>JAOSJP010000001.1:0-750495 GCA_027494015.1 Anaerolineae bacterium
GGTGCCGAAGGCGACATTGACGTAGGGGCAGTACACGTCGCTGTTCTGGTAGCTGCGCCAGCCGAGCTGCTGGGCGATCCGACTGCGGTGTCAGGATGATCTGCATCAGGCCTGGGCGGCGGCGAAAGAAGCGTGGGACGTGGCGAGACCGCGTCAGACAGGCTCTCCTGGCGGATGAGGGCGAAGAGGCGAGCAGCGGGACAAGGCGGTGCTCCGGCGGCATGGCGGGCAGCACCAGATCATGGTAATAGGCTAGGATAGGCTAACCGGGCGGTGGCACTCTAAGATGGGCACAGTGTCTCAATTCCGGCGGCCTCAGCCGTCAGACTGCCAGCCCGCCTCGATGGACCCGGCACATTTGGCGCAGGTCGCGCTAGGGGGGAGCGCAAGCTGGTAGAGGGCCAGCGGGTCGCCTTCCATGTCGGCGAGCAGCGCGCCGAACTCTCTTCTCGGCAGCCTCGTAGGCGGTGGTGGACGCGCCGACGATCATCAGCTCGCGCCCGCGCACCGAGGCGCGGATCGCTTTCCAGCGCGGCGCTCAGCGGGTAGAGCGGCCCTTCCTGGGTGATGTTGAACGTGGCGCGCAGCCAGGTTTCTGCTTCGGCGAGCGCGGCGGCCTCGTCGAACTCGAAGCGGGTGCCGGGCGGCGGCGCGAACGGATCGCGCCCGGCCAGCAGGTCGGCGGCGCGGAGGCTGTAGTAGCCGCCAGGGTCGGCGGCTGCGGCGGCCTGGTACGCCTGGCGAGCCAGATCGTCCTTGCCGTCCGACTGGTAGAGACGGCCCACCCACAGGTAGGCCGCCGCCTGAAGCTCGCCGCCCCCGGTCGCCGCAAGCTGGCTGAAAAGCTGGGCGGCCATGCCGATCTTGCCGGCGTTGTAGGCCATCGTCGCGCCCATGTACAGCCCTTCCTGCGCCCAGGTGGTGCCGGGGTACTTCTGGCCGAGGATGTCGAAGGTGCCCAGGGCCGCGTCGGTGTTGCCCTGCGTGCTGTACAGGTACCCGGCGCGCCACAGCGCCTCGGCCCCTGCGGGCACGTCCGGGTGCAGCGTGGACAGCGCGGTGTACTTCTGGATGGCGCCAGCAACATCGCCGCTGAGGAACAGCGTGCGGCCCTGTTCCAGCCACGCCTCGCCGAAGACCGGATCGGTCGGGTAGGTGTCCAGCACCGTCTGGAAGGTGGTGATCGCCGCCTGGACGTTGCCCACCTCGCGGTAGGCGCGGCCCAGCATCATCAGCGCCTCCACTGAGGAGAAGCCGTTCTCGCTGCTGTGGGCGTTGAGCGCCTGGATCGCGGCGCTGTAGTCCTTGTTGGCGAAGTTGATCCGCGCCTGCAGGTAGCTATCCACCTGCAGGCCCGCGCTGAGCAGAATGCCCAGCGCCCGGTAAGCGGGGGATGTCTCCGGGTAGTCGCGGACGATGCGGCCCAGCCGCAGATGCCCGCTGGCCACGTCGCCCTGACCGATCTCCACCTGCGCCGCCTGGTACTCGATGCTGGCGCGGTAGGGCGCGTTCTGGGCAACAGCCAGGATCGCGTCGTATTGGGCGATGGCCTGATCGGGCTGCCCGGCGTTGAGGTAGCCGGCGGCGACGCGCTCGCGCAGCGCGACCAGCGACGACAGCTCGCGCGTGGCGTCGGCGGCCTTTGTGTAGGCGGCGAGCGACTGCGCGGGCTGGCCGAGCGCCAGGTAAGCATCGCCAATGCGCTCGTACACGTAGCTGTCAATCAGCCCTGGGCGCAGGGTGACGTAGGTCAGGAAGTCGTTGACGGCAAGCTGCCACTCGCTCAGCCCCAGGTAAGCGTCGCCGCGCAGGAAGGTGGCGTGCGCCAGGCGCGGGTCGCCGGGGTTTTCGAGGATGAAGCGCGAGAGCGCGTCGGCGGCCTGGGCGAACAACCCTTCGCGCAGCGCAGCCTCGCCCAGGCCGTAGCGCGCCGCCGCGCGCAGCGACGGGTCCGCGCCCGGCTGGGCCAGCACCGCCTCGAAGTAGCCGACGGCGGCGACGTAATCGCCGTTGTGCAGGGCTTGCTCGGCGTCGGCGAAGGCCACGTCGGGCGGCAGCGTGGGCGTTGGCACGAAGGGGGGGGGTCGGCGTGACGTAGGGGACGGGTCGGCGTCGCCGGGTTCAGCAGGGCGGCGTTGCTCGGCGTGGCGGTGACGATGATCGGGTCTGGCTGCGTGGCGAAGTTGCACGCGCTGGCGGCCAGGGCGATCAGCAGGGCCGCCGGGATCAGCCGGCGCACGGTAGGCGTAAACATGCGGGCGATTATGGCGGCAGGGCGGAGGATTGTCAACCGCGCCCGCGCGAAGACCGCGCGCATAAGGCGGGGGGGTTGGGCCCGGCCAGTAATTTGTTCAGAGCGCTATTTGGTCTCACGCCCAGCCTCGCTCACGCTCGGCTTGTCCCGCTCTCCGCAGCGGCCTAGCACAGGTTACCCGACATCTTGGGCTGTCCTTGTTCCCTCATCCATCTTGGCGCTTTCCCACGCGGGGGAAGGGAGAAAAGTGGCCTCCCTTCAGGCAGAGGGGTCTTCTCAGAAGGGAAACTCGTGCTCATTCCGCAGTATCACGGGGGGGGGGGGGGGGGGGACCGAGGGGGGGGGGTTGAGGTGGGTCTGGCGCAAATTTAGCATAATGCTAGGGGTGTGATCATTCGTGGCGGGCATTGATAGCGGGCTGCGCGGCGCGCGGCAGGAGGCACGGTCTCATGTCTTCCCTTCTTCACCAGGCGGTAGAACACGCCCAGGCCGGACGCCGCGACGAGGCGCGCCGGCTCCTGCAGGAATATCTGCAAACGTCGCCGGACAACGAGGTTGCCTGGCTGTGGCTGGCCTCCGTCGCCGCCGACCAGGCCGAGTACCAGCGGGCGCTGCGCGAAGTGTTGCGCGTCAACCCGTCCAACCAGCAGGCGCGCGCACTGCTCGACCAATTCCAGCAGCAATACGGCCCGCGCCCGCCCGCTGCCCGTCGGTGCCCACGCCCGAAACATAGTGCGCCGCCCCCGCCCAGGCCGATGGGGTACGAGAGCGTGGTCGTCGGCACGCCGGAGCAAGGCCCCTACCGGCAGTACGCGCCGCCGTCGCCGCTGCCGTATTCGCAGTACGCGCCGATGGGCCAGCCGGTGACCCCGTCCGAGCCGCAGCGAGTCCAGGTGGAACACGTCGAGAAGAGGCGCGGGCTGTTTGGCTGTGGGTTTCCGGGCTGCTCCGGCTGCCTGGGCTGTAGCGGCTGCTGGGGGAGTTGCCTGCTCTCGCTGGTGATGCTGATTGTGGTGCCGGTGCTGCTGGTGGCGGTGCTCGTTCTGGCCGTGCCCCAGGCGAGACCCGTGATTGACGTGGCGGCGTCTTTTCTGCCCGGCGATACGGGGCGCAAGACAGTCGAGTTCTCCGACGGCACCTATGACGTGTTGCTGACGGTGCCGTACAGTTGGTACCTGGCTGATGCCAGCAATGACAGGTGGGGATTCGCGCGCGACGTGCTCGACAAGGCTCTCAAGTTCGACAACGGGCAGCGCACCTGGCAGGACTTCGAGAGCGCAAGCCCGCGTTTCGCCATCGTCGAGGTGAACCCGGTGGTGCTTGCTGGCGCGTATTCGAACGGCAAAGGTGCGCCCATCGTGCTGATGGTTGATCTCGCTCAGACCGTCTCCGGCGATTTCTCGTGCAGCGCCGTGCGCGCCCAGCAGAGCCAGTCCACGATCTACGAATACGGGGGCGGGCTGTGCGGCTACCGCACCGACACGACTGAGTCTGTTTCGCCCGAACGGGTCTTCCGCGACATCGCAGCGCCCGACCAATGGACGAGCATCTCCTTTGTCACGCCGGTCACAGCGCAGACGGGGCTGCAATGGTCGCTGGAAATGCCCGCCGACCTGCTCGACCACTACCGGGACGATATTCAGGCGCTGATCGAGTCCGTTGAGATCAAGGAGATCTAGAGCGTGTTATGCGCTTAGCACCTTCGACCAGGGGGAGAAGCGCCCTGTTGACCTCACCCCCTGGCCTCGCTACGCTCGGCCTCTCCCCCTCTCCATGCTTGGAGAGGGGAGGCGAGGCGCGCCAGCGCCGAGACGGGGGTGAGGTAAAACCAAGAGCCACCCCGGGCTGCTGGCGGGGAAAGGGGCCGGGGGATAGGGGTTGAAAAGCGCATAACACGCTCTGGTCGTCCAGCCGCGCCCGTCGCTATAATGGGCGTTCGTTTCAGGGCCGGGGGATCATTCAGAGTCGTTTGGTTGCCATCCTCCAGGTCGAAGGACAGGAGTAGTTGGGCATGGCGAGCATGAGACGCATCGCAGTATTGACCGGTGGCGGTGACGCGCCGGGCATGAACCCGGCGATTCGCGCGGTGGTGCGCACGGCGGCTGCTGCCGGCGTGGAAGTGTATGGCATCCGGCAGGCGTACACCGGACTGCTGACCGGCGATTTCGAGCGCCTGACTTCGCGCGACGTGAGCGGGATCATCGGGCGCGGCGGCACCATCCTGCAAACGGCGCGTAACCTCGAATTCAAGACCGTCCAGGGCCAGAAGCGCGGCCTGCGCCGCCTGAACGAGCACGAGATGGATGGGCTGGTGGTCATCGGCGGCGACGGTAGCCTGCGCGGAGCGCTGGCCCTGCACGAGCTGGGCTTCCCGGTGGTGGGCATCCCTGGCACGATTGACAACGACATCTGGGGCACCAATATGGCGGTGGGCACCGACACGGCCCTCAACACGATCCTGGACGCCGTTGACAAGCTGCGTGACACGGCGGCGAGCCACGAACGCTGCTTCTTGCTGGAAGTGATGGGGCGCAACTGCGGCTATCTGGCGCTGATGGGGGGCATCCTGGGCGGCGCTGAGTTCGTCATGATCCCGGAGCATCCTACGACGCTGGAAGAGATCGGCAAGGTGTTGGAGAGCGCCTACATGCGTGGCAAGAGTCACGCGATGGGCGTCATCGCCGAGGGGGCCACGCCCAAGATTAACGAGGTGGCCGAGTATCTTTCGCAGCACGAGGTCGGCTTCGAGGTGCGCATCACCGTGCTGGGGCACGTGGTGCGCGGCGGCGGCCCCGGCGCATTCGACCGCCTGTTGGCGACGCGCCTGGGGGTGAAGGCGGTCGAGCTGCTGCTCGCTGGGGAGTCGGGGATCATGGTGGGGCTGCACGGGCGCAACATCGGCACGGTCAGCCTGGCCGATGCCACAACCAAGCAGCGTGCTCTCTCAGAGGAATACATCTCGATGGCCGAGATACTGGCCAAATGATGCGCTGTCGCCAGGTCGTGCCTATTGTGGCGCACCTGCGCCCTGATTCGTGAGTTTTGTCAAACGCGCGGTGCCCGTTGGCTGTTATAATCAAGGGGGTGTGCGTGCTCCGCATGCCCCTTTGTCATGGATACCAGGCACCTCACTCCCCATGGGTGCCTGAGCCTGCAAGCAGCTTTGAGGACTGGAGGAGAACGATGTTGCGCATAGGTGTGCTCACCGGCGGCGGCGATGTCCCCGGCCTGAACCCGTGCATCAAGCAGATCGTGTACCGCGCGGAAGACGCCGGTCACGAGATTTTCGGCATCCGGCGCGGCTGGGCCGGCTTGCTGGACTTCGTCATTGACGAGAAGAACAAAGAACAGCGCGAGAAGTGGGTGATGCCGCTCAACAAGCAGCGCGTGCGCACGGTGGATCGCACCGGCGGCACGTTCCTACACACCTCGCGCACGAACCCCGGCAACGTGCTTGCCGATGGCATCCCCGCGCACCTGCAGGGCATGGAAGTCCGCAAGCACACGGACAAGCGCGGTCGCGAGGTCTACGACTACACGGAGCATGTGCTGAAGGTGCTGGAGCACCTGGGCATTGACGTGCTGATCCCCATCGGCGGCGACGACACACTCGGCTATGGCGAGCGGATGCACCGCGAAGGGATGAAGGTGGTCGCCATTCCCAAGACGATGGATAACGACGTTTACGGCACGGACTACTGCATCGGCTTCAGCACTGCCGTGACGCGCTCGGTAGAGTTCATCCACAACCTGCGCACGAGCGCCGGGTCGCACGAGCGTGTCGCCGTGGTCGAGCTATTCGGGCGCAACTCCGGCGAGACATCGCTGATCGCGGCCTACCTGGCCGGCGTGGACCGCGCGATCATTTCCGAGGTACCGTTCGATGTGCACCGCCTGGCCAGCTTGCTTGTCGCGGACAAGAAGGAGAATCCCAGCAACTACGCCATGCTGACCATCTCCGAAGGCGCGCGCCTGGTCGAGGGCGAGGTGATCGAGACCGGCGAGGCCGACGCCTACGGTCACAAGAAGCTGGGTGGCATCGGCCAGATCACCGGCGCGCTGCTCAGGGACATCACCGGCCAGAACATCATCTACCAGCAGGTGGCCTACCTGATGCGCTCCGGCGCGCCGGACTCGCTCGACCTGATGGTGGCGGCCAACTACGCGCAGATGGCCATGAGCCTGGTGGAGCAGGGGCGCTTTGGGCGCATGGTGGCCCTGCAGCGCGGCCTGTACACCGACATCAACATGAGCACGCTCATGCAGGGCGTCAAGCGCGTCAACGTGGCCGAGCTGTACGATGTGGAGCAGTACCGCCCGAAGGTGCGTCACGTCTTCGGGATGCCCATGTTCCTGATGTAGTGACAGCAACGATGAGCGCGAAGAGGGCGGCCCAGGCTGCCCTCTTTTGTGTTGGGGCGGCGGCTGTGTGTCTTGAGGCCGAGCGGGGGTGAGGTCAACGGGGGCGCAGCAGAGCAGCACCCCTACCTGACGGGTTTTGCCCACATCCAGCGCAGACCTCACCCCCAGCCTCGCCCTGCTCGGCTTGCCCCCTCTCCGTTGACGGAGAGGGGGCGGCGAGGCGCGCCAGCGCCGAGCGGGGGTGAGGTCAAGGGGGGCGCAGCAGAGCAGCACCCCTACCTGACGGGTTTTGCCCACATCCAGCGCAGACCTCCCTCACCCCCAGCCTCGCTGCGCTCGGCTTGCCCCCTCTCCGTTGACGGAGAGGGGGCGGCGAGGCGCGCCAGCGCCGAGCGGGGGTGAGGTCAAGGGGGGCGCAGCAGAACAGCGCCCCTACCTGACAGGTTTTGCCCACATCCAGCGCAGACCTCACCCCCAGCCTCGCCCTGCTCGGCTTGCCCCCTCTCCGTTGACGGAGAGGGGGCGGCGAGGCGCGCCAGCGCCGCGCGGGGGTGAGGTCAAGGGGGGCGCAGCAGAACAGCGCCCCTACCTGACAGGTTTTGCCCACATCCAGCGCAGACCTCACCCCCAGCCTCGCTGCGCTCGGCTTGCCCCCTCTCCGTTGACGGAGAGGGGGCGGCGAGGCGCGCCAGCGCCGAGCGGGGGGTGAGTCCAGGGGGCAGCAGCAGAACAGCAGCCCCTACCTGGCAGGTTTTGCCCACATCCAGCGCAGACCTCACCCCCAGCCCCTCGCCGCTCGGCTTGCCCCCTCTCCGTCAACGGAGAGGGGGCGGCGAGGCGCGCCAGCGCCGAGCAGGGGTGGGTGAGGTAAACCAGGGCGCAGCAGAGCAGCGCCCCTACGAGCAGGCTGGCGCGCGGCGGATTTTGATGCAATCGCCTTGCGCTGACTATTGCGCCACCCCGGAACGGGATACAATTCTGGTTATCAGCCAGAGTAGATACAGGAGCGGCACGGCATGGAATACACCATCAACGGGACGGTCATGCAGTCGCTTGAGATTCGCCTGCAGCGCGGCGAAGCCGTTTTCACGGAGTCCGGGGGTATGGCCTGGATGAGCGACGGCATTGACATGAAGACCAGTGGGCGCGGCGGCATCGGCAAGTCGCTGGGACGGGTGCTTTCTGGCGAGAGCCTGTTCATGACCACGTACACCTGCGCCGCGCCGCAGGGCGTGATCACCTTCACGCCCGAAGCGCCGGGCAAGATCATCCCGCTGCACCTGCGGGCGGGCTACTCGATGATCTGTCAGAAAGATGCTTTCATGTGCGCCGAGGACGATGTTGAGCTGACCATGCACTTCCGCAAGCGGCTGGGCACGGGGCTGTTCGGCGGGGAGGGCTTCATCTTGCAGAAGCTGACCGGGCCGGGCACGGCATTCGTCGAGATCATCGGCGAGCTGATACTGGTCGAGTTGCAGGCCGGCGAGCGGTTGAAGATCGATCCCGGCCATATTGCCATGTACGAGCCGACCTGCGATTACGACATCACCATGGTGAAGGGAGTGATGAACTGGCTGGGCGGGGGCGAAGGGCTGTTCCTGGCGACGATTACCGGGCCGGGCAAGGTCTGGCTGCAAACCATGCCGCTGAGCAACCTGGCCCGCAAGCTGGCCGCGTCGCTGGGCGCGCAGAGCAAAGGCTCGCGCACGCTCGGCAAATCGGGAGACGTGCTGGGCATGTTCAAGTGAAACGCTCGCCTGCTGCGGCGGGCGAAGCGTTGGAGCCACGAGGAGGCTGAACGATGGAGTACACCATTCACGGCACGGTCATGCAGGCGCTCGAGATCCGGCTCAGCCAGGGCGAGGCGATCTACACGGAGTCCGGGGGCATGGCCTGGATGAGCGACGGCATTGACATGAAGACCAGCGGGCGCGGCGGCATCGGCAAGTCGCTGGGGCGGGTGCTCGCTGGCGAAAGCCTGTTCATGACCACCTACACCTGCACCGCGCCGCAGGGCGTGATCACCTTCACGCCGGAGAGTCCTGGCAAAGTGGTCCCGCTCAATCTGAAAGCCGGGCACAGCATCATCTGCCAGAAAGACGCTTTCATGTGCGCCGAGGACGATGTTGAGCTGGCGATGCACTTCCGCAAGCGGCTGGGCACGGGGCTGTTCGGCGGGGAGGGGTTCATCCTGCAGAAGCTGACCGGGCCGGGCACGGCGTTTGTCGAGATCGCCGGCGAGATGCAGCTTTATGAACTGAAGGCGGGCGAGCGGCTGAAGATCGATCCGGGGCACATCGCCATGTACGAGCCGACCTGTGACTACGACCTCACCATGATCAAGGGGGTGATGAACTGGCTGGGCGGCGGCGAGGGGCTGTTCCTGGCGACGATCACCGGGCCGGGCAAGGTCTGGCTGCAAACCATGCCGCTGAGCAACCTGGCCAGTAAGCTGCGCGGCTATATGGCGAAGAGCTGACCAGGGTGCGACAAGGCGGCACTGCACGCGCCTCACCCCCTAAATCCCCCTCTCCAGCCGAGCTAGAGAGGGGGACTTTGACCGGCTGGCGTGGCCCTTTGCCCATCCCTGGCTTAGCCGGAGAGGGGGCCAGGGGGAGGGGCGTTTGTAGTGCGCGCCATCGCCGCTCTGGCAGGCCATGTGCCGCCGGGGAACACTGGCGTATGAACAGGGCTTCCGAAGTCGTCGCGGACTTCGGAAGTCCGTCTTTGAGAGCAGATCGCGCGGGGCGCGGCGGTTCTGCTACTCGCTGGCCGCGGGTGCTGCGTCCGACGCGCGGAGCGTCAGCAGCTTGGCGTTGAGCGCGCGCACCAGGTCGTCCACCTTCACCTGCACAGTGACCCCGCGCTGCCCGGCGTTGACCAGAATAGTCTCGTGCTGCCTGGCCGCATCGTCCAGGTAGACGCCCCACCGCTTGTGAGTGAGGGCCAGCGCGCCGATTCCGCCGGTGCGCAGGCCGGTGGCCATCTCCGCGCCGCGCCTGGTGGGCATGGTCGCTTTCTTCTGCCCGATGGATTTGGCGAAGCGCTTGAGATCAAGCTCCTGGTCGGCGGCGATCATGACCAGGGCGTGCTCGTTGTCCTTGAGCTGCACGACGAGCGTCTTATAGACCTGAGACGGGGGAAGCCCATCGCCTGGGCCGCGCCGATCCCGTCGGTGATGCCCTCGTCATAGGTGTGGGTTTCGTAGGTTGCGCCATGCGCCTCCAGGAAGCGCATCGCATTGAGCTTCTTGATCTCTGGTGCCGTCATAAGCGTTCTCCCTCTGCGAAGGATCAGCGGTGCGCCTGGGAAACGGACTCGCCCAGGTAGCCGATCACCCTGCCGCGCACGTCCAGCAGCGCGTCGCGGTTGATGATCCAGTGCCGGTTGCCATGCAAATCATAGACGGTACGCCCGCGCACGACCCCTGTCAGGTTGCCGTTGAGATCATAGAGGCGTGTGCCTTCCACGTACCCGAACGCTTCGCCATCCCGGCTGTAAATGCCTCGTGTGGACATGTCTCACTCCCTTCTATCTCTGTGCAACGTCCGCCTTCGATACCAGGGTGAGGACGGGGCACGCAGTGCCCCGCCGTGTGGCTGCTCATGCACCACGCGGGTGTGCCGCCCAGCTTTGCGGCCTGACTCCTATTATAGCAGGAAGCGGGGGGTTGCGGCGGGCATGTCGCCGGTGGGGGCCTGCTCCAGACCTGCCAAGCGCCGGGGTGTGTGCAAAGGTTGTCAGTGACTCGCTTGACGCCGGGTAGGGTAAAGCTCCGTAGGGGCGTATCGCCATACGCCCCTACGGGGACGCAGCAGAGCGGCGCCCCTGCCTGACAGGTTTTGCCCGCACTCAAGCGCCCACCGGTTGGATTGTGACCTGGGCCTGGGCTATAATGCCCGCACATGGCTGATGGAACGCACCGCCTGCGCCGGCCCTGGACTCTGTGGGCGCTCGGCCTGATTGTGATCCTCGTCGGGGCCGCGAACCTGGCGCTGGCGCTCGATCATGCCTGGCACGCCGGGCGTTACCGCGCGCTGGGAGTCTCCTATCCGCCACTGCTGCGCGCGGCCCTGGCGTTGGGCTGGGCCGTGCTGCTACTGGCGCTGGGCGCGGGGCTGGCCCGGCGCAAACGATGGGCGCGCCGTTGGCTCGTGCTCGCGCTGAGCAACTACGGCGCATCTGGCGTGTTATGGACTATTGCCTTCGCCCGCGCTGACTTCGCCCGGCAGCGCATCGCCTTTCAGGCGGTGTTGGTTGTGCTGCTGGTCGGGGCAGCGGCCTGGGTGATGCGCTGGCGGCGCGTGCGTGCCGCGTTCGAGATGCCGGGCGCTGTGTCTGGCTGCGGGCAGGGCGGGCGAATCGCGGAGAGTGAGCCTGATGACGACGAATCCCAGGATTGAACAACTCAACCAGATGCGACTGCAAAGCGCGGCAGGCGGCGGCCCGGATCGCGTGGAGAAGCAGCACAAGTCCGGCAAGCTGACCGCCCGCGAGCGGCTCGATCTGCTGCTCGATCCGGGCAGCTTCCGCGAGATGGACGCTTTTGTGGTGCACCGCGAGCGCAATTTCGGCATGGACGAGCCGGACAAGCAGTTCCTCGGCGATAGCGTCGTCACCGGTTGGGGGACGATCAACGGGCGGCTGGTCTACGTCTTCTCGCAGGACTTCACGGTGATGGGCGGCTCGCTGAGCGAAGTGCACGCCGAGAAGATCTGCAAGATCATGGAGATGGCCATGAAGAACGGCGCGCCGGTCGTTGGCCTCAACGATTCCGGCGGAGCGCGTATTCAGGAGGGCGTGGTCAGCCTGGGTGGCTACGCCGACATCTTCCTGCGCAACACGCTGGCCAGCGGCGTGATTCCGCAGATCAGCGTGATCATGGGGCCGTGCGCGGGCGGCGCGGTCTACAGCCCGGCGCTGACCGACTTCGTGTTCATGGTCAAGGACACGTCGTACATGTTTGTCACCGGGCCGGATGTGGTGCGCGCCGTGACGCATGAGGATGTCACCTTTGAGGAGCTGGGCGGGGCCATGACCCACAACACGCTCAGCGGGGTGAGCCATGTGGCGGCCAACAGCGAAGAGGACGCGCTCTTCCTCATCCGCGAGATTCTGGGCTACATGCCGCAGAACAACATGGAAGACCCGCCCTTCGAGCCGAGCAGGGATGACCCGCTGCGCACCGAAAACGCGCTCAACGACATCGTGCCCGACGACCCCAGCAAGCCCTACAACATCAAGGATGTGATCAGGCTGATCGCCGACGAAGGCCGCTTTTTCGAGATTCACGAGCACTACGCGCAGAACATCGTTGTCGGATTCGCCCGGCTGGGCGGCTTCAGCGTGGGCATCGTCGCCAACCAGCCGGCGGTGCTGGCCGGCGTGCTGGACATCAAGGCCAGCGAGAAGGCGGCGCGCTTCATCCGCTTCTGCGATTGCTTCAACATCCCGGTCATCACCTTCGAGGACGTGCCCGGCTTCATGCCCGGCACCGACCAGGAGCACGGCGGGATCATCCGCGCTGGGGCTAAGCTGCTCTATGCCTACTGCGAGGCGACCGTGCCCAAGATCACCGTCGTGACGCGCAAAGCCTACGGCGGGGCCTACTGCGTCATGAACAGCAAGCACATCCGCAGCGACCTCAACCTGGCCTGGCCGACGGCGGAATTGGCCGTCATGGGGCCGGACGGCGCGGTGAATATCATCTTCCGCCGCGAGCTGCTGGAGGCCGACGACCCGGCAGCGCGCAAGGCGGAGCTGGTGCAGGACTACCGCGACCGCTTCGCCAACCCCTATGTGGCGGCGGCGCGCGGCTACATTGACGACGTGATCGTGCCCTCGGAGACGCGCCCGCGCCTGATCAACGCGCTGGGGATGCTGCAAAACAAGCGCGACAGCAACCCGCCCAAGAAGCATGGGAATATCCCGCTGTAGGGCGGGCGGGTGGAGGAGAACGCCATGCGAAACCTGCCCCTCTTTGGCTCTCAGGTGGAGATTGCCAGCCACTTCGATCCGGCGGCAAGCCTGGTGCTGTTTCAGGGTGATGTCAATGACCTGCTTGCGACGATCCCGGATGAGACGGTGAGCCTGATCATCACTTCTCCTCCCTACAATCTGGGCAAGGAGTACGAGGATCGCACGTCTATTGAGTCCTACCTGGCTGCTCAGACGGACACGATAGCCCAGCTTTACCGGGTGCTGCGCTCAGACGGGAGCCTCTGCTGGCAGGTGGGCAACTTCGTGGAGAGGGGGGAGGTATTTCCCCTGGATATTCTCTACTACCCCATCTTCAAGAGATTGGGGCTGTCGCTCAGGAACCGCATCATCTGGCATTTCGGGCATGGTCTCCACACCAGGAAGCGCTTCTCCGGGCGCTATGAGACAATCCTCTGGTTTACCAAGAGCGACGAGTATGTTTTCAACCTGGACGATGTGCGTGTACCGGCCAAATACCCTGGCAAGCTGCACTATAAGGGGCCAAACAGAGGCAAGCCATCGGGCAACCATTGGGGAAGAATCCGTCGGATGTGTGGGAGATACTGCTTGAGGACTGGGAAGAGTGCTTTTGGGACATCCCCAATGTGAAGTCGAACCATCCAAGAAGACGATACATCCCTGCCAGTTCCCGGTTGAGCTGGTCGAACGCTGTGTGCTTGCGCTCACCCATGAAGGGGACTGGGTTCTTGACCCGTATGCCGGGGTTGGCTCGACGCTGATCGCGGCTGTCAAGAATGGTCGTCGGGGGGTGGGGAGCGAGAAAGAAGCGCAGTACGTTGAGATTGCACGTGAGCGGCTGATCGCCTACTACAACGGGACGCTCAAACTCAGGCCGCTGGGAAGGCCGGTCCATAAGCCGTCAGGACGCGAGAAAGTCTCGCGGATTCCCGATGAATGGAAGTCATCGCCAAAGGATGGATACTGATGATTGTTGCTGGCATATACTCTTTCAAGAATGGAAAAGAGACTCTTGAAGCTGGTTTTCCGGCAGCACTTGATGAGATTCTCCAGATTATTGCGAGCGTGGATGCGGCGGTGTGCAAGACCAAGACCAGCGAAGAGCGGACCATGGTGGGGCGCACATTATACAGCCCGCGCGAACTGAACCGGGTTTACGCCGAGATGTTTCGACAGCATGGCTGGCGCACCGAGCGCGTCCCCTGCGACTATTCCTCGGCGTACTATGTCGAAGGGTATACCTCGTCCGCGTCATCGCAAGGTGCTTTCCGCGAGATGGACTTCGTGAAGGACAGGGTTGGCGTGGAAGTGCAGTTCGGCAAGTACGCCTTCATGGTCTACAACGTATGCGCCAAGATAACCATCTTCCGCAACTGTGGCATCATTGCAGCCGGAGTCGAGATCGTGCCAGTCAAAGACCTGGCTAACGAGATGTCAACAGGCGTATCCTACTTCGAACAGATCGTATGGGATCTAGAACATCGTGGGGAGGCCGACATTGACATTCCTGTGCTGGTATTGGGCGTAGCGGCTGAATAGAGGCTCCGGCAAGCAGCAGTCCGAAGTGCTGCCAGGGTCGTTGGCGTGGGCGATTGCAGGCTAGTGCGCCCGGCTGAGTATGGGCGGGATGATAGTGCGCTCTCTGGGGCGGCGATTGGCGCGGCAGAATGACTTTGCGCCTGAGCCGGTCGTACGGACGATGTCAAGGCGCTGCGGGCGCGCTGCCGGGAAGGGGCGAGGTTGTGAGTCTCACACACCAGGGCAAAAGGCTGCCTGTCCGGCTCGTGAAGGAACGGGCCGCGCCAGAGACCTGGCTGGTCGTCCAGGCGGCGGCCCTGCTGCAATCGGTGGCGACGGCCAATTACGCCTGCTACGGGCGGGCCGGCGTGCCACGCTACCCGCGCCCGGCGGCGAGCACGCCCCCCGCAGGCCCGGCCACGCTGTGCGTCGAGGCCCTGCTGCGCGACCCGGCGGGCGAGGTGACGCTGGCCTTTCTCGACCTCGACCTGGTGCTGCACCAGCAGGACCAGCGCCAGGTTGTCTGGGGCGGCTATGATACGGCCCGCCATGTGCAGGTGGCCTGGGTGTGGGACTTTTATCGCATTCTGAGTCACGCCGTGCTGCGCGGCGCGCTCCCGCCCCAGAACAGCGCGCCCGATGCAGCGTGGAACGCTGCGGTTGAGGCGCTGCGCGCTGTGAGGCCGGATTTCACCATCGAATTCCATGTGCGGTCGGCCTGCGGAGACATTCACCAGGCGCATCGCGTCGAGCGTCCGGCGGTCGCGTGGTCGCCGGACAAGGCAGGGAAACCATGAGCGAAGCAGAAGGCCGTCAACGGCGAGCCAGGCAGTCGGGGCGCAGGCGTGCCGCCGAGACGACTCTCATCCGCAAGATTCTGGTCGCCAACCGGGGCGAGATCGCCGTGCGCATCATCCGCGCCTGCCGCGAATTGGGCGGCATTCAGGCTGTGGCCGTGTATTCGGACGCTGACCGCGAAGCGCTGCACGTGCGCTATGCCGACGAAGCGTACAACATCGGCGCGCCCAGCCCGCGCGAGAGCTACCTGAACATCGGCAAGCTGATTGACGTGGCGCGGCGCTCCGGCGCGGACGCGGTGCACCCCGGCTATGGCTTCCTCAGCGAGCGGGCCGACTTCGCCCAGGCGGTCGTAGACGCGGGGCTGGTGTGGATCGGCCCGTCGCCGGATGCGATCAGCAGGATGGGCGACAAGCTGGCCGCGCGCGAGCTGATGGAGCGAGCCGGCGTGCCGATTGTGCCGGGGACGCAGCCCGGCCTCAACAACGGGGCGCTGCGTCACGAAGCCAACCGCATCGGCTTCCCGCTGATGGTCAAGGCGGCGGCGGGCGGCGGCGGCAAGGGGATGCGCATCGTCCGCGAGGAGTCGCAGTTGGACGCGGCGCTGGCCTCGGCGCACCGCGAGGCCGAGGCCGCCTTCGGCGACGGCACGGTGTACCTGGAGAAGCTGCTGGACGGCGCGCGCCATATCGAGATCCAGATTCTGGCCGACATGCACGGCAACACCATTCACCTGGGCGAGCGCGAGTGCAGCATCCAGCGGCGACACCAGAAGCTCTTTGAAGAAGCGCCCAGCCCGTTCATGGACCCCGACCTGCGCCAGCGCATGGGCGCGGCGGCGGTCGCGGCGGCCCAGGCCGTCAACTACGTCAACGCCGGGACGATTGAGTTCCTGGTGGACGCTGAGAAGAACTTCTACTTCCTGGAGATGAACACGCGCCTGCAGGTCGAGCACCCGGTCACTGAGCTGGTGACGGGCGTGGATATGGTCAAGGAGCAGATTCGCATCGCGCGCGGGCGGCGCATGGGGCCGGTGGACGGCGTGACCATCTCCGGCTGGGCGGTGGAGTGCCGCATCAACGCCGAAGACCCGTACAACAACTTCCTGCCCTCGATTGGCCGGGTGACGGTGCACGTCTCGCCGACCGGGCCGGGCGTCCGCCTCGACAGCGGCATCTACGCCGGCTACGAGGTGACGCCCTACTACGACTCGATGCTGGCCAAGCTGATCGCCTGGGGCGAGACGCGCGGCGAAGCGCTGCTGCGCGTGCGGCGGGCGCTGTCCGAATACAAGATCATGGGGCTGAAGACGAACCTGCCTTTCCACCAGAAACTGCTGGACAGCACCAACTTCCTGGCCGGGCGCTACAACACACAGTTCGTCGAGCAGCACATGCTGATGCGCGGCGACGACATGGGTGGCAGCCGGGCCGAGGCAGCGGCGATTGTGGCGACGCTGGTCGAGCACCAGCAGCGCCAGAACGCGCTTCAGTTTGCCGCCGCCTCCAATCGCCGTGCATCCAACTGGAAGTGGGGCGGGCGGAAGTAGGGGGGTCAGGTTGTTGGTGATTGGTTTTTGGTGCATGGTTGTCGGCGGATGGCGGTGTGAGGCTGGCAGCGCGCCTTTAAATGCGCGTTAACGCACTCGTTCGGTAAACGTCTGTAGGGGCGGGTTCGCAAACCCGCCCCTGCAAGGCCTTTGTGTACATTGCCTGTCTTGCCTGTCGAAATCTCGCGGAGTCGTGCGGGGGACCATGGGACGGACATTCGAACCCAAGAAGCTGGTAAGCCTCAACACGCTGCTGCTGTTTGGCGTAGTTGCCGTGCTGCTGCGCGCGTCCGGCGGCGACGACGTGGCTATCTTCGCCACCTCCGCGCTGGCGATCATCCCGCTGGCCGGGCTGATCGGCGGGGCGACCGAGGAGATCGCCGCGCGCGTCGGCTCGCGCATCGGCGGGCTGCTCAATGCCACGCTGGGCAACGCCGCCGAGCTGATCATCACCATCTTCGCCCTCAAAGAGGGGCTGGTCGAACTGGTGCGCGCCTCGATCATCGGCTCGGTGCTCGGCAACCTGCTGCTGGTGATGGGCCTGGCCATCTTCCTGGGTGGGCTGCGGCACGGCATCCAGACCTTCGACCGCCGCCAGGCGGCGATGAATGCCACGCTGCTCATCCTGGCCTTCATGGCGCTGGCCATTCCCTCGCTGTTCGACCACACGTTTGTCGAAACGCAGGAGTTCGCGTCGGAGCTGCTGCTGAGCGAGGGCATCGCCCTGATCCTGATCGCGCTGTATGGAGCCAATATCGCCTACTCGCTGCTGGCGGGCGGCGCTCACGACGACGGACACCAGCACGAGCCGCAGTGGTCGCTGCGGCGCGCGCTGGGCGTGCTGGCCTTCGCCACGCTGGGCATCGTCGTCATGTCCGAGTTTCTGGTGGGGACGGTCGAGCCGGTCGTCGAGGAGCTGGGCTGGAGCGAGCTATTCGTCGGCGTGATCATCGTGCCGATCATCGGCAACGTGGCCGAGCACCTGGTGGCCGTGCAGGTGGCGATGAAGAACCGCATGGAACTGAGCATGACCATCGCCCTGGGATCGAGCCTGCAAATCGCGCTGTTTGTCGCGCCGGTGCTGGTCTTCATCAGCCTGCTTTTCGAGCAAAAGCTGATCCTGGCCTTTTCGCTGCCGGAGATCATCGCGCTGGCGGCGGCGTCCTATGTGGCGGCGCTGGTGGCCGAAGACGGCGAGTCCAACTGGTTCGAGGGCTTGATGCTGCTGGCAGTCTATGTTATTGTCGCGCTGGCGTTCTTCTTGCTGCCGGAGGCGCACGGCTGAGGGTTCACGAGCGAGATGTAGCTGGGGGAGGTTCTGGAATGCCTGCTGAATGTCTCCCCCTCAATCCCCCCTCCAGCCAAGCTAGAGAGGGGACGATCTGGCAAGCGTTTCTCCCCTTCCCCTAGCTCGGCTGGGGAAGGGGCCGGGGGATAGGGGCCTTCTGCTGACTGCCCACCTACCTGCTCGTGGCTCCCGCGCCTGAAGAGACGCCGCTTTCCTTCGCGTGTATGTGAGAGTCTGGAGAGACTGATGAGCCGTATCATCCGAAGTCTATCGCCCGTGCTGGTAGTGCTTGCGGTGCTGAGCGCGCTGTTGCCAGGAAGGATGGCATCGGCGCAGGACGCCCAGACGCCCGCCGAAATCTGCGCGGCGGCGACCGCAAACGTGGCCGAGCCGGAAACGCGCGAATTTGCTGCCGCCGAAGAGGTGCTCGAAGATGGCGTGGATTACTGGACGGTACTCTGCACGGCAGCCGGGCCGATCTACCTGGACCTGTACGAAGCCGAGTCACCGCTGACGGTCAACAACTTCGTCTTCCTGGCCGGGCAGGGGTTCTTCAACAACACCACCTTCCACCGCGTGCTGCCGGGCTTCATGGCCCAGGGCGGGGATCCGTCCGGCACGGGCAGCGGCGGGCCGGGCTATACCTTCGAGGACGAGACGGCCAACGGGTTGGTCTTCGACACCTACGGACTGCTGGCGATGGCCAACGCCGGGGCGAACACCAATGGCAGCCAGTTCTTCCTCACGACCGCGCCGACCGCCTGGCTGAACGGCAACCACACCATCTTTGGGCGCGTGTATGAGGGCATCGAGCGCGTTGAGCTGCTCACCCCGCGCGATCCGGAATATCTTCCGAGCTATGACGGCACGGCTCTGGAAACGGTGGTCATTGTCGAAGACCCGGCCAGCATAGCCGCCACGCCCGACGGGCCGCCCGCCATCTCGCATTTCCAGGCGGTTCTTTTGTTGGCGGTGCCGCTGACGCTCAACGAGCAGTTCGTCGTTGACGCCGACCTGTCGCAGGAGCACGACCTGGAGGCCGAGGCTGCCTATTGGGGCGGCCAGGGCGAGGGCCTGGAAGCGGCCATGCACGACTACCTGAGCGGGCAGGGCTTTGTGGGCGCGGCGGCGATTGTGACCGCGCTCAGCGAGTGCCCGGAAGACCCGGCCACGCTGCCGATCTGGGGCGTGGGCCTGCGCGTGCTGGAGTTCGGCGACGCGGAGACCGCACAGGCGGTGGTCTTCGACGACGCGCGGGCGGCGCTGCTCACCGAGGCCGGCGCGTTCGACGAGTACAGCGACCCCGCCGAATTCACGGGGCGCGTGTTCAGCCACAAGCTGGCCGAGGGCACGGGATGCGGCGCGAGCAGCACGGCCTACCGGCTTGAGTTCCCCTATGGGCGCTATGTCGTGGTCACCGAGCTGACACTGGATGATGCGTTCATCGGCCCGGAGACAGAGCCGACAGCCGCCCAGTATCTTGCCTTCGTGCTGGAAGACTTGTTGTTCGGCACGCTGGGTGGCACCCTGGATCGTGGTAACGCGGACCTGGCCGAATAATGGATTGCGAATTGCGGATTGCGAATTGCGGATGGCGGATGGCGAAATTCGAATTGTAAGACCTCTCCGAGATATGGTTACAAAGTGCCCCATCCCCAGCCCTTCCCCACGCTGCGGATGGGGGATGGCGAAATTCGGCCAAAGATGTGGGTGATCCCTCGCCGTTTACGGAGAGGGAGCCGGGGGTGAGCCTGGCGAGTGTAGCGAGCGGAGATCATGCGCGCATGAGATACCAGACGATCGTCAACGGCCAGACGTTCGACATCGAGATCAACGAGGATGGGCGCGTCCTGGTCAATGGCGAGGTGCGCGCGGTGGACTTTCGCGCTCTGCGCCAGGGTGAACTGTATTCGGTGCTGCTCGATCACCGCAGCTATGAGGCGGTCGTGGACGAGCGCGACGACCTCTACCACGTGCTGCTGGCCGGCGATATGTACGAAGTGCAGGTGACCGACGAGCGCAGCCGCCGCCTGGCCAGCGCGTTCATGGCCTTTGGCGACATGGGCGGCGAGGTACCTGTTCGCGCGCCCATGCCGGGGCTGATCGTGCGCGTGCCGGTGAGCGAAGGCGAGCCGGTGAGCAAGGGCCAGACGGTGGCCATCCTCGAATCCATGAAGATGGAGAACGAGCTGAAGTCGCCGCGCGATGGCACGGTTCACCACATCCACACCAGGGCTGGCGAGAACGTCGAGCAGAACAAGGTGCTGGTCACCATCGCGTAGGGCAGGCGCGCGGCACGACGCCGCGCACGACGGTATAATCGAGCGCGAAGGGGCAACATGCCCGGCGCGTTGGCCCCGGTCGCCGGGCGTGAGGCGACCGGGTTTTGTTTTGGAGAGGGAGCAATGAGAAACCCTCGCCGCGCGCTGTGGCGCGCGCTGGACGCGCTCTGGCTGGCGGTGCTGGTCATCTATATGCTGGTCGGGGTGGACGACGTGCCGTTTCATGGCGACGAGTCCAGCCTGATCGCTATGAGCCGCGACTACTACTATCTCGTGCAGAAGCGCGACATCGAGCCGGTGCTCTACGATCCGGCTCCAGCCGACCCGATGGATCAGGAGCTACGCCTGATCAACGGCACGGTGGGCAAGATGGCCATGGGCTTCGCCTGGGACATGGCCGGACTGACGGCAGACGATCTTAATGCCCCCTGGCTGTGGGGTGCGGACTGGGAGTACAACGTCCACACGGGGCACGTGCCCGGCGAGCGGCTGCTGCACGCCGCCCGGCTGTCTTCGGCGGTGCTGACCGCGATCAGCGTGGTCGCCGTGTTCGCCATCGCCTGGATTGCGGGCGGGCGTCCGGCGGCGTGGGCGGCGGCGCTGATCTACGCCAGCGACCCGGTGGTGCTGCTCAACGGGCGGCGGGCGATGATGGAGGGCGCGCACCTGGCTTTTGCCACGCTGACTGTGTGGGCGGCGCTGTTGGTCGTGCGCGAGCAGGGACGCCGTCCAGCGCCGCGCCGGCGCAGGCTGGTGGGCCTGACGGCGCTTTTCGGAATCCTGGGCGGCCTGGCGGCGGCCAGCAAGCACCCGGCGCTGATCGTCGTGGCGGCGGGCTTCGCGGCGATTGCCTCGGAGCCGTTCATCAGGCGCAGGCCAGCACCGCTGAACCGGCGGCGTGTCCTGCGTTGGATAGGGGCGGGCGTCCTGGTTCTGCTGACGTTTCTGGTGCTCAACCCGGCCTGGTGGTCGGATCCGCTGCACATGCCGGGCCGCGTGCTGGAGCTGCGCGGCCACCTGCTCGACCAGCAGGTGGCCGGATACGGCGGGTACGATGGGCTGGGGGAGCGCCTGGAAGGGCTGGCGCGGCAGACGTTCGGCGTAGAGTTGCAGTATTACGAGGCTCCGGGGTGGAATGAGTGGGTCGCCGGCGAGATCGCGCACTACGAGGACTCCTGGCTGGCGGGGCGCAGTGCCGGGCTGGCCTGGGCGTTGGCTCTGGGAGGCGCGTCGGTCGTCGGGATATGGCAGTTAGGCCGGCGCTGGCGCGAGGGGGCGGCCTGGACCGTCCTGCTGTGGGCTGGCATCACCGCCCTGGCATTGCTGATCGCCACGCCGCTGGAGTGGCAGCGCTACTACCTGCCGCTGCATCCACCGTTGGCGGTTGTGGCCGGGTGCGGCGTGGCGGTGGTGGCGGCGGAGATCATGCGCCGTTGGCGGCGAGAGGGGGCGCATGATCCTGATCGCGCCCGCTGACCTGCTGGAAGCTCTGTGGGGGCTGGCCTTCGCCGCGCCCTGGGCATGGTGGCTGCTGCCGCCGCGCCGCCGGGCGGGGCTCGCGCTGGCGCTGCTGGCGCTGGCGCTGAGCCTGGGTGCGCTGACGCTGTGGATGCTGGCCCTGACGCTGGCCGGGGCGCTGAGCCTGGGCGCGGTGCGCGCCGGGACGCTGGGCGTGTTCGGCGCGGGGACGGCGGCCTGCTGGCGGGCGGGCGCGCGTCCCGCGTTTCCCAGGGTGAGGGTCGGCGGGATCGGCGCGGTCATCCGGCGGCATCCGCTGGCGGCGGGCACCCTCGCGGTAATGGTGGGACTTGCCGCGCTGGTGGTGTTCAACGCGCTCTACTGGCCGTTCTACGCCCCCGATGCCGTGTCCATCTACGCCGACCAGAGCCGGGTCATCTACCAGGCGCGGGCGCTGCCGGGGGATGAGGGGCTGTACGAGCTATACCCGATGCTGCTGCCGCTCAGCCACGCCTACGCTTATCTGGCGGCGGGCGCGCTGGACGAGTACCTGGCGAAAGTGGCGGTTGCGGCGCTGGCGCTGGGGGCGCTCGGCGCGACGTATGCGCTGGGGCGCGCGCTCTACGGCTGGCGCGCTGGTCTGAGCGCGGCGGTGTTGCTGGCCCTGACGCCGGAGTTCGCGCGCTGGGCCTCGGCTGGCTACACGGACATCCCCGCCGGATTCTTCGCGGCGCTGGCGACGCTGGCCGCCTGGTGGCTGGCTGAGGATCGGTCGCTGCGGGCGGCGTGGCTGCTGGGGATCATGGCCGGGCTGGCCGCCTGGACGAAGAACAGCGCGCTGGCCTTCATCTTGTCGGCGGGGCTGTGGCTGGTCTATGCCCGCTGGCGCGGCTGGACCAGTTGGCGGCACGGGCTGGCGCTGGCGGCGGGACTTGCTCTCACGGCAGGTCCCTGGTATGCGCGCAACCTGCTGGAGTTTGGGCGGCTGGTGCCGCCGACCGTGTGGAGCGAGCAGGCGCAGCACACGGCGGCGATGCTCGTCCCGTTCCTGGGCAAGCTCCCCGCTTATTCCGCGCCGGGGCTGATCGTCACGGCGGGCATGGCCTGGAGCGCGGTCGAGGCGCTGCGCGGGGCGCGCCCCTGCGCTGACCGGGCGCGGCTGCTGTGGATCATGGCCGGGCCGTTCGCGGCGGCGTGGTGGTGGGCCGCCTCCTACGAGACGCGCTTCCTGCAGGCGATCTATCCCCTGCTGTGCGTGATGGGCGCGCGGGCGCTGCTCGGCGCAGGGGAGGCGCGCCGGGAGCGCGGCTCGCTCCGCCCGGCGATTCAGGCGGGACTGCTGGCGCTGATCCTGCTGCTGGCGCTGCTCCCTGCGCGCAAGGCGCTCGACTTCAAGACGGAATTGGCACGCGCGCCGCTGATGGGCGACGAGGAGCGCCATCGCGCCGTCCTGGGGCCGCTCTACGACATGGCGCGCTATTTGGGCGCGCTGCCCGCCGCAGGGACGGCCCTCAGCGACAGCACCCTGCTGCCGTTCCTGGCCGCCGAGGAAGGGCGGCTGCGGGTGGCGGTCGGCGGGCTGCCCGACCGGGCGGCGCTGGCCCGCTACGATTACCTGGCCGTGCGCACCGATACGCCGCTGCTGCGCGTGACCCAGCCGGGCGACGTGACGCCGCTGGCGACGTTCGGCCCCTATACCGTCTACCGCGTGCACTACCGCTGAAGGGATGTCCATGCCTGACTGGCTGCAACCGACCGTCGCCTTGCTGCCCTACGCGGCGTGGGTGTTCCTCGGCGTGGGAATTCCCTGGGCGCTGGCCGTCCTGCCGCGCGCGCACTGGGGCGAGCGGGTGACGGTGCTGGCGGTGGGCATGGCGCTGGGGCCGCTGCTCTACACGGCGTGGCTGTTCGTTCTGGGCACGCTCGGCGCGCTGACGCTCGCGCCGTCGCTGATCGGGAGTGGGGCGCTGGCCGCGCTGGGCGCGGCGCTGGCGGCGCGGCGGGGGCGGCGCGCGGAGGGTGAGCCTTCCCCCGCGCCGCCAGCGAGGGCGCGGAACGCGCCCCCAGCGCCCCACAGTGGCGGTGAGCGCTTGCTGGTCGCCGGAATCGCGCTCGTGCTCGCGCTCAATGGGCTGGTCACAGCTTACTGGCCGTTCATCGCCTACGACACGCAGTGGGTCTACGGCTACAACGCGCGCGTCTTCGTGCTGCACGAGCGCATTCCCAACGAGATGGGCTACTACCCGCAGCACGTGCCGCTGCTCTACACGACGATGCAGCAGGCGTGGGCGGCGCTGGGTGGCGAGACGCTCAACGATCATGCGGCCCGCGTCGTCATCCCCTGGTTCAACGCCGCGATGGTGCTCATGGCCTACACGCTGGGCCGGCGGGCCTTCGGCGGGCGGCGCGTCGCCCTGCTGGCGGCGGCGGCCTGGGCGCTCTACCCGCACGTGGCGGCCTGGTCTGGCGCGGGCGACCTGGAGATCGTGCTGGCCCTGTACGTGACCGGCGCGGCGGCCTACTTCGTCGAGGCGTGGCGGACGGAGCGGGTGCGTCCGGCGATGGTCAGCGGGCTGCTGCTGGCGGGCGCGCTGTGGACCAAGCCAACGGGCGGGGCGCTGGCGCTGGGGGATGGCCCTGGCCGTCGCGGGGACGCTGGCCGCGCGGCGATTCCGCCTGACGGACGCCTGGCCGAAGCTGCGCGTCGCCCTGATCGCGGGGCTGGCTTGTGCGCCGCTGGGCGGGATGTGGTACGTCCGCAACTTTCTGCTTGGCCACACGGTCGTGGACTTCCCCGCCGCGTACTGGCACGACTTCGCCCAGCGCTCCGGGCAGGAATTCGGCTGGCCGTTGCTGATCGCCGGGCTGGCAGCGGGGGCGCTGATCGTCAGGGGCGCTGGCAGCGGGCGGCTGATGCGCCTGGCCCCGCTCATCGCCATGTTGCTCCTGCTGGCGGGGACGCTGCCGACAGCCTGGAACGCGCAGCGCATTCACGACGCCGGCGATGCCTGGCTGTGGCTGCGCGGCGACATCAGCGCCAGCCGGCGCATGGAGGCCCTGGACTGGGCGCTGGTCGCCGCCGGGTTCGCACTGCTGGCCTGGGCGGGCCGTGCGTGCTGGCGCGCCCTGCCGGGCGAGCGCCGCGCGACGGTCCTGCTGCTGTGGGCGCTGCTGCTGCCCTATGCCGCCGTGTGGTTCCTCAACTTCTCTTACCATTACCGGCTGAGCTTCGCCATCGTGCCGCTGCTGGCGGTGCAGGTCGCCGCGCTGGTGGATGGCTGGCTGTGGGATTGGCTGGCGGCGCGGCGCGTCCGGCGGGCGCTTGGAGGGGCGCTGGTAGTGGCGCTGGTGGCGGGCGCTGCCTGGGCAGGCGTGCAGCATACCGTCGAAGCCTGGCGCGACGGCGGCCTGCCGGACGACACGGCCAAGTATGACCGGGGCAATCCGGCGCTGATGGTCGTCGTGCACGCGCTGGAGCAGGTCGCCGCCGGGCGCGGCGACCTGGTCGTGGCCATCCCCGGCGAAGACCGGCTGCCCTTCTTCTTCCCCACCTGGGAGATTCGCAACAGCCGCGATCCTGCCGAGCTACCCCTTCGCCTGGAAGACCTGGAGGGTGCCGATATGTTCGTCAACACGTCGGTCGGCGTGTTCCTGATGCAGTGGTCGGGGCAGTGGCCCAATTCGCTGCAGGCCGACGCCGACCTGGCCGCGCTCTACCACCGGCTGGACGTGCGCGGGCCGGATGGCGCGCCCTGGCCGACCGTCCTGGAGCCGATCCCGCTCAGCCCGGACGGGTCGCTGCCGGTGGATGACGGCAACTTCCGCTATACGGCCTTCACCATTCACCCACAAGCGCGCTTCGCCCCCATGACGCCGGGCGCGGCGCAGCCGGACGAGGTGCTGTTCGGCGACTGGGCGCGCCTGGTGGGGCATGACCTGGGCAACCTGAAGTGGGAGCGCGGCCAGCGGATTGTGCTCACGCTGTACTGGCAGCCGACCGCCGCCGCCCCGCCGCCGCATGATTACAGCGTCTACGTGCACTTGCTGGCGCCGGACGGAACATTGCTGAGGGCCTTCGACGGAGAACCGGCGGGGGGCACCTATCCGACGCGCTTCTGGCGGCCCGGCGAATCATTGCTCGATTACCGCGTCTTGCGCGTGCCGGAGGACATTCCGCCCGGCCCGGCGATCCTGCGCGTGGGTCTGTATGACCCGCTGACGGACGAGCGGCTGCCGGTGACGGTCGGCGGTGCCCCGGCGGGCGACGGCCTGACCATCGAGACGCGCATCGAAGTGCGCTAGAGGCTGTTATGCACTAACGGCCCTGTTTTTCCCCAGCGGTTTTGGGTAGCTCCTGGTTTACCTCACCCCCGTCTCGGCGCTGGCGCGCCTCGACTCCCCCTCTCCATGCATGGAGAGGGGGAAAGGCCGAGCGCAGCGAGGCCAGGGGGTGAGGTCAACAGAGCGCCCCTCTCCCTTGTCAAGGGTACCAAGTTCATAACACGCTCTAGTAGTGCACCAGGCAAGGATTGACGGATAAGGCAGAAGCTGGCATACTGAAAGAAACAGACGAGAAGTCCAAGGAGCCAGCCATGCCAGCCAAACGATACAAAGTGACGTTAAGCGCTGAGGAGCGTGCTGAGTTAACGCAGTTGGTGAACAAAGGGAAAGCGGCGGCCCGAAAGCTGGCCCACGCTCGAATCGTGCTATTGGCGGATGAAGGGGAGACGGGACCAGGCTGGAAAGATGACCAGATCGTGGACGCGCTGAGTATCAGCCGGTCGACGGTCGAGCGGGTACGGCAGGCATGGGTGATGGAGGGGCCAGAGGCCGCGCTGAACCACAAGCGACCGTACCCGACCCGACAGCGGATCTTGGACGGGGAAGCAGAAGCGCACCTGGTGAAGCTGGCGTGCAGCACACCGCCGGACGGTCGGGAACGTTGGACGATGCAATTGCTGGCCGACAAGCTGGTGGAACTGGGGATCGTCGAGAGCGTATCGGATGAAACGGTGCGCCAGATGTTGAAAAAAACGACCTTAAGCCGTGGCTGAAGCAGATGTGGTGCATTCCGCCCGAAGCGGATGCTGCCTTCGTGTGCCAGATGGAAGAGGTGCTGGACGTCTATCATCGCCCCCATGACCCCAAGCGCCCGTTGGTGTGCCTGGATGAAGGGACTAAACAACTGGTGAGCGAAACGCGACAGCCGTTGCCGACACAACCCGGCCAGCCTGCCAAAGTCGATTTTGAATACGCGCGCCACGGGACCGCCAATCTGTTCGTGCTGTTCGCGCCATTGGAGGGCTGGCGGCATGTCCGGATCACTGAGCAGCGCACGCGCTGTGATTGGGCGCACTGCATCCGTGATTTGGTGGACGTGCAGTTCCCTGCGGCTGAGACCATCGTGTTGGTCATGGATAACCTCAATACCCATCATCCTGCCTCTCTCTACGAGGCCTTCCCGCCTGCAGAGGCGCATCGTATCGCGGCCAAGCTGGAAATCCACTACACGCCCAAACATGGCAGTTGGTTGAATATGGCCGAAATTGAACTGAGTGTTCTGGCGCGTCAATGCCTAGACCGGCGTATCCCTGACCAGGCTACCCTGTCCCATGAAGTCACGGCCTGGCAAGCCCAGCGTAATGCACAAGCGTCTTCCGTCGATTGGCAGTTCACGACCCAAGACGCTCGGATCAAACTCAAACATCTTTATCCTTCAGTTTAACCCTGGCGCACTACTAGCGGGTCGCTCGCCCCTCACAGCACGGCGACGGCCAGGGCCAGGCTGCGCCGCACTTCTTCGCGGTTGAAGCTCGCCCACGCCTCCGGGAACGTGTTCAGCAACCGCTGCTGCTCGGCAGCCTGGAAATCCGCGTAGGCCAGCACGCCGCTGAAGTCCGGGCGCAGGAATTGGGGAACGCCGCTGTAGGCGTCCCGCTGGGCGGTGATGAAGTCGCCCAGCACCTGGGCGGCGACGGAGGTATCGTTGAGATCGCCCAGGTGATCCTGCATGGTCTTGATCTCCTTGATGACCAGCTTGACCTCCGGCCCCAGCACTTCCTCGAAGAACTCCATCGCGTAGCGCAGCCGCTTGAAATCAATGCGCAGGGCGTGCAGCGTGGCGATGGGCGCGCTGTCCACCAGGGTCTCGTAGGCGCGCACGCGCTCGTAGTGCTCGTAGATCAGGCGCGGGGCAACGTGCCGCACCTGGTACGCCTCGATGCCGTCGCCGCGCTGGATGGGCAGCGCGCCGGCGCCCGGCGTGGTGACGAAGCGGTGCAGGCGCTCGATGAAACGGGCGAAACTTGGCGCGTCCAACGTAGCCATCAACGCCGCGCGCGCGGCGTCGTAATCGTCCTGCCAGGTCGTGAACAGCGGGGAAAGATCAACGCCGGACTTCTTGCTGGCGAAGCGCTCTGCCTTCTGGCGGAACACGTCGAGGTCGCGCACTTCGCCGAGCGCCGCCGCCGTGCGGCGCAGCCCGCGCACCAGCGGCCTGACGGCTTGCGGATCGAAGAAGGGGGCGAACAGCCGGAACGCGCTGCGCATCCGGCGAGTCGCCACGCGCATGTCGTGCACGCCTTCGATGTCCGCGCCCAGCCGGGCGACCGGCTCGTGGAGCAGCATCCGCTCGAAGTTGAAATGCAGCGCCTTGCGCCCGGCCTCGGCCATCGCGTCGGCGGGCACCATGCCGACCGTCGCGCGCAGTTCCAGCGGCAGGCGCGGGGCGCCGACGCCCGGCGGCGCTTCTGTCAGGCCGGCAGCGTCCTCGGCGACGGGGGGAGCCGCCTCGCGGAAGATGTCCATGCGCCGCTGCGACCACTCGCGCCGCCAGTAGTAAACGGTGCTGACGCTCAGCCCCACCTGGTGGGCGATGATCTGCGCGCTCTGGCCGTCGCCGCTGAGCAGAATGATGGCAGCCCACCGCGCGATGGAGGGGGATCTGTCAGCGCTTAAAGCGGTCAGTGCCGCGCGCTCGGTGTCGGTCAAGTCGAAGGCCATGCTCCCCCTCCCAAGCTGTGATTGGTGGTTGGTTCCTGGTATTTGGTGAAAGCGGCCCGGTGGTGAGCGTATTCTACCAATCACCAACGACCAATAACCAACAACCCTCTCATCGCGGCGGACGGTCACCCTTTGAACTCCGAGTATACCAGAAACGGAGCGCCCGACGGTTAAACTGGCCGGATTCCCAGGGCGATCACCCCGGTATATGCCGCACGCCAGCCGGTTTACCTCGCCCCCGCTCGGCGCAGTGAGGTCCGTAGGCTATGCATTACCCACAAATGTCCCCCATCCCCCAGCCCCTTCCCCCGCGCTGCGCGGAGGGAAGGGGAGCAAGCCCGCTGCTTTTCTCCCTTCCCCCCTCGTGGGGGAAGGGCCGGGGATGGGGGGACAGGCACAGCCAAAGATGTGGGTAATGGATAGGGTCCGTAGGGGCGGGTTTCAAAACCCGCCCCTACGAGGGTGCAGCAAAGCGGCACGCCTACCTGACAAGTCTGCGCGCATCCCTCGAAAACCCTTGAGGCTCGCGCCATCTGCGCTATGATCACTGTGGAGTGGGTGATTGGCCCTGAAAGGGGGCACATGGACAGCTCCTATCCCGGCCACGACGAGCTGCTCGCCCTGCTAGATGGGCTGCTCGTCGGGGCGGGGCAGCTTATGGAGTCGCCGGGCGACTGGGCCGAGCGGCTGGGCGGTGACGGCGCATCGCCGCTGGTCGCGCGCTTCATTGACCAGCTTGACGCCGAATGGCACGACACCTGGCCCCCCGACCGGCTGTGCATTCAGGTGGCCGGGCAGGTGCGGGCGCGCATGGCGGCCTGGCACCCCGGCTGGCCGCACCTGTGGGCGCACGTGCTGCGCGTGGCCGGGCTGACGGTCGCGCTGGCCGAAGACGCCGGGCTGGCCCCGGCCCCGGCCTACCTGACCGGCATGTGCCACGATGTCGCCAAGCTCGACGAGCTGCGTACCAGCCTGCCGCACGAAGAAGAAGGCGCGAACTTCGCCGCTGACGTGCTGCGCGGGCACCTGCCCGGCGCGCAGATCAGCGCGATCCAGGCGGCCATCCGCAAGGATGGCGACGATAGCGCTGGCGCGCATCCTCAACGACGCCGACAAGCTGGACAAGATCGGGGCGGTGGGGGTGGTGCGCCGCGTCTCGACGGGGACGGATCGCGGCTGGCTGCCGGCGGCGTTGGGGCGCGTCGCCGACGACGCCGAGCGCTTCCCACCGATGCACTTCGCCCGCAGCCGGGCGCTGGCCCGCGACAAACGCGCGTTCGTGGCCTGGTTCGTGCCCGCCGCCGAGGACGCGCTGTTGTGGTGAGCGTTCGCTGGAGAGTGAGGAGTGAGGAGTCTTGAGTTATGAGTCCGGTGTCGAGAGGGGGATGGCTGAGGATGGGCACGCAGAGCCTCGTTGGGTTGTTGGACTCTCGACTCAAGACTCCTGACCATAACCTGTTGCCCCAATGAACTTTCAGTATGCCGCCCGCTGCTGTTGGCGGGATGCCCGTTTTCAAGTATGCTAAGCATATGCGCGCCCCAGCGTGGAGCGCGCTCGTTGTGAAGAGTCTGCCCCACGATACTGAGGGAGCATGGGAGGCGAGCTATGGCCGATGATCTGGATGCCCTGCGCCGCTCGGCGCTGGAAGAAGAGATCACAATTGACCCGTTCGAAGCTCATATGACGGGTGAGGTCAGCTCCGACAAAATGTTCGGCATGACCGCCGCCGAGCGCATGTTTGTCTCGATTGGCTGCTTCATCCTGACCAGCCTGGGCGGCTTCCTGCTCCTCCTGGTCATGGACAAGATCGCGCTCTAGGCCAGGAAGGGCGATGACCACCGGGGGAACCTCTCTGTCGCTCGGCGCGTGGACTCAGCGCGTGTTCGTCACGCTGCTGCTCATTGCGCTGTTCGTCGGCGTGTGGGCGCTGCGCGAAATCTTCCTGATGACCTTTCTGGCCATCATCCTGGCCATCGTCCTGCACATCCCCGTCCAACGCCTGCAACGCCTGGGTCTCAAGCGGGGACTGAGCATCTTCGTGTCGCTGGCCGGATCGATCCTGGCGGTGGCGCTGCTGCTGGTGCTGATCGTGCCCGTGTTCGCCGTCCAGGTGCGGTCGCTGATAGACGATCTGCCCGATTCCATTGACGAGGCGCAAGCCACCTACGACGAGCAGGCCGCCCAGCAGGACTGGCTGCCGGACATCAAGTGGGACGACGTTACCGAGGGCAATGTCTCCGATTTTCTGATCGAGCAGGCCAGCGAGCTGCCGCGCAACGTGTTTCCCTTCCTCAGCGGCATCGGCGGCGCGATCACCAGCACGGTCTTCGTCTTCTTCATCACCGTGTTCTTCATCACCGAGCCGGCCAGCTATCTGGAGGCGCTGCTGACGCTGTTCCCGCGCGAGTATCGTCCGCGCGCGCTGGAGATCTTTGAGCAGCTTGCCGCCATGCTGCAACGCTGGTTCGTCGGACAGTTGATCTCGATGACGATGAGCGGCCTGGCGATTGCCTTTGTCACGGGGGCGATCCTGCGGCTGCCCAACGCGGCGGCGCTCGGCGTCATCTCCGGCATCATGGAGTTCGTGCCCAATTTCGGCTCGATCATCGCGGTCATCCCCGCGGTGATCATCGCCCTGGCCAAAGACCCCATCCTGGTGCCGTTCACCATCCTGGCCTACTTGCTCACCCAGCAGGTGCAGAGCAACGTCATCATGCCGCGCATCATGGCCCGCCAGATTCAGATTCCGGCGGCGAGCATCCTCATCGCGCAGATCATCGGCGCGGCGCTGTTCGGGTTTCTGGGCGTGCTGCTGGCCCTGCCGCTGGCCATTGTCGTGCTGGTGCTGGTGCGCGAAGTGTACGTGCACGACACCCTCAACGCGCAGGCGGCGCGCGTCCAGACGCTGCCCCGCGCAGATGGCACGCAGTACCGCCGGGTGACGACCGATGTCTACCGCCCGGAGGCGCTCTCGCCAGGCGAGGCGGCGCTGGTTCGCGCCACCGGCAGCGACCTGTTCGGGGGCGACCGCGCGCAGATTGTGGAGATCATCACGCCGTCGTCGCCCGCGCTGGAGCAGGCATCGCGCAGCCAGCAGGCTGTGTGGATGGCGATTCTGGCGCTGACGGTGGCGCAAGGCGTGGCGTTGGTGCGGTCGCTGGTGGGGGGAGAGCGAACCTAACGGTAGAGGTAGCCGGTGAGTTGCGAGGAAGAGCCGCTGTTCGTGGCCATGATGATGGCGCGGGCCTGGGCGGGGTCAGTGGCGTAGGCCACGCGCTCTTTGTGGGCCAGGGTGTTGTGCAGCAGTGTGGCGATGTGCTGGTAGCGCGTCTCAGAGAACAGGACGACCAGGGGAAGCTTCATCTCGCCCAGACGATCCACCAGGTTGCTGAGGCGGACGATGCTCAGCGGGGAGTGCTCGCGCACGTCGAGCACGACGCCGCGCACGCCGCGTCTGTTCCGGATCAGACGGACTGCTGCGCGGGCGATTTCCTCGATGAGCGCCGGTGTCAGCGTCATGTGCGGCTTCACCTGGCAGATGCCGTCTTGCCAGACTTCGAGCGTGAACCGCTCGCGGTGCAGACCCGTTTGTTCGTTCATAGCATTCCCTGCTCCCTCCCCCCTCATGCATAAAGACGAATACGGATACGAATGCGTAATTAATCCTTTCTTCATTATCATAGAATGCGATCAAAGCGTGATAAAAAGAGTCCAAAAGATTCGTGAAAGTCCGCCCGCAATATGCCCCGCCGCAGAGCGCGGTGCAGAGGAAGGGGACGATGAGCGATGACTGATGAGACGCACAAGCGGCGCTCCTCGCGGCTGCCGGGCTTCTACCAGCAATCGCTGGCCGGGCGCGCGGCGACTGTGGCTGAGTGGGCCGGGCTGACGCCCGACGAACAGGCGGCGCTGTTGGGGACGGGCGGGCTTGGCCCGGCCCAGGCCGAGCATATGATCGAGAACGTGATCGGCCTGTACGCCCTGCCGCTGGGCATCGCCACCAATTTCCTGGTCAACGGCCAGGACGTGCTGGTGCCGATGGTCGTGGAGGAGCCGAGCATCGTGGCGGGCGTCAGCTATGCGGCCAAGCTGGCGCGAAGCGGCGGCGGCTTCATCACCACCGCCGACGAGCCGGTGATGATCGGCCAGATTCAGGTGCTCGATGTGGACAACGTCTACGCCGCCGCCGGGCGCGTGTGGGAAGCGCGCGCCCGCCTGCTGGCAGAAGCCGACTGCTGCGACCGCGTGCTGGTCGCGCTCGGCGGCGGGGCGCGCGGCATTGAGCTGCGCCCGTTCCCCGACACGCCCGCCGGCCCGATGCTGGTCGTGCACGTCCTGTTCGACGTGCGCGACGCGATGGGCGCCAACGCCATCAACACGACCTGCGAGCGGCTCGCCCCGCTGGTCGAGGAAATCACCGGCGGGCGCGTGACTCTGCGCATTCTCAGCAACCTGGCCGACCGGCGCACGGCGACGGCAAGCTGCCTGATACCGGCGGAGGCGCTCGGCTCGGCGGAGATGAGCGGCGCGGAGGTCGTGCGCGGCATCGTCGAGGCGGCGGCGCTGGCCCAGGTGGACCCGTACCGGGCTGCCACGCATAACAAGGGCGTGATGAACGGCATGGACGCGGTGGCCCTGGCCACCGGCAACGACTGGCGCGCGCTGGAAGCGGGCGCGCACGCCTGGGCCGCGCGCTCCGGGCGCTACACGTCGCTGACGGCCTGGCGGCAGGACGAAGAGGGCAATCTGCGCGGGCGGATTGAGCTGCCGGTGGCGGCAGGCATTGTCGGCGGGGCGACGCGCGTCCACCCCACGGCCCAGGTCGCGCTCAAGATTCTCGGCGTCAAGACGGCGCGCGACCTGGCCCAGGTGATGGCCGCCGTCGGGCTGGCGCAGAACTTCGCCGCGCTGCGCGCGCTGGCGGCGGAGGGCATTCAGCGCGGGCACATGAGCCTGCACGCCAGGCAGATGGCGCTGGCTGCCGGGGCCGCCGAGAGCGAGGTGGCCGAGATCGCGCGGCGCATGGTGACCGAGGGGCAGATCAGCACGGCGCGGGCGAAAGAGCTGCTGCGCGCCCTGCGCGGTGAGACTGAGTGACCCGCGCCACCCAAACGCTGGCCGGGCGGATGCTGTGCGTTGAGCGCGCGACGGATTCGGCGGGGCCGAGTCCGGTGTACAATGAAGGTATCGGCAGGCGCACGACGGCCCTTCTGTCGGTGTGACAGGGGGGCATCACTGCGGCAGGTGGCCGGTGTGCAGGGGTGGGCGATGTGCCCCCCTGTGACTGGGGTGAGCAGCAGACAGTTTGGTGCGGAGGGACTGAGGATGAACGTGCTGCGGCGACATTGGACGATCGCTGTGCTTCTGGTCGCGCTCCTGGCGATCGTGGGGGCGGGGCCGGCGCTGGGGGGCCAGGCGGCGCAGGCGCAGAGCGGAGTGACCTGGACGGCGGAATACTACGACAATGCGTACCTGCTTGGCACGGCCAGGGAAGTGCGCAACGAGAGCGGGCTGGCCTTCAACTGGGGCGGTGGCTCGCCGGCGGGCGGCGTGCCCGCCGACAACTTCAGCGCCCGCTTTGCGACTGATGCGTACTTCAGCGCGGGCACCTACCGCTTCTACATCCTGGCTGACGATGGCGTCAAGCTGTGGGTGGATTTTCCGGCGGACAAGCGCCCGACGCTCAACACCTACGACGCGCCTCAGCCCGGCACCTTGCTCACGGCAGATGTGCCGCTCAGCGCCGGTTACCACCATATCCAGGTTGACTACCGCGAGGTGACCGGCGACGCCTACCTGTACGTCTACTGGGACAACCTGGCCGACGGCGTCAGCGGGCCGAGCTTCCCCATCCCGGTGCAGTTCGACGTGCAGTGGACGGCGCAGTATTTCAACAACAACTTCCTGGGCGGCACGCCCAACGTGGTCCGCTCGGAGTCCGGCCCGACTCATGCCTGGGGCGCGGACGCGCCTGCGCCGGGCATCGTGGCCGATCACTTCTCGGCGCGCTGGATCGTCGTGCAGCACCTTGATGCGGGGCGCTACACGATCAGCGTCACCGCCGATGATGGCGTGCGCGTCAATGTGGACGGGCGGGTGATCATAGACGAGTGGCACAGCGCAACCGGGCAGACGTACCGCCAGACGCTCGATCTGGCGGCTGGCCAGCACAGCATCATCGTGGAGTACGTGGAAGAAACAGGGCTGGCGCACATCACCTTCACGATGGTGCGCGAGCCAGGGGGCGGCACCGGCCCGGTGACGGCGACGCCGCTGCCCGGCGGCGCGTATGTCCGCGTGACGGCCTGGATGCTCAATGTGCGCGACGCGCCGGTGACCGGCAACGTGATCGCCAAGATTCGTCGCGGCGAGACCTACCCGGTCGTGGGGCGCAATGCCGATGGCTCATGGTGGCAGATCAATGTCGGCGGCAGCACCGGCTGGGTGAGCGGCGCGTGGGTTGAGGTCTTCCAGGGCGGCGGCGTTGGCGTCTCCACACCGACGCCCATCCCCACGCCGACGGTGAACTACGGCTATGGGCAGTGTCCCGGCTTCCTGCCGTCGCGCCTGACGCCGGGCATGTGGGGCCGGGTGACGCCGGGCCTGCCCAACAATCTGCGCGCGCAGCCCAGCCTGAGCGCGGCGTGGATCGGGCAGATACCGGGCGGCGGCCTGTTCCGTGTGCTGGGCGGACCGGTGTGCGGCGACAATGCGGCGTGGTTCCAGGTGAACTACAACGGCGTGGTCGGCTGGACGATGGAGGGCCAGGGCTGGACTTACTGGCTGGAGCCGTATTAGGCGGTCGTCGGTTGTCAGTGATCGGTTGTCAGTGATCAGTTGTCAGTGATCAGTCAGAGGTCTACAGGGCCGGGGAGCAATTCCCGGCCTTTGCGCGCCCTGCGACGGGAGACTTCGGAAGTCTTCGAAGACTTTCGAAGTCTGTTAGCAGGCATGGGCGCGGCTCTGGCCAGGTTTCTCCACAAAGTTGAGAGCTTCTGATAGCTTTTGAGAGCCGGACGCTGCTACACTGTGCCCGTCCTGGCCCATTGTGCGTGAAACGGGTCGGGGAGCACCAGGGAGACACAGAGTCATGACAGACGGAACGCATCCCTTGCGCGTGGGGCAGAGCGTCTTGAAGCCGGATCGTCCGGTGGGCATCGTCGGCTATGGGGCCTACGTGCCGCGCTACCGGCTGCCGGGCCGCGAAGTGGCGCGCGTGTGGACGGGCGGTCTGAGCGGCTCGCCCGTGCAGGAAAAGGCCGTCGCCGGGCTGGACGAGGACGTGATCACCATGTCCATCGAGGCGGCGCAGAACGCGCTGGCCCGCGCCGCCATAGACCCGCGCCTGATCCGCGCGGTGTGGGTGGGCAGCGAGAGCCATCCCTACGCGGTCAAGCCGACCGCGACGGTCGTCGCCGAGAGCATCGGCGCGGCCCCCAACGTGCAGGCGGCGGACTGGGAGTTCGCCTGCAAAGCCGGTTCCGAGGCAGTGCAGGCCGGCATCGGCTTTGTGGGCAGCGGCATGGGCGGCTACGTGCTGGCGATTGGCATGGACACGGCCCAGGCCCGCCCCGGCGACGCGCTTGAATACACGGCGGCGGCGGGCGGCGCGGCCTTCGTCATCGGCCCGGCGGCGGAAAGCGCCGCCCTCTTTCAGGGCAGCTACTCCTACGTGACCGACACGCCGGACTTCTGGCGGCGCGCCCACCAGATATACCCCAGCCATGGCGACCGCTTCACCGGCGAGCCGGCCTACTTCGCCCACACGGTGAGCGCCGGGCAGCGCCTGATGGAGATGATGGGCACGACGGCGGATGACTATCGCTGGGCCATCTTCCACCAGCCCAACGTCAAGTTCCCCCTGCGCGCCGGGCAGATGCTCGGCTTCGCGCCGGAGAAGCTGGAGCCGGGGCTGCTGTCCGGTGTGGTCGGCAACGTCTACGCCGGGTCGTCGCTGCTCGGCCTGACCGCGACGCTCGACATCGCCGAGCCAGGCGACCGCATCCTGATGGTCAGCTACGGCAGCGGCGCGGGGTCGGACGCCTTCGACATCCTGGTGACCGAGCGCATCGCCGAGCGGCGCGACCGCGCCCCGCACGTGCGCGACTACGTGGCGCGGCGGACGGAGATTGACTACGCGCTGTACACGCGCTATCGCGGCAAGCTGGCGGAGTAGGGACAGGTTATCAGTTATCGGTTTTCAGTTTTCAGTCATGTGCTGTGGCTGTATGCAGGCGTCCGGTCTTGCCGATAACTGACCACTGATCACCGACAACCGATCACTGACAACCGATCACCGAATCACTGATCACTGAGGAGACATCATGCGAGACGTAGCCATCATCGGCGTGGGACAGGTGCCTGTGGGCGAGCACTGGGACATGGGCCTGCGCCAGCTCGCCCTGGGCGCAATCCGCGCCGCGCTGCAAGACGCCCGCCTTGACCGCGTGGACGCGCTCATCGTCGGCAATGCGCTGGGCGGCAACCTGAGCGGACAGAATCACCTGGGCGCGCTGATCGCCGACTCCGCCGGGCTGTCCGGCGTGGAGGCGGTGCGCGTCGAGGCGGCGGATGCTTCCGGCGGGATGGCGCTGCGCCAGGGCTATCTGCTGGTGGCCAGCGGCCTGGCCGAGACGGTGCTCGTCGTCGGCGTGGAGAAGGCGACCGACCGCACCGGCCCGGAGCGCGACACCAGCCTGGCGACGACGCTCGACGCGGACTACGAGGCGACACCGGGCGCGACCCCGGCGGCGCTGGCCGGGCTGCTGATGCGCCGCTACATGCACGAGCACGGCGTCGCGCTGGAGCAGTTCGAGCCGTTCAGCATCAACGCGCACGCCAACGGCGCGCTGAACGCCAACGCCATGTACCGCAACAAGCTGCGCCCCGGCGCGTTCGCCAAAGCGCCGCTCGTGGCCGACCCGGTGAACCTCTTCGACAGCGCGCCAGAGGGCGACGGCGCGGCGGCGGTCGTGCTGACCAGCGCGGCGCGCGCGCTCGACCTGGCCCCGCGCCCGGTGCGCATCGCCGGGGGCGCGGCGGCGACGGACACGCTGGCGCTGCACAACCGGGCCGATATGCTGTTTCTGCGCGCGGCGAACCTGGCGGCGGGCCGGGCCTACGAAGCAGCGGGGATCAGCCCCGGCGACCTGCACCTGGCCGAGCTGCACGACAGCTTCACCGTGCTGGCCGCGCTGCAACTGGAGGCGATTGGCTTCGCCCGGCGCGGCGAGGGCTGGAAGCCCGCCGTCGAGGGTGCCATCGGGCGCGGGGGCCGGCTGCCGATCAGCACGTTCGGCGGGCTGAAGGCGCGCGGCAATCCGCTCGGCTCGACGGGCGTCTACCAGGCGGTGGAGGTGGCGCTGCAACTGCGCGGCGAGGCCGGCGACAACCAGGTGAGCGGCGCGCGGCTTGGCCTGGCGCTCAACCTGGGCGGGCTGGGCGGCACAGCGGTCGCCCATGTGCTGGAGCGGATGGAGTAGCGGCTGGACGGCGGCTAAGATGAGCGCCCCGGTCAACTTGACCGGGGCGTTTGTGTTCCCAGGGGCGGGATGGACGGCATTACCCGCCCTGCGCGCGCAGCCACGCCTCCAACTCGGCGGTGTGCTCGGCGTAGTGCTCGTCGGTGTTGCCGCGCAGGTAGGGCAGCAGCGGGTACTTCTTCGTCCAGGCGTAGCGGCCCACCGTGAAGATCTCGTCCTCATCCATCGCCGCCACTGCGTCGAGGATGGCGCGGTAGGACGCGGCGAACTCGGCGCGCACCTCGTCCAGCGAGCGCAGCCGGCTGCGCTCGACGATCTCGCGGTTGAGCCGGTCGAGATCGTCCCAGGTCATGCCTGTCTCCGGGCGCTCCACGACTTCGCCGCGCCGCCCGGCCTCGACCCAGCGCAGGCAGCGCCGCTCCCAGTCAGCGATATGGGCCATCGTGTCTTTGGGCGTCCACTCGCCGGTGACTGTCGCCGTGACGAGCGTCTTCTCGTCGAAGCGAGCTAGCGCGTCTTCCAGCGCGGCGCGGGTGTTCCGAATGGCCTCTAACAGCGCAGCTTTACTGGTGATTTCGCTCATGGTACAGGCTCCTCGAACTGTGTCCGCCAGGACGGACGCGGGCGAGACTCAGGGGCGATCTATCACAGCAGGGACGATGAACTCCTCGACCAGGTTGAAGCGGCACAGCATCCGGTTGCTGCGGAAGGGTTCCGGCGCGGCGGCGATGTCGCCGGTCATGACCACCACCAGGCCCAGCGCCGGGACGACGACGGCGAACTGCCCGCCGTAGCCCACCGCCAGGGCGCTGTCGTGCCCGGCCTGCGGGCGCAGCCACCACAGGTAGCCGTAGGCCAGGCGCTCGCACTCATCATCCGCCTGGAGGGGCGGCGGCGTGTGGGCGGTGTGCGAGTCGGCGATCCAGGCGGGGGGGACGATGGCCGCGCCGTCCCAGGTGCCCTCGCGCAGGGCCAGGTAGCCGATGCGCGCCAGGTCGCGCGGGGTGAGGGCCAGCTCCGCCCCGCCGATGGTCACGCCCTGCGGGTCGGCGGGCCAGGCGTGGCGGGCGATGCCCAGCGGCTCGAACAGGTACAGCCTGGCGTAGTCGTACAGCGACATGCCGGTGAGCGTTTGCAGGGCGGCGGCGAGAAGCTGCGTGTCGCCGGTGCTGTAGTTGAAGTGCGCGCCCGGCGGGTGGGCCAGCGGGCGGTCGAGGACGTAGCGCACCCAGTCCGGGCTGGCGGTCATGGCGATGGCGCTGGCCCCGTATTCGTCCCACTCCAGCCCGGAGCGCATGGTCAGCAGGTGGCGGATGGTGATGGCGCGCTTGTTCTGGTCGTCGGCGGTGGCGAAGACCTCCGGCATGATATAGCCGAGCGGCTCGTCGAGGCCGGCCAGGTCGCCGGTGGCGAGAGCAACGCCGACCAGCAGCGAGGCGACGCTCTTGGTGGCCGACTTGAGATTGTGCAGCCTGCCGGGCATCATGCCGCGCATGTACCGCTCAAAGACCAGCGCGCCGCCGCGAACCACGAGCAGGCTGTCTATGTGGGGCACCTCGTCCAGCAGGTAGCGATGCGCGGCTTCCAGGCGAGCACCGTCCAGCCCGACATCGGCGGGCGCGGCGGACGGCCAGTCAGCGGCGGGCCAGGGATAGGCGCGGGCATCGCGCGGGGCGGGGTGGCTCATGCAGGTCTCTCCAGTGTGGCGACGCTACGCTAACGATACCGCAGATCGCCGCGTGGGGCTATGGGGGAAGGGCACAGAGTGTGTGCAAAGATTGTCAGTGACTCGCTGGACGCGGAGATATTGACCTCACCCCCAGCCTCGCTGCGCGCCAGCGCCGAGCGGGGGTGAGGTCAACCAGGGCGCAGCAGAGCGGCACCCCTACGCGATCTCACGTCGCTCGCCATTTGCGCCCCTCTTGCCAAGCGCCCGGCGCTTGGGTATGCTGGCTTCATACACGCGAGGAGAGTCACGCCATGCCCAAGCCCGCCCCCACGAACCTGCCCCCGACTGGCCCGCCACGACTGAGTCGCGCTGGGCCAAGCCACTGTCGCGGCTGGTGCTCTTCCTGCTGACGCGCTACCAGGTGATGGGCCACGAGAACATCCCCGCCCCCCCGTTTCTGCTGGTGTCCAACCACATGAGCTTCTTCGACATCCCCGCCGTCAACTACCCGACCCCTTACGGGACGGTGGGCTTCGCGGCGCGCAAGTACAAGGGCACCAAGTACGAGCCGCTGTTCCGGCTGTATCCGGTTATCTGGGTCGAGCAGTTCTCTGCCGACCGGGGCGCGCTGCGCGACGCGATCACTGTGCTGAAGGCCGGCGTGCCGATGGGCATCGCGCCGGAAGGGACGCGCAGCAGGGTGGGTGCGCTGATCCAGGGGCGGGGCGGGGCGGCGTTTGTGGCGACGCGGGCCAACGTGCCGATTGTCCCGGCGTGCGTGTGGGGCAGCGAGAAGGTGCTCAAGCGTCCGCGCCCGAAAGTGGTCGCCCGCTATGGCAAGCCGTTCCGCCTGCCGGAAGGGCGCGCCAAAGGCGACGACCTGGAGGAGTACACCGAGCGGATCATGTGCGCCATCGCCGCGCTGCTGCCGGAGAAGTATCACGGCTACTACGCCGGGCACCCGCTCATCGAGGAGATGCGGGGGATTGTCACGTAGCCAGAGCGTGATATGAACCTGGCACCCTCGACAAGGGGAGCGCTCTGTTGACCTCACCCCCTGGCCTCGCTGCGCTCGGCCTTTCCCCCTCTCCATTATGGAGAGGGGGAGTCGAGGCGCACCAGCGCCGAGACGGGGGTGAGGTAAAGCCAGGAGAATACTTTGAGAGGAGAGTTTACGATGCAACTGGACGCGATCAAGCACATCGGCGTCTTGGGCGCAGGGACGATGGGCAGCGGCATCGCCCAGGTGTGCGCTACCGAGGGTTACCGCGTGACGCTGGTGGACGTGGCCCCCGCCGCGCTGGAGCGCGCGCTGGCCGGCGTGAAGGCCAGCGTCGAGAAACTGCACAGCAAGGGCAAGCTGAGCGACGTGCAACGCGACGCCGGGCTGACTCACATCACCCCGGCGGGCGACCTGGCGGCGCTGCGCGATGCCGACCTGATCGTAGAGGCCGTCAGCGAGGACGCAACGCTCAAGCGCGACATCTTCGCCCGGCTGGACGCGCTCACCGCGCCCCACGCGATCCTGGCGAGCAATACCTCGTCCATCTCGATCACGGCTATCGCGGCGGCAACGGCCCGCCCGGACAGGGTGATCGGGATGCACTTCATGAATCCCGTGCCGCTGATGCAGCTTGTCGAGATCATTCGCGGGCTGGCGACGGGCCAGGAGACGATGGACGTGGTGATGGCCCTGTCCGAGCGGCTGGGCAAGACGCCCGTCGAGGCGGCGGATTACCCCGGCTTCATCGCCAACCGCATCCTGATGCCCATGCTCAACGAGGCGATTTACGCGCTGATGGAGGGCGTGGGCACGGCGGAGGCGATTGACACGGTGCTGAAGCTGGGCATGAACCACCCGATGGGGCCGCTGACGCTGGCCGACTTCATCGGGCTGGACGTGGTGCTGAGCATCCTCGAGGTGCTGCACGGCGGCCTGGGCGACCCCAAGTATCGCCCGTGCCCGCTGCTGCGCAAGATGGTCGCGGCGGGGCACCTGGGCCGCAAGACGGGGCGGGGGTTCTACGAGTATCATTAGCGCGCAGGGTGGGTTTTGAGTCTAGAGTCTGGAGTCAGGAAGACCAGGCAACCTCTGACTTACGACTCATGACTCACGACTCAAAACCCTCAACGCTTGGTAACCTGTTCCCGCACCCTCATCAGGTGGCCCGCTTCCAGGTGCCGCTGCTCAGCCGCCAGATGACCGTCCCGGCGGAGAAGGTGACGCCGTCCTCGGTGCGCGTTGTCTCGGCGTAGGCGTAGGTCTGCGAGGCGGCGTCGCGCCCAATGGTCACCGAGACGACCTGCGGCACGGGCTGCGCGGCATAGGCCGGGCTTTCCAGGCGCAGCGCCGCTTCGCTCGCCGCGGAGACGTTCTGCAGGTCGTAGAGCGCCAGGAACGCGCCGCTGTGCTGCGGCTGCGTGATAAGCTGCGGCTCAAGCGCCAGCCGCCACTGGAAGAAGCCCTCCCAGGCCAGGCTGTTCAACTGATCCACCGTCAGCAGGGGCATGGCGACGCCGGTCAGGGCGGTCAGCGCGTCGTCGAGGGCCATCTGCGGGCTTAGCGCCGCCAGCAGCGTCAGCGGCGCGCCCGGCCCGTACTGGGCGATCAGCGACCGGATGAAGGGCGACGCGGCGGGAGACTGCTCGTCCATCTGCTCGGCCAGCCAGCCGGCAAGCTCGCCCTGAAGCCAGGCCGCGTCGCTGTAGACGGGCAGAGTCACCTCGCCGCCCACATAGCGCACCAGCCGGGCGGCCAACTGGCGCACGGTCTCCGCTTGCAGTTCTGGTGCCAGCGGCAGGTCGGCGCGCGCGCGGCCCACCAGTGGCGACGAGATGCGCAACAGCCAGGGGTCGGGCGTGGCCCATGCGACGGCTTTGGGGCGCTCGGCGACGATCTCCACGCGGAGGGGGGGCGGGGCAGCGGCGCAGCCCAGTGCTGCACAGCCGCGCTCCCACCAGGCGTCGAGGCGGGGCAGCAATGCCTGGGCCAGCGCCTCGTCCAGGTCGTGGTAGGCGATGCGCGCGTGCGCGCCGCTCAGAGTGCGCTCTTCGCCCCAGAAGGTGAGATCGTCGGGCACGTGCCGCCAGCCGCTCTGCGGGCTGGCCGCGCCGTCCTCGTAGCGCCAGTAGAACCACACGACGTGATAGGGCACGCCGTCAATGATCTCCTCCAGCACCACGCGCGCGCGCTGGTTGTCAATGGTGGCGCTGACCACTTCGCCGGTCAGGGAGACGCGGTGGCTGGCTTTGAGGGTCTGGTAATCGTCGAAGCGCTGGCTTTGTTCGAGGATGAAGAAATCGCTGCTGCTGCGCTGGACGGCCATGTAGTTGGCGAAGTCGCCCACGCGCAGGGCGGTCACTTCGACGCTGACCGTGTCCAGCAGATCGCGGCGAATCTGGTCGTCCACGCGCTGCAAGCGCCACATAATCAAAGCGCCGATCAGGCCGAGCGCGGCCACCACCAGCGCCAGCAGCAGCATGATCTGGCGGCGCGCGCGCTGGCGGCGGCGCTGCGCTGCCGGGTCTTCGCTGGCGCGGATGCGCGACTGTTCGGATTCGACCTGCCAATCGAGGCGGATGCCCATCGGTGATCCCTCAAGCGCCTGGGTAGCGGCCCGATTGTAGCGCGGCGACAGGGCGCATCCAACCAGAAAACAGCGCGCCCGTCCTGGGGGCAGGGCGGGCGCTGTGGCAGGCTGGGGGACCTGGATTTGAACCAGGACTGACGGATCCAGAGTCCGCTGTTCTGCCGGTTAAACTATCCCCCAGTGACGCCGGGCATTGTAGCACACGGCAGGGCGCTTGGCAAGGGTTTTGCGGGCGGAAACGCCGGTTCTGTAGGGTGTGCAGGGGAGGGAGTGTCGCTGGAGGGGTGCGAGCAAAATCTGTCAGGCAGGGGCGCTGCTCTGCTGCGCCCTGGTTGACCTCACCCTCGCTCGGCGCTGACGCGCCTCCGCAATTCTTCACAAGATTTTCAGAAATTTCACATATAAGCACTGGTATACTGAATAGTAAGACCTGGATGGCTGATCTGGGTTGTATCTGCGTGATGCGATAGGCTGCGCCGCGCGCTGCAAAGTGGGAATGCCTCTAGCGGGGGGCAACGTGGGTGAAGCGCGGCGCAGATCGAGGCGGATCACGCGCTTCCAGCAGGAACTGCCGGGCGACTCTGGCCCGGCGGTTTCTTTTTTGGGGCCGGGTCTTCGCGCATCAGTGAGTGCATCTCCCCGTGTGGAACCGGGTGCGTGCAAAACCTGTCAGGTAGGGGCGTTGCTCTGCTGCGCCCTGATTTGCGCCCTGGTTGACCTCACCCCCGCGCGGCGCTGGCGCGCCTCGCCGCCCCCTCTCCGTTGACGGAGAGGGGGCAAGCCGGGCGCAGCGAGGCTGGGGGTGAGGTCAATGTCTTGCGTCTGGCGAGTCGCTGTCAACCTTTGCGCGCCCCTCCTATCAGCGGGTTGCTTGACGATTGAGAACAAGTGTCTTATACTCAGATTATATAGAGAACTATAGGTTTTGTGAGACTTCTTCATGACTGAGCACATCATGACTCGGCTGCATATCTCCAAGCAGGCCGGCATTCCGCTCTACCGGCAGCTTCAGCAGCAGCTTGAAGACCTGATCGTGAGCGGCACGTGGCGGCCCAGAGAACCTCTGCCGTCCGAGACGGAGCTGGCCGCGCGCCTGGGCATCAGCGTGATGACCGTCCGCCAGGCGATGAGCCAGTTGGTCCAGAAGGGCCTGATCTACCGCGAGAAAGGACGGGGGACGTTCGTCGCCCCGCGCCCCCTGGAACATTCCCTCCAATATCTGGGGAGTTTCACCGAAGACATGCGCGCGCGGGGCCACGAGCCATCCGCCCAGACGCTGCTGTGTGAGGTGGTGCCCGCGCCTGCCCAGGTCGCCGCGGACCTCGGTCTTTTCCCAGGCGCGTCAGTGCTGCACCTGCGGCGGCTGCGCCTGGTGGACGGCTGCCCGGTTGCCCTGCACGATGTCTACGTGACCCGCGTTGACATCACGCGCGCCGAATTGGAGACCACTGGATCGCTCTACGCGCTGCTCGAGCAGCGTGGGGTCGAGCTGGGCGAGGCGCACGAGATGCTGGAGGCCGTCGTCGCCGACACCACAACCGCCGAGCTGCTGGGGATTCGGCGCGGCGCGCCGCTGCTCCAGGTGGCGCGCATTACCTGGGATCGCCACCATGTCCCGGTCGAGTCCATCACTGCTCTCTACCGGGCGGATATGTATCACTACGCCGTGACCCTTCGTCGCTAGAGCCTGTTATGCACTGACGGCCCTGTCTTTCCCCAGCGGTTTTGGGTAGCTCCTGGTTTACCTCACCCCCGCTCGGCGCTGGCGCGCCTCGCCGCCCCCTCTCCATGTATGGAGAGGGGGAAAGGCCGAGCGCAGCGAGGCCAGGGAGTGAGGTCAATGTCTTGCGTCCAGCAAGTCTCCCTCAACCTTTGCCCTCCCTTCACCTGCCACTTGTCCCGCGACTCTGCTATGATCGTCACTGTACGGCTGTGAGGCAGAACGTTCACCAGGAGGGAAACGGAGAATGGCTGTTCGCAAGGCATCGGCGGTGTGGGAAGGCTCGCTGCGCGAGGGCAAGGGCACGATGAAGCTCGGCAGCGGCGCGTTCGAGGGCGCGTATTCGTTCGGCACGCGCTTTGAAGAAGTGCCGGGCACCAACCCAGAGGAACTGATTGGCGCGGCGCACGCCGGCTGCTTCTCAATGGCTTTCAGCGGCAACCTGGGACGGGCTGGCTACACGCCGGAGTACGTGCGCACATCCGCCGACGTGCACATCGAGAAGCTGGAGAGCGGGTTCAAGATCGCGCGCATCGTGCTGACCATGACCGCGAAGGTTCCCGGCCTGGACGAGGCGACTTTCCAGGCGGAGGCCGAGGCGGCTAAGAAAGGCTGCCCGGTGTCGCAGGCGCTGGCGGGAGTAGATATCCAGTTGAAGGCGACGCTGGTAAGCTGAGCGAGTGTTCGGTGGTCGGTGATCAGTTGTCAGTGGTCGGTTTTCGGTGGCCGGTAATCGTCCGGCGGCGGCCAGTTGCTTGCGGCCTCTCTGATTGCTGACGCCTGATCACTGACCACCACCAACCACCAACCACTCCCCAGCGCGAAGGGATCGCCACCTCATGCCCAACCGTTTGCAGCACGAGACCAGCCCCTACCTGCGCCAGCACGCCGACAACCCGGTGGACTGGTATCCCTGGGGCGAAGAAGCGTTCGCCGCGGCCAGAGCGCAGGACAAGCCGATCCTGCTCAGCATCGGCTATGCGGCGTGCCACTGGTGCCACGTCATGGCTCACGAGAGCTTTGAGGACGCGAAGACCGCCGCCTTCATGAACGAGCATTTCGTCAGCATCAAGGTGGATCGCGAAGAGCGCCCGGACGTGGACGACATCTACATGCAGGCCACGCTCATCTTCAACCGGGGCAACGGCGGCTGGCCGATGACCGTCTTCCTGACGGCGGACGGGCACCCCTTCCACGCCGGGACGTACTACCCGCCGGAGCCGCGCTACGGGATGCCCAGCTTCCAGCAGGTGATGGAAGCGGTCGTCGAGACCTTCCGCAAGAAGCGCGGTGAGGTCGAGCGCACGGGGCGGGCGCTGGCCGAGGAGCTTGGGCGAGCGATGTCCGCCGGGCTGGGGGGCGAGCCGGAGCTGCTCAGCCCGGCGATTCTGGACGCCGCTGCTCAGGAGATGCTGCGCCGCACCGACCCCGTGCACGGCGGGCTGACGCGCGGCAAGCCGAAGTTCCCGAATCCGGTCACGCTGGAATACCTGCTGCGCTATCACGCCGCGACTGGCGGCGAGCAGGCGCGCGAGGTGGCCCTGTTCACGCTGCGCAAGATGGCGGCGGGCGGCCTCTACGATCAGCTTGGCGGCGGCTTTCACCGTTACAGCGTAGACGAGAAGTGGCTGGTGCCGCACTTCGAGAAGATGCTCTACGACAACGCCCTGCTCAGCCGCGTTTACCTGCACGGCTGGCAGATCAGCGGCGACCCCTTTCTGCGCGAGATCGCTGAGGACACGCTCGATTACGTGCTGCGCGAGATGACCGCGCCGGATGGCGGCTTCTACAGCACGCAGGACGCCGACTCCGAGGGCGAGGAGGGCAGGTTCTTCGTCTGGACGGCGGACGAGATCCGCGCGGCGCTGGATGGCGTGGTCGGCAAGGTGGACGCGCTGCTGGCCTACTGGGGCGTGACCGACGAGGGCAACTTCGAGGGCAAGAACATCCTGCACGCCGCCGACATGCTGGAGCGGGTTGCCGTGCGGCACGGGCTGTCCGTCGAGCAGATGCGCGACGACCTGGCAGCGGCCAAAGCGGTGCTGTTCACGCTACGCAAGAAGCGCGTGGCTCCGGCCCGCGATGAGAAAATCATCACCGCCTGGAACGGGATGATGCTTGCCGCGTTTGCGGAGGCGGCGCGCGTCTTGGGCGCGGATGACTATCTGGAGGCGGCCATTGCCAACGCGCGCTTCTTGCTGCGCGAGATGGTCGGCCCGGACGGGCGGCTGTGGCGGGCGCACAGGGACGGCGCGAGCAAGATCAACGGCTATCTGGAAGACTACGCCCATGTGATTGACGGGCTGCTGGAGCTGTACCAGGCGACGTTCGACAGGCATTGGTTCGTCGAGGCGCAGCGCCTGGCCGACATCGTGCTCAAGCGTTTCCGCGCCGAAGACGGCGGCTTCTACGACACCAGCGACGATCACGAGGCACTGATCGTCCGCCCGCGCAGCGTGCAGGACAATGCGACTCCCTCCGGCAGCGCCATGATCGCCTACGAGCTGCTGCGGCTGACCGGCTACACGGCGGAGACGCGCTACGAGGACGCCGCGCTGAGCGTCTACCGGGCGCTGGGGTCGGCGCTGGCGGAGTACCCGCTGGCCTTCGGCGAGATGCTGATCGGGCTGGACATGGCCCTGCGCCGCCCGCTGGAGATCGCCCTCATCGGCGATCCGGCGGACGAGCGCACGGCGGCCCTGCTGGAAGTGGTGCGCGCCAGGTATCGCCCGCTGGCAGTGCTGGCGCTCTCTCCGTCGAGCGCGGAATCTGGCGCAGTGCCGGCGCTGCTGCGCACGCGCACGCTGCGCGATGGCGCGCCCGCCGCCTACGTCTGCGAGAACTTCGTCTGCGCGGCGCCGGTCACGACGGCGGAAGCGCTGGCCGAGGTGCTGGATGGCCCGCCGGAAGATGGCGCTGCGGTTGAAGACGGAGAGTAGCCCGGCAAGCGGCTTTGGTGAGCGGAGTGCTCTCGCCCAGGACGCAGCGTAGGGGCATAGCGCATACGCCCCTAATGAGAGTTGACGCTCAAGACAGGTAATGCGCGCAAATGTCTTGTAGGGGAGGGTTTGCAAACCCTCCCCTACAAGCGGCTTCCACCATGATCGTCAAGGCGCATCAGAGATGTCGCCGACAGGATATATGTGTGAGGGGCCAGGCTGAGGCCCCGATCCTTAAAGGCCGTTCGAAAAGTCGTGCGCCTGCCCTTGCCCCCATCCCGGCCCTTCCCCCACGAGGGGGAAGGGAGAAGAGCGCGCCCGCTAAGCCCCTCCCTCCTTGTGGGGGAGGGGTTTGGGGTGGGGGAGATAACTTCTCAAACGGTCTCTCAATGGGAAACTACCCGCCCGCCTCCTCAATGCCAACAGGCTGCCCGTCGTCGAAGCGGGCGAGAAGCGTCGGCGCGCCGCCCGCGCCCAGCCGGTAGACCATCACCACGCGGATCATATCCCCGTCAGCGAAATCGGCGGGGCGCAGCGTGCCCCCCACCAGGTTGCGCGGCGCAGCGCTGACCAGGGCGGCGGTCAGCGTTTCTGGCGCGGTGCCGCCGGCAATCAACGCGGCGCGCAGCGCCCAGATCGCGTCATAGCCAGCGGCGGCCAGCGGCCCCGGCACCTGTCCATAGGCCAGCAGGTAGTCTTCCAGGAAGATGCGCGACGCCCGGCCCGGATGGGCATACGACCAGTTGGCCGCGCCGATGACTCCAGTGGCCAGCGTGTCGCTGAGAACCCCGGTGCGGACGGCTTCTTCAGCGTGACGATAGGCAAATTGCCCCGTCCAGCCGCCTTTGCGCAGCAGGCTGAGCAGGTTCGCCGCGTCCTGCGGCGCGCCCCACATCACCACTGCCTCCGGGTTGAGGTCGAGCAGATTGCGCGACTCGCCGAGCAGCCCCGCCGAGTCAGCCAGTTGCAGGCGCGCGCCGGGGACGATGCCGCGCTCGGTCAGGACGCTCTCGAAGGCGAGCAGCGCCTCGGTAGACTCGATATTGGTTTGCACCAGGGCGAACGAAGTCAGGGCCAGGTCGTCGAGCAGGACGGCGGCCAGTGCCTGGCTGTAGAGCCGTTCGGGGGCGCAGATGCGCAGCAGGACGTTGGCTGCGTCGTCGCGGGTGAGGGCATCGGCGGTCGCGGCGGTCAGCACGGGCAGGCCCGCCGCGGTGAGCGCCTGCACGGCGTCGGCGGTGAGCGCGCTGCTGTCGTCCGGGCCGAGCAGCGCCACAACGCCCTGGGCGATGAGCGCGCTGGCGTCAGCGGCCAGGGAATCGGCAGCGGGCGGCGCGGCCAGCGCGATCAGCTCAAGCTGCACTGTGCCGCGCTCGGCGACCTCGAAGCCGCCCGCGCCGTTGATCTGGTCAATGGCAAGCTGCGCGCCCCTGGCCACGTCGGAGTCAGCGACGCCGAGATAGCCGATGCGCAGCACGCCGGCCTGGGCCGGGGGGCGGGCGGCCAGGGCCGGCCCGCCTGCCGCGACCAGCAGCGCCAGCAGAGCGATCAGCGCCGGCCAGCGCCGGACGCCGGGTACAAGTCGGTTGAGATGATGCATGAGAAACCTCCTGCGCGTGCGCCGCGCGATCCAGCAGTATGAGCGCGCCTGGTCGCGGCGCGTGTTCCCCCCTTTATACGCCAGCCGCCCGCGCAGGGCAAGTGCGGCGCGGGCGGCAGCATGTGGCAGTGATGGGCGTGAGCCAGGGCTGGCGTTATTGCAGCCCGGCCCCTTCGAGCTTCTCGATGACCAACTCGGCAACGGATTCGTTGGCAGCGTCCAGATCGTCGAGGTTGAAGGACGGGTCTGCGATGCTGAAGACCGTGATCAGGAAACGGCCATGTGGCACGACCAGGACGCGATAGACAACCGGCGCGCAGGGGTCGAAGGCGGTGCCGCCGATCCAGAGCTGGCCAATGGTGCTGGCCGCGCTGTGGGGCATGATGTTGGTGAACAGGCCGGTGTTGAGCCACGCCTGTTGTATCAAAGCGTCATTCATGTACATCACTGGCCCCTGGCTGTCGTTGAAAAGGGCAACGGTGATCTCCAGGTCTTGCACGAACATTGAGCAGTCAAGGCCCGTAGACCACAGGCGGGTGACCTGGCCGACAAACCCGGCCTGCTGACCCGCGCTGAACACGGCATTCGCCAGCTCGTACAGCGCACCGGACTGCAACTGCGCCACAACCTGGCTGGCCGTGAAAGTGCCGCTGGTTATGTTGTCCAGTGCCCAGGGGGGCGATTGCAACTCCAGATCGCTGATCGTGGGCATGGCCGCGGCCACATCGTCCAGCGTGGCGAGCTTCGCCGCTTCGGTGGGCGTGGGGGGCTTCGGCAGGACAGAGGTAGCCACCGGGACTGCTGGCGTCTGAGGCAGGGGGATGGCTGGCGTGGGCTGCAACACCACCGCGCCGGGCGTCGGCGTGGGCGGGAAGGGCTGTGTCGCCAGGGCATCGGCGTGGGCGATGACGGTCTCCACAAGCTGGTCAACCAGGTTCCAGACAAGCTGTGGATCGGTGTTGGCATCGGCGGTCATAGAGACAGTGATCAGCAGGCCCCAGTATTCCATGAAGACCCAGTACTCGGTCTCCTGGGCGAAACATGTGCTCTCTTCGAGGTTCCTGGTGTCCTGCCACCCATGCACGTCCTCAGCAGGAGTCAGTTCGTAGCCCAGCCCGACGAAGAACGCCTGCACCTGCGGATCGGCGAAGAAAGCGCGTCCGGCGGCGGGATCGCTGAACTGGCCCACGTCGCTGTAGATTTCGCTGATGGGCACGCTGGTCTGGCAGGAGGCGTAGTTGACGCCGATGGAGCGCTGCCAGCCGTAGGTGGCGGAGATCTGCTGCAAGGCCGAGGCCAGTTCCGGCTTGCCCGCCTGGTTCAGCCCGCCCATCATGCTCTCCGTCGTGAAAGTGTCCGTGGTCTGGTTAGCGGCGAAGTCGGCGGGCACGTCTGCCGGTTGCAGATTGATGGCGGTTAGCTGCGCGTCGCTGAGCGGCGGAAAGGACGGCTCAGTGGAAGCCGGTGTGCTGGTGGGGATGAGCAGCCCTCCGCCTGCTTCTGGCGTGTTTGTTGGGATGAGCAATCCGCCGCCGGTCTGCGGGGTGCCCGCCGGAGTATCCTCGATCACCGGTGGGAGTGTGGGCGTCGGGTCGCCCTGCGCGCCGGCATAACCGGGTGGCAGGGCCAGCGCAACAAGCACGAATGACAGCACAACTGAGAAAAAGAGTGTCTTGACGATGGGCGATTTCACAGATGTCTCTCCTTTGCCTGACCCTGTGTGCGCGGGGGCACAGGCAGGTGCCAGGACCTGAGCGGACGAGAACGATCAGCCTGTTGAGCGGACCCAGGAGACTGCGTGGGCGGCTTAGGAACCCATGCAGGGAAGGCGGTGGCGTACAGGTCGCCCCAACGACGCGCCGTGACGTCCACACCACTTATCTATTAGTATAAGTGATATTGACGTGTACGCAAGAGACTGGCAGGAGATTGCGCGACTCGAACCGCCGCCCGCGCGTGGCAAGTGCGGCGCGGGCGGCGAGAGCGACGGCAGGAGGCGAGATCGGGGCCGGCTATCGCAGCCCGGCTTTCCCGATCTTGTCTACGGTGAAGGTGGCGATGTTCTGGGCGATGGCCACCACTTCATTGGGATCGGCGGAGGCAGATGCCGTCAGCGCAACCATAATCATGAAGCGGTCGTGCGTCACGACCCAGTTGCGGAAAACCGCTTTGCCACAGCGATGGAAGTCCGTGCTGCCTTCCCACAACTGGCCCTGTCCGCTGGGCGCGATGCTGCCGAACACCCCTGTATTGAGCCACGCCTGCTGCATGGCGGAGTCATTCATGTACAAGGCCGATCCCTGCGCATCGTTGAACAGCGCGACATCAATCTCCACATCCAGCAGCGCCGGATCGCCGCAGGTAGTCTCTGTGTTCCACAGGTACGACACCTGGCCGATCAGCCCGGCGCGCTGCCCGGCCTGCTGGGTGGCATCGGCGATCTCGGCCAACCCGCCCGACTGGAAGAGCGCTACAAGCTGCTCGAACGTGTAGATGCCGCTGAGGGATTGGTCGCGTACCCAGGGCGGCGAGTCCATGCCCAGCTCGTCCATCGTCGGCATGATCGACTCGATGTCCTGCAGCGTAGCGCGCGCGACTTCGGGGGTGGGGGTCGCCACCACGACGACGGGCGTTGGCACTACGATGGCGGGTGTCGGCACCACCACTACCGCCCCAGGGACGGGCGTCGGCGGGAAGGGTATTGAAGCCATCGCGTCGGCGTGAGCCACGACCTGCGCGGCGAGCTGGTCAACCAGGCCGTTGACCAGGCCAGGATCGGTGTTGGCGTCGGCGACCATCGAGACCGTGATGAATAGCCCCCAGTACTCGAACATCAGGCCGTATTCGGTCTCCTGGGCGAAGCACGCCCCAGGGCCGGGGCCGAGGGTTGTGCGCCAGCCGTGTACATTCTCAGCCGGAGCTACGGCATATCCCAGTGCGGTGAAGAAGTCCTGCACCTGGAGATCGTCGAAGAAAGCGCGGCCCTCGGCTGACCCGGTGAACTGCCCGACTTCGCTGTAGATCTCGCTGATGGGCACGTTGGGCTGGCACGACGTATAGGTGAATCCGACAGAGTTCTGCCAGCCATAGGTGGCGGAGAACTGCTGGAAAGAGGCGGCCTGGTCGGTCATGCCAGCATCGTTCAGGGCGACGAGCATCTCCTCCGCCGTGAACGTGTCAACTTGCTGGTTGGCGGCGAAGTCGCCGGGCACATCAGCCGCGTGCAAATTGATGTCGGCCAGGTCGTCTTCGCTCAGTGGCGGGAAGGACGGCTCGCTGGGCGCGGGCGTGCTGGTGGGGATGATGAGGCCGCCGGACGGCGTGCTGGTGGGGATGAGCAGGCCACCGGATGGTGTGCTGGTCGGGATGAGCAGGCCGCCATCGCCGCTCGCCGGCGAGGGGGAGCCGCTGGGGAAGACCCCATCGCTGAGCAATCCTGCGGTGGGCGTCGCCGCTTGCCGGGCATCAGCGGCTCCGGTTGGCAGCAAAGCCAGCGCGGCGACCAACACCGCCAGGCCGGCCACAAATACGAACGACTGCGTGATAGGTCTCATCATCTCTCTCTCCTCCACCGGGTCGAACGGTCTGGCACTGACACGCGCCAGTCACCGGAGACCAGGGTTGCCTTATGCCGACGATTCTTCCTCAAGTATAAGCCTTACTACGATTTGGAGCGAGTCAGTTGCGAGAATCTGCGCCGCAGAGCTGGGAGGTCACGACCTCACCCCCGCTCGGCGCTGGTGCGCCTCGCCTCCCCCTCTCCGTTGACGGAGAGGGGGAAAGGCCGAGCGTAGCGAGGCCAGGGGGTGAGGTCAACCAGGGCGCTGCTCTGCTGCGCCCCTACGAAACCGGCGCGCACTTAGCTCGCCAACAGTGTGCACGAGAGGGAAGCGATTTCTCAGATGATCTCTCACGGCGCGAGCAGGAGGATGTCCGGCGCAGCCTGCGGGCCTTCCTCGGCGTCCAGGCGAAAGATGGCGTTGATCCCCGGCGTCCCGTCGTCGCGCGCTCGTACGCCGTCGAACAATCCCGCGCGCAGCGCGAACGGCCCGGCAGCGTCCGCGGGGACGCTCACCGTCAGGCGATAGGCCAGCAGATCGCCGGGTGCCCAATCCAGCGCCGGGATCAGCGCGCCGTCCGCCACTGCCAGGCGCGCCCCATCCCCGTCGTAGAGATGGGCGAAGGGCGCGAACATCCAGATGCCCCGGTCGGGGTGCAGGGCCTCCACCCGCCAGAACAGGTCGAGCGCGACGGTCGCGCCGGGCGCTAGCTCGCCGCTCAGCGTCCAGCCGGCGAAGCGCACGCCCACGTCCGACGGGATGGCGGCGGGATGGGCGATGAGCAGGCGGTCGGGCGTGACGGCCCACAGGCGGATGATCGCTCCATCAGCGAGGAGCAGCGGCTCCCCGACCGGCTCCGCGTAGAGCGGCGGCGGGCTGGCCGGCTCTCCCGCGCGCTGCACGGTGACGATCAGCGCGCCGCCCGGCGGGACGATCAGCGCCCGCTCTAGCTCGCTCAGGTGCTCGGCGCGGATGGCGCGCCCGGCCATGACTTCCGCCGTCCATTCGTCCATCGGCGCGAGCACAGCCATGCCCGGCTCGCGCGCGGCGCGGATGCGCTCGCCAAGCGCTGTCAGCTCGGCCAGCGGCAGTGTCCCCGGCAGGTCTTCGTCGGGGTGCGCGGCGGTGTTCTGGGCGAAGCGGACGGCGCTCAGCCCGTTGAGCGCGCTGCTGACGACGACCAGCACGCCGACGATCAGCAGGCCCGCGCGCCGGCTCAGCAGCGGGCGCAGCGCGTAGGCGGCCAGCCCGTGCCCGGCGGGGACGGTCAGCAGCAGATAGAAGGGATGCACGGCGCGCGAGACGTAGCTCATCAGCAGCACGGGCAGGGCGAACCAGACGAGCAGGATCAGCGCCCCATCGCGCTGCTGAGCGTCGGGCGAGCGCCGCCAGGCGCGCAGGGCTGCGCCCGCGCCGAGCGCGATCAGCGCCGTCCACACGGCGTGTATCGCGGCGCTGAGGTCCTGGCGCAGCGCTGCGTCATCCGCCGGGGCGTTCGCGCCGCGCACGTCCGCGTATCCGCCGCCGCTGACCAGGCGCAGGGCATGGCTGAGCGCCTCGTCCGAGAGGCGCGCCCCCCCCTCGGCGAAGGACTCGGCGCGGCTCGTCGTGCGCTCCCAGTTGCTGAGCAGTCCGGCGGCGTAGAGGGCCAGCAGCGCAGCGAACACGGCGACCCCGGCTGCGAGCGCGCGCCTGGGCACCCGCCGCCGGTGGACGAGGATCAGCAGGCCCACCGGCGCGATCAGCGCGTAGGCCAGCAGATAGGTATGGGCGAAGAGGGCCAGCCCGATCAGCGCGACCAGCGTCCGACGGGCGGGATGGCGCGTCTGCCCGGTGAGAACGGGCGCCAGCGCCCAGAAGACGAGCGCCACGAAGAAGGGAGCCAGCGCCTGCACCCATGTGCGGCGGCTGTCCTCGATGATCCAGGGGTTGGCGGCGAAGAGCGCCGCCCCGACGAGGGCTGCCCGCGTCCCCAGCAGCCAGCGCAGCCCGCGATAGGCCAGCCACACGGCGAGCGTGTTGAGGGCGATGGTGAGCACGTACACGGCGAGCGCCTGCCGCGTCAGGGCGACGACGGGCAGATAGAAGTAGCCGGTCAGCGGGGGGTTGTCGAAGAGGACGGACGTGCCCTGCCCGGTCAGCGGGAACTGCCCGGCATCCAGGGTGTGCAGCGCCTGCCAGATCGGGTACACCTGGTCAATGTTGACCTCGATGCTGCCCATGTGCTGGAAGCGCAGCCAGGCCCCAACCAGCAGAATTGCCAGCAGCGCCAGCCGTTCCCCGCGCGATAGGGTGTCGTGCATCCGCTCTCCTGTGACCGCACCTGAAGACGCCGGGGCAATGATAGCGTGCGCAGCGGGTCGCGTCGAGACGAAGCGCGCATCAACCATTGACGCTCGGCACGCGCTCCATTACAATTGCTGCCGCTGTGTGCCGTCCTGTCCGCCCCTGCGCGGTCTGTGTGAGACCGCGCGCGCTGGTGCGAAGGATGCGTTTCAGAGGTCCGGGCGGCGATTGATGGCAAGAGAGCGCACTATAAACAGGCGTGGCGGGCCGGCTCGGCACGCTGGTAGATCGGGGAGAAGGTATTTCAATGGCTGACTCAATCGTGCTCGAAGCGACCAGGCGTGAGCTGATCGGCAAACAGGTCAAGCAGATACGCGCCGAGGGGATGATCCCCGGCGTGTTGTACGGCGCGACGTTCGACCCGGTGCCGCTCCAGGTGAACTGGCTGGAACTGCGCCCTGTGCTGCGCCAGGCCGGCAGTTCTCAGCTGATCCAACTGAATCTGGGCGGCGAGCAGCACAACGTGCTGGTGCGCCAGGTTCAGCGCGACCCTCTGCGCGGCGACGTGCTGCACGTGGATTTCCGCCGTGTGCGCATGGATGTAGCCATCCGCACCGAGGTGCCGGTTGTGCTGGTCGGCAGCGTGGAGGCAATTGAAGAGGCGGGTGGCGTGGTCAACCATGAGGTGATCAACGTCATGGTGGAGTGCTTGCCGGGCGATCTTCCCCCTCATGTGGAGCTGGATGTCTCCGCGCTGAAGGAAGTGGGCGACATGCTTCTGGCTTCGGCGCTGCCGGAGCTGCCCGGCGTGACCTACCTGATGGACAGCGGACATGTGCTCGTGTCCACGTCGTACCTGACCGCGGCGGAAGAGGAAGAGGTTGGGGCCGAGGTCTCTGCCGAGCCTGAGCTGATCCGCCGCCGCGAAGAGGAAGAGGACGAGAAAGACTAGCCTCGCCCGCCCTCGACGAAGCGTATCAGACATTTGGCAGGGGTCGCTCAGCGGCCCCTGTTGTTTTTGCCGGCGGCGCTCATTCCTCTGATAAGTCCTCGTCGAGGTCGCCGTCCGGCCCGGACTCCCCGCCATCGTCTCGCTCGCCCCGCTCCTCGCGCTCGACGGCGCGGGCGAAGATCAAAAAGCCGGTGTGCCCCACCATCTGGTCGTCGGGGCGGATGCGCTCCGGGATGGTCTTATAGCTGCGGCGGATGATCTCTTCGATCTCCAGGAAATACCAGGGGCCGTCGTAGAGTCGTTCGGCCAGGGCGATCACCTGGTTGACGGTGGGCAGGATCGCGCCGAAGAACCCGCCGCCGCGCAGGGCTGCGCGCGCCTGCTCCAGGTAGAGCCACGGCTCGCGCACATCCAGGAACAGCGCGTGCGCTTCGCGCTCGAAGAAGCCCTCGGCAATGTCGTGCAAGTGGAACGTCACGCGCTCCAGCAGCCCCAGGCGGCGCAGGTTGGCGATGGCCCGCGTCTGCATGCGCTCGCGCCGCTCGTAGCTGAAGACGTGACCGTGCTCGCCGACAAGCTGCGCCAGGGTGAGAGTCAGCGCGCCGCTGCCCGTGCCCGCCTCGATGACCTGCACGCCGGGGCGGATGCCCAGCTTGAGCGCGATGTAGCCCAGGTCTTTGGGAAAGATGATCTGCCCTTCGCGCTGCAGGTGACGGATCAGGTCGTCGGTGTGCGGCGTCAGCACGAACATTTTGTGCCCCAGGTGCGTGGGCACCTGCGCGCCATAGGGGACGCCAACCAGATCGTCGAAGACGATGACGCCCAGGTGACACTGGAAGCTCTCACCAGCGGTCACCGTGCGCAGAAAGGTGCGGCGGTCTTTGCCAACGAGCATCACCAGGTCACCGGAGCATACAATCGGGGTCAGGGCGAGGGGCACTGGCGTCTCCTTCGGCGCGTCAAGGTGCAGCGGCTATTATAGGGGGTGGGGGTGTGGCTGCAAAGTCCGACAGGGTGCAGAACAGGGCAATCGCATCAAAGTCCGCCGCGCGCCAGCCTACTCGTAGGGGCGCTGCTCTGCTGCGCCCATGTGCACCAACAAGGTTTTGGGGGGGACGGGCGGAACGCCCCCCCCTGGCCCCTCCCCGGCCAAGCCCCTCTGGCGATCAAAGTCCCCTCTAGCTCGGCTGGAGAGGGGGATTGAGGGGAGAGGCGGTGCAGCAGGAAGTTGGTGCACATGGGGCGCTGCTCTGCTGCGCCCTGGATTTACCTCACCCCCGCTCGGCGCTGGCGCGCCTCGCCGCCCCCTCTCCGTCAACGGAGAGGGGGCAAGCCGAGCGCAGCGAGGCTGGGGGTGAGGTAGAACAACACGCACGTTTGAAGCGATTGCCCTGGGGTGCAGAAGGAGACTTCCGAAGTCCGCGAAGACTTCGGCGGTCTCTTCCTGCCGCGCCAGTAGCGCGCGTGCTGAAAGCGTTGTATAACACGGGCGGGCGAACCCGATCTGTGCGGTGCGCGGTGCTTGCAGGGCGGTGGTTTGCTGCTAAACTTAAACGTACAGCAGCGCGGCGAGCAATGGAGAAGTCGGCATGAAACGGATTCTTGTTGTGGATGATGAGATTGGCGCGCTGACGCTGATCGGAATCATGCTTGAGCGCGGCGGGTTCGAAGTGCTCAAGGCCAAAGATGCCGACCAGGCGCTGGCAGTCCTGGAATTGAACACGCCAGACCTGATCATTCTCGATGTGATGATGCCGGGCATGGACGGCATCGAGCTGTGTCGCGTGCTGCGCGGGCGGCCAGATACGGAGACGCTGCCCATCCTCATCCTGTCCGCGCGCGGCGACGCCAAGAGCGTCATGAGCGGCATGGACGCAGGGGCCAGCGACTATCTGCCCAAGCCGATCCTGCACCACGACCTGGTGGCCAAAGTGCGCCGAATGCTGGACATGGGCGAGGCGGATGCCGATCTGCGGGCGAGCCTATAAGCCCCCGACATGCCCTCTGTCCGCTGTGAGTTGCGCTCAACGCGCCCGCCGGATGTTCTGCGCCGGGGGCGCGTTTTGTTGTACGCCAGGTGCCAGGGCGCTGTGCTAGAATTGGGTGTGGGGTGGCGCCCGGCGAGAGGCGCGCCATGAGGAGGGCCTATGTTCCCTATCGGAGATGACAATCACGGGGCGCGCGGCGTCCCGGTGGTGACGGTGGGGCTGATCGCCGTCAACGTGCTGGTCTACCTGTACCAGCTAACGCTCAGCCTGCCTGACCTGCAGAGCTTCATTGTCACCTATGGCGCGATCCCCGCCGAAATCGAGCGCGGCACTGACCTCTACACGCTGCTCACGTCCATGTTCGTGCACGGCGGCTTTGCCCACATCGCCGGCAACATGCTCTTCTTGTGGATTTTCGGCGACAACATCGAGCAACGCTTCGGCCCGATCCTGTACCTGCTCTTCTACGTGGGGACTGGCCTGGCGGCGTCCGGCGCGCATATCCTGACCGACCCCACCTCGCCGGTGCCGACAGTCGGGGCGAGCGGGGCCATCTCCGGCGTGATGGGCGCGTACATCCTGCTCTACCCGCTCAACCGCGTGCGCACCTTCATCTGGTACGTTGGCACGATCTATGTCCCGGCGTTCATCTACCTGGGCATCTGGTTCCTGACCCAACTGATCAGCGGTGCGGCGGCGCTCAGCGTCCCGACGGCGCAGAGCGAGGGCGTGGCCTTCTGGGCGCACATCGGCGGGTTCGCCGCCGGGGTGGTCGTGGCGCTGCTGCTCAGGCCGCTGCGCCCGGAGCCGCCGCGCCGCCAGCAGGTCATCTTCACGCGCGGCTCTGGGGGGCGCTGGGGCGGCTGGCAGTAAGTTTGAGTGCTAAGACTGGGCGTGGATTCGACGCGCGCCGGGCGACTGAGTAGAATAGCGCGCCGTTGGCCCGCGTTGGGCTGCGCCTGGGCGCTGCCAGCGCGTCATTGCCTGAATGGGGAGGGAGACTGTGCGAACGCCGTTACTGGTCATTCTGGCGGGCGGGGCAAGCTCGCGCTTGTGGCCCCTGGAAGAGAAATCGCTGATCAAGTTCATGGGACGCCCGCTGCTGAGCTGGCAATTGGAGCACTATGCAGAGCTGGGCTTGGATCGGGCGGTGATCGTTGCCAACCCGGAGAACGAGACGCAGATGCGGGCCTATGTCGCCTCGCTGACGGACACACAGGTGGACGTGGTGGTGCAGCGCGAGCCGCGCGGCATGGGCGACGCCCTGCTCCAGCTTGAGGGGTACCTGGCGGCCAACGGCAACCAGACGATCTACGTCACCCAGGTGCACGACCTGACCGACGTGGTGCTCCACCAGCGGATGCTGACCGAGTACCAGTCGGAGACGGCGCTGTCGTACCTGGCCGGCTACCGCGTCAAGGAGTACTTCCCCGGCGGCTATCTGGAAGTGGGTGAGGAAGGGCGCATCACCAACGTGGTTGAGAAGCCGGGGCCGGGCAACGAGCCGAGCGATCTAGTGAGCATCGTCGCCCACATTCACTCCGACGCCGCGCTGCTGCTGGACGCCATCCGCGCCGAGTACGCCAGGCCGGAGAAGACCGACGATCACTATGAGCGGGCAATGGCCCGCTTGATGCAGGAGCACATCTTCCGCGTGGTGCCCTACGAAGGCCCCTGGCAGGCGCTCAAGTTCCCCTGGCATGTGCTCGACGTGATGGATGCTCTCCTGGGCCAGATTGACAACCAGCGCATCGCGCCGGACGCCTTCATTGAGGACGGCGTGCTCGTCAAGGGGAACGTGATCATTGACTCCGGGGCGCGGCTCTTTCACGGGGCGACGGTGGTCGGCCCGGCCTACATCGGCGCGGGGGCCGTTGTCGGCAACGGGGCGCTGGTGCGCGGCTCGATGATCGGCGCGGGGGCGGTGGTCGGCTTCGCCACCGAGGTGGCGCGCAGCTACCTGGCCGACCGCGCCCATACGCACGCCTGCCAGGTGCTCGATTCCGTGCTGGACGAGGACGTGAACTTCTCGGCGGCGTGCACCACGGCCAACCTGCGCATTGACCAGGGGCCGGTCTGGTCAATGGTCAAGGGGCAGCGCGTGGATAGCGGGCGCAGCAAGCTGGGGCTGATCGCTGGTAAGCGCGCCTTCATCGGCGTGAACGTGATGACCATGCCCGGCGTCAAGATCGGGCGCGCCGCCGAGATCGGCCCGACGACCGTCGTGCGCGAGGACGTGCCGGACGGCACGCGCGTGTGGGTCGAGCAGACGCTGGGCCGCAGCGCGCGCAAGGATGGGTGAGAGCCGTGTTCTCTGCGTAGGGGCGTATTGCAATACGCCCCTACGGACAGGCCCATAGGGAGCCTTCCCGTGAAGCTGAGATTACCCGCCCGCCGGCGCGCGCTGCGCTGGATCGTTGTTTTGATCCTGGTCGTGATTGCCCTGCTATATCTGGTCGTCCCTGCCGTATTCGGGGTATACGTTGTCTTCCCCTATAAAGAGTCGGTCGGCGCGCCGCCGGAAGGCTTCAGCGAGGTCTCCCTGACCGCAGAGGACGGGGTGAGGCTGGCCGCCTGGTACGCGCCCCCGGCCAACGGCGTGGCGATCCTGCTCCTTCATGGGGCGGGCGGCTCGCGCGAAGGCGTGCGCGGTCACGCGGCGATGCTGCGCGAGCACGGCTACGGCGTGCTGGCCCTGGACTTGCGCGGGCACGGGGAGAGCGGCGGGCGCACCAATCGTTTTGGCTGGCGAGGCACGCGCGACGTGCGCGCGGCGGCGGCCTACCTGCAAGAGCAGCCGGAAGTCACGGCGGTTGGCGGGCTGGGGCTGTCATTGGGCGGCGAAGTGCTGCTCGGCGCGGCGTCAGGCGTCCCGGCGCTGCGGGCCATCGTCGCCGACGGGGCGACGCAGCGCTCGCTGGACGAGTTGCGCGCGCTGCCGTCGGAGCGCCCGCTGCTGCGCAACTTCACCGCGCGGGTGATGTTCGCCACTGTGCAACTGCTCAGCGGCGACGACCCGCCCAGTCCGCCGCTGCTGGCGTCCATGACCCAGGCCGAGGGCACGGCGTTCCTGCTGATCGCGGCGGGCAGCGATGCCCAGGAAGTGGACTTCAACACCCTGTTCGCCGAGACCGTCGGCGCGCGGGCGACGTTGTGGGTGGCGCCGGACGCTTCGCATACAGGCGCTTTCAAGCGCTACCCCGACGAGTACGAGCGGTGGGTGACGGGGTTCTTCGACGCGGTGTTGCGGTGAGAGAGACGAGAGACTTCCGAAGTCTTCGAAGACTTCGGAAGTCTGGTGGGAGATTGAGTCATGGTGGATGTAAGCCTGTTCAAGCGCTACGACATTCGCGGCGAGGTGGGCCGCGCGCTGACCGAAGACACTGCCGAGCAGATCGGGCGGGCGTTCGGCACGCACCTGGCGCGCGCGGGCGTGACTCAGGCGGTGATCGGCCACGACAACCGGCTTAGCTCGCGCGGGCTGGCCGACGCCGCCATACGCGGGCTGGTCGCCACCGGCTGCCAGGTGACGGACATCGGGCGGGCGGCGACGCCGGTCGTCTACTGGTGCGCGGTCGAGGCGGGGGACAGCGGTGGGCTGATGGTCACCGGCAGCCACCTCAAGCCGGCCATGAACGGCTTCAAGCTGTCCATCGGCAAGCGCAACCTCTACGGCGAGCAGATTCAGGCGCTGCGCCGGATGATTGAGGCGAGGGACTTCGTTAGTGGGCAGGGGGGCGTCCGCCGCGACGACGGGGCCAACGCCCGCTACCTGGCGATGGCGCAGTCCCGTTTGCGCCATGCCCGCCCGCTGACCATCGTCGTGGACGCCGGGAACGGCATGGGCGGTGTCTACGCCGTGCCGCTGCTGGAGTCGCTCGGCCACACCGTGATCCCGCTCTACTGCGAGCCGGACGGGACGTATCCGCATCACCAGCCCGACCCGCAGGACGCGGCTAACCTGCGCGACCTGGTGGCCCTGGTGCGCGCGAGCGGCGCCGACCTGGGCCTGGCCTTCGACGGCGACGCCGACCGCGTGGGCGTGGTGGACGAGACGGGCGCGCCCATCCCCGCCGACCGCATCCTCGTGCTGCTGGCCCGCGATACGTTGGCTCGCCACCCTGGGGCGGCGGTCGTCGCCGACGTGCTCAGCTCGCAGGTGCTCTTCGACGAGGTGGCGCGCGCCGGGGGCCGCCCCGTGATCTGGATCAGCGGGCACTCGCTGGTCAAGGCCAAGATGGAGGAGGAGGGCGCGCTGCTCGGCGGCGAGATGAGCGGGCACATCTTCCTGGCCGACGGCTATTACGGCTTCGACGACGGGGTGTTCGTCGCCGGGCGGGTCGTGCAGATTCTCACCGCGCAGCCGGAGCCGCTCTCCGCGCTGATGGCGACCGTGCCCACGCTGTGGGCCACGCCGGAGTACCGCCCGCACTGCCCGGACGAGCGCAAGGCGGCGGTCATTGCCGCTGTGCACGCCGCGCTGAGGGATCGCTACCCGATCAACGACGTGGACGGGGTGCGCATCACCTTCGAGCGGGGGTGGGGCCTGCTGCGCGCGTCGAACACCGAGCCGGTGCTCAGCCTGCGCTTCGAGGGCGAGACGGAAGCCGACGCGCTTGCCTACAAGCGCATTGTGGGGGAGGCCCTGCGCGCGGCGTACCCGGAGGTGGGGGAGTTTTGAGCAGGGTGCGCGTTCGCCGTCAATTGAGCAAGGCAGCGTTGACCGATGTGTTCCATCGGCTCTTGGTCACCATGGTAGGGGTGTAGCGCCGGGCATTTGACTGGGGGCATAGGCATGGATGAGCAAACGATTCAGAAAACGCTGCAGGATCCGGAGTTTCAGCAGAGGGTTCTTAGCCAGTTTCTAGACCTCTACGTGATTCCGGAGATCGTCAAACGCCAGGAAATGGGCGAACTCGAGAGGCCCGTTGCCCTCAGGGCAGCCCAAGTTGTCTTTTCCCCTGATGGTCGCAAAGCTGAGGTACGAATCAACTCCGAGGTGCGAGTACTCGCCCGCCCAGTCCTGAGGTCAGGAGTGGCTAGGATGTGGGCGATGTTGTGTTCCCGCATGAGATTGAGGGTTTTGAGCAGTTCTGGCTCACCGTCAGGATGATCCTGACGTGGGCACGCGACTCTTTAAATTCAGATTTGTTATTTTTTGATTGAAAATAAAAATGTTGTAAGTTCTTGAAGGGTGAGTTTATGAATAGAGAATTGGGTTTGTTGATAATCTTTAGTGGGAGAATTGGGAAGAGTTGTAGGTCTTTGGGTTGGAAGAAGGTAGGTAAATAAAATATAAGTTGGGAATGTGTGTGAGTTGGGAAGTCTTCAACAGATAACTCATGGAATGTGAGGTATCTAAGTGAATGTGTTAGAGGAGGAAGTGAAGATGTTAGTGGTGTAAGGAATGATTGGAATATACATTGATTGTGTTGGGAAAATCAGTTAATTGAAGGTTAGCATCGCTCTTTGTGACTGCTGTGAAGACAGCAAACACTCATCGCTTCGCTCACTTGCCCCCGCCCGCGCCCTTCACATACGAGTGCTGCTCGCAGAGCAGCCCACCCCTCTCCTGGAACAGGTCAACGCCCCGCAGGTGGCGCTGATTGCCCGCCGCATCCACCCACTCGCAGCGCCAGCGGGCGATGCCCTGCATCCCGAAGCCGTGAATCTTCTCGATGTCGAGGTGCGCCTGCGGCGATTCGCGGAAGAAGCCCTGCCAGAACCCCGCAATCGCGTCCTTCCCTGAATACACCGCACCGTCGGGGGGCGGGTCGAAGTGCTCGAAGCGGCAGTCGTCGGTCAGCAGCGCCATCATCGCGGCGACATCGTGCCGGTTGAGCGCCTCATAGAACGCGAGGACGAGGCGCACCGCTGATTCTATGCGGGCCATCTTCATGGCGGGCAAACCTCCTCGGCGGGACGTCGCCGCGCCCGGCCTACGTGAAGCGCAGCAGCACGCCGGTCGCGTCGTCGTGCGTCTTCAGGCGCGGGTAGCGCTCGTGGTCGGGGTCGGCGGCTTCGGTGGCGCGCAGCCGCTTCAGGTAGCCACGCAGCCCGCTCTCGGCGATCTGCCCGGCCATCGAGCCTAGCCGCTCTTTGCGCAGCGCGGCGACGCGCTCGCCTTCCTCGCCGAAGACCTCTTCGGCGCTGGCCGGCCACAGCAGCCCGTCGGTCAGCACGCAGGCGAAGAGCGCGCCCGCCAGGTCCACCGTCCCCGTCTGCACGAAGTAGCGCAGCTCCGGCAGCCCGTCGAGCACGCCGATCCCCTGCCTGCGCTGGGGCAGGCCGTGCTCGTCCACGTAATTGTGGTAGAGCGCGCTGTGCAGGACGTGGCGGCGCACCTCAGCGAGATGGGTTAGCTCGCGCAAGGGCAGGCCGGGGAAGTCGTCGCGCAGCAGGGCGGCGGTGCGCAGCAGGGCGCTGTCTGCTGCCGCGCCGCCCGCAGTGGGCACGCTGAAGCGCCCGTCGGCGTAGGCGACGAGCAGCAACGTGTCGCCGGCGTGGGCGTAGCGCAGCGCGTGGGCGCGCGGGTCGTACTCGATCAGCGTCAGCACGGCGGCGGGCAGGCCCAGGCGCACCAGGCGCGGGTCGTGGGCCAGCCGCTCGTAGGTGTCGGGCGGCAGCCTGAGCGCCTCCAGCGTCAGCGCGCCGAAGAGGGCGATCAGCGCGCGGCCCAGGTCGGCGTTGGCCTCCAGCAGCAGCGTGCGCAGCGCGGGCGGGCGGCCCGTCCCGATCTGGCGGGCCAGCGAGTCGCGGACGAAGCGGGCAGCGAAGGCGGCGGGGGTTAGCGGCTCGCTCTGGCGGTCGAGGTGGGCCTGCAGCGCGGGCGGTGTCAGGCGCGTGGTTGCCCCGTCAATGGCGGCGGCGACGATCTGCTCGCCGAGCGGCCCGGCTCCCAGGGCGAGCCAGGCGTCCTCATTGAGGCGATCGGGCGGGGCGTGGCAGACGATCTCCAACGCGGGCGGGTGATGGTCGTGCGCGGCGGGCATCGCGTGCTCCTTGCGGGCGCAGGCAGCGCGAATGAAAAAGGCACTCCGCTCTGGGAATGCCTCGGTTGGAGCGGGTAACGGGATTCGAACCCGTGACATTCAGCTTGGGAAGCTGACGTTCTACCACTGAACTATACCCGCACCTCTGCCCGGTATTATACGGGGCGGGAGGCGGCGCTGTCAAGTTTTGCGCGGGGGAAGGGTGGGATTGCGGATTGCGGATTGCGGATTGCGGTTGCGGTTGGAAAATGTGGGAGGGCGGGATTGGAATTGCGAATTGCGAATTGCGGATTGGAAAAACCTCTTTCCACGCGCGGTAGGGGCGCTGCTCTGCTGCGCCCTGGTTCACCTCACCCCCGCTCGGCGCTGGCGCGCCTCGCCTCCCCCTCTCCGTTGACGGAGAGGGGGAAGAGCCGAGCGCCGCGAGGCCAGGGGGTGAGGTAAAGCATGTGAGCACTCTCGCTAAGGAAAGCGCGGGGTGGGCGTGTATGGGATGTGTGGTCGCGGCGGGGTTGGTGTGCAGGGTAGGTCAGCCGCTATAATGAGCGATTGTGTGGTTGGCCGGTAGCTGGCCCCTAAGAGCAAACAAACGCGGATGAAGAAGCGGTGGCCGAGCCTGCTGCTCGGCGTGGCGGTGAGCGTGGTCGCGCTGGTGTACCTGTTCCAGCGCGACCTCAGCGGCGTGCAGAGCGAGCTACGCGGCGCCGATTACGCCTGGGTGGTGCCCTGCCTGCTGCTGTCCTATGTCGGGCTGTGGCTGCGCAGCCTGCGCTGGCGCGTCCTGCTCGGCAAGCGCATCGCCCCGGCGCACAGCTTCCACATCCTCAACGTCAGCTATTTCGTCAACGGCGTGCTGCCGCTGCGCGTGGGGGAATTGGTGCGCGCGGCGCTGGCCGCCCGGCTCGACCCGCCGCTGCCGGTCTTCACCTCGCTGAGCACGATCGTGGTGGAGCGGCTGCTGGACACGCTGGCCGTCTTCGCCCTGATCGGCGTGGTGCTGGCGATGCTGCCCGTCGGGTTGGAGATTGGCTTCGTGGGCATGGCCCTGGGCGTCGGCGCGGTGATCGGCGTGATCGTGCTGGCCGCCTTCGCAGCGCGGCCCGCCTGGGCCTACGCGCTGCTGGACGGGCTGGCGCGCGCCATTCCGCCGCTGCGCCGGCCCGCGCTGGCGGACTGGCTTAGCAGTGCGCTGGAGGGCATCCGCCCGCTGGCCTCGCCGCGCACGATGCTGCTGGTCGTCGGCTGGACGGCGGTTGCGTGGGCGGTCTCGGTGCTGACCGGTTATTCGCTGCTGTTCGCCATCTTCGACGAGCCGACGTGGAGCGCCGCCATCGCCATGATCGCGCTGGCCTCCTTCGCCATCGCCGTGCCCGCCGTGCCCGGCAACCTGGGGCCGTTCGAGGCGGCGATTGTCTTCGCCCTGGCCAGCACGAGCCTGGTGGACAGGCCGACTGCTGCGCCGGCGGTGGCCTTTGCTCTGCTGCTGCACGCGGTCAACCTGCTGACCTACATCTCCGCCGGACTGATCGGCCTGTGGGTGGAGGGGGTGAGCCTGGGCGAGGTGACCGCGGCAGCGCAGGGGTTGCGCCTGCGCGGGCAGGGCGCGGCGTCCGCCAAGACGGAGACCAGCACAGGGACGAACGTGAGCGCATGATCGAGCAGCCGGATTCCCCTGAGACGAACGACCGCCCGCTGCGCGTGCTGGCGGCGCTGCAATACTACCTGCCGCACCGTACCGGCGTGCCGATCCACGTGCAGCGCGTGGCCGAGGCGCTGGTGCAGCGCGGGCACCAGGTGACGATCCTGGCGGCGCGCCACTCGATTGAGCTGCCGCGCGACGAGACGATCAACGGTGTGCGCCTCGTGCGGCTGTGGGCGCCGCTGCGCGTCAGCCGGGGGATGGTCATGCCCGCCTATCCCTGGGCGGCCTGGGGGCTGATCCGCGTGCACGATGTGGTCTGGCTGCACACGCCCATGCTCGAAACGTCGCTGATGGCCTTGCTGACGCGGGCGGCGGGCAAGCAGCTTATCGCCACCCATCACGGCGACCTGGTCCTGCCGCCGGGGTTGTTCAACCGCTTCGTGCGCTGGTTCACCTTCGCCAATTACCGCTTCATGGCCAACCGCGCGGCGCGGCTGATCGCCTACAGCCACGACTACGCCGATCACAGCTACTACCTCAAGCCGTTCCGCGACCGCGTGTCGGTGATCTACCCGCCGATTGAAGTGCCCGACCCCGACCCGGAGCGCGTGGCCGAGCTACGCGAGCGCTGGGGGGCCGACGGCGGGCCGATCATCGGCTTTGCCGGGCGCTTTGTCCAGGAGAAGCGGCCCGATCTGCTGATCCGCGCCCTGGAGGTGATCAACCGCAGCTTCCCGCGGGCGCGGGTGGTCTTCGCCGGAGAATACGACATCCGCTATGAGGACACGTGGGAGCGCAACCAGGCGCTCGTCCAGCGCTACCGCGACCAGCTTATCTTCCTGGGCCAGCTCAGCAGTATGCAGGCGATGGCCAATTTCTACGCCGCCTGCGACGTGCTGGTGCTGCCCAGTGACACGGAATGCTTCGCCCTGGTGCAGGTGGAGGCGATGCTGTGCGGCACGCCGGTGGTGATGACCGACACGCCGGGCGGGCGCGTGCCGGTCACGGTGACGGGGATGGGCGCGACCGTCCCGCGCGGCGACTGGGAGGCCATCGGCAGGGCGGTAGTGGACATCTTGCAGCAGCCGGAGCGCTACGCCAGGCCGCGCGCCGGGATCGAGCGGGCGTTTAGCCTGGGCGAGACGGTGCGGCGCTACGAGAAGCACCTGCGCCGCGCGGCCCGCATTCCGGGGTGGAAATGACAGCCAATGGCCGTTGATCCCGATCTCATCGCTCGCATGACGCGCAACGAGGCCGACATGGCCTTCAAGAAGCGGGTGCAGACGATCTTCGAGTGGGTGCCGCTGCCCGACGAAGCGCGCATCCTCGACTGCGCCTGCGGGCGCGGCTTCTACCTGAACATGATCCGCTACGTCAGCCGGTGCGCGCTGGTGGGGCTGGAGCTGGACGACGAGATCATCCGCAAGGCGCAGCGCAATGTGGGACACCTGCCGCGAGTCACCCTGACGCGGGGGAACATCTACACCCTGCCGTTCCCGGACGGCTACTTCGACGGGGTGATCCTCTCTGAGATTCTAGAGCATATTGACGACGACGTGGCCGGGCTGCGCGAGGTCTGGCGCGTGCTGAGGCCGGGCGGCGTGGTGGCGATCACCGTGCCGCACGCCAATTACCCGTTCCTGTGGGACCCGATCAACTGGACGCTGGAGCGCACGGTGAAGCGCCCCATCCGGCGCGGGCCGCTGGCGGGCATCTGGGCCAACCACGTGCGGCTGTACCGGCGCGAGGGGCTGCGCGCGGCGGTGGAGGCGGCGGGCTTCGTGGTGGAGGCGGAGCGATCTTTCACTCACACCAGCTTCCCCTTCATCCACAACCTGGTCTACGGGCTGGGCAAGCCGCTGCTGGAGTCCGGCTTGCTGCCGGAGCGCATGGCGACCGCCGCCGACCGCACCACGTTCGACCAAAACCGGGGCAGCCTGCTCAACCCGGTCAACCTGGGGGTGGCCGTGCTCAACCTGTTCGACCGGCCCAACAAGCTGGACGAGCCGCCGGGTCGCAGCACCGTCAACCTGGCGATCAAGGGGCGCAAGGCGGCGTCGTGATGACGAAGTGGCGGGCGTGGGCGCGACCGGGGCCTCTGCTGGTCGGGGCCAGCGCCGCCCTGGCGATTGTTCTGGCGTTGGACCTGATCCCCGCGCTGCGCGGGGGCGAGTTGCTGCACTGGCAGTGGCCGCACGAGCCGGTGACCCTGGGGCGCGCCGCCGTCCTGGTCATCGCCCTGGGCGCGTACTGTCTGGGCACAGCGCGCCTGGTCAGGGCAGGGCGCGGCGGATGGATCAGGGCCTGGGCAGTGCTGGGCGTCGTCGCTCTGTCCTTGCTGGTGACGTGGGTCCGCGCCGGGAATCCGCTGCGCGCACTGTACTACCGCACGGTCTCGCTGACGGCGACCGGGCCGTACACCGCCGCCGGGCTGATTGACTGGTCGGATGGAGCCTGGCATGACTGGTCGGCGGTGATGGTCGAGTTCCGCGAGATGAGCCAGCATGTGGCGCTCAGCCCGCCGGGGTTGCCCCTGATCTACGCTGGGGCGGCGCAGGGCTTTGACGCGGCGCCGGGCGCGGCACGCGCGCTGCAACGGGCGCTGGTGCCCCTCCAGTGCGATAATTACACGCTGCTGCACTTCACGGCACCAGAGTGGGGCACGGCGGTCGTCGGGCTGCTGATGCCCGTCTGGGCGGGGCTGACAGTCCTGCCGCTGTTCGCCGCGGCTCGCCGCCTGCAAGTGGGAGCGTGGTGGTTGGCCCCGTTGTGGGCGCTGGTGCCCGCCGCCCTCATGTTCGCCGGCTCGTGGAACACCGTGTATCCGGCGCTCAGTGTGGCGGCCTTCTGGCTGCTGCTGCGCGGCTACGAGGCGCGGCGCGGCGCAGTGTGGTGGGTGGGTGCCGGGCTGCTAACTGGAGTGCTGACCTTCGCCAACTTCTCGCTGGTGCCGCTGATCGGCCTGCTGGGGGCCTACGTGCTGCTGCGTCACGCCCTCAATGAGCGGCGCGGGCGGCCCTGGTGGTTCCCGCTGAGGGTGGGCGCGTGGTTCGCGCTGGGGCTGGCCCTGCCCTGGGCGCTGTGGTGGCTGGGCGCGGGCAGCACGCCCTGGGCGATGCTGGAGGTGGCCTTCGACCGGCACCTGGGACTGGACCGGCCCTACGTGCCCTGGCTGTGGATGCACACCTGGGAGTGGGCGCTGCTAGGCGGGCTGCCGCTGGTGATGGCCGCGTTGCTGGCGCTGGCGCGCTGGAGGCCGGGGCGTGATGTGTTGCCGCTGGCCCTCTTCGTCACGCTGGCAATGCTGGTGCTCAGCGGCATGGCGCGCGGCGAGACAGGCCGCGTCTGGCTGTTCTTCATGCCATTTGTCCTGCTGAGTGCCGGGCAATGGATTGCGCGGCTGGGCGATGCCGGGGAGCGTGCCCGTGCCTGGCGCGGTCTGTGGGCGGCGCAGGCCATGCTGCTGGTGGCTCTGGCGAGCACCTGGGCGGTGATGGGCGCGCCCGACGTGACCCCACGCCCGGAGCCGCCGCCAGCGATGGCCACCGTGCACGCGCATGACGCGCGGTTTGAGGCGGGCTTCCGGCTGGTGGGCTGGTCCGCCGAGGCGCAGGACGGTGCGATTCTGTTGCGCCTGAACTGGCAGAGCGAGCGCCAGATGACAACGCCTTACTACTTCGCGGCGCTGCCGGTGGCCCCTGATGGGACGCCGGGGGAGGCGGTCGTGTGGCAGCCGGACGGGGCGCGCTATCCGGTGACATGCTGGGTGCCGGGGCAGACGGTGACCGATACGGTGCGCCTGCCGCTGCCAGACTCGCCTGCGACGGGCAATTGGTTCATCAGCCTACAGGCGTTCGCGGATGCGGATCGCCCGCTAGACACGGTGCGTGTGCTGCTGCCAGACGGCACAAGCGACCGGCAGGTTGGGCTGGGGCCGGTGTGGGTTGGCGGGCCACAGTGACGCCGCCCGCGCGTTGAATCGGGACCTGGCGCGCGACGAGCGCGCGCTGTAGCCCTGGGTATTCAAGCGGATGATGGATGGACGAACACACTCCCGAATATGTCACTGAGACAGGTCTTGCCGGCTCCGCGCCATCTGACGTTGCCGGCGGGCAGGAACGGGCGGCCCAGCGGGACGAGGGGACAGCAGAGAGTCCGTTGAGCACCTCAGTGGTCTTTGAAGACCTGACACTGGCCCAGGCGCTCGCCTACCTGGTCTGGCGGCCCCGCGACACGGCGCGGCTGCTGTGGACGGTGCTGATCCGCGACGCAGAGTCGGCAGAGTCACGCGCCGAACAGCCGCTGCCAGAGATCGCAGGCATTCCCACGCTGCCCTTGCCCGCCGCAGAGCCGGAATCGCTCGCCGCAGCGGCGCTCCCGCCTGCGATTGGCGAGCCGGAAGAGGGCGGTTGGCGGGCATTGGCGTGGACGCCGGGCGTCCGCGCGGCTGCGGTGTGGATCGGCGTGGTGGCTCTGGCGGTGCTGCTGGCGCTGCGCGGCGGAGCGGTGCTCTTCGATGCGGCGCGCACGCCGATGCTGCGTGTGACTCGCAACCCGAACGGCGCGGAGCTGTGGCTCCTGCTGGCGGGGGCGCTCTTCGCGGGGGTTGAGCTGTGGGATGCGCGGCGCTGGTGGGCGGCGCGCCTGCCGGATGCTAACCGGCGGCTGTGGGCGCGCTTCCACGCCAACGCTCTGGCGCACCTGTGGGTCGCCGGGCTGCTGGTCGCGGCGCTGGCGCTGCTCGTCCTGGCGATGCTCGGCCTGGGCGGGCTGATCGGTGCGGCGCTGTGGATCGCCCTGGCGCTGGCCGTGTGGATGAGCACGCTGCTCGGCACGATGCCGCCCCCGGCAGAGTTGCCGTCGGACGCCGCGAGCGATCTGCCGCCGGAATCTGCCGGGGCGGGCGGCGAAGTGTTCGTGGTGCATTCGGCGCTGCGGACGGCGCAGCCCCTCCCCGCAGCGCGCCCGACAGCGGTTGGCTGGCCTGTCCGCGCCCTGCTGATCGTCCCGGCGGCACTGCTGTCGGTCCTGACCATCCGCTGGAACGTGGCGCGCGACTCTGCGGGCACTATCCGCGACGTGGTGATCACCGGGCGCGGGGCGCTGGCCTGGGCGCTGAGCGTGGCCTTGTGGGTTGTTGTGCTGGCCGGCGTCCCTCGGCGGCTCCCGGCGATCCGGCGCGCGTGGTCATGGCGGGCGCTGATGAGCTGGCCCACGCTGGCGCTGATCGCCATCCTCGCGCTGGGCGCGACCTTCCGGCTGTACGCGCTGGACTCCACGCCGCCGGAGATGACCAGCGATCACATGGAGAAGGTGCTCGACGCGCTGAAGGTGCACGACGGTCACTACGCCGTGTTCTTCGCCAACAACGGCGGGCGCGAAGCGTTTCAGATGTACCTGGTGGCGCTGATCGCCGGGCCGCTGGGCGTGGGCTTCAACTTCACGGCGCTGAAGCTGGCAACCGTGCTCGAAGGGCTGCTGACGCTGCCCGCGCTGTGGTGGATGGCCCGCCAGGTGATCGGCACGGCGACGGAGCGCGACCGCGAGCTTGGCCACTGGGTCGGGATCGCGCTGGCCGGGCTGGTGGCGATCAGCGGGTGGCATGTCATGCTCTCGCGGCTGGGGCTGCGCATTGTCCTGACGCCGCTGACGACCGCGCTGGCGATTGGCTTTCTGGCGCGGGCCATGCGCGGCGCGCGGACGCGCGACTTCGCCGCGCTGGGCGGTGTGTTGGGGGTGGGCATCTACCTGTACCAGGCCAACCGGATGCTGCCCATCGTGGTGGTGATCGGCCTGGCGCTGGCCGGGGCGGGGGCGCTGCGAGCATCGCGCGAGCGGTGGCGCTGCCTGGGCGAGGCGGCGGGGCTGGTGGTGCTGGCGGTCACTCCGCTGGCGGCGCTGGCCTACGCGGGGAGCGTGCTGGCGGAGGCGGCTGACCCTGGCGCGCGGGAGACGGGCGAGACTTTCAAGCTCTACCTGCCGGTGCTGGCTATGGCCTGGCTGGGCGGGCTGGCGCTGGCCCTGCGCGCCTGGCACGATAACCGGCTGCTGGTGCTGGCGCGCGGGCTGCTGATCGCGGGGGTGGTGGCGCTGGCGCTCTACCTGCCCATGTACCATTACAGCCAGATCAACCCTGACGAGTTCTGGAACCGCACGCGCGGGCGCATGTTCGGCGACCTCGCTTTCGTGCGCACTGATGAAGCCGGACAGCAAGAGTTCTACGAGCCGTCGCTGAGTGAGCAGATCGAGCGCTTTTGGGATCAGCGCGATGTGTTCCTGACGAACTATGCCGACGCGCTGCGCATGTTTCACTGGGAAGGCGACGTGGCCTGGATCAACAATGCCGGCGTCCGCCCGGCGCTGGGGCCGACCCTGGGCGGGCTGGCCCTGCTCGGTGTGGTCGTCTGGGCGGTGTGGGTCTTCCGCCGGCGCGACCCGGCGCTGTGGCTGCTGCCAGCCTGCCTCCTGGTCATGCTGCTGCCAACGGCGCTTACCCTGGCTTACACCATCGAGAATCCCAGCTTCTCGCGGGCCAGCGGCGCGCTGCCGCCCGTGTTCATGCTGGCGGCACTGCCTGTTGGGGCGCTGGGCTGGCGGCTGAGCCGCGCCGTGTGGGGTGGCAGGCGCATTCCGGTGGGGCGCGTGCTGGCGCTGGCGCTGCTGGCGCTGCTGCTGTGGCAGGGCATCGGGCCGGAGTGGGACGGGTACTTCGGCGACTACCGCCTCAGCTACAGCCATAGCTGGCGACCCTACCGCGAGATCAGCCGACCGCTGCGCGAGTTCGCGCAGGGCGAGGGAGCTTTCGGCAATGCCTTCGTGGTCGCCTATCCGCACTGGCTGGATCATCGCATCCTGGGGACGATGGCCGGCGACATCCGCTGGCCGAACGGCCTGGAAGACCGCGAAGTGCTGCTGCCCCGGATCGCCGCCAACCAGGGCACGGCCTACGCCTACGACCCCGCGCGCCCGCTGTTCGTGATGTACAACCCGGCAGACGTGGACACGGCGGCGTACCTGGCGGAGCTGTTCCCCGGCGGCGAGACCAGGCTGTTCCAGTACCGCTATGAGACAGGCCCCGGTGTTTACAGCCAGGACGAGTTCTACATCTACCAGGTATGGGCCGGAGAGCTTCCTTGAGGCGCGCCCGCTGCTGAGGAAGCGGCGGGGCGGGCGTGTAGTGTAGAGGATCGCTTGCGGCGCGGCTGCCCCAAGCGCACACCTGCGAGTGACGACTGTTGACGAACGATAGCCTGTATTCCGAGTCAAATCAGCCCCTAGCAGACGACGAGCAGCCCACCGCGCTGGAGGCGGACGCCACCTCTGCCGCCGAGCCGCAGTCCGCGCCGATGCCTGCGCGCCCGCGCCGCGTCCGCCGCGCGGACGCGCTGTGCTACGGGCTGCTGGTGGTGGTGCTGGCGGTGGCGGCCTGGCTGCGCTTTGACGCGCAGAACTGGGACGACTACTCGCACCTGCACCCCGACGAGCGCTTCCTGACCGATGTGGTCAGTCTGCTGGGCAGCTCGCTCCAGTTCACCGACAGATCGCCAGAGGAACAAGCGGCGCACCGCGCCCGCTGTGAAGCGCGCTACCCGGCGGGGGGCGATGACCCCTTCGAGTCGCTGCTGGGCGCGGGGCGGGGCGGCTATTTCGACGCAGAATGCTCTCCGCTCAACCCCAACAACATCGGCAAGGGCCTCTACGTCTACGGCGAGTTCCCGCTGTTCACCGTGCACGCGGCGGGCGTGGCCCGCTCGCAGCTTTCGCGCGAGTATCACGCGCTGCTGCTGGCCTTCGACGAGGACGGCGTTGTTGATCACGCGGTGACGACGCACTGGGAAGGCTACAGCGGCGCGCAGCTTGTCGGGCGGAGCGTGTCCGCGCTGGCCGACTGGCTGACGGTCGGGCTGCTGTTCCTGCTGGGGCGGCGGCTGTACGGGCGCTGGACGGGCCTGCTGGCGGCGGCGCTGTACGGCGTGGCCGCTTTTCCAATCCAGCAGTCGCACTTCTGGACGGTGGACGCCTTCACCGCGTTCTGGACGACGCTGGCCCTCTATTTCGCCGCGCGCGTCGTGGATGGCGCGGGGCTGCGCCAGGGGCCAATCGCTCTGTGGTACGCGTTGATCTGGCTCGGCGGGGCGGTGTGGGACGCCGGCGCGAACGGCTATCCGGTGATCGGGCTGCTGTCGCTGGGCATGGGCGGGCTGCTGGCGCTTGTTCTGCTGTCGGCGGCGAGCGCGTGGGGAGGGCGGCGGCGGGCATGGCTGCCCGGCCTGGCCGGGGTGATCGCTTCGCTGGCGCACCTGGCGCTGTGGGCCGCGCTCGATCTGCTCGCCCCGCACGAGCTGACGCTGACGCGCGACCTGCTGGCCCTGGGCGCGGCCAGCCTGGTCTACGCGCTGGTGGTGCTGGCGATTTACGTGGCGGCGGGCGCCGTCCGGCGGCGGGCGCGCGGCGAAGCTCCGGCGCGGGGAGGCACGACGGCCATCGGTGTGGCGGTCGGCCTGCTGTGGATCGGGCTGGTGGCCGGCGTCCTGGCCGGAATGCTGGCGGCGTGGGCGACGCTGTTCGTCGCGCTGGCGGCGACGCTGCTGCTCGTCTGGGACACGACCGAGCTGACCGACTACGCCCTTTTTGGGGTGGCCCTGGGTGGAGCGGTAGCCAGCCGGATCAACGTCGCGCCGCTGGCCGGGATCATCGTCGTGGCGGCGGGGCTGCGCGCGCTGCCCGCCCTGGACGCGGCGCTGCACCGCTCGCAGCGGTGGCGGCTGATCGCCTCCGCCCTCACCGGCGTGCTGACGGCGGCGCTGCTGTCGCTGATCGTCTTCCGGCTGTTGCAGCCGCACGCCTTCCTGGGGCCGGGCATCTTCGGGCTGAAGTTCAACCCCGGCTGGCGCGAGGACATCGCCGAGGCCGCGCACCTGACTTCCGGCGAATGGGACGGCCCGCCCGATCACCAGTGGGCCAGCCGCATCCCGTATCTCTATTCCTGGCGCAATATCGTTCTGTGGGGGTTTGGTCTTCCCCTGGGGCTGCTGGCCTGGGGAGGGTGGGCCTGGGCTGGCCTGTCTGTGCTGCGCGCGCGCCGGGGATGGACGCGCCACGCAATTCCCGTCGCGTGGATACTGGTCATCTTCGGCTGGCTGGGCGGGCGCTGGGTGACGACCATGCGCTACTTCCTGCCGATCTACCCGGCGCTGGCGCTGCTGGGCGCGTGGGCGCTGCTGGCGCTGCTGGGCGCGGCGCGCAGACGTCACCACCTGGGCCTGCGGCGCGGGCGGCTGGCGCTGGCCGGCGCGGTGGCGCTGCTGGTGATCGTCACCGGCTACACGGCGCTCTACGGCTTCGCCTTCCACACCATTCACCGCCAGCAGCTCACCCGCGTGGCGGCGTCGCGCTGGTTCCAGGAATTCGTGCCGGGCGACTTCGGCGTCTGGGTGGAGGGCGACGACGGGACGCGGCAGATGGTCAACATCGGGCGGGCGTATGTCGCGCCGCCGCCCACCGTCACGCGCCTCGAGCAGGGCGAGACGGTCGAGCTGCCCTTCACGGTATATGCTGACGCCCGGCTGACCGGCATCACCTTCAACCGCCTGCTCGACCCGCTGGCCGATGCGGAGCCGGAGGCGCTGCGCGTGCGCGTCTTCAGGGACGATCCGGCGTTGGGGCGGCAGCTTGTCTTCGAGGACACGATCCGCGCAGACCTGGCGCAGACGGACTCGGTCTACGGGCAGGCATACACGGTTGAGCCGGTTGATGACGTGCTGCTGGCTGCGCCGCCCGACCCGAACGCGCAGCCCGCGCCCTACCTGCTGGAAGTCACCGCCGTGCAGGGCGGGCCGCTGACCTCGCTGCGCGACGTGCCCAGCGCGGCGGGAGCGGTGCTCAGCGACATCTCGCTGGCGCTGCGGGACCGTGGCGGATGGCGCGCCGGCGACGGTTGACCTCAATTTCGAGGCGCAGCCGCTCCTGCGCGGGCACGGCGACGACATCCCCATGACGCCGACGCACTGGACGGTTGGCGGGAGCGACGCCCTCGCGTTCGAGATTCCCATTGACGGGGTAATCCGCGAGATCGAGGTTCTTCACCTGGGCGACCCGCTGCGCGACTCCGGCGAAGAGGCCGTCCGCCTGACGCTGACCGCGCCCGACGGGACGCAGACCTCGACGGTGCTGCGCGGCGACTTCAACGAGGGGGCGAACCCGCTCGGCCCGCCGCAGGTGGCTGTCTTCGACCCGCCGCTGCGCGTGGAGCGCCTGGACGCCAGCGGCCAGCGCCAGCTTGCCACGCTGACGGTGGAGGCGCTCGACCCGGTGTACACCTCCGGCGCGGTGATCGCCTGGGAGGGCGACTGGGACGACCCGATCCCCTGGACGGTGTGCCCGCTGCCCGACGATGTGGTCTACCGCGACGATCTGCCGTCGGGCCTGTCTTCGTATGACTGCCCGGCGGTGAATATGTTCGGCCCGCACGTGCAGGGCATCAAGCTGTGGATGGTGGCCGAAGACAACGAAGAGAAAATCACGGCGATGACCGGGGCGCTCGACCAGGCTGATTATCTGGTCATCTCCAGCAACCGCTTCTATGACTCGCTGTCGCGCATCCCCTGGCGCTGGCCGATGAGCCTGGCTTTCTACGAGGCGCTGTTCGACGGGCGGCTGGGCTATGAGCTGGTGCGCCAGTTTGAGTCCGCGCCGCAGCTTGGCCCTTTCCGCATCCGCGACCAGGTGACGCCGCTGGACGACCTGCCCGCCTGGGTCAACGAGCACTGGGAGGCCGAGGAAGCCTTCAGCGTCTACGATCACCCCATTGTGCTCGTCTTCAAGAAGACGGACGCCTATTCGCCGGAGACCGTGCGGGCGCTGCTGGAGAGCGTGACCATTCGCCCGGTGCGCTCGGCCTATCCCGGCTATGTGGCCGACCCGGAGCCGGTCGGCGTGGTGACCTGGCGCGCCCAGGAATCAACGCAAAGCCCGACGCTGCTGCATTTCGACGCTGACAAGTGGGAGACTCAGCGGGCGGGCGGCACCTGGCGCGACCTCTTTGACCCGGACTCGCTCCTCAACCGCAGCCAGATCGCGGCGCTGATCGCCTGGTGGCTGCTGATCGTGCTGGCGGGGTGGATCGCCTGGCCGCTGCTGTTTGTGGCGCTGCCCGCGCTGCCGGATCGCGCTTATCCGGCGGCCAAGATCGCCGCCTGGCTGATCGTCGCCTGGGTCGCCTGGGCGGGCGGGACGCTCGGCCTGCGCACGTGGTCGCGCGGCGGGCTGGCGCTGCTTCTGCTGGCGCTGGCCGCGCTGAGCCTGGCCGCCGTCTGGCGGCGGCGGGGGCAGCTCGCCGCCTACGTGCGCGCCAACTGGCGCTTCCTGCTGGCGATGGAGGCGCTGACCCTGGCGCTGTTCCTGGCCTTCGTGGGCGTGCGCCTGACCAACCCCGACCTGTGGCACGGCAGCTTCGGCGGCGAGAAGCCGATGGACTTCGCCTACTTCAACGCCGTGCTGCGCAGCACGGTCTTCCCGCCGCTCGACCCCTGGTTCTCCGGCGGGTACATCAACTACTACTACTTCGGCTATGTGATCGTCGGCGCGCCGGTCAAGCTGCTGGGCATCGCCCCGTCGGTGGCTTATAACCTGATCATCCCGGCGCTGTTCGCCATGACGGGCATCGGCGTGTTCAGCGTTGCCTACAACTGGGTGCGGGCGCGCTCGGCCAGGCCGGGGCAGAGCGCCTCACCCCCTAAATCCCCCTCTCCAGCCGAGCCAGAGAGGGGGACTTCGCCGCTCGACGTAGGGGCGTATCGCCATACGCCCCTACGAGGCGGGGCGGGGCAGGGTACTGCCTATGTGGAGCCGCGCCCCCCGCAGGGCAACGCCTGGCTGGCCGGGCTGCTGGCGCTGCTGCTGGCGATGGTGCTCGGCAACCTGGGCACGCTGCACGTCGTGGTGACCAACATCGCCGCGCTGGACGGCTGGTCGCAGCCATCGCTGTACGAGCAGGTGCGTCGCCAGGAGGCCCAGGCGCAGCGCGACCGGCTCTACCAGAAGTTTTACGCGGAGGAGGTCAAGGACTTCCGCGCGGAGCATGGCGGCCAGGAGCCGGTCGAGGCGGGCGACATGTTCGCCGTGACTGACGCCGCTCAGCGCCGGGTAGAGGCGACTATCGAGGACTACGCCGAGCACCCGCCGCTGCTGCGCCTGTGGCAGTATGAGCTGGGCAACCTGCGCGAGCAGATCGGGGCGTTCTTCGGCGGACTGAGCAAGGTGCTGGACGGGCAGCCGCTGCCCATGGCCACACACCGCTGGTACTGGGGGCCGACGCGCATTATCAGCGAATTGCCGGACGGGGCCGGGCGCGGGGCCATCGCCGAGATGCCCTACTTCACTTTCCTCTACGGCGATCTGCACGCGCACATGATCGCCTTCCCGGTGACGCTGCTGGTGCTGCTCTGGCTGCTGGCCGAGATCCTCGGGGCGGGGCACGCGCTGCGCACCTGGTGGGAGGCGGGGCTGGCCCTGGCCCTGGGCGCGCTGGCCGTCGGCGTGCTGCGCCCGACCAACTCCTGGGACTGGATCACGTACCTGCTGCTGGGCATCGCCGGGCTGACTTTCGTCGCCTGGCTGGGCGCTGTGCGGGCGCGGCGCGGCGATCCGCCGCCGGAGATCGCCGGGCGGCTGTGGGGTTGGCTGCGTCCGGGCCAGGCGCGCGAGCTGTGGCTGGTTCTGCTCGTGCTGCCCGTGGCGTTGGCCGCCCGCGTGGGCTTCTACTTCGTCCAGCGCGCCCTGGCCGACCAGGAGGCGGCGCGTGGGGCCAGAGTGGAGCCGGTGACGCTCAGCCCCTCCAGCGCCGTCGCCTGGATGATCGCCGGGCTGGCCCTGGTCGTCGCCCTGTACGCCGCCGCGCTGATCGCGGCGCGCGTCCGGCTCGACCGGCGGCTGCTGTGGGCGTGGATTGGGCGGGTGGCGCTGTTCGTCGGGCTGACCTTCGTCGTCGGGCTGCCGTTCACGGCCTATTTCGCCACCGCTTATGAGTCGGTCAAGCCCTGGGAGCAGGAGACCACGCCGCTGTGGGCGTATCTGTACGTGCATGGCACCTTCATCTTCCTGGTGATCTCGCTGCTGGTCTGGCAGACGGCGCGCTGGCTGCGCCGCGTGCGCGTGCGCGCGCTGGAAGGGCTGGCCGTGCCCGTGCTGGGGATCGGCGGGGGGCTGCTGCTGGTGCTCGTTGGCTCCATCGTCTACGGCGTGCGCGAGGCGGCGGTCGCGCAACTGGCCGGGCCGCTGATCGCCTGGGCCGCGCTGCTCTTCTTCCTGCCGGGGCAGAGCGCGCTGCTGCGCGCCCTGAACGCGCTGATCGTCCTGGCGCTGGCGATCTCGCTCGGCGTGGAGCTGGTGGTGCTGGATGGCGACATTGGCCGCCAGAACACGGTCTTCAAGTTCTACTTGCAGGTCTGGTTCCTATTGAGTATTGTCGGCGGGGTGGGGCTGGCCTGGATGCTGCACAGTGCCGGGCGCTGGCACCCGCTGCTGCGCGCGCTGTGGCAGGGCGGGCTGGCCGTGCTGCTGACCATCGCCGCGCTGTATCCTGTGCTGGCGACGCGGGCGCGCGCCCTGGATCGCTTCAACCGGGAGGCGACGCCGCTGACGCTCGACGGCATGGAGTACATGAAGCACGCCCTTCACGGCGAGTCCGGCCTGACCTTCCGGCTGGAGGGCGATTACGACATGATCCACTGGCTGCAAGAGAACGTCGAAGGCACGCCGGTGGTCATGGAGGCGCACCTGTACCCGTCCGAATATCATTGGGGCGGGCGGATCAGCATCTACACCGGGCTGCCGACCATGCTCGGCTGGCGCTTCCACCAGATTCAGCAGCACAGCCTGGAGGACATGAATCTGCTGGTGCAGACGCGCGAGAACAACGCGGCGGCCTTCTATTCGCTGGGTGGGGAGGAAGGCATCCGCGCGGCGCGACGCTTGATTGAGCACTACGACATCGAGTACATCGTCGTCGGCACATTGGAGCGGGCCTTCTATGGCGACATCGCCCTCGACCCGGCCACAGGGTTGCAGACGGCGGGGCACGCCGAGGGCCTGGCCAAGTTCGACGCGATGGCGGCGACGGGCCTGCTGACGCTGGAGTACAGCGCCGACCGTTGCCTGAACACGGCCATCACCGACGCGGCGGCCTGCCCGCCGGCGCAGGTTTACACGGACAAGATTTACCGCGTCGTGACGGACGCGGCGTTGGGCGAGCCGGTCGCCCAGGCACAGTAGGCGAGGTGTGTAGGGGCATATGGAGCTCAGCGGGCAGTTGACGAGGATACGGCCCCCAGCGAGCGGCGTAGGGGCGTATGGCCATACGCCCCTACGGAAACACCGTCGCCGCCCGCATTGTCAAGCAGCGAGTATCCTGGGGAGCAACGGCAGATTCTGCCGGGCAGGGAGTGTATGGACGTTTCGCTGATCACGGACTGGCTGGGGCGCGAAGGCGGCTTCGTGCTGCGCTGGTGGCTGCTGGTGACGCTGGCCGGCGCGGCGGCCTGGCCGCTGCTCTTCCGCCTGGCGAGGGCGCTGCCGGACCGCGGCTATACGCTGGCCCGCGCCGCCGGGCTGATGCTGACCGGGTTCGTCTTCTGGTTCCTGGGCAGCGTTGGCCTGCTGCGCAACGATCCGGCGGGGATGGCCTTCGCCTGGCTGGTGGTGGTTGCTCTGGGGGTGATCGCCCTGTGGCGCTGGGGCGAGCGTCCTTCGCTGCGGCTCTGGCTGGGCGAGCACTGGCCGCTGGTGGCCGTGACGGAGGTGCTGTTCCTGGCGCTGCTCTTCGGCTGGGCGATTGTGCGGGCGCACAACCCGGAGATGGCCGAGCACCGAAAAGCCGATGGAGATCATGTTCGTCAACGCCATCCGCGCCAGCGAGACCTTCCCGCCGCAGGACGCCTGGCTGAGCGGCTACGCGATCAGCTACTACTACTTCGGCTACGTGCTCATCGCCATGCTCGCCGACCTGAGCGGCGTGTCGAGCGGCATCGCCTTCAATATCACCATCGCGCTCGTCTTCGCCCTGACGGGCACCGGCGCGCTCGGCATCGTCTATAACCTGGTGCGCGCGGACGCTCTGCGGCGCGGCGCGGCGGCGCGCCTCAACGCGCTGGGCGCGGGCGCGTTGGGGCTGTGCTTCCTGGTGCTGATGGGCAACCTGGGCACGGCGCTGGTCGAGCTGCCCTGGCTCGGCTATGCGCCGGGGCTGGTCAACGCCGCCTATTTCGATTTCTGGGACGTGGAAGAGCGCGCTGGCACCAGCGAAGTGATCGGCGAGGACGGGACGCTGCGGGTCGTCCCGGCGGACGCCGACGGCGATGGCGTCCCCAACTGGGAAGAGCCGCGCCTGCCGCTGGATGGCTTCAAGTTCACCTATGGCCTGGGCTGGCGCTACAGCCGCACCATCCACGACCGCGACCTGAGCGGCACGCCACATCCCATCCAGCCAATCGCCGAGTTCCCCATCTTCAGCTTCACGCTGGCCGATCTGCACCCGCACGTGCTGGCGCTGCCTTTCGCGACGCTGGCCATCGGGCTGGCGCTGGCGCTGGTGCTGGGCGGGCGCGGGCTGGCGCGCTGGGAATACCCCTTCTACGCCATCTGGGTGGGCGGGATGGTCTTCGTCAACTCGTGGGACGCCATCTACCTGCCGCTGCTGGTCGGCGCGGAGGCGCTGCGCCGCCTGCTGCGCAACGGGAACGGCGTGCTGCACGGGCGCGATCTGGTGGGCCACCGTCCGCTTCGCGGCGATCCTCGGCGGGCTGACGCTCGCCTGCTACCTGCCCTGGCTGATCTCGTTCACGTCGCAGGCGGGCGGCGCGCTGCCCAACGTCATCTACCCGACGCGGTGGCCGCAGTTCTTCTTGCAATTCGGCGTCTTTCTCGTCCTGCTGACCGGCTTCCTGCTGGTCGAGATGCGGCGGGCGGGCCGGCGCTTCAACTGGGGGGCGGGCTTGCTGGCGGCGGGGCTGCTGGCGGCGGCGCTCGTCCTGGTGACGGGCGTGCTGGGGCTGCTGGCCTGGGAGAGCGACATGCGCGGGGCCGTCTTCGGCAGCACCGCCCCCGGCGCTAGCCTGGGCGACCTGCTGCCGGACATCCTGGCGCGGCGGCTGATCGGGCTGCCGACCGAGCTATGGATCTTCCTGCTGGTGGCGCTGGTCGTCGGGCGGCTGTTCGCGCGCCCGGCGGCTGGTGCGGCGCGCCGGCCGCTGGCGCGCTCAGCCCGGCGACCGCCTTCGCCCTGCTGCTGGCCGGGGCGGGGGCCGTGCTGACCGTCGCGCCGGACTTCGTTTATCTGCGCGACAACTTCGGGGTGCGCATCAACACCGTCTTCAAGCTCTACTACCAGGGCTGGATTCTGTTCAGCATCGCGGCGGCGTTTGGCGCGTGGTCGGTGCTGGGCAAGCTCGCCGGGACTGAGCGCCCCGTCAGCCGCCGCGCCGTCGCCCTGCAAGGCGTGTATGCGGCGGCGTTGGTGCTGCTCCTGGCGGCGGGGATGGCCTACCCCATCCTGGCGACGCGGGCGCGCGCCCTGGTGGACTCAGGGCGGCTGGCCGCCCAGGATCGCCGCGCGGAGTGCCAGCGGGCTGCTGCTGAGACAGGAGAGACGGTGCAGTGCGAGTCGCTGCCCGCGCTGACGCTGGACGGGGTGCCGACGATGGTCAGCGCCGACGAGCTTGCGGCCATCCAATGCCTGGCCGCGCTGGAGAGCGGGAGCGGGGCGGTGCTGGCCGAAGCGCCGGGCGGCGCTTACGAGCCGCACAAGAGCCGCTTCAGCGGGCTGACGGGCCTCCCCACGCTGATCGGCTGGCAGAATCACGAGCGGCAGTGGCGCGGCGCGACGTATGCAGAGGTGACCGACTACCGGCTGGAGAACGGCGAGCGCCGCGACCGGGCCAGGGACGTGGAAGACCTCTACACCACGCAGGACTGGGCGCGCGCCTGGCAGATCATTGACCGCTATGGCATTGATTACGTTGTCGTCGCCGGGGCGGAGCGGACGATGATCCGCCAGCTTGCCGGGGACGACGCGGGCCGCCAGCGCGAGTACGAGCAAGGGCTGGCTAAGTTCGAGCAGGTCTTGACGCCGGTGTGCGAGTCCGGGAGCGTGGCCGTTTACCGGGTCAGGGCGAGGTGATCGAAGGCGGACTGTTGATGAGCACGAGTGTGAACGACGCGGCGCTGCCGTTCGGCGAGCCGCACGCTGACGAGACCGATACGCAGCCCATCCCGCTGGGGGCGGCGCTGCGCGTCCGTGTGACGCCGGAAGCCCTGCTCTACGTGGCGCTCGCGGTGTTGGCGCTGATCTTGCGCGTCGGCGCGCTGGATCGCGCGCCGCTGGACGACGCCCAGGCGCACCAAGCCCTGGCCGCGCTGCGCGCAGTGGACGGGCGCGTGCCGGGCGGCGCGCTCGTCGCCGACAGCCCGCTGACCTTCGCCCTGAACGCGCTCACCTTCGGCGTGACCGGGGGCGCCAACGAGACGCTGGCGCGGCTGCCGGTGGCGCTGGCCGGCGCGCTGCTGGCGCTGGCTCCCGCGCTGTGGCGACGCTACCTCAACCCGTTGCCCGCGCTGATCCTCAGCCTGCTGCTGGCCATCTCGCCGGTGGCGGTGCTGGCGGCGCGGACGATGAGCGGCGTCACCTGGACGATGCTGCTGGCGCTGGTCGCGCCCTGGCTGGCGCTGCGCTTCGTCGAGACGGGCGAGCGGCGCTGGGCGGTCCTGGCGACGGTGGCGCTGGCGGCGATGGTCTTCCTGGCCGAGCCAGCGGGCTTCCTGACGCTGCTGGGGCTGGCTTTTGGCCTGACCTTCGCCTGGCTGACGGACGATGATCCCGGCTCCGCCGCTGCCGCCGGGCTGCGCCGGACGGCGCGGGCCTGGCCCTGGGCGGGGGGCGTGCTGGCCGCCGCGCTGGTCGTCGTGGGTGTGGCGACGGTCTTGTACTGGGTTCCAGCGGGGCTGACATCGGTCGGCCAGGTGTTGTGGGCCGGGCTGCGCGGCTTCGCCGAGCGACCGGCGGGCGTGGCGACGGCCTTCCCGGCGTGGGTAGCCCTGCGCTACGAGCTGGGCATTGTCGCCTTCGGGCTGCTGGCCTTGTACCATGCGGTGCGCCAGGGCGGGTTCTTCGAGCGGGCGCTGGCGGGCTGGGCGCTGGCCGGCATCGTGTGGTCGGTGGGCTATGGCGGGGCGGGCGCGGCTCATGCTCTGTGGATCACAGTGCCCCTGACCGTATTGGTTGCGCTGCGCGTCACCGACTGGCTGACTGAGCGCGGCGGCGTGCTGTGGGACGTGCCGGGCTGGGGCGTGCCGCTGCACGCGCTGGTCACTTTCGGGCTGTGGCTGGCGGTGGGGCTGAGCGTGATCCTGCTCGGCAAGCAGCTTCTTTATGATCTGCCGCGCGAAGTGACCGACCTGGGCGCGCTGGTCGAGCGGCTCTTCGCCGACATCTACAGCCGCAACACGAATTTCGAGACGCAGCAGATCGCCTCGATTGAGGTGCAGCCCGGCGTGTTCGCCTGGGCGTATGTGCTGGGCTTCATCCAGCTTCGCCTGCTGGTCACGGTGCTGGTGTCGCTGCTCAACGGCGTGCTGTTCTTCCTGGTGGGCAGCCTGTGGGGCGCGCGCGCCGCATGGCGCGGCTTCGCCCTGGGCACGCTGGCCGCGCTGCTGCTGATCAGCGCCGGGTTGGGCGGGCAGGCGGCGCTCAGCCGCGTGGGCGACCCGCGCGAGCTTTGGCTGAGCGACCCGGTGACGGCTGACGTGTACGAGCTGCGCGCGACGCTGCGCGAGATGAGCCTGCGCGCTACCGGCGAGCCGCGCCTGCTGACGGTCACGGCGCAGGTGCCGCCGGACGGGGCGCTGGCCTGGGCGCTGCGCGACTATCCCAACACCGTGTTCGCAGACGGAGTGGGCGCGGAGGTGACTTCAGCGGCGGTGATCGCGCCCGCCCGCGACGATCCGCCGCGCATGGGCGCGCCCTACGTGGGCAAAGAGCTGATCGTGCGCCAGGCGTGGGACATTGACACGCTCTCGTGGCGCGACGCGATCCTCTGGTTCTATCGCGGCGACTCGGCGGTCAAGCCGGTGAGCGGCGGGCGGCTGACGCTGTGGGTGCGCAACGACGTGTATGGCGTCGAGCGCGTCACTGAGGAATAGAGCGGGGCCGGGGTGTAGAATGAGCATCGTGCGCGAAACACCACAAAACCTGCCAGGCCCGGCCAATGACCCGGACCTGCTGGATTTGATCGCCCGCTGCCTGGCCGGGGATCAGGGCGCTTTTGGCACGCTTTACGAGCGGCACGCGTCGAGCCTGTACCGCCTGGCCTACAGCGTGCTGCTCGTCGAGCAGGACGCCGAGGACGTGCTGCAAGAGGCGATGGTCTACGCTTTCCGCAACCTGCACCGCTACGACCCGGCGCGCGGCGCGTTCCGCACGTGGCTGTACACGATCACCATCAGCCGCTGCCGCAACGCCCGCCGCCGCAAATGGCTGCCGACGGTGGCGCTGGCCCATCTGCTTTTGATCGGGGTGGAGCCGCCCGCTCCCGCCGACGAGGGGCCGGAGCATCGCGCGGCCTGGGCCGAGCTGCGCGACTCGCTGCGCCAGGCATTGGCGACGCTCTCGCCCCGGCTGCGCGAGGCGGTCGCCCTGCGCTACGGGCAAGGGCTGACCTACCGCGAGATGGCGGCGATTATGGACTGCCCGCAGAAGACGGCGGAGAGCCGCGTCCGGCTGGCGCACGAGCAGCTTCGCGGGGCGATGAGCGCGGCGGACGCGGCGGCGCTGGCCGAGTTGTGGCAGGTGTAGGGGAGTGGTTGGTGATTGGTTGTTGGTTATTGGTAAGAGCAACTGCATGAGCTGCGCGCTGACAGCAGCCAGCAATCACCAATCACCAATAACCAATAACCAAGAACCAGAAACCAATCACCGGATGTGACTTATGCGCGACCGCCATGTAACTCATCTGCTCACGCGCTACGTGCACGGGCAGCTCAGCCCGGCGCAGGAGGCGCGCGTGGTCAACCACGTGCGGACGTGCGCGCGCTGCCGGGCGGCGCTGGCCCGCGAGGAACGGGTCGCCGACGATCTGCGCGGCGAGCTGGCCGTGATCGGGCGAGGATCGGCGGCGCCGGTCGCGGCAGCGTGGGCGGGCGTGTGGCGCGAAGTCCGCTCGCCGCGCTCGCGGGCGCGCGCCGTGGTCGCGCTGTGGCTGCCGGGGCTGAGCCTGGCTCTGGCGGTGGCGCTGGCCCTGGCAGTGGCGCTGCCGCTGCTGGCGAGCGGCGGTGTGCGCGCCGAGGCCGCGCCGCAGCAGCCGCGCCCGGTTCTCATGGCGTCGCCGACGCCGGGCGTCACCCAGACGGACGAGGCGATTGACGCCGCTGGAACCATGCTGCGCGCGCTGCCGCAGGCAACGGTTGCTTTTGTCGGCGAAGTGGGGGCCAGCCCCGTGCCGATGCCACAGGCGACCGTTTCGCCGGAAGCGGTGCTGGGCGCGCCGCACTGAGAGGGTAGCAGGTTTACCGCCGCCGCGCAGCGAAACGGGGGGGTGAGGTAGGCGGGCCTTAGCAATACGCCCTACGGTACCGGCGGTTGATCAGACGCGGCGCGGGTTTACCTCACCCCCTGGCCCCCTCTCCGTCAACGGAGAGGGGGAAGTTGAGCGCAGCGAAACGGGGGTGAGGTAGGCGGGGCGTATCGCAATACGCCCCTACGGTACCGGCGGTTGATCAGACGCGGCGCGGGTTTACCTCACCCCCTGGCCCCCTCTCCGTCAACGGAGAGGGGGAAGTTGAGCGCAGCGAAACGGGGGTGAGGTAGGCGGGGGTATCGCAATACGCCCCTACGGTACCGGCGGTTGATCAGACGCGGCGCGGGTTTACCTCACCCCCTGGCCCCCTCTCCGTCAACGGAGAGGGGGAAGTTGAGCGCAGCGAAACGGGGGTGAGGTAGGCGGGGCGTATCGCAATACGCCCCTACGGTACCGGCGGTTGATCAGACGCGGCGCGGGTTTACCTCACCCCTGGCCCCCTCTCCGTCAACGGAGAGGGGGAAGTTGAGCGCAGCGAAACGGGGGTGAGGTAGGCGGGGCGTATCGCAATACGCCCCTACGGTACCGGCGGTTGATCAGACGCGGCGCGGGTTTACCTCACTTGCCCCTCTTCGTCAACGGAGAGGGGGAAGTTGAGCGCAGCGAAACGGGGGTGAGGTAAACAACCGGCTTCCTGACAATTCGCCGGCAGGATGGCAAATTGGCGCAGGCGCGGCACGCCGCCCGGCGCGACAACTCCAGGAAAGTTGACCGAATGGCCACACGCGAACACTCCACCTCTTCGCCGGACACGCACGAGCGCGCTGTCACGCAGGCGCTGACGCGCGCCTACGCCGTCAACTGGGCGGGCCTGGCGCTGGCGGTGCTCCTGCTGCTGGCGGTGATCACGCGCTTTTACGACCTGGGCACCCGCGTGATGAGCCACGACGAAAGCCTGCACACCTATTACTCGTGGCGGCTGTCCGAATACGGCGAGTTCAACCACACGCCGCTGATGCACGGCCCGCTGCTGTTCCACATGACGGCCCTTGCCTACTTCCTGTTTGGCGATAGTGACTTCACCGCGCGGTTGTATCCGGCGTTGCTGGGCGTGCTGATTGTGGGCTTTCCCTGGCTGTTCCGGCGCTGGCTGGGGCAGACGGGCGCGCTGATCGCCGCCCTGCTGCTGCTGATCTCGCCGCAGCTCTTGTACTACAACCGCTACATCCGCCACGACACGCCGACGATCTTCTTCGCGCTGGTCATCCTTTACGCCATTGTGCAGTACGTGGATGGCACTCCCGTGCGCCGCCCAGCCTGGCTATGGGTGCTGGCGGCGGGCCTGATCGGGATGCTGGCCTCGAAGGAAGTGGCTTTCATCTACATCGCCATCTTCGGCGCTTTCCTGGCGCTGTACTGGCTGCTGCGCATGGTGCAGGATGTGGGCGTCCGCCGCCGCCCTGTGCAAGGGGCTGGCTGGGAAGCGCCCTGGCTCCAGCGGGCCATCGGGCACGCTCTGCTGCTGGTCGTGACCGGCCTGTTCGCCGTGACGATGGGCAGCTTTTTGCGCCTGCTGCTGTCGCCGCTGTGGGCTGTGCCGTCGGCGGCCTGGCTGATCGTCCCGTTGTTCGCGGCCATCTACCTGCCGCTGGCGCTCAGCGGCGCCGTGCGCCGGATACAGCGCGGCGAGCCGTCGGGCGGCGCAGCCTCGGCCATTGCCGGCTGGTTGGGGGACGGGCGCTCGGCGTTCTATACGCTGGTGGCCGGGCTGATCGTCGGCGCGGCGGTCGCGCTGTGGATCGTGACCGTGCTGGACGTGATCAAGCCGGGCGACATCTGGACGGAGACGACCGCGCGCAGCGAGGCTGACCTGCTCTACGGGCAGAATGGCACGAAGGAGTTCGCCGTTGAGACCGGCTTCAACGGGACGATGTTCGTCCGCCTGCTGACCTGGGTGGGCCTGCCTGTGCTGGGCCTGCTCTTCGCGCTGTTTCTCAGCGCCGTGTTCGTCTTTCCGGGCCGGCTGGCGCTGCCCTGGCGGACGATGCTGATCATCCTGCTGGTGGCGCTGCTGGTGGTCGGCCTGCTGGTCATGTTCGAGCGGCACAGCCATGTCAGCGAGACGACGACCAAGCCGTTCGCGGCGGATCCGACCGCCGTGCACACGACCGACGGCGACCGCTATGACAACATGCCGATCATCGTCGCCTGGGTGCTGGGCACGCTGCTCACGCTGGCCGTGCTCGGCACGCGGCTGCTGACGAACCTGTGGGACTTCCTCAACCGCCAGCCGATCTTCGACGTGCTGATCGTCATCGGCACGCTGATTCTGCCCTGGCTGGCTGGTTTCCCGCTTTACTGGGCGGGCTACAACCTGGAAGACTACAACCCAAACTCCATCGAGGGCCGGGCCACGCTCGAAGCGTCGCTGCCCGCCGTCCTGCCCTTCCTGATGGTGGCGGTGGCGGTGGGCCTGTCCTGGAACTGGCGGCGCTGGCTTGCAGCGGCGGCGATTTTCCTGGGAATCTTCGCTTTCTTCTTCACAACCGTCTTCAGCAACCAGTACGGGCTGGTGACGGGCATGATCGGCTCGCTCGGCTACTGGCTCGAGCAGCAGGGGGTGCGGCGCGGCAGCCAGCCACAGTACTACTACCTGCTCACCCAACTGCTCGTCTACGAGTTCCTGCCGCTGGTCGGGGCGTTGGGCGCGGGCGGACTGGGGTTGGCCAGGCTGTGGCGCTGGCGGCGCGACCGCGCCCTGGATGCGCTGGCCCAGGCGCAGGCCGCGCCGGTCGAGGCTGAGGAAGAGGCTCCGCTGGCCGCGCAGCCGACGCTCGCTGCCGCGCAGCATAGCGCCGCGACGGTTGCCGCTGCCGCCGCCCCGCAAGACCTCGATCCTGGCCCGGACAGGGCGCGACCAGCGCCCCTGGCGAGGCCATTCGACCTGGCCGAGGAGCTGGCCCGCCGCGCCGCCGACCGCGAGTGGATCGGCGCGCTGCCCTTCCTGGCGCTGGCTGGCTGGTGGTCGGTGGCCATGCTGCTGGGGCTGACCATTGCCGGGGAGAAAATGCCCTGGCTGACGACGCATCTGACCGTCCCGCTGATCCTGGTCAGCGGCTGGTGGCTGGGCCAGGTGGCCGACGGCGTGCGCTGGCGTGCGCTCGGCGTAGGCGGCTGGCTGGTGCTGCTCGGCGCGATGCCGCTGGCGCTGCTGGCCCTGGGGCGCGGCGTGCTCGGCGTGTGGGGCGGGCGGGCATCGTTCGGCGGGCGCTCGCTGGAAGACCTGATCGCCAGCGGGAGCTGGCTGGGCGCGCTGCTGGTGCTGGGCGGCGCGGTGTACGTCATCTGGCGGCTGGGCCGTCCGCTGGGCCGGGGGCAGCTTGGCCGGGCGGCGGTGCTCTCTGGCGCGCTGGTGCTGGCCGTGCTGACCGCGCGCGCGGCGATCCTGGCCTGCTTCATCAACCACGACTATGCGACCGAGTTCCTGGTCTATGCTCACTCCGGCCCGGCGGTCAAGACGGTGATGGACGAGATCGATCGCATCGCGGCGATCACCAACGAAGGCACGGGCATGCGCATCGTCTTCGACGACGAGTCCTCCTGGCCGTACACGTGGTACTTCCGCCATTACGCCAACTACGGCTTCATACGCGGGGAGGCGGGCAGCGTGGACTCTGGCTCGCTGGAAGGGGCGCGCATTGTGGTCGTCGGCAGCAAGAAAGTGGGCGACGTGCGCACCATCCTGGGCGACCGCTATTACGAATTCGGCTATATCCGCCTGTGGTGGCCGATGCAGGAGTATTTCAACCTGACGTATGACCGCGTGGCGAAGGTCTTCAGCACGGACAAGGCCAACATCGCCGCGCCGTACTACCGCCAGGGGCTGTGGGACATCTGGTGGAGCCGAGACTACAGCACCTATGGGCGGGCCATGTGCATCGAGACCAAGCAGTTCCGCTGCGAGAGCGAGGCCAGCCTGGGGACGACCGACGAGGAGCGCGCCGCGTTCCGCCGCTCGTGCGAGCTAGCGGTTGTCAACGAGTGCGCCAGCGATGACCGCTTCGCCGTGAGCAAGTGGCCTGTCTCCGACCGCATGTATTTCTTTGTGGACAAGCAGATCGCCGCCCAGGTGTGGGACGCCGGGATCGGGAGCAGCACGGTCAACATCCGCGAGCCGGAATACCAGGAAGATCGGGTCTACCGCGAGATCGCCGCCGAGCGCACGCTGGGCGAAGTGGCCGGGATGATCGGGCCGCGCGGCATCGCCCTCGATGAGGACGGCACGATCTACGTGGCCGACACCGACCGCAGCCGCATCGCGCTGTTCAGCGCGCAGGGCGAGTTCCTGCGCAGCATCGGCGACCCGGCGACTGCGCCGACCGGGGCAGGGCTGCGCCAGCCCTGGAGCCTGGATGTCGGCCCGGATGGGCTGATCTATGTGGCCGACACGTGGAATAACCGTGTGGCAGTCCTCACCCGCGAGGGCGAGTTGGTGCGCGCCTGGGGGCACGAAGGCGTGCCGGCCTCCGACCCGTCGCCGGAAGCGATGTGGGGGCCGCGCGACCTGAAGATCGGCCCCGATGGGCTGGTCTACGTGGCCGACACGGGCGGCAAGCGCATCCGCGTCTACACGCCGGAAGGCAGTTGGGTGCGCGACATCGGCAGCGGCGGGGCGGGCCTGGGGCAGGTGGATGAGCCGGTTGGCCTGGCCTTCAACCCCGTCTCGCGCGAGCTATACGTGGCCGAGGCGTGGAACAAGCGCATCCAGGTCTTTGACCTGACGGGCGCGCCGCTGCGCACGTTCGATGTGAATATGTGGTTCCGCAACCGCCAGTCGTACAACCGACCGTACCTCGCCGTCAGCCCGGACGGCACGCTGATCTACGCGGTAGACATGGACGACCGGCACCGCATCGTTGCCTACAACCTGGCCGGGGAGCCTGCGCTCTCCTTCAACCAGCCGGACAGCCTGGAGACGGGCGCGCTCGGCGTGCGCTCGCCGGCGGGCCTGGCCTTCGACGCGACGGGCCGCCTGTACGTGGTAGACGCGGCGCAGGCGAAGGTCTATGTCTTCCCGCCGCCGGATGTGTCCGGCAGCGTGGCGCCGGTGCTGCCCGCCGACGTGCTGGCTCCCTCCGCGCCGGACCTGGACACTGAGAGCGGCGGCGAGCTGTTGTCGCCAGAGAGCGAGGCGCAGGGCGAAGCTGAGACGGGCGGGCAGAGTCCCGCTGAGGCGAGTCTGCTGCCTGCCGGGTCGCCCAACGAGGACTGGACTCCGCTGGTGGAGACGATCAACGGGCTGGCGGTGGTCTACGTGCCGGGGGGTTGTTACCAGACGGGAGCCGGGCCGCAGGTGTGCGTCAGCGCGTTCTGGCTGGGGCAGCACGAGGTGACGAACCTGGACTACGCCGCCTGCGTGGAGAACGAAGCCTGCACGCCGCCCGCCGACCGCACGGCCTTCGACGCCAGCGAGTTCGCCGGCGTGCCGGTGGTCGGGCTGACCTGGGCGCAGGCGAGCGACTACGCCGCCTGGATCGGGGGCGCGCTGCCGGGCGAAGCGCAGTGGGAGTACGCGGCGCGCGGGCCGGCGGGCTGGGCGTATCCCTGGGGCGAAGACGAGCCAGCCTGCGATCTGGCCAACACGCAGGGCTGCGGCGGGCTGCTGCCTGTGGACGGGGAGAGCCGCGCCGCCGGGCAGTCCTGGGTCGGCGCGCTCGACCTGGCGGGCAGCGTGTGGGAGTGGACGGCGGACTGGTTTGACGACGATCCGTTGGCCGGGCTGCCGGACGGCGTGCTCGACCCGCCCGGCCCGCTTGCGGGCACCGAGCGGGCGATTCGCGGCGGGTCGTGGCGCGCGCCCGCTGACTACGCTGCCGCCACGTATCGCGAGGCGCGCGACCCGGCGCTCGGCTTCGACGACGTGGGCCTGCGCGTGGTCTTCCCGGCGGAGATGCTGCCCCTGGCGGCGGAGGGGCAGGGCGCATCCCACCCTTAGGGCAGTTCGGTAAATGTGGTGTGATTTGTAGGGGCGGGTTTCGAAACCCGCCCCTACAAGACCAGTCTGCGAGGACTGCGCCAGCGGCGCGATCAGGCCAACCAGGGTGCGTGCAAAACCTGTCAGGTAGGGGCGCTGCTCTGTTGCGCGCTGGTTGACCTCACCCCCGCTCGGCGCTGGCGCGCCTCGCCGCCCCCTCTCCGTCAACGGAGAGGGGGCAAGCCGAGCGCAGCGAGGCTGGGGGTGAGGTCAATATCCCCGCGTCCAGCGAGTCGCTGTCAACTTTTGCACGCACCCGGCAAACCATCTTTGATTGACACATCCCGCGAACTGGCGTAGTATGAGGGGCATGATCAGCTACCTGGGCAATCCCACACCTAGCAGCGTCCATAGCGCCACCCAACGGGGATGGCTCGCCGGATGATGCTTGCGTGACGGTTGCGCTCGCTGTGATCTGTATTTCCACCGGCGTCAGGACCAGTCCCGACGCCGGTTTCGTTATAGCCGGACGTGGTCGTTGGCCGGCTGGATGGAGATGTCTGCGGTGCGTAGAGCGCCCGCGAGGAGGCCCTGATGCGTTTATCCGACCTGTTCACCCGCACGCTGCGCGACGCTCCCGCCGATGCTGAGCTGATCAGCCACAAGCTGGCCGTGCGCGCCGGACTGGTGCGCCCGGTTGCGGCGGGCGTCTACGCGCTGATGCCGCTCGGCTGGCGCGTCGTGCGCAAAATTGAGGCGATTCTGCGCGAGGAGATGGAGGCCATCGGCGGGCAAGAGGTGCGCCTGCCGGTGGTGCATCCGGCGGAGCTATGGCAGGCGACCGGGCGCTGGGGGACGTTTGGGCCGGCCCTGCAGAAATTCGTGGCAGAGTCCGGGAGGGAGTACGTCCTGGGGCCGACGCACGAGGAAGTGATCGCCGCGCTGGCCGCGCGCGAGATTGACAGCTACAAGCAGCTTCCGCAGCACCTCTTCCAGATTCAGACGAAATATCGCAACGAGCCGCGCGCGCGGGGCGGCCTGATCCGCCTGCGCGAGTTCACCATGAAGGACGCCTATTCGCTGGACGCCGACGACGCCGGGCTGGATCGCTTCTATCCGCGCATGGTCGCCGCCTACGCGCGCATTTTCGAGCGGGCCGGCGTGCCCGCCCTGGCGGTCGAGGCGGATTCGGGGACGATGGGCGGGGGCGTCAGCCACGAGTTCATGCTCGTCCACGAAGCGGGCGAAGACTCGCTCGCGCGCTGCGACGCCTGCGGCTACGCGGCCAACCTCGAAGCCGCCCAGTTCGCGCTGCCAGCGCCGGCGCAGACCCCGCTCCAGCCGTTGCAGAAGGTCGCCACGCCGGACTGCACCACGATCCAGGCGGTGGCCGACTTCCTGGGTGTGCCGACCAGCCAGACGCTCAAGGCGGTCTTCTTTGTGCAGGAGCGCCCGCCCGCGCCGGAGCGTTTCGTCTTCGCGGTGATTCGCGGCGATCTGGAGGTCAACGAGGTCAAGCTGTTGCGCGCATTGGGCGGCGGGGCGCTGCGCGCGGCGACCGACGACGAGATCACGGTGACGGGCGCGGTGCCGGGCTACGCCAGCCCGATGGGACTGCCGCCAGAGGTGACGGTCGTCGCCGACCGGTCGGTGCGGGCAGGCGCGAACTTCGTGGCCGGGGCCAACGACGCGGGCTATCACCTGGCCGGCGTGAACGTCCCGCGCGACTTCGACCCGGCGCTGCTGGCCGACATCGCCGCCGCCTCCGACGGGGCGACGTGCGCGCGCTGCGGGCAGGGGACGCTGCGCGTCGAGCGGGCTATCGAGCTGGGACATTGCTTCAAGCTGGGGACGCGCTACAGCGAGGCCGTCGGGGTGACGTACACCGATGAGACGGGCGCGGAGCACCCGGTGGTCATGGGTAGCTACGGGATCGGGCTGGAGCGGCTGATGGCGGCGATCATCGAGACGCACCACGACGAATGGGGCATCATCTGGCCCAAGAGCGTCGCCCCGTTCGACGTGCACCTGCTCACCCTGGGCAAAGACCCGCAGCCTGGCGAGATCGCCGCGCAGGTCTACGCGGACTTGCGCGCCGCCGGGCTGGACGTGCTGCTCGACGACCGGGCGGAGTCGGCGGGCGTCAAGTTCGCTGACGCCGATCTGATCGGGATTCCTGTGCGGCTGGCGGTCAGCGGTAAGGCGCTGGCGGCGGGCGGGGTGGAGGCCAAGCGGCGCGATTCCGCCGAGCGGGTGATCGTGCCGCTGGACGCGGTCGCGGCCTGGGTGCGGGGGTAGGCGGCGCGGGGTGGCGAAGCCCGTGCCAGCGGGCCGAGCGGGGTGAGGCAGGGCCAACGCCGCTGCTGGCGCGGCAGAGCAGCGCCCCTACCGCTTGAGAGGCGTGGCACAAACCCTCCGGCTGGGGTGTGAGCAAAACCTGTCAGGCAATTTGCCGCGCCCTGGTTTACCTTACTCCCGCTCGGCGCTGGCGCGCAGAAAGAGACTTCCGAAGTTTTCGGAAACTTCGGAAGTCTTTGTACTCTATGGCGTCTTCCTCCTGATTCCCTGCATAAACCAGACAAACCTTGTGCGCGCGCGCCGGGTGATGCTATCATCGTGCAGTGCCACACCCGCTAAGGAGCGTGCTCATGCTGCGACAGACCTCTTTCTCCCTGCTGATCCTCACCGCCCTGCTCGGCGCTGTGCTTGGCGGCTCCGCATTGGCCCAGCAGAGCGACTTCCCGGTTCCGCCGGGCCGCATCGTCGCTGGTGACGACGCCGGCCTGTTCACCATGCTCACCGATGGCACGGGCAAGACCTACCTGGCCCAGGAAGAGGAAGCGGACTGCTGGCTGCGCGATGGCGTGTGGAGTCCCGACGGATCGCAGATCATGTACACGGCCATCTGCGGCGGCGAGGGGCCGGGCGACTGGCTGCCCGACCCGGAGCGCACCGACCTGCGCGAGCGCACCGCCCAGGTGATGATCGTGGACCCGCTCAGCGGCGCGACCCGCGCCCTGGTGCCGGGCGATGGCCTTCACCAGGACTACGCCGGAGACTGGCACCCCGACGGCGAGCAGGTGGTCATCTACTCCAACCGCGCTGCCAACGGCGTTTTCAACCTGTTCCTCTACGACCTGGCTGAGGGCGCGCTGACGCAGCTTACCACCTTCGACAGCAACGTCAGCCGTGTCTCCTTCGACCCGTCGGGGAGCTACCTGCTTTACAACCGGCGCATTATCGAGGCGGACAGCATTCGTTACGAAGTGCGCGCCCTCGACCTGGCGACGCGCAACGAGATTGCGGTGGCCGAGGGCCTCACGCCGGCCTGGAGCCGCGACGGGCAGTGGATCGCCTTCGCCAGGGAGGGTGAAGTCGCCGACATCTTCGTGATGCCCGCCGGCTGCATTCTGGCCGGCGGCGGCTGCGACCCGGCGAGCGCGCGCAACGTCACCAATTCGCCGAATGTCGCCGAGCGCGAGCCGGTCTTCAGCCCCGATCAAACGCAGATCGCCTACGTGCGCGACACCGACGGCGAGCTAGGCACCCTCACCTGGGACATCTTCCGCCACGATCTGCGCACTGGCCTGCACGCCAACCTGACCAACACACCAGGCAGCGAAGAGCGTCACCGTGCGTGGGAAGCGGTGCCCAACGTCACGCCGGTTGACGTGGCGACGGTGTTGCCGGTCGTCGTGCGCGTGCGCACCGCTGAAGGCGCGGCCAACCTGCGCGCCGAGCCGACGACGAACGGCTCCATCGTCGGCGTGCTGCCGCGCGGCACGCTGCTCATCGTGGAGGGCGCGCTGGCCGACCGCACCTGGTACCGCGTCACCCTGCCGGAGGATGGCTCTCAGGCCTGGATTTACAACACGCTCATTGACCCGATTGCCGGCGACCTGGCCGGAGTGCCGGTTGTGTCGCGATGACGCCCCGGACGCGCGCGTCACTGCCCAGCGGCGATCCAGGGGCAGGAGGTGCCATGCCTGAGCCTGGCCCGGCGGACGGGACGGCATCTATCCAGGGCACGGCCACGTTGCTGCTGCGGCGACAGGAACTCCCTGTGCAGGCGGGCCTCACCGTGCGCGCCGCTATTGTCGCGTGCGGCCTGGAGCCGGAGGTGTTCGTCGTCACCCGCGCCGGCGAGCTGATCGCCGAGGATGAGGTGCTCCGGCCCGGCGACCGCGTCAGGCTGCTGCGCGTCCCTTCTGGCGGGTGAGCGCGGGCGAGCGCTCCTTCGCCCAGGTGTGTTTGTTTGTAGCCACACAGAGGCGGCGCTGTGCTGCGCGCTGGTTTACCTCACCCCCGCTCGGCGCTGACGCGCCTCGCCAAGCCGGGCGCAGCGAGGCTGGGAGTGAGGCCAATACTCTGCGTCCCGCGAAGTCGCTGGCAACGTTTGCTCGCACCCAACTGAGGAATATCGCCATGACTCACGACTACGACGATCTGCTCGCCCAGCTTCCCGCGCCCGAAGAACTGCCCGAAGGGCACAAAAGCGGCTTCGTCGCCGTCGTCGGGCGGCCCAACGTGGGCAAGTCCACGCTGATGAACGCCATCCTCGGCGAGAAGCTCGCCATCGTCAGCCCCAAGCCGCAGACCACCCGCCTGCGCCAGTTGGGCATCCTCACCGAGCCGGACAAGCAGATCGTCTTTGTGGACACGCCAGGTATTCATGACCCGCGCACGGCGCTGGGCAGATTCATGGTCGAGGTAGCTGTAGACGCGCTGCGCGATGCCGACGTGATCCTGTTCGTGGTGGACGCGAGCGCCCCGCCCACCGCCGAAGACCGGCGCATCGCTGAGCTGATTGAGCAGGCCGGGGCGGGCGCGGCGACGCTGCTCGCTCTCAACAAGGCCGATCTCGCCGCCGGGCCGGAGGCGCTGCAAGCCTGCGTGGATGCGCATCGCGCGCTGGTGCCCCTGGCGGACTGGGCGACGACCATCGCCACGACCGGGGCAGGGCTGCTCGACCTGATGGCCCGCCTCGTCGCGAAGCTGCCGCCCGGCCCGCGCTACTACCCGCAGGATCAGCTTTCGGATGTGGCTGTGCGCGACATCGTGGCCGAGATCGTGCGCGAGAAGGCGCTGCTCAACCTGGACGAGGAAGTGCCGCACGGCATCGCCACGCAGGTCGAGGAGTTCAAGCAGCGCAGCGACGATCTCACCTACATCCACGCCGTGATTTTCGTTGAGCGCGACTCGCACAAGGGCATCCTGATCGGCAAGGGCGGGCGGATGCTCAAGACGATCAGCCAGCAGGCGCGCGAGGAGATCGAGGGCTTTCTCGGCACGCGCGTCTATCTGGAGCTGTGGGTCAAGGTGCTGAAGAACTGGCGGCGCGACGAGAACGCCCTGCGCCGCCTGGGGTACCGCCTGCCCAGGCCGAAGTAGGGGGTGGTTGTTGGTGATTGGTGATTGGTTGTTGGTGATTGGTGGTCGGTGATCAGTTGTCAGTGAGGGCGCTGCTCTGCTGCGGTCTGGTAGGGGCGGATTTCAGAATTCGCCTCTGTGTTCGTCACGAGCGCGGCAACGCCGAGAGCAGGGCGCGGCCCTGGATCACGTCCTCACGAATCTGAGCGACCAGCGTCTCCACGCCGTCGAACTTCAGCTCTGGGCGCAGGAAGGCCACCACATCGAAGGCCAGGTGCTCGCCGTAGATGTCGCGGTCGAAGTCGAGCAGATACGCCTCGACCGTCACCAGCCCGCCGTTGAAGGTCGGGCGGTTGCCAATGTTGGCCACAGCCATGAACGTCTCGCCGTTCAGGTGCGCCCAGCCAGCGTACACGCCCTTGCGCGGCAGAAATTGCTCGTCCCACACGTCGAGGTTGGCCGTCGGGAAGCCGATGGTGCGCCCGCGCCCGTCGCCGTGCACGACCTCACCCTCCAGCCGGTAGGGGCGGCCCAGCCGCCGGGTGGCCGCGGTCATATCGCCCTCGGCCAGGGCGGTGCGGATGGTGCTGCTGCTGATCACATCGCCGTTGCCATCATTCGTCACCAGGTCCACGACCTCCAGCGCAAAGCCTTTGCGCGCGCCCTCCGCCCGCAAGAAAGCGACATTGCCCTCGCGCTTGTAGCCGAGCGCGAACTCCGGCCCCACCCATAGCTCGCGCGGCTTGAGATGCACCAGCAGCCGGTCTACGAACTCCGCCGCGCGCATGTGGCGCACAGTCTCGTCATTGAACGGGTGCGTCACCACCAACTCCACGCCCAGCCGCCCCAGCAGGTCGGCGCGCTGCTGCGGCGAGGTCAGGTAGTAGCGGCCCGACGCGCGGCCCAGCACTATGTCCGGGTGCGGGAAGAAGGTCAGCACCGCCGGGACGAAGCCGCGCGCATGGGCGGTCTGCACCAGGCGGCGCAGCAAATGCTGGTGCCCGCGATGCACGCCGTCGAACATGCCCACCGCCACAATCGTCGGGCCGGAAGGGTGCGCATCAGCCAGACTGGTCACGTGCTGCATACGGTCTCCTGTTGAAGCGAACAGCTATCAGCTTTCAGCGGTCAGCCAGGACCGTTTGAACCGCAAAGACGCCGAGGGCACAGAGGAGAGATCGTCAGGAGACTTCTCTGCCTCGAATTCCCTCCATCCCGACAACCAACAACCAACAACCAACAACCAACAACCAACAACCAACAACCAACAACCAACAACCAACAACCAACAACCAACAACCAGCCATCACTCCCCGCCCGCCCCCGCGAACACCTTGTGCGGCTTCCAGGCCGGGCCGCGCCGCTCCAGCACGGCGATGAAGCGCCCATCCGGGTCGTAGGCGCGGGCCAGGCGGTGCCCGGTTGTGTCCGGCGGAGCCACGACTGCCCGCCCGCTGAGCACGGCGGCGGCCCCCTCGGCGTCCAGGTGCAGCGCCGGACATTAGGCGGCCAGAGCGCGGTCGGGCGGCAGCAGATGCTCAGCCCACGTTCCGGACTCCATCGCCGCGCGGAACGTCTCCCAGGGCACGGCGTCGGCGGCGGTGAACGATCCGCTGGCGGTGCGCTCCAGCGCCGCCAGGTGCGCGCCCACGCCGACGGCCTGCCCCAGGTCGTGGGCCAGGCTGCGGATGTACGTCCCCGGCGAGCAGTCAATCTCCAGCGCCGCGACCGGCGGCTCCCACGCCGCCAGCACCAGGCGGCTGATCGTCACCGGGCGCGCGACGCGCTCGACGGTCTGCCCGGCGCGGGCCAGCTCATACAGCTTGCGCCCGCCCTGCTTGATCGCGCTGACCATCGGCGGCACCTGCGCGATCGCCCCGCGAAAGCGCGCCAGCGCCGCCTCGACCTCGGCGCGCGTCAGCGGGCGGGAGTCCTGCGCGGTGACCGCGCCCTGGGCGTCGTAAGTATCCGTCTCGACGCCGAAATGCACGCGGGCTGCGTAGGTCTTGGGCGACCCCATGAGGTACTCGCTCAGGCGCGTGGCCGGCCCCAGGCACAGCACCAGCACGCCCGCCGCCGCCGGGTCGAGCGTCCCGGCGTGGCCGACCTTCTTCACGCCCGTGCCGCGCCGCACCCAGGCCACCAGGTCGTGACTGGTCGGGCCGGGGGGCTTGTACAGGTTCAGCAGGCCGAAGACGCCTGGCACGTCGCTTGCTCCGCTACACAACCAGGGGCGCGCCTGCGCGCACCGCATCCTGCAGCAGGGCGACTACGCGCGGGACGAGCGTCGCCAGCGGCTCGCGCACCGTCGCGCCGGAGGCCAGGGTATGCCCGCCGCCGCCCAGCGCCACCGCCACTTCGGACGTATCGAAGCCCGGCACAGCGCGCATCCCGATCTCAACCGCGCCATCCCCCTTCTCGCGGAAGACGACCGCGATGGACGCTTCCTCAGCCTTGATCAGCGTGCTGACCAGCTCGGCGTCATCGTGCCCGACATAGCCGGCCTGGGCGAACATCTCGCGGCTGATCGCCGCCCAGATGACACCGCCTTGCAGATGTACGGTGGGCAGGGCCAGCCCCCACAGGCGCAGCCCGGCGTAGGTTGTGCGATTGACCGTGCGCTGGACGATCTCGGTCAGCGACGCGCCGCAGGCCATCAGGCGCTGCGCCTTGCCGAGCGTCTCGCTGCTGACATTGTCCGTGCGGAAGCACAGCGTATCGGTGACCAGCCCGGTCAGCAGGCAGAACGCCGTCACACGGTCTATAGGCGCGCCGAGCCGGTCGAGCCAGTCCAGCACGCCTTCGGCGGCAGCGACCGTCGCGGGGGCAACCAGATTGGCGTCGCCAAAGAGCGTATTCGTGCGGTGGTGATCCAGGTTGATCAGCGGCGCGCCACTGCGCCGGGCGGCCCGGCCCACGTCGCCCATGCGCGACTCGTCGCCGCAGTCTACGGCGATCACCAGGTCGGCCTGCACGCCGTCGAGCGCCGCGTGCACCGCGTCGCTGCCCGGCAGGAAGGCCAGGTCGGGCGGCACGCCTTCATCCACCGCCGTCTGCACGTCCTTGCCCAGGCCGCGCAGGGCGCTGGCCAGGCCGAGCATCGAGCCGATGGCGTCGCCGTCTGGGTTGACGTGCGTCAGCACGAGCACGCGCCGGGCAGGGGCCAGCAACGCCGCCGCCTTATCCCAGTCTATCGTCATCAGCATCATCAGCGCTGTCCTCCTCGGCGACAGCAGGGGCCGGCGACGCCGGGATGTCCAGCGAGCTGAGCAGCTCGTCAATGCGCTCGCCGTGATCAATGGCTACGTCCCAGTGGAAAAGCAGCGCCGGCGTCTTGCGGAAGCCCGTGCGCGCCGCCAGCTCGCGGCGCAGAAAGCCGCTGGCCCGCTCCAACCCGGCCATGACCGCCTCGCGGTCTTCCAGGGCGTGCACGTAGATTTGAGCGTATTCGATTTCGCGATCCACTTTCACGTCGGTGATCGTCACGTCCTGCAAGGCGGGATCGGTCACTTCCATCATGAACAGCTCGCCCAGGATCTCCTGGATGAGCTGTGCCGCCCGTTCCTGTTTGATCGTCATGGTCTTACCCTCGTTGCAGCGATCCCAAGCCAGTTCTGTGCAGAGGGCATCTCGCCATGGGGCAGGGTTCTTGAACCGCAGAGAACACAGAGAAGGACAATGAAGACTCTCCGCTTTTCTCCGCGCTCTCTGCGCCTCTGCGGTGAGACTTTGCCCAAAACGGAATGCGACCCTCCGTGTGCGGCACTCTATCCCGTCGCCCGTGCCGCGTCCAGCGCCGCCAGCAGCGCGTCGCGGGCCGAATGGCGCGGCGACCAGCCGGCAGCCGCCAGCCGGTCTGTCCGCAGCATCCCGTCCTGGAGCAGGGCGCGCGCCCACAGCGGTGGCGTCGGCCAGCCGCGCCAGCGCCAGCCCCACCACGCCCGCAGCATCAGCCACGCCGCCGGAATACACGTCTGCCCGCGCCCGGTCAGCGCTGCCAGCTCGTGCAGGGCCAACCCGTCGCCAGCGGCCACGTTGTAAAGCCCTGGTAGATCATGCCAGATCGCGTGCTCAATGGCCAGCAGCGCGTCGTCTTCATGGACCAGCGCCAGGGCGCGGTCCTCTTCCCCGCAGACGAGCAGCGGCAGCCGCCGCACGTGGCGCACGATCTCCCCATGATGCGCGCCCACCAGGGGCGCGACGCGCAGCCGCGTGAGCACGCCGGGATAGCGCGGCGCGGCGTCAAGCTCCAGCCAGTCGGCCAGGCGCGCCCGCGCTCGTGCGTAGGCGCTGGCGGTGTGCCCGCGCGGTGGAGCGTCTTCGCCCAGGGCTGCGCTGGCCGCCTGCACGCCGTACAGCGCCGCGCTGTTCGCCACGATCAGCCGGGGCACGCCCAGCGCCATCGCCGCCCCCACAAACGCCCGCGCTTCGCTGACCAGCGCGGCTTCGCGCCGCCGGTCGCGGCGGGCCAGCGGCCAGCGCAGCGGCGTCAGCAGCACGGCGGCGTCGGCGTCCGCCAGGTGCGGCCACCACTCGCGCTGCTCATAAGCTGCGCGCACGAAGTGCAGGCCGGGCAGCGGCGGGTAGCAGGGACGATCATCCAGGCCGGTGACGCGCTGAACGCGCCCGCCGCCCAGCAGGCGCTCGGCCAGCAGCCGCCCGGTGTTCCCCGCCACGCCGCCAATGAAGACGCGCATGGTTTCCCCCCTGACACACGGCGCTCGCTGCCCGCGTAAAACAAGCGGGCCAGAAGTTCGCACGCTCCTGGCCCGCTTGGTCGCAAGACAGCGGCGCGTGCGGTCAGTTCACGCGCTCGCGGATGAAGAACTCAATGCGGTCGCCCTCGACGAAGTCGTGGAAGCCGTCCAGGCCGATGCCGCACTCAAAGCCGGTGCGCACCTCGCGCACGTCGTCTTCAAAGCGCTTGAGGCTGGCGACGGCCACGCCGCTCGCCAGCACGTTGCCCTGGCGCACGACGCGGGCCTTGGCATTGCGCCGCGCCACGCCCTCCAGGATGTACGAGCCGGCGATGTTGCCGATCTTGGGCAGGCGGATCACCCGGCGTACCTCGGCCACACCGACCTGCTTGTCGGCGTACTCCGGCTCCAGCAGGCCCTTCAGCGCCAGCTCGACGCTCTCGATCAGCTTGTAGATCACATTGTAGGAACGGATGTCAACGCCCAGCGATTCGGCCACGCGCTCGGCGGCGGAGTCGGGCTGGACATTGAAGCCGATGATGATCGCATGAGAGACATGGGCCAGGTTGACATCGCTCTCGGTGATCTCCCCCACGCCGGCGTGAAGCACGCGCACTTTGAACTCGTTCACGGAGATGTTCTGGACGGAGTTGACGACCGGCTCCAGCGACCCATCCACGTCCACCTTGATGATGAGCAGCAGCTCTTTCGTCTCGCTGGCCTGGAGGCGGCTGAAGACCTCTTCGAGGGTGAGCGCCGGCGGCGTCTTGACGGCGGCTTCCTGCCGGGCCAGCCTGCGCTCCTCGACGAGGGTGCGCGCTTCCTTGATGTCTTTGATCACCTCGAACATCTCGCCGGCGTGCGCTGGCGCGTCCAGGCCCATCACCGACACCGGGCACGACGGACCCGCTTCTTTGATCACGTGGCCGTTGTAGTCGAACATGCGCTTGATGCGCCCGTGCGAAGTGCCCGCCACCACGATGTCGCCGGTGCGCAGCGTGCCGTTCTGCACCAGCAGCGTGGCCAGCGCGCCGCGCGCGCTCTCCATGCGCCCCTCCAGCACGGTGCCCGCCGCCGGAGCGCTGGGGTTGGCGGTGATGTCCTGTTCTTCGGCGACGAGCAGGATCGCTTCGAGCAGGTCTTCGATGCCGGTCTGCGTGCGGGCGCTGACCGGCACGATCAGCGTGTCGCCACCCCATTCGTCCGAGCGCAGGTTCAGCTCTTCGGCGAGCTGCTGTTTAACGCGGTCGGGGTTGGCGTTGGCTTTGTCAATCTTGTTGAGGGCCACGACCACCGGCACGTGCGCCGCGTGTACGTGCGCATAGGCCTCGCGCGTGGTGGGCATCACGCCGTCGTCCGCCGCCACGACCAGCACGGCAATATCCGCGCCCTGCGCCCCGCGCGAGCGCATGGCCGTGAACGCCTCGTGACCGGGCGTGTCCAGGAAGGTGATCACGCGGTCGTTGTGCGTCACCTGGTACGCGCCGATGTGCTGAGTGATGCCGCCCGCTTCGCCCGCCTGCACGTTGGCCTTGCGGATGACGTCCAGCAGCGAGGTTTTGCCGTGATCCACATGCCCCAGCACGGTGACCACTGGCGGGCGCGGCTTGAGCGCCTCGCGCGACTGGTCGGCGTACAGGCGGCGCCAGGTCTGCGTGGCCGTGCGCTCCTGGGCCGGCTCTGGCTCCGGGCCTTTGATCGGCTGTACCTCGAAGCCCATGCTGTCGCCCACGATGGCGGCAGTGTCGAAGTCTATCTGCTGGTTGATGGACGCCATGATGCCGTTGCTGATGAGTTCTTTCATCACCTCAATCGGGCTGGCACCCATCAGGTCGGCAAGTTCCCGTACAGAGAGAAAATCCGGGACTTCGAGTATCTGTTTTTGTTGTGGCATAGACATAGCGGGCCTGGCCGCTGCCAAAGGGCAGCAGCGCCGCCGCTAACCTCCTTTCAGGGGTTCTCAGTGTGTCCAGCGGACAGCGCCGGGCCGGTGCAGCCCTTCGGGGCCGCAACGGAGAGGCGTCACTACTCCGGTGTGGGGCGCACCGCCGCCAAGCGCGCGCGATCGGCATCGCTCAACGTTGTGCGCAGTGCTTTGGCCAGCACATCGCTCGTCAGGGCGCGGTCCCAACAGGCTGGATCGTCACATAAGTAAGCGCCGCGCCCGCTGCGCTTGCCGGTCGGGTCCACCTGCACGCCTTCGTCAGGAGTCCGCACCAGGCGCGTCAACGACCGTTTGTCAGCCGTTGTGCGGCAAACCACGCAGGTGCGCTGAGGGACTCGGCGGCGCTTGGTCGGTGTACCGGGTGTGCCCATCGTGCTCCCAGAGCCTGAACGGACAGGGCAGGTTATTCGAGGTACTCGTCCCAGTCGCTCCGGCGACGCCCGCCCTTGCGACGGCGACGGGCGACAACCTCGCCACGCTCCTCATCGAAGACCAGCTCGCGGCGCTTGCCCTTCGATTTCTTCTTATCGCGCTCGGCTTCGCCGCCCTCTTCCTCGTCGAAGGCCTCTTCATCATCAACGGTGCCAGCCGTCTTAAGCCGCCCGGCGCTCTTGGCCCGCCGTTCCAGCTCGGCAGCTTCTTCGGCGTTCAACAGCGGCGCCGGCTCCGGCTCGACGAAGGCCGGCATGGCCTCCTCGTCCTCGGCCAGTGCTGCCACGACCGGCACGGCCTCTTCCTGGGCCGGCTCGGACACCATCTCCGCTGCCGCTTCTGGCAGGGCCTCAGCCTCGGCCAGCGGCTCCTGTTCTGGCTCCGGCTCGCCGGCGCGCAGGATCACCAGGTCGTCAAGGGCGTAGCGGATGGCTTCCATCGCGTCTTCGCCCGCGCCGCCCTGATCCAGCATACGCTGCAGGTTTTCGACATCGGCGAGCACGCGCACCATCAAGTCGCCCACGTTCTCAATACGCGCCAGGGCGCGGTTGATGTCTTCGTCGAGTTCCAGTTCCTCGATGGTCATGCGATACGCGCGGTCGGGCACCAGATCGCGCACCTTGCTCATCGCCGCGCGGCGCGTCGAGCGCCCCGCCTCGCGCACGGCTTGCAGACGGCGCTCGGTGACCTTGACGAACTCGGTCAGCGTCTTGTATTCCTCCGGCTGCACCGGGCGGTTGGCGAGCTTCTTCTCCATGATGCGCTCGATCTCGGTCACCAGGTCGGGCATATCTGCCGGCAGCGCGTCCAGCGGCGGCTCTTGCAGCCCGGCATAGGCTTTCTCGGCGGCTTCGGAGACGCTCTTGATGTCAATGCGCCAGCCGGTCAGCTTGGCGGCCAGGCGAGCATTCTGCCCTTCGCGGCCAATCGCCAGCGAAAGCTGGTCGTCGGGCACGATCACGGTTGCCGTGCGCCCCGTGTCCAGGTCTTCTTCGAGCAGCATGTCGCTGACACGGGCCGGGCTGAGCGCCTTGGCGATGAAGATCGCCGGATCAGCGTTCCACTCGATGACATCAATCTTCTCGTCGTTCAGCTCTTTGACGATGTTCTGAATGCGCATCCCGCGCATCCCCACGCACGCGCCGACGGGGTCCACGCCTTCCTGCAGCGCGGCAACGGCCACTTTGGAGCGGTGCCCGGCCTCGCGGGCGATATTCTTGATCTCCACCTGGCCGTTGTAAATCTCCGGCACCTCGTACTCGAAGAGGCGGCGCAGCATGTTCTTGTGGGCGCGGCTGACAACGATCTGCGGGCCGCGCGTGTTGCGCTTGACTTCGGCGACATAGGCGCGCACTTTATCGTGCGGGCGGTAACGCTCGCCGGGAATCTGGTGTTGGCGAGGCATAACCGCCTCGGCGCGGCCCAGGCTGATGGTCAGCGTGCCGTGGCTGACGCTCTGCACCGTCCCGGTGACCAGGTCGCCCTCGCGCTCAACAAACTCGTCGTACAGGGCGTCGCGCTCGGCCTCGCGGATGCGCTGCAAGATGACCTGCTTGGCCGTCTGCGCGGCGATGCGCCCGAAGGTGATGCTGGTCTGCACCGGCACCATCACGGTGTCGCCAAGCTCGGCTTCGGGCATGTGCTCACGCGCCACTTCCAGCGCCACTTCTGTCGAATCCGACTCGACCGACTCGACGACTTCCTTCTCAAGGAAGATATGCGCCGCGCCGGTCAGGTCAATCTGCGCCTCGACGCGCTGATTGGTGCCGATATTGGCATCGCGCTTGTAGGCGGAGACGAGCGCCTGCGAGAGGGCGTCCATCACCACCTCACGCGGCAACGCGCGCAACTCGACAATCTCGTTGAAAGCCAGGGTGAAATCGTTCTTCATGGTTCTGCTTGGTTCTGCCCTACCGGGACTCACGCCATCAAATGAGGTGCTGAGCAGGCCAGCCATATACAACGAAAAGTGGGGGGTCCCACTTTCCTAAGTACATCTCGGTCTCAGCACTCACAGTATATCATGGCCCGCCTCGCTTGACAAGGGTAGGGGGAAGGCGGAGTGCGTGCAAAACCTGTCAGGTAGGAGCGCTGCTCTGCTGCGCCCTGGTTGACCTTACCCCCGCTTGGCGCTGGCGCGCCGAGCGCCGGAGGCGGGGGGAGGGCGCGAGTTGAGCGTTGCCGGAAGGCGGGGCGGCAAACTGTCGGTAGGGGCGCCTGCGCGCCCTGGGTCTCCCCCGCCGGCGCGCGCCCCCCCCCGTGCGGGGGGGCGGCGGCCGGGGCCCGCGCTCGCGTCCTGCCGCCCCGGCTCAAAAGCAGTGACCCTCAAAGCCCAGCCGCCGAGCGCCGCGCGCCGGGTTTACCCCCCCGCCGCGCGGCCGCCGCCCCCCCCGTTGCGGGGGGGGGCCAGCGCCGGGGTCCCGCCGCGGTCGCGTCCCGCCCCCCCACCCAAGCGGACCCACCAAAGTCCCCGCCGCCGCCACGCCGCGCGCCCGGGTTCCTCCCCCGCCGCGCGGCCCTCGCCGCCCCCGGAGAGGGGGAAAGCCAGGAGCGCCGGGGTGAGTACCCCGCGTCCAGCGAGTCGCTGTCAACTCTTGCACGCTCCCACGCTTCAAAAGCAGTTGACGGGCAGGGCAATCGCATCAAAGTCCACCGCGCGCCAGCCTGCTCGTAAAGGCGCTGCTCTGCTGCGCCCTTCTCCCCGCTCGGCGCTGAGTGTGTTGAGGAGAGGGGGAAAGGCCGAGCGTAGCGAGGCCAGGGGGTGAGGTTAATATCCCCGCGTCCAGCGAGTCGCTGTCAACTTTTGCACGCTCCCACGCTTCAAAAGCAGTTGACGGGGCCGCCGTGACGGGGTATCTTTAGGCGCTTGTATCACTCGTCATACGATCCGGTGCGTTTCTTCACTGTGCCCGCGCGAAGCATGGCGGCAAAATCCCCCAGGTTTGCGTGCGCCCGGCCCATCGTTCTGCGCTATCAGGATAGAAGCACGACTGTGCTGCGGGGCCGGTGACGATGACACCCGCACACACTACACGGGAAACGCAGCGATTCTGCTGAGAGTCTAGGAGAGGCTTGCATGGCACAGAAGTGGGTATATGCGTTCGAAGAGGGTGACGCGACAATGCGCAACCTTCTGGGCGGCAAAGGCTGCAACCTGGCCGAGATGACGCGCATTGGGCTGCCGGTTCCGCCCGGATTCACGGTCACGACCGAGGCGTGCGTGTCCTATATGAACACCGGGAAATTCCCGGCAGGCATGTGGGAAGAAGTGCTGGCGCACATTGACGCTCTGAACAAGAAGACGGGCAAGGAGTTCGCCAACGACGCCAATCCTTTGCTGGTGTCGATCCGCTCTGGCGCGCGCGAATCCATGCCCGGTATGATGGACACGATCCTCAACGTGGGCCTGACCGCCGGCTCTGTCGAGACGATGGGCAAGAAGTTCGACGACATGCGCTTCGCCTGGGACCTGTACCGCCGGCTGATCCAGATGTTCAGCAAGGTGGTGCTGGAAGTGCCTGGCGAGGAGTTCGAGGAGATTATTGACGAAGAGCGCGAGCGCGCCGGGGCGGCCAGCGATGCCCAGATGCCCGCCGAAGGCTGGCAGCGCTGCGCCGAGCGCTTCATCAAGCTGGCCGAGAAGCACACGGGCAAGCCCTTCCCCTACGATCCGTACAAACAGCTCGAGCTGGGCATCGAGGCCGTCTTCAAGAGCTGGAATGGCAAGCGCGCGGTGGACTATCGCAACCACTACGGCTACCCGCACACGTGGGGCACGGCCACCAATGTGCAGACGATGGTCTACGGCAATATCGCCGATGGGGTCAGCGGCACGGGCGTGGCCTTCACGCGCAACCCGGCGACCGGCGAGAAGAAGTTCTACGGCGAGTACCTGCTCAACGCCCAGGGTGAGGATGTGGTCTCTGGCGCGCGCACGCCCACCGAAGTATCGGGCCTGGCCAGGGAGATTCCCCCGGCGTGGAACGAGCTGATGAAGGTGTCGGACATCCTCGAAGAGCACTATCGCGAGACGCAGGACATCGAGTTCACCATCGAGAGCGGCAAGCTGTGGATGCTCCAGACTCGTTCGGGCAAGCGCACCGCCGCCAGCGCCGTCAAGATCGCGGTGGATATGGTGAACGAGGGCCTGATCACCCCCGCCGAGGCTGTGGCGCGCATCTCGCCGGACATGATTGACCAGATGCTGCACCCGCACTTCGATGAGGCGGTGCTCAAGAAGACCACGCCGCTGGCCAAGGGCCTCAATGCCTCGCCCGGCGCGGCAGTCGGCAAGGTCTATTTCGACGCGGACACCGCCGAAGCCAAGAGCAAAGAGGGCGAGCCGGTCATCCTCGTCCGCCCGCTGACCGAGCCGAGCGACGTGCACGGGATGCTCGCCGCGAAGGGCATCCTGACGGCGGAAGGCGGCGCGACCAGCCATGCCGCTGTGGTAGCTCGCCAGCTTGGCAAGCCGTGCGTGGCTGGCTGCACCGACATCAAGATCAACCTCGACAAGAAGTTCTTCTCGGTCAACCAGACCGTCGTCAAGGAAGGCGACTTCATCTCGGTGAACGGCGCGAAGGGCACCGTCTACGTGGGCCAGCTTCCGGTGGTCGCCCCCAAGCTCGAAGAGCAGACCGAGCTGCTCAAGATTCTGGGCTGGGCCGACGAGATGCGCCGGCTGATGGTGTGGGCCAACGCTGACGACGAGCAGCAGGCCGCCCGCGCGCGCAGCTACGGCGCGCAGGGCATCGGCCTGTGCCGCACCGAGCACATGTTCCTGGGTGAGCGCACGCACCTTTTCCAGGACTACATCCTGGCGGCTGACCCCGACACGAAGGCGAAGGCGCTGGCCAGGCTGGGCGATCTGCAGCGCGACGACTTCTACGGCATCTTCCGCGCCATGCACGGGCTGCCGGTCATCATCCGCCTGATTGACCCGCCGCTGCACGAGTTTCTGCCGGCGCGCGACGAACTGAAGGTGGACGTGGCGCTCGGTCACGAGCGCGGCGAAGATGTGGCGGAGAAGGAATTTCTGCTGCACAAAGCCGAGGAGCTGGCTGAGTTCAACCCGATGCTGGGTCTGCGCGGCATCCGCCTGGGTATCATGATGCCCGACGTGACACTGATGCAGGTGAACGCCATCATCTCGGCGGCCTGCGACGCGGTGAAAGACGGCTACGACGCGCACCCTGAGGTCATGATCCCGCTCACCGCGCACATCAACGAGCTAAAGCTACAGCAGACCATCCTGGAAGAAGAAGCCAAAAAGGTCATGGCGGCCAAGGGCGTCGAGGTTGATTACAAGTTCGGCACGATGATCGAGATCCCGCGCGCGGCCATCACCGCCCGCGAGATCGCCGGGCTGGCGGAGTTCTTCAGCTTTGGCACCAACGACCTGACGCAGATGACCTACGGCATCAGCCGCGACGACGCCGAGCGCCACTTCCTGCTCCAATACGTCGAGAAGGGTATCCTGCCCAAGAACCCGTTCCAGACTATTGACCGCGACGGGGTGGGCGTGCTGATGAAGATGGCCGTCACCGACGGGCGCGCCGCCCGGCCCGACCTGGAAGTGGGCATCTGTGGCGAGCACGGTGGCGACCCGGACAGCATTGACTTCTGCCACCTGATCGGCCTGAACTACGTGAGCTGCTCGCCGTTCCGCGTGCCCGTGGCGCGGCTGGCGGCGGCGCACGCTGCCCTGCGCGAGAAGGGCTGGGAGCGCCTGGGCGAGCTGGGCGTCCGCGACCCGCACAAGAGCTAGGCGGCGTCTATCCCTGAGCGTCACCGAGGGCCGTCCCACTGGGGCGGCCCTTGTCGTTGGGGCGGCGCTTCGGCTTCCCTCACCCCTGCTCGGTGCTGACGCGCCTCGCTGCCCCCCTCTCCGTCAACGGAGAGACGGACAAATAAGATTGCATTGACGGCTAACGATAGATTACGGAAGAACAATTCAAGGGGAGAAACGACCGAAGAAGGCGACTTCGGGGAACCGGTTGTAGGGGCGGGTTTGCAAACCCGCCCCTACAGGCCCCACCAGGCATCCGAGCTTCTCCTTCAAGCCATCCGTTTCTCCCGTTGATTGTGATCGCTCGTCGTTACGCTAAATCAACACTGTCTAATGGAGGAACCAATTCAAATCCGCATGATCAGGGGTTTTCAGTCCTGAGTCGTGAGTCGTGAGTCGTAAAGATTGTCCTGTGCTCTAGGCTCAAGACTCCTGACTCAGGACTCATCACCCACAGCGATTGTGCGATGTCGTTTTGGTATCTCCATAATATGTCCGTCCCTCCACGTTGGAGAGGGGGCAAGCCGAGCGTAGCGAGGCTGGGGGCGAGGTCAGCAGGGCGCGGCACGGCAACGCTTCTATTGCCTGACACGTTCTGTACGCTTCAGGCGCTTCCCCTGCGCTCCGGCTACGGGCAATGCCGAATCGAGTATACTGAGGACAGGAAGAACGCAGGCTATGGCGCTATGAGGAGTGTGAGCAATGAGGCGACGTGCGATAGGTGCGCTGGTGGTGATGGCGCTGCTGGCGCTGACGAGCAGTCCAGCCTGGGCGGCGCAGGGCGCGCCTGTGCTCCTGCCGACCATTATCAGCTTCTCGGCAGACGTAGAGGAGATCACACTGGCGGACGCCGAAGCGGGCGAGACGCCCGCCCGGCTCTCCTGGCAGGCAGTCGGCGTCCAGGACGATCAGCGCTTGGCCCTCTATGCCTTCCGCGTCAATCACTGGGAAATGCTGCTGCCGCCGGACGCTGAGCCGCTGCCCGCTACGGGTGGCTATGACTTCACCATCCAGCACGCGCTGACCTTCAGCCCGCCGATGTACAGCCTGGTGATCGCCGATGCTTTCGGGCAGGCGCTCGATCAGCGCATCGTGATCATCCCCTACGCGCCGTCCGACGAGGCCGTGCCGCTGACCGTTGATCTCTTTGATACCGACGTAACCGAGCTGGACGCGGCGGCGCTGGCCGCCGGGACTGCGCGCGTGCCCGTGCGCTGGGAGGTGAGCGGTCGCCAGCCGCACATGCACCTCGTCTTCGAGCAGGTCTTAGAGAGCGGCAGCGTGGTCTCGGTTGAGCTGCCGCGCCTCAACCTGTGGATCGCTTCACGCGGCGAGGGCGTGGTTGCCCCGCTGCCCACCGCCAGCGGGCAGTCAGTGCGGCTGCGGCTGCGCGTGGTGGACATCCGCGATGGCAATACGCTGGCTGTTCACGCCCTGACGCCGATACCGGTGGTGCAGGGGGCGCTCCCGCCCGCTGCGCCTGTGCCTCCGCCAGGACGCAGCCCCGCGCCGATTGATGTGGCGCTGTTCACTGCCACGCCAGAGACCATCTCGCGCGGAGGGGTGGTGACGGTCAGTTGGGATGTGCGCAATGCGGTGGAACTGGGCGTGTGGCTGGTCGAGCCGGGCGGGCGATTGGCGCAGTTCGCGCCGAACCCGGCTCCCCAGGGATCGTGGACGGTCGCTGTGCCCTCCTCTTACGTGGACGCGGCGAGCTTCATGCTTTTCGCCCGCGATGCTGCCGGAGGCCAGGCGCAGGAGTCGGTGACGGTGGGCGTGATCTGCCCCTACGTCTACTTCTTCGACATGCGCGGTCAATCGCTGGCCTGCCCGCTGGAGGCGGGGACGACGGTGCAGGCCGCCTACCAGGAGTTCGAGCGTGGGGCCATGATCTGGCGGGCGGACACGAGCGACATCTATGTGCTCTACCGCGAAACAGGGCTGGTCAACCGTTACCGCGATACGTGGCACGGCGAGGACGTCCCCTATGATGAGACGCCTCCGCCGGGCCTGTACAAGCCCGATCGCGGCTTTGGCCGTGTGTGGGTGGACAATCCCCAGGTGCGCGCCGGGTTGGGCTGGGCGACCAGCCTGGAGCAGGGCTATACGATGCTCCACCAACGCTCCGGCGATCTCAAGTACGCGCGCCTGTACCTGACTCTGCCCAACGGAACGGTCATCTACCTGGTGGAGAACACCTGGAAAGTCTGGTAGAAGCGCGGGCAACACCAGCAGCGGGCCGTCTATTCACTGGCGGCCCTTTTTTTGTGCGGGGCGCTGCCCGCGCCCGAAAACAGACTTCGGAAGTCTACCCGACTTCCGAAGTCTCGTGGAAATATCGCTGTCTGGGGGTTGGCGCGAGATGCTGAGATGGCACCCCAGAGCGGGCGAGCTACCTGCTGGACAGGTAGGCGATGACCGCTTCGCGCTCGGCGCTGTTAAGCTGCGCGCCGTTGCCGATCATCCGGTCAACGGTAGCCGTCCAACCGGCCTCGTCCTTAGTGGCGGCGTCAATGCGCTCGGTCGTATGGCAGACGGTGCAGCGCTCGGCGACCAGCGCCGCGCCGTCCAGATCGGCGGCAGTCACGCCTTCGGGCGCTTCTTCGACCGCCATCATGGCGGCCAGGAGGTCGTCCGCCGTGCCCTCGTAGACCAGGCTGGCGGCAACGGCTTGCCCGACTTCGGCCTGTTCCTCGGTGAACTCGCCGGCATAAGCGACGGAGTAGACGAGCGCCAGCAGTCCTTCGGCGGGCGCGAAGACCAGGAAGAGGCCATCTTCCAATTCCGATGTGGCGGAGACCGCCCCGGCGATCAGATCCTCAGAAAGCTCGATCTCCTCAGGCTCGCCGAGTTCCACGATTTCGCCTTCGCTCACGGTCTCATCAGCTCCCGGCTCTGGCCCAAAGAACAGCTCGGCGACCACGCCCGCGATCTCAGCGGGACTCGCGTCTTCGGGCAGGGTCAGGCCGAAGAAGCTCAGGAACTCGACGGGGAGGACGATGACCAGGAATCCGGCGTCTCCTGATATCACGTCCTCGTCAACCTCGATCCGTTCCAGCAATTCTTCGCTGTTGGCGATGAGGACGCTGGGGAAGGGCGACTCTTCCTCCACCTGAACAAACCACCCAGCGGGATAGCTTAGCGAAAACAGATCATCCTCGGATGTATAGGTCTCGAACTCGTCATCCTCCTGAGCCAGCAGGGCAACAGGCGTCGCGGCGAGCGCCAAGACCAGGGCGATGCTGACAACGATGCGTTTCACCGGCTTGTGTCTCCTAGAGAATACCCACCCCAGGCGCACGGGCCTGGGGTGAACGGCACTGCTGGGGATCATAAGCCAATCGCGGCATTATGCCAATTTATCTAATAATATTCACCTAAAATCGGTGGGCTGGCTTGGCTACCAGGTTTCGCCGAGGGGAGATTCGTCCAGGTGGGGCGACCAGGAGACGCGGGCCAGCGTCCAGTCGCCGCCGGAGTGAGGGCGCTCCACGACGGTGAGCGACGTATTGGCCAGCGAGGGGCGCTCCAGCTCGCCGAAGAGGCTCTCCAGCAGCATCCCCAGCGTCCCGCCGTGCGAGACCAGGGCGACGGTTTGCCCGGCGTGGCGGGCGGCGATGTCGTCGAAGGCAGCGCGGGCGCGCGCCTTGAGCACGATGCGGGACTCTCCGTTGGGCGCGGGGATGTTGCGCCGGTCGGCACGGTAGGCCGCGTACCGCGCACCATCCCAGGCCAGCACTTCGTCGCGCGTGAGGCCCTGCCAGTCGCCCAGGTCAATCTCGCGCAGGCGTGGCTCTGGCTGCACGGGCAGGCCGAGCGTCTCGGCGATGGCCTGGGCGGTCTGCCAGGCGCGCGGCAAGTCGCTGCTGTAGAGCGCGGCGATGCGCGCTCCGTTGCTGGCCAGGTGGCGGCCCAGCGCGGCAGATTGCGCGCGTCCAGTGGCATTGAGTGGGACGGGCGCGCTGCCCTGCCAGCGTCCGGCGGCGTTCCAGTCGGTTTCGCCGTGACGGATGCACAGAACGCGAGTGGGGGCGAGGAGGGCTGGTTCGGTCATGGGACGAGTCCGGCGCGGTCAGACGGAGGCTTCACGGAGGTCGGCGAAGACGGTGCCCAGCGCGGGCAGCAGCTCGTTGGCGGCGCGGATGGGCCTGGCGCAGTCCAGGAGCAGGTAGTACCCGGCTTCGCGCGGGCGGGCATGAGCCGCGCTGGACAGGCGCAGGTGATAGCGGTTGACCAGCATGTAGCCGCCGAGGGGCGTGACAATGTGCCCGCTGATGATCACCCGCTGAGGGGCGGGCGCGCCCACCGAGAATGCTTCGAGGAACTGCTGGGCGATCTGCACGTAGCCGTACTCGGTCAGCCCCAGCTCGTTCTGGGTGAAAAGCGCCTCCCACAGCACCGCGAACGGCCTGCTTTGCTCGGCGATCAGCCAGGCGCGCAGCAGGTGCGGGTAGCGCGGGTCTGACGGGCCGCTCACAGCCAGGTAGTGGCGCGCATCGTCCAGGTAAGGCGCGCCGTGCGCCTTCTCATAGTGCTCATAATAGGGTGCCAGGTCAGCGGCCTGGGCCAGCACCACGTCAGCCTGGGCCAGCAGCGCGGCGTGATCGAAGAAGCGCAGCAACTCCACATGGGGAATCGCTTCGCTGGCCGGCCCCGCGTGGCTCAGCATGACTCCGGCGGCAGTGCGCACGTAGAGAGGCAGGCTGTCCAGGAAGGCGAGAACTGCATCGCGGTCAGCGCCCAGGGCGCGCTCGAAGCGCGGTGTGAACTCCATCTCACCCTTGGCCAGCGAGACGCCGTAGATGTGCGGCAACTCGTGGTTGCCCAGCAGCATGATCACCGTGTCCGGCCCCAACTCGGCGCGCAGCCCCATGACTTCACGCAGGATGTCCAGGCTGTGGTCGTGGCGCGCCGCGCCGTAGGAGTGAATCAGGTCGCCGAGGACGATCAGGCGCTGGGCCTGGCCAGAAGCGTGAAGCTGGCGAAACTGCGATATATAGCGGTCGAAGGCGTCGCCGTCGCCGTGCAGATCGGTGACGATCATGGCGACGCCTTGCGTGAGGTCAACGAAACGATCGGGCATGGTGGGCTTTCAGGTGCTTCCTCTCGGTTGGCGGGCGAAGTATACCACAAAGCGCCCTGAAGCGGGATGGTCGCTCGCCCGAGTGGCGCAGGGCAATCGCATCAAAGTCCGCCGCGCGCCAGCCTGCCCGTGTAGGGGCGTATTGCAATACGCCCCTACGGACCTCACCCCCGCTCGGCGCTGGCGCGCCTCGCCGCCCCCTCTCCGTTGACGGAGAGGGGGCAAGCCGAACGCAGCGAGGCTGGGGGTGAGGTCAATATTCAGCGGTCAGCAGTCAGCGAGACACTGTCAACCTTTGCTCGCACCCTGTGAAAGTGCTCTGTTGCCAGCGCAGATGCTTTATCGCTAAAATAACTCTACAAGGAACTCCCCGACACAGCCTAACAAATCATCTTGCGAAACCTATCAAGGAGTGCGGAAGTGAAGAATCCGATTCGTGTGGCGGTGACCGGCGCAGGCGGCCAGATTGGCTACAGTCTGCTCTTTCGCCTGGCCAACGGCGAGACGTTCGGCCCCGATCAGCCCGTGATCCTGCAATTGCTCGAAATCCCGCAGGCGCAGGACGCGCTGCGCGGCGTGGTGATGGAGCTGGACGACTGCGCTTTCCCGCTGCTGCGCGGCGTGGTGGCGACGGATGACCCGAAGGTGGCCTTTGACGGCGCGAACTGGGCCATTCTGGTCGGCGGCAAGCCGCGCGGCAAGGGCATGGAGCGCGCGGATGTGATCCGCGACAACGCGCCGATCTTCGTCAGCCAGGGGCGGGCGATCAACGAGCGGGCGGCCAGCGACATCCGCGTGCTGGTTGTGGCCAATCCGTGCAACACCAACGCTCTGATCGCGCTGCGCAGCGCTCCTGCTGTGCCCGCCGACCGCTGGATGGCCATGACGCGCCTGGATCAGAATCGCGCCCAGATGCAGATCGCCAGGAAAGCGGGCGTGCCGGTGAGCGCGGTGAGCAACCTGGCTGTGTGGGGCAATCACAGCCCGACGATGTACCCCGACTTTGAGCACGCGCGGATCAACGGGCAGCCGGCGCTCGACGTGATCCGCGACCGGGCGTGGTTCGAGGGCGCATTTCTGGTGGCGGTGCAGCAACGTGGCAAGGAAGTCATTGACGCGCGCGGCAAGAGCAGCGCGGCCAGCGCCGCCAATGCCGCTATCAACCACATCCAGAGCCTGCTGCGACCTACGCCCGCAGGCGACTGGTTCAGCGGAGCGATCTTCTCGGACGCCAATGCCTATGGCGTCGCCGAGGGATTGGTCTATTCCTTCCCGCTGCGGGTCAGCGAGGGCGGGGCGGTGACGGTGGTCGAAGGACTGGCGCTGAGCGACTATGCGCGCGGCAAGCTGCGGCTGTCGGCGGAGGAACTGCTGGAGGAGCGCGAGGCGGTCGCCGACCTGTTGAAATAGCCCGCCCGGTCTGGTACAATACGGCGCGCTTAGGACGGCGTGAGCATCCCTCACGCCGTTCGTTGTGTGGGTTTGGGGTGCGTGCAAAACCTGTCAGGCAGGGGCGCTGCTCTGCTGCGCCCTGGTTGACCTCACCCCCGCTCGGCGCTGACGCGCCTCGCCAAGCCGAGCGCCGCGAGGCTGGGGGTGAGGTCAATATCCCCGCGTCTAGCGAGTCGCTGTCAACTTTTGCACGCACCCTGTGAGTTGCCTGGGCTGCATAGCGGGCGTATAATGGCAATTAGGCGGCAGGTGAAGGAGATGCGTTCTCGCGCATGAGCTACTCGATGGGCCAACCTCGTGCGGGGGGCAGCCGTCTCGCCTTCGTCAGGATGTCGTGGGTGCTGCCGGCGAGTATTCTGCTGCTCCTGATCATTGTGGTGTCGCTGCAGTTCGCCCCCTTCCTCACCGAACAGCGGCGCGACAGCGGTATCTTCGCCTACACGGGCAAGGTCATCCGTGATGGCGGGCTGCCTTATCTGGATGCCTGGGATAACAAGCCGCCCGGCATCTACTTTATCAACGCGCTGGCCTTCTTCGTCTTTGGCACCAACCGCTGGGCGCTGTGGCTGGCGGAAAACATCACTCTTTTCCTGACGGGCATGACCATGTTCTGGCTGCTGCGCCAGTTGTACGGCGAGCGCGGCGAGACGTGGGCCGGCCCGCTGATCCTGGTGCTGCTCACGCGCCATCCGGCGCTCGTCTCAGACATCAACTTCACCGAACCTTATGCGCTGCTGCCACAGATGCTCATCCTGGTGGCGGGCTACCAGTTCCTGCGCGCGCCTGGCTCGCGCTGGGGGTTTGCCCTGGGCTTCGCGGCGGGCAGCGCCTTCCTGATCAAGCAAACGACGGTGGGCGTGGCCCTGGCTTTTGTCCCAGCGGTGCTGATCAGCCGGCACCCGGTGCTGGGCACGCAGCGGCGCTGGCACTGGCTGGGCGTGACCATTCTAGGCGGGCTGAGCAGCCTGGGGCTGGTCGGGCTGTACCTGCTGCTCAACGGGATTCTGGATGATGCTGTCAACGCCTCGTTTGTGGCGGCGAGCACCTTTCACGACTGGGTGAGCGATGGCTCGGTGTGGATCGGGCGGACGGTGCTCACCACGTGGACGGCCAGCCCGGCCCCTCTGGTGATCGTGCCGCTGTTGCCTTTTCTGATAATCGGGATGCGCGCGGCGTGGCGCAGCCTGCACACGCGGCCCTATTACGGGCGGCAGGCGGCGACCAACACGACGCTGCGCGTGTGGATCGTGCTGACGTTCTTCGTGGACATGATCCTGTCCAACATCACCAATCGCGGCTATGCGCACTACTACGTGACGATGATCCCGGCCATGACCCTGCTGACGACGATGAGCCTGCCGGTGGTGGCGCAGCGCATCGCCCAGTCGGTGGGCCGCCGGCGCAGGGCCTGGTCGTGGCTGCGCGTCTACCTGGCGGCGCTGTTGCTCGGCGTGCCAACGGTAGCGACGCTGGTACGCATTTTCCTGGCCGAAACGGAGATCGCCGGGCCAGCCCGCCAGCAAGAGGTGGTCACTTATGTGGCGGAGCGCACCGATCCGCACGACACAGTGCTGGTGTGGGGCGCGAATACGGTCGTCAATTTCCTGGCCGACCGGCGCAGCCCCACGCAGTTCCACTACGGGTACCCGCTGATCGTGCCCGACAAGATGTCGGACGAGTACATCCTGGAAGCCGTGCGTGACCTGCAGCGCGGCAAACCGGCGATCATTGTGGACAGCACGATGGTGGACGGCGACCGCATCCCGCCGCTGGACTCGGCGCGGCGCATCGAATGGTGGGGGGAGGGAGGCCGCCGCGATGTGGCTAACCTGGACCCGATCTTCGAGTTTGTGGATGCGCACTGCTGGCAGGTGGACGAGATCGAGCAGAACGTCATCTACCGCTGTGCCTACCCGAACACGACGCGCCTGCCGCTCTCGGTGGTGACCGGGCCGCCGCTGAGCGCGTTCTGGCAGGCACTGGAGCCAACGCTGGCGGCGAGCCACGATTGGGTTGTGGCGCAATACCAGCAGGAGTTCGCCCCGCAGGAATGACGGCGTGAGTCGCGGAGACCGGAGGGCAACCTGTCGGCGCGAGCGAACACTCGCGCCGTTTCTGTGTGCCGGAACGTGACGCGAAACCGGTTCTGCGACTGGCTAGTACAGCACGGCGGAAATGAGTGCGCGGTTTGGCCTGGTTTACCCTATCCCCGGCCCCTTTTCCCCGTTTACGGAGAAAGGGGGACAGACTCAAGTCCCTCCCTGCTGGCGGGGAGGGATTTAGGGTTGGGGTAAACCAGCAAACAACCGATGATGGACTTCCGCCAACGCGCGCTAGACGCCGCCCTTGAGCTTTGCCTGTAGTTCGGCCAGCGCCTCAAAGTCGCCGGCGGCGGCCAGCGCAGCCTGCTGCGGCCAGGTCGCGGTGCTGCCCACCAGACGAACGCCGCGCCCTTTGACGGCCTGCTCAAGCTGCTCGGCGGTCATGGCTGCGACCTGGGCGAAGGTCATGATCCCGTTCTCGATGAGCGCGGCGGCGGATTTGGGGCCGATGCCTTCAATCAGCGTGAGGTCGTCTGGCGCGGCCACTGCTTCGGCGGCGGGCGCGACCTCCTCAGCCGGGGCAGGCTCTGGCTCGGCTACCGCTTCGGCGACGGGCGCGATCTCCTCAACTGGGGCCACCTCCGGCGCTGCCATCGCCCTGGCGACGGGCGCAGCTTCTTCGGCGGGAGCGTGGCTTTCGCGCCCGGTGTAGTGGGGGGTCTTCAGGTCATCGAAGCGTTCCCAGGGACGCACCATGATCAGCCAGCCGCCCACACCGAGGGCGATCAGGGCGAGGCCGACAATCAACAGGCTGGTGGTGATGTCGGCGTTATCTATGGTGCCCAGGCCGATGAGCAGCAGCGCGACAATGGTGATGGCGATACCCAGTCCGGTCAAATAAGCGAGGTGCTGTTCGTTTGGGGTAAGTTTCTCTTGTGCAGGCACGGCAACCCTTCCGTTCTTTACACGTGCGGACGGGACTCACAGACTGCGCGGCTTGACGTCTGTCTTATTGTGCCACAGAAATGGGCGAAAGGACAAAAGGGGCGGCGCGGCTCGATTTTGACAGGGTAACGGCACCTGTTACAATCCTGCGAGTTGTGTCCATGTCAGGCGAGGACTCTCCTGATTCCCGCTGCCAGAGTCGGCGAGAAAGGTCTGTGTGCCTGAAGACTTTCTCCTCTACATGCTGGTAGGTTTCGCCGCCCAGATTATTGACGGGGCGCTGGGCATGGCCTACGGCGTAAGCTCTACCACGTTTCTGCTCAGCACGGGGGTAGGGCCGGCGGCGGCCAGTGCCAGCGTGCACATGGCCGAAGTCTTCACCACGCTGGTGTCGGGCCTCTCCCATCTCAAGCTTGGCAATGTGGATCGCGTGTTGTTCCGCCGCCTGGTTGTCCCTGGCGTGATAGGCGGCGTGCTGGGGGCCTATGTGCTGAGCGAGCTTCCCGGCGACAAGATCAAGCCGTTCGTCTCCGCGTATCTGATGCTCATGGGCCTGCGCATTCTCTGGAAAGCGTTGCGCAAGCCGGGGCCAGGCAGCCCGCTGAAGCGTGTTGTTCCGCTGGGCATCGTCGGCGGCTTCTTCGACGCGATTGGCGGCGGCGGGTGGGGGCCAATCGTGACCACGACCCTGGTGGCGAACGGCCACAATCCGCGCATCTCCATTGGCTCGGTGAACCTGGCCGAGTTCTTCGTCACCCTCTCGGAGTCAGTGGTCTTTCTGCTGACCATCCGCCTGACCAACCTGGACATCATCGCAGGGCTGATCGCAGGCGGCGTGGTTGCGGCCCCTCTGGCCGCTGTGGTTTGCCGCCGTCTGTCTCCGCGCAAGCTCATGGCGGCGGTGGGGCTGCTCATCATCTTCTTGAGCGTCCGCACCCTCGTGCAAACGTTCTGATCGGCCCGCCCTTCTGCTGCGGCCCCAACGCCCCTGGGGTGTGGCGCTGCCCCAGACGTGAAATTCCCCTGAAACGTTGGCGCTGCCCGTCAAACTCCATTATCCTTTAGGTAAGGAAAGGAGCCGGTATATGGACTCGTTCACCCGAAGTAATCTGATTGACCTGATCGATGTGGAAGGAGAATGGTGCGTCTCTCTCTACATGCCCACTGTACGGACGGGGACGGAGGTGCAGCAGAACACGATCCGGTTCAGGAACTTACTTCGCCAGGCTGAGGAGCGGCTGGCCAGGCTGCAAGTGCGCGTGCCGGATGCTGAGCGCCTGCTGGCGCCGGCGGTGGCGATGCTGGACGATGCGGACCTGTGGCGACAACAGAGCGATGGGCTGGCCGTCTTTGCCGCCCCCGATCACTTCAGCTACTATCGCCTGCCTGTCTCATTTGAGGAGAGAGTGACGGCCAAGCGCCGGTTTCACGTCAAGCCGCTGCTGCCGCTGTTCAGCGGTGATGGGCGTTTCCTGGTGCTCGCGCTCAGCCAGGACCAGGTGCGCCTGCTGGAGGGGAAGCGCGATAGCGTGACGGAGATCGATCTGCCTGGCGTCCCGACCAGTATGGCTGAAGCGTTGCAGTACGATCAGCCGCAGCGCCAGGTGCGGGCGCGCGCAGCAGGCAGCACGGGCGGGACGGTCTTTCACGGGCACGGAGGCCCAGAGGTGACAGCCAAGCCCGACCTGCTGCGCTATTTCCATGCGGTGGATCGCGGGCTGCGCGATCTGATTGCCGACAGGCAAGTTCCCCTGGTGTTGGCCGGCGTAGACTACTTGCTGCCGATTTACCGGGAGGCGAACACCTATCCGCATCTGGTGGCGCAGGGCGTGACGGGTAATCCGGACACGCTGAACGCCAGGGAGCTGCACCAGCGCGCCTGGGCGGTGGTCATGCCGTTCTTCGCCAAAGCGCAGAGCGAGCAGGTGGCGCTCTACTACGAGCTGGATGGGCGCGACGACCCGCGCGCCTCGCACACGCTGAAGGACGTTGTCCGGGCGGCGCACGAGGGGCGTGTTGCGACGCTGTTTGCGCCGCGTGGCGTGCAGAAGTGGGGCGTGTATCGCGCGCACAGCCAGAAAGTACACGTCCATCCCTCGGAGCAGCCCGGCGATCACGACCTGATTGACCTGGCGGCGGCCCGGACGGTTGCCAACGGCGGCACCGTCTACGTGGTTGACCCGGCGCAGATGCCCGGCGGTGATCTGGTGGCGGCCATCTTCCGCTACTGATCCGCATGGCGAAGGAGCATAATGGGTGGGCCAGGGGTGTATCCTGGCCCATTTTGTTGAGGGAGAAGGGCGAACAATGAGCGCAGTGCTCGTCGCCGGACTGACCAACATCGAGACCACACTGCGTGTGGATGGCTTCCCCATCGCCTACGCGCCAGTGCGCTACCCCTTCTTCGGCGTGGATGCGAGCGTGTCCGGCGTGGGCTACAACGTGGCCAAGGCGCTGGCAACGCTGGGCAATCCGGTGCGCTTCCTGTCCATCATCGGGCGCGACATGGGGGCGGCGCTGGTGCTGGAGCAGCTTCGCGCCGATGGGCTGTCCAGCGCCTTCGTCGTGCAGGAGGTTGAGCGCACGGCCCGCTCGGTGATCCTCTACGATGCGGACGGACAGCGCATGATCTACGTGGACCTGAAAGACTTGCAGGAGTGCGCTTACTCGGAGTCGTTGTTCGAAGCGGCGGCGCGCGACACGACGCTGGCCGTGCTGTGCAACGTCAATTTCGCCAGGCCCATGCTCGGCGCGATGCGGGCGCGCGGCGTGCCCATCGCCACCGACGTGCACACCATCAGCGACCCGGACGACAGCTACAATGCCGACTGGATGCGCGCCGCGACGGTGCTCTTCATGAGTGACCAGAAGCTGCCCTGTGCGCCGGAAGACTGGGTGCGCGCGCTGTGGGATCGCTACGATGCACCGATTGTCGTGATCGGTCGTGGAATGCAGGGGGCGCTGCTGGCCGTGCGCGCGGATGGGTTCGTGGAGCGCGTGCCCGCCGTGTACACGCGCCCGGTCGTCAGCACGATTGGCGCGGGGGACGCGCTGTTCTCCAGCTTCGTGCACGCCTACAGCGCGAGCGGCGATCCGTACCAGGCCATTCGCCGGGCGATGGTCTTCGCCTCGTACAAGATCGGCACGACCGGCGCGGCGGACGGCTTTCTGGGCGCGGAGGAGCTTGATCGCCTGGCCGCCGAGGTGTACGGCTCCCCGCGCGGCTGAGGCGCGATCAGTCTGCCGGGATGTTCAGGGCCGGGGTCGCCGGAGAGAGCAGGGCGGCGTGCAGGGTCGCGCCGGGCACATACTCGCCCAGCAAAGCGCGCAGGTCTCCCAGCGCGGCGCGCACGTCGTCTTCGGCGCTGCGCGTGGTGCCCCTCGACGGTGATCAGCGCCTCGGTCGTACCGTCGCGGGCGGCGCTCTGGTCGCTCTGCCGCCAGCACCAGCGCCGCGCGCTGACCAGCCCTGCCTCGTCCACGAAGATCACCTCGCCGGGATCGGGGTGCGCGATCTCGTCTGTCCCCAGGTCGGTGAAACGCTCGTCACCGCTGGCGAAGCGCACGGTCACCGCGCCGGTCGTGGTGTGCCGGTCGAACACGGCCACCGGCAGCGCGTAGCGGATGCTGACCAGGTTGCCCAAGTCCACCAGCAGATTGAGCGAGGGGATATCGCCGTGCTTGGTCAGGCGGCGCAGCAGGGCTTCGGCGGCGCTGCGATACTGGGTCGGCTTGACGCCGAAGGCGCTGAACGCCCGCCGCCAGGCCGCCAGGCTGGGCACGTCGCTCAGCGGGGTGTCGCCCAGGCGGGCCAGGACTGCGCGCTGCTCAGCGGCAAAGGCGGCGGCGAGCGCGGGCGGGGTGGGGCCGTTGCGCAGGTGCCGGGCGACGATCACCCCGCCGCGAATGGCCGGGAAGCGGGCCAGCAGCGCCGGGTCGTAGCGGAAGAGGGTGGGCATGGGCGAATGAGCCATCGGCGCTCGCTCCTTTGCGGGTGATGGGGCGGGTCAGATGCCCAGGGCGCGCATAGTCCAAAGATGGCTGATTGCCGGCAGATGGCCAGGCCGGTGTATCAGTCCGTGCCCTGTACGATCAGCAATGCTGCTACGCCGTTTACTTCGTGCTGCGCCTCGACGTGGTCGCGCTGCGCGATCAACCAACGCGAAAGAATCGAGTCGCTTGGTGCGAATGGGTCGAGCGATTCCCCAGCTTGTTCACGATGTACGTTGACGTTTGGGTTGGTCACAATGGCCCAGAGCCGGTTGTGGAGAGCGGCCTCTGCGTCTTCCGGCGGAATCAGGTTGGCGCGCAACAGTGCCTCGTCCTCCCAATAGCGCAGAAAAGGCAGCAGCGACAGGGCCGGTTCCATGACAAAGCCGTCTCCGGGCAGGTATTCGTCTGCCACGAACGCGCTGACACCGTGCCAGGATTGACGCTCGTTCTCCTCGTGCATGACGCTCCACAGCACCTGCGCCGCCCCGCTGATGATCAGGATCGCAGCCAGGGCGTTGAACAAGCGCGAGCCAGGCAGCTTGGTGGCCGGAGAGGAGGACTGCGCCAGGCTCCACCTTGTTCTGCTCATCACGCTCCAGCCACGCAATACCAGTAACAGCAGTCCGGGCAACAGGACCATAAAGTAGCGGTCAACATAGATTGGGCGAATCTGTGACAGCAGGAAGACTGGTACAAGCGTCAAGATCATCAACCAGAACCAGTACAAATCGGCGCGATCATAGCGCCAGACCTTCCAGGCATTGCGGATTCCCCCGATCAACCCCACCACCAGGGCGATCAGTGCGGGGAGTAGCAGCATAGTTCGCAGGCCGTCAGTCCCAATGCCCATGTTCGCCAGCGTGAGTGGCAGATCGGCCAGGATAGGTTTGGGAATCCACGCGATGCCGAACGAGACAACTTCCTGGGTGACGAGACGATAGATCCACCAGGCCAGCGGAGCGAGGGCGACGAGCTGTACCAGCAGCCACTGCCGGAACATCCGGCGATTGCCCTGGAGGGCGAAGCCTAGAACGGCGTACTGGGCCATAGGCAGCGCAGCGGCAAAGAAATGCGTTAGGTAAGCGGCTGCAGAACTCAGGCCAAAGCCCACCCAGCGAGCAGTTGAGCGCTTGCCGCTCAGCAGGGTCAGAAAGTAATACGAAGCCAGCAGCGCTACGACGAAGAACAGCGCATAGGGACGTGCCTGGCGCGAGAACCAGACATGATATGGGTTGCAGGCCAGCAGTAAGCCTGCCCAGAGAGCCAGTGATCGGTTGCTGTAAAGGCGCAGTGTCACCCTGATCATCAAGGCGATGCCGCCCACTCCCAGCAAGACCGATGGCCAGCGCAACATGAGGTCGCTTCCGGTGGACAGGGCACGCATGAGCGCGAAGTACAGCGGGACGTGCACACCATCTGTGAGCAGCAGCGGCACGAACTCACCTGCTGGCGCGTCGGCGAAGAAGACCGTGAATGCTTCGTCCGACCACAGGCTGTCGTCGCCCAGGCTGATCATCCGTAATGCGAATGCGATGAGCAGGATCGCAGTGCTCAAGGCGAGAAAACGCAGCCGACTCATGGTCTGGCTCCCTGAGATATGGTGTGCTGGGGTCGAAATAGCGACGGAAGCGCAGCGAGCGCGAAGGCTGTCCCGCTCACTCTTCCAGGCCGATCTGAATCGTGTCCCCTTCCACGCGCACGGGGAACCAGGGCACCGGGACGACCGCCGGCATGGCCAACACGCGCCCGTCGCGGATGTCGAACTGCGCACCGTGCCGGGGACAGGTGATGGTGTACCCGTCCAGGTCGCCCTCGGCCAGCGGGCCGTCGTCGTGCGTGCAGCGATCCTCAATGGCGTAGTAGTTGCCGCTTACGTTGAACACACCGATGTAAAGGCCCTCGACCTCGAAGACCTCGCGCGCGCCAGGCGGAATCTCGGCGGTCGTGGCGACGGTGATGAAGCGTGACACTGGAATCTCCCTCCCTGAGAATACGGATTACGGCGGGTTGCGCCAGAACATGAAGCTGCGGAAGCCCTCGCGCACCAGCTCGTCGGGAATCTGGAGCACGCGGGTGAGGTCGAAGATCATCGCCCAGAAGCCGTTGGCAACAGGCGGGATGAACCACAGCGCCAGGAAGACGATGAACAATCCATACGAGCCGATCTGCAGAAGTTGCCAGCGCGTGCGCGAGTCGAGCAGCGGCTCGATCACCCCGAAGCCGTCCAGCGGCGGGATGGGCAACAGGTTAAAGCACACCGCCGTGACTTGCAGCATGATCAGGAAGGCGACGGCGGACCACAGCGAAGCGTTCTCCCAGATCGATCCGGACTCCGGGCTGCGCCCCAGCCAGATAGTGAACTCGATCATCGTCGTGTCCACCAGCCCGACAATGAAGGGCAGCGCCAGCAGCAGCGCCAGCAGCAGGTTCGCCAGCGGCCCCGCCGCCGAGACCGCCGCGCCCCACCACTTACTGCGCAGGCGGTGCCGCTCGATGTACACCGCACCGCCTGGCAGGCCGATGCCGCCCATGGCCAGGAAGAGCAGCGGCAGGCCGATGCTCAGCATGGGGTGCGTGTATTTGAGCGGGTTGAACGACAGGTAGCCCTTGTCCTTGACGGTGTAATCTCCGCCCCAGTAAGCGACCAGGGCGTGGGCGAACTCGTGCAGCGTCACCGAGAAGACCCAGCCGACGAGCACGAAGACGAAGGTGAACAGCGATCTGCCGGGCAGGGCGAAGAGCAGGTAGGCCGCCAGCAGCGCCAGCCCGCCGATCAGCCAGGGACGGTTGTCGCGGCGCGGTGCGGCCTGGTCGCGCTTGCGTTTGGCGCGCCGGGTGGGGATGACCACGATCTCCGGCTCGGCGTCTGCGGGCGCGGCGGAGGCAGGGGCCGGAGCGACTGGGCGACCCGGCGGCTGGCGGCGCAGCTCGTCGCGCACGTCTTCCAGAGGCAGCGCCAGGCCTCGAAACGCCTCGCTCACCGCGCCGTTCTGCTCAAGCAGCAAGGCCAGCAGCAGGTGCCGCGAGTCCAGCGTGGACTGCCCTAGCTGAGTCGCCTCCTGCGCGGCGCGCTCGAGGGCGTCTTTGGCGCCCCGGCTGTAGCCCTTGAGCGCGACGGGTGCCTCGCGCTCGACGCCGACCGACTCGGCGACGCGCGCGTAGAGGGCGTCCGTATCCGCGCCACCCGCGCGCAGCAGGCCGCAGGCCGGGCTGTCTGGCTGGCGCAGCAGGCCGAGCAGCAGGTGCTCCACGTCCACATAGACGTTGTGGCGTTGTCCGGCTTCAAGGTTGGCGCGATCCAGGGCGGCGCGCAGGTCGGCGGTGAGCAGAGGATCAGCAGAAGGCATCAGCAGGGCCTGCGCTATTCATCTTCCTGGACAGACCAACCCAGATGAGCGTAGACGCCCGCCTTGAGCACTTTGAGCGACAGCAGAGCGCATTTGAGCCGCGTCGGGCTGAGGGGGATGCCGAGCAGGTCGAGCACGTCCTGGCGGTCGAGGGCGCGCAGCTCGTCCAGCGTCTTGCCGATGATCTCCTCACCGAGCATGGACGCCGATGCCTGGCTGATGGTGCAGCCTTCGCCCTGCCAGGAGACGGCTTTGACGCGATTTTGCTCGTCAAGCTGGAGGGTCAGGTGCAGATGATCGCCGCAGAAGGGGTTGTCGTCCTCGTACTCGATGTCGGCGGGATCGAGCGGCTCTCCGAAGTTGCGGGGGTGCTGCCCGTGATCAATGATGTTCTCCATGTAGAGGTCCATCGAGGTTCCTCACAACGCTCAGATGGCTGGCGCGGCATGGGCAAGAGCGCCAGGCCAGCGGTGCGTCAGCCGCCCAGCCCGAAGACTCTGCGCGCATTGTAGATCGCTTCGACCAGGGCGTCCACATCGTCGCGTGTATTGTACACGTAGAAACTGGCGCGGGCTGTCGCCGCCACGCCCAGGCGCTTGTGCAGGGGCATGGCGCAGTGATGCCCGGCGCGCACGGCGACGCCCTCGGCGTCGAGCAACTGGGCCACGTCGTGGGCGTGAATGTCTTGCAGGGTGAAGGCAGCCACCCCGTTGCGCCGCGAGGCATCGGGGCCGTACAGCGTCAGGCCGGGGATTTCGCTCAGCCTGTCCAGCGCGTAGTCGGCGACGATCTTCTCGTGGGCCAGGATGTTGTCCATGCCCAGCGCGCTCAGGTAGTCCACCGCCGCGCCCAGCCCGGCGGCCTCGGCAATGGCCGGCGTGCCCGCCTCGAATTTGTGCGGCAGCTCGTTCCACGTGCTGCCCTCCAGCGTCACCCGGCGGATCATCTCGCCGCCGCCCAGGAAGGGGGGCATCGCTTCCAGCAGGGCGCGCTTGCCATAGAGCACGCCGATGCCGGTCGGCCCGGCCATCTTGTGCGCGGAGAAGGCCAGGAAGTCGGCGTCGAGCGCCTGAACATCTACGGCCAGGTGCGGCACGCTCTGCGCGCCGTCTACCAGGAAGAGCGCACCGGCGGCGTGCGCCTCAGCGATCATCTCGCGCACAGGGTTGACCGTGCCGAGCACGTTGCTGACGTGCATGATGCTGACCAGCTTCACCGGCTCGTCGCGCAGGAAAGTGCGGTAAGCGTCCAGGTCGAGCAGGCCCTCGTCGGTGACGGGGACGTAGCGCAGGCGGACGCCCGTCTGCTCGGCCAGGATGTGCCAGGGCACCAGGTTGCTGTGGTGCTCCATCTCGCTGAGCACGAGCACGTCGCCGGAGCGCAGATTCGCGCGGCCCCACGAATACGCGACCAGGTTGATGCTCTCGGTCGTGTTGCGAGTAAAAATGATCTCGCGGGGCGAGGCGGCGTTGATGAAGGCGCGCACTTTCTCGCGCGCGCCCTCATAGACGGCGGTTGCGCGCTCGCTGAGGACGTGAATCCCCCGGTGCACGTTGGCGTGGCTGGTCTCGTAATAGTGGCTCATGGCGTCAATGACCTGGCGCGGCTTCTGGCTGCTGGCCGCCGAGTCCAGGAAGACGAGCCGCTTGCCGGGGTGCACTTCCTGGTCGAGGATGGGGAAGTCCGCGCGGATGGCGGTGATGTTGAGGGGAGAAGAGTTCTGCTCGGTCATGGGTGTCCTTCAGGTCCTATCCGATGCTTCCAGGACATAACCCGCCCGCGCGCAGGCGTGCGCTACAATCGGGCGCTGTTGTCTGTCAAGAATGTGCTGCGTTTGCTGTGCTACCAGCGCGTACAAATGTAGCGCAGCGCGGCACGTGTCCTCAAATGTCTCGCCGCTGAGACCCATCGCCTGCCCCTGAATCCGCGCGTATGGCTCGCCCATCTCGTCGGCTACCATGTCCCACAGCCGGTTTTCAGTGCCGTAAAGCAAGCGGTGATGCACCGAGACGATCCCTGGCAAATTCAGCACGAGCACGTTACGCTGCACGGCGGCGGTCAGCGCTCGACGCTGTTCCAGCGCGGCTACCAGCTTGAACACTTCCTCGGCCAGCCCGGCCACCTCGCGGGCGACCCAGGCATCCGCCGCACCAGGACCAAGCCGATCCCAGGTCCAGGCGATGGCGTCGCGCTGCAGGTCGCCCGCAATACCGGCAGGATCATACTGAATCTGTGCTTCCCGCCAGCCACGGATGGCCGTTCCGACGGCTCCTGGGTCCGTGAACTGCTGGCGCGCGGCTTCGACCGGGAGCCAGGCCACGTCCACCAGACGCCCGTCGCGCCACTCGTAACGTTTCTCGCCGCTGCCCAGCGCGAGCAAATCAATATCCGAGTGCGCGGACGCCTGCCCCCGCGCGAAGCTGCCGAACAGGACGACCGCCCGTGCGCCATTGGCGGCCAGCTCCGCCGTCACCGCTTCAAGAGTAGACGCGCTACCGATCATGCTCTGCCTTCGATCATGGAGCCAGATGCTGTGTGCCAGACAGCACTACCCAGCGGGAAGATCGAATACAAGGCTCAGCAGAAGATAACAAGAAACCGGGCCACGCACGACCCGGTTTGCCGACTGCCTCTCTCCCCCGCACGGCCCCGGCTAGACTTCGCCGAGCAGCTTGCGCTCGACGTAGGCCATCATCCGCTCGCGCACGTTCTCGAACGGGATGCGGTCCAGCACCGGCACGAAGAAACCGTCCACAACCAGCTTCTCGGCTTCCTGGCGCGGCAGCCCGCGCGACATCAGGTAGAACAGCACTTCCTCTTCGATCTGCCCGGTGGCCGAGGCGTGGGTGCAGCGCACGTCGTCGGCCTGAATCTCCAGGCCGGGGATGCTGTCGGAGCGGGCGTCGTCGCTCATGATCATGGTGCGGTTGGCCTGGAAGCCGTCGGTCTTCTGCGCGCCGGGCAGCGCCTTGATCATGCCCTGCCACACCGCCCGCGAATGATCCTTCAGCACGCCCTTGAACAGCAGGTCGGACGTGGTGTGCGGCGCGTTGTGGTTCTGCTGCGTGTCCAGGTCCATGAACTGCTGGCCGTCAGGGAAGTAAAGCGCGCTCATGCGGCCCCACGAGCCGCGCCCGTCCAGATCAATCTCCATGAACGCCTTGACCAGCTTGCCGCCCATCTGCCCGGTGATCCAGTCGAGCTGCCCGTCATGGCCGACGCGGGCGCGCTGCGTGCTGAACTCGAACATGCTGTGGCCCCAGTCCTGCAGGTTGACGAAGCGCAGCGTCGCCCCATCTCCGACGATCAGCTCGGTGGCGCCGATGAAGCTGGCGTCGGCGGGCATGGCCGGCGAAAGATTCTCGTGCAGGTAGTCAATGGACGCGCCCTCTTCCAGCACGACCAGCAAGTGACCGAGCGTGGCGGCGGGGCGGCTGGCGTAGAAGATGCTGTGCGCGGGCAGCGTCACCGCCTGGCCGCGCGGCACGTAGAGGAAAACGCCGTGCGTCCACAGCGCCGCGTTCAGCGCCGCGAACTTGCCCTGCTGCGGCGTGACGGCGTGCGTCATCAGGTGCTGGCGCACCAGGTCGGCGTGCTCGCGGGCGGCGCTGCGCAGGTCGGTGAAGATGACGCCCTGGCCGGCCAGCGCCTCGCTCACCTCATGGTGAACCAGCCTGTCATCCACGAAGGCGAGCATCCCGCCCTGTTCGTCGCCGAGCAGGGGGCGGCGGTTGTCGGCGGGGATGTCCTCGACGCGCCCGCCGTTGGGCGCGCGCAGCACGCCCGCGCTGTCCCAGTTGATGTGCCGGTAATCGGTGCGCCGCCAGGCTTCGTCGTTGGTGGTGGGCATGGGCAGCGCCTCATAGATGTCCCAGGCGGCCAGCCTGGCTGCGCGCAGCCAGGCCGGCTCGCTGTGATGCGCGCTCAGCGCCTCGACATCGGCGCGGGTGAGCGGCGGCGCTTGAAAGTCACGTGCAACACGACGACGGGTTGCCACAGGTGTTCCTCTCTCAGGGTGGTTATTGGTTATTGGTTGTTGGTTGTTGGTGATCAGTTGTCGGTTGTCAGTGATCGGTTCTCAGTTGTCAGATGTCGGCGGGGGCGGAGCAGAGCGCCGCCCCTGGGTGCGCTTAGCCGATCGAGCCTTCCATCTGAAGCTGGATCAGGCGGTTCATCTCGATGCTGTATTCCATCGGCAATTCTTTGGTCAGCGGCTCCAGGAAGCCGTTGACGACCATGGCGTTGGCCTCGTCTTCGTTCAGGCCGCGGCTCATCAGGTAGAAAAGCTGGTCGTCGCCGATCTTGCTGACGGTCGCTTCGTGACCGACGGTGACGCTCGGATTCTCGATCTCGATGTACGGGTAAGTGTCCGACTCGCTGTGATCGTCCAGCAGCAGCGCGTCGCAGACGACGGTGCTCTTGGCGTGGACTGCGTCCGGGTAGACCTTCAGCAGGCCACGGTAGCTGCTGCGTCCGCCGTCCTTGCAGATGGACTTGCTGATGATCTGGCTGGTGGTGTGCGGCGCGATGTGGATGGCTTTGCCGCCCGCGTCCTGAATCTGGTTGCGCCCGGCGAAGGCGATGGACAGAATCTCGCCGTGCGCGCCCGGCTCCAGCAGATATAGCGACGGGTACTTCATGGTGACCTTGCTGCCCAGGTTGGCGTCCACCCACTCGTGAGAGGCGTCGCCGTGCACCAGGGCGCGCTGTGTCACCAGGTTGTACACGTTGTCCGACCAGTTCTGGATGGTGGTGTAGCGCGAGCGCGCGCCGCGCTTGACGATGATCTCGATCACGCCGCTGTGCAGGCTGTCGGTGGAGTAGGTGGGCGCGGTGCAGCCCTCGACATAGTGCAGGAAGGCGCCCTCGTCCACGATGATGATGGTGCGCTCGAACTGACCGATGCTCGCCGTGTTCAGGCGGAAGTACGCCTGCAGGGGCATCTCAATACGCACGCCCGGCGGGACGTAGATGAACGAGCCGCCCGACCACACCGCCGCGTTGAGCGCCGCGTACTTGTTGTCGTAAGCAGGGATGACTGTGCCGAAATACTGGCGAAACAGGTCTTCGTGGTCCTTCAGCCCGGCCTCAATGCTCTTGAAGATGACGCCCTGCGCCTCCAGCTCCTTGCGCACCTGGTGGTAGACCATCTCCGAGTCGTATTGGGCGCCGGCGCCGGCCAGGAACTTCTGCTCGGCTTCGGGGATGCCCAGCCGGTCGAAGGTGCGCTTGATGTCCGCCGGCACGTCGTCCCACGAGCGCGCCTCCTCTTCGGCGGGCTTGACGAAGAAATAGATGTCGTCCTCGCGGAGGCCCGACAGGTCTGGCCCCCAGGCGGGCACGGGCTTGCTCTGGTAAATCTCCAGCGCCTTCAGACGCTGGGCGCGCATCCATTCCGGCTCGCCCTTCATCTCGCTGATCTGGCCGACGATCTCGGCGTCGAGACCCTTGCGCGCCTTGAAGACGTAAGTATCGGGGTCGCGGAAGCCGTACTGCTCGTCGTAGGCTTCGCGGATGCCCTGAAGCTGTTCTGCATCACCCATGATGATTGCTCCGTTGGTTAAATGCGGTCAGCGGTCAGCTTTCAGCTTTCAGCGAAAGGCAAGAGCGCTGTTCTGCGACGAATGGCGAGAACCTGCGTGTTTTCACCTGCTGACGGCTGAGCGCTGATGGCTGAGCGCTATCTGCCGTTGCCGTTCTGCTTCTCGCGCAGCCAGTCGTAGCCTTGCTCTTCGAGGTGCAGCGCCAGGTCCGGCCCGCCGCTCTCCACGATCTGTCCGTCCATCATGATATGCACGAACTGCGGCTTGATGTAGTTGAGGATACGCTGGTAGTGGGTGATGACCAGCACGCCCAGGTCCGGGCCGTAGAGAGTGTTGACGCCCTCCGAGACCACGCGCAGCGCGTCAATGTCCAGGCCGGAGTCCGTCTCGTCCATGATGGCGATCTTCGGCTCCAGCACGGCCATCTGCAGAATCTCGGCGCGTTTCTTCTCGCCACCGGAGAAGCCGTCGTTGAGGTAACGCCCGGCGAAGTCGTGATCCATGCGCAGCATGTCCATCTTCTCGATCATCAGCTTGCGGAAAGCCGGGATGGGGATGCCCTTGTCTTCCGGGTTCGCCACGCGCCGCCGCGCGTTCAGCGCATTGCGCAGAAAGTTGGCCACGGTGACGCCGGGGATGGCGACGGGATATTGAAAGGCCATGAACAGGCCCAGCCGGCTGCGCTCGTCCGGCTCCATCTCCAGGATGTCCACGCCGTCGAAAATGATCTGCCCGGCGGTGACCTCGTAGGCGGGATGGCCCAGGATCGTGTTGGACAGGGTGCTCTTGCCGGAGCCGTTCGGCCCCATCAGCGCGTGAACCTCACCCTGACGGACGATCAGGTTGACGCCCTTCAGAATCGGCTGGTCTTCGACAGTGACATGCAGATTGCGAATTTCTAGCGCAGCGCCCATCGGTATCCTGTGTCTCCTCACTGACTGCGGTGCTTCCCAGTCACGGCTCATTCAGCCGCCAAGTCTCTCTCAATTGAGAACCTTTTGCAATAGTTCTAGCGCGATTATAACAGGTAGACGGGGGGAAGGCAATAAGAAAGATGATTATCTTATAAAAACCTGATACAGGCCGGGGGGGGGAGCAAAACCCTGAGAGGGGGGGGGCCCCCCGGCGCCCCCCCTTTCTCCCCCCCCCCCCCCCGCCCCCCCCCCCCCCCCCCCCCCCCCCCCAACCGAGAGGGGGGGGGGGGGGGGGGGGGGGGGGGGGGGGGGGGGGCTCCCCCCCCCCCCCCCCCCCCCCCCCCCCCCCCTCTTGCCCCAGGCCGGTTTGTCGGTGATGCTGCGCCTGTCTTATACTCTGCTCAGTTCGAACTTCGGCTATCTGCACAGGAGCACGGTTCATGTCCGACCATCCGCTAGACCCCGACAGTGTGGCGCGCGCGCAGAAGGAACACCTGGTGCGCGAGGCGCTGCGCGAAATCTACGACCCGGAAATCGGCCTCAACGTGATCGAACTGGGGCTGGTGCGCGAGATCCTCGTCGAGGACGACAAGCTGCATATCGTGATGATCTTGACCACGCCGTTTTGCCCCTACGCGCCGCAACTGCTCGAAATGACGCGGCGCCAGGCCCAGGAGACGCTCGGCGTGCCGGCGACGATTGAGGTCGGCATGGAAATCTGGGATCCTTCGATGGCCGAGGAAGGCGTGCTGAGCGATTGGGGGCTGTTCTAGCCTTCGCTGGCGGGTTCTTCCCCTGGCTGCGCCAGCACCAGGGAGTAGGTTCCCGACTCGCCCGACTGCGCGTCGTCGCGCACTTTTGCCAGGTAGACGCCCGTCGCGGGGATAGCCAGCGTCACGCTGAGGGAACGGGTTCCCGCGCCCTCGCTGGTGAAGAGGATGGTCGCGCCGTCCAGCGTGCTGACGCTCAGCGCCGGGGCGATGGCCGCTTCGCTGATGAGCGTCAGCGTCACGACGCTGCCCGCTTCGGCGTAGAAATAGTGGCGCTGGCTACCCTCGTCGCCGGTTAGCAGGCCGGCGGCGGGCTGGCCCGGCGCCATCAGCGTGATCTGTGATCGCTCAAGCAGCAGTTCATAGTGCCCGCCCGGCGTCTTCCCGTTCCAACTCACAATGACCACATAGGGGCTTTCTCCCTCGATCACGATCGGGTCCAGCGCGCCTGTGACGGCGGCAGATTCCGTGCTGGCGAGCGGCCCGTCCTGCCCGTAGACGGTCAGGAGCGGATCGCCCGCCGGGTCGTCGTCGCGCACGCTGAGACGCAGCATGGTTTCCTGCTGGCGAGCCAGCGCGCCGATCAGAAAGTGATCGTGCGGGTGCCCGGCGTGCACTGTGCCGGCGAGCGGCTTGCCAGGGGCCAGCTCTGGCGCGGTGTTGAGATCGCGCAGCGAGAGCAGGTACGACCCGCCACCTTTGTAGCGGTCGGCCAGCACGGTGTACTCCCCGTCGGCGGGCAGCAGCAGCGGCCCGATACGCGCGTTGGTGCCTTCGCCGCCGTCGTCATCGCTGGCGAGGGTGGCCCCCGCCGGGTCGAGCAGGGTGAGCATGGTGTCCAGACCGCTGGCGTCGCCGGGGCGCATGTCAATCAGCACCAGGTCGCCGGCGCGCCCGGTGAACTGCCAGGGCTGGGCTGAGGTGGCGCTGATCAGGTAGCCCTGCTGCGTCTCGCCGTAGCGCAGGCGCGGCTCCTGGCGCGGCGCTGGCCCGGCGGACACGTAACCGGCGCTTAAGGCGGTGGCAGTAGCGAGCGTCAGGAGCAGCGTGCGCAGGCGGGCCATGATCCGGTTCCCAGGTACGTCATGACGGCTGAAGGTTCTGCCGCCCATTATACCGTGCCAGAGGCGGGCGATCCCGAAGATGTGAGCTTGTCCACCTCCGTCGGCCTTGTTCTTGCTCATGTTGTCAATTTCGGCAAAAAAGACTACCATGCCGTAAGAACCAATCGAATGACGATCCTCAAGGAGCGTGAGGCATGGCGACCCCCTATGACGGCAAGGTTGGCATATGGCATTGGAAAGGCGACTCCCTCGCTGAGGAGTCGATTGAGGCGCTGTGCCGGACGATCAAGAAATGGGCGCCGGCGATCACGCAGGTGTGGGTGAAGACCAGCGACGGCCCCAACTGGCAAGGCAAGTTCGACACCGATCGCAACCTGGCGATTGACGGCCCGGCCAGCGTGGACAAGTGGGTGCGCATCCTGGACTCCTTTGGGCTGGAGTTCCACGCCTGGGCCGTCGTCACGGGCAAGGAACTCAACGAAGAGGCAGACCGGATCATCGAAGTGTGCAACCGGCCCGGCGTGCGCTCGATGGTGCTCGATGTCGAGCCGTACTCCGGCTTCTGGACGGTGGGCAAGGAGCCGATCCGCCCGTTCATGACGCGCATTCGGCGTGGAGTGGGCGGGCGTTTTCACATCGGCATGGCCATTGACCCGCGCCCGCGTCACAAGGCCTCCATCTTCCCCGACGAGTGGCGGCCCTTCGTCAACAGCGCGCACCTGCAGGTGTACTGGAATACTTTCCAGCGCCCCTATGCCGAGGTGCTGGACGAGGCCTACAGCACCTGGAAAAGCTACGGGCTGCCGCTCTTCCCGGTGATGCCCGGCAAAGCGCCGCGCGACGAGATCATCGCCGGGCGCAAGTATGTGATTGACCGCCACAAGGCAGCCGGCATGAGCTGGTGGCGTCTTGGCGTAGTCGGCCCGATTGAATTCCCGGCCATCAACCAGCCGATGGTGCCCAGCGACGGAGATACCGAGCCGGAGCCGCCGGCGGCCAAAGGCCGCTACGGCATCGAGATCGTGATCACGCCCGACAAGCCGCAATATCGCGACGGGGCCTATGCGGGCGGGGACGTGAGCAAGCTGCTCAAGACGTTCAAGAACACCTGGGGCTGGACGGCCAAGTACAAGGCGACCGCCAAGACGAGCAGCCTGATCTGGGCGCGCTGGGACCCGCAGCTTGTGGCCAGTGGGTGGTACGAGGTGGCGGCATTTGTCCCGGCGCGCCACGCCACCACCGAGGTTGCGCGCTACAAACTGCACAGTGCCATCGGCGCGGTCAGCGAGCTGGTGGTGCCTGTGCGCCAGGCCGATCATTACAACGTGTGGGTGCCGCTGGGCGTGTTCCAGTTCGACGCCAACAACGCGACGGCGGGCGTGGTATTCCTCAACGACCTGACCGGCGAGGAGGATAAGGAGATCGCCTTCGACGCTATACGCTGGCGTCAGATCGTGGGCATCACGCCGACCGAGAAGTACCTGGCCGATGGCTACGACAGCCCGGTGGGCACGGCGGCAGAGCGCAGCGGCGACAAGGTGTGGCCGGGCAACTGGTTTGACGCAACAGGCTTCGACCGGCTCTACCGGGTGGGCACGGTGAACCAGGCGTATCACACCGGTGCTGACCTCAACATGAACGAGCCGTACTGGGACGCTGACGCCCATTCGCCGGTCTATGCGGCGGCGTCCGGCGTGGTGACGTTCGCGGACCGCGTGCCCGGCTGGGGCAATGTGATCATCGTCCGCCACGACCCGCTGATCTCCACCGGGCAGGTGCTCTACGGGCGTTACGCGCATGTCGAAGACATGCGGGTGCAGGTGGGCGACCGCGTTGTGCGCGGCCAGCAGATCAGCAAGGTGGGCAATGCGGACGGCATCTTCGCCTATCACCTGCACTTCGATCTCAGCAACACGACAATCCTGGAGACGCAGCCCTGGCACTGGCCGAAGATGAACCGGGCAGACCTGCGGGCCAACTACATTGACCCGCTCGACTTCATCCTCAACCGCCGGCCAGAGGATCGCTAGGTGGTGGGTGACCGTTAGCGGGTGACTGGGCAAGGGGGGCAGGCGCGAGTCTGCCCCCCAACGTTTGCCCGACGGACGTTCTCTGTACGGCGATTGCCTGCTATAATTCCCGGCATGGACAGGAACCGGTTCACGCAGTTCGAAGAGCGCGTGCAGGCGCTGGTCGAAGGCGGCTTTGCGCGGCTGTTCGCCGGGCGGCTCAAGCCGCGCGAGGTGGCGCTCCGTCTGGCGCGCGCGATGGAAGACGGCGCAGCGCTCGACTCCAGCGGGGCGCTCGCTGCGCCGAACCACTACGTAGTGCGGCTCCATCCCGACGATCATCAAGTGCTGCTGGTCGCACACCCCGATCTGGGGGCCTCGCTGGCGGATGACATTGTGGCGCTGGCCCGCGAGAGCGGTCTGCGGCTGGAAATGTCGCCCGACGTCGCGTTTGTCTCCGATCCAGAGGTGGCGGCCCATGCGGTTTTCGTGCACGCCGAGCATGTAGACGCCACGCGCCGGACCACCCGCCTGCTGCTGGAGCGCGATCTGCGCCCCGCCGATCTGCCGCCCGACGCCCCATCGCTGCCCCCGGCTTACCTGGTGGTGGACGGCGACCGCTATGTGCTGCTTGAGCGCTCGGTGATCAACATTGGGCGGCGGCGTGACAACACCATTGTGCTCGACGACCGGCGTGTCAGCCGCCATCACTGCCAGCTTCGCTATCGCTTTGGTGAGTTCGTGCTCTACGACCTGGCCAGCCGGGGCGGGACGTTCGTCAACGATGCGCGCGTGTCGGAGTGCGTGCTGCGCTCCGGCGATGTCCTCTCGCTGGCGGGCGTCAAGCTGGTCTATGTTGTGGACGAGGGCACCACCGGCGCGAGCGGTGCTCCACGCGGCGACACTCAGATTTACCTGCGCGCCGTTGATGACGATGATGACGCTTCTGATGAGGGGCGGTGAGCGTGGACGCTGTGCTGCTGGCGCTGCGCATCCTGGCCGGAGGGCTGCTGCTGGCCTTTCTGGGGATGGTTTTCCTCATGCTCTGGCGCGACTTTCGGGCGGCGACGGCGGCGGCAGGCGAGCCAGGGCGACGGCGTGGCCGGCTGATCGTGATGGGCGCAGGCGCAGGCGCGCGCCTGGGGGCCAGCTACACGCTGCTGCCGCTGACGACGCTGGGTCGCGCGCCGACCAATACCATCGTGCTGGATGATACGTTCTGCAGCCAGGAGCACGCGCTGGTCACGCGGCGCGATGGGCAATGGTGGCTGGAAGACCGGGGCAGCAGCAATGGCACGCGCCTGAACGGTGAGTCGGTGCGCGAGGCGGTGGTGCTTTCGTCGGGCGACGTGATCGGCGTGGGGCGGCTGGAGCTGCGCGTCGAGCTGGACTGAGGGGAGCAGGGCGCGGCTGGAGGTGGTTCGGCAGCCCGGCTCCTGAGAAGGGCGTATCACTTTGGACGGCACACACGAGATCGCGGTGCGGCCTTTCGCACCGCGCGACCTGGCGCAGTGCACCGATGTGGAGCAGGCGGTGTATGGCAGCGGAGCCTATTCCACTTACTTCTTCCGCCAACTACACGACCTGAACCCGGCGCTGGTGTGGGTTGCTGAAGACCGGCGCACCGGGAAGATCGTCGGGCACCTGTGCGCGGCCATCGGCCAGGGCTGCGAGGTTGGCTGGATTCTCAACACGGCGGTGCTGGCGCATTACCGGCGGCAGGGCATCGGGCGGTTGCTGATGGAGCGCGGAGTCGCTGAGCTACACGCGGCGAAAGTGCGCCGGATGCTGGTCACGGCGGAGCCGGAGAATGTCGCGGCCATCCGCCTGTATGAGGGACTGGGGTTCCGCGCCGTGCGCACCGAGACCAACTACTACGGCGACGGGTGCGACCGGCTGATTCTTGAGTGCGAGGTAGAAGGGACATAGACGCATGAACCTGGGGCTGGAGGATGCACGGGTCTTCGTGGCCGCGAGCAGCGCCGGGCTGGGGGCGGCGGTTGCGCGACGCTTCTGCCTGGAAGGGGCAGATGTGGTCATCAACGGGCGCGATCCCGACCGGCTGGCGGCGGTCGCCGAGCGGCTGTTCATGGAAACGGGACGGCGTGTGGTGGGGACGCCCGGCGATGTGTCCGACCCGGAAGCCGTCTACGGCCTGGTCGCCCAGGCCGCCGAGCGGCTGGGAGGGCTGGACATCCTGGTGACCAACGCGGGCGGGCCTCCGCCGGGGACGTTCGCTACCGCTCAGCCGGAGGATTACGAGCTGGCGTTCCGGCTCAACTTCATGAGCGCGGTGAGCCTGATCCGGGCGGCACTGCCGCATCTGCGCAAGAGCAACCGGGCGGCCATCCTGACCATCACCTCGGTGTCGGTCAAACAGCCGATCCCCAACCTGATCCTCTCCAGCAGCGTGCGCATGGGCGTGATCGGGCTGACCAAGTCGCTGGCGAACGAGCTGGGGCCGCAGGGCATTCGCGTCAACAGCATCCTGCCCGGCTACACGCGCACCGAGCGCGTGACGCAGCTTCTGGAGAACCGCGCGCGCGAGGAAAGCATCTCTCTGGATGAGGCGTATGCGCGCCAGTCGGCCAGCAGCCCGCTGCGCCGCATCGGCGAGCCGGAGGAGTTCGCCAATGTCGCTGTGTTCCTGTGCTCTCCGGCGGCGGGCTACGTGCACGGGGCGATGATCCCGGTGGACGGCGGCTCCATCGCCGCGTCGCTGTAACAGCCTGCTCGCGGATTGCCGGGTGCAGCAAGTCGTGCTGGTTTGTATACGCCTCTCCCTCTAAATCCCCCTCTCCAGCCGAGCTAGAGAGGGGGATTTGAGTGCGGGCGCGGCGCTTCCCCTCTCCCTTTGCCGGGGAGGGGGAGGGGGGCGTCGCATGTATGGAAGCCTGACCGGTGTGCCGTTTGGCAGAGCGAGCGAAAGCTCGCATTTCGTTTTTGTGCCGTTTGGACTATACTGCGGGACTATGAGCGAGAATCTGCCCCTCATCCCGGAGCCTTCCTTGTTGTCTGCGACGGAATACACCGTGATCAGCGGTCATGATGTGGCTGGCGACCCTGGCCTGGCCCAACTGCGCTGCTACCTGCCGGTGCTGGCGGTGATTGCCGCGCCGTTCGCGTCCATGAGCGGCAACGAAGACCCGCTCAGCCCGGCGGACCCCGTCCAGGAGTGGCATGCGCTGCTGCGCGCTCTCAAAGAAGCCGGGCCGAAGCAGAAGGCGACGAGCGCGCCGCTGGCGCTGGCGCGCCTATTGCCGCCGACCGCCGAGCGACTGGCGACGGCGCTGGCCGATCACGGCGCGGACGCCTTTCGCATCGTCCACTTCGTCGCGCACGGCGAGCGCGACATGCTCTATCTGGAGGACGACGACGGCAGCGAAGCCTACGCAGTGGCCGAGCACGCGGTCAGGCTGTTTGCGACCAGCGGGGCGCGCATAGTGATCCTGGATGGGTGCTTCAGCCGGCGGCTGGCGCAGATGCTGCTCGACGAGACGCCGGTCGAGGCGGTGGTGGGCACGCGACGCCGGGCGTCGGAAGGGCAGGCGGTCGCCTTCAACGCGCGCTTCTACGCGGAGATAGCCAGCGGCGCAGGCGTGCGCGAGGCGTTCCGCGCGGCGATCGCTGACCTGCGCGACCGCCCGGACGGGCAGGCGGATCGCTACGAGCTGGTCATTGACGATACCCGTCATGAGGCGTGGCTGGCCTTGCCAGAGCCGGCCCAACGTGCTCCTCGCCCGCTGATCGCCGATGGGATGCCGCGCACCTACGACCTGCCGGTGCCGCTCGGCTTCGTCGGGCGGCGCGAGCTGCTGCGCAAGCTGGCCGAAGACATGTTTCGCTTCGACCGCCGCCTGGTGTTGCTGGCCGGGCCGGACGGCGTGGGCAAGCGCTGGCTGGCGGCGGAGTTCGCCAACCGCTCTGGCTGGCGCTTCCGCGACGGGGTGATCTGGCTGCGCTGCGGCGCAGCGACGACCGCCCGCGAAGTCCAGGCGCTGCTGGCCGGGGTCGTCGGGCTACCGCCGCTGACACCGCGCGACGACGTGCTGGCGGCGCTGGCCGGGCGGAGCCTGCTGCTGGTGCTGGAGCGCGCGAACGCGCTTGGCTCAAAGGTGGAACGCCACGCGCTGGCCGACTTCCTGGCCGATCTGCTGGCCCCGGCGCGACACGGCGTCATCCTGACCGCCGCCCAGCCCGACGAGGCGCTGCTGCCCGCCGGCCCGACTTTCACGGCGAAGATGCGCGCGGTGGAGCGGCTGCCCGCCAAAGACGCGCGCACGCTGGCTATGCGCCGCGCGGTCGTGCGCGGGGTCGAAGCGCTGGATGTGGACACGATTGACGACTTCCTCGACCGGACGCGCCACCTGCCCTGGCTGATCGTGCGCGGCGTGGAGATGGTGCGGGGCGATGGCGTGGAGGCGGCGCTCACCTATCTGAGCGCGTTCGACCAGGACGACGCCGCGCTGCCCGCTGCGTACCTGCGCCGCCAGCTTGAATGGCTGATGGCCGACCGCCGCGATGCGCTCAAGCTGCTGATTCGCGCGCAGGGCGTCCCGGACGGGTTCGACGAGCGGCTGGCGTTGGGGCTGGCCGGTGGCGATGCCGCTGAACAGCTTGAGACGCTGCTGGAGCGGGACGTGCTGCGCCACGACGGGGCGCTGTTCGTCATCCCGGACGAAGTGCGCGCCTTCATCGGCGAGCGCTTCCCCCTGGACGCGCCCAAGCAGGCGCACCTTGACCGCGTGATCGCGCAGTACTTCGCGCAGACCTGGCCCGAAGGTCCGCCCGGCCCGCTGGATGTCGTCAGCCGGGCGCGGCTGAACAACGTCCGCGCGCTGGTCGAGCGGCAGGTCAGCGCCGGCATGGTCGCTGCGCCGGTGGAGCTGGCGCGGCTGCTCGTGGCGGCGGCCCCGGCTTTCGCGGCGGCGGGGCTGGCCGAAGATTTCGCGCGCTACGCCGAAGGCGTGCGCAGCCAGTTGCCTGAGGGCAACGATCTGGCCCGGCTGCAGGTGGCGCTGGGCAGCATGATCAGCGCGCTGCCCGGCAAGCAGGACGAAGCTGGCTGGCTCTTCCAGGTGACGCTGGCCATTGAAGGGCTGAGCCGCCCCGTGCTGGCCGAAGCGAGCCTCGCCTACGGCCAGCATCTTGTCGCCGTCGGGCAGACGGGGGCGGCGGTGGACTTGCTGGCGCGCTCTTTCCGGGCGGTGATGGCCCAGCCGGACGGCACGGACGTGCGCGTGGCGGCGATGCTCGCCTGCGAATGGGGGCGGGCGCTGGCCGCGCGCGGCCAACATGCCGACGCGATCAAGCGCTTTGAGGGAGCCATCGCCGGCTACGCGCGCACCAGGCAGGCCGAGCTGTCGGCAGAGGTGCAGCGCGACCTGTGCGCGTCGCTGATCGCGCTCGGCGAGACGGCGCGGGCCGAAGACGTGCTGCGCCGGGCGCTGGCGACGGCGGACGCTGTGGGGCGGCGCGACCTGGCCGCCGAGCTGCGCCAGCAGTTGGCCGGGCTGCACCGCAGCCGCGCCGATCAGCTTGCGCGGGAGGAGCGCGTGGGCGAGGCCGCCGCCGAACTGGGCGAGGCGGTGCGCCATCTGAGCGCGGCGGTCGCCGACACGCTGGCGCTGCATGACCGGCTCCGGCTGGGGCGCGCGCTGCTCGACCTGGCCCGTGCGCAGGCGCAGGCGGGCATTCTGGATGACGGCGCGGCCAACGCCGCGCGCGCACACGCTCTGCTGGCCGAGGTGGAAAGCCTGCCCGACCTGACCGAGGCGGCGATCACGCTAGGCCAACTGCGCATGGCGCTGGGCGACGCGGTGAGCGCGCAGGCGGCGCTGCACGAGGCGCTCGACCTGGCCGGGGCGCTGAGTCTGCCGGACGCTCTGCGGCGCGCGGCGGATGTCCTCGTCCGCGTCCACCAGATACGCGCCCGCCACGCCTTGCAGGGCGACTCCGCCTTCTGCCAGGACACGGCTGCCCAGGCCGCCGGCTCGCGCCAACGGCTGAGCGCGCTGGGCTTGAGCGAGCACGCCGCCGCGCTGGAGCGCATCGTGCAGGGGCTGTCCGCTTTATAATTGCGAATTGCGAATTGCGAATTGCGAAATCAGAAATCTGCAATCCGAAATTCGCAATCCACACGCCGCCGGCGATCCGCCCGTTGTGAGGGCAGGCCCTGCGCGTTACACTCGCCAGACGGCGCGGCACCTGCGGACCGCGCGGTGTCAGGAGCCTGGACGATGAGCCAGTGGGAGACGCTGACCTGCGCCAACCATCCCGACCGCATTGCCCTGGAGCGGTGCGAAGTCTGCCAGAAGCCCCTGTGCGCCTACTGCCTGTACTATACAGAAGACGGCCAGCGCCTGTGCGCCGAGCACGCCGCGGAAGCGCGTAAGCTGGGCCTGCGCGTCGAGGAGCCGGGCGCTTACGCCGACCAGTTGCTGGGCGCGCAGGTGGGCGCTGACCGCAAGACCAAGCGCGAGCGCGACGCTGTGGCCGCCGGCGTCTATACGGGCAACTCGACTGACTTGCTCGGCTTCATCGGCCTGCTGGTTGGCGGCGTGTCGCTGGTGACGTGCTGCGGCGCGGGCTACTGCCTGCCTCTGGCGGGCTTTGCTCTGTCGCTCGTCGCGCTGATCAACGCCCGCCATTCGCTCAACCCCCGGCGGACGCGGCGCATGGGCCTGTTGGGCTTGCTCGTTTCCGGCGTGTGGGTGGTGATCATCGCGGCCTGCATCGCCACCTATGGACTGTCCATCTCGTCGGCGGTGACGGCTTTGCGGGGCACGACCTGGCAGTGGCCCACTGCCGTCAGTGCGACGGAGACGCCCACGCTGTCTCCCACACCCGCGCCGACGGCGCTGCCGGACGACTCCACCCGCGCGCCGCTGACCGGTGAGGCGTGGGGCGGGTGAGCGATCTTCTGCACAGAGAGGAGTGTTGGGGATGGAAGCGGTGCGAATTGGCGTGATCGGCGGCTCTGGCCTGTACGATATGCCGGAACTGACCGGTGTGGCCGAGCAGCACATCGAGACCCCGTTTGGGCCGCCCAGCGACGCGCTGCGCATTGGCACGCTGGCCGGGCAGCGCGTGGCTTTCATTGCGCGGCACGGGCGCGGGCACGTGCACATGCCCAGCGAAGTGCCCTACCGCGCCAACATCTACGCGCTCAAGACGCTTGGCGTTGAGCGGGTGATCAGCGTGAGCGCGTGCGGGTCGCTGCGCGAGGCTGTCGCTCCTGGCCACATTGTCGTCCCCGACCAACTGGTGGACTGGACGCGCGACAACCGGGGCCGGACGTTCTTCGGCGAAGGGCTGGTGGCCCACGTCTCGGCGGCAGACCCCTTCTGCCCGCACCTGAGCGCCGTGCTGGCCGACGCGGCGGAGGCGTGCGGGGGCACCGTGCACCGGGGCGGCACCTTCATCACCAGCGAAGGGCCGCGTTTCGCCACCCGCGCCGAGAGCGCGCTCTACCGCTCCTGGGGGTACGACCTGATCGGCATGACCACCTCGCCAGAAGCGTTCCTGGCCCGCGAGGCGGAGATGTGCTACGCGGTGATGGCCCATGTGACCGATTATGACGTGTGGCACGAATCCGAGGAGGACGTGTCGGTCGAGCTGGTGCTGCAAACGCTGAGCGCCAACGTGCGCCTGGCGCAACGGGCGCTGCTGGGCGTGGTCGAGCGGCTGGCGGGGAGCGCGCGCACCTGCGCCTGCGAGCACGCCCTGGCGAACGCCCTGATCACGGCGCGCGAGGCCGTCCCGCCAGAGACTCTGGCGCGGCTGCGGCCCATCGTGGGCAAGTATTTCGCGTGAGGTGGGCGGCGCGAGGTGATCGGTGATCAGTTTTCAGTTGTCAGTGATCGGGCGGGGCGTATCGCCATGCATCCCTGCGGGCGCTCCAACGCCAGACTTCCGAAGTTTCCGAAACTTCGGAAGTCTATTCCGGGGCGCAGCGGAACGGCATCCCTACACTCCGCCGGTCTGCCGGGCGCTGACTTCCAACTGATCACCCCTCACTGATGCCAGCCGATCACTGAAAACTGAAAACTGACGACTGATCACTAACAACCAACAACCAACAACCAACAACCAGCCACCCATGCCACCCCTGACCCCTCATCACGCGGACGACCTGGAAGAGTATGCGCCCCGCGCGCGCCGCGAGCGGCTGCTGCTGGCGCTGGGCGGCGCGTTCATCCTGGTCAATCACGTGGCGCTGCTGCTCGCCCGCGACCGGCCTGCATTTCATTTGTGGCCGGTGATGATCTGGGCGCTGTGCGCGGCGGGGGGGCACGCCCTGCTCAACCGGCGGCTGCCCGCGCGCGACCCGCTGATCTTTCCGCTGGCAATGCTGCTGACCGGGTGGGGGCTGAACCTGATCGCGCGGCTCGTGCCCTCATACGCGGTGCGCCAAACCTCGTGGCTGGTGGTGGGCATGGTGGCGCTGCTGGCACTGACGGCCCTGCCGCGCGATCTGCGCTGGCTGCGCCGCTACCGCTACACATGGTTGATCGGCGGGCTGGCGCTGCTCTTCCTGACCATTCTCGTCGGCGAGAACCCGGCGGACACCGGGCCGCGCCTGTGGCTGTGGCTGGGCTTCGGGCGCGTGTACTACCAGCCGTCGGAGCTGCTCAAGATTCTGCTGGTGACTTTTCTGGCGAGCTACTTCGCCGAGCACGGGCGCTACATGCGCCAGGACACGGTGCGCCTGGGTCCCTGGCGGGTGCCGTCCCCGGCGTTTCTGGGGCCGGTGCTGCTGATGTGGGGCGTCTGCGTGATCGTGCTGGTCTGGCAGCGCGACCTGGGCACGGCGACGCTGTTCTTCGCCGTCTTCATGGCGATGCTGTACCTGGCCAGCGGGCAGGCGCTGCTGCTGGTCGGTGGGGCGGCGCTGCTGGCCATCGCCAGCGCCGTCGCCTACCGCCTGTTCGATGTGGTGGCCCTGCGCGTGGACATCTGGTGGAATCCCTGGCCGACAGCCAACGCGGGCGGCTATCAGATCGTGCAGAGCCTGATCGCGGTGGCGTCGGGCGGGGTGCTCGGCCAGGGCATCGGCCAGGGCCAGCCAGGGATCATCCCGGTCGTCCATTCGGATTTTGCTTTCGCCGCCATCGCCGAGGAATGGGGGTTGGTGGGGACGCTGGGCGTCATCGGCGTGCTGGCCGTGCTGGTCGTGCGCGGGATGCGCGTCGCGGCCCAGGCGCGCCAGCCCTTCGACATGCTCCTCGCCGCCGGGCTGAGCGTGCTGCTGGCCGTGCAGGGCCTGCTGATCATGGGCGGCGTGCTCCGGCTGTTCCCGCTGACCGGCGTCACGCTGCCGTTCGTCAGCTACGGCGGCAGCTCGCTGCTGACCAGCTTCACGGTGGTGGGGCTGTTGCTCGTGCTCAGCGAGCGGGGAGCGCGCGCGCCGTGAACGTTTCCCCCGTCCACAGCCGAGACCTGGGCCGCATGGCCCTGGCTGTATTGATCGCATTTGCGCTGGCTGCGCTCAGCGCGGCCTACTGGGGAGTGCTGCGCGCCGAAGACCTGCGCGCGCGCGACGACAACGCCCGCAGCGTGCTCGCCGAGCAGCGCATCGCGCGCGGCGCGATTCTCGACCGGACGGGCGAGCCGCTGGCGCTCAGCGAGCAGGGCGCGGGCGGGCTGATGGTGCGGCGCTACCCGCATCCGGCGGCGGCGAGCGCGGTCGGCTACTACAGCCTGACCTACGGCACCGCCGGGATCGAAGCGGCCTATGACGGCGTCCTGCGCGGCGACGAAGGGCGCGGGGAGCTTGACACGCTGCTCGACGAGCTGCTGCACCGCTCGCCGGCGGGCAGCGATGTGCGCGCCACGCTCGACCTGGGCGTGCAGGAAGCGGTGGTCGCCGCGCTGGAAGGGCGCGCGGGCGCGGCGGTGGTGCTCGACGCGGCGACGGGCGGCGTGCTGGCCCTGGCGAGCCTGCCCGGTTACGACCCGAACGTTCTGGACGCGCAGTGGGACGCGCTGGCCGCTGACCGCGCCGCCTCACCCCTGCTCAACCGGGCGACGGCGGGCCTCTACCAGCCGGGCGGGGCGTTTCAGACGGTCGTCCTGACCGCGCTGCTCGGCGCGCAGTCCGACCTGAGCGATGGCGGCGAGCGCGTGCTGTCGAGAGCGGTGGAGGAGGGGAGCGCCCCGGTCGCTGTCAATGGCCTGACGTTGGAGTGCGCGAGCACGCCTGCCGGCGACGTGCTGACGCTGCTCGACGCCTACGCCTTTGGGTGTCCGGCGGCTTTCGCGGCAGTCTTCGACGCGGGCCTGACGGCGGATCTTCTGTGGGAGCGGCTGCGCGTGCTGGGGCTGTTGAACGCGCCCGCCCTGGACGGGTTCGAGACGGCGGCGGCGCGCAGCGCTCAGCCGGGCAGCGCCGCATCCGATGCCTGGTTGGCGCTGCTGACCGGGCAGGGCGGGCTGACCGTCTCGCCGCTGCAGGTGGCGCAGTTGGCCGCTGCCATTGCCAATGGGGGTAACGCCATGCCGCCCCATCTGGTGGATGCCGTGCGCAAGCCGGAGGCGAGCGACTGGCAGGCGGTAACCGGGGCGAGACAGCCGGCTGCGATGCTGCGCGCGGAGGTGGCGCGGGCGCTGGAGCGGGCGATGGGCTACGCGGCAGGGGCCAACCCTGCCACGCAGCAGGCCCAGGGCGACGGCTACGCGCTCTTCGGACACAGCGCATTGGCCTACGCCGGGCCGGACGAGACGCCCTACGCCTGGTTCGTCGGGTTCGCGCGCAGCAGCGAGGGCCAGGGCGCGGGGACGACAGTGGCCGTCGTCATCGTCGAGGACGAGCGCGATCCGGCGGTTGCCGCACGCATCGCCGGAGCCGCTTTCGCAGCGGCCTATGAAGGCTGAGCGGCGGGCGAGGGCCGGAGCCATGTCCCTGGAAGACCTGAAGCGGCTGGCGCAGTCACTCCCGGAGCGGCGAGGATGGGATTTCTCCGCCGTCCGCGACGACTGCGACCCCGTGCCCTGGTCATACCGCGAGGTGGCCCGCCGCCACCTGTCGCCGCTGTATCGCGTGCTGGACATCGGCACCGGCGGCGGCGAGCAGTTCCTGGCGCTGGCCGAGCACTACGGCAGCGGCGTGGGCATTGACGCCGATCCGGAGATGGTCGCCATCGCCGAGAAGAACACGCCGCAGCCGGTCGCCTGTCGCGTCAAGTTCCTGGCGATGGACGCGGCGGCGCTCGAATTCCCCGCCAACTCGTTCGACGTGGTGCTGAACCGGCACGCGCCCGCCTACCCCGGCGAGGTCGCGCGCGTGCTGCGGCCCGGCGGAGTCTTCCTCACCCAGCAGGTTGGCGCGCGCAATCACGGCAACATCACGGCGCTGTTCGGCTGCGGGCCGGGCGGCCAGTACGAGCGCGAAGCGGGGCAGACGGTCGCCGAGTGGGCGGAGGCGTTCGCTGCGATGGGGTGGGCGGTGCGCGCCCGCGCCGAGTACGATGTGCCGTATTTCTACAAAGACGCGGCGTCGCTGCTGTTCTGGCTGCGGGCGCTGCCCATGCCCGAAGACTTCGCCCTGGAGCGCCACTGGGGGCAGGTGGAGCACATCCTCACGACTTTTCAGACGCCGCGCGGCATCGCCACCAACGTACACCGCGAGTTGCTGATCGTCCACAAGCCGGGCTGACGCTCTCAGTGCTGCGGTAGCCTTCGGGCACGCGCACATGCCGTTTGCTCGCGCACGCGGCAGGGCCGCCGTCAGCGCCCAGAGCCGACCAGTTGAGCGGCCATGTCGCGCAGCGCGCGCACGCGGCGAGCGTCGTCTGGCTGATCGTGCTCGTCCAGATCGGCCTGGATCGCGTCCATGATCTCGACCAATTCCGGGCCAAAAGTGGGTGCGTGCTGGGTCAGCAGTTGGCGGGCTTCTTCGTCGCTCTCGGCGTTGATCAGGTCGTTGATCAGGCGTATCTGGGGCGGCGCGCTGTCGCGCATGGCCGCCATCACCCGGTCGAGCACAAGCTCAAGGCGCTCGGCAGAGCGGGTGTCGCCGGCCTGTTGGGCCGCCTGGATATTCGCCTGGAGCACGGCCAGGAAGGTGTCGTCAAGCTGGTCGAGGCGGGGACGAATGGCGGCGTCAATGTCCTCGCTGCTGGCGATGGTGCGCAGCGCCTGAACAGCCCGCTGGAGGACGGCCTGCGTCTGTTGGTCAATGGCGGCGGTCAGCTCGACCAGCCGCGCGCGCAGACCTTCGAGTCGCTCGCGCTCGGCTCCGCTGGCCCGCTCGATGCGACGGGTTAGCTCCTGGAAGAAAGTGTAATCCAGCGCAGGGCGCATCAGCCCGGCGACGGCCTGTAGGCGCTCCTCATCGCCGGCATACTCGATCACCAGCGCCATGAAGTCGTCGCGGGTCATCTTCTCGCCCAGGGCCTGCAGCCGCCCGGCGACCTCATGCACAGTTTGCTGCTGCGCCTGGGCCGCCGCCAGCATTTCCTGCCCGACCGTCGTGTGCTCGACGAGATACTCGTACAGGTACACCAGGCCCTCGGACATATCGTTCTTGCCGGTCGCGGCGGCGTTCTCGGCAGTGGCCAGCAGCAGCTCGAAAAGCTCGCTGTCAATGTGCTCGTTCTGCTCCTGGACCAGCCGTTCCCACTGGTCGGGGCTTACCTGCAGGAACATCTCAATAACGCGCAGCTTCTCGCGCTGCGCCTCGCGCATCTCCTGGGTGATGCCGTCGGCCTCCAGGATCATGTCAATCAGGCCGGGGATGGTGAGCGCCTGCCTGGGCCGCAGGAGGTAGGCGCGGCGCTGTTCCTGGGGAAGGCTGTCCGTCAGGCGGCGGGTCAGGTCGCCGATGAGGTTCTCGCGTTCAAGCGGCGCGATGTTCAGCTCCATCGGCACGTGGATGAGCAGCAGTTCTTTGGCCGGGTCGTGATATAGCAGGGGCGCGCTGACCCCGACCATCTGCCCGCAGTTGGGGCAGGGGATCATGTTCAGGCGTCCAGAAAGAAAGCGCGCCTTGATTTGCGGATCGCGGCCTACGTCGAGAATCTGCTCGATGATCGCCGGAAACCTGTGGCCGCAGTGCGGGCAGTTCAGGGTGGTACGGATGACTTGGTTCATGGTGGAGTCTCCTGCGAACCATGCGGCCGGCTGAAACCGGCGGCCAAACGGGAAGAGTATACCGCGCTCATAGGCAGTGCGGTAGAGCTATGTGCGTGTGGCGGCATCAATCACCGCGCGGCAGGAGGAAGCTGAACGTGGCGCCGCCATCGGGGTTGTTCTCCGCCCAGATGCGGCCCCCGTGCGCCTTGATCACGGCGTTGGCCAGGTACAGGCCCAGCCCCGTCCCCGGCGCTTTCTGCGTCAGGCTGTTGTCCACCCGGTAGAATCGCTCGAAGACGCGCTCAAGCTGGTCGGGCGGCAGGCCCGTCCCCCGGTCGCGCACCGACACGCGCACAGTTGTCCCGTTGAAGTCGCCCGTGACGGTGATCGGGCCGCCTTTGGGCGAGTACTTGATCGCATTGCTCAGCAGGTTGTCAATGACCTGGTGCAGCCGCCGGCTGTCGCCGCGAATGATCGGGAAGTCGTCGGGGAAGCTGGCGCTCAGCGTGTGCCGGGTCGTCTGCGTCTGGAAGCGCTCGATGGAGCGCCGCACCAGGGCGGGCAGGTTGACGTCATCGTAGGTCAGCTTCATGCTCTCGGCTTGCAGCTTCGATGCTTCCAGCAGATTCTGGATCAGCTCGGCCAGCCGGTCGGCCTCTTCCTCGATGACGGTCAGCCCATTCTGGATGGTGGCCCGATCCCATTCAGCGTCGTCGCGGTTGAGCGCGTCGGCGTAGCCTTTGATCAGAGCGACCGGGGTCTTCAGCTCGTGCGAGACGACCGAGATGAAGGTGGATTTCAGGCGCTCGGCTTCGCGGAAGTGGGTGATGTCGCGCACGTTGGCGATCACATTGAGCAGAGCGCCTTTGGCATCGGTCAGCGCCGCATAGGTGATGCCGACGCTGAGCGAAGACCCGTCCAGCCGTTCCAGGTCGCCTTCCACGTAGATCGTGTCTGGCGCGCCCGGCCCGCGCGCCGGGCCAGGCCATCCCTGCTGGATCGCCTCGGTCAGGCTGGGGCCGATCTCGCGGCGACGCCAGCGGATCACGTCGTCGTGAAAGCGCCCGGTGGCCTGGGCGGACTGCCAGCCGGTCATATAGCTGAGGGCGCGATTCCAGCGCTCGATGCGCAGGTGAGCGTCGAGGATCATCACGCCGTCGGCGCTGTGCTCCAGGATGGCTGCCAATCGCTGGCGCTCCTGGTTGGCGACGGCGTACATGCGCGCGTTGTGCACGGCGATGGCGGCCTGATCGGCGAAGCTCTGTAGCAGCCCGTAGTCGTTCTGGGTGGGCGCGCCGGCATAGGAGCGGAAGACGAAGATGATGCCCAGCATGTCGTCGGCCACCGACATGGGCAGGGCGACAACCTGGCGCAGCGCGGGGTCCATTCGCCGGGCGATGCTGCGCATCCTGGCGTGAAACTGCTGGACATCCTCCTCATCGCGCGCGGGCAGGGCGGGCAGCTCTTCCAGCAGCCCATCGAACAGCGGTGTCTGTTCCGGGGCGAAACCGATGATGGCGCGCGTGTGGAAGGCTCCGTTTTCGCGCAGAGCGATGATGCCGACCTCGGCGCTGAGCATGGAGGTGGCCGCCTGCAGCACCATGCGCAGCACCTCGCTCAGATCAAGCTGGGCGGTGATCGCCCGGCTGATGTTGAGCAGGTGGTCGCGCTGGCGGACGCGGTAATCGGGTAGCAGGAACATTCCTTTATTGTAGCAGGCGGCCCACACGCCCGTAAGGTGGCGGCGGGTTTTCTTACGGGGATATTGTGGCGATCTTGTGCGTTTCTAACGCGATGGAGAACCTGGAGGGGCGTAGTGCAGCGCACCCCCTACGGACCTCGCGCCGATCAGGGCGTTTCTGATACACCTTGACGATCATGATCGGTAGCTGTTTGTAGGGGCGGGTGCGCACACCCATGCGCATTAAGTTAAGGCATCTGGCGGGAGCGTTCAGGCGAAACGCCCCTCCCCCTGGCCCCCTCCCCGGTCTATACACAAAGCCAGGGAGGGGGAAAGCGCCGCGCGCGGCGAGGCAAGTCCCCCTCTCTAGCTCGGCTGGAGAGGGGGATTAAGGGGAGAGGCTTGTAGGGGCGGGTTTCGAAACCCGCCCCTACGGGGGTACAGCAGAGCAGCGCCTTGACCCCACCCTGTGGCCCCTCCCCTTTCCCTGCTCGCGGGGAAAGGAGCCGGGGGATAGGGACTGTCAAGGGCATCACACGCTCTAGAGCAGCTCCTCCTCGGCGCGGGCAATGGCGCGCTCGAAGATGACCATCGCTTCGTCTATGATCTCCGGCTCAACGGTGAGCGCCGGGATGACGCGAATGGTGTTGGGGCCGCAGCCAAGCATCAGCAGCCTGTTCTCAAAAGCATGATTGACCACGGCATCGCGAATATCCGGCGCGCGCTTGCGCGTGGCGCGGTCGCGGACGAACTCGACGCCCATCATCAGCCCCCGCCCACGCACATCACCGATGCTGGGGTGCCGCGAGGCGATGTCGCACAGCTTGCCTTCCAGGTAGGCGCCCATGCGCGCCGCGTTCTCAATCAGGCCGTTCTGCAGCAGGTCAAAGGTGGCGATGGCCGCCGCACAGCTCACCGGGTTGCCGCCGAAGGTGCTGGCGTGCGCGCCCGGTGCCCATTCGCTCATGATCTCCTTGCGGGCGATGGTGGCACTGAGCGGCATTCCGCTGGCGATCCCCTTCGCCGAGCAGACCACGTCCGGCTGCACGTTCCAGTGATTCACGCCCCACCACTTGCCGGTGCGGCCCATGCCCGTCTGCACCTCGTCCACGATGAAGAGGATGCCGTAGCGGTCGCACAACTCGCGCACGCCCTGCAGGAAACCGTCGGGCGGCACGACATAACCGCCTTCGCCCTGGATCGGCTCGACCAGGATGCCGGCGACTTCGTCGGGCGGGACGAGCGTTCTGAACATCGTATTCTCAAGATAATCGAGCACCGCCTCGCCCTGATTGGCGAAACCATCATCGCGCAGCAGGGGACGATAGGGATCGGGGTAGGGCACGTGGGTGACGCCCGACACCAGCGGCGAGAAACCCTGGCGCTGCACGTACTTGCTGGCGGTGAAGCTCAGCGCCCCCAGCGTGCGCCCGTGAAAGCCGCGCAGAAAGCCGATGAACAACTGGCGTCCGGTGTAGAAACGGGCCAGCTTGATCGCCGCTTCGATGGCCTCCGCGCCGCTGTTGCCGAAGAAGATCATCGCCTCATCGTCGAAGGGGGCGATGGATGCCAGGCGCTCGGCCAGCTCAATCTGTGGCAGATAGTAGAAGTCCGTGCCTGACATGTGGATGAACTTCTCAGCCTGCTCCTGGATGGCTTTGACCACTTTCGGGTGCGCATGACCGGTGGCGGTCACGGCAATGCCGGTCGTGAAGTCAATGTAGCGTTCCCCGTCTACATCCCACACCCACGAGCCTTCACCGCGCGCGATGACGAAGGGGTAGCCGCGCGTGTACGACGGTGACACGACGGCTGCGTCGCGCTCGATGAGCGCTTTCGCTTTGGGGCCGGGCAGGACCCCATTCAAAGTAGCCATTACTGCTCACTCCTAAGGTAAAGAGACTCTTGACAACAGCGCCCGCAAGCCCTACCAGCGGCGCGGGCGTTCCTGGACGATGTGTCCTGGCCGGTGGTGGGCCGCAGACCGTCTGGCCGGCTACCGGGCAGCGCCGTCTGACGGCGACCGGCAGTGATTATGGCTTTCCGGCGGGGACTGCGCAAGGTGCCTTTTGGCACGGGTACGTGCAAAATGTGTCAGGCAGTTTGCTGCACCTCACCCCCGCTCGGCGCTGACGCGCCTCACCGCCCCCTCTCCATACATGGAGAGGGGGCAAGCCGAGCACAGCGAGGCTGGGGGTGAGGTCAATACCTCCACGTCAAGCAAGCCGCTGGCAATCTTTGCTCGCACCCTTCGGCACCACTTCAGCGACACGAAAGACAGCGGCGGGGCGCAGCGTGGCTGTCAACGCTGGGTTTCGAAGCGATAGCCGATGCCCAGCTCGTTGATAATGTATTTTGGCTCTTTCGGGTCTGGCTCCAGCTTGCGGCGCAGGTGCCAGATATACACGCGCAGGTAATCTATGTCGTCAATGTACTCGAAGCCCCACACCTGTTCAAGCAGGTCGCGGTAGGGCACGATGCGCGGCGCGCTGTCCACAAGCTGGATCAGCAGATTGAACTCGGTTCGCGTCAGCTTCACCGGCTGCCCGCTGGTCGTCACGCGGCGATCGCGCACGTTGATGGTCAGGTAGTCGTCGCTGTAGGCGATGTCGTGGTCGAATTCGGTTGGCTCGCTGGCTGCCCGGCGCAGGTTGGCCCGCACGCGCGCCAGCAGGATGGCCAGATCGGTGGGCTTGAGGATGTAGTCATCTGCGCCCATCTCCAGCCCCTTGACGATCTCTTCCGGGGCGGACTGGGCGGTCAGCATCAGGATGGGCACGTTGCTGACCTCGCGCACGCGCTGGCAGACAACCCAGCCGTCCATCAGCGGCATGTTGATGTCCAGGATGATCAGATCGGGGCGGTGCTCGTACAGCGCGCGCAGCCCTGTCTGCCCGTCATAGGCGGCATGGACGGTGTAGTGGTTCGCGCTGAGCATGGCGGTGACCATCTCAACCAGCTTGTAATCGTCATCAATGACGAGAATAGCGGCTTGGCCTGTCGTCATACCCTGTTCTTTCCAGGCAGTATTCCCGCTGGCTCTGAGCGCCGCATCTGCCTCTACTCTAACTCCACAGAAAGCGCCCGCCTTGCGTGGTCACCAGCGCCCCCGCGCCGATCAGGGCGACGTTGTCGCCCAGGGCCGCCTGGACGATGGGCACTTTTTCGCAGTAAGCCGGGTCGAGCACGTGCCCGGCCACAGCCTTGCGCAGCGGCGCGAAGAGCAATTCGCCCGCGTTGCTCACTCCGCCGCCAATGACCACGATCTGCGGGTTGAACACGTGCAGCAGGCTGGTCACAGCCAGCCCGACCATGAAGCCCGCCCGCTCGATCAGCTCCAGGGCCAGCGGGTCGCCTTCGGCGGCGGCCTGGCCGACGATCTTGGCGGTCACGCTGTCCAGGTCATCGCCCACTCTGGCGCAGATGGCTGAAGGCTCGCCGGCGCGCAGGCGGGCGACTGCCTGGCGGGCGATGGCCGTGCCAGACGCCACCCCCTCAATGTCCAGCACCTCGCCATTCACCACCATGAGCATATGTCCGGCTTCGGCCCCCAGGCCCTGCGCGCCGACCAGCAGCCGCCCGTCGTCTATGATGCCGGAGCCAATCCCGGTGCTCACCGTCAGGTAGAGCACGTAGCGGTAGCCCTGGGCCGCGCCGCGCGTTGCCTCGGCCAGCGCCGCAACGTTCGCATCATTGCCCAGGTAGATGGGGCAGCCGAAGCGCTCCTCGATGATCTGGCGGATGGGCACGTTGTGCCAGCCAGGGAGGTTGGGCGGCTTGACGACCGTCCCTTCGTGCGGGTTGATCGGGCCGGGGACGGAGATGCCGATGCCCTCTAGCGAGGCTGCATCGTCCGGCACCACGCGCGCGATGAGGTCGAGCAGCCGGGCGATCACCCGCTCGCGGCCTTCGCGGGCTTTGGTCGGCTCGGCCAGCCGTTCTTGAATGGCGAGTTGGGGGTCGAAACGGGCCACGCGCATTTGCGTGCCGCCCAGGTCAACGCCGATGATAGCGTGAGTCACTCTGCTGCCCCAATCTGTGCTGACGTGAGATCGTCGTGTGAATCCATACGACGGCCCCTACCCAACGGTTTGTGCTTCACCTGCGCCGCCGGAACGCAGCCGAAACGGTGTATATGGAGGCATCCTTTAGTTGACTGTTCCTCTGTTTGAGAGTCGCCATAAGTCATCTATCAAGAATGTCTGAAAATCGCTTATTTGATCGCAAAGACGTTCGTTCGCCATCATTTCTGGCCTGGGATCAACGTAATAGACACCATCCAATCGGCTCAACGCGACCATATACCCCAAGAAATGGTTGGTCTTGAATGTGGAATTGATGCCGAAGATGCTCTGCCCCTTTCGTGCCCGTTGGACATCGTGTAAGAAAATGGCGATTACAGGCACATCTCTGCCGAGCAGTTTGGTGAGGAGGTACTTATCGAGAAACACTTTGTCCAGGCGATCCTTGCTCGTTGTTTTCACTGATCCAACGACTTCGGTTGCATAGATGAACTTGGTTTCAGCGGCCACAATCGCCTGGTTGCGGGAGAATACCAGATCCAACTCATAGGACATCTCATATCCTGGATAATCGGGGATGGGAATGCTTATTGTACGAGGTTCGCATTCCAATCCCATCTCCTGGAGAATCAGCTTGACCAACGTTTCAAAAAGCTGTCCCACTCGTTTTCTGGACTGGTTAGGATTGTCAAACGAGTCGCCTATGCTGCCAGCGGCTTGCTGAGCGGTGTAGACGACCCTGTTGATCTCACCTGAGGCAACGTAGCTGTGTGCCCCTTTCTGATCGCGGGTATTCTCCTGGTATCTCTTCAAGTCAGCCAGGAACAGGACGAATCTCTCAAAGGCCGCTTTGAACATCTCAGGGGATTCGATAAACAGGTTGGTGTTGAGGGGACGTGTGATCTTATACCTGTGTTCCTGGCTGTATTGGTAGAAGATGTAGTTGTTGTGCGTGGGTGAAATGATCCTCGTAGGTTGTGCATTTCTGATGAACTCAAGGAAAGCCTCACACAATCTGGAATAATCGTCCAATGCGGTGAACGCCGATCTATCCTGGACGCTGGCCTGCAACTCCCATAAAGTAATATCCGTCATCGAATAGACATCCTTCTTCTAGCGTTCTCCAGATCGTATTGGATCCATTTCTCTACGGGCCAGTCCTCAACCAGTTCGATCCTCCGGGCAGCCCACTGGCAGTATTCGAGAGCAATGTCGCAGCCCTGCCATCTGCGACGAAGCTGCTCAGCCACCACGGCCGTGGTCCCAGAGCCGAGAAAAGGATCAACCACCAGATCGCCCATGTTCGACGACGCCAAGACCAGCTTCCGCAGAAGCTCTTCGGGCTTCTGCGTTGGATGAGGGGTCTTCTCGTGCATTCCATTGCAGGTTGTGGGTATCTCGATGACATCTCTAGGTTTGGCCCCGCGCGGATGCGGCTGCCACCGCGCATCCTTCCGGCCACTGCCTTTCCCGTACTGGCTGGTCTCGGCCTGTGGATGTTCGGGATACTTCAGCGTGTGATTGCCATAGGGGATGCGCACATCATCCGTGTTGAACGTAAACGGCTGGCTTTTTCTGAAGTGAAGGATGCTTTCGTGCGACCGTCCCCAGTCCGAGCCGAGATTGGCCTTGTTCTTGTAATGCCAGACCAACCAGCGGCATCCCTCAAAACACTGAGAAGCGGGCAGTTTCAAGTCTGCGAGTATTTCGGAGAATCCACAGATATAGAGGGTGCCAGTGGGCTTAAGCACACGGGCTGCCTCTCTTATCCATTGTAGCGACCATTCGACATAGTGTGCTTGGGACTCAAACGTATCCCATTCTGCCTTCTTAATGTTATAGGGCGGATCGGCAAAGACCATATCCACTGACTCGGTTTCCAGCGACCGTAGCCAGGCTACCGCGTCACCTACCCATAGTTCCCCATGAGGATGCGAGTAGAACAGTGCTGGAACGCCAGGGTCTCGCCGGGAGGCGTCAAGATCAGCAAAGGCCCCCTTGAGCATTGGCTGACCAAAGAAGACAGGAATCTCCTTGTTTCGGGCGTACTCTGCTGACCCTCTAGGCTCAAGCGAATTGCCCGCCTGCTCTTCCTCCCTCTTTGCCATGTTCACCATGGGGCCTCTTGTTGCTGATATGCTTGCCCGCTCACTTCGGGGTTATCTCTTCCCAGACCCGATTTGCGGCGGTTGTCGGTGTGCAGCCCGCCTGCTAGAATACGGCACGCGGTTTCCTCTTGCCGCGATCATAGCCCAAAACCGGGATTGTTGAAACTCCCATGACCAAGCTCACACCCTCCCGCCAGCAGTATCTTGACTTCAAGAAGCAGTTCCCAGACTCGATTGTCATGTTCCGCCTGGGTGATTTCTACGAGATGTTCGACGACGACGCGCGGACCGCCGCGCGCGAGCTTGACCTGGTGCTGACGGGTCGCCCGGTCTCCAAAGGCGAGCGCGTGCCGATGTGCGGCGTGCCGCATCACGCCGTCGAGGGCTACATCGCCCGGCTGGTCGAGCGCGGCTATCACGTGGCGGTCGTCGAGCAGGTGGGCAGCGAGCCGGTGAATGGGCTGACGCCGCGCGAAGTGTCGCGCGTGATCACGCCGGGCACGGTCATGGAGCCGGGGATGCTGCCGGAGGCGCGTCACAACTACCTGCTGGCCCTGGTTCCAGAGCCGGATCGCAGTGGTGATAGCTGGGCGGGCGTGGGGCTGGCCTACGCCGACATCAGCACCGGCGAGTTCGCCGCCACGCAGGTCGTCGGCGAGGACGCGACGCTCATCGTCGTCGAGGAGCTGGCCCGGCTGGAGCCGCGCGAAGTGCTGCTGCCCGCGTCCTGGGCCGAGCGCGGCGTGACGCTGCCGCCCGGCGCGCACGTCACCCCGCTGCCCGATTACCGCTTCAGCCCCGCCTTTGCGCGCGATGCGCTGATCGAGCACTTTGAGGTGACCACGCTGGACGGCTTCGGCCTGCAAAACAAGCCGCTGGCGATGTGCGCGGCGGGGGCCATCCTCGATTATGTGATGGAGACGCAGCGCAGCGCGCTCGAGCAGTTCACCAATCTGCGCAGCTACAGCACGTCCGGCTTCATGACGCTCGACCCGGCCACCCGGCGCAACCTGGAACTGACGGCGACGATCCGCGGCGGGAGCAAGCGCGGCTCGCTGCTCGACGTGCTCGACCGCACGGTGACGCCGATGGGCGCGCGCCTGCTGCGCACGTGGATCGGGCAGCCGCTGCTCGACGTGCAACGCCTGGAGGCGCGGCTCGAGGCGGTGGCGGCGCTGCACGCTTCGGGGACGGCGCGCGCCGCCGTGCGCGACGCGCTGCGCCAGGTGGCTGACCTGGAACGGCTGGTCAACCGGCTGTTGGTGGGCCGGGCCGGGCCGCGCGACCTGCAGGCGCTGGCGGGCAGCCTGGAAGCGGTGCCCGCGCTGCGCGAGTTGATCGCGCCCGCCGAGGCCCTGAGCGCCATTCATGAGGCGCTCGACCCGTGCCCGGACGTGGTGACGCTGATCGGCGAGGCGCTGGTGGACGATCCCCCGGCCACGCTGAGCGCGCCTGGTGTCTTTCGGCGCGGCTATTCGCAGGAGCTGGATCAGGTGATCGCCGCCAGCCGCGACGCCAAAGAGTGGGTGGCCGGGCTGGAAGAAACCGAGCGCGAGCGCGCGGGCATCAAGAGCCTGAAGGTCGGCTTCAACAGAGTTTTTGGCTACTACATCGAGGTCAGCAAGGCCAATGCGGACAAAGCGCCCGCCGACTACATCCGCAAGCAGACGCTGGTCAACGCCGAGCGCTACATCACGCCGGAACTGAAAGAATACGAGTCGCTGATCCTCAATGCCGAGGAGCGTCTGCTGGAGATCGAGGGGCGTCTCTTCGCCGAGCTGTGCAGCGGCGCCCGGTCGCGCGCTGAAACGCTGCTGCGCACGGCGCGGGCGCTGGCCCACCTGGACGCTTTCGCCTCGCTGGCCGAAGTCGCCGCGCGCGAGAAGTATGCCCGTCCGACGCTGACTGAGGAGGACGCGCTGAGCATCCACGACGGGCGGCATCCGGTCGTCGAGAAGACGCTGCGCGGCGAGCGCTTCGTCCCCAACGACACGCACTTCGACGAGGGCGAGCGGCTGCACATCATCACCGGGCCGAACATGGCCGGCAAGAGCACGATCATCCGCCAGGTGGCGCTGATCGTGCTGATGGCGCAGATCGGCAGCTTTGTCCCGGCGCGCGAGGCGACCATCGGGCTGGCCGACCGCATCTTCACACGGATCGGCGCGCAGGACGAGATTCACGCCGGGCAGTCCACCTTCATGGTCGAGATGGTCGAGCTGGCGCTGATCCTGACCCACGCCACGCGGCGCAGCCTGATCATCCTCGACGAGATCGGGCGCGGCACGAGCACGTATGACGGCATGGCTATCGCCCGCGCCGTGGTCGAGTTCATCCACAACAACCCGCGCCTGGGGGCGCGCACGCTCTTCGCCACGCACTACCACGAGCTGACCGAGCTGGCGAACCTGCTGCCCGGCGTGGTCAACTACAACGTCGCCGTGGCCGAGGAGGGCGACTCCATCGTCTTCCTGCACCGGCTGCTGCCCGGCGGCACCGACCGCTCGTATGGCATTCACGTGGCGCAATTGGCCGGCATTCCGCGCACGGTGGTCAACCGGGCAACGGAGATCCTCAAGGAACTGGAGGCGGCGGGCGGCGACTTCGTGATCCAGCCGCGCCAACCCCCTGCCGGCCCGCTACAGTTGTCGTTCTTGCAGACAGACCCGGACCCCATCGTCAAGTTCGTCCGCGAGCTGAGCGTAGACGAGCTTTCGCCGCTGGACGCGATCACCAAGCTGTACGAACTGAAGCGGCTGGCGGGGGAATAGGAAGCGGCCTGGGCGCGATCACGCTTGCCTGACAACGGGTGCCCGGTGCCGGGTGCGTGCAAAACCTGTCAGGTAGGGGCGCTGCTCTGCTGCGTCCTGGTTGACCTCACCCCCGCTCGGCGCTGACGCGCCTCGCCGCCCCCTCTCCGTTGACGGAGAGGGGGCAAGCCGAGCGCCGCGAGGCTGGGGGTGAGGTCAATACCCCCACGTCAAACAAGTCGCTGACAACCTTTGCACGCACCTGTTGTGATTTGAGAGTGTGGTGGAGCCGGATAGTAAGCTAGAATCAGGCTGAGGGTCGGTGATGGAGGTGAGCGATGGCCGTACAGGAGAGACGTTACACGGTCGCTGAGTTTGAACGGTTTATCGAACTGCCCGAAAACGCCGATAAATCGTTTGAGTATATTGGGGGAGAGATCGTCGAAGTGGTCTCGAACACTTATGCATCGGCGGTTGCGGCGCGGGTGAACTATTGGATCAGCCACTACGTGATACAGCACGAAAGCGGGCACGTCACCGGCGCTGACGGCGGCTACGTGGTGGCAGGGGAGCGCTATATTCCTGATGTGGCGTTTGTCTCCAGAGCACGCCAGCCCCAACTTGACCGTCCCTACTGCCCGATCCCGCCCGATCTGGCAGTTGAAGTCCTCTCTCCCTCCAACAGTTCTCGCGCCATGCGCCTCAAGATCGCCAACTACCTGGTTGCTGGCACCGTGGTGTGGGTCGTTGACCCCGACCGAAAGCTGGTAGAAGTCTACACGCCTGGCCAGGCAGCCAGAACGGTGGGGGTTGGCGAGACGCTGGACGGAGGCGAGGTGCTGCCAGGGTTGATGCTGGCGGTGAAGGAGATTTTCCCCGACTGAACGCGCCACGTCCTGAACCCAACTGAGATGTAGAGTCGGGAAAGCCGAAGAATTCTGCCAGATTATGGCTGGTAGTCATGCTCCGGCAGAATTCAATATAGGCAGGTTCTGCGCACTCGCTTCTGGCGGGGAAGCGTGCTATTCCCCGCCGCCGCCGGGTTCTGGCCATGCGCGGGCCGATCTGCTCGGCCAGGACGCGGGCATGGTGCAGCAGATCGGACGTGATCGAGTCAGACATGCGGCGACACTCCTCCTGTTGACTCGTGCAACTGTGGGGACGGACCATGACGGCGCGGTTGGCGGGCGCTGTGACTTGGCTGCGGCAAGGGGATTTGCGTCCGGCTTGGCGCGCATGGTACCATCTGCGCCAGCGAACTCCAGGGTACCCACCAATCGGGAGAGATTGTGCTGCATCCATCTTCTGCTGTCAAGCGCTGGCGTGTGCAGGCCCCCGTCCCCAGCGGCGTCCGCGCCGCTCTCTGCGCCTATGATCCCGTGCTGGCGCAGGTGCTCTACAACCGGGGCCAGGACACGCCAGAGAAGGCGCGCATGTTCCTGGAGGGCAGCGACGATGCGCTGCACAGCCCCTTCCTCATGCACGGCATGGCCGACGCGGTGGCGCGCATTCACCACGCGATCCGGCGGGACGAGCTGATCGCCGTCTACGGCGACTTCGACGCGGACGGCGTCACCAGCACGGCGCTGCTCACGCAGACTTTGCAGGCGCTGGGCGGGCGTGTGCGCCCCTACATCCCCAATCGCGTGGACGAAGGGTACGGGCTGAACACCCACGCGCTCGACCAGTTGAAAGACGAGGGTGCGCGCCTGGCGGTGACGGTGGATTGCGGCATCCGCTCGCTTGAAGAAGTCGCTTATGGCAAGCGGATCGGGCTGGACATGATCGTCACCGATCACCATTCGGTGGGCGAGGAGCTGCCCGACGCGCTGGCCGTGATTGACCCGAAGATTGACGCCAGGCTGCGCGCGGACAACGGGATGATGGGCTGGTACCCGGAGGATATGCTGGCCGGGGTGGGCGTGGCCTACAAGCTGGCCGACGCCCTGCTGCGCGCCGAACAGAAGCAGCCGGGGCGCAGGCCGGATTTCAAGCTGGAAGACCTGCTCGACCTGGTGGCGCTGGGCACGGTGGCCGACCTGGCTCCGCTCGACCGGCTGGAGAACCGCGAGCTGGTGCGGCGCGGGCTGGAAGTGCTCAACCGGGCACAACGCGCCGGCGTGTACGAACTGACCCAGGTGTCCGGGGTGGAGCCGGGCAAGATTGACACGACGGTCATTGGCTTCATGCTCGCCCCGCGCATCAATGCCGCCGGGCGTCTGGGCAGCGCCATGATCGCCTATGACCTGCTGATGGCCGACCAGCCGGGAGCGGGGGCGCTGGCCCTGCAATTGCAGGAATTGAACGAGCGGCGGCAGATTCTGACAATGGAGGCGGTCGAGATCGCGCGGCAGCGCGCGCTGGGCGAGGGGGCCGCCGACGTGCCGCTGATCTTCGATGCCGGGCCGGAGTATATGTCGGGGATCGTCGGGCTGGTGGCGGGGCGGCTGTGCGAGGAATTCTTCCGCCCCGCAGTGGTCATTGAGCAAGGTGAGGGTGAGTCGCGCGGGTCGTGCCGCAGCATCCCGGGCTTCGACATCACGCAGGCGCTGGACGAGTGCGCCGATTTGCTGGTGCGGCACGGCGGTCATTCGCAGGCCGCCGGTTTCACCGTGCGCAACGAAAACATTGGCTGTTTGCGCGAGCGGCTGACGGAGATCGCGCTGCGCAAGCTCGGCGGGCAGGACTTGCGCCCGGAACTGGTCATTGATGCCGAGGTGTCGCTGGGCGACCTGACGATGGACATGGTGCGCGACTTGCAGCGACTGGAGCCGACCGGCGCTGGCAACCGGACGCCCCTCTTTGTGGCGCGGGGGCTGCACGTGGTCGGCGTCAAGCGCGTCGGCAAAGACAACAAGCACCTGCGGCTGAGTGTGTCCGTTGGCGCGCGCACCATGGACGCCATCGCCTTCAAGCAGGGCGACTGGGCCGAGCGTATGCCTCCTGAAGTGGATGTGGCGTTTCACCTGGAAATCAATACATGGAACGGCTCCTCGCGGCTGCAACTCAACGTGCAGGACTTGCGGCGCTCCGGCGATGACTTCGGTGACTGAGCGACCCCGTCGCCAGGCTCCTCTGCTTGCCGGACTCGCTGCCAGTGGGGGCGCGCGGCAGCCGGGACGCTAGGGGGCGCGCATGTCCGGCAGGCTCTCCGTCTGGGCGGTCTTCGGGGCGTTCGGGTGCCTGTGCGCGCTGACGCTGGGACGCGGCTTCTACAGCAGCGACGGCGAGGTGATGTTCCAGACGACCGCTGCCCTGGCCCAGCGGGGGACGCTGGCCCTGCCGCCCGATCCGGGCCTGCCGCAGATTGTGGCGGGGCGCGGGGGGCGCTATTACAGCAAGTACGATCCGGGATTGCCGCTGCTGGCCGTCCCGTTTTTTGTCGCGGGCGACCGCCTGGCGGCGGTCAATCACGCGCACCGCACGACCATCGCCGCGATCAGCGTGTTGCTGGTCTCTGCGCTGGCGGCGGCGGGGGCGCTGGCGGCGCTGGCAGCGCTGGCCGGGCGACTCGCTCCGGGGCAGACGGCGCGCGCGCTGCTGGTCGTGGCGAGCGCTGGATTGGCGACGCCGTTATGGTGGTATGGGCGCGTCCTGTTCCCGGAGGCGGTGCTCGCCTGCGCGCTGACGCTGGCGGTCTGGCTCGCCGCGCGCGCGGAAGGGTCGCGCAAGGGATGGCTGCTGGCGGGCGCGGCGCTGGGCGCGGGGATGCTGGTGCGCGCGTCCCTGGCGATCTACGCGTTGCCGCTGGCGTGGCTGGTGCTCTCACCTCACCCCCGTTCGGCGCGGATGCGCCTCACCGCCCCCTCTCCATGCATGGAGAGGGGGCAGGCCGAGCGCGGCGAGGCCGGGGGTGAGGTCAACAAGGCGCTGTCTACACGCTCTTCACACGATAAGCATTCTCGGATGGCTCGTCTCGTCTGGCTGCTGGCGGGCACAGTGCCTTTCGCCGCCGCGCTGCTGGCGCACAACGCCCTGCGCTTCGGCGATCCGCTGGCGACCGGCTACGCGGGCGAGTCGTTCAGCACAGCGCCCTGGACGGGGATCGGCGGGCTGCTGCTCAGCCCCGGCAAAGGCGTCTGGCTCTACGCGCCGCCGCTGCTGCTGGGCGCGCTGCTCTGGCCGCGCTTCCGGCGCGAACACCCGGCATTGGGCGAATTCCTGGCACTGGCCTGGGCGCTGGCGCTGCCCTTCTACGGCATGTGGTGGGCGTGGGACGGCGGATGGGGCTGGGGACCGCGCCTGCTGGTGCCACTGCTGCCGCTAAGCTGCCTGCCGCTGCTGACGCTCCCGGCGCGGCGCGGCTGGTGGGCGGCGGCGCTCTGCGCGCTGGTGTTGGGCGCAGGCCTGAATATCGCCGGCATCCTGAGCGACCCGGTCGCCCACTACGCGGACGTGGCGACCCGCTGCGCCGATCCCGCCGGCTGCGTCGCCTGGACGGTGCGCGACGCTCCGCTCGTGGGGGCAGTGCGTCTGCTGGCGGACGGGCGAAGCGAGCCGCTGGCGCTGTTCCACCTGGCCGGGACGGGACTGCCGCGCACGTGGTCGGTTGGAGCGCTCGCCCTGCTCATTGCTGGCGCGCTCGCCGCAGGCTGGCGGCTGGCGCGGGCGACCTCTCCGCGCGGGCAGCGGCACGGCCCGCCCTGAACCTGTTGAAGGCGGCGGGACGTTGCCTCCCGTCACCAGGGCGAGGTGCGCTGCGTCAGCGTGAGATGACGGGCGAAAAAGGAGCGCCCCTGCCACAGGGCAGGGGCGCAGTTGCGAACTCAGATCAGCAGGCAGCGCGAAACTAGCGGAGGCCCTGCTCGATCAGCGGGATGATCTCGGCGATGTTGTCGGGGGTCACCACGCCAACGCCAGTGTCCACCACGAGGCCAGGGATCTTCAGGTTGTAGGTCAGCCAGACCTGCAGCACGGGGATGTAGCCCTGCAGGTAGAGCACCTGGTCGAAGGTGGCGCTGATGTAGCCTTCCTGAACGCCGGCCACAGTGGCCGGCGACAGGTCAATGCCACCGACGATGATCTCGCCAGGCGCGTACCCGGCTTCCTTGAGCACGTTCACCAGCGCCGCTGTCACATTACCGTGCTGGGTGCCAATCGCCTTCAGGTTGGGATGGGCTTCCAGGTAGGCGGTCAGGATCGGGGTGGCCAGCGACACATCCGTGTTCACTTCCTGCGAGACATCGAGCGTGTCCACGACAACGCCAGCTTCTTCCAGCGCATCCTTGATGCCCTGCGGGCTGCGGCTGCGCAGCTCCTCGTGCCAGATGTCATAGACCAGCGCCTCGTCACCAGCCTGCAGGCCGGCGGCGACCATCGCCTTGCCGGTCACGTACCCGCCCGTCCACAGGTCAGCGCCGGCATAGCCGAAGCCTAGAGGCTGGTACTGGGCTTGCAGGTTGGGCAGCGAGTTGTTGCCGCTGGTGACGATGATGCCGCGGCTGATGGCCTCAGCTACCAGGGGAGCGAACGCATCTTCCCCAGGGTGACCCATGATGACGATGCCCTCCGGGTCGGCGGCCAGCGCCTCATTGAAGTGGTTGATCATCGTCTGCATGTCCCAGCCGGAGTACTGCTCGATGAGGGTGATGCCCAGCGCTTCGGCGGCGGCACGAGCGCCGTTGGTACGGCCAAGCGTCGTGCCATCGCCCTGGTGACCGCCCATCTGCATGTAGATGACGATCTCATCCTGAGCCGCCACAGGCCGGACGGTCTGCACCAATCCCAGGGCCAGCGCGACCACAAACAAAACAACAATCAGATTACGTGCATGCTTCATTTCGAGCTCCTTTTCTTGTCAAGCGACTCTTGGCAGGTAGAGAAGATCGCTCTCGCGATCCGGGTTTCCTGTTCTCCACTCGATAAACCACCTCCTTCTGCCCATTCGCAACCACTGCACCACTCACGGCAGCGTCATCAGTTGTTGTGGTTGGGGGTGCAGGACGGGAACGCTCTGGCGCACCCCCATTGACTGGCGTGCCTAGCGGAGACCCTGCTCGATCAGCGGGACGATGTCGCCGACGTTATCGGGGGTCACCACGCCAACGCCGGTGTCCACCACGAGGCCAGGGATCTTCAGGTTGTAGGTCAGCCAGACCTGCAGCACGGGGATGTAGCCCTGCAGGTAGAGCACCTGGTCGAAGGTGGCGCTGATGTAGCCTTCCTGAACGCCGGCCACAGTGGCCGGCGACAGGTCAATGCCACCGACGATGATCTCACCAGGAGCATAGCCGGCACCCTTGAGCACGTTGATCAGCGCCGCCGTGATGTTGCCATGCTGGGTGCCAATCGCCTTCAGGTTGGGATGGGCTTCCAGGTAGGCGGTCAGGATGGGGGTGGCCAGCGATACGTCCGAATTGACTTCCTGCGAGACATCGAGCACGTCCACGACCACGCCAGCCTCTTCCAGGGCGTCCTTGATGCCCTGCGGGCTGCGGCTGCGCAGCTCTTCGTGCCAGATGTCATAGACCAGCGCCTCATCACCGGCCTGCAGGCCAGCGGCGACCATCGCCTTGCCGGTCACGTACCCGCCCGTCCACAGGTCAGCGCCGGCATAGCCGAAGCCCAGGGGCTGGTATTGAGCCTGCAGGTTGGGCAGCGAGTTGTTGCCGCTGGTGACGATGATGCCGCGGCTGATGGCCTCAGCTACCAGGGGACCAAGCGCATCTTCCCCAGGATGACCCATGATGACGATGCCATCCGGGTCGGCGGCCAGCGCCTCATTGAAGTGGTTGATCATCGTCTGCATGTCCCAGCCCGCGTACTGCTCGACCAGCTCGATGCCCAGCGCTTCGGCGGCGGCACGAGCGCCGTTGGTACGGGCCAGCGTCCCGCCATCGCCCTGGTGACCGCCCATCTGCATGTAGATGACGATCTCACCCTGAGCCGCTGCCGGACGGACGGTCTGTACCATTCCCATGGCCAGTGCGATGACAAACAAGACAACAATCAGATTACGCATGCGCTGCATGGTGTAACTCCCTAAGATGCGGAATCAGGCACATTCATAGGCAAACCCGCTTGAGAGGCCGTTCGAGAAGTCGTGCGCCTGACTTGCCCCCCATCCCCGGCCCTTCCCCCGCAAGGGGGGAAGGGAGAAGATCGCGGACCCTAAGCCCCTCCCTCCTTGTGGGGGAGGGGTTTGGGGTGGGGGGAAGACCTTCTCAGTGGCCTCTGAGACTGGTCTTCTCAGGTCTCGATGGACTGCCCCCTTTCAGCCAGCGCCCTGGCTCCTCGCGCCCGGTATGGTGCGCTCAGCCGCTCAGGTCGGACGAAGGCACCTCGCCAGAGGCTCTCGTTCGCGCGGGGAATCCCCAACGGCGGACGCGCTTGGAAAGCATTGCTATGTCTCCGCGCCCCAGGATGGTATTGAGCACCACAGAGCCGCCCATGACGGCCCCTTGTACCAATTGCACCCAGAAGCCGCTGATGCCGGTGGCGACGACTCCCGCTTCCAGCGAGCCGATGATATACGAGCCAAAGAAAGTGCCGACAATCGAGCCGACGCCGCCGGCCATCGAAGTCCCGCCGATGAACACAGCGGCCATAACCGGCAGGAGCATCCCCTGCCCCTGGGTAGGGTAGAAGACCCGCATTTCCAGGGTCAGGATGACGCCGGCGAAGGCGGCGATGACGCCCATCAGAGTGAACAACTGAATCTTGGTGCCCTCGACATTGATGCCCATCACCCGCGCGACGTTGGGATTGTCGCCGATGAACATCACGGCTTCGCCGAACTTGTGGCGGTTGAGGACGAACCACAGGACGATGGCCAGGCCCAGCGCCCACAGCGCCTGGGTGGGAATGCCGATGCGTCCGCGCGCCGGGTCGGGGATGATGCCATAGATGCGGCCTGTGAGCAGCGCGTGAACGCTGTTGTCTTCGATGGTCTTGAGCGCCGCCTGCAGGCCCCCGGCCAGCAGGACGGTGACGCCGTACCAGAAGAACTGCGCGGCCAGAGTCGCCATAATCGCCGGCACGCCGATCCTGGCGACGAGCAGTCCGTTGATGTAGCCGACGAAACCGCCGGCTATCAGGGCGAGGATCAGGCCGATCAGCGCCGCCAGAGAAGGGTCTATGCTGTCGCTGAATGTCCTGAAGCTCCAGGTGAACACATAGCCCGCAAAGGCGACAGTCGCCGGGAAGCTGAGATCGATCTCTCCCGCCGTGATGACGAGGGTCAGCCCCAGGCCGAGGATGAGCGGCGGGGCCACTGTCTGCAGGAAGGACATGTAGATGCGCCACTTCAGAAAGACATCGGGCGCGGTGATGATGAAGGCGATGATGAGAATGACAAACACGACGGCTACTGGCAGGCCTTCGATCTTCCCTAGCAGCCTGATGAATGAGCGTGCTCTTTTCATGTTTCGCGCTTATCTTTCAGACCATGAGCGTATTCGAGCAGGAATGAATCCAGTTCCTTCAAAGTCGTGTTGCCCTTTTCGATACTGGCCACGATCTCGCCGCGATCCAGGACGATGAAGCGGTCAGCGATTTCGTACACGTCGTGGAGGGCGTGCGAGATGTAGATGCAGGCTTTGCCGGCTTCTTTGATCTTGTGCACGAAGTTGAGCACCTTGTGCACTTCCTTGAGCGATAGGGCCACCGTCGGCTCGTCGAGGACGATCAGCTCGGCCTCGAAGTGCATGGCCCTGCCGATGGCGACGCCCTGGCGCTCGCCGCCGGAGAGCTTGCTCACGGTCGAGTCCACCGTGATGCCTCGGCCACGAAAGCCGATGGTGTTGAGCATGATCTCCTGGGCGATGCGCTTTTCTTCTTTGACGTTGATGAAGCCAAAGCGGTTGGTGACCTGGCGTCCGACGAAGAAGTTGCGCCAAAGGGTCTGCTTCTCGCCGAGGGACTTGTCCTGGTACACCGTCTCGATGCCGTAACTGTGCGCGGTCTTGACGTTGTAGCTGTTGAGGTCCACCTTGCGCCCAGCCACGTACAGCTCCCCGCTGGTGGGGCGGTAGACGCCGGTCAGAATCTTGACCATGGTGGACTTGCCAGCGCCGTTGTCGCCGATGAGGCCGACGATCTCGTTACACCCCACTTCCACGTTGATGTTGGAGAGGGCGTGTACCAGGCCGAAGTACTTCTCAATATTGACCATCCGTAATGCACAAGGGGCTGATTCTTCGACCACTCGCAGACCTCCTCAGACCTGATGTACTTTGGGGCAGTGAGCCAACGGTGCGGATGATTATTCCTGGAAAGCCGCGCGCCTGGTTTTCTTCGTGGGAGCCGCGCGTCGGCACTTTGTTAGCGCAAACATACACATATTCCAGTATATGATACTCTGCTTTGCCAAGTCAAGCAGTTCCTGCCAGCGGTGCGTGCAAAGGTTATCAACAGCTCGCCTGGCACCGAACGAGGCAAGATCTCGAAGGGGCGTATTGCAGTGCGTCCTCACGGACCCGCCGCCGATCAAGCGTTACTGATGAGATTTGACGATCATGATCGGTAACCTACCTGTAGGGGAGGGTTTGCAAACCCTCCCCTACAAGACGCCCAGTGTGCGTTACCCGTGTTGAATGTCAAATCTCATTAGGGATGGGTTGCAGACCCGCCCCTACAAGGGCATAGCAGTGCAGCGCCCCTACCTGACAGGTTTTGCTCGCACTGCTGCCAGCGCGAAACAAACCAGCGTAGACTGGCAGCAAGCTGGCAAGCGCTCAGGGATGTTCGGGCCTCAGGCGGTCGGGACGAACCTGGCCCTGCTCTCTCTTGCCTCTTGAGTCCCCGGTCTCCCTCATAGCCCGTCCTTTCATGTTAGCGCTAGCATCAGGCGCTGCCAGACAATGGCCTCGGCGTGACCGAAACCGAACGCGGTCGAAGCGCACCGGATGCGGCCTGCTGCGCACTGGATGCGTCAGCGCAAACAATACTGCGGGCCGTCAGCGCCGTGACGGGCTGCGCGCGCCGTCTGGCGCACGGATGCGAGCAAAACCTGTCAGGTAGGGCGCTGCTTTGCTGTGCCCTGGCTTACCTCACTCCCGCTTGGCGCTGCCGCGCTCAGACACCAGACTTCCGAAGTCTCGAAGACTTCGGAAGTCTATTCGGGGGCCGAGCGTAGCGAGGTTGGGGGGTGAGGTCAATCGTCTGCGTCCAGCGAGTCGCTGTCAGCCTTTGCGCGCACCCGGCGGCACATTCACCTTGCCAAGTGGCGCGCTGCGAGAGAGAATGGGGGGCGTCTGTTCTGTGGGCCGGCCCGCGCCGGCCTCAACCTGGAGACAGCATCATGCCCCATCCCCGAATCGAACACGCGCGCGCCCGCGCCGGGCGCATCGGACGGCGCATGGCCCTGGCCGCGCGCCTGAGCGCGGCTGTGCTGGCCCGCGCCCAACAGGAAGCCGCCAGCGGCAAGCCCGCTTATTGGTACGGCGGGCAGGCGATCATCGAGGGCGTGATGATGCGCGGGCGCTACGTAGCGGCGATTGCCGTGCGCAACCCCAAGCAGAGCATCGTCATCAAGGAAGTGCCGCTCAACGCGGCGCTGTATCGGGGGCGCGCGGCGCGGCTGCCTTTCGTGCGCGGGCTGGTGCTGCTGTGGGATGCGCTGGTGCTGGGCACGAGCGCGTTGATGTGGTCGGCGGACGTGGCCCTCGAAGAGGAAGAGGACATTGACTTCTCGCTGCAGGGCGCGGCGGGCTTTGGGCTGGTGATCTTCTCGCTGGCGCTGGGCATCGGGCTGTTCTTCGTCTTGCCGGCGGCGGTGTCGGCGGCGGTGAAATCGCTGACCGGGCTGGACAGCAAGCTCGCCGCCGACCTGATCGAGGGGGTGATCAAGCTGGCGCTGCTGATCGGCTACATCTGGGCGATTGGCTTCATGCAGGACGTGAAGCGCCTGTTCGGCTATCACGGTGCGGAGCACAAGACGATCAACGCCTACGAAGCCGGGGCTACGCTGACGCCCGACGAAGTGGACAGGTACCCCATCCAGCACCCACGCTGCGGCACGGCCTTCCTGCTGACGCTGGTGGTGCTGTCGGTGTTGATCCACATTGTCACCGGGCGACCGGACAGCGTGCCCCTGCTGCTGCTTTCGCGCGTGGCGCTGATCCTGCCCATCGCCGGGACTGCCTATGAGGTGATCCGTTTCACGGCCAAGCACCAGGGCAACCCGGTCGTCCGCCAGATCGTCAAGCCGAACCTGGCTCTGCAAAGCCTGACCACGCGCCGGCCCGACCGGGGAATGCTCGAAGTGGGCATCGCCGCGCTGGAGCGCGTGCTGGCTGCCGAGCGCGCTGGCACCCCGCTTCCAGAGGCGCGCATCAGCGAGGCGGCGGTTGGCGAGCCGGGCGATTGACGGAAGCGGGCGGAGACTCACAGCGGGGCGGCCAGGCGGTCGCCCCAGTTGCATGTCACGAGGCTGATCGCGGCTTCTCGGCCACGCACACGATCACGGCACTGCGCGGCAGCATCTGGTTGTAAGCGTGCGCGGTGAATCCGGCGGCGGCCAGCCGCGCTTCGAGCACGACCGGCCAGGGGCCGCGCTGCCCGGTGATGCGATAGGCCAGCTCCAGCGAGCGGGCGGCGGGGTCCTGCCCGGTCAGCAGGCCACCGAGCACGATCACCAGCCGCCCGCCAGGGGCCAGCACGCGGAAGACCTCGCCCAGGGTGAGCGGGTCGGCGATGAACTCGGTGGGGAAGGTGCTCACGGCGGCGGCGAAGTGCCCGGCAGGGAAGGGCAGCGCCTGGGCGCGCGCCCGCACCAGCGACGGTCGCCAGCCCCAGCGCCCCAGCCGCCGCCGGGCGATGCGCCCCATCGCGCGGCTGAGATCGAGCGCGGTCACCCGGTACCCTGCGCGGCGCAGGTCAATGGCCAGGCGTCCGGTGCCGTGCGCCAGCTCCAGCACAGGGTCGCCGGGACGGGCGTCCAGGTGGGGCAGGGCCGCGCGCTGCCAGGCGCTCCACTGGCCCAGGCTGACGACCGCGCTCACGGCATCGTAGGTGAAGGCCAGCTCGTTGTAGAGCAGGCGGAAACCCAGGCGAAGCAGCGACCGCCACGCGAGTGTGCCGAGGTGGTTCTCCTGGTTGGCGGACACCATCACATCTCCGGTTCCTTTGGTCGCCCGGTGTGCGGCGCCCCCCTTTACCTCACCCCTGCTCGGCGCTGACGCGCCTTGCTGTCCCCTCTCCGTCAACGGAGAGGGGGCAAGCCGAGCGCAGCGAGGCTGGGGGTGAGGTCAATGCCTCCGCACCAGGTAAGTCGCTGACGACCTTTGCTCGTGCCCGCCGCCCTGGGCGCGTGCAGAGCCTGTCAGGTAGGGGTGCTGCTCTGCGGCGCCCCCCTTTACCTCACCCCTGCTCGGCGCTGACGCGCCTTGCTGCCCCCTCTCCGTCAACGGAGAGGGGGCAAGCCGAGCGTCGCGAGGCTGGGGGTGAGGTCAATGCCCCCGCACCAGGTAAGTCGCTGATGACCTTTGCTCGTGCCCGCCGCCCTGGGCGCGTGCAGAGCCTGTCAGGTAGGGGTGCTGCTCTGCGGCGCCCCCCTTTACCTCACCCCTGCTCGGCGCTGACGCGCTTTGCTGTCCCCTCTCCGTGCACGGAGAGGGGGCTAGCCGAGCGTCGCGAGGCTGGGGGTGAGGTCAATGCCCGGCGTCCAGCGAGTCGCTGTCAGGCCTTGCTCGCATCTCTGCGCGGCTCGTTCTGGACATCTGGCGGCGAGCGTGTAAAATCGTGCCCCAGTGTACCGCCAAAAGCGCTCCGCCGCCGAGAGGTGGTCCGTGCCGCGCGCGCCTGTTAAGTTGCCCGCGAAATGCGGGCGGCGCGCCGTCTGCTCACATCCCAATGAACCTGGAGGAGATTCCCGTATGCCGTACTCCTGGCGCTTGTTTCGGCCTGTCTTGCTGGTTGCCGTTGCTGCGACCATGATCTTCGTGCTGGCCGTCCCGGTCAGCCTGGCCCAGGACGAGGAGACGCAGCCCGTCGCCGTCCGGGGCACGCCAGAGCTAGCGGCGCTCGTCAGCGCCGTCGCCGATGCCTACGCAGCGGCCAACGAAGGCGCAGACGTGCAGATTGACGCGAGCAGCGGTCTGCGCGCTGCTTTTGAGGGACTGTGCAGCGGTGACGTGGATGTGGTGATGTCCACCGAGCCGATCAGCGACGCGCAGCTTCAGGCGTGCGCCGATCAGGGCCAGGACTTTGTCGAGGTGGTGCTGGCTTACGAGGCGCTGGCGCTGCTGGCCGCTCCCGAAGCCGGGCTGACCTGCCTGGCGCAGACTGCTGTGTCCGACGCCTGGCAGTTGGGCGCTGCCGCCGACCTCACCTGGGCCGATCTCGGCTCGCAGACGCTCAGCGATGCGGTGGCCTTCTACGGGCCGGAAGGGGAGTCGCGGGCCGCGCTGCTGTTCGAGACTCTGGTGCCGGCGGGGGCGCTGCGCGACGGCATTGAGTCGCCGGGCGACGCGGCGGCGCTGCTGGCGAAGGTGCAGGAGGCGGGCGCTGGCGCGTTCGCCTATATGATGCTGGCCGACCTGACCGCCGCCGACCCCGACGGGGCTGTTGTGCCGTTGCAGGTGCAGGACGCGGCGGGCGCGTGCATCGCGCCGGAAGCCGCGACGCTGGCCGACCGGACGTACCCGCTGGCCCGCACCGATTACCTGTATATCAACGCGGAAAGCGCGGCGCGGCCTGAGGTGCAGGCGTTCGTCGAGTACGCGCTGACGGGCGAAGATGGCGTAACAGCGCAAGGCCCGGCGCTCGGCTATACCCCTGCCGACGCTGCGATCTACGAGACGGGCCGTGCCAACCTGCTCGACGCGAAGACGGGCCGCACCTTCTCGCGCCCGATCAGCCCCATTCAGGTCGGCGCGGCGACCGAAGGCACCCTGACCGTGACCGGCACGGCGATGCTCTATGACCTCGCTCGCCGGATTGAGAGCCAGTTCACGGCGCAGTATAGCGGCGCGACCCTCGAGACGGACTTCGTGGGCAACGCGGCGGGCTGGGACGCTTTCTGCGCGGGCGAGGCGGATGTGCTGCGGGCCACGCGCGCGGCGACCGAGGAGCAGCTTGCCCAATGCGCGGCGAACGGCATCGAGCCGTACACGCTCGACCTGGGGCAGCAGGCGTTGGTGATCGCAGTCCCGGCGAGCGCGGACTGGATCGACTGCGTGGACGCCGAGACGATGACGGCGCTGCTGAGCGCGGGGACTGAAGACGCGCCCGCCGCCGCGACGTGGCAGGAAGTCAGTGCTGAGTGGCCGGATCGCCCGCTGCTGTTCGTCGCGCCGCCCGCCCGCACAGGCGAGACCGATACCCTGGTCGCCAGCCTGATCGGTTCGCCATCGTTCGCGGTGCGCCAGGACATGGTTGAGAACAGCGACCCGCTCTACCGCGCGCAGGGCGTAGCCAACACCGACAACGGCCTGACCTGGCTGTGGTGGACCGATCTACAGAAGAGCACGGCAGCGCTGAAGCTGTTGGGTGTGGATGCCGGTGCGGGCTGTGCGGCCCCGTCCGCTGAGACGTTCGCCGATGGCAGCTACGCGCTGTCCTTCCCGGTGCAGATTCACATCAGCCGGGCGGCTTTCGCCAACCCGCTGGTGCGCGCCTACCTGTGGCACTTCTTCGCGCAGAGCACGCTGGACACGCTGGCGAACTACCCGTTCGCCGGGTTTGACCTGGACGCCTACAGCCGCGACGTGCGCGAGGATGTGTACGAGATGCTCGCCGCGTATGAGGCGCAGGCTGCGACTGAGGCTCCGGCGGAAGAGGAGATTGCCCCGACGGAGACTCCTGCCGAGACGCCAGACGCCGAAGACGCCACCGCGACATCGGGCAACTGACGCGCTCGCGTCACACTGTGGTAAGTGCCAGGGCGGGCCAGGGATGGCTCGCCCTGTGTTGTTCAGCCGCGCTCGCTGCGAATCTCAATCGTCAGGGTCCCGTCGAGCGCGCCGCCGGTCACCGCGGCGAGGGCGGCGCTGAAGGTATGCGACTGGCCCGGCGCGAGAGCCAGCCGCCAGCGCAACCCATCCAGCGCTGCGCCCCCGGAATCCTGGGCGGGCAGCGCGGCCAGGGCCGGCCAGAGGATCGGCTGCTCGATGTCGCGCACGTCGGCATAATTGGGGCAGACCAGGCGGTAGTGCTCGGCTTCGTCTGGGTCAGCGGGGATGAGGAGCAGGTCAACGCCAACGGTATCTCCCTCGGCGAAAGTTGTGCCCTGTGCTGCGAACCTCAGCGGCGCGGAGTCTATCACCTGGGCATCGCACGGCGGGCTGCTGATCGCCGGAGTGAAGGTGCCCGTCCCGCTGGCGCTGCCGTCGCTGCTCACGGTGAAGATGAGGGAGCCGGAATAGCGCAGCTCTGCGATCAGGCTGCTGCCGCTGAGGGTGATGTCGGTGCGCAGGTACCAGCGCCCTTCCACGCCCGACAGGTCGTATCAGCGGCGTCGGCGGGGGCAAGGGCGTCGGGGTGGGCGCGGGCGTGACGATGCGCGTGATCACAGGGGGGATCGTCGGCGGGGGTGGGGTCGGCGAAGGGGCGGGCGACGAGTCGTCGCAGGCTGCCAGCGCCGCAGCCAGGAAGATGAGCATCACCACGATGGCCCTGCCGCGAATGAATCGCCCTGTGCGCCCACCTGTGCCCATGTCCATTGTGCCCCCGTATGTGGTCAGTCCCAGAGGTTGATAGCGCCATTATACTCTGAACCGGGTTGCGAACGCCTGTGTTGCGGGCGCGCAGGGCAGAGCCTCATCGCCGAGGCACAGAGAAGAGCAGGAAAGGCAGACTTCCGAAGACTTCGAAGACTTCGGAAGTCTTGTTCTTTCAGCGTCTCTGCGGCTCGGAGAATCTCGCCCCCAACGTCGAACACTCCCGCCAAACGTGCGCGCAAATGTGCTACAATAGCCCCGCTGCGGCACAGAGCCGCTCTAGAACGGAGCCACTTTATGCGCGAGGTCATCGTCGCCCTCGACCTGGAAACGACCGGACTCAACCCGGATTCCGACGACATCATCGAGATCGGCGCGGCCAGGTTCCGCGACGGCGAGCTGCTGGAGACGTTCGAGACGCTGATCAACCCCGAACGCAACATCCCGGAGCGGGTGACGGCCATCACCGGCATTCGCAGCGACGACCTGATCGGCAAGCCGACGGTGCGCGAGGTGCTGCCCGACCTGCGGCGCTTCATCGGCGCGCACCCCGTTGTCGCCCACAACGCGGAGTTCGATCTGGGCTTCCTGGCGCGCTTCGGTGTGGCGAAGGGCAACCTGGCCCTGGATACTTACGACCTGGCCTCGGTGCTGCTGCCCACCGCCCCGCGCTACAACCTGAACAGCCTGGCCAGTCAGCTTGGCCTCGACCTGGAGAACGCGCACCGCGCATTGGCCGACGCGGTGGCGACCGGGCGGCTGTACTGGGAGCTATGGCAGCGCGCGCTGAAGCTGCCGCTGGACACGCTGCGCGAGATCGCCGAGGCCGCGCGCGAGCTGGACTGGTCGGCCAAGCCGGTGTTCGTGGCCGCGCTGAGCGAGCGGAGCCGCACCGCCCTGACCGATGCGCTACCCCGCCGGGCGACGATCGGCGCGGATGACCTGTTCACGCCGGATCGCGCTCCCTGGCGGCCCCTGCGCCCGAACACCGAGCGCCGCCCGCTGGACGTGGAGCGACTGGCGGGGATGATCGAGGCGGAGGGCGACATGGCCGCAGCCTTCCCCAGTTACGAGCACCGACCGCAGCAGGTGGACATGCTGCACCGCGTGGCGGAGGCCTTCAACGGCGGCGGGCACCTCATGGTCGAAGCGCCGACCGGCGTCGGCAAGAGCATGGCCTACCTCATCCCGGCCATCGCCTGGGCGGCGCAGAACAACGAGCGCGTGGTGATCAGCACGGCCACGATCAATTTGCAGGATCAACTGCTCAGCCGCGACCTGCCCATGCTACAGCAGGCGCTGGGCATTCCCTTCGAGGCGGCGCTGGTCAAGGGGCGCGGCAACTACCTGTGCCCGCGCCGGCTGGCCACGCTGCGCCGCCGGGGGCCGACCTCGGTGGCCGAGCTGCGCCTGCTGGCGAAGGTGCTCGTCTGGCTGCTGGACTCGGAGACGGGCGACCGGGGCGAGATCTCGCTGCGCGGCTATGAGGAAGCTGCCATCTGGTCGCGCCTGAGCGCGGAGGACGAGGGCTGCACGCTGGAACGCTGCGGCGAGCAGATGGGGGGCGCGTGCCCCTTCTACAAGGCGCGGCGTCAGGCGGAGTCGGCGCATGTGCTCATCGTCAATCACGCGCTGCTGCTGGCCGACGTGCAGATCGGCAACCGCGTGCTGCCCGAATATCACCACCTGATCGTGGACGAGGCGCATCACCTGGAAGACGCCACCACCAACGGCCTGTCGTTCCAGATCACCCAGGCGATGTTGCAGCGTCGCCTGGAAGACCTGGGCGACGCGCGCAAGGGCCTGCTGGGCGATGTCATGCGCGGCACGCACGGCAGCGTCCCCCCCAAGCACTTCACCCAGATCGAAGAGTATGTCAAGAATGTCGCTACCGCGCTCGGCGCTATGGGCCACCATGTCGAGCGCTACTTCGAGGCACTGCGCCGTTTCCTGGAGTCCACCGGGGCGCTGCGCCCCGGCGAGTACTCGAACCAGGTGCGCATCACCCCGACGCTGCGCCACCAGCCGGACTGGGCGCAGGTGGAAGCGGCGTGGGACGTGCTCTCCCAGTTCACGCTGGCCATCTCCGACGCGATGAACCGGCTGGCGCGCGGCCTGGCCGGGCTGGAGCAGTTCGACGTGCTCAACTACGACGATCTGCTGTCCAGCGTGGGGGCGGCGGCGCGTCATCTGGAGGAGATTCACGCCCAGCTTGACGCTTTCTCGGCGCGCCCCCAGGAGAACACGATCTACTGGGCACAGGTGGACCAGGACGGCACGCGCCTGTCGGTGCACGCCGCGCCGCTGCATGTGGGGCCGCTGCTGGAGCAGTACATCTGGAACACGCAGGACGTGGTGATCCTGACCAGCGCCACGCTGCGCACCGGCGGCACCTTCGAGTACGTGTGCGACCGGCTGGGCGCGAGCCATATGGACATGGCGGTAGTTGGCTCTCCGTTCGATTATGAGCGGTCCACGCTGGTCTACGTTCCCACTGACATGCCCGACCCAGCCGCTCAGCGCGACGAGTACCAGCGCGCGGTCGAGCGCGGGCTGATCGAGCTGGCGGCGGCGACCGGCGGGCGGATGCTCGGCCTGTTCACCAGCTACGCCCAGCTTCGCCAGACCGCGCAGGCCATCGCTCCCCGTCTGGCGCTGGGCAAGATCACCGTCTTCGACCAGAGCGACGGCACCAGCCGCCAGGCCCTGCTCGACGGCTTCGTGCGAGCGGAGCGGGCGGTGCTGCTCGGCACGCGCTCGTTCTGGGAAGGGGTGGACATCCCCGGCGACGACCTGAGCGTGCTGGTCATCGTGCGCCTGCCCTTCGCCGTGCCCAGCGACCCAATCTTCGCCGCGCGCTCGGAGCTTTACGAGAACAGCTTCATGCAGTATGCCGTGCCCGACGCGGTGCTGCGCTTCCGCCAGGGCTTCGGACGGCTGATCCGCACCAAGACTGATCGCGGAATCGTCGCCCTGTTCGACAACCGCGTGATCACCAAGCGCTACGGGCAGGTGTTCCTGGACAGTCTGCCGGGCTGCACGGTGACGCGCGGGCCGCTGGCCGGTCTGCCAGGGGCGGCGGTGGAATGGCTGGCGCGGTAGGGCTTTACCTCACCCCCAGCCTCGCTGCGCTCGGCTCGCCCCCTCTCCAACGTGGAGAGGGGGCAGCGAGGCCCGCGTCAGTGGGCCGCGCGGGGGTGAGGTTAACCAGGGCGCAGCAGGGCAGCGCCCCTACCTGATGAATTTCGCACGCGCTCCCTGCGACCTGACCGTTCAATGGCCGCGCGATCTCTGGTATAATAACCTGCGGACAACCGACAACGGCCACGCAGCGCCAGCAGGACGAGGACGAAACCCCCTATGATTGACGTAAACCAGCTTCGCAACGGCACCAACTTCACGCTCGATGGCGAGCTGTACAAGGTGCTGAATTACCACCACAACAAGACGGGTCGCGGCAATGCGACCATTCGCGTGTCTGTGCGCAACCTGCGCAGCGGCAGCACGCGCGAGATGACCTTCACCTCCGGCGACCGCGTGGAGAACATCCGCATCGAGACGCGCATCGTCGAGTATCTGTACGACGATGGTGAGTTCCTGACGTTCATGGATGTGGAGACGTTCGAGCAGCCGCAGATGCGCCGCGATCTGTTCGGCGACGACGTGCTCTACCTCAAAGAGAACACGCAGCTCAAGCTGCTGTCGTATGAGGGCGAGATTCTGGACTACGAGCTGCCGCCGAACGTCGAGCACCTGGTGACCGAGGCGGAGATGGCTGTCGCCGGCAACACGGCCACCGGCGCGACCAAGAAGGTCAAGACCGAGACGGGGCTGACCGTCACCACGCCGCTGTTTGTGGAAGAGGGCGACACGATCCGCGTGGACACGCGCAGCGGCGAGTACGTCACGCGCGTCTAGCGTCTGGGCTGTGGCGGCGGGCCAGGGCGGGGCCGGGGGCGTCCCGGCCTTTTTGGTTGGGCTGTTTGGCGGGCAAGGATCGCATACACTTGAGATAAAGGCGGCAGGATCATCGCGGCGAAAGGCGGATCGCATGATAACTCCGGCGGGCAAGGAGTGCCCTCATTACTACGAGGACTTCAATCGCGGGCGCGCGACTCAGGAGTGCCGGCTGGCCGCGCAGAATCCCGAGTCGCTGCCCTGGCGTCCGAAGGACTGCGCCAAATGCCCGGTGCCGGACATCCTGCGCGCCAACGCCAGCCCCAACCTGGAGCTGCGGCTGACCATTCGCGGCACGCTGCTCGGCTTTGTGCACCAGATGCGCGTAGATGCCTGGTGCACCAAGCACGACATCCCCATCGCCGACCCCTACACGGGCTGCCCGCTGGACGCGCAGGAGAACAACGCGCTGCGCCTCTTCCGCGAGGCGCTGGACGAGGCGGACGAGTAGGGGGACGGCTGCGCCCCACTGGGCATCAGAACTCAAACGGGGGCGATCACCGAGATCGCCCCCGTCGCATTGGACGCAGAGAGCCGATTTAACCTTCGCCCCCGCCTTCGCTCGCCCTAGCCTGGGCGCGGGCTTCCTTCTCGCGCTGCTTGAGCACGTCCTTGTGCTCCCAGCCGCCGCGCGCTTCGGCTTCTGCGGCGGCGCGCGTCGGGGCGATGGACTGCCAGTAGCGGAACTCTTTGGACAGGCGCTGCTTGTTGAAGACGTGCGCCGAAGTGCGGTCGTAGCTGGCCAGCTCGTAATCGTGATCCATCTTGATCGCGTCGAACGGGCAGAACTCAGCGCAGAAGCCGCAGTTCATGCAGATGTCAATGTCAATGTAGAACTCCTCTGGCTCGGGGACGGGCCGCCCTGTCTCCGGGTTGGTGCCGCGCACGATCCAGATGCACTGCGGGGGGCAGACCTTGGCGCAGATGCCGCAGCTTGTGCACCAGTCGTGGCCGGGGCGCTCCGGGTGGTCATAGTTCTCCACCACCAGGAACGGGATGAAGCGGAAGCGTTCTGGCGTGGCGATCTTCTCCTCAGGATACTCGACGGTGAAGATACCGCGCGTCTCCAGGCCCTGGCGCAGCGGAAACGCTTTGTCCGGCACATGGCGGCGGAAGCCCCAGCGAATGTCCTCCAGGTAGGTGTTGAGGAAATGCCTGAGCGTAACCCCCAGGCCGCGCACGATTCCTGATCCGTACATAGACGCACTCGCTCCTTTGCGCGCTAGCGGTCAACTTCGCCGAGCACGATGTCAATGCTGCCGAGGATGGCGACCACATCGGCCACCTTGTGCCCCTGGCACATCTGCTCCAGGGCGGTCAGGTTGATGAAGCTTGGTGCCCGCACGTGGTAGCGCCAGGGGTTCTGCCCGCCGTCGGAGACGACGTAGTAGCCTAGCTCGCCCTTCGGGTTCTCGGCACGGCCATAGGCTTCGCCGGCGGGCACGCGCGGGTTGTACTGGCCGCCGCGCCCGGCGAAGAAGGGCTGGCCCTTCGTCTCCTCAAGGATGGGCAGAATCTGCTTGAGGATGCGGATGCTCTGGCGCATCTCGTCCAGGCGGATGAGGTAGCGGTCGTAGATGTCACCGTGATAGCGCACCGCCACGTCGAACTCCAGGTCCGGGTAGATGCTGTATGGCTCGGCGCGGCGCACGTCGTAGGGCACGCCGCTGGCGCGCAGGACGGGGCCGGCGGCGCTGTAAGCGATGGCGTCTTCTCTGGTCAGCACGCCCACGCCGATGCAGCGGTTGGTGATGATCTCGTTGGTGGTCAGCAGGTCGTTGGTCTGGTCAATGGCGCGCGGCAGGCGGTCGTTGATCAGATCGCGCAGATAGTGCATGGTGTCGAAGTCGCGCACGCGGTCGTTGACCAGCGCCGCCGTGCCCTGGATGCGCTCCGGCAGATCGTAGGCCACGCCGCCAAAGCGCATGTAGTTGCACATCATGCGGCTGCCGGAGGCGGCCTCGAAGAAATCGAGGATCAGCTCGCGCTCGATGATGGCATACATGAGCGGCGTGAAGTACGCACCGAGGTCGTTGAGCAGAAAGCCGATGGCCACCAGGTGGTTGAGGATACGGGTCAGCTCAACCATCAGCACGCGGATCGCTTCGGCACGATAGGTGGGCGGCTCGTAGCGCTTGCCCAGGGCCATGAGCTGCTCGACGGCCAGGGCATAGCCATGGTTGTTGGACATGCTGCAAAAATAGTCGAGCCGGTCGGTGAAGGGCATGTTGTGCAGGAACGTATTGCGCTCGCCGATCTTGTCGTGGTTGCGGTGCAGGTAGCCCATCACCGGCTCCAGCCCCAGGATGGTCTCGCCGTCGAGCGTGACGATCATGCGGAAGACGCCGTGCGTGCTGGGGTGCTGCGGCCCCATGCTGACGACGACCTGGTCTGTGGCCATGTCCGACAAATGGACGCCCATCGGCGCGGCGTCGTAGAGGGCCTTCTCGGCCTGCGACTCGTAGCCGTCCGGGGTGAAGCCCGCCGGGTAGCTGACATTCTTGCCGTAGGGATTGTGCTCTTCGGCGCGCGAGACACGGCCTTCGGGCCAGCGGCTGTCGAAGGGCTTGGTGTCCTGCTCGTAATACGCTTCGTGCCAGTCCTTGCGCAGGGGGTGGCCGTGGAAACCCTCCCACATCAGGATGCGCTTCAGGGTGGGGTGGCCTTCGAAGCGGATGCCCATCAGGTCCCAGGCTTCGCGCTCCTGGAAATTGGCCCCCGGCCACACCCCGACCAGGCTGGGCAGGGAGGCTTCGCTGCGCGGCGTCTGCGCTTTGAGCACCAGCGCCGGCCCGCCCTGCATATGGTAGGTGTGGTAGACCATCTCCAGGTGATCGCCCTTGCCCAGGTAGTCTACAGCGGTGGCGCTGGACAGATAGCTGAAGCCAAGCGTGTCGCGGGCGAACGTGGCGACCTCGACGAGCCTGCCCGGATCCACAATGACGCCCGAATACCCCTCGCGGTCGTCACGCCGGACAGCGCCCGCGAACTGCACTTCGAGCCGGCGGATGGCGTCCTGGGCGAGGGTGGCGGTCTCAGCAACTTGGACGTGTTCGGTCATAGTAGCTCCCTTGAGAATAGCGGTCAGCGGTCAGCGGTCAGCGTGTGCGGCGGCATGGCTGGCTGAGGGCGCTGCGTCTAAACCCTATCGTTTCACGCGCTGGCCTGCTCCTCGCCAGCGGCGGCGGTTTCGCGCCGCAGCAGATGCGCCTGGCGCGGATCAATGATGTCCGGGCCGAGCACCGGCACGGGCACGTCTTCGCCTGGCACCCGGCTGTACCAGGGCACACTGTTGCGGTTCCCTAATGACTGGCCATCAATCTTCTTTTGCAACATGAGGAAACCGTGAAGCAGCGCCTGCGGGGTAGGCGGGCAGCCGGGCACGTACACGTCAACGGGGATGTACTTGTCAATGCCGCTGACGACGCCATAGCCCTCCTTGAAAGGCCCGCCGCCGATGGCGCAGGCGCCCATGGCCAGCACGTACTTCGGCTCGGACATCTGGTTGTACAGACGCACGATGGGCACGATCATCTTCTTGGTCACCGTGCCGCTGGCGATCATCAGGTCGGCCTGGCGCGGGCTGGCGCGCAGCAATTCCATGCCGAAGCGAGCCTGGTCGAAACGGCTGCTGGCGGTGGCGATCATCTCGATGGCACAGCAGGCCAGCCCCAAGAACATCGGCCAGATCGAGTTGCGCCGGCCCCAGTTGTAGATGGCGTCCATGAGCCTGCCAAACGACGTGACGGCGACCGCCGATTGCATTCCCTCTGGCACCGGCACGTCAGGATGGTGCAGCTCCTTGAGGAAGTCCCCGTTAGAATTGGTCATGGCGCCTCGCATTTCTCCTCGTACCACTCGCACAACATGCCGCTCAGCAGGCCATCGTGGGCCAGGTCTGGTAGATCGGCGAGCGCAGCATGGTCGGCTGAGGACGCTGCGTTCAAACCCCAGGCACTCAGGCGCTGGCTTCCGTCTCGCCAGCGACAGCGTCGGCTACGGCGGCCTCGCGGCGCAGCAGGTGCGCCTGGCGCGGATCAATGATGTCTGGGCCGAGCACGGGCATGGGCACTTCTTCGCTCGGCGCGCGCCCGTACCAGGGCATGCTGTTGCGGTTGCCGAGCGACTGTCCGTCAATCTTCTTCTGCATCATGATCAGGCCGTGCAGCAGCGCCTGCGGGGTGGGCGGGCAGCCGGGCACGTACACGTCAACGGGGATGTACTTGTCAATGCCGCTGACGACGTTGTAGCCCTCTTTGAATGGCCCGCCGCCGATGGCGCAGGCGCCCATGGCCAGCACGTACTTCGGCTCGGACATCTGGTTGTACAGGCGCACGATGGGCACGACCATCTTCTTGGTCACCGTGCCGCTGACGATCATCAGGTCGGCCTGGCGCGGGCTGGCGCGCAGCACCTCCATGCCGAAGCGAGCCTGGTCGAAGCGGCTGCTGGCGGTGGCGATCATCTCGATGGCACAGCAGGCCAGGCCGAAGGACATCGGCCAGATTGAGTTGCGCCGGCCCCAGTTGTAGATGGAGTCGATGAGCCTGCCAAACGACGTGACGGTGACCGCCGATTGCACCCCCTCGGGCACGGGCACGTCAGGATGGTGAAGCTCTCTAAAGAAACTCTCGTTCGAATTGGTCATAACGTCTCGCTCTTCTCCTCGTACCATTCGCGCAGTATTCCACTCAGCAGATCATCGTGGGCCAGGGTCGGGTCGTCGGCAAAGCCCGGCAGCGCGATGATCCACTCAAAAAGCTGTCCCAGGCCCAGCCGGTCCAGGTCGGCGTCGGGATGGTGCTCCAGCAGGCCGAGCACAATCTCGTAGGACGCTTCCCAATACAGGGGCCGGGGATCGTCGCCAGCAGTCATTATCCTCGTGGCAGCGCGCTCGCACATGTCCGATGATAGCGAACTCCCGCCCTCCAGCCCAGTAGGTACCGTCCTGCTTTGCGGGTGACGTTTGGCGCTCGCCGCAGGGCGGCGGTGCCAGAGGCCGCTCAGTCGCCGGACCCCTCCGCAGTGGCAGCAGGCTGCGCCCCGGGCGTGGCCCCAGGCTGCTCAGAGGCAGGCGTGGGCTGCACCTCGGCGCCGGCTTCGTCACCGGATGGCTCCTCTGGCGCTGGTGTTGCTTCGCCTTCGGCAGGGGCCTCTTCGCCGCTGTCTTCTCCCTCTTCTTCCTCTGCCGTCGGTTCAGCCAGGTCGGCGACGTTCGCTCCGAGCCAGGCGCGGAAGTCGCTGTACACCGCGTCGTCCGGCGCGCCTTGCAGCACGTACTGGACGAAAGTCACCTCGCCCTCACCCTTTTCAACGAGCGCCTGAACCAGGTCCAGGCCGGGGAACTGCTGCCCGTCCTGGCGAGTCTGGGGCTGGACTCTGACGTGCACCTGGGCAACCGGCGTCCCCCCCACGATCTCGATCATCGGGCCGGAGAACGCGCCGGGTTCCAGGGTCAGGCCAGACTCAATTGCCTGCGTCTCAAGGGACTCGCTCAACTGGCTCAGCAGATCGAGCAGCGGGTAAGAGGCGTCGGTAGCGGGCGCATTCAGCCCGGTGCCGGTAATGAACTCGTCCAGCTTCACCGCCTGATAGTTGATGCGCGCGGTAATCCCGGCACCTGTATGGCTCAACTGACCAGGCGTAGTCTCAGCCCAGTTCAGCGCGCCGGGGGCAGGGCCGGGGGTCGCAGTGGGGACAACGGTAGGTGTATGGGTCAGAGTTGGCTCAGGAAGAAAGACGCCGGTGGACACGCCGGCGTCGCCTACCAGCAAGAAGATGACGATCAGCGCAGCAAACAGCACAGCCAGCGCAGCGGTCTGTGAGCGAAGCGTCATGCCTGAAGCTCCTTACGAGTGTGCGGAACGGGTGCCGGGCAACACGCTGACAAGTGTAGCCGAGAGTGGCATCTCTTACAACCAGTTGGTCGGCGGGGGGGCGTGCAAAGGTTGACAGCGACTCGCTGGACGCAGGGCATTGACCTCACCCCAGCCTCGCCGCGCTCGGCTCGGCCCCTCTCCAACGTGGAGGGCCGGACAAATAAGATTGCATTGACGGTTAATTATAGGTTACGGAAGAACAATTCAAGGGGAGAAACGAACCAAGAAGGCGACTTCGCGGAGCCGGTTGTAGGGGCGGGTTTGCAAACCCGCCCCTACAGGCCCTGCCAGGCATCCGAGCTTCTCCTTCAAGCCGCCCGTTCCTTTCATTGATTGTGATCGCTTATCGTTACGCTAAATCAACACTGTCTAATAGGCCCGTCCCTCCAACGTGGAGAGGAGGCAGCGAGGCCAGCGCCAGTGGGCCGAGCGGGGGTGAGGTAAAGCGGGGCACAGCAGAGCAGCGCCCCTACCTGACAGGATTTGCTCGCACCCGTTGGCGGCCTGCTTCGCGTCCCCCGCCGTGCGACATGCAGTGGGCATCTGGCCGCGCGGCTGGCGGCCTGGCGTGATGGATAATTCCAGCGCAATTGTGACAAATGACACATCTGACATAAACAGTTGTCAATTGACTGGCAAGTGGCGACATGCTAAGATTCATTAAATTTATGAATAATATCGTAAATATCATGAGAGCGAGCGGGCGACTATGCAGCAGACAAGGCGACATATCCTCGAAATCCTCAAAGAGCGCAAAGAGGCCACGATTGACGAGATCGTGACCTCGCTGAGCGGGCGCATCGGCAAGATTACGGCGGTGACGGTGCGCCATCACCTTGAGATTCTGCGCGGCGACGGGTTGGTGGCAGCACCGGCGGTTCGCCGGCGCAGCGCACCGGGACGTCCTCAATACGTCTACACGCTGACGGAGCGCGCCGCCGACCAGTTCCCGAACAACTATCAGGGACTGGCTTCTGGCTTGCTCGAACAGCTTAGGAACCAGCTTCCCGCCGCGCAGGTGAACGAGATTCTGAACAGCGTCGCCGAGTCCATGGCCGAGGAGGCTATGGTGCCTGATGCGCCGCTGGAGACGCGGCTGGATCATGCCGTCGCCTACCTGGACGAGCACGGCTACACGGCCTCCTGGGCGCACAACGGCCAGGGGCTGATCTTGTCCATCACCAATTGCCCTTACGAGCAGGTGAGCTGCAGCAACCCTGAGTTGTGCAAGATGGATAAGCGGCTGGTGGATTCGCTGGTGGGGGTGACGACCCACCGCATCAGCCACCAGACTGACGGGGACGAGGCGTGCGCGTACCTCATCCCCCGCGACAAACATGACTGAACTGCCGCATTCGCCCGCGCTGACCTGTTGTGCCATGCCCCCGCCCTCGCGCGGGGGTTGTTTTTGCGTGCGCTGAGCGTAGTGAAGGCGCTTATGGGCAATCCGCACCCCGCGGGTTAGACTCGTGTCATGGACGGGAACGACCACATTCCCCGGCAGCGCCGGAGCGCGGGCCGCGTGGCTGTCCTGCTGCTTGTCGGCGGCGTGCTGGCCTGGGCGCTAGCCCTGGGCGCGGTGGCGCTGGGCGTCCGCTCGGACCAGCAGCCGACTCAGCCAGCGCCGCCCGTCGGCGAGGCGCGCCTGCCGACCCTGGCGGCGCAAGTCGCCACGCCAACGCCAACCCTCACGCGCACGCCTTCCCCGACCGTCACGCCTGCGGAGGAGGCTTCCGCCAGCCCCACCCCTTCGCCCGCAGAGCCAGCGATCTCAAGCTCCGGCGGATGCTGCGCCGCCGGAGTTGGTCGCGCCGACGTCGGCTGCGGCGACAGGCGAGACCAGTCCAGCGCCGATGGCTGTTGCCCAGGCGGGCGAGCCGCCGCAAGAGGTGGCAGCCCGGCCCTGCGCTCCCCCGGACGGCTGGGAGCAATACGTTGTGCAGCCGGACGACACGCTGTTCGCCTTCGTGCTGGGGGCGGGGGGAACGCTGACGGTGGACGACTTGATGGCCGCCAACTGCCTGACCAGCCGCTACCTGCGTGTGGATCAGACGATCTACCTGCCGCCGGGCGCGGCGGAGAACGCGCCGCCTTCGGTGCCCTCTGGCCCGGCGACGGACCTGGGGGCGCGCGGCCCGCGCACGCCCAACTGCCCCTGCACGATCACGGTGGGCACAGGCTGGCGGCGCGAGCAGATCGCCGACGCCATCAACGCAGCGCAGACGCTATTCACGGGGGGCGACTTCCTGGCGGCGACCGGGGCGGACGCTGCGCCGCCCTTCGACTTCACGGCAGAGCGCCCGCCGGGGAGCACGCTGGAAGGCTTTCTGTTCCCCGGCACGTACATCGCGCAGAACGACACAACCGCCGAGCAGTTCCGCGACATGCTGCTGAGCGCGTTTGCGGCCAGCGTCACCCCGCAGATGCGCGCCGACGCCGCCGCGCAGGGCGTCAGCTTCTACCAGGCGCTGATCATCGCCTCGATTGTGCAGCGCGAGACGCGCGCCCCGGAGATGCAGCCGCTCGTCGCCAGCGTGCTCTACAACCGGCTGCGCGACGGCAACCGCCTGGCCCAGACGGTCACTGTGCAATACGCGCTGGGCGGGCCGGGCAACTGGTGGCCGCGCGTGACGGCCAGCGGCCTGCAGGTGGACTCGCCCTACAACTCGTATACCCGGCGCGGCCTGCCGCCCGGCCCCATTGACAGCCCCGGTCTGTCGGCCATCATGGGGAGCCTTCTACCCGGCGCAGACCGAGTATCGCTACCACACCGCTGCCTGCGGCGGCGGCATCGCCTTCGCCGTCACCTACGAAGAGCACCTGGCGAACGTCAACTGCGAGTGAGTGCGAGTGAGGCCGATGCGGGGTAAGGTCTGCTGGGATTTGGCATTCAACATGGGCAACGCACACGGGGCGTCTGGTAGGGGAGGGTTAGTAAACCCTCCCCTACAGGTGGGTTACCCGATCATGATCGTCAATTCACTTTAGGGCGCCATGCACTCCGACGCCAGACTTCCAAAGTTTCCGAAACTTCGGAAGTCTATTTCACGGCTGGGGGCAGCAGAGCAGCGCCCCTGCGCGTGTGAGGCAGGCCGCGGCATTCCCGCTCAGCCTGCGCCAGAGGGCGAGCCGGGCGGCGCTTCGCCTGCCGCGCTGCCGATCTGCTCCATCTGCCCCCATTGGCTGGCTTCGCGGCGCAGCACTTCCTCCGTCTGGTAGACAAGCTGCGGGAAGTAGCGGTTGTGGTCACCCGGCTCCAGGTAATCCTCATCGGGCATGGCCAGCCGCGCTTGCTGGAGCGCCAGCCACGTATCCTCGTAGATGGTAGCCTGGCGTTGCCACTGGTACAGCGCGCGAAAGGCTGACACTGCGGCGGCAAACGCCGGCAGCAGCGCCGTGATGAAGGCGAAGAAGGCTTTGTCGGCGATGACCGAGTACGACGAGATGACCGTCGAAATCCCCATCAGCCCCGCCGTCACCCACAGCATCTTGTCCGAGTTGAAGGTGAACTCGGCGATGCGGCGGCGGTAGAAGTCGTCCTGCAGGTTGATGCGCTGCTGGATGTAAAGCTGCGCGCGCAGCCGGGCCTCTTCCTCGGTGAACAGGGGCGGTATTTGAGGTGGGGTGCTGCTCTGAGTGCTCATAGCTGTGTCCTCACTGCCTGGGCTGCCGGCTCAGTTATCGGCGGGTGGGGTGCTGGCGCGGCGGCGGCGCGAAGCGCGGGGCGGGGCGGGCGTCTCTGGCGCGGCCTGCGGCTCAGGCGCTGGCTCAGTGGGCGGAGCAGGGGTTGCTGCGTCCGCGCTGGCTGGGCGCTCGGCGATGCGCGTCTCGCGCAGCACCTCGATCACCTTGCGGCGCATCCGCTGCACCCGCTCGCGGTCGCTGGGGCTGTCGAAGGGACTCTGGCGGGCCAGGAAGAGGAAATAGGTCGAGCGCAGGATTTCGGCCTGCACGCGCGCCTTGTACCAGCGTTTCTGCGGCGTCTGGTTGGCGTCGAGGAAGGACACCGCGGCGGCGATGCCGCTCACCAGCGCCGTCAGAAAGCCGAGCACCTCCGTCCATTGCAGCGATCCGACGATAGTTCCGGCCCGGCCTGTCCAGCCCTGCGCATAGAGGAATACGTTGACCGCGGCCAGAGCCGTCGTCAGGAAGGCGGCCAGGATGAACGCCCATTGATACTGGTAGTAGCGGTTCTGGAAGAAACGCGCCTGCTGGTTCATGCGCCAGAAATGGGGCAGCAGGTGCTGATCCAACTCGCGGATGTCGGTGCCCAGCTCAGGAGAGAGCGTCCCGGTGACCAGGCCCGGCGCGATGAACCCCTCGGCGATGAGGTCGCGCGCGTACTGGTCGTCCGGCGGGCGCGTCCACTCGCGCCCGATATGGCGCGATGGCACGCGGCGAATGAAGAACCACTGGGGCCGCGTTTCCTCGCGCTGCGCCATCACCTGCATGCTCAAGGTGGCGCGTTTGTCGAGCCTGGAGTCGTGTTGCTGTGCCATAGACCCTCCGCTCAACGAGCTTCTGCGATGAGGTGGACGGGGTGAGCTTACACAGCGGATGGGGGCGCTTCCCCCGCGTAGACGGCGGCGATGTCCCAGTCGGGCAGGGCTTCGTCTTCCACACAGACGGCGAGGAGCAGCGTGCGCATCGGCCACTGGGCTGGCTCGAAGTCACGCTGCATCAGCGCCACGACCTGCGGGAAGCGGCGGGCGGCGATGCGCTCGCCGATGGTCACGCGCAGCCGGATGGCCGGTGGCTCGTCGGGCAGCGGCTCGACCAGGCCGGTCAGCGTCCGCTTGAGCGCGTGCAGGGCGGCGCGCAGCCGGTCGTCCATCGTCACTGTCCAGGCAGCGACATAGTGTCGCTCGCCAACAACCTCGGCGTGCACGCCGGCGATCTCAACGGTCAGTGGCAGGCGCGCGCGCGCCCAGCGTTCGAGCGCGGCGTCCAGGGCGTCCGCGTCGGGCGTGTAGAAGCGCGGCGTCAGGGGGATGCCCGGCGGCGGCATATCTTCCACATCGCCGGTCGCGCGCAGTTCCAGCACCTGCGCGCCGAGTTCGGGCGGCAGACCGAGCAGCACCTGGTAGACCAGCCCGGTGGCGAGCGGCGCGGCGCGTTCGGGCGCGCCCGCGCTCCGCGCCGCAGGAACCGGCGTGACAAGCGGCATGGGGGCCAGCACGGATGCGGCAGCCAGGGGTGGTGCCAGGGCGTCGTCCAGCGCGGCCAGGAAGTCGCCGGTGTCCTCGGCCAGCGACGCGGGCGGCGCGGCAAAGGCGGCGAACCCGCGATCTTCTGGCGCAGAGGGAGCGTGGCGCGGGGGCAGGGCGTCGTCCAGCGCATCGAGCAGGTCTTCGGTCGCCGCGCTGAGGGCGTCCTCGGCGCGAGCGGGGCCTGGCTCGGCGGGCAGAGCGTCGTCCAGCGCGGCCAGGAAGTCGTCGGTGTCCTCGGCCAGCGACGCGGGCGGCGCGGCAAAGGCGGCGAACCCGCGATCTTCCGGCGCAGAGGGAGCGTGGCGCACGGGCAGGGCGTCGTCCAGGGCGTCGAGCAGGTCTTCGGTCGCCGCGCTGAGGGCGTCCTCGGCGCGGACGGGGCCTGGCTCGGCGGGCAGGGCGTCGTCCAGCGCGGCCAGGAAGTCGTCGGTGTCCTCGGCCAGCGACGCGGGCGGCGCGGCAAAGGCGGCGAACCCGCGATCTTCTGGCGCAGAGGGAGCGTGACGCGGGGGCAGGGCGTCGTCCAGCGCATCGAGCAGGTCTTCGGTCGCCGCGCTGAGGGCGTCCTCGGCGCGAGCGGGGCCTGGCTCGGCGGGCAGAGCGTCGTCCAGCGCGGCCAGGAAGTCGTCGGTGTCCTCGGCCAGCGACGCGGGCGGGGCGGAAAGGCGGCGAACCCGCGATCTTCCGGCGCAGGGGGCGTGGCGCGGGGGCAGGACGTCGTCCAGCGCGGCCAGGTCTATCGGCTCCGGCTCGCTGGCTTCTTCCCAGAGCATGTCGTCGAAGTCCTCGTAGGACACATCGTCAGTTGGCTCGTCGTCGGGCAGGTAGTAATCGGTCATCGCCGTCCCTCGTGCCCTTGCGGGGCGCTTCAGCGCGTCAAGTCCCCGAATGAAATCAACTGAATCCCTTCGGCCCGCACGCATTCGCGCGTGGCGGCGTGGGTCAGGTGAACGATCTCCTCTTCGCGCTTGTCGCGGTAGCCGCTGAGGCCCAGCGCGTCGTCCACGTATCCCGGATGGCACATCAGCTCGGTGATGCTGTCATCGGGCAGGGTGGTCAGGATGAGCAGCAGATCGCCGAGCGTGGCCGTCCGGTCGTAATAGCCCATTTCGAAACGCGCCGGCCAGAACGGTGCCGGGCCTGTGGCGAGCACCGCTTGCAGGCGCTCGACCAGGGGGAGCGCCGTGTCTGCATCGAACCCCGGCAGGATGCGCCCCAGCGCTGCCGCTGCCGTGTCGGGGGGCAGGTCGGCCATGCCCGCACGCATAGGGATGCCGAAGCCCGCCGCGATCTCCAGGATGGCGCGCAGCCCGTCCGGGTGCAGGTAGGCGGCGTGGTGGTGGGAGTCCAGGTGATCGGGCGGGCGACCAGCCAGGCTGATGAAGCGATCCACCTGGGCAGCGATCTCGCGCTGCAGGTGATCCGGCTCGAAGCGGCTTATCTGGGCGAGCCACGCGCTGATATGGACGAACTCTCCCTCGTCGGTCAGCAGCGAGCGCACCGTCTCCGGTGCGGACACCGGGCGACCGGCGGTCAGCGTGATGTGCAGGCCAATGCCCAGGTTGGGGGCTTCGGCCAGGGCGCGCTCCAGGCCCGGCGCGGCGGCGGGGTAGTTGACCATGACGGTTGTGGAGGTGACAATGCCGCGCAGGTGCGCCTCCAGAACGCCCCGGTTGATGCCGGGCGACCGCCCAAAATCGTCCGCGTTGACGATGAGTTGCTTCATGTGCCCTGCCTGTAGAGAGAGGTGTCAGTGATCGGTTGTCAGTAGATTAGTTGTCAGAGGCCTTTGAGAAAGTTGTGCACCTGGCTCGGCCCTGATCCCCGGCCCTTCCCCACGAGGGGGAAGGGAGAAGACTCTAAGCCCCCTCCTTGTGGGGGAGGGGTTGGGGGGGGAAAACCTCTCAAAGGCCTCTCAGTCGAGGCTCCCTCGCAGCCCACTCGACAGACCAATCATTGACAACTGAAAACTGACAACTGAAGACCGACAACTGACAACCAATAACCAACAACCAAGAACCAACAACCAATAGCCAACCACCAACAACCAAACTGCGCACCCGCCTGAATCATAGCTTACACTCCGCCGGGACGAAAGCCAACTTCGATCTGGGCGGCGATCTGTGTTACCCTACGGCGCTGTGAGCAGTGAGACGTCATCTGAAAGGAAAAGAGGCCAGACTATGATTGATTCCGTGCGCGCCGCCGTCGAGCGCCATACGGCGCAGATTCGGGCGCTCTCTATAGATTTCAGCGAGAAAGAATGGATTGCCGCGACCACTGGCACCCCCCAGGCGCTCGGCGACGCCGCCGAAGCGCGCCGGACGTGGATGCGCTTCCAGGCAGACCCAGAAGCCTACGCGCAGTACAAGCGGTGGGACGAGGAAGGCGCGGCGGACGACGACGCGCACCTGGCGCGCATGGTACGCGTGCTGCATTACGGGTTCGGGGCGGGGCAGCGCGACCCGGCGACGATTGACGAGATGAGCGATCTGACAAAGGCGCTCAGCGACGCCTACACCAACTTCCGCGCCGAGATGAACGGCCAGCGCCTGAACGCCAACGCCATCAGCGAGATTCTGCGCGGCGAGAACGATTCTCAGAAGCGCCGCGCCGCCTGGGAAGGCAGCAAACAGATCGGCCCGCGTGTCGCCGACCAGATTCGCCGCCTGGCCGAGCTGCGCAACATGGCCGCACAGCGCATGGGCTATGCCAACTTCCACCGGATGAGTCTGACCTTCGACGAGCTGGACCCGGACTGGCTGTACGCCATGCTTGACGGGCTGGCGGTCAAGACCGAGGAACCTTACCGCAGCGCCAAAGGCGAGCTTGACGCCGAACTGAGCGCGCGCTTTGGTGTGCCGGCGGGCGACCTGATGCCCTGGCACTACGCCGACCCCTTCTTTCAGGACGCGCCGATCCTGGCCGACTACGACTACGACGCGCTGTTTGCCGGGCGCGAGCTGGAGCCGCTGGCCCTGGCCACCTACGACGGGCTGGGCATGGACGTGCGCGACATCCTGGGGCGCAGCGACCTGTACGAGCGCGAGGGCAAGGACCAGCACGCTTTCTGCACGCACATTGACCGCGAAGGCGACGTGCGCATCCTGTGCAACCTCAAGCCGAACCTGCGCTGGATGGAGACGCTGCTGCACGAGCTGGGGCACGCCGTCTATGACAAATACATCCCCCAGGGCCTGCCCTGGCTGCTGCGGACGATCTCGCACATCCTGACCACCGAGGCGATGGCTATGCTGATGGGCGCGGAGACGCTCGACCCGGAGTGGCACGAGCGCGTGCTGGGCGCGGGCGCGGCAGAAGCGGCGCGGGCGGGGGCGGCGGGCTACCGGCGGCTGCGCCTGCAAGAACTGATCTTCGCCCGCTGGGTGTTGGTCGTGGTGAACTTCGAGCGCGCGCTCTACGAAGACCCGTCGCGCGACCTGGACGCCCTGTGGTGGGAACTGGTGCAGCGCTACCAACTGCTCAACAAGCCGGATGGGCGCGAGAAGCTGCCGGACTGGGCGACGAAGTACCACATCGCATTGGCTCCGGCTTACTACCAGAACTACCTGCTGGGGCGGATGATGTCCTTGCAGTGGGAGGATTGGCTGCGCAAGCACGCCGGCGGCATTGTCGGGCGGCGGGCGGCGGGCGAGTTCTTCCGCCAGCGCATCTTCGCCATCGGCAACACCATGCCCTGGAATGACGGGTTGCAGCACGCGACCGGCGAGCGGCTCAACCCCGATTACTTCGTCGAGAAATTCGCCCATTCCTGACGCGGGATGCAACACCTGTACGTCAGCTACCCCGATCACGATCGCGACTTCGCTCACCGCCTGGTTGACGACCTCCAGGCGGCGGGCTATGTCGTCTTTGTGGACGCGGTGGCGGCGCTGGGGACGATGGCCTGGGCCGCCGAGACGCGCCACGCCATTCGCGCGGCGGGGGCCGTGCTGATGATCCTCGACCCGGCGCGCGGGCGCCGCGTGGGGATGCGCCATGAGGGAGTGCTGGCCGGGCGGCGGCGCGCGCCCACTTTCGTGCTGCTGCGCTCGTCCGGCGACCTGCCGCGTTACCTGGACCGGGCGACGATGATTGATTTCTCAGAGGAGTACGACAAGGCGTTGGCTGAGCTTCTGGCGAGGCTGCCCACTCCGGCGGAGTTGCTGGCCGCCGAAGCGCCGCTGCGCCGCCCGCTGCGCCGTCCACCCCGTCATCGCGACTCGCGCTGGCGCGAGCGACTGGTCTGGACGCTGGCTGTTGTCGCCGTGCTCACTATCTGTCTGCTGGCGGCTATCGCGCTTGGCCTCATTCCGGTGTAGGATCGAACTGGTGGAGATGGCAGAGTATTGTCGAGGGTGATGAGTCCTGAGTCAGGAGTCTTGAGTCCGGAACGCCGGGTCAATCCATGACTCAGAGGGTGTATGGTAAGCTCTCCCTCATCCCCCGCCCCCTTCTCCCTCCAGGGGGAGAGGGGAGCAAAGGGTTTCCCCTCCCCCACAAGGAGGGAGGGGCTTAGCGAGAACGCTTCTCTCCCTTCCCCCTCGTGGGGGAAGGGCTGGGGATGGGGGGCAAAGGCAGGCGCACAACTTCTCAACTCAAGACTCAAGACTCACAACTCAAGACTCGATTCCTGCCGCGCGCGAGATGGAGAGAATCGGGGAGCCTATGGATCGCTCAGTGCCCAAGACCGGAAGCGAAGAGATCGCGCTCTACATCCGCACCTATTACTCGCTGCTGCGCTCCAGCCGCGCCGTGTACCTGGACGCGCTGGTGGAGACGCACCTGACGGTGAATTCGTCGCTGCACACGCGGGCGCGCGAGCCGATGCCGGACGGCGCGGCCCTGTTCTATGCGGCGATGCGCCTGCCGCCGTGCATGGCTGAGGTCGAGCTGGTGGTGATGGGCCAGACGGATCGCGTTTTTCACGATCACGGCTTCGCCCAGGTGGGCGAGTGGGAGCGCGTCACCGCGCCGGCGCGCCGGCGGCGCATGGCCTTCGACGGGAAGCAGACGCTGGCTGTCTACGTCGCCAGCGGCTCAGACATTGACGACCTGATCCCGATCCTGGTCGCCTACCAGATCGAGTGGAACAAGCTGCACGACCTGCTGCAATCGGTGGTGGCCCAGGCGAGCCTGGCCGCCTTCAGCGCCGATTCTTCGCTGAGCCGCACGGCGGAGCTGGCCCGCGCCCTGGGCATGACGGCGGACGATCTCAGCCGCCTGCAGGATGCCTGGGGCAAAGACACCATCGCCACGCTGAAGAAGATCGCGCGCAGCCCCAAGCGGCTGGCGGTGCAACTGCTGGCGGGCACCTACATTAACTATCAGCGCGCTACGTCCGACTGGTGGTTCAACGTGCGCCAGCACGTCGAGCACATCAGCCTGCAGGATCGCCCGGTCTACTTTGTCTCCAGCAACGTGCACGCGGTGCCCAACCTGCTGAGCGGGTTCGCGCTGCGCGAAGAGGAGCGCATCTTCGAGTTCGTGGAGAAGGCGGGCGACCCTGGCCTGACCGCCGAGTATGACTACGTGCGCGTGCGCGACGAACTGAACAACAAAAACAACTTCCTGTATTACGCGCTGCGGCGCTACACCAGCCTGCCCGAGGTGGACGCGCGCCGCCGTCAGGCTGAGGAGGAGGCGGGCATCACGCGCGTGCCCAGCCTGCACGGGTTCGACATCGAGGCGCAGGTCATTGAGCTGAACAAGCTCGACCCGGCGCGCATGGACTCGCGCATCGTCCCCGCCGGCGCGGACGACATGGCCCTGCTGCGGAACAGCGACGCGCTGATCGTCAACATTGACTACCCGCTGGGCATGGCCGCCTACCACGTGCTGGCCAAGATCAGCCAGTACGTGACGCGGATGCAGGGCATCTACGTGATCGGCAAGGCGGCGACGCTCAACGCGCGGGTGGGCGACGTGATGATCGCCAATGTGGTCTACGACGAGCACAGCCAGAACTCGTACCTCTTCGGCAACTGCTTCAGCGCGTCCGACGTCATCCCCTACCTGACGCTGAGCAGCGTGCTCGACAATCAGAAAGTCGTCAGTGTGCGCGGGACGTTCCTGCAGAACGTGCAGTATATGGACGTGTTCTACCGCGAGGGCTACACAATCGTGGAGATGGAGTCCGGGCCGTATCTGTCGGCGGTCTACGAGATGGTGCGCGCCCAGCGCCACCCGGTGGACGAGATCGTCAACCTGTACATCGCGCCGTTCGATCTCGGCTTCCTGCACTACGCCAGCGACACGCCGCGCAGCAAAGGGCGCACGCTCGGCGAGGGCAGCCTGAGCTACCTGGGCGCAGAGCCGACCTACGCGACGGCCATCGCCACGCTGCGGCGCATCGTCAAGCAGGAGATCGAGCGGCTGCGCGGGCTGCCCGCGACCGCCGGCTTCCCGGCGCAACCGGAGATGACGACCGATGCAGGTGGGTGACGCGATCAAGACCAACCGCGCGGTGCGCCAGTTTGCCGAGCGCTCCGTCCCGCTGGAAGCTATCACGCGCATTCTCAACGCCGGGCGGCTGTCCGGCTCGGCCAAGAACCGTCAGCCCTGGACGTTCGTCGCGGTCACGGCGCGCGAGACGCTGCGCGCGCTGGCTGAGTGTGGCCCCTGGTGCGGGCACGCGGCGGGGGCCGCGCTCGCCGTCGTGCTGGTGGTGGACGATGTGCAGACACCCCCTACGCTGACGACGCCATTCGATCTGGGGCGGGCCAGCCAGAACATGATCCTGGCCGCGTGGGAGCTGGGCATCGGCTCGTGCATAGGCACCATCTACGAGCCGGAAGCCGCCCGCCAGGCGCTCGGCATTCCCGCTGGCAAGGGCGTGCCCTGGCTGATCTCCTTCGGCTACCCGCACCCCGACGACGACCCGCGCGCGCGTCCGCCGCGCGCCGGTGGACGGCGCTCGCTGGACGAGGTCGTGCGCTGGGAGCGGTGGTGAGGGGCGTCTCCTCTGTGGGGTGCCTCTGTGACTATGGTGCGAGGTGTAGGGGCGGGTTTGCAAACCCGCCCCTACGCGCTGGACGTGGCACGGCTGCGCCCCCTTATCCTTCTGTCCCCCACAGGAATCGCTCTCAGCCCAGCGTGCTTCCCACGAAGTCCGGCGCACCGTTGCGGAAGGCTTCCGCGCTGAGCGCCTGGCGGCCCTCAAGCTGCAGGCGCAGCGGCAGATACACGCCGCCGCCCGTGCCGACAGCCAGCGGGCCAAGCCCTTCCAGAGGGGTGCCCTCCGTGCTGGCGACCAGGCCCGGCGCAAAGCCGAGATGGGCCGTTGAGGGGAAGCCAGCCAGCACTTTCAGCCGGCGACCGTTCCAGGCGGTGAAGGTGCCCGGCCAGGGCGTGAAGGCGCGCACGTGCCGATCAATGGCGACGGCGGAAGTCGTCCAATCCAGCGCCCCGTCTGCGCGGCGGAGCTGGGGGGCGTGAGTGATCAGGGCGGGGTTGTCCGGCTGCGGGTGGGGGGCGATGCTGCCGCTGAGCAGCCATTCCAGCGTGTGAACCAGCAGTCGCGCGCCCAGCGGAGCCAGCTTGTCGTGCAGAGATTGGCCCGTCTCCGCCGGATCGAGCGGGATCGAGTCCTGAAGCAGGATGGGGCCGCTGTCCAGCCCGGCGTCCATGATCATGGTGGTGATGCCGGTGCAGCGGTCGCCCGCGCGGATGGCTGCCTGGATGGGGGCCGCGCCGCGCCAGCGAGGCAGCAGCGAGGCGTGCACGTTGATCGGGGCGCGGCGCGGCAGGTCGAGCACCGGCTGGCGCAGAAGCTGCCCATAGGCGACGACTACCAGGAAGTCCGGCCCCCAGGCGCGAAGCTGATCGAGGGCGGCTGGCTCGTGCGCTTTGAGCGGCTGGATGACGGGCAGGCCGGCGCTGAGGGCTATCTGCTTGACCGGCGACATCTGCACGTGCTGGCCGCGTCCGGCGGGGCGATCGGGCTGGGTGACGACCCCGGCGACCTCGAAGTGAGGCACCTGAAGCAAGGCGCGCAATGAGAGCACGGCGAAGTCCGGCGTGCCCATGAACACGATGCGGGTGACGGGCTGCGCGTCTCTGTCCATGTCAGGCCTCCCCGTGCGGTTGGCTAAACTCACCCTGGCAGACCCTATCCAGGTATGCTACAATGCCCCTCACCATGGTGGCTGTGGTGCAGTGGTTAGCACGTCTGACTGTGGATCAGAAGGTCGTGGGTTCAAATCCCACCAGCCACCCCAAGCGACGGCGCGTGAAGCGCCGTTTTCGTTTTGTGCGCTTATCTGCGGTGGGGCCGCAACGTGTGCGCCCGCACGCGAGCGCGCAGCAGGGCCAGCCGCGCGCGCAGCCCGCCGACGCTGGCAAGCAATCGGACGCGCGGCGGGTGCTTGAGGCCGCGCCGCAACGCCTCGCGGCGCTGCTCCGCTGCTTTGCGCGTCTCCACTGACTGGATCAGCCCTTGCAGGGCGTCTTCATCCTGCTCGCTGGGGCGGCGCAGGCCGAAGACCTCCCAAATGCTCACCTCGCCGGTGTCGGTCTTCGGCGTTGGTGGCGGCATGATACCCTCTTGTTCGGCCCGTTCCCCGGCGATGGGCGCTGACGCGCCCGGCACGCCGCGCGGCGGCGTGGGACGCGGGGAGACGGTCTCGGCATCCTGCGGGGTCGGTCGCGCAAACGGGGTTGGGGCGCTCTCGGTGGGCGGCATCACCGCCGGGATGCCGCGCGGCGGCGTAGCTCGCCGATAGGGTCTGGCTCTTCGGGCGGCGCGCTGACGGCGGGTTGTGGCTCCGCTGGGGCGACCGCCGGCGGCGGGACAATGGTCGGCGGCAGCGGCACTTCCGCTGGAGCCGTCTCAAGGGGCGGCGCAGAAGTCTCTTCCTCCGCCTGCAACGGGGGCGTCGGAGCCGGGATCGCGCTCTCCTGCTGAGCGGCAATGGCTTCATGCAGCCCGACGGGCGGCTTTGGCTCGGTGTCCGCGTCGAAGCTGATGGCGGGCGCTGCTGGGGCGGCAACTTCCTCGCTGGGAGTCGCGGGCGGCGCGCCGGCTGGTGTCGCTGCTACATCGGGCGGAGCGCCCTCTGGCGTGGCGACGGGCTGGAGCGAGTCAGCGCCGGCGGGGGCGGGGTGGCGGCGCTGGTACTGGGCGCGCTCGGCGGCGTTCAGCCGCCCCTGGATGCCCAGCCGGGCGCGGTAGGTGTCGTCCATGCGCAGGCCGAGCGCGTTCACCTGCTGGCGCAGCTCGCGCAGGCTGGCGGCCATCATCGCCGCGAACTGCTTGTGCCCGTTCAGTTGGTCGCGCAGGAAGCCGAGCGGGCCTCTGGGCTGGTATTCGACCGTCCACTGCACGCTGGTGCCGTCCGGCCCCGGTTGCAGGCGGATACGTCCGCGCATGGCGCGGTACGGCCCGCCCTCGATCAACTCATATTCGTAGCCCAGGCCGTCCACCCAGGCCGTGATCTGCTCGATGACATCCTTGCCGCCGCCGGTCACGGCGCAGCGCCGACGGGTGCCTTGCCCGGTCTGCTGCGTGGTGAGCACCGAGACGCTTGTATAGCCGGCGTGCCACTCGGCGAGCTTGTAGGGGTCGGAGATGAACTCCCAGATGATTTGCGGGGGCGCGTCAATCAGGATGCGCTGGTCAATCAACGTCACGGTTGCCCGTCCGTTCTAACTCCGTTCGTAACCCGGCACATGCGTTTGCGGGGGTTCTCAAGTGTCTTCTTTCGGCCCGCACACCCATTCTAGCGTAATGTGCGCCGGACTGAAAGTGCGATGCTCGTCGAGGGGGTCGGTCAGACTCCCGAAGTTTTCGAAAACTTCGGAAGTCTGGTCGCGGACTACGGGCAACGCACATCGGGCGTCTTGTAGGGGAGGGTTTGCAAACCCTCCCCTACGGGCAGGTTGCCGACCCTGATCGTCAGATCTCATTCGAGGCGTAGGGTCATACGCCCCTACGAAGGCGCAGCAGAGCAGGGCCCTGGTTGACCTCACCCCCGCTCGACGCTGACGCGCCTCGCCGCCCCCTCTCCGTCAACGGAGAGGGGGCAAGCCGAGCGCAGCGAGGCTGGGGGTGAGGTCAATACCCCCACGTCAAACAAGTCGCTGACAACCTTGGCACGCGCCCCAGGACGCTGCCTTCTCGTGAGTTCGGGCACTCTGTGCTACACTTAGGCGCGCTGGTGCCTGGGGCCGGGGACGAACGCTGGCCGCGCAAACCGGCCCCCTGAGGAGACCATGCCGAGTCCGTCGTTTGTGTTCAGCGTCATCGTCGCCACCCTCTATGGGGCCGCCTACCACCTGGTCAGCGGTGGCGACGCGCGGCGGCTGGCGCTGTTCCTGCTGGCGTCGTGGCTCGGCTTTGCTCTGGGGCACACTGCCGGTGACATCCTGGGTCTCACGCTGCTGGACATCGGCCCGCTGCACATGCTGCCGGCGACGGTGGGGGCCTGGCTGGCGCTCGTCACCGCGCGCATCCTCACCCGGCAGCCCGCGCGCCGCGCGCGGGCGCGCTGAGGGGCGTTCTCTGTCCGATCTTCACAGGCCTGCCATTGAGGGGAGTAGGCGACCATGCCGCAACAAGCGAACAAACCGGAACAGCTTGCCGCGCCGCAAGACACTGCGGGTGGCGACACCGCAAAGAGCGGCAAGGGGCGCTCCTGGACCTTCTGGCCGCTGGTGGGCGTGGCGGCGGTGGTGGCGGTGTTCGTGATCGGGCTGGTGGGCGCGGTGCTGGTGGCGATCCTGGCCGACCCCGACGACGCGGCCAACTGGGTGGGCATCATCCGCGACATCTTCATCATTGTGCTGGCGATGGAGGGCATGTTGATGGGCGTCGCCCTGATCGTGCTCATCATCCAGCTTGCGGCGCTGGTCAATCTGCTGCAAAGCGAGATTCAGCCGATTGTGGATAACACCAGCGAGACGGTGACGACCGTGCGCGGCACCGCCGAGTTCATGAGCCAGAATGTGGTCGAGCCGGTGATCAAGGCCGGGGCGCTGCTGGCCGGCATCGGCGGCGTGCTGCGCGAAGTGCTGGGGCTGCGGCGCACCGTGCGCCGGGCGCGCGCCGGTTCGGGCAAGAAGACGGCGTGAGGAGGCGAGCATGGCGACCGGACAGCAGGGCGTGGGGACGGTGGAGTTCGTTGCCGGCTTGATCGTCGGATTTGTGATCAGCGCGCCGCTGGTCGCCTGGCTGTCGCCACGCAGTGGCGAGGAGACGCGCCAGGCCATCGTGCAGCGCGGGCTGCTCATCCGCCGCCGCGTGGGTGAAACAGTGCGCGGTCCGCTGGAGCAGGTGCAGCAGCAGCTTGAGCAGATCAAGGGCGAGTCGCTGGAAGACGCGCTCGCAGAAGGCAAGACCATCGCCGCCCGGCGGTGGCCCCTGGCACGGGATTCTCAGGACTAGAGGACACAGGTGGGGGGTGCCTTATGGCGACAGCGTTATTTGCGGCCAACCTGGATGAACAGGTTACAGCAGAAGAACTGCGCGCCCTTTTTGCCGAGCACGGCGAGGTTGTGGCGCTGGAGACTCCAGCGGCGCAGCGCCCTGGCGAGCCGGTGACCGTCGTGGAGATGGCGTCTGAAAAGCAGGCAACGCGCGCTTTGAACGCGCTGAACGGAGTTGAGTTGCGCGGGAAGCGCCTGTCCGTAAGCTACCAGGTGCCCGACCTCGACAAAGACCTGACGCCGCGCCAGCGGAAAACCATCGAAGAGATCGCCGCCAGGTTGGAGGAGGCCGAGAAGAAGCCGCTGCGCCAGATCGGGGCCATCGTCTACCTGTGCGGCGGGCAGTTCGCCCAGGCGCTCGTTGAGGAGGCGCTGGCGCTGAACGCCCAGGAGGGCCTGCTGACGAAGGAAGGCACGCGCCGCACCACAGGCGGCATATTCTTCTACCTGGCGCGTTTCCGCATGTCCCCTGAGGCGCGCCGCATCGTCTACAACAGGCATGGCAAGCTCCCCGGACGGCAGTACGACTGAGCAGGTCTGTACATGCCTCTCTCCCTAAATCCCCCTCTCCAGCCGAGCTAGAGAGAGGGACTTTGACCGCTGGTTGGGGCGTCTTTCCCCTCCCCGGCTCTGTGCACAGACCGGAGACCTGGCTGCCAGGTGTTCGGGGACCTGGCTGACACTTTTGGGGGATAATGAGGGCATGGTGACGGGCTGCGCAGCAAGAGACTTCCGAAGTTTTCGGAAACTTCGAAAGTCTGGTCTGGCGGCGCAGTCTGGCGGATCAGGCGCGCGCGGCCAGGGCCAGCGCGTCCGGCAGCAGATCGAGCACATCGCCGGCGGTGACGCTGATCGCCGTTTCCAATAGTTCTGCTGCGCGCACGCCCGCCATGCCGTGCAGCCAGGCCGCGCACAGCGCCGCGTCGAACGGCGCGAGTCCCTGAGCCAGCAGCCCGGCGATGGCCCCGGCCAGCACGTCGCCCGTCCCGGCGCTGGCCAGCGCGGACGTGGCGAACGGCTCGACAGCCGTCTGGCCATCCGGCGCGGCGACGACCGTGAACGCCCCCTTGAGCACGACCACGCAGCTCCACTCGGCGGCTTTGGCCTGGGCCAGCGCGATGCGGTCGGCCTGCACCTCTTCGCGCTCCAGCCGGGCCAGGCGAGCGAACTCGCCGGGGTGCGGGGTGAGGATCGTGCCGGGCGGGAGCAGGCGCGGCCAGCCGTCCATCGCGGCGAGCAGGTTCAGCCCGTCGGCGTCAATGACCAGCGGCGGCAGACCGGTGGCATCCGGCGCGGACTCATTAGCGGGCGCGTCCGGCACGAAGCCAATCGCCCGCGAATGGCGCACTTCCTCCTGGGGGCGCAGCAGCTCGCGCAGAAATTCACCGGTCACGTCTTCGCGGCCAAAGCCAGGGCCGAGCAGCAGGGCGCTGTAACCGGCCAGCTCCGCGCGCAGCACCTTGACGGCGGCCTCGTTGATCACGCCCAGGTCGTGCGGCAGCAGCAGCCAGGTCGCTTCGGGCAGCATCCCGGCCAGCACGGGCACGATGATCTGCGGCGCGCCGACGGTGACCAGCCCCGCGCCGGCGCGATAGGCGGCGGCGGCGGCCAGGTAAGCCGCGCCGGTGTAGTTCAGGCTGCCAGCGACGACCATCGCCTTGCCAAACGTCCCTTTGTGGCTGTCGCGCGGGCGCTGTGGCAGCCGCGCCCGGACTGCGGCGGCGTCCACCAGGGTCAGGGCGATCTCGTCCAGTTCGGGCAGGCGCGGCGGCAGGCCAATGTCGGCGATGTGCAGCGTCCCCACGGCCTCCGCGCCGGGGAAGGCGAGCAGGCCCGGCTTGGCGGCGGCGAAGGTGATCGTCTCGTGGGCGGGCAGGGTCGCCTTGTCCAGCGCGCCCGTGTCGCAGTCCAGCCCACTGGGGCAGTCTACGGCGACGATGAGCGGCCCCTCGTCAAGCGCGGTGAGATCGGGGGCGGCTGGCGTGGTGTAGGGAGGAGCCGGGCGCTCGGCGCGGCGCAGCGTGATCGCTTTGTGAGCGGTCTGCAACACTTTGGCCGCGTCGCCCTTGATCGGCAGGCGCAGGCTGGTGCCGAAGAGCGCGTCAATGAGCACATCGGTGTTGGCGACCAGGTTCTGCAGGACGCGGTATCCGGCGGCTTTGTCGTCGTCGGCGCTGGCGATGAACACGCCGGCCTCGCGCGCGCCAACGAACACTTCATCGTCGTCGCCGCGCATCTTGAGCAGGAATGCGCCAACCGACGCGCCCTCCAATTCCTCGGCCAGGATGCGCGCGGCAACCAGACCGTCGCCGCCGTTGTTGCCGGGGCCGACGATCACGGCGACGCGCGGCTGCTCGATCCCGGCCAGAAGCTGCCGGACGCGCCCGGCGACGGCACGACCGGCGCGCTCCATCATGGCGGCATAGGAGTGTCCCTGGGCGTCGGCGGCGCGCTCGATGGCGCGCATTTGTTCGGTGGTGACGATCTTGGGCATACGATCCTCTGCATGACAGAGACGGTGAGGACGCCGGTCAATAGCCCGCGTCCAGGTCCACGAAGTAGGCGGAGGCCGCGCGGTCGAGCAGTTCTTTGCTCAGCGCGGGCGGCGTGTTCTGGTAGCGCGAGATGTCTATGATCTGCTCAACGATGTCGCGCGGGTGAACGGCGCGCAGCTTGCGATTCTCCTTAATGAACCATTCCTGGATCAGGTAAGCCAGCCCCTTCTCGTCGTAGGGCACACGGCGCGCCTCGCACACCCCCTGGAAGATGGTGCGGAACTCTTCGAAGCTGGGGTCGCCCACCTCGATCTTGTGCGGGATGCGGCGCAGAAATGCCTCGTCCACCAGGTCGGCGGGCGGCATGTTGGTGCTGAAGACGATCAGCACATTGAAGGGAATCTCGATCTTGCGCCCGGTGGAGAGCGTCAGGAAGTCCACACGGCTTTCCAGGGGGACGATCCAGCGGTTGAGCAGATCGCGCGGGCGCACCTGCTGGCGGCCAAAGTCGTCAATGAGGAACATGCCGCCGTTGGCCTTCATCTGGAACGGCGCTTCGTAGTATTTGTTGATCGGGTCGTAGACCAGGTCGAGCGTCTCCAGCGTCAGCTCCCCGCCGACCATGATCACCGGGCGGCGGATGCGAATCCAGCGCGCGTCGCGGCGCTCGCCGGTGGCGGTGGTGCGGCGTTCCTCTTCCCCGCCGTCGGGCAGCACCTCGTGGTTGACATTATCGAACACGCGAATGACCTGCCCATCTACGTCTACCGCGTAGGGCACCCACATGGGCTTGCCGAGGATCAGGCGGCCCACGCGCTGGGCGATGGTCGTCTTGCCGTTACCGGGCGGGCCGTACATGAAGATCGCCTTGCCGGAGTTGACGGCGGGGCCAATGCGCCCCAGCATCTGCTCGTTGATGGTCAATCCCTGAAGCGCCTCGACCAGATGCTCGCGGTGAACCTGCAGGCGGGCGGTGGCCTGGGCCTTCATCGCCGCCACGTACTGCTCCAGAGTGACGGGGCAGGGGCCGGCGTACTGCGTGCGGGCCAGGGCTTCGTGCGCCTTCTCGATCCCCTTGAGGGTGATCACGTACTCGAACGATCCCGCGCCCACGCCCGCGCCGCCGCGCACCTCGACGAACTTCTCGCGCTTCAGCCCCTCCAGGACGATCTGCACGACGCTGGTGAAGGGCAGGCGCATCTGCTCGGCGATCTGGTTGCCGGACAGGTAACCGCCGAAGTAGAGCACCTTGATGGCCAGGTCAGACAGGATGCCCAGGTTCAGCCCCGTGTCCTGCAAGGAGCGAACGGGCGACGGCGACCAGTCGGCGGTGCGGCGAAGCTGCCCGGTGAGGGGCGGCGGGGATGAGCGACTACCCATGATAATCCTCCACGAGGGCGCAGGCTCGGCGTACTTCGTCTTCCGTATTATAGCAGTGCGTCGAGATGCGCAAATGCGGGGCGCGGGCGGCGTCCCAGTGCTTGGTCACGCGGACACCGTGCGCTGCCAGATGGCCGAGCAGGCCGTTGGCGCGCGCTTCGGCGGCGGGCAGATCGGCGGGATCGCCGACGCGGAAGCTGACAATCGGCCCCAGGTGCGCCGGGTTGGTCGGGGTGATGAGGTGCTGGCCGCTCGCACTCAGCCCGGCGATAGCCACTTCCGACAGGTGGCGCGTCCAGGCGTCAATGGCGGCCAGGCCCAGGCCGCACAGGAAGCGCACGCTCTCGATCAGCCCGACCATGCCGGTGAGGTTCGGCGTGCCCATCATGAAGCGCAGCGCGCCAGGGCGTGGCGTGAGGTCGTACCTGATCCAGTGCTCCCACCCGTCGGTGGCGTTGGGGCCGACGATGCCCGGCACCATCCGCTCAGCCACAGCTTCGCGCACATAGAGGAAGCCCTGGCCGGGCGGCCCCATCAGCGACTTCTGCCCGCCGCTGGCCAGGATGTCAATGTGCATGGCCTGGACATCAATAGGCATGTGGCCGGCGGCCTGGATAGCGTCTACCGCAAAGAGGATGCCGCGCGCGTGGCAGTACGCGCCGATGGCGGCCAGGTCGGCGCGGTGCCCGGTGAAGAACTGCACGGCGCTGACGGCGATCAGGCGCGTGCGCTCGTCGGACAGCGCGTCGAGGGCCTCAACCGTCGCGCCGCCGCCGTCGGCGGGGGCCAGGCGGCACTGCACGCCGCGCCGCTCCAGGACCATCCAGGGGTAGACGTTGGACGGGAACTCGACATCCGTCAGCACGATATTGTCGCCGGGCCGCCAGTCTATGGCCTGGGCGACGGCGTTGATGCCGGAGGAGGTGGACTGAATACCCACTACCTCGTGCGGGTGCGCAGCGTGGATCAGCGCGGCCATCTCCTGCGAGAAGGTGGCGAACAGGTCGTCGTAGCCGGTGTCAGAGCCGGGCATGAAGAAGGCCATCGGGTCGTCGGCGAGCCAGCCGGCGGCGCGCTGCATGGCTTGCGCTGCCGGGAGGGGCATGGGCGAGATGCTGGCGTGGTTGAGATAGGTCAGGCGCTCGGCGATGGGGAAAGCGGCGCGCACCGGCGCGAGTGAGTAAGCAGGGGCAGTGATCACAAGACTCCCTTTCAGTGTAACCGTGTGCTCAGAGCGCGGGGCGGGCCGCGCTGCGCACCATTATAGACCGTGACGGCGGGTGAGGGGAGATATTGCGGATTGCGGATTGCGGATTGCGAATTGCGGATTGCGGATTGCGGATTGCGGATTGCGGATTTCAAGAACTCTCGGCGTGAGGAATTGGGGGACGGACGGGAGATTAGGGGGGGTCTGGGGTGTTTCTTCACCTTACCTCACCGCCGCTCGGCGCTGACGTGCCTCGCCGTCTCTATTTTCATGCCCCGGCCCCACAGCGGCGCTGCCTTCACTAACAACCAATCACCAACAACCGATTCGCCGATTCACTACAGGTTGCTCGATCCCGGCCAATCCTGATAACATCCAGCCCGCGCCGCCTGAGCAGTCCAGTTCATTCCAGGAGAGATTATGTCCGGCGAGATGCCCCATGTCACGATCTATACCGATGGTGGCTGCGCGCCCAACCCCGGCCCCGGCGGCTGGGGCGCGCTGCTGATTGCCGCCAGCGGCGTCAAGCGTGAGTTAAGCGGCGCCGAGCTGCAGACGACCAACAACCGCATGGAGCTGACGGCGGCGCTGGAGGCGCTGCGCCAGCTCAAGGGCCCCAGCCGGGTGACGCTGCACACGGACAGCGAGTACCTCCAGCGAGGCATCACCGAATGGCTGCCGAGCTGGGCTGCGCGCGGCTGGCGGCGCAAGGACAAGCGTCCCATCGAGAACGAAGACCTCTGGCGGGCGCTGCACGCCGAGACGGAGCGTCACACTATCACCTGGCAGTGGGTGCGCGGGCACGCCGGCGATCCGCACAACGAGCACGTGCATCGCCTCGCTACCGCGGCCCGCGAGCGCCTGCTGGCGCAGGGGGGATCGTCCGCCGGAGAAGCGCAGCCGCCCGACTGGGAGATCGCCCTGCGCGTGTCGCTGCCCAGGGGCGCGCGAGCCGGCGGCTGGGCGGCGCACATTCGCGACGTGCCCGCTGAAAGCGAGCGCGTCCTCACCGGGCGCGCGCCGGTCAATTCCGCCAACCAGCTCTGGCTGATCGCCGCCCACGCCGTGCTTGAAAGCCTGCCCGCAGGCGCAGCCGCCCGCCTGCATGCGCCGGACAGCTACCTGATCCAGGGCATCACCCGCTGGGTGGCCGGCTGGCGGGCGCGTGGCTGGCAGACCAAAGACGGCAGCGCCGTCAAGCACCGTGCGGACTGGGAGGCGCTGGCCGCCGCCGCTGAGCGTCTGCGCGTGCAGTGGGTGCAGGAAGGGAGCGAGCCGTCGCCGCTGGCCGAGGGCCTGGCTGCGCTCGCCGCCGACGCCGCGCGCGGAGGCTGATCCGCCTCTGCGGCGATGGGGGAGCGAAATTTTCAGGCCGGGGCGCTGCGGCACACGCATCAAAGTCCGCCAAGGCTTCTGAGCGCGCAGTACGGGCGCAACGCCCCTCCCCCTGGCCCCCTTCCCGGCCAAGCCAGGGAGGGGGAACGCGCACACATCCGGCGATCAAAGTCCCCCTCTCTAGCTCGGCTGGAGAGGGGGATTTAGGGGGTGAGGCCTGCACGGCCAGGCCAAGCTGGGGCGTATAGCAAATACGCCCCTACGGGACTCACCCCCGCGCGACCCACTGACGCGCCTCACCGCCCCTGAATCGGCGGATGGCGAGGCCCCTTGCGCCGGACTCCGTGCTACAATAACAGCTATGTCGCCAACACCTGACTCTTTCCCGTCCGACGCCGACAGCACGCGCGACGTGCGCCGCGTGCTGTGGATCGTGCTGCTGCTCAACGCCCTGGTCGCCGCCGCCAAGCTGATCATGGGGCTGGCGACCGGCACCGTGTCCATGATCGCCGACGGCTTCCACTCGTCGCTGGACGCATCCTCGAACGTCATCGGCCTGGTGGGGCTGCGCCTGGCCGCCCAGCCGCCCGACGAGGATCACCCCTACGGCCACCGCCGCTTCGAGACGCTGGCTACGCTGGGCATCGGCGGGCTGATGCTCGTCGCCGCCTGGGAAATTCTGCAAACGATGATTGACCGCCTGCTGCACGGCGGCGCGCCGCAAGTCGTGCCGCTCAGCTTCGCCGTCATGATCGGGACGATGGCCCTCAACCTGGGCGTGACGCTCTACGAGCGGCGGCGCGGGCGCGCCCTGCGCTCGGACATCCTGCTCGCCGACGCCTCGCACACGGCCAGCGACTTCCTCGTCTCGGCGTCCGTGCTGGTCAGTCTGATCGTGATTTCGCTCGGTTATCCCTGGGTGGACCCGCTGATCGCCCTGGTCATCGTGTTGATCATCGCCCGCATGGGCCTGCGCATCATCCGCCAGACGAGCGACACGCTGGCCGACCGCCAGATGATCGATCCGCAGGCGGTCGTCGCGCTGCTGGCGGACGTGCCCGGCCTGGAGGAGACTTCGCGCGTGCGCAGCCGGGGGCCTGCCGACGCCATCTACATGGACATTGACACGCGCATCAAGCCCGCCGTGACCACCGACCATGCCTACGCCATTGCCAGGACGATCAAGGAGCGGGTGCGCGCCACCTACCCGGACGTGGCCGAAGTGCAGGTGCACTTCGCTCCGCAGCGGGGCGGGTCGCTGGATTGGATGCTCGAAGCGCGCGCCGTCGCCGACGGGCTGGGCCTGGCCGTCCACGAGGTGATCCCCGTCCCGGCCCGCGATGGCGTCTCCCTGGAGATGCACGTCGAGGTAGGCCCCGGCCTGACGCTCGGCGAAGCGCACCGCCAGGTCAGCGATCTGGAGCGCCGCCTGAAAGAGAAATTCCCGGCACTGCGCGAGGTGCTGACGCACATCGAGCCAGCCCATCAGCACGGCGCTCCGCTCGTGCAGACGCAGGCGGCGCTCGACCTGCGCGACCGCGCCATGACCATCGCCAGCACCCTGTACCCGGACGCTGACTGGCACCAGACCACCATCCGGCTGGCCCTGGGCGGCTACGCGCTGACCATGCACTGCCACCTGCCCGCGTCGGTCAGCGTGGAGGAAGCGCACGCTATCGCCGAGCACGTCGAGACGTCCATCCGCACCGAGCTTCCGCTGGTCCAGCGCGTGACCATTCACACCGAGCCGGCGGGGAGTTGAGCGATCAGTCATCAGTGATCAGTTGTCAGTTGTCAGTTTTAGGGTCTGGGTCCGCCCAGATAACACGATCTCATGACTGAAGACTGAAAACCGAACACTGACAACTCATCACCAACCACCAACAACCAACCACCAATTGCCACCCCTTTCAGGAGACGCCTCTTGAACTCCACCAACACCGCGCACCGCTACCCGTTCGACCTGTCGGTTGTGCTGCCCGTGTACAACGAGGAGGACAACATCCGCCCCGTGCACGAGGAGCTGACCGGCGTGCTCGACGGGCTGCCGCTGCGCTACGAGATCATCTACGTGGACGATGGCAGCCGCGACTCCAGCCGCCAGCAGATCGTCGCCCTGGCCGAAGCGCAGCCGGAGACGGTGCGCGCCGTGCTGCTGCGTCGCAACTTCGGCCAGACTGCCGCTATCCAGGCGGGCATTGACCACGCCAACGGCGCGATCATCGCCCTGATGGACGCCGACCTGCAGAACGACCCGCACGACATCCCGCTCATGCTGGAGCAGATGGAGACGGAAGGCCGCGACCTGGTGAGCGGGTGGCGCAAGAACCGCCAGGATCGCGCGCTGTCGCGGCGGCTGCCCTCGAAGGTCGCCAACCGCATCATCTCGTTCGTGACCGGCGTGCAGTTGCACGACTACGGCTGCACGCTCAAGACGTACCGCCGCGAGGTGCTCGATCACGTGCGGCTGTACGGTGAGATGCACCGCTTCATCCCCGTGCTGGCCAACGCCGCCGGGGCCAGCATCGTCGAGCGCGTGGTCAACCACCGTCCGCGCCTGCACGGCAAGTCCAAGTACGGGCTGTGGCGCACGCTCAAGGTCGTGCTCGACCTGATGACGGTCACCTTCCTGACCAAGTACAACACGCGCCCGATGTACATCTTCGGGGGCGTGGGCTTCCTGCTGTCGCTGCTGTGCCTGCTGGGAATTGCGGTGATGGGGATCGGCGGGGTCTTCTTCGGCAACTGGCACTGGAAATCGCCCTGGCCGGTGCTGACGGCGCTGTTCGGCGTGCTGGCCATGCAGTCCGTCCTGCTCGGCCTGATGATGGAGATGCTCATGCGCACGTACTACGAAGCGCAGGGCAAGGGGCCGTATGCCGTGCAGCGCGTCATCAACGGGCAGCGCCACGTACCGCAAGCAGCGCACAAGGGCAAGCCGCCTGCGTAATCCTTACACCACGGCCAGCGGAACTCCCAGCTTGCGGCAGAGCGCCTCGGCCTCGGTCGCCGTGAGCACGCGGTAGGCGGGCTGGTAGACGGCATAATATGCGGGAGAATGGTGCACCGCCGGCCACCTCCTCCTGGGCGCGCGCCCGCCCGAACAGCGCTGCTTCGCGCTGCTGGCACATATCCGCGCAGAGCGCCCCCCCGGCGCACAGGCTCTCGAAGACCTGCCACCACGCCGCCATTTGCCTCGCGTCGCCGCGCACCTGCTCGGCGGAGCGCACAAACGCCTCCAGCAGCGGCTTGAGGCCGCCGCCGGCGGCCAGGTATGGGCGCAGATGCAGGCGCACGATCTGCGCGTCGGGATGGGCGCTCTCAAGCAGCGCCTCTTCTGCCGACGGGGAGATGCGCCCGGCTTCGTGCTCCAGCCATTCGCGGGCTGCTTTCTTGCTGGCGACGAGGTGTCCGGGGCCGAACGCCGCCTGGTGCAGCAGCTTGTAGATGTCCGCGATCTGCATCTGCGGGTAGCGGGCCAGGTGCGTGCGGATCAGGGCGACGAGGCGCTCTTCGCTCATGCGGTCTCCTTCTGCGTGCGGCGGGAGCATGGTGTCTATTCTACACGGTGCCGCGCGCTTTTGCTTGGCCTGGGGCGTGACAAGCGCGCCACATTCGCGTTCGCTAAAGACTTCCGAAGTCTGCCAGACTTCGGAAGTCTGTTGCGTAGCGCGCTCGCCCCACGCGAAAACGCCCCGGCTGCAAGCTGAGCGCCGGGGCGTCGTATGAACAGGGGATACGCCTCACTTGACGACGTTGAGCGGGATGGCGGGCTTCTGCGCCAGCAGCAGCACGCTCACCCGCGCTGCGATGGCCTGCGCCGCCGCGCGAAATGCTTGGCCCGCCGGGGAGTCAGGATCGTCGGCGACGACCGGCTGACCGCTGTCTCCCGCCCTGGCGCACGTTGGCCATCAGGGGAATGCGTCCCAGGAAAGCCACGTCGCGCTCCTCGGCCAGCCGCTCGCCGCCGCCCTCGCCGAACAGGTCGCCGGACATATTCTCCAGCACGCCGACGATGGGCACGTTGAGCTTCTCGAACATGGCCAGGCCGCGCCGCGCATCGTCCACTGCGACGCTCTGCGGCTGCGTGACGATGATCGCGCCGGTCAGCGGCACCGACTGGGCCAGGCTGAGCTGGGCGTCGCCCGTGCCCGGCGGCAGGTCTACGATCATGTAGTCCAGCTCGCCCCAGGCCACGTCCTGGAAGAACTGGCGAATGGCGCTGTGCAGCATCGGCCCGCGCCAGATCATGGGCGTGTTGGGATCGGCCAGAAAGCCCATGCTCATCACCTTCAGCCCAAAGACCTCGAAGGGGATCAGCTTCTGCTCCGGCGTGATCGTCGGCTGCGCGAAGCCAAGCCCGATCATCTTGGGGATGTTGGGGCCGAGGATGTCGGCGTCCATCAGGCCGACGCGCGCGCCGCTCTGCGCCAGGGCCACCGCCAGGTTGACGGCGACCGTGCTCTTGCCTACGCCCCCCTTGCCGCTGCTCACGGCCAGAATGCTGCGCACCGGCAGTTGCATCCGCCCGAAGATACGGCCATCGGTGGGCACATTGGAATCCCATTTGATCGCCACGTCGCGGATGCCGTCCACCCGCAAGACGGCTTGCTTTGCCCGCTCGTAGATCACGTCCTTGAGCGGGCAGGCGGGCGTCGTCAGCACCACCGTGAAGTGGGCCACGCCATCTTCCACGCGCAGATCGCGCACCATCTTCAAAGTCACCAGATCGCGGTGCAGTTCCGGCTCGATCACCGTCCCTAACGCGGCCATCACCGCATCGTGCAGCTTTTGATCGCTCACAAACACACCTCACTTTGCTGGATTCGGGCAGGCGCGCCAGCGACACGCTCCCGCTTGTTCGTGGCACAACAGTCAGATTATAGCGCAGTTCCCGGCGAAAGCCCGATGGGGCGAGATGCCGGGTGCGTGCAAAACCTGTCAGGTAGGGACGCTGCTCTGCTGCGCCCTGGTTTACCTCACCCCCGCTCGGCGCTAACGCGCCTCGCCTCCCCCTCTCCGTCAACGGAGAGGGGGAAAGGCCGAGCGTAGCGAGGCCAGGGGGTGAGGTAGAACAACACGCACGTTTGATGCGATTGCCCTGCGAAATGCTGAACCGTGCAGGCGCAGAGGCCGCAGAGAAGAGCCATAGAAACTGCGCCAGGGTACACGTGTTTGGCTGTGCCTGTCCCCCTATCCCCGGCCCCCAAGGGAAAAGCGGGGCTTGCTCCCCTTCCCTCCGCGCAGCGCGGGGGAAGGGGCTGGGAGATGGGGGGTATTTGCGGCTAACGCATAGCCGCGCCGCCACATGATCGGGTTCTGGTGGGGATCAACCGCCAGATATGTGGGGTTTTGGCAAAATTGAAGCGCGATCCGAATGGTTCTCAAACCAACCTCGCACCTGCGCGGCTTTCGTCGCGGCTGCGCCTGGAGTAGAATCCTGACTATCGAGGATTGCCATTCTCCAGAGGCGGGCGTTGGCCGAGTGGGACGTCAGTCGCAGCTCTCCGAGTTGATCGCTTTGCCGCCGGGATTCGCCAGGGCGGGCGTGCTGCTCATCTCCGGGCAGACCGACCATGCGCTTTTGCTGCGGCAGCAGCTTGCCGCCGGAGACTACACCGTGCTGGACGGCGCGACGCCCGCGCGCATCTGCCAGACTCTGTTCGAGGGTGCGGCGGATGTGGCGATCATTGCCTGTCTGCCGGGCGATCAAGCCTGGCAAATGTGCGCGCTGATCAAGCGCGACGAAACTGCCTTTGTGCCGGTCATTCTCATCGGCGCGCTGCCCTCTGCTGTCTCGGAGACAGAGGAAGCAGTGCTCAGCGGGCCGGATGTGGTGCTCGATGATTGGCCGCACCCCGCAGACTTGCAGCGCACGCTGCATACGCTGCTGCGCATCAAACAGCAGACTGACAGACGCCACCAGCATTTCGACACTGATACTCAGCGTTTCGAGCGCATCAAGGCCAGCATCATTGACCGCGTGTCGCACGAGCTGAGCACCCCGCTGCTCATCGCCAAGTCCGCCGTCGCGCTGCTGGCCGAGGATGTCTACTCGCGCCCCGAAGGGGACGAGCAGGGGCTGGCGCTGATGGCTGCGCAGTCGGTCGCCCGCCTGGAGAATCTGGTCGGCAACATCCGCCAGTTGGCCCGCACTCACCACATCGTCTTCAGCCTGGTGCACATCGAAGAGTCCGCCGACTACGCCATGCGTCAGCTTGAGCGCGCCTGGGCATCGCAGGGGGATGTGCAGCGCATCGCCAAGCGTCTGCCCGCCAACCTGCCGCCGGTGTACAGCGACAAGTTTGCGCTGGGCCACCTGCTGCAGATTCTGCTGGACAACGCGCTGCGTTACAGCCCGGGCGATGCCCCCGTTCACCTGTACGCCGAGCAGGCGGAAAACGACGAGGTCGTGATTGGCGTGCGGGACTTTGGCGAAGGAATCGCCCCGGACGAGCTGGATCGCATCTTCCTGCCGTTCTACAAGGTGAACAACGTCACTTCCCGCCACCAGCGCGGTGCCGGGACGGGCCTGGCGCTGGCTGGGCTGCTGGCGGCCAGCATGCACACGGCCATCGAAGTGAAGAGCGTCCTCGGCGAGGGCAGCACGTTCTGGTTCCGGCTGCCCGCTGTCGCCCTGACTGACCAGGCCGGCCTGGCCGCTGAGCGCCCGGCGGTGTAGAGGCAAGGCATAGCGCGTCGTCTTCGCGCTCCCTGGCGCGCCCGATGAAAGAGACAGGCCGGGCGGGGCAGGGGGCAAGGGGCGCAGCGCCTCCCGCCAGGGCAATCGCTTCAAACAGGCGTGTTGTTCTACCTCACCCCCAGCCTCGCTGCGCTCGGCTTGCCCCCTCTCCGTTGACGGAGAGGGGGCGGTGAGGCGCGCCAGCGCCGAGCGGGGGTGAGGTCTGTAGGGGCGTATTGCGATACGCCCCTACGAGTAGGCTGGCGCGCGGCGGACTTTGATGCGATTGCCCTGCGCCTCCCGCGATTTACCCTTCCCGATTTTGGGATTCCTCACTATAATGACATACGCCAGCGGGGAAGTGGCGGAAGTGGCAGACGCGCATGACTTAGGATCATGTGGAGCGATCCATGTGGGTTCGAGTCCCACCTTCCCCATCGCGCGGGGCGCGCGTCGCAGCGCCCTGTTTTTATGGGTAAGACTTCTGCAAGAAATCCCGCCGCTGATGGTCGCTGGTTAGCCGCAATGATATAATCGCGTGGTGCGAGACAGTGAAGGACAGCATGTTGAACGTTCAAACCGATCACCTGGAAAACCATATCGCCCGCCTGACCGTGGAAGTGGACGCCGAGCGCATTGACAAGGCGATGCGCGAGACAGCGCGCCGTCTCAGCCAGCACGCCAAGATTCCCGGTTTTCGTCCGGGCAAAGCTCCCTACAACATCGTCCTGAAACTGTTCGGACGCGAGTACGTGCTCGACCAGGCGCTTGAGACCATCAGCCAGGAAATCTACCGCGAGGCGCTGTCAGCATCGGGCGTCGAGCCTTACGCGCCAGGCAGCCTGGAGGAGATTTCCGAGGACGGTCGGAAGCTCGTGTTTACCGTGCCCAAGGTCCCCACCGTCACCCTGGGCGACTATCGCGCCATCCGCGTGGAAGCCGAAACGCCGGAAGTGACTGACGAGATGGTCAGCGAGGCGATGGAACAACTGCGCGAGGAACAGGCCCTGCTCGAGCCTGTCGAGCGCCCGGCGCAGTTGGGCGACATGGTGACCATGGAGCACCTGGAGATCAGGGTCCTGACCGAGTATGAAGACGACGAAGACGACCTCGACGACGAGGACGAGGATGACGAAGACGACGACCTCGACGACGAGGATGACGAGGATGACGAGGATGACGAAGACGACGACCTCGACGACGAATATGACGAGGATGACGATGATGACAGCGATGAAGGGATCCTGCTTCACCGTCACGACTTTGACGTAGTGCTGTACGGAGACAAGCGCGACCTCGTTCCTGGCCTGGCGGCGAAAATCGTCGGCATGAGCGCCGGGGACGAAGCCGCGTTCGAGCTGGAAGTCCCTGCCGACCACGACGACGCTCTCACCGCCGGGCAGACTCTGTGGATTGAGGCCCATGTCGCCCTGGTGGAGTCGCGCCTGGTGCCCGAATGGAGCGATGCGCTGGCCAAAACTGTGAGCGAGGATAAGTTTGAGACGATCCTGGAGCTTCGCCAGAACGTGCGCCAGCAACTGGTCGAGTATGGCGAGCAGCAGACGCACCAGATCATCGCCGAAGAGGCGCTGGCGAAGATGGTTGAGGAGGCGACGCTCAGCTATCCTGAAGAGGCCGTTCAGGAGATGGTCTCTGAGCTGTTGGCCGACCTGGAGAACACCGTGCTGCGCGGGCAGGGCCTGACGCTCAAGGACTTCTTCCAGATCAGCGGCACGACCGAGGAGCACCTGCGCGAGCGGTATCGCGAGCGGGCCGACAGGCGCACCAGGAGCGCGCTGGTCTTCAACGAATTCCTGCGCCAGGAGAAGGTGCTGGTATCCGACGCCGCTGTTGACGCCGAGATCGAGCGCCTGAGCGCTTCCTTCGACGAGAAGCAGGCGCCGGTGTTCAGGCAGTATTTCGCCAGCCCGCAGGGCCGCTTTAGCATCGGCGCTGACCTGACTACCAGCCAGGGGATGGACCGGTTGGTGGCCATTGCCAGGGGCGAAGACATCCCGGCCCCTGGCGAAGCAGCCGATGAGCAGCCCGCCGCCGCACAAGAAGCTGCGGGCGAGGACGATGCCGCTGCGCCGGCAATCGCGCCGCAGGGCGACGAGGCCAGCGCGACGGCTGAGGAACGGTAAGCACTCCGGCGGCGGCGCGAGCCAGCCCGCCGGTCATGATTGCGAGCAAGGAGCGACACCCTATGGACCTGTATAACGGCTTGATCCCGATGGTCATCGAGACCAGTGGCCGGGGCGAGCGCGCCTACGACATCTACTCACTGCTGCTCAAGGAGCGCATCGTCTTCCTGGGCACCGGCATCAGCGACCAGATCGCCAACCTGATCGTCGCGCAGCTTCTCTACCTGAACCGGGAAGACCCGGAGCGCGAGATTCAGATGTACATCAACTCGCCGGGCGGCATGATCTACGCGGGGCTGGCCATCTACGACACCATGCGCCAGATCAGCGCGCCGGTGATGACCGTGGCCGTTGGCCTGACAGCATCCTTCGGCACAGTGCTGCTGGCGGCGGGCACCAAAGGCCGTCGCTTCGCCCTGCCCAGCGCAACCATTCACATGCATCAGCCCTGGTCTTCTGGCGGTGGCGGACAGGCGAGCGACATCGAAATCCAGGCCCGCGAGATTCTGCGCCAGCGTGATCTGCTCAACCAGATTCTGGCCGACCGCACCGGGCAGCCGCTGACTCGCATTGAAGAGGACACCGACCGCGACTTCTATATGACGGCGCAGCAGGCCAAAGACTACGGCCTCCTGGACGACATTCTCAACCCGCCAGCCAAAGAAGATAAGGGCAAGAAAGACGGGAAACAGGGGTAGGGATATCGTGAGCTATCTGATCGGACCGCAACGCTGCTCGTTCTGCCGGCGCTCTATCGAAGAGGTGGGCCAGCTCATCCCTGGGCCGGACGGCGTGTTCATCTGCGACGAATGCGTTCACCTGTGCTACGACATTCTGCACGAGCAGAGTGCGGGCAGCGGGGGGGACTTTCGCGTGGAGAACGTGCCCGCCCCACGCGAGATCCTGGCTGAGCTTGACAAGTACGTCATCGGCCAGGAGAGGGCCAAGCGCGTGCTCTCGGTCGCTGTCTACAACCATTACCAGCGCGTCAACGCGGGCGGGGCCATCGCCGATGTCGAGCTAGACAAGAGCAACGTCCTGCTCATCGGGCCGACCGGCAGCGGCAAGACGCTGCTGGCGCAGACCCTGGCCCGCCTGCTGGACGTGCCTTTCTGCATCTCCGACGCGACTTCGCTGACGGAGGCTGGCTACGTCGGCGAGGATGTCGAGAACATCCTGCTGCGCCTGATCCAGGCGGCGGACTACGACATTGCCCGCGCGCAGAAGGGCATCATCTACATTGACGAACTGGATAAAACCACGCGCAAGAGCGGCGACAACCCGTCCATCACCCGCGACGTGAGCGGTGAGGGCGTGCAGCAAGCGCTGCTGAAGATCATCGAAGGGACGGTCGCCAACGTCCCGCCGCAGGGCGGGCGCAAGCACCCGCACCAGGAGTTCATTCAGATTGACACGCGCAACATCCTGTTCATCTGCGGCGGCACCTTCGACGGCCTGCACGAGATCGTCGCCGACCGTGTAGGCGTCAAGGGCGCGCTCGGTTTCGACAAGGCGGGCGCGGCCAGCAACATCACCGAGAGCCAACTGCTGCACCAGGTGTCGCCCGAAGACCTGATCAGGTTCGGGATGATCCCCGAGCTAGTGGGGCGGCTGCCAGTCACGACGGTGGTGGACCCGCTCGACCGCGAGACGCTCGTGCGCGTGCTCACCGAGCCGAAGAACGCGCTCGTCAAGCAGTTCCAGCAGATGTTCGCCCTGGACAACGTTGAGCTGATTTTCACCGAAGACGCCCTGCGCGCCGCGGCAGACCTGGCCTCCGAGCGCGAGACCGGCGCGCGCGGCCTGCGCAGCATTGTCGAAGGGGCGCTGCTCGACGTGATGTTCGAGATTCCCTCGCACCGCGACATCATCAGGCGCGTCATTGTGGATGCTGGGGCCATCAGCGGGCGCGGTCGCCCGCAGATCGTCGTGGAAGGCGACCAGCAGCTTCAGTGGCGCGACGACGGCTCGCTGATGCACCTGCCCGCCGCCTGATCGCGCCCATCCCGACTCGCCCATTTGCCCCGTCTCCGGCCCAGCCCGCCGGAGACGGCTTGTTGTAGGGAGATAGTTCGCCAGGCGGTGTGAATCGCTCGCCCGCTCATGGTATACTGCCGCCATCGCACAGCACGCGGAGGGGATATGCGCCGTCCGCAATCTCGCTGGCTGCTGGCTGTCGCGCTGGCTCTGCTGGCCGCGCTGACGGCCTGCACGCTGACCCAGGACAAACCGCCGCTGATCGTGACGGCGACGCTATCGGCGTCTCTGGATACGCCCGTGCCGACCGAGACGCTGGTGCCGCCGCCGACCGAGACGCCGGTGCTCCTGCCCAGCGCGACCCCTGCTGTAACGGACACGCTACCCGTCGTCCAAGCCAGCACGCCCACGCCGGGCACGCCCTTGCCAACCGCCACGCCCGCGCCCACGCGCACCCGCCCCGGCCCCACATCCCTGCCGCCGCTCGATGACGGCAGTGGCGGCATGGTCCCTGGCACGGGCGGCGCGGTAGCTCAGTTGTCGCCTGTCGCCGGGCTGGACGCCCTGCCGGCCACGCTTTACTACCTGTCGGCGGACGGGGGAAGTCCTCAGGTATGGCGGCTGCGCATCGGCCTGGCCTATCCCGAACAGCTCACCTTCAGCCCGGACGGAGTGGCGGCTTTTGATGTGTCGCCAGACGGCACCCTGGCCTATCTGACGCCGGGGGGCGGGCTGCTTGTCGGGGGCATTCCCCTTCTGCCGCCGCCGGCGGCGGACGGGAGTCAGGCCCAGGTCACGGCCATCGCCTGGGCACCGAGCGGCGCCTGGCTGGCCTATGCAGTGAGCACGCCGGGGGCTGATCGGGCAGCGGGCGGGGCGCATGAGGTGGACGGGCTGTGGCTGCGCAGCAGCGACGGCAACACCGTGCGCCTGCAGCCCAGCGTCTACGCGACTGACGAGTCCCGGCGCGTGTTCACCGGGCCGCTGCGCTGGCGCCCGGACAGCAGCGAAATCCTCGCCGGGTACGAGATTGCTGCGGGGCGGGCCTTGTGCCGCATGATCCTCAGCAACAGCGCGCTGCTGCCGCTATGGGATGCGGCAAGCCTGCCGCCCGACTCCTTCACCGTCGCCGCCTGGAACGACAACGGCACGGCCATCATCGCCAGCGGCGCGGGCAGCGTGATGTATGTCGAGCCGGACGCGCTGCAAGGCCGCCCGCTGATCGCGCCCGGCTCTGGCTTCTGGCCGGTGGAGGCGCGCCAGTTTGCCGAGGGCACGCTGGCCTTCCTGGACGCGCCGCCCGGCGCGCCGCGCGCGATCTACCTCGCGCCGCGCGGAGGGAGCGCGCTTGTGCCCGTCGCCAGCGGGCTGCCCGCGTCCGGCGCGCTCGACGTGCTTTGGGACGACTTCGCCCGCCAGGTGATCGTTGCCGCGCGCGAGTCCGAAAGCGCGCCGCTTGGCTCGCCCGCCCTGTACGACACCGTCGGAGGTCTGTATGACCTGACGCCGCTCACGGGGCCGGTTGGCGCGCCGCGCTGGGGGCCAGCGTTCAAGGCGGGCGACGAGGCGCGCGTGCAGACGACCGAAGGCGATCCGCTCAACCTGCGGGCGGTGCCGGGTGGAGAGGTGCTGCTGAGCCTGGTGAACGGATCGCGGGTGCGCGTCACCGGGGGGCCGCGCGTCCAGGAAGGCTATCGCTGGTGGCGCGTGCAGACGCCGAACGGCATCAGCGGCTGGGTGGTCGAGGCAGTGCGCGACGGGCAGGGCAATCTGTTGCGGACGCTGCTGCCGGTCGGGTGAGCGAGCCTGGCCGTTTACCCCCTCTCTGTACCTGCGAGAGGGATTGCGGATTGCGGATTGCGAATTGCGGATTGCGGATTGCGGGTTGGGAGACTTTCTGGGCTGTGCTCGGAGAGGGCAGGTCAGGCGGAGTGAGGCGTCCACAAATGCGAAGCGGCCCCTCTCACTATGCCTGGGGGCCGCTTCGTCAAAGTATTTTTCAAATTGGAGGTCTAATTCGTAAAGCCTTTTGGCACTCCGACGGACGAGGTGGTCAAATCCCGTCTATTCGTCAATTCTGTTGTGTAAGTCTTTTCGCTCTCGCAGCCAGCCCGGTTGTCTGTGGCTGGCCGGAAACACGACCGTGGTGATGTTACCCAACCCCAGGCTGGAGCGCAAAAACCAATCTCGACGAGTCAGCGCACCTGCTGCGGCGCGACAACCGTCGCCAGACCGCTCAGCGCGCGCTCCAATGCCTGCACATCCAGCGCCGTCCCACCGAACGTCCCCCAGTGACTTGGGATCACCCAGCGAGGTTGCAGCACGCGCACCAACTCAACGGTTCGCTCCAGGTTGAGCGTACCCGGCCCGCCGGCCAGCGGCAGGATGGCCACATCACAGCGGATCTTCTCCATCTCCGGCACGAGATCTGTCGTCCCGGCATAGTAGATGTCGTAGTAGTCCACCGAGATGACGAAGCCCAGCCCGCCCTTCGCCGCCGGGTAGTAATCGGAGCGGGTGTAGGCGGGGACGGCGGTGATCCGCGCGCCACTCACGTTGACGCTCTGCCACGAGCGCAGCAACAGCGCGCCATTGCTCAGGACATGCGACGCGGCGGGGTTGGCGATGATCACCGTCTGCGGGCCACACAGCTTGTCAATGTCGCCGGGCGAGCAGTGATCGTAGAGGTCGTTGGTGATCAGGATCGCATCGGGATGGAAGGCGCTACGGGACACCCGCCAGGGATTGATGTAGATCAGCGGCGGCCCCTGGATGAGAAAGCTGCCATGCCCTAGCCATTGAATGCGGTCGATCATGAATGCTTCCCACAGGGTGAACCGGAGCAAATGTGAAGAAAGTAAACGCACCTCTGCCAACAATTCGAGTCTATCACCCAATTGCCCGCCCTTCAACCAACGGTTCAGCCGGTACACGTTAGAAGCGGATTAGAGATTCCTAACAGGGCGTGCCAGGAATCCGGTTGCTCTGAGCGTGTGCGAGGTGGGTGCGTGCAAAACCTGCCAGGTGGGGGCGCTGTTCTGCTGCGCCCTGGTTCACCTCACCCCCGCTCGGCGCTGGCGCGCCTGCCGCCCCCCATTCGAATGGCTGAGGGGCAAGCCGGGCATAGCGAGGCTGGGGGTGAGGACAATGTCCTGCGCCCAGCGAGTCGCTGTCAATCTCTGCACGCACCATGCGCTGCCCCGCGCTTGCGCCTGCGCCATTCTCCGTTTACGATTGACCAAACGGCGCGCGACAATCCGGCGCGCGTCGCGATCCAGGGATACTTTGAGCGCACTGCCACGCACCTGATCAACGCGTAGCGGCCTGCCTGGCGGCGCGCAGGAGGGAAGACGGTGGCTGGCAAACCTGCGGCGTCAACAAGCGCGATCGATCGGTGGGCGGCACGGCTGGGGCATCTCTCGCGCGGATGGCGCGTGCTGCTCAGCCTGGTCATCACGCTCGAACTGGTCATCCTGATCTCCTATGCCGTAGACCGTCTGCTGATCCAGCGCGTGGTCGAAGGGGACCTGGGACGGGCTGCCCCGGCCTGGATCGCGGCGGGAGTCGGGCTGGTGCTCTATGCGGTTGGCTGGTGGGCGCTGGTCGGGTTCGATTGGGATCCCGCCCAGCCCTGGCGTCCGGGGCGAGCGGCGGTGCTGTACACGGCAGCGGGCGTGGCCGGGCTGCTGATCGTGATCGTCCTGGTGCTCTTTGGGCTGGCGTTCGGCTATCTGTTGTGATGGCGCGGGAGAGGAAGGGCTACATGCGCAGAGCATGGCTGCTGACCGGGGTGCTGGCGGCGGCGCTGCTGACGGGCTGCGGGGGCGGTGACGAAGCCGGGCAGGCACCCTCCGCCACAGCGACTTTGGTCACGCCCTCCCCGTTGCCACCCACCTGGACCCCTGTGCCACCAGGCTTTGTCCCTTCGGCGACGCCTGCGCCTGAAAGCACGACCGTCCGCACGCCCGGTGGAGCGGGTGAGGGAGGGGCGCTGGCCGGGGGCACGCCGTTCCCGCCCACCTGGACGGCGGGAGCGCCGCCGAGCGCCACACCCCGCAAATCGCCGACGCCGGTCACGCCGACGCTGCCGCCCGCACCTACCTGGACTGCGCACCCGGATTACTGTCTGGGCCTGACGGTTGTCGGCGGCGACCTGGCGACTCGCGTGGGCGTGGCGGTGACCGTCCGCTGGACGCCCATTGCCGAGTTCAGCGATTATCTGGTCATCGTGCGGCACCCCGGCGGCGGGATCGTCCATTCGGAGGCGGTCGCTGGCGACATGCTGCGCTTGCCCGGCGATCTGTTCAGCGTGGCCGGCGCGTATGGGTGGGAAGTGTGGCCGCTGGACGCTGCGGGCAATCGCACGTGCTTTGCGGTTGGCGGCGAGATCATCGCCAGCTTCTGAGGGCGGGCGACGAATGGCGGGACTCCTTCCCAACGCAGCGCAGAGTTCCTGATACGCACAAAAACGCAGATATCGCCAGTTCGTGAGGGCGCAGGGAGGACGTGCGTGCTGAAGCGCTGCCTAAGAGAAGATGTTGGTGCGTGCCATTGGTGGGGCATAAGGATGATGACGAGCGAGGATAGGCTGTGAATAGTTCCGGCTGGCGCGCAGCGCTCCGGTGGGGATTCGGCGTTGCGCTCGCGCACAGGCTGCTGCTGGGCATCTGGATGGCAGCAGTCTGGGTAACGATTAGCCCCTGGACAACCTACGACGCTGACTTTGACGCTGTGAAGGCGGACGGCTTGCCGCGCCTGAGCACGCCAGCCGCGCAAGTTGTCTTTGGCGTGTGGCGACGGTGGGATGCCAACCACTACCTGAACCTGGCCGTTCATGGCTATCAGCCAGAGAACCCCGGCCCGACCGTATTTGGCGTGCTGACGCCGCTCGCATTCCAGTTTTTCGACCGGGTGTTGCCCGGCCCGGTGGACCTGGGCGCGATGGTGTTTGAGACGCTTGCCTTTGGGTTTGCGCTGACGCTGCTGTTTCGGTTATGCGTCGTGGATTACGCGGACGATCAATTGGCTCGTTGGGCGGTCGGCGTGACGGCGCTACAGCCCCTGTCGTATTTCTTCGCCGCGCCAATGTCCGAGGCGGCCTATCTGGCGCTGGTGCTGGGAACGGTCTACGCTGCCTATCGCAGGCGTTGGCTGCTCGCGGCTCTGTATGGGCTGCTGGCGGCGCTGGCGCGTACCCAGGGTGTGCTCCTGGTGGTGGTGGCAGGGCTGATTCTGCTGGACGCACCCACCCGTCATGGAGGCGTGCGAGAGATGGTCAGGCGGGGCTGGCCATTGCTATTGATCCCGGTGGGGGCGCTGCTGTTCATTGGCTTCCGGTCCATCCGGGGTTTGCCTTCCCTGAACGACGTCTATGTGAATTACTCGCACCATCTGTATGCCGACCCTGTCAGCAGCCTGTTTTTCAACGCGCGGCACTTTGTGCGCCAGTGGCCGCATTCCATATACGATACGGATTTGCTGGCGCTGGCGATGTGCCTGGTGCTGGGGGTGCTCATGCTGCGTTACCCGCGCCATCGCCGGCTGCCGATGGTCGCCTATACCTGGCTGTACTTGCTCCTGTTTCTCACCAAGATCAACCTGAACCACGACACGCAAGAGATAACTTACTCACAGAGCTTCGGGCGCTATGCGCTGGCATTGTTTCCGCTGACCATCATGGTGGCAGACGGACTGCGCCGGATCCGTTCACAACGCGTGCGCTTCGCGTGCGTGGCAGGGGGGTGGCTGCTGTTGTTCGTCTTCAGCGCCAGGCACGTGCTATATCTGATCGGGCCGTGACAACTCTGGAACGATGTAGGTCTCAAACGCCTCCGCCGTCCAGGGCAGCGCCGGCTTGAAGAAGTGGGTGAACAGCGCCTGGGCGTACTGGCGAATCTCGTACTGCGCGTCCGGGGCCATGCGCAGCCGCAGAAAATGCATCAGGTTGTGCGCGTCCACTTTGACCACCCAGGTGTAGTACACGGCGAAGCCCGGCAGGAACATGCGCGCCAGCTCGCGGGCGACGCCTGCTTCCAGCGCGCGCTGGTAGAGCGCGAACGACCGCTCGTAGTGCTCGCCCAGGGCCTGGGTGAGCGCCTCCGCTTCCGGCCCGCTCAATTCCCCTTCGCTGGCCTGCTTGTTGTCGGCGGACTGCAAGCGCCAGGCAGCGGGCATGTAAAAATCGCTCTCCTTGAAGGGGGTATAACGTCCCGATTGAGCATTGACGTGCCACACGCGGTGGCGCACCCACTGCCACCACACGACCAGCGGCGCGCGCACGCGGAAGCGAAACTCGACCTGCTCAAACGGCGAGGTGTGCCGGTGCTGGAGCAGGTAGAAGAGCAGCTTCTTGTCGCGCTCGGTCCCCTTGCTCTCGCCCAGGAAAGACACGCGCGCGGCGCTGACGATGGCCAGGTCGTCGCCCATCATGTCCTGCAGCTCGATCCAGCCCTGGTCGAGCACGTCCACGCGCTTGCCGATGAGCGCGTCGCGCGGGGAAGGGTGATCGGTCATGGTGCGGCTTCCTTTCTCTGCGGGGGCAGGTGGGGTCAGGCGAAGTATTGCAGCGCCAGCCGGACTCGCTCCTCGATGTCGGCGGGGGCGTCGCGCGGGATGGCTTGCAGCGCGGCCTGCGCCTCGACGACGCTGTAGCCGAGCGCGGTGAGCGTGGCGATCACGTCGGTGTCTACGTCGCTCAGGGCGGTGATGCCCAGCGACGGCTCCAGGACCAGCTTGTCCTTCAGCTCAAAGACGAGCTTCTGGGCCAGCTTCTTGCCGATGCCCGGCGCGCGGGCGAGCACGTCTGGCTCTTCGCGGGCGACGGCGTTGTGAATGTGCTCGACGGTCAGCGTGCTGAGCAGCGCCAGAGCGATGCGCGGCCCCACGCCGCTGATGGTGATCAGCGTCTCGAAGAGGGCGCGCTCCTCTTGCTCGGCGAAGCCGTAGAGGATCAGGCCGTCTTCGCGCACGTGCAGGTAAGTATACAGCGTGACCATGTGCCCAGGGCCGTCTACGAGGTCGCGCACGGTGGCGGGGACGTGCACGCGCAGCCCCACACCGCCGACCAGGACGACCACGTACTGCCTGGTGATGGTGGTGACCTGCCCGGTGACGCTGTCAATCATGGTGGCACTCTCTCTGCCGCACGCTGGCGAGTTATGCAGAGGACAGGCGCTCGAAGCGGCTGGCGTTCAGGTCGGTGATGGCCACACCCAGCCCGTCGGCGGCGTCGTCCGGGCGTGGCAGATCGTCCAGGCCCAGAAGGTGGCGGATCATCTCCTGCATCTGCCCTTTGTCCGCGTTGCCATAGCCGGCGATGGCCTGCTTGATCTCGGCTGGCTTGTACTCGCGCACGGCAAGCCCCGCCTGGGCCAGCGCCAGCAGGATCACGCCGCGCCCCTGGGCGACGGTGATGGCTGTGGTGACGTTTTTGCCGAAGTAGAGCGCTTCGATGGCAGCGGCGTCGGGCTGGTATTGGGCGATGAGGGCTGTGATCTTTGCGTGAAGCTCCAGCAGACGGTCGGGCATGGGCGTGCGCGCTGGCGTGGTGATGACGCCGAAGGCGACGGCGGTCAGGTCGCCGTCCGGACTCTCGCGCACGAGACCATAGCCGGTCGTTGCGGTGCCGGGGTCAATGCCCAGGACGAGCATGGCAAGGTTCCTAATTCACAAATCAGGCCGCCCGCCGCATCCGGTGCGCGACCTGACAGGGTGCGCAGCGGGCGCGAGTCGCCGGGCTAGGCGGCGCTCAGCGCGGCGGCTACTTCGTCGGTGAGGCTCAGGTTCGACGCGACGCGCTGCACGTCGTCCAGGTCTTCCAGCTTCTCGATGAGGCCCATGATCTGGAGCGCCTCGTCGGTGTTCACCTCGACTTCGTTCTGAGGCATCCAGATCAACTCGCGCTCCTCGACCGTGTAGCCGGCGTCCTCGAGGGCGTTGGCGACGACAGCCAGCTCTTCGCGCGGGGTGTACACGGCGAAGATATCCTCTTCCTGCTGCACGTCGTCCGCGCCGGCGTCGGCGGCGACAAGGAAGGCTTCCTCGAAGTCCGCGCCCTCGGCGGAGACCTCAACGTACCCCTTCTGCATAAACTGCCAGGTCACCGAGCCGGCGCTGGCCAGGTTGCCGTTGTTGCGGCTGAGAATGTACTTGAGATCGGACAGGGTGCGGTTGCGGTTGTCGGTGACCACGCTGATGACCAGGGCGACACCGTGCGGGCCGTAGCCTTCGTAGACGATCTCTTCCATCTCCACCGCGTCGTCACCAATGCCCGCGCCGCGATGGATGGCGCGCTCCACGTTGTCTTTGGGCATGTTTGCCGCGCGCGCCTTATCCATCGCCAGGCGCAGGGCCGCATTTGACTCAGGGTCGGCGCCGCCCTTGCGCGCCGCCATGACGATCTCGCGCGCGATCTTGGTGAAGACCTTGCCCCGCTTGGCGTCTTCGGCACCTTTCTTGCGCTTGATGGTTGACCACTTACTATGACCAGACATCCTCGAATGTCTCCCCAGTCATGTGCTATGTGTGTGAATTACCAGGTCGAATGGGTGATCTTGAAAGCCAGGGGTTACTACTCCACAATATGGCTCAATTATACCGGACGGAGCAAAGGCCAGGCAAGAAGCAAATTGCCTGGGCAGTGTATCGAATTCGGTTGAAAAGGCGTGGGTACTGGCTGCCGTGTGCCCCCTATCCCCCAGCTCCTTCCCCCACGAGGGAGGCTGTTGGCGAGCCAGGCACGCGCCGGTTTCGTAGGGGCGGGTTTGAAACCGCCCTACAAAACGCTGATCGGGCGGGGTTCGTAGGGGTGTGCTCACTACGCCCCAAGGGGGCCGTTCGCCAACAGTATCACGAGGGGGGAAGGGAGAAAAGCAGCGGGTCTGCTCCCCTTCCCTCCGCGCAGTTGTATAGACCGGGGATGGGGGGCAAGGGCAGACGCACGACTTTTCGAACGGCCTTTGATGCCCGGCTGCTGCTCAAGGTGTGACTTGCCACATTGTCAGCAATTCTTGTTTGGGACACTCACCGGCAACGGAATCCGGGTAGAATGGAGGTATAGGAGGAATTGCCATGACGACCTTTCCACGCATCACTGTTGATCCTGAACAAATGGATGGTCTGCCGTGCATCCGGGGACTGCGCATTCCGGTAGCCACTGTGGTTGATATGGTGGCTGCGGGCATGAGCGAAGACGAGATTCTGCGCGACTTCCCCGATCTGGAACGTGAGGACATCCGTGAGTCACTGCGTTATGCCGCCGCTGCTGTCCGAGAGCGTCAACTCCCGCAGATGGCTTCAGTAGCATGAAGTTCCTGGTTGACAACCAGCTTTCGCCCCGTGTCGCTCAAGGGCTGCGTGCCGCGGGATATGACGCAGTGCACGTCCGTGACTACGCGCTGCAGGCTGCCAAAGACCCGATCGTTTTTGAGTGTGCTGCTGCTGAGGAACGAGTGATCGTCTCAGCGGATACGGACTTCAGTCGCATTGTGGCGCAGCGCCAATCCACTCTCCCCTCGGTGATCCTGCTGCGATGGCCGATGCTGCGCCAGGCTGAAGCGCAAGTTGCTGTTTTGTTAGCCAACCTGCCAGGCATTGTGCGAGATCTCGAACGGGGCAGTATCGTGGTGATTGAAGAAACAGGGTGGATCGTGGTGATTGAAGAAACGCGGGTGCGCATTCGGCCTTCCCTCTACCGATGCATGGAAAGGTGAGACCGGGGGTGAGGCAGGAACAAAATAAAAGTAGTACAGGCTCTAGTGGAATCACTGGGAAGATGCGAAGTCTCCCGCTTCTCGCCGCGCGCTCTGCCCTTGCACTGAGGCTCCGCTCTGATGCCCGGCTGCTGCTCAAGGCGCGCTGACGGCTTGCGTGGCGCGCTGCTCGCTCAGACTACCCTCGAGCTGGAGGCGCGTGTTCTCCAGCAGGCCCGCAACGGTCGTGCTGATGGCGTCGGCTGCTGCCTGCACCTCGCTGCGCAGCGCGTCCTCGGCAACTGTCCCCGCGGCGTGCGCCTGAAAGGCATCAAGCGACTGGCGCATGTGAGTGAGGATGGTGCTGTGGGCGAGCGCAGCGCATTCTGGGACGGGCTGGGAGGCCACAGCATCGCGCAGGTCGGCCAGGCGCAGCAGCGTCGGAACCAGCGTGTTCGGCAGCTTGCCGAGCGCCGCCAGGCTCTCGTCGCGGAACGTCATGACGAGCGATCCGGCCAGCTCGTACCAGTCTTCCAGCTCGTCCGGCTGGCAGCCGGGCAGCACCGTGCCCAATGGCTCTGGCTGAATGGTGATCAGAATGCTTGGCGGGGGACTGTTGCTCACTCTGTCGCCGCACGCCGCGAGCAGCAGTCCGCTCAGCAGCACGGCAACGAGCAGGAAAACAGGCTGCGGGCGCGTCCAGTTCACGGCACGCCTCCAGGAGTGCGCCACCAACATACTGAAGTAGCTTAGTCCTGAACAGCCTGCGGCGCAAGCCTCCCACTCGCGCCTCAGCCAGTCTCGCTGGGAGCGACCCACTGGCGGCCTACGCACGAGTTGTAGTCCGCGCCGAGGATGATCTCAAAGTCCACCGTGCGGTTGGGATCGGGCTGGACGACGACCTGATCCGGGCGGATGTTGAGCAGCCCGACCAACTGGTTCAGGCTGCTGCCCTTGCTGGCCCCCGTGTAGTCAATGATCGTCGAGGTGCTGTAGTCAGTGCGGTCGGCAGGCCCCAGGGCAGAGGGGGCGAATCCTTCCCAGACCAGCCGCTCGGCGGCGACGATGTCCCAGCCGGGGTTGCTCGTGCCGTTGTAGATGGCGATGCGCGCGTTCTCCAGGCGCAGCCGGTTCTGGGTGGGCGGCTGGAGGAAGTTGTAGATCAGCCGGTTCATGCCGCCGTCAGGGTGAGGAAGCTGGACGTTGGTCACGCCGTCCGGCGACCAGGCGACCGTCTCCACGTTCTTGCGGAAGAAGTGGTTCTCGATGTCGTTCGGCTCGATGCTCAGCGCCAGCGGGATCAGCGGGAGGATCTCCGACAGGGGCATATTGGTCTCGACGACCGAGGTAAGCTGGTCGTACAACTGCGGAATCTGGGTGATCTGGCCGGTCGTTTTGGTCTTGGCCCAGATCGCGCGCAGAAGCTGCTGCTGGCGGCGGCCCCGGTCGAAGTCAATGGTGTTTTTGCGGCTGCGCGCGTACCACAGGGCCAGCTCCGCGTCCATATCGAAGACGCCAACCGGCAGCGTGTACAGCTCGAAGTCGCTGTCCGTCTCGTTGCCGGGGATGCCGTCGGTGCAGGCCGGGCCGGTGCAGCGGATGTCCTGAATCGGGCAGTCTACCGCGATGGTCACGCCGTTGACAGCATCAATGATCTGCTCGAAGCCCTCGAAGTCCACCATCGCGTAGTAATGCGTCTCGATGCCAAAGTTGTAGAGGATGGTCTGGCGCATCATGCCCCAAGAGCCATCCGTCCAGCCGATGGCTTCACCGTAGCCCCAGGCCAGGTTGAGGCGCGCCATGCCCCAGTTGGGGATGTAGACGAACAGGTCGCGCGGCAGGGAGATCATGGAGACGGTGTTCGTGTCGCGGTTGATTGAGACGACAATCATCGTGTCGGTGTGGAATGGACTGCCCGGCTCCAGGATGCCATCATGACCGAGCAACAGCACGTTGAGCAGCTCGTAGGGTGTGTTGGTCTCGTCGAGCGCGCGCAGGCGCGGCATGGCTGTCGGGATGGCCGTGGGCTGCTCGCGGCTGGGCTGATACTCCGGCGGGTAGTAGAGCGTCGGCGTTGGCAGAAAGACCGGCTCTGTGGGGGCGGCGTCGGCGTGCTGGTCGGCGCAGGGGTGCTGGTGGGCGGAGGCGTCTCGGTGGGCGGCAGAGTGGGGCGCGGCGTATTGGTCGGCAGCGGCGTCGCGCGCGGGGTGTTGGTCGGCGGGGGGGTCGGCCCCTGGAAGGCCAGCGCGCCGTCAGCCGCCGCCAGCAAGGACGGCGCGACGAGCACGGCGGCCAGGGCCAGCGGCCCCGCGATCAACGCCAGAAGACGGTGTCGAGACAACATCGGTTTTTCTCCGCAGCACTGGTAGACCAGCGCGGGGCACAGCAGCCCGCCCGCGCTTCCGGCAAGTGTAGCGCGGGATGACCGGATCGCAAGGGCGCGGCGGGCGGGCGCAGGGCAATCGCTTCAAACGTGCGTGTTGTTCTACCTCACCCCCAGCCTCGCTGCGCTCGGCTTGCCCCCTCTCCGTTGACGGAGAGGGGGCGGCGAGGCGCGCCAGCGCCGAGCGGGGGTGAGGTCCGTAGGGCGTATTGCGATACGCCCCTACGAGTAGGCTGGCGCGCGGCGGACTTTGATGCGATTGCCCTGGGGCGGGCGTGGGGGAAAAGCCGGTCGGGGCGAGCGTCAGAACAGGTGGGCCTGCACGGGGCGGCCTTCGTGGGCGAGCAGCCATTCCTTGCGCCACAGCCCGCCCCCGTAGCCAATGAGCGCTCCGTCCCCGCCGATGACGCGGTGGCAGGGGACGATGATAGGCACCGGGTTCTGCCCGTTGGCCGCGCCGACGGCCCGCACCGCTTTCGGGTCGCCCAGGGCCAGGGCGATGTCCAGGTAGGTGCGCGTCTCGCCAAAGGGGATGTGCAGCAACAACTCCCACACCCGCCGTTGGAACGGTGTGCCGTGCAGATCGAGCGGCACTTCGAACGAGCGGCGCTGCCCGGCGAAGTATTCGGCAAGCTGCTGGATGCACGAAACCATCGGCGCGGGCAGGTCGGGCGTGACAGGCGCGAGGGGCGGCTCGTCGAGGAAGCGCACGGCGCGAATCCCGGCGTCGCTGCCCGCGATCTCCAATGCGCCGAGCGGGGTTTCGCTGTAAGCCAGCACAAGCCCGGTCATGCTCAGCCCTCGAAGCGCACGCGCACGGTGCACTGCGGCAGGTAGTTGCCGGTGATGTCCACGACGGTCAGGCGCAGCCAGTAGTCGCCGGGCGCGAAGGCCGAGGCGTTGACCGTGCCAAGCTGCCCGTTGTAGACCTGCGCTGTGTAGACCTGCAGCGTGGCGAAGTCGGCATCCGACGTGCCGCTGCCGGAGACTTGCAGGCGGTAGAACTGGAAATCCGGGTGCGTCGCCGTGCCATAGACGGCGAACGCGCCGCGCAGCACCGTCCCCGCCAACGGCTGGCTGATCGTCGCCGCCAGGTTGTCACAATTGAAGCTGGGATAGTCGCCGGGCAGGCGCGTGGGCAGGGCCACAGCGGGCGTGGCCGGGGCGGGCGGCGTGACGTTGCTGCCGGGCGGGACGAAGAGAAGCTGCCCGGCGGTGAGGTTGTTGGGGTCTTCGATGCAGTTGGCTTCGGCCAGCTCGGCCACTGTCAGCCCGAAGCGCTGCGAGAGATAGGACAGCGTGTCGCCGCGCTGTACCACATAGGCGATCCACTCGTCGGGGATGGTGCAGCCGGTGACGGCCGGCGTGCTGGTGCGCTCCCCGCCGAAGGGCGTGATACTGGGCGTCAGCGACGGGTAGGGCGTGAAAGTGAGCGTCGGCGGCGGGGTGAAGGTCAGCGTCGGCGCGGGCGTAAGCGATGGCGTGAAGGTTGCCGACGGGGTCAGCGTGGCGGTCGGTGACGGCGTGACGGTCGGCGAGGGCGTGACCGTCGGGGTCAGCGTGTAGGTTGCTGTCGGCGACGGAGTCTCGGTCGGCGTATCAGTTGGCGTGTGGGTGGGTGTCGCTGTCGGGCTGGGCGTATCGGTTGCGGTCGGCAGCGGCGTGTCCGTTGGGACGAGTGTGACGGTTGCGGTTGGCAGCGGTGTGTCCGTTGGGACGGGTGTGACGGTTGCGGTCGGCAGCGGTGTGTCCGTTGGAACGGGTGTCACGGTCGCCGTCGGCAGCGGCGTGTCCGTTGGGACGGGTGTGACGGTTGCGGTTGGCAGCGGCGTGTCCGTTGGAACGGGTGTCACCGTCGCCGTCGGCAGCGGCGTGTCCGTTGGAACGAGTGTCACCGTCGCCGTCGGCAGCGGCGTCTCAGTCGGTACGGGCGTGTCCGTGACCACGATGACGATCACTTCGGGCGTGGCCGATGGCTCTGGCGTGTTGGTGGGCGTGGGCGGCTCCGGCGTCGGCGAAGGCGTGTCCGACGGCGGCGGCGTGTCTGTGACCACGATGATGATCACTTCGGGCGTGGCCGATGGCTCTGGCGTGTCGGTGGGCGTGGGCGGCTCCGGCGTCGGCGAAGGCGTGTCCGACGGCGGCGGCGTGTCGGTGACCACGATGATGATCACTGCGGGCGTGGCCGATGGCTCTGGCGTGTCAGTGGGCGTGGGCGGCTCCGGCGTCGGCGCAGGCGTGTCCGACGGCGGCGGCGTGTCCGTGACCACGATGATGATCACTTCGGGCGTCGCCGATGGCTCTGGTGTGTCAGTGGGCGTGGGCGGCTCCGGCGTGGCCGAGGGCGGCGCGGTCGGCGTCGGGCTGCTGGTGACAGTGGGAGTGAGGCTGGGCAGGAACTGCGCGACGGCGGTGCTCGTCCTCTGCTCGTCGCTCTCATTGTCTATGGTGCGGCTCAGCGACAGGATGATGCCGAAGGTGAGGGCCAGGGCCAGCGTGCCAATGACGGCAATGGCGACGATGAGTTCGTTGTTGCGGTCGCGGGGGCGATCCATCGCGGCTAAGCCTCCTCGGCAGGCGTATAGTGCGCGGCCAGGGGCAGGACGAAGCTGAACGTGCTCCCCGTGCCGTGCTCGCTTTCGAGCCAGATAGTGCCGCCGTGCGCCTCAACGAGCGCCTTGGCGATGGACAGGCCCACGCCCGTGTCACCAATGCCCTCGATCAGGGGGTTGTCGGCGCGGTAGAGCCGCCCGAAGACGCGGCGCTGCTCCTCTGGCGGCACGCCGCCGCCCTGGTCGGTGATGGCGACCAGGATGCAGTCCGCTGGCTCCAGGATCAGCCCGCTGTCGTCGGAGACGGGCGGCGAATAGTGAGCCAGGAAGCGGGCGGTGATGGACACCTCACCGTTGGCAGGCGAGGCCAGGTACGCGTTGGAGAGAAGCTGCATCAACACCTGGTGCATGGCGTCGCGGTCGGCGTGCAGGGGCGGCAGGCCATCGCTCAGCCGCATGTGCAGGGTGATGCCCTTCTCGCGGAAGCGCGTCCCGGCGGCGGTGATGGCGTCCTCGATCACTTCGAGCATATCTATGGTCGCTGGCTCCAGGTGCAGCTCCTCGGAGTCCAGGCGGGTGATGCTGATCAGGTCGTTGACCAGGTGCGTCAGGCGGTCTACATTGGCCTGGACGCGCTGCATAAACTGGCGCTGCAACGCGCCGAGGATGCCCACCGATTCGCTGAGCAGCAGCTCGGTGTAGCCCATGATCGAACTCATCGGCGTGCGCAGCTCCTGGGCGATGGACATGACGACTTCGGCGTTGGCCGGGGCGATGGGCTGCGTGTGCCCGCTGACGGCGGCGAGAGGGCGCGTCGCCTGCTGGTGCTCCAGGGCGCTGAGGTCGTCCCTGGCCTGGAGAAGCTGCTGCTCCAGGGTCTGGCGCTCGCCGGTCAGCTCGTCAATCATCGCTTTCAGGGTGCCCACGCCGTCCGTGCCAAGCTGTCCGAGCAAGTCGCGGTCGCCCTCGGCGCGGGCGAGCAGTTGGTCGCGCTCGGTGCGCAGGGCGGTGTTCTCGGCCAGCAGGCGGTCGCGCTCGGCCTCGCTGGCGGCGCGCGCCTCGCTCAGTTGGCGGTGCCGGGCGCTGGCCTGGTTCAGATCGAACATCACGTCTTCCAGCTCGCCCTGGACGACCGTCGCCTCGGCGATCAGGCGCGTGCGCTGGTCATACCAGCGGTCGCGCGCCTTGAGCAGCTCATCGCGTTCCAGGCGCATCTGGTCGCGCTGCTTGACCAGGGCCTCGCGGTCGGTCGCCAGGCGGCGCAGGTCGGCTTCCAGCGCGGCAAGCTGGGCTTCGCGCTCGGCTTCGCGCTCCAGCTTATCTTCCAGCTTCTTGCGCTCGGCGAGCAGCAGATCGCGCTCTTTGGCGATCTTCTCCGCGCGGGTCTTGTAGTAGTTGCGCTCGTCGGTGATCTGGCTCAGCGCCTTGGCTACGGCCAGCGTGCCGCCCTCAATGCCCAGGGCCTGCAACTGTCCCTGCGCATCGTCCAACGCGCGCTGTATGTCGTCGCGCTCGGCGGCCAGCCGCGCTTTGTCGTCGCTGAGTTCGGCGAGCATTTCGCGCAGCGCCAGCGGCACGGCGGCGTCTTTGGCGTCGCGGATGTCCTGAAGCTGGCGCTCCATCTTGGCCCGCTGCACCTGCAATTCGTCGCGCTCGCGCTTGAGCGTCTCGATCATGGTGGCGTACACGTCGGCATCGCCCGCGCCGGTGGCGCTGATCAGCGTGGCCTGCGCTTCCTGCAGCGCCCTGGCAAGCTGCTCGCGCTCGGTGGCCAGTTCCATCCGCTCGCGCGACAGCGCATCGAGGCGCTGGGTGATGGACATGGCTTCGTCACCGTCTTCGAGCAGTTGGGCGACGCGGCTGCGCTCGTAGTCCAGCTCGACCTGCAGATCGCGCACCATGCGGTTCAGCTCGCCGATCTGCTCCTGGGCCAGTTCCAGGCTGGCCTGCATCTCTCGGCGCACGGCGAGGACGCTCTGCTGGTCGAGCGCGTCCGGCGCGGTGTCCTCGACGATGGCCTTGATCGCCTCGCCTTCCGCTTCGAGGCGAACGCGCTGGGCGGCGCGGCTCAGCGTCAGCAGCCGGGCGGCGACGGGGGCCAGCCCCTCCAGCAGGATGGTTTCGCTCTCGGCCAGCTCGCGGTTGGTGTAGGGCAGGCCGATCAGCGCGACGCCGACGACCCTGCCGCTGCGCAGCAACGGTTGAATATAGGCCGGCCCCAACTGGCTGATGTCCAGGCGCGTGTAGAGATCAACCAGCTCGTCCACGTTGCGGTCGGGCAGCAGCGTGCGCTGCATTCGTTCGGCGATGGCCTCGCGCAGGGTTGGCTGCTCGTCGAGGTTGAGAGCCAGGCCGGGGATGAGCCGCTGCTGCACGTGGTCGTAGGCGGCCAGCACGTCGGCCCAATGCCCTTCGTCCTGCGTGACCAGCACGGCCACATCGGCCTTGAGCACGCTGGCAATCGCTGTAGCGATCTGGCGCGGGATGTAGTCGGGGTCTTCGTTCTCCAGCATCAGGCCGATGGCCTTGAGCAGGGTCATGGACTCGGAGGCGTCAGCGGGACGCGCCCGGCCCGCCGGCGCCACGCGCACCTGATCCGGCGCGGCAATTGCCGCGTGCGGGCGCGAGATGGCCTCGGCATACTCCGATACCTCGTCAATGGCCGCCGTCAACCGGTCGAGCACCAGCCGGTAAACGACGATGGTCACGATGGGCATGGCCGTCAGAAAGGCCAGGCGCAGCGCGCCCGACGTGTGGCCGGTCAGATCGTCGCTGGAGATGCGGGCCAGGGTGTAACCGTAGCCGATCAGCAGCACGGCGAAGAAGATCAGCTTGAGCGGGATGTCCGCCGTCTGCTTGTAACGGGTGAGCAGCAGCACGATGAGGGCGAGAATCAGCAGCCCTGGCGCGAGCGTCCAGGCGAAGCCGAGGGCATGCTGGTTGAAGTCGTGGCTGGCGGCCAGGTCGTGCCACTGCACCGCCGTGACTGTATAGGCGGCGACCAGCACCACAACCAGCGCTCCCACTGCGCGCCACAGCCAATGCTCGCGTTTTTTGCTGTCGGCGGCGAGCAGGGCCGCGCCCGCCAGCAAGACCACTGCGGCGTTGACCGCGCGCTCCAGCGGGGGCAGCACAGCCTCATCCGGCGTATCGGTCACCAGCGAGTACAGCCCACCGATGCCCATGGCGATCCAGGCCAGCATCACCGCGCCGAGCAGCACGGCGTAGCGCCCGGCGGCGCGCTCTCTTGCGCTGCGCAAACGCTGACCGAGCGCCATGAGCATGGTCGCCTGGCTGATGGCGATCACCGCCAGGAAGTAGATCAGCTCGCCGGTTGGCTCGACGAACAGGTTGAGGAATTCGGGCGCAGAGTCCATACTATATCCCCTGCAAGCAGCGACCACCCTTCAGCCATCAGCAATCCAGCAAGGCGCTGACTGGCCGCATTCGGCTCAGTATAGCACACCCGCCCGCGCGTGGAGTGGCGCGGCGTGCTTCGTGACGGGCGCACGCTGTGCATTATACAGCATCGTGCCGCGCGGCGCTTTGCCTCCCTCTTGGCGTTTGGCGCGCGGCGCGCTACACTAACGCCGACCGCAGGCAAGCGGACACGCGCGGGATGTGGGGGGCCACGTTGCGTCGCAGGGGCGGCGCGGCTGGCCTTTTTGCTTTCTCGGCCCAGCGCGAGCCGGGGCGAAAGGATGACCATGAGCGGCGCGGAGATGGGCCGCGATCCACCCCGCTCGATGGGGCGCTGGCAGCAGCGCGTCGCCGGCCTGCTGCGCCGGCATCCCTGGGCGGGTGCAGCGCTGCAACGCGCTGTCCGGCTGGTGCAGCCGCGCTTCACCTGCGGCGTGGTCGGGGTGCTGCTCGACGCTGAGCGGGCGCGCGTGCTGCTGGTGGAGCATGTCTATCACGGGCGAACGCCCTGGGGACTGCCCGGCGGGTGGATTGCCCGCGACGAGGACCCGGCGCGCACCGTCGAGCGGGAGTTCGCCGAGGAGACGGGGCTGCGCGTGCGCGCGGTGCGCCCGCTGCTGGTCGTGCTGGGAACGCATTGGCGGCGGCACCTGGATGTGGTCTTCCTGCTGGAACAGGACGGGGCGGACCAGGCGATCCGGCTGTGCGACGAACTGCTCAGCTTTCGCTGGGCCGCCCCCGACGATCTGCCGCCTGTGGTGGCGCTGCACCAGCGGGCGATAGCCCTGGCGCTTGAGGTGTCAGATGGGCGGGGCGTGACGCAGGAGTGATGCGGGAGAGACGGGCATGGATTACGGACAGCTAGGCGAGCGGCGGCGCGGCTTCCAACTCCCCCTGCTGGAGATCGTCTCGGCGCTGCTGCTGCTGGTGGCGATTGTGCTGGCAATGCTGGAACTGGTCGCCTACAGCGACACGCGCGACTCGCTGCCGACCGATCTGACGGTGGCGGGGGTGGCCGTGGGCGGGCTGAGCGAGGCCGACGCGCGGGCGCGCTGGGAGGCGGTGTATCTCAAGCAGCCGATTCAGGTCAGCTACGAAGGCAGCCCCATCGTCCTCTATCCAGAAGAGATCGGTTTCCGCGTGGCCAGCGATGTGATGCTGGCCGAGGCCCGCGCTCAGAGCACGCAGGCGCAGAGCTTCTGGGCGGGCTTCTGGAATTACCTGGAGCGGCGGCCTGTGGCGGCGGTCAGCGTGCGGCTGATTGCGGAATACCCGGAAGGGGCGCTGCGCGAGTACCTGGAAGGGATCGCCGAGCGTTACAACGCGCGGCCCGGTGGGGCGGAGTACAACCTGGACACGCTGACCTTCAGCGCCGGCCGCTCCGGCAAGCGGCTGGACATTGACGCGGCTGTTCCGCTCATTCACCGCGCCCTCTTCGCGCCGGAGGCGGCCAACCGCCGCGTCGTGCTGCCCACTGAAGACCTGCAAGCCGGCGAGCGCGATATCTCCTCGCTGCGCCGGGCGATGATCGATCTGATGACGCGCATGGGCTTCGCCTACGACGGCGCGCAGACGATGGCCTCGGTGTACGTCATGGACCTGGCGACCGGCGAGCATGTGGAGATTCTGGCGGATGTGCCGCACAGCGCGCGCAGCGTCATCAAGATTCCGATCATGATCAATCTCTTCCGCCAGAAATTGCTGGTCAGCCAGGAAGAGGCGTACCTGCTGGCCGAGTCCATCCTGTGCAGCAACAACTCGGCGTCCAACTACCTGATGCAGTTGGCCGGGCAGGGCGACTCGTTCGAGCCGCAGTTGCGCGACGGCCTGCGCCAGGTATCGTGCACGGCGCAGGAGGTTGGCGCAGTGCACACGTTCATCAGCGCGCCGCTCTACGTGGCCGACCGCGCCTACCAGTTTGAGGCGGCGGTCTGCCGGCCCAGCGTCCCGGCGAACACAGCGTTCAACACGAACCCCGATCTCTACGCGCAGACGACCGCGCAGGACATCGGCTTCCTGCTGACGCAGATTTACGACTGCGCCCGCCACAACAGCGGCCTGCGCGCCATCTACCCGGACGACATCACCCAGACCGAGTGCGAGCAGATGCTCCAACTGCTCAGCGGCAACCGCATTGACCGGCTGCTGGAGCTGGGCCTGCCGCCGGGCACGCCCATCGCCCACAAGAACGGCTGGGGCATCGAGACCAGCGCGGACGGCGGGATCGTCTTCTCGCCGGGCGGCGACTATGTGATCGTGGTCTTCACCTGGGAAGCGGACCTCGACGGCAACAATCTGCCCACGCTGCTCAGTTGGGAGGTGATCGAGGAGATCAGCCGCCTGACTTACAACTACTTCAACGCGGACGCGCCGCTGCTCATCCGCCGCGAGCCGCTCAACCCGTATGGGGCGATAGAGTGCGTCTCGTTCATGTCCACTGAGGACGTGAATCTCAACAACATCAACGAAAACCGGCTGGACGAGAACGGGCTTCCACTGCCGACGGCCTGCTACGGCGGGGCGGGGCACTGCAAGCCGTTCGACAACTGGGGACGCGGGCAGTAGGCAGCGCATCTGCATCAGGCTAAGCCGCCTCTCCCCCTAAATTCCCCTCTCCAGCCGAGCTAGAGCCTGTTATGCACTTACGGCCCTGTCTTTCCCCAAACGGTTTTGGGTAGCTCCTGGTTTACCTCACCCCCGTCTCGGCGCTGGCGCGCCTCGACTCCCCCTCTCCATGCATGGAGAGGGGGAAAGGCCGAGCGCAGCGAGGCCAGGGGGTGAGGTAAACAGAGCGCCTCTCCCCTAAATTCCCCTCTCCAGCCGAGCTAGAGCCTGTTATGCACTGACGGCCCTGTCTTCCCCCAAACGGTTTTGGGTAGCTCCTGGTTTACCTCACCCCCGTCTCGGCGCTGGCGCGCCTCGACTCCCCCTCTCCATGCATGGAGAGGGGGAAAGGCCGAGCGCAGCGAGGCCAGGGGGTGAGGTAAACAGAGCGCCCCTCCCCCTAAATTCCCCTCTCCAGCCGAGCTAGAGCCTGTTATGCACTGACGGCCCTGTCTTCCCCCAAACGGTTTTGGGTAGCTCCTGGTTTACCTCACCCCCGTCTCGGCGCTGGCGCGCCTCGCCGCCCCCCTCTCCATGCATGGAGAGGGGGAAAGGCCGAGCGCAGCGAGGCCAGGGGGTGAGGTAAACAGAGCGCCTCCCCCTAAATCCCCTCTCCAGCCGAGCTAGAGCCTGTTATGCACTGACGGCCCTGTCTTCCCCAACGGTTTTGGGTAGCTCCTGGTTTACCTCACCCCGTCTCGGCGCTGGCGCGCTCGCCCCTCTCCATGCATGGAGAGGGGGAAGGCCGAGCGCAGCGAGGCCAGGGGGTGAGGTAAACAGAGGCCTCCCCCTATAATCCAATCATAACACGCCTAGAGAGGGGGACTTCGACCGCCGGATGCGGCACTTTCCCTCTCCCTAGCCTGGTGGGAGGGGGCCAGGGGAAGGGGCCTGCTGCCGCACTAGACTTCCGAAGTTTTCGAAAACTTCGGAAGTCTGGCGCTGGTGATGGCCGCTCTGTGGTTCCGGCAGCGCGAGGGCTGAGGGCGGTTCAGCGAGGTGTCAGGAGGCGCGCCAGCGCCGTGCTGAGCTGCGCCCGCAAGTCGGCGGCGTCGCGGTAGGTAATGTGCGCTGCGGCCAGCCCGCCTACCGTCGTGGATGGCTCGGCGCTGGCCTGGCGGACGTAGACGATTGGCTTGTCGAGCGCTGCCGCCATGCCCACCTCCACGCCCACGCCAATCGCTTTGTGCGTCACTTCGGCAATCAACAGATCGGCGGCGCGCAGGTCGCGCAGCGCCGCAGACATCATCGCGCCGGAGTCGTCCGGGGCGAATGTATAGGCGCGCACGAAGATGTGGGGGGTGATGCCGTGCGCGCTCAGCGCCGCAGCGATGGCGTCCAGCTCAGCGCCGAGGGCGCGGTGGTGGGCGTAGCTGACGGACACGAACGCGGTTGGCATGGAGTCAGGCGGGCGAGGGTGGGTGCCGCCGCGCGCCCCGGTCGGCGGGCAGGCGCTTGAGCACGACGAAGGTCATGTCGTCGAACTGCGGCGCGCCCTCCACGAAGCGGTCGAGCGCGTGCACAGTCCCCTGCACGATGTCGTGCGCCGACCCTTTGCGCAGGCTGGTGACGGTGGATTGCAGGCCGATGACGCCGAACTCGGTCTTGTCGGGGCGCAGGGCGTCGGTCACGCCGTCGGTATAGGCGAGCAGCAGGTCGCCGGGTTGCAGCGTGACCTCGGCCTCGCTCAGGACAATATCGGAGAGGACTCCCAGCGCCAGGCCGCGCGCGCTGAGCAGCTCCGCGCTGCCGTCGGCGTGAACCAGCAGGGGCGGGTTGTGCCCCGCGCTGCAATACTGCACGAGTCCGCTGCGCGCATCCCACAGGCCGTACCAGACGGTCACGAACAGGTCGGAGCGCGAATCGTGCAGCAGCAATTGGTTGACGCGGCGTAGCGTCTCCAGGGGCGTGTGCCGGTTCAGGCCCACCGCGCGCAGCAGCGTGCGCGAGAGCACCATGAACAGCGCCGCCGGAACGCCCTTGTCGGCCACGTCGGCGACAACGACGGCCCAGCGATGCTCATCCACCCGGAAGAAGTCGTAGAAGTCGCCGCCAACCTGCCGGGCGGCGCGGTAGTGGGCGGCGACCTCCCAGCCAGGCTCCTGCGGCAGCTCGCCCGGCAGGAAGCTGGTCTGGATGGCGCGAGCCACTTCCAGCTCGCGCTCCATCCGCTCAACGGCGGACGCTTCGGCCTGGAGGCGGGCGTTTTCCAGCGAGAGCGCCGTCTGGTGGGCGATGCCGTTGAGGATGTTGAGCCGCCGCTGGTCTATCGCACCTTCCAGGGCGGGATGATCCACCAGCATGGCCCCCACCAGGTGCCCGCGCGCGACCAGCGGCAGGCCGATCAGCGCCGGAACCTCGAACAGCTTCTGCAAAGCCGAGGGCAGCGGCACCTCCGTCCCCACGCCGCAAGCGACCGGCTCCGCCCCCTCGATCAGCCGCCGCAGGAACTTGCCATCGTGATCGGTGCAGACCAGCTCGGCGAACTGAGTGCGGTGCTCCTGCGTTAGACCCCACGACGGGCCGCCGACGAAGCTCCCGGCCTCGCCGTCCCATTTCAGGATGCCGCAGCGCTCGACGCCCACCAGCAGCGGCGTCAGGCGGACGAGCGTCTCCAGGCTCTGGTCGGCGTCAAGCTGCGTATTGACGGCTTCGGCGACCTGCAGCAGGGCGGTCGTCACCCAGGCTTCCTCCTGTTGGGCGGCGACCAGTTGCGCGCTCTCAATGGCCAACGCGGCCTGGTTGGCGATGCCGCTCACCAGCTCGATCTTGCGGTCGGTCATCGGCTCGTCGTCGCCGCGCGTGCCGATCAGCAGCAGACCGGTGATCTCACCCTTCGCAAAGAGGGGCAGTATCACACCCTGGCCGATGCTGATCTCGGCGGGCATGTCGCTGGGGCGCGGCGTGCCGCTGCCAATGAGCAAAGGCTGCGCGTCCTGCAAGAGGCTGAGCAGCGGCGGCCAGGCGCGCGCGGTGAGCCGGTAGCTGAGCAGGGCGCTGCTGGTCTCCGGATCGGCGCCGGCGATCTCCACGACGCGGAAGGAGTCCGGCTCATCGGCCAGCAGCACGGCGCTCCACTCGACGCCGACCAGCAGCGGGGTGATGCGCGCGACCGTGCGCAGCACTTCGTCCAGGTCGGTGGCGCGGGCGGTCGCTTCGGCCACCTGGAGCAGAGCCGTGCTGATCCACGCTTCTTCGCGCTGGGCCATGTACAGCCGGGCGTTGGTGATGGCCACGGCGGCCTGATTGGCGAAGGTGGTGATGATCTCGCGGTCTTCGGGCGTGAAGCGATCCAGCTCGACGCGCTCGACGGCCAGAAAGCCAATCGGGGCGCCGGCGATGGCAAGCTGCACGACTATCTCATCGTGGCTGGCCGCAGCAGACTCGTCCAGGTCTGGCGGGTGCAGCAGGGCGATCAGGCGCGCGTCGCTGATCTCGTCGGCGGGGATGCACAACTCGTAGAGGGCAGAGTCCGGCTCGCCGCCGCTGACGCGGGCCGTCGCAATCTGGCAGGACGCTTCATCGTCGTCGAGCAGGGCGATCAGGCCGCTGCTGTAGGGCACGACGCGCTCCAGCCCGATCATGATCCCGTTCAGCACGCTGGTCAGGTCGAGCGAGGAGCCAAGCACCGTGCTCAGCTCGCGCAGCGTCTCAGAGAGCATCCGCCGCCGCGACTCGTTGGCGAAGAGCGTCGCATTGCGCAGAGCGATGGCGATGGTGTCGGCCAGCGCCTGGACGAGCGCCAGATCGTCCGGCGTGAAGGCGTCTGGCTCGGTGCTCTGCATATCGAAAACGCCGAGCACGGTCGAGCCAATGCGCAGCGGGACGGCCAGCTCGCTCAGCGTGTCCTCGATGCCCTGCCCGGCCCGGTAGTCTTCGTGCGCGCGCACATCCCCGCTGAGCGCCGGCTCGCCGGTGCGCGCGACGCTGGGGATGATGCCCGGCTCGCTGAGATCATAGGACAGGCGCTCCAACGCCCAGCGCCCGCTGTGCACGCCGCTGCCGCTGCGGAAGGCCACGCGCTCGCCGACGCGCAGGAACAGGTGCACGCGCTCGTACCCCAGATTCTCGGTGACCAGATCAATCACTTCGTCGAGCAGGTCGTCAATGTCCAGAATGGATACCAGCGCCCGCGCGACCTCGGTCATGGCGTTGATGCGCTCGGACTGGCGGCGCTCGGCGTCGAAGGTTTCCGCTTCCTGCAGGGCCAGGGCGAGCTGCCCGGCCAGCGTTTCGAGCATGAACGCATCGTCGCCGAAGGCGTCCAGGCGGTTGCTCTGCACGTCGAGCACGCCCATCACCCGCTCGCCCACGACCAGCGGCACGGCGATCTCGGAGAGGGTCGCGTCCAGGGTGGCCGTCGCCAGGTAGCGCTCGTCTTCGCTCACGCTGGGCGACAGCGCCGTGCGGCGATTCGTGGCGGCCCAGCCGACCAGCCCTTCCTGGTAGGACACGCGCAGGTCGGTCGTGGCGAACTGCTCGTGTCCGCTGGCCTTGAGGCGCAGGCTGCGCGCTGCCTCGTCCGCGATAAAAATGCTCACAGCGTAATAGCCGAAGGCGTCGTGGATCAACGTCACGATCTGGCGGAACAGGTCGGGCAGGGGTTGGGTGGCCGTGACCTGGCGCGATACGTCGTTGATCAGCCGAAGCTGACGCGCGCGTTCATGGACGGCTTCGAACATCTGCGCGTTGCGGATGGCCGCCGACGCCTGGTTGGCCAGCAGGGTCAGCAGGCGCATGTCCTCGTCGCTGAAGGCGTCTGGCCGGTAGCTTTGCACGGCGATGACGCCCAGCGTGGCGCCGCCGGCCAGCAGCGGGGCGAAGATAGCCGAGCGGGCGGGGTTGGACGCGCGGTGGACCGGGCGCGCGGGCAGGCTGTCCCACTCGCGCTCGAAGTCGTGGATGAGCAACCCCGACCCCGTGCGGCGCACCCAGCCGATGACGCCCTCATCGGCTTTGTCCTCGAAACGCTGCGGGGGCAGGCGCTCGGCGTCGCGCAGCCAGACCTTGATGGCGTAATCGTTCCCATCGAAGATGCCGATCTGGAAATTGCTGGTGTCCACGATGCGCGTGGCCTGCTGGTAGACGACCTCGCACAGCGCGTCCACCTTAAGTTGCACGCTGAGGATAGCGTTGCCGACGCCGGCCAGAATGTCAAGCTCCGGGCTGGGGCGCTCGTGGACGGCCAGGCTGATCCCGCGCTGGCGGCCACGCCAGTAGCCGGCGATCAGGCCCAGCCCCACGCCGCCGACGGCGAGCGTCGCGCCTGCGACCATGACTGCGATCAGCGTCGTATCCATCGCAGCGCCATTTCCGGGGAGTCAGCCGCCCGTCCCAAAGGAACGGGTCAGGGCCTGGCTGGCCGCGCAGCCAGCGCAGAATCGAGGTCGGGGAAGACCTGAAACAGCATGTCGAAGCCCACCATCTCGAAGATTTCTACGAGGCGCGGTTGCAGGCTGCTGAGCACCACATCACCGCCCTTCTCGCGGGCACGCCGCCAGGCTGTGACGAGCACCTTCAGGCCGCTGCTGGCGATATACTCAACGGCGGCCATGTCCACGTACAGCCACGTCCTGCCGCTGGCAAGCTGGGCTTCCAGCGCGTGCTCCAGGTAGAGGCTGGTGCTGCTGTCCAGGCGACCGGCAGGGCTGATCACCGCCGTCAGCGCGTCCAGCACGCGGATCGGGAAGTGGGCCTCCTCGGCGCTGCCCGGCGGGGCGGGGCGGCGCGCGGCGGCGATGAACTTGACCAGTGTGAGCAGGTTGCGGTCGTCGGCCCGCTCGTAAGTCACGTCGTCCATCAGCTTGCGGATGAAGTAGATGCCCCACCCGCCCGGCTCGCGGCTGTCCAGCGGCTCGGACGGGTCGGGCGCTTCGTGCAGCAGGGGGTTGAAGGCAGGGCTGTTGTCGGCGATGGTCACGATGAAACGATCGGGTTCTGCCCGGCACGCGATCTCGATCTCGCTCCCGTCATCGTGGTAGGCGAAGCCGTGCTCGATGATGTTGGTCAGCGCCTCGTCAACGGCCATCTGGCAGTGATAGACAGCGCGCTCGTCCAGACCAGTCTGTTCGGCGGCTTCGACGACGAAATCGCAGGCCTGGCGCACTTCTTCGAGACGCGCCGGGATGGCGAGGCGGCTCATTTCAGCCATAGGATTCCTCAAGCAGGCGGCGGCGTGCGGCGGTGCACGGCCAGCCGCTAGAAGCTGCCGACAGCCTCAACCTGGGTTGGGTAGATTTCGAAGATAGAGTCCAGTCCGGCAAGTTCGAGCACCTCGCGGACGCGCTCAGAAGGGTTGGCGATGCGCAGGTCTCCGCCGGTGCGCTTGACGCGCTTGAGGACGCGCACCATCTCGCGCAGGCCGGCGCTGCTCATGTACTCAACGCCGCCGAGGTCGAGCACGAGGTTGGTCTTGCCATCGTCAACGGACCTGTCCATCGCGCTGCCAAGCTCGGCGGCATTCGTGCTGTCAACGCGCCCGATGACCTCAAAAAGCTGGACGCGCTTCATGTCCGATGTGCTGATTTCCATGACCATGGTCTGCAGGCTCCTTTCTGCGGGTGTGGGAGCATTATACCACCATTTGCGCGCGTGGCAGCACAAGAAGATGCGCGGCGAATTGGAGCGCACGATGGGTGCGTGCAAAACCTGTCAGGCAGGGCGCTGCTCTGCTGCGCCCTGGTTGACCTCACCCCCGCTCGGCGCTGACGCGCCTCGCCGCCCCCTCTCCGTTGACGGAGAGGGGGCAAGCCGAGCGGGGCGAGGCTGGGGGTGAGGTCAATACCCCCACGTCAAACAAGTCGCTGACGACCTTTGCACGCACCCCGCACGATAAGTGGGCAGCCCTTCCCGATGCTGTTATAGTAAGGGGCGTGTGTGACAGGCCGCGTCTGCGCGATGACAGGGCAGGAGGATTCGGATGCCGCGTGTGACCTCTATCCAGGAGATCTTTGAGCAGATTGACGAAGGATTTAACCCGGCCAAAGCGGAGGGTGTTGACGCCGTGTTCCAGTTCAACCTGACTGGCGATCAGTGGCGGGCAGTACTGGGTGAAGGTGGCCAACCAGCGGGCCGAGGTTCATCAGGGCGTGCATGACGCCCCGACCATGATCATCACGTCGAGCGCGGCTGATTATCTGGCTCTGGTCAATGGCGATCTCAACGCGATGACGGCCTTCATGCAGGGCAAGGTCAAGGTCAAGGGCGACATGGGCCTGGCGCTGAGGCTGCAAGCCATGTTTGGGATTGGCTGACCTTTTTTCGCAGAACCAGTCTGCGTGCAGTGTGCGGGCGCAATCTCCAGCGAGATCGCGCCCGCTTTGCTGACCGGCTTCCCGCTACTGCGGGATGGGCACGTTGGCGCGCAGCCGCTGCAGCGTGCGCAGCGAGACCAGCGAGCGCAACGGCACGCCGTACTGATCCAGCGCCGCTTCGCTGAGCACATCGTTCGCGCCTGGCGAGGTCGGGCGCAGCGCGTCATCCACGCCCGCCGGTCCAAGCGCGCGGTTGATGGGCCGCCAGACGTTGGTCAGCGGCAGGTTGTAGCGTTCCGCCAGGCGCACAATGGTGCTGTTGTAGGCGTTGAGCGACGAGTATATCTCCGGCGGGCCGGGGATGGTCGTCAGCACGGGGATCGCCCCGTATTGCGCGATGGTGCGGGCGATGCCGTCGAGCGCGCTCTCGAACTGGTCGAGCGGCGTCCCCGCCAGCACGTCATTGCGCCCGACCACCACGAAGACGACCGAGGGCCGATTCACACGTAGCTCGCAGTCGAGCGGAGTCTCGCCACCGCCACAGAAGTTGCCGTTGGCGAGGGCGGGGTTGAGCAGGTCAGCCGCCCGCCAGCCAGGATCGCCCGCCAGCGCGCCGCCTCCCTCGAAGCTGTTGCGCCCGGTTGCCAGGGGGGTGCTGGCGTAATAGGAGACCAGGTCGCTCAGCTCTGCCGCGTCCTTGAGCGTGCCGAAGTCGCCATTGCCGTCGGCGAAGTCCCCCAGGAAGTCCGCCGGGCGCGCATCGCCCACCACGCTGAACACCCCAGAGTCCATGCCCTGCGCACGGCCCCGCGCGTACAGATCGCGGACGGTCTGCAACACTTCTCCTTCTACGTCGGGCACATTCGGGATGGCGTCAATGTCCACCAGATCGGACGATGGCGGCTCAGTAGGCGGCGGGACTTCGGTCGGCGGCTCCTGGATGGGGTTGACGGTCACGGTGAAGGCCGCGCGCGCCGTCCCGCCGCGCCCGTCGTCGAGGGAGAGGGTCACGGCGCTGCTCCCCGGCGCGAGGGCGGTCAGGTTGATCGTCCCCGGCGCGGAGACGAAGGCCGCGACGACGCCCGGATTGTCGGGCAGGGCCACCACGTTGAGCAGCGGGTCGCCGTCGGGGTCAGAGGCGGCGTAGAACACGTCGCGCACCTCGCCGACATTCAGCGTCAGGTCTGCGATTGGCTCGATGACCGGGTTGCGGTTGGGCTGGGCGACGGTCACGGTGAAGGCCGCGCGCGCCGTCCCGCCGCGCCCGTCGTCGAGCGAGAGGGTCACGGCGCTGCTCCCCGGCGCGAGGGCGGTCAGGCTGACCGTCCCCGGCGCGGAGACGAAGGCCGCCACCACGCCCGGATTGTCGGGCAGAGCCACCACGTTGAGCAGCGGGTCGCCGTCGGGGTCAGAGGCGGCGTAGAACACGTCGCGCACGTCGCCGACATTCAGCGTCAGGTCGGCGATTGGCTCGATGGCCGGGTTGCGGTTGGGCTGGGCGACGGTCACGGTGAAGGCCGCGCGCGCCGTCCCGCCGCGCCCGTCGTCGAGGGAGAGGGTCACGGCGCTGCTCCCCGGCGCGAGAGCGGTCAGGCTGACCGTCCCCGGCGCGGAGACGAAGGCCGCGACGACGCCCGGATTGTCGGGCAGAGCCACCACGTTGAGCAGCGGGTCGCCGTCGGGGTCAGAGGCGGCGTAGAACACGTCGCGCACCTCGCCGACGTTGAGCGTCACGTCGGCGATTGGCTCGATGACCGGGTTGCGGTTGGGCTGGGCGACGGTCACGGTGAAGGCCGCGCGCGCCGTCCCGCCGCGCCCGTCGTCGAGGGAGAGGGTCACGGCGCTGCTCCCCGGCGCGAGAGCGGTCAGGCTGACCGTGCCCGGCGCGGAGACGAAGGCCGCCACCACGCCCGGATTGTCGGGCAGGGCGACGGGGTTGAGCAGCGGGTCGCCGTCGGGGTCAGAGGCGGCGTAGAACACGTCGCGCACCTCGCCGACGTTGAGCGTCAGGTCGGCGATTGGCTCGATGACCGGGTTGCGGTTGGGCTGGGCGACGGTCACGGTGAAGGCCGCGCGCGCCGTCCCGCCGCGCCCGTCTTCGAGGGAGAGGGTCACGACGCTGCCCCCCGGCGCGAGAGCGGTCAGGTTGATCGTCCCCGGCGCGGAGACGAAGGCCGCGACGACGCCCGGATTGTCGGGCAGGGCCACCACGTTGAGCAGCGGGTCGCCGTCGGGGTCAGAGGCGGCGTAGAACACGTCGCGCACCTCGCCGACGTTGAGCGTCAGGTCGGCGATTGGCTCGATGACCGGGTTGCGGTTGGGCTGGGCGACGGTCACGGTGAAGGCCGCGCGCGCCGTCCCGCCGCGCCCGTCTTCGAGGGAGAGGGTCACGACGCTGCCCCCCGGCGCGAGAGCGGTCAGGTTGATCGTCCCCGGCGCGGAGACGAAGGCCGCGACGACGCCCGGATTGTCGGGCAGGGCCACCACGTTGAGCAGCGGGTCGCCGTCGGGGTCGGAGGCGGCGTAGAACACGTCGCGCACGTCGCCGACATTCAGCGTCAGGTCGGCGATTGGCTCGATGGCCGGGTTGCGGTTGGGCTGGGCGACGGTCACGGTGAAGGCCGCGCGCGCCGTCCCGCCGCGCCCGTCTTCGAGGGAGAGGGTCACGACGCTGCCCCCCGGCGCGAGGGCGGTCAGGCTGACCGTCCCCGGCGCGGAGACGAAGGCCGCCACCACGCCCGGATTGTCGGGCAGGGCCACCACGTTGAGCAGCGGGTCGCCGTCCGGGTCAGAGGCGGCGTAGAACACGTCGCGCACGTCGCCGACGTTGAGCGTCACGTCGGCGATTGGCTCGATGGCCGGGTTGCGGTTGGGCTGGGCGACGGTCACGGTGAAGGCAGCGCGCGCCGTCCCACCGCGCCCGTCTTCGAGGGAGAGGGTCACGACGCTGCCCCCCGGCGCGAGAGCGGTCAGGTTGATCGTCCCCGGCGCGGAGACGAAGGCCGCCACCACGCCCGGATTGTCGGGCAGAGCCACCACGTTGAGCAGCGGGTCGCCGTCCGGGTCAGAGGCGGCGTAGAACACGTCGCGCACGTCGCCGACGTTGAGCGTCAGGTCGGCGATTGGCTCGATGGCCGGGTTGCGGTTGGGCTGGATCACCGCGACGGCGAAGGTCACCTGCGCCATTCCGCCGCGCCCGTCGTCGAGCGAGAGGGTCACGGCGCTGCTGCCGGGGGTGAGGGCGGTCAGGTTGATCGTCCCCGGCGCGGAGACGAAGGCCGCCACCACGCCCGGATTGTCGGGCAGAGCCACCACGTTGAGCAGCGGGTCGCCGTCCGGGTCAGAGGCGGCGTAGAACACGTCGCGCACGTCGCCGACGTTGAGCGTCACGTCGGCGATTGGCTCGATGACCGGGTTGCGGTTGGGAATCTCCGTCGGCGTTGGCGTCAGTGTTTCAGTTGGCGTCCAGGTGGGCAGCGGCGTTTCGGTAGCCGTCTCTGTCGCTGTCGGTGTGGCGGTGAAGGTGGCCGTCGCGGTGTAGGTCAGGGTCGGCAGCGGCGTGAAGGTCTCTGTTGGCGTCCAGGTGGGTGTGAACGTCTCGGTAGCCGTCGCGGTGTAGGTCAGGCGTCGGCAGCGGCGTGAAGGTCTCCGTCGGCGTCCAGGTGGGTGTGAACGTCTCGGTAGCCGTCGCGGTGTAGGTCAGGGTCGGCAGCGGCGTGAAGGTCTCTGTTGGCGTCCAGGTGGGTGTGAACGTCTCGGTAGCTGTCGCGGTGTAGGTCAGCGTCGGCAGCGGCGTGAAGGTCTCCGTCGGCGTCCAGGTGGGCGGCGGCGTTTCGGTGGCCGTCTCTGTCGCTGTCGGCGTGGCGGTGTAGGTCAGGGTCGGCAGCGGCGTGAACGTCAGGCGGCGTTACTGTCGGCGTCCAGGTGGGTGTGAAGGTCTCGGTAGCCGTCGCGGTGTAGGTCAGGGTCGGCAGCGGCGTGAAGGTCTCCGTCGGCGTCCAGGTGGGTGTGAACGTCTCGGTGGCCGTCTCTGTCGCTGTCGGCGTGGCGGTGTAGGTCAGCGTCGGCAGCGGCGTGAAGGTCAGGCTTGGCGTTACTGTCGGCGTCCAGGTGGGCGTGAAGGTCTCCGTCGGCGTCCAGGTGGGCGGCAGGGTGCCGGTCGGCGTGTCACTCGGTGTGAAGGTCGCTGTCGGCGTGGCGCTGGGCGTCTGGGTCAGCGTTGCTGTGGCCGTATTCGTCGGCGTGATGGTCGCGGTGGCCGCTGCGGTGACTGTCGGCGTGGCGGTGACGGCCAGCGTGCGCGTTGGCGAAGGCGTATGGGACGGCGTAGGTGTCGGCGTCGGCGGGATGGGACTCACGCCGACGAGGTGGCACGCACCAGAGGGCGCGATGAAGCGCGCCTCCACCCAGCCGAACGTCCCGGCGATGTGAATCTGCCACCATTGGCCGAAGGTGTCGCGCCCCGCCACGCTGAATTCCTGCCCGGCGGCGACGAAGGTCATCAGCGTGTAGACGGTCCCTGGGCCGCTGTAGACCGGCAGCCCATTCTGGACGATGCGCACGCGGCAAGGCTCCGGTGTGGGGCTGGGCGTGGCCGTGCCGGGCGGCAGCGGTGTTGCGCTGGGGATGAACAGCGTCGGAGACGGCGGCAGAGGCGTGTTGGTCGGCGGGAGCGTCGGCGGCAGCGTGCCCAGCAGCGGGGTGGGCGTTGGCGGCGGCAGGGCAATGCCTATGCCGCTGCACTCGCCCAGCTCGTTCACGTAGTAGTCACTCACCCAGCCGACCCGCCCGCGGTAGACGATCTGCCACCAGGGGGCCGGATAAAGCTGCCGCCCGATGACGGGTAGCTCCTGGCCGATGGTGACTCCATCAATGACCGGATAGACCAGCCCTGGACCGCTGCGCACGTTCAGCGCGCCGACAGCGACCTGCACGCGGCAGGTGCGACCTACCGGCGTGTTCGTGGGCACGAAGGGGGCTTGCGTGGCTCCTGGCGTCAGGGTCAGCGCGGCTGACTGCTCGCGCACGACCAGCATCAGCGTGGCCGGAGTCCCGCGCACGTCGCCGCGCCAGGGGACGATGGTCAGTGTCTGCTCGCCGGGAGCGTTGGGCCGCCAGCGCAGCAGCACCTGGAACTCGCTATCGCCCGTGTCCAGGTTGGGCGATGCCTGCGCGGCGACCACCGTTTCGCCCTGGATCAACTCCACGCGGGTGACGCCCACCGCATCGCTGGCGACGGCGTAGATCAGCACGTCGCTGCCCAGCAAGACGTGCGCCCCGTCGTCCGGGGCCTGGATCATCACGGTGGGAATGCCCGCTTCGCTGACGGGCGTGCCACTGGTGGCGGTGGCCTTCTTCCCGTCGTCATCCCCGCTCGACAGGTTGCAGGCGGACGCGATCAGGCTGAGCAGCACGAGCAGGAACAAGGGAATCCAGCGGGTGAGACGCGCGCGGTGGCCCAGGGTCATCATCGCCTCCGTAGCACACAGCCGCACGGCGCATGGTGAGCGCCTGCGGCAGAACTGACTATAAGGCAGACCTTCCGCCGTGCCCATGCGGCAGGCCGCCAGAATGCGAACGCGACAGGTTGTTTTGGTATTTTCAGTCTATGCCCGATAGCGGGATGGCGTCAACGGGTCAGCGGGCGAGTCCCCCAATCATTGGGGAGTCGCCGGGCGGGCGTTGACCAGTCGTTGGCCGGGTTACGAGCCGTCCTCAGGGGGACGGTTGGCAAACAGCGTGATGGCGTCGCGCAGGTCGTGCCAGTCCACCAGGCCCTCGTACAACAGGTGAGCAGTGCCGTCTGGCTCGATCACAATGACGGTCACTGCTTCAGGAATGGCCGCGTCCGGGCCGAAGTCGCGTTCCAGCGCGGCGACCAGGGGGCGGCTGGCCGCCCCGAAGACGTAGTCCGCCGGCACCTCGTCGCTGAGGATCAGCTCGGCGGTCGGCCAGTGCTCGCTCAATCCCGCCTGCAGAGCGCGGCGCAGGCGCGCCGCCGATTCACCGGGCACCACGTCCAGGGCGACGAAGACCGTATCGGTCAGCAGGTCCAGATCATAGCGATCCTGGGCGGCGACCAGCAAGCGACCCTGCTGCTCGATGCAGATCGCGCATGAGGCGGACAGGGTTTGCAGCACGACGGCGCGCCCCAGGAACTCGTCGAGCGTGCGCGTCTCGCCGGTATCGTCGGCGAAGGGCAGCGACAGCCAGTCCCCGCGCGGGATGAGCGTACCCATCGGCACTTCGGTAGGGCCGCTGCGGTCGCGCGTGGGGTAGGGGGTGGGCGAAGTGCGCGCGGCGGTGGGCGCAAGCGTGAGCGGCGGCGTGGCCGAAGGCCACTCGGTCGGCCAGGGCGTGTGAGTGGGCCGAGCCTGAGCCGTCTGGGTGAGCTGCTGGGCGCTGGCGGCGGCGTCAAGCTGCGAGGGCCTGTCGGACGACTCACTGCCGCAGGCGGCCAGGGCCAGGGCGGCGGCGAGCAGAACAGCGCAGACTGTACGCGAACGGGTTTGCATGATCGTCCTCGCGGGTATGGCAGTCGTTGCTGCTCATTATACGATCAGCCCGCGCTGCGCGCATGGAAGGGGAAAACAAAAAGCCCTCTCGCCGGACGCGGAGAGAGAGCTGATTGAAGCGACAGTCGGGGCGCCCGGATTTGAACCGGGGGCCTCTTGCACCCCATGCAAGCGCGCTAGCCAAGCTGCGCCACGCCCCGTTGCCTGACTGTTATGGTAGCGGGTGAGGGGGCGGATGTCAAGGATGGTTTTGCGACTTTGCGGCTACGACCCTTTCCGCTCAGTTATCTTCGCGCAAGAACTGCTCTGCCTTCTCCACCAGGTCGCGGCTGCCCATGAAAACCGGCACGCGCTGATGCAGGTTTTCCGGCTGGATGCTGAGGATGTCGCGCCAGCCGTCCGAGGCGTACCCGCCCGCCTGGGCCGCGATGAAGGCCAGCGGCTGCGCCTCGTAGGTCAGGCGCAGCTTGCCGTTGGGCTGGGCTGTGTCGGCGGGATACAGGAACACACCGCCGCGCAGCAGGTTGCGGTGAAAATCGGCGATCATGCTGCCGATGTAGCGCAGGCCGAGCGGCTCGCGCCCTTCGTTGTCCAGGCCCTGCAGCCAGGCTACGTAACGCTGAACGCCGCGCGTCCAGTATTTCTGCCGGCCCTGATTGACGCTGTAGTACTTGCCGGACGGGGGAGTACAAATATCCGGATGGCTGAGCAGAAACTCGCCAATGCTGAGGTCCAGCGTGAAGCCGTGCACGCCCTGCCCCGTGCTGTAGACCATCATCGTGCTCGACCCATAGATGACATAGGCGGCGGCAACCAGCCGCGAGCCGGGCTGGAGCACGTCCTCCAGGGTGCCGCGCCCGTCGCCGGGCGTGATCTTGCGGTGGATGGCGAAGATGGTGCCGATGGAGGCGTTGACATCAATGTTCGACGAGCCGTCCAGAGGGTCGTAGATCAGCACGTAGTAGCCGGGCGGGTAGCGTTCGGGGATGTGCAGCAGATCGTCGTGCTCCTCGGACGCCATGACGCACACACGCCCGGTGTGGTCGTTCATGCGGAAGATCACCTGGTCGGCGTAGACATCGAGCTTTTGCTGGGTTTCGCCGTGCACGTTCTGCCCGGATGTTGCACCGAGCACGTTGGCGATGCCGGCGCGCGTGGTTTCGCGCGCGATCAGCTTGGCCGCCAGCGCGATGTCGTAGAGCAGGCTGGTCAGGCGGCCCGTTGCGGCGGGGTGCAGTTCCTGTTTGTCGAGGATATGGCGCTCGATGGTCACAAGTTTAGACAATACTGGTGGCATGGGCTGTTCCTCCGAATCGTACTGACCGGGGGTGGGATTTGCCTCGATTCTGGCACAGACCTACGCAAAAGAACAGCGGCACACGCGACTGAGGTGTGCCGCCAAAAAGCGCCGCCTGATGTGATTTGACGATCATGATCAGGAACCTACCTGTAGGGGAGGGTTTGCTAACCCTCCCCTACAAGACGCTCAGTGTGCGCTACCTGTGATGAATGTCAGAGGCCGTTAGGAGGTTCAGCCGAGCGGCAGGATGTCGCCGAGCAGGCTGTTGTAAGACGGGTCTGCGGGGATGCGATCCAGCCAGTCGTCACGCCGCTCGATGGAGGCGGCGGCTTTCTGCTCGTCCAGCCACGTGGTGAAGGTCTCGTTGCGGCGCGTGTTCAGGTCGCTTGCTGACAGCGGACGGACCTCGCGGGCGTGCACCTGGATGATGTGGTAGCCGTACTCCGTTTCGATCGGGCCGACGACTTCGCCGATGGTCGCGTTGAGCACCGCGTCCTTGAAGGCGGGCACGAAGCCGCCCGGGCTGGACCAGCCCAGCTCACCGCCGCTCGTCGCGCTGCTGTCGTTCGAGACGGCTTTGGCCAGGTCAGCGAACGGCTCGCCATCTTGCAGGGCGGCCAGGACTTCTTCGGCGCGGGCCAGGGCTGCGGCCTTCTCCGCATCTGTGGGGGGCAGAGTCTGCCCCGCCGGGAGATCGGGGTTGAACGACAGCAGAATATGCCGCGCGTTGACCTGTAGCTCCTCTGCTGGGAGGTCTTTGGTCAGTTCCTCCAGGACAGCTATGCGCAGCGCGTCGTAGTAGAACAACTGGCGCACTGCATCGCGGTCGGAGTCAACGGCCCTCTTGGCATCCTGGTAGAAATCACCGGCTGCGCTTTCCACCGTAGCAGCAATGACCGATGGCTCCCATGTCGCCGTCGGTGAGGGGATCGGCGTCTCTGTTGGAATCTCGGTCGCCGTAGCCGTAGGGCCGGGCGTTTCGTCCTCGGCGGGCGTGGCTGTGGGCAGCGGCGTGGCTGTCTCGGTTGGGCGCGGCGTATTGCTGGGGGTGGGCGACACGAGCGGCGTCGGCGTAATGGTCGGCTCGGTGGTGGGCGTCGGCGTCTCGTCGGACGGCAGGGCGAGGCCCAGCGTCTGGGCCATGTACTCATTCACCTGAGCGTCCACTGCGGCCTCGTCTACGGTGATGCCCATCTTCGCTGCGGCCTGCTTGATCACCAGCCCTTCTTCCATCTCGTCAAGGGTCTGGCTGCCCATGATCTGGGGGAAGCGCAGGTTGCTGATCTGCTCGCTGGCGTACTGCTGGATGGTCTCCAGGTTGCCGCCGGTGAGGAAGTAGAGCTCGCGAATCTGTTCCGCCGTCAGCCAGCGCATCAGCCGCACGCGCTCTTCAAAGTCGCGCGTGGCGATCCCCTCCCCGTTCACTGTGGAGATGGCCTGGCTGGGCCGGATGATGTGTTCGAAGACCAGCGCGCCTATCAGCACAACAACGCTGAGACCAATGAGCACTGCGGTGATGATGAGGACACGGCGCTGCCACAACCGGTCGCGTTCGGAGCGCGATCGGTACTCATGGCGGCGCTTGAGGTCCGCCTGGGTCACGCGGCGCGTGCGGGGTCCGCCGGTGGTGCCTTTCTTAGCCATATAAGACTATTCTCCTCGCAATGACAAATCGCTCAAGGTGAGGCCGCTGGCGGCGAGAGCGGCCTGGCGCGCAGCGGAGGACAGCGCGCAGCCAGGCCACTGCAATTCCCTAGCCAGGATCGGCGAGGCGCAAGGCGCGCTGCCCGTGCGCCAGGCCCCTAGCCGCGCGTCTGCTCATCTGTGAAAGGCAGCAGCGCCAGATGGCGGGCACGCTTGATCTGGCGGGCCAGCAGGCGCTGATTCTTCGACGTGAGGCCAGTCTGGCGGCGAGGCCGAATCTTGGCCCGCTCGGTGATGAAGCGCCGCAGCGTGTCAACATCCTTGTAGTTGGGCACGGTGTTGCTGGCGTGGAAGTAGTCTTCTTTGCGGCGGCGACCACGACGCATGCCGCGCTCGCGCGATGATCCCTCATCCTGTTCCATATCGAGGGAATCGTCGTCTTCAATGTCATTCAGGTTTCGTCTGTCGGCCACCTGAATATCTCCTTATCTCGCTTGATTTCGCTGATCGCTGGTGTGGCGCGCCCTGTTGCGCGCCAGCGGGTTCATCTTGCGGTCTGCCCATTGCATTGCCGGGCGCTGCTCTGCTGCGCCCCGGCACAGGCGAACTCGCGGCCTAGAATGGGAAGCTATCTTTGTCGTCCTCGTCGAGCGGCTCGCCATCGTGCATTTCCTGGGCCGGATGCCGGTCGCCCAACAGGATCATCTCGTTGGCGACAAGCTCGGTGCGGAAATGGCGCGTGCCATGATCATCTTCCCAGCCGCGCGTCTGCAGGCGTCCCTCGATGTAGACCTGCTGCCCTTTGGCCAGGTGCGTCTTGCAGATCTCCGCCAGGTTGCCCCAGGCAACGACGTTGAACCACTCGGTCTCTTCGCGGCGGTCGCCGTCGGACGAAGTCCAGGTGCGGCTGGTCGCCACGCTGAAACTGGCGACGGGCCGGCCACTGGGGGTATAACGCAGCTCCGGGTCGCGCCCCAGGACGCCGATGATCAGGACTTTGTTCAATCCCCGGCCCATGACGCTTCGCTCCTCCCGCAGCCGGCGCGCGCCGGCAGGCGCTGCTTACTCGTCCAGCCGGACGACAAGGTGCCGGATCACGCGGTCGCTCAGCAGCAGATTGCGTTCCAGGTCGTTCACCCTGGCAGGTGGGAAGTTCATGTTCAGAAAGACGTAGTACCCTTCCCGGTAGTCGTCAATGGTGTAGGCGAGACGGCGGCGGCCCCAATAGTCAACGTTGGTGACCTCGCCGCCGAAATCCGTGACCCATCCCTTGATCGTCTCGATGACCGACTGCGTGTCGGACTCCGACACATTGCTGGGGATGATGAATCCTAACTCGTAGGCACGATTCATGCGTGGGACTATCTCCTTTCCCTGGGATTGCCCGTCGGCGACGGCGGGCGCCGTGCAGACGAGCGGAAAGCCGCCCCGCTTGTCGTTGTAGGGGCGAACAGGCGGTCAGTATACTACCGCAGGCACTCGCGTTTGACAAGGCTCGATTCGGCGAGGTGCGAGCAAAAGTTGACAGCGACTCGCCTGGCGCGGGGATATTGACCTCACCCCCAGCCTCGCTACGCTCGGCTTGCCCCCTCTCCGTTGACGGAGAGGGGGCGGCGAGGGCGCCAGCGCCGAGGGGGTGAGGTCCGTAGGGGCGTATGGCGATACGCCCCTACGAATAGGCTGGCGCGCGGCGGACTTTGATGCGATTGCCCTGATTCGGCGGGGGCCTCGAACACCCTGTTGCGAAAGCGAGTTCAGGAATGTTCGCTGAAGGCCTCCCCCTCAATCCCCCCTCCAGCCGAGCTAAAGGGGGACGATCTGGCCAGCGGTTTTCCCCTTCCCCTAGCTTTGCTGGGGAAGGGGCAGGGGATGGGGGCGTTGTGGCGAACACCCAACAGCTTGTTCGTGGCTCTCGATTCGGGGGTGCGTGCGACGGTGTCAGCGACTCGCCTGGCGCGGGAGCATTGACCTCACCCCGTCCGGCCCGAAACCAGACTTCCGAAGTTTTCGGAAACTTCGGAAGTCTCTTTCTGCGCGCCAGCGAGGAGCTGATGTCGCCGGACTCGCAACGCGCCTGTTATCATAGATTTTCCGGTTGGCGCAATCTGTAGTAATCTTCTAAGACACCGATCGCTGGAGAACCGCGCAAGCGGCAAGGAGACGACCTCAATGGTGCACATGAGACGACCAATTCGGAGCCTATGGGTTATCGTCCTGATGGTTACCCTGTTAGCACCCGCTCTCCCGGCAGCACAGGCTGGCGGGCAAAATGCGTCCAGGCCAGGCGCGGGCAGCGCCCTGCGGCATTCTGTGACGCCCGCTGAGCTACAGTCCAGGTACGACCGATCCGCTGCCTGGCTGGCTGACTGGGCGCGCACGCGCTCGCCGCGACCACCGGTTGATCCGGCTCAGCAGATGCAGACGGTGGCTGAGTGGACAGTGCTGGTGCATATCGCTGCCGACAACAACCTGGAGCTGGCCGGGTTGTCCGACCTCAACGAGATGGAGGCGGTGGGTTCCTCGCCGCAGGTCAATATCGTCGTGCAGATTGACCGCTCAGCCGATTATGTGACGCTGGACGGCGATTGGTCGGAGACGCGGCGCTATTACGTCCAGCAGGACGACGATCCACAGGCGATCACCTCGCCTGTGGTGGTAAGTCCCGGCGAGCTTGACAGCGGCAGCGCCGACACAATCGCCGACTTTGCCACCTGGGGCATTCAGACCTATCCCGCGAAGAAGTACATGCTGGTGCTGTGGGATCACGGCGGCGGGTGGATCAGCCATTCCAGCGACGAGGACACCGGCAGCGACGTGACGCTGCCGGATACGGTCGCCGCGCTGGAACGTATCGTCAGCGAGACCGGCATCGGCCAGTTCGAGGTGGTTGGCTTCGACATGTGTCTCATGGGCCAGCTTGAGGTCTTTCAGGCTATCGCTCCCTTCGCCCGCTTCGGGATCGGGTCGCAGGAGAACGAGCCGGGCGCGGGATGGTTCTACGTGTTCCTCGATGAGCTGGTGCGTAATCCGGCGATGGATGGCGGGCAGCTTGGGCAGCACGTGGTGGACTACTTCATGTACTTCCTGCGCGAAGTCATCGGCGATCAGGATGTGTACGGCCTGGCGGCGGTGGACCTGGGACAGACCGCGCCGCTGGTCAACGCCCTCAACGACTTCGTGAACACGGTCGTGGACAACCCGCAGCGCGCGCTCAGCGCCATTGCCGACGCGCGCAACAACACGATTCAGTATGGCGGCTTTGACGACCCGCAGGTGCAGGGCTACTGGTCTTCCGTAGACCTGTACCGCTTCATGGAGCTGCTGGAGGACATCGCGCCCGCGCCAGAGCTTGCTCAGTCGGCGTCCGGGGTGATGCAGGCCGTGCGCCAGTTCGTCGTCTACGAGGATCACGTGACGGCGCTGGACGGGTCAAACGGCGTCTCAATCTACTTCCCAACCACCCAGAAAGCGTACAAACTGGGCGCGAACAACGAGCGTTACCCCGCTGAGACGCCTGCTGAGCTGGCCCGCTGGGTGCAGTTTATTGATGTCTTTCACGGCACGGCATCAGCCGTCGTTGAGAACGCCCCCGGCGTGAGCATTCTCAGCACATACCCGGATGTAGCGAGCATCTACCAGCCAGCGGTTGTGACGCTGGAAGTGTCTGGGCGCGACATCCTGCGCGTCAACTACGCGGTGACGTACCTCAAGGGCGAGAACGAGCGCGTCGTGCTGGACTACGACTATCTTGTGTCGCGCACGACAACTGCCAGCGGCGCAAACATCATTGACTGGTCGGACGGCGTGACGCAGCGCACCTTCATCTGGGAAGCCGAGGTGCCGGTGCTCACCGATGGGACGACCTCTACCTACGCGCTGCTGCTCCCCAACAGCGACAACCCAAACCAGGCGCTGGTCAACGGGCTGTATACGCCCGCCAGCGGCGATCCGCCGTTGCAGGCCCAGCTTCTCTTCGACCTGGCGCAGCGACAATCCACCGCGCTGTGGGGGCTGAACGAGACGGCCAGCGGCAACCTGCAACCCTTCCAGATCAACGTGGTATCGGGCGACACGTTCCAGCCGCAGTGGTTGACGCTGGACGCGAACAATGAGCTGGTCAGCACCAGCCTGGGCGAGACGCTGACGCTGATGAGCGCGCAGTCCATCACCTTTGAGAAGGTGCCCGCACCCTCTGGCAGATACGCGATCAGCTTCGTGGCCGAGAACGTGGCCGGAGTCAACAACCTGGGCGAAGCAATCATTGAGGTCAGCAACGAAGGGCTGAACCCGGCCCTGCGCGGTTACACCGACCTGACCTATGGTGTCAACTTTCAGTATCCGTCGAACTGGATTCGCCCGCGCTTCACGCCGGATGGCCAGCGGCTGTTCACCGGCGACGAGGGGACTGGCACGCTGCTCAGCCTGTACCCGTATACGGACGTGTCTTCCGCCGAAGAGACGGACGCGGCCATCCGCGCAAGCTGGAACCAGCTCACCGATCTGGTGATCCAGCAGCAGCGCCAGGTGGAGATCGGCGGGCTGCCCGCCTACGTGACCGACTATACGTACACATTCAACGGAGAGGCGCGCGTCGGGGCGGTGATCGCCATCTACGTGCCGAGCCAGAATGTCGGCTATGCGTTCGACCTGGACGCGCCCGCCACTAACCCCGCTCCGGCGCAGCAGGCATTGCAGGCGCTGGTGGGCAGCATCAACTTCTTCGACGCGGGCGCGGTGGCAGGTACGAGCGCGTGGCAGACAGTGGCGGTGGCGGACGGCCTGGTGACGTTCCCTGTCCCGGCCAACTGGACGCCCGATCAAAGCGATGGATGGACGCTCTACGGACCAGTCGGGGACGAGGCGGTGTTCGTCGCGGCGATGGCGGCGACGGCGACAGGTCTGACGAACGCTGATCTCGCCCAGTCCTGGGTGACGCAGCTTGAGACTGGCGCGCAAAACCTGGAGGTTCTCGCCTCGGAGCCGTTCTACATTGGCGGGAAGGAGTGGCACGTGGTGGTCTTCACCTATGACGACGCGGTGAAGAGGGCCGGGGCGTTCTTCACGCTGACCGGGATCGGCGGGCAGGATGTGACTTTCTGGATCGAAGCGCCGGATGCCGACTTTGACCAGTTGTATGCCGATGTGTTCTCGGTGATTCTGGGCGGGTTCGCGCTCGGCGGCTGACCGTCGCCGGCGCGCCCGATCTCCGGACAGGCACTCTGACACAGACTTCCGAAGCCTCCAAGACTTCGGAAGTCTATTCTGGGACCGAGCGCAGCGAGGCCAGGGGGTGAGGTAAGCCGCGCCTCACCTGGGTTGCGGCCCCTCTCGAACTCGGCCATAATACGCGCCCCCTGGCGTGCAAAGGAAACAGAAGCATTGTGGCTCGCCTCGCCATCGTATCCGACATTCACGGCAACCTGCCGGCGCTGGAAGCTGTGCTGCGCGACCTGGATCAGGCGCGGCCCGACCGGGTATATGTCAACGGCGATGTGATCAATCGCGGTCCGCAGAGCAAAGAGTGTCTGGATCGCGTGCGGGCGCTCGGCTGGCCGGTCGTTTTCGGCAACCACGAAGAGTATGTGCTCAAGTGCCGGCACGGCGCGCCGGGCGAAGACTGGGCCTCGGCGTTCTGGCTGCCCGTGCGCCGCCTGGCCGAGGACGAGCTTGCTGCCGATGATTTCGCTTACCTGGAGGCGCTGCCGCGCTCGCGCCTGATCGCGCTGCCGGGGCTGCCCGCCATCCGCCTGGTGCATGGCAGCCTGCGCGCGCTGAACGAGGGCCTGGGCTTCTGGATGACCGACGACGAGCTGCTGGCGGCGGTGGACAGCGCGCCAGAGCGGGTGGTGGTCGGCGCGCACACGCACCGCACCTATCAGCGGCGAGTCGGCGAGCGGTGGGTGCTCAACAGCGGGGCGGTGGGCGCTCCTTACAACGGCGACCCGGCGGCGCAATACCTGCTGCTGTCCGGGCGCGATGGCGCGTGGCAGGCTGAGTTCCGCGCCGTGCCCTACGACCGCGCGCCGGTCTACGCGGCCTGGGCGCGCAGCGGCTATCTGGAAGTGTCCGTCGCCGCCCGGCTGATGCAGTACGAGCTTCAGACGGCAACCTACCACTTTGGCCCCTACTTCGACTTCTGCGCCATGTATGGCTACGACAGCAACGACGATGCGGCGTTCGAGCAGTATGTATTCGTTTCGCGCGACGTTCCGCCCGGTCGCTCGCTGCACGGCGATCCCCGGCGCGGCGAACTTTCCTGAGGCGGACAAGACATGGCCAGGCTTAAGTTGCAGCGTTTTCGGGCCAGCGAGCCGCCGGATGACGTTCAGGCGCGCACCATCCGCGTCTACAAGGGGCGCGACCTGCACCATCGTCCGGGCGAACTGCCGCCCATCTCGGCGGAGACGCTGTTCGGCGTCAGCGCGCCGCTGGTGCTCGACCTGGGCTGCGGGCGCGGTGAGTTCCTGGTGGAGCAGGCGGGGGCACAGCCTGGCCGCTACTTCGTTGGCTTTGAGTGGCACATCAAGTCGGTGTGGGCTGCCGCCAACCGCGCGCACGCGGCCAATCTGGACAACGTGCGCATCGTCCGCGCCGACCTGCGTCTGGCGCTGCCCATCGTGCCGGACGGAGCCGCCGACGAGGTGCTGCTGCTCTTCCCGCCGCCGAAGCTGGCCCCCGGCGAGCGCAAGGACGACCTGCTGAGCGAGCCACTGCTGCGCCAGATTCACCGCATCCTGCTGCCCGGCGGACTGCTCCACTTCGTGACCGACCACGCGGCCTACTTCGCTGCCAAGCGCGCCCTGATCGAGGGCAGCGGGCTGTTCGCGGTGCAGGGGGAATCGAGCGCCTTTGAGGGCGGGCTGACCCGCTTCCAGCGCATCTGGGAGGCGAAGGACATAGCCTCGCAGCGGTTGGAGTGCTCGCAGGCTCTAGAGCGTGTTATGCACTTGGTACTCTTGACAAGGGGGAGGGGCGCTCTGTTTACCTCACCCCCTGGCCTCGCTGCGCTCGGCCTTTCCCCCTCTCCATGCATGGAGAGGGGGCGTCGAGGTGCGCCAGCGCCGAGACGGGGGTGAGGTAAAGCTAAGAGATGCCCCAAACCGCTGGGGGAGAAAGAGATCAGAGAATCGGGATTGAAAGTTTATAACACGCTCTAGACCTGCGCGCGCTCCGCGTCTTCGGCGGCCAGGCGCACGGCGGCCAGCGTCAGGCCGAGCAGCAGCCAGACGAGGGTCATCGTCGCCTGGAAGAGGTCTATCTTGAAGTAGAAGTGGTCGAAGACTCCGCCCGCCAGCACGCCCACCAGTCCGCCCGCCAGGCCCAGCCACACATCGTCGAGCAGGGGCGCGGCGCGGATGGCCCGGTAGTGGGCGGCGCTGGTGGCGAAGGGGCTGCCCATCATCAGCAGGTAGGCGGCCAGCCCCAGCAGCCCCATGTGCGAGGCAATGGTCAGGTAGGTGTTGGCCACGCCGAGATACAGGTCAATCTCCGGCGTGCCCGAAAAGCCCACGCCAACGACCGGGTGGCGCCCGATCAGGGCCAGCGCGTCCCTGTATTCCCCGAAGCGCATCTGCGTCTCGATGTCCTGGTTGGTCAGGCCCGCCTCGATCTTCTCAATATAGTGCTGCGTCACCGGCAGGAAGAAGGCGATGACGACTGCCAGGGCCATGATCAGCAGCAGCTTGCGGTAGCGCAGGGCGGCGATGAAGACGAGCGCCGCGCCCAGTGAGAGCATCGAGCCGCGCGAGTCCGTCAGAAACAGGGCGATGACGACCAGGCCGAGCGTCCCCAGCGCAGCCGGGCGCGGCAGCACGGGGCGGGCGCTGAACACCTGTGGGGCGGTCAGCGCGCCGATCATCAGCAGGAAGCCGCCGAAAGCGTTGGGGTCAATCCACGTGCCGATGGCCCGCTCGTTGAGCACGCTGGCGTAGTCCTGGCGGTAGCGCAGCACGCCGCCGACCGGGTACTCGAAGCGGCCCAGGCGGTTGAGCAAGGCTTCGGCGCTGGGGTCGGGCAGCGCCCACAGCACGATGCCGGCCAGCGCGGACAGCCCGCCCAGGAGCATGATCGCCGCCACGAGGCGGCGCAGCAGCCGCGCGTCGCGCACCACATCCACCAGCACCGGCACCAGCAGCAGCCCGGCGACTGTCTCGGCGACGGTGCGCAGCGTGCGCGGCTCCAGCGGGGCATGGCGCAGGCCCATCAGGTAAGCGAAGAGGACGAGTCCGGCGAAGACCAGGGCGAAGATCGCCGCCGGAACAGTGCGCAGCAGGCGGCGCTGCCCGCTCATCCATTGCAGCAGGTACACGGCCAGAAAGCCGCTCAGCGCCCCGTCGAGGAAGGTGGGCGAGGGCGAAAACCCGACCGGCACTTTGCCGAAAGGGATGAGCGCGATCACGGCGACCATGACGATCAGCGCGCCGTGCAGGCTGGCCAACACATAAAGCGCAGTCGCCAGGCCGAGCACCGCGCCGAAGGCCATCACCGGGCCGAGCAGCACGATCAGCAGGGCCAGCAGCCCGCCGCCCAGGCCCAGCGCGGCGCCGAGGACGGCGGCGGCAGGGCGGCGGTCGGGGGAATAGAGCAGCGTGTCACGCATCAGGGCGTTCCTGGCGAGGCGGCTCATTCGGGGATGCGCTCGGCGACGACGAATCCGGCGATGAACAACAGGCCCGCCACCAGCAGAGCAAACGATCCCCGTAACTCGCCGGAATAGGTGTAGTAGTAGTACGAGACGAAGACCATTGCCAGCGAGAGCAGAAAGAAGATGCCCGCTATTTTCGCTCCCCGCTCGCTGGTGGTCATATTCGGAAGCTGGCCCTGCACCAGGCCGCTCCAGGCCAGCACGACGTTGACCAGCACGGCGAGCAGCAGGCCGATGAACAACGGCGACGTTGGCTCAGAGGTGGTGAACATGGCAGCTTCCCTTTTCTGGGCGCAGACCCAGAAGGACTCCCCCACACGCAGATCACGAGCGCGACGGCTCCGCCCCGGAGCGCGCTCGCTGCCTGTTGCGCAGCGCGGCGGCGAGCAGATAAACGACCAGGCCGGCGAGCGTGGCCGCTGAGAGCACGCCCCCGGCGACCAACGACCCCGGCAGGAAGCGCAGCGTCACTTTCTGCGCCGCGCCCGCCGGCACCGGCACGCCGATCAGCCCGGCGTAGGTCTCCACGATCTCCGCTGGCTCGCCATCTATCTCCGCGTGCCAGCCGGGGTAGTTGGCCAGGGCCAGCGTCAGCAGGGCGGGGGCGCTGGTGGTCACTTCCATTTCCAGGTATTCGGGCATGTCCATCCTGAAGGCGCGCACTTCGGCATCGGGCGGGCGCTCGCCGGGCAGCTCGAAGGGCAGCGGCTCGCTCACCACGCCGATCTCGCGCAGGTCAATCCAGGGTTCGAGCATGATCTCCCGCGCGCCGTCCCGCCCGTCGTCCGAGACGCGGGCCTGGTAGACCAGGTGCGCGAAGGGGCGCGGGTCTTCCAGCTCGTAGAGCGTGTAATCCTCGCCATCGTAGTTGACGCCCTCGCCGATGATCTGCACCGGCACGTTGTCCGGCACATCGGCGATCATCGTCGCGTAGCGCACGGCGAAGACTTCCCAACGGCGATCCACGCGGATGTGGCGCAATTCCTCCAGCGCGCCAAGCTGGAAAGGCACCGCGCCGTAGATGTCGGGGATGCGCCAGTACATGCCGCGACTCTGGATGCCCGCCGCGCCGTCCACGTGCCAGGCGATGTCCTCTACTTCGCGCTGCAACAGGTCGAGGTTGTCCGGCTCAGCGACGCGGTTCTCGGCCCGATCTTCGACGAAGTTGGGCGAGTGCACGCCCAGCGAGAACAGGTCGAGGACGAGGATGGCCCCCAGGCCCAGGGCGGCCAGCGCGCGCCGCTGCATAGCGTGGGATCGCGCCCACCAGGCCAGCCAGGCGTTGACCAGCAGGCTGATCCCCAGGACGAAACCGAGGGCGTTGGGCGTCACCGCCCGCAGATCGTCGTCGCGGAGCAGTGTGACGAACGCCACTGCCAGGAAGGCGACTGCTGCGACGGCCAGATGACCGCGCGCCAGCCAGTTCAGACGGCGCAGATCGGCGCGGAAGGCGGCGCGATCGGGGTCGAGCAACTGGTCTAGCTCGTAGGCGGCTACCACGGCGACGGCGAGAGCGACCAGCGCCGCCGCCCGTTCCTGCTGGCGGAAGATGTTCCAGCCAGGCGCAAGCGCGTAGAAGACATCGTAGACCACACTGGCGCCGCCGACCGTCAGCCACAGCCCGACGGCAATCACCCCCAGCCAGAACACAGTGGCGCGCTGCGGGCGCAGCATGGCCAGAATCACCAGCAGCAGGGCGAGGACGCCGGGATAGAGCGGCCACCAGTTCGCGTCGAACAGGCGAGGCCAGATCACCTGGATCAGCTCGGTGAAAGCGAATCCCACAGCCTTGTCGAAGTAGTGAAAGTTCTCCGCGCGGTAGGAGCGCTGCATCAGCTCGTAGGCGGGCAGCAGTTGCACGGCGGCCAGGCCCGCGCTGACAAGGCCCAGGAGCGCGCCGCGCCAGAGGACGCTTTGCGGGCGCAGCCCCAGCCGCCAGCCGGTGAAGGCGAGATAAGCCAGGACCAGGTAGACGGTATAGGTCGTCGTTTGGGGATGTCCGGCCAGGAAGGTCAGGGCCAGCGCCCCACCGCTCAGCAGAATCCCGCGCACCCGCCAGCGCGGGGCAGTGAGGCTCAGGTGCGCGCCGAGGAGGGCCAGCGGCAGCCAGGCCAGACCCTCAGCGATACTGGGCTGGAGCATCGGGTAGCCGGTCAGAAAGCCGCCGTAAGTCCAGATCAGGCTGCCCAGCAAGGCGGGGGCGGGCCGCCGGACCAGCGCGCGCAGCAGGAGGTACATGGTCACGCTGGCCAGCCAGTAATGGGCGGCGACCTCCATCTGGTGCGACTCGATGCGCCAGCCATCCGGCCCGGTCAGCAGCAGCGCGATCCAGCGCGGCGGGTACCAGGCGGCGAACTGGGGATTGGCCGCGAACGGCTCCCCGCCGTAGTTATAGGAGTTCCAGAGGGGCACCTCGCCGTCCCACAGGCGGTCGGACTGATAGCTGCTGAAGGCGTAGAAGTGCACGGGGAAGTCGCCCTGAGCGAAGAGGGCGTGATCGCCGCTGGCGGGCGTCAGCAATCGCCAGAAAAACAGCGCCCACAGCGCCGTGAGCACGGCGACCGCAATCACGGCTGGCCCTGTGGCGCGCGCTGGCAGTCGGGGCTGGGAGCGGATCACGGCTGGCAATCTCCGGGTTGATCGGTTCGCTGGGGGTCATTATAGCGCGAATCGGCGCGGCGCGGCGGCGGCTGAGCGGCGATTGCCTGACGGCGTGCGGGGGCTGGCTAGGGCAGGCCGCTGCCGCCCGGCCAGTGGTTGGTCACGCGGATGGGCAGGATCAGCGCGTCGTCCGGCTGGCCGGGCAGTGGCACGCGCGCGCCGCTCCGCCAGTCGTACCAGCCGGCGACGAGCGTATAGACACCGGGGGGCAGGTCGGGCGGGAGCGCGATCTGGCGCACGTCCACGATGGTTTCGCCACTCGCCCAGCCCGACGCCGGGCGCGACCCATTGCGCGGGGGGCCGTCCGCCTGCGCCCAGACGCGCCCGGCTGAGTCGGCCAGGTGCAGGAAGACGCTGTAATCCTGCTCCGCCGCGCCGAGCGCCTCCCAGTGCAGGACGGCGGCCAGCGAGCCGCCCGCCCAGGTCTCCGCGCCGTGCGGCAGGGCGACGCCGCGCAGTTGGGCGAATGCGCCCCAGGTCACTGGCGCGCTGAGGGGCGTGTAGCCGGGCGCGCGGGTCACCGGCTCCACCTCGACCGGGCCGCTCAGCGTCTGCTCGCCGCAGGCCAGCTCCCAGGTGTAGCGGCCCGGCGGGACGTCGAGCGGCAGCGCGATCTGCTCGACCAGCGTCTCGCGGCCCAGCGCGCGCGGGGCGGGGTACTGGCCCCACAGGAACGGATGCGCCGCTTCGCCGATCACCGCGCCGGACTCGTCGCGCAGGCGGGCGCGCGTCTCGGCGGGCAGCGCCGCGCCCGGCCCCAGCGCCACCGTGCAGGTCAGCGGCAGGTCGAAGCCCTGGGGCAGCGCGGCGGGCGGCGTGAGGTCAAGGCGGCGGCGGAAGACGGCCATCGGGCTGAATTCTGCGTCGCCGGGCGTGCTGAACTGGGCCAGCGGCGCGTAGTGGGCGCGGAACCAGCCCCCGGCGACGAGACGCTGCATTTCCCAGTACTGGGTGGTGACGACCAGATCGGTCTTGTACCTGGCGGCGGCGTAGGCGTCGCTGACGACGTGCAGATCGGGCACGATCAGCCCGAAGGAGTCGCGGGTGTGGCGCTGGGCGTAATAGCCGACGATGCCCAGGTCTTTGACCAGCAGCGTGGCGTCGGGGGCGGTGTGGGCAGCAATCCACTCGCCGACCAGCCGGTAAGTCGCCATGCGCGGCGGCGGCGCGCGGTATTCCCAGGCGCGCACGGCGGCCAACGCCGCGCTGACCAGCACCAGCAGCCCGGCCATCCCTGCGACGAGCGGCTGCCGCCAGCCTGCCCGCACCAGGCGACGGGCCAGCCAGTCGCCGCCGAGCGCGGCCAGGGCGATCAGGGCGACGAGCAGCGGTGTGTAGTACCAGAAGGCGGTGACGTTCAGCGCCAGGTAGCCGGTGAAGTAGAGCGCGGGCCACAGGACCAGCGGGCGCAGATCGGGCGAGCGCCCGGCGCGCCACGCGCCCGAGCGCGATCAGAGGGACGGCCAGCAGCGACAGCGGGTTGTTGCCGTAGAAGGCACGCCACCAGCCCACGCCGTCCTCCCAGAACTTGACGCCCTGGAACAACTCCTCCTTGGCGCTGAAGGTTTGCGGCAGGGGCGCGCCGAAGTAGGCCCAGGCGAAGAGGAACCAGGGCGCGATGCCGCCCAGATAGACCAGCGCCAGCCGGGTCACAGTCGCCAGCGAGCGCCGGGAATCGCCCCGCCCGGCGCGAAGGTCGCCCAGCGCATCGCCGGCGGCCAGCAGGCCCAGCGTCGCCGCCAGCACCAGGCCGTCGGCGCGCGTCCAGGTGAGGGCGGCGGCGGCCAGCAGCGACGCCGCGCGCCGCCCGCGCGCCCACAGCCAGAATGCGCCCGCCAGGATCGCGCTGTAGAGCAGCGTCTCCATGCCAAAGCTGACGTAGATCAGCGGCGAGGCGGCGAGCGTGATCGCCAGCGCGCCCGTCCCCAGGCGGGAGAGCGCGGGCCGCAGCGCGCTCACCAGCAGGGCGACCGTCGCCAGCGCGAAGAGGCCGCTGAGCAGGTTGCCGGCGTGCAGCAGATCGGGCGTGAGGGCGTAGACTCCGGCCATCAGCAGCGCGTAGAGGGGGGTGGTCGTGCCCTGCACGCGCTCGCCGGGATTGAAGACGAAGCCTTCGCCGCTGGCGATGTTGCGGCTGTAGGCGAAGGTGATGAACACGTCGTCCTGGGTATAGTCCCAGTAGGCCGCCGTGAGCAGGGCGACCAGGGCCAGCGTCACTCCGATCAAGGCCCGGTGGCCCGGTGGGATAAGTCGCAGCGCGCGCATCATTCCACCTGAATCCAGCTCAGCCAGACGTAATCCACCGACTGCGCGCCGGCCTCGCCGCGCACGCGCAGCGCTCCCGCCGGGTCGCCCGCCGGGTAGACGCGCACCAGCAGCCGGTAGCGGCCCGGCGGCGCATCGCCGGCGATGGTCAGCGTTCGCAAATTGGCGACGGGCGCGCCGGGCGTCCAGGCCGAAGTGGGCGGAACGGGCGGCGCGTCCAGTTGGGCGGCTTTGAGCAGACTGGCCGGGTCGGGGTCAATGATCTGGGCGGAGATCGTGTAGTCCGTCGTCAACCGCCTGCGCGCTTCCCAGTGCAGGGTGACGGTGGTCGTCTCGCCGGGGCGCAGTGCTCGCTGCGTGACCTCGTAGCCGCGCAGGACAAGCTCCCCGCCGAAGTCGGCGCTCACGGGGTTGGGGAACGCGCCGGGCGGCGGCTCCAGCGTCACACGCCCCAGCCACAGACGATCGGTCTCCGGGTCGGCGTCCGCGCCCAGGGGAATCATGCGCTCGAAGGTGGTCAGATCGTAGAAGCCGAGCCAGATGTCGAGCGTCTGCGGGGCGTAGATCGTCTGCGCGATGGGCACGGCGACCAGGTTGTTCCAGGCGTCCCCGGCTTGCAGATCGGAAGTCGCCAGCAGCCCGCCGCCGGGATACACGTCGCGCTGCGCCTCGATGGTGCCGTCGGCGTTGGCCAGGTGCACGAAGAGGCTCCAGTCGCGGGCCAGAGGCGCTTTGACGGTCATGGCTGGGGACAGGTAGAGGGCCTCGCCGGGCCGCAGCGTCCCCTCTACGCGCTGGTAGGCGGCGCACAGCGATTCCTGCGCCGTGCCCGGCTCGCCGAAGCACGCCGCCCGGTGGGCGCCGCGCTCCAACGTGGCGAAGGGCCAGGTCGCCGCGCGGTCGAGGGTGTAGGCCGGGCGGATGGTCGCCAGCGGTTGCAGCGCGGCGATCCCGGCGAAGAGCAGGGCGGCGGCGCTCAGGCTCACTGCCTGCGCTTTCGGGGCGCGTGGCAGCCAGGCGGCGATGCCGGCAGCCAGCCACACGTTGAGCGCGGCGATGGCGCTGAACCACAGCCGCCCCTGCGAGGCCAACGTCTGGCGCGTCCAGATCAGCAGCGAGGCGAAGACGAGCGCCGCCCAGACGACGGTCAGCGCGCGCGCGGCGTAGAGCGAGCGGTCGAGCGGGCAGGTGCGCGCCCGGACGCGCCGCGCGACTTCGCGGGCCAGCGCCAGCAGCAATCCTGCGATGCTGATCCCGGCCAGCAGATTGAACAGGGCGTAGACTCCAGCGCGCATGGGCACGTTGACCCCGCCGAAGAAGCCCCAGAAGGCCATCATGAACGCTTCGCGCTCGGTCCAAAGCTGGCGCAGGTCGGCGGGGACGGCGCGCCGCCCCACGATGTCCAGGAAGACGTTGATGCCGGTCGCGTCGCCATAGAGGTCGTAATTACGCCAGTACCACCAGCCGGCGATGAGCACCGTCAGCCCGCCGGAGATTGTTGATCACCCCGCTGATGAAGAGGAACATCGGGTTGAAGGCGGTGAAGGTCGCCGCGCCCAGGGCGATGGCCGGCGCTACCGGGAACAGCTCGCGGCCCAGCAGGTAGGCCAGCAGCACCGTGCCCAGACCCATGAGGACGGACATGAAACGCACCAGGCGCATGGCCAGGGCCGTGCCGCGCCAGGGGAACGCTTCGCGCTCGGCGTCGTGGACGGGCCCGGCGAAGGGCGGGCCGCCGCGCCCACTTGCCCGGCGGCGGTCGGGGTAATCGCGCAGGATGCGCACGTAGCGCGCAGTCCGCCGGATTAATGGCGCAGACATAGCCGTTGACCCCGTGCGTCACGTAGTCCACGATGCCGCCGCATGGGGCACCAGCACGGGCAGAGCCGACGCCATCGCCTCGATGACCACCTGCCCGGCGACCCCGTTGGTGCCGGTGAAGCCGAAGACATCGGCGCTGGCGTAGGCGGTGGAGAGGTTCGCGCCGGTCAGGTAGCCGGAGAAGGGTGGCGCGCCCGGCGAACATCCGCTCCAACTCGCCACGCAGCGGGCCGTCGCCGACGATGGCCAGGGCCACGCCGTCCAGATCGGCCACCTGGCGCAGGAGATCAATGCGCTTCTCGCGGGCCAGCCGTCCCACGTAGAGCACCAGCAGGCTGTCATCGGGCGACCGCCCAGCAGCCGCCGACGCATCTCGGCGGAGCGGTGGGCAGGGCTGAAGCAGGCCGTGTCCGCGCCGCGCTGCCACAGGCGCAGACGCTGGAAGCCGCGCTCGCGCAGGTCGCGCAGGTTGTGCTGCGTGGGCACCTAGGTCAGCGTGGCCTTGCTGTGCAGGTGACGCACATAGGCCCAGGCCGGTCCCCTTCCAGGAAGCCCAGCCCATAACGGTGTGTGTAGCCGGGCAGATCGGTCTGGTAATTGGCGATGAGCGGCACGCGGTGATAGCGCGCGTAGTGCACGCCTGTCCAGGCCAGCCGCCGGACTGAAGAGGTGAACCAGGTCAGGCTGGAAGCGCCACAGTTCGCCCAGCCGCAGATAGGGGAAGCCGAGGCGCGACTCCGGCGGCACGAGGGGCAGGCCCAGCGAGGGTACAGCGATCACCCGCGCTCCGTCCAGGTGAGAGGGCGTGCGCAGATCGCCGAGGGCGAGATTCGGCGCGTAGATCAGCACCTCGCGGCCCATGTTGAGATGGTGCCGTGCAGTGAGGCGGTCAGCTTGCTTACCCCGTCTACTTTGGGTAGGAAGGCCTCGGTGATCAGGGCGACGCGCTGCACCGGCGCGCGATCGGCTCCCGCGCTGACTGGCTTCACGCGCCATTCGTCGCCCAGAGACAATCGCTCGGCCACCATGCCGTGTTCTCCTGCGACAAGATTCCGGCGGTTATCTGGTCTGTCATGCTTTACTATAGATTGTAGACACCTACATAGGATACGGCTCTTCCCTGGCGAAAGTTTCATGGAGCGTGTGTGTGGAAACCCCCTCACCCCTGCACCTCTCCCTTAACGGGGCGAGGGGAAATCCTGTGCCTTGCTCCTCTTCTCCCCAGGAGGAGAAGGGGACGGGGATGAGGGGAACAAGAACGGCTTACCACGCGCTCTTAAAAGAGCGTGTCTTGGGGGCGAGATCAGCGGGCAAGACCTGATTCCCGGCAGATCAGAGACCGTTTGAAAAGGTCTGCAACCCCACCCCTAAATCCCTCCCCGCCTGGGGGGGACTTCAAGAGCAGTCCTTTCTCCCTTCCCTCGCTTGCGGGGAAGGGGCCGGGGGAGGGGGTAAAGATACCTCTCAAACGGCCTCTCAGGGGAAGTTGTGACAAGAAGAAGCGTTGTATCCGTAGGGCGCTGCTCTGTGTGCCCCCGTAGGGGCGTATTGCAATACCGCCCCATGCACCAACTTAAGCCTGGCTGCGCACGCCTCTCCCCCTCGATCCCCCTCTCCAGCCGAGCTAGAGAGGGGGACTTGGACCGCTGGTTGGGGCGTTTTCCCCCTCCCTGGCTTGGCCGGGGAGGGGCATTGTGCCCATACCACGCCCCCGGAAGCCTTCACTTAACGCGCATGGGCGCAGCAAAACACCGCCCCACCCATGGAGAGGCTTCTCAGGCCCTTACAGTCGCGTAGATGGACGCAGCATCGTCAAAGTCTTCCCGTAGATGCGCATACAGGTTACGGAATAAGCGGTAGATGGGCTGATACAGCGCATGATGCTCAGGATCGGGGTGATACACCGTCTTAATCTGAACAATCCGCTTCAGCGTGTCCAGAATATCGGGAAACAGCCCAAGACCCATGCCAGCCAGCATCGCGTCCCCAAACGGCGCACCGATAGGCGCTTCCGGCAATTCAATCGGGATGCCCAGGATGTCGGCTTTGATCTGGTTCCAGAGGGCACTGCGCGTTCCGCCCCCGACGGAGCGCAGTTCATGCACTGTCACCCCCGGCCTCTTGCGCGGTCTGAATATTGTGCAAGAGGGCAAAGACAGTGCCTTCGAGGATGGCCCGGATGATTGCGCCCCGTGATGTCCCCAGAGATAGCCCGAACAGAACGCCCCTGGCATGGGTGTGCCAGAGCGGTGACCGTTCGCCCATCATATAGGGCAGAAAGACGACGCCATCGCTGCCCGGCAGGATCTTCGCGGCCTGCTGTGTCAGCAGATCGAACACGTCAGCATCCAGCAGCGCGCTGGCCTGCTGTTCGATCAGGCCAAACTGTTCGCAGTACCAGTTGAGGCTCGCGCCCGATGCGACGATGGCCCCCACCAGCAGATGGGTATGGGGGGACTACATGGGGAATGGCAATCAGACTCGGCTCGGTCAAACCGGCTGTGTTCGGTATCATGAGCACGGTTGAGGTTCCGGTCATTTCTGCGGCAGTTCCGGTGCCAGTGACGCCGGCCTCAAGAGCCGCCGCCACTGCGTCAATCATTCCCACCATCACCGGCGTGCCTGGACGTAAGCCCGTTGCCTGTGCCGCCAGGGGGTCACCTCGCCCAGCACCTGGTGGGCGGGACAGCACGCCGGTAGCTGAGCCAGGTCTATCCCGCAAGCCTCACACATCTCCGCCGACCATTCGCCGCCGTCGCGATGCCAGAGTTGCATCAGCGCAGCGTGCGTGGGATCCACCGCGTACAAACCGGTCAGACGATAAGTGATATACCCATTCACCTGGACGAACCGGTGCGTTTGGGCCAGCAAATGCGGTTCGTGGTTCCTGAACCAGAGGGCCTTCGCGGCCAGGAAGTAAGGGTCAGGACGGTTGCCCGTGATCTGGCATATGCGGTCAAAACCGAGGAGTCGCTGAGTTGCTGCGCCTCTGCTTCCGCGCGGCGATCCATCCAGATCAGGGCGGGGGCGCAACACCTGCCCCTGCTGATCGAGGGCGATCAAAGCCGGCGCTTGTGAGCTAACCGCCAGACCAGCCACGCGCTCGCGCGCGCCGGGCGTCCGGCAAAGCGCCGCTTGCACAGCGGTACATACAGCGTCCCACCACTGCTCAGGGTGCTGCTCAACCCATCCCGGCTTCAAGTAATGCGTCCGGTAACCGGCCTGGTGAACGGCCTCCACGTGCCCGTTCAGACCAACCAGCGCAACCTTAGCGGCTGTTGTGCCTACGTCAATACCCAGAAGTAAAGCATCCATCTGTTAATCTCGAGGTTATTGCATCGAGGTCAGAAAGCGCCGGAGATCGCCGCTCGTAGCCTGGGCGCAACGGGCGGCTCTCCTACGATTTACCCTCACCTCTAAATCCCTCTCCACACGCGAAGAGGGGACTTAGCCCTACGGCTACTCCCTCTCCGTTTACGGAGAGGGGGCCGGGGGTGAGGTTTCCGCATGGTCTCTCACCTGGGGCGCAGACAGGGCGCAGTCAGCGCGGCGTGTCCAGAATCTCCGCGTAGTAGGCGGCGGTCTGGGCGGCGATGGTTTCCCAGGCGAAGCGCGCAGACAAGGCGCGGGCGTTGCGCCCCATCTCCTCGCGCAGTTCCGGGTTGTCGGCCAGGTCTTCGATGGCGATGGCCAGCGCAGTGGGCGAATCGGGCGGGATGAGGCGCACGTGAACATCCTCGACCAGTTCTGGCATGTCCACCTGGGGGTGCGTGGTGATGATCGCGCAACCGTGCGCCAGGGCAGCCATCAGGCTGCCGCGCCGGAAGGAGACGCCATCGCGGAAGGGCAGGGCCAGGATGTCGCAGGCGGCCAGGTGCCCGCTGACGGCGGCGCTGTCCACAAAGCCAGTCCAGCGAATGTGCTCGTGCAGGTTGAGGTCTTCCACCATGGCGTCCACTTCGCGGGCGTAAACGATGTTGGCCGGGTCGCTGGTGCCGGTGCGCCCGCCGATCATCAGCAGTTTGGCGGGCAGGTGGTTGTTGCGGGTGATGCGCAGGGCTTGCAGCAGCGTGTCAATGCCCTTCGAGGCGTTGAGGAAGCCGAAATAGCCGATGACAGTATCATCCGGCTGGAAGCCGAGCGCCGCCCGCCAGACCGAGCGATTGTAGTCCGGGGCCAGCTCCGGCCTGATGTTGGAGCCGATGGGGATGTGGCGCAGGCTGGCCACGACTTTCTCGGACCCCAGGCGGCGCTCGTCGCCGCGATTGGTGACGATCACGCCGTCGCTGCTGCGGGCCAGGGTCAGCACGGCCTGGTAGCGTAGCGGCCCTGCTTTGGGGAACAGGTAGGGCACAAGCAGGTCGTGGAAGGTGGTGACGACGCGGGCGCTGTCCAGGCGCAGGGGCAGGATGTGGACGGACGCGGCCATGTTGAAGGCGGCGGCCTGGTACTGGATGTTGACCACATCCAGTTTCTGGGCCTGCGCCCAGCGGCGGATGCGGCTGAGCGTTCCCCAGCCCCACGAATGGGCGTCCGCCGTGACCTGCACCGGGCCGTTGGCGATGGGAACGGCGGCGCGGTGATCGGTGAAAACGTACACCTCGTGGCCGAGGGCGGTCAAGGCGCGCGCCAGTTCCTGCGTAAACGCGCCCACGCCGCCTTGCATAGGCGGGTATTCGCCTGTGATCTGCCCGATGCGCATGATTGTTTCCTGATCGTTCTGCCGGGACGACTCGCGCGCCTGCTCTACTCCCGCGCCAGCGCGCGGATCACCGCCCAGTAAGTGCGAATGCGCGCGCGGCGCAGCGCCCGCTTGTGGCCCAGCGCAGCCTTTGTGCCTTCGAGCGCAATCTGCAACCCGTAGCTTACCAGCAGGAACAGGCGCAATGCAAGGGCCAGCGCGCGCCCGTGATAGGTGCGAAAGTAGCGCAGCTTGCTTTGCTGGAAGTGAATGTGCTTGCGCGTCTCCACCTGGGCGGTGCTCTGGCCGCCGTAGTGGGTGATGCGTGCCGTGCCCACGTAGGCCACGCGCCAGCCGGCTTCTTTGGCGCGGCGGCACCAGTCCAGTTCTTCGGAGAACATGACGTAGCTTTCGTCCAGCCCGCCGATCTGCTCGTAGACGGCGCGGCGGGCGATCAGCGCGCAGCCCTGCACCCAGTCCACCTCGAACGTGCCATCGTCGGGCAGGTCGGCGACGTAGAAATGGTCGAGCAGGCGGCGCGGTGCGTACCCTTGCAGCCAGGTGCTCTCGAAGAAGGCGGTCAGCGGCGTGGGAAAGCGGCGGCGCGTGGACTGGGTGGTGCCGTCGGCGTTGAGCACGCGCGGCCCGGCGATGCCCACCTGCGGGTGCGCGTCCAGATACGCGACCAGGGCGGGCAGCGCGTCTCCGTGAACAATCGTATCGGGGTTCAGCAGCAGCAAGTGACGCCCACGCGCCCCGGCCAGGGCCAGGTTGTTGCCGCGTGTGAAGCCGATGTTCTCGCGCTGGGCGAGCAGGTGCACCCAGGGGATCGCTCCGCGATCATCGCTGGCGTGCCGTCTGTGCTGGCCGAGTCCACGACGATGACCTCAACACGCAGCGGGCCGCCGTCGCCGGGCACAGCGCCGTCCGGGGCGACGAGCGCCAGCGGGCCGGCAGCGATGCTCTCCAGACAGGCGGCCAGCAGATCGCGCACGTTCCACGAGACGATGAGGATGGACAGGTCAAGGGCAGGGACGGCGACGGGCGCGGCGGGCGAATGCTCGGTCACAGGTCGGGTTCCTCAGGGGCCAGTTCGATGCTCAACAGGGTGCGCGCTGGCCCGTAGTACGCGCGGTAGCGGCCAGGGTAGGCGGCGCTCAGCCGCTTCCAGCGCCGGTAGGAGACGCGCAGCGTCACACCGTTGACGGCAATTGCCGGGTGCGACGGATCGCCGGCACGGCCCAGCCCCCTGTTGCCATGTGGACAGTGGGGCGCGCCACGTCGCGCGCTGCGGTCAGCCACAGGAGGCCCAGCACCAGCCACAGCACCCACACGCCGACCAGCAGGGGCGCGCTCCCATGCGGCCTCCGCCAGGGGGGAGACCGCCGCGATCAGCACCGCGCCGCCCACCAGCATCATCGCGCCGCGCACCAGGTGCCCGATGCTGCGGTAGCGCAAGTCCTGGCGCTGGCGGTCGCTGAGCCGACTGGCGCGGTTGGCGGCCAGCGCGTCCGGCGCAAATTCGAACAGATCGGCCAGCTCCTCCGCGCTGAGGGGCTGTTGCGCTGCAGGCGGGCGGTGCTCTGGCATGGGGCATCCTCTGGCTGCCTGCGGTCATTTTACCAGAATTTTACAACCTGAACGCAGTCCGGTCATGAATGGATAACAACTGAGCCTGATAATGGGGACACAGGTATGGAGTTCTCCGCTGGATTGTCTGTTGAGGAGATCACTGGAGGTGACACCTAATGACCACATGGAGCAAGCGAGCGATAAGCGTGGGTCTGGCGCTGGTGATCGCGTTAGGGGCGGTGGGGAGCCGCCGCTGCTCAGGGGCCGGCGCAGCCGGATTATCCCCGTGTCTACCGCGTCCGTTTTGTGGATACGCTGGTGCAGACCATCAAGGAAGTGACCGGATTGGCGTGGAGCGATCTGCAGCCAGAGCTGCGCGCCGGCCAGACGCTGACAGAAGTCCTTGAGGCGCAGGGCGCCGATCCACAGGCAGCGCGCGACGCGGTGAAGGCCGCTGTCACTGCCGAGATCGAAGAGGCGCTCGCTGAGGGGGCGCTAACGCAGACGCGGGCTGATGCGCTGCTCGAACAGCTTGACACGGCGTTGGAGCGCGCGTTCACCAGCACTTACCCGCTATGGCCGGACGCACTGCGCGACCGTCTGCACGACCGTCTGCACGAGCGTTGGCAGGAGACCCTGGAAACGACGCTGATCGGCGTGATCGCGGAGATGGCGGGCGTCGAGGCGGGCGATTTGCTGCGCGAGGCGCTGTTGCCCCCGACGCTGGGCGAGATCGCGGAGGGGTACGGGCTGGATGTGGAGAGCGTCAGCGCCGAGGCTGAGGCGCGCATCACCGAAGCGATCAACGAGCGCGTCGCCGACGGCACGCTGACCCAGGAACAGGCCGATGAACTGCTGGCGGCGCTTCCCGACTGGCTGGCGAATCGCTTCGAGTCGCCGTTCTGGTTCGCCCGGCCAGGGATGCGCTCCGGGATGGCACCGCGCCATGCTGACGGCTTCCATCACCGCATGCCGGGGCGTTCCGGCGGCATGGGTGGAGGGCCGAGAGACTGGTCGCCCGGCTCCATCTTCTAGGGCCGGACGCCAGGCGATGATGCACATCGCTCAGGGGGCGCATAGAGTGGGCTGCGCGCCCCCTGAGCATTCTGCGAGCTTAGAGGGCGCTAGCCATTGGAGACCCCGATGTGCTGCGCGACGTGAAGCGGGACGCGCTTGCGCTGCTCGATCCGCTGCCGCCGCCAGACCAGCACGCTGAAGCCCAGCAAGCCAAAGGCCAGCCAGAACTCGATGGCTTCGCCGTAAGCGGTGATGGTGAAGCCGGACTTGCGCCAGACGAATAAGCGAAACAGACGGTAGACAAAGACCACGAAGAAGGAAGTCGCCAGAAAGAGCGGCGGCACCAGCAGGGCGTCCGCCCCGCTCCAATACTGCTCAATACGCACTTCCTGGTTGGTGAGGAAAGCCACCGAGCCGAACAGCCCTATGACCAACATGGCCGCCCTGAACAAGCTGAGCGTCTCGCCGATGTTGTGCAAGGTGAATTCCTCTTGCTTGTTGATGTCGAGCAGCTCGGCGGGCGTCTCGAAACCCACGACGCGCTGCCCCCACGAGATTTCTTCGCCGGCGGAGAAGACCATCATCGCGGCGAACAGCAAATACAGCGCAGCCGCCCAGCGATTGCCTGCGCGATGCTGCGACCAGGCGATGCTTAGCCCCACTACGCTGCCAAGCGCGAAGCAGGCGAATGTCGCCCACTCGAAAACCTGGTCTTCGTCCAGCAAGAACTTGTACACGGACTTCTCGAGGCGCAGCGGAATCAAGAGCAGGCTGACGATGAGCGGAGTGAGGAATATCACGTAGGCCGTGCGCACGGGCACATGCCATTCGTGGGCGGACTTGGCGATCAGGTGGTTGAGTCGGTGCATCGCTCTTCTCCAGCGGGGGCGTATCATGACATGCCGAGGAAATCGGGCGATTGAGAGCAGGCTAGACGGCAACGTTCCGGTCGCGGCGGCGGCTGGCTTTTGGCGCGCTGATCTGAACTGATGCCGGTCTGGGGAGCGTCCCCGAACCAGTGTCTGCTGCTCGTGTGCCCCGACACGCGAGCGCCCCACGTGCTCTCTTCATTTTACTGGCGATTGATGTGAATGTAAATATTAATATCTATAAAAAATGATCGCCTACTGTGAAGGGCACGGCGCGCCCCCGGCAGTCTCACGGCCCGCCCAGCCGCGCGAAGAGGCGCTCAGCGTTCGCCGTCGTCTGCGCGGCGAACTCATCGTAGGGGAGGGCGTGCAGGGCGGCCAGCCGCTCGGCGATGAAGCGCACATAAGCGGGGCGGTTGGGGCGGCGGCCCCGGTAGGGGTGCGGGGTGAGGAAGGGGCCGTCCGTCTCGACGAGCAGGCGGTCGGCGGGGACGCGCGCGGCGATGTGGCGCAAGTCGTCGGCGTTCTTGAAGGTCACCGGGCCGGTGAAGCCCAGGTAGAAGCCGAGCGCCAGCCCGCGCTCCGCCGCGCTCTGCGGCGCGGAGAAGGAATGGAGCACGCCGGGACGGTCGCGCAGCGCGGCGGGCAGGGCCGCCGTCCACGCGCTGAGGACGGCCAGCACGTCGTCGCTGGCGTCGCGGTTATGGATGATCACCGGCAGTTCCAGCGCGGCGGCCAGGTCTAGCTGCGCCTCGAACGCAGCCCGCTGCACGTCTTTCGGGGAGTCGTCCCAGTAGTAGTCCAGGCCGATCTCGCCGATTGCCACCACCTTCGGGTGCGCGGCCAGGTCGTGCAGCGTGGCGAGGTGGGCGGGGGAGAAGCCGGCGGTGCTGTTGGGGTGCACGCCGACCCCCGCGTAGACGCCGGGGTATGTCTCGGCCAGGGCAATCGCGGCGCGCGAGCGGTCGAGGTCGGTGCCGGGGTTGAGGATGCGCGTCACGCCGCTCGCCGCCGCCTCGGCCACGATCTCATCGCGCAGGCCGTCGTAGGCGTTGAAGTCCAGGTGGCAGTGGGTGTCAATGAGGGGCATGGGTGGTTGTCAGTGTTCGGTGATCAGTTGTCGGTTGTTGGTTATTGGTTATTGGTTGTTGGTGATTAGTGGGGTGGACGTTGCGCCGCACCGTGATCACACCTGGCCAGGAAACCCGATAACCGGGCAGCAGCCACCCCATTGACGACTGATCACCGATCACTGAACACTGAAAACTTCACCCTACTTCGCCTGGCCGCCGGACTTGAGCAGCTCCAGGTCGGCGTCCACCATCCTGTGGATCAGGTCGGTGAAGGTGATCTTCGGCTCCCAGCCGAGCGCCTTGCCCGCTTTGGAGGCGTCGCCGACGAGCAGATCCACCTCGGCGGGGCGCATGAAGCGCGGGTCCTGCACGACGTACTGCTTCCAGTCCAGCCCCACGTACTCGAAGGCGACCGCGACCAGCTCCTCGACGGAGTGCGTCTCGCCGGTGGCGATCACGTAGTCCTCGGCCTTGTCCTGCTGGAGCATCAGCCACATGGCGCGCACGTAGTCCCCGGCGTAGCCCCAGTCGCGCCGCGCGTCGAGGTTGCCCAGGCGTAGCTCGTCGGCCATGCCCAGCTTGATCCTGGCGACGTTGTGCGTAACCTTGCGCGTGACGAATTCCAGGCCACGACGCGGGCTTTCGTGGTTGAAGAGGATGCCGCTGGTGGCGTGCAGACCGTAGCTTTCGCGGTAATTGACGGTGATCCAGTGACCGTACACCTTCGCCACGCCGTAGGGGCTGCGCGGATAGAAGGGCGTTGTCTCACGCTGCGGCACTTCGCGCACCTTGCCGAACATCTCGCTGCTCGACGCCTGGTAGAAGCGAATGGCCGGGCTGACGTGGCGGATGGCGTCCAGCAGGCGGGTGACGCCCAGCGCGGTCACGTCGCCGGTGAAAACGGGCTGCGTCCACGAAGTCTGCACGAAGCTCTGCGCGGCCAGGTTGTACACTTCGTCCGGCTCGCACTGTTGCAGCGCAAGCTGGAGCGACGTCTGGTCGAGCATGTCACCGGGGATGAGGTTCAGCCGATCCTGGATGTGGTCAATGCGGCTGAAGTTGACCGTGCTGGTGCGGCGCACCAGGCCGAAGACTTCATAGCCTTGCTCAAGCAAGAACTCGGCCAGGTACGACCCGTCCTGGCCGGTAATGCCGGTGATGAGCGCGCGTTTGGTCATGATGACTCTGCTCCTGCCTGATGACCGGCGTCGGGGCGCAGACCCGCCCGGATACGCCAGTCGTTGAGGGTGTCTAGTAAGCTCTGCTCGAAGGGAATCTGCGGCATCCAGCCGGTGTGGGCGCGCAGCCTGGAGGCGTCGCCCACGCGGCGCGGCACGTCGGATGGGCGCATGCGCGCCGGGTCCTGGCGGACTGCGATGCGGGCGGTGCTATAGCTCAGCAGCGTGTCCAGAAGGTACTGGATGCTGTGCGCCTGCCCGCTGCACACGTTGTACGCCTCGCCCGGCCTGCCGTGAAGCAGCATCAGCATGTAGGCGCGCACGACATCGCGCACGTCGGTGAAGTCGCGCTCGGCTTCCAGGTTGCCAACAAACATGACCGGCTCGCGGGTGCCCGCTTCAATCGCCGCGATCTGGCTGGCGAAGTCCGCTGCGACGAAGCCGCCCGCCTGGCTGGGGCCGATGTGATTGAAGGGCCGGGCGCGGACGATGGGCAGGCCATAAGCGAGGAAGTATTGCAGGCCGAGCATGTCTTGTGTCACCTTGCTGACGCTGTACGGGCTGGCCGGGGCGAAGGGAACGCGCTCGTCGAGGGGCGCGGCTGCGCCGCCCGCCGCGCCGTAAATCTCCGCCGAGCTGACGACGAGGATGCGCGCCGCCGGCACGATCTGGCGGCAGGCTTCCAGGACGTTGATCTGCGCCTGGGCGTTGTTGGCCAGCGTGCCCCAGGGGTCTTTGAAGGACTGCCCGACATCGGCCAGGGCCGCCAGGTGAAACACCAGCTCTGGGCGGGCGTCGGCGATGGCCGCGCGCACGGCGGGGGCGTCGCGCAGGTCGAGCGGGCGCTGCTCGACCGGGCGAGCGTCGAGGCGCGGATTCTGCCCCGGCGGTTGGAGCACAGCGGCAGTGATGTGCACGTCCGGCAGGGTCAGCAGGTGCTCGACCAGGTGCCCGCCGGCAAAGCCGCCAGCGCCGGTGATGAATGCTCGCACGGGAGCGCTCCGATAGCGTGAAGGACGCGCTGGCCCTGCGCCGCGCGCCGTCGCCTGAGTGCGGCGATTATAGCACGGGGCAGGGGGCGGGCAAGCGCCGCAAGTGGCGGGTGCGTGCAAGGGTTGACAGCGACTCGCTAGACGCGGGGATATTGACCTCACCCCCAGCCTCGCTGCGCTCGGCTCTTCCCCCTCTCCGTCAACGGAGAGGGGGCGGCGAGGCGCGTGAGCGCCGAGCGGGGGTGAGGTCAAGGGGGGCGCAGCAGAGCAGCAGCCCCTATCTGACAGGTTTTGCACGCACCCAAGTGGCGTATTGCTCAGCGGCGGTGAGTGACCAGCACGGCGCGCACGCCCTGCCCGCCCCCGTCTGGCAGCAGGAGCAGCTCGTAGGCGGTGCGCGGCGCAAGCGTGACCGTCAGCGCCGCAACTTCGCGCGTGCTGACGCGCTCCACGATGCGCAACTCGTGCGTCCCGACGGGGATGAGAACCGGGTCTACGATCATGCGGAAGTCAATACTGTCCAGCAGGATGTCCGGGACAGCCCCGCTTTCTTCCTTCTCGCCGACGGGCAGGCTGGTTTCGGGGAGCGGCGCTGTGGGCGTTGGCGCGCCCGGCGACACGGGCGGCGCAGGCGATGGCGTGGAGGATGGCGTGGGCGTGGGGGCGCGCAGCACGCGCAGCGCGGGCGCGCCCGGCGCGGCGTGGAACACGCGCAACAGGGCGTAGTTGTCCGGGACCTGGAGCGCGCGCTCGGTCGCCGCTTCGAGGCGCACGGTCTGGCTGTCGCGGAAGACATACAGGGTGAGGTATGTCCCTTCCGGCGCGGGAGGCAGGCTCATCGCGTCGCTGAACAGCACGGCGCCGCTCGCCGACTGGCGGATTTCCAGGCGATCTGGCGGCGCGCCGAGGTCGTGGTAGGCGGTGGCGGTGTAGGGACTCACGGACTCGAGAATCGGTGCGCCGTCGGCGAGAAGGTCAACGGGCGCCGCGTCGGTCAGCGCGTTGACAAGGCGGACGGCGAAGACGCGCGCACCCGGCCCCCAGCCGCTGGCGCTGGGCGGGGCGCTCTCCAGCGGCACCACGCCTTCGGCGGCCAGCATCGTATCGCCGACGCCCGTTTCTGTTTCCAGCACGACCGGCGGCGCGTCTGGCGTATCGGTGATGATCACGGCGTAGACCACGCCCGCCTGCCAATCGCGCTCTGGCAGCAGGTCAATCTCGCGCGGGGAATCGGCGCTGCCGGTCTCGATGACAAAGGCGCTGATCCCGGCGGGATACACCAGCGGGCGGCTCGCCGCGCCGAATGGCACCGGGCGCAGGTTGGGCACCTCGCCGCTGTAGGTGCTCACCCGGACGCTGATCGTGTCCGGGGCCGCGTTGACGAAGAGCAGCCGCGCCGCGTTGACCGGCGTGGGACTCAGGTCTTCGGCGACGGCGGTGACGCGCAGGCGGCCCTGGGTGCCGAGCAGCACCAGGCTCGCCGCTTCGTCGGCGCGCAGGGCGATCTGCTTGACGAGGAGGGGCGCTGCATCCGGCTCCCCGGCTGGCAGCAGGCGAAGCTGGTAGGTGGCGGCGCGCCGAGTCGTCCACGCGCTGGCCACGCGGTAGGCCAGGCTCTCGGCAAGGGAGATGTCATCCAGGTAGACATCCACAGGCGGCAGGTCTGGCGAGGCGTGCATCACGCGGATTTGCGCCTCGTCCTCGACGCGGCTGCGCAGCTCGACGCGGGCGACGCCGCCCGGCTCCACGCCGGCCTCCGGGTCGGGGAACAGCACGACGGTATAGGCGTAGCGGGCCATGCCGTAGAACTCGAACTCGGCCAGGGCAGCGTCCGCGGTCAGCAGCGTCAGGTCGTGCCCTTTCTCGGCCAGGGTCAGGGCCTCGCTGACCTCGCCGAAGGCCAGGGCGCTGAAGATCGTGCGCTGGCCGTCCTGCACGGTGAGCGTTCCGGCGTCCGGCAGAGCGTTGACGATCTGCAGGCGCGCCGTCGCCTTCGGCAGCGGTGAGGTGTCCTCGCTGGCGATGATCAGCCGGAAATCGCCGGCGCGCCCGGCCAGGACGATCACCTGCGCGGCTCCAACGGGCAGGCTGATCGGCGCCTCGAACAGGGCGGGAGCGGCGTCGTCGCCTGCTGGCACGACGCGCAACGCGCCGTCCCCGGCGGGCACTTTCTGCGGCGATTGCTGGTATTGGCCGGGGCGCAGGGCGGCGACGACGAGCAGGTTGTCCAGGTACACGGAGACCTGCGGCAGGTCGGGGCTGGCATTGACGATGCGCAGCCATGCCGCCTCGTCCGGCGCGAGAGCCAACCCCGTCACGGTCTCGGCAAAAGGTGTCGGGCTGGGCTGGGCCGTCTCGGTGGGGGCCGGGGAGGGTGGCGGCGTCTGCGACGGGGCCGGGGTATCCGCATCCCCTCCACACGCCGCGAGGCTGAGCGCCAGCGCGGTCAGGGCGAGCGGCAGGGAGAGGGAGCGTCGCATGGTCAACCTCCGGTCTGGGCAGCAGGTGGATCACGCTTCATTGTACAAGGGATGCGTCTGGAGGGACAGCGACAGCGAGGTGAAGCGAACTTCAGAAGTTCCCCGAACTTCGGAAGTCGAAGCCTCGTGCTGTCAGCGCCGGATACCCTCTTATGCCCGGCTTAAATCTGTCCAAGATTCCGATCGCAGTACACAGAGCTGCCGGAATGTTCCCCTCCCTCCGCGCAGCGTGGAGGAGGGGCCAGGGGTGGGGGGAACGACTTAACAAATATGCTCTCAGGGCCAGCCCTGGCTCAGCAACTCAATAGTGTCACTAAGTGCTCCCTACAATTTAATAGGCAATCGACTCGCGGGAGGGTTTCTGCATTACAATGGAGTCACTCGCTTGCACCAGCCCCGAAGCAACCCGGAGAGTCGTGATGCGTTTCGCTCATATCATCTGGGATCTGGACGGCACGCTGTTCGACACCTACCCGCCCCTGATCACCTCCATCGAGCGGGCGCTGGACGAGCTGGGAGTCACGGTTCCACGCGCGGAACTCGCGCGGCTGCTGGGCGACACTGTGGCCGCGTGCATGGATGAGATCGCTGCGCGCCACAGCCTTGATCCGCTCGACTTTGAGGTGCGCGTGGCCTATTATCAACGCCAGGTGACGGAGCGCGACCAGCCGCCTTTCGACGGGGCGATCTGCCTGTGCGAGCGCTTCCTCAAGGCCGGGGGGCAGAATCTCATCTTCACGCATCGCTCGCGGGAGTCTGCCGTGCGGCTGCTCGACTGGTACCGCGTCGAGGGGCTGTTCGCCGAGTGCCTGACGGCGGAGGATGGCTACGCCCGCAAGCCCGATCCCGCCGGATTCAACGCGCTGATCGAGCGCCACGATCTGCCGCGCGAGCGCGTGCTGGCCGTCGGTGACCGGACGCTCGACATCGCGGCTGGCAGGCGCGCCGGGATCAGCACGTGCCTGTTTCGCGGCGAGCCAGACCCTGCCCGCCCGCCCGATTTTGCGATCACTGCGTTCGACGAACTGCGCTCAATCCTGCGTCTGCCTGTGTAGGGGGCGCTGCTCTGCTGCGCCCAGCATATGCCTCACCCCCTCAATCCCCCTCTCCAGCCGAGCTAGAGAGGGGGACTTTGCCCGCCAGAAGGGACGTTTTCCCCCTCCCTGGCTTGGCTGGGGAGGGGCGCTCCGCCCGTACCGCGCGCCCAGAAGCCTTAAGCCTGGCAGCTTTTGCACGCACCCCTCGCGCTTGGTCAGCCGGACCGATCCGTCGTATAGTAGAGAGCGACCAGGCCCGTCTGCGGCGCAGGAGCGCTCGGCGGGCCATAACCGGCAGGATTGTGCCGGAAAGTGAGGGCCACCGATGATTGACGGAACGCTGATCGCCGGACTGAATCACGCCAGCGCGTCGGTGCGTCTGGATGTGGTGCGCGTGCTGGGCATGGTGGAGGAGACGCGCGCGCTCGACCCTCTGCGCGCGCGCTACCCGACGGAGCCGGACGAGACGGTGCGCCGGGCGATAGCCTGGGCGGGCAGCCGCCTGTTCCAGGCGCAGCAGAAGGGCCACACGACGGTAGATGCGGTCTGCCGGAATTTCGGCGTGGATCGCGCGCTTGAAAACACGCCGGACGCTGTTGAGGCGGAGCTGCTGCGCAAGCTGCAGGATCAGTTTGACCGCGACCTGTTGAACATGAAGGAGCGGCAGAACGTGCGCCGGGCGGGCACGGCGTTGGCAGCCGGGCTGGGCGGCGCGATGCTCGGCGGCGCGTCGCTAGGCGCGATGGCCATGGCCGGAACGCTGCTGAGCGGCACCAGCTCGCTGTCGTCGGGGCTGGAGGGGAGGCCGGTCAGTGGAGCCACCCGCACCCCCGCGACCAGGCCCTCCGAAGTTCCCATCGAGGTCTGGGTGCGGCGGCTGCGCGAGAGCACCTCGCCGGAGCAGCGCGCGCAGGCGGCGCTGGAACTGGCGCAGCTCAACAATCCGCGCGCTCTGCCACATCTGGCCGCGGCGTTCCTCGGCGACACCTCGGCGCACACGCGCGAGACGGCGGAGCGGTGTGGCAAGGCGCTGTATTGGAGCATCACCTATTGGGAGATGGAGCAGAGCGGGGCATTGGCGCAGGAGATGGAGCAGCGCGCTCAGCGGTTGGGCAAGACGCTGCCGCGTGACGCTGTGCCCGCTGCCCAGGCGGGGCCGCCGGTTGACCCATCACCGCTGGACGTGGGGGAGATTCTGCGCAAGGCACAGCAGGAGCGCGACGAGCGCAGGCGCAAGCGGCAGTGATGCCCGGCGCGATCTGCTGGGATTTGGGGACAAAGCCTCACCCCAGAGGCGCGAGGTGCGTGCAAAACCTGTCAGGTAGGGGCGCTGCTCTGCTGCGCCTCCCTTGACCTCACCCCCGCTCGGCGCTGACGCGCCTCGCCGCCCCCTCTCCGTTGACGGAGAGGGGGCAAGCCGAGCGGGGCGAGGCTGGAGGTGAGGTCAATATCCCCGCGTCCAGCGAGTCGCTGTCAACTTTTGCACGCACCCTCGGCGCGGGCACGGTTGACGCGGGTCGTCTGAGCGACTAGACTTGGGCGCGTCTGGCACCGAGGGCTGGAAGGAGCGCTGATGCGAACAGTCGAATGGACGGAAACGGGGCGCGTGCGCATGATTGACCAGCGCCTGATCCCCTGGGAACTCGCTCACGTCGAATATGACGATTACCGCGCGGTCGCCGAGGCGATCACGGCGATGGTCGTGCGCGGCGCGCCGGCGATTGGCGTGGCGGCGGCGTTTGGCATGGCCCTGGCGGCGCGGCAGTCGGCGGCGGTGCTGCCCGCCCTGTACGGCGATCTCGAAGCGGCGGCGCGCGTCCTCAAAGGACGCCCGCCCGACAGCGGTCAACCTGGCCTGGGCGGTGGATCACATGCTGGAGGCGGCGCGGGACGCGCGCCTGGAGAGCGCCGAGGCCGTTCGCGTGGCGCTGCTGGCCGAGGCGCAGCGCATGGCCGACGAGGATGTGGCGACCAACAAGCGGATCGCTGCGCACGGAGCGGCGCTGCTCAAGGACGGCGACACGGTGCTGCATCACTGCAACACCGGGATGCTGGCCACGGTGGATTACGGGACGGCGCTGGGCGTCATCCGCATGGCGCACGAGCAGGGCAAGCGCCTTCACGTGCTGCTCGACGAGACGCGCCCGCGCCTGCAGGGGGCGCGGCTGAGCGCGTGGGAATGCGAGCAGCTTGGCATCCCCTACGACATCTTGCCGGACACAGCAGCAGGCTACTTCATGCGGCGTGGCGAGGTGAGCGTCGTCCTGTTCGGCGCGGATCGCGTGGCGGCCAACGGTGACGTGGTCAACAAGGTCGGCTCGTACCAGATCGCCGTGCTGGCCCGCGAGAGCGGTATCCCGTGCTACTCCGTCTTCCCGATCTCGACGGTAGACTTGAGCACGCCCACCGGCGACGATGTGCCGATTGAGGAGCGCGACCTGGCTGAGGTGCGCGCGCCCTACGGCTGCGAGCTGGTGCCGGCGCACTACCGGGCGCGCAACCCGGCTTTCGACGTGACGCCGCACCGCTACCTCTCCGGCCTGATCACCGAGGTTGGCGTGCTGCGCCCGCCCTTCGCGCAGAGCCTGGCGGAGGCGGTCGCTCAGGGAGGGCGGTAGCAGGGGCGTTGCTCTGCTGCGCCCGTAGGGGCGTATAGCCATACGCCCCTACGAACCTCACCCCCGCTCGGCGCTGACGCGCCTCGCCGCCCCGTTTACGGAGAGGGGGAAAGGCCGGGCGCAGCGAGGCCAGGGGGTGAGGTCTATGTACGGCGTTAAGCCATTCGCTGATGGCTCTTGCACGCACCCGATAGCGGGCTGATCAGGGCACAGAGGGCGGCGGGCACGCCTCCGGCAGGGCGGCGATGGGCTGGACGATCACCTGGGCCAGCACGTCCTGGGCGGGGTCGGGCAGGATTTCGCCGGGGATGAAGCCCAGCGTGAACGAGGCCCGCGCTCCGTTCTCGCTCACGGACAGCAGCACGTCTTCTTCGCGCGCGCCCTGCCGCAGACGCAGGGGCAGCGCCAGCCGGTACGCGCCCGGACCATCCGGGCAGAGCCGCACCTCAACGCCAGACTCCTTTTCCGACCAATACAGGGTGTAGCGCGGAATCCCGGCCTGCAACAGCCACTGCTCGAAGAACCAGGCCAGGTCCTGGCCGCTGACGCGCTCGGCCAGCCGCCACACGTCGAGCGTGCTGGTCGGGCGATCGCGGAACTGGCGGACGTAGCTTCGCAGGAAAGTGAAGAAGGCGTCGTCGCCCATGACTCCGCGCAGCATGTGCAGCAGCCAGGCCCCCTTGTCGTAGCTGGCCGTGCTGAAAAGCTCCTCCGGCAGCGGATAGGCCAGCGCAGTGGCCCGCGCGTCGGCCAGTAGCGATTGCTCGGCGGCAGCGCGCGCGGCGATGCCCGCCTCCGCGCCGAGCCGGGCTGCGCGAGCCAGCCATTCGACGTAGGTGGCGAAGCCCTCGTTGAGCCAGATGTCGCCCCACGATCCCAGCGTCACCGCGTTGCCGAACCAGCTATGGGCCAGCTCGTGCACCAGCAGCGGGAACACGTCCAGCTCGGACGCGGCGAGCACGGCGTCGGGCATGGCGGTCATCGTCTGCGTTTCCAGGGCCATGCTGTTGTGCGGCACGACCACGTGCCCGTAGGAGCTGTACTGGTACGGGCCGAGCATGTCGGCCAGCAGATCGAGCGCTTCGCCGGTATAGCCGAAGACCCGCCGGGCGTCGTCGGCGTTGGCCGGGTAGACGTAGTGCTGGAGCGGGATTCCACCCGCCGTGCGCCCTTTGACGGCGAGGTAGTCCCCCACTACCACCAGGGCCAGGTAGGAAGCCATTGGCTCGGTCATGCGCCAGACGAACGTGCGCAGCCCGTCGCTGTAGCGCACTGTCTTGACAAGCTGACCGTTGGCGACGGCGACCCAGGGCAGGGGGACGGTCAGGCGAAACTCGTAAGTGGCGCGGTCGCTGGGATGATCGTTGGCGGGGAACCAGGTGCGCGCCCCGTCTGGCTGGCTGAGGGTGAAAACCTGGCCGTTGGCGAAGAACATGCCGATGTCGAAGAAGGGGACGAAGCGGCTGCGAAATGGCTGCGGTTGGGCGCTGTAGGCGATCTCCGCGCGGAGCTGCGTCCCGTAGTCCAGCGGGGCGGGCAGGACGATGACGAGCTTCTCTCCCTTGAGCGCAAAGGAGACGTCTTCGCCGTTCACCATCACGCGCTGGATGTTCAGGTCGCGCGCGTCCAGCCCGAAGCTCGCCAGCCGGTGCATGGTCGCGCGGATGTCGAGGGACGCGCTGCCCTGCAGCGTGCCCGCGCGTGGGTCAATGGTCAGGGCGAGGGCTATGTGCTGCACGTCAATGCCGCCGTTGCCCAGGCCCGGCGCCAGCGGGTCGCCGCGCGTGAGTGGCCCGGCCACCGGCGCAGTGATGGCGCGGCTCAGCACGGCGGCCAGGGCCGGGCTGCGCAGCTCGTCGTTGGCCGCGTAGAGCGCGTGCAGCCACACGGCGGCGGGCGTGACCCAGGTGCCGGGCGCGTCCGGGGAATCGGCGGGCCGCCAGGCCAGCCCGATCACGGCGCCGGACTGCGCGTCCAGGACCGGCGCGCCGTCCAGGATGCTGCTCGCCGCGAGCAGCAGACTCGGCACGCGCCAGGGAACGCCCAGGCTGGCTGTCTCAGCGGGCGGGCTGGGGGCGGGCGTGCCGCTGGCGAGCGCGTATTCTGCGATGACCGGGCGCTCGCCGGCGCGGCGCGTGGGGGCGAGCACGGGCTGCTGGGCGCGGACAGGCCCGGCGCTGAGGCGGGCGGGTGCGATGCCCCGCTCGGCCAGGGCAGCGGCATCTACGGCCAGCAGCGCGATGTCGTGCTCCCGGCTGGCGTAGACCAGGCGCTTCACGGGCACGGGGGAGCCGGTGGCTCCCTCAGCGGCCAGCGGGAAGACGACGCCTGCGCCGTCCAGCCGGGCGAAGGGCGTGCACGTGGAGTCCGCCTGGGCCAGCGGCAGCCAGCGCCCGGCGCAGTTGGCCAGCCTCAGCAGGTCTTCGCCGGGATCGCGCCTTCCGTCGTTGTCGTAGGTTGTCACCTGGCGGCTCGGCGACAGCGACGACTCCGGGGCGGTGTAGCGGTCGCCGTCCAACGTCCAGGCGTGCCAGGTGGTCAGCAGCAGCCCGTCGCCCAGATAGACACCGTAATGAGTCGGGGTGCCAGGTGCGCCGGGGAAGATGATCGCCGCCAGCGCGCTCAGCGTGGGGGTGGATTCCTGGGCGCGGGCGGACAGCGATGAGGTGACGGGCAGCAGCAGCCCGACGAGCAGTGTCACAGCAAGGAGCGCGGCGAGCAGACGGCGGACGGCAGGTGGCATAGAGTCAGAGTCTCCCAGGTTGGGCGAAGTGGAGCGGGCGCGCACATCACCCCCAGAATCCCGGCGGCAGGTCGAGCGGGTGCGCTGATCCGTCGCGGGCCAGCGCCCACCCGTCCCCTTCGGTGACGAGCAGCGGGCGTAGCGCCAGGTCAGTGCCCTGGGCCTGCCATTCGGCGAGGAGCGCCAGCCGCATGGACTCCCCAGCCTTCGCCAGGACCGCGACGAAGGGCAGCCGTGCGGCGATGGTATGGTGCAGGTGCGCCGCGTCTATGGCCGGCTGCGCCCGGCGCAGGAGCATGGTCAGGGCGCTGCGCAGGCGGTCGGGCTGGGCGGGCGCGCGCAGCGTCCACAGGCAGCGCGGCGCGGGATCGGCGGTCAGCGCCTCCCACAGGGCGGGCGCTTCGTCCGCGCCGCTCTCGTCAATCACCAGCCAGTCGGGGGTCGCCCCAAGTGCCGCGCGGATGCTCTCGGCGAAGTCCGCACCGGGCTGGTCGGGCGCGGGCAGGGCCGGGCAGAAGCGGCCCGCTTCTGGCGGCAAGGGCAGCTCGCCGGTGCGTTCGGCGGCGGCGAGCTGCCCGGCGAGTTCGGGCAGCAGCGCCCCGGCCAGTGTCGTCTTGCCCACCCCGGCGTCGCCCGCGATGAGCAGGCCGTGCCCTGCCGCTGCGATGGCGCGCAGCAGCGCGATCCCCGCAGGGGGAAGCACACCGCTCGTGCCCAGGTCGGCAAGCGCCAGCGGGTGAGGCGGGTGCAGGCGCAGGGTCACGGTCAGCGCGGGACTCAGCGGCGGGCCGATGGCGCTGAGGCGTGCGCGCCGCCCGCGCAGCGTGAGGCCCGTTTCGAGAAAGGGGGTGGACTCCGACAGAGCCGCGCCCGAACCCGCCAGCAGGCGGGCGAAGGTGGCGACCAGGTGCGCGCCGTCGTCGAAGCGATGGGGGGCGGGGCGGGGCGTCTCGCCTCCGCGCCAGAAGCGCACGTCTGCCGAGCCGCTGATGCTGATCTCGGTCACGGTTTCGTCGCGCAGCAGGTCTTCCAGCGGGCCGAAGCCAAAGAGGTTGCCGTGCGCGCGATCGAGGATGGCCTGCTTGTCGGCGGCAGCGGGGCTGACCGCCTCGACGGCGAAGACGTACTCAGCGATCTCGCGCAGGGCAGCGCGCTGGCTGGCTTCCGTGTCCAGCTCCGCCAGGAGGTCGGCGCGGCCCGCCGTCTCCTCGTGGAACTGGCGCTCAACGCGCTCGCGCAGCGCTTCCAGCGAGAAACTGGGCCGCCCGGAGCGCCCCGGCACCAGCGGCGACAGGCGGGGTTCTGCGTTCGGGTCGTCGTCAGGGGGCGATGGATCGCCCAGGCGATGCAGAATGGGCATGGGTAAGTCCTTCGGCCCTTTTCCCTCTCCGTTGCAGAGAGGGACATGAGGTCAGGCGGACGCCTCGGTGATTGTGCCATAGAACGCAGGGGGCGGCTGCGGCGCTTCGTCGCCCAACGCGGGCGCGCCAGCCAACACCGCCACTGCCCGCGCCAGTTGACCCTCGTCGTTGGCGTGTACGGTGAAGAGAGCACCGCCCGCCTCCACCCGGTCGCCGACCTTCCTGTGTACGACGACGCCCACCGCCGGGTCAATGATGTCGGTCTTGCGCGCCCGGCCCGCGCCAAGCTCCAGCGTGGCCTGGGCGACGGTCAGCGCGTCCATGCGGGCAACCCACCCGCTGCGCTCCGCCGGCACCGTCTCCTGCAGGCGCGCCGCAGGCAGCCGGCTTGGGTCGTCAATCTGGCGTATATCGCCGCCCTGTGCCACGACTAGCTTGCGGAACCTGGCCAGCGCCGCGCCGCTGTCCAGCAGGGCGGCCAATTCCTGGCTGATCGCGTCGAAGGCATCAAGCTGTGGCTCGCGCCGCCCCAGCCGGACCATGTGCGCGGCCACCGTCAGGCAGTGCTCGCGCAGGTCGGCGGGGCCGCTGCCGCGCAGCGTCTCGACGGCCTCGCGGACTTCGAGGGCGTTGCCCACCGCGCAGCCGAGCGGCTGGCTCATGTCCGAGAGCAGCGCGACCATGGCCCGCCCGGCCCCTGCGCCAATGTCTACCATCGTCTGGGCCAGAGCGCGCGCCTCGTCCACCGTCTTCATGAACGCGCCCGCGCCCACCTTCACATCGAGGACGATGGCTTGCGCCCCGGAAGCCAGTTTCTTGCTCATGATGCTGCTGGCGATGAGGGGCAGGCTGGGCACGGTGCCGGTCACGTCGCGCAACTCGTACAGCGCGCCGTCGGCAGGGGCCAGGCGCTTGGTCTGCCCGCAGAGCACGATCCCGATCTCGCGCACCTGGCGGAGGATTTCCTCGTCGCTCAGCCTGACGCGATAGCCGGCAATGGACTCCAGCTTGTCCAGCGTCCCGCCGGAGAAGCCCAGTCCGCGCCCGCTCATCTTGGCGACGGGCACGCCTGCCGCCGCCACCAGCGGCAGCGCGACCAGGGTCACCTTGTCGCCCACGCCGCCGGTGGAGTGCTTGTCCACCGCGTACTGAATGACTGGCGACAGGTCAAGCTGCTCGCCGCTGGCGGCCATTGCCAGCGTCAGGTCGAGCGTCTCGCGGGGAGTCATGCCGCGCAGGAAGACGGCCATCAGCCATGCTGCCGCCTGATAATCGGGGATTTCTCCGCTGGTGAAACCGCCGATGAACCACTGGATTTCCTCGGCGCTCAGTTCGCCGCCGTCGCGCTTCTTCTCGATGATGTCGGTCGCCCGCATACGTGCAATCCCTGTTGCAAACCTCTCTCTGGTAGTTCCTTCTCCGGCAGTATACCACAGCGCCCGCGCGCTGCGAGACTCGGCTGGGGAAGGTGACAGGCAGGGCATTGCAGCACGCATCGACAATCCGCCGCGACGACGAATGCCCTGCTCGGGGCAGGGGGCGTATTTGATTTAGCGTAACGCGAGCGATCGGAAGCCTGACGACTGGGGGCCGGAGACGAAACCAGCGCGTGGTTGACTTCGCTCCGCCAACGGTTTCTCTCTCCGTTATCGGGAAGGGGCCGAAGGCAATGAGGTGGCCTTCGACAATCGCGTCCAGCCAGTCGCTGCCAACTCGTTGCCGCACTCCAACCACCACCTCGCGCGCAGCTTGACACCCTCTGCCAATGCGGTAGAGTCGTGGCGTTTGTGATAACTGTCTCAAGTCGCTCAGGTGGTGAGAGAGAATCTGTCATGCCGAGCCGCACCCAACATTCCACTCAGTCACGCTCCGGCTTCCCCTGGAGGCAGCGCGCCGTCTACGAGATTGGCAAGTCCCGCCGCCAGCGCGAAGTCCAGTTGCGCGCTCAGACGAACGTCCTGTTGATGACCGCTCTCGTCTCAGTGGTTGCGGTGGGGCTGTTCATCTTCTTCAACTGGCGGGGGGCGACGGGTGAATCCAGGGCCGTAAGCTGTGCGGATTACCCGGAGTACTGCGTGCCCTTCGTTGGTGGACTCGAAGATGGCGCTGATCTCGCGCTGGCCGAGGCTCCTGACGCGCGGGCGCTCGATGAAGCGCCGCATGGGGCGGAGGGTGTGGTACGCGGCTTCACGGCGGACAAGATGCCCTTCATCGGCGACCCAGACGCGCCGATTCACTTCCGCGCCGTGTTCGATTTCTCTTGCAGCCACTGCAACCCATACCACACGGTTGATCTGCACGAGTTCGTCAAGGACTACGTGCTGCCCGGCCAGGCGACGCTGAGCATTGCCATTCTGAGCGGTGTGGGAGGGGAGTATTCGCTCATTGCGGCGCAGGCGGCGCTGTGCGCGGGCGAGCAAGGCGCACTGTGGGAGATGAGCGACGAGTTGTTCCGCCAGGCGCGCCTGCAGGGCGTTCAGAACGCCTACAGCCTCACCACCGTTGAGCAGTCGGCCAAAGAGATGGGGCTTGACGCGAGCGCGCTGACGGCCTGCATTCTCTCCAGGCGCTACAGCGCAGTCCTGAATGCACAGCAGCTCTTCGCCACCGATAACGGTGTGCGCGCCACGCCAACACTGCTCGTCAGCTATGGCGATTCCGGCACGTGGACTGTGCTGGACTACACACAGCGCGGTTACAGCAGCATGGCCGAGATGACGCGCGCCGCTCAGCCTGCTGGCGAATAACCCTGCGCTGCCCCCTCTCCGTCAGCGGCTATGCGTTACCCATAGGTGCCCCCTATCCCCGGCCCTTCCCCCACGAGGGGGGAAGGGAGAAAGGCGGTGGGCTTGCTCCCCTTCCCTCCGCGCAGCGCGGGGGAAGGGGCTGGGGATGGGGGGTCACACGGCAGCCAGTACCCAGGCCATTTCAGCCGAATTCGATACCCCCGTGATTCTGCGGGTGCGTGCAAAATTTGTCAGGGAGGGGCGCTGCTCTGCTGCGCCCTGGCTCACCTCACCCCCGCTCGGCGCTGACGCGCCTCGCCGCCCCCTCTCCGTTGACGGAGAGGGGGCAAGCCGAGCGGGGCGAGGCTGGGGGTGAGGTCAATGCTCCCCTGCCGGGCGATCTGCTGGCGACCTCTCGCGCACCTGTTTTGCCCCGCGTTGTGCCATCTGCCCCGCAAATGGTCTATAATTTCAACGATCATTGACTTAACTTGCGCAGGAGTGGATGGCTCTCACTATGACCGCCCAGCAAAGACCCGACCAGACTCGCAGTGGCTTGTTTCCCTGGGGCGTGCGCGCCACTTTCAGCCCCGGCAAGACTCGCCGCCAACGCCAGGAGCAGTGGCATCGGCAGACGACGATTCTCATGGTCGCCCTGGCCGTGAGCGTCGTCGCCAGCGTCGTTTTCATCATCGCCAACTGGCGGCAGATCGGCGGCACTCAGGCCGTGAGCTGCGCCGCCTTTCCCCAGTTCTGCCTGCCACATGCCGGCGGCTCGGCGACTCTGCCCGCGCTGGAGGCGGCAGGCTCGCGCCAGCTTGATGGTGAGAGCAGCGGCGTGCCTGGGGTGGTGCGCGGCGTAGATGTCAACGGCATCCCGACCCTGGGCGATCCGTCCGCGCCGGTTCACTTTGTGACTGTCTCGGATTACGCCTGCCCGCACTGCCAGGACTACCACGAGACCGACGTGCCGCGCTTCATCGAGGATTACGTCCTCAGCGGCCAGGCGACCTTCGGCTTCGTGCTGACGACAGGCACCGGCCAGTTCTACTCGGAGACGGCGTCGCAGGCGTCGCTGTGCGCGGGTGAGCAGGGCGCGTTCTGGGAGATGAGCGAGGAGATGTTCCGCCTGGCGCGCACCAGGCAACTGGCGTCCGCCTACTCGCTGGACCAGATTCGCGACTCAGCCAATGAGATGGGCCTGGACGCGCAGAAGCTGGTCGAGTGCGTGGCCTCCAACCGCTACGCGCAGTCTCTGCGCCAGTTCCGCACGTTCGCCAGTGACTACGGCGTCAGTGCCACACCGACGGTGCTGGTCAGCTACGGTGACTCCAACGTCTGGACCATCGTGCGCCGCGACTACGACACGCTCAAGCAGCTCACCGAGGCGGCGCAGCGCTAGGGGCGCTGCTCTGCTGCGCCTGGCCTGATGCGAGTTGATGATCGCGATCGGGGATAGCCCGTAGGGGAGGGTTTCGAAACCCTCCCCTACGAATCGCCTGGCTAACATGCTCACCCCGATCCGCAAGAAAAAAGCCCCCTCCCAGCGGAGGGGGCTGCGCGTTTTTCTGAGAGCGCCCGGCGCTCAGCCGCTCATGGTGTCTTCTTCGCCGGTGAGAATGGGCAGGCTGCGCACATCGTATGCCTGCCCGGCGCGAGTGATGATGAGATGCTGCGCCGCCACCCAGCCGTCCAGGTCGCCAGTCGGCGAGGTGTAGGTCACCTGCACCCAGGTGCCGTCACCGGTGCGCCCGTTGATGACCATGCTTTCGCCACTGGGGATGCCCACGATGACGCGCCCATCAGCCGTCGGGCGGTCGCGCAGGTTCAGGTTGACGCCGGGATTCACATTCACGGTGCCGACCACCTTCTGCATCTCCGCCGGGATGACGGGTGTGACGCCCGGCGCTTCATAGTAGCCAGGCTCGGCCACGTCCACCACAGCCAGATCGGTCATGGCAAATGGACGACCCCACCGGGACAGTGAGACGTACTGCGCCGATACCCAGCCAACGGTCGCGCTGCCATCTTCCTGACGGTAGCGGACGAACAGCCAGTTGGGATCGGTGGGCTGGCCGACCAGCCCCTCGCTCGGCGCTTCGGCGTAGCCGAGCGCCTCAAGCTGAGCCTGCGCGGGCACAAGCGCCAGCGACTCGGCGTCTGTCCGGGGGTTGCGGCGAAGCTGGAGGCTGACCCCCGGCTGGGTATTGACCGTGGCGATAACGGCGTCGAAGCGCGGAGTGGGCGGGGCAACGTCCGTTTCCACTGCCTCGCCCGGCTCGTTGAAGGGCACTTCGGGCAGCTCCAGCAGCTCTTCGAGTTCATCGAGCAGGCGGCCCCGCCACTCGATGCGCAGATACTCTACGGACACCCAGCAGCGCAGATAGCCGCCCGACGGCGGATCCCAGCGCACCGACAGCCACACGTCGGTCACTTCCTCGATGACAGGCGTCGGCTCAGGAGTTGCCTCGCCGGTCTCAGGCACCAGCGGCTCGCCCGGGCGACCGAGCACGGTGAGAGTGGAACCGCCCGGAATCAGGCCGAGCGAACGCTTATCTGCGCCGGGCAACTCGCGGCAGTGCAAATTCACGCCGGGGTCAACTACCACATAGGCCATCGGCCCTGGCGCTGCCGTCACCAGCGGCGCGGGGGTGGCTGGCGGCGCGGCTTCGGTGGGCTGTGCCTCGGCAGCCTGATCCGGCGACTGGACAAGCTCGGTGTCGGTCACGGCAGGCGCGGCCTCAGCGGGCGTCTCCTGGACCAGCTCGCTGCCCGGCTCGACGGCTGCTTCGGTAGGCACGACCTCCTGGGCTGGCTCAGCGGTCTGCTCTACCTCCGCTGCTGCCTCTGCCGGAGCCGGCGTCTCCGCCAGCGCGACGGCGACGGCGGGCGCGGGCCGGGGTAGGCTGTTCACGGTGACGCTCACTTCGGTGCCGGCCACGCGCGCATCAAATGGCACGCCTGCCGCGCCCCCGCCGAAGACGAGCACGGAGTAGTACATGCCCCCGTTATACTGCTCGGCGGGCACCACCAGGTCCACCGGCGTCTCAACGCCTGCGATGCTGACCATGATCATGAACTCGCCCGCCGACACATTGGCCGTCGCGCCCTGCGCGCCAAAGTCCAGCGCCGACACGAGCGCCGTGCCGGACTCGTCGGCGAGAGATGCGCTGACGGTCGCGCCCGGCACGCCGTTGATCACGGCCAGGCGCGCCGAGCCTGGCTGGATGTCCGCCACGTTGTCGGGGAAGACTCGTAAAGCCAGCGTCCCGTCGCCACGCTCGCCCACCGCAGCCACTGTCAGAGCGGGGGCCGCCGGGTCAAGCGTCACGTCCGCCGATAGCACGGGATCGTCCGCCGCGGGGCTGCCCGCCGGGCGCAGCGCGAGGGTGGTGCTGCCGGCGGGCAGGGGGATGTGCCCGGTCATCTCGCCCAGGGCCAGCGCGGGGACGATCAGCGTCTCGCCGGCGTACACGTCTACTGCCGGGGCATCCGGGCTGGCGTGGGCCACGCGCACGCGCACGGAGTTCTCGTCGCCATTGACCGGCGTCGCCAGCACCAACGCCGAGGGCGCTACATCACCTTCAAGCGTGCCGAGCGCCACAAAGGTATAGAGCGTCCCGCTGACCAGCGATACATCGCCGATGGCGACAAGGGCGCTCTCGACGGCGCCGCCCGCAGGCACCATGACCAGGCTTTGCAGCCCGGCTCCGATGTTGACCGTGCCGAACTGCGCGCCATAGCTCACACCTTGCAGCAGCGGCCCGCCCGCCGTCGTCAGCACGTCGAGCGGCGGGGCGTCCGCGATGGCGCTGATGGCTGTGAGCCGCGCCATGCCGGGGTCAATTGGATCGAGGATGTCCTCGTAGAGCGCGGCCTCAAGCGCATCTGCCGCGCCCTGCACCACAACGGTGAAGGCCAGGCTGGGCACCAGCGGCACAGCCACTTCCAGCAGCGCCGGGGAGTCGCTGGCTGCGCCGGCAGGCCGCAGCGCGACCTGGTGCTCGGCACCGGACACGTTCAGGTGCGGCGTCACGTCCCCGAAGGCCAACCCGGCGGCAACCGCCGCGTCGTCCAGGTAGACATCTACCGCCGGCGCTCCCGGCACGGCGTGCAGGAAGCGCACGCGCGACTGCGTGCTCTGCGCCAGCGCCGTCCCGCGAACCAGCGGTGCGGCCAGCGCCAGCACAATGGCGACCAGCAGCAGGCTGGTCAGAATCCAGTTTCGACGAGTCATAGTCTCTCCGCTCCTCACTAACGGCTCCCTGCCTGAACTGGCGCGGAGCCGCCCCCATTCTAACTTGCTCCCGGCGAACTACCCAACGGCGAGCCAACGCCTGGCTGTCGCACTGCCTGCCAGGGACTAGTGCGCGTTGGCGGAAATAAACGCATGGTTCTTTCGTAGGGGCGCTGCTTGCTGCACCCTGGGCGGGTCTCAGACCCGCCCCTACAAAACCAGTGGCGAACTTCTGCCAACGTGTATTAGGTGCCCTCCTGCCATTGGTTCAGGTAGCGCACCTGCTCTGGGGTCAGCGTATCAATGGCGATCCCCATTGACTCCAGCTTCAGGCGGGCGATCTCCTGGTCAATCTCGGTGGGGATAGTGTAGACCCTGTTCTCCAGGGACGACCCGCTTTTGCGCATGAACTCCGCGCCCAACGACTGGTTGGCAAAGCTCATGTCCATCACACTGGCCGGGTGCCCCTCGGCGGCGGACAGGTTGATCAGGCGTCCTTCGGCCAGCAGGTTAATGGCGCGACCGTCGCGCAGCGTGTACTGCTCGACGAAGGGGCGCACGCGGCGCGGCTCGCCCATGGCGATTTTCTGTAGGCCGGCGATGTTGATCTCGACGTTGAAGTGGCCGCTGTTGCACACAATCGCGCCGTCCTTCATCGCCTCGAAGTGATGCACGTCCAGCACGTTGATGTCGCCGGTGGAGGTGACGAAGACATCGCCGATGGGCGCGGCCTCGATCATCGGCATGACGCGGAAGCCGTCCATCACCGCTTCCAGCGCCTTGAGCGGGTCTACTTCGGTGACGATGACATTCGCGCCCATGCCTCTGGCGCGCATGGCGATGCCGCGGCTGCACCAGCCGTAGCCGCCAACAACGAGGATACGCCCCGCCAGCAGCACATTCGTGGCGCGGATGATGCCATCAATGGTGCTCTGGCCCGTGCCGTAGCGGTTGTCGAAAAGATGCTTGGTCATGCTGTCGTTGACGGCGATCACCGGGAATTTCAGCGCGCCGTCTTTGGCCATCGCCCGCAGGCGAATGACACCGGTCGTCGTCTCCTCGGTGCCGCCGACGACATGCTCCAGCAGCTCGGTGCGGTTCTTGTGCAGCTCGCTGACCAGGTCCGCGCCATCGTCCATTGTCATGTGCGGCTGGTGATCGAGCGCGCGCTTGATATGGTTGTAGTAGGTGGCGTTGTCCTCCCCCTTGACGGCGAAGACCGGAATCTCGAAGTGGCTGACCAGCGACGCCGCCACGTCATCCTGCGTGCTGAGCGGGTTGGAGGCCGTCAGCACGACATCGGCCCCGCCCGCCTGCAGCGTGCGCATCAGGTTGGCCGTCTCCGTCGTCACGTGCAGGCACGCCGACACGCGCACCCCATCGAGCGGGCGCTCGCGCTCAAACCGCTCGCGGATCTGCCGCAGCACGGGCATATCCCGCTCGGCCCACTCGATGCGATAGCGACCACCAGTAGCCAGGCCCAGATCACGAACATCATGCTCGACCGTCATTCAGCGCTCCTTTATTGTCTTCTCTGTCTGTGAATCACACAGCCGTTGCTGATTGTAGCACAGCGCAGGCGCAGTGGAATGGCTGATCAGCCCCGGCGCAGGGCCGGCCCTTCCAGGAACAGGGCGTAGCGCCGGAAGCCGAGCTTCTCGTAGATGTGGATGGCCCCCGTATTCTGCCGCCGCACGTTGAGCACGACCGTCTCGATCCCCGCCTGCCGCGCCAGCTCGACCACCGCCGCTGTGCAGCGTGTGGCATGGCCGCAGCCCCGGTGCGCCGGGTGGGTGAAGACGTTGCCGATGGCCGTCACGCCTTCCTGCCGCGACCAGACGTGCGTGCCCGCCGCCGCCACGAGCGCCCCGTCCGCCCAGACGCCGAAGAACGCTCCGCGCGCGATCTGCGCCGGGCTGAAGGCAACGATCTCTTCGCCAGGGCTGGCTGCGTGGCGGTACAGGGCAGCCAGCGCGTCGGCTTCGTGCGGCCCCATGCGGCGCACGCCGTCCAGCGGTGGGGTGGCATAGCGCTCCCAATCGAGAACCATGCGCCATTCTTCCTGGGCGTGGGGCCGCTCGTAGAGCGCCGAGAGCAGCGCCTCGTGCTGCGGCGGCCACAGGTAATAGACCTCGCGCGGCAGGTCAGCGCCCGCCAGCAGCGCCGCGATCCCCTCGCCAGCGCCAAACGCGGTCAGCACCACCGGGTCCAGGCCCCGGTAGAGCAGCAGCACGGCGACCAGCACGCCGCTGCGCCGCGCGCCGTAGAAGGCGCTCTCTGGCCACAGCGCGTCGTCCAGGTCGCCCAGCGCGTAGGCGGTGAGCGCCCGATCCTGGCTCAGAAAGGCGCGCACTTCCGCCCGGTCGGTCAGCCGCTCGACGGTGATCATCGTCACGACGCGCTCAGTCTTTCAGCCAGGCGTCCAGCGCGCCCTCATCGTCGAAGACGGTGCGGAAGCGCGCCACAAAACCGGCCAGCGTGTAATGATGGTTCTGCGTGCCGCGCTGTTCCAGGACGTAGGCCGCGGCCAGCGCCGCGATGCGCCCGCTGAGCGGCCAGTCGAAGCCGCAGGCGATGCCCTTGAGCAGCCCGGCCCGGTAGGCATCGCCCACGCCCGTCGGGTCAGCGACCTTCTCAACGGGGAACACGGGCACCGCGTAGTGCTCGCCGCCGGCGTGAATGTGCGAGCCGTCGTTGCCGTGTGTGACGATCACCGTCTTACCCTCGCGCACCAGGTCTTGCAGGGTCAGCCCGGTCTTCTTGGCGATCATCTCCCACTCGTAGGCGTTGACGATCAGCAGGCGGCAGCGGTCTATGCCGTGCCGCAGGAAGTCGCCGCCCAGCCAGATGACCTGCTGGCTGGGATCGAAGAGGAAGGCATAGCCGCACGCCTGGCATTCGTCGGCCATCTCGGTCATGGCCGTCGGGTCGCCGGGCGAGATCACCACCAGGTCAGGCGGATCGCTCAGCGCCTCGGCCAGCGTGTATCCTTTAGAGTAAGCCATCGCCCCGGTGTAGAACGAGCCGATCTGGTTATTTTCGCTGTCGGTGTTGGCGAAGAAGGATGCTGTGTAGACCTCTGGGATGACCCGCACCGCCGATGTATCCACGCCGTGCTCCTCCAGCCAGGCGCGATACTCGCCGAAGTCGCGCCCGGCTGTGCCCATCAGGATGGGCCGCTCGCCGAGCAGCGCCAGGCTGTAGGCGATGTTGGGAGCGATTCCGCCCCGTTCGCGCACCATGTCTTCCACCAGGAAGCTGACGCTGATACGGTCAAGCTGGTCGGCGATCAGGTGATCGCGGAAGCGCCCCGGAAAGCGCATCAGGTAATCGTAGGCAATCGAGCCGGTCAGGACAATCCTCATCAAAAGCCCCCGTGTACGCGCCGCCAAGTGACAAAGCAGGCGGAGTATACCACCAATTCGGCGGCCCGGAAGATGGAATTGAGACGGGCACAGGGCGACCAGATCGCAAGGCCAGACTTCCGAAGTCTCTCGAAGACTTCGGAAGTCTGAAGCCCGGAACCCTACCCAGGCGGGGCGCAGCACAGCGCATACGCCCTCGTGAGGAGCAGCAGCTAGGGGCCGAAAGGCTCGATGAAGTAGTTGCCCACCACGCCCTCGGCCATCCAGCCGATGATGCCCGTGCTCGTCTGCACCGACCACCACCAGTACGGCTCGGCGCAGACCGGGCCGCCGGACACGTAGAAGATGGTGCCTTCGGGCAGCAGGGTCAGGATCGCGTTGCCCGTCCCCGGCCCCGTACGCACGCGCACCGGCTCGCCGGTCGAGAAGGTCACGCGCCCGATATGGCTGACGATCATGCGCGGCGGCGGGGCGCTCATGCAGGGCGGCAGCGTCGGCATCGGCATTGGGACGGGCGTTGGCAGTGGGCTGGGGGCGGGCGTGTCGCGCAGGTAGGTGTGCACGTAGCGGCTGCGGTCGGGGCGGAGATTGTCGCGCCCGATGTAGCAGATCATCGTGTGGGCGAGCATGGCCTGTCGCGCGGCGTCGGCGTCGGCCTGGGTGTCCATCAACAGGAAGCTGCGCGCCCCATCCAGCACGTACCAGCCGTTTGCGCCGCCGTCCGCCAGCGTCAGGCTGGCCGGATTGTAGCTCAGGCAGTCATCCAATGGCGGCTCCAACCCCAGCCCTGAATCGCCCTTCCAGTATTCAAAGATGTAAGCGTAGCGGTCGGGCCGCGTGTTGCCCCGCCCCACGAAGCAGTGCTGGGTGTGGGCCATCGCCACGTTCGCCGCCAGCTGCGCGTCGGGCAGATCGTCCAGCAGCATCATGCTGGACGTGCCATCGGTCAGCGTCCAGCCCACTGCACCCTGATCGCTGAGCGTGAGAGCGAAGGGGTCGTAGGCCAGGCAATCTTCGCCGGCGGGCATCACCGGCGGCGGGCCAAGCATCACTGACGGACGCAGGTAGGTCATGATGTAGGCATAGCGGTCGGGCCGGGAGTTGCCGCGCCCGATGTAGCAGTGCTGGTCGTACCCGGCCATGATGCTCTGGCCCAGCAGCGCGTCGCCCTGCGTGTCGAACAACTGAATGGCGCTCGCCCCGTCAGTCACCAGCCAGCCGTTCGCGCCTTGATCTGCGACACTCAGCGTCGCCGGGTTGTGAGTCAGGCAGTCGTTGTCCGGCAGGACGATGCCCATGCCGGAATCGCCCTGCCAGTATTCCCAGACGTAGCGGCGGTGTTCCGGGCGCGCGTTGCTCCGCCCGATGAAGCACTGCTGAGTGTGCGCCTGGGCCACGCGCAGGCCAAGCTGCGCATCCGCCTGGGTGTCGAACAGGCGCATGGCTGTCGCCCCGTCGGTCAGCAGCCAGCCGTTGGCCCCCTGGTCTACGATGGACAGGGAAAACGGGTTATAGGTGATACAGTCCTCGGCGGGGATGGCGACGGCGGGCGGGAGAACCGGCTCCACCGGAAAGACGGGGAGCAGCGGCTCGACAGGTATCACAGGCACCAGAGGCACCAGCAGGTGCACGTCCGCATACAGGTAGGTTGTGATCTTGCCAGTGCCGCGCCCGATATAGCACACGCGGTCGTAGTTTCGCAGCAGGTCCAGCCCGGCCTGAGCGTCCGCCTGGTTATCGAACATCTTGATGCGCGACGCGCCATCAGTCAGCAGCCAGCCATCGGCACCTTCGTTGACAATGGACAGCGAGGCACGCTCGTAGGGGATGCAGTCGTTGGTGGGCAATGCGCCTGAGATTCCCGAGCTGCCTTTCCAGTAGACGAAGATGTAGCGGCTGCGATCCGGGCGGGTGTTGCCCCGCCCAATGAAGCATTGCTGGGTGTGCAGACGCGCCACCTGCAAGCCAAGCTCAGCATCGGCCTGGCTGGCGAACGTCTGAAGGCGGAATGACCCATCGGTCAGCAGCCAGCCGCTGGCTCCCTCGTTGACGATCACCAGCGTTGCCGGGTTGTAGGAAATGCAGTCTTCGGCCAGCATGGGGCGTGCCCAGGTTACCCCTGGCGCGTTCCCCAGCCAGCCCGCGCTCAGCACGATCCCGCTGAGTAGGGCCACGAGCCAGACGCGCAGTCTCATCGCTGCCTCCCTCGCCATAAGGATATGCCTTCATCTTACACTGGTTTTGCCTCCCGTTGGAAGATGTCTGGCTCCAGGGGTACGTGCAAAACCCGTCAGGGAGGGGCGCTGCTCTGCTGCGGCCTGCTTTACCTCACCCCCGCTCGGCGCTGGCGCGCCTCGCCGCCCCCTCTCCATACATGGAGAGGGGGCAAGCCGAGCGCGGCGAGGCTGGGGGTGAGGTCAATATCCCCGCGTTCAGCGAGTCGCTGTCAACTTTTGCGCGCACCCCTTCAGAGGGTGTATGCAAAACCTGTCAGGGAGGGGCGCTGCTCTGCTGCGCCCCGCTTTACCTCACCCCCGCTCGGCGCTGACGCGCCTCGCCGCCCCCTCTCCTTCAACGGAGAGGGGGCAAGCCGAGCGCAGCGAGGCTGGGGGTGAGGTAAAATAGAGGAAAGGGCCAGAGGTGAGACGTGAGCCGCGCGCAACGGGACGCGGCCCTGTGCGTACAGTCTGCTAGAGATCGTAAGCAGCGGCGGCTGGCAGCCAGGTGTGCCGCCAGAGGGAGTGCCGGGCATGGGTATCGTGGGAGCATTCAATACCATCGGCAAGGTGATGCAGGCGCTCACCGTCGCTGAGGGCGTGACCAGGCTGGCGGGATCGCGCCAGACACCAGCACAGAATGAGGAGCCAATCATGACTGAGAAGCACAAGCGCACCGTGATGGAGGAGATCGAGGTCGAGGGGCAGAATCTCATTGAGCGCGTCAAGGAGCTATTGCGCGAGGGCAATGTGCGCCGGCTGCGCGTCAAGGATGCGAAGGGCAAATACCTGCTCGAAGTGCCGCTGACTTTTGGCGTGGTGGCTGGCGGCGTCTTCATGCTCGCCGCGCCGACGCTCACCGCGCTCGGCGCGCTGGCGGGGCTGGTCGCCAACGTCCGCATTGAGATCGTCCGCGAAGTGGACGACGACGAGGGCGAAGGGTAGCAGAGCGCAGATGCATCCGGCAGAGACGGGCGATTCTCCTCACAGGGGGTCGCCCGTCTCATTCTTGCTTGTGGATGGGCTTGTAGGGCGAGCTTAGAAACTCGCTCTCTACGGAGGGCAGCAGAGCAGCGCCCCGACGAGACCAGCGTTCAGGGAGCACTACTCACGGGCAGGTGATCGCGCTGTGCTCGGCCAGCGACGTGGTGAACACGTGGCGCAGGTTGTCGCACGAGCGGAAGTAGAGGTATTCGGTTTGCGCCGGGTTGAGCACGGCGTTGATCGCCGTCAGGCCGGGCGAGCAGATGGGGCCGGGCGGCAACAACTCGGCCAGCGGCGCGCCGTCTTGCTTGAGGTACGTGTTGTACATATAGTTCGGCTGGGCGCTGTTCAGGGCGTAGTAGTCGGCTTCGCCGCTCAGGTCGGGCCACCAGCGCCCGTCGCGCATACCGATGGCGTACTGCACGGTCGGGTCGGCGTCGAGCTTCATCGAGCGGCGCAGGCGGTTGAGGTACACGGAGGCGATGAGCGGCGCTTCGTCCAGGGCGACCGCTTCGCGCTGGACGATGGAGGCCAGGGTAATGGCCTGGTACAGGGTCAAGCCCTGGTCTGCCGCCCCCTGGATCATGGCGTCAGTGACGGCGTTGTTGAAGGCAGTCAGCAGCGTCTCGACCAGGCCCGCCGCGCTCGCGTCCGGCGGCAGCTTGTACTCGCCGGGGAACATGAACCCCTCCAGCGAGGGCGGACGCCCGTCGCTGAGCAGGTCGGGGATGCCGAAGCGGGCCTTGAAGGCGGGCGGGATGGCCGCGCCGGGGTTGACGACGGCCATGAAGTCGGCAGAGCCGAAGCTGAGCAGCGGGTTGCCGCCGACGGCGTTCTGGGCGACCTCCTCCAGTCGCCAGCCGGGCAGCGTGCCGAAGGTGATCGAGGCGGCGCTGGCGTCGGTGAGCGCGTAGGCGATCTGCTCCAATGTGCTTGTCTGCTGCAGGAAGTACGTCCCCGCTTCAAGCTCGCCGTCCAGCCGGTGGTAGCGCACGTAGTCCACGAACAGCTCGGCATCGCTGATCAGCCCGGCAGCGCCCAGGTTGGCGGCGATGGTGTACGCTGTGTCGCCGGGGCGCACCTCGAAGCGGCGATACTGCGGGTCGCTGCCAGCGGGCGAGGTGAGGGCGTCCTCGTTGCGCATCAGGCTGATGCGCAGGCGGATGGCCGTCAGCGGACTCAGCCCTTCCTGGCGCGCCCACAGGTACACGCCCGCGCCGACCACACAGGCGACGAGCAACACGCCGAGGACGCTGGCGAAGAGGACGGCGAGGATGCCGCGTGAGATGTCGCGCTGCTGCATGGGAGCCTCCGAAGTGGGCCGGGCACTGCCCGCATTATAGGCGCAAATGGGCGGCGGACAAAGGCGCGCGCCCGCCGCTCGGCCTGCGCGCGGGCCGGGCGGCGGGGCGGTCTGGGCGGCTTTTCGCTCTACCTCACCCCCGCTCAGCGCTAACGCGCCTCGCTTCCCCCTCTCCGGCGCGGAGAGGGGGAAAGGCCGAGCGCAGCGAGGCCAGGGGGTGAGGTCAATCGCACGCCATCTTCACATTTCCTGTGTTGCTATCCACCCCTGGACTCCTCGCCGGCGGGAGCGACCGGCTCCGGCCAGGGCACGCCCTCGTCGCGCAGCGCGTCCAGGAACGATTGCAGGATGACGGCGGCGGCGACGGCGTCCACGCGCTCCGGCTGGCTCCGACCGGCCTCGGCCAGCAGGTCGGCGGCTTCCTGCGACGAATGGCGCTCATCCCACAGGTAGACGGGCACGGGAATGGCCGCCGCCAGGCGCGACGCCCACAATCGCACGGTGTCCGCCTGGGTGTGGGCGGTGATGTGCGGCGGCGAGAGCGGCAGCCCGACCACGACCGCGACGGTGCCCTGCTCGGCGATGGCGCGGGCGATGGCGGCGAAGTCGGCGCGGCGCGAGGTGCGGCGCAGCAGGCGCAGCGGGCGGGCGATCAGCCCTGTCGGGTCGCAGACGGCCAGCCCGATGACCTTCAGCCCGTGATCGATCCCCAGCAATCGCCCCGGAAACGGCGTCGCGCTCACGGCAGGCGCACCTCAACCGCGATGCGCACCGGCAGCACGGGCATACGCGGGTACCAGCCGGGCCAGGTGGCGATGCGCGGGGGATGGCTGGGGTCGAGCAGCAGCTCCCCTTCCAGGCGGCGGCGCGCCTCGCTCACGCTGACTCCGCGCGTCCGCGACCGCACATACTCCTGGTCAATGGCGACGGCGACGCTGCCGCTGACGGTCATGGCGAAGGTCACGCGCCCGTCCCCGGCGATGCTGAGGATGTCGCCGCGCGCGAAGGACAGCGCTTCCGGGGCGATTTCCAGGCCGGGCTGCACGTAAGGGGCCAGGCTCGCATAAGCGACCTGGCGCGCCTGGCGCTCGTCCACGATGACCGCCTGCACGTCGGCGCGCAGGTCGAGGGTGACACTCTCGGCGGCGTCGCCCACATAGGCGCTGAAGACCGTCCATTCCGGGCGCTCGGCGCGAATGGTGATCGAGCCGGGCACCAGGAACTGCTCGCCGGCAAGCTGGTAGAGCAGCGTGTCGCGCGCGCGCTGAAGCACTTGCTGGCGGCCCAGCACGAGCAGCCGCTGGTGATCGTCGGCGGTGACAACGCTCCGTTCCTGGATGGCGCCGCCGAAGGTGGCGTTGGGGTTGGTCGCGGCGATCTGCCCGGCCAGGTCGCCTTCGACACGGTTGATCGCGCCGGGGCTGACATTGCCCGCCGTGCCGGAGTGCTCCGGCAGCGCGCGGATGGGCACCTGAATGGCTCCCTGGTCGCCGCTGGGCAGGGTGGCTTCGGCCACCGTCTCGAAGCGGACGGGATAGGTGTCGCTGGTGGCGATGATCGTACCATAGGGGATGAGCAGCGGGCCGTCGGTCAGGTTGGTGAAGGTGACAAGGCCCTGGGCCTGGCTCGCGCCTGCCGACGCGCGCCCGGACGAGGCGACGGTGACGCGGCTGGTCGCCTGCATCGTGACGACGGTGGCTGGCATCCGCCGGCCCTCGATGTCAATGTCGGTCAGGGCAGGGTCGGCGACGATCTGCACCGTCTCGAACACCTGGCGGCTGGCGGGCGTCAGGGTGATGGTGGCGCTGGGGGCGGCCACGAAGAAGCCCACGATCACGGCCAGCACGCTGCCCAGGAAGACGAGCCAGCGCATGAGGTTGTGGCGCTGTGCTTGGGCAGGCGGAAGCGACGCGCGCTGCTGAAGGATGGCGTCGGCCAGCTCAGCGCGGGCGAAGTCGTCGGGCGGGGGGACGAAGACGCGCCCGCGCGGGCGGTGCCAGGTGGCCCGTTGAGCGGCCTCGGCGCTGGCGAAGACCGAGATGTGCAGGTCGCGGGCGTGCTCGATCACGGCGCCGTCCGCCGTGACCAGGGCCAGGCGCATCCCCAGGCGCGTCGCCTGGCGCAGCACGAGCAGCAAGTCCAGCTTGCGCGGCAGGTTCGCCCCGGAGTCGGGCCAGACGAGCAGCACGCGGCGGGCGCGGATGAAGGTCAGCCGGTCGCGGATGGTGACCGAGTCGTCGTCCGGCTCCAGGTGGAGGATGTGCAGGTCGGGTGGCATCGCCCGCTCTCAGACTTCCGAAGCCCTGTGCAGATTGGCGAATCGAACACGGATGCCGCGCTTAGCGTAGGGGCGCTGCTCTGGCGCCCCGGTTTACCTCACCCCTGCCCTCTCTTCGCTCGGCCAGCCCCCTCTCCATGTTGGAGAGGGGGCAGTGAGGCGCGTTAGCGCCGAGCGGGGGTGAGGTCAGGGGAAAAGCATATCAAGCCTGCGGAAGGTCATCCGTTCGCGTCAGGCAGCGCCAAGCGCCGCCACAATCAGGTCCTGCGCGTGCTGCAGCGCCTCGTCGAGCCGGGCCGCGTCCTTGCCGCCCGCCTGGGCCAGGTCGGGCCGCCCGCCGCCCCCGCCGCCGACGATCTGCGCGGCGGCCTTGATGATATTGCCGGCGTGCAGGCGTTTGGTCAGGTCTTTGCTGACGGCGGCGATGAGCTGCGGCTTGCCGCTCTCGGCGACCATGCCCAGCACGACGACGCCGGACTCAACCCTGTCGCGGAACCAGTCGGTCATCTCGCGCAGCGTGTCGGGCGCGGTTGGATTGACGCGCGCGACCAGCACGGAGACGCCGCTTACCTCGCGGGCGCTGCCCAGCAGCCCCTCAAACTCCAGCCAGGCGACGCGGCGGCGCAGGCGGGCGTTGTCGTGCTGCTGCTCGCGCAGTTCGTCCTGCAAAGCAGCCAGGCGCGCGCTCACGGCGTCGGGCGTGGTGCCCAGGCGCGCCGCTGCTTCGTCGAGATGGCGCAGGCCGCGCCGGATGTAGGCTTCTGCCCCGCGCCCGGTGAGCGCCTCGACGCGGCGAATGCCCTGGGCGACGCTGCCCTCGGCGGTGAAGACAAAGGGGCCGATGACCCCCGTCTGGTTTACGTGCGTGCCGCCGCACAGCTCGTAGCTGACGCGCTGGCCGTCGTGCGCCCAGATGTTGACGGTGCGCACTTCCTCGCCGTATTTCTCGCCGAAGAGGGCCATCGCCCCTTCGCTCTTGGCCGTCTCGCGGTCTTTCCATTCGGCAGTGACCGGCATGTCAGCCAGGATCGCCGCGTTGACGTTGCGCTGGATCAGGTCTAGCTTCCTCCGGCGTCAGCGGCGCGTCATGGCTGAAGTCGAAGCGCAGGCGGTCCGGCGCGACGAGCGAGCCGCGCTGCTGAACATGGGTGCCCAGGACGGCGCGCAGTTGGGCGTGGAGCAGGTGGGTGGCGGTGTGGTTGCGCATGATGTCCAGGCGGCGCTCGGCGTCTACCGTGACCAGGCAGGGGTCGCCGGCGGCGGGCGTCCCTTCGACAACCTCGCCGCTGTGCACGATCAGGCCGCCGACGGGCTGGCGCACCTCCTCCACGTCCACCGTCCAGCCGTCGCCCTGGATGGCCCCCGTGTCGCTGACCTGGCCGCCAGACTCGACGTAGAACGGCGTCACGTCCAGCACGATCTCCACACGGTCGCCGGCGCTGGTCCGCTCGACCTGCTCGCCGTCGCGCAGGATGGTCAGCACGCGCGCCTGGCGGCTGAGCGGGCCGTACTGATCCTGGCGCACGCCCTGGGCGATCAGCCCCTGCTCGCGCAGGGAAGCCAACGCGCGGCGGTAGGCTTCGCCCATGTCAATCGCGCCGAACGCGCCGCCGTCCTTGCCGCGGCTGACTGCTTCGTGCGCCTTCTGTGCCGCGCGGAAGCCGACTTCGTCCACCGTGAAGCCCCGCTCGCGGGCGATGTCGCGGGTAATCTCCAACGGCAGCCCTTTCTCGGCGTGCAGGCGAAAGGCCTGGTCGCCGGGAAGCTGGCCGGCGAGGGCCAGCGTGTCGCGCAGGTCGCTGTCGGGCGCGAGCGTGTCAATGATGTCACTCAGCTTCACCTCCTGGCCCAGCCGGTCAAGGAGGCCGCCGAGCACCTTCTGCGCGCCAGAAGTGGCGATCATCTGGTCAATCTGCGCGATCTGCGCGGAGAAGTCACCGTCGCCCGGCTCGGCGGCGGGGGCGGGCTTGCTGCCGCCGAACATCGGCGCGAGCAGGTCGTTGAGCGTCTGCCGGGCGCTCGCGGCGAGGTCGTCGAGCATGGCCTCCAGCTCGTTCAGCGCGCGATCCATCGCCCGGCGGAAGCGCACTTCTTCGCTGGTGATGGTGCGGCGGATGGTCTCGCGGGCCTCGTCTAGCTCCGGGTAGGCGCTGCGCATGGTGTCAATCACCGCGTCGGCTACCTCGGCCAGGAAGGGGCCGCTGAAGCCGAGCTTGCTGCCGAAGCGCACGGCGCGGCGGATGACCATGCGGCAGACGTAGTCGCGCCCGGTCGCGCCGGGGCGCACGCCGTCGGCGATGAGGAAAGTCGCCGCGCGCATGTGGTCGGCAATGACGCGGTAGGGGACGATGGTGGCGTCGCGCTCGGCGTCGGAGTGGCCGGTCAATTCCTGCACGCGGGCGATGATCGGCATGAACAGGTCGGTTTCGTAGTTCGCGCTCACGCCCTGCACCACGCTGACGATGCGCTCCAGCCCTGCGCCCGTGTCCACGCCGGTGGCGGGCAGCGGCTCATCCCATTGACCGCTGTGCTCCGGGTCGGGCTGAGTGCGGTTGTACTGCATGAAGACCAGGTTCCAGATTTCCAGGAAGCGGTCGCTTTCGGCCTGCAGCGCGGCGATGATCGTCTCCGTGCCCTCTGCGGGGCGCAGGTCGAAGTGCACTTCGCTGGTCGGGCCGCAGGGGCCAGTCTCGGCCATCTGCCAGAAGTTGGTCTTGGGGCCGAGCCGCGCCACGCGCTCTGCCGGGACGCCGATCTCCTTCGTCCAGATGTCGTAGGCTTCTTCGTCGCTCTCGTAGACGGTGAAGGCCAGGCGGCTGGGCGGCAGCTCGTAGACGCGAGTCAGCAGGTCGTAGGCGTAGCGGATGGCGTCGCGCTTGAAGTAGTCGCCGAAGCTGAAGTTGCCGAGCATCTCGAAGAAGGTGTGGTGGCGGGGCGAGGGGCCGACATTCTCCAGGTCGTTGTGCTTGCCGCTGACGCGCAGACACTTCTGGGCGGTCGTGGCCCGCGTGTAGGGGCGCTTGTCCAGGCCGAGAAAGACATCCTTGAACTGCACCATGCCGGCGTTGGTGAAGAGCAGGGTGGGGTCGCTGCCGGGCACGAGCGACGAGGATGGCACGCGCTTGTGACCCATTTCCTCGAAATACTCTAGAAAAGCCTCGCGCACTTCGGCGCTGGTCATCTTTTTCATGGGTGACGTGTCTTTCTGTGACGGCTCGGCGGATGGCAGGTGGTCGGGACGGTGCGATTTGCGATTATAGTGAAGCGGCGGGCGCTTGGCAATGCTGGCGGCGCGCGGGGAGTGCGTGCACAAGTTGACAGCGACTCGCTGGACGCGGGGATATTGACCTCACCCCCAGCCTCGCTGCGCTCGGCTTGCCCCCTCTCCGTTGACGGAGAGGGGGCGGCGAGGCGCGCCAGCGCCGAGCGGGGGTGAGGTCAAGGGGGGCGCAGCAGAGCAGCGCCCCTACCTGACAGGTTTTGCACGCACCCGGGGGGTGCGGGGTGGATCGCCAAGACCGGTCTAGCCGGAGGCTGCCTGTGCATAACCTGTTGATATGTCATTACAACCGAGACAATAAGCTGTGGATAACTCGCCGGGCGCGGCGTTCGCGCGGTGTGGTATGATACGCCCCATCGGTGACCTCAGCGGTGACCGACCTGCTCCCCAGGGCCTGGCACATGGCCAGAGGGTTGTGGTGTGGAGGGAGATGGCATGAGCGTGCAGGTGACGCTGCACGGGCCGCGCGCCGCCGATCGGTTCGGCGCGTATGCCGAGGCGTTCGCCCGCTGCTTCGGGCGCGGCGAACGGTGCGCGCCACCGCCCTTGGCGGATGTCTGTGGGCGCGTGCTGCGCGGCGTGCGCGAGGAGGATTTTCGCGGCGCTCAGCGACGACCCGGCGCGCAAGGTCGTGTTCATGCTCGATGGCGAGGCGCTCGCTGACTTGCTGGGACGGCCCGGCGCGGATGTGCTGGCCCAGATCGGCTACGCGCCGGACGAGGTGCGCGCTCTGACGGCGCGGGGCGTGCGCTTCCGGCTGGTGATAGTGCCGCAGATGGCGATGGTTCGGGCGACGTGGGACGCGCTGCTCGATCTGGTCGCGGCGGAGTACCCGGAGTGGGGAGAGCGCATCCACGCGGCGCGGGCGACGCTGAAGGCGCTGTCCTACGCACAGGTTATGGCGGGCGGCGGCCAGGCTGCCGAGGCGCGCGCCTTTCTGGAGAGGGCGCTGCACATCAGCCCGCTCTTCGCCGGCGACGGCTTCACGCGCTGTGATGGGCGCGCCGTCTATGCGGAGTACGCCTGCCGCAACCGCCCGCTGAGCGAGTTCGCGGACTGGTGCCTGATCGAGTTCCCGGTGATCGGGTGAGGGACGAGGGATGTGTGAGTCTGGAGTCCTGAGTCAGGAGTCTGGAACGCGGTGAAGACTTCTCTCCCGGAACTCCAGACTCAAGACTCAGAACCTCTTCTCACTACTGCTCTTCTTTTGCGCCGCGCAGACGATTGATCTGCTCACGGCGGCGGCGCAGGTAAGCGCGCGCCAGGAGAATCCACGTCGTCGGCGAGAGCAGCATCAGCCGCCGCCACCAACGGACTACGGGGCGGCGCACGCCGGCGTAGGCGTAGGCTCCCTGGCGACGGCCCCAGGTGAGCGAGTACGCCGGACGCGAGGGCACGGCGGTCCACTCGATGACCATCGCCGCCCACGACAGCCCGCCGCCGAAGCCAACCAGGGCGATCACGTCGCCGGGCTTGATGCGCTCCTCTTCGACGGCCTCGGCCAGGGCGATCGGGATCGAAGCGGCGGAGGTGTTGCCATAGCGGGCGATGTTGCTGTAGATACGATCTTCAGGGATTTTGAGCGCCTTCGCCGCGTGGTCAATGATGCGCTGGTTGGCCTGGTGGGGGATGACCAGGGCCAGGTCGTCCGGGGTCAGATCGGCCTGGGCCAGCGCATCGCGGATACTGTCGCTGATGACGCGCGTGGCGAAGCGATAGACGCCGCGCCCATCCATGTAGATGCGCCCCTGTTGGTGCGCCCCGTCTTCCAGGTAAGTGTCGCGGCTGTTGGCGGTGGGCAGGGTGAGCATATCCCAGCCGGAGCCGTCGGAGCGCAGCACGGAGCCGAGCACGCCGCCGGGCGTGTCGCTGCCTTCGAGGACGACCGCGCCCGCTCCGTCGCCGAAGAGGATGCACGTGCCCCGATCCGTCCAGTCCACCACGCGGCTGAGCGTCTCCGCGCCGATGACCAGCACGGTGTTGACGGTACCGGTCTGAATCTTGTTCACGGCCATATCCAGGCCGTAGACGAAGCCGGAGCAGGCGGCGCTGAGGTCGAAAGCGCCGGCGTTGGTCGCGCCCAGGTAATCCTGCACCAGGCTGGCTGTGCTGGGGAAGATGTGCTCCGGCGTGGCTGTAGCCACGATGATCAGGTCAATGGCGCCGGGCAGCACGTCGGCCACGTCGAGCGCCTTCTGCGCGGCGCGGGTGGCCAGGCTGGTGGTCGTCTCGCGCTGGGCGGCAATGCGGCGCTCCTTGATGCCGGTGCGCGTGGTGATCCATTCGTCGTTGGTCTCGACGATGGCTTCCAGGTCGCTGTTGGAGAGCACCTGCGAAGGCACCTCCATTCCCCAGCCGATCACGTGCGCGTAGCGCAGCGTGCGCGGTCGTTTGGTGGGTGCGGCCCGCCCCCGGAACAGCCGGCGCGAGCGCGGAATAGTGTCAATCATGCGCTGACCTTGCTGGCGATGCGCGCGCGGGACGAGGCCCGGCGACGCCCGCTCATCCCTCGTATTTGCTGAAGATCAGCACGGCGTTGTGCCCGCCGAACCCGAACGAGTTGTTCATCACATGCTGGATGGGCGCGGCGCGGCCCACGTTGGGCGTGTAGTCCAGGTCGCACTCCGGATCGGGAACGTGCAGGTTGATCGTCGGCGGGATGAACTGCTCGGTGATCGCCTTGACGCTGAACACGGCCTCCACGCTGCCCGCCGCGCCCATCAGGTGGCCGGTGACCGACTTGGTAGAGCTGATCGGAATCTGGTAGGCGTGCTCGCCGAAGACGGCCTTGATGGCGCGCGTCTCGCTGACATCGTTGAGCGGCGTGCTGGTGCCGTGCGCGTTGATGTGGCTGATGTCCTGCGGGGCCAGGCCAGCGCGGCGCATGGCGCGGCGCATGGCTTCCTGCGCGCCTTCGCCGTGCTCCATCGGCGCGGTGATGTGAAAGGCGTCGCAGGTGCTGCCATAGCCGGTCAGCTCGCAGTAGATGCGCGCGCCGCGCGACCGGGCGTGCTCCAGCTCTTCGAGCACGAGCATGGCCGCGCCTTCACCGACCACGAAGCCATCGCGGTCGGCGGCGAACGGGCGGGACGCGCCCTGCGGGTCGTCGTTACGGCGCGAGATGGCGCCCATGTTGGACAGGCTGGCGATGGTCAGGCTGAGCAGCGCCGCCTCGGAGCTGCCGGCGAGCATGGCCACCGCCGCGCCGCGCCGGATCATCTCGTAGGCTTCGCCGATGCTGTTGTTGCCGGTGGCGCAGGCCGTGCTGATGGCCATGTTCGGCCCGCGCAGCCCGAAATCAATGGCGATCTTCCCGGCTGGGCTGTCGGGGAGCATCATCGGCAGCAGCAAGGGGCTGACTGTGCTGTGCCCTTCCTGCATGAACTTCTCGATGCCGTTGAACAGCGTCCCAAAGCCGCCGATGCCCGTGCCAACGATCACGCCCACGTCCCAGGCGTTGTGCTCATCCACCGCCAGTTGGGAGTCTTCGAGGGCTTGCTTGCTGGCGTAGTGAGCCACCTGCGTCAGTGGATCGGTGCGGCGCAGGTCGCGGCGATTCAGGTGCTCGGCAGGGTCGTAGTTCTTCACGGGCGCGCCGAAGGTGACCTTGAGACCCAATTCCTCGAACTGAGGTATATGCTGCGCGCCGGAGACGCCATTGGCCGCGTTGTGCCAGGCCTCGTCCGGTGAATTCCCGACGGGGCAGATGATGCCCAGGCCGGTGACGACGACACGTTTGAAGTCCACAGGTGCTTCCTCCGATTCGTTGCTGCCGCGCTGCCAGCGCGTGCAGCGCGATGAGAGTGCTCGCAATGCGGGCGGGTTCACCGCCCAGGCCGCCCATTATACCGCATGTCCGGGCAGGGAGGGAGCACAGGCATGAGCTATAACCCTGCGGAGAGATCGAGGTTGCTCTGCGGCGGCGGAATCGGTGACAAGTGACAGGCGGGGCTTGGCACGCCAGCGCGGTGATATATAATCGCGCGGCGGAGGCAAGGGCGAATATGATCCTGGTGACCGGAGCATCTGGGCTGGTGGGTCGGCAGCTTGTGCCGCGCCTGCACGCGGAAGGGCTGCCCGTGCGCGCCTATGTGCTGCCGGCGCGCGGCGCGCGACTGCCTCGCCTCGACTGGCCGCTCGAAGTGGAGATCGTGGCCGGGCGGCTGGACGATGCCCAGACCCTCTATCGCGCCATGCAGGGCGTGCACACGGTCATTCACCTGGCCAGCGCCCAGTGGTGGGGCGCACCCCGCGACCTGCGGCGCGTGGACATCGAGGGCACGCAGCACCTGATCGTCGCCGCTCGCTCGGCGCGCATCGGGCGCTTGATCACCCTGAGCCAGCTTGGCGCGGAGCCGTCGTCGGCCTATGAGCTGCTGCGCGTCAAGGGGCAGGTGGAAACGCTGGTGCGCAACAGCGGCATCGCCTACACGATCATGCGCTGTGGGGTTCTCTTCGGCCCGGAAGATCGCTTCGTCAACGGCATCGCCATGCTGCTGCGCTCCAATCCGCTGTTCTTCTTTCAGCCGGGCAAAGGGGAGGGCCTGCTGCACCCGCTTTACGTGGGCGACCTGGTGTCGGCGCTGGTCAATTCCCTGGAGCGCATTGACCTGGTGGACGCCACCATCGAGATCGGCGGGGCGGAGTATGTGAGCTACAACGAGATGATCCGCACGGTGATGCGCGTCTCCGGCGCGCAGCGCGTCATCGTGCCCGTGCCGCCGTACCTGCTGCGCGCGCTCAATCGCATGGTGACGCGGGTGGTACGCCGCTGGCCGATGACTCCGCAGTGGCTGGACCTGCTGGCCAGCAACCGCACGGCCAAGCTCGGCAATCTGTACGATTACTGCGGAGTGCGCCCGGTGCGCTTCGAAGACACGCTGCTGACGTACATGCCAGGCCGTCACTATCGCCGCGAACTGCTGCGTTTCATGTGGCGGCGTCAGCATTGAGGGGTTATCAGTGATCAGTTTTCAGTTGTCAGTGATCAGGAGGTCAGTGGCTGGTTGTCAGCGGCAAGGCATCCGGTTCGGAGTCCTGGTAGCGAGATAAGAACACCCTGGCTGACGACCGATAACTGATAACCGACAACTGATCACTGACAACCGACGACCGACAACTGAGGGCTATGCGCGCAGCTAAGCGCGTTGGTGAGGTGACCATGCAGCCCAATTCGCATGGCTCGATGATCACGACGGTTCGGCAACTGAACGAGGCAAAGCAGATCACCGGCCTCGACGAAATGGAGGTGCGCACCCGGCGCGCGCGCGGCGAGGGCAACGACTTCCAGCTTCCCAGCAGCCGCTCGCTGACCAGCATCTTCCGCCAGAACGTCTTCACGCTGATCAACCTGGTGCTGTTCAGCATCGGCGCGGTGATGGTCTTCATCGGGCGGCCCGACGAAGCCCTGGCCAGCGTCAGCCTGATCCTGATGAACATCATTGTCGGGTTGATCCAGGAAGTGCGCGCCAAGCGCAAGCTGGATCGCATCGCCCTGCTGACGCGCCCCAAAGTCTCCGTGATCCGCGACGGCGAGGAGCGCGCCGTTGGCCCGGAAGAACTTGTGCGCGGCGATATTGTCGTCGCGCGCGCCGGCGATCAGATCGTGGTGGACGGCATCCTCGTCGGCTGCGGGCAGATCGAGGTAGACGAATCGCTGCTGACCGGCGAGTCGGACCATGTGCCCAAGCGCGCGGGCGATCACCTGCTCTCCGGCAGCTTCGTCGTGTCGGGCAGCGCGATGTTCGTCGTGCGACGGGTGGGGGCCAGGAGCTTCGCCAACACGGTCGCGGCTGAGGCGCGCACCTTTCGCGTAGTCAAGACGCCGTTGCAGCGCGACGTGGATTTCGTCATCCGGCTGCTGATGATGGTGGCCATGTTCATTGGCCTGCTGCTTTTGGTCTCGTCGCTGCTGTCCGACATCCCCCTGCTGCGGCGCGTGCAGGCGGCGGCGGTGATCGCCGGGCTGGTGCCCAATGGGCTGTTCTTCATGGTGATCGTCGCTTACGCGATGGGGGCGGTGCGCATTGCCTCGCGCGGGGCGCTCGTCCAGCAGGCGAACTCGGTCGAGTCGCTGAGCAACGTGGACGTGCTGTGCATGGACAAAACCGGCACGCTGACGGCCAACAAGATCGCGTACCACGATGCGATCCCGCTGGGCCTGACCAGAGAGGAGCTGGAACGGGCGCTGGCCGACTTCGCCAGCAGCGCGAGCGCGACCAACAAGACGACTGAGGCGCTGATCGCGGCCCTGGGCGGGGACAGGCTGCCCGCGACAGATGAGGTGACGTTCTCTTCAGAGCGCAAGTGGAGCGCCATCGCCTTTGGCGATGCGCGGCACAGGGGCGCTTATGCGCTTGGCGCGCCGGAGATGCTGGCTCCGTACCTCGACGTGCCGCTGGATCTGCTGCCGGAAACCGACGACTGGACGGCGGCAGGGCTGCGCGTGGTCTTGTTCGCGCACAACCCGGCGGTGCTCTCTTTGCACGACGAGAAGGGGCAGCCCTCGTTGCCGGCGCTCCACGCGCTGGGCCTGGTCGCTTTTCAGGACGAGCTGCGCCCGGACGCCCAGCAGACGCTGGCCCAGTTCGCCCGCGCGGGCATAGACCTCAAGATCATCTCCGGCGACAACCCGCAGACCGTTGCGGCGCTGGCCCGCCAGGCCGGGTTGAGTGGCGACCTGACGGCGGTTGCCGGGCAGGACCTGGCCGCGCTGGACGGCGCGGCATGGGGGCGGGTGGCCGAGGAGACGAGCGTCTTTGGGCGCATCGCGCCGCAGCAGAAGGAACGGCTGGTCAGCGCGCTGCGCGAGGAGGGGCACTACGTGGCGATGATCGGCGATGGCGTCAACGATGTGCTGTCGCTGAAGAAAGCCAACCTGGGCATCGCCATGGAGAGCGGCAGCGGCGCGACGCGCAGCGTGGCAGACATGATCCTGCTGGGCGACTCGTTCGCGGCCCTGCCGCCCGCTTTCCTCGAAGGGCAGCGCATCGTCAGCGGGATGCGCGACATCCTGCGCCTGTATCTGGCGCGGGCGGTCACGCTGGTGCTGGTCATTCTGTCGGCGTCGGTGGTGGGCGTGGGCTTCCCGTACATTCCCAAGCACATCACCCTGGTGGCGCTGCTGACGATTGGCATCCCGACGTTCGCTATTGCGGTGTGGGCGCGCCCCGATCAGTCGCAGAAGCGATTGCTGGCCTCCGTGCTGGATTTCGCGTTCCCAGCAGGGATTGTCACCTTCCTGTTCGCCTTCGGGCTGTACGTGTACGCCTTCAACAGCATTGTCAACGAAGGGCGCACCATCGGCGTGCTGCGTGAGGACATCGCCACCTTCCAGGTCTACGCGGGTATTGACTACGGAATCTACACGCCGGACCAGTTCCGCTACGAGGTGGCAGTGCTGTTCTCGCAGACGGTGCTGACCGTCTTCTCGGTGCTGGCCGGGCTGGTGCTGGTCATGTTCGTCGAGCCGCCGCTGCGCTGGTTCGCCGGGGGCGACCGTTACAGCGGCGACGTGCGGCCCACGCTGCTGGCGCTGGCGCTGGGGCTGGTCTTCGCCGCGATCATGGCGGTGCCGTCGCTGCGCCGGGTATTCGAGCTGCTGCCGTTGGAAGCGCGCGACTACGGCGTGGTGAGCGTGGCACTGGTCGCCTGGCTGCTGGCGCTGCGCTATACCTGGCGCGCCCGGCTGTTCCCGCGCTTCCTGCACCTGGAATGGATGCTTGGCCCCGCCGAGGACTGGCTGGTCGAAGACGCGCCGGAGCGTGAGGGCGAGGGTGTGGTTTTGTAGGGGAGGGTTTCGAAACCCTCCCCTACAATGGGGAAGCAAACTGGCGCGGGGCTAGGTGTAGGGCGATACGCCCCTACGGGTGCGCAGCAGAGCAGCTCCCCTGCTGCCAGACCGAGTTTGACGCTCCAGACTCCCCGCGCTAGACTCCCCCTCTATGAGCTTTGACGAAGCAACTATTCACGTGCGCAGCGGAGACGGCGGCGCGGGCCTCGTCCATTTCCGGCGCGAGAAGTACGTCCCGCGCGGCGGCCCCAGCGGTGGGGATGGGGGGCGCGGCGGGGACGTGTATCTGGTGGTCAAGCCCACGCTCAACACCCTGATCGCCTTCTCGCGGCAGTCGCGCTTCCGGGCCGAGAACGGCGCGCCCGGCGGGCCGAGCAACAGGACCGGGCGCAGCGCTGATGACCTGCTGATCGAGGTGCCCCCTGGCACGATTGTGCGCGATGCGGCATCCGGCGACCTGCTGGCCGACCTGACGCAGCCCGATCAGCGCGTGCTGGCTGCGCGCGGCGGGCGTGGCGGGCGCGGCAACGCGCGCTTCGCCACGAGCACCAACCAAGGCCCCGCGCATCGCCGAGAAGGGCGAGCCGGGCGAAGAGCGCACGCTGCACCTGGAGCTTAAGCTGCTGGCCGACGTGGGCATCGTCGGCGCGCCGAACGCCGGGAAGTCCACGCTGCTCTCGGTGATCAGCAACGCCCGGCCCAAGATCGCCGATTATCCCTTCACGACGCTTCAGCCGAACCTGGGCGTGGTCGTGCTGGACGACCGTGACCTGGTTTTTGCCGACATTCCGGGCCTGATCGAAGGGGCGCACGCCGGGGCCGGGCTGGGCCACGATTTTCTGCGCCACATCCAGCGCACGCGCGTGCTGGTGCACCTGCTCGATGGCACCGCCGCCGATCCCATCGCCGACTTCCACCAGATCAACAGCGAGCTGGCTCTCTTTGACGACGCGCTGGGCAGCAAGCCGCAGATCGTCGCGCTCAACAAGCTCGACCTGCCGGACGTGCAGGCGTGCTGGCCGCAAATTGAGGAGGCGCTGACCCGGCTCGGCTACGAAGTGATGGCTATCTCTGCAGTGACCGGGCAGAACATCCGCGCCGTGGTCAACCGTGCGGTGCAGGTGCTGGACAGCCTGCCCGTCGCCCCGCCCGAACCCGCCGAGCGCCCCGTCTACCAGCTTGACGAAGATCCCCTCGCCTTCACTGTCACTCGCCTGCGCCAGGGCGAGTTCCGCGTCGCGGGGAAGCGCATCGAGCGCGCCGTCGCCATGACCTACTGGGACTACGATCAGGCCGTCACGCGCTTCCAGCGTATTCTTGAGACGATGGGCATCACTGCCGCGCTGCGCGACGCTGGGATCAGGCCCGGCGATACCGTTTTCATCGGCGGCATGGAGCTTGAGTGGAGCGACTGAGCCAGTTCGCCCGGCCTCTTGGGATTGAGAGACCATTTGAGAAGTTATCTCCCCCACCCCAAACCCCTCCCCCACAAGGAGGGAGGGGCTTAGCGGGGACGCCCTTCTCCCTTCCCCCCTCGGGGGGGAAGGGCCGGGGATGGGGGAGCAGGGCCAGGCGCACGACTTTTCAAGCGGTCTCTGGCATCGCACACCCTTGTGGAGGATACCTGGCCCATGCGTGTTCTGGCTGTGGTAGGCGTCTTGCTCGCGCTTGTCCTGATCCTGGCCGGGTGCGACGACCCGGCCCGCGGCGAGCTGGTGCTGGAACAGGAAGAAGAAGTCCAGACGCTGACCGTGCGCATCTACGCCAACGGCAGGATCACCTTCCGCGCGCCGGACGAGGTTGAGCTGCCCGCGCTGCTGGGGGCGGGCGCGCCGGACGACGCTTTCAACCCTACGTCCTACTACGGGGTGCCCAATACGTTGACCATTCGCATCAACGGGCAAGAACTGTACTTCGACCTGCACAATACGGTCTTCCGGCTCGAATACCGCTCGATGGCCTACGTGACCAGCGATCTCATCCAGTATGGCAAGGACCTTATTCTGGTCGTCGAGCCGGGGCAGCGCAGCGCCGAGACGGTGACGCTCATCGCCATGAACGGGCGCATCAAGACGGAGAGCGCGCGCATCACCCTCGAATACGTCGAGCTGGACAGTGCCACCGTCCGCGTCTTCTTCGAGGCGCAGCGCGACCCAGACGCCAGCCCAGCCGAGGCCGACCCCGGTCTCCTGGAGCCGCGCGCAAGCTGTCTGCACGAGGTGGACAGCGGCTTTCTCGGCATTGCGGAGGGGGAGCGGTTCGAGTACCTGCCGGCGCAGGTGGTGCTGACGACCGACGAGCCAGGCGAGCACGTGCGCGGCTTCGCCGAATACCCGCGCCACCTGCTGCGCCCGGACCACGACTATGAATTCCGCTATGCGTGCGTGGATAGCTATGCGTTTCAACTGCCGTTCAAGATCAGCTAGCACCCGCCGCGTGGTTCGATGACCATGATCGCGTCGCCTGATCGCCTGGGAGTCTTCGGCGGGACGTTCGACCCGCCGCACCTGGGCCACCTGGTTCTGGCCGAGGCCGCCGCAGACCACCTGGGCCTGGCGCGCGTGCTGTTTGTGCCCGCTGGCGTTCCGCCGCACAAAGAGAGAGCCGCCGTGCGCGCGGACGCAGAGCATCGCGCGGAGATGACTCGGCTGGCCATCGCCGACAACCCGCGCTTCGCCCTGGCCCGCACCGACCTGGGCCGGCCCGGCCCGCACTACACGGTGGACATGCTGCGCCTGTTGCGCGAGGAGTATCCCTACAGCGATCTCATACTGCTCATGGGGGGGGACTCGCTGCGCGATCTGCCCACCTGGTCGCGCCCTCGGGAGTTGATCGCGCTGGCCCGGCTGGGCGTGCTGCGCCGCCCCGCTGATGACGTGAATCTGGATGCGCTGGAGCGCGTCATCCCTGGCCTGGCGGCGCGCGTGCTATGGATTCCCGCGCCGCGCCTGGACATCGCGTCTTCGGCCATCGCCGCCGCGATTGCCGCCGGACGCAGCGTTCGCTACCTGGTGCCGGATGCCGTCCTCGCCTACATCGAGGCGCACGGCTTATATAAGGAATAGCGCATGTCTCTCACCGCTCGCCTGCTCACACGACGCCTGTCTCCGCTGGCCGGATGCGCGATGGGAGGACTGATCGCGCTGCTGGCCATCTGTGCCGCGCTGCCGATGCATAGGGCGGCGGCGCAGGATGGCACACTCCCCGCCACAACCACCGAGACTTCCGCCCCCACTGCGACCTGGACGCCCACCGCGATCCCGCCGGCGACGCCGACCTCTGCCGCGCCAACGCTCGTCCCCCCGACGCCGCTGCCCACGCTGACGGCCACGCCGTTCACGCCGCCGACGGAGTCCGGGCTGGCGGTCATTCAGCGCGACCGCGTGCTGCGGGTGGGCACCTATTTCAACGCCTACCCGTTCGCCTGGCTCAACGAGCAGGGCGAGGTCAGCGGCTATGAGATCGAGATTCTGGCGGCGATTGGCATCGAGCTGGGGATCGATCTGGAGTTCGTCCAGGTGACGCGGCACAATGCGCTCGACATGCTGCTCAGCGGCCAGGTGGATGTGCTGGTCGGCCAGCAGATACACACCCGCGACCGCGAGAGCCTGGTGGACTTCACCCACCCGTACTACGCCAACGCCGAGCGCATGGTGGTGCTGACGGAAGCGCCTTATGCTGCGCTGCGCGACCTGGCCGGGCAGCCCGTCGCCGTCGAGGTCGGCAGCCGCAGCGAGCGCGCTCTGCGCACCTGGAGCGAGCGCAGCGGCGTGAGCTTCGATGTGCGCCCGTTTCTCACCGAGAGCGCGGCGCTCGACGCGCTGGCAAGCGGCGAGGTGCAGGGCATGGTGGGCGTGCTGGACAGCCTGCGCCGGGCGGGCCGGCAAGGGATGCGCCTGATTGGCGAGCCGGTGCTGGACGAGTACTACGCGATGACCATCCGCCGCTGGGATGTGAACCTGCGCGATGTGCTCAACCGCTCGCTGCAACGGCTGAAGGCCAGCGGGCGTCTGGAAGAAATCTACAGCGCGTGGTTCGCCGGCGATGGCGCGAGCTTCGACCTGCTCGTGCCCGTCTACGAGCGGCTGTATGAAGACCAGCGGGCGCTGGCGGACTTCCCGACCGACGCCCCGGTTCCTGACCGTTCGGTGGCCGAGCGCCTCAGCAGCGGCCAGCCGCTGCGCGTGGCGGGCGTGGTGCCCGTCGGGCAGGATGCGCCCGCCCTGATCGCCACCATCAACGACCTGAATCGCGCCCTGGTGGAGGAGATGGCCCGCCGCTGGAATGCGCAGATCGAATACCTGCCCGACTCGGCGCAGGGTGCGGCGGCGCTTGTCGCCGGGGGGGCAGGCCGATCTGGCAGTGGGCGCCAGCCCGGCCTGGGATGCCACGCTGCGCGTCGAGTACTCGCTGCCTTATCTGGCACACGGCGACCGGCTGATGGTCGCCCAGCCGTCCCAGATTGTCAGCGGCTTCGCCGACATGCTCGGCACCGGCTGGTGGATCGGCTACTTCGCCGACGAGCCGGCGGACGCCGACCTGATCCGCAGATTCGCCGAAATGTCCGGCGTCAGCGCCAACATCAACGAGCCGTTCGCCATCCGGCGCGAGGACGACGCTATCTACACGCTGACCGTCGGACGGAACGTGAATGCCATCTTCGGCGATAGCCTGCGCTTGCTGGGGCTGGTGCGGGAGTCTGGTGAGACGGGCGTAAAGATTCTGCCCACCAGGTATGGCGACGATCGCCCGATCGCATTTGCCGTGCCGCACGCCGATGGGGACTTTCGCGCGCTGGTGGATGCCACGCTGCAAGATATGGCCCTCGATGGGACGTTTCAGACTCTGTGGGCCGCCCACTTCGGGGAGGGCGATCCGCTGCCCATCCTCTTCTATGCGCCAACCAGCCCGGACCCGCCGCTTGATTAGAGGCTGTGATGCACTTTTCAACCCCTATCCCCCGGCCCCTTTCCCCGCAAGCAGGGAAAGGGGAGCAACCCGTCCCTCCCGGCCAGCGATACGGTTGGCGGACCAAGCACGCGCTGGCTTCGTAGGGGCGCTGCTCTGTGTCACCCACATGTGTAGGGGCGGGTTTGCAAACCCGCCCCTACGCGGACATTTCGCCAACAGTACCGCCAGCGGGGAGGGGCTACAGGATGGGGTCAGGTTGCTACCCATGCGCCGTGCCTTACACGCTACGCCGGGCGTGCGAAGTTCATAACACGCTCTAGCGGTCGCGCGTGACGACCTGCCGGGCGAGCGCCTGCAGCTCGTCGCGGGCGTCGGAGGGCGGCAGGGCCTCCAGGCTGACCAGGGCGCGCCCCACCAACTCGTGAGCTTTTGCGCGGCCTATCTCGATGGCGACCTGCGGCGACTGGCCAGAGAGCAAGGACTCCTTGAGGGGGCCTGGCGCTGTATCGGGTGTGACCTGCACCGCTGCCACAGATCGGGCGTCTGCGCCGTCGTCGCGCACAGCGGCAATGCCGCGCCCCTGCGCGAGGTCTATACCCGCATTCTTGCCCAACGTCTGGCTATCGCCCGAAAGGTCGAGCACGTCGTCAACGATCTGGAAGGCGAGGCCCAGGTTGAAGGCGTAGTCGCGCAGCGCGGCGATCCAACCACTTGGCGCGCCGGCGACGGTGGCGCCCAGTTCGGTGCAGGCGACGAACAGCGCGGCGGTCTTCTTGGAGATGATCTGATAGTAGGTCTCGCGGTCGAGCGCGCCCGCGCGGGCGGCCTGAATCTGGAGCGTCTCGCCTTCGACAAGCTCGATGGCCGCGTGCGCCAGGATCAGATTCAACTCGGCGGAGTAGGGGGCCATGATCTCATAGGTCTTGGTGAACATGTAGTCCCCGGTCAGCAGGGCGAACGTGCTGCCCCAGCGCGAGTTGACCGTCTCGCGGCCCCGCCTCAGCGTGCCGTGATCGTTGATGTCGTCGTGGACGAGAGTCGCTGTGTGAATGATCTCGACGGCGGCGGCCAGCGGGACGACCTCGGCGATGTTCTGGCCGCCCGCCGCCGCATGAGCGAGCAGCACCAGACGCGGGCGCAAACGCTTGCCACCGGCTGAGAGAATGTGCTGGCTCGTCTCGCTGAGCAGCGGCACCGAGCTGCGCGCGACGGACAGCAGGAGTTCTTCTACAGCCTGGAGGGACGTGTCAATGCTCATGCTGCCTTGCGCTCCGAGTGTGCTGGCGTGACAACGGCGACTGGCGGAATCTCACGCTGCGGCCTCAAGGTTACCGCAGAGCGCCCGATGCGACCTGTCGCCAAAGCGCACCTGCTGCTGGCCCCCAGCCGGCAGCCTGTGCTGGTTCTGAGGCGCGCCCATAGATAATGCCCGGCCCGCGCTCGATTTGTGTCTTTCATAACTTTCTGAACCGATTATAACAGCGCCCTCAACAGGGCGGCAATGGCGGTTGTCTTAGGGTGCGAGCAAAGGTTGTCTGCGACTCGCTGGGTGCAGGGACACTGACCTCACCCCCAGCCTCGCTACGCCCGGCTTGCCTCCTCCCCACATTGGAGAGGGGGCAGCGAGGCCAGCGTCAGCGCCGGGCGGGGGTGAGGTAAACCCAGGGCGCAGCAGAGCAGCGCCCCTACCTGACAAGCTCACACCCTTACTTTGCGCTCAGTCGAGATCGCCGCGACTGGCCCGCTCAGCGTCCGGCTGATCCTGGACGCGCTCGATCAACGACATGAGCAGCATCTGCGCCAGACGGAAGAACTCCTGAAGCTGACTCAGGCGATCCAGGTAATACTCCGCCAGCCGGCGATCCTCCGGCTCCATGTCCGGGATCGCTTCTTGCAGGCGCTGCGCGCTGTCGTCCAGGACGTGCAGCGCCTGGTTCACATCGCGCAGCTCGCGGCTGCGCAGGATGTTGGTCAGAATCTGCCAGAAGTCACTCTCAGCCCGGTAGAATTTGCGCCGGTCGTCCCTGATCCACACCTCGCGGACGAGGCCCATATGCTCCATCGTGCGCATCGTCGTGCTGACGCTCGCCTTGGAGATGCCCAGCCGTTCCATCAGGTCGTCCAGGCTGAGCGGTTCTGGGCTGAGCATGAGCACGCCGAACAACTGGCCCATCCCCTTGGAGAAGCCGAAATAGCCGGCAAGCCGGCCAAGCCCTTCGATGATGCTGGCGTTGACGGCCTGGAAGGTGGTGTTCAGTGGCGATTGGTCTGCTGGAGCGCTCATCGGTGTGCTCATCCGTGCTGATTCGGACAACCGTCGCCTGCGCGCCGAGAGGCCGTCTGAGAAGCTCCGCGCCTGCGTGTGCCCCCATCCCCGGCCCTTCCCCCACGAGGGGGGAAGGGAGAGAAGCGTCCCCGCTAAGCCCCTTGTGGGGGAGGGGTTTGGGGTGGGGGAAAGCAACCCCTCACGTGGCCTCGGAGCCGCCGGAGTCTTGTCGCCGCGCCGGACAGATGGTAACAGGCCGGGCCGGACCTGACAAGGGCCGGGCTGACCAACCCAGGGCAATCGCAGCAAACGTGCGTGTTGTTCTACCTCACCCCCAGCCTCGCTGCGCTCGGCTTGCCCCCTCTCCATCAATGGAGAGGGGGCGGCGAGGCGCGCCAGCGCCGAGCGGGGGTGAGGTAAGCCCAGGGCGCAGCAGAGCAGCGCCCCTACGAGCAGGCGAGACCAACCGACGATTGGCCACCGCCCGCACACGGCTTTTACAGACGGCGGCGAAGAGGGTATAATGATAGATGAGGAGCCGATCTTCACCATCTGTCTGACTGTCTGAGGGGGATCATGCGCAGATTACTGGCGCTGGCAGGCGTGATGCTTCTGGCGCTGTGGCTCGCTGGGGGGACGGGCGCTTGGGCGGCGGGGAACGCGTCGTGTGCGCCTGGACAACCCATCGCTCTCCTGACCGGTGCGCTGGACCTTGTGCTGCGGGTGGACGGCGCCGCTTTCCAGGGGACGCTGACGGTCGCTGCTGAGCTGCCAGATGGCGCGCTGGGGTTGCCGGGTGAAGCGGTGACCTGGGTGATCACGCTGACCAATACCGGCGCTTCGCCAGGCATTGATCTCCTGGTGACCAATACGCTGCGCGATGAGCTGCGCGTTGATGATGCCGAGGCCGAGCACGGGGAAGTTGTCATCAGCGACCGCGCGGTGGTCTTCTCGGTGCCGGAGCTGCGTCCGGGCCAGACGGTCGCCCTGCGCGTGCACACGACGGTGCTGCGCGGCCCGGCCAACGGCGTGCTGGTCAACCAGGTGACCCTGGCCGGGACGGGACCAGCGGGGCCGTTCACGCAGAGAGCGGTCGGCGAGGTGTTCGTGCCGACGGGCCTGCCCGCCACCGGATACCCGCCCGCCGATGACCTGCCCGGCCAGGGCGAGCCTTCGGTGCTGGCGGTTGGCACGGCGGCGCTGCTGGTCGTTGTGCTGGTGGCGGCCCTGGTGTGGTATCGCGGACGCCGTGAATTTGCATGAGCGCAGGCCAGAGGAGCAGCGCGCCCCTTTTTGCCGGGGCGCTGTTTGATTCTGAGCTTTGCGACGGCTCACGCTGAGTCCGCTACGTAGCCGCCCGTGCCCAGGGCCAGCCCTGCGGACTGGGCCAGGGCGCTCAGCGCTGCGCGCAGATGCTGGCCGGGGCAGTCGGTGTCGCTGTTGAAGTCGCCATGACCGGCCAGGTGGGTCAGCTCCAGGCGCAGGGCCAGCCAGTCCAGCAGCCGGCGACCGGTCTCAAGCTGGGCCAGGGTGGGGAGGCTCAGGCTGAAGTCGCCGAGGAAGACGACCCCGACGCTGCCGGTGTTGAAGCCCGCGACGTGCGTGCCGCGCACGTCCAGTGGACGTCCGGCGAAGACCTGCCCGTTCTGCCCGACGCCGAAATGGTAGGCGATGTCGGCCCAGCCGCGCAGTTCCATGTGCTGCTGCTGGATGGCGCGCATGGTCGTGGGATCGTCGGTTTCGTAGAGCACAGAGTGGTGCACGACAGCCGTGCGGTACACGGCGCGCAGATCGCCCCCGTAGACGCGCCAGCCTTCGCGGTTGTCCGGGCCATAGAAGCCGCTCTCGTTCTCCGCGCTGTGATCTGGCGCGCGCGCGCCCCAGTCCCGGCGCTCCAGGACGCCTGGGCGATCAATCTGCTTGGCGTAAGCGGAGAGCGCGGCAGGGGGCTGCGTGGGGAGCGGCGTTCGTTGGGGGCTGCTGAGATGGTCAGCGACCAGGTAGCCGAGCGACGCACCCACGCAGGTCAGCGCGCCCCCGATGGCGGTCATGCCGGCCAGGCCGAGGAAGTCGCGGCGCGAGAGACGGCGGACAGGTGGGGGTGAGGGGGCATGGGCGATGGCGCTTTGCGTTCGGGTGACGATGGCGCGGATCATAGCAGCGACAGCGGAGCGGGGCAATGAAGTTCGCGAATTTTTCTGGAGAATTATTGTTTTTATGCATGAGGCGTGCTACGATTGTTATGCCATTCACATTTTCCCCTATGTCCCTGACTATTATCGGTATGGTACGGGAGCAGAGCTACCAGCCGAGAGAGGAGCCGCTGCCGGATGGGTATCAGTGCCAGCATTCCAGATATTGTCATTGGGCGGTTGCCGATTTACCTGCGCGCCCTGGGCCGCCTGATCCAGGAAGAGAAGGAATACACGTCCTCGCACGAATTGGGCGAGCGGCTGGGGATTAGCTCGGCGCAGATTCGCAAAGACCTGTCGCACTTCGGCGAGTTCGGCAAGCAGGGCACGGGCTACAACGTCCAGTATCTTCACGAGCAGATTCGCCACATCCTCAAGGTAGACCGCGAGTGGCTGATGGCTGTTGTCGGCGTAGGCGACCTGGGGCACGCCATCGCGCACTATCGCGGCTTCCAGGCGCGCGGGTTCCGCGTCGCGGCGCTGCTCGACGCCGATCCGAAGCTGGTCGGCGAGCGCATCGGCAACCTGACCGTCCTGCCGATGGAACAGCTTGGCGCCGAAATCCAGCGCCTGGGCATTCGCATCGCCATGATCGCCGTGCCCGCCGCCGAAGCGCAGGCTGTGGCCGACCGGCTGATTGAGGCTGGCGTGACCGCGCTGCTGAATTACGCGCCGATCTCGCTGACAGTGCCGGCGGGCGTGCGCGTGCAGTACATTGATCCAGCGGCGCACCTGCAACACATGACCTTCTACCTGACACCCTGACGCGGGGCCTGCTGAGGCCGATCCGGTGGCCGGCAGTATTCAGTTGGGTGCGTGCAAAATCTGTCTGGTAGGGGCGCTGCTCTGCTGCGCCCTGGTTTATCTCACTCCCGCTCGGCGCTGACGCGCTCAGACACCAGACTTCCGAAGTCTTCGAGACTTCGGAAGTTGATTCCGGGGTCGAGCGCGGCGAGGCCAGAGGGTAAGGTCAATACCCCCGCGTCAGGCAAGTCGCTGACAACCTTTGCTCGCATCCATTCAGTTTTGCCTGTGTTGATCGCGCCGTTCTTGCGGTAAGATGGTGACCCGGCGGCAGAGAGGGCGCAGGGCGGCTATGCTTTCCTTGCGCGCGGGTGTGCCCACTGGCTTGAGCGAGGACTTGACGGGATGTTTGAAGACCTGACTATCGCCTTCATTGGCAGCGGCAACATGGGCGAAGCCATGATCCAGGGGCTGCTCAAGCAGCACATGGTGCAACCGCAGCAGATCATCGCGGTGGACCCGCGCGCGGAGCGGCTGGAAGAACTGGCTGCGGCCTACGGCGTGCGCACCACGACCGATAACCTGGACGGGGCGACGAAGGCCGATATTCTGGTGCTTTCGGTCAAGCCGCAAGTGCTCGACCGCGTGCTGCCGGAGGTGCGCGGCGGGGCGCGCACCTGCTCGCTGGTGGTGAGCATTGTCGCCGGCGCGCCGATCAGGATGATCGCCGATGGGCTGGCGAATGCCTGCGTCGTGCGCGTGATGCCCAACACGCCCGCGCGCATCGGCCAGGGCATCAGCGTGTGGACGGCCACCGACGAAGTGCCTGAAGCGCAGCGCGAGCAGGCGCGGATGCTGCTCAGGGCGTTCGGCGAGGAGATATTCGTCCAGGATGAGGACTATCTGGACATGGCGACGGCGCTGAGCGGCACCGGCCCGGCCTATGTGTTTCTGTTCATGGAGGCGATGGTGGACGCCGGGGTACACCTGGGCTTTTCGCGCCATATCGCCGAGAAGCTGGTCTTGCAGACGATGCGCGGATCGGTCGAGTACGCGGCGCAGGCGGGCAATCACCTGGCGATGATGCGCAACGAGGTCACCAGCCCCGGCGGCACATCGGCGGAGGCGCTCTACCAACTGGAGAAGGGCGGGCTGCGCACGGTCATCTCGCGGGCGATCTGGGCGGCATACCAGCGCAGCGTGGGGCTGGGCGGCGGGCGCAAAGTGTCGCGGCTGGCCGGGCGCGACCCGGACAATAACCATGATCAGGATGGGCGCTAGGCAGTGACAGGGGGCGAGCATTACCTGTCAGGTGGGAGTGCTGCTTTGCTGCGCCCTGGTTGACCTCACCCCCGCTCGGCGCTGACGCGCTTCGCCGCCCCCTCTCCGCTGCGGAGAGGGGGCAATCTGAGCGCAGCGAGGCTGGGAGTGAGGTCTCGCAGGAGAAAATATCATTTGTTTTTGATTATTGCTTCAATTGATCTATATTTAACAGGGTTTACCGGCGCGGCGAATCGCTGCGCCCGGTCTGTGGCGGGGACACTGCTCGCGGGCGCTGGCAGGCGTGCTGGCTCGCGGGCTGAACAGAGCGGGGGTATCGTCTCCCCAGGCTGCGAGGAGAAACTCTTATATGGCGGAGCTGACGAACGCAATTACCCAGGGGCTGTTGGAGCAGATCCGACGCTTTGAGCGCGAGCTTAAGGCGGTGGACGTGGGCGCGGTCGTGGAGGTCGGCGACGGCATCGCCCGCGTCACCGGCCTGGACAAGGTGCGCGCCCAGGAGCTGGTGCAGTTCGCCAACGGCGTGATGGGCATCGCCTTCAACCTGGAAGAGGACAATGTCGGTGTGATCATCATGGGCGATTACATTGACATCAAAGAGGGCGACGAAGTGCGCGGCACAGGGCGCATTGTGTCGGTGCCGGTGGGCGACGGCCTGATCGGGCGCGTGGTAGATGTGCTGGGCAACCCGATTGACGGCAAAGGCTCGTTCACCGCGTCCGAGTACCTGCCTATTGAGCGCATCGCGCCGGGCGTGGTCGAGCGGCAGAACGTGTACCGCCCGGTGCAGACCGGCGTGCGCGCCATTGATGCCATGATCCCCATCGGGCGTGGTCAGCGCGAATTGATCATCGGCGACCGGCAGACGGGCAAGACGGCCATCGCCATTGACACGATCATCAATCAGCGGGGCGAAGACCTGATCTGCATTTATGTGGCGATTGGTCAGAAGCGCGCCCAGGTCGCCGGGGTGGTGGCCACGCTCGAAGAGTATGGCGCGATGGATCACACCATCGTGGTGGTGGCGTCGGCGTCTGACCCGGCGGCGCTGCAATACATTGCCCCCTACGCGGGCTGCGCGATGGGCGAGCACTTCATGGAGCATGGCCGCGACGCGCTGGTGATCTACGATGACCTGTCCAAGCACGCCTGGGCCTATCGCCAGGTGTCGCTGCTGCTGCGCCGCCCGCCGGGGCGCGAAGCCTATCCCGGCGACGTGTTCTACCTGCACAGCCGCCTGCTGGAGCGCGCTGCGCAGCTTTCGGAGGAGCGCGGCGGCGGCAGCCTGACGGCGCTGCCGATCATCGAGACGCTGCTCGGCGACGTGTCGGCTTATATTCCCACCAATGTCATCTCGATCACCGATGGGCAGATTTACCTGGAAAGCGACCTGTTCTATTCCGGCGTGCGCCCGGCGGTGAACACCGGCCTGAGCGTCAGCCGCGTGGGTGGCGACGCGCAGCGCAAGATCATGAAGAGCGTGGCCGGACGGCTGCGCCTGGATATGGCGCAGTTCCGCAGCCTGGCCGCCTTCGCTCAGTTCGGCTCTGACCTGGACAAGACCACGCAGCAGCAGCTTGACCGTGGGATGCGCCTGCAGGAGACGCTCAAGCAGCCGCAGTACCGGCCCACGCCGCTGCTCGACCAGGTGGCGCTCATCTTCGCCGGCACGCGCGGCAAGATTGACCACGTGCCAGTGGCTCAGGCCAAGCAGTGGGAAGAGGAGTACCTGAGCTACCTGCGCAGCAACTACCCGGACTTGCCGGGGCAGCTCAAGGCGGGTGATTACCGGCTGAGCGACGAGATCGCCGCGTTGCTGACGAAAGCCGCCGACGAGTTCAACCAGACCTGGGCCGAGCTTCACGCCGCCGACTAGGGGCGGTCGCCGCGCAGAAGGGAATGAGGTAAACCATGCCCTCAACACGCGAGATCAGGCGGCGCATCCGGTCGGTGAAGAACATCAACCAGGTGACGCGCGCCCTGGAGGCGGTGTCGGCGTCGTCGGTGCGCAAGGCGCAGGCCGCCGTGCTCGCCAGCCGTCCCTACGCGCAGCACGCCTACGATGTGCTGGTGAACGTGGCGGCGCAGAGCACGGGGGTGGCGCTGCACCCCCTGCTGGAAGTGCGCCCGGAGGTGACGCGCATCTCGGTTGTGCTGATCACCGGCGACCGGGGGCTGGCCGGGGCCTACAACGCCAACATCGTGCGCCGGGCCATCCGCTTCGCCGAGCAGTACGAGCGCCCGGTGCGCTGGATCACCGTCGGGCGCAAGGGCCGCGACTTGCTGCGCCGCTACATTGCGGCCAGGGGGCGCGACGAGAACGCGCCCGCCTTTCTCAAAGACCAGAAGATCGTGGCCGAGTTCTCGCATCTGCCGGCGGACCCCGACCTGGGCGACATCGCGCAGATCGCGCAGATCGTCTTCGACGAGTTCCTGCGCGTGCCAGTGGACGAAGTATTCATCGCCTACACCAACTTCATCAACACGATGACGCAGCAGCCGCGCGTGCTGCCACTGCTGCCGCTGCGCCCGTTCGAGGCGCGCAGCCGCGAGATCATGGAATTGGTGGCGCCGAAACCGGAAGTGAAACGGCGCAGCGGAGATTACATCTACGAGCCGAGCGCCGCCGCGATCCTCAACGAAGTGATCCCGCGCTTCACCCAATTGCAGATTCTGCAAGCCGTGCGCGAGAGCCTGTCCAGCGAGCACAGCGCGCGGATGGTGGCTATGCGCAGCGCATCCGAAAGCGCGGAGACGCTGGGCGATCTGCTCCAGCTTGAGTACAACAAGGCGCGCCAGCTTTCGATCACCAGCGAGATTCTGGACATCGTTGGCGGCGTGGAAGCCCTGAAACAGACTGATGCGGGATAGCCGCCCGGAGTGCAGCGAGGAGACGAGGCAAGTGATGGGTGCGAGAGTCAGGCAAGAGGTCGAAGGAACCATTGCGCAAATCCTGGGCGGCGTGGTGGACGTGGCGTTCCCGCCGGATGCCGATCTGCCCGAAATCTACGACGCCATTCGTGTCCCGCGCGAGGGTGACGAGCCGCTGATCCTGGAAGTGCAGCAGCATCTGGGCGGCAGCCGCGTGCGCTGCGTGGCCATGGTCGCCACCGACGGTCTGCAGCGCGGCGTCCCGGCTTTCGCTACGGGGGCGCCGATCATGGTGCCGGTGGGCGAGGCGGCGCTGGGCCGCATCTTCAACGTGCTGGGCCGCCCGATTGACGGCAAAGGCGAGGTGCACGCGGACACGTACTACCCGATTCACCGCCCGGCCCCGCCATTCGACGAGCAGGTGACGCGCGTCGAATTGTTCGAGACGGGCATCAAGGTCATTGACCTGATCGCGCCGTTTCGCAAGGGCGGCAAGGCGGGCATCTTCGGCGGCGCGGGCACCGGCAAGACGGTGATCATCATGGAGCTGATTCGCTCCATCGCCACCGAGCACGAGGGCTTCTCAGTCTTCGCTGGCGTGGGCGAGCGCACCCGCGAGGGGACGCAGCTTTACGGCGAGATGACCGAGAGCGGGGTGATCAGCCAGACGGCGATGTCCTTCGGGCAGATGAACGAGCCGCCGGGGGTGCGCCTGCGCGTGGGGCTGACCGGGCTGGCGATGGCCGAATACTTCCGCGACCAGGGCCGCGACGTGCTGCTGTTCATTGACAACATCTTCCGCTTCTCGATGAGCGGCTCGGAAGTGTCGGCGCTGCTGGGGCGGATGCCCTCGGCGGTGGGCTACCAGCCGACGCTGGCCCAGGAAATGGGCGACCTGCAGGAGCGCATCACCAGCACCAAGACCGGCTCGATCACATCTCTGCAGGCGGTTTACGTCCCGGCGGACGACTACTCCGACCCGGCTCCGGTGGCCGTGTTCGCGCACCTGGACGGGACGGTGGCGCTCGACCGGGCCATCGTCGAGCAGGGCATCTACCCGGCGGTGGACCCGCTGGCGAGCACCAGCCGCATCCTCGACCCGCTGATCGTCGGCGAAGAGCACTACCGCACGGCCCGCGAAGTCCAGCAGGTGCTCCAGCGCTACAAAGACCTGCAGGACATCATCGCCATTCTGGGCGTGGACGAGCTTTCGGAAGACGACAAAGCGATTGTGGCCCGCGCGCGTCGCATTCAGTTCTTCCTCAGCCAGCCGTTCCACGTGGCGACGCAGTTCACCGGGCGCGAAGGGCGCTACGTGCCGATCAAGGACACGGTGCGCGGCTTCCGCATGATCCTGGACGGAGAGCTTGATCACATCCCGGAGCAGATGTTCATGATGGCCGGCCCTATCGAGGACGTGCTGGAGCGTCACCGCGAGGCAGAGGCCGCCGGCTGACGGCGCGGACGCTGTTAGGGAGGGGGAAACCGGCCCCGGCCCGCAGGGAGGAGGACAGGATGCCGCTAGAGGTGGAAGTCGTTTCGCGCGTGCGCCGGCTCTACCACACCGAACGCGCCGACATGGTGATCATCCCCGGCAGCGAGGGCGAGATGGGCGTGCTGCCCAACCACACGCCGCTGCTGACGACGCTGGCTTTTGGCGAGCTGCGCATTGTCGAGGGCGAAGATGTGGTGAGCTTCGTCGTCTATGGTGGTGTGGTAGAAGTGCGCCCGGACAAGGTGACGGTGCTGGCCGACGACGCGGAGTCGGTCTACGAGCTGGACATGGCGCAGATCGAAGACGCGCGCAACCGCGCCCGCGACCTGATGTCGTCCAGTCCCAGCGAAACGCAGCGGGCGGAGATCGCCCAGGAGTTGCGCCGCGTCGAGATCGCGGCCAAAGTGCACCGGCGGCTGGAGGCGCGCGGTCAGCGCGTGCGCAGCCTGGAAGACGAGGACTGAGCAGGCTGTGCCGCTCTACAATGAGAGCCAGAGGCATCGCGCAGGGGAGCGCCCGGCGCGATGCTTTTTTCGCGTGTTAAGGCGGCTTGCGGTATACCTTGTGCTGCGGCGCGCAGACTCCCACCGCGAGAAAGCGATTCTCCCATGGGCATGTTCTCACGAAAACTGGGCGTGGACCTCGGCACGAACAACGTCATGATCTATGCCGACGGGCAGATTGTGCTGCAAGAGCCGGCCATGGTTGCACTGACCATCGAAGAAGAGCGGGTAGTGGCGGTGGGCCAGGAAGCGCGCGACATGTACGGGCGCCATCCTGAGCACATCGAGGTGCTGCGCCCGCTGCGCGACGGCGTGATCGCCGACTACGAAGTGACCGAAGCCATGCTGCGCTACTTCTTCCGCAAGGTGAGCGGGCGGATGCACTTTCGCGGCCCGCAGGTGATGCTCAGCGTGCCCTATGGCGTGACCAGCGTCGAGAAGCGCGCTGTCCACGAAGCGGCGGTGCGCGCCGGCGCGCGCGAGGCGTACCTGCTGCCGGAGCCGCTGCTGGCGGCGCTGGGGGCGGGGCTGCCGATCAGCACGCCGGCGGGCAACATGGTCTTCAGTCTGGGCGGCGGGGCCAGCGAAGCGGCGGTGCTGGCGATGAACGGCATTGTTGTGGCGGACAGCGTGCGCATGGGCGGGATGCGCCTGGACGAGGCGATCATCAACTACATCCGGCGCAAGTACAGCCTGGTCATCGGCGAGCCGACCGCTGAGTCGATCAAGATTCAGATCGGTGCGGCGGTGGACATCGGCCAGGAGATGAGCATGGAGATTCAAGGCCGCGACCAGGTGGGTGGCCTGCCGCGCACAATCACCGTCACCACGAGCGAGGTAGTGGAGGCCATCGCCGAGCCGCTGGCGACGATTGTCGGCGCTGCGCAGGCCGTGCTGGAGAAGACGCCGCCGGAGCTGGCCTCGGACATCATTGATCGGGGCGTGGTGCTGACGGGCGGCGGCGCGTTGCTGCGCGGCATTGATCAGTACATCACGCGCAAGGTAGGCGTGCCCGCTTATCGCGCTGAAAACCCCGGCGTCGCCACCGCAGTCGGCGCGGGGCGCGCGCTGGAAGACCTGGCCTTCCTGCGTCGGACGCTGGTGGGGGTCTAGCGCGGGCTATCCCTGATCTCCCCCTGAGTATAGCGGCCATTCATACACAAATCTATTGGCCGCCTCCCACGTGGCTTCTCTATAATCTGCCCTGATCGAGCGCGCTGGCGCGGAATCACCGTCCTCTGCGGGGCGCGTGCGGACGTGGCTCGCTGCCCTGCTGACCGACTTCTCATGAATTGATGGAGGGAAACATCTCATGGCTAAGAAATATGAACTGCCCCCGCTGCCCTATGACTACAACGCCCTGGAACCCCATATTGACGAGCAGACCATGCGCCTGCACCACGACAAGCATCATCTGGCCTATGTGAATGGGCTGAACGCGGCGCTGGAGAAGCTGGAGGCGGCGCGCGCCGCCGGTGACTTCGCGCTGACCAAGCACTGGTCGCGCGAAGCCGCTTTTCACGGGTCGGGCCATCTGCTGCACACGATCTTCTGGCCGAACATGGCCCCGGCGGGCAATGGCGGCGGCGGCGAGCCATCCGGCGAGCTGGCTGCGCAGATCGCCAGGGACTTCGGCAGCTTCGCTGCGTTCAAAGCGCACTTCAGCGCGGCGGCCAACCAGGTCGAGGGCAGCGGCTGGGCGCTGCTGGTGTGGGAGCCGGTCGCCGGGCAGTTGGTGGTCCTGCAGTCGGAGAAGCACCAGAACCTGACGCAGTGGGGCGTTCGCCCGCTGCTGGTGCTCGATGTGTGGGAGCACGCCTACTACCTGAAGTACCAGAACAACCGCGCCGCTTATGTCGAGGGGTGGTGGAACGTCGTCAACTGGGCGGACGTGGCCGAGCGCTTCAAGGCTGCGCGGGGCGGTTAGGGCGCGCGGCTGGGAGGTGAGATTGGGCCGGGAGAGCACTTGCTGCTCCCGGCCTTTTCGTTTGGGGCGAAGAACCTGCCACAGCAAAGCTGTGCCTAACGTCATATGTTCTGTCTGTGTTTTTTCACATGACAGAAGCGCGAGGAGCGGTATAGTGAAGTATGGTGATTGCTGCGGGCTTGTACCGACTAGAGGAGCAGCTCCATGCCTCATATTGTAACCAGCTTGTGCCTGCGCGACGGCATCTGCGCGGACGTGTGCCCGTCTGAGGCGGTTATTGCCGGGATGCCGGAGAGCGAATGGCCCTGGTATTACATTGACCCCGATTCGTGCATTGACTGCGCCGCCTGTGCGACCGAATGCCCGTTCGAGGCGATCTTCGTCGAAGAAGAAGTGCCCGATGCCTATGAGATGGCCCCCGGGCAGGAGCGCGTGCCGCACGGTGCGAAGCGCTACGCCGCCCAGGGCGGCGAGATCGTGGACCTGACGGAAGACATCAAGTGGAACTACGAGTTCTTCCGCAGCGGGCCAGGGTATGATGCCAGATAGCCGGAGGAACTGGGAAGGCTTGCGCCCTCCCTGAGTTTACTGTGACCGTGATCGCGGGTGCGTGCAAAACCTGTCAGGTAGGGGGGCTGCTCTGCTGCGCCCCGGTTTACCTCACCCCCGCGCGGCGAGGCTGGGGGTGAGGTCAATACCCCCACGTCAAACAAGTCGCTGACAACCTTTGCACGCACCCGCCATCGCGCTGACCTTGCGCGATTGGCTGTCCGTTTGCTATAGTGGGGCCAGTGTATGGCGCGGCACACGGGGCGCGTCTGCGGAGTATGCTGCGTGCGCTGCTTGATTCGAGTGAGGCAGTTCAGCGGGAGATTGCTGGACAAATCGTGTTGGTCAGTCGTCTAGAGCCGATAAGGAGCGGAACAGATGACCCATATCATTACCAGCCTGTGCTTGCGCGATGGGGCGTGCGTAGAAGTGTGCCCGGTTGACTGCATCATACCTGGCTTCCCGGAGAACGAGTGGCCGTGGTACTACATTGATCCGGACACCTGCATTGACTGCGGCGCGTGCGTGCCGGAGTGCCCGTTCGAGGCGATCTTCGTCGAGGACGAAGTGCCGGATGCTTACGAGATGGCCGCCGGGCAGGGGCGCATCCCCTGGGAGACGAGGAAGCAGGAGGATGCGGCAGGCGGCGAAGTTGTTGACCTGACCGGCGATATCAAGTGGAATTACGAGTTCTTCAAGAGCGGCCCCGGCTACGACTCCAAGCCGTAGCGCGCTGCGCTCGGAGGGCAGATTGCACACGGCAAAGACCGCCACCCGGCGGTCTTTGTGATCTTCGGTGGGTGGATAGTCTGGAGTAGCCCCCTTCATCTTACCTCACCCCCACTCGGCGCTGACGCGCCTCGTTGCCCCCTCTCCGCGCGGAGAGGGGGCTGGTCGAGCGTAGCGAGGCCAGGGGGGAGGTCGAGAAGAACTTCGGAAGCCTGGTCCTGGGCCGAACGCTACCCCGGCTTTGGCTCGCCTTCCGGCCTGGCGTTGAGGATGCCCGGAAGCTGGCTGATCGACTCGCTCAGGCTCAGGCCGGTGAGCGCTTCGACTGTGGCGGGCACCTGGGCGATAATGTTGGTGATGTCGCCGCTGAGTTTGGAGGCCCCGGCACTGGCCCCATCGCCGCTGCTGATGATCACAATGCGGTCGGTCTGGGCGAGCGGCTGGGCGATGGCGGCGGCAACTTGTGGCAGCGCCTCGACGATCTGCTGGATGATGGCGGCCTGGTTGTACTGCTGCCAGGCGGTGGCCTTTTTCTCCATGGCCTGCGCTTCCGCCAGACCTTTCTGCAGCGTGATCTCCGCTTCGGCCAGGCCGCGCGCGCGGATGGCGTCCGCTTCGGCCTCGCCGCGCGCGCGGATGGCGGCGGCTTCACCACCGGCGTGGGCCTCCAGCTCGTACTTCTGAGCGTTGGCCAGCGTCTCGATGCGGAACTGCTCGGCGGCGGCTGGCTTGCGGACGGTCGCCTCCAGCTCCTTTTCCATGCGCAGGGCTTCCTGCTGCTGCACCTCGATGCGCTTCTGCTTTTCGATCAGCTCGATCTGCACTTCTTCGGCGCGGATCGTCTGGCTGGTGATGCGCTCCTGGAGCGTCCCGGCCAGGTTGGCCTCGGTCTGCTTGCGGGCTACTTCGCTGTCATAGCTGGCCTGCTGCAGGTTGTAGTCGCGGCGGGCTTCGGCCTCGCGGGTGAGGGCAAGCTGCTCGGCGATGGTCGCGTCGCGCTTGACTTCGGCCACGCGCGGGCGGCCCAGCGCGTCGAGGTAGCCTTCTTTGTCGCGCACGTCCTTGATGACGAAAGTGTCAATGCCGAGGCCCATGTTGGCCAGGTCGCTGGCCGAGACATCCTGCACTTCCTGGGCGAACTTGTCGCGCTCGCGGTAGATCTCCTCGACGGTCATGTTGCCGATGATGGCGCGCAGGTGGCCGGCCAGCGTCTCATGGGCGACATTGGTGATCTCGGCGCGGGTCTTGGACAGGAAGCGCTCGGCAGCGGTGCGGATGGACACGTCGTCGCTGGCGATCTTGATCTGGGCGACGCCTTCCAGCGTGACCGGCACGCCCTGGCGCGTGTACACATCGTCGGTGATGATCTCGATGGTCATGATCTCCAGCAAGAGCGTGTCCACGCGCTCCAGGATGGGCCAGATGAAGGCCCGCCCGCCTTTGACAATGCGGTAGGGTTCCACCTCGCCGGTCTCGCTGCTGCGCGTGCGGCGGCCAGAGATGATCAGGACTTCGTTGGGGCCGACTTTCCTCACCCGGCTGGCGTAGACGGCGACCAGCGTGAAGAGGATGAAGAGGAACAACAGGATGACAATTGCACCTACGGCGACCATGAGCGGTTGTCCTTTCTACAGGTCACGGATCAAACAACTGGCGATGGGCAGAGACGATGCATAGCAGAGCGGGCGGTGGCATCCGGCGTGCGGCGAAGCGGGGACGAGGGGGCCGGGTGCCTGGCGGTGACAGGCTGCTAGTCAATGGCGCTCACGTAGGCCATGCCGCCCACGATGCGCTCAATGCGCACCGGCGTGCCGCGCTCGAACGGGCTTTGCTCATCGGTGGCGCGGGCTGAATAGGTGACCCGGCTGCCCTGGGCGACGAAGGCGATCTGGCCGACGCCGTTGACCGGGATGGGCGTCGTGATCTCGGCGACCTGGCCAATCAGCCGGGCCTGACGCACTTCGCTGCTGATCGTCGGCGACAGGATGTACAGGAAGAACCCCTGGGCCGCGATGCCCACCAGCACACCCCCGATCAGGGCCACGATCAGGCTGAGGATCGTGCCCGCATCGAACAGCGTCGCCGAGATCAGGCCGAACGCGCCGAACGACGAGATGAAACTGGCTACAGCCAACATGCTGACGCCGGTCGCTTCGGACGCGCCGTCGGCGTCAATCAGGTCAATATCGCCCATGTCGGCGTCGAGGCTGGGAGCGAAGTCGAGATCGCCCAGCGCGTCGCCGATGCCCTGGAAGAACAGCAGGAAGATGGCGTAGACCAACCCGATCAGCAGGGCGGCGGCATAGACGATGTGGATCGGGTTGTCCGCGAAAATGTCGCTGAGAACGCTTGCCGTGAGGATGGTCATGATGGTGTGCCCCCGGACTCTTTGCGGGATTACTCTCCGCGCTAGACCTTCATAAGTGAATTATAGGGCGGAGTGGAGCGGGGGGCAATCGAGATCGCTGACATGCGACTGACTGGGCCGCGCGGAGGCTGACATCCGCTGTGCGGGCGTTTCTGGTATAATGCGTGGGGCATGGCTGGCGGAGAAGGCGAGCGTATGCAACAAGGCGCGGGCAAGGGGCGCATCATTCTCCTGGGCGTGATGATCGCGCTGCTCACGGCGGTGGTGCTGATCAGCGCGCTGGCCTTGCTGCCGCCCCCGCCGCCAGGCCCGCCGACGCCCACTTTGCCCTACTTCCTGGGGCCGCCCGACGAGCGGCCTCACCAGGATTACTGAGAGCCGCACGCTTTTCGCGCAGAGCGCACAGGAGACGGACGCGCATGGAGCTAGTGGTCGCTGTGGTGGCCGGGCTAGGGGGGCTGGTGGTGGGGGGCGTGCTGAATGCCCTTGCGGACGATCTGCCGGTTCGCGCGCGCATCCGCCCGCCGCATTACCCGGACGGCAGCCCGCGCCCGCTGAAGGCGTGGCTGGGCCTCAGCGCGTTCGCTCTGGGCATGCGCGAAGGCCCCTCTGGGACGCCCTCAAATCCGGCTGATGAGGAGCTGCCATCCCCGGCGCGCCCCAATCGCTTGGGCTGGCGCCATCCCCTGCTGGAACTGACCACCGGGCTGGCCTTCGCCGGGCTGACGCTGGCCTTCGCCGACGAGCCGGCGCTGTGGGCGTGGTATGTCTACGTGGCGATCCTGCTGCTGATCACCGTGATTGACCTCGAGCACCGCCTGATCCTGTTCGCGGTCATCCTGCCCTCGTGCGCGTTCGCTGTAGTCGTGGCGGCGATTTCCCCGGCGGAGGGCAGGACGCTCAGCGAGCACCTGTGGGGCGGCGCGGTCGGGTTCCTGCTCTTCCTGGCGATGTTCCTGGGGGGAGTGGCGTTCTCCACGCTGGCCCGCAACGAGGAAGTCGCGTTCGGCTTCGGCGATGTGATGCTGGCGACGCTCAGCGGCCTGATGCTGGGCTGGCGCGGCTTCATCTTCGCCGCGCTGATCACCGTCTTCGCCGGGGCGGTGGGAGCGGTGCTGTACATGGCAGGGCGGGCGATCATCGGGCGCTACCGGCGCTTCACGCCGCTGCCCTACGGCCCGTACATTGTCCTGGGGACGCTGGTGATGCTGCTCTTTCGCCAGGAAGTGCAGGACTTGCTCCAGTCGGGCTACTACTAACGGGTGCGTGCAAAAGTTGACAGCGACTCGCTGGAAGCGGGGATATTGACCTCACCCCCGGCCTCGCGGCGCTCGGCTTGCCCCCTCTCCGTCAACGGAGAGGGGGCGGCGAGGCGCGTCAGCGCCGAGCGGGGGTGAGGTCAGCCAGGGCGCAGCAGAGCAGCGCCCCTACCTGACAGGTTTTGCACGCACCCTTACTGACTCGCGGTGATGATGCCCCCGCCGAGGCACTCCTCGCCCGCGTAGAAGACAACTCCCTGGCCGGGGGTGATGTCGCGCTGCGGCTCCGCGAACTCCACCTGTACGCTCCCATCAGGCAGCACAGTCACGGCTCCTTGCGCCAGGCGCGCCTTGTAGCGAATCTTGAGGTCGGCTGCGAAGCGGTCGGCGGGCGGCCCGCCGGCGATCCAGTTGACGCGCCCGGCAGTGAGCGAGTGGCTGCCTAGCTCGTCCGCCGGGCCGACGATCAGGGCGTTGCGCGCGGGGTCGGTCGCCAGGACGTAGAGCGGCTCGCTGTGGCTGATGCCCAGCCCCTTGCGCTGGCCGATGGTGTAATCGAGCAGGCCCGTGTGCGTGCCAAGCGGCTGTCCGTCGCGGGTGAGGATGGGGCCGGGACGGGCCGCGCCGGGCGCGTGCTGGCGCAGGAAGCGGCGGTAATCGCCGTCGGCGAGGAAGCACAAGTCCTGGCTGTCGTGTTTGGCGGCGACGGGCAGGCCGTGCGCTGCGGCCATCGCGCGCACCTCGGCCTTCGCATAGTCACCAAGCGGGAACATGGCGTGGCGCAACCGGTCCTGCGTGATCATGCTGAGGGCATAGCTCTGGTCTTTGGCCGGGTCGCGCCCCTTGAAGAGGCGGGCGGTGCCGTCCGGCGCATGGGTGACGCGGGCGTAGTGGCCGGTCGCCAGGTAGCTCGCGCCGCTGGCCAGGGCGTGGCCGAGCAGCCACTCGAAGCGGATGTGGCGGTTGCACTCCAGGCAGGGATTGGGCGTCTCTCCGGCGGCGTAGCGGTCAATGAAGAACTGGACGATGGTGCGCCGGAAGACCTCCTGCGTGTCTATGACGTAGAAGGGGATGCCAAGCTGCGCGGCGATACGGCGGGCGTCGGCCATCTGGCCGGGCGTGCAGCAGCGGTTGGCGCCGCCCTCGCCGCAGTCTTCCGACCACAGGCGCATCATCATGCCCACCACGTCATAGCCCTGCTCGACCAGCAGGGCAGCGGCGACGGAGCTATCCACACCGCCGCTCATGGCGACGACGACGCGCGGTCGGGAGGACATGGGTGGGTGCCTCGCGCTTTTCCTGGTTCGTTCTCTCACGCCGGAGCAGAACTGCGCACGTTCGCGGCGATGCGCAGCATGGCGGCCAGGCTGCGCTCGACATCTTCGTCGGTGGTGGCGCAGGACGACACGCTGATGCGCATGGCTGTCTGGTTGTGCCACACGGTTCCCCCACACCAGCAGGTGCCGTCGCTCTGAATGCTGGCGATCACGCGCCGGGTCGTTTCCGGGTCGCCGAAGGCAACCAAGACCTGGTTGAGCACCACGTCATTAAGCACCTCATAGCCCGCCGCTGCTAACCCTTCGGCGAAGCGCGTCGCCTGGCGGCAGTTGCGGGCAATTATCTCCGCAACACCCGCGCGTCCCAGGGTCCGCAGCGCGGCCCAGACTTCCACGCCGCGCGCGCGCCGCGAAAGCTCCGGTGTGTACTGCGACGGCTCGCGGTGATCCCCCTGCGGGAGATAGGCCGCGGTCAGTGTCATCGCGGCGCGCAGGTGCGCCGGATCGCGGACAAAGGCCAGCCCGCAGTCATAGGGCACGTTCAGCCACTTGTGTGCGTCGGTCGCCCAGGAGTCCGCCTCAGAGACACCGCGAACGAGGTGCGCGTGATCTGGCGAAGCGGCGGCCCATAGCCCAAACGCACCGTCCACATGCACCCATGCGCCGGCCTCGTGGGCGGCGGCGCAAAGCTGTGGGGCGGGGTCAAACGCGCCGGTGTTGACGTTGCCGGCCTGGATGCACAGGATCGTCGGGCCGCTGATGGGCGGCAGGGCGCTGGCGCGCATCCGGCCCTGGCTGTCGGTGGGGACGATAGTCACGCGCTCGCGCCCCAGGCCGAGCAGCCCCAGCGATTTGCGCAGCGATGGGTGAGCCTCTTCGCCAATGATCATCGTCAATGGGGGCGCGCCGTACAATCCGTGAGCCTCAACGTCCCAACCCTCAGCGGCCAGCACCGCATGACGCGCCGACGCCAGGGCGGTGAAGTTGCCCAGCGTCGCGCCCGTGACAAAGGACACGCCGCTGTCTTGGGGTAGGCCAAGAATGTCGAGCAGCCAATCAGCGGCAATCTCTTCGAGCGCAGTGGTGATGGGAGCGGCGGCGAAAAGCCCGGTATTCTGATCCCACGCGCCGGCCAGCCACTGGGCGGCGACGGTGACCGGGAGCGAACCGCCGATCACGAAGCCGAAAAAACGCCCGCCGCTGGTGGCGGTGGTGGCCGGGGAGCCGATCTCATCCAGCTCGGCCAGCGCAAGGTGGGGATCAGAGGGATGTTCCGGCAGGGGGATGCGCAGCTCGTCCAGGCGAGCCAGCACGTCGGGCGATGGCCCCACGCGTCGCTCCGGGAGCGACGCTCGATACTGCATCGCACGTTCAGCCGCGAATCGGAGCAGCGTTTCCATAATGGACTCCTTCGATGGTCTCCGACTTGCCAGGTTGTGGGCGATTGGCTATGCGGGCGAGAGGGCGGCCATGCGCCGCACGGCGGCCACAGTCTCCGGCAGGGCGGACAGGACGGCGGCGATGTCGTCGGCGGTGGTGCTGCGTCCCAGCGAGAGACGCAGCCCGCCGCGCGTCCACTGCGGGCCGAAGCCCAGCGTTTCGAGGATGGCGGAGGGTTGCTCGTTGCCGGACTTGCAGGCGCTGCCCGACGAAGCAGCGATTCCCCGCTGGTCGAGATGCATCAGCAGCGTGCTGCTCAGCACGTCCTTGAAGGCGAAGCTGGCGTGGCCTGGCAGACGGTCTACGGGATCGCCGGTCAGCTCCGCGTCGGGGATGGCGCTGAGCACGCCCGCGACCAGGCGCTGGCGAAGGTCGCTCAGGTGAGCGGCGTGTTCCGCGCGCTCGGCGCAGGCGATCTCCAGCGCCACCGCCGTGCCGACAATGCCCGGCGTGTTGTGCGTGCCCGCGCGCCGGCCTTCCTCGTGGCTGGCCCCGGTCTGTGCGGAGAGATAGGGCACGTGCTCGCGCAGGACGAGCACCCCGGCACCCTTCGGCCCGTAGAACTTGTGCGACGAGAGCGAAAGCAGGTCCATGCCCATGCCTGCGATGTCGAGCGCCAGATGGCCAGGCGACTGCACGGCGTCGGTGTGGAAAAGCGCGCCGTGTTCGTGGGCGATGGCTGCATACTCGGCGATGGGGCTGACCGTGCCGATCTCATTGTTGGCGTGGATCAGGCTGACCAGGGCGATCCCGTTGGCGGGCAGTCCGCGCAAGGCCGCGCGCAGGTCGTCGGCGTTCGCGCGGCCCGCGCGGTCCACTGGCACGATGCGCAGCGATGCGCCGAGCGTGTCGTGAATCTGCCGGGCGGTGACGGCGACTGCCGCGTGCTCCACCGGGCTGGTGATCACGGTAAAGGGGCGGTCGTGAACGCGGGCATACTGCGCCGGCCCGCGCAAGGCGAGATTGTCGCTCTCGGTGCCGCCGCTGGTGAAGACGACTTCAGCGGGCGAGCAGCTCAGACAGCGGGCGACGGTTGCGCGCGCCCCCTCAATAGCCCCTTCCGCGAGATGGCCCACGCGGTGAATTGCCTTCGAGTTGCCGAACTGCTCGGCGAAGTACGGCTGCATGGCGGCCAGGACGCGCGGATCGAGTGGGGTGGTGGCGCTGTAGTCGAGATAGATAGGTGGCATGAATGTGGCCTCGTCACGGCGTCAGGAGTGTCTGTGGGCAGATTGTAGCGCGGGCGGTACAAAACGCCATGCGGCGGGGCGCGTCGGGTGCGTGCAAAACCTGTCAGGTAGGGGCGCTGCTCTGCTGCGCCCTGATTGACCTCACCCCCGCTCGGCGCTGACGCGCCTCGCCGCCCCCTCTCCGCTGCGGAGAGGGGGCAAGCCGAGCGCAGCGAGGCTGGGGGTGAGGTCAATATCCCCGCGTCCAGCGAGTCGCTGTCAACTTTCGCACGCACCCCGCCAGGCGAAGAGGAGGTTGGCGGCTCAGGGTGACACAGACTCCCGAAGTCCTGCGCAAGACCTGGGAAGTCTCATCCGCGTCTGTGCAATTCGGCAGGCTGCGCAGTGACTTATCTCTGTGGCAGGGGCGAAGGGGGGCGTTATAATGGCGACTGGCTTGGCGACACCGTCGTTTCGCGTACTTCCACTGCCACAGTCATGCCATGATGGGCTGTACCGACGGCGAGACACGCTGCCCCCGCCCAGGGGCAGGAGAAGCGCTCCGCGCAGTCACCCGCACCTCCGCCGCCAGCCTGCCCGGCGCGTCATCCGGCTGGACTCCGCAGCAAGAGGCGGCCAGGTGTTTCGCTTTAGTGTTCAATCCTGGGAGTATCTATGCTTGAGGGATTCTTCAAACCAAACGCAGTAGCGATCGTTGGCGCGAGCACGAAGCCTGGCAAGCTCGGCTATTCCGTGCTGGCCAACGTCATCGAGTCCGGCTTCAGGGGGGAAATCTACCCGATCAACCCCGGCGCCACGCAGATTGCCGGATACAAAGCATACGATTCGGTGATGAGCCTGCCCGAAACGCCCGACCTGGCCGTGATCGTCATTCCCTACAACGCCGTGCCGGCGGCGCTGCGCGAATGCGGGGAGAAGGGCATCAAATCGGTGGTCGTCATCAGCGCGGGCTTTCGTGAGGCCAGCGTCGAAGGGGCTGAGCGCGAAGAGGAAGTCATCGAGATCGCCAAGAAGTATGGCATTCGCGTCATCGGGCCGAACTGCCTGGGCATCATTGACACGTATACGCCTCTGAACGCGACCTTTGCCGCCGGGACGCCGCCGCAGGGCAACATCTCGTTCATGTCGCAGTCCGGCGCACTGCAAACGGCGATCCTGGACTGGTCGCTGGCCTCGCAGGACCTGGGCTTCAGCCGCTTTGTGAGCCTGGGCAACAAGGCCGATGTCAGCGAGACCGACCTGATGCTCGACTGGGCGGACGACCCGCAGACGCGCGTGATGCTGGCCTACATTGAGGGCGTGCCCAAGGGGCCGGAGTTCATGCGCGTGGCGCGCGAAGTCAGCCGCAAAAAGCCGATTCTGGTCTTGAAGAGCGGCGTGACCGAGTCCGGCTCGCGGGCGGTCTCCAGTCACACGGGATCGCTGGCCGGGGCGGAGGCAGCCTATGACGCGGCTTTCTACCAGGCCGGTGTGCTGCGCATGAACACTCTGGAAGAGCTATTCGGCAACGCGCGCGCGTTCGCCAACCAGCCGCTGCCCAATGGCAGCCGCATCGCCATCATCACCAACGCGGGTGGCCCCGGCATTCTGGCCACGGATACGTTGGAGCGGGCGGGGATGCAGCTCGCCCGGCTGCAACATGAGACGGTGCACAAGCTGGAAGAATTCCTGCCCGACGCAGCCAGCGCCGCCAACCCGGTGGACGTGCTGGGAGACGCGCGCCATGAGCGTTACGCCCAGGCGATGGAGCTGGTGGCGCTCGACCCTAACGTGGACGGGCTGCTGTGCATCGTCACGCCGCAGGCCATGACCGACATCGTCGAGACGGCCAACGCAGTGGGGAAGCTCAGCCAGCGCATAGACAAGCCCATCCTGGGGGCCTTCATGGGCGAAGAGCGGGCCAAAGCGGGCGAGGACGTGCTGGCGAGCTACGACGTGCCCAACTACAAGTTCCCGGAGCAGGCGGCGCGCGCCTTTGCCGCCATGCGCGACTACATCGTCGCCCGCGACCGCCCGGAGCCAGAATTCGTCACCTACGAGGTGGACCGCGACGCCGTGCGCAAGGTGTTCGACCAGGCCTACGCCGAGGGGCGGGTCAGCGTTGGCGAAGCCGAGGCGCGCGCTGTGGCCGAGGCATACGGGCTGCACCTGCCCAAGAGCCAGCTTGCCGCGACAGCGGACGAAGCGGTGCGCGCCGCCGGCGAGATTGGCTACCCGGTGGTGCTCAAGATCGCCAGCCCGGACATTCTGCACAAGACGGATGTGGGCGGCGTGAAGGTGGGGCTGCAGAACGCCAGCGACGTGCGCGATGCCTTCGACCTGATCGTTTACCGGGCGACGCGCTACGTGCCGGATGCGCGCATCTGGGGCTGCCTGGTGCAGCAAATGGTGCCTATGAACGGCATCGAAGTGCTGGTCGGCATGAGCAAAGACCCGCAGTTCGGCCCGTTGGTGACTTTCGGTTTAGGTGGTATCCTGGTGGAAGCGTTGAAGGATGTCACCTTCCGCGTTGCGCCGTTTGGCCGCCAGGACGCCGAAGAGATGCTCGACGAGATTCGCGCGACGGCGCTGCTGGCAGGCGTGCGCGGGCGTCCCCCGGCGGACCGCGCGGCCATGACTGACACCCTGCTGCGCATCAACCAGCTTGTGACCGATTTCCCGGAGATCGTCGAAATGGACATCAACCCGCTGATGGTCTACGAGGCCGGGCAGGGGGCGATCACGCTGGACATGCGTCTGGTGCTCAAAAGCAAATGAGACGTCCGATAGGGCATTCTGCTAGCTGAGAAGGACAGACAGACATGACGAGTTTGTACATCACTTCGGTCAACACCTATTCCGGCAAGACGGCGATTGCGCTGGGCCTGGGGCTGCGTATGCAGGCGGCGGGGCTGAAGGTGGGCTATCTGAAGCCCGTCAGCACGCAGCCGTACAAAGCCGGAGGCCGCGTGCTGGACGAGGATGCCGATTTCGTGCGCCGGACGCTGGGGCTGGAAACGCCGCCGTGGGAGCTTTCGCCGGTGATCATCACCAGCGAATTGCTCGAAGAGGCGATGGACGGCACGATGGAGCGCGACCTGCTGGCCGAGATCGAGAATGCGCACAAGCAGGCCAGCGAAGACAACGACGTGGTGATCCTGGAGGGCGGCGCGAGTATGCGCGAGGGCTACGCGGTGGGCGTCAACACGCTTAGCGTGGTTGAGCGCCTGAAAGTGCCCACTGTGAGCGTGGTGAGCTATGGCGAGCAGTGCCGCGCGGCCATGTGCGTGCTGGACGATGCGCTGGCTTCGCTGCGTCGCCTGGGCGATCATCTCATCGGTGTAGTGCTCAACGGCGTGCCGCGCGAGGATATGGTCTACATCCGCGAGCGCGTGGTGCCTTTCCTGGAAAAGCAGGGCATCAAGGTGCTGGGCGTGCTGCCTTACGATCCGTATCTTCAGGCGCTGAGCGTCGGCGAGATCATGGACTCGCTGAAGGCCAAAGTGCTCACCGGCTCGCACCTGCGCGAGCGGCTGATCGAGCACCTGAGCGTGGGCGCGATGACGGTCGAATCAGCGCTGCCGCGCTTCCGTCGCCAGCTCAACAAGGCTGTGTTCACTGGCGGCGACCGCACCGACATTCAGGCGGCGGCCCTGGAGACTTCGACCACCTGCCTGGTGCTGACGGGCAACATGCAGCCGACGAGCACGATCCTGCGCCGCGCGGAAGAATTGAACGTCGCGGTGCTGCTGGTGCCAGATAGCACGCTCGAAGCGGTCGAGAAAGTGGAGAGCATGTTCGGGCGGACGAGCCTGGGCCAGCCGGAGAAGCTCAGCCGCTTCCAGGCGATTGTGGCCGAGCACCTGAAGTACGACGAGTTGATGCAGCTTCTGAAGCTGTGATCTCGCTTGGCTTACCCGCTCCGGGGCGTAGCGCGCTACGCCCCTCTTGATTTATCATGCGCTGCCCACGACGCTGGGCGTCTGGTGGGCGCTGCCTGGCTCTGCCAGGCACAGGCACAGGAGAGATAGATATGACGTACAGCCAGATCGAGTCCATTGTCGGGCGCGAGGTGCTCGATTCGCGCGGCAACCCGACGGTTGAAGTGGAAGTGACGCTGGTGGACGAGAGCTTCGGGCGCGCGATTGTGCCCAGCGGGGCCAGCACCGGCGAGCACGAAGCGGTCGAGCTACGCGACGGCGACAAGAAGCGTTACGGCGGCAAGGGCGTGTTGCAGGCTGTTGAGAACGTGAACGGCGAGATCGCCGACGAGCTGCTCGGCTGGGATGCTACCGATCAGAAGGGTGTTGACGAGCTGCTGATCGGCCTGGACGGGACACCCAACAAGGGACGGCTTGGCGCGAACGCCATCCTCGGCGTGTCGCTGGCCGTGGCCAGGGCAGCGGCGGCGAGCGTCGGCCTGCCGCTCTACCGTTACCTGGGCGGGACGTTCGCCCATGTGCTGCCCGTGCCGATGATGAACATCCTCAACGGCGGCAAGCACGCGGCGGACAGCACGGACTTCCAGGAGTTCATGGTTATGCCCGTCGGCGCGGAGAGCTTCCGCGAGGCGCTGCGCTGGAGCGCGGAGATTTACCAGAGCCTGAAGAAGGTGCTGTCTGGCAAGGGCTACCGCACGACCGTCGGCGACGAGGGCGGCTTCGCGCCGAGCCTGCCCAGCAACGAGGGCGCCATTGAGGTCATTCTGGAAGCCATCGAAAAGGCGGGCTACGTCCCTGGCGAGCAGGTCTACATCGCCCTGGACCCGGCGGTGAGCGAGATTTACCAGGATGGCCAGTACGTGCTGGCCAAAGAAGGGCGCAGCCTGAGCGGCGAGGAGATGGTCGCTTTCTGGGCGGACTGGGCAGAGCGCTACCCGATCATCTCGCTGGAAGACGGCCTGGATCAGAACGACTGGGATCACTGGGTGATGCTGCGCGAAGCGGTGGGCGACAGGGTGCAGCTTGTCGGCGACGACCTGCTGGTGACCAACCCCCAGCGCGTGCAGAAGGCCATTGAACTGGGCGCGTGCAACTCGCTGCTGTGCAAGGTCAACCAGATCGGCACGCTGACCGAGTCCATGGCCGCCAGCCGCCTGAGCCAGATTCACAACTGGACGGTGGTGGTGAGCCACCGCAGCGGCGAGACCGAAGACGCGACCATCGCTGACCTGGTGGTGGCGCTGAACGCCGGGCAGATCAAGACGGGCGCGCCGGCGCGCTCGGATCGCATCGCCAAGTACAACCAGCTTTTGCGCATCGAGGAGCAGCTTGGCGATGCGGCGGTGTACGCGGGCAAGAGCGCCTTCCCGAATATCAAGCGTCGCCTGTAAGCGGGGCGCAAGACCTGGAGGATCGTGAACTCTGCGAATGCCTGGACTGGGCGTATCAGCACAGCCCAGGCATTCGTTGTGCTGGCCGAGCGGCGGGAGAGAGGCGAGCATGGAACCGGAGGCACAGTACCGCAAGCGCACCAAGATCGTGGCGACCATTGGCCCCGCGTCGCAGGACATCGGGATGCTGCGCGCGATGGTTCACGCGGGGATGGATGTGGCGCGCATCAACTTCAGCCATGGCGACCACTCGACGCACGCGCGCAACATCGAGAATCTGCGCCGCGTAGCCGAGGAAGAGGGCAAAGTCCTGGCTATCCTGGCCGACATCCCTGGCCCCAAGCTGCGCCTGGGCACGCTGGTGCAGGACCCGCTGGAACTGACCGCCGGCGACCTGGTGACGCTCACGGCATCCTCCGTGCTCGACCCGGAGAAGCCGTTCGTCGTCCCGCTGCCTCACCAGGCAGTGCTGGACGATCTGAACGTGGGCGAGCGGCTGTTGCTGGACGACGGGCAGCTTGAGTTCGTGGTGGAGGCGCGGCAAGGCGCGGACGTGCGCTGCCAGGTGGTTTTCGGCGGGCTGCTCTCCTCGCACAAAGGGGTGAGCGTGCCGGACTCGGCGCTGCGCATTTCGTCCATCACCGACGAGGACCGCGATCACATCCGCTTTGCGCTGGAGCAGGACGTGGACTACCTGGCCATGTCCTTCGTGCGCACGGCGGACGATCTGCGCGAGCTGCGCTGGCTGGTGCGCCACCTGAAAGGCGAGGTCGCGCTGATTGCCAAGATCGAAAAGGCCGAAGCTATCGCCAATTTCGACGCGATCCTCGATCAGTCCGACGGGATCATGGTGGCGCGCGGCGATCTGGGCGTGGAGACGCCGGCGGAGTGCGTGCCGGTGCACCAGAAGAACATCATCAAGCGCTGCAACGAAGTGGGCAAGCCGGTGATCACGGCGACGCAGATGCTGCAGAGCATGATTGACAGCCCGCGCCCGACGCGCGCCGAAGCGACGGATGTGGCGAACGCTATCTTTGACGGGACGGACGCGGTGATGCTCTCCGGCGAGACGGCGGTTGGCAAGTACCCGCTGCAGGCGGTGGAGATGATGGTGCGCATCGCGCAGATTGCCGAACAATATCTGGGCGAGCACGGCGAGCTGCATCACGCCGAGCTGGACCCTGGCACGCCGCAGCTCGGCCGGCAGCGGGCTATCGCAGCGGCGATCAGTCACGTGACCAGCCGCATTGCCGATATGCTGGACGCCAGGCTGATCGTCGCCAGCACGTGGTCGGGCTACACCGCCCAGCGCGTGGCCCGCGTGCGCCCCAAGACGCCCATCCTGGCGGCGACCCCCAACAAGCGCACGTTCCGCCGGCTGGCGCTGGTGTGGGGCGTGCTGCCCATCCTGGTCAACGAGTTCGAGACGATTGACGAGATGATAGAGGTCGTCGTGGAAACGGCCTGCCGCGCTCAACTGGTCGTCAACGGCGATCTGATGGTCATCATCGGCGGCGTCCCGTTCGGGATCGGCAGCCAGACCAATTTCCTGAAAGTGCTGACGGTGGGCGAGAACGACAGCCCATGCTGAGCGGACTGTGCTGACCTGATCATGGCCACGCTGGGCGAGATTCTCTACAACATCATCGCGCCGATTCTGCTGGTGGTCGGGATCGCTTTCCTGGCCGACCGCAGGCTTCAGCTTGACTCGCGGGCGCTGTCGCGCCTGCTGGTCTACGTTTTCACGCCATTCCTCATCTTCAAAGGTGTGGCCTACTCCGACCTGAGCGGCGACGAGGCGGGACAGCTCATTGCCGTGGCCGCGCTGATGTCGGTGATGGTGGCGGTGGCGGCCTGGTGGGTGGCGCGCCAGGCCCGCTTCGACCGGCAGTTGGCGGCGGCGTTCACCCTGAGCGCGACGCTGCTCAACGCGGGGAACTACGGCCTGCCGCTGAACCGCTTTGCCTTTGGTGCCGCTGGCGAGGAGCGGGCCATTGTCTTCTTCATGACGACTTTGCTCGTGTCGTACACGCTGGGCGTCTTCCTGGCGTCGTTCGGGCGGTTGTCTGCGCGGGGGGCGCTGCGCAACGTCCTGACTGTGCCGCTGCCCTACGCGGCGGCGCTGGGGCTGGCAGTGAATCTGGGAGACGTGTCGCTGCCGCTGCCGGTGGAACGAGCGGCGTTCTTGCTAGCCGACGCGACGATTCCAATCATGCTCGTCGTGCTCGGCGTGCAGCTTTCGCGCGCCTCGGTGCGCGGGCGCATCCAGCCGATCCTGCTGGCGTCCGGGCTGCGCCTGCTGCTCGGCCCGCTGATTGCGGTGGGGCTGGTGGTGCTGCTGGGCCTTTCCGGGCTGACACGGCAGGTAGCCATCGTGCAATCGGCCATGCCGACAGCGGTTGTCACCGGCGTGCTGGCGTCCGAGTTCGGGGCGGATGCGGAGTTTGTGACGGCGACCATTCTGGTCAGCACAATCACCAGCGTGGCGACGCTGACCGTGCTGCTGTCGCTGATCATGTAGCGGGTGGCGCGGGATAATGATTCCGGCCCGCCAGTGACCTGTCTGGGTGGGCAATCAGGGCGCGATGTGTAGGGGCGGGTTTCGAAACCCGCCCCTACGAGTCTCGTGGATTCACCTGTGCTCTGCCAGCCGCACGCGCGATCAGTACGAGTCCTCCTCGACAAACTCGACGGCTTCGCCTGCTGGTTCGCGGGGAGGCTCAGCCGGGCGAGCGGGCAGCGGTGCAGCGGACGGCTGGCGCGGCTGGGCGGATGTCAGCGGCACCTGGCTCATGGCGCAGTAGGGGCACAGGTTCCAGGGTAGCTCCAGCAGTTCGCCGCAGTGCGCGCACGGCTTCCTGAGCTTGGTGTGGCAGTAAGGACAGACCTGCCAGCCATCCTTGACCGGGCGACCACAGCCGGGGCAGATAGGCCGCTCCTCGATGTTTTGCAGCAGGGCCTCTTCTTCGAGCGAGCGCTCGTAGGCTTCGGTGAGTGTTTCCTGCGGGCGCAGCAGCACGTAGATGATGATCCCGAACAGGCCGAGCACAGCCACCATCAGGCTGGCGGCGATGGGGGCCAGCGGGTCGCGCGAACGCTGGCGGATGTCGCGCCAGGTCCACAGGATCAGGCCCAGCCAGGTGGCAGCGAAGACCGCGCCGGCGGCGGTGATGGCATAGAGCAGGATGGTGTTGAGCGCTTCGCGGTCCAGTGACATATCATTGCTCCGCTGGCAGCGCCGCAGGCGAGAATCACGTCACCGTGCGGCCCAGGACGCGGTCAGTATAGCATGGCCGGGCGATTGCCGCGATGGGCGCTCAGCTTGCTCCCTCTCCATGCATGGAGGGTCGGGCAAATAGGATTGCATTGACGGTTAATGATAGGTTACGGAAGAACAATTCAAGGGAAGAAATGAACCAAGAAGGCGACTTCGCGGAGCCGGTTGTAGGGGCGGGTTTGCAAACCCGCCCCTACAGGCCCTGCCAGGCATCCGAGCTTCTCCTTCAAGCCACCCGTTTCTTCCGTTGATTGTGATCGCTCGTCGTTACGCTAAATCAACACCGCCTAATATGTCCGTCCCTCCATGCATGGAGAGGGGGCGGCGAGGCGCGCCAGCGCCGAGCGGGGGTGAGGTAAACCTGGGCGCAGCAGAGCAGCGTCCTCACCTGGCGGGTTGCACGCGCCCGGAAGGCTAGCCATCTGAGGCGGCGCTGGCCCCCGTTGGCAGGGTGGCCACCAGCGAGACCTCGCTGAGCATCGCCTCGTACTCGTGCCCCGAAGCGTAAAACTCTACCTGCTGGATGACGCCAGGTCGCTCGCCTTCCGGCCAGTCGGTGAACAGATTGCCGGACTCGTAGGTGTACCAGGCCCCCTTGTTGATCTGCTCGTGCGGCTCCCAACACGAATCGCAGATGCGCCGCCCGCCTGACGCCGGCTGGTACTCGGTGTAGAAGCCGTGATACCACACGCGGGCGTTGCCGTCCTGATCCAGGTAGGTCAGCTTGAGCATGACCGGGCACTCCGACCCGGCGACGCCACAGGCGCTCAGGCTCTGGTGCTGGACGCGCATGGTCACGCGCAAGCGCAAGCTGTTGTACTGGCGCACGTCGAGACCCTGCGCGCCGCTGCCGAGCACCTGGATGCAGCCGGTCTTGGCCGGGCCGGGGGTGGGCTGGAGCCGCTTGATGTGGATGGAAGGACGCCCGTCTACGGTGGGGAAGTCATATGTGCCGCTGGGGGCATTCGGGAAGCCTGGGTCGGGGGTGTGGGCGCATACCCACTCCGTCGGCCATTCCTGATTCTGCCCGAACGTGCTGTTGGGCAGCAGGTCAATGGGCGCGGAGCCGACCCGGATTTCGCCGTTTCCCGCCACAATTTCCCCTTCGGTGCCGGCGGCCAGGTGTTGGGCGTTGGCGCTGCGGCTCACAAGCATGGCGCTGCCGGCGCGCGTGGTTACGTGCAGGTAGGCGGTGGTGCTCTCGATCAGGAAGTTGCCCTGCTCGTCAATGCGCGCGGTGCCCAGCGGACTCTCGATTTCGATGCGGAGATGGCGATCCAACCCGCCGCTGACCCACACTTCCAGGCGGCCAAGAACCCCGGACAGGCGCACCACATAGGGGTTGTCGCTGAGGCTGAAGCGCGGGCGCACCGCGCTGCGCAGCGTCGCCACGCTGTCGTTGCGCAGCGTGACGGTGGCGATGATGTCGCCAGAGTACGGGTCGGAGAAGGCGATATAGCCTTGCGAGAGATTGTCAGTCGTGAGCGTGTTGTTGTGGTTGACGCTGGCGCTGCCGCGCACGGCCTTCTGGTCGGCGCTGTCTGGCGCAGCCAGGGCGACCGTGCCCTGACCGACGTGCAGCGTGGCATTGAGGCGCGTTGGAGACTCGAAGACCAGCCAGCGCGCGAGGACCACCGTGCCTGTGCACATCAGGATGAAGACCAGCAGAGCGCCGATCATAGTGATCCACGCCATGCGCTGCGGGTTGAACCTGAACATGATCCCTCGCCCTGTTAACGAACGTGGAATCCACTGAATTCCCCGGTTGCTGCGCTGTAGGTGATCTCGACGTGCGTCACCTGGGCGCTGGGCGGCCCCTGGTGCAGGAAGACCTCGAACGATTCGAGGACGGCGCGCCGGCCTTCGGCGATCACCTCCACGCTGCCATCCCAGCGGTTGCGCACCCAGCCGACAAGGCCGCGCGCGAGCGCTTCGTATTGGGTCGTCGCGCGGAAGTAGACGCCCTGCACACGCCCCTTGACCACCGCGTGCAGCCTGACGAGTTCATCTTCTGGCGTCTGCGTCACCGCCGGCGTCTCCCATCTCGGCTGTCCTGGCGCTGCCATTATAGCAAGCCCCCCGACGCCTCACAATCGCGCGTCAGGGGGCGGGTGCGGAAAGTTGAGGCGTGGACGGGCTCGGCTTGCCCCCCCGGACGGAGAGGGGGTGGGAGGGGGAGGAGGGGGGTGAGGTAGAGGGGAGCAGAGAGAGAAGGTTTTGAGACCCCAGGGGGCCGCAGTCCATGCGCCGGTTGGGAGTCAGTTGGCGGATGGCGATGCGTTGGGGCGGGCGCGCAGTTGCTCGACCCGCTGGCGCATCGCGTGAGCGTCTTCGTCGTGGGGATTCGACTCGATGGCGAGGGTGAAGGCCATGTAGGCGGCGTCCCAGTCGCGCCGGTCTATGTGGATCAGTCCCATGTTGTAGTGTGCGTTTGGATAAGCGGCGTCCAATTCAATCACACGCTGGTATGCTGCCAGCGCTCGCTCCTGCTTGGTGGGCGTTGAGAGGATGATCTGTCCCAGGTAGGCGGCGGCCAGGTTCGACCATACGGCGGGGTTGAGCGGGTCCAGCTCGCTGGCGCGTTCGAGCAGCGGCACGGCCAGGCGGTGCCTGCCGCTGAGAATATACGCGCCGCCCAGGTTGATCAATACGTTTATGTCGTCCGGGTGCAGGCCGTGGCAGCGCTTGAGCAGGGGGATGGCGTCCGCGCCCTGACCGCTGCTGAGCAGATGAGCCGCCTGGCGCATCTGGCGGCGGAACTGCTCCTCGGACAACCGCTCAAGATGCGCGTCGTACTCGGCGCGGTCGGCGGGCGAGTCGTGTGCGGAATTCGTCATCGGGTCTCGTCTCCGTGCGGTATTGCCTGGCCAGGTGAGCGCGGGCGGGTTGGCGCGACGCGAGGCAGGCTAGAGGAGGTCTTCGTCCTCGTCTGCGTTGGCCCCGAAGAACCTTTCTTCGTCCAGGTAAGAGAAACGGCGCTCATTCAGCGAGCCGTCGTCGTTGAGCAGGTCTTCGTCGTCGAGCAAATCGTCCTCGAAGTCGTCGAAGTCAAAGAGCGGCATCAGGTCCTCACCAGCCAGCGAGGAGGCGGACTGCGCCTCGGCGATAGCGTCGGCCAGCTCGTCATCTTCCTGAGAAGCGGCCAGGGCAGCCAGCCGGTCGAGGGCGCGGTTAGCCTGCTTGCCGCCGATCTCGCCCAGCGCCCAGATGGCTATCTCCTGAATTTCGCGGTCGTCCTCGTAGGCCAGCTCGATCAGGCGGGCCACAGCCGGGCGCAATTCCAGCTCGCCTGCGGCGCGGGCCGCTTCGTAGCGCATCTCCGGGCGCTCGCTGGATAGCTCGTCCATGATGCGCGAAGCCCAACGCTCGTCGCAGGAGCGCCCCATGGCGAAAATTGCGCTGGCGCGCAGGGGGAGGTCGTCGGCATAGTACGCTTCGCGGATGAGGCCGGCCACGCCCTCATGCCCACAGTTGCTGATGGCTTCCAGCGCACGGCGGCGCACGTCGAGGTCTTCGCCAAGATCGTTGTAGAGCGCGAAGAGGAGGTCTTGCAGGCGGGCGCTCAGCGTTTCAGGGAGCTTGCCCAGCTCGCCGAGGAGCACGAACTGGCCCAGCGACCTGGCTGCGGCAGCGCGCACCGCTGAGGTCGGGTCGTTCTGGGCCAGGTGCATCAGGCGCTCGATGACGCGACGGGGGCTGTCCTCAAGGACGCCCTCGACGGCAGTGGCGCGCACGGTGGCGTCCGGATCGTCGAGCGCGGGGTGAACGATGGCGCTGAAGTCCAGCTCGAAGTTCATCTCCGCAGTCTCAATCAGGCGCGTCACCAGCGCCTGGCGCCGCGCGACGGACATATCGCCCCACAGCGCGCGGAACTGGGCGAGATATGCGCCGTCGAGATCGGAGAGCATGTAGATCGCTTCGGCGGTGAACGATGCGTCGGGATCGCGCAGCAGGGCGACAGTGCGCTGGAAGCGCGCATGGCGCTCCTCTTCGTTGGTGGCCCCGTGAATCATGCTGGTCAGTTCGCCTTCTGTTGTCTATCTGATGCTGTCAATGTTGATCGGGTTGAAGATGTCGTTCAGCACGGTGAGGAAGATGAGGCCGAGCAGCAGCATCACGCCGATCAGATGGATCAGTCCTTCGCGCTCCGGCTTCATCGGCTTGCCGCGAATGATCTCAATGACCACGAAGAGAATGCGCCCGCCATCCAGCCCAGGGATGGGCAGCAGGTTGGTGATGCCCAGGGCCACGCTGATCATCGCGGCGAAGAGCACGATCGGGTACATCTCCCCTTCGTCGAGGCTCTGCTCGAAGATGGGCGCGCCAAGCTGGCCGATGCCCACCGGGCTGACCGGTCGGGCGGTTTCCAGAGCGACATCGCCGCGCACCAGGTCCTGCACGAACTCGGCCATGAGGCGGTGCAGGTCTATGAACTGATCCACGCCGGTGCTGATGGCTTCTCCCAGGGGCAGGGCGCGCGTGTAGGTTTGCGCGTTGCGGTTGACTGCCGTCACGCCAACCGCCGATGGCTCCACGCCAGCGATGCCAATGCCGATGCGCACCACGCCGCTGCTGTCGGGGCGCGGGGTGACGGGCAGATCGAGGCGCTCGCTGCCACGCAGGACGGTGATCACCATCTCTTCGCGGTCGTGCGCCTGGGTGTACTCCTGAAGCTGCTCGATGCTGCTGATCTCGATGCCGTCTACCGCTACAATCAGGTCTTCGGGCAGGAAACCGGCGTCGTAGGCGGGCATGTTGCGCTCGACTGAGTCAACATAGACGCGCTCAACCGCCAGAGCGGCCTGATCGGTCACGCTCAAGGCCGTCTCGAACGTTGCGGCGTCGCGCTTGACTCGCAGCGTGACCGCCTGATCCGGGTAACTGGCGATCAGGCGGTTGAACGCATCAGCGGACTCGACCTCCTGCCCGTTGATGGCGGTGATGATGTCGCCCGGTTGCAGCCCGGCCTCTGCCGCCGCCGAAGCGGGTTCCACGTCGTAGACAGTGACATCGGCGCGGGCGAAGGGCTGGCCGACCAGGGCGACGAAGACGAACAGCAGCAGCGCCGCCACGAAGTTGATCCCCGGCCCGCCGGCCAGAAAGAGCAACCGCTCCCAGGGCGATGCCTGGAAGACGCTCTTGGGGTTCTGAATACCCCGTTCCTCGATCTCGCGGCGGTCTTCGCTCAGTTCGTCGGGGCTTTTCTGGCGCACGAAGTCTTCGCCATAGGGGCGCACGAAGCCGCCAATGGGCAGCCAGTTGAGCGTGTAGATCGTGTCCCCTTTGGTGAAGAGCTTTTTGGCGCGCGGCGGGAACCCGATGCCGAACTCCAGCACGGTGATGCCGACCAGCTTGGCTCCGATGAAATGTCCCAGCTCGTGAATGATCACCAGAGGGACCAGGACCAGCACAAATGAGGCCAGCCCCAGCAGAAAATTCTCCATCCACCTACCTCAGTCTGCTGCTCACCCAAGTAAATGGGGCGTCAAGCAGGGACGCCCCCGGTTGGATCTGTCAGGACGTGCACAGCGCGATTGACTTGCCCAATGGTAAGATTATAGCTTTCGGGAGGGGCGGTAGCAAGGCGTTGCGGGTTCGCTGGGAGGGCCACGAACAACCTGCCGCTGTTGGCATATCAAGCACGCGCTGGTTTCGCAGGGGCGCTGCACTGTGCGCCCCCGTAGGGGCGTATAGCAATACGCCCCTACGGACCTCACCCCCGCTCGGCGAGGCTGGGGGTGAGGTAGAACAACACGCACGTTTGATGCGACTGCCCTGGCCCCCTGGCGTTTGGTGCGGCGCGCATGGTTGACAAGAAACCGGGTTATAATATTCGGAATCCTGCTTTGAAAGGAACAAGATGATGGAACACGCCGATACGTTGTTAACCGGCGGCACGGTGCTGACCCTCAATGAGCGGCTGGATCGGTACGCGCCGGGGGCAGTGGCCATCCAGGGCGACAGTATTCTCGCCGTCGGTCCCGAAGAGGCTCTCTGCGCCCGGTACAGCGCCGACACGGTGGTGGACTGCCGGGGCCAGATCGTCATGCCGGGGCTGGTGAATGCGCACACGCACATGCCGATGTCCCTGCTGCGGGCGATGGCCGACGATCTGCGCCTGGATGTGTGGCTGATGGGCTACATGATGCCGGTCGAGCGCGAATTCGTCAGCCCGGAGTTCGTGCGGCTGGGCACGGAGCTATCGTGCGCGGAGATGATTCGCGGCGGCACGACGCTCATCGCCGATATGTACTACTTTGAGGCGGAGGTGGCGGCGGCAGTGGCGGCGGCTGGTCTGCGCGGCGTGTGCGGCCAGACGGTGATGAAGTACCCCGCGCCGGACGCCGAGAGTTATGAGGAGAGCCTGGCCTATACGCGGCGCTTCATCGAGGAGTGGCGCGGGCATCCGCTGATCGTGCCTTCAGTGGCCCCGCACGCGCCCTATACCTGCACCGACGAAATCCTGCGCGCCTGCGCCGACCTGGCCGTTGAATTCGACGTGCCCTTGCAGATTCATATTCTGGAGACGCGCCAGGAGGCGGAAGATAGCTGGGCGACCTTCGAGAAGAAGGTCGTCAACCGCGTGGTGGATCTGGGCGTGTTCCGCGCCAAAACCATCGCCGCCCACTGTGTGCACGTGGACAGCGAGCAGATTCGCCTGCTGGATCAGCACAACGTCGCGGTGGCCCACAACCCCACCAGCAATCTCAAGCTGGCGAGCGGCATCGCGCCGGTCATTGAGATGCTGGAGCGCGGTGTGCGGCTGAGCATTGGCACGGACGGGGCGGCCAGCAACAACGACCTGGATATGTTCGAAGAGATGCGCCTGGCGGCGCTGCTGGCCAAAGGCGCGACCTTCGACCCGGTGGTGCTCCCGGCCAGGGAGGCGCTGCTGATGGCCACGCGCTGGGGGGCAGAGGCGCTGCACCTGGGGCACCTGACCGGCAGCCTGGAAGCGGGCAAGCGCGCCGACCTGATCGTGCTCGATCACGACCCTGTGCACAATGTTCCGCGTTTTGGGCGCGACCCGAACGCTGTCTACTCGCAGGTTGTCTATGCCAGCCAGGCGGCGGATGTGCAGCATGTGATGGTGAATGGACGCTGGCTGATGCGCGAGCGCGCGCTGCTGACGCTGGACGAGGCCCGCATCCGCCGCGAAGCCGAGGAGCACGCGCGGCGGGTGGACACGTTCCTCATCGCGCGCGAGGGCAATGTGCTCAACAAGCTGGTAGCCATTGGCGGGCTTCAGCAAGAAGAGAGCTTCGAGATCCAGGTGAAGGCCGTGGTTGATGGCGACGGAGAGGACCTGATCGCGCGGCTGCTGCGCGACCCGGCGGTGCGGGTCGTCAAGCACAACCACTACCGGCAGTATGACACCTACTTCCTCTTCGATGACGAGGATCAGGGCCGCGTGCGCTACCGCGAGGACGATTTCATCGGCGCGTCGGGCGAGATGGAGGCGGTGCGCACCCGGCTAACGTACACGATCCCGGACAAGGCGCGCGAGTTCGATGAAGCGGTGCTGCTGTCGCACTCGCGCTTCATCGCTCCCGCCGACCGTCCGCTGCGTTTCTACCGCGAGTATTTCAAGGCTCACCGTGAGTGCGAGGTGCACAAAGACCGGCTGCGCTGGCACGTGTTGTACAAGGGCGTGCTGTTCTACGTGAACCTTGATCACGTGGTGGAGCCGAAGACCGACCGGCGCTATGTCGAGATCAAGTCGCGGACGTGGTCGGCGCGCGATGCCGAGTACAAGGCGGCGCTGGCGTCAGAGATTCTGGATGAGGTGCTGGGTATTCAGTCCACAGAGCGCGTGCGCATGGAATACGTGGATGTTGTGCTAGGGATCGCCCGGCGCGCGCAGGGCGAGACTAGTTGAGCCGGTGGAAGGCAGAAAACAGGGGGCAGCCCTGCCAGCGCGGAGGCCGCCCTCTGTTCGCCATGTCTCCGCCGCGCAGCACTCACTCGATTGGATTATCCAGGCGAAAACCGTGCCCGCGCACGGTGATCAGGTACTGGTGGTCGGGGTCCACTTCCGCCAGACGGTCGCGCAGGCGGCGCACCAGGGCGTCAATCGCCTGCTCGCTGACCCCCTCGCCGACGGCTTCGGGCCACACGGCGGCGATCACTTCGTCGCGGGTGCGCACAGCCCCCGGCTCCTCATAGAGCAGTTCCAGCAGGCGATACTGCGGCAGGCTGAGCGGCGGGTCTACTTCGGCTCCCTTGATGAACACCCGCCGCGAATTCTGGTGAATCACCAGGCGGCCCAGCGCGTGGGGCAGCTCGTCCATCAGCAGCGGGGCGGTGGCCTCGGAACCGACAAAGGTGATCTTGACGGCCAGGGCGATCTGAATCTCGTCGCCGTCCTTCAGGGGCAGGCTGGTGTTCTTGATCTGCCGCCCGTTGACCCAGGTTCCGTTCTTGCTGTCAAGGTCTTCCAGGTAGTACACGTCACGATCGCGGAAGATGCGGACATGCTCGCGCGAGACCTCGCGTTCGGGCAGCACCAGATCGCACTCGCCCCCACGCCCGATCACCACCTCATCCTTGCCAACCGTCCAACGCTGACCGGCCTTTTCGCCCTCGTGGATGATGAGAACGGGTCTGTCAAGTCCGTTTGACATAGCACTCTTCCTCGCCAATTGCTGCTCGCCGGGGCAAGTGGACGCGCTCTGCTGAGTGATCGCATAACATCTGTTAGGAGTATAGCGACACTCGCGGCATAGCTCAAGGTCGGCGCTGGCAGGATGCGAGCAAAATGCGTCAGGCAGTTTGCGCAACCCCAATACGCCGTGCGACCGGAACCCCTCGGCGGCGTGATCACGCAATGGCCCAATTAAACTGGTGGATTTCTTTCTCGTCAAGTCGCCGGTGAGGGGCGCGAGCAAACGTTGGCAGCGACTTACCTGGCACCGAGCGAAGTAAGGTCTCGTAGGGGCGTATGGCCATACGCCCCTACGGGGGCGCTGCTTTGCTGCGCAGCCTTTGCGCGCAGATCAGTTGCGCGATAGCTCAACGTTGATGGTGACCGGACTCTCGGTGCTTTCCCCGACGATGATGCCGTCCGCGCTGACCGGCAGGTAGCCTGCGGCGCGCACCAGCACGCTGTAGAGCAGGGGTTCTTCGTCGGTGCCGCGCGGGAGCAGACTGGAGACCAGGAAGCGCCCTTCGCTGTCGGCCAGCGAAAGGCCGAGCACCTGGTTCTGTGTCCACAGAAAATCCTCTGCGCTGAACTCGGATTGCAGCACGAGGAACATCGCCCCCGGAATGCCCTGGCCAGTCTCGGCGTCGGTGATGCGCCCGCTCATCTGCACGCCGGAGGCGCCGGCGAAGACGCCGACCGGAAGCTGACCCAGCCCGACTCTGGCCGTGACGGTGCCCATTGAAGTGTTGCTGATCAGGATTTCCACGCCATAGGTGCCATCGGGCAAGGCGGCCAGGCTGTCCAGGCCGAGGAAGAAGTTCTCGCCCTCAATTGGGGCGCTCCATGGCTCTGTGACCTCGAACAGCACGTCACCGTCCACCAGCCAGCGGCGAGTCCAGGGTGTGCCAGGCGCGAGCAGACGCCAGTTGAAGAAAGCGAAAAGCTGCTCGATGCCGGCGGGGAACTCGCTGCGGATGGAGCCGGTGGGCACGCCGCTGATCTGCTCGTTGGTGAAGCGAAAGCTGCTGAAGATGAGGGCGCCGGTCGCCTGAGCGCCGCCCGCGACGATGAAATCGGCGGTCGCGCTGAGGGCATTTTCGACGTACAGCTCCAACCGGTATTGGCCGGGGATGAACTCGCCGGCAGCGGGCATGATCCACACGCCCTGCGCTTCGCCCTCCCAGGCCTGGGTGTCGCGCAGAATCTCGGCTCGCTCGAAGTACCAGATATAGCTCCAAGAGATGCCGGGCGTCATGTTGCGATAATTGAAGCGGGCCTGGATGGCGCTGCCTTCCGGCAGCAGATAGCCGGTGCCCACCAGGTTACCGTCGGGGTTCAGGAAGCCGAAAACCACATCGGTGAACTGCGCAGTCTCGCGCGGGCCGCCGCCGATGATGAGACTCTGGCTGGCTGTCTCGCGACCTTCGATGAACAGGCGAAAGTTGTAAAGACCATTTTCCCAGGGGGTGCCGGAACTGCCAATGTGCCACGTGCCGCGCCTGCCGCCGCTCCAGGTGGTGGGGGGCAGGCTGTAGGTGGCATTGGGCACGTCGTCCACCGACACGCGCAGCTCGTAGACCATCCCATCTACCATGTTGTCGTAGTCGAACACCAGGTGGAGGCTGGTCGTGCCGGTGGGCACGCCGGTGACAACATTGGTCGCCACGCCGGCCTCGTTGATGCGCGTGGTGAAGAAGAGCCGGCTGAAGCGCGGCGTTTCTGCGGGCAGCGCCGCCGGCGGGCGCGGGTACTCGCTGCCCTGGCGGATGCCCAGCGTGGCCGCGCGCACCAGACCGCGCGCCAGCCGCGACGGGCGCAGCGCGCTGATGAACCCGCCGACCGGCACGCACTGGTCGCTGGCGTCGGCGCGCCCGTCGGCGTTGGAGTCCTGGACGATGCGGCAGTCTACGGTGGTGCCGCCGACCCGCGCCGGGGCGATGGTCGGGATGCCGATGAGCCTGCCGTCGCGGTTATAGGCCCCGCCGCCGCTCATGGTGCCGGGGATCGTCGCTCGCGTGCGAATCCAGGCGCGGTCGCCGGCGCGGGCCTCGGCGGTGAAGCCGCTGACCGTGCCGCGCGTGACCTCCACTGGCGCGTCGCCGAAGTCCGGGTAGCCGACCACCGTGATCGTCTCGTCGAGCGCAACCTGCTGCGAGTCGCCCAGCTCGACGAAGGGCAGAGTGAGCGCCCCCGGCTCGATGATGCGCCCGTCCAGATAGCCGGTGATGCGCAGCACGGCCAGGTCCAGGCCGCGGCTGGCGTCTACGATTTCGGCGGTGTAGGTGGGGATGGGCGGCTCGTCCAGGCGCACGGTGATGGCGATGATGATGGTGTCGGAGCGACAGGTCTCGCTGGGCAGGGCGATGTGCGCGTTGGTCAGGATCAGGCCGTCAGCGCTGATCAGCGTCCCCGATCCGATGCACGAGATGACCGGCTGACCGCGGCTCTGGTAGGTCTGCATGATGAAGACGGTCGCCCGCTTGATGATGTCCTCGTTCAGCTCGACAAGCGGCGGGGGTGCCACCTCTTCGCTGTCACTGTCCTGGGCGATGACGGGCGCGCTGAGCAGGGGAGCCAGCGCCCCCACCAGCAGGACAACGATCAGGCTGAGCGCAAGGGCAAGCCAGGCGAAGCGGCGCGGCATCAGAAGATCTCCACAGTCTGCAACAGGTCTTCGAAGCGGTAAAGGTTGGTGTTGAAGGCCGTGCGCTCCTCACGGTAGGTGATGATCACCGCCTGGCCGCGCCGCAGCACAACTACGTCCACGCCTTCGACGACGAGCGGCACGCTGGCCTGGAAGGGGTTGCGCTCGTCCTGCGTATAGGCGTAGGTCATGCGCTTGGCTGGGTCGCCGCGCAGACTCTCGTCGCCGCGCGCGATCTCTTTGTAAGTCGAGAAGCGTGGCGCGCGCTGCATGGTCAGCAGGTCGAGCACGGTGTTGGGCGTGGCGTCCGGGCCGATGGGCAGCACCGCGATCTGCAGGGTGGTCTTGAACGGCAGGGCATCGGGGTCCTGAGCGCGCACCACGAAATCCTCGCCGCCCGTCTCCAGCAGCCATCCGCTGGGCAGTTGCGCGCGGACGCCCGCCTCCAGGTTCTCGAAGGTTTGGGTGGCGCTGAGGGCCGAGTCGCGCAGGGTGATGCCCAGCAGCAACATCCCCGCCGCCATGAGCAGGACGAGATACGTGTTCCAGCGCTGGATGGAACTCAGGCTGGGGCTATTGTCGGAGGAAAGGGGGCTGGTCATAGCGTTCGCCTGGGGCTGGTGAGTGCCTGGGCGCGGGCGTCGGCGCTGGCGATGAGGAAGGCGAAGATGGCGAACAGGACGGCGACAAACCCGAAAGCCAGCAACAGGCCGAGCAGAGGCGCGCTGCCCGTGCTGGCAACGCTGGGGCTGCCGGAGATGGCGATGGCCCGAAAGGCGTAGTGCACGCCGCTGATGAAAGCCGCAATTCCCAGACCGGCTGGCAGCCAGAAGATGGCCGTGCGCCCGATCCAGAGTTCGGCCAGGAAGAAACCGAGCACTGCGCCCACCGCCAGGTGGGGCAGGGTGATGCTGACCACGCGCAGCGCGGTTGCCAGCAGGGTGGCGTCGGTGAACAGGGCGAAGCGCAGGCTGAGCATGGTGGCATAGCCGACTGAGACCGCCAGGCCGTAGGCGATGCCATCGAGCCGCTGCGTGATATGGCGCGGCCAGACTGTGTGGCGCAGCACGAGATACTTGAGGAACTCGGCGGTGAAGCCGATCGTCGCCGTGTAGCCGAGCAGCCGCCCGCCAAACCCTGCGCCGGGCAGCCAGCGCTCTGGCAGGAAGACGTGCTCCTCCAGCGGCACGGCGATCCCGTTGGCGACCAGCGCGCCCAGGATGAGCACGCGCAGCAGGCCGGGGCGCGGGCGCAGGGCGCGGCGCTCGCCGCCCCAGGAGAAGAAGAACCACAAGACCAGCGGCAGCAGCGCCACGCCCGCGCGCAGCAGCGGATCGCGCAGGTCGTCGGGCAGGACGCCGAACAACACGGTGAGCAGATACAGGGCGAGGGCTACACCGAACAGTATCAACACCTCAAACCACGCGGTGCGCCACACGCGCCGGTAAGGGTAGATTTCCTCGACTTCCGCTTCGGGAGCCAGCAGAACAGGCTCGAATGACACGTTGACGCTCCTCGATTTGGATTGCGGCCCAGGCCGGTGGTACACTCGCGGTGATTCTACCGCAGCCCCGGAAGAGCGCCCAACGTCTCGCTGGGAGGGGTGCGTGCAAAAGTTGACAGCGACTCGCTGGACGCGGGGATATTGACCTCACCCCTAGCCTCGCCCCGCTCGGCTCTTCCCCCTCTCCGTCAACGGAGAGGGGGCGGCGAGGCGCGCCAGCGCCGAGCGGGGGTGAGGTTAACCAGGGCGCAGCAGAGCAGCGCCCCTACCTGACAGGTTTTGCGCGCACCCGCTGGGAGTGCGTTTCATGATGGGGCGGGATTCCTGAAGCGCAGGGACGCGAAAAGGTCAGGACTTCCGAAGTTTTCCGAGGCTTCGGAAGTCTGCCGTTCTCGTCTTTCTCTGCGCACTGTACGCCGCTGCGGTGATGTTCTGTCCCTGGGCTGAACCGGGCTGAGTGAGGGTGATGACGTGCTGACCCCTGCAACTACGCGCCGGCGGCTGCCGGTGAGCCTCGGCGTTCTCGGCGTGCTGAGCGCCATTCTGTGTTTGGCGGGCGCGGTGGTGGCGCTGCTGACGCTGCGCGCGGGCCTGGACGACGCGGACGGCGGGAACCGCATCGTCTACGGGCTGACGCTCAACCCGTCCGGCCTCGACCCGCACATCCACATCTCCAACGAGCTAGGCATCCCCTTGTATTCGGTCTACGACACGCTGATCTACCGCCACCCGCAGACGATGGATTTTGTCCCTGGGCTGGCTGAGCGATGGGAGATGGCCCCGGACGGCCTGAGCTGGACGTTCACGCTGCGCCAGGATGTGACCTTCCACGATGGCACGCCTTTCAACGCGCAGGCGGTCGCCGCCAACCTGGATCGCATCACCAACCCGGAGCTGGCCTCTGGCAAGGCGCTGGCGCTGCTCGGCCCCTACACGGGGTACACCATCGTGGACGACACCACGATCACACTGCACCTGTCCGAACCCTACGCGCCGCTGCTCGACGGGCTGAGCCAGGTCTACCTGGGCATCGCCAGCCCAACGGCGCTGCGCCAGTACTCGAAGAACACCTATCAGTGGCACCAAGTGGGCACCGGCCCCTACCGACTGGAGGAAGTTGTGCCCGGCGAGCGGATCGTCCTGCGGCGGAACCCGGATTATGCCTGGGGGCCTGTGTTCTACGCCGCAGCCACGGACCAGTCAGTGGACACGGTGGAATTCCGCTTCTACACCGACCCGGCGACGCGCAGCCTGGCCCTGGAGAGCGGCGCGGTGCAGATGATCGGCGAGCTGCTGCCGACCGATGTCGAGTTGCTGCTGGGCAACACGCAGCTACGGGTTCTGCGGGTGCCCATCCCCGGCCAGCCGCAGCAGTTCTTCTTCAACATGAAGCGCGCGCCCACCGACGAGCTGGCCGTGCGGCAGGCGCTGCTCTACGCGACGAACCGCACGGAGATCGTGGATGCGGTCTTTCAGGGGCAGTCACCGGTGGCACACGGCCCGCTGACGGCGGTGACGCCCTTCTACGATCCGGCGGTGGAGGCGCTCTACCCGTTCGACCCCGCCTTCGCCCAGAGCCTGCTGCAAGGCGCGGGCTATGGCGACAGCGACGGCGACGGCATCTGGGATCGGGACGGCGAGCCGCTGCGCCTGACGATGGTCTTCGCCTCGTGGAACCAGACGCCGGAGGTTGCCCAACTGATCCAGAGCGAATGGCGCGATATCGGCATTGAGGTCGAATTGATCCGCGTGCCGGACTTCCCCACGCTGCGCAGCTACGCGCTGGAGGGCGACTTCAACCTCATCGCCTTTTACGATTTCGGCGTGGAAGCCAGTTTATTGAACCAGTTCTACATGACCGGCGGATTCAATAACTGGTCTGGCTTCAGCGACTCCGAGCTGGACGGCTGGCTGCACGAGGCCGTGCGCCAGGTGGACGCCGCCACGCGCGCCGCGCTGTATTCGTCGGTGCAGCAGCGCATCATGGAGCAGGCGGTCGTGCTGCCCATCCGCGAGTACGTCAACCTCAACGGCACAACGGCACGGCTCGAGGGGGTGATCTTCAGCGCCCAGGGCTGGTGGCCGCTGCTGCGCAACCTGCAATTGCGCCCCTGACGCGCTCTCTGTCCTATGGGCAAATTCATCCTTCAGCGGGTGGGAGCGGCGCTGGCCGTCGCCTGGATCGCGCTGAGCGCCGCCTTCGTGGTGCTGCGCGCGCTGCCCGGCGACGCCGTAGACGCGACGCTGGCCCGCACGGGCGCATCACCAGCCGAGGTCGCTGCGCGGCGGGAGGCACTGGGCCTGTCTGGCCCGCTCTGGCAGCAGTACGCCGCCTATCTGGGCGGGGTCGTGCGCGGCGACCTGGGGGAATCCCTGGTGATGGGCCAGCCCGTCACGCAGATGATCGGGCAGAACCTCGGCCCAACGGCGGCGCTGGCGGGGAGCGCCCTGCTGGTTGGCGTGACGCTGGGGCTGGCGCTGGGCCTGGTCGCCGGGCTGGCTCCCCGGCGCATCCCTGGCTGGCTGGCGGAGGGAGCGGCGGCGCTGGCCCTGTCCATGCCGGTCTATTGGACGGCGACGCTGGCCATCTACCTGTTCACAGTGGCGTTGGCTGTGCTGCCGGGCGTGGGCGGGGGCAGCCCGCGCCAACTGATCCTGCCGGCGGCGGTGTTGGGCTTTCACACGGCGGGTAGCATCGCCCAGGTGACGGCGCGCAGCATCCAGCGCGCGACAGCCCAGGACTTCGTGCGCACGGCGCGGGCCAAGGGCCTCGGCGAAGTGGATGTCACCGATCACATCCTGCGCGTGGGCCTGCTGCCGGTCATCGCGGTCGTCGCGCTGCAGCTCGGCTTCCTGCTGGGCGGGACCGTGGTCACCGAGTCGATTTTCGTGCGGCAGGGCCTGGGACGGCTGCTGCTGACGGCCATTGACAACCGCGATTTCCCGGTGATTCAGGGCGTTGTGACGCTGACCGCGCTGACCTACAGCCTGATCCACGCGCTGGCCGATGTCCTCTACGCGCTGGCCGACCCGCGCGTGCGCGTGGAGGGGTAGCGGCATGGCCAATGGCTGGCATAGCGGGCGGCTGCGCGCCGCGCTGCTGCTGCTGGCGGCGATGATCGCATTGGCGGCGCTCGCGCCCTGGCTGGCGACTCACGATCCGCGCCGTGCCGTGCCGGAGGAACAGCTCGCGCCGCCCTCGCGCGGACACTACTTCGGCACCGATCTGCTGGGGCGCGACGTGTTCAGCCGCACCCTGTACGGGGGTCGGCGCACGCTGGGCGTGGCGCTGCTGACCGCCCTGATCGCCCTGGGGCCAGGGCTGGCCATCGGCATTGTCGCGGGCTATGGCGGGCGCTGGCTCGACGCCGGCCTGATGATGCTGATGGACGCGCTGCTGGCCTTCCCCAGCCTGATCCTGGCTCTGGCGCTGATCGCCCTGTTGGGCAGCGGCACCGTCCAGGTGGCGCTGGCGGTGGGTATCGCGGGCATCCCGTCCTACGCCCGCGTGGCGCGCGCGGCGGTGATCCAGGCGCGGGCGCTGCCCTTTGTGGAGGCGGCGCGGGCACTCGGCGCGGGGCCGCGCGCGATTCTGTGGCGGCACGTCGTCCCGGCGGCGGCCCCGCCGCTGCTGGCCTTCGCCGGCGTGACGCTCAGTTGGGCACTGCTCAACGGGGCGGCGCTGATGTTCCTCGGCTATGGGGGCGATATTGCCGCGCCGGAGTGGGGGGTGATGCTGGCCGATGGGCGCGCCGCGTTCCGCAATGCGCCCTGGGTGGCGCTGGCCCCCGGCGCAGCGCTGAGCGTGACTGTGCTGGCGATCAACCTGCTGGCGGGTGGCCTGGCCGGGCACCCGGCAGACGGATAGCGCCGGGCAGAGGGTGAGGTCACGTGGGGGCGGAGCAGAGTGTCACGCGCGTGGGTGCCGGCCGGCCGGTCCACCTGCCGGCGCGCAGCCGGAACTGCCCATCAACCCGCTCGCGGAGCAGGTGACCGCGGGCCGCTCACTGGCTCCCGCGGACCCAGGAGGAGCCAGCGCCGCAGACCACTGGAGGCCTGGGGGGCACGTAGAGGCACCCGCTGACGTCTCCCTAGTCCCGTGTGGGAGGGTGGGAAAACACCAGGGCGTCCCTCTTAGTTGTGGAGAGGGTTTAGATGTGGGTATACCCTACGGAGTCGCGGCAGAGCAGCACCCCTGGCGGGAGGATGTGCCTACGGGCCGAAGACCCCGCCGATGGCGAAGCGCACCTCATTAGAGCGCGCCTCTCCGACCCACACGCCCTGCGTTGTCGCGTACTGCGGGTAGGGAGTGGCGGTGGCGTCAATCGGCTGGATGGGGCGCGGGTCGCCGGGGTTGGTGTTGCGGTAGTACGCGCGGATGCGGTATTCGCCGTCGGTCACGCCGATGGCGGCGAGGTCGGTGGCGCTGAGCGCGTACTCCTCGCTGCAGCGGGCGCGCGAGCCGAGCAGGTGCAGGGTGTCGGGGTTGCTGAAGGTGACCGGCGGCTGGTAGGTGCGCCCCTGGTCGGCGATGGGCGCGCCGCCGCCCACGCGCGTGATCTCGAAGGTGATTCCGGCGACGGTCTGGTTGGCGGTGAGGATCGGATCGTCCAGGTTGAGGTGCAGGATGATCGGCCCCTGGTCTTCGTTGATGAAGGCCAGGCGCAGGCGGACGGCCTCCCCGCTGCTGAAACGCTCCTTTTCGAGGATCAGCTCCAGGTCGAGCGCACCGCGCTGATCGCTGTTGAAAGCGAGCACTGAGCGGTTATTGCCGCCCAGTGGGGCGGCCAGGTCAGAGCAGCGCGGGCCGCTGCGCACATCGGGGACGTAACGGGGGAAGATGGCCGCGGCCAACAGAGTCGTGGCAGCCAGGACGACCGCCAGTCCCCGGCGAGTGAAGGACAGTCGTTGGCGCACCCCTCCGAAAGCCATCCTCGCTTATGCTCCCTGGTTGCTGAGCCAGTCACGCACGATACTGATGACAGCGTCCGGCGCGGTCTGTGCCGCGTCCAGCCAGCGGATGCCGGCGTCGTGACCGCGAAACCATGTGTATTGCCGCCGCACGAAGGCGCGCGTCTCGCGTTTGATCGCGCTGAGCACTTCGTCGAGCGTCGCGTCTCCGGCGAAGTACGGCTGCCACTGCGCGTAGCCCAGGCCGGACATGGCCGGACAGTCCCAAGTATAACCTGCCTCGAGCAAGGCGCGCACCTCGCGCTCCAGCCCGTCGGCGATCATGCGCTGCACACGGGCGTCCACCCGCTCGTAGAGAACTTCACGCGGCAGGGTGAGGCCCAATTGCAGGATACGGTAGGGGGGTGGGGACTTGCGCTGCAGGATGGTGATCGGCGTGCCGGTGAGCAAGCAGACTTCCAGCGCGCGGACGACGCGACGGACGTTGCGGTAGTCAATGCGCCCGGCAGCGGCGGGGTCAGCGGCGCGCAGACGGTCGTGCAGCGCCCGCGCGCCCTGCGCGGCGGCGAACCCTTCCAGTTCTGCGCGCAGGGACGGATCGGGCGGCACTTCGGGGATGCCCCAGCCTTCGAGCACGGCGGTGAGGTACTGCCCGGTGCCGCCTACCAACAAAGGGAGCCGCTCGCGCGAGTGGATGTCCTGAATGGCGCAGTAGGCTGCGCGCTGGTATTCGGCGAGCGAGCAGGGCTGGTCGGGCGTGACGATGCCAATGAGGTGATGCGGGACAGTTGCCAGCTCGTCGGGCGTCGGCTTGGCGGTGCCGATGTCCATGTGGCGGTAGACCTGGCGGCTGTCGGCGCTGACGATCTCGCCGTCCAGCGCCAGCGCCACCTGGAGGGCCAGCGCCGTTTTGCCCACTGCCGTCGGCCCCAGAATGACGACCAGCGGGGCGCGATCGGATGACGCCGGGGCGCAGTCTGGCGCGGGCGCGGGCGCAGTCTGGCGAGCGGCGCGGGCGGCGGTCGCTGGCATGACCTCACCACTCCAGGGCGTTGGGAACGATCTGGATGGCGCAAGTGTCGCCCGCCCAGGCGACCGCCGCCACGTCCACCCGCCAGCGAACGCCGGCCAGGTCGTGGGCGTCCAGATACGCCTGGGCCAGGGCGATCAGGCGGGCGCGCTTGCGCTCGTTCACGCTTTCCAGGGCGGCGCTCAGGGCCTGTTCGAGCGTGCCCCGGCGCGTGCGCACCTCGACGAAGACAATCTCTTCATTGTGCCGGGCGACAAGGTCTAGCTCGCCCAGCTCGCGGTGGCGCCAGTTGCGGGCCAGGACGGTATACCCGGCGCGGCACAACCATGCGGCGACAGCGTGCTCGCCCCGCTGGCCGATGCTCTGCCGGGGATCGTCCATCGTTCTGGCCTCAGATAGCTATCTGCGCGTGCTGTACACGGACGGTCAGCCGGATCACACGCGCACGACGGTTCCGCAGTAGTTGCAGCGCAGTTCGCTCGCCCCGCGCACCAGCGGCGGCAGCGCCGCGCCGCACGTCGGGCAGGCCGTCGGCGCTTCGCGGACGGTCTGGGCCTGGGCCTCGTCAAGCGGGATGGCGCGCTCGCTCTCCAGGTCGCCGCTGACGGCGCGGCCAAGCTGCTGGGCGTAGGCCTTGCTGTCTATGCCCCCCTTTATCTCCAGCGAGATTTCGCGGAAGTCCCCGCTGCTGAGCGTCAGGTGCACCAGGTCCTTGCCGCCGAAAAGGCCCTTGTCTTCGGGGCGGACTTCCGTGATGGCCCCGACGGGGATGGCCCACAATTCTTCCTGCACTTCCTGGCCGCCAAAGCCAAAACGACCGCCCTCTTTTTCGCGCCGCTCGAAGATGAGGCGCTGGTCGGTCAGGAAAAGCATCCCCTCCGGCTCGTCTTTCTTGGCCCTGAACCACTTGGCCTCAACTGCCGTGAACAGCGCTTCGGTGGGCGACCAGGACACCCTGGCTTTCTGGGCCTGGTCGAGGTACCCGTTGATCTGGCGAAGCTGGCCCTGTGCCTGGCTGACATTGCCCGGCACCTGGCCGAACAGCCCTTCGATGCGCTTGCGCGCGGACGCGACCTGCTCGCTCAACTGGGTGGTAGTTCGGTCAATCTGGGTGAGGATCATGGTGATGCCCCGCTCCTGGGTCACCTGATCCAGCTTGCGCCACAGGTCGGCGATCTCGTCGAGGCGAGGCTGGGCGCGCGCCGTCTCGTCGGAGACCGCGCCCCGCACAAGCTGGCCGATCTCGCGCCACTCGTCGCCGAGCATGGCGGCCTTGCGCTCCAGGTAGCCGGCGAAGGCGTAGCCGCGACTGCGCAGAGCGGCGATCTGGTCGGGCAAAGCGGCGACGGCGCTGGCCTGGTCGCCGAGCTTCTTGGTGATGTCGTCCATGCTGGCCTGTTTGCGCAGGTCGTCAAAGGAGCGCCGCAGACGGTCAATCTGCTGCTGCAAGGGCGACGGCTGCGAACTCATGGGAGAGCCTCCTCACTGGTGGGCGCGCTGCCGGAGCACAGAGGGCAGATAAGCGTAGTGTAGCCTGTTTCAGGCAGCGGTTGCAAGCGTGGCAAGAGGGGGGCGCGTATTCTGGAAACGCGGCGAATGAGGGGATTCATAGGGGCGCAGCGCTATACGCCCCTCACCAGACTTCCGAAGTTTTCGAAAACTTCGGAAGTCTATGCCGGGGCGGTTGCGGCGCGATCAGCGCTCGGCCTGCACGCGCGAGGCGAGATAGGCTTCCATGAAGGCATCCAGGTCGCCATCGAGCACGGCGTGGGTGTTGCCCGTCTCGTGGTCGGTGCGCAGGTCTTTGACCAACTGGTAGGGGTGGAGCACGTAGGAGCGAATCTGGTTGCCCCAGGCGGCGCTGACGTGCTCGCCTTTCAGCGCGGCGAACTCCTCCTCCTGCTTCTGGCGTTCCAGGTCGAGCAGGCGCATCTTGAGCACTTGCAGGGCGCGCTCTTTGTTCTGGGCCTGGCTGCGCTCGTTCTGGCAGCTCACCACGAGGCCCGTTGGCAGGTGGGTGATGCGGATGGCCGTCTCGTTCTTCTGGACGTTCTGGCCGCCCGCGCCGCTGCTGCGAAAGGTGTCTATCTGCAGGTCTTTCTCGTCAATCTCGATATCTACGTCTTCCTGTACGTCCGGCCAGACCTCGACCAGGCAGAAAGATGTGTGGCGGCGGTGATTGGAGTCGAAGGGGCTGAGACGCACCAGACGATGCACGCCGCGCTCTGAGCGCAGGTAGCCGAACACGTAGTCGCCCTGCAGGGCGACGGTGACGCTCTTGATCCCGGCCTCGTCGCCGGGCATCTCGGCGACGATCTCGGTCTTGAAGCCGCGCCGCTCGGCCCAACGCAGGTACATGCGCAGCAGCATCTCCGCCCAGTCCTGGGCGTCGGTGCCGCCCGCGCCGGCGTGAATAGCCAGGTAGGCGTCCTCGGCGTCGTACTTGCCGCTCAGCTTGGCGCGGAAGAGCAGCCCATCCACGATGGCCTGGAGGGCGTCGGCTTCGGCGGCAAGCTCCTCGGCCATGCTGTCGTCTTCGAACCCGGCCAATTCGAGCGCATCACCAATGCGCTGGCGGGTGTCCAGCCACGTCTTGACGCTGCCGCGCAGGCGGGCCGCCTGGCGCATGGCCCGCTGCGCGCTGTCGGGGTCGCTCCAGAAGTCAGGGCGGGCGCTCTGCTCTTCCAGGGCGGCTAGCTCGGTTTGCTGGCCCGCGAGGTCAAAGACGCTCCATAAGCTGCTCGACCGTCTGGCGCATCTCGTTAAGCCGGCTGATCAACGCTTCCATGATGGTTATTCCTCACTCCCGTTTTCGAACAGGCTGTCCACAAAGGCGGTTGGGTTGAAGAAGACGAGATCGTACATGGACTCGCCGATGCCGATGTAGTGCACCGGCAGGCCCAGCTCCTGCTGGATGGCGAAGAGCATCCCGCCTTTGGCCGTGCTGTCCAGCTTGGTGACGACCACCCCCGTCACGGCGACGGCTTCCTGAAACTTCTTGGCCTGGGTGAGGGCGTTCTGGCCGGTGGTGCCGTCGAGCACGAGCAGCGTTTCGTGCGGCGCGTCGGGGATGACTTTGCGCAGCACGTCGCGCACCTTGACCAGCTCGGCCATCAGGTTGAAGTTGCTGTGCAGGCGACCGGCGGTATCCACGATCAGCACTTCGGCCCCTCGCGCGCGCGCCGCGCTGACGGCATCGTAGACGACCGCGCCGGGATCGCTGCCGGGCTGCCCGGCGATGACCGGGACGCCGGCGCGCTCGCCCCACAGCTTGAGCTGGTCAATGGCCGCCGCGCGAAAGGTATCTCCGGCGGCCAGGATCACCTTGCGGTTGTTCAGGCGCATGCGGTAGGCCATCTTGCCGATGGAGGTCGTCTTGCCGGAGCCGTTGACGCCGGCGATCAGCACGACCGACAGCTCGCGCCCGCTCAGGTTGAGCGGCTGCGGCTCCATCAGCAGCTTGCGCAGCTCGTCTTTGAGCGCGGCGATCAGCTGATCCTGGCGCGTGATTCCGTCACGGCGCACGCGGCCTTGCATGGTCTCGATAAGCTGCATGGTCGTGCTGACGCCGACATCCGCCTGAAGCAGCAGGGCCTCGACCTCGTCCCAGCTATCTTCATCAATCTCGGTCGCGCCGATGGCCTGGGCAATGCGCCCGAAGAACGACTGGCGCGTGCGCTTCAGCCCGTCTCGTAGAGAAGCCACGATTCTTCACCCTTCGTGCTTGTATTATCCGCAGTGTTCGGCGGCATGGCTGCCGCCCCGCTGCCTGCGCGGGCAGCCGCTCCATTATAGTCAATCCGGGCGCGAAAGACTATGGTCAAGGGCGGGATTGCGGATTGCGGATTGCGAATTGCGGATTGCGGATTGCGAATTGCGGATTGCGAATTGCGGATTGGAAAGTCCTCTCTCCGCAGGCGATGCTGTTGGCGAGCTACGAGACCACATTGAGAAGTTCCCCCCATCCCCGGCCCTTCCCCCACGAGGGGGGAAGAGAGAAAAGTGGCGGGCCTGCTCCCCTTCCCTCTGCGCAGCGTGGGGGAAGGGGCTGGGGATGGGGGGCACATGGCAGCCAGTGCCCACTCCATTTCAACCGAATTCGATACACTACCGCTAATGCCTGTCCAACCCCTGTCAGGTACGTTATACTTGGGGTTGGAGGCAGTGCTCACAACGCGGCATCACCGACACAGAAACGTGCCGAACTCATGGACAAAGCCAGGATTCGTAATTTCTCGATCATCGCCCACATTGATCACGGCAAGAGCACGCTGGCCGACCGGATGCTCCAACTGACCGGCACCGTCTCCGAGCGCGACATGCACGAGCAGGTGCTCGACGACATGGAGCTGGAGCGCGAGCGCGGCGTGACGATCAAGGCGTCGGCGGTGCGCATGAACTACACCGCCAGCGATGGCGAGACCTACGAGATGAACCTGATTGACACGCCCGGCCACGTGGACTTCTCCTACGAGGTCAGCCGGGCGCTGCAGGCGTGCGAGGGCGCAGTGCTCGTCGTGGACAGCACGCAGGGCATCGAGGCGCAGACGCTGGCCAACCTGTACATGGCCCTCGAGCAGGACCTGGAGATCGTGGCGGTCGTCAACAAGACCGACCTGCCCGCCGCGCAGCCCGACGAGATCGCGCAGGAGATCGAAGACCTGATTGGCATTGACGCCGCCGACGTGCTGCAAGTGAGCGCCAAGACGGGCCGGAACGTTGAGCAGGTGCTTGAAGCGGTTGTCCGCCACATCCCACCCCCCAGTAGGCAGCGCGGATGTGCCGGCGCGCGCGCTGATCTTCGACAGCCATTACGACGCCTACAAAGGCGTGATCGCTTATGTGCGCGTCTTCGACGGCACGATCCGCAAGACGGACGGCCTGCGCATGATGGCGACGGGCGTGATGATGGAGCCGGTGGAGATCGGCGTGTTCAGCCCCGGCATGAAGCCGGTGGACAGCCTGACGGCGGGCGAGGTGGGCTACATTGCCACCGGCCTGAAGACGGTGCGCGAGTGCCGCGTCGGTGACACGGTGACGCTGGCGCAGGGCGGGGCCGAGACGCCGCTGCCGGGCTACAAGCAGGCCAAGCCGATGGTCTTCGCCGGCTTCTACCCGTCCGACAACGACGACTACGACGACCTGCGCGACGCGCTGGAAAAGCTCCAACTGAATGATGCGTCGCTGGTCTACCAGCCAGAGACATCGGTGGCGCTCAACTTCGGCTTTCGCGTGGGGTTTCTGGGGCTGTTCCACATGGACATCATCCAGGAACGGCTGGAGCGCGAATACGACCTGGACCTGGTGGCCACGTCGCCCAGCGTGGAGTACCAGGTCGTGCTGCACGACGGTCAGATGATCATCATTCACAGCCCGTCTGAGCTGCCGGACGAGAGCACCATCGCCGAAATCCGCGAACCCTGGATGACCATCGAAATCTTCACGCCGGAGGAGTTCATCGGGCCGATCATGGACCTGGTGACCGGCAAGCGCGGCGAGTACCTGAGCATGGAGTACCTGGACGCCAAGCGCGTGCAGCTCAAGTACAAGATTCCCCTGGCCGAGCTGATCGTGGATTTCTACGACCGGCTGAAATCCGTCACGCGCGGCTACGCCAGCCTGGACTACCACTTCGACCAGTACCGCGCTGAGAGGCTGGTCAAGCTGGACGTGCTGGTGAACAAGGTGCCTGTTGACGCGCTGGCGCTGATCGTGCACGAGGACGTAGCGTTCAACAAGGGCCAGCGGCTGGTTTCCAGGCTGAAGCGGCTGATCCCGCGCCAACTGTACGAGGTGCCGATCCAGGCGGCGGTCGGCAAGCGCGTGGTCAGCCGGGCCAATGTCAAGGCGCTGCGCAAAGATGTGCTGGCGAAGTGCTATGGCGGCGATGTCACGCGCAAGAAAAAGCTGCTGGAAAAACAGAAGAAGGGCAAGAAGCGCCTGAAGATGATCGGGAACGTCGAAGTCCCCCAGGAAGCATTTATGGCTGTGCTGAGGCTAGATGACGATGACGACTAACCAATGCAGACCCGATTTTCTCCCCGTGCCCCAACTTGTCCAGGGCGAGCGTCTGGTGATCCGTCCCTCAGCGCGCGACGATGCGCCCCACCTGAAGAAGTGGTGGAATGATCCGCTGGTGACTACGCCAGGCGGCAACCTGGCAGGGATGCAATACGACGACGCGGATATGGAGGACTGGTTCCAGCGGTATGTGGACGGGCGCGAGTGCAGCACGCACTTCATCATCTGTCTGCGCGACGCGAACGAGCGCCCGATCGGTGAGTTCTATATCGCCAGCGACGACCGGCCCGGCTGCGTGGAGTGCGCGCTGATCATTGGTGAGACCGATCTGTGGGGCAACGGCTACGGCAGCGAGGCGCTGGGTGCCTATGCTGAGGCGCTGTTTGCGTCCGGGCTGTGCGAGGCGCTGCGCATGGACATGCGCGTGGACAATGCCCGCGCCGTGCGCATGGCGCAGAAGGTCGGTTTTGTGGTGGAGCATGTGTGGGCCAACGGCACGTTCCAGACGCTGTTTCTCTCCAGGGCCGCCTTCGAGCTGCGGAAGCTGCGCCAGGCCGAGGTCGAGGCTGGGCCGCATCGCTAGCGCGGCGCGGCTGCGTCCAGCCAGCGGCTGACGGTTGCGCTCATGGCCGGCGGCAGGACGCCGGCCTCGGCGAGCGGGCCGAGCAGGTCGCGCAGCGCGAACAGCGTCCTCACACGGTAGCCATGCGCTGTCAGTTGGGCGCTGGCACCGAGGTCCAGGTCGAGCACTGCGAGCACATCCCCCACATTCAACCCCACGCGGTGAGCCAGCGCGATCAGGTGCTGCGCCTGGTCCGCGCCCTCCAACACATCGGCCAGCAGCAACGTGGGGTGGCCCACGTCGTAAGCGCCCTCGATGGCGAAGGCGGCGGTGTGGTCACGCACGTCCCCGTAGGGATAGGTCATGGGCAGGCCGGTGCGCAGGCTGAGCGCGACGCCGAGCGGGATGGCATCCTGCGTGGTGAGGACGCGGTCGGCCAGCGCGCCTTCCAGCGCGCCAGTCAGGGCGCTGGCCACGTCAGCCAGCAGAGCCGGGTACGAAGGCAGCCAGCGCAGCCTGACCAACAGCGGCCAGGTTGTTCCGTCGGGGTGGGCGAACCTGCCGAACTGGATCAGCCCTGCTTCGGCCAGCCTGAAGGCCAGCGCGGGCGGATCGGCGGGCAGCGGCGTGCCGGGCAGACTCATGCGTCCATCTCGCGCACAAGCTGCCAGGCCATGCCCATCGCCCATGTCCCTGCCCAGGCGGGGGATTCGACATCGGCGCCGCCGAACCTGTAACGGCGAATGCGCTCTTTGTCGCGGGTGAGGGCAGCGATGCCGGTGCCTTCGTCGTCGGTCACAAAGGCAATGGCAACGGTCGCGCCTGTGTCGTCCAGCAGGCGGCGTGCTTCGTGGCGCGCGATCTGACTGTAGTCAAGCGGCGCAGCGTCCTCACCGAGCCGGGCAGCCAGCGCGCGCAGGTCTGGCTCGTGAACGCGAGCGATGACCACGTCCTCATGACCGAAGCGGCGGGCGAACGACTCGTCTTCAGGCCCGGCATAGCTGACCGCCAGCGTGAGCTGGCGCTGGCGGAGCAGAGCGAGAAGCGCCTCGTCAAGCTCGGTCTTGTCCAGGCCGAAGATGTAGCTGCCCAGTCGCGCGCGGATGATCGTCTCGGCCTGGGCGATCAGCGCGTCGGCCTCGGCCTCGGTGTCGGCGCGGGCGGTGATGCGAATGTCCGTCTGGCCGGTGTGGGCGGCCAGACCGACGGTGGGGTTGCTCCATGTCTCCAGATCGGCGATCTGCGTGTCAATGAGGCTTTCGCCGATGCCGGCAGTGCGCAGCACGCGCGCCTTGATGATGCCTTTGCCGCCCATGCGCTCGCGCAGGTAGGGGATCACCGTCTGGGCCAGGATGTCTTTCATCTCGCGCGGGACGCCCGGCAGGCTGATCACAGCGCCCTGGGGGGTTTCGACAATGAAGCAGGGAGCGGTGCCCAGCCGGTTGGTGACGGGAATCGATCCAGCGGGGATATAGGCTTGCACGCGGTTGTTGTCGCTCATCTGCGCGCCAAGCTGCTCGAACCGCTCGCGAATCTGCTCAAACAGGTCTGGGCGGAACTCCAGCTCGCGGTTGGTGGCCAGGGCGACACCCTGGCGGGTCATGTCGTCTACGGTGGGGCCGAGGCCGCCGGTGGTGATGACGACATCGGAGCGGGCCAGCGCAGTGCGAAGGGCGTCGGCGATGCGCTCGGTGTTGTCGCCGACGGTGGTCAGGTAATAGATGTTCACGCCAATGTCACGCAGTTGGCGGGTGAGGTAGGCTGAGTTTGTGTCCACGATCTCGCCCAGCAGCAGCTCAGTGCCAATGGTGACGATTTCCGCCTTCATAGACGATAGCTCCTCAAGCATTTCACGGGGTCGAAGACCGCCTAGTATAGCACAATCCAGAGGCAAGCCCAGCGTAACGGGCAGAAAACGGGTGCGTGCAAAGGTTGACAGCGACTTGCTTGACGTGGAGGTATTGACCTCACCCCCTGTCCTCGCTACGCTCGGCCTTTCCCCCTCTCCGCTGGCGGAGAGGGGGAGGTGAGGCGCGTCAGCGCCGAGCGGGGGTGAGGTCAACCAGGACGCGGCAGAGCAGTGCCCCTACTTGATAGGTTTCGCACGCACCCAACCGAGAAAATGAGGCTTGGAAGGGGGTGGTAAGTTTGGTATAATCAGGTGTTGGCAAATGCAGCGACGCGATCACGAGTCGGGGCCGGATGCGCTCCGGTCGCCAGAGAACCAGAAGTGGGCGCGGCACCCTGCTGCACTGGCCCGCAGGTTGGGTAGAGCGGAACGGGTCGGTCAAGTTGATTTTCACCCCAGCCCATGATGCGGGATCACCAATCCGAGCGCTGGAACGCGAGTTTCATGCGCTGTTTTTGCTTGGCAGCGAGTGGGCAAGCTGCTAACTCTGCACAAGCCTGACTCCACATTCATCAGCGGATTTCGACCATCACGTGGATTCACGTCACGCCAGTTGGATACCGTAAGAGAAGCGCACAGGAGGGCACGCCTTGGAGGCGAAAGACTTTAGCGCACTGCGCATCAGTTTGGCTTCTCCCGAACAGATTCGCTCCTGGTCGTATGGCGAGGTGACCAAGCCAGAGACGATCAACTACCGGCGCTTGCGCCCTGAAAAGGACGGCTTGTTCTGCGAGGCGATCTTCGGCCCCACCAAAGACTACCAGTGCTACTGCGGCAAGTACAAGAACGTGCGCTATCGCGGGATTGTCTGCGACAAGTGCGGTGTGGAGGTCACCCGCTCGTCGGTTCGCCGCGAGCGGCTGGGCCATATTGAGCTGGCCGCGCCTGTCGCGCACGTGTGGTACACGCGGCGCGTGCCGAGCTATCTCGGCATCCTGCTGGATGTCAGCCGGCGCAACCTGGATCGCGTGCTGTACTTCGCCCAGTACGTGATCACGCATGTGGATGAAGAAGCGCGGCAGAAGGCCCTGCGCCGCCTGGACGAGGACCTGACGCTGCAAGAGGCGCAGATCCGCGCGGAGTCTGAAGGGCAGCAGGCCGAAGTGCGCACCGGGCGGCAGGATGATCTGACCGACCTGGATACAGCCCAGGCCGAGATCAACGCTCGCTTTGATGACGAGCGCGCGCGCCAGACCGAGATGGTGATGAGCGAGGCGCAGCGTCTCCAGGAGCGCATCGAGGCGCAGCTTGGCAACAAGCTGAAGGCGGCTCTTATCTTTGCTGCGGCGGGCGATGTGGTGATCGCCGCCAAGTCCGAAGAGGTGCGCAACGAGCTTCTGGGTGTGGTGCAGGAAGCGGCCAAAGGGCGCCTCAGCCGGATCGAAGAGGATGTCGAGGCGCGCCGGCTGAGCGAGATTGACCGCCTGCACATGCTCGCCAACGAACGCACGAGCGAGGCGGCGAGCGAGATTCAGGACATCCAGGGCCAGTTGGAGCGCCGCCTGGCCCGGCTGCACACTGTCTACGCCGAGGCGCGTGAAGAACTGCACTCGCTGGAACCGCTCCAATTCCTGGGCGAGCCGCGCTACCGCGAGCTAAAGCAGAAGTACGGCCAGGTGTTCAAGGCCAGCATGGGCGCTGAGGCGTTCCTTGAGATTCTCAAGCACATGAATCTTGAGAAGCTGCGCGATGAATTGTGGCACGAAGTGCGCTCGACGCGCAGCAAGCAGCGCCGCAAGAAGGCGACCAAGCGCCTGCGCGTGGTGGAGAGCCTGATCAAGAGCAACAACCGCCCGGAGTGGATGATCCTGACGGTGCTGCCGGTGATCCCGCCCGATCTGCGCCCGATGGTGCAGCTTGACGGCGGGCGCTTCGCCACGTCCGACCTCAACGACCTCTACCGGCGGGTGATCAACCGCAACAACCGCCTCAAGCGGCTGCTGGAATTGGGCGCGCCCGACGTGATCGTGCGCAACGAGAAGCGCATGTTGCAGGAGGCGGTAGATAGCCTGATTGACAACAGCCAGCGCGGCAAGGCGCTGAGCCGGCGCGGGCGGCGCGAGCTAAAGTCGCTGAGCGATATGCTCAAGGGTAAGAAGGGTCGTTTCCGCCGCAATCTGCTGGGCAAGCGCGTGGACTATTCGGGCCGCTCGGTGATCGTGATCGGGCCGAAGCTGAAGCTCCATCAGTGCGGCCTGCCCAAGATCATGGCCCTGGAGCTGTACCGTCCCTTTGTCATCAGCCGGCTGGTGCAGTACAAGTACGCCAGCAATGTCAAGGGGGCCAAGCGCATCATCGAGCGCGAGCGGCCCGAAGTGTGGGAAGTGCTGGAAGAGGTTATCCAGGAGCGGCCCGTGCTGCTCAACCGCGCGCCGACGCTGCACCGGCTGGGTATCCAGGCCTTTGAGCCGCTGCTGGTTGAGGGCAAGGCCATCCAGATTCACCCGCTGGTCTGCGCGGCGTTCAACGCCGACTTTGATGGCGACCAGATGGCCGTGCACGTGCCGCTGAGCGACAAGGCCGTGCAGGAGGCCCGCGAGTTGATGCTGAGCACCAAGAACCTGCTCAAGCCTGCCGATGGCTCGCCAGTGGTGGCCCCATCGAAGGACATGGTGCTGGGCAACTACTACCTGACGATGGATCCCACCGCCGAGATCGTCTGCCTGCGAGAGCGCGCCGAGGAGTTCGCAACGTGGGAGTCGCTGCTGCGCGGGGGCTACCGCCTGGCTGCGGCAGACAACGCGGCGGGGCTGCGCCAGGTGGAGCAGCACGAGCTGGACTATGGCAATGAGCTGGTCGTGCTCAAAGACACGGTGGTAGATGGGCGCAAGGTCAAGGCGCTCGATCAACTGGTCGAGGGGCTGCTCAGCGGCGAGTTCGACGTTGTCGTGCACAATGCCTACGAGTTCCAGCAGTATCTGCACAAGAGACCAGATCTGCCGCTGGTGCTGGCGAACCTGCGCGAGCGCCGCCTGGTCGTGGACATGGACGAGGTAGAGTATCTCTACGGCCTGGGCATGGTGGGCCTGCATACGCCGATCCTGCTGGGCAACTACTACGACGATCCGGATCGTCCGCCGCAGACCCAGCCAGAGCCTACCACGGTGGGCCGCGCGCTGTTCAACCGCATCCTGCCGGACGACATGCGCTTCGTGCAGGAGACGCTCTCCAAGAAGAGCCTGCAGAGGCTGGTGGCGCGCGTCTACCAGCGTTATGGCGCAGACCGCACGACGGATGTGGTGGACGCCATCAAGAATATCGGCTTCCACTACGCCACCGTGTCCGGCACGACGATAGCCGTCTCGGACCTGACTGAGCCTCCTGAGCGCAACAGCATCCTCGACGAGGCGCAACAGATGGTCGAGACGGCGCAGCGTGACTTCCGGCGCGGCCTGCTCACCGAAGAAGAGCGTTACCAGATCACCATTGACAGGTGGAACCGCGCCAAGTCCGATCTGAATGATGTCATCAGCGACGGACTGGACCCGTTCGGGCCGATTGCAGTCATGGCGCTTTCCGGTTCGACGAAAGGCGGTTTCGGCCCGATCACGCAGTTGGTAGGGATGCGCGGCTTGATGGCCGACCCGTCCGGGCGAATCATTGACCTGCCGATCAAGAGCCATTTCCGCATGGGCCTGACGGCGCTGGAATACTTCATCTCCACACATGGCGCGCGCAAGGGTCTGGCCGATACCGCGCTGCGCACCGCCGACGCGGGCTACATGACACGCCGCCTGGTGGATGTGGCGCAGGACATGATCATCAATCGCACCGACTGCGGGACAAAGACCGGGATTCGCATCCCGAACCCGACGCATCCAAACAACCAGGATGCGCGCGGCGTGCCGCTGCCGGAAGTGGATGTCGCTGGGCAGTCGCTCAACGAGCGAGTCGTCGGGCGCGTGGCCGCCCGGCCCGTGATCCACCCGCAGACGGGCGAAGTGCTCGTTGACCGCAACCAGATGATTGATGAAGATATCGCCGACACGCTCGAACGTGAACGGGTCGAGAGCGTGTACGTGCGCAGCCCGATGACCTGCTCGCTGGTGCACGGCATTTGCGCCATGTGCTACGGGCGCGACCTGGGGCGCGGCGAGCTGGTTGAGATCGGCACGGCGGTGGGCATCGTCGCGGCGCAGTCCATTGGCGAGCCGGGCACGCAGCTTACCCTGCGCACGTTCCATACTGGTGGCGTGGCGTTGGGCGGTGGCGGCGACATCACCAGCGGTCTGCCGCGCGTGGAGGAGCTTTTCGAGGCGCGCAAGAAGCCGAAAGGCGAGGCGGTCGTCGTGGACATCGCTGGCACGCTGCGCCTGCTGCGCAAGGAGGGCGTGCGCATCGCCCGCGTGATCAACAGCGAAGTGGTGAGCCGGGCCTACGACGTCCCCGACGGCTGGACGCTGCTTGTGCAGGATGGCGACCATGTGAAAGATGGGCAGCCATTGGCCGAGGATCCTGAGGGCGAGATGGTGCTGGCGACCGATCTGCCGGGCGACGTCTTCTTCGAGGACGGTCACCTCTACGTCCGCGACGAGATCGAGGACATCCGCGACTACGAGATTCCGCAGAACGCGCGCCTGCTTGAAGACGTGTACGACGGGATGCAGGTCACGGCGGGGCAGCAGCTCACCGAAGGGTCAAAGAACCCGCACCGCATCCTGCGCATCCAGGGGCAGGATACCGCTCAGCACTATCTGCTGACGGAAGTGCAGAAGGTCTATCGCAACCAGGGCGTGAACATCGCCGACAAGCACTTCGAGGTTGTCATCCGCAAGATGATGAGCAAGGTACAGCTCACGCGCAGCGGCGACAGCGAGCTGCTGCCCGGCGAACTCATAGACAAGCTCGACCTGCTGGCGCTCAACGAGCAATTGATCGCACAGGGCCGCGAGCCAGCGTCGGCGGTGCCGGTGCTGCTGGGCGTGACCAAGGCGGCGCTGACGACGGAGAGCTTCCTCTCGGCGGCCAGCTTCCAGCACACGATCAAGGTGCTGGCCGGCGCGGCCATCGAGGGCAAGGTAGACCGGCTCTTCGGGCTGAAGGAGAATGTCATCATTGGCAAGCTGATCCCCTCCGGCACTGGTTTCCATACTTACCAGGAGCGCGAGATGGTGGTCAACAAGGACGACCTGGAGCCCAAGTTCGTCCTGCACACTGAGGGTGATGATGACGACGAAGACGACGAAGACCTGATGGACGATGAGCGCGTGCCGGAGCTTGGCGAGCCAGAGGATGAAGAGGCGCTTGAGGACTTCGGCGTTGGGGCGGAAGAAGAGGACGACAAGGCGCTGATTGACGACGAAGAGGACGAGGAGTTCGACGACGTGGACGATGAGGACGAGATGTCCTCGTTGGAGATGGTCGCCGAGGACGAGGACGAGCTAGACGACTACGAAGAGGACTAGGGCGTGTGATGAACCGGACTCGACAAGGGAAGGGGGCCTGTGAAGGCGGCGCGGCAGGAGAGGGGCGTCAGCGCCTTCTTCCTCCGCGAACTCACCGGGCTATCAGACCAGCAGGTGAGCGCAGGCCGCGCTCACCTGTTTTGTTGTCAGCGTTTGGGCGCTTGCTGGACAACGGCGAAGACCGGGCGCGGCTGCCAGCGATTGTCGAGCATCCCGTAGGCGGTGTGCGGGTCGGAATGGTCAACGGCCCCCGGAATCGTGGCGAAGTTGAGGTTCCAGACAAACATCGGCCCCAGGTAGTCACGCTGCTGGCCGAGATAGAGGGCGCGCAGCGTGTAGCTGGCCTGCTGCCACTGATCAATGAAGCTGAAGTAGGGCGTATCGGGCGGGTCAGGCGGGCGCACGCCGCTGGCATTGCGCATCCCGTCGAAGGTGGCCCAGCCCACCTCAGTGGCCCACAGCCGCGCGCTGCCGTGCCCATTGGCGACCATGATACGACGGTATTCCTCGACCGTATCCAGGAAGAAGAACTGGGGCCGGTCGTCCCAGCCGCGCGAGGGATTGTGACAGCAGCGCTCGTCCGGCGCGTTGGCCCAGCCGTAAGGGTGGATGCCCACGGCAATATCGGTGCCGTACTGGGCCAGCCCGGTGTCATAAAGCTGTTGCAGCCAGGCGCGGTCGTTGGCCGACCAGTGCGAGTCGCCGGTGGGGGCTGGTGCAGCGCTGACGATGATGATGTCCGGCGAGAACTGGCGGATGACTGTGTAGGCCGGGCGGAAGTAGCGCATGTAGCTCTCGCCCGACAGCGGCTGGCCGTACCATTCGCGCTGGAGATTCGGCTCGTTCCAGATCTCGACGGCGTCCACGAAGGAATCGCCGGATGCATCGCGGCCCAGCGCTTCAAGGGCGCTGGTCAGGAAGCGGGCGAGTGCCTGGGGATCGTTGGGCGGGCCGGCCTCGCGCAAGGTGCCATCGGGGTCCGGGGTGCGCGACCAGGCGGGCGCTTTGGCCACGCTGATCAGCACCTCGAAGCCCTGGCTGTGCGACTCCTGCACATAGTGGCGCAGCATGTAGAACAGCTCGGTGAACTGGCCGGGAGCGGACTCCAATGCCGACCAGTTGAACTGGTACTTGACCCACCGCACGCCCAGCGCGCGTGCGGAAGCCATCACCTGGTCGAACTCGCGGCTGTCAATGTGCGGGTGAATCTGCACGCCGAGCAGATCGCGGCGCAGATATTCGCCCGGCGGCAAGAGAGCCACCGAGGTGGGGACGGCGAGCGTGGGCTGGGTGGGGGCAATCCGCGTCTCGGTGGGGACGAGCGTGTGCTCCGGCCCGACGATGGGACCGAATGGCTCGCCGGGGACTGGGGTGACGGGGGTGCTGGTCGCGGTGGGCGGCGCGGGCGTCGCCGTTCCTACGATAGGCCCGAACTGCACGCCGGGGGGCTGAGTTGGCGGAGGAGTCGGCGTGCTGGTGCTGGCCAGGGCGACGACGGCGGGAGTCGGCGTGACTGTCGGCGCAACGGTCGGCGCATGACTCGGCGGCGCAGTCGTATGGGTTGGCTCAGCGGGCGTTGGCGTGACGTAGACGGGGACAGGCACCGCCGTGTCGCCGCAGGCGGTCAGCGCCAGCGCAGCGACCAACAGTCCCAGGATAATCCGCGCACTGCTTCGGGAGATCATGCCAGAAGTCTAGCACAAGGCGGGCGCGGCGGCGATATGAAGCGTCAGGTGCGCGCATTTTGGGGTAAGCGTGCCAAAGTTGACGGCGACTTGCTGGACGCGGGGAAACTTCGGAAGTCTCTTTCCCTTCTTTCTCTGCGCCTCTGCGGTTCAGGCATTTCGCCCTCATTGTCAGCGAATTTCGGTGAGGGCTGGTGCGCAGGACGAGTATGCGTTATAATGAAGGCGAACGGATGTGCTATTGCGTAGCTGGCGCGCTCGTCCTCGGCGGCCTGATAGCCGCCCCCAACAAGTTGTTGGGCGATTGCCAGAACGCCCCTATCCCCCGGCTCCTTCCCCCAGCCGAGCCTGGGGAAGGGAGAGCCGCCCGCCAGATCGTCCCCCTCTAGCTCGGCTGGAGGGGGATTGAGGGGGAGGCGTTCACCGAGTAGTCATGACCTCCCCTGGCAACAGGTCGTTCGTGGACCCGAGGCGGGGGTGAGCGTTGACAGACCCGCGTCAATTCCTTACACTACACGGCGTTTGGGTGAAGGCGCGGCATCATCACGGGGTTGAGGTACAGCGGCTATGGACATCGGCATGATACGGCAGCGGGACATCAACCAGGAGCTGCAAGAGTCGTATCTGGATTACGCCATGAGCGTGATTGTGGCGCGCGCGCTGCCGGATGCCCGCGACGGCCTCAAGCCAGTGCATCGGCGCATTCTGTACGCGATGTACGACATGGGCGTGCACCCTGGGACGCCGTACAAGAAGAGCGCGCGCATCGTCGGCGAGGTGCTGGGCAAGTATCACCCACACGGCGACATGGCCGTCTATGAAGCGATGACGCGCATGGCCCAGGACTTTTCCATGCGCTACGAGTTGGTGGATGGGCAGGGCAACTTCGGCAGCATTGACGGTGACGCACCGGCAGCGATGCGCTACACCGAGGCGCGCATGGCGGCCCTGGGCGATGAACTGCTGCTGGACCTCGAGAAGAGCACAGTCGAGTGGGAAGACAATTTTGACGGATCGCTGCGCGAGCCGCTGGTGCTGCCCGCCAACTTCCCCAATCTGCTGGTCAACGGCGCGTCAGGGATCGCCGTCGGCATGTCCACCAGCATCCCTCCGCACAACCTCGGCGAAGTGTGCGACGCGCTGGTCTTCATGCTGGAACACTGGGATTCCCTGGACGACATCGGCGTGCCAGAGCTGATGCAGTTCATCAAAGGCCCGGACTTCCCGACCGGCGGCGTGGTGTACACGTTGGACAACGGCTCAGAGGAAGATCAGCTTCGCGCAGCCTATGCCACCGGGCGCGGCAAGATCAAGGTGCGCGCCAAAGTGCACATCGAGGAGCTAGGGCGCGGGCGCAGCCGCATCATCATCAGCGAAATCCCGTACCAGACCAACAAAACCAGCCTCATTGAGCGCATTGCCGAGCTATCGCGCGACGGCAGAATCGAGGGCATTGCCGATCTTCGTGACGAGAGCGACCGCAACGGCCTGCGCATCGTCATTGACGTGATGCGCACGGCGGATGCGCTCGACGTGCTGGCGACGCTGTTCAAGTACACGCCGCTGGAGAGCACCTTCAGCATCATCATGCTGGCGTTGGTGGATGGCGAGCCGCGCCGCCTGAGCCTGAAGCAGGCGCTGCGCGTCTACCTGGAGCACCGGCTGGAAGTCATCCGGCGACGCAGCGAGTTCGACCTGGCGCAGGCGCGGGCGCGGGCGCACATTCTGGAAGGGTTGCTGACCGCGCTCGACAACCTGGACGAGGTGATCGAGACGATCCGCCATTCGCGCACGGCGGAATCGGCGCACACCAACCTGCGCAAGCGCTTCAAGCTGTCCGACGAGCAGGCGACAGCCATCCTGCAGATGCAACTGCGCCGTCTGGCGGCGCTGGAGCGGCGCAAGCTGGAAGATGAGTACAAGGAGAAGCTCCAGCTCATCAAGATGCTGGAGGCGCTGCTGGCCAGCCCCAAGATGATGCGCGTGGAAGTGGCCCGCGAGCTGGGGGCCATCCGCGCGAAGTACGCCGATCCCCGGCGCACGGTGATCTTCAGTGGCGCGGTAGGCGACGTGAAGGCGGGCGATTTCCTGGGGCCGAACGAGGATACCTGGGTCACGCTCACGACCAGCGGCTTGCTGAGCCGGACGTTCGAGGACAACGCGCCGCGCGTCACGACCGAGATCAAAGACCCGCCGCGCGCCGGCCTGGCCAGCAACACGACGCACACGCTGTATCTGTTCACGGCGGACGGCACCTGCGCGACCGCGCCGGTCAAGCTGCTGCAGCAGTCCGATGACCCGGAGCAGGGCACGCACTATGGGACGCTGTGCGCGCTGAGCAGTTCCGATACGATCACCTGCGCGTTGTCGCTGTCGCCGGGGGTGGAGACTGGCTGTCTGGCGGCAATTACAGCGCTCGGCGAAGTCAAGCGGCTGCGGCTGGAAGACCTGCCAGGACTGGTCGCCAAACCCTTCAAGTTCATGGACATCGAGAAGGATGACCGCCTGATCTGGGTCGGCTACGTGGCCGACGACGATCAGATCGTGCTCGTCACCGCGCAGGGACAGGCCATTCGCTTCGAGGTCGAACAGGTGCGCCCAACCGGGCTTGGCGCGGGTGGGATGCGCGCGGTGAAGCTGTCCGGGCCGCGCGATCGCGTGGTCGGCGCGGGCATCGCCGACGAGCACGCCAGGGTGTGGGTGTGCACGGATACCGGGGTGGCCAAGAGCACGGCAGTGACCGAATATCCCACACAGGGGCGCGGCGGCCAGGGGGTGATCACCATCAAGCTACCCAAGGACGCGCAGGGTCTGGCTGCGGCGACAGTAGGCCGCCCCGACGACGCCATCGTGGTGGTGACGAACAAGGGCGCAGCCCAACACATGTGCATCAGCACGGCTCCCCAGGGCGGGCGCAACATGAAGGGCGATTACGTCATCTCGATGGCGCGCGCGAACGAAGCGGTCAGCAGGGTGGTGCGCTTCGAGCCGCGCATCGAGCCAGCGATGCACAGTGCCGACCTGAGCGCAACGGCTGACCTGGAGGACACAGGCCAGGATGACGCCTGAGGGTGCGAGCAAAACGTGCCAGACAGGGGCGCAGCGGAGCAGTCCCCCAGCGAGTCGCGGTCAATTTTGCACGCACCAGAACCCCGAACTTCGATCCTTCTTGACGAAATAGAACATCAGTGCTACAATCAGATCATCATTCGAACATTTGGGCGAGTTCCTTCTACCCGGCCAGGAGCAGCGAACATGACCGACACTTCCCGCCTCAAAGCCCTAGATAATGCCCTTTCCGACCTGACCAAACGCTTTGGCGATGGAGCTATCGTCCGGCTCGGCGATGCGGCGCACCTTCAGGTTGACGTGATCCCGACGGGGTCGCTGGCGATAGACCTCGCCCTGGGTGTCGGAGGCATCCCGCGCGGGCGGGTCACCGAAATCTACGGCCCGGAAAGCTCCGGCAAGACGACCCTGTGTCTGCACGTCGTCGCGGAGGCACAGCGACTGGGCGGCGTGTGCGCCTTTGTGGATATGGAGCACGCCCTCGACCCGGTGTACGCCACCCGGCTGGGCGTGGACACAGATAACCTCTACATCTCCCAGCCGGACACGGGCGAGCAGGCGCTGGAGATCACCGAGGCGCTGGTGCGCAGCGGGGCGCTCGATGTGGTGGTGGTGGACAGCGTGGCTGCCCTGGTTCCGCGCGCCGAGCTGGAAGGTGAGATGGGCGACAGCCACGTGGGGTTGCAGGCCCGGCTGATGAGCCAGGCGCTGCGCAAGCTGTCGGGGGCGATCAAGCAGTCGAACACCGCCGTGCTGTTCACCAATCAACTGCGCGAGAAGGTCGGCGTCATGTTCGGCAACCCGGAGACGACCACCGGCGGTCGGGCGCTGCGCTTTTATGCCAGCGTGCGCGTGGACATCCGCCGCATCCAGGCCATCAAGCTCAAGGATGAGGTGATCGGCAACCGCACGCGCGTGAAGATCACCAAGAACAAGGTCGCGCCGCCGTTCCGCCAGTGCGAGATCGATCTGATGTACGACGAGGGTTTCAGCAAAGAGAGCGACATCCTCGATCTGGGGGTGGTGGCCGGTGTCATTGACAAGCGCGGCGCGTTCTTCCGCTATAATGATGGTTTGATCGGCCAGGGGCGCGAGAATGCCAAGCAGTATCTGCGCGAGAACCCCGACCTGGCCTACGAACTGGAAATGCTCATCCGCGATGCACACCGGACCATTCAGCTTGGCGCGACCGCCAGCGATGATGACGCCGTGGCAGAAGAGGTGCCGGAGCCTGCTCTGCAGGAAGCGTAGCCCGGCGTACACAGGGGCGCTGCTCCTCTCCGCCTGGTGTAGGGGCGGGTTTCGAAACTCGCCCCTACAAGGGGCTATCGATCATGATGGTCAGCTTGTATTAGGCGCGTGTGGCAATACGCCCCTGCGAGAGTGCCGCCGATCTTCAGGACATCGCCATGACTTCACCGCCCTCTACAGGCCCCATCATCATCTCCGCCAGCCGCCGCACGGACGTGCCGGCGTTCTACATGCCCTGGCTGATGGCGCGCCTGCGCGCTGGCTCAGCAACCTATCCCAACCCGTTCAACGGAAAGCCTCACCAGGTATCGCTGCGGCCTGAGGACGTGCACAGCATTGTCTTCTGGTCGAAGAGCTTTCGCCCGTTTCTGCCCCATGTGGATGCTCTGGACAGCGCCGGCTATCGCTATGTGTGCCACTACACGATCACCGGCGCGCCGCGCGCCCTGGAGCCGCGCGTGCCCGACTGGCGGGTCAGCCTGGAGGCGTTCCGCGCGCTGGCAGACCGGATCGGCCCGCGCCGCGTGCTGTGGCGCTTCGACCCCATCGTGCTCACCGATACGCTCGACGCGGCATACTATGCTACTCGCTTTGAGACGCTGGCTCGCGCCCTTGCCGGCTACACCGAGCGCTGCTACTTCAGCTTCGCCACCTACTACGCCAAAGCCGCCCGCAGGCTGGCCGCCGCCGGCGTTGCCTTCCGCGACCCTCCGCTCGACGAGCGGCTGGCCCTCGTCCGAACGCTGGCGGAGATCGCTGCGTCCTGCGGGATTGCACTCTTCGCCTGCTGCCAGCCAGAACTGGCTGCCGGGAGCGTGCGCACGGCTTCGTGCGTGGATGCCGGGCTGCTGGCGGAGCTGTTCCCCGCTCGTCCCCTCGACGCCGAAGCGCGCCCGACCCGCCCCGGCTGCGGCTGCGCGGCCAGCCGCGACATCGGCATCTACGACACCTGTCTGTTCGGGTGCCGCTACTGCTACGCCACCAACGACGATGCGCGCGCTGCCACCTGGCACAGCCGTCACGACCCGTCGGGCGAGCAACTGATTCCGCCGCTTTCGCCATGAGGAAGAGCGGGATTGCGGATTGCGAATTGCAGATTGCGAATTGCAGATTGCGGACGGGGAAGTTGTCTCTCCAGCCATACACAGAGAAGGCCCGGAGTGAGGTAAACTGCTGGAAGTCGCAAAGTCTTGCTGAGTTTACTTCTGTGTCCTTTGCGCCTCTGTGGTTCAGGAATGTCCTCCATCGTGGGGTGCACGAACGACCTGTTGGGAGTTCAGAAATGCTCGCTCAATGCCCCCCCTCAATCCCCCTCCCCAAGCTAGAGGGGGACGATCTCTTCGGTCGTTTCTCCCCTTGCTTTGCTGGGGAAAGGGGCAGAGAAAAAGGGGTTCTTATTCCCCCCACCACCCCCCCCGTGAACCCCCGGTGTTGTTCCCTTTCCTGCCCGCGGCGCGTTGCTTTTTTTTAATACGTTCCGTTCACCCACATCGCGGCGTTGCAGAAGGAAGACATCATGGCAGACCACAAACTCGACGCTTCGTCCGATCCCGCGCGCCCTGGACCTCAGAACGGATCAACTCATGTCGCGGCGGCACAGGCGGCATCACACAGAGGGCTGGTCATTGGCGGCGCAGTCCTTGTGCTGATCGTTGCTGCCGTGCTGGTCGTGGCCATGACGCCTTCACCAGGCAATGGAAATGCTCTCAGCGAGGACGATGTGCGGCGTATCGCGGAGGAAGTTGTCGGCACGCAGATCGCGGCGCTGCCCGTCGCCGGATCGGGCGTCAGCCGCGCCGAGATGCAGCAGATGGTAGACGAAGCGGTTGGCACGCAGGTGGCGCTGCTGCGCCCGACCAACACGCCGATCCCGCCGACCCCGACCGTCATCCCGCGCGGCATCGCCGAGGATGACGATGCGTTCCTCGGCCCGGCGGATGCCCCGGTGGTCATCATCGAGTTCTCTGATTTTCAGTGCGGTTACTGCGGGCGCTGGTATGACGAGACGCTGCCGCTCATTCTCGACACCTACCCGGAGGAGGTGAAGTTCGTCTACCGCGACTTCCCCATCTTCGGTGAGGATTCGCTGCGCGCTGCCCTGGCGTCTGAGTGCGCGGAGGAGCAAGGGCAAGTTCTGGGAGATGCACAACCGTCTGTTCGAGCGACTGAACGGGCGCGAGGAAGCGACCTTGTCAGAAGAGACGCTGGTCGGCTATGCGGGCGAACTGGGGTTGGAGGTGCGCAGCTTCAGCGAGTGCCTGAGCAGCCAGCGCTACTTTGAGGAAGTCCTGCTGGACTATCAGGTGGCGCAATCCTACGGTCTGCGCGGGACTCCGGGTTTCGTGATCAACGGTGTGGTTTACACGATGGGCGCGCAGCCCTTTGCTGTCTTCGACCAGATTATCCAGAGCGAGCTGGCCCGCGTGGCTGGCGAGAGCTAGAGCGTGTTATGAACCTGGCGCTCTCGGCCAGGGGGAGGGCGCTCTGTTGACCTCACCCCCCAGGCCTTTGACGATGCGCTCGGTAACCTTTCCTATGCGCCTTACGATCCATGCATGGAGAGGGGCGGGTTAGAACGCCCCGCCAGTGCGCGTATGACCCGGGGTGATTGTCAAAGCCAGGAGACGCTCCCTGGCCCAGGGCGGGGCCGCATCAATCACTCCGTCCGCTGGGCGCTCGCGTAGTCTACTGTGTGTTTTCGCCCCGTGATTCACAAATAGACCGTTGACCCCCCCTGAAGGAAGCGGTATAATCCGCCCGATCCAATCACAGGACTTCCGGTGTTGCCCACCGGCGGATAAGCCGAACCCGAGGAGCACAACCCATGACTAGCGAGACGCCCGCGCCCACCAGCATTGACGAGATCGCCCCGAAGATGCATCTCAAAGGGGTCGTCAAGAAGATTGACCTGTACGGCGCACTGGTTGATGTTGGCGTTGGGCGGCTGGGTCTGCTTCATATCTCTCAGATCTCCGAGAATCATGTCAAGAACGTGTCCGACGTGCTGAATGAGGGCGACGAGATCGAGGTGTGGGTTCAGGAAGTTGATCGCCAACGCGGGCGCATCGGCCTGACCATGCTCAAGCCGCCGGCGCTCACCTGGGGCGAGATCGCCGTCAACAACGTCTATCGTGGCACGGTCGTGCGCGTGGAGAAGTTCGGGGCATTCGTGGACATTGGCGCTGAACGTCCGGGCCTGGTTCATGTCTCCGAGCTGGCGTCGGGCTACGTGGGCAACCCGTCCGATGTCGTCAACCCCGGGGACGAAATCGAGGTCAAGGTCATTGAAGTCAACCGGCGCAAGAAACAGATTGACCTCAGCGTGCGCGCCCTAGAGGAGCCTGCCGTCGCTGTGACCGCCCAGGAACCGGAAGAGGAACTGCCCACCGCGATGGAGCTGGCGCTGCGCGAGGCACTGGAAGGGTCTGGCTTCAGTATGCCCTCTCGCCAGGGCAAGAACAAGCGGCGGGGCAAGCGCAGCCGCCGGCACGAGGAGCGGGAGGACATCTTCCTGCGCACGCTCCAGCAGCACGCGAAAGACTGAGCAGCGACCTGTACAAAAACTACGGGCGGCGCCACTGGCACCGCCCGTTTTGTTTTCAGCGCGCGGGTCGCGTTCTCAGGAGCGCAGCGGCCTGATGAAGCTGCGCCAGCGAAACACCCCGATGATGAGCAGGGCCGTGATGATGATATAGGACGCCACGCACCACTGGCACCATTTCTCCAGCACCGCCGCCTCGACATAGGTCAGGTACGTCTGGAAGATGACTCCGAACAGGGCAAAACCCACCACCAGCGTCCGCCCATAGGCGGCGGCTATCTCAAGCTGGTCTTCGAGCATCAGCACACCCAGGATGGCGATGTAGCCCAACAGCCCCAGCAGCGCCACCGGGACTCCAAGCGTCTTGGCGTAGGCACTGTCCTGCACAGCGGCGCAGTCAATGTTGCCGGTCTCCACACAGACCGTCTCGTTGTTGGTCAGCTCGGCCCAGGTCATGTAGCCCGCTACAAGAATCCCCAGCACAGACAGGACAACAGAAGCGAGGCGCAGCCAGTCAGGTGCCAGCACCCCGGCAGACAGCGTAGCTTTGCTGGTTTTCGCAGTACTCACGGCCAGAATTCCTCCACTTTGAGCAGACATTGATCCGCGCACGCACATTTCATGTAAAATATAGCGCATATGTTGATGGATGCCCCAAACTGATTTCGCGCACAGGGTTGTTGGTCATTGGTGGTTGGTCATTGGTGGAGCGCACCTGGCGAGGGCCAGCCTTGACCCATAACCTGGAACCAATGATCAGGAGCCAATCACCAAAAACCAACCACCAATAACCAGGCGGTGAGGGCGCTGGCCCTTGCCGGGCTTTCTTCTCCATTTTCCGCTGAGCATTGCAGCGGCGGAATCGCGCCGTTATACTCTGGCTGACAGGTTGTCTAGAGAATCTGGTTGAGAAGGGCGACACCATGCAAGTCGCTGCTGTGGATATCGCGGGCCTCTTCGCGGCGCTGCCCGATCTCTCGCGCAACGACCGGGCGCTGATCGAGCGCGCCTTTCACCGTGCTGAGGAAGCGCATCGCGGCCAGGCTCGCAAATCCGGGCAGCCCTTCATCCTGCACTGCGTCGCCGTCGCGCAGATTCTCGCGGATATGAAGCTCGACGCGACGACGATTGCCGCCGCGCTGCTTCACGACGTGGTGGAAGACACGGGCGTCACGCTGGAGGACATCGCCAGCGAATTCGGCCCCAAGATCGCCGAACTGGTGGACGGCGTGACCAAGTTGAAGCAGCTTCCCACCGGGGTTGACGGCATGCACGGCGGCAAGGCCGGCGACCGCGAGATGGAATTCCTGCGCAAGATGTTCCTGGCGATGGGGTCTGACTTCCGCGTGATCCTGATCAAGCTGGCCGACCGGCTGCATAACATGCGCACCCTCGGCCACATGCCGCCGCACAAGCAGATCCAGAAGTCCAAAGAGACGCTGGAAATCTTTGCGCCCATCGCCAATCGGCTGGGCATCTGGCAGATCAAGTGGGAGCTGGAAGACCTGGCTTTTCGCTATCTCGATCCGCAGAAGTACCGCGAAATCGTCGGGCAGGTTGACGAACGGCGCTCCGACCGCGAAGCGTACATGAAGCGCACCATCGCGTACATCCAGGAGCACTTCGCCCGCGAAGGGCTGAAGGCCGAGGTTCAGGGCCGCCCCAAGCACATCTACAGCATCTACCGCAAGATGGAGCGCAAGAATCTGCCCTTCAGCCAGATTTATGACATTCGGGCCATCCGCATCGTGGTGGAGACCGCCCCGCAGTGCTACCAGGCGTTGGGCATCATTCACAACATCTTCCACGCCATCCCCGGCGAGTTCGATGACTACATCTCGTCGCCCAAGCAGAACTCGTACCGCAGCCTGCACACGGCTGTGCTGGACAAAGATGGCAAGACGCTGGAGGTGCAGATTCGCACCCCCGAAATGAACGAAGATGCCGAATACGGCATCGCTGCGCACTGGCGCTATAAAGAAGGCCGTGCCACCAGCAGCGGCGAGCTTTCATTTGAGCGCCGCCTGGAACGCATCCGGCGCATGATGGAAGACGTGCAGGAGACTGGCGACACAGACGCCAACGGCTTCGTGCAGGGCGTGCTGGAGCAAATCAGCCCGGAGCGCATCTATGCCTTCACGCCCAAAGGGGACATCATTGATCTGCCCGAAGGGGCCACGCCGGTTGACTTCGCTTACTACGTCCACACGGAGGTGGGGCATCGCTGTCGCGGCGCGAAGGTGAACGGACGCCTGGTATCGCTGGACTACCAGCTCAAGAACGGCGACCGCGTGGAGATCACGACGGCCAGCCGCGGCGGACCGAGCCTGGACTGGCTGAACACCGATCTCGGTTTTGTGCAGACAACCCGCGCGCGCAACAAGATCAAGCAGTGGTTCCGCCGCAGCGAGCGCGAGAAGGCCATCTCCGCCGGCAAGGAAGTGCTCGACCGCGAGCTGCGCAAGATCGGCAAGAGCGCCATGTCGCGCGATGAGATCGCTGCTGCGCTTGGCTTCGCGCGGACCGAAGACCTGATGGCCGCCATTGGCTACGGCGAAGTTACGGGGGCGCACATCAGTCTGCGCCTGCTCGAAGCGGAGCATCCCATCGTAAGTGAGGCGCTCGAAGCCACCGTCGTGCGCAAGGATGAGCCGGTCATGGCCGAGGGGATGCGCATTGACGAGACTGGTGGGCTGCTCGTCACCCTGGCCCGCTGCTGCAACCCCACTTACGGCGACGAGATCACGGGGTTCATCACGCGTGGCAAAGGCATCACTGTGCACCGCGCCGACTGCAAAAATGTGCTCAACACCAACGAGCCGGAGCGCCTGATCAACGTCACCTGGCCGCCGGAGAGCGACCAATCGTTCCCCGTGCCGGTGCTCATCATCGCCTATGATCGCGAAGGTCTCATGCGCGACATTGGCGCGGTGATCGCGGACGAGAAGATCAATATGTCCAACGTGAACATCAGCACCCGGCAGAACATCGCCACCTTTGAGCTGACTATGGAAATCAACGATCTCAAGCAGCTTTCCGGCATTCTGGCCAAGATCGAGCGCCTGCCCAATGTCATCGAAGCCTTCCGGCGCACAGCCTGAGGGCGCTTGGCCCATGCAGACGAACCCGCGCCACCGGTCTCCCGTCCGCAGTCTTGCTCTGTGCGCCCTGTGCCTGGCGCTGGTCACGCTGGCCTGCGCGACGTTCCGCGCGCCGGGCGACCCGGCCCCAACCCGCCCGCCGACGCTGACGCCGCTGCCCACAGCGACCGGCATGGCCACGCCTACTCTCATCCATACTCCCACACTCGCCGACTCGGCCACCGCCACCCCGACCCTCACGGGGACGCCGACTCGCGCGGAAACGCTTCCCTCCACTCGCCCCGCGCTCACGCAGACAGCTACCGCGCAGGCCCCCATAGCGGCCACTCCACCATCTTCTGCGCAGTGATTGTCTTACGTTACCGGCGATCCTGCTCAGCCCTGCCTGCCTAGGGGGTTCCCTACCAGGTAGTAGCACGCTGATCTTGCAGGTTGTGATCTTTCCCCTATTCGCGTATAATAAGACAAATGAAGCCGTTGAGAATTGTGCTATAACAAGTCAATCAACGAAGGTTTAGCCCAAATCAATTGTTGTTTCTTCTGGGTGGAGAGTGCGATCATGAAAAATCCAGACACCTTTGAGCACGCGCTAGAACAACTGCGAAGCCTTCCCCCGCACGTCATGTTGGTGATCCTGCATCCTGACTTCCATGGCCAGAACCGCCTGTTGGCGCAGCCGCTCGTCGAGCCATCGGCGAAGGCCGTTTTCATCAATCTGGTCGAGCCTGATCTGCCGCTGACCAGGTTGATGACCCTCCTCAAAGAGGCGTTCTCCGCGCAACTGGGCGTCGCACTGCCCGCCCATAGGTCTCCCGCCGATAGCGCGGCTGCGCTGGCCGGGGTCATGGCGGAGCAGGGCGGCGTCACCCTCATCGTCAGCGCCTATGACTATGCTCGACAGGAAGAAGCCACGCCCTTCATCCAGGCTCTTGTGCCCCAGCTTCGTGAGGGCAGCCGGCTGATTCTGGGCACGCGCGAGCTGCCCATGCCATTGCTCGGCCTGCCAGAACTGCGCCAGCGCACGGCGATTGTCCCGGTCAATCCGGACAAGATGATGCTGGATTATGTGCACCTTTCGGACAAGAAAGTGCTGGAAGTGCGGGCGCTTGGGCCGGGCCGGGTGCTGATCAACGGCCGGCTGATTCGCCATTGGGATGGCGTGCTGCCGCGCACCCTGTTCTTCTACTTCGTGGATCGTGGCATGACCACGCGCGACGAGATCTTCCAAACCTTCTGGCCCAACCTCAACACCCGCGAGGCCACGAATGTTTTTCACGTCACCAAGCGCAAGATCAGCGAGATTCTGGGCACCGATCTGACGGTGTACTGGTCGGGGTTTTATCGCATCTCGCCGGAGCTTGAGCTGCATTACGATGTGGTCAAGTTCGCCGAAGCTGCGCAGAACGCCGCCGTTGCCACCGATGAGGAGGCGCTCGTGCTGCTGCACAATGCGATTGACCTCTATCGCGGGCCGTTGCTGAGCACGCTGGAGCAGGCGTGGATCGCGCAGCGCCGGGCCGAGCTGGCGGGCAGCTATGCCGAGGCGCTCGCTGTGCTGGCGCGGCTGTATGCCAAGCAGAACGCGCAGCACAATGCGCTGGGCTTCTTCCTGCGCGCTGCCGCCGCCAATCCACAGCGCGAAGACCTGGTGCGGCACATCATGGAGCTTTACCACAAAATGGGCAGACCGGCAGAAGCGCTAGGAGTGTTCGACCGGCTGGCGGGCGAACTCAAGCGGTCGCTCGACGTGGAGCCGGACCCGCAGACCCAGGCGCTCGCCGCAACGATCCGCGCGTCCCTGTAGTCGCGCTCTCAGAGAGCCAGCGAGCGCCCCTGCTGCCCGACAGGCTCTGCCCGCACCCCGGCCAGCGCCCTGCGTCATTGACGCGGGGTGCTATTTCTTGCGCCGCTTCTTGGAATTGCTGCGTCGGGTGGCTGCCTCCGCTTCGAAAGACAGGTCAAGCTGGCGCTCCAGGGTGTCCACAACAGTTTGCAGGACGTGCACGCGCGCGTGCAGCTTGTCGTTGGCGGGCACAACAGTCCAGGGAGCCACAGTGGTGCTCGTCTTGAGCAGCATGTCTTCGACCGCCTCTGTGTATGGCTCCCATTTGTCGCGGTTGCGCCAGTCCTCGTCGGTCAGCTTCCATGACTTGTAGGCCGTGTCGCGCCGCTCCTCGAAGCGCCTGAGCTGCTCGTCCTCACTGATATGCAGCCAGAATTTGACGAGGATGGTGCCGAAGTCCACAAGCTGGCGCTCGAACTGGTTGATCTCGCGGTAGGCGCGGCGCCACTCGTCTTCTGTGCAGAATCCTTCGATGCGCTCGACGAGCACACGACCGTACCAGGTGCGGTCGAAGATGGCGATCTGCCCCGCTTCTGGCAGCCGCCGCCAGAAACGCCACAGGTATGGGTGCTCGGCGTCGTCGCCCCTGGGCGCGCTGATGGCGTGCACCACATAGCCGCGCGGGTCCAGGCGCTCGGTCAGCCGGCGGATGGCGCCCCCCTTGCCCGCTGCGTCCCAGCCTTCAAAGGCGATGATCAGGGGCCGCCCCTGCACGTACACCTGATAGCCCAGCTCGCCCAGCCGTACCTGCAGCGCGATCAGCCGGGTCTTGTAGTCTGCCAGCGTGAGCTTCCTGGTGAGATCAACGGTCTCAAGCATAGGTCTCGTCTCCCTGCGCCTCGGCCACGCTGATCACGGGGGGCACTGCCCCAAGCTCGCCCAGACGCGCTTCCAGCGCCCGGATGAGCGTGCGGTAGACTTTATCGAGCATGAAGCTGCGGTCGGTGGCCTCGACGATGGTCCAGGGGCCGAAGCTGGTGTCGGTGCGCTCCAGCATCTCCTCATAGACGAGCAGCCAGGTCTCATAGTGGCGATGCCGCTCGCGGTCTTCCATCTCCAGTCGCCAGCTCTCCAGCGGGTCTTTTTCGATCTGGCGGAAGCGCCGGGCCTGCTCCTGCTTGGAGATGTGCAGGAAGAACTTGACGATCACGTAGCCGTCCAGGGCCATGAGGCGCTCGAAGTCCACGATGTCGTTGTAGGCGCGCATCCACTCGCGCTGGGGCAGGCCCAGTTCCAGCCGCTCGACCGTCACCCGCCCGTACCAACTGCGGTCGAAGATGGCCATGTGCCCGTAATTCGGCAGCTTGTTCCAGAAGCGCCACAGCCAGGGTCGCTTCTGCTCGTAGGTGCGCGCGGCGCGGATCGGCCAGACGGTGAAGCCGCGCGGATCAAGCCGCGAGGTCAGCGTCCTGACGCAGGTGCCTTTGCCCGCCGTGTCCCAGCCCTCAAAGAGGATGACGGTGGGCACGCCCGCGTCGAACGCCGCCTTCTCCAGGTCATAGAGACGCTGCTGGTAGGCGGATCGCTGGGCTTTCCACTCTTTCTTACCTAGTTTCTGGTCAAGGTTGACGATTTCCAGCAAGGCCCACCTCCTCAGGATTCACTTGCGCTGCCACCAGTATAAGGCCACTGGCGGCCAGTGCGAAATGGTTGGACGGGCGATGCAGGGCAATCGCATCAAACGTGCGTGTTGTTCTACCTCACCCCCAGCCTCGCTGCGCTCGGCTTGCCCCCTCTCCGTCAACGGAGAGGGGGCGGCGAGGCGCGCCAGCGCCGAGCGGGGGTGAGGTAAACCCAGGGCGCAGCAGAGCAGCGCCCCTACGGGCAGGCTGGCGCGCGGCGGACTTTGATGCGATTGCCCTGGGGGCGATGGGAGAAATGGGGTGCCGGGGCGAGCGCCCTTCTATAGTATCTAGCGATTCTGGCTGCGCTGGTGGGGTGCGATGTGCGTGCCCCACAAAAAAGGCGCCCGCTGCCAGAGCACGGCAGCAGGCGCGAATTTGTGTGCCCAACGGCACAGGCTAGTCCTGCACGAGCGTCAGGGTGTAGGTGCCCTGCGTGCCGCCGAAGTTCAGACCATAGTGCGTGGCGATGATGTAGTATGTGCCGGACGACGCCAGCGTCGCCTCGGAGATCACCGAGTTGCGGTTCTCACCCGGTGTCGCGTCATCGTTATAGGCGACCTGAATGCCCTCAGGCGAGATGAGGTACAGCGCTGTATCGAGCGTGCCGCCGGTGGCACTCACGCCGATGGTCACAATGTCGCCCTGCTGCCCCTCGAACGAGTAGAGGACGAAGCGCCGCTGATCGGTGATGCTGCCCGATACCGTCTGGCCATAGGCGATGGGCATGGCACTGGCCAGCGCGGTCTGGTAGTTGAGCGAGTTGGCGTTAGCCATCGAGAAGAAGCCGCCCGACCCGGCGACCACCGCGCCATCGGGCGCGACGGTGAACGTGATCATGTAGCGCGAGTCCGGGCTGGCCGGCTGCGACGTGTTGATCACCGACTGGCCCTGGACATTGACGCCGAGGCCGAAGTTGACCGGCGTGGTATCGTCGCAGGTGTTCTGATACCAGACTTCGATCTCGTACACGCCGGGCAGCAGGCGATTGGGCGGCCAGTAGATATAGGATACCGGTGAGGTCGTCGTGTCAACGCAGTTGCGGTTGCCGAATAGCTCCAGCACGCCGCCGCTCTGCACCACCGGAATGTCGTCATAGACCGAATCGCCGTTCGGGTCGCGCACGAGAAGCTGCACGTCGGCGTTGGTGGCCCATTCCAGCGTAACCTCGATAGCCCCGCTGGGCAGCCCATCTTCTTCGGTCGTGGCTACCGGCGTGGCAACGGCCTCGGCGGCCTGCTCAGCGGCGGTGAGGGTGAGGGTGAACTCGCCCTCGGTGCCGCCAATGCCCAGGCCGTAGCGCGTGGCGAGCACAGTGTAGGTGCCTTCCACGATCAGGTTGCGGCTGATGCGCGCATCAGCCGAGTCTGGAATATCGTCGTTGCTGTCGAGCGGGGTGTTGTCCGGGCCAAGCAGGACGAGGAACGGGTCGAGACTGCCGGATTGGGCGCGCATGTCAACCGTGATGGACGTGCCCGCGCTGCCGTTGAACGAGTAGGCCTGGACAGGGACCCGGTTGGTGACCAGGCCGGAGACCGTACTGCCTACCGCGATGGGGTCGGCGGTGCCGATTTCAGCGGCGTAGGCGGCGAGGTCCAGCCCGGCGTTGACGCCGCCATTGACCAGCGTCCATTCGCCATTCGCGTCCAGTTCCAGGCGAGCCAGATATTCCTGGCCGGGGTTGAGCGTGCCGTTCAGTGTCTGGGCTGTCTCACCGTTGACGGTGGTGCTCAGGGTGAATAGCTGCGGCCCGCCCGTGCTGCACACATTGGAGTAGTAGGTGATGATCTCGTAGCTGCCAGCGGGCACCGTGCCAGCGGGCCAGGCGATGGTCTCGGTGGGGTTGGTGGCGATTGCCGCATCGCAGTTGGCGTTGATGTCCGCGTCCAGCACTCCGCCGCTGGGCGTGCCGGGCCTGAAGCGATGAGCCGTGCCGCCCGCCGGATCGCGCACTTCCAGGTTGAGGTCAACGGCGGCGTTCCAGCCCAGCTCCACCACGATGCCGCCGCTGCCCAGCGTGACCGTCTGGCCGCCGACCTGCTGAATCCCACTCAACTGGAGGGTGAACTGGCCGCTGGCCTCGCCCTCAGCGCCGGAGCCGCGCATGACCCAGAGGTAGTATGTGCCAGAGGCGGGAATCTCAATATCGGCGATGCTCGCGGTCGTGGGCGTGGCGCGGTCCAGGTCTTGCACAATGACCGAGCCTTGCGCGTTGGTCACAACGACTATCGGGGCAAGCTCCGCGACTTCTGTCGTCACGTCAATCGTGATCGTATCGCCGGCGCTGGCGGCCAGGGTGTAGACCTGGACGAAGTTGTCGGCGCTGAGCGAGCCAGTGACGATGTCGCCTACAGTGATCGCGCGCCCTGTGTGGCCCTGGGCGAATGTCGTCGCTGGCGAGGCAACCAGTCCCAGCAGGAGGGCCAGCGCCAACACGACCAGGCACGCGCTCCAGCCCAGGCGATAGAACCTGTGAACGTATCTCTTCCTGTCCATCATGATCACCATCGCTCCTCAATTACAGGCGGCAGCGTGGCGCCACCGCTCACAAGCCCGTCCAGTGTAGCCAATCGGAACGGCGAAGGCAAAGGTTAGTCCGGCCTGGCTCGCCAGCCATTGCCCGGTCGTAGGGAAGACGCCCAGAATGCCCAGCTCCCGTCAGTCTTCACCCACCGGCTGCGGCGTGGCCGCCAGGCCGGGGCCTAGCTCGGCGAAGTTGGTCGTGCCAGCGGTGACGCTGATCGGCTGGGCAATGCGCCGACCGCCAATTGTCACGCTGATCTCATAGTCGCCTTCTGGCACGTCGCCCAGAACGAAATTCTCCCCCCAGCCTGGGTCAGGGATGGCGTGCCAGTCGCGGCGCTGGCCGGGCAACCTGGGCTGAACATAGGTCGTCGTGGTCTCGACCACGCGCCCGCGCTGGCTCAGCGTCACGGTGATGTCCTCGACAAGCTGACCGTCCGCACTGGTGACGCGACCGGCGACGACGCCATATCCCAGGTAGGGGGCGACCCAGAGCAAGGGGTTATAGGCGGAGAAGTAGCGATTCTCGCCCAGGCGCACCTCGAGATGGACGTGCGGCCCGCTGACATCGCCCGTGCCCCCGATCAGGCCGATGATGTCTCCGGCGGTGACGCGCTGCCCCTGGCTGACGAGGATGGAGGCCATGTGCGCGTAGAGCGTGAAGATCTTCTGCCCGCGAAAGCCGAAATCGTGCTCAATGACGACGACGTTGCCGTAGGAGGGATAGATGTCCATATCGCGCGTGTCGAGCAGTTCGCCGCCATTGCCGGCGAAGACGACCGTGCCCGCGCCGCCCGCGCGGATTGGCTTGCCTACCGGGTTGGGAATATCAACGCCGTGATGCACGCGCCACTCGTTCTGCGGGCCGTCGGAGCCATACGGGTAGTAGAAGAGGCTGGCGCTGTTGGCGCTGGCATCCACCGGGCGCATCAGCCAGAAGTGATCGTTGGCGTGCGGGCTGAGCGGCACCTGTTCTGGCGGCAGCTCGAAGCCTAGTTCCTCGGTTGTCTCGGCGACGAAGACGCCGGTCGGGCTGGGAAACGCCGTCGGGCCGAGAGCGGTCGAGGCCGGATCGGTGGGGCGCGGCGTGGGGGTGGGCCAGGGCGTGCCCTGAATCTCGACCGGCTGGAAGATGACTGCTTCGGTGGCTGTTGGCGGCAGCGTTGGCGGGACGAAGGGCGACAGGCCGAGGTCCGGCGTAGCCAACGGCGTGGCGGCGGCGGCAAGTTGTTGCTCCAGCGCAAGCTGCCAGTCTTGCGGTGGTGCGTCGGCGGGAGTGGGCGTGGCTGCCGGGATGGAGACCATTACCGACGGCTGGCTGTTCTGCCACAGGTACAACCCCACCAGGGCGACCAGCACGACGACGATGAGCAGTCCCTGCAGATGGCGCGTGCGCTCCATAGACGTTTAGCTCCGCTGTGCGCCGCTCACTGCTGGTCGGGCGGGACGGGAGTCGGCGTGCGGCGCACGGCGGGCGTGGGCGACTCGGTCGGCAGTGGGGGCGGCGGTGGCACCTGGGTGGCCGCGCTGAGGAAGCCGCCTAGCTCGTCCTGGGCGTACAGTTCCAGCATGGCCGCTTCCCAGGTCAGTCCACCGGTCTTGATCAGCTCCCAGAACTGGATCGCGCCGAAGTTGTACTGCCAGGTGCGCTGCGCGGGCAGCCGCCCCCAGCCGAAGTCGTCGGCAAGCTGCGTCAGGTCCACATAGTACCCAGACGGTGGCAGGTCCTTGAGCCGCCCGCCGCGCTCGTAGTCTTCAACCGCACCGCTGGTGCGCGCGGCGAAGTCCCAGGGCAAGTCGCGCAGCGGCTCGCCGAGCGCGCCGGTCTGCGCGTCGTTCACCACGCGGACGAACAAGCGCCAGTACGTGTTGATCTCCAGGTCTTCGCGCAGCACCTCGATGGGGGCGGGCGGCCCGGCATAGACCAGGTCGCGGTCAATGGCGATGGCGCGGCCCGTGTAGTGCCAGTTCTGGCGCGGCTCGCCGGGATCGGGCGGGCGGCCCTGCGGCCAGAAGGCATCGTCCAGCGTGCCGAGGAAGTCGTAGCCGACTCGCTCCAACACCCTGATGCGCAGCGCCTCGAAGGAGTCGTTCACGCGGTCGGACAGGTATGCCTGGGGCGCTTCAACGTTGTTCAGGGGGGCCATGCCATAGCGCCCGGTGGCCTGCAGGCGCTCATTTTCCACATAGAGAGATTGCACCGTCGCCGGGCCGGCTGGCACGCCGCCGCTGGCGATCAGCGAGCCGGGGAGCGAGGAGCCGACCCAGTGCGGGTCAGCAGCGCGGGAGTCCAGGGCGATGGCGTCGGTTGCTGCGCCAAAACTGCCCACCGTTCCGGCGATGAGCTGGCTGCGCCGCTCGAAGTCGAGCACATAGAGGATGCTGCCATCGTTGGGTGCCCAGGCGGGCATCCGGCCCCGGCCCACCAGTTCAGGGGCCGCCTCTGGCTGGTCAACCTGCTTGACGTAAACGCCTTCCACGCCGTTGGCGAGGGCCGTGTAAGCGATGCTGTCCCCGTCGTGGCTCCAGGCGGCGTGGCTCTCGTGGATGTCGGGCGTGTTCGTCAGGTTGACGGCCAGGGCATCGCCGCCGTCTGCGTCCAGGCTGAGGATGAAGATGTCGCGGCTCCCGTCGCGCCAACTGGTGAAAGCGATGTGCCGGCCCCCTGGCCCCCAGGCTGGCTCGGTGTCAGGGCCAGGGGTGAAGGTAGCGCGCAGCGCGCCTTCGCTGGCGGCGCGGGCCGGGTCGGAACTGATGATGTAGATGTCCAGGTCTTGGGTGTCGTCGTTGTAGCCTTCGTAGGCCAGGAACGCGCCGTCCGGACTCCAGGTGGGCGCGCCCTCAAAGCCCGGCGTATAGGTCAGCCGGGTGATGGCCCCCGTGTCCACTCGTATGATGTACAGCTCCCAGTTGCCGTCGCGCTGGCTGGCGAAAGCCAGGCGCGCCCCGTCCGGCGACCAGGCCGGATCGCGGTCGTCGGCGGGGCTGTTGGTCAGGCGGAGCGGGCCGCTATCGCCGACGCCGATCACCCAGAGGTCGTCCTGGCCGTTCTCGCGCAGCGTGTAGGCGAGGCTGCCGCCAGCGCGCAGGGGATCGGGAATGGGCGTGGGCGTGGGCAGCGGCGTCGGGAAGAGAGCGGTCGGCATGGGCGTGTCTGCCGCCTGCGGCCAGCCGCCGCCGGAAGGCAGCGCTTCGTCATCCTTGTCGGTGGACTGGACGACGATAACCGCCAGCAGCAGGAGCAGGAGCAGCACGGCGAAGGCGCTGAGGGCGCGGTTCTGGGCCAGCAGCGGGTCTTTGACGACGGTGGGCTTAAGCTCAGCCTCTGCAGCGCGCTGCACCATGCGGTCGCGGCGGCGCGCAGGCGAGGTTCCCACCATTTCCTGCGTCGCTCCGTACGCCTGTTGCGCAGTGCGGGCGGTGCCGGTGAACAGGCCGGACACCAGGGCAAGCGAGCCGATGACGCCGCGCACGATGGCGACGAAGAACCCGAACACGGCGCGGCGCAGCCCGGCAGCCTGCTCAACAAGCGCCAGCGCCGCCCAGGCCGCGATGCGCAGGGCGGCGTTGGCTAGGCGGTCGGTGACGCGGAACGTGCGAACTAACATGCTTCAAGCCCTATCGGTGCGCGCCGTCTCTGGTGACTGCGCAGCGGCAGTCACGAGCGAATTCTACATCCACACCCCGGCCAGCACAAACGGCGGAGCGCAGACCTCACCCCCGGCCTCGCTGCGCTCGGCTTGCCCCCTCTCCGTTGCGGAGAGGGGGCGGCGAGGCGCGTCAGCGCCGAGCGGGGGTGAGGTAAACCAGGGCGCAGCAGAGCAGCGCCCCTACCTGACGGGTTTTGCCCACATCCAGCGCAGACCTCACCCCCAGCCTCGCTGCGCTCGGCTTGCCCCCTCTCCGTTGACGGAGAGGGGGCGGCGAGGCGCGCGAGCGCCGAGCGGGGGTGAGGTAAACCAGGGCGCAGCAGAGCAGCGCCCCTACCTGACAGGTTCTGCTCGCACCCAGCGCAGACCTCACCCCCAGCCTCGCTGCGCTCGGCTTGCCCCCTCTCCGTTGACGGAGAGGGGGCGGTGAGGCGCGCAAGCGCCGAGCGGGGGTGAGGTAAACCAGGGCGCAGCAGAGCAGCGCCCCTACCTGACGGGTTTTGCCCACATCCAGCGCAGACCTCACCCCCGGCCTCGCTGCGCTCGGCTTGCCCCCTCTCCGCGTGTGGAGAGGGGGCGGCGAGGCGCGCAAGCGCCGAGCGGGGGTGAGGTAAAGCGGGGCGCAGCAGAGCAGCGCCCCTACCTGACGGGTTTTGCCCACATCCAGCGCAGACCTCACCCCCAGCCTCGCTGCGCTCGGCTTGCCCCCTCTCCGTTGACGGAGAGGGGGCGGTGAGGCGCGCAAGCGCCGAGCGGGGGTGAGGTAAACCAGGGCGCAGCAGAGCAGCGCCCCTACCTGACAGGTTCTGCTCGCACCCAACCCTGGCAGCAGAGGTGGTTCTCAGGATGCAGGCACCAGGTCGCGGGCGAAGGCGCTCAGCGCCGCCGTGCCGCCGGTGTGCCAGAACAGCACGCGCCCCTCGCGGGCGAACGCCCCGCGCCGCACCAGGTCGAGCAGCCCAGCCAGGGCGCGCCCGGTGTACACGGGGTCAGCCAGGATGCCTTCCAGGTGGGCGAGCAACTGGATGGCTTCGCGCTCGCGCGCGGTGACGACGGCGTAGCCTGCCCCGCAGTAGCCATCGTCCACGAGGATTGTCTCGACGGGTGGCGTCCAGTCCAGGCCGAGCAGCCGCGCGCCATCGGCAGCCAGGGAAGCGACTCGCGGCACGAACTCGGCGGCAGGCTGATCCACGCTGATGCCCAGCAGCCTCACGGATCGGGGGATGCCCGCCAGGTGCGCGCCGAGGAGCATCCCCGCCTGCGTGCCGCCGGAACTGGTGGCGAAGACGTGCGCGCCAAACCAATCGCCCGACTCCATCTGCGCGGCGACTTCGCGCATGGCGGCCACATAGCCCATCAGCCCCAGGGCGTTCGAGCCGCCGTAAGGCACGACGTAGGGGCGGCGACCGGCGGCGCGCAGCGAGTCCTCGACGCGGGCAATGGTCGCGGCGTAGGGGGCGCGCTCGTCCGTCCAGTGAATGGTCGCGCCGAGCAGGTGGCAGAGCAGCAGGTTGCCGTCCGGCTGGGCAGGGGGCTGGCCGCCCGGCGCGTAGAGGACGAGGTGCGCGTCCAACCCCAGGGCGGCGGCGCCGGCGGCGGTCTGGCGGGCGTGGTTGGACTGGGTGGAGCCGGCGGTGATCACGCAGTCCGCCCCGGACTCCAGCGCGGCAGCGAGCAGGTACTCCAGCTTGCGCGTTTTGTTGCCGCCAGTGGCCAGGCCGGTCTGGTCGTCGCGCTTGATGTAGAGGGCGGGGCCGCCGAGGTGCGCGCTCAGGCGGGGCAACGGCTGGATCGGCGTGGGCAGCAGGGCCAGCGGCACGCGCGGCAGCCGGTCGAAGGCGGCGAAGGGGTCGGACGGTGCGGACAAGGGCGGCCTCCATTCGGTATACTGGCACTGGGATCAGCTCGGCAAGATTTGACATCCAAGCCGGGTGATATGCGAGAATGTCTTGTAGGGGCGGGTCTCGAAACCCGCCCCTACAAGCGGCTGCCGATCATGATCGTTCGTTCACATTAGTGATACCGTAGATACGGCGTCCGGGCAATCATCTGGACTCAGGCTGGAGCGTGTCATGGCATCCATCAACCTGCCATCCCCATACAGACGCGGGACGGTGATTCTGGTCAGCGGGGAGCGCGGCGCGGGCAAGACCGCCGCGCTGCTGCGCGTGCGCGGGGCGGCGCTCGCTGCCGGGCTGACGGCGGGCGGCTTTCTGTCGGTGGCGCGCTTCGCAGGAGGGCGAGAAGGTGGGCATTGACGTGCTGGACGCGGCGACCGGTGCGCTGTACCCACTGGCCGAAGTGGGCGAGGGCGGGGCGATCCGCACCGGTCGTTACCGCTTCCACCCGGCGGGGATCGTGGCGGGGCTGCGCTTCGCCCAGGATGGGCAGGGTGCGGATGTCTTCTTCGCCGACGAGCTAGGCCCGCTCGAGCTGGAGCGCGGCGAAGGCTGGGCGGATGCTCTGCCCCTGATCGCGGCGCGGGCGTTCGGCGTGGGCTTCGTCGTGGTGCGGCCTTCGCTGCTGGCGGTGGTGCAGGAGCGTCTCGGCCTGCCGGACGACGCGCCTAGCGCGATCATCGAGGGCAGGGCCGGCGGCGCTGTGGCGGAGACGCTGGCCGCGTGGGTCGCTCGCCGCGATGTGGGTTAGTCCTTGCGCCTGGGGAAGATGATGAACGAGTCGTCGCGCCCGTGCTTCTCGCGATCCTTCTCGTCGAGGTCGAACACGCCTTCCAGGATGCCGCTGATCGCGCCCGCGACCAGGCCGCCGAGAATGGCCCAGCCCAACCCATCCACCGTGAAGCGACCGCCGGCCAGCGCGTCGGTGATCAGCAGCATGAGACCGTTGACGACGATGGCGAACAACCCCAGCGTCAGGACGATCAGCGGACAACTCAGGATGATGAAGACCGGCTTGAGCACGGCGTTGACCAGGCCGAAGATAAGCGCGACGATGAGCAGCGTCCAGATTTCATTGTCGCGGACGCCGATGCCGGGCAGCAGGGCGGCGGTTGCCGCCAGCGCGGCGGCGTTGATGATCAGGCGGAGCAGAAGGTTGCGCATGGGCTGTCTCCTGGGCGGCGGCGAGCGTCAGGACGCTGCGCCGGACGCTCTCTCGAATCTGCCGAAATTATAGTAGGCTGCGCACGCGCCTTCGGCGGAGACCATCGGCGCGCCGAGGGGCTTGCGCGGCGTGCACTCCTTGCCAAAGGCCGGGCACTCGTTGGGCTTGAGGATGCCCTTGAGCACTTCCCCGGCGTGGCACAGCGGCGATTCCTCGGTCTGAATGTGGCCGACGGCGAAGCGGCGCGCGGCGTCGTAGGCGGCGTATTCGGCGCGAAGCCCCCAGCCGCTGCGCGGGATCAGGCCGATGCCGCGCCAGTTGCGGTCGCATTCCTCGAAGACGGTGTGGATCAGCTCCATCGCCGGGCGGTTGCCCGCCTCAACGACGACGCGGGCGTAGGCGTTCTCAACGGCGGCGCGGCCTTCCTCAAGCTGGCGCACTGCCATGAGGATGCCCTGGGCGATGTCCAGCGGCTCGAAGCCGGTGACGACCATCGGCACGCGGTACTGGGCCACCAGCGGATGATACTCCCAAAAGCCCATCACCGCGCAGACGTGTCCGGCCAGTAGGAAGCCCTGCACATCCACGTCGGGCGCGCCCAGCAGCGCGTCGAGCGCGGGCGGGACGCGCACGTGCGAGACGAGCATGGAGAAGTTGGGGACGCCGCGCAGCCGGGCCTGGTGTACGGCCATGGCGTTGGCCGGGGCGGTCGTCTCGAAGCCGACGCCGAAGAAGACCACTTCCCTGTCCGGGTTCTGTTCGGCGATGGCCAGGCATTCCAGCGGCGAATAGACCACGCGCACGTCGCCGCCGCGCGCCTTGACCTGGAAGAGGTCGCCGCGCGAGCCGGGGACGCGCAGCATGTCGCCGAAGGAGACGAGGATCGTCCCCGGCAGGCCGGCGATGGCGATGGCCCGGTCAATCATCTCCTGGGGCGTGACGCACACCGGGCAGCCCGGCCCGTGAATCATGGTGATCTGCTCCGGCAGAAGCTGGTCTATGCCGTGCCGGATGATCGAGTGCGTCTGCCCGCCGCAGACCTCCATCAGCCGCCAGGGGCGGGTGGTGATGCGCTGAATTTCGTCGAGCACCTCGCGGACGCGCCGGGCGTCGCGGTATTCGGTGATGTATTTCATGGCGCGCTCTCGCCTGGCTCCTCGCCCAGCTCTTCAGCGAGCAGCCCGATCTGGCTGAACAATTCCAGCGTCTTCTGCGCTTCGTCCTCGTCAATCAGGTTGAGGGCGAAACCGACGTGGACGATGGTGTAATCGCCGATCTGGGCGTCGGGCACGTAGGCCAGGCACGTCTCGCGCACCACGCCGCCGAAGTCCACGCGGCCCATCTTCAGCCCGTTCTGCTCGTATGTCTCGATGATCTTGCCGGGGATGCCCAGGCACATGGTCAAGGTCTCCTGTCAGGTATGGCGGACGGTGAAGGCAGCGATGGCCGCCTGGCCGAGCGCCAGGCCGCCGTCATTGGGCGGCACAAGCTGGTGGGCCAGGACGGTGAATCCGGCGCGCTCCAGGCGCTCGCCGGCGGCGCGCAGCAGCGTGGCGTTCTGGAAGACGCCGCCGCTGAGGGCGACAGTGGCGATCCCCGTCTCCTCGCGGGCCAGCAGGCAGGCGTCGCGCACGAGATCGGCGACGCCGTTGTGGAAGCGCGCCGCCAGGATGGGCACCGGCACGCCGCCGCGCAGGTCTGCAAGCAATGCGATCAGGAGCGGAGCCGGATCGAATACGTATGTGCCGCCTTCGCCGCGCGTGATGGCGAAGGGGTACGCGCCAGTTTCGCCTGGATCGGCCTGCGCCTCCAGCCAGATGGCCGCCTGCGCCTCGTAGGTGACTTCCTGCAGCACGCCGCACAGCGCAGCAACGGCGTCGAAGAGGCGGCCCATGCTCGACGTGAGCGGGGCGTTGAGGCGCTTCTCAAGCTGCTGGCGAATAATAGTCTGCTCCTGCGGCGGCGCAGCCAGAACGGGCGGCAGGTCAGCGTCCCAGGGCAGGCCCGCGCTCCACAGGTGCGCCAGGGCGGTGCGGTAGGGGCGCAGCGTGGCCGCGTCCCCGCCGGGCAGCGGCACGTAACGCAGGTGGGCGAAGCGCCGGAACGTGTCATAGCCGCCGATCAGAACTTCGCCGCCCCAGATCGCGCCGTCCGGCCCCAGGCCCGTCCCGTCGAAGATGACACCGATGGCCGGCTCGCCGGGCGGGGCCTTGTGCTCGGCCAGGCAGCTTGCCAGGTGCGCGTGGTGGTGCTGCACGGCGATGCGCGGCTCCGGGCGGCGCATCGCGTAGCGGGTCGCCAGGTAGTCGGGGTGGGCGTCGTGGGCGATGATCTGCGGCGCGACGCGAAACAGGCGCTCCATGTGGGCGATGCTGTGCTCGTAGGAGCGCAGCGCGTCGTAGTTGGCCAGGTCGCCGATGTGCTGGCTGATGAAGGCGTGCGCGTCGCGGGCCAGGCAGAAGGTGTTCTTCAGCTCCGCGCCGGTCGCCAGCAGCGGCGGGGACGTCGAACGGCAGCGGCAGCGGGTAGGGGGCGTAGCCGCGCGAGCGGCGCAGGGGCAGCACGCCGCCCTCGGTGGCGCGGATGACCGAGTCGTCGCAGCGGATGTGGATGGCGCGGTCGTGCAGCAGGAAGGCGTCGGCCAGCGGGCCGAGCCGGGCCAGCGCGTCGTCGTTGGCGGTGGCGATCGGTTCCTCGCTGAAGTTGCCGCTGGTCATGACCAGGGCGGGCGGGAAGCCGGGCGTTTGTTCCAACAGCAAATGGTGCAGCGGCGTGTAGGGCAGCATGACGCCCAACTCGCGCAGGCCGGGCGCGACTTCCGCCGCGACAGGGCCGCCGGGCAGCAGCGGCAGCAGGACGATGGGGCGCTCCGCGCCTTGCAGGGCGCGCGCCGCCGCTTCGCTGACCGCGCACACCCGCCGCACCGCCTCCAGGCCGGGCATCATCACGGCGAAGGGCTTGGCTGCGCGGCCTTTGCGCGCGCGTAGCACCCGCACGGCGGCGGGGTTGGTCGCGTCGCAGGCCAGGTGAAAGCCGCCCAGCCCCTTGATGGCGACGACGTGCCCGGCCATCAGCAGGGCGCGGGCGGCGTCGAGCGGGTCGGCGGGCAGCGCGCCCCATCCGGCGGGCGCGCCGAGGGCGGGGCTGGGCAGCAGCTCCAGGCGCGGCCCGCAGACCGGGCAGGCGTTCGGCTGGGCGTGAAAGCGCCGGTTCAGCGGGTCGTCGTATTCGCGCTGGCAGTCCGGGCACATGGCGAAGGGGGCCATCGTCGTCGCGGGCCGGTCGTAGGGGATGTCCTGGATGATGGTGAAGCGCGGCCCGCAGTTGGTGCAGTTGGTGAAAGGGTAGCGGTAGCGCCGGTCGGACGGGTCGCGGACTTCGGCCAGGCATTCGGGGCAGGTGGCCACGTCCGGTGAGATCGGCTGGTAGGCCCCCTCCACCGCCTGGCTGTGGCGAATCTCGAAGCGGGCGAAGCCGTTGCCGGGCATCTCCTGGACGGTGATCGCCTCGATGCGCGAGAGCGGCGGCGCTTCGGCGGTGATGGCCGCGAGAAAGGCGTCCAGCGCGGCGGGCGACCCTTCGACCTCGATATCCACGCCCGCCGACGAGTTGCGCACCCAGCCGCACAGGGCATGGCGCTGGGCCAGCCCGTAGATGAACGGGCGGAAGCCCACTCCCTGGACGACCCCGCTGACGTGAATGCGGCGGGCCGGCGGCGCAGAGGCGCTCACCTTACCCTGCCGCGCCCCGGCTGTTGAGCTGCGCGCGCAGCCAGGCGAGCCAGGCGTCCAGGCCCTCGCCCGTGCGGCACGACACGGGGAAGAAAGCCACGCCGGGGTTGAGCGCCTCGACGCCCTGGCGGAAATAGTCCACGTCGAAGGCCATGTACTCCTGCAAGTCCATCTTGTTCAGCAGCAGCACATCCGCGCCGCGATACATGCTGGGGTATTTGTAAGGCTTGTCGGCGCCCTCCGGCACGCTGGCGATAACCACGTTGCGGTGCACGCCGAGCCTGAAGGCCGCGGGGCAGATCAGGTTGCCGACGTTCTCGATGACCAGCAGGTCCAGCGCGGCCAGGTTCATCGAGGGCAGGGCGCGATGCACCATGTTGGCGTCCAGGTGACACTGCCCGCCGGTGTTGATCAGCGAGACAGGGATGCCCAGGGCGGCCAGTTCGCGCAGGTCAATCTCGACGATGTCGCCGTCCATCACGCCGATGCGCACTTCGTCCATCAGCGCCTGCACGGTGCGCAGGATGACGCTCGTCTTGCCGCCGCCGGGCGAGGCCATGACGTTGAGGGCCAGCACGCCGGCCTGGTCAAGACGGGCCTGAATCTGCTCGGCCAGGGCATCGTTGGCGCTGAGGATGTTCTCGACTACCGGTATCTTCTCGGTCATGGGTGCTCCAATGTGTCAGGTGTCTTCACGGGCCGGGCTGTGGCTCGGTCAGGTCCACGTCAATACTCTCCAGGAAGAACTGCTCGCCGTCCGCGACAACGACCTTGCTGCTGCCACAGGCGGGGCAGGCGTAATCGTGGTGGTTGAGCGGGAACTCGTGCCGGCAGTCCTGGCAGCGCAGCGTCGCCGGGATGCGCGTGAAGGTCAGCACCGCGCCCTGCGCGATGGTGCCTTCGCTGATCATGTCCCAGTAGAACTGGACGGAGTCGTCCACGATGCTCGACAACTCGCCGACAACCAGGTTGACTTCCCTGATGTGCGCCGCGCCCGCCTGGCTGGCGTGGCGCAGGGCGATCTCCAGAATGCTCTGGGTGACTCCCAGTTCGTGCACGCTGATTCACCCTACCTGATTTTCCAGATGGCCATCACGTAAATGATAGCACAATCCGGGCGCGCTTCCAGGTGACGAAAGTGACCGGCAGAGGGTGCCATTGCGCCATGTGCTGGATCAGAAGCCCTGGTAAATCCACTGCGGCGCGCTGTCCGCCGTGACGATGATGACCAGGGCGATGATGGCGCACAGCAGCAGGGCGAAGAGGTTCTCGCGGCTGAAGAGGCGCTTCAGGATGGCGCGAAGCCAGGCGGTCATAGGCCCTCGCTGTTCTGGCTGAGCACCTGCTCGATGAACTTCTGACGATTGGCGGCGCGGGCGATCTTGCCGCTGGAGGTCTTGAGCAGCCACCTGGGGCCGACGAGATGCACGTAGCGGGCGGTGGCGTCGGTGGTCTGGGCGACGCGGGTGCGGATGGCGCGGGTGATGGCGGCGTGGGCGTCCGGGTCTTCGGTGTCCACTTCGCAGATAACGGCAATATCCTCGGTGCCGAGCGCCTCGTTGGGCACGCCGAAGGCGACGGCGCGCCCCGGATGCACGCCGGGGATGTCGTTGAGAGTGTTCTCGATGTCCTGCGGGTAGATGTTCTTGCCGCCGACGATGATCAGGTCTTTCTGCCGTCCGGTGATGTAAAGCTCGCCGTCCGCCAGGTAGCCGAGGTCGCCGGTGAAGAACCAGCCGCCGTCCAGGGCCTGGGCGGTGGCGTCGGGGCGATGGTAGTAGCCGCTGAGCATACAGTCGCTGCGCAGCGCCACCTCGCCGACGTGGCGCTCCGGCAGGTCGCGGCGCTCGGCGTCCACGATGCGCATCTCCGTGTGCGCGATCGGGCGTCCGCAGGAGACCATCGTCATGGTGGGGCCGTCCGTGCCGTCAGCGGGCAGGGCGCGGCGCTGCTCCATGAGCGCCCGCCGATCCACGATGTCCAGGCGGGGCGGGGCGTCGAGCGCGCTCTGAGTGACGGCGAAGGTGTTCTCAGCCATCGCGTAGCAGGTGTGCAAAGCCAGCGGGCGCAGGCCGTGCGGCGCGTAGAAGGCGGCGAACTGCTCGTGGCTGTCGTGGCGCACCGGCTCGGAGCAGTTGATGAAGGCGCGCACGCTGGAGATGTCCACGCCGTCGAGCGCGGAGCGGCGCACGCGCGTCGCCAGGAAGTTGTAGGCGAAGTTGGGCAGCCAACAGAGCGTCCCGCGATGCTCGTGAATGGCGCGCAGCAGGATCTGCGGGTCGCGCACCCAGTGAAAGGGCGACATCAGCACCAGGGGAACTCCCTGCACGATGGGCAGGATGAACCCGGCGATGAGACCCATGTCGTGGTAGAGCGGCAGCCAGCTTACGATCACGTCGTCCGGGCGCAGGGCGATGGCGGCGCTGTAGGCGGCGATCTGGTTGAGCACCGCGCCGTGCGAGAGCATGACGCCTTTCTGCAGGCCCGTGCTGCCGGAGGAGTGCTGCAGGAAGGCGGTGTCTTCTGGCCGCGAGGGAGCGCGGTCCAAATACTCGCTCAGGCGACCGCCCGGCTCAAGTCCGCCAATGTCCAGGATGGTCCCCAGGCTGGGGATGCCTTCCAGATAGGCGCGCAGGGTCGGCTCCATCTCCGGGTAGGTGATGACCGCCCTGACCTCGGACAGCGCGACAAGCTGACGCACGCTGTCGTAGTAGCGATCCGGGTCGAGCTTGGGCGTCAGGAAGGGCATGATCGAGGGAATCGCGCCGAGTAGCATCGCCCCCCCAGAACGAGTACAGGACTTCCGGGCCGTGCTGCAGCACCAGGACGACCAGATCGCCTGGCCGGACGCCGGCGCGCTCCAGCGCGTAGGCGTAGCGCGTCGCCCCCTCGAAGAAGGCGCGCGTGCTGATCGTCTGCGTGCCGTCCGGCAGGATGAGCGTGAGTGCAGTGCGCTCTGGCGAATCTGCGAGCAGGTCGCGCGCGCAGTCGAGCAGAGTCGGCGGCTGGCGATCCAGGCGGACTGGCACGGCGGGCTGCGTGGAGGGGGATGCTGGCATAGGGCGATGCATTCTCCAGGAACGGGTCAGCGCACGGATGCCCACGAACACGCCCATTATACCGAGTCCGGTAGACGAGGCCAGAGCGACAGGTGCGCGCAAAACCTGTCAGGTAGGGGCGCTGCTCTGTGTCACCCGCTGTAGGGTTATGCTACGGAATCCGGCCATAGGGTTTTACCACCTGCCGGCGACGACAGCCGGAACTGGCCATCAACCCTGTCTCGGAGCGTGACTCTGCGGGCGCTCATGCGCCTCGCCGCCCCCTCTCCGTCAACGGAGAGGGGGCAAGCCGAGCGGGGCGAGGCTGGGGGTGAGGTCAATATCTCCGCGTCCAGCGAGTCGCTGTCAACTTTTGCACGCACCCAGGGCGACGCGCCCCTTTGGTTTTTTTCCGAATCCGTGTAAGCTAGGGCAAACCCTGAACGGTCACCCTGGTGAAAGTACGATGTCGCAGGACACAAGCGGATACGCTCAATCCGTCTCGCGCGACCACTGGAATCAAGCGCGGCGCAAAGCGCTCTGGCAGAAGCTGTCCAGTGCGCTCGGTTTGAGCCGCCAGCCGGTCGCCCTGCTGTCGTTTGAAGAGGTGCAGCAGAAGCTGCGCCTCAACCAGAGCGCCTACCGGGGATTGCAGCAGGTAGATCTGGACAGGATCGTGGGCAGCGTGGGGCGCTACCACGATTTCACGCGCACATTCCTGCCGCTGGTGGAGAGCGATGGCCCTCGCTGGCAGCGCGTGGCGGAACTACAGTGGGAGCAGGGCCTGCCGCCGATTGAGCTTTACAAGGTCGGCGATGTCTACTTCGTCAAGGATGGCAATCACCGGGTGTCAGTCGCGCGGCAGTTCGGCGCGACGATGATCGAAGCATATGTGTGGGAGTACGAGTCGCCCGTCGGCGGCCTGTCGGCGGACGTGGATGATCTCATCGTCAAGGCCGAGTACCGGGCCTTTCTCGACCGGACGCGGCTGGACCTCAGCCATCCGGGGCTGTCTATTGCGCTCACCGAGCCGGGCATGTACCCGGAGCTTGAGCTGGAGATCGAGCTATACCGGCGCAACCTGGAGCGCATTGACGGAGAGCCGCGCGGTTACGAGGCGGCGGCGGCGGACTGGTACGACATGATCTACACGCTGGCCGTGGACATCATCCACGAGTCGGGCGTGCTGGATTTGTTCCCAGGGCGTACGGAAGCCGACCTGTATGTATGGGTGATGCGCCACCGCCGCGAGCTTGCCGAGCAGTACGGCGAGTCTGTACACCTGCGCGACGTGGTGGCACAGATTGCCGAGCGGCAGCAACGCCCCGGAACATGGGAGCGGATCGTGCAGGCGGCGGCGCGCTCGATGCGCGGCCTGGCCAGCAGCCTGTCGCCGGCCAACAGCGGCTTTCAGGATGCTGAGGCCTTTTTATTACCGCCGGCGGATGATCAGCCGCTCGGTAAGCTGATGGTCGAGATCAACGCCTTCACGCCGGAGATGGCCTATCGCGGGCAGCGCGGCGAAGCCTGGCGCGAGTGGCGCAGCGCCTTGCGGACGAAGGTGATCGAACTGCTCCATTTGCAGACCTCGCCGGGTGGAACGGTGGCAGCAGAGATCGCCGAACAGACTGTGGTCAGCGGCGTGGAGCGGACGAAGCTGTATTTCGAGGCGTTTGACGGGCTGCCGCTGCCTGCTTATCTGCTCAAGCCTGCTGCGAGCAGCGGGACGCTGCCCGGCCTGGTTGTCTTCACCGGGCACGGCACCATCCGGCAGGCCGTCGGTCTGGATGCGGGGCGGCAGCAGGCGAACGCTCTGGCGCTGGCCCAGGCGGGCTACGTCACCCTGGCCTTTGAGGAGCGCGGCTTCGGCGAGCTGGGCCAGGTGGATCACGAGAGCCTGGACAGCGCGGCGCGCTTGCTGGGGCGCACCTGGCTGACGATGACGCTGGAAGATGGGCTGCGCGCGCTGGACTACATGCAGCAACGCCCTGACGTCAGGCCGACGCATCTCGGCGCGACGGGGTTGGGGCTGGGAGGCGGGCTGGCTCTGTACCTGGCGGCGCTCGACGAGCGCGTGCGGGTGACGGTCATCCAGAACTACGTCGGCGGCGGCATTGATGTGCTGGCGGTGCAGGGGCACGGCTGCGATTTCGTGCCGGGCCTGCGCCGCTATGCCGATTTCAGCGATGTGGCGCGCCTGATCGTGCCCCGCCCGGTGCTTTATGCGTATCCGCGCGGGCGCTCGCTGACCTTCACCGTGCGGGCGTGGTTCGACCGCACGCGGCCCATGTACGAGATGTTTAGCTGCCCGGACCGGCTGCGGTTCGTTGAGCACGAGATGGGCGACCGCTATGATAACGCACTGGCCCGGTTCTGGTTCGACCGCTGGCTGATGGAAGAAGAGGATACCAGCGTGCTGCTGTGGGCGCCGCGCGAGTGACTCCGCCAGAGGCAAAAACCCCGGCAGCCTGCCGGGGTTTTGTCTTCTGTGGGGCGGGCGGACCCGCTGAGTCAGATGGTGACAAGCTGGCTCGCGTTCAGGACAAAGATCGTGGCGCGATGTTCATCGGCGTCGGGCGGGGTGGAACACGTCTCACGGATGAGAGCCAGGGCCTCGCCCAGCCGTTCGGCGGGCACGCCGGCCAGAAGAGTCGCGCTTTTGCGGCGCAGGAATCCGCCCAGGCTGCTGAACTCCGTCACGCGGAAACCAGCATCAAGCAGGAGGCGCAGCAGCGCGTCATGATCGCCGCTGCGCACGACCACAATAACCAGCTTGATCGTCATGTCTGCTCGAAATGCTCCACGTCCAGGACAAAGACCGTTGCGCCGCCCACTTCCACTTCGACGAACGCGCCCATCATGGCCGCCGATTCGACCAGATTCGGCCCGGCGGGAATCAGGCGGGTGCGCCGCTCGCAGGTCTGCTGCAAGATGGCGATCACAGCGTCAACGTTGGCATCTTCAACGCCGCAGAGGAGCGTTGTGTTGCCCACGCTGAAGAAGCCGCCCGTGCTGGCGACGCGGGTGACACGATAGCCGCCCTCGTTGAGCGCCTTGATGGTGCGCTCGGCGTCCTGATCCTGAACAACCGCAATGATCAGCTTCATGAGATAAACACTCCTGTTAGCTTCGCACTATAACACAGAACACACCTCTGAGGCAATGTTTGACGGGCGGGGCAGGGCAATTGCAGCAGGCGCTCGCCGCCAGACCTGCGGACTCTTCGGAAACTTCGGAAGTCTGTTCCGTCCCGCCCGCGCGAGTTGATTGACTTTGCGCTCAGAATCCCTACAATGGAGATCATAAGGTGGGAATTGAGTTTAGTTCAGGTTGTGAATCAGTATGATACCTCTGTCTTGAGACTGCGAATAGTGGCGGGCAATCTGGGGGGCTTCATCAGCATCCCACCGACAGCAGCATCGGGGTTTGCGGAGTGCCGGTCGGCTCTGCCCAGCCGGGCCGCCGCATCGTCTGTGTGACGGGCTGTTGCAGGCGACAGATTGGCTTCTTGCGGATGACGGGCGGTGTGGCGGGCACCGCACGCTACAGAGTGCCCCATAATGAGCGGGTCTTAGGTCAATGGTCTCTTTTCGCTGGCTCCTCTCTCGCATAACTCGAACGTCCTCGGCGTCGTCGGCGCGCGAGCGCCTGCTCAGCGATGGCGCGATGCACGCCAGCCGTGCGCGGCGGGTTGCCACTGCTCACCAGTCTGCTCTGCAGAGCATTCCTGTCTCAGGCAGCGTTGCGGAGGCCGCCGAGGGCGTCACGTTGTCGGAGGAAGCTCTGCCACCGTCCGAGCAGCGGCGGCGTCTCATTCAGATCGCCGCGTCCTACGAGGGGCACTATCTGGCCGCAGTGGAATTCGTCGCTGAGCGCAGCATGACTGTGGGCACGATCAGACCCGTGCGATCGGCAGCGGGTCGCCCGGAGGTAGAGCGCGAGATCTGTGTGGATTCGCGCGGCGATGTCAGCATATCGCCGTCATGTCGCCGCGCGGCGCCGCCCTCAGCGCTCCCGCTGGGGCGGCTGGCAGCATGGCTGGCGGCGCTGCTGACCGCGCTTGGCGTGGCCGCTTATTTGCTCTGATCCTGCTGCTGCGGAAAGGACTCGAAAGGATCATGTCCGACGCCAGTCGTTCCGTTCCAGGCCACCGCCGGGGCACCCCTGCCTGGCCGCCCTATGTGGCGCGGACCGACGACGAAGACGGCGTGTTCGCGGCAGACTCGCGCCACGAAGCTGCGGTGGGCCAGACAGCGATCATCACCTGGCAGCCCCAGCCCGGAACCAGCCGCGAACGGCTGCGCGCCGGGCCGTCCGCAGTGCCGCGCCAGAGGCCGGGCCGTCCTTGCAGCGAGAAGACTGACTGCCACGATGCCCAACCGCGCGACGGCTTTTCCAGCCGCATCCCTTTTGACGGCGAGGTGCTCTTCGCCGATATTGATCCTGCTGCGCGACAGGCTCTCAGTCACCGACCGATCATTGCCCTGACGGTGAACGCGCTGGGCTACCACCTGTTCATCAGCCACGCAGCGCGCCGCGCCCTGGGCAGGCTGGCGCTGATCGGGCTGGGGGTGTTGCTTGCGCTGCTATGGGGCGATTTGACCGATGTGGCTGAGCTTTTGCTGGGCGTTTTCGTGCACTAGCCCCAATTTCGGGCCTATGCTAGAGTAAGGGCGCATTCATTCAAACTATCCTGACCGGCGCACTACACCCTGCACCGCAGCACGCATTCCGGTGTCGCAAAGAATGGAACGGGGTAGCATGACACAAGCGGTAACCATTGTCTTCATCAACTATGCGAATGCCGACGAGGCGCTGGCCCTGCGCCTCTACGACGATCTGCATAAGCTGGGCGTCACCGCGTGGATTGATCGTCGCGACATCACCAACGGCCAACACTGGAACCAGGCGATCACCCGCGCGCTGCACGGTGCAACGCACATGCTGCTGGTCTGGTCCCGCCATGCCGAGGAGTCGCGCGAAGTAGAGAGCGAGTGGATTCACTTCGCCAAGCTCAATAAGCCAATCGTGATCGCGCAGCTTGACGGGACGCCGGCGCATTACCAGCTTGAGAATGCCACGTCGGTGGATTTCAGCCGCGACTACGCGGGCGCGCTGCGCCAACTGCTGTCTCATCTCAAGTCGCCGCTGCGCGATCCGCAGGCGGCGCTGCTGCTCTTTGAGCAGGGCAACGCGGCGTTTGACAGCTTCGACTACACCAACGCCATCAAAGCCTACAGCCGCTCGCTGAGCCTCGATCCGACCAACGCGGCCACGTATTTCAGCCGGGGCATGTGCTACCACAAGCTGGGGCACTACGAGCGCGCGCTGGAAGATTACGCCGAAGCGATCCGGCTCGACGCCTCCAATTACGAGGCGCACTACAACCAGGGGCTGCTCCTGCGTATCCAGGGCAAGCACGCCCGCGCGCTCGTCGCCTTCTCCGAAGCGATCCGTTACGCGCCCAACACGGCTGCTCCGTACTACGACCGCGGGCTGACTTTCGAGTTGCTCGGCAAGCCCGGCGAGGCGGTGGCCGATTACACGCGCGCCATCGAACTCGACGCGGACGGGACACCCGCGCACGGGATGCGCGGCGCGATCTTCTATTCGCAGGGCAAGTACGAGGACGCGCTCAAAGACCTGCACCGCGCCATTCTGCTCAACCCCGCCGATGCGTGGAGCTACCTGCTGCGCGGGCAGACGTACCAGGCGCTGGGCCGCGAGCAGGACGCGCTCAAGGATTACATTCAGGCTATCCGCCTGGACGACACGCTGGCCGAAGCCTACCGCGGGCGCGGCATCATCTACAGCGCGTTGGGCAGTTTTGGCCCGTCCATCGAAGACCTCAACCAGGCGCTGCGCCTCAATCCGGCAGACGGCGTGGCCCAGCTTGCGCGCGGCGACACCTACTACGCGATGGGCAATTACGAGCGCGCTCTGGCCGATTACGACGAAGCGGTGCGCCTGATGCCCGACAACCCGTCGGCTTACCACAACCGGGGCGTGACGCGCCACGCGCTCGGCCAGCTTGAAGAGGCGATTGCTGATTACAACCGCGCCGTGCAGCTCAAGCCGGACTTCGCCCTGGCGTTCTTCAATCGCGGCAATGCCCATTACGAGCTGGGGCGTCTGAACGCGGCCCTGGCCGATTTCGACCAGGCTATTGCCCTGGACCCCAACGATCCCGCCACCTACCACAATCGTGGCATTGCCTACAAGCAGCTTGGCATGTTCGATGAAGCGATCTTCGACTTCACCTACGTGCTGCACCTGGACCCGAATTACGCCGAAGCCTATTTCAACCGACACCTGACCTACCTACAGCGCGGCGCGCCCGGCGACGACCGTCTGGCCCGCCGCGACATGGACCGCTACCGGAGGCTGCTCCAGCGCCGCCCCACCGACAGCAGCAAGCCGACCTCGGACGAATAGCTAGGCGGGACTGCGCGCCACACACACGGCCTCGCCGCGCCAACGGCGGGGCCGTGTTCGTGAACTCACCGCAGCGACAGATAGACCACTGCTCGCCGCCCCCAGGAGTTAAACACATGGTTGCCGAAAACCCGCTCACGCCCATCCTGCAAGCGTTTGTCCAGCCCTGGCACGATGCCCTCGCCAACCCTGCCGCTGCGCAGGAGCGCCTGCTTCAGCAGCTTGTGGGCATCTATGCGCAGACGGAGTACGGGCGGCAGCACGGCGCGGAGCGCGTCGGATCGCTGGACGACTACCGCGCGGCCTTTCCCGTGCGCACCTACGCCGATTACGAGCCGATCCTGCGCCGGGTGATGGCCGGCGAGACGCACGCGCTGCTCGAAGCGGAGCCGCTCGGCTGGGCCATGACGCGCGGGACGACCGGCCAGAGCAAGTACATCCCCATGACGCCGCGCGACCTGGAGCAGCGCCACAACGCCGCGCGCGCAGTCATCCAGTACGTGCTGCACAGCGGGCGCTACGACATCCTCACCGGCGCTAATCTCAATCTGAGCTTCCCCAGCGTGGTGGGCAGCATGGACGTCGGCGGGCGGCGCATCGAGTACGGTTACGCCACCGGCATCTACGTCAAGCACGTCGCCGCGCGCACGCCGATCCGCACCATTCCCAGCCAGGAAGCGATTGACGCCCTCGGCGGCGACACCGGCAAGGCCGCCTGGGACGCGCGCTTTCAGCTTGCTTATGAGAGCGCCAGAGAGCAGAACATGACCATTCTGGGAGGGGCCGCGCAGGTCGCCATCAAGTTTGGGCGCTGGCTGCGCAAAACGCACGGCATCTACCCGAAAGACGTGTGGACGCTGGGCGTGCTCTCGCTGGGCAGCGCGCCGGGGATCAACAGCACCTACCGCCCGCGCCTGCTCGGCTACTACGGGCACCAGGCGGGCATTGTCGAGATCTACGGGGCGACGGAAGGCATGTTCGGCCAGCAGCGCGACGACGTGCGCCGCTGGGTGCCGAATTACGACCTGTACGTCTTCGAGGTGGAGACTCGGCGGGGCATCAAGATGCTGCACGAGATGAAGCCGGGCGAGACGGGCAGCCTGATCGTCAGCACGCCCGTGCTGCCGCGCTACAAGATTCTCGATCTCGTTCGCGCCTTCGACCCGCCCTACTTCCTGTGCATCGGGCGCGACCGCCCCTGGACGCGCGGAGTCTACTGGCTGCGCCGCGCCATCGAGCTGGACTTCTGGCGGGGCCGCGCCCTCAACCCTCCAGCCGAGCTAGAGAGGGGACTTAACTGGCTGGCGTGACACCTTCCCCCTCTCTGGCTCTGGCGGGGAGGGGCCCTGGACGCTCCCGCCAGACGCCCTGACGATGCGCTTGGGGCGAGCTGCCCCGTCACTCGAACAGGCGATTGACCAACAGGCTGACGCCGATTCCAATCAGGATCAGCGGCCACAGGGAGCCAAAGCCAACGCCCATGCCCAGCCCGACCATGAGCAGGACAGTGCCCAGCATCAGCCGCGCGCCGGGCTTGGCGCGGTATTCCGGGATGATCATGCGCGCCGCCACTTCGATGAACAGCAACGCGCCGGCCCCGGCGAAGATCCAGCCCCAGGTGTGGCTCAGCCCCAGCAGCAGCACGATCCCGGCCCACAGCACGGCCCCGCCCCACGTCAGTTGGCTGAGGCGGTCGCCGGGGCCGATGTCGCCCCAGAACTCGCCCTTCTCGACGTTGACTTCGCGGCCCTTCTCGCGGGTTTTTTCGTCGCTCTTCTCCTGGCTATCTTGTTCCTTCTCGCGATCCTTTTCCTCTTCCTTTTCGCCCTGCGGCTCGCGGCGACGGGCCTCGCGCTTGGCTTTCCGCTTGGGCTTGGGCACGGCCTCCTCGTCCAAGCCCTCCGCGCCAGCGTATTCGCTCTCCGGGAGAATGCGCGACGCACCGCCGACGCCCGTCGGGACGCGCTCCGCAGCGGGCAGCTGATGCCGTGCCTCCTCGTCGAGCGCCCCGGCAGGTGCGCCGAGTGCGGCGGCCAGGGCGTCGTAGACGGCGCTCACCGACTGGTAGCGCTGGGCGGGGTCTTTTTCCAGGCAGCGCAGGATGACCGCTTCGGCGGCGCTGCTGAGGGCCGGTTTGAGCTGGCGCGGCGGCGTCGGCCTGAGGTGCAGGTGCTCGTAGACGATGCGCATGGCCGTCGTCGTGCCCACCGCGTCTGGACTATCCCCCGTGAAGGGAAGCTGCCCGGTGAGCATCTGGTAGAGCACGATCCCCAGCGCGTAGACATCGGTCGTCACCGTCACCTGTCCGGCCATGATCTGCTCCGGCGACATATAGTGCGGCGTGCCCACTGTCGTATCTACCGTCAGCGTGCTGGCGTCGCTGAGGATGCGCGCGATGCCGAAGTCGGTGATGTACAGCTTGTTGCTGTCGTCGAGCAGGATGTTCGCCGGCTTGAGGTCGCGGTGAACGATCCCTTCCTGGTGGGCGAAATGCAGGGCAGCGGCCAGCGGTTTCAGGTAGGTCAGCGTCTCGCCCGGCGTCAGAGGACGCCCCAGCCGGCGTAGCTCCGTTTGCAGCGTGCGCCCGGAGATGTGGTCGGTGAGGATGAAAACGGTATCGCCGCTTTCGACAATGTCATAGTAGCGCACGATGTGCGGGTGCTGGAGGCGTTCCAGGACGTGCGCCTCGCGCCGGAAGCGGGCCAGGAACGTTGGCTCGTGCGCGATGTCGCTGCGCAGCACTTTGGCGGCCAGAGTCGCGCGGCGGTGCTCGTCAAAGACGCGATAGACGCGGGCGAAGGTTCCCTCGCCCATCAGCGCCTCGAACCGGTAGCGCCCGGCCAGCGTCTGGCCCAGCAGATCGGCGCTGCCCCCTGGCGACGGCGCCGCGCTGCGCGCCTGGGCGTCAGGGTCGTGCTCCGGCTCCATCTCAGGCTGCGGCTTGCGCTCATGCGCCATAGAATCGCCCCCTGTTTTCACAGCGTGGATCGCGCTATCTCATTATGTCTCCAAGCGCCCTCCCCTGGCAACTGGTGCTGTGGACGCCCCCAGACACAGCGAAGGGGCGCGCCGCTTGTGGCACGCCCCTCCCGTTCTGCTTGCTGCTGTTCGCGCGGTCGCCTTCCGACCACCATCAGGCGCTTACCCCACGACGATGGTGATGTAGCGGTTGTCTTCGACGCCATCCACGCGGATCACGCGCAGGTTGTACGTGGTGGTCGCGCCTGGGCAGACCTGCGTCGAACCCCAGCCGACCACGCCCGTGCCCTGGAAGTACACTTCGCGGATGCCCTCCACGCGCCACGAGAGCACTGCGCATTGCCCCGGCGCGATGGTCGTCTTGTCCGCCCAGAACTCGATGATCACCTGCGGAGCAGCGGTCGCCGCCAGCGTTGGCGTGGCGGTGGGCGGCGGCGCGATGAACTGCACGTTGAGCACCGGCACAGTTGACAGGTCAATGTTGAGCGTCACGAGCGGGCGGTACACCCAGCCAACGACGCCGTTGGGAAGCTGCACCTGTATCCACGAGTTGTCGAAGTAGCGGCCCAGAATCTTCAGCGGCGTGTCGCGGTTCACTTTGGTCAGGATGGAGGCCCCTTCGCCAGGGTTGGCGCGCACGTTGAGCGTCGCCGCGTTGACGACTCCGTCGGGCAGGCTGGGCGTCGCCGTGACAACGATCGCCTGCGTCGCTGCAGGTCCAGGAGCCACAGTGCCGGGCGCTGCAGGGCCTTCAGCGACCGTGCCTGGCCCGCGCTCGTCGGCAGCGTCGTTGGTGAGCTGCCGGACGGTCGCCCCGTTCGCCGAGATCAGGTACAGGTCCCACTGCCCGTTCACATCGGACACGTAGACGATGTTCAGTCCATCGGGCTGCCAGCGCGGCTGCCGGTCCTCGGCCATGTTGTTGGTCAGCTTGACCAGGTCGGTGCCGTCGGCATTCATGACGTACAGCTCGTAGTCCCCGTCGCGATCGGAGGCGAAGACAATCTGCTCGCCCTCCGGTGACCACTGCGGCTCCACGTCGTTGCCGGGGTCATTGGTCAGTTGCGTGGTCAGCCCGGTCTGCGGGTCCAGCGCATAGATTTCATAGTTCCCGGATCGATCGGATGCAAACACGACCAACCCCGGGCCGGAATCGCCTTGTGCCAGCGCCGCGACGCCTTGCAGAGCCGCAAACGCGACTCCGGCCAGCGCGAAAGCCAGCACCGCAGTCAGCAACAATCGTCCTGTCTTGATCATGGTTCTTCCCTCGCTCCACCGTCTCGCGGCTGCCCGGATCGGGCGGCCTAGCCCATGCCCTGATTCTACCTGCTCCGAGGGCAGAAAGCATCCTGCGGCGCGCAACGATTGCCCACTTTTCGGGATACGCCAGGCTGTCGCTCGGTGCGATGCTCAGCGTCCGCAGTCTGTCAGGCGAGATCGCCCACGAAGACGGTCATCAGGTCGTTGACGTTGGTGTTGGTCGGCCCCGTCACCAGCAGATCGCCGGCGCCCTCCAGGAAATGGTAGGCGTCATTGGCGGCCAGCGCCCCAAAAGCTGAATGCCCGGCGGCCTCGCCGCGCGCCACGGTCGCCCCGTCCACCAGCCCCCCGGCGGCGTCGGTCGGGCCGTCGCTGCCGTCGGTGGCCAGGCTCGCGATCAGAACGCTTTCCATGCCCTGGATAGCCAGCGCGGACGCCAGGGCAAGCTCCTGGTTGCGCCCGCCTTTGCCCGCGCCGCGCACGGTGACGGTCGTCTCGCCGCCCAGGAGCAGGCATGCCGGCGCGGGCAGCGGGCGGCCATGCGCGACGATTTCCCTGGCGAGCGCGGCCAGCACCCGCCCCACTTCGCGCGCTTCGCCTTCCACGTAAGTGGAGAGCAGCAGCGTGTTGAAGCCGAGCGCCCGCGCGCGCGCCTCCGCCGCCTCTGCCGCCAGCGCATTGTCGGCCACGATCACGTTGCGCACCCGTTCGAGAGCCGGATCGCCCGGCTTGACCGTCTCCGGCGCTTCGCCGGCCAGCCCGCGCTCCAGGTGACGCCGGATGGAGGGGGGCGTCTGCTCCAGCACGTCGTAGCGGGCCAGCACGTCCCACGCATCCTGAAACGTGGAGGAATCGGCGACCGTTGGCCCGGAGGCGATCACGTCGAGCGGGCTGCCCACCACGTCCGAGACGATGAGGGCCAGCACCGTCGCCGGATGCGCCAGGCGGGCAAGCTGCCCGCCCGACACCTGCGACAGGTGCTTGCGCACGGCGTTCAACGCCTGGATGGGCGCGCCGGAGCGCAGCAGGGCGTTGGTCAGCGCCTGCAGCTCCCCCAGCGCCACGCCCGGCACGGGCAGCGGCATCAGGGCCGAGCCGCCCCCGGAGATCAGGCACAGCACCAGATCGTCCGGGCTGGCGTCCTCCAGCAGGGCGACTATCGCCTGCGCCCCGGCTACGCCCGCGCTATCGGGGACCGGGTGCCCCGCCTGGTGGAGCGTCACCCGCTGGGTCGGCGCCGTGTAGCCGTATTTCACGGTGAGCGCCCCCCCGCTGATGCGGTCGCCGAGTATTTCTTCAACCGCCTGGGCCATCGGCGCGGCAGCCTTGCCCGCCCCGGCCACCAGGACGCGCCGAAAACGGCTCAGGTCATAGAGCTGCCCGGCCACGCGCAGCACGTCCCCCTGGCGATGCAGCGTCCGGCGCAGCGCCGCCGCCGGATCAACTGCGTCGAGCGCCGCTCCTAGCACTTCCAGCGCGGCGCTCCGCCGCCGGTCGCCGCGCGCATCGGGCTGCTTGAAATGCATAATCGCTTCTCCGAAGTCCTGCTATGGGTATTCAGACTGAACCGGCTCCCTGATCGTCAGCGCGCTGACAGCGAGGCGCTGTGCTGGGGCCAGGATCATTCGCTCGCGGGCGCATCGGGAATGGGCAGGGCGAAGGCGAAGGTGCTGCCCTCGCCGGGCGCGCTGCGCACCCAGATGGTCCCGCCCATCATCTCGACGAGCTTCTTGCAGATGGCCAGGCCCAGCCCGGTGCCGGCGTAGGAGCGCGTGCTGCTGCCGTCCGCCTGGCGGAACTCATCGAAGATGATCGCCTGGTCGGCCTGGCTGATGCCGATGCCGGTGTCGGTGACCGTCGCCTGCACGAAACGATGCCCCAGGCGCTCGGTCTGCGCGGTGGTGATGGTGACGCCGCCCTCGTGGGTGAACTTGATGGCGTTGCTGAGCAGGTTCATGATCACCTGGTAGAGGCGCTCCGGGTCGGCCTGGATGCGCGGCAGGTCTTCGGCCAGCGCCATGCTGAGGGCCAGACCTTTGGCGATGGCCTCGTCGCTCACCGTCTGGACGGCGGTTTCGATGGCGGTGTTGAGGCTCACCGTCTCCAGGTGCAGTTTCAAGCGCCCGGCGTCAATGCGCGACAGGTCGAGCAGGTCGTCAATGAGCGCCAGCAGCGCATAGGCATTGCGTTTGATCCGCTCCATGCGGCTGGCCTGGCGCTCGTTCAACTCACCGTACAGCCCGTCGAGCAGCGTCTCGCTGAAGCCGATGATGCTGTTCATGGGCGTGCGCAGCTCGTGGCTGATCGTCGCCAGGAACTGGCTGCGCAGGCGGTTGGCCTCGGCCAGCTCGTCGGCGCGCTGCTCCAGCTCGCGGAACATCAGCGCGTTGTCAATGGCGATGGCGGCCTGGGCGACGAGCGTCTGCGCCAGGCGGATGTCGTCCGGTGAAAAGCGGCGGCCCGGCTGGTCGTCGGTCCAATCCACGACGCCGAGCACCCGCTTGGCGGTGACAATCGGCACCACAAGCTGGCTGTACTCGCCGTTTTCCAGCAAACGCGCGGCGGCCTCGGCGGGCGCTGCCCCATCCTGCGCATAGATGGTCACCGGCTGGCGCGCGCGGATGGCGCTGGCAATGGCGGCGTGGTCAGCCAGGCGCAGGCGTTGGCCCGTCCGAGCGAATTCGTCAGGATCGCCGAGGTGCGGCGCGCTGAAGTCTGCCTCCACGCGCACTGCGTCGTGCTCCGGCATGTAGAGAGCTACCTGGCAGCGCGAGGTGTTCAGGGCGCGGCTCATATGGGCGACCATCACCTGGGGCAGGTCGCTGTAGTTGAGGATGGCGGTGAGGTCCTGGCCGATCTGGTGGACAACTCCCTGCTCGACCAGCCGCCGCTGCGCCTGGTGATAGAACTGGGCGTTTTCCAGGGCCGTGCTCACCTGAGTGCCCAGCGTTTCCAGCGCGTCGCGCTCGATCTCGCTGAAAGCACCGGCGGCGGTAGATACCAGGACAATGGCCCCGCTGGTTTCGTCCGCCCGGCGCAGGGGCACGATCAGGCAGCTTTGCAGGCCCTCGACCTCGATCCATGCCTCGCCGAAGACGTCGCAGGCCTCCACGCCGTCGGCAAGCTGCGTCTGCCCGGCCCGGATCGCCCGCCCGATCAGCCCTGAGGTGACCGGCAAGAGCAGATCGTTCGGGGGGTGCAGACTGGCGCTGCCCGTCGCGGCTGCCTGCAGGTGCGCCGTGCGCCGGTCTGCACCCAGCAGGAAGACATACACGGCGTCCGGGACGAACACGTCCAGGATGTGCTGGGCGGTCTTGCGCAGCAGCACGTCCGGATCGAGCATGGCGTACAAATCCTGGCTGACGCGGTTGATCTGGTTGAGCAGGGTTGTGCGCCGCTGCTCGGCGGCGAGCATCTGCGCGCTGCTCAGGCTGACGGCGATCTGGCTGGCGATGGCCTGCCCGATGGCGACTTCGGCTTCGCCAAACGGGCCATCGCGCCGGTTGACCAGGCGCAGCACCCCCAGCGTACGATTGCGCGTGTTGAGCGGGCAGGCCAGCAGGTTGCGGCACCCAGGCCCGGCGTCGGCGCAGGGTGACTCGGTGACGTAGGCCGTGCCCTGGTGGTACACGTCCACCGGATGCCCCGGCCCGTCGAGCGCCCACAGCGCCGGCCCCCAGGCGCGCGTCAGCCCAAACTGCGATGGCTCGTGAGCGGTGAGCTGGTAGGTTGCCAGATCGGGCAGCAACACCTGCGCCCCCTCGCAGTTGAGCAGCAGCGCGGCTTCGCGCAGGGCGTGGGTGAGCATTTCATCCAGGTCAATCGTGCTGCTGGTGATCGAGGTCAGCCGCCGCAGCGTGTCGCTCTCGCGCTGGCGGGCGGACAGGCCATCGAGCAGGGCGTTGTGCTGCTCGGCCAGAGCGCGGTATTTGCGCGCGGCGTGGATGATCAGGGCTGTCTGGTCGGCGACAGCCTGCAGCGCGGCCAGATATCTTTCGTCGTACACATCCGGCTCATAGGACTCGACATTGAACACGCCGATCAACTGTCCATCCAGGAGCAGAGGGACGGCCATCTCCGCCCGCGAGCGAGGGTCGGTCAAGGCACAGCGCGGGTCAGCGCGCATGTCGTTGACGATCAGGGGCAGGCCGCTGGCTCCCACCTGGCCGACGATGCCCTCACCGAGCGGGGTGCTCGGCACGAGCAGCGCCGCATTGCCCAGGGTGGCGTGGGGCACCAGCGTGTTGCTGGCGGGGCTGAACAGCGCGAGGCCGCCGCTGTCGAACGGCATGAGAGCCTGCACGCGCTGAAGAGTCGCCCGCAGGTATCCGTCAAGATCAAAGGGGAGAGGTGAAGCCCGCTGTATGGTGTCCATGCACCTGCCGGATGGTCTGATGGGCAGCCGCGCCGAAGCCAGACTCTCGCTCCGAGCGTTCCAGATTATACCGTTGGCGAGCCTTTTTTGGGAAACGCGGCAAAGCGGAGAGCGGAAGCGGAGAAGCGGAGGGTGCGCGCGAAGGTTGTCTGGAATTCGTTGGGCGCGACGACATTGACCTCACCCCCGGCCTCGCGGCGCTCGGCTTGCCCCCTCTCTACATTGGAGGGTCGGACATATCAGACGGTGTTGATTTAGCATAACGACGAGCGATCACAAGCAACGGGAGAAACGGGTGGCTTGAAGGAGAAGCTCGGATGCCTGGTAGGGCCTTGTAGGGGCGGGTTTGCAAACCCGCCCCTACAACCGGCTCCCCGAAGTCGCCTTCTTGGTTCGTTTCTCCCCTTGAATTGTTCTTCCGTAATCTATCGGCTGAGCCTCTGCGGAGACGCTGTTCTACACCATCTCCGGCGGGAACTTGCGCTTGTATGCCTCGATGCACTGCAAGATGACCTCGCGCGCCTTCTCAGCATTCTCCCAGCCGATGGGCGTGACCTCGATGCCTTGCAGCTCCTTGTACGTTTTGAAGAAATGGGCCACTTCGTTGAGGAAGTGGCGCGGCACGTCACCGATGTCGCGGTAGTCGTCGAACAGGGGGTCGGTGGCGGGCACGGCCAGAATCTTGTCGTCCGGGTCGCCGCGATCGGTCATGTGGAAGATGGCCACAGGCCGCGCCTCGATCACACAGCCGGCGAAGCTCGGCTCGCTGACCATCACCAGGATGTCGAGCGGGTCGCCGTCGTCGGCGTAGGTCTGTGGGATCAGTCCGTAGTCGCTGGGATAGTGCATGGGGCTGTAGAGCACACGGTCCAGCTTGATCACGCCGGCGACCTTGCTGTATTCGTACTTGTTGCGGCTGCCTTTCGGAATCTCCACGATGCAGTAGACGCTGTTGGGGATGTCTGGCCCCGGTGGGAGCCTGTGCCAGAGATTAACGGCCATGCGCTGGTGCCCTCTGTTGTGTTGTGATTGGGCCGCCCCGCACCTACTCGGACCGCGAGCCGATCGCGTCAGGCGCGGCCTCGTCGCGCGCGGCGGGAGCATCGCCTGGGGCAGCGGCTCGCGCGGCGCAGGCTCATGACGGTTGGGCGGCAGGCCGCCCGTGCCAATCAGCGCCTCGATGCGCCGCAGGGTTGCGTCGGCGAAGTAGGTCTCGCCGCAGGTATCGCATTGCCAGGCCGCCGTGTCCGGGGCGTGGATCAACGTCCCCTCAAAGACCTGCACAAAGGTCGTCGTGGTCAGCCTCATGCGGCCTAGCAGGCAGGCCGGGCACGTGTCGTAGATCAATGAGGTTGCCTCGCTCACGCGCTGTGCCCGCTGGCCTAGAACGGTCCCACTGGGGACGCGCCAGGCTCCGGCGTCATCACCGCATCGGGCGTGCTGGTCGGCGGGCTGGTCGGCGTCATGGTCGGCAGCGGCGCTCCATTGCCATCGTAGTCCCAATGCTGGATCAGGCCCCAGTCCGGCGGTGGCCAGTAGCGCACGAAGGCTCGCCCGACGATGTACCTGCGGTCAACCGGGCCGAAGTCCTGCGAATCCTTGCTCGAACCCCGGTTGTCGCCCAGCACGAAAACCTGGTCGGGGCCGACGACCCACTCGCCATCGCACGACTTGGCGCGGCAGAAGTTCTGGATGTACGGCTCTTCGATCAGCTTGCCGTCAATGTACGTGTGCCCTTCGAGAATGGTCACCGTCTCGCCGGGCAGGCCGATGACGCGCTTGATGAAGTCGCGGTCTGATTGCAGGGGATAATGGAAGACGACGACATCGCCGCGCCGTGGCTCGCCGACAATGTACGACAGGCGGCTGACGATGATGAACTGATCGGTGTTGAAGTTGGGCAACATCGAGTTGCCATCCACGACGAAGCGCGCCGTCGCCAGGTTGACGAAGGCGTAGATGGCGGCGATGAGCACGGCTGTCTCGATCAGCTCGCGCAGCAACAAGCGCCCAGGGCGAATCCTGGGCTGCGGGACGCCACTGAGAATCTCGCCATCGGAATAGATTGGGTCGTAAGCGGTAGGTACAGTCACCGGTCTCTGCTTCTTGGGCGCGCAGCCAGATCTGCTGCCCACTATAGCGCACGCGAGCGGCTATGGCAATGGCACGATCCGCGCAGCTTGCGCGCCAGACGCGCGGGCAGGGTATAATCGCTGGTCTGGGGGGCTGCTCTTGAGCGAGGAAGACGATGGAGCGTTTCACGGTTCGCACAAGCCGCGCGACGGAGATGGTGGACATCACGGGCCGGGTGCAGGAGACCGTGTCGCGCATGGGCGCGCGGGACGGTGTGGTATACCTGTACTGCCCGCACACAACCGCCGGCCTGACGGTGAACGAGAACTGGGACCCGGACGTACAGCGCGATATGTTGCTCACCATAGACGGGCATATCGCCCCGCCCGATCCGCGTCACCGGCACAATGAGGGCAATTCGCCCGCGCACATCAAAGTCTCGCTGTTCGGATCGAGCGCGATGGTTTTTGTGGAGGAGCACAGGCTCCAGCTTGGGCAGTGGCAGGGCGTCTATCTGGCGGAGTTCGACGGGCCGCGCCAGCGCCAGGTGTGGGTGAAGTTTCTGGGGGAGCGCAGCCCCCAGCCGTAGCGTGGCAGACTGAGGCGGAAGAGGGAGGAAGTGGTGCATCTGCTGTTCGTGCGTCATGGACAGAGCTACGTCAACCTGGATGACTGGGAAGGCGGGTATGTGGACGCGGGGCTGACCCCGCTTGGACGGCAGCAGGCCGAGCGCGTGGGGCAGTGGATGGCCGGGAACGCGCGCGTTGATGCCCTGTACACCAGCACAATGGCGCGCGCGCTGGAGACCTGCGCGGCAATCACCGCTGCGACGGGGATCGCCGCCCAGCCCGATGACCGGCTGCGCGAGTTCGGCAACTGCTATGCCGACGGCAGCCCGGTGCCGGCGGAAGCCATGCCCATCCACTACGCGGAGTTCTGGGGCACCGAGCGCCCCTACGCGCCGATCAGCGAGAATGGCGAAAGCTGGATACTGTTCCGCGTGCGCGTGGGAACGTTCCTGGACGACATCCTGGCCCGGCACGGCGACGGTGACCCGGAGACGACGGTTGTCGTGGTGTGTCACGGTGGGGTCATTGACGCCACCTTCGACTACATCTTCAACGTGGGCGCGCAGCGGCGTGTTGAGGTGTGGACGCACAATACCGGCATCGTGCACTGGGAGTACGCGCCCGATTCCGGGCGGGAACCCTGGCGGCTGCACGCGCACGGCATGGTGCATCATCTGATCACCGATGACGGCCAATGGCTGGGTGCCCGACCGCTCCTGCGCGACGCGAGTCAGAAGGCGTTGAGCGTGAAACACGATCACAGAGCGGGAGATTCTCCGTAGGGTTGGCGCTTGTTCGGCGCATCTCTCCTCCTCCCCGGAGTCCCAGTGGTGGTACACTAGGGCATCACCGACCGGCACGATGGAGCAAGGAGAGTGTGCCCATGTTCCGCCGAACGCTGCTTTTCGCCATCTGCACGATGCTGGCCCTCACCGCTGGCGGATTGTCCAGCTTCTACCCCGCCGCTGCGCTGGCCGGCAGCATCTCCTATGCCAGCCAGCCGGATGAGCTGGGGCTGTATCTGAATGATGTCGTCTTCGTGCGCGATACGGTCGTCCTCCCGCCGGGGACGGCGTATGTGTCCCTGCCGCCCGGCACCTTCCCCGACACGCTGATTCTCAGCGAAAACGGCAGCCGCGTCCGCGAGTATCGCGTGGCACCCCAGGCAGCAGACGTGTACTACGGGCAGGTCGCCTACGGTGGCGTAAGCGCGGCGTATTCCGGCGGGCGCTCGTCCTATGTCGTCACCTGGGACGCGCCCGATGCCAGCAGCGCGGAGGCGACGCGCGAAGTGAAGCTGGAATACCTGATGTCCGGGGCCTTCTGGACGCCGATCTACGACATGACCATCCTGGGCGATGCGCGCGTGCAACTGGCGTTCTTCGCGCGGATTGACAACACAGGGCTGGTTCTGGACGAGGCGACGGTCTACCTGCTGGCCGGGCGCGTTGACCTGTCGCAGCAGCTTGACCAGACGAGCCAGATCACGTTCAACCAGTACGCGGTGGGCTATGACGAGACTCCGGTCGCGCTGCCGGCTCTTGGGGCGGGCAGGGTGGACTTACAGCACATCTACCCGTTGGGACAGGTGTCCGCCCGGCCCGGCGAGACTCTCTTCGTGAACCTGGTGGACGAGGCTCTCGACGCCCGGCGGCTGCACGTATGGAACGCGGCTGCCAGCCAGGAAACAGACGTGATCTACAAGGTGCTGAACAGCACCGAAACGCCGCTGGCCGAGGGCATCGTGCGCGCCTACCAGGACGGGCTGTTCATGGGCAGCGACTTCATCGAGACGACGCCCCCCACCGGCGAGGGCAGCGTGACGGTGGGCAGGCTGCCCGATGTGCGCGTGCGGCGCGGCGAGACCGGGACCTACCAGGTCGAGGCGGGCAACGATTACACCCTGCACGACGTGACGCTGGAAGTCCAGAACTTCAGCGCGCAAGACCTGGCGCTGACGATTCTGGATGCCTGGAACAAGGACGCCTGGGGGTTCGAGTACTCGGTGACACCGGAGCGCCAGGCCGATAACCTGCTGCGCTGGGAGATCAGCGTGCCCGCCGGCGAGAGCGTCACCATCACCTACCAGTACCGGACGGAGTACTGAGGAGCGGCTGCGGCGTGGCGCGCGGCAACGGAGCGGCGCGGCCCGGCGGGTTCAGAGTGGTGCGCAGCCTGGGGAGGGGTTCTTCCTCGGCGTCGAGGCGCACTGCTGCGGGCTGGCTGACGCTTCGGCAGCGTCCAGCAGGCTGAGGAGGCGCTCCTCGCCCCAGCGCGCGGCCAGCGGCGCGGCCTGGCGCAGCAGGGCGACTGCCCGCGCGGAGTCCCCGCTGGCGAGCCAGCTTTCGGCGGCGGCGAGGTAGGCAGCGAGCAGCGCAGGCGCGTCCTCGTCCAACTCGTGCGGAGCCATCTCCAACACGGCGCGCGCCGCGGCGACGCTGCGCTCGAAGTCCCCGCGCTGAGCGCAGGCGACGGCCAGCGCCAGGTGGAGGTGCTGCGGCTGGTAGACGGTGTGCGCTTTGTGCGAATCGGCGGCGGGCAGGGCGGGGAACTGCGCGCCCGCGCCGCGCTCCAGGACGGAGATGCCGCGCCCGACCTGGCCGCAGGCGATCAGCAGAGTGCCCAGCCCGACCCAGGCAGGGCCGTAGGCGGGGTCCAGCGCCAGCGCCTGCTCGAAGGCTTGCTGGCTGGCTGCCGCGTGATCGGGATGCAGCGCCAGCACCATGCCCAGCGTATGCCAGGCGGGCGCGCTGCCCTGTTCGGCGGCAGCGCGGCGGAATGGCGCGGCCATGCGCCGAAAGCGTTCGGGGCGATCCAGCGACGCGGCGAGCGTCTCGTACAGCACAGCGTAGACCAGATCGGGATCGGCGGCGATGGCGGCAACGGTGGCCTCGTCGGCGGCTTGCTCGTCCGCATACTCGTGGCGGTACAGGGCGGCGAGGGCAAGCTGCGCGTAGGGCAGATCGGGCTTGAGACGGGTGGCGTCGAGCAGTGCCGCGCAGCCGTCGAGAAGCCGGTCGAGGGCGATCAGCGTCTCTCCCCACTCGGCGAGCACCTCTGGCACCTCCGCGTAGCGTGCCAGCAGCGGACGCAGGCGCTGCGCCGCCTGTTCGGGAGCGCCCTCTTCGCGCAGGCGGCGAATGGCGGTCAGCTCGTGCAGGAGCGCCTGGGGGAGCGCCGGGCGCGAGCCGTTGCGCGGGCGGTCGGCGGCAGGGTGCGGGGCGCTGCGCTGGCGCGGCCCCAACGCTCGCTTCAGATCAGCCAGGAACTCACGTGCGCTCGCCGGACGATCGGCGGGCCTCTTGCTGAGCGCTCGCAGCAGCGGATCGGCGATGGCCGGGGGCACAGACGGGTGGCCCGGCTCAACTGGCAGCGGCTCCGCCTCTACAATCAGATGAAGCAAGGCGTCGTCCTGGTCGTGCTCTTCGTCATAGTCCAGGTAGTAATGCCCCGTGATCGCCTCATAGAGCACAACTGCCAGCGAGTACAGGTCAGAGCGCAGCGTGACCTCGTGCCCCAGCGCCTGCTCTGGCGACATGTAGAGCAGCGTGCCCGGCTGCGGCCCTGAATCGTCGGCAGCGCCGTAGCGCTGAGCCGGATGGATGTGGGCCAGGCCGAAATCGGCCAGCTTGAAGTGGCGCGGCTGGGCGAAGAGGATGTTCTCCGGCTTGATGTCGCGGTGGATAACTCCGCGCTGGTGCAGCGTGTCCAGCGCCCGGCAGATGTCGGCGGCGACGGCGAGCAGCGTGGCGCGATCCAGCGGGCCGCGCTCGCTGAGCAGCGTGAGCAGGTCGCCGGGAAGGTATTCCATGATCAGGAACAGCGAGTCGCCCTCTTCGCGTAGGGCGTGGATGTTGACGATGTTGGGGTGAGCCAGGCTGGCCGTCAGCCGCGCTTCGCGCACGAACCATTCGCGCGACCCCTCGATGGTGAAGTCGGCGCGGTGAAGCTGCTTGATGGCGACCGAGCGCTCCAGGGTGAGGTCTTCGGCCAGGTAGACGACGCTGAAGCCGCCGTTGCCGATGACGGACTTGATGACGTACTCGTCGAGGGTGTCGCCGGGTTCGAGTGAAGACGTGCGCGCCATCACAGGCTTCGCTTCTTTCGGGCGGTGGGTCGTGAGAATCTTGAGTTTATGTTGCGTTATGGAACAGTATAGATCAGATTTGAGCAATGGCAACCGGACAGTTGTCCGGGGTGCGTGCAAAACCTATCAGTAGGGGCGCTGCTCTGCTATGCCCCCCTTTACCTCACCCCCGCTCGGCGCTGGCGCGCCTCGCCGCCCCCTCTCCGTCAACGGAGAGGGGGCAAGCCGAGCGTAGCGAGGCTGGGGGTGAGGTCAAGGTCCCTGCCAGACTTCCGAAGTTTTCGGAAACTTCGGAAGTCCCTTTATCCTCCGCATCCGCACGGCGAATGCGCGCCGAACCGGGCAGGCGGGGATGCTGCTCTGCTGCGCCCCCTTTACCTCACCCCCGCTCGGCGCTGGCGCGCCTCGCCGCCCCCTCTCCGTCAACGGAGAGGGGGCAAGCCGAGCGCAGTGAGGCTGGGGGTGAGGTCAAGATCCCTGCCAGACTTCCGAAGTTTTCGGAAACTTCGGAAGTCCCTTTATCCTCCGCATCCGCACGGCGAGTGCGCGCCGAACCGGGCAGGCGGGGATGCTGCTCTGCTATGCCCTGGTTGACCTCACCCCCGCTCGGCGCTGACGCGCCTCGCCGCCCCCTCTCCGTCAACGGAGAGGGGGCAAGCCGAGCGCAGCGAGGCTGGGGGTGAGGTCAAGATCCCTGCCAGACTTCCGAAGTTTTCGGAAACTTCGGAAGTCCCTTTATCCTCCGCATCCGCACGGCGAGTGCGCGCCGAACCGGGCAGGCGGGGATGCTGTTCTGCTGCGCCCCCCTTTACCTCACCCCCGCTCGGCGCTGGCGCGCCTCGCCGCCCCCTCTCCGTCAACGGAGAGGGGGCAAGCCGAGCGCAGCGAGGCTGGGGGTGAGGTCAAGATCCCTGCCAGACTTCCGAAGTTTTCGGAAACTTCGGAAGTCCCTTTATCCTCCGCATCCGCACGGCGAGTGCGCGCCGAACCGGGCAGGCGGGGATGCTGTTCTGCTGCGCCCCCCTTTACCTCACCCCCGTTCGGCGCTGACGCGCCTCGCCGCCCCCTCTCCGTTGACGGAGAGGGGGCAAGCCGAGCGCAGTGAGGCTGGGGGTGAGGTCAATGCCCCCACGTCAAGCGAGTCACTGACCACCTCTGCGCGCACCGGTTGCCCGCCGTCCGGGGCGTGCTCTATAAGACAAGGGGCGTCCCGTCGGTGCGGGAACGCCCCCTGCGTACCTTTCGCAGATGTCGTGCGAGCCGGTTACTGCAGCACACCCGCCAGGGCGGTGCAGGCCGGGCACGTGCCGTCAGGGCGGATCATGGCGTAGCCCGCCTGCGGGTCTGCGCCGTAGGCCGAGAAGTCCACGTTCCAGACGATCATCAGGCGAACGCGCCCGCTCTGCGCGGAGAGCACGGCGGCCTGGGCCAGCCAGGTAGCTTGCTCGGCGACGCTGGTGTTCTGCCCCCAGGCGAAATGAGCCGGCAGCGGCCCGTAGCCTTCGGGCGAGACGTAGCCCAGCTCGGTGAAGCAAGCCTGCTTGCCACCGAAGGGGCCAATGGCGCGGTTGAGCATGGTGCCGAAGTAGCGCGTCGGATAGTTGTCACGCGGGTCGCCGGAGCTTTGCTGTGGGCTGACGATGCCTTCGTTATAGTGCACGCCAATGCAATCCGCGTACTGGCCCGCGCCAGCGGCGGCCATCTGCTGGGTGTAGACATCGTCGTTGCAGCCCTGGGCCGTGCAGCCAGCCGCGCCGAAGAAACCGGTGGGAGACAGCGCGCCCGTGATGACCATCGTGCCGGAGTTGGCTGACTTGATGGCGTTGAAGGCTTTGGCCAGCAAGGGGACGTAGTTGGCGCCATTGATCTGACCCGCAGGCCATTCGCGGTCAATGTTCATCTCGTTCCAGATCTCGATGGCATCCGCGCCCGCCGCAGCCAGGCCCGCCACGTACTGGGCGTAGGAGTCCTGGTAGCTGGCGTTCATGACCTGGCTCATGTCACCAATGACCGAGAAGAGAACCTTGTAGCCCAGCGGCATGTGCCTCGGCGATGAGTCCGCCCGCGCTCTGGCCCATCTGAAGCTGCCACTTGACCCATTTCATTTTGGAGGCTTGCAGGGCGTTGCGGGTGTTGGGGTACAGGCCAGTGACCTGCCCGCCGACCTCAAAGCCCCCGCCCACTGCCGAGCCGGTGACCGGCGCGGGCAGGCTGCCATCAGGAGCGGGGGCAACCACAGGCGATGTGCCCTCGGTGACCGCATCGCAGATGGCGATGATCTGGCGGTTGAAGCTGGTGCGCACTTCATACTGCGCGCCCGTCAGCGCGGTGATGACGAAACGCCAGCCGAAGTAAATCTGGCGAGCCTCTTCGCCTTCTTCGAGCGTGCGGCAGCTATCAATGCCGTCAATGAACTCGTATTCCTCATAGGTCCACTGCATGACATAGGTGAGGTCCTGGCCCGTCTTCTCTTCGAGGGCGGCGCGCGCGGCGGCGAAGGCGAGCCAGCCGGGGTCGGTCGGCGTCGGCGTGGGGCCAGCCTGCGGCGCGCCGGACAGACCGGCAGGGATTGTGCTGCTGGCACTGGCGGCCAGAGGCGTCAGCCCGACGAGCATGATCACGACAGCGAGCAAAGCATAGAGCAAGGTCTTGCGGTTCATCGCGATGAAACGTCCTTTCACGTCTCCAGGTCTGGCGAACCGGGAGTGGCTACGGTCATAGGGCCGGGCGCTGGACGACATGAGATAACAGGCACGGCCAGGCTGAGGGGGTATTGTGAACGAAAAGCGCCGATTTGTCTACAATGATTTGCCTACTGTCGCCTGACGGGATGTGCTGCCATGCTTCTCTACGGCAGCGCAGCCGCACCTCCGTCGGCTCGATGCTCAGGCGGAGGCCAGCCCACCTTGAAGCTGCGTCGTGTACAGGTCATAGTAGTGACCGCGCGCAGCCAGCAGTTCCTCGTGCGTGCCGCGCTCGATGATGCGCCCGTGATCCATGACGATGACCTGGTCAGCGCGTATGATGGTGCTCAGGCGGTGGGCGATGACGAAGGCCGTGCGCCCCTCCAGCAGCTTGCCGAGCGCCGCCTGCATCTGCAATTCGGTCACCGTGTCCACGCTGCTGGTGGCTTCGTCCAGGATGATGATCGCCGGGTCGGCGAGCAGGGCGCGGGTGAACGAGATGAGCTGGCGCTGGCCGGTGCTCAGGCGCGACCCGCCCTCTTCCACATCCGTGTCATAGCCCTTGGGCAGCGGGGCGATGAAGTCGTGCGCGCCGGTCGCGCGGGCCGCCGCCTCGATCTCCTCGTCGGTGGCGTCCAGCCGCCCGTAGCGCAGATTCTCCTTGATTGTCGTGGCGAACAGCCCCGTGTCCTGCGGCACCCAGGCCATCTGGTCGCGCAAGGATCTCATGGTGATCTGGGAAATGTCGTGACCGTCGAACAGAATCTGGCCGCTCTGCGCTTCGTAGAAGCGCCCCAGCAGACGGACAAGCGTGCTCTTGCCCGCGCCCGTGTGCCCGACCAGGGCGACGGTCTGGCCGGGCTGCACCGTCAGGCTGATGTCGTGGAGGATGTTCGCTTCCTCGTCTCCGGCGTCCCTGGCATCGTCGGCGGGCGGGGACGCGCCATTGCCGCCCTTGACCGCGCTGGTGGGGGGTGGGGCGTCGGTCAGCGCCCGTTCCGGCCTGGTGTAGTGAAAGCTGACCCCGCGAAACTCGACCCGGCCCTGGATGCGCGGCAGATCGCGCGCGCCTGGCGCGTCGGTGATGTCCGGCTGCGTGTCCAGCACATTCAGGATGCGCTCGCCGGCGGCAGCGGCCTCCTGGAACTGGTCGAGGCGCATGGCCAGGTCGCGGATGGGGTCGAAGAACATGTTGAGGTAGAGCAGGAAGGCGACCAGCGTCCCGGCGGACATATCGCCGTCGAGGACGCGCACGCCCCCAAAGCCGAGGACAATGGCCACGCCGACCTGCGAGATGAGGTCAATGCCTGGCATGAAGATGGAGGCCAGCTTATCGGCGCTGAGGGCGGCGTTGAGTTCGGTGGTGGAGACTGCGCGGAAACGTTGCTCCTCGCGGTATTCGCGGACGAACGCCTGGACAATGCGCATCCCGGACAGGCTCTCCTGCAGCGTGGCCGAGACGACGCCAACGGCCTCGCGCACAGCGCGATAGCGCCGGTTGGCGTTGCGCCGCCACCACAGGGTTAGCCCGATCATGGCCGGCAGAATGGTGAAAGTGAGCAAGGCAAGCTGCCAGTCCAGCAGCAGCAGCACCGCAACAATTCCCACCAGGGTGAACGAGCTGCTGATCGTGTTGACGACGGCCCAGGTGATGAAGTTCTGCAGCGAGTTGCTGTCTTCGGTGACGCGGGCCATCAGGTCGCCGACGCGGTTGTGGTCGAAGTAGCTCAGGTTCAGATCGAGATACTTGTAGAAGAGGCCCTGGCGCACGTTCATGATGGCGTGCTGGCCGATCCAGACCATGTTGTACATCTGGATGCGCAGGCCAACCGCCTGGACGATGAGCATCACCAGGTAGGCGATGCTGAAGCCGATCAGCGCGGATTCGTCGCGCTCGCCCAGCCCGCGATTGATCGCCTGGCGCACCAGGGCGGGCGCGATCAGCGCGCTGGCGGACGTGATCAGCATCAGCCCCAGGACGAGTAGCACGCGGCGGCGGTACGGGCGCGCGAAGCTGAGCAGGCGGGCGAGCGTCTCCAGGATGGGCCGTTCCAGCCGGGGCCTGGCGTCGTTCATCAGGTCTCCTCCCGGCGCGAGCTGCGTTTGGACGTGGAGGCAAACTCGGCTCGAACCTGGCTGTCCGTCGAGCGGTCTTCTACAGGGGGCGGCGGCTCGTCCGGCGGCAGCGTGTCGTCGTCCGACAGGCCGATGCCCCGGATGTCCTCAACGGGCACTTCCTGGTCGGACTGCAAGCGCCACAGGTTGGCGTAGCGCCCGCCCAGGCGCACCAGCTCGCGGTGCGTGCCGCGCTCGACGATGCGCCCCTGCTCCAGCATGATGATCTGATCGGCGTGCATGACCGTGCTGAGGCGCTGGGCGACGATCAACGTCGTGCGGCCTTTCATCAGGTCTTGCAGGGCGGCGCGAATCTCGTACTCGGTGCGGCTGTCTACGCTGGCAGTCGCATCGTCCAGGATGAGGATGCGCGGGTCCACCAGCAGGGCGCGGGCGATGGCGATGCGCTGGCGCTGCCCGCCAGAGAGCGTCACGCCGCGCTCGCCGACCAGCGTCTCGTAGCCAGCGGGGAATTCGCAGATGAAGTCGTGGGCGCGGGCGGCGCGGGCGGCCCGCTCGACTTCGGCGCGGGTGGCCTCCGGGCGGCCCAGGGCGATGTTGTCGTGAACGGTCGCGTTGAACAGGAAGGTGCTCTGCATCACAAGGCCGACCTGGGAGCGCAGCAGCTTGAGCGGCATGTCGCGCACATCGTAGCCGTCAATGGTGATGCTGCCCCCGGACACGTCATAGAAGCGCGGGATCAGGTCAATGAGCGTGGTCTTGCCGCTGCCGGTCGTGCCGACGATGGCCGTCACCGTGTCGGGCTGCGCCTCGAAGAAGATGTTGTAGAGCACCTCGACTTCCGGCTCGTCTTCGCGCGCGCCGTAGACGAACGACACGTCGTCGAAGCGGATGTGCCCGTGCAGCTTGCCGGGGTTCAGCGCGCCCATGCGCGTCTTGATCTCCGGCGTGGTATCCATGATGGCGAAGATGCGCTTGCCGTTGGCGATGGCGCGGGCGGTAATGTCAATCATGAAGGCCAGGCGGTGCGTGGGCAGAGAGAGCAGGGCGACATAGCTGTTGAACTCAACCAACATGCCCAGCGTCATCTCGCCGCCCAGCACGCGGTTGCCGCCGAAGAGGAGCAGCAGGAAGCTGAGAAAGCCGACGATGAACCAGACCGCCGGCTGGGCCAGCGTGAAGATGTGGGCCATCTTGATCCAGGAGCGCAGGACGGCGGTGTTGTCTTCCTCGAAACGCTCCCGCGCGAACTGCTCGCGGGCGAACGCCTTGACGACGACGATCTGGGTCAGGTTCTCCTGGATGCGCGCGTACATGGCGCCGCGCTTGCTGCGGATGTCGCCGAAAAGCGGCTCGATGCGGATGCCGAACAGGTAAGCGACCGCGAAGAGGATGGGCATGGGCAGCAGGAAGATGGTCGCCAGACCCGCGTTGCGGCTGAACATGATCCCATAAATGCCCACCAGCAGCACGATCAGGTTGATCGCGTCGCCGATGACGATGCCCGCGAAAAAGCGAATTTCATCCACGTCGCCGATGGTGCGGCTCATAAGCTGGCCGATGCGGATGCGGTCGTAAAAGGAGAAAGGCAGCCGCTGCAGGTGAGTGAACAGGTCGAGGCGCAGGTCGAAGGCGGCCTTGCGGCCCAACCACTGGGTGCCATAACGCTGGCCGAAGTTCGCCAGCCCGCGCACGACGGCCAGCCCGACGATCAGCAGCGTGGTGACGGTCAGCATCCGGCGCTGGCTCCACTCGCCGGGGAAGAGAAAACTCTCCTCCTGCGTGCCGAGCGCCGTGTCAACGGCGTTGCCGATCAGCCAGGGGCCGGCCAGGGTGAGCAGGGTGACGGCGATCAGGCTGGCGTAGACGACAACAGCGATGCGCCAGTAGGGTCGCAGGTAGCGCAGGATGCGGAGCAGTATCTTCATCAGGACGCTTCTCTGAACCGGTGACGGTCTTCGCGCGCCTCGCCCAGGCACGCTGCGCGGTCTCCGAGAGCGGCGGCGCGCTGCGCGAGCGAGAGGGCGGTTCCTATGGACACCTGGCAAGGCCCACAGTATACCCGAAGAGCAGCACGGGCGTCCAGCCTGCCTTAACGCAGGGTGCGTGCAAGGGTTGACAGCGACTCGCTTGACGTGAGGGTATTGACCTCACCCCCAGCCTTGCTGCGCCGAGCGGGGGTGAGGTAAAGGAGGGCGCCAGAGCAGCGCCCCTACCTGGCACGTTTTGCTCGCACCCTTAACGCAGGGGTCCACGAACGAGCTGTCAGGCAATTGTCGAAGGCCCCCATCCCCGGCCCCTTCCCCCAGCATTGCTGGGGAAAGGGGTGAGCGGCCTGCCAGATCGTCCCCCTCTCCGTTGACGGAGAGGGAGCGACGAGGCGCGTCAGCGCCGAGCGGGGGTGAGGTCAACCAGGGCGCAGCAGAGCAGCGCCCCTACCTGTCAGGTTACCCTTAACGCAGTTGCACAGATACGCAACCGGGGGATAGAATGCGGCACTGGGATCTGCACGCGCCCCGCAGAGTACCGTTCGTCAGGCCAAGAAGTGGCGGAATACCATAGTCTGCTGAAGCTGTGATCTCTATACTGGAGGTAGCCAAGAACGCGAATAGACTGGAAGAATCGTTAAGTTCTGCGAGTTGGTTTTGAGAGGAGCCTGCATGTCTGCATTTGTTCCGTTGGGCAACGAAGCTCTGGCTCAGGGGGCGCTGGACGCGGGCCTGTCCGGCGCCTACGCCTATCCGGGGACGCCGTCTACTGAGATCACCGAGTACATCCAGCGCTCGCCCGAAGCGCAAACGCGCGGTGTGATGAGCGCGTGGGCGGCCAACGAGAAGACGGCCATGGAAGCTGCGCTGGGCATGTCCTACGCCGGCAAGCGGGCGATGGTCTGCATGAAGCATGTGGGGCTGAACGTGGCCGCCGACCCGTTCATGAACTCCGCCTTCACCGGCGTGCACGGCGGGCTGATCTACGCCATCGCCGACGATCCCTCGATGCACTCGTCGCAGAACGAGCAGGACTCGCGCTTCTTCGCCAAGTTCGCGCTGATCCCTGCCATCGAGCCGTCGAATCAACAAGAGGCGTATGATGCCGCGTTCTACGCTTTCGTGCTGTCGGAAAAGCACGAGATTCCGGTGATGGTGCGCATGACCACCCGCCTGTCGCACTCGCGGGCCGGCGTGCAACGGCACGAGCTGCTGGCAGAGAACCCGCTCAGCCTGCCAGCCAACCTGATGCAGTTCGTGCTGCTGCCGGCCATCGCCCGGCGCAAGTACGCCGATCTGCTGGCCAAGCAGGACGAGTTCGTGGCCGACTCGGAAGCATCGCCGTTCAACCGTTATGAGGACGGGCCAGACACGTCGCTGGGCATCATCGCCTGTGGCATCAGCTACAATTACCTGATGGAGAATTTCCCGGATGGCTGCCCGCACCCCATCCTGAAGATCGGGCAATACCCCCTGCCGAGGACGCTGGTCGCGCGGCTGGTGGAGGCGTGCGAGCAGGTGCTCGTGCTGGAAGAGGGGATGCCGCTGGTCGAGGAGATGCTGCGCGGCTACCCGTTCGACAGCGGGAAGGTGCAGGGCCGCCTGGACGGGTATCTGCCGCGCGCGGGCGAGCTGAACCCGACGCTGGTGGCCCGCGCGCTGGGGCGCGAGGACTCCCGCCCGCGCTTTGAGGTGCCGTCGGTAGTGGCCAACCGGCCTCCGCAACTGTGCCAGGGCTGCCCGCACGCCGACACCTACCGCGCGCTGAACGAGGCGCTGGACGCCTATTCGAAGGGGCGAGTCTTCTCGGATATTGGCTGTTACACGCTGGGCGCGCTGCCGCCGTTCAACGCGATCAACTCGTGCGTGGACATGGGCGCATCGGTGACGATGGCCAAAGGCGCGGCAGATGCCGGGCTGGTGCCGGCGGTGGCGGTGATCGGCGACTCGACGTTCAGCCATTCGGGGATGACCGGGCTGCTGGACGCCGTGAACGCGCGCTCGCCGGTGACTGTGATCATTGTGGACAACCTGACGACGGCCATGACCGGCGGCCAGGGGTCGGCGGGGCAGGGGCACCTGGAAGCTATCGCACGGGGGCTGGGCGTCGAGGAGGAGCACGTGCGGGTGATCACCCCGCTGCCGCGCCAGCACGAGATGAACGTGCGTGTCTTCGGCGAGGAGCTGGCCTACGAGGGCGTGTCGGTGATCATCGCCCGGCGCGAATGCATCGAGACGGCCAAGCGGAAGAGAAAGGTGTGAGCATGAAATACGATATGATCCTGGCCGGAGTCGGCGGGCAAGGCGTGCTCTCGATTGCGGCGGCCATCGGGCTGGCGGCGGTGGGCGAGGGGCTGCATCTCAAGCAGGCCGAGGTGCACGGCATGTCGCAGCGGGGCGGGGCAGTGCAGAGCCACCTGCGCATCGCCGACCAGCCTATTCACTCAGACCTGATCAGCGAGGGGCAGGCGGACATGCTGCTCTCGCTGGAACCGATGGAAACGCTGCGCTACGTGCCATTTCTGGCACCCGACGGCGTGATCGTAGCCGACTGCACGCCGGTGCTCAATATCCCGGACTATCCTGAAATGGACGCGCTGCTGGCGGCGCTGCGGCAATTCCCGCGCGTCCATCTGCTGGACGCCACCGCGATTGCCCAGGAGCTGCGCAATACGCGCGCCTCCAATATGGTGTTGCTCGGCGCCGCATCGCTGTTCCTGCCGTTGGAGGCCAGCGCCCTGGAAGCGGCGATTGCCCAGTTGTTCAGGCGCAAGGGCGAAGCGGTGGTTAGCAAGAACGTGGAGGCGTTCCGCGCCGGGCGCAGCGTGATCCAGCCGGCCTGACGCTCGCTTCTGGCACGACTCAGGTGAATCAGCCGGGATAGGCGCTCCTGCCTATCCCGGTTTCGTTCGGATCCGTCTCGCTATTCAGCAGACGAGAATCACGCCTGGACGCGGACGGAGGTGCCCATAGGCGCCCACTGGTAAAGCCAGGCGGCCTCTGGGGTGGGCATGTTCACGCACCCGTGACTCATCGGCTGGCCGAAGTTGCTGTGCCAGTAGGTGCCGTGCAGCGAGTAATCCCTGTAGAAGTACATCACCCAGGGCACGCCGGGCAGGTAGTAGCCGGGGCCGGACATCAACTGAGAGTCGTACTTCGTATAGATCGTGAAGTTGCCGGTGACGGTAGGCGTGCCCCACAGCCCGGTCGAAACCAGGACGTTGCGCACAAGCTGGCCGTTCTCGTAGGCGTAAACGCGCTGATCGCTCAGGTCTACGATGATCTGCTTGCCAGTGGTGATGGTCGGCGCTGGGGCTGCCGGCTCGTAGGTGGCCGCGTAGGTGGCCGCGGTGGCGGCGTCGGGGATGACCAGGATCTGCCCGGCGTAGATGTGATTTGGGTTGCTGATGCTGTTCGCGGCGGCGAGGGCCGGCCAGGTGACCCCGTAGGCGCGGGCGATGGCCGACAGATGCTCGCCGCGCTGAACGATGTGCGTGCGCTGACCGGTCGCTGGGGCAGGCTGCGCCGGGGCCGGGGCTGGCTCAGCGGCGGGCGCGGTGGTTGCGCCGGGAATGATCAACTGCTGCCCGGCGTAGATATGGCTGGGGTTAGCCAGGTTGTTGGCCGCAGCCAGATCAGCCCAGCCCAGGCCGTAGCGCTGGGCGATGCGGGAGAGATTCTCGCCGCGCTGGACAGTGTGATACAGCGGATTGGCGGCTGGCGCGGGCTGGGCGGGCGCTGGCGGAGCCGGCTCCGGGTTGGCCGGGGCAGGGGCAGGAGCGGGCGGCGCGCTGGCGTCAGGGATGGTGAGCACCTGGCCCACGTAAATGCGCGTGGGGTCGGCGATGCCGTTGACGGCAGCCAGGTATTCGGTCGTGAAGCCGTAGCGCAAGGCGATCCGAAAGAGGTTCTCACCCGGCTGTACGGTGTGAGTGGTGCCGCCCTGGGCGGCGACTGGCGCGAGCTGGATGGACGTGGCGAACGCGATCACCAGGACGAGTGCCAGGAGCACGCGGTGATGCCCGCAGGTCTTAGCGCGAAGAACGGCCCATGTCATCATGTCTTCTCCCGTGAAAGGCTGGCGCTGGCATCTTGTGAGCATCAAGCAGCGCTGGACAAAATCCGACAACTGGAGTGTACGAGGAATTCGATTTGAGGGCAAGTGCAGCGCTAATATTACGTCCGGGAACGGATTATTTCGTATAGTCACTACCCAACACAGGGAACGCCGCGCGCCGCCCAGGCAGCCAGGCCATACTGTCCTATCCGCCGCCCCAGGCGCGGATGGTGAGCAGCAGCGGACGGCCAATGCGCACGTCGCTGTTGGGGTAGATCAACTCCCACACACCATAGTAGCAACCAAATGTGCGCGGCGCGGAGCCAGTGAAGAGGATTGGCGGCGAATCTTCGGCGATGCCGACGCCCTCTTTGATGAAGAAGTTGGATTGCTGCTGGCGGGCGAAGTTGAGGCCGGGGCGCAGGTTCTCCGGGCAGGCCTCGAACAGCGGAGCCAGGTCTACCAACGGTTCGGGGTATTCGGTCAGCAGGGCGTTGTAGCGCAGTCGCACGCCCTCTGGCCAGGCGCAGGTGCTCGTGTTGTGCAGCACGATCTCGAATTCGAAATCGGTGCCGGCCCGGATCAGACGATTGTTGGCGAAGTCCGTCGGCGAGGGCGAGCGGTCGTGCCTCTCCGGGGTGACGACGATGTATTCCAGATCGCAGGCTGCCAGCGTTTGGATCAGGTTGGGCGTAGCGGTGGGCACTGTCGCTTGCTGAACCAGCAGGAAGATCGCCGTGCTGGTCAGATCGGGCGTGGCTGTGTCAGTCGCCGATGGCGCGATTGTGCTCGTCTGGGTGAGCGTCGGTGTGGCGCTGGCGGTGGCGGTTGGGGTGGCAGGCACCGTGGAGGGCGACGTCCGCGTCGGCGAGGAGGTGCGGGCCGGGCCTAGCGCGGCGACTGGCACGGCGGGTGTTGTCGAGGAAGTCGGCGTCGCCGCTTCGCTGAGCGTGGTGACGGGGGTGGGCACGCGGTCCTCGTGCCCGAAGGCCGCCAGCCCTGTGCCCACCAGCGCAACGACCAGCGCAGCCAGGACCACAACGCGGGCGTAGCGCAGCCCGCGGCGCTCCGGGACAGCGTCGCTGCTCAACGGCAGGTCTGTCGGCTCCAGGATCGGCGTGTCGCCATTCTGGAACGCCGTTGGGGTCGCACGGCCAACTTCACTTGACTCTGGGCCGTTTGGGAATGCGGCGGCCTGTCTGGGTTCCGCAGACACATCGAGCGCGTCCAGGGCGGCGGCAAATTCGTGCGCCGACTGGAAACGGGCCTCCGGGTCTTTTTCCAGCGCGCGCCAGACCACAGCCTCCAGGTCGGCTGGGAGATCGGGCACGAACTGGCGAGGGAGCGGCAGCGGCTCGTTGACGTGCTTGAGGATGATGGCCAGCGGCGTGCTGGCGTCGAAGGGCAAGCGCCCGGTCAGAAGCTGGTAGAGAATCACGCCGAGCGAATAGATGTCGGCTCGCTCGTCGCCCGCCTGGCCGAGTCCCTGTTCGGGAGCCATGTAGGCCGGGGTGCCGATCATACCGCCGCTGGAGGTGATGTGCGCCCCGGTGACGATCTTGGCGATGCCAAAGTCCGTCAGCACGACACGGCCATCTTCGTCCAGCATCAGGTTGGCGGGTTTCACGTCGCGGTGGATCATCTTGCGCTCGTGCGCATAGGCCAGAGCGTGGGCCGCCGTCTTGATGATGCGCACGGCCTCGGCAACGGGCAGCAGGCTCCCCGCCGCGCTCAGGTCGAACAGGCGATCCTTGAGCGTGGGGCCGTTGATGAACTCCATCACCATGTAGTAACTGTCGCTGTCGGCGTCGTGCTCGAAGTCGTAAACCTGGACGATGTTGGGGTGCTTGAGCCGGGCGACGCTGCGCGCCTCGCGCTCGAAGCGCTCTTTGAATTCCGGATCGTCTGCCAGGAAGGAATGCAGCAGCTTGATCGCCACGTAGCGATCCAGCGCGGCATGGTAGCCGCGGTAGACTTCAGCCATGCCGCCGCGACCGATGCGGTCAATGATCTCGTACTTGCCGAGGTTGCGTCTGGACACGTCAGTCTTGTCCCGTCGGGATTGGGTGGCCGTTGCCAGCGCCGACCACGCCCGCCAACGCCTAAGTATAGCTGGAACCGGGGCTTGTCCCAAGCGGTGGGCGCGGGAACGGGCGTATTGGTCTCATTCTCGGCCTCGCTGCGCTTGGCAGGCGCGTCAGCGCCGAGCGGGGGTGGGGCAAAGCCGAGCGCAGCAGAGCAGCGCTCCTGCCGGACAGCCTTTGCACATCTCAGACGACGGCGCGCTACCCGCCGGACTCTGGCTCTGCTGGCGAGCCGGGTGGCGACAGAGGAGCCTGGTGCCGATCCTGCGGTGCGAGAGGATCGTCGTAGTAGAGCAGCACGACGACTCCATAGCCCGGCCCGGCCTCGCCGCCGTCGCGCAGGTGGAGGGTGAAGACCACGCGAAAAGCCATCAGGTCAATGGCGCTGGCTGTGGCGACCACCTCTCCCGCCTGGTTGCAGATGGCGATCTCCAGGCTGGGGCGCTCGCGGAAGGGAGTGACCTCCACTTCAACCCTGATGCGTCGCCGGTCGGGGTAGGGCATGGCGCGCACCCGCTCGATGCGCACCTGGTCGGGCGGCAGCAGAGGCAGGCCAGGGATCAGGTTCAGCGGGCCGCTGGTCATGGGCGGTGCTCCTCATCAGGAATTGTCAGGGAATGGAGGCCACATCCCGGTAGGACTCGCGGGCGATGACCAGCGGCTCCGGGCGGGCAATGCCAACCGTGTAACGATTGGGCAGATCGCCGGGCCGGGGCAGCACATGGTACGCCGCGCCCAGAGTGTCCAGGGCGTCCAGCAGGGCGGGCAAGGCAATGATAACGCGCGGGTCGGGGTCGTGGAGCAGGACGATCACCCCTTCCTGCACGCACTGTGCGACGAGATGCGGCTTGTCTGGCACAGGCTGGAGCAACGCGCGAAGTCCGCCGGGGCCGTCAATAGCCCGCCAGACAACCGCCTCCGGATCGGAGCGCTGCTCCCACAGCGGCAGGGGGTTGACGTGCCAGCCGCTGTAATCGTAGACATCGCGCAGCCAGTCCAGAAGATGGCGATAGGCGGCAAGCTCACGCTCGTAGAGGAAGGAGTCCCAGTAACCTCCGTCGGCGAGCAGGAACAGGTTCCCCTCGGCGCTGTCATACCCTCCACCAGGGCGGCGGAACAGGCGCGGCTGCGCCAGGAAGAGCGCCAGCGCCTCCTGATAGGGCGCGAGCACTTCGCGGATGCGCAGCTCCGTATCCAGGTAGAGCCGGGCCAGGTAGGAGGGCGCTGGCCGGGCATCGAGAGTGGCCCCGCCCTGGTGAAATAGGTGATTGCCGATGCGGTGCCCGGCGCGCAGCATACGCGCCAGCACGGTTCCTTCGGCGTCGCCCGTATTGCGCCCGTGCACGAAGAACGTCGCCACGATACCCCGTTCGGCGAGCAGATCGAGCACGTCCAGCGTGGGGCCGCGCTCGCCTTTGGCTCCCTCCGTTTCCACGCCGTCGTCGAAGGTGAGGTAAACCGGCACGTGGCCGGGCATGGCGGCAGCGCCCCGCGCGCGCGCCGATCTGCTGCGCGCGGCGAGCCAATGCACGCCCAGCGCGCCAACGACGGTCACGAACTGGCGACGGGTCAGGGGGCGGGGGGACAAGGCGGTTCTTCTCGGCGCTGATTACGGCTGGGCGGCGCGCGCCTGCGCCTCGCGCAGCGCCGCGACGGCTCGCTCAAGCTGACTTGATGGCACCAGCAGGTGATCGCGCTCGAAAGCCGAGAACGCGAGCACCGTCACACCTGCGTCGGCCAGGGCGCGGCTGACCAGCGCCAGAAAGCCGACCAGATCGAGCGCCAGCGGCAGGTCGAAGGTGATCAGGCGGAAGGGGCTGGCGGCGCGGTGATCGGGCAGGCGCGCCTGGAAGTCTGGCCAGTCCTCCGCCGGCAGCACCAGCGTGACCTCATCCTTGTCCACGATCAGGGCGCTGAACGGCTCGCCGATCTCAGCCAGCACGCCAGCGGCGGCGGTGATCGCCGGGGCGGGCAGGTGGATCAGGGCGTAGTCCGCTTCGTCCACATACAGCGCGGCGCTGACCAGCGCCTGCCGTGCCGGGTCCATGTTCCGTGTCCTTTCGGCGTGCGTTACAGCCGCTCGTCCGGCCCGACCGGGAGCATGGTCAGGCCGGAGATCACCTTGGGGTAAAAGTCGGTGCTCTTCTGCGGCATCGGCTCGCCCTGCGCGGCGACTGTTCTGATCTGATCCAGGCGCGTGGCGCGCAGAAAGAACGCGAAGTTGCCGAGGCCCGCGTCTATGTTGGCGACCGGCTCGTGCGGGTCGCGATGGTAACGGATCATCGTCTTGTCTTCGATGCCGCGCGCGGGCACTCCGGCGACCTGCTCGATGAGAATCTTGTGCAGCACGCTGACGCCGAGTTCTTTCCACTGAGGCGAGTGATCGCCGGCGATCAGCGCCTGGGCCAGGGCCGCATTCTTGAGCGTGAGCACGTGGAAGCCGACCTCTCGCCCGCCGTAGAAGCCGAAGGCGTGGCCGCTGGCGTGGGCATTGACCTGGGCCAGGCACGCCTCCAGGCTGACAACCGGCGCAACGCTGAAGGCCTGCGCCGCTCGGCGCAGCACGTCAGCCGCGCTTCGCTCGCTGAACTGGCAGATTTCGCGGTGGGTCGGCAGGATGACCAGGCCCGGATCGTCCATGCTGACCAGCGTCGCCTGGACGAAGTTGAACGCGGCGTTGGGCGGCGCGCTGGGGTGCGCGCGGCGCTGCTGATCGCGGTAGGTCAGGCCGGTACTGTAGCGGTGATGACCGTCGGCGATGATCAGGCCGCGCAGGGGGGCCAGCGCCGACTCAATGGCGGCCAGCGCCGCCGGGTCGGTGAGCGCCCAAAGCTGCTGGCGGACATCCGGCTCGCCAGGCTCGGCGAGGTCTACATCCGGCGGGCGGTCGCCGAGCGCGTCCTGCACGATGCGGTTGACGGCGTTGTGCGCGTCGGGATAGAGCAGGAAAATCTGCTCGGTGTTGGCCCCGACAGTCGCCAGCAGGCGCAGGCGGTCCTCCTGCGGGCCGCTGTGCGTGCGCTCGTGGGGTAGGATGGTGCCCTCGGCGAAATCGGTCAGGGCGATGGCGGCGATCAGGCCGTGCCGCGTGTAGGCGCGGCCATCCACGCGGAATGTCTGGGCATAGACGTAAAAGGCAGGTTGTTCTTCGCGGCGCAGAATCCCCTCGCGCAGCCATGCCTGGTAGATGTCGCGGGCGCGGGTATAGACGCTCGGCCCCTGGGGGCCGGCGGGATCGTCGCCCGGCTGGGGCGGGTTGAGGATGATGCGCACCACGTTGTGCGGGCTGAGCGCCAGGTAACGCTCGCGCAGCGCGTCATCTATCTTGTCGTAGGGCTGGCTGACGACAGTCTGCAGATCGGCGACGCGATCCCGGTTGAAGCGCACGGCGCGAAATGGCCTGACAACAGCCATGGCAGCGATCCTTTCCAGTCGGCTGAGGCGTGGTGCCCCCTCGTGATGCATGGTGTAGCGCCAGCACCGATTGTATCAACAGTGACGCGCGACGGCGAAGCGCGTGGCACGCGGGGTGCGTGCAAAAGTTGATAGCGACTCGCTGGACGCGGGGATAGTGACCTCACCCCCAGCCTCGCTGCGCTCGGCTGGGGGTGAGGTCAGCCAGGGCGCAGCAGAGCAGCGCCCCTACCTGATAGATTTTGCACGCCCAGGCGTGCGGCGATCTCCCCCTGGCCTACGGTATGTTTTCGGTAAGAATGGTAATTTGCGCACTTCGTGTAGTCTGAATTACACTTCAGCCATGTCGGCGCGCGCGAAACACACCCCCTGGACTTTCGCTCTGGTGATTGCCCTGTGGATCACCGCTGTTGTGATTGTCCCACAGACGCTGCAACCCGCGCAGCAGCAGACACCCAGCCCGGCTCTCACCGTCTCACCAGAGCGGACGCCCCTGCCGACGGTGGCGCCGATCACCACCGTGCGGCTGTATGCGCTGCTGGAGCTGCCCGTCGCGCTGAACGGCTTCTACGAGAACCCCTACGATCCCGCCGAGATTGACGTGATGGCCGTGTTCCGCCCGCCGGCTGGCGCGGCGCAGCGCGTGCCGGGCTTCTTCATGCAGCCATACCGCGACGCCTGCCTGACAGACTGCCTCGTGGAGAAGCTGGAACCAACGGGAGAGGGGCAGTGGCGCGTGCGCTTTGCGCCAGACCAGGTGGGGCGCTGGACGTATACCATCGAAGCGCGTGACAGCGCCGGCATTCGTGCGATTGAACAGGGCGCGTTCGAAGTCGTGCCATCTGACCAGCCGGGCTATGTCAGCGTAGGGCCGACCTCGCGCTATTTTGCGTTCGACAGCGGTGCGCCGTACTTCCCCATCGGCCAGAATCTCGCCTGGTCGTGGGACGAGATCGGCGGCATCTATGCCTATGCGCGCTGGCTGGAAGCGCTGAGCGACGCCGGGGCGAACTACGCGCGCGTGTTCATTGACGTGCCCTGGTTCATCGGGCTGGACTGGCCGGGGCCAGCGGGTGATTATGACGCGGCGCAGGCAGCGGCCTGGCGCATGGATTCGCTGCTGCGGCTGGCTGAGGAGCGCGACATCTACCTGCAGGTGGTGCTGGTGTGGCACCAGGCGCTCACCAACAAGGTTGTGCCGCCGGTGTCCATTCCCAATGATGTGCCGCGCCCCCCGATGCAGGCGAGCTGGGTGATCAGCCCGTTCAATGCGAGCAACGGCGGCCCGCTGACCAGGCCCGGCCTGTTCTTCACGGATGCGGAGGCCAGAGCGCTGATCCAGCAGCGGCTGCGCTATGCCGTGGCGCGCTGGGGCTACAGCCCGCGCATCTTTGCCTGGGAGCTGGTTGACGCGGTGGACGGAGTGCTGGGCTATTCGCCGTCCCGCGCCGAGCCGTGGCTGCGCGAGATGACGCAGTACCTGCGCGACATTGACCCCTACGATCACCTGGTGACGGTCGGGGCGCGCAACCTTGACGCCATTCTGTTTGACAGCAATGTGCTGGACTTTGTGCCTGTGCATTACTTCCAGTCGCGCCCCCTGGTCCCGGCAGAGGACCAGGTCGCGGGCACCGTGCGCAGCGTGGCCGATGCGCTCAGCCGGACGAAGCGCCCGGTTCTGCTGACCGAGTTCTCGCTGAATCCCTGGTTCGAGCCGACGGCAGACGACCCCGCTGGAATCCATGTCAGCAACACGATCTGGGCTGCGGCGCTGTCGGGCGCGGCGGGCGGCGCGATGTCCTGGTGGTGGGATACGTATATTGACCGGCAGAACCTGTACAGCATCTACGACTCGCTGGCAACCTTCGCGCGCGGCGCGCTGTGGCAGACGCCGGGTCTGGCCCCTGTGCAATCGCGGCTGATAGCCAGCGATCCTCTGGTCTACGATGCGGTGCGGGTGGACGGGTTCAGCCGCGATGTGTTTGCGCCCGTCCCGTCCGATCAGATCTATCGGATCACCGACGACGGGGCAGTGCCTTCGGTCAGCGACCTTCCCAGCTTCCTGTACGGCGAGCGCAACGCCGAGCGCAGCCGCCCCCAGACTTATCGCATCGCGCCGCCGGTTGACACCGAACTGAGCATTCATGTGCAGAGCGTCTCAGTAGATGCGCCGGCGGTGTTGGTCGTCACGATGGACGGCGTGGACGTGGCGCGGGTGGACTTCAGCGCAGGCAGCCAGGATATTCTGGTGACGCTGCCGATCAGCGCCGGAGAGCACCTGGTCGTGCTCGACAATCTGGGCGAGGACTGGCTGCAACTCGGCTACATGGAGGTTGCGCGCTACCGCACGCCCGCGCGCGCGCTGAGCCTGGCCGACAGCGAGCGGGGGTATGCCCTGGCCTGGGTGCAACTGCGGGACTACACATGGGAGTCGGCGGCAGGCGTGTTGAGCCTGGAGCCAATCACGCTGGACCTGCTGCTGCCAGACATGCCGACGGGCCAGTACCGGATCGTGTTCTGGGATGTGGCGACGGGCAGCGTATTGGGCGACGACGCCGTGACTCTGAGCGATCAGGCCGCAGGCGTTCTGCGCGTCAGCCTGCCGCCCATGACCTCGCCGCTGGCGCTGCGCGCTGTGCGCGTGTCGGGGCCGGAGGTGGCAGAGACGCCAGCGGCCACGCAGTTTGCCACGCGCACGCCGCAGATCACGCTGACGCCGACGCCGACAATCACCCCTTCCGACACGCCGACCGCAACGCCGACATCCTCCCCGACGGCGACCGCCACACCGACGCCCTCGGCGACCGCCACAGTGACGCCAAGCCCCACGGCCACTTCCACAGCGACGGCAACTCCTACGGCTTCGAACACCTCGACCGAGACGCCTTCGCCGACGAAGACCGCGACGCGGACGCCTACGGCGACGCACACCGCGACAGCCAGCGCCACCAGAACGCCGTCGCGGACGCCCACGCGCACGCCGACGAATACACGAACGCCCCCACCCGCACGCCCACGCCAACAAGCAGCACGCCCACATCGTGACCGGCGAGGGCCAGAGTGTGTTATGAACTCCGCACCCTCAGTCAGGGAGAGTAGCGCTCCGTTGACCTCACCCCCTGGCCTCGCTACGCTCGGCCTTTCCCCCTCTCCATGCATGGAGAGAGGGAGTCGAGGCGCGTTAGCGCCGAGACGGGGGTGAGGTAAAACCGAGCACTACCCCAGGCTGCTGGCGGGGAAAGGAGCCGGGGGATGGGGTTGCAAAGCGCATAACAGGCTCTGGTAGGCGCCGCCTGACCGCTCTCCTTATTTGCGTCAATGGATGAAAGGATTCGCCCGCCCGACAGGGTTCCGCCGGGCGGGCTGCTGTGGTGCGGGGAGCGCGCCGGGGCTACTTGTCCAGGTCGCGCAGGGTCAGGTAGGCCGGGCGCGGGTTGCCTGCCGGGTCGAGCAGACTCCACAGGCATTGCTCACCCGTCACACCGACGACCGGGCAGAAGTTGAGGTTCCACAGGAACATGGGGCCGATGTAGCCCAGTTCCTTGCCAAGCTGGAAGCCGCGCAGGATGTAGGAGGCCTGCTCGTCCAGGCTGGTGAAGGAGACGAAGGCATATTCGGGCGGCGGCTCGACGTTCAGGCCGTCGTTCGACCCCCAGCCAAACTCGGTCGGCCAGACGAAGGTGCCGCTATCGCCATTCTCGACCATGATCTGGCGATAATCGGCGAGCGTCTGCTTGAAGAAGAAGCTCGGATGATCGTCCCAGGCGGGCACCGCCGGGCGATTGTTGCGGCAGCACGTGCTATCGGGGGGGTTGGCCCAGCCGTTGGGGTGCGCGCCGATGGCGTCCGACCACTCGGCGACGCCAGCCGCGTACATCTGGCGCAGGTACACGCGGTCGTCAATGGCGTTCACGCCGTCGTTAAAGCCGGTCGGGGCCAGCCCGCCGGTGACGACGAGCGCGCTGGAGTCTGCGTTCTTGATGGCGGTGTAGGCCAGGCGCAGCAGCTCAACGTAGCTGGCGGCGCTGATGCCGCGCGGTGTGTTCCACTCGCGGCGCAGGTTCTGCTCGTTCCAGATCTCGTAGGCGTCCACCTTGCCCTTATAGCGTTGGGCAAGCTGGCCGATGAAGTTGGCATAGGTCTGGTAGTCGGTCGGCGGCCCCTTCTCCTGGTCAGAGTCGCGCGCCCAGCCCGGCGCGGAGCCGACCGACAGCAGGATGTTGAAGCCCGCCGCATCCATCGCGTTCACCATCTCATCGAGCGGCGCCCAGTTGATGTTGCCTGCATTCGCCTCGTAGATCGCCCATTCGATCTGCTGCTTCACCCAGGTGACATCCAGCGCACTGGCTGCCTGGATGACCTGGGGGACGTTCTGGTTGGGCAGGTGAAGCTGAATCCCATAGGCAAAGCCCACGTTGGTCGCCGTGTTCTGAGGCATGCCGGGCGTTGGCGTTGCCGCGGGCATCACGGTGGCAGCGGGGGCGGTCGTGGCCGCGGGGGTCGCCGCGACGGTGGTGGGGAGCGGCGTCGCGCTGACTGGCACAGGAGTTACAGGTTGGGCTGGCGCGCCGCTGGGAATGCGAATCCTTTGCCCGACGTAGATCAGGTTCGGATTGGTGATGCCGTTGTAGCTGGCCAGGAAGGCGGTCGAGAGGCCGTATTTCAGCGCCACTCGGAACAGGTTCTCGCCGGGCTGCACCACATGAACTGTCTCGCCAGCCGGGGCAGTTGTGGGCTGGGGCGGCGGCGCGATGATGGTGCCGGTGGGCTGGAGCGTTGGGGTGATGCCTGCGCCGGGGATGGTGAGCACCTGGCCGACGAACACCAGGTTAGGGTTGGTGATGTTGTTGGCCTGAACGAGGGCCTGGACGGTTGTCCCGTACTTCAGAGCAATACGGGTCAGGTTCTCACCAGCCTGCACCGTATGCGTCGTCTGACCGCCCTGCGCCGCGACCAGCATGGGCGTCGTCAGGAGCACGGCCAGCGCCACCAGGGCGATCATTAACTGCCGCACATGCTGCATAGTCATGCCTCCTTCACATGGTGACATTGCATGGCATCATCTTAGTACAGTTCCCAGCAGCGCGCCATTGGCCCGCGCCAGGGCGAGAGTTCGTGCTGGCGGCAGGAATGCTTGAACTGCGGAGACGCGGAGAGGGCAGAGAAAAGAGAGAGGGCAGATGCAGGATGCTGAGGCTCTTTTCTGTGTCCTCTGCGACTCTGCGGCGATCCTTTCTTTGCCAGCGACGCTCATGCCTGGCTGCCCAGCGAGGGGCTGGCGAAGAGCATGATCAACTGGTCGTCGGGAGCATAGCTGGTGTGGGCGAAGAAAGGCGGCGCGCCCGGCTCACTGTCGAGAATCAGGTCGAGCAGCAGGGGCAGGTCTTCGACCAGCGGCAGGTCGTCGAGCCGGTCGCGCGGCACCCATTCGAGCGTGCCCTCGTCCGTATTAACCAGATCGCGCGAGGCGGCCTGGGCGTGGAAGACGAAGACAAGGATGCCGTTGCTGGCACCCGCGTCCACGTGAATTGCGCCGCAGAAGCGCACGCCCGCCAGGTTCAGCCCCGTCTCCTCCTGAATCTCGCGCACCGCGCCGGTGAGCGGGTCTTCATCGCGCTCCAGGTGGCCGCCGACACCGTTGTACAGGCCGGGGTAGACGCGCTTGTGGTGCGCGCGCCTGAGCAGCAGGACATCGTTTCCGTGCGTGACGAAACAAAGCGTGCGGGGAATCACCAGCCAACGCCCGTCGGTCGCGTCTGCGCCCTGGTCTTTAGCCCCCATTATGGCGTCCTTTCGGTGCGAGATGACACGCCCGGAATTATAGCACCGCCCGCCGATGTTTGTGTGAGGGCACCTGTTGGTGTATGCTTAGCAAGGGTTTCCTGACGCGAGGAGAAGCGGGAATGGACGATCTCTATTCGAGGATTGTGCGCGAGCGCGGGTCTTTGGAGCGCCTGGTGGCGCGCATTCCGGGGTTCCGGGGGTACATGGAAATGACGGCGCGCCGTCAGGCGGATCGGCTGATCCGCGAGCACGTGGTGGTGCAACTCAAGACGCAGCTTAACCGGTTGTCTGAGATCGAGAAGGTGCTGCTCGACGCTGGCGGGCTGTCGTTCATGAGCAAGACGCGGAGCGCGAAGACCAAGTTCCAGACGTTCATTGACCGCATCGCCACCGACGCACCGGGATACTCCGGCTTCTTCGACGCGGTGAAGATCGGCCCGGACGACCTGGGCGTGATCTATGCGTTCGACGAAGCTCTGCTCGATTACGAGGACAAGTTCGCGCTGACGCTGGACGCGCTGCGTGATGCGGCGCTGCGCGGCGAGGGCGTGGAAGAGGGGATTCGCACGCTGGACGCGCTGACGGTGGAGGCGAACGACGCCTACGGCCTGCGCGAGAATGTGCTGATGGGGATTGCGTAGCTTGTGCTGGCTGCCAGCGACAGAGACGTGCAAGGAGAGATGACCGATGCCGCGCATTATTGATGTTGTGTCGCACGACAATATCATGGATGACGAGCTGTGCTACCGCGAACCCCAGGGTGGCTCAGGCGATTTTCGGATGGGGTCGCAGGTGATCGTGCAGGAGAGCCAGGCGGCGGTGTTCGTGCGCCAGGGCCAGGTGCTCGATGCGCTGGGGCCGGGGTCGCACACGCTGAGCACGGCCAACCTGCCCATTCTGTCGGGCCTGATCGGGCTGGTGACCGGCGGGCGCAATCCGTTCACGGCGGAGCTGTACTTTGTCAACCTCAAAGACCTGCCGCAGGTGCCCTGGGGGACCAATCCGCCGATTGTGCTGGAAACGCCGGGCAAGGGCGTGGGCGTTGTGCTGCTGATCACGCACGGCGTGATTGACATCGGCATTGACGATCCGCTGCGTTTCATGAAGCAGTATGGGGTCGGCAAGCCCATCGTCCGGCTGGGCGACATCCGCGAGCGCATCCAGTCCATGCTGCTGGGCGAAGTCGCATCGCTGATGTCGTCGTCCGGCGCGGCCAGCATCATGGACGCCAACCGCCTGCTATCGGACCTGGAAGGCGCGGCGCTGGCCCGGCTGAACGAGCAGTTCGCGGCCATTGGGATGCGCATCAAGGCGTTCGAGGCCAAGCCGTTCACCGCCAAAGAGGTCAGCACCGAAGAGCTGCGCAACTACGTGGACTTCGAGACGTGGGAGCGCATTCGCCGCCTGGAAGTGGCCGACTCAGCGGCCAGCAACACCGGCATGGGCGGCGGGCTGGCTGGCGCGGGCGTGGGGTTAGGCGTTGGCCAGCAGATCGGCGCGGCGCTGAACCCTGAGGCAGCGGCGCTGCAACAGCAGCAGCAGATGATGATGATGCAGATGATGCAGCAGATGATGCAACAGCAAGGGCAGGGGCAGCAGCCCGCCCAGCCACCTGCGCAGGCGGCACCTGCCGTGCCGCAGACGGCGGCTGAGGTGCGCGCCTACCTCGACCTGCTTGACGCCAAGCTGATGGCCGGTGAGGTCTCTGAGGAGCTTTACAACAAGCTGTACGCCAAGTGGGAAGCGCGCTTGAAGGAGCTAGGCGGCTGAGTCTCGTCGCTGGGCCAGAACATGATCCGGACAGGGGTGCGCGCGCACCCCTGTTTCTGTTAAGGCGGGGGCCAGCGCAGGGTCGCCAGCGTGAAGGAGTCGCCGAGCAGGTTACCCGCTGCGTCGTAAACGGGCAGCCGGTCGCCCGACGCCGGGTCGTACAGCCCCACTTCGAGGGTGTATGTCCCTGGGGCCAGGCGCACTTCCGGCGAGCCGAGCAGGTGGTACGGGTCGCGGTAGAGCGTCCCCGGCTCCCAGGCCAGCGTGCTGGCGAAGCCGTCCAGCGGGCGGTGATCGTCCTGATCCCACAGCCGGCTGCCCGTCGCCGGGTTTGGCGCGCCGGTCAGGTGGACGAACACCGTGTAGTCCACCGCAGACTGGGCCAGCGGCTCCCAGTAGAGCAGGACGGTCAGGGCCGGGGCGGTCGCGTCGGGGCCTTGCAGGGTGTGCCCGGCCAGCCGCGCGATCTCGCCAAAGCGCACGTTCTGGCGGACAGCAATCTCGCTCCCGCGCGGCGTCCAGCGGCGGAACTGCATCACTTCGAACCCGGCGGGCACATCGTAGCTGATCTGCTGCATTGCCTCGGCCAGGAAGCTCTCGGCCTCCGGCGAGCGCCCAACGAGCCAGATGCCCCGGTAGAAGTTGACCTGCGGCTGAAGCTGCGCGCGGATCGGCGCGTCGGGGACCAGGCTGGTCTCGTTGGCCGGGCCAGAGTAATAGTACCCGAAGGCGGGGTCAGGGACGACCTGCAGAATCAGGTCTTCGGGCGCGGCGCGCTCCCGCAGGTAGACGGCCAGCCCCGGCCAGTCGGGCGCTTTAGGGGAGTCGCCGCGATAGTACGGCACCAGGTCGGTGATGCCCAGCACAGGCACGGCCAGGAGCAGGGCCAGCGCCGCGCGCGCGGCTGGCCGGGGCAGCACCCAACAGCTCACCTGGGGCGCGGTCAGCGCGCCCGCAGTCAGGAGGATGAAGGCCGGGACTGTGGCGATCAGGTAGCGGGGGTCGAAGACGCTCATGCGCGTCGCGGCAACCAGCAGCAGCAGCGCCGGGAGCGCGATCCAGGCGACCAGCCAGATACCCTGACGGCGCTGAGGCCGGCTCATCCAGAGCAGTGCCAGCGCAGCGATCCACGCCAGCGGCAGCAGGATATCCCAGGGGGGTGGGTACTCGCGCCCGCTGAGCAGGACGGGCACGAACCACGTCAGCAGCCGCGCCGGATCAGCAGCGGACGTAGCGCCCTCGTAACCGCTGTGGGCCAGGTACCAGGCCTGGACGAGCCAGGGGAGCAGCAGAAGGCCCAGGACGAGCCACGCCCGCAGCGCTGCCGTCACGACGCGGCGCGGTCGCCGCGCTGCGACCAGGTAGGCTGCCTGCACCACGAGCAGGAACGCTTCCAGAAAGAAGAAGTAGAGCGCGACGGTCTCGGCGACCAGGTAGAGCGCCCAGTCGCGCCGCCGGTTGCGGGCTGCGGCGCGCAGAAACAGCCCCATCGCCAGGCTGCTCGCGCCGAACCACAGCGCGTAGTTGCGCGCGTCCTGGGCGTGCCAGATCAGAAAGGGATGAACGGCGGCGAGGGCCAGCGCAATTGGCGCAGCGCGAGAGTCGCGCAGCAGGCTGCGGGCCAGTGCGCCCGTCGCGGCCACGCCCAGCCAGCCGCCCAACAGAGCCAGGGCGCGCATGGCGAACTCGCTGCTGCCCGCGACGGACTTCCAGACCCAGAAGCTGAGAAACGTTCCCGCCGGGTGCGGTTCCCACTGGGCGAGATCGCGCACGACGGTGGCCGGGTCGTCCGCCCAGTAGCGCACGGCGAAGGCTTCGTCGCCGCGCAGGGGCACGTCATCAAGCTGCACGATGCGCAACATGAAGGCAGCAGCCAGCAGCGCCGTCAGCAGGGCGAGGGAGTGAATGCGCGGGCGCTTCATGGATGCCGCCTCAGCGGACTTCAGCCGTCCTTAGCTCCCGCGCCGCGCTTTGATCCAGGCCACGTCTTTCTTGCTGAGGCCAAACCAGTTCTCCCTCTGGCGCTTGCGGTCGTATTTGCGCTGGAGCGCATCGCGCACAGCGAAAGCGGCGGCGGTCTCGAAAGCGTGCACCAGCTCGACCGGCCCCTTGCCATCCGCTTCCAGCGCGCCGAGCGATTCTTCGACCGAGCCGGTTGTTGCGCCGAAATAGTACATCTGCCCCATCTGGGCCAGGAACACAGTGCCGCGCGCGCCCGGCGCGTCGAGCCTCTCTTCGCTCTCGGCCCCCTCGTCCTCCTGATCGGGCGCGAAGTCGTCGTCAGCCAGATCGGATGTCTCGCCGGTGAGTTCAGCGATCGCCTGGCGCGTCATCAGGCCGTACATGCGGTCAAGGGCGTCGAGATGCTCCGGTCGCAGCGTGTTTGCCGGGGTTGCCTGCTGCTCGCGCAGGTACTGGCGCAGCGACGGCTTTTTCTTGGGATCAGCGTAGAGCACGGGATGGAGCGGCTCCTCCTGCTCGAAGCTGGCGTTGGGGTGAGTGAGCACGACGAGTGGCCGCACCACAACCTCGGCGTCGGGCGCGATCTTGTTGACAAGGCGCTGCACTTGCTGCGCGTGCAGCGTGGCATCGTTGAAGGGGTTGCCGATCAGGTCCTGGCGCAGGTAGCCGTTCAGCTTGCGCAGAAATCCCTCGTCGCCATGCCAGCGCTTGCCCACCACGCGATAAGACTTGTCCTGCCAGACGACGGTGAGGGTGAACACGCCCTCCGGGCCGATCAGAACGTGCGGGGCGGGCAGCAGGTGATGGAAGATCGTGTGTTTTGGCCCCAGACCCTTCAGACCGCTGTCAAGCACATCAACCGGGCGCGGCTCGCGAATCCAGATATTGGCCATGCGCACCGAGGTCAGGGTGAGCAGGAGCAGGATGGGCAGGATGAAACAACTTAGCTGGCTCGCCCCCGATGCTGCATCGGCTGTCCAGGTGAAGAAGAACCCGAAAGCCATGCCACCCAGGCTGATGAAGAACAGAAGGTGGGAGATTTTTCGGTTGCGGTTAATCTGCGCTTCGTTGATGACCACGCGCATCGTCTGGGGACCTTTCTGTGTGCGGGCTGGTGCGTTTGCATCGGTGAATGGTAACACAAAAAGCGTCCAAAGCGTGAAAACCCGCGCCTGGTTTACCTCACCCCCGCTCGGCGCTGACGCGAGGCTGGGGGTGAGGTGAAGCACAGCGCGCGGCGGGCTGGCTAAGCGCCCTGTGCCTGGTATAATCGCGCTCGCCAGGCATGGCGGCGACGCTGTGCCTGAGCCTGATGCCTGACGAGCAGAGCGACTACGGTGAGAGCAAACCCGGCTGGCCCATGCCTGTAGCAGCGCCTTCGCAAAAATGCCCTCTTTGCGGGGCGATTCAGCCTGTCTCGGCGCGCACCTGTGCCATCTGCGGCGCGGCGCTGACCGGCGAACCTCTGGCGGTGCCCGTGCCGCAAGCGAAGGCTTCCCACCAGCGAGGAGCGGCCTCGCGCTTCGATCCAGGCGCGGGGGATGATGACCTGTACGCCGGCGACCTGAGCGGGCGCACGGGGCGTCTGCTGCTCGCGGTCGGGCTTGTCGCGCTCTTGCTGCTGGGTATGCTGCTCGGCCTCGCGGTGGCACATTGGGCTGGTGGAGGAGGGGGCGGCAGAGAGGCGCGCACCGAGGGGATGGCTCCGCCGACAGCGCCGCCGACCTCCACGCCGCGCGCGCTGACGCCGGCGCATACGCCCACCCCCACGCGCGACGTGATGATGTCTCTGCCCACGGTGACGCCCATGCCGCCCACCGCCACCCCCACGCCAACGGTCACGCCGTGTTATCAGACGGCGGGGCAGGGCGATACTGTCCTGGGCATGGCCTACCGCTGCGGGCATCGCGAGCTGGCCGTTGTGGACGTGATCCTCGAGATCAACGGGATGGGAAGCCCGCAGGAGCTTCAGCTTGGGCAAACGTTGGAGATTCCCTGGCCGACACCGACGCCAGCGCCGGGGCAAGAACTGACAGCAAGTGCGGAAGGGGCCGAGTCCGAGGCACAGAACCCGGAGATGCCAGCCACGCTGCGCGTCAACGCCTTTGGCACGCCGGATGCGCTGGCCAAGTACGAGAACATTGAGCCGACGCTGCGCCCCGGCCAGGCCTGGCATGTCGTCGAACCTGGCCAGACGATCCTGGGCATTGCCTACATTTACGACACGACCATCGAGACGCTCTCGCAGATCAACCCGGAGCTTCCGTTTCTCCAGTGCGACTACGGCGACCCGACGGGCGGGCCGAACTGCGTGGTGATGCTCTATGAGAGGCAGCGGGTGCGCGTGCCGGTGCCGCTGCCCACGCCGACGCTCAGCCCGACCCCCAGCGGCACGCTGACGCCCACCCCTTCACTGACGCCAACGTTCAATGCGCCCTATGCCCTGGGGCCGGAAGATGGCGCGCGATTTGCCGCTGACCAGCTTGTGACGCTGCGCTGGGGCAGCACAGGCACTCTCGGCGCGCAGGAGCGGTATGTCGTGCGCGTGCGCGATCTGGATACCGGTCAGCAGTACACGGCGATGGTCGTTGAGACGAGCTACATTCTGCCGGGGGGCTGGCAGCCCCGTGACCGCAACCGTCACACGTTCGAATGGCACATTGCTGTGGGGGAGCTTGACGAATGGGGAGCGGTCATCAGAGAGCGTAATGTTTCCGAGCCGCGTCGCTTCATATGGGACAGCCGGTGAAGAAACTCCGACCGAGGGGGGATGAGCCAACTGTGGAAGGATGGCCTCCATGACGCATCGTGTCTGGCTTATCATGGCCCTGAGCGGGATCGTCGCCCTGGCGTTGGCGGCCTGCGGCGGGCAGGGCGAGAGCGCGCCGCCCAGCCTCACCCCCGCTGTGTCTTCGTCGGCGGGTATGGGGGTCGCGCAGGCTGCGCCCACGCAGACCCTCGGCGGCCCGACGGTGACGCCCTCGCGGACGGTGCCGCCGACGATCACGCCGACCAACAGCCCGCCGCCTCCGCCGCCCTCTGAGACGCCTTCGCCGACGGCGACGCCCGGCCCGTATGAGCACACCATCCGCAGCGGAGACACCTGCCTGGGGATCGCCTACCAGTACGGGCACGTCCATCCCGATGTGAAGGTCGCCATCGAGCGGCTGAACGGCATGGCGGACTGCGCGATCTTGCCGGGGCCGGGTAGCACGATCCTGATCCCGCGCCCGACGGCGACGCCGACCCAGACAGGGGCCGATCTGACGCAGACAGCGGTGGCGACCAGCGCCCCGCCCAGGGTGACGCTGGATGCCGCGCCGAGCTTCGCCATCAGGACGTATGTGATCGAGACGGGCGACACGCTGAGCAGCATTGCCATCCTTCACGATAGCTCCCTGCGCCAGATCTGCGAGCTTAACCCGCTGCCCAACGGCATTGACTGCGGGGCGTGCACCTGGGAGTCGCCGAACTGCTGCTGCACGCGCCCGGTGGTTTTGAGCGCGGGCCAGCAGATCAACGTGCCGGCGCCGACGCCCACGCCGACGGCGACGCCGACCTTCACCGGCAGCGAGACGCCCACCCCTACGCCCACCTACCGCGCGCCGTTGCCCATCGCCCCGACCAGCGAGGAGACGGTGGCGGGCGCGGTGCGGCTGATGTGGGCCTCGGTGGGCGTGCTTCAGCCCGAAGACACCTATTTGGTGACCGTCCGCGACGAGACGACGGGCGCGATCTTTGCCGGTGCCACGCGCCAGTTGTCGCTCGATGTGCCCGCCAGCTACCTGCCCCTCGATGGGCAGGCGCACGTGTTCGCCTGGCAGGTGGCGGTGGTGCGGCTGGGCGCGGATGGCCTGTACTATCCGCAGGGCGCTGCGGTGCCGGAACGCCGCTTCACCTGGGCGGGTTGGGAGTAGCACGAGTGACCGCCCACACCCGGCACGCGGTGAGGAGAAGATGATGGCAGAGACAATCAGAGCGGTGGTGTTCGAGGACAGGCTCCAGGTGATTGAGCGCCAGCCGCCCGCCGCCGGGCCAGACGAGGCCGTGATCCGGCTGCGGCTGGGCGGAATCTGCAACACGGACCTGGAACTGGTGCGCGGCTACCAGGAGTTTCGCGGCACGCTGGGCCACGAGTTCGTGGGCGAGGTGGTCGCCGGGCCGCGTGACTGGCTCGGCGCGCGGGTCGTGGGCGAGATCAACGTGGGCTGCGGCGCGTGCGACTGGTGCAGATGCGGCGTGCCCACGCATTGCCGCAACCGGCGCGTGCTGGGCATTGCGGACTACGACGGGGCGTTCGCCGACCTGTTCCGGCTGCCGGTCGCCAATCTGCACCGTGTCCCGCAGAACATCGCCGATGAAGAGGCGGTCTTCACCGAGCCGCTGGCGGCGGCGTGCCAGGCCCTTGACTGCGCGCACATCCGGCCTGGCGAGCGTGTGGTGCTGCTGGGCGCGGGCAAGCTGGGGCTGCTCACGGCCCAGGTGCTGGGGCTGCTGGGCTGTGACCTGGCGGTGGTCGTGCGCCACGAACGCCAGGCCAGGATGCTCACCGGATGGGGACTGCAACCCGTCCGGCGCGGCGATCTGCGCGACGGCGAAGCGGACGTCGTGGTGGATTGCACGGGGACGCAGGAGGGCCTGCGCGACGCGCTGCGCCTGGTGCGCGCGCGCGGCACCCTCGTGCTCAAGAGCACCTACGCTGGCCCGGCGACGGTTGACCTGGCTCCCCTGGTGGTCAACGAAATTAAAGTGGTGGGCAGCCGCTGCGGGCCGTTCGGCACGGCATTGCGTTTGCTGGAGCGGCGGCTGGTGGACGTGCTGCCGCTGATCGAGGCGCGCTATCCGCTGGCGCAGGCGGTGGAGGCGTTCGCTCGCGCCGATCAGCCGGGCACGCTCAAGGTGCTGCTGACGCCGTAAAGGGCGGGCGCGTACAGAAGAAGACGGCTTCGGAGAGCCGGTTGTAGGGGCGGGTTTGCAAACCCGCCCCTACAGACCCTACCAGGCATCCGAGCTGCTCCTTCAAGCTGCCTGTTTCTTTCGTTGATTATGATTGTTGGTGCGTTGGGCGGGCTTCACGGTGCGGCAGCAGCCAGGGGCAGGGTGAAGTAGAAGGTGGTGCCCGCGCCGGGCGTGCTCTCGAACCACAGGGCGCAGCCATGCGCCTCGAGGATGCGCTGGGCGATGGACAGGCCGAGTCCCGTGCCGGTCACCTGCCCGGCGACCGCAGATGCCCGGAAGAATTTCTCGAAGATGTGCGGCTGATCCTCGGCGCTGATGCCAGGGCCGGTGTCGGTCACGCTGATCACGATCTGCTCAGATGGCTGCTGCGCCCCTGTCTGACCGGCTGGCCTCACGTCCAGCGCAACCGTGATCGATCCCCCTTCGACGTTGTACTTGACCGCGTTGGTGAGCAGGTTGAGCAGCACCTGCTTGATGCGGGCGCGGTCGGCGTGCGCCTGCTGCGTGCCTGGCCGGACGCTGAGACGAATGCCGCGCTCGCGCGCTGCGGGGGCGATGAGGCTCGCACATTCGTCCAGCAGGGCGCGCCCGTCGAAGCGAGCCATCTCCAGGCGCGTGCGCCCGGATTCCAGGCGGGCCAGGTCGAGGAAGTCGGTGGTCAGGGCGGTCAGCCGCTCGGTTTCCTGTTGCAGTGCGCGGACGATCTCCTGGAAAGCGTCCGATGGCAGGGCGGGGCGCGTCAGCAGCGACGTGCTGGCGCGGAGCGCGGCGAGCGGCGTGCGCAGCTCGTGCACCATCTCGGCGATGAAGTCGCTCTGCTGGAACAGGCGCGCGTTCTGGACGGCGATGGCGGCCTGGTCGGCCAGCGCGGCCAGGACGTCGCGGTCATCGCCCGACCAGGGCTGGTCGCCGCGCTTGTTGATCGCTTCCAGCACGCCGATAGGACGGCTATGCAGGTTCATGGGCACGGCGAGCAGGTTGCGCGTGCTGAAGCGCGTGGTCTGGTCCACGCGCGAGAACCAGCGCGCATCGCTTCTGGCGTCGCGCACGAGCACCGGCTCGCCGTGCGTGGCGACCCACCCGGCCAGGCTGCCCTGCATCGGCACAGGGATCGCCTCCATCTCGGCGCGAGACAGGTTGCTGGCGGCTTCAAAGCGCAGCTCGCCGGTTGCCGGGTCAATGAGCAGGATGGACGCCTCTTCCGTATCGGTCAGCTCGCGCGCCGCGTCAATGATGCGGCGCAGCAGCGCGCCCAGGTCGAGCGTCGAGTTAAGCTGGCGGCTGATCTCCATCAGGCGCTCGTAGCGCCGCTGAAGCCGCTCGTACATGGCGCGGCTGACAGTCTCCGGCGCTGGGCCGGGCATGGTGCCTGGCTCCATGCTACGTCTCACTTTCCAGAACATCGGCAAGCTGGGGCAGCACGTCCACAACATCCGCGCGGATCACGCTGGTGGCCAGGGAGTCGAGCGCCGTCTCGCGCAGGTTGACGATCACCAGTGCCGCTCCCGCGCGGTGGGCCAGCACGGGCAGCTCGCCAGCGGGGTACGTTGCCAGCGAGGTGCCGATCACCAGCAGCACGTCGCAGCGCCGCACTTCGCTACGGGCGGCGCGCAGGGCGTGGACGGGAAGCTGCTCGCCCAGCAGGATGACATTGGGCTTGAGCACATGGCCGCAGCGCGGGCAGCGGGGAATCGTCCCTGAGGCGGTGAAGGCGCGGATGTACGGCTCAGCCGGGTGGACGGCGAAACAGTGGATGCACGTCATCTCGCGCAGGTGGCCGTGAACTTCGTGGACGGTCTTGGAGCCGGCGCGCTGGTGCAGCATGTCAATGTTCTGAGTGATGATGCTCCTGAGCCGCCCGGCCTGCTCCATGCGGGCCAGAGCCAGGTGTGCCGGGTTGGGGGCGGCATCCAGGATGGTGCGCGCCAGCGGCTGAATCCCGGTGTAGAAACGCTCCGGGTGACGGCGAAACCCGCGCAGACTGGCGATTTCTTCCGGGTCTGCTTGCTGCCACAGGCCGGAGTGAGGGCTGCGAAAATCGGGGATGCCAGAGCGCGTGCTGATGCCCGCCCCGGTCAGGGCGACGAGATAGCGCGCGCGGCGCAGGAGCCGCAGGGTGGCCTCAAGCGAGGGCTGGGTCATGCGTCGCTCCGCCGCAAGGACGCTGACGGGTGGAGGAACAGCATAGAGTCTACGGGAAGCCCTACGTTGGCGGCAGTTCCAGGTGTGCCCGGTGCTGCCAAAACGCCATGTCCGATAGTCATGCGCTGCGACGACCAGCGATCTCTTCGGCCAGCTTGCTGAACTGGCTGGCGACAATGGAGTTGGGCTGGAAGAGCACAATCGGCAGATTCGCTTCTGCTGCCTGGAAAGTAAGCTCAGGGGCGGGCGAGATGATGGCTGTCATCTCGTGGCCCAGCAGTTGCTCGGCTTCCTGCCAGGGCACCTGGGCACTGGTCTGGGTGTGGTTGACCATGACCACGCTGATCTGGCTATGGGCCAGGCCGATCTGCTGTATCTCTGCGACCATGTCGCGGGCCAGCGTGAGGGCGACCCGGTTCGGCTCGACCACCAGCGTAAGCTGATCCATCTCCGGCAGCAAGCGCGCGGTGAGGCGATTGAGACCCGCGCCGAGATCGAGTACGACCACGCGCTGGAGCGCGCGCAGGTGATGCACGACCGTTGCCAGAGTATCCGGCGAGACGCTGAGCAGCGTTTCTTTGGGCCGTCCCGATGAGAGCAAGAGGCGCAACCCGCTGGCATGGGTCACCATCTCCCGCTCGATGGCCTGCGCCGCGATCTCGTTGGAGGGGCGGGTGAGCAGGTTCGCCATGCCGGTGGAGCGGGCGAACCCCAGAGAAAGCCCCAGTGTGCCCTGACCCAGGCGGAAATCGGCCAGGGCGGTCGGCGCGTTCTTGGCCAGCACTGCGGCGACGTTAGTGGCGAGCGTCGTGGTGCCGACGCCGCCCTTAGCGCCCAGAAAACCCCACACCAGCGCACGATCTGCCGGGGCGCGTTCCTGGGCGGAGCGGGCGAGCAGGACTTTGACGCGCGAGACCAACTCAGCGGGATGCGTGGGCTTGGTCAGATAGTCGTCTGCGCCGGCCTCGAATCCGGCCACTTTGTCGTCCACCATTGTCTTGGCGGTGAACATGATGATTGGAATATGCTGGGTGAGGGGGTCGTGGCGCAGCCGGCGGCAGACCTCATAGCCATCCATAGCTGACATCATGATGTCCAGGATGATCAGGTCTGGCTGGTCGGCCAGCGCGCGATCCAGCGCCTGCTGGCCAGTGTTGGCAGTGACTACTGCGTAGCTCTGGCGCTGGAGCATCAACCCGATGAGTTTGAGGCTCTCAAGATCATCGTCAACAACAAGGATTTTTTCGGCCATCGGGTTGCATCACAATCTGTGAGTCTGGGGGAGACCACAATTCGACGCAAGTCTAGCATGGTTGCGAGGGGCGTGCAAAAAGGCGAGGGCGGGGTGCGTGCAAAAGTTGACAGCGACTTGTTTGACGTGGGGGTATTGACCTCACCCCCAGCCTCGCTGCGCTCGGCTTGCCCCCTCTCCGTTGACGGAGAGGGGGCGGAGAGGCGCATCAGCGCCGAGCGGGGGTGAGGTAACGGGGGGCGCAGCAGAGCAGCGCCCCTAGCTGACAGGTTTTGCACGCACCCAGCGGCGAAGGGCTGTTGGTTGTCGGTGATCGGCCATTGGTTGTTGGTTGTTGGTGAACCGGTGGTGTGAGATTGCAGCCGGAGCAGACAGTGCATCCCTGTCGGCTGGACTCACAAGGGGTGGGGAACAGGCAGAGTAGCCTCATTTCAACCGAACTCGATACGCTACTGCCGGAATGCTACCGAGTCTGGTTGCCGGGCCGCCGTGCTATAATCGTCAAGGTTGGCTGCGACTAATCGCCGCGACGTTGCGCAGGCCGAACCAGTCACAGCCGGCTGCATGGTCGCGCAATGGATGGCGGCGCATTCCTGAATCTTGAGGAGCGATCACTCGATGCGGACACGATGGGGACTATGGGTCATGTTAGCGGTGGTTTTGCTGCTGGGGCTGGCCGCCTGTGGCGGCTCGGATGGCGATAAGCCCGCGTCAGCGCCAACCGTGACCAGCGCGGAAGGCGGTTCCGCGCAGAATCCGGCCAAACCGACCACGTATGCGACGTTGAGCGTGCAGGCTGCCTACGAGCAGTTGAGCGCGAGCGCGGATGCGCAGTTTGTGGACGTGCGCGAGGCGAGCGAGGCTGCTGCGACCGGCCTCCCTGCCGGGGCCAGCCTGATCTCGCTGGGGCAGTTTGAGCAGCGCGCGCCAAAGAACTGGCTGAAGACAGGCCGGTGTATGTGATCTGCAACAGCGGCAACCGCAGCCGGGTCGCGGCTGAGGCGCTGATCCGGCTGGGCTACAGCCAGGTGTACAACGTGGATGGGGGCATCCAGGCGTGGCGCAAAGCCGGGCTGCCGGTCGAGCCGTACAAGCCATAGGCCCGCAGGCCCCGTTCCCTCTGGTGTGAAGAGAGCGCCTGCGCGCCCTGGCGCTTGATAAAAAGCGAATCGCCGCTAGAGCGTGTTATGAACTTGGTACCTTCAACAAGGGAGAGGGGCGCTCTGTTTACCTCACCCCCTGGCCTCGCTGCGCTGGCCTTCCCCCTCTCCATGCATGGAGAGGGGGCGGCGAGGCGCGCCAGCGCCGAGCGGGGGTGAGGTAAATCAGGAGCTACCCAAAACCGCTGGGGAAAGACAGGGCCGTAAGTGCATAACAGGCGCTAGCAGCGGCAATTCGGCGTTTCAAAGCGTGGCGCAGGCGCGCAGATAAAGTGATCTCTCAGTTCAGCCCCAACAGGCGATCCACTTCCGGCTTGTTGAAGCCGACCACGATCTTGCCGCCAATGTCAATGACCGGCACTCCCTGCTGCCCGCTGCGGCGCACCATATCGCGCGCGGCGACCGGGTCGCGGCTGACGTCTACATCGCGAAAGCGAACGCCGCGCTCGCGCAGGTAGCGCTTGGCGTGGTTGCAGTGAGAACAAGTCGGCGTGGAGAAGATGATGACCCGCTTGTGCTTCTTGCTGCTGGTCTCGTGTTCTTTGGTCATGCGTCCTCGCGGCTATTCCGCCCGGTCAGTCTCGCTAACATGCGGCAAAACACTTCGCTTCTTTGGATGCAGGCCCTGGCAAAAGGTCGCGTCCCTGGTGATTACAGCAGCCAGAGCGCATTGTGATACCTCACTGACCGGCTCGATCGGGCGCGCCCGGCCTGGGGGGGATGTACGCTTCGAGGTGCAGCACCTTGTAGAGCCGCTCCTTGACGGCGCTGGGCATCTCCGGGGCGGGAATCTGGCGGTAGAGCGAGACGGTTCTGGTGAACGTGTTGACCACGATGCGGCAATTCTCGCAGATCGCCATGTGCGCCTCTAGCTCCTGGCAAAGCTCAGCGCTGAGCGTGCCATCAGCGTACTCCGACAGGCTGCTCAGGTAGCGGCGGCAGGCATCGTGGTTGTGCTCGTGTAGCTGATCAGAGGCGCTCATGGCCTTACCCTGCTTCCGAGATCAGCGGACCGTGCGAAAAGTAGGCGCTCAACTGCTCGCGCAGCTTCAGGCGAGCGCGCATCAGGCGGCTCTTGACCGCCGAGATGGAAAGATCGAGAGCTTCGGCGGTCTCCTCGGTGGACAGCCCTTCGATGTCGCGCAGCACGAACACGCTGCGCAGGGTGGCGGGCAGTTCCTCGACGGCGCGCATCATCTCGGCACGGGCCTCTTCGCGCAGCAGATCGTCTTCGGGCAAACAGCAGAAGTCGAAGAACTGGCGGGGAATCACTTCCCCGTCGTCGCGTTCCAGCGGCTCGTCCACTGAGATCTGCTCTGGCTCTTTGCGCCGCAGCCGCATGAGGGCGGCGTTGCTGGCGATGCGGTAGAGCCAGGTGCTCAGGCTGGAGCGGGCCTCGAAGCGGTCAATGGAGCGGAAGGCGTTCAGGAACGTCTCCTGCAGCACGTCTTCGGCGTCCGTCTCGTTGCCCATCATGCGCAGGGCAAGCCGATAGATTTTTCCGGCGTTTTCCTCGACTAACTGCGCGTAGGCTGACTGGTCTCCTGCTTGCAGACGCGCGACCAGCTCATTATCAGGTGAGTGTGGCATAGGTCTTCTTCGGCTGAGTCTGTCTGGGCTTGGCCGGCTCCGCCAGGGAGCCTGCTGTCAATCATAACGCAGGCCGGACTCAATCCCAAGAAGAATCGGCTGCTGACGCTGCCGCGCACACTCTTCACCTGGTTTGATGCGCGCTCCAGGCCCAGGTTGCGTGCAACTTTCTGGGGTGGGCTGCATCATACTTCAGAACACGTGCCTGATTTGCGCACTTGGCCTACAATTGTGTTGGGCAAGGCGCACGTAGGGAGGAGTTTCACCGATGGGTCAGAAGAAAAGCAGCCGGATCGTGTGGCGCGACGATTTGATCTTCACCGGCTACAGCAACAACGGGCACAGCATCCCCCTCGACGCGGCGAGGGTGGCCGGCGGGCACGATGCCGGTGCCAGCCCGATGGAGCTGCTGCTGACGGCGCTGGGCGGCTGCACGGGGATGGATGTGATCAGCATCCTGGGCAAGAAGCAACAGGACGTGACAGGCTTTGAGGTGCAGGTGGAGGGCGTGCGCGCCGACGAGCATCCGCGCGTGTACACCGAGATCTGGGTGAAGTTTATAGTCACAGGGCGCGGCGTGGATGCGAAAGCTGTGGAGCGCGCAATTGAGCTATCGCGCGATAAGTATTGCGGGGTGGCAGCCACGCTGCGCCATACGGCCCAGATTCACTACGACTATGTGATCCAGGAGGCGGACGAGACTTCATGAAGCGCGACGATGCCTGGAAACTCATGACAGAATGGACAGCGTCGGAGAGCCTGCGCCACCACATGCTGGCGGTCGAGGCGGCCATGCGCGCCTACGCCCGCCGTTTTGGCGAGGACGAGGACTTGTGGGGCGTGGTGGGGTTGTTGCACGACTTCGACTACGAGCGCTACCCCGACATGACCGCCGCTGATGGGCACCCCTTCACCGGGATGCGCGTCCTGCGGGAGCAGGGTGTGGATGAGGCGATCATTCGCGCCATCGCCGCGCACGCCTCTGAGCGGACAGGCGTCCAGCCGGAGAGCGCGCTGGAGAAGACGCTGGTCGCGGTGGATGAGCTTACCGGCTTCCTGACGGCTGTGGCTCTTGTGCGACCCACGAAGGACATCCGCGAGGTGACGCAGGTCAGCTCGGTGCGCAAGAAGTGGAAGGATCGCAGCTTCGCCGCCGCCATCCACCGCGAGGAGATCGCTGAGGCCGCACAGGCGCTCGGCGTTGACCTGTGGGCGGAGCACGTGCCCCTGGTGCTTGAGGCCATGCAAGGGATCGCGGCGGAGTTGGGTCTCGACGGACGCGCGGCAGGGGCCTAGACCTGCGGGTCTTCTGAACGTTCTCCCCGACATCCTCCTCTTCGGCCTGTTGTACAGGCCGGGGAGGGGGATGTCTGTGTCAGGCGGCTTCAGGGGTGCGTGCAGAACCTGTCAGGTGGGGGCGCTGCTCTGCTGCGCCCTGGTTGACCTCACCCCCGCTCGGCGCTGACGCGCCTCGCCGCCCCCTCTCCGTTGACGGAGAGGGGGCAGGCCGAGCGCCGCGAGGCGGGGGGTGAGGTCAATACCCCCACGTCAAGCAAGTCACTGACAACCTTTGCTTGCTCCGGCTTCAAATCGCCCTTGCCAAGCGCCACTGCCCTCGTTATCATCACGGGGTTTGGGATCAGTATCCTGGCCCGGCGCTGGATCGGGCACATCTGCCGGACGATCTGTCCGGTATGTCGCTGTCTGAGAGGAACCCCCACTATGCGAGCGTATCGCCTCTGGATCGCTGTCATCCTGGCTGTCGCCGCGCTCTCTGCCTGGATGAGCCTGAGCGACCCGCACATCAACTTCCTGGGCATCAATCGAAAGGTGCAGGTCGTGCAGGGTCTCGATCTGCAAGGCGGCTCGCGCGTGTTGCTCCAGGTGTCGCCGGGCACCAAGTACGACGACGACACAGTCGCGCAGGCGGTTAAGAATGTCGAGCGGCGCGTGAACGGGCTGGGCGTGACCGACGCCGTCGTGCAGCGCCAGGGCGAAGACCGGATCATCGTGGAACTGCCCGGCGTGCGCGAGCAGGCTGTGGCGTTCGATTCGATCAAGTCCACCGGCCTGCTGGAGTTCGTGGACTTTTCGGCGGTGACGGCGGACTTGCCCGAAGGCGCGTGCATCCTGACCTCCGAGCAGGTCAAGCTGACTGAAGCGCGCCTGCCAGAAGGGACGACGCCACCGGCGTACACGGATTACACGTGCAGCAGCGAGGATCTGCTGAACCCGACCGAAGAGCCAGCGCTGCTGCAGAACGGGCAACCGTACAAGACCATCATGACCGGCGCGGGCCTGGCCGATGCCGCAGCGACCACGCAGGGCACGATTGGCACGCAGTGGATGGTCAACTTCGTGCTCCGCGAGGATGGCGACCGGGTGAAGGACTTCGAGACGTATGTTGCCAACAATCCGAACCGCCCGATGGCCATTGTGCTGGACGGGCGTCTGCTGTCGTATCCCACCATCCAGGCTGGGCTTTCGGATGCAGCGCGGGCGGGGACGATGGACGGCGGCATCATCACCGGGGCGTTCACGCGCGACGAGGCGCGAATCCTCGCCGCGCAGTTGAAGTACGGCGCGCTGCCGGTTCCGCTGGACATCATCGCCTTTGACACGATTGGCCCCTCGCTGGGCGAAATCTCGGTGGAGCGCTCCATTCGCGCGGGCATCATCGGCGTGATCACCGTGCTGATCTTCATGCTGGTCTACTACCGGGTGCCGGGCATCGCCGCTGACCTGGCGCTGCTGCTGTTCATCGCCATCAACTTCGCGCTCTACAAGTTCATTCCGGTCACCCTCAGCCTGCCGGCCATCGCCGGTTTCCTGATCTCGATTGGCACGGCGGTGGATGGCAACATCCTGATCTTCGAGCGCATGAAAGAAGAGCTGCGCAAAGGGCGCTCAGCGGATCGGGCGATTGAGGCGGGCTTCGAGCGAGCGTGGACTTCCATCCGCGACTCGAATATCTCGACGATCATCATCACGATCATCCTGTACTTCTTCGGCAACGCCTTCGGCGCTAGCTCGGTGCAGGGCTTTGCGATCACGTTGGGAATGGGCCTGGTGATCAACCTGTTCACAGCGGTGATTGCCACACGCACCTTCCTGCATACTATTGTGCTGCTGGCCGGCGATCAACTGCGCGCCCGTCCCAAACTGCTCGGCGTGTAGGCGCACCGAAGGGAGATACGCATGTTCAACTTTGCAGAGCGACGTCACCTGTTCTTCCTGATCTCGGCGCTGATCATCATTCCGGGCGTGATCGCCATGGTGATCTCCACTGTGGACTCTGGCAGCCCCGTGCGCCTGAGCATTGACTTCACCGGCGGCACGCTGATGGAGCTTTCGCTGGTGGACAACGTCAGCGAGCAGACGGTGCGCGACACGCTGGCGGACTTTGGGCTTTCGGACTACATCGTGCAGCGGCTCGATCCGATCCCCGCAGATTCCATCGTGGGTGCTCATGACGAGGCGGGCAGCCGCTGGCAGCTTCGCTTCGAGGAGACGGAGCGCATTGATGAACTGAAAGCGTTCATGCGCGATCCGTCGCGGCTGGGCGAGCTCTGGTCTCCTGAATCCGTCGAAAACGACCCGACTCGTGAAGCGGCGCTGACGACGAGCAGCGTCTCGGCCACGGTGGGCAAAGAAGTGACGCGGGCGGCGTTCCTGGCGACGCTGGCCGTGGCGGTCATTGTGCTGTGCTTCATTGTCCTGGCGTTTCGGCGCGTCCCGCATTCGTTCCGCTATGGGGCGTGCGCCATCGTCAAGATGTTCCACGACATTCTGGTCATCATGGGCCTCATGTCCATCCTGGGGCTGCTCTTCGGCTGGGAGGCCGATGCGCTGTTTCTGACCGCTGTGCTGACGGTGGTCGGCTACTCGGTGCAGGATGTGATCGTCGTCTTCGACCGCATCCGCGAGAACACCCCGAAGTATCGCGGCGAGGATTTCGAGACGATCGTCAATCGCAGCGTGCTGGAGACGATGCACCGGTCGCTGGCCACGCAGCTCAATGCCATGTTCGTCATGGTGGCTATTCTGCTGTTCGGCGGCGAGACGATCCGGCATTTTATCTTCATCATGCTGATCGGGCTGATGAGCGGCACCTACTCGTCCATCTTCAACGCCGTGCCGTTGCTGGTGGCGTGGGAGAAGGGCGAGATCCCTTGGTGAATCGCGAGGCGCGGCGTCGCCGGCGCAGTGAGATGTCCGCGTAGCCAGCCGCCCGTCAAGTAGAGATAAGCGCGCGAGGACGCCTGAGCAGGCGTCCTCGTTGTGTTTGGCGAGGCCGACGATGTGGCGGGGTTAGCTGAGCGCCGCTTTGAAGTCGGCAACAGCCGCGATGTGATCGGCAGCCGTCACCAGGCCGGCGTTCATCGTGTTGACGCAGACGTGAGTAGCGCCGAGCGCCCGCCAGCCCGCGAGGTAGGCATCCCAGGTGGGGCGAGGCTGGCGCGCCAGAGTGACGCGCACATCAATGCCGAACTGCGCCGGGTCGCGGCTCTCGGCGGCCAGGTGCTCGCGCAGTTGTGCGACCAGCGGCCCACCCTGCTCCGGGCCGAGGCCGGACGGCATCCAGCCCGCGCCGAAGCGGGCCATGCGCCGCAGGACGGGATCGGCAGCGCCGCCAAACCACAGCGGGATGGGGCGCTGGACGGGCAGGGGGTTGATCCCCAGGTTGCGGACGGTGTGATAGGCTCCCTCGAAGGTCACCAGCGGCTCCGTCCACAGCGCGCGCAGCAGGGCGATCTGCTCGTCCATGCGCCTGCCGCGCGTGGCGAAATCGTAGCCAACGCCGCGCATCTCGGCTTCGTTCCAGCCTACAGCGACTCCCAGGCGCAGCCGCCCGCCGGAGAGGATGTCCACTTCGGCGGCTTGCTTGGCGACCAGGGGCGTGTTGCGCTGGGGCAGGATGAGGATGCCGGTGGCGAATTCGAGGCGCGCCGTGAGCGCCGCCAGGTAGCCGAAGAGCACCAGCGGCTCGTGGAACTGGTCGCGGAAGGTGTAGGTGAAACGCCGCCCGTCCGGGTAGTCCGCCGGGTCAGCGCCGAGAATGTGCTCGTAGGTGAGCAGGTAGTCGTAGCCCAGGCCCTCGACGGCCTGAACGAAGTCCCGAATCACCAGCGGGTCGGTGCCGATCTCGGTCTGAGGGAGGACGACGCCCAGTTTCATCGGGTGCTCTCCTGGCTGGCTACCCAGCGTGCTTCACGTGCGCCCAAACAGGCGGGTCAGCTCGCCGGCGCTGATGTGCAACAGGGTCGGGCGTCCGTGCGGGCAGGTGTGCGGCGACTCGCAGCGCTCCAATTGCCCAATGAGCGTCTGCATCTCGGCGAAGCTGAGCAACTGGCCCGCTTTCACGGCTGCCGCCTTGCAGACGCGGCGCACGAGGCGCGCTTCCAGTGCGGCTTCGCCGGGCGGCGCGCCCGCTTCCAGGTCTTCGACCAGGCCGCGCAGCACTTCGGTGGGGTCGTGCCCGGCGAGCAGGGCGGGCACGGCGCGCACGCGAAAGGTGCCCGCGCCGAAGGGTTCCAGGACGAAGCCGAGGGCCTCCAGGGTGGCGAGATTCTCCTCGACGAGCAGGGCCGCTGTCGCCGGTAGCTCGACGGTAGTTGAAGGCAGAGCCTGTTGGGCGACGGGCTGCATGGCGGCTTGCCGGGCCATGAACTCTTCGTACAGGATACGTTCGTGGGCGGCGTGCTGGTCAACCAGGTACAACCCTGCCGGGCCTTCGGCGACGATGTAGGCGGCACCCACCTGTCCGACGACGCGCAGGACGGGCAGCGTGCGCGGGCGCTGTGGCCCCTGCGGCCCCGCGGGGACGGCGGTCGGATCGAAGACAGTATCATGGCTGGGGGCCGGCGTGGAGTCTGGCGGCGGCACGTGGCGGGCGTGGCGACCGGCGTCGAAGGCGTGCAATTCCAGGCGAAGCTGCTCCTCGCCGGGCAGCAGAGGGACGGCCTGCTGGCGGCTGGAGGGCGTCATCGTAATCGGTGCCCGCTGACCAGCCGGAATCGCGGGCGGTAGGGAACGCGCCCCCCAACGACGGCACGGGAGCCTGGCCGACGACTGCCTGGCGCACCGCGCGCTGCACCGCTGAGAAGACGGCATCCGGCGCGCGGAAGCGCACTTCCGCCTTGGTGGGGTGCACGTTCACGTCCACCTCTTCGGGAGGCAGCGCGATCAGCAGCACGGCCAGGGGATAGCGCCCCTGGGGGATCAGCGTGTGATACGCCTGGACGACGGCGTAGGACAGGCTCTGATCCATGATGGCGCGCCCGTTGACGAAGAGCACGATATGGCTGCGGTTGGCGCGGTTGAGCGCGGGCACGGAGGCGAAGCCATAGACCTCGATGGGCGGCAGATCGGGGCGCGCAGGGGGCAGCGGGCTGACTTCGAGCATGTCACGGAAGCTCTCCAGCCCGAACGCTTCGACCAGCACATCGGCCAGATCGCCGCTGCCCGTGCTGTGAAATTGCTCGCGCCCCTCCTGGCTCAGTTGGAAGCGGACACAAGGATAGGCCAGCGCGTAGCGGGTGACAAGTTGGGTGATGTGGCGGCGCTCGGTGCTCTCCGATTTGAGGAACTTGAGGCGGGCGGGCGTGTTGAAAAACAGGTTCTCGACCTCGACGACCGTGCCTGCCGGGGCACCGGCGGGGCGCTCGGCGCGTAGTTCGCCTCCCTCGACGAGCACTTCGGCGCCGATCGGCTCCTTGTGATAGCGCGTGACCAGCCGCGTGCGGCTGACGGCGGCAATGCTGGCCAGCGCCTCCCCACGAAAGCCCAGTGTGGTGATGGCGTCGAGGTCGTCCACTGTGCGCAGCTTGCTGGTCGAGTGGCGGGCAAATGCGAGCGCGGCCTCATGGGAGGGGATGCCCACGCCATCGTCGCTGACGCGGATCAGACGCTGCCCGCCGCGCTCGATCTCGATGACGATGGAGGTCGCGCCCGCGTCAATGGCGTTCTCCAGCAGTTCCTTGACGACCGAGGCCGGGCGCTCGACGACTTCGCCGGCGGCGATCTGCGCGGCGACTACGTCCGGCAAGACCTGAATAGGCATGGCGTGCGCGTGCGCTCCTGGGATGCCCGGCGGGATGATCCGTGATGAGGGGCGGATTATACCATCAGGGCAGGGGGGCGGACAACGCGCTGACGCGGCGCAGGGTCCACGAACACCCTGTCGCCAGGGGAGGTTCGGGAATGCTCGCGGAACGCCTCCCCCCTCAATCCCCCCTCCAGCACAGCTAGAGGGGGACGATCTGACAGGCTGCTAGCCCCTTCCCCTAGCTTTGCTGGGGGAAGGGGTTGGGGGATAGGGGCCTTCGCCAACTGCCTGACAACCTGACGCTGTTGGCGAAATGCCTTTGTAGGGGCGTATAGCCATACGCCCCTACGAAACCAGCGCGTGCCTGATTCGCCAACAGCATCACCCTGTCGCCAGGGGAGGTTCGGGAATGCTCGCGGAGCGCCTTCCCCCTCAATCCCCCCTCCAGCACAGCTAGAGGGGGGACGATCTGACAAGCTGCTAGCCCCTTCCCCTAGCTTTGCTGAGGGAAGGGGTTGGGGGATAGGGGCCTTCGCCAACTGCCTGACAACCTGTTCGTGAACCTTCGGCGCACGAGGGGTGCGCGGCGGCGAATTGCTCTTGTCAGCGAGAGTGGGGACTGCTATAATGCCCCTTAGTCGTTGCCACCCTAGCTCAATCGGCAGAGCAAACGCTTCGTAAGCGTTAGGTTAAGGGTTCAACTCCCTTGGGTGGCTCTGCGAGAGAGTGCCCCAGTGCGAAAGCTGCGGGCATTTCTTTTAGCCGTCCGAGGTCGGGGAGGCTCCCATGACCGGCGCACACAGCCCTATCAGTCCGATCACGATCGGGGTGGCAGGTGGGACGGGGGCGGGCAAGACAACCGTCTCGCGGGCCATCCTGGACCGCGTGGGCACTGAGAACATCGCCTACCTCGAACATGATGCCTACTACAAAGACCTGCGCGACATCCCCTTTGCCGATGCACAATTCATCAACTTCGACCACCCCGACACGCTGGAAACATCGCTGCTGATTGAGCATGTCCAGCAGTTGAAGCGGGGGGAGCCAGTCGCCATACCCCGGTACGACTTCACGACCAACCGCCGCCTGAGCGAGGTCACGGTGGTCTACCCCCAACCGATCATCCTGGTGGAAGGAATCCTGATCTTCGCCGAGCCGGAATTGCGCAAGCTGTTCGATGTGCGTATCTTCGTAGATACGGACCCGGATATTCGCTTCATTCGCCGGCTGAAACGCGACCTGGCGGAGCGCGGGCGCACTGTCGAGTCGGTCATTGAGCAGTACCTGGGCAGCGTGCGCCCGATGCACCTGGATTTCGTCGAGCCAAGCAAGCGTTACGCGGACGTGATCATTCCCGAAGGGGGCCTGAATCTGGTGGCGATTGACATGGTGGCCGCGCGCATTCGCAGTATGCTTGACAGCCCGGAATTGCGCTCCAGCCTGCTGCGCCGGTAACTCACCATGCCTGTCCGAGAACATATCACCCGCCAGGAGCGGCAATCACTGGCCCAGGGCCGTGAGAAGGAGTCCATGAAACCAGCGCAGCCCTATAGGCCATCGAAGCTCTCGTGGGTGTTGCGCGGAGCCGGACTTGTGGGCATCATCCTGTTCTCCATCGCTGTTGCCACCTACCGCGACCGTCTGCAGGAGTTCTCCACGCTCGGCTACGCGGGCGCCTTCCTGGCGATGCTGATCAGCAATGCCACGCTCGTGCTGCCCGCGCCGGGGCTGATCATCGTGTTTGTGCTGGGCAGCGCGCTCAACCCCCTGGTGGTGGGCGTGGTTGCGGCGCTGGGCGCTGCTCTGGGGGAGATGACTGGCTACTTCACCGGCTATGCAGGGCTGGCCCTGATGGAGGAGTCCGGAGTGGCGCTCCGTATCCGGGGCTGGATGAATCGCAACGGTCCGCTGACGATCTTCGCTTTGAGCGCGATTCCCAACCCGTTTTTCGATCTGGCAGGGCTGATGGCGGGAGCAGGGCGGATGCCCGTCTGGAAGTTCTTGAGCGTGGCCTTCCTGGGCAAAACCCTCCAGGCGACTTGTATTGCCCTGGCTGGGGCGCTGTCATTGGAGTGGGTGGAGCGGTTGCTCACCCATTGAGCCGCTGGAATGGTTCAGGCATTTCGCCTTCAATGTGAGAGGCACCCGCGCGAGAACTCACTGTTGACGCTGGTGAGTGCGGGGTGCTATACTGGTTTCCTTGAACGACTTCGACGGAGAGGAGTACGCGGCACGGCGCTGACAGAGAGTGTGGGTCACTGGCTGCAAGCTCACACAGCAGTCCACCGCGGAAGGTCGCTCCTGAGTCGGCGCGCTGAACGGCGCTGAGCCGCTAGGCGTGTCCGGGTGCGCCCGTTAGCGCGCGAATGAGTGCCGGGCAACCGCAGCGTCGCCCGGAATCAAGGTGGTACCGCGGAAGAGCGCTCTTTCGTCCTTGCTGTGACGAAAGGGCGTTTTGCATTTGTCGGGGACATGATGAGCGAGAACAACGATACGAGCGCGTTTTATGACGCCGTTGCCGAGGACTATCACCTGTGGTACCGCGACTGGGAGGCTGAGCTAGAGCGCGAGGGGCTGCATCTGCGCCGCTACTTCCGCGAGCACGGCGTGCAGACGGTGCTCGATGCTTCGTGCGGACCGGGCACGCAGAGCGTGGCGCTGGCCAGGCTGGGCTTCACCATCACGGCGGCAGACCCCAGCGCTGGCTTGCTGGCCCGCGCCCGGCAGCTTGCGGCGGAGAATGGCGTGGAAGAGCGAATCGCCTTCGTACAGTCGGATTTCCGGAATCTGCTCAGCCATGTGAGCGGCCCGTTCGACGCGGTGATAACTAAGGGGAACGCGATCCCGCACCTGCTGCGCGACGAGGAGATTGAGGAGGCGATACTCACCTTCTGCGAGCTGCTGCGCCCCGGTGGATTGCTGCTCATCGGGATGCGCGACTTCGAGTCGTTGTTGGATGACCGCCCGCGTCTGCTGCCAGGGCAGGTGCATGATGGCCCGGAAGAGCAGGTGATCACATTCGATGTGTGGGATTGGGACGATGGCCCACCGGTCACTGTGACCTACAACCGGTTCATTGTGCGCGGCCAGGGCACAGCCTATCGCGTGAGCAAGCACCCGGTCAAGTTCCGCGCGCTGACGGCGGCGGAGGTCGAGGTCGTGCTGTCAGAGGTCGGCTTCGAGCGTTTTAGCGCCCAGCGCGACCGCTGGGAAGTGATCATCACGGCGATCAAGCCGGAGTGAGCGGGTCGAAGCGCTTGGTGGGCATGTGAATGGGCGGCGAAAGGGGGTGATCCGCCGTGTCACTTGTTGCTGATGAAGAGGGCGTTGGCGTCGCGGGGCGCTGGCGCGCGTCAGAACCGAGCGCGGTGCGATTCTCCCGCGCACCCCGCTGGCTCGGCCGGCAGGCTCTTTTGGCGCAGATTTGGCGCAGGCGAGGACACCATGACCATAGAAATGCCCAAGACGTTCGATTTCGCCGAGGCTGAGCCTCGGCTATACCGCTGGTGGGAAGAGAACGGCTGGTTCAAGCCAGAAGTGCACCCCGACGCCGAGCCGTTCGTGATCAGCATCCCGCCGCCCAACGTGACCGGTGCGCTGCACAACGGTCACGCCATGTTTGTCAGCCTGGAAGACCTGATGATCCGCTACGAGCGGATGCGCGGGCGGGCGGCGCTGTGGGTGCCTGGCTCTGACCACGCGGGCATCGCCACGCAGCTTCAGATCGAGAACATGCTGCGCGAGGAAGGCACCAGCCGCGAGGAAGTGGGCCGAGAGGAGTTTCTGCGCCGCACGTGGGAATGGAAGCGCAAGTATGGCGGGCGGATTGTCGAGCAACTGCGGCGGTTGGGGGCAAGCTGCGACTGGGATCGCGAGCGTTTCACGCTCGATGGGGGGCTTTCGCGCGCCGTGCGCGAAGCATTCGTGACGCTGTGGGAGCAGGGGTTGATCTATCGCGGGCTGCGCCTGATCAACTGGTCGCCGGGCCTGCAAACAGCCGTCAGCGACCTGGAAGTGGAGCGCGAAGAAGAGCAGGGCCATCTCTACTACTTCAACTACCCGCTGGAAGGCGGCGGCAGCATCCCGGTGGCGACGACGCGCCCGGAGACGATCCTGGGCGATACGGCGGTGGCCGTGCACCCCGACGACGACCGCTACCGGCGCTTCATCGGGCGGCGGGCGCTGGTGCCCATGCTCAACCGGCCCATCCCGGTCATCGCCGACGAGTATGTGGATCGCGAGTTCGGCACTGGCGCGCTGAAGATCACGCCCGGACACGATCCGGCGGACTATGAGATTGGCCAGCGGCACGGCCTGGAACTGGTCAATATCATGAACAAGGACGCGACGCTCAACGAGAACGCCGGGCCGTATGCCGGGCTGGATCGTTTCGTGGCGCGCCAGAAGCTGTGGGCCGATATGGAACAGGCGGGGATGACCCTGCGCGTGGAAGCGCATCGGCACGTCGTGCCGCGCTCGCAGCGCGGCGGCGAAGTGGTCGAGCCGCTGGTCAGCCGGCAGTGGTTCGTCAAGATTCAGCCGCTGGCCGAGAAAGCGATTGCAGCAGTGCGTGACGGGCGGATCACCATTGTGCCGGCGCACTTCGAGCGCGTGTACTTCAACTGGCTGGAGAACATCCAGGACTGGTGCATCAGCCGCCAGTTGTGGTGGGGGCACCGCATCCCGGCGTGGCACTGCGCCGACTGCGGCGAGATCACGGTGGCACGAGAAGACCCCGCCGTCTGCGCGCACTGCGGCAGCGCGGCCATCGAGCAGGACCCGGACGTGCTGGATACGTGGTTCAGCAGCGGGCTGTGGCCGTTCAGCACGCTCGGCTGGCCGGATGACACGCCCGATCTGCGCCGCTACTACCCGACCGATGTCATGGAGACAGGCTACGACATCCTGTTCTTCTGGGTGGTGCGCATGATCATGATGGGGTTGTGGTTCACGGGCGACATCCCCTTCCACACGGTCTACCTGCACGGGTTGGTGCGCGACGAGCACGGGCGCAAGATGAGCAAGACTTACGGGAATGTGCTCGATCCGCTGGACACCGTGGAGAAGTACGGCACGGACGCTCTGCGCTTCACGTTGCTGACGGGGAGCGCGCCGGGCAACGACATGAACCTGGCTGAGAGCCGCATTGAATATCACCGCAACTTCGGCAACAAGCTGTGGCAAATGTCGCGCTTCGTGTGGTCGAACCTCGAAGGGTACTCACCGCGCCCGGAGCCACAGCAGGCCGGGCTGGACCTGCCCAGCCGCTGGATTCTCAGCCGGCTGGCCGGCCTGGTGAGCGACGTACAGCGCCTGTTCGATGCGTACCAGTACGGCGAGGCGGGGCGGCAGGTGCTCGACTTCCTGTGGAGCGAGTTCGCTGACTGGTACGTGGAGATCAGCAAGAGCGCGCTGTACGGCGGCGACGCGGCGCGGCGGGAACAGGCGCTGGACGTGCTGGTGTATGTCCTGAACACCGGGCTGCGGCTGCTGCACCCGTACATGCCCTACATCACCGAGGAGGTTTGGGGCTACCTGCCATGCGGCGAAGGCCCGCTGATCCTCGCCCGGTGGCCTGCTGCCAATCCTGCTCTGCTGGACGCCGAAGCTGAGGGGCAGTTTGCCATCCTGATGGACCTGGTGCGCGGCATCCGCAACGCGCGGGCTGAGCACAAGGTCGAGCCAGCACAGCGCATCAGCGCCCTGATTGACGCGGGGAGTCAGCGGGCGTTGATTGAGGCGCACGCCGACCTCTTCGCGCGGCTGTGCAATGTGGACCGTGTGACGCTGCTCGGCTCCGGGGCGGGCGCGCCCGAACAGGCGGCGACCATCGTCGCGGCGGATGTGACGGTGTACCTGCCGCTGGCTGACCTGATAGACCTGGATGCTGAGCGCGAGCGCCTGCGGCGGGAATTGGCGAACCTCGACCAGCAGATCGCGCGCACGACGGCGCTGCTGGGTAACGAGAGCTTCGTCAGCAAGGCCAGGCCGGAGGTTGTGCAGCGCGAGCGCGACAAGCTGGAGGCGTTGGTGGCCAGCCAGCGCGCAGTCGAAGAGCGGCTGGCGGCTTTGGGGGCCTGAGAGCCTGGGCGACGCTGAATTGCCAGCACCGCGCGGGCATCTCTGGGAAGTGGGGGGTGTTGGGCGGGCTGCCGCCGCGCTTATGGCTCAGGCGGGCGCTGAGACCTGAGCAAGAACAGCGCCCGGCCCGCCCGCTTCGCTTCGCGGCGCACCTGCGCGTCGGGGTCGTTGAAGTAGAGTGTTTCGAGGGCGGGGAGCGCTTCTGTGGCCCCAAGCTGCACAAGCTCGGCGATGGAGCGCAGCCGAATCTCCGGGTTCTTGTCTTCCAGGCGGGTCAGATGATAGGCGATCAACCGGTCGTTGGTAGTCACGGCGCGCATCCTCGTCGCGTGGCACAGTCCGGCGCCCGGCAGGGCCAGCGCGCCGCCGGGCCGAGCATCAGTATAGCAGCGGGCGCGCGTCCGCACCACATGGGTGAGACGGGGAGATGCGGGGGCATGCAAAGGTTGTCAGCGACTCGCTTGGCGCGGGAGTATTGACCTCCTGACAGGGGTAGGTTTTTCATTCTTTGAGCGAAGAACCGTCCGATGCGCTCTCGCTCAAACCGTTAAAAACCTACCCCTGAGAGATTGACCTCCTCCCCAGCCTCGCTGCGCTCGGTTTGCCCCCTCTCCAACGTGGAGGGACGGACAAAGATTGCATTGACGGCTAACGATGGATTACGGAAGGACAATGCAAGGGGAGAAACGAACCAGGAAGGCGACTTCGCGCAGCTGGTTGTAGGGGCGGGTTTGCAAACCCGCCCCTACAGGCCCTACCAGGCATCCGAGCTTCTCCTTCAGGCCGCCTGTTTCTTCCGTTGATTGTGATCGCTTGTCGTTACGCTAAATCAATACTGTCTAATCTGTCCAACCCTCCACGTTGGAGAGGGGGCGGGGAGGCGCCTCAGCGCCGCGCGGGGGTGAGGTGAACCAGGGCGCAGCATTGATGCGCGGCGGTTGGGTAAACAAGGGAGCGCTCTGTATAATTGAGGATGTGTTGTTCTGGGCTACATTGCTGGGGAGCAAGCGATCTTGAGGATCACGCTGTACGAGCATGAGACGATTCTGCGCGAAAACCGGACGGAGTGGAACGAGCTGCTGGCGGACAGCGCGGCCAACCAGATCTTCCTGACGAGCGAATGGCAAAGCACCTGGTGGGAGGCGTACCATCCAGGGCGGTTGTCTGTGCTGGTCGCGCGCGATGATGTGGGGCGCTGGATGGGCCTCGCGCCCTGGTTCGTTGACACAAGTCCCGATGGGCGGCGGACAGTGCGCACGGTCGGCTGCGTGGACGTGACCGACTACCTGGACATCGTGGCACGGCGCGGGCACGAGGCGGCTGTCTTCGAATCTCTCGCTCGCTGGGTGGCGGGGCACACCGACGCCTTCGACGAGATCATGCTGTGCAACATCCCGGAGACTTCGCTCGCGCTCAAGGAGATGCCCCAGGCGGCGGAGGCGAACGGACTGGTGAGCACGGTGCGTTTGCAGGAGGTCTGCCCGATCGTCAGGCTGCCAGAGACCTTTGCCGACTATGTAAACAGCCTGGACAAGAAAAACCGGCACGAATTGCGGCGCAAGCTGCGACGGGCGGCTGATGAGGCGGGGTGGTACCTCGTCGGGCCGGAGCACGATCTGGGCGAAGAACTGGCGCACTTCATGACGCTGATGGCGGCCAGCAGCGGGCAGAAGGCGGCGTTTCTGAGCGATGCGCAAAACCGGCGCTTCTTTGAGCTGATGGTGCCGCTGATGGCCGAGCGGGGGTGGCTCCAGCTTGCCTTTCTGACAGTGCGGGGCGAACGCGCGGCGGCGTACCTCAATTTCACCTACAGCCAGCGAGTGCTGGTGTACAACTCCGGGCTGGCACCCAGCGCCTATGGCCATCTCAGCCCAGGCATCGTGCTGCTGGGCCGCCTGATTGAGCACGCCATCGAGCAGGGCTTCCACACGTTCGACTTTCTGCGCGGCGACGAGCCGTACAAATACGACATGGGCGGGCAGGACACCGGCGTGTATCAGCTCATGATCACCGCGCCCGGCAGCGAAATGGAGCCGGAGACAGCGGTGGGCGCGAGTGGCCCGTCCTACCCGCCGTAGGAGCCAACGGTGTTGATCGTCTCGGCGCTGATGTAGGGTTTCTTCTCTTCAAGGGTAAGCAGCGCCTCGTCCTCGCTGAGGGCGGTTTGTCCCTGGTGGTAAAGGACGTTGTTGAAAGCGTCAAAGCGGTAGCGACGGTTCACCCAGCCGTAGTAGGGATGATAGAAAACGACGTTGAACCGGAGTGCGTCATCCTTGAGCAGCGGAGTCTCGCTGACCAACCACACGGGCGCGTACTGCTGCAGGTGAGGGATCGCCTTGGCGTCGCGCAGATCGCGCATGCGCTGGATGCGCTCATCAGGATTATTCATCAGCAACCTCGCTTGACGGTGTGCCCCCGGATAGTGGCCCTTATTGTACCCGACAGGCAGCGGATAGGGTAGTCGCCCCGCAAAAAGAGTGCGTGCAAAACCTGTCAGGTAGGGGCGCCGCTCTGTTGCGCCCTGGTTGACCTCACCCCCGCTCGGCGCTCACGCGCCTCGCCGCCCCCTCTCCGTTGACGGAGAGGGGGCAAGCCGAACGGGGCGAGGCTGGGGGTGAGGTCAATATCCCCGCGTCCAGCGAGTCGCTGTCAACCTTTGCACGCGCCCCGCAAAAAGAACGCACCTGTTGGACAGGTGCGCGGCGTGGGGCGGCAATTCCCCAGAAGGATACGGATTGCAGGCTTAGTGGGCGGTGCTCGCCGGCCTGCGCTGTTCGCTCTCCGCCAGTGAGATAACGCGATTGCCGGAGATCTTAAGCTGCGCACCCGGCTGGACAACAAATCCTGGGCTGGTGGTGACGCGCACAACCCGACGCTCGATGCTGACATCGGCCCAGCCGCGTCCGACTCGGATGACGCGACCGATCTGCTCGTGTGCTGTCTGCATGGTCACTCGTCTCCTCTCGGCATATGCCATGCCATAATGCTTGATCCCCTGTGCGGTGAACGGGCTTGATGGACAGTGGCAGAGCCGGCGGTCCGGCGCGCAGCCGAACCTTTCGCTAACCTAATTGAAACATCATCGGGGGCTTCGAGTCAAGACGTTTTGTGCGTTTCGCCCGGAGATGCGGCGCTCTGTATAATGTTGGGCGGAATCTGCCGGGCCGTGAGGCCGGAGTCGCATGGTGAGCCATGAGCGAATCCTCCAGCTTTGATCACACCGTTTACCTTTCCCCGTTCACATGGCGCTACGGCTCAGAGGCCATGCGGCGCGTGTGGAGCCTGCTGTACCAGCGCCGTCTGTGGCGGCGGGTGTGGGTGGCCCTGGCTCAGGCTCAGGCGGAGCTGGGCATCGTGTCGCCGGAGGCGGCGGCAGACCTGGCAGCGCACGCGGAAGATGTTGACCTGGCGCGGGCGCAGGCCATTGAGGCGGAAGTGCACCACGACCTGGTGGCCGAGCTTCGCACTTTCGCGGAACAGTGCCCGCTGGGTGGGGGCATCCTGCACCTGGGCGCGACGAGCGCGGACATCCAGGACAATGCCGACGCGCTGCGGCTTGGCGCGGCGCTCGACCTGGTGATTGACAAACTCGCGCACCTGCTGGAGACGCTGGCGGGGTCCATCGAGCGGTGGGCGGACACGATCTGCATGGGCTACACGCACATCCAGCCGGCTGAGCCAACGACTGTGGGCTACCGGCTGGCGCAGTACGCCCAGGACTTGCTGACCGACTGGGAAGAACTGCGCCGCGCCCGCGCGGGCCTGCGCGGCAAGGGCATCAAGGGCGCAGTGGGCACGGGCGCGTCGTATGCCGAGCTGCTGCGTGGATCGGGGCGCGCGGTAGCTGACCTGGAGGAGCGGGTGATGGCCTGCCTGGGGCTGGCCGCCTTCCCGGTTGCCACGCAGACCTACCCGCGCAAGCAGGACTGGCTGGTGCTCAATGCGCTGGCCGGGCTGGCGGGCAGCCTGCACAAGCTGATGCTCGATCTGCGCATCTTGCAATCCCCTGCGGTGGGCGAGTGGGCGGAGCCATTCCGCGAGAAGCAGGTTGGCTCGTCAGCCATGCCCTTCAAGCGCAACCCGATCACGGCGGAGAAGGTTGACAGCCTGGCGCGCTGGGTGGCGGCTCTGCCACGTGTGGCGTGGGACAACGCGGCGCTGGCGGTGTTGGAACGGACGCTCGACGACTCGGCCAACCGGCGAGTGATGCTGGCGGAAGCATTCCTGGCCGTTGATGAGATTGTGGAGGCAAGTGCTGGTGTGCTGCGCGATCTGCGCCTTTTCCCGGACGCGATCGGGCGCAATCTCGCGGCTTTTGGCGCGTTCGCTGCCGTCGAGCGCGTGCTGATGGCGCTGGTGAGCGCGGGCGCTGACCGCCAGGAGATGCACGAGCGGCTGCGGCAGCACAGCCTGGCAGCCTGGGCGGAGATGGGCCGGACCGGGCGCAACCCTTTGTGCGAAATGCTGGGCCAGGACGAGGCGATCACACGGTATATTGGGGCGGCGCGCATTGGCGAGCTGATGGATGTCTTTTCGCACATCGGCGACGCGCCGCAGTGGGCACGCCGCCTGGCGCAGTTGGTCCGCGCGCAGTTGGCGCTGCGCGGGCAGAGCATGGGCGAGTGACACCGGCTCGCTTCATCAGATGAGGAACGATAGGTTCATGCCACGAGCATTGATCAGCGTTTACGACAAGACGGGCCTGGCAGATTTCGCGCGAGGCCTGGCCGACATGGGCTGGGACGTGGTGGCCAGCGGAGGCACCGCGCGGGCGCTAGAGGTGGCCGGCGTGCCCACGACGCCGGTGGAACGGGTGACGCAGGCCCCAGAGATGCTGGCCGGACGGGTCAAGACGCTGCACCCGGCCCTTCATGCCGCGATCCTGGCGCGGGACACGGCAGAAGATATGGAGGCGCTGCGCCAGCACGGTTATGCCCCTATTGACCTGGTGGCGTGCAGCCTGTATCCGTTCCAGCGCACTGTCGCCCAGCACGGGATCGCGCTGGAAGAGGCCATCGAGCAGATTGACATCGGCGGCGTGGCGCTCGTGCGCGCGGCGGCGAAGAACTTCGTGCGGGTGGCGGTGATCACCGATCCGGCGGACTACACGAGCGTGCTGGCGATGCTGCGCGAGGCGGGGCGGGTGAGCGAGCCGATGCGTCGCTGGCTGGCGGTCAAGGCGTTTCGCCTGACGCGCGATTACGACACGGCGATTCACGCGTATCTGGCGCGCGCGCTTGGCCCCGCAGAGAGCGACTCGCTGCCTGATGTGCTGTCGCTGGGGCTGACGCGCGTTCAGGAGTTGCGCTATGGTGAGAACGCTCATCAGCGGGCGGGGCTGTACGCGGCGGAGCCAGGCGGATCGCCGCTGGGGGGCGAGGTGCTTGGCGGCAAGGCGCTGTCGTACAACAATCTGCTGGACCTGGATGCGGCGTGGCAGGCGGTGACCATGTTCGATAGCCCGGCGGTCGTCATCGTCAAACACCTAACCCCGACAGGCATCGCCACGGCTCAGACGGTTGCCGAGGCGTTTCCGCTGGCCCTGGAGTCCGATCCGGTGGCGGCATTTGGCGGGGTGCTGGCGGTCAATCGCGCGGTGGATGAGGCGTTCGTGGAGGCGCTGGGATCGCTGTTTGTGGAAGCCATTGCCGCGTCCGATTTCGCGCCGGTAGCCCAACAGTTGTTGGGCGAAGGCCGGCGCAACTGCCGGCTGGTGCGCATCCTGGAGCAGGGGCCGGGGCCGCGCCTGGAGATGCGCAGCGTCAGCGGCGGCGTGCTGATCCAGGAGATCGATCGAGGAGACCCGCCCGACACAACGTGGCAGGTTGTCTCGGCGCGCCGCCCTACAGCGGACGAGCTGGCGGCGATGCGCTTCGCCTGGAAGGCGGTGCAGCACGTCAAGAGCAACGCGATTGTGCTGGCGACAGACTCAGCTACAGTGGGGATCGGCGGCGGACTGCCCAGCCGGGTGGACGCGACGCGCCTGGCCGTGATCAAGGCGGGCGCGCGGGCGCGCGGTGCGGCGCTGGCCTCCGATGCCTTCTTCCCATTCCCGGATGCGGTGCAGATCGCTGCCGAGGCGGGAGTGACCTGCATCGTGCAGCCGGGCGGATCGGTGCGCGATCAGGAGGTGGTTGAGGCGGTGAACGCGGCGGGCATGGCCATGGTGTTCACCGGCGTGCGCCATTTCCGCCACTGAGTGATGGCGCAGAGAGGTAAAGACCGGGCACAGCGAGACGGAGACGTGCGACAGGGCGCTGCTCTGCTGCGTCTACCTCATCCTCGCCCGACGCTGACGTGCCTTGCGCCCCCTCTCCATTCGAATAGAGAGGGGGCAAGCCGAGCGCAGCGAGGCTGGGGGTGAGGTAGAACAGCGCGCACGTTTGAAGCAATTGCCCTGGGGCAATAACTTGTCTCCTGGCGCAGATAGTGCCATAATAGGGGGCATTACAGTGTATTATTTACAGCATCCAGGCGTTTTCACGAGTCAGTGAACATATGGGAGGAACCCCGTGGCGAGTGTGACCTACCGCAATGTGACGAAGCGTTGGGGCGATATTGAGGCCGTCAAAGACCTCAATATCGAAATCCCTGACGGTGAGTTCCTGGTTTTCGTGGGGCCGTCCGGCTGTGGCAAGTCAACGAGCTTGCGTATGCTGGCTGGCCTGGAAGAGATCACCGAGGGCGAGATCTTGATCGGGGACCGCGTCGTCAACAATGTCGCGCCCAAAGATCGCGATATCGCCATGGTCTTCCAGAGCTATGCTCTATACCCGCATATGACGGTGTACGACAACATGGCCTTCGGCCTGCGTCTGCGCCGCACGCCCAAGCAGGTCATTGACGAGCGTGTGCGCCAGACAGCGGCCAGCCTGGGTATCGAGCAGCTCCTCGACCGCCGTCCGCGCCAGTTGTCGGGTGGGCAGCGCCAGCGCGTGGCCGTGGGCCGCGCGATTGTGCGCGAGCCAGCAGTCTTCTTGCTGGACGAGCCGCTCTCCAACCTGGACGCCAAGCTGCGCGTTGAAGCGCGCACATTCATCAGCAAGCTGCACCAGCGGCTGGGCACCACCTTCATCTACGTGACGCACGACCAGGTGGAAGCCATGACCATGGGCGAGCGCATCGCGGTGCTGAATGCCGGGCGTCTGATGCAGATTGACACGCCGACTGCTCTGTACGACCACCCTGATAACGTGTTCGTGGCGGGATTCATCGGCAGCCCGTCCATGAACTTCTTCGATAACAGCAAGCTGATCGAGCAGAACGGCAAGATGCTTGTGGACACGGGCTATTTCCAGGTGGAGGTGCCGCAGGATTATTACCAGGCTTTCCGGCCACACCTGGGCAAGAAGGTCGTCTTCGGCATCCGTCCTGAGAACATCGCGCACCCGGACTTCGCTCCGCCAGGCATCGTTCCGGCGCCCATTCAGGCGAATGTTGACGTGGTGGAAGAGATGGGCCACGAGAAAATCGTCTACCTGGAAGAGGGCGGCAAGTCGTTCCTGGCGCGCATGGACCCGCGCGCGGACGTGCATGTGGGCCAGCGTACCGGTGCCGTGCTGAACATGGCGGTGATGCATCTCTTCGACGCCGACACGGAGCAGGCGCTGAAGTAATTCTGCGCTCAGGCACTCTGCCAGAAGTCTCTCTGTAGTTGAATTCCGAGACCGTCTGTGAGCATTCCAGACGGTCTTTTGTTGTCTGCTGCGTGTTTGCCTGGTGTGGGGCGGCGACCACTGTCGCTGGCGCGCGAGTCGGCGTAGACTACGCACACAACCTGAATCCTGGTGCCCTGCCCGTGAGGGGAGCGTGCTCTTTGCGTTCGTGTAATACGTCTCCAGATGCAGTCGAAGCGGAGACAACCGATGGCTGATGCGACTCTGACCGGGTGGCGGCGCGTGTGGCGCGCCGTTCAGGCCGTGCCGCTGCTGCCTGTGGCAGGTCTCTACCTCATTGTGCGCGGGCAGTGGCTGTGGTTCGAGCACCTGAATACTGTCCGCCCTGGCGGGGTCCCGGTGCTGGCTGGTGTTGGTCTGCTGCTGATCAGCATGCGCAAGGGCGCGCCCGGCCTGACGGCATTCCCGCCGTTCACGGAAGGAGCACGCACGGGCTGGCGACTGGGGCGGCGAGCGCTGCTGATCGCGCTGGGGCTGGCGGTGTGCGCGATTACGGGGCTGCGCGCCGTCGAGGAGACGCGGAATGCCTGGACTCTGCTGGCGCTGTGGGCCGGGGGCATCGCGCTCACCATTGCCGGCTGCGTGCCCTGGCAGGCCGCGCGCGCCTGGGGGACGATGGCGCGCGCAAGCTGGCGCGGCGAGCGCCGCACATGGGCGCTCGTCGGGCTGCTGTTCCTGGTGAGCCTGGCCGCCCGGACGATTGATCTGGAGTCGGTGCCTTACATTATGTCCAGCGATGATGCGCAGTTCGCCCAGGAAGCGGTGCATCTGAAGGACGATCGCGGCTGGCACTACAATCCATTCCACATGGGAATGTGGCACCATCCGCGTATCGTGCACACGCTGATGGCGGTGAGCATTGAGGCGCTGGGGCAGACTGCGGCGGCGGCGCGCCTTCCCTGGGCGATCTTCGGCGCGCTGACGGTGCCAGCCACCTATCTGCTGGCGCGGCGGCTGTTCGATGCGCGCGCGGGGTGGTGTGCGGCGCTGATCGTGGCGACGCTGCCGGTGCACCTGCTGTTCAGCCGCACGGCGATGGACATGACCGGCGACGGGCTGTTCATGGCGCTGACGTTCGCGTTCCTGGCGCGGGCGCTGCGCGAGAACGACCCGTTGGAGGCAGCGCTGGCCGGCCTGTGCCTGGGACTATCGCAGTACTTCTACTTCGCGGGACGGATCGCGGCGCTGGTGGTGCTCGGCTGGCTGGCGGTCTATGCCTTGTACGACCGGCGTGCCATGTGGCAGCGGCGGGGTGTCGTCCTGACACTGGTGATCGTGACGGCAGGCGTGGTCTTCCCCAACCTGTATGCGGTGTACGACGACAAGGAGCGCCCTTTGAATCCGCGCCTGGCCCATGTCAGCATCTGGGAGACTGGCAACCTGCAAGAGGCGGCGGACCGCGGGGAGCTCAAAGAGTACCTGGTGGATCAGTCGCAACGCGCGTTTCTGGGCTATGTGCACTTTCAGGACGAGAGCGACGTGTTTGGCCGCTACCACCCGCTGCTGGGCTGGTATGCGGGCGTGCCTTTCCTGATCGGCGCGGCGGTTGTGCTGCGGAGATGGCGCGATCCGCGTTTCTTGCTGCTGGCAGGGTGGATTGTGGGCACGGCGTTCCTGGGCGGGTTTTTGCTGGTAGACCCGCCGCACTTTCCGCGCTATATCAACACCATCCCGGCGCTGGCAGCCGTGGCGGGGCTGGGCCTGGTGTGGTTCGCCCAGAGATTGACGGACGGCGCCGCTGCGCTGTGGCTGCTGCTGGGGCGGAAGGCGTGGGCTGGGCGCGGCGGTTGGGCGCGCTACGCGCTGCCGGTTGGCCTGGCGCTGGCGCTCGCGACAGCCAACCAACTCTCGTTCAGCTACGGGTATGTGCCCAAGACGCCGGACATCCTGTATGGCGAAGCGACGCGCCAGCTCAACGATGCGGCAGAGATACTGGACACGTTCGAGGGGCGCTATGCCGTGTGGCGCTTCTCGACGCTGGAGCTCGACCTCAACGGGACCAGCCTGCTGCATTATCTGACGCCGGAAAACGCCGGCAGGGAGTATACTGAAGACCTGCGTCGCTGGCGCGATGTGCTCGCGCCAGGGCCAACGGCGTTTGTGATCGCGTCCGGGAGGCTGAACGAAGTGATCTATGTTCTGACGAGTCTGTTTCCTGGCGGGGAACTGCACCAGTACGCCAACGAACGTACTGGTGTTCCACTGCTCTATGTTTACTTTGCGGATGTCCCCGACGTGTCTGGTGCGAACGAGAATGGTCAGAACAGCGACGCTTGAGCTGGCAACGGACGGCAACGGGCAGGTGATAGACTTCACCGAGGCGCTGCCGGGCGTGCTCTATGGCACCGGGTTGCAGCACGGGACTGCGACGGTGTTCTGCCCCCAGCGCCACCAGCGCGGTGACGACAATGGGCAGGGTGCGAGCAAAGGTTGTCAGCGACTTGCTTGACGCGGGGTATTGACCTCACCCCTAGCCTTGCTGCGCTCGGCTTGCCCCCTCTCCATGCATGGAGAGGGGGCGGCGAGGCGCGTCAGCGCCGAGCGGGGGTGAGGTAAACCAGGGCGCCAGAGCAGTGCCCCTACCTGACACATTTTTGCACGCACCCAATGGGCACAGCCATGTGCGCGCCGCCCTCTTGGGGCCTTCGCTGACCGTGCCCTTTTCTGATAGAAGGCTGACGCTGGGCACCTGGCAGCGCGTGGTCTATGTGGATTTCGACACCAGGCTGCGCCAGCGCCGGCTCGCTGTGCAGATGATTGGGGACTAGTCAGGAAGAGATGACCATGACCAGCAGCCCATCAAGCGGAGGCGCTCGCGAGCAGCTTCAGTTCCTGAGCGCAGCGCTCAAAGCCGAGCGCGAGCGCCTGGCGACTGTCCAGGGCACGATCCGGCGCGCGTTGGCCACGCCCAATCTGCAGGCCAGTCTCGTTGAGGTGAGCCGTGCGTTGCTGGCGCTCGGCTGGCGCGAAGTCATTGTCACGCTGCTGGACGAGCGGGGCGAGCCGTGGATGCGGCTGGTCAACGGGGAGCCTGAACAGGTGAGCGCGGGCACGCCTATCCTGCCGGGCGGACTGTGGAGAGAGTACCAGGACGGCGCGCTCGAATCGTGCCGGATTGACGGGGTGTATGTCGTTGAGCGTTCAGAGTGCTGCTGGTGGCGCTGGAGAGGATCGCGCCACCAGCGTCTTCGCCCCGCTCCATGTCGGCTCCGGCCCGCTGGTAGGAGCGATTCAGGTCGTTGGAGAGATCAACGACGGGCACCCCTTGCCAGACCTGTTAGGGCCGCTGGATATCCTGGCTGTGCAGACTGCCTATATCGTCGAGAACGCCCGTCTGGTGGCACGGGCATCGCAGTCGGCAGAGACCCTGGAGGAACAGGTCGAAGAGCTGTCCATGATTCACCGGGCAGACCGCGAACTGAGCGCGCACCTCAACCTGGAGCGCGTCATGCGCCTGACCATGGATTGGGCACTGCGGCGTACCGAGGCGGATACCGGCCTGCTGATGTTGATGACCGATGACAGCACGGGCCTGGTGCCCTATATCGTCATGGGTCACGTAGATCGCGCGCTTTTTCCGCACGATGCCGATCACCCCCTGCCGCTGACGGCTGATCCAATCGGGCTGGCCGGGCGATTGGGCGAGACGCAGTATGTGCCCGATGCGCAGGAAGATGCTGAGCGCATCCCCTTCATCCCCCGCGCGCGCGCCCACGTCTCCGTGCCGCTGCGGATGCGCGGCCAAGTGCTGGGCGTGATCACCCTGGCGGCGGTGAAGACAGGGGTCTTCGACGAGGATATGGTCGCCTTCCTGGAACGGCTGGGCAGGCGGGCAGCAGTGGCGCTCGATAACGCCCGCCTGTATCGCCAGACCGAACAGCTTGCCAGCGATATGGCGGCCCTCTACAACGCAAGCCGCACCATCACATCAACGCTCAACCGCGATGAGATTCTGCGCCGGATCGCGCGGGCCATGAGCGAAACCCTGGAGTGTTCCAGCGCAGTGATCTTCGGCTATAAGCCAGAGACGCAGGAAGTGCAGGTGCTCACCGTCCATCGCGCGGACCCTGACGCCACGGCGGGCGAGAGCCTGCCGCCGCTGAAGCACTCCTATTCTCTGGCGTCCTATCCCGCTTTTCAGATGGTTGTTGAGCAGCAGCATTCGCTGGCACTGCGCGCCGATGATTTCTCCCTGGCGTACATGGATCGGGCGCATCTGCTGACGGATCGCCTGCACTCGATGGTGCTCGTGCCGCTTGTGGCGCAGGAAGAACTGATGGGCGTGGCCGCGCTCATCGAGGGACGGCATCCTCGCGTGTTCACAGCCAACGAGGTCTACAAGGCGGAGGCGCTGGCCGGGCAAGCGGCGATTGCGCTGCGCCAGTCCATGCTCTTCAGCGAGATTCAGGAGCTTGAAACGCTGAAGACTGAGATGATACGCATGGCCTCCCATGACCTGCGCAATCCCCTGAACAACATCATGGGGTACACCGAGCTGCTGGCGACGAGCCTGGAAAGATCAGGCATGACTGCTGCCCAGCAGGCGTACCTGGAGAATCTACGCAGCAGCAGCGAGACGATGCGCGTGCTGCTGGAGGACCTGCTGACTCTGGAGCGCATCGAAAGCGAGCGCGCGCTGGAATGGCAGCCCTTTGACTTGGTGGGCCTTGTGGTGGAGGTGGTCGAAAGCCAGCTTGCCGGGGCGAAGCTCAAGCAGCAGATGCTGAGTCTGGAGCGGCAGGAGGGAGTGCCCCCCGTGCAAGGGAGCATCACTCACCTGCGCCAGGCTATTGCGAACCTGGTCAGCAATGCGATCAAGTACACGCCCGAAGGCGGGCACATCGTGGTCACGGTGAGCCAGGAGCAGGGGCGGGTGGCCGTCAGCGTGAGGGACGATGGGCATGGGATTTCGCCGGCGCGACAGGCACGTATCTTCGAGCGGTTCTACCGCGCGCGCGAGCCTGGAACAGAGCACTTGAGCGGCACCGGCCTGGGGCTGAGCCTGGTCAAGACCGTCGTTGAGCGCCACGAGGGGCGTGTGTGGTTCTCCAGCGCCCCCGGCGAGGGCAGCATCTTTGGGTTCTGGCTGCCGACAGCACCTCAGCCCAAGGGCGAGCACAGCTAGCTTTGGCTGAGGGGGGCGCAATCGTACTCGCGCACGGTGGGGCTGCTGCCGTCGCCTTTGAAGACGACCGACCAGCAGGGCAGGCCTGGTGTGAAACTGGTTTCTGGTAGCCGCATGGTGATCGAGAGACTGGCGAGCGGCGGGTCGGCATTGCTGAACACGTAGCTGGCTGTGCCGCCGTCCTGCTCCAGCGTGAGTGTGTAGTCGCGCGCCAGTCGCCGCGCGGTGACCAGGTGGCCGGCGAGCGTCGCCCGGCGGGATGACTCTCTGAGTGTGAAAGTCAGCGGCCCCTCCAGGAGAATGCGGCCCCCAAACAGGTCAAGGGCAACGGTTGCCGTGCTGTGGGGAGCGAGGAGGAGGCTGTCGCCAGCCTGGAGGCGCACCCCAGCCGCGCTTTGGGGGTCGAGCGGCTGGGGCCGCTGGTGAGATCGGGCGCGCTGCACGTCCCCACTGACCCCAAGCAACGTGGCTGGCACGCTCACCTCGTAGGCGAAGAGCAGCCCGACGGCTACTGCCGCCACCACACTGAGCAGCACCAACCCCAGCGCAAGCGCAATCCCACATGTTCGTCGTTCCATGACCGGGCGGCGTTCCTCAGCGCAATGGCAGATAGCACGCCTGAAAGCATAATCCAGGGGGAGCGAAAAAGAAAGCGGAGCACAGCCTCAGCGGCGTGCTCCGCGCGCTTCACCGGAGATTCCCGCCGGGCGGCTAACGACGCGCCCAGGCGGGCAGGTCGCGGCGATAGGTGCCGCTGCTGTAGACGTATACCCAGGCATTGTGATGATCTTCGGTGGCTGTCCATTCGTACAGCCACCAGGAGTCCATGATCGAGAGGTTGACACAGCCGTGACTCTGGCGGTACCCGAAGCGGTCGTGCCAGTAGGTACCGTGCAGTCCAATATCGCCATCGAAGTACAGGACGTAAGGTACCTCCTCGATGAAGTAGAAGTCGGGCTGGCCAACAGCCCCGCTCATGCGCGTGGCCTCGTAGCGCTCATAGATCTGGAACAGCCCTTCATGGGTGCCCCACTGGGGCAGGCCGGAAGAGATGAGCGTGGCGAAGACCATGCGGTTGCCCTCGTAGGCGACGACGGTCTGCTCGTAGAGGTCAATGGCGATCCAGCGATCCTGCTCCGCCACTCCTTCTGGACGTGGGATAGGCTTGACTTTGGCGACACGAATCTGCTGGACCCACTGATTGGGGCCGACGAGATACCATTCCCAGCCGTTGACGTACTCGATGCCGTAGATGTTCATCAACGTGTAGCGCGGGATGATCTCGGCGGATTTGTCCTGGGGGCCGCCGGGATAGCGGCTGGGCCGGGCCTCGGCCAGCATCCAGGCGAACGGGCGCTTGGGCTGGGTGGTGATCTCCACGCCGGAGAACTTGGACACATCCGCCCAGGTGATGTGTTCGTTGGCGACCCACTGCCCGTAGTTGATCTGGGTGAAGCCGTCTTTTTCGCTGATGATCGTCACGTAGTTGTAGCCAGCATCCAGCTCGCCGATGGGATTGCCGTTGGGCGCGTCATAGATGATCACGTGGCCGATCATGCGCCGGTAGGCGCGCGTCCAGACGACCTCTTCCTGGTAGGGGACGTGGATCACGTCCGGGTAGGGGCGGGCGATCATCTCGGCTTCGGCGGCGCGCAGCTCAATGGCGCTCATGCCGGGATGCTCCACGCAATCATCCGGCAACTGAGGAATCTCGCCTTCGGGCGTGGCGGCAATAGCCGCCGCAATGCGCTCCGCGCAGCTTTCGTCGCGCCGGTCGCCAGGGAACGCGAAGGCAACCGGGGCGCCGAGCACTTCCAGAGCCAGACCTATCAGCACAACCAGTGAAACAAGCAGCGTTTGCCAGGTTCTCATCTGCACTCACCCTCACCAGCGAAGTTCTTGACAGAGAATAGCAACGTTTGCCGCGAGGGTCAACGGTCATCCGGGCGGCGCAGGGCAGGCGTCAGGCAGGCGACTCTGTGTGGCAAGCGGTGAGGGGATCGGCTATAACCCAGGCGTGAACTCGCACAGGATCGCGCTGGGCCTTGCCGGGGATGGCTGCCCGGCAGCGCGATACAAGAGGGATTGCACGCGATGGGCAATACGGATGGAAATCAGCGAGTGGTGTTGCGGGCGACCGACCTGACCAAGGACTTCACCCTGGGGAGTGTGATCGTCCACGCGCTGCGCGGTGTGACGCTCACCATCTACGAGCGCGAAATGGTCGGCGTGGTTGGCCCGTCCGGGAGCGGCAAGAGCACGCTGCTGGGATTGATTGGCGGGCTGGACAGGTCTACCTCCGGGCGGATCGAGATTGACGGTATTGACATCACCGACATGGGCGAGGGGCGGCTGACGGAGGTGCGCAACGAGCGGATCGGGTTCATCTTTCAGTTCTTCAACCTGATTCCCACGCTGACGGCGCTCGAAAACGTGGCGCTGCCGATCCAGTTTGCGCGCCGCCCGCGCTTTGACCCGGAGCAGCGCGCGCGGGAATTGCTCGACCTGCTGGGCCTGGCCGACCGCCTGCACCATCGCCCGATGGAGCTTTCGGGCGGCCAGCAGCAGCGCGTGGCTATCGCGCGGGCGCTGGCCAACAATCCCCCGCTGCTGCTGGCCGACGAGCCGACCGGCAATCTGGACTCGGAGGCGTCGGCGGTGGTCGTTCAGGCGCTGCGCGACGTATCGCGCGAGACGGGCACAACGGTGGTGCTGGTGACGCATGACCCGGTGCTGGCCGGGCAGATGGATCGCGTGGTGGCGCTGGCCGATGGGCGCATTGTCGGGTGAGCCGGGTGAGGGAGCGCGATGGGTGATTTGCAGGCTGTGGTGAAGGGCGCGGCCCGCTTGCTGCGTTTTGCCGTCAAGCATTCGCTGCGCGACATGGGGCGCAACCGGACGCGGACGGTCTTTGCTCTGGTGTGCGTGGCGGCGGGGGTGAGCGCCATCGTCGCGCTGCGGTCGCTGGCTTTCATGGTCGGCGACGAGCTGACAACGAATCTGGCGCAGATGAATCGCGGCGACATCCGGCTCCATGCGACGCGCGCCGTGCCGGAGTTGATCGAATTGAGTCCGCAGGACTCCCCGGTTTTCACGCGGCAGACGGTGAGTCTGATTCGCGCCTGGGCTGCGCGCGAGGATGTAGCGGTGTCGTTCGCGCGGCTGTCAGAGGTGCTCCCTCTGCGCCTCGTGGTGGATGGCCAGGAGCGCACGGCGCAAACCGTGCTGTCGCTCTACGTTGAGACGGAGGTCTACCCCTATTACGACACGATTGTGCTGCGCGAGCCGGTAGGCGTGACCCTGCACGACATCTTTACGCAGCATGGCGCAGCAAGCGGGGCGCTGGACGATCCGCGCCCGATCGTCATCTCGACCGGGCTGACGCGCAGCGTGGGCATGGGCCTCGGCCTGGGCGATATTGTCCGCCTCGGCGCGGCGGAGGTCTACTACGTGGTGCGCGGCATCGCCCCAACGACTGCGGAGACGGTGCTGACGATGCCAATGGCGGCATTCCTGGGCACCTATGTGTACCTGCCTTTGGGCGACCTGGCGCTGGCTGGAGAAGCGCCCTTGCCCAACGAGGTCTATGTCAAGGTGCCGCTCGGAAAGGATATTGCCGAGACTGAGGCAAGCCTGGTTGCTTATCTGCAGGAGCGGGCCGGCGCTGAGACCGACCTGGAACAGGAACTGAGCCCGCGCCACTGTGCCCGAACTGGCCCAGGACAACGCCGAGGTAGCCGATGTCATAGACGATCTGATCCTGATCATCGGGCTGTCCTCTCTGCTCATCGGCGGGATCGGCATCGTCAACACCATGCTGGTCGTCGTCAACCGGCGGATGCTGGAGATCGCCGTGCTGAAGACGCTGGGGCTGAAGGCGTACCGGGTGACGCTGCTGTTTCTGGTGGAGGCGCTGCTGCTGGGGGTCGCCGGAAGTGCCATCGGCGTGGGGGTGGGGGTGGCGCTCAGCTATCTGGTGCGCGGCGTTGGCGAAGAGGCGTTCGCGCTGACGCTGGAGTGGCGTCTGTACCCGGCGGCGATGGGCAGCGGGCTGTTCCTCGGCGTGCTGATCACCGCGCTGTTCGGCTTCATGCCCACACTCATCGCCGGGCAGGTGCGGCCTGCCATGGTGCTGCGTCCCAACGAAGCGGAAATGCCCGCTGCGGGTCTGATCCAGACGCTGCTGACACTGCTGGCGATGATCGCCGTGCTGGGAGCGCTGGTCAGCTCGATTGTGGGCGGGTCGTTTGCGGTGGGGCCGGTGATCATGATTGCCGGGGGCGGCGCGCTCGTCGGGCTGTTCGCGGGGGTCATTGCTGCGAACAGGCGGCGTTCCGCGCCGAAGGGGAGTCCACGCCGCCTGCGGCATTGGCTGGGGTCGGCGGCGTGGCTCGCCGTGCAGTTGTACGGCGCGCTGGCCATCGGCGCTGCGCTGGCGTCCGGGACACTGCTGATAGTGGGGGCCATCTGGCGACCATCCGGGCTGGGCGACGCCGATCTGCCGGACACCATCGTGGAAGCGGCGCGCGGAGGTGATTTGGCTTGGGCGCTGGCCTGGGCGCTGCTGACCGGGGCAGTGGCCAGGGCCATATGGCGGCACGCGGGCCGGGCGGCGCGGATCATTGCGCTGGCGGCGCTGGGCCTGACGGTGGGGGGCGCGCTAGGGGCGGGGGGCGGCCTCGCGCTGGAACGCCTGGCCGGCGGGACGGAGTTGTGGCGCTGGCTGGCTTCCGCCTCCACCGGCATCGTGCTCGTCGAGGGCGCCATCGCGCTGCTGTCTGCCATTTACCTGGGCTACTGGCTGCTGGTCTGGGGCGTGGCCCGGCTGCGCCCCGCCGCCATGAGCGGCATCACCAGCGGCCTCATGGTGGGGCTGGTCGGCGGGCTGGGGGCAGTCGCTTCGCTGGCGGGGCGCGCGGCGCTTGTGGGCGCGCTGGCGCTGATCGTGATGGGATTGCTGGCTGCGCGGGCCAGGCGCGCCATGTCTGCGCCTGAGGCTGGCGCGCAGGGCGGGAGAGCGCCGACGAATCCGGGTAGGACGCCCGTCCTTCGCCGCGAGGCCGACCCCGCGTGGCACCTGGCAGCGGTGCTGTTCGGCGCGGGGGCGGTGGTGGGCAGCATTCTGCTGGTGGACATTGCGCATGGTCAGGCGACGTGGCTCATCGCGCTCACGGTCCTGGCTGTCTTCTGCGCCTGGTGGGTGTTGCTGGCGCGCAGCTACAGCGCCGACGGACGCCTGATTCTGCGCGAGATGGCCGGGCGGCGGACGCGCGTGGCGCTGACGTTGCTGGGGCTGAGCGTGGGGGTGGCCGGGCTGAGCCTCGTCTCGCTGACGGCGGGCGCTGTCAGCCATTTGCTGGAACTTCAGCTTGGCGAGGCGGTCGAAGGCAATCTGCTGATCGGCGATCCTTCGGCCACGCACCGGCAGGAGGTCGCCGCAGCGCTGGACGCTGCCGAGGGTGTGCTCAGCTATTCGCAGGTCACGACCTATCGCGCTGCGCTCGTCTCGCGTAACGGCGAGCCAGTGCGCATGGGGCCGCACTTTGGGGAGAACAGAGGCTCGGACGAAGGCGACGAGACCAATCTCGCTGCAAGCGGCATCTCGCTGGGGATCATCGAGCGCGAGTCGCTGAGCGAGATGCCGCGCTACAAGATGATCAGCGGGCGCGCGCTCGCCCCCGGCGACGAAGGGCAGCACCGGATCATGCTGCGCGAGTCGTTGGTCACCGAACACATGGGCATCCAGGCGGGTGACCGGCTGCAACTTCTCTTCCGCAATCAGCCGGGCGATGCTGACGACGTGCTGATGCAGTTCCAGGTGATCGGCGTCATCTCGCGACAGTCCGAGCAGACGGGTCTGGAAGAACTGGGCAATCTGTCGGTGCTGCCGCCGGGAGTGCTCCCAGTCACGGTGGTGCCGCAGGGCACGGCCACGATTGCCCTGGTTGACGAGAACGACAACCGTTTCATGGATCAGGTGCTGGTGGCTCTGGCTGATGTGCCCGGCGTGATCGTGTTCGAGCTGGATGTATTGACGCAGCTTGCCCAGAACCTGCTGGACCAACTGAACGCGATTCCGACGCTGGTGGCGTGGCTGGCGCTGGTGGCGGGCACGGCGATCATCGCCAACACGGTGGCGCTGGCCACGCAGGAGCGCCGCCGGACAATCGCGGTGATGAAGGCGATGGGACTGAAGGGCTGGCGGGCGCTGGCGATGCTGCTCGTCGAGAACGGACTGATCGGGCTGCTGGCCGGGCTGATCGGCACGGGCGTGGGCCTTTTGGTGACGGTCGTGGTGGTGCTGGCCGGGCCTTCGCCAGGCGACCTGCAGCGGACGCTTGAGTTCGAGACGATGGGCTGGCTGGTGCTCATGTCGGTGGCGGTCGCCATCGGCGCGGCGCTGCTCGCGGCCTGGACGGCGATCCGCGAGCAGCCGCTGAACGTGCTGCGCTACGAATGAGTTGCCAGTCAGCCGATGCGCGCCCCGCTGTCGCGGTCGAAGAAATAGAGGTGCTCCGGCGGGAAGCGCAGATGGAGCAGGTCGCCTGGCTCGGCCCGCGCGCTGAGCGGCGCTCTGACAATGCAGCGCTGGCCGGAGACCGTGACGCAGACCAGCCGGGTCTGCTGGGGGAGAACTAGCTCGGTGGACTCCACGCGGGCCGGGATGCCGTGTTCGCTCAGCTCGATGTTTTCGGGGCGAATCCCCAGCCAGACGGCCTGCCCCTGGCGCAAACCCGGTCTGATGGAAGACACCTGGAATCCCCGGCCTTCCCAGGCATTGCTGAAGATGTGACCCAGAAAGAGATTCATGGGCGGCGCGCCGAAGAACTGGGCAACGAAGGCATTCACCGGCGCTTCGTAGAGAGCGTGCGCGGTGCCGACCTGCTCGATCTTCCCGGCGCGCATGATGGCGATGCGATGGGCCAGGGCGATGGCCTCGGTCTGGTCGTGCGTCACGTAGACGGACGTGATCTGGTAGTAGCGCAGCAGACGGTTGAGCTGTAGGCGCGTGTCAACGCGCAGCTTGGCGTCGAGGTTGGACAGTGGCTCGTCGAACAGAAAGAGCTTCGGCTCGCGGGCCAGGCAGCGGGCCACAGCGACGCGCTGCTGCTCGCCGCCGGACAGAGTCGGCGGCTTGCGGCTGAGCAGGTGCGTGACATCAATGCCCATCACCTCGACGATGTGGCGGATGCGCTCCGGAATCTTCTCCGGCTGGTGGCGCACGATGTCGTAGAAGCCGATGTTCTCACGCGCTTCCATGTGCGGGTAGAGAGCATAGGTCTGGAAGACCATGCCAATGCCTCGCTCGGCGACGGGGATGGCCTGGATGGGCACGCCATCGTAGGTGATCTCGCCGCTGTCGGGCCTCAGCAGGCCGGCGATCACCTTCAAGAGGGTGGTCTTGCCGCAGCCCGACGGGCCGAGCACGCTCAGCGTCTCGCCGTTGCGAATGGTCAGCGACAGGTCATCCAGCGCCAGGTTGCGGTCGGGGGGGTCTTGTACGGCTCGCCGGCGGCCGGCGTTCGGGGCGCGATTGGCGTCGAAGATGCGCGCTGCTGGCACCGCGATTCGCCCCGAGTCGGGCAGCTCCTGAGGGCCGAAACGCTTGGTGACATGGCGCAGGACGATGGTCGGCATGGGGCTGGCGGCTGACCTGAGGGCAGCGCGGCGCTAGTCGCGCTCGTCGAACATGAGCAGCGCCCGGATGGAGTGCAGGATGATGCCGGTGAACAGCGTCTGGATGCCGATGATCGCCAGCAGAATGCTGATCAGGGCAGTGCCGACGGCCAGGGTCTGGTAATCGTTGTAGCGATCCACGACGATGACGCCGAGGGCCAGTCCCAGGATCAGGATGAGCAGGCCGGGCACGCCGAAGAAGATCAGCGGGCGGTGCTGGCTGATCAGCACCAGAATGCCATTGACTCACCTGGAAGCCGTGACTGAAGGGGTTGCGCTTGGGCCGCTCGGCGTAGGTCACGCTGACGGGGACTTCCTGGACAGACAAACCGTGCTGCTGAGCCAGGAATTGCATCTCGGACTCCAGCGAAAAACCTCCCTCGGGCCGGAACGCGAGTGTCTCCAGAGCGCGCCGCGAGAGCACGCGGAAGCCGCTCTGCGAGTCGGTGATGGCGACGCCGGAGGCCAGGTTGGTGGCCAGGGTGAGGGCGCGCTGGCCCCAGACGCGCCAACGGGGAATGCGGCTGCGCACGCCGAGGAAGCGCGAGCCGACGACGACATCGGCGGCACCCGCCTCGATAGGGGCGAGCAGGGCGGGAATCTCGGCAGGGTTGTGCTGGCCGTCGGCATCAATGAGCACGACGACGGAGGCCTTCAGCTCGCGCGCCCGGCGCAGCCCGGTGTTGACGGCCTGAGCTTTGCCGAGGTTGTGCTCGTGGCGAATGACAACCGCGCCTGCCTGCTCCGCAACGGTGGCGGTCTGGTCGTGCGAGCCGTCATCCACGACGATCACCTGATCCACGAAGTGGCGAGTCTTGAGCACGACGCTGCCGATGAAGCGGTCTTCGTTCAGCGCGGCGATGACCGCCACGCGCGGATGGGTCTCGGTGTCAGTCAGGTGTTCCACGGCCTGTCAGGTCTCTGGGGATGCCAGATGCTCACCTGTCGCGCTTGCTCATTGTTCTGAGAGTATTCTCACTGTATTGTAACACGTTCTCCGCCGTCCGGCAGACTGGTGCGGGCAGGTCGTAGTCCTGGCGTAGGGGAGCAGGCGCTTGGCGAGTGATGCGGCGCGGCGCGTTTGGGGTATACTCGCCGCTCTGAGTTCGGCGGATTGGGGGCGAGGGGACTATGCGGACGGTTGCTCGCGCGCTGCGCCTGGTCGTGAACAGCGCGATCCTCCTGGTGGTGCTACTGAGTGTGGCGGTGTACATCGTGTACGCGGCGAACGGCATCCTCGATGAAGTGGAGGCCCGTGACCGGCGCACGGATTACGACCGTCACATTATCGGCACAGCGACGGTGATTGTGGGCCGCCTGACGGCGGACGCAGCGGCGGAGGACGGCCCGGCTGCCGTCCCGGAAGGCGCAGCGAGCGCCGAGGCTGCCCAGCCGGCGCAAGACACCCCAATGCCGACCGCCACGGCGACTGAGCCGCCTCCTTCGGAGACTGTCACGCCGACGCCGAGCAGCACTGCGACGATCACACCCAGCGCGACGCCGAGCGTGACGCCGCCGCTGACGCGGACGCCGCGCCCGACCGCTGAGCGTATGCTGGCGGCGACCGTGACACCCGTCCCACCGACCGCAGCCCCGACCGTGCTCCCGACAATGACGCCGATCCCCACCAACACACCGCGCGTGCTGCCGCCGACCCCGATTCCGACCAACACGCCGCGCCCGTCGCTGGCCGCGCCAGCGGGCGGCGAGACCGAGATCGTTCGCGTCAGCCTGACGCCGACTCTCCCGCTGCCGACGGCGACACCTACCTTCACGCCGACGATCACCATCACCCCCACGCCGACTTATGTGATTGAGGGGACTTATGCGGTGCCCGTGCTCACGCCGATTGTGCCGATTCCAGAGCGGGTGCCGCTGCTGGACACCGACCCCGATGTGGTCAACTTCCTGCTGCTGGGCAGCGACACGAGCGGGGGAGGCGTCGGGCGTACTGATGTGGTCATCATCGTCTCGGTGAATAAGCGCGTGGGATCGGTAGCGATGTGGCATGTGCCGCGCGATTTGCTCGTCTATATCCCGAACCACACGATGGAGCGCATCAACCTGGCTTTTGCGCTGGGTGAGTCGAGTGGGTTTCCTGGCGGCGGATTCGGGCTGATGCAGGAGACGATCCGGTACAACTTCGGCATGGAGATTGAGCATTTTGCCCGCGTGGACTTTGACGACTTCATGCGCATTGTCGAGGAACTGGGCGGCCTGGAGATCAGCGTTGACTGCGCGATTGCTGACTGGCGGCTGAAGTCGCCGGAGCTAGACCAGACGGTTGAGGACAACTGGGAATACTACACGCTGCCGATTGGCCGCCAGCAACTCGACCCGTATATGGCGCTGTGGTACGTGCGCAGCCGCATGACTACCAGCGACCTGGATCGCGGGCGGCGCCAGATGGACGCGCTGCGCGCCATGTGGTACCAGGCGCGCGAGCAGGGCCTTTTTTCCCAGGTGACGCAGCTATGGCCGGAAGCGGTGGAGGTCGTACAGACCGACATGACGCTGACGGACGTCCTGACGATGGTGCCGCTGGCGATGAGCCTGGACATGAGCAGCATTGTCCGCTACACCGGGACGCGCGGCGTGCATTACACTCCCTTCCGAACGCCGGACGATGGCCGTGATGTGACGCTGCCCAACCGGGATGAGCTTGTCCCGCTCATTCGGGACTTCCTGACGCCGCCGACGGCGAACCGGCTGGGGCGCGGAACGGTGAGCGTCGTGGTGCAGGACGTTTCCGGCTATGGCATCGGCTTCGACCGGGTGGCCGTAGACCGGCTGGCCTGGGAGGGGTTCGCTGCCAGCATAGACACTTCGCGCGCCGGGAATCGGCGCGATCTGTCCCTTATCTACGACTACACCGGCCAGACGAAAGGCAGCGCGCTGGACGATCTGCGGCGGGTGCTGCGTGTGGGCGAGGTACAGACCGTCGTGCTGCCCGATCCCAACCGGACGGCGGACTTCCGTGTGGAGATCGGCGGGGCGTACAACTCGTGCGTCTACGGCAGCGCTGCGGATGAGATTGACGCGGGGCCGCCGATTCCCACCGGCACGCCGCAGAACGTGGGGTAGCAGAAGGCGGGCATCAGGCGCTCGGCTCGCCGAGGCGGACGAGCGCAACCTGCCCGGCGGTCAGATGGGTGATGGCCGCTTCGAGCGAGGCGACCTGGTCAACTGGAAGCGCTGCATAGACGGTGACCTCTGCCGCGAACTCCTCATCGGTGATCAGCGCCTGGTGCTCAGCCAGCAGCAGCTTTAGTCGTTCATAGAGGCTGTAGGGCACGGCGATGCCTATCGGCTGCTTCTCGATCTTCAGCTCGACGGGCAGCGCGGCGATGGCTTCTTTGGCGGCTCCCCCGTAGGCGCGCACCAGGCCGCCGGTGCCCAGCTTGATGCCGCCAAAGTAGCGCGTCACCACAATCACCACGTCGCCGAAGTCCGCGCCGCGCAGGATGGTCAGCACCGGCGGGCCGGCGGTGCCGGAAGGCTCGCCATCGTCGGACATCCCCTCGGTCACACTGCCCCCGTAGCCGACTTTGAAGGCGTAAACATGGTGGGTGGCGTCCGGCATCTCGTCGCGGATGGCCTGGATGAACTGCCGGGCCTCAGCGACCGTGTCCGCGCGGCCAATGGTGGCGATGAAGCGCGAGTTGACGACGACGGTTTCAACGCGCGTCGTCCGTGCCGGGATTGGATACTTCGTCATCGGATTCCCCTTCAAGCAACTGCTCTGGCGCGGCCCGGCGGAAGTAGGCGCGATAGGCCGCCGTCTCGTTCACGCGGGCGGCAAAGGCGCTGAGCAGGGCGCGGTCGCCCTCAGTGAGAGGGCTGGCTCCGGCTGCCAGCGTCAGACTGCCAGCGGAGTCTTCGCGCCAGTCCAGCGCGCCGCGCGAGTGCAGGTAACGCAGGGCCAGGCGGACGGTCTCCGGCGGCTGAGCGACGGCTTCGGCCAGCGCGCCGATCGTCGTGTTTCCCTCTTCGCGGTTGATGACGAACCTGGTTAGCTCGATCAGGCGGCGCAGCACGGCGTCGCGGCTGACGAGCGGCGGGTCGGCGCCGATCAGCACGATCCGCCTGGGGGCAACTGCGCGCAGCGTTCCTGACAGGGCCTGCGGGCTGCTGGGAGCGGTGAAGATGACGAGCGTCTCGCTGGGCTGAAGTGAGGACAGGGGCAGCCCCGGCGACTCCGCCCGGAGGTACCCCTCGGCCCAGACGACCGCCTGAGGGTGTTCGCGCCGGATGTCGGCCAACGCCTGGTTGGGGTGGGGGGACGCCCGCCGGTCCACGACGAGGCGCGCGGGGGCCTGCACCGCGACGGGCGCGGAGGGCGAGGGGCGATAGTCCACGAGGGTAAGCTGCAATTCCGGCGCGCCGCGATAGGTGCTGATCTGTGCCTGGAATGCCAGGTCGAAGAGGCCCGCTGGCAGGGCGGCGCTGGCGCTGTTCCACCAGAGCACCCTTTGGCGAACGTCTTCCTCGTCGCGCACTGTAAGCTGGCGGTGGGCCTGCTCGCGGCCCAGGGGTGTGGCGCTGTCCAGCAGCAGCCGCTCGCTGACCAGGATGGGGCGTGGGTTCCCTTCGCCGAAGGGGGCCAGGCGCTCGATGTCGCGGGCCAGGTCGAGCGTCACTTCGCGCAGGGGGAGCACGGCGTCAATGGGCAGGCGGCCTTCTGTCGGCGGCGCGGGCTGGGCGGCGAGCGCGTCGGACAGGCGGCGGCGGAAAGCCGGGATGTGATCGGCGGGCAGGGAGAGTCCCGCCGCGCCGGGGTGCCCGCCGAAGGTGTGCAGCAGATCGGCCTGGGCAGCGATGGCCGCGCTGATGTCGTGGCCGCCGAACGAGCGGGCAGAGCCGCGCGCCATGTCGCCGCTGAGGGTCAGCAGCACGACCGGGCGCGCGAACTGCTCGGCCAGGCGGTTGGCGACGATGCCGAGCAGCCCCGCGTGCCAGGTGGGGGAGGCCAGGACGAGGGCGCGCCATTCCAGCAGCGCCGGGTCTTGCTCGATCTGCGCCTGGGCAGCGGCGAGAATCTGGCGCTCATAGAGGCGGCGCTGGTTGTTGAGGGCCTCCAATTGCGCTGCGAGCACCTGCGCCTGCGCCGGGTCGGTCGTCGTGAGCAGGTCAACCCCCAGGCGCGCGTCGTGCAGGCGGCCCGCCGCGTTGAGGCGCGGGGCGATCTGGAAGGCGATGTCGGTTTCGCTGAGGGGGGCGGCGTCAAGCTGAGCGATCTCGCACAGCGCGGCCAGGCCAACACGCCTCGCCTGGCGTAGCTGCGCCAGGCCGAGCTGGAGCAGGTAGCGCGTGTCGTCGCGCAGGGCGGCGACATCGGCGACGATGCCCAGGGCGACGAGATCGGTCAGTGCTGCGCTTTCGGCGGGGCGCTGGGCCGCGTCGAAGAGCGCCTCGACCAGCTTGTAGGCCACGCCCACGCCGGGCAGCGCGGCGAGCGGGTGCGCGGGCGGCAGGCGCTTGGGATTGAGCACGGCGTCGGCGGCGGGGAGAGAATCTGGCAGGTCGTGGTGGTCGGTGACGATGACGGTTAGCCCGTTTTGCTTCGCATAGTCAATAGCCCCATGTGCCGAAACCCCGGTGTCGCAGGTGAGCAGCAGCGCTGGCGCGTGCTGGCTGATCTGCCCGGCCAGGGCTGGCAGGTGGACGCCGTGCGATTCCTCCAGGCGGTTGGGGATGTAGTAGGCGACCGTCGCGCCGAGACTCTGCAATGCCGTGACAAGGAGCGCGGTTGCCGTCTGCCCGTCCACGTCGAAGTCGCCCCAGACGAGGATCGGCTGTCGGCGGCGAATCGTCGCCTGGATGAGCGCGGTTGCGGCCTCCAGGTCTGGCAGGGCATCAGGTGGCGCAGGGTGATAGTGCTGCGGGTCGAGGAAGGCGCGGGCGGCGTCTGGCGTGGTGTGGCCGCGCGCGGCCAGCAGCGAGGCGACGAGCGGCGAGACGCCTAAGGCGCGCGCCAGGGTGGTGGAGACGGGCCGCCGGGAGAGGTCAGCGGGCGTCTCCCAAACAGTGTGTTTCGCGTAGTCATTAACCAAAATCAGAAGCCTACCTCACCAACATCCTCAAAGTCCAGAACACCCTCCGCAACGTCCAGCAAATTTTCCTCTACCCCCTCAAACTCATCAAAAGCGCCCGCAATGATTCCCCGCCCGCAGCGCGAGCGAAACTGACAATGCTCGCACAACCGCATCTCAGCAGTCAAGGGCCAAACGCCTCCCTCGTCCCCTCCCCGAATCGCCTGAATCAGCCCCACAAGACGAGCACCATACTCCTGATGCTGCTGCTCCGAGTACGCGAACACCACTGGCGAGTTAGCTTCTGCCGGAAACCAATACACCATCGAGATCATCTCCGGCCTCAGCCAACTCCCCCACATGCCCGGCCCCACCGCAGCCACCAGATACGGGTACAACACCGTCTGCATGCGCCAAGCCAACCACGAGCGACGCAGCGCCCGCCCGTGCGTCTTCCAGTCGAAGATGGTCACGCGCGCCCCCGGCTCAACGACCACAAGGTCGAGCGCCGCCAGCGCCCGCGCGCCGAACAACTCAGCGGACAGCCGCAGCTCCGGGAAGCGCTCGCCGGGCAGGGAATGCAGCATCTCAAAGCCCAGGTAGGCGTCCCACCAGGCCCGCAGCACTTCATCGTCTAATCCTGCCGCGATCTCGGCTGCGGGGAGTCCAAGCTGGTGACGCTCGACCAGGCGGTGAAACTGCGTGCCCCGGCGCACAAACGCCTCATACTCAGACAGCGGCTCGGCCATCACCGCCGGCCACTGCTGCCCCTGCACGTAGCGCAACTGGAAACGCCGGGGGCAGTCCACGAAATCTTGCAGATTCGCCTGGCTGAACGCGAAACCATCTGGCAGCATCACCATATTGACCGTCACCCTGTGTCATTCATAGCTGATTCGCGCACTGGAATTACCCATCTCCATACTCGTTGTAGGTGCCCAGGTGAATCAAGGGCAGGGCAGGTGGATTCTCGTAAGCCGCGCCCTTATGCGCGTAGCGCCCGGTGTTCCAGGAGATGACCAACTCGCGCTTCGCCCGCGTGACGCCCACGTAGAGCAGGCGCAGCCGCTCGCGCGCGCGCTCCAGCCGCGCCTCCAACGTCGCCGCGCCCTCCTCGTAGGTGGGCAGCGCGCCAACCAGATAGTCCAACTGGGCGAGCAACTCGGCTTCCAGGTTCAGCCGGATCATGCTGCCATCAGCCGAGAAGCGCGTGAACTGCCGCTCGGCGATGTAGCGGTCGTAGGGCATCCCCGACGGGAAATCATAGCTGCTGACGGCCAGCAGGTAGACCCGATCCCATTCCAGCCCCTTAGCCGCGTGCATGGTGGCAATGGTCACGACGCCCGGCTTGGGGGCGTAGCCAACCTCGTCATCGTCGAAGCCGAGGAAGCGCCGCTTGTTCTCGTTGATGCTTCTTAGCTCTTCAGCGAACTGAGCCAGCCGCCAGTCGGGATGGCTGGCGGCCAGCGCGCGGAGGGTCGTGGCGACTTTGTGGCCCAGGGCGAGGTCTGCTGGCGCATCGAACACATCCTGGGCGACAGTCAGGATCACCTGGTCAATTGGCAGGTCTGTGCCCTGGAGCCAACGCCTGACGCCGATCTGAAAGCGGGCAAGCTCCTCGCCAACCCAGACGTAATCGGGCGCGAATTCCGGCGGCACCAACGCCGCGCCAGGGTCGCGTGGCCACAGGAATTCTTCGACAGTCGCGGTGGCACCGAAATAGCGGGTCAGCGTGGCGGTGGTGGCGGTGTCGGCAGTGACGAGCTCGCGCCGCTCGTCGGAAAGCTGCGCCCAGAATGCCTTCTTGAGCTTCTTGGGACTGGTGGGATCGCAGAGGTATTCCAGGATATGCAGCAGCCGCGCCACCGACTGGCGCGTGCGCGTCGAGCTGCGCAGCAGCTCCTCGAAGGGCACGTCCTTGTGGTCTTTGCGCAGCTTCTCAGCCAGGGCGTAGCCGCGATTGTTGTCCGGCACGAGCACGGCGACGGTCTCCTGGGGAGCCTGGGGCGCGTCCTGCCCGAAGTCCAGCAAGGGCCGCTCGGCCCCTGAGATGACATACTCCAGTTCGGCCAGCGAGGCGATCTTCTCGTCGGGCCGGTAGCGCAGCTCGATATGGCAGGCGTCGTCCGGCGGGTTCGGGTCGGGGTCGTCGCCCTCCGTGGGATGAATCGCGCCGCGCACCGGGCCGCGCGCCGCGTGCGGCTGGTACTCGAAGGTCGTCCTCAGCGGCGGGACGGGATGGCTCTCCGCCGTCCAGCGCACCAGCTCGTTCGCCAGATCGAGGATGGGTTGCGCTGAGCGGCCTGACACAGAGAGCGGCTTCTCTTTCACGTCTTCGCGGTCGAGGAAGCGGCGCAGAAAGCCAGGATTGGCCGTGGTGAACGTGGTGAAGATGGCCTGGTTGGGATCGCCGACACGCACCCAGTTGCGCTCCCCGCTGAGCAGACGGAGCATTTCCTCCTGCAGGCGCGAGCTATCCTGCGCCTCGTCCTCCAGGATGTAGGGCCAGCGCTGGCACAGCCGCTCCCGGTATTCTGGCTCGCGCTCCAGCGCGTCCAGCGCCAGACGGACGAGGTCGTCGAAGTCCACCGCGCCGCGATAGGCCAGGCTGCGCTGGTAGTCGGCGTAGACGCTGAGCGCAAAGCGGGCCAGGTCGAGGCTGGCCCCTTCAGACGGCAGGAGCGCGAGCAAGTCGTCCGGCGTCCGGCGCAGATCTTTGGCTTGCCTGATGAAGTTGCCGGCCAGTTGGGGCAGGATTCCCTCAAAGCCGCGCCACGCCCAGCGGGAATCAACCTCCGGGTCGAGGTACTGGCTCAGGGCGTCGCGCCACTCGGCCAGGCGCTGTGTCACGATGTCGCGCTGAATCTCCTGCGTCTCTTTCTCGTCGAGGATGATGAAATCGTCGGCCAGCCCGACGAGCGCCGGGCGCTCGTGCACGATGTCGCGGGCGAGGCCGTGCAGCGTGCGCACCCGGTAGCCGATGTGCCCGATCAGCCCGTAGTCCTGGGTGAGAATCTGAGCGATACGGGCGCGAAAGCTGTTGACCGCCGAGTTGGTGAAGGTGACGACGAGCACCTCTTGATCTGGCTCCAGGTGGCCCCTGGAGATGAGCCGCGCGGCCAGGTGCGCCAGGGTGAAGGTCTTGCCGCTGCCCGGCACCGCCGCGATGCCCAGCTTGCCGCCGCTGTAGCCGTGCACGATGGCCTGCTGTTCCGAGCGCAGGCGAAAGGTCGGCTGGCCGTTGAAGGTCATGGCCGCTCCTCAAGAGATGCCCGGCGAAACTGCTGCAGGATGCGCAGCAAGGGGCCGCGCTGCTCGTAGCCCTGCTCGCCAAGCTCGGCGATGGCGGCGTAGATATGGCGGCGACAGCGTCGCACCAGGCCCAGTAGCAGCCGGCGCAGCGCGTCGTCGCGGGCGGCGACCTCCATCTGATCGGTCCAGACCTGGCCCGACGGGTACTCCCTGGCGAGCACGTAGGGATGGGTGAGCGGCTGTTCCAGGCGCTCCCACCACGTGCTGCTGCCCACATCGAGCCAGAACTGATAATCTACCCAGCGGTTGCGCATCAGGAACGTGTAGGCGGGCGCGAGAAAGACCGCGTCCTGCTGCTCATCGCGCCAGCTTGTCAGGTAGAGCGCGGCCAGCAGACCCTGCTGCACCAGGGTGAAATAGTCGCGCAGCACGTCGTCCCAGCCGTCCACTGCGCCGTCTGGATAGAGCGTCTGGCGGAACTTGCGCGCGGACTCGACCAGCTCGGCAACAATGCGCCCCGCCTCGGCGTCGCTGTGAAAGCCGAATGTGGGCTGCGACAGCACTTCGCCAAACAGGCGGCTGAAGAAGTGATCGGGCGGGATATTGCCGGAGTCCGTCTGGCGATAGGCGTCCAGCCAGGCGCGCAGTCGCTCGTAGCGCTCGCCGGCGACATAGGTGATGCGCTGCTGCATGGCAGACTGAATGCGGTCGAACGAGCCGAGCTCAAGCTGGCCGGGCCGGTAGACAATCTGGGCCAGCAGCCAGGCGCGCACCGGATCAAGCCCGGCGATGGAGCGGCTCAGCGCGTCGGCCACGTCCTGCGCTGGCGGGGCGATGCCCCAGTGCGGATGAGCCAGCGCCATCCAGGTGAGCATGACACGCGCTTGCGGCTCCTCGCGCAGCGCGCGCGACGGGCGGTGCGAGACAGCGGCAATGCCGTGCTCGTCCAGCCGCGCAGTGAGGGAGAAGCGCAGGGAGTCGCTCATGAAGGGGGCGACTACCACGATCTCGCGCGGCGGCACCCCCGCCTGAACCAACCCCGCGATCTCCGCCACCACCCAATCCACCATCTGGGGGAAGAAGCGCGCCGAATGCACGGTGAGCACCTGGTCAAGCGGCGCGGCAGCAGGGGTGAGCGGCGCTGCCTGGGGAGCAACCGCCGAGGACAGCGCTTCGGCGAAGGATACCATCTCCGGGGGAGCAGCGACCGGCTCGCGCCATTCCTCGCGCTCGTCAGCAAGCTCAGCCAGCGTGCGCATTTCCGAGGAGGCTGCACCGAGGAAGAGCCGCAGGCCGCCGTCTGTGTCGTAGAGCAGCAGGGTGGACTCCAGCCCTGGCAGCAGCCAGCGGATGAAGTCCCCGGCAGCCGAGAACTCCTCGTCCAGGCTGTCCGCCACCAGGTGGCGGTAGCGGCTGCGCAGGTAGCGGACGTAAAGCGGCTCGCTGAGCAGAGTCCTGGTGAAGACCTCGATCTGCAGCGAGAAGTCGAGCAGGCTGTAGTGCAGGCAGTGCTCGCGGAACTGGCGGGCCACATCCAGGCAAGCGCGATACACTGGCGGGCGGCTTGAGTGGCGGTCGCCCCAGGCGGCAATGAGCCGGTCGGCCACCTCATCGAGCGGAATCTGGCTGACGGCTGCCTTCGAGAGGTTGTCGAGCGTCTGGCGCATGATGGCAAACGGGCTGATACTGATGCTGTCGAAGACGCCGGTTCGCTGCGCGTCGAGCACGAGCCGGGCCATGAAATACTGCGCTGTCTCGATGGTGAGAAACAGGGGATCAAGCCCCGGCTGGGCGAAGCCGGCGCGCTCAGCGACGAGCGGCCAGAAAGTTTCCAGGCTGCGCCGGGCCAGGCCGCCCAGGGTGATCACGTCAATGCTTGTGCCCGACGGCCACGCCGGATCGGTGAAGGCGCGCACGTAGGGCCAGCCAAGCGCCCGCTGCGGCACCAGCACCAGCACCTCGTCGCCGCGCGCGCCGGCGTCGAGCAGGTCGCGCACGTGCTGGATCGCGCGGGTTGTCTTGCCGACTCCAGCCGGCCCTTCGATGAAGCGCGTGAATGGCATGAGGAGCACCACCTGCCGTGAACAAACACTTGTTCTAGCAAGTATACCACAGACACGGACCAAGACGAGTCCTGTGTGTCTTCAGCTTTTCGACAGGGCGCGCCGTGTCCCGTCAGGATCGCGCTGATACCCAGCATACCACACGTCAGAGGAGGAGACCCGCCCGTGAGCCGGCGCCGCACCCAGGAGCTACCCGGCGGCCTGCGCCCAGAAGACCTCCCCCTATGGATGCGCAGGACGCGCCGCGAGGTGGACGCCCTGATCCCTGTCCTCGCCCTCATTGGCGCGCTGGTCATTCCACTGCTGGCCGCGCCAGGCTTGCCGGTCACGGTGGGGACGCAGCAGCAGATCGTCCGCACTGTGGAGATGTCCGGCGCGCTCCAGGCGGGCGTCCTGTATCCGCGCTGGGCGCCGGACTTCAATTACGGGTACGGCTCGCCGCTGTGGAACTATCTCGCGCCCTTGCCGCACTGGCTGACCGGGCTTCACCACGTGCTGCTGCAAACCAGCCCGCAGACCAGCCTCAGGACGGTCATGGGGCTGGCCCTGGCGCTGGGGGGCCTGGGCAGCTTCGCGTTTGCGCGGCGGCGCTGGGGGGTGCTGGCCGGCGTGCTGGCGGCGCTGGGATTCCTGCTGAACCCGCAAATGATCTGGGATGTCCCGCTGGTGGAAGGCGACCTGGGTGTGATGATCGCGGTGAGCGCGTTCGCTGGCGCACTGTGGGGCTTCGAGCGCGCTCTGGCCAACGGGCGCGCCAGAGACGTGGGCCGGGCAGCGCTGTTGGCTGCGCTGGTCTGGCTGGCGCACACGCCGCTGAACATCATCCTGATGATACTGTTGCTGGGGTGGATCGCCTGGATCGCGGGCCTGAAGATCATCCCTCACGCTGCGGTACGGCGGGCGGTGGCCGCCTGGCTGTTGGGGGCGCTGCTGAGCGCCGCCTACCTGGTGCCGGCGTGGTGGGAGCGCGGCCTGGTGCAATGGCGCGCGGCGAACGAGTGGCCGTCGGCGAACTGGCAGCCCGTCTCACCTGCTGCGCTCCTGGCTTTGCCGCCCCGGGTGGACCTGAGCGCGGTCAACCCTCCTGGCACAGACGCAGTGGGCGTGGCGATCTGGGCGCTGGCGCTCGCTGCCATTCTGGTGACGCTGGCCTGGGATTGGCGGCACACTCCGCCGGCGCAGGGTGAGCGACCTGTCAGCCGAGGGGAGGCGTATCAGGCGCGGCTCGTGGCCACCGTGTCAACGCTGCCAGCAGCGCACGCGGAGATGATCTACTTCGCGCTGGCGGCACTGGTGACCGGCATCGCAGCAACGCGCATCGCGGAGCCGCTCTGGGCGCACGTCCCTGCGTGGCTGGAGTTCTACCCGCGCGATCTGGTCGCGATCTGCACCGTGCTGTGCGCGCTGGTGGCTGCCCAGCTTGGCTGGGTGCTGGATCGCGCGCGGCGGGCGCTGGCAGTTCTCGGATTCGTCGGGTGCGCGGGCGCGCTCGTCGCAGGCGTGTTTCCGCTGCTGGTCGCCCCGCAGTGGCCGTCGGCGCCGCCGGTATCGGGCGCGCTCGACATCCTGCGCGGCGAAGTACGCGGCTATCTGGCGGCTTCTTTGACTGACGGCTGGCTGCTGCCCAGCAGTATAACGGCTCTGCCGTCCCCCTCGCCGCAACTGCTCTCGTCGTACCAACTCGGCTACGTGGACAAGATCGCGCGCGAGCAACTGCCCGCTGCAACGCAGGTAGACGTGATCGCTCATTCGCCGCAGGCTGAGCGCCTGGCGGTGAAGGCTCGCCGACCCTTCACGCTTGTTCTGCACACACTGTACTTCGCGGGGTGGAAGGCGCTGCTGAATGAACAGGCCCTGGTGATGGACGCCGAATCGTCAAGCGGGCTGCTCACGCTGAGGGTCCCTGAGGGCGTGCACGATCTCCATGTGAAATTCGGGGGCACCGGCGCGCGCGACGCCGGGCTGGGCCTGTCGGCTATTGCGCTCTTGCTGACGGGCGCGCTGCTCCTGCGGCGCGACCAGTCCCCTCCTGGGCAGCCGCAGCGCAGTCCGATCAGCATTTCGACGACTGCGCTCGCTGCCCTGCTGGCGCTGGTCGCTCTGGGTGCGGCGATTCCGCGCGCCCTGCCAGAGATAATGGCACGGCGCTCGCCGCCGGGGATCGTCCAGTCCGCCGCTGCCCAGGTTCCGCGCGCGTTTCAGGGCGGCGTGGACCTGCTGTCCGTAGATATTCCTGGCGGGGCGCGTCTGGCCCCAGGAGACGATCTCATCGTGCACCTGTACTGGCGCGCAACGCGGCCCGATCTGCCGGACTACCAGGCGGAGCTGCGGTTGGTGGCCGCTGATGAACCAGGTTTCGCCCTGGTGAGCGCGGCGCACCGGCACCCTGGCGGCATCCCTACCAGCCGGTGGTCGCTCTGGCCGCTGCTGCGCAGGTACGTGCGCGACTCCTACTACCTGCGCATTCCTGGCAACGCGCCGGCGGGCGACTACTACTTTGTGGTACGCCTCGGTCCGTGCAGCAGCACAAGCATCGCCCCGTGCCCGTCGGTCTCGCCGCTATTTGTGACTGACGGGCACGGAAGCAGCCTGGGCAGCCAGGCTATCATCCCGCAGTTAGTGCGCATCAACGGCACTGACAGCAGTCAGTGATCCGGGTTGGTGCGAGCAGCGCAACGCTGGTGCATCCCTTGCGCGATCGGGTCTGCGGCGTATAATCTCCGGCAAATGTGCCCGTGTTTTCGCCACCTAGCGGCTTGCGCGCGGGCCGATCAGCGAGCCATTCCCCGGAGAGAACGATGGACCCCAAAGAGATCAACGCACGAATCGGTCAGGCGTGGAAGCTGCACTACACCGGCAATAACGATGCTGCTATCGAACAATTCGAGCGTATTCTGGCTGACGCTGCGGACCCCATTGATGCCTGTTGGGGAATCGCGCTGTCTTACCGCAAGGCGGGCAACAAAGAAAAATCCCTGGGGGCGTTCCAGAAAGCTGCCGATCTCATTGCCAAAGGCGCTCAGACGGACACCGCGGACAAGGAACGTTACTACATGCTGCAGCGCATGGTGAAACAGCAGATCGAGCAGATGGCTGATTTCCTCTAGCCTCGCCCAAAGCTGCTCACCTCGGAAGGGACAGGACATGCCTCTGAGCAAACGCGAGCGCCTGGAAAGGGCGGTCGCCGGAGAGGAAATTGACCGCGTGCCCGTCGCCCTGTGGCGACACTGGCCCGGCGACGACCAGCGGGCTGCTGACCTGGCGGAGGCGACCATCGCCTTCCAGCGCCAGTGGGACTTCGATTTCGTCAAAGTCACACCCGCCAGCAGCTATTGCGTGACGGACCATGGCGTGCAGGATCGCTGGCAGGGCAACCTGGAAGGGACGCGCGAGTACATGCGCCATGTGGTGCAGCGGTCGCTGGATTGGACGGAGCTGCGCGTGCTCGATCCTTCGCGCGGCGCGTTGGGACGGCAGCTTGAGGTGCTGCGGCTGCTCAAAAGCGCGTTTGGCGAGGACGTACCTTTCATCCAGACGATCTTCAGCCCGCTGGCCCAGGCGAAGAACATCGCAGGGCGCGAGCTGCTCATCGAACACCTGCGCACTGCGCCCGACCGCCTGAAGACCGGCCTCAACACGATCACCGAGAGCACGCTGCGCTTCATAGATGCCATGCGTCGCAGCGGAGTCTCCGGCATTTTCTACGCCATCCAGCACGCTTCGCACACCGTGATGAGCCAGGATGAATACCGCGAGTTTGGCCGGCCCTTCGATCTGCAGATTCTGGGGGCGCTGCCGGATACGTGGTGGCTCAATATGGTGCACCTGCACGGTCAGGCTCCCATGTTCGACCTGATCGCCGACTACCCGATCCAGGCCATCAACTGGCACGACCGGGAATGCGGGCTGAGCCTGGCCGAAGGCAAGCTCCGCTTTGGTGGCGCGGTCAGTGGCGGCCTGGGCCGCTGGAACCCGCTGCACAACGGCACCCCTGTAGATGTGCGCAGCCAGGCCCGCGAGTCCATCGAGCAAACACATGGGCGGCGCTTCATCCTCTCGACGGGCTGCGTCATCATGACGACCACGCCCCAGTCGAACATCCGCGCCGTGCGCGAAGTGGTCGAAGCGAAGCCCTGATCGGGGGGAGACCGTGCCGATTCGCGTGATTGCGGGCGCGGCGAAAGGTCGCCGGCTGAAAAGGGTGCCCGGCGACTCCACGCGCCCCGTCATGGATCGCGTCAAGGAGGCGCTGTTCAACATCCTGGGGCAGGGCATCGTCAGCAGCTCATTCCTCGACTTGTTCGCCGGAACGGGGTCAGTGGGCATCGAGGCGCTGAGTCGCGGAGCCGGGCGGGTGGTATTCATAGACCGGCACCCGCTGGCGATCCGCACCATTCATGAGAACCTGGAACACACGCGCCTGGCGGACAGGGCTGAGGTGCTGCGCGCCGATTCTCTCGTCTATCTGCGGCATCCCCATCCAGAGGCATTCGAATACATCTACGTGGCCCCGCCGCAGTACAAGGGCTTGTGGAAAGAAGTGCTGCTGACGTTGGATGGGAATCCGGCGCGCCTTCAGCCGGATGGCGTGGTCATCGTCCAGATTGACCCGCACGAGCGCGAGGAAGTCAGCCTGCGCGCGCTGCGCCCGTATGATGAGCGGGTCTATGGCAAGACGCTGTTGTGGTTTTTCGAGTACGGCGTAGAGGGAGAGAGTTCGCCCAGCGGAAGCGAATGACAGCACGAGAGATCGTGATAGGAGATCGTGAGATGCCGTGAGCGGATCACGAATCGCGCGCGTCGAGGAGGCGTCTGGCCCAGTCCAGCGCCTCTTCTTTGTTGGTGATGTGCCCTTCGACCTGCGCCTCGACAATTTTCTCGATCATTTCGCCAACCAGCGGGCCGGGTTCCAGGTTGAGATGGTGCAGCAGGTCCCGCCCAGTGACCAGGGCAGGGGGCGCAACCTCCGTGTCGTGGCGGTCGAAGTAGCTTTCGAGCAGGCGGCGGATGTGATCGAGGTAGCGCGCCCATTCGCGCGTATCAAGGGCCAGGCCATAGGTGGCCAGGTAGTCAGCCAGGGCCAGCAGACATACATCTACCCCCGCGCGGTCTGTGTCGCGCCAGAAGCGGTGCACGGCGCGCTTGCTGAGCGGCCCATTGTTATACAGCCACAAAGGGCGCATGTGATGGCGGATGATGGTCGTCAGGCGGGCGATCTCCTCGTTGCTCAGGCGCAGCGCAGCCGCCCGCCGCCCGGCGATGGCAGCGCCGATCTGCTCGTGCTGAGGGAAAGCGGGCGTCTCAGGATAGCGGCTGGCCTGGCTGCGCATGGAGTCGGGCTTGCCGATGTCGTGGAGCAGCGCCGCCAGCGCCAGCAGCGCCCGGTGCGCGCGCTGACCGGGCCACGCAGTGGCCAGATGCTCAGCCAACTGCGAACGGTAGCGCGCCAGGGCGAAGGCGATCAGGCCGATCTGGGCATTGGCGGCTTCGGCAGCAAAGGGTTCGGAAAGCAGGCGCACGACAGCGGCCAGGCGGTCTGCCGCGGCCAGCGTGTGCCGCCAGACATCGTACTGGTGCGGGGGCGGCTGAGCAACCCCGGCCAGGGCCTCTGCCTCTGGGACAATCTGGCCCAGCAAACCAAGCTGCTGGAGCGCCGCCAGACCCGCCGCGGGCCTGGCAGTCCCCAGGACGGCCAGAAATTCGTCGCGGATGCGCTCCGCCGAACAATGCGCCAGGTGAGAGGCTGCGGCGCGCACCGCCTGGCGGGTATTTGCCTCAATCAGCAGCCTCAAGAGTGATGCTCAGGCGGATGGCGCGCAGGCTGCGCACGGGATCGTCGGCGATGGCCCCCGGCGCGCACATGCGCAGACGCCTGGTCTGCAGGTCACCCAGGCCGCCGAGCGGGTCAATAATGTGCTGGAGGTCGCCCCCCAGCGGGACAGCCATTGCGTTGACCGTGAAATCGCGCAGGGTGAGGTCGGCCAGCAGGTCTGCGCCGCGATACTGCGCTACATCAATGGTGATGCTTTCGTCCTGCCAGGTGATCAGGGCGCGTCCCACGCCCCGCTGCGCATCGAGCGGATAGTACGCGCCGTTCAAGGCATCGGCGATCTGTCGCGCCAGCGGCCGGCCATCGAACGGGCCGGCCAGGTCGAGGTCTTTGAGGGGGCGCTGCAGGAAGGCGTCGCGCACGGCCCCGCCCACGATATAGACTGGCGCGTCGGGCAGCAGCGCCTGAAGGCGCTCGACGATTGGCGGCCAGAGCAGAGGGCGTCCCGGTGCGACGGGAGCGAGAGCCACTTACGAAGCCCCCACCCGGCTGTTCGGCTTGCAGACGCCGATGAAGGGCAGGTTGCGGAAGTGCTCGTCCAGGTCAAGCCCATAGCCGAACACGAATTTGTCGGGAATCTCGAAGCCGACGTAGTCCAGGTCAATGTGGACGAGGCGGCGGCTGGGTTTGCTGAGCAGGGTGCAAATCCTGACGCTGGCTGGCTCGCGCGTTGCCAGGATGTTGAGGATGTACTGAAGCGTGTGGCCGCTGTCTACGATGTCCTCGACGACAATGATGTGCTTGCCGGCGATGTCCTGGCGCAAGTCCATGTCAATGCGCACGCGCCCCGATGATTCGCGCGCGCCGCTGCCATAGCTGGCGATGGCCATGAAGTCAATGCTGTGAGGGAAGTCGAGGTGCCGCATGAGATCGCTCAGGAACATCACGCCCCCCTTCAGGATGCAGATGAGGAGCACGTTGGGCGTCGTCGCGTAGTCGGCGCTGATCTCGCGGCCAAGCTCCGCCACACGCGCTTGCAGGGTCTCGCTGTCAATCAGGACTTCCTGGAGGTAGCGTTCGTAGGGCTTCTGCATGGGTTCTCGCGCTCAGCTCGTATGAAATGTGTTACGTTGGGTGGGGGTCAATGAAGTCGCTGGGTCTCATCCTTGCGATCTGGCCGCGAACGTTGGGTGAGCAGGCTGCGCGATGACGCCGCGCTCAGACCTGTCAGCCAGTCCGTTACGGTCTGGTGAAGGCGCTCGGTCAGCCGAATGTCCGCGGAAAGTTGGCGCACCATCTCCAGCGAGGCCTGCACCGTCTTGCGGATGAGGGGCAGGTCCTGGGCTGCTGCCTCGCTCAGGGAATGCAGGGCAGGGCTGATGATCTCATCTACTGACAGGCGTTCGTATTGCTCTGGGGCATCCGCCGGGCAGAGTCCCGATAGGTCAATGCCATACTCGTCGAGCAGCATTCCCACCACACGGTCGCGCACGTCGTCGCGCTGCTGGCGCAAGGCCAGCAGCCGCATGAGCAGCTCGTCGGCGACATCGCGCAGCAACTCCAGACGCGGCGGGCGACTCGCGATCTGCGCTTCCATGAACGCGATGAATTCTGCGTCCTCACCGCGCGTCAGGCAGTGCTCGATTGTCTCGACTGCCTCCATCCGTAGCATCTGGTCGTCAGAGGGTACCATTGGGTGCTGGGCGAAAAAACGCTCGAACATCAACGAGTCCCTGACGGGCACAACCGGTAGAGATAGTCCCACGTGTAGATGCCGGCGTGATGCCCGTCGCTCCAATGGAACTGGAGCGCGTAGTTGCCGACGATCTCAAGGTGCTCGACCGTGTAGGGCTGGTCAGGAACCAGGTCAAGCAGATTGTCCGGATCGCCCTGAGGCCCCATGTTCGCGTGTCCCCCCCGGCACTCTGCGCAGGGGCAGGCCATGCGCAGGGGACCGACGGGGTAGCGGCACGTCCGGCCATCGGACCACTGGATCACCAGTTCATTGACCGACTGATGGAGCGTGATATCGGTCGGGAAGACGGTGGTCATCATTTTTGCCCGGCAGATGCAGCGAGCCGCTGTGCCTGACCGATCCAGTCGTTGCTGCGAATGCGCTGCGCGCGCGCAGTGGCGAACGGCGCAAGTCGCTCAGAAAGCGCTTCAGGGGTCAAGGCGGCCAGTTGAGCGAAACGGGTGATCCCAGCGTCGCGCAGGGCCTGGGCGAAGCGCGGCCCAATGTCCTTGATCGCGGTGAAATCGTCGGCTTGCTGGCTGGGCGGCGGCGTTTCCTCAAGATCAATCCGGTCCAGCGGGAGCACGATCTCGGCAACTGGCTCAGCCGCGGCGTTGTGTGCGCGCGAGCGAACAACGAAGCGCTCGGCGATCTTGCCGCGCCTGCTCTCTCGGAGCAGCAGCCAGCCCACTACCGCACTGACACCGAGACCAGCGCCAAGCACAGTCAGGTTTCTCACAGTTTTGACCATGATGCAACTCTCACAAGGCTCGTTGGGCGCTGCCAGGCGCGGCTGTCGCAGGGCGCGGCGTGGAACGTGCGGCAGCGAAAGTCCTGGACATGGGCAGTATTGTATCAGCAGAGGGTGTGAGTGTCCAATCGGGCAAAAGCCGGGCATTCCCGCTGACCCACATCACGACGCAGGCGGAATGCGATTGCGGTAAGGAATCCAGATAAGGGTCTCGCAAATAAGGGGAGACAGCGCCGGTAAGCCCTGGCAACGCGCGCATTAGCGCTTGCCCTATCGCCCATCATCTCATATACTATGCCACAGACAACCTGTTACCATGCAGAGGCCGACAATGGAACTCAACGATTTGGTGGCACGTGCTCTTCAGGCTGTTCGGGAACGTGGAGCGGAAGCAAGGGTGGTGCTTCTCCACCCGGCCAGCCGCTATCGCTCCATGGTCGTCGCTCAACTCATGAATCTGGCGGGCAAGCCCGTCTTCTACTACGCGATGGGGCCGGACGATGTGGACGTGCGCTCGTTTCTGTCTGGCATCACCCACGATCTGGCCAACCAGCATTCGACCTTTGGCCGGCATGTTAACCTGGCGCAGTCCGATCCCGGCCTGCAACTGGGCGATCTTCTCAAAGCCTTCGTGGCTGACATCGGGGGCCTGTCCGGCGAGCCATTCATGCTGATCCTGGATGAATACGATCGCACAGACGGAGCCGACGATATTCAGTGGTTCGTCGAGCAGACGATTCTGCATGCTCCCGCGCACTGCCGCATCGTGATCAACAGCCGCACACTCCCGCGCCTGCCCTGGATTTCGCTGATCGCCCAGAAGAAAGCGGTCATCCTGCGGGATGAGCACCTGGTGACCAGCAATTTCTACGACATGCGCGAGAGCGGCGGCCAGATGCAGCTTAGGGTGAATGCGCTCGGCCCTGGCTATGTCTACCTGGGTGGCGAAGCGATCAGCACGTGGGAAGGGCACCTGCCGCGCCTGCTGTTCTTCTTCGCCCTCGACCGCCCGGTTGTCACCCGCTCGGAGATCTGCCAGGCGTTCTGGCCCGATCTCGAAAATGACCAGGCGGTGAACGTCTTCCACGTGACCAAGCGCCGTCTGCACAAAGCCCTCAATTTCGACGTGCTCGTTCACGATGGGGGCTACTACCGCGTCAATCCAGGGGTCGCCGTCCAGCACGATATTGCGGAATTCGTGGGGGCGCTGGTGCGCGGGCGGATGCCAGAGACCGAGGACAAAGCCAGCGCGTGGCAAAAAGCCATTGATCTGTATCGCGGGCCGTTTCTCCAGGGGCACAGCGATCAGTGGATCGTTGAGCGGCGCGGGGAATACCAGCACGGTTACCTGGAGGCGCTCAGCGAGATGGCGCGCATCCGCCTGGCCGAAGGTCGCCAGGAGCACGCGCTCGGCCTGCTGCTGCGCGCCATCGGCGAGAACGACCGCTACGAGCCGATCCACCGCCAGATCATGCAGCTTTACGCGGACCTGGGGCGGCGCAGCGAAGCGGCGGCGCATTATCAGAAGCTGCTTGACCAGCTCAAGCAGGAGGGTAAAACGCCGGAAGCCGAGACACAGGCGCTCTACGCCGCCATCATGTCTTAGCGTGTCGGTAAACCCGTCCGTCCTGTACGAGAGCGCCGACCAAAGCACAAGCCCGCACTTCGCGGGCTTGTTCGCTTGTTGGGCGAAGCACACGCCCCTGGAGGGACTCGAACCCCCGACCGTCTGCTTAGAAGGCAGCTGCTCTGTCCGCTGAGCTACAAGGGCCTGGCAGTCATTGTACGGCGCGCTGCGGGCGACGTCAACCCTCGCGCTGCGGGGCTGGCGCTCGCTCGCGCCTATTCGTCCTCGAGAAAGGGGCGCAGGCCCTTGTACACGGTTGTGCCTGACAGGGTGCGCAGAATGATCATGGGCGGGCGACCAATGCGCTCGCTCAACTCCTGTGGGGTGAGGGGCGTGTTGCCGTTGGCGAGGAACACGCGGAAGACGGCATCCACCAACGACAGATAAGGGGTGATGAAGTCAGACTGCTGGCTCGCTTCGTGGATGGCCCGTTGCAGGGCGTCAACCTTGCTGACTTCCGCCGTAACCGGGTCCACCCAGTCCACGTCCTCTGTCTGGCGGTGCTGCATGAAGAACTCGCGCTGCTCCGGCGGCAGGTGGCTCAGCAAATACACGCGGAGATCGCGCCCCTCACGCTCCCACCATTCGTAGTCCACGTGGAACTTGGTGTCAAGCGTGGGCTTCACCCGCTTGCTGGCAACACTGGCCGAAGAATTCACGGTCTTTCCCTAACTTCAGGGCAGGTTCAGGCTCAGGCGAGACGCCAGTATGGCCCTCCGACGTGCTCGAAGTCCGCGTTCGAAACGAGTGTGGCGAAAATGGGGCCAGGCGGACAGCGACGCAGCACGTTGACGGCGCTGTAGAGAGTCTTGGCATGGACTGTCCGCTGTGGGGCCAGCTTCGCCAGCTCGCCCATCAGCTCGCGCATGATGTCGGCCAGGCTGCGCTGCGGCTTGTCCGTCGAGATCCACAATGCATCAATGGCCTTAAGATCGTCCGCGCCCAGAACCGTCAGGTCGTCGTACTCAGCGCCAATCGCGCGCTTCTGGTTCTCGATTTGCAGGCGGTTGCCCGGCCCAGCCATCGCCAGCCGAATCCACTCGGTGCGCGGGCGGTGGGCATGAAAGTCCACAATCACGCGCGAAGGATCGCCGGTGCGCTTGACCAGGAGATACGCCCCCACCGGCAGGCGGTGGCGGCGGTAGAAATCGGCCAGCCCATACACATAGCGATGCTCGCGCACGACCCAGCCGGGCATCTCCTCGCCAGTCTGCCCGTCCACCAGCGTCACCAGGATGCGGGGGGCCTCATAGGCTGTCGGGAACATATGCCGCAGGTGCGAGTTCAGCGGCAGCGTCCCGGTGCGGCGGTGAGGGAAGTTGAGACTGAACGTGACCGAATCAGCGGGTGAGGCCGGCGAACGCAGATTGGACTGCTCGTCATCTATCTCGAACTCAAGCTGAGCCAGCTCGTTGGTCAGCAGCCGCCAATCGTATTCAATGGGCTTGTAGCGCAGACGCTCCGGCACGCTGAGCACTTCCGATGGCTCCATTTCGCGCAGGCACCACAGCACGCGCCCCGCCGGGCCTACCTCATCGAAACGCTCATCGTGGAACAAGGCGTAGTCCAGCGAGAATGCCTGCAGACGGCGATTGACCTCGGTGGGCAGACCGATCTCGCTGATGATCTGCCCGGTCTCAAGCGGGCCGCCGCCGTGCATATCCAGCACCGCCTCGGCCAGGTGCAAATGGGCGATTGTCACATCGGCCAGCAGTGACTTGAGGAACCACCGCCCGGCGAAGTAGACTGCATCTGGCTCTTTGTGCAATCGCCCTTCAATCAGGTAAACAATGTCATCGCCATAGCTGCGCAGGATGGCTTTCACGTCAGCGTCGGTGACGGGCGGCATCTGTGTATCAGCGCTGAAGTCAATGTTGAGACCGTGCGGCGTCGGCAGAGAGCTGGCGAACTCGCGCAGCTCGCCGTCCTCGAAGCGAACCTGGATGACCGTGAAAGGGCCATGTTCGGGGTTGTTGCCCGGACGGATGCCAGTCACCTCGCCGACAGCGTAGTTCATGGCAGGGAAGACGAGCGTCTGCCCAACCTGGTAGGCGTCTTTGGGCTGGAAGATCTCGCCGCGCTGAATCTGGCGGCGCAGCAGTTGCGCTTCTCGCTCGATGCGGAAGGCGACCAGTCGGCTGGCTAGCTCTTCGCTGGAAAGGGGTTTCTCGCCTTCAAGGAAGACATTGAAGAGGAACTCAATATCTTCGTCAGTGACCTCGAAGTGCTCAGTCCAATAATGCTCGGTGGCAGTCTGGTGTCGAAGCAAAGCTATCCCTGTGGTCATTCGCAGAGTGGGCGAACGGTGTCCGATTCACGGCAACTGTTTATTATAGGGCAAGAGAAGACTCCTGGCAAGGATGTCAGGCGAAGGCGCAGGGCGAAGATGTGAGCAGAACCTGTCAGGTAGGGGCGCTACTCTGCTGCGCCCTGGTTTACCTCACCCCCGCTCGGCGCTACGCGCCTCGCCGCCCCCTCTCCGTCAACGGAGAGGGGGCAAGCCGAGCGCTGCGAGGCTGGGGGTGAGGTCAATGCCCCGCATCCAACGAATCGCTGACAACGTATGCACGCACTCCCGTTGCCTGAGATGCTGCACACCGACGCGGATCGTGTTACTATGGCACGGTTATCGCTTTCACAATTGTCCGAGTCTCCTGGCGTGATCGCCGACAGAGGATCAGATCCACGTATGGCCGCTTCACGACTTCACCACCCCTGGCACGCCATTTCTGTGATCGAAGCGCTGCAATTGCTCCAGACGGACCGGGCCAAAGGGCTGACGCCGCAGGAGGCAAGCGACCGACTCGCCCAGACAGGCCCCAATGCGCTGCGCGAGCAGCCGCGCCCGACCTTCTGGCACCGCCTGCTCGCCCAGTTCCAGAGCTTCGTCATCTACGTTCTGATCTTCGCGGCGCTGCTTTCGGCGGCGCTCGGTGACTGGATCGAGGCGGTGGTCATCCTGGCAATTGTCGTGCTGAACGCGACGCTGGGGGTTATCCAGGAAGGCAAAGCCGAGGAGTCGCTGGCGGCGCTGCGCAGGCTGACTTCGCCCGAAGCTACCGTCATACGGGGCGGGTTCCAGCAGACGATCCCCTCCAGCCAGGTGGTTCCCGGTGATATTGTCGTCCTGGAGGCTGGCAACTACATCCCGGCAGATGTCCGGCTGATTGAGGCGGTGAATCTAAAGGTTGACGAAGCCTCGCTGACCGGCGAATCGGTGCCGGTGGACAAACGGGCCGACGTTGAGCTGCCCGAAGACGCGATCATCGGGGATCACACCAACCGGGGCTATATGGCCACTACCGTGACCTATGGCCGGGGCAAGGCGGTGGTCGTCGCCACGGGCATGGCGACCGAAATCGGCAAGATCGCCGATATGATCCAGTCCACTGAAGACGAAACAACACCGCTCCAGCAGCGGCTCGACGAGCTAGGGCGCACCCTGAGCATCGCTGCGCTGGCGATCTGCCTGCTGGTCGGCGTGGTGATTTTCGCCCGCGAGATCACGTCGGACGAGTTCACGCTGGGCAGCGCGCTGGAGGACTCCCTGCTGACGGCGGTGGCCCTGGCCATCGCCGCAGTGCCGGAAGGACTGCCAGCCATCGTGACGATCAACCTGGCGATCGGGATGCGCGAAATGATCCGGCGCAATGCATTGATCCGCCGCCTGCCGGCAGTGGAGACTTTGGGCAGTGCGTCGGCGATTTGCTCGGACAAAACGGGCACGCTCACCCAGAACCAGATGACGGCGGTCAGGCTCTATGTGGGTGGCCAGATCATCGAGGTGAGCGGCAGCGGATATGTCCCTGAGGGGGAATTCTATCGCGACGGCGTGCCGCTTGATCCACTGGCGATGGCGGATGCTCAGCGGCTGCTCATGGGCGGGCTGCTGGCCAGCGATGCCAGGCTGGAAGCGCTGAACGGGGAAGGACCTGGCGCGAACAACGGGGGCGAACGCCGTTACCGTATGGTGGGCGATCCGACCGAGGGTGCGCTGGTCACTGCTGCGGCGAAAGCGCGCCTGTGGCGTGACGAGGTGGAGCGCGAGTATCCGCGCGTCAACGAGATTCCCTTCGACTCGGCGCGCAAACGCATGAGCACCGTGCACAGCACGCCCAATGGCTCCGGCTATCTCGCCTTCACTAAGGGCGCACCGGAGATTGTGCTGGAGCGCTGCGAGTTCATGGTCTGCGGCGGCGAGACGCGCCCCCTCGATGCGGCCAGCCGGCAGGCGATTCTGCGGGCGAACCATGATTTCGCCAGCGACGCGCTGCGGGTGCTGGCAGTGGCGCAGCGCAGCCTGACTGCCGTTCCCGATCCTCTCACGCCAGAGACCCTTGAAGGCCATCTCACATTCGTGGGACTGATTGCCATGATTGACCAGGCGCGGCCCGAAGTGGCGGCGGCCATCGCCAGGGCGCGCCACGCGGGGATTCGCACGGTGATGGTGACGGGAGACTATCCCGACACGGCCCGCGCCATCGCCAGAGAGATCGGCTTGCTGCGCGAGGGTGGGCGCGTGCTGCGCGGCAGCGATGTCGAAGGTCTCGGCCCAGACGAATTGGCTGCGCAGATCGAGGATGTGGATGTGTTCGCCCGCGTCTCGCCAGAGCATAAGGTACGTATCGTAGAGGCTTTTCGGGCGCGCGGCCACGTGGTGGCGATGACGGGCGACGGCATCAACGACGCGCCGGCGCTGAAGCGGGCGAGCATCGGCGTGGCGATGGGCATCACCGGCACCGATGTCTCGAAAGAGACCGCCGACATGGTGCTCACCGACGACAACTATGTGAGCATTGTATCCGCTGTGGAGCAGGGGCGGGTGATCTACTCGAACATCCGCAAGTTCGTCTTCTTCCTGCTGAGCTGCAACCTGGCCGAGATCGCTGTCATCTTCCTGGCGACGCTGGCGGGCACGCCCACGCCGCTGACACCCATCCAACTGCTGTGGCTCAACCTGCTCACGGACGGCGCGCCGGCGCTTGCTCTGGGCATGGAGAAGGGCGACCCGGACATCATGGACAGCCCGCCGCGCCCGGCGCGCGAGCCGATCATCAACCGCGACATGCGCATCGGGATCATCGTGCAAACGGTCATGAAGACGGCGGCGACACTGGCCGCCTTCGCCATAGGTCATCATCTGCAACCCGACGACGGCTGGGCGCTGGCGCGCACGATGGCGTTTGTCACGCTGTCTCTGTCCGAACTGACGCGGGCTTATACGGCGCGGTCTGAGCTTTATGCGCTGCACAAGATCGGTTTCTTCACCAACCGGTTCATGCAATACGCGGTAGCGGCGTCGCTGGCGTTGCTGCTGGCTGTGCTGTACGCCCCCTTCCTGCAAGATGTCTTCGACACGGTGACGCTCTCGGCGACGCACTGGCTGTATGCGATCCCGCTTATCCTGTTGCCATCAGTTGCTGCCGAGCTGACGAAAGTGTACCTGCGCTATCTGCATCGAACAGAGCGGGCGCAGGCAGCGGCTGTGTAGCTATCAGGTACCAGAAACGCGAGCGTCGCGTGTGGGGATGCGCGACGCTCTAGCGGGTGGGGTGGTGGGATGTCCTTTACGGACTCTTGAGGTAAGTATAAAAAACTTGTAACGATTTGTCAAGCCCATTATCACGTTGATTCACACTATACGCCAGTTATCGGCGATTTGGCCCCCGTCAGCCAGAGGCGTGCAGCGCCAGGTAGTCTATGACTGTGACCACAAGCTGCGGGTCGGCCCCATCTTCGGTGTAGACGCCCGTGTATTGCAGCCACCGGCTGGAATCGCGCACAACGACCAGCCAATGCTGATCGTTGTACAAGGCGCGCTCGACAGCCATCAGGTCGTGCGCCCACTGGAGGCGCTGCCCCAGCAGGTGCAGGCGCTGTGTGCTCACACAACACCTGCCGGAATCCAGCACCTGCCCCCGGTTGGGACGGACGAAGAAGCCCGCCCGCGAGACCTCGCGCAGCGTGACGGCGGACAGGTCGAGCAGGATCGCTTCGTCGGGGAGGAGTGCCAGAGCAGCGCGGGCGGGCACGGGGTCTATCCACGAGAAGTCTCCGGCCTCGGCCTGGCGCACCCGGATGCGCTGCGCAAAGCCGCGCCGACTGATCTCCAGAGCGTCGGGCGCGTCCAGCCATTCACGCTTACCATAGTGAACGGCTACGTAGTAGTAGCGCGAGTCGTGGTTGGTGCGCCGGTAGCGGATGCGCCAGGAATCGGTGCGCTGGGGATCGTAGTCTAGCTCAGCCACCGAGTGACAGTGGCTGCAACGTAGCAGCAGGCGCGTGCCCGCCGGGTCAAGGAAGCTCCGCCTCTCAGCGAGGGATGTAGTGCCTTCACGATGACAGTAAAGGCACCCCTCGAGCGGTGGGATCAGCGGGTGAGGCTCACCATTCACGGCACTCCCTCATCGGTCAGCCTGGCGGCATGAGGAACCCCATGTTCTCTCGTGCCCGCGCGAGCGTGGCATTGGCAACCAGGCTGGCGCGCTGCGCGCCCTGGGCCAGCAATTCGTCAATGAAGCGCGCGTCGCTGGTCAGTTCCCGGTAGCGTTGCTGAATGGGCTGTAGCGCGGCGTTGACGACTCCAGCCACTTGCTTCTTCAGGTCGCCATAGCCGCGTGCCTGGGCGAAGTGGGCCTCAATCGCCTCTCGCGATTCCCCCGTGAAAGCCTCGTAGACCTCCAGCAGGTTGTTCACCCCGGCTTTCTCCGGCTCGCTGCTGAAGCGGATGTCGCGGCCCGAATCCGTCACTGCGCGCATGATCTTCTTCTTGACGCGATCAGGCGGGTCGAGCAGATAGACCGCGTGGTATTCCGATTCAGTCAGGCTCTTGCTCATCTTGGTCAGCGGATCGTCAAGCCCCTTGATCCGCGCGCCGGATGGCGGAATCATCGCTTCGGGGACGGTAAACGTCTCCCCGAACAGGTTGTTGAAACGCTGGGCGATGTCGCGCGTCAGCTCGAGGTGCTGGCGCTGATCGTCCCCCACCGGCACCGCGTCGGTCTGGTAGAGCAGGATGTCCGCCGCCATCAGCGCCGGATAGTCCAGCAGCCCGGTCGCCACCGAGTCGGCTTGCTGGCGGGCTGCTTTGTCTTTGAACTGCGTCATGCGGTTCAGCCAGCCAAGCGGCGTGACGCAGTTGAGCAGCCAGGTCAGCTCGCTGTGCGCCGGAATATGCGACTGGACAAACACGGTCGAATTGGCGGGGTCAATCCCACAGGCCAGGTACAGCGCGGCTACCTCGCGGGTCTTGTCGCGCAGCTCAGCCGGGTTGTAGGGCACAGTGATCGCGTGCAGGTCCACCACGCAGAAGAAGCTCTCGAAGTTATACTGCTCGCGCGCCCACTGCTTGAGCGCACCGACGTAATTGCCGATAGTCAAACTGCCGGACGGCTGAACGCCGGAAAACACACGCTTGCGCTGTTTCACACCAGGAACACTCATCGAGAGGCTGCCTCATGTGGATGCGAAGGAATGGCCATGCCAGTGAGAGGAATTCTAGCACCGGGCAAGGGGGCAGGCAACCCCTACAGGAACGACGCAGCCAGCGCAGGACAACGCTGGCTGGCTGCAAGTACCGCCGGCAGGACTCGAACCCGCGACGCCTAGTTCCGAAGACTAGCGCTCTGTCCACTGAGCTACGGCGGCCCATCGCCCTGAATCATAGCAATGTCCGGCCCAGCGCGCCAGATCGGGAGGCGATTGACCTCACCCCCAGCCTCGCTGCGCTCGGCTTGCCCCCTCTCCGTTGCGGAGAGGGGGCGGAGAGGCGCGTCAGCGCCAAGCGGGGGTGAGGTAAACCAGGACGCAGCAAAGCAGCTCCCCTACCTGCTGGAGATGCTCACTCGGAAGGAGCGGGCAGGGAGGATGACCAGACAGCGCCGGGAAAGGTCCCGATGCCGGCGTGAATGCCGACGCGCTTGTACATGAGCACATCGCCAAACGGCTCGCCGAGGATGCCGTCGTGAATGGCCCAGGAGCGACCGGTGATCGAGCGCCAGGCGTCTGGCGGGCGGAAGGGTGTGGAGCCGTCGAGACGGGCGTGAAGCGCTCCGCCCGGCTGGAATCCGTGATGGATGGAGCGCATCTTCTGCTGGCCGCGCGAATAGGCGAAGCCGTAGCGCTCGAAGGTGATCGCGTTGTGGTAGAAGAGCGGCTCGATGAAGAACAGGGCGTGCCCCATGCGGCTGACAAATTCCTCGAAGGTGGGCAATGCGGCGCGGAACAGGCGCAGCCCGGCCCGTACCTGGCCCGGCCCAAGCCCGGCGTGCATGGCGCGCACTTCTTCGGGGATGTTGCGCGCGCGGGTGCCAAGCTGCGTGTCGCGGCCCTGCTCGTCAACGTCAATATTGAAGCGCGGAGAAGCGGGGTCGTTGGCCACAACCAGCAGAACGACCAACTGGGCGTGGGGCGTGTCGCCCATGTGCAGGATAATGGCCGGCTCAGCTTCATCGGCTGCGCTGTAGACGGAGATTTCGACGGAGCTGCTGCCGGCGGGACAGCGAAAATGCACCTGGGGATGGTCACCGGCGGCTGGATCGTAGGGGGCGATACCCAGCCGCGCGTAGGCCCAGGCAGGGATCAGCGTCGCGTACACAGCGCGCTTCTGCGCCTGCGACAGGTCGTTGATCTGGCGAATGGTGCCAGGCAGGCGCTCTGGCTCTGCGTGCGCAGTCATGGCCTGGCAGCTAGTCGCGCTCGCGAAGAGACCGCTCGATCTGGCGCTGGCTGTCGCGCTTGCGCAGCGCCTCGCGCTTGTCGTACTGCCGCTTGCCACGCGCCAGGGCGATCTCCACTTTGGCCCGCCCGCGCACCAGGTAGAGCTGCGTGGGGATCAGGGTCAGTCCCTTCTCCTGCACGCGGGCGAGAATCCGCTCGATCTCCTTGCGGTGCAGCAGCAGCTTGCGCGGGCGCAGCGGATCATGCCCATAGCGGCCCGCCTGGTCGTAGGAGGCGATGTGCGTGTTGATCAGCCACAGCTCGCCGTCGCGCGGCAGGATGTACCCCTCGCGCAGGTTGACGTGCCCGGCGCGAATGGACTTGATCTCAGAGCCAGTGAGAACCAGCCCGGCCTCAAAGGCATCCAGCAGCTCGTAATCGTGCCGCGCCTTGCGGTTGGTCGAGATGACCTTGCGATTTTCGCTCACGGTGAGTCACCTGTCACTGGAGAGTCTGAGCTTCTGGCTCAGCGATGTCTGCGCTCTGCGTCATATGTGCCAGGGCCGCTTCGATGAATGGATCGCTCTCAGTATCGGCGTCGGAGTCGTCTACCATCACATCGGGAGTGAGGCCCTGATCCTGGATCGGCGTTTCATCGGGCGTGAACCACAAGGCTACCGTCACATGCACCTGCGAGCCGCCCGGCAGATCGTGGACGTGCTGCACCGATCCCTTGCCGAAGCTGGGCTGGCCGATGAGCGCGGCGCGCCCGCGATCCTGCAGCGCGCCGGCCACAACCTCGGACGCGCTGGCGCTCCCGCCGTCCATGAGCACGACAAGCGAGATTTCTTCGGCGACCTGGCCGGCCTGAGAGCGGTAGATGGAGCGGCGTCCTTTCCGGTCCTGCTGGGTCACGACCACGCCTTCGTCGAGGAACAGGTCGCTCACGCTCACCGCCTGGTCGAGCAATCCCCCGGGGTTACCGCGCAGGTCGAGGATCAGCCCCGCAACTCCCTGCTCGATCAGCGCCTCAATCTCCCCTTCGAGCAGCTCGGTGGCCCGGTCGTTGAAAGTGAACAGGCGCACGTACCCGATGCCCTCATACGTGTCGGCGATGACGGTGGGCAGCTCGACGCGGGCGCGCGTGATCGTCGCCGTGAAGCGCGCGCCATCAGCCGGGCGGAAGATGGAGAGGGTCACCTGGCTGCCAACCTCACCACGCAGCCGCCCAACCGCAGCCTCCAGTGTCCAGCCAGCAATGGATACGCCATCTACCTCTTCGATCACGTCCTGGGCCAGCAGGCCCGCCTCTTTCGCCGGGAACCCTGAGAACAAGGCCGTGATCACCAGTCGCCCGTCCGCGTCCAGGCCCACATACGCGCCGATGCCGCCGAACTCCCCGGCGAGGGTTTGCCGGTCGTAGGCCGCTGTCTGGGGTGGGGCGAAGAATGTGTAGCGGTCTCCGGCTGCGGAGAGGAGTCCCTGAGCGGCGCCGTAGATCAGCTCCTGATCGGCGGGCAGCTCGTGGTAGAACTCGTCTTCGAGAATGGCCCAGCTTTGCCAGAACAGGTCAAACTCGTCCGTGTTGTGCGGCGAATCCATCTGATCGGCAAACCAGACTCCGCCGACGAAAGCGGCGGCGGCGATGAGCGCCCCGGCGAACAGCAACTGCGTCCGCAGCGGTGAGGTGAGGCGTTTCGCCGGAGCGGAGGGGGGATCGTCGCCTGGGTTGTGGACGAGCATGGGGTACCGTCTCCCGTCTAGGTGCTGGTTCTGTTGCTGAACGCGCCGCCTAACGGACGGCCTGGGCGCGGGATGCTGCCAGATAGCGGATGGCTTCGCCCAACTCGACATCGCGCCCGTCTTCCGCCGGAATCATGGCGATGTCCGGCGCAAGGCCCTGGCCGTCCAGAGCCGCGCGCGCGGGCGTGAACCATTCGGCAGAGGTGATATGGATGGACGACCCGTCAGACAGGCGGAAGATGAGTTGGACCGATCCCTTGCCGTAGGTCTTCTGGCCGATGAGGATGCCCCGTCCCCGGTCGCGCAGGGCGCCGGCGACCAGTTCGGCGGCGCTGGCCGTGCCGTGATCCACCAGCACCACCAGCGGCTGACCGAGGGCTGCCCCGCCCGGCTGGGCGAGAGTCTCTGTCTCCCCGCCGCGCGTGCGCTCGTAGAAGACAACGCCACCGTCGAGGAACTCCGACGCCACTGCCACCGACTCCTGCAGCAGGCCACCAGAGTTGCCGCGCAGGTCGAGGATCAGCCCTTCAGCACCCTGCGCCTCAAGGTCGGCGAGGGCTGTGCGCAGCTCTTCCGGCGTGCGCGCCGTGAAGCGGATGATCTGCACATAGCCCAGGCTGGGGGCCTCGTGCAGCACGCGCCAGACCACCGAGGGCACCATCACCACCTCAAAGGCGATGAAGGTATCGCGCGAAGTCGCGGCGTCGGGCTGGCGGACCGTCAGTGTCACGCCCCGCCCTTCGCCGACCTCACCGCGCAACAGCCGATCCACGACATCCAGGCGTTCCTGCGGGGAAATCGGCACGTTGTCAACTGCCAGCAGCAGGTCGCCATCGGTGATGCCAGCGCGAGCCGCCGGGCCATCACGAAAAGGGAAGAGCACCAGGTCGCCGCGCTCGTCGCGTTTAACCTGCACGCCGATGCCCCCGTATTGACCGGCCAGCACCTCGGACTCGTTCTGGGCGACTGGCGGATCAATGAAGAAGGTGAAAGGATCGTTGAGCGCGCCCAGAAAACCGCGTATGGCCGCGTACTCCATCTCCGCATGAGGCGGAAGCGCGCGCAGGTAGTTCTGCTCCAGCAAATGCTCCACTTCGTCGAGCAGGCCGAACTGCGGGGCGCTGCGCTCCTGGGCGGTTGCAGGCACGCGGTCGCGCAGCACGAACCCGGCGAAGAAGGCCGTTCCCAGCAGAGCGCCGAGCAGCGCACCACGCGCCAGGGCGTCTACTAGCCGGCGTCTGAAGGAAGCAGGACGTTTCATGGGTCGCGTTCTCTCTCCGAATGACACCGGAATTCTAACATACAATCCGGCAGAGTCTATGCCCGCTGACTACCCCGAATGGCACAGAGCCATTATCATTATCACATGAGGACGCTTATGGAGAAGCCCGATTGAGCGCGCTCAACCAATAACCGACAACCAGTAACCAATCACCAATAACCCAGCATTGTTCAGCCCGGAGGCACCAATGCAGACGCGCAAGCCACTGGTCCTGGTAGCTGATGATGAGCAGAACGCCGTTCTTCTGCTGCACCGGGTTCTGGAGCGTGAAGGGTTCGCCGTAGAGAGCGCGCGCGACGGGGTAGCGGCCCTGGAAAAAGCGCGCGCGCTGAAGCCCGATCTGATTCTGCTGGACGTGCAGATGCCACGCCTGAACGGGTTTGAAGTCACGGCGCGGCTGCGCGAAGACCCGGAGACAGCGCGCATCCCCGTGATCTTTGTCACGGCTGCCGCGCGCGAGCCATCGGACGTGGCGCACGGCCTGCAACTGGGCGCGGATGATTATATCCGCAAGCCGTATGATTATCACGAGCTGGTCGCCCGGGCCATCAGCAAGATGCGCGCGCGCCAGCTTGAAGACCGGCTCCAGCGACGCAACGCTGAGCTTGAGGCGCTGGTGCGCGTCGGGGCCGAGTTCAACCAACGGTTGGCGCTCCCGGAGCTTACCAGACGAATCATCAACATCATCACCCAGGAGTTCTCTGCCCACTTTGTGAAGCTGTATTTGTTCGATGAGGATGGGCAGCCGGTCTTGTGTCATGACACCGTGCACGGGGAGATCGGCCAGGCTGAAGCACGCGCGTTGCTGGAGCGCCCTGGCTCGGTCGCCGGGCGCGTGTATCGCACAGGCGAGCCGTTCTTGCAGGCTGAGCTTGCCGACGAGTTCGACTATCTGAGTGCGCAGGGGCTTGGCTCCGCGCTGGCGGTTCCGCTTCACCATCATAACCAGCTCCTGGGAATTCTGGTGGTGGCGCACAGCGAGCCGGGATTCTATGGCGAAAGCAAGCTGCGTATGGCGCGCTCCATCGGCGAGCAGGCGGCGCTGGCCGTGCGCAATGCGCAGCTCTATGCGGCGCTCCACTCCTATGCGCAGAACCTGGAAGCGATGGTCGAAGAACGAACCCGCGAGCTTCGCTCGGCCCAGACAGCGCTCATCCAGGCTGAGAAGCTCGCGGCGCTGGGCCGCCTGTCAGCGGGGATTGCGCACGAGGTCAATAATCCGCTTCAGCCGATTCTGAGCACCCTGGAAGTTGCCATCGAGGACATTGCCAGTGGGCTGCCAGTCGATCCGCAGAGCCTGCGCATTGCTGAGCAGGAGGTGCAGCGAATCAAAGGCACTGTGGCGCGGCTGCTGGATTTCGCGCGTCCGAGCGCCGGGGAGATGATCCCGGTGAGCCTGCCCGCTCTGGCTGAGGAGGTCGTCCTGCTCACGCATAAGCAGTTGGAGCGCATGGACATTCGCGTATCCAAGTCCTTCCAGCAAGTACCGCTGGTGCAGGGCACTCCGGCCCAGTTGAAACAGGTGCTGTTGAATCTGGTGCTCAACGCAGCCCAGTCTATGGCTGAGGGAGGCGATCTCTCTATCGAGGTGTATCCCGAAGGACAGGGGGTAGTTCTGGCCGTTTCGGATACGGGGATGGGCATAGACAGCGAGTCGGTTGACCGTATCTTCGAGCCGTTCTATTCGACCAAGAGCGATGGCACCGGCCTGGGGCTTTCAGTGACTTATGGCATCGTGCAGGGGCATGCGGGGACGATTCACGTTCGCAGCCAGGCAGGCAAAGGCAGCCAGTTTGCCGTCTGGCTGCCCTGCCAACGACCGGACTCCGCGCAGCCGCCCCTCTAGTGGCAGGCTGCGCGGAGTCTGTTACCCGTTCCAGAGCGCCTGGAAGCTGGCCAGGCCGATCTCTCCTGTGCCCAACTCGCCGCTCATGTAGCGTTGCGCTGTTTCCAGCGCGACCTCGGCGCGAAAGAGGGTATCGTGCGGGGCGGCCTGGCAGCGATTGATCCACACGCCCACCGCGTCAACATGACCCGCTGCCTGGGGGGCCTGCTGCGCGACCAGTTGCATTCCTTCCATGATAGTGTCCGCCAGCGCGCGACTCGGCTCGGCGCAGAACTCCACATACAGCGTCTTACCCAGGCCACTGCTGGCGACAACGGCGCGATAGTCAGGGCCGAGACCGGCAGTCTCCAACTGGGTGTTGAGCGTCTGGAGCAGACTCGCTACGGCGACATCCTCAACGGGTAGCACGGTCAGCGGGCCAGGGTCTTGCCGAGCGTTATCCTCTTGGCGCAGGAAGAAACCCCACAATGCGACAACGGCGATCGCGATAAGTGCCAGGGATGCCAGCACTCCCCAGCGCCGGCGGCGTCCAGACCGGGGCCGGGGTGCCCACCGGGCGGAGTCCTCCTCCTCGCCGCTGTCCTCCAGCCGGAGCAGCGCTTCGAGGTCCACGTCGTCATCGCCGAGCGCCGCTAGCAGATCGGCGCTGTCCACCTCGGCATCTTCTTCGCTCTCCGCACCCACCGACAGCAGGTCTTGCTCGAGATCGCGGAAGGGGTCTTCGGAAGCAGCCAGCTCGATGGCGCGGGCGGCTTCGTCCTCCACCAGGTATATTTCATCAAGCTCTGGAACCGATTCTTCCTCAAAGGACTCGAAAGCAGGTGCGGGGGGCGTGAACGTCCCTTCCACCAGGGCTTCCTCTTCAGAAACGGCGGCTCTGTCATCGGCGAAGAACGCCAGAGCGCCGAGATCGGCGGGGGTGGGGAAGTGACTCTCCAACGCATCCAGCAGCTCGCGCGCTTTCAGCGCGTTCGGGTAGTCCGGGTCGAGTTCCAGGACGCGATTCAGCGAATGATGGATTTCGTCCGCATCAGCCTGCGCGTGGGCGAGAAGCCACCAGGCGTGGACGTTTTCGCTATCTTCGTCCAGGAGCGAGCGCAGTATCTGCTCCGCCTCAGCGGTGCGGTCGTGCCTGATGTACCGGTAAGCGCGTTCCAACTGCTCGCGTGTCTCGTTCATGTCGCTCCCTCCACGCGCTGCCTGACGCAACCTCATAACGGCGATTATAGCCAGACTGGATTGTGGTGCAAGGCGACGGTGGAGAGATACACCTGGATGTGTGGGCAAGTCAGGGCTGGCGAATTGCCTGGACGACACAGCTACGCAGCAAGCACGGAGGACGAGCGCGAGAAGCAAACGAAGAGCGCCATTCCTGCGCGCTCCTCGTGATCGGCGAGTACAAGCGGATGTGCGCGAACTGGTGCCCTGGAGAGGACTCGAACCTCCACGCCCGAACGGGCACAGGCCCTCAACCTGCCGCGTATACCAATTCCGCCACCAGGGCAAGTAACCGGAATTATATACAGCGCGTCGCCGTTCTGTCAATGGTTGGCAACGCCGCGCGACCGGCGTACAATCGAAGACTGTGCCCTGGGCGGTTGTGGCTACGGATAGGCCCAAGACAGGACTCTGTGCGATGAAGATTGCGCTCGATGCGATGGGAAGCGACCATCATCCAGCCCCTGATGTGGAAGGGGCCGTGCTGGCTGCTCGCGAGCTTGGGGTGGAGATCTTTCTGGTCGGTGACGAGACGAAGGTGCAGGCGGAGCTTGGCAGACACAACCACCAGGGACTGCCCCTGGAGATTGTGCATGCGCCGGAGGCTGTGGCCATGTCCGACAAACCGGGCGTGGTAGGCCGCGCCAAGCCAAACTCGTCAATGCATATCGGGATGCAGTTGGTCGCGGACGGGCGGGCCGATGCCTTTGTGACGGCGGGCAATACCGGCGCGGCGCTGGCTATCGCCATTCTGCATACGCTCAAGCGTATTCCTGGCGTTCACCGCCCGGCGCTGGGCGCGCTGCTCCCTTTCGGCGGCAAGGCGGTGATGGTGCTGGATATCGGCGCTAACGCTGATTGCAAGGCGGAATGGCTCGCCCAGTTCGCCGTGATGGGCAGTCTCTACGCGCGGCTCGCGCTCGGCCAGGGCAGCCCGCGTGTGGGGCTGCTCTCCAACGGTGAAGAGCTGGGCAAGGGCACTGTGCTGGTTCAGGAAGCGGCGGAACTCCTGCAGCAGAGCGGGGTTAATTTCGTAGGAAACGTTGAGCCGAAGGAAATCCTGGGGGGCGCTGTTGATGTGGCCGTCATGGACGGCTTCTCTGGCAACGTGCTGCTCAAGTCTATGGAGGCCATTGGGGCCACCGTCTTTGATCTCATCCGCCAGGAACTGCGCGCGGATTGGCGATCGAAGCTGGCCGGGCTGCTGGGCAGACCAGCTTTCCGGCGCGTCTACCGCCAGGTTGACCCTTTCGAGGTCGGCGGGGCACCCCTGCTGGGTGTCAACGGTGTGGTCATCATCGGGCATGGGCGCTCGAATGCGTTCGCTGTGAAGAACGCCATCCGGCAGGCCCAGCTCGCCGTATCCGGGCGGATCGTGCAGGCCATCGCTGACGGCCTGCGCGCCGCGCCCGCACAAGAAGAGATGAACAGGGCTGAGTGAAAAACGCAAGCAAAAGGACGAGCACAATGGAACTCATGCGCAATGGTTTTCCGCGTGTGGTGATTACGGGGATGGGGGCCGTCACCCCACTGGGACGGTTCCCGGCGTACTGGGAGAAGCTCAAAGCTGGCATTTCCGGAGTCCGGCGTATTCAGAGCTTCGACCCGTCCAACCTGGAAGTGCAGATTGCCGGCGAAGTCCTCGACTTTGACCCGACGGAGTACATCGAGGCGAAGGAAGCGCGGCGCATGGGCAGGCCCGCCCAGTTTGCGGTCACGGCGGCGTTGGATGCCCTCAAAGACGCCGGCCTGACTGTCGAAGACATCGAGCCGGTGCGCGAGCGCGTGGCGGTGGACTTCGGGTCATCGCTGGGCGCGCACGATCTGGCTCAGCAGGCGTCGTTCGGCTTCCGCACAAAAGGGCGGCGTCCTGGCCCCTTCTCGCTGATCGAATCGATTCCCAATATTCCCGCCCACCACATCAGCCGCGTGCTGGGCGCATTGGGGCCGCTGGTGTGCCTTTCGACGGCCTGCGCCACCGGCACCCACAGTATCGGCGACGCGATGAACCTGATCCGCTACGGCAAGGCGGACATGGTGGTGACCGGCGGCGTGGAGGCGATGATCCTTGATTATGGCATCGCCGGCTTCATCTCAATGAAGGGCCTGGCGACGGGCTATAACGACGATCCGGGCAAGGCAAGCCGCCCCTTCGATCTCAACCGCAATGGGTTCGTCTTCTCCGAAGGGGCGGGGGCGATGATCCTGGAGACGCTGGATCGGGCGATCAAGCGCGGGGCGCGCATCTATGCCGAGGTGCTGGGCATGGCGTCCTCGTCCGACGCTTACCACGTGGCAGCGCCGGAGCCAACCGGGCTGGGCGCGACCAATGCCATGCGCTGGGCGATCCAGGACGCCGGGCTTGACCCTGACGCGATTGACTACGTGAACACGCACGGATCGTCCACCCAGGCGAATGACGCGGTTGAAACCCGCGCCATGAAGCAGGTCTTCAAAGACCACGCCTACAAGCTGGCGGCCAACTCGACCAAGAGTATGCTCGGCCATCTGCTCGGTGGGGCGGGCGCAGTGGAGGGAATTGCCACCGTCATGTCGCTGTTCGAGCAGATACTGCACCCGACGATCAACCTGGAGACCCCCGATCCAGAGTGCGATCTCGACTACGTGCCCAATGAAGCGCGCGATGCCAGGCTGGCTTTAGCCATGTCGAACAGCTTTGGCCTGGGCGGGCAGAACGCCTGTGTGGTGTTTGGCCGGACATAAGTGATTCAGCGTCAGCGCCCAGGCGATGGGTGTTCAGTTTCCAGGAATGACCATCACCTGGGCGCGATTGGCTGCCTCCAGTTGGGTCTGCGTCTGACGCGCCTGAGCGCAGAGGCGATCTCCTCCGGCGGCCAGCCACTCGTCAAGCGTGGGACTGGTCGCCATCCCGGATGCAGCTTCCATGTAAAGGCGCGACCCCCACGAGTAGTAGCGCTGGGTTTCGGCAGCCCACGTTGCCCATCCTCGGTTGATGACTCCGTGCCCGCCGTTGTAACCGGCCAGCGCCAGGCCAGCGTGCCCGCTGGCGACCTCCAGGCCACCGACCAGATACTCCATCCCGCGCCGCGCGTTTGTCGCCACATCCAGCATATCCTCGCCAGGAGCGAAGTGAAAAGGCATCACCTGGAAAAGTCCCTGCGCCCCTGCCGGGGATGACACGGACGGATCGCCGCAGCTTTCGATCTGGATGAGGGTGGCGATCAGGTTGGGATCAACCTGGTAGAGAACTGCCCACGCCTGGATGAGCGGTGTCCAGTACAGCACTTCGTCGGTGAAGACTCCCGATAGAGGGCTGGTCGCAGCCTGCGGCCCCACCGGAGAATCGGCATAGCGGTAACGATAAGGATCGGCTACCGCGTAGACTCGGTCCCCCACTGCGGCATGCCAGAGCAGGGCAGTGCCCAACGTGGCAGCAAAGCCGACGACCGCGCAGGAGAACAGCGCAGCGGAGGCGATGATAAGCGACAGCGGGCGAGTGTTCACCGATTGTCTCCCTTCGCAGATGGGCGCAGATCAACGCGGCCAGTTGTCGGATCGAGATAGAACGCATGTTCTATTTCGATCTCTAGGATACCAGTTTGTGAGCCGCGAGTCAAGAGGATTTCGTGCCCCAAAATGCGACCCTGGCAGTTCGTTGACATGCCCTGTCGCCCACTGACCCAGGTGTGAGCAGGGTGCGTGCAAAACCTGTCAGATAGGGGCGCTGCTCTGCTGCGCCCTGGTTGACCTCACCCCCGCTCGGCGCTGATGCGCCTCGCCGCCCCCTCTCCGTCAACGGAGAGGGGGCAAGCCGAGCGCAGCGAGGCTGGGGGTGAGGTCACTATCCCCGCGTCCAACGTGTCGCTGTCAACCTTTGCACGCACCCCACGCACCTGGGCAATGGTAGCGCAAGCCATTACAATCGGGGTGGGGCGATCCGGATCGGCAATTGAGAAGACATCCCCGCGCCAGAATCGCTGCGACGAGTTGAGGAGCGGCTCATGGGTGAATCCGGACGGGCACCGGTGCGCGTCATTGGGGGTGGGCTGGCCGGCTCAGAAGCGGCCTGGCAGATCGCGCAGCGCGGCGTGCCCGTGCTGCTTTATGAGATGCGCCCGCAGCGGGCGACGCCTGCTCATCAGACTGATCGCCTGGCGGAGCTCGTCTGCAGCAATTCGCTTGGGTCGAACCTGGCGGACCGCGCGCCTGGCGTGCTGAAAAACGAGTTGCGCCGCCTGGGGTCGCTGCTGATGGCCTGCGCCGACCGGGCGGTAGTCCCGGCAGGCGGGGCGCTGGCCGTTGACCGAGACGTATTCGCGGAACAGGTCACGCAGGTGGTGCACACTCATCCGCTGATCGCGATCATCCGCCAAGAAGTGACCAGCATTCCCACTGGGCCTTGCGTGCTGGCCAGCGGACCGCTGACCAGCACGGCGCTCTCCGAAGAACTGGGGCGGCTGCTGGGCACGGAGCACCTGTATTTCTACGATGCCATCGCCCCGACAGTCTACGCCGAGACGATCAACATGGCGGTCGCCTTTCGCGCCAGCCGCTATGGGCGGGGCGAAGGGGACGAAGGTGACTACATCAACTGCCCCCTGACCGAAGACGAGTATCACCGCTTTGTCGCGGCTTTGCTGGAAGCGGAGACGATCGCGCTGCGCGACTTCGAGCGCGAAGACCCGCGCTTCTTCGAGGCGTGCCTGCCGGTGGAGCAGATCGCCGCGCGCGGGCCGCAATCGCTGGCCTTCGGCCCGATGCGCCCCGTCGGGCTGCGCGACCCGCGCACCGGGCGGCGCCCCTTTGCCGTTGTCCAGCTTCGGCAAGACAACCTGGCTGGCACGCTGTACAGCATGGTCGGCTTCCAGACGAACCTGCGCTGGGGCGAGCAGCAGCGCGTTCTGCGCTTGATCCCAGGATTGGAGAATGCTGAGTTCGCCCGCTATGGCATGATGCACCGCAACACGTTCATCAACGCGCCCGCGCACCTGAAGCCATCGCTCCAGTTCCGGCAGCGCGACGATCTGCTCTTTGCCGGGCAGATCACGGGCGTTGAAGGGTACGTGGGCAGCATCGGCACGGGGCTGCTGGCGGGGATCAACGCGGCACGGCTGGTGCGGGGCCAGCCAGTCTGGACGCTGCCGCCCACCACGATGCTGGGCGCGTTGTGTCACTACGTGGCCCACGCCGATCCGCAGGGCTTCCAGCCGATGAAGGCCAACTTCGGGATCATGCCACCGCTCGCCACCCCCCCGCGCCGCAAGAGCGACCGCAAGCGCGCCTTTGCCGAGCGCGCCGCCCACGATCTGGAGAATTTTCTGGCGGCTGAGGGGAATTGAAACGCCCTCTGCCTGTTCACGTGTTCGCGCGTTCTCGCTGAATTGAGCGAACGCCCCGCCTGAGCTATAATGCTCCGCATAACGCCGTACATCGCAGCATGAAGCTGAAAGCCACCAGATGCCATCAGGCGAGCATCCTGTCTATGCCTTCTGAGCGCAGCGGCAGCGCAACAAACGATTTCGACCCCAGCCGCGCCCTGTTGGTGGGCGTGGAGCTGCGCGGCGCTCATGCGCTCTTCTCTGCCGGGGACTCGCTGGACGAACTGGCCTTGCTGGCCAGCACAGCCGGCGTGCAGGTGGCCGGGCGAGAAGTCCAGCGCGTGGGGCGCATTGACCCCGCGACCTTCGTCGGTTCCGGCAAGCTGGAAGAGATCGCGGAAATCCTCGCCGAGACTGGCGCGAATATGATCATCTTCGACGATGAGCTTTCGCCGCGCCACCAACGCGAGATCGAGAAGACATTGGGCGAGCACGTCCAGGTGCTGGATCGTTCCGCGCTGATCCTCGACATCTTCGCCCAGCACGCGCGCACGCGCGAGGGCGCGCTGCAGGTTGAACTCGCGCAGTACGAATACCGCCTGCCGCGCCTGACGCGGCAGTGGACACATCTGGCCCGTCAGGCGGGCGGCGCCGCCGCGCGCGGCGGGGCAGGGGGCGTTGGGCTGCGCGGCCCCGGCGAGACGCAGCTTGAAGTAGACCGGCGCGAGATCGGGCGCAGAATCGCCAGGCTGCGCGATGAGCTGGAGGCGGTGCGCGCGCACCGGCAGCGGCACCGCCAGCAGCGGATGCGATCGGGCATCCCTACAGTGGCCCTGGTCGGCTACACCAACGCCGGCAAATCCACGCTGCTTAACGCGCTTTCTGGCGCGGATGTGTACGTCGCAGACCAGCTTTTCGCCACCCTCGATCCCACCGTCCGGCGCGTTGACCTGCCCAATGGCCGCGTCGTGCTGGTGTCCGACACGGTGGGCTTCATCCAGAAGCTGCCGGTGACGCTGGTGGCAGCGTTCCGAGCGACGCTGGAAGAGGTGGCGGACGCAGACCTGCTGGTGCACGTGGTGGATGCCAGTCATGAGCGCGCCGGGGATCATATTGACGTGGTGGAAGACACGCTGGCCGAGCTAGAAGCCACGCGCATTCCGAAGATACTCGCCCTGAACAAGATTGATCGCGGCGAGTCCTGCGGGCCGATTGACTACGAGGCGCTGGGCTACCAGGGGGTGGTGCGCGTTTCGGCCCAACAGGGCGCTGGCCTGGATGCCCTGCGAGAGGCTGTCAGTAGCGTCTTGATGACAGGATTAGTTATAGTTAAAGTAATAATTCCTTATACACAGGGCGAATGGATCTCGGCCATCCACGATCGCGGGATCGTGCTCGACGAACGCCATTCAGAGCGAGGCGTAACCATCGAAGCGCATGTTCCCCACTGGCTGGCCGGGCGCATGAGGCAGGGGGGCGTGCTGCAGAGCCAGGGGGGTGATGCGCAGCCATGAAGCGTATTGTGGGGGGCCTCACCGGGCTGATCTTGCTGCCGTTGCGCCTTGTGCGCGGCGTCTTCCGGTTGCTATGGGCAGGGCTGAAGCTCGCGTTCGGGCCTGTTTTGCGGCGGGTGGATGCGTCTCCGCGATTTAGCGGCGTCATCACGGCGCTGTCTTCCTCTATGGCACCGCAGCGCGGCGTGCCGCTGCTGGTCGGCGCGGTGCTGGTGGTGCTTAGCTTCGCGGCCAGTGGCCTGATCGTGATTCTGCTCGTGGAGGCGGGTCGCTTCGACTCTGGCCTCTACTGGCTGTGCATCCCGGCTACGCTGCTCCATCTTGGCGTGCTGGTCGGCTTCGTCGGGATCATGCTCTCTGTGCCGCTGGGCCAGGGGTACCGGGACCGCTAATCGCCTCGGCGCCGATCCTTCAGCGTGATTCTTCAGTTCGCGACTCGCCCTCGGAGGGGCGCGGCAACCCTACGCTGCGCGCCGCGTCGTCCACGCGCAGTGGGTCGGTGTGCGCGTAGTAGGCACGCGTCGTCTCGACTGAGCGGTGCCCCAGGTAGTCCTGCACGACATCCAGCGGATAGCCGGCGTTAAGCAACTGCGTCGCCCGCCAGTGACGGAAGTCATGGGGGGTGATGCTGCCCAGTCCCAGGGCGCGGGCGGCGCGCTGCACCACGCGCCAGGCGACAATGCGGCTCATGCGAGCGCCGTCGAAGCGCGGGTCGTGGCTCACGAACAGCGGGACTTTGCCAGCGCGCGTGGCGCGCAAGGCCGCGCCGCGCCGCTCGATGTAAGCGCGGATGGCCGGCAGCGCGTCGTGAAAGCGCAGATGGTACGTATGGCCGCCTTTGCCTCGCACAGCGACGCGCAGCACATCATCGCGCTGGAGAAAGCGTTCCGGGAAGTCGTCCAGGTTCAGGCTCAGCACCTCGCTGACACGCCCACCTGATTCGGCCAGGGCGCGCAGCAGGGCGCAGTTGCGCAGGCGTGTCAGTTCCCAGCGCTCGCGCTGCTCGGCGGGGGCCTCGGGGTCGGCGAGACGGCGCGGGGGCTTGAGGTTGTCGTAGAAGTAGATGACCTCCTCGATGTTCAGCGGCGGCTCTGGCGGGCCGGACTGCCGCGACTGTCCGCGCAGCTCGTCGCGCACGATGCGCCTGGCCTTCGCCAGCGGAAAGGCCGCTGGCAGCCATCCGTGGTCGTCCATGAACTGAAACCAGTTCTGAACACCTGCCAGCCGCAATTGCACGGTGGCTGGCTGATAGGGCCGCTTGTCACCAGAACTGCCAGATCCCGGTGACAGCAACCATTGCACGAAGTACAACAGAATGGGACTGTCAGCTTCGGACAGCGCAGAGAGCGGCGTGTCGGCGATGGTGGTGGTGCGCGCGTGCATGATCGGCAGAGTGCTGCTCGGTGCGCTGGTGTCGGACAGGAACTCCATGAACAAGTTGATAGCGCGTCCGTAGGAAGCGACTGTGTGGCGCGACCTTAACGTGGCGCGCTGCAAATAGGAGTCACGGGCCTGTCCGAAAGTCACCGGCAATGGCATGGCACTCGCTCCGCTATGTAGACGTTGTCGGGCCGATTCTGTTGGCGCAGTGTGGTTCTCCGGGCCAGCTCATTTCATACTATAACATTTCTTTCATTATGTTATAATAGTATCTACAAACTGGCAATCCCCCCATCTTCTTCTGAACAGGATTCCGGCCACAGAACTGCCCTGCTCTGCCCGGTCGCCCGGCTGTCTGGTGAGGGGTGCCCTTCATTTGTGCCGGGCGCACACCCGGTTTGAGCCGAACCAGGCCGCCTTCAGCGGCAGATTCGGCAACAGGATGCCTGAGGAACGCGCTTCTGATCACAAAGATATTCATGAATATATGTGATGCTATATTAATATACAATTAATATTATTAAATCTGAGGCAATCCCGCTCCGTCAGGTCGGTGCCATTCGACCTCCGCAACGCCAGCATCACGGTTGGCCCAGCGCGCCGCCACGAAGAGCCAGTCCGACAGGCGATTGAGGTAGCGCAGGACTTCAGCGTTGATGCTCTCGCCCGCCTGGAGCGCCACAACCCACCGCTCAGCGCGCCGACACACTGCGCGCGCCTGGTGCAGCAGGGCAGCCCCCAGCGAACCGCCCGGCAGAATGAAATGCCTGAGTGGCGGAAGAAGCGCCTCCCACCCGTCAATCTCCACCTCCAGCGCTTGCACGCGCTCCGCCCCAATCCGCAGCACGTAGCTGCTGGCAGCATCCAGTGGCGTGGCGAGGTCTGCGCCGGCGATGAACAAGTCGTGCTGCACCCGCCGCAGGCTGGCGCTCAGCGCGTCCGAAAGGCCCGCTGCCAGCACGACGCCCAGCAGGGAGTTGAGTTCGTCCACGCTGCCACCGGCGTGCAGCCGGACATCATCTTTGCTGACACGCCCGCCCGCAAACAGGCTGGTCTGCCCGGCATCGCCCGTTCGTGTGTAGATTCTCATGACGCTCCCTTCCTGGCGTCGGACGGCCCCTGCGGCGTGCCCGCTGCGGCGGGGAGGACGACGGTCACGCAGGTTCCCTTTTCCGGCCCACTGGTCAGCAGCACCCTGCCCCGGTGGCTCTCCACGACGACTTTTACCAGTGCCAGTCCTAACCCTGAGCCGCCCACCGCGGCAGTGGCGCGCTGCTTGCCCCGGTAGAAACGCTCGAAGACGTGGGGCAGTTCTTCCTCCGGGATGCCCACTCCGGTGTCCCTCACGTCCACTTGCACCTCCGCATGATTGGTGGAAGCGCAGATGTCTATGCGCCCGCCAGCGGGGGTGAATTTGATCGCGTTGTCCACGATGTTGGCGAACGCCTGGGACAACTGCTGTCCGTCACCGCTGACCGGCGGCAGGGCTTCGGCAATGTGCAGATCGAGCGTCACCTGGCGCTCGCGCGCGGTCATCGCCATATCTACCGCCACTCTGCCCAGGAGCGCCGCCAGATCGCAGTCCTCGCTGACGCGCCGCCCGCCGCCCGCGCGTTCCAGGTCAAGAATGCTGTTGATCAGGCGGTACATGCGCGACAACTGCGACCAGACAGCCTCCACGTAGTCTTCCATGTCTGCCGTGAACATTGTCTGACCGTCTTCGATCAGCAGTTCCATATAGCTCATCGCCGCCTGGAGCGGGTTCTTCAGGTCGTGGCTGGTCATCTGGATCATCTGGCTCTTGAGGCGGTCCAGCTCTTTCAGCTCGGTGACATCGTTCAGCACCACAACCCAGCCCTCCGGGTGCGGTCGCCCCAGCCCCGCGACATGGCACAGATAGGTGTGGCTGTGCAGCGTCACCTCGTACACGTGGACGCGGCGGCTGCGCAGGTCGCGCAGGACCGCGCGGGCGCTGCGCGGCAGGAACTGGCGCGGCACCAGGTCGGTCAATGTCCCGCCAACTGGGTCTGTCGCGACATTCAGGAGCGCGCTGGCGGCGGGGTTGGCGAACTGGACGCGCAGCCGCCGGTCTACGGCGATCACCGGGTTTTCTGTGCTGGTCAGCACCGCCTCAAGCTGGCGCTTGGCCACCGCGAGATCGGTGAGCAGCTCGCGCTCTGCCTCGAACAGCCGGCTGTTGGTGATCGCCACCGCGGCCTGGGGGCCGAGCAGCTCCAGCAGGCGCAGGTCTTCGGGATCGAAGAGCCTGCCTTGCTGCCCCTGTACAACCAGCAGGACGCCCACAACCTCCCCGCCGAAGACGAGGGGCACGCACAGCACAGCGCCAAAGGTCTCGCGCGCCAGCGGCAGATCGGAGGGGCCAATCCAGTCGCGGCCATAGTGATCGAGTCGCCTGGCGCGTACATCTACTGCCACTGTGCCGACCATCCCCTCCCCTACCCTGGTCTCGATGCCGACGAACTGCGCGGGCATGTTGTACACGGCGGCAAGCTCGAGCGTATCGCCGCGCTTCAGGTAGATGGCCGCCCCGTCGGCGTTGAGCAATCCGGCGGCCTGGGCGGCAATGGCGGCCAGCGTTTCATTCAAGCGCAGGCGGCTGCTGATCGCCAGCCCGACATCGCGCACGGCTTCAAGCTGCTTGGCACGCCCCAGCAAAGGGACCATGATCTGGTGGCGGACGATGGCGTAGGTCATGATCAGCGTGGCGAGCGCGCTGACATCTTCGGCGGTGCCGAGCATGAGCAGACGCGGGCTGATCAGCGCCAGGGTGTGCCCGGCGCAGACCATGAGAATGCCGACCGTCAGACCGCGCGCCTTGATTCTGGCCCGGTGACGCCAGACGATGAACATAGTCGCCGCATGTAGCGCCAGGAACAGGATGATTTCTGGAGTGCCATAGCGGTAGCTGAGCAATCCGCTGTCGGTTACTTCGTAGGGCCGGCTGGTCTCAATGACAAATACGAGGAAGAAGACATAGGCCAGGATGATGGCGAGACTCACCGCGCTCACCAGGCGGAACAGACGCCCGCGCACTCCCGTGACGATCACTGCATAGACATAGAGGGCCAGGCTCGATCCTACATAGCCGAAATCGAGCAGACGCAGGCCAAGCCGGATGACAGCCCGCTCGCCGCCGGTGTAGGCTGCCGCGCGCCCCAGCAACGATCCGGCTGACCAAATGGCGACCATGAGCACGAAGAGGGCGAAATGGCGATTGGCCGCGCTGCGCGAGTCCTGCCAGAGCACCAGGACCAGCAGGCCCAGGGCGAAGGCCAGGGTCAGGCCGTTGAGCAGCAGCGTGAGCGTGGTGGCATTCATGCCTGGGATCGGCCAGCACTATCTGGACGCGTTGTGCGAGTACTTACCCTGCTTCTCGAAGCGATAGCCGACACGATGCTCGGTCAGGATGTAGATCGGGCTGGCCGGATCAGGCTCGATCTTGCGGCGAAGCTGGCTGATATAGACGCGCGGGTAGTACACATCGTCCACGTACTCCGGCCCCCACACCTGCTCCAGCAGATCGCGCTGCGATACGACGCGCCCGGCGTTCTCCAGCAGGACGACCAGCAGCTTGAACTCGGTGGGCGTCAGGTGAACCTTCTGTCCGTCCACATGGACATGACGGCGCTGCAATTCCACGCTGAGATAGCCGTCGTTGTAGCCGGCCTCGACGCCCGGCGACGCCATCTGCGCGCGGCGCAGCAGCGCCTTGATGCGCGCGATGAACTCGTTGAGGCGCACCGGCTTGACCAGGTACTCGTCGGCGCCAGCGTTCAACCCCTCGACGATGTCCTCTTCCGTCACCGCCTGGGCGGACAGCATCATCACCGGCGTCTCGGCCACTTCGCGGATGCGCGCGCAGACGGTCAGGCCGCTCATTTCGGGCATCACAATGTCGAGGACTACCACGTCCGGGCGCTCGGTGTGGAACACGCGCAGCCCTTCCAGGCCGTCGCCAGCCAGCGTCACCTCAAACCCCTCGCGCCGCAGCTTGCGCCCCAGCGCATCGCGGATGGCCAGTTCATCGTCAACGATGAGCACTTTCGCTGTCATGGGTCTTCTCTCCCCCCTCCCCTGGGCAGCCAGGCTCGCCGATCCGTTTGTTCCGCGCGCGCCAGAGCGCGGGATCAGCGCTCGGCGAGAAAAGCCTCCACCGCCACCTCTGTGGGCAGCGACGGCTGCGCTCCCATCTTCGTCGCGGCCAGGGCACCACAGGCGCTGGCGAAGCGGGCTGCTCCCGCAAGCTTCCCACCCCGTCCCAGTGCCACGGCTAGCCCTGCGTTGAAAGCGTCCCCTGCTGCCGTCGTGTCCAGCGGGGTGATCGGGAACGCCGGCACGTGCACAACACCGGCGGAGTCCGCCACCAACGCCCCTTGCGCACCGAGCGTAATGACCCCTCGCTGCACGCCCAGCCCCAAGAGCACCTGGCCAAGCTGTTCTTCCGAGAGCTGCCGGACCTGTCCTTCGCTCAGTCCGGCCAGCTGTGCCAGCTCGATACGGTTAGGCGTCAGCACGTCCACCAGCCGGAGCAGGTCGTCTGGAAGGCTGCGCGCCGGGGCCGGGTTGAGCACCACGCGCACGCCGTGCTCGCGCGCAGTACGCGCCGCAGCAAGCACGGTCTCGACCGGAATCTCAAGCTGCATGACAAGCACATCGGCGCGGGCAATCACCCCCGCCGCCGCCGCGATGTGCTCTGGCAGGAGGCGCATGTTCGCCCCGGAAGCTACGGTGATGCTGTTTTCGCCGTCCGCCGCCACTGCGATCAGCGCGACGCCGGTAGCCTCTTGATCGTCCTTAGTAATATATTCAGTATTAATTCCTTCAGTATGATACGCCTCAATACATTGGTCGCCGAAGATGTCGCGCCCCACCCTGGCGACGAAGATCACCTCTGCGTCCAGCCGGGCCGCCCCGACCGCCTGATTCGCCCCTTTGCCGCCCATGGCCATGACGAAGCGGTGGCCGAGGACGGTCTCACCGGGGCGGGGAATATGCGGGGTCTGCACGACGAAATCAACATTGGCGCTTCCAACCACAACCACTTTTGGCATACCGCGCTCCTCTGCTGGACGAGAAGTTGTATCCGGTTGCCGGGGCAACCCTCCTTTATCTTACTCTAGTCAGCCACTTTTGCGCATCTCGGCACGAGTCAGTAGCGTCTTCCATCTTTGGGCAGTTCGGTGACGGCGGGGCGACTTGTAGGGGCGAGTTTCGAAACCCGCCCCTACAAGACCGGTTCTGCCCCCAGGTTTCGCCAATCAAGTGTGACAAAGAAACTGGCGGCCCGTCGCCGAGAGCCGCCAGCACATCCAGCACTGAGAGATGGAGCAGGCCCCCCGTCCTGTCACGCGCCCTGGCGCATCAGGTCGCGCAGCACGGCGTGGAGAATGCCCCCGTTGCGGTAGTATTTGACTTCAACCGGCGTATCCAGGCGGCAGATGACGGTGAAAGTCCTGCTGGAGCCGTCGCTGCCGGCGGCTCGCACCGTCAACTCAGCGCCTGGCACAAGGTTGTCCGCCAGGCCCTCGATGTCGAACTGCTCATGGCCTGTTAGCCTCAGGGATGCGGCGCTGTCGCCCTCTTTGAACTGGAGCGGTAGCACGCCCATGCCGATCAGGTTGCTGCGGTGAATGCGCTCGAAGCTCTCGGCCAGGACCGCGCGCACGCCCAGCAGCAGCGTCCCCTTCGCCGCCCAGTCGCGCGAGCTGCCTGCGCCGTACTCCTTGCCTGCAATGACGATGAGCGGAGTCTCCTCGGCGCGGTACCGCTCGGCAGCGTCGAAGATGGTCATTCGCTCGCCGCTGGGGATGTGCAGCGTCACGCCACCCTCTGTGCCCGGCACCAGCAGGTTCTTCAGGCGGATGTTGGCGAAGGTGCCGCGCACCATCACCCGGTCGTTGCCGCGCCGCGAGCCGTAGGAGTTGAAATCCTTGACAGCCACACCGTGCGCGAGCAGATACCGCCCGGCGGGGCTGTCCGGGGCAATCGAGCCGGCTGGCGAGATGTGGTCGGTCGTCACGGAGTCGCCCAGCAGGGCCAGCACCCGCGCTCCCCGGATGTCCGCGACGAGGGCCGGCTCCGGCGTCAGGTTCACGAAGAAGGGCGGCTCCTGGATATATGTCGAGTCTGGATTCCACTCGTAGACCGGACTCGCTGTCACCGGGATGGCGTTCCAGGTCTTGTTGCCATCATAGACGTTGCCGTACTGCTCGGCGAACATCTCCGGCTTGAGCGCCGCCGCGACGGTCTGCTGGATTTCGCGCTGCGTCGGCCAGATGTCGCGCAGATAGACCGGTTTGCCCTGTGGATCGGTGCCGAGTGGATCGGCAGACAGGTCAATGTCCACTGTGCCAGCCAGCGCATAGGCCACCACCAGCGGCGGCGAAGCCAGGTAGTTGGCGCGCACGTGCGGGTTGATGCGCCCCTCGAAGTTGCGGTTGCCGCTGAGCACTGCTGCCGCGACCAGATCGGCCTGCTTCACAGCCTCCGCCACTGGCGCTGCCAGCGGGCCGCTGTTGCCGATGCACGTGGTGCAGCCGTAGCCGACCACGTAGAAGCCTAGCTGCTCAAGATAGGGCAGCAAGCCCGCTTCTTCGAGGTAGGCCGTCACCACCTTCGAGCCAGGGGCCAGGCTGGTCTTGACGTAAGGAGCGGCCTTCAGCCCGCGCTCGACGGCCTTTTTGGCGAGCAGCCCGGCGGCGACCATCACCGAGGGATTCGACGTATTGGTGCAGCTTGTGATGGCGGCGATTACGACCAGCCCGTGCCCTGTCTCAACCGTCTGGTGGCCGTTGCCCCCGACCTCGATGCGCGCGCGGCGCTCCAGAGTTTCGGGCGGCAGCGCGAAGCCGCGCTCGGCGGTCGGCGCGGCCAGCGCCTGTCGGAACCTGGCCTGCATCTCAGACAGCAGCACGCGATCCTGGGGGCGCTTCGGCCCGGCGAGGCTCGGCTCGACGGTGCCCAGGTCCAGTTCCAGCGTGCCGGAGAAAACTGGATCGGGCATGTCGCCGGTGCGGAACATGCCCTGGGCGCGCGCGTACTGCTCCACCAGGCGCACCAGGTGCGGCGGGCGTCCGGTATAGGCCAGATAGCGCAGCGTCTCAGCGTCAACCGGGAAGAAGCCCATTGTCGCGCCATATTCCGGGGCCATGTTCGCCAGGGTTGCGCGGTCGGGCAGGCTCAGGTGGCTGAGGCCGGGGCCGAAGAACTCAACGAACTTGCCGACCACGCCCTTCCTGCGCAGCATCTGGGTGACGATCAGCACCAGGTCGGTGGCGGTGGCCCCTTCGGGCAGTTGGCCGACCAGCCTGAAGCCGACCACTTCGGGCATGAGCATGGTGATCGGCTGGCCGAGCATGACCGCTTCGGCTTCAATGCCGCCAACCCCCCACCCCACGACGCCCAGGCCATTGATCATGGTCGTGTGCGAATCGGTGCCCACCAGGCTGTCGGGGAAGGCCACGATCTCGCCGCCGATCTGCTGGGTGAGCACGCCCTTCGCCAGATATTCCAGGTTCACCTGGTGCACGATACCCGTCGCCGGTGGCACCGCCCGGAAATTCGAGAATACTTCCTGCCCCCAGCGGATGAACTCGTAGCGCTCGCGGTTGCGCTCGAACTCGAACTGCGCGTTGATACGCAGCGCGTCGGGCGAGCCAAAGGCGTCTACCTGTACGGAATGATCAATCACCAGATCAACGGGGATCGCCGGGTTGATGCGCGCCGGGTCGCCGCCCATACGCTGCATCGCCGAGCGCAGCGCGGCCAGATCAACCAGGGATGGCACGCCGGTGAAGTCCTGCAGCACGACGCGCGCTGGCTTGAAGGGAATCTCCGGGGCATCCTGCGCCGCCGGTGACCAGCGCGCAAGCCTCACCACGTCGTCGTCGGTGACCTCGAAGCCGTTGTTGCTGCGCAGCGCGGATTCCAGCAGCACCTTAATCGAAAATGGCAGGCGCTCCACCGCGCCGATCCCCTGCTCCTGGAGGGCTGCCAGCCGGTAGTAAGTCACGCGGCCCTCGTCCGCCTGCAGAGACGCACGTGCGCCGAATGGGTCGCGTAGAGTATGATCTGTCATCTGGGTTCCTTCCTCGTGCTGGGCCTTGCCAGCCCCGCCGCAAGCGAGATGAATACGGCGTGCCGGCGTTTCGTGGGCCTGTCCTAGCCGCAGGTTCGGGTGGTGCGTTGTCGGCTTGTTTGGGGGTGGGGGGGGGGCCTGATCGGTATGATGCAGCGCAGATTATAAACGTTGCCGCGCCTGTCAACTAGCTCGCACCGGCTCCCGCATGAAAAGCACTTGCATTATCGCCAGAGACCGAGCATTATTAAGATGAGTTGAAACGGCGTCCATCTCGCGCCGAGCCAGAGAATGGGTGGCGGATGTCTTCGCAGGAAACGCTTCTCAACGGGCGGTACCGGTTGCTCGCCCAGCAGGGATCAGGCGGCATGGCCGTCATCTACAAGGCCACCGATCTCGCGCTGGGCCGCACGGTGGCGGTCAAGATTCTGCGTCCCAGCCTCACCAGCGACCCGGAGTTCCTCAAGCGATTCCGCCAGGAGGCGCGCAACGTCGCCAACCTGTCGCACCCGAACATTGTCACCGTGCATGATGTGGGTCAGGACGGAAATACCCATTACATCGTCATGGAGTATGTGGACGGTGAAGACCTCAAGCGGCTGATCCGGGCCGGCGCTCCCTTCTCCATTGACCGGGCGCTGAGCATCGCCATCAAGATCTGCGCCGGCGTGGGCTATGCCCATCGCGCCGGGCTGGTTCATGCGGACGTGAAGCCGCAGAACGTCCTGGTGACGGAGAACGATAACGTCAAGGTCACCGATTTCGGCATCGCCCAGGCGCTGACGGCGACCAAGCCGCGCGACCGCGAGCGCCAGCGCGTGGTATGGGGCAGCCCGCACTACTTCTCGCCCGAACAGGCTCAGGGCGAAGCGCCCACTCCCGCTTCGGACGTGTACGCCATCGGCATCGTGCTCTTTGAGATGCTGACCGGACGACTGCCCTTTGTGGGCACCGACCAGCAGGAACTGGCAATGGCGCATATCCGCGAGACGCCCCCGCGCGCAGCGGAGTTCAACCCCAATGTGCCGGAACACCTGGATCGGATACTGCTGAAGGTGCTGGCGAAAGAACCCACGTCGCGCTACCGCACGGCGGATCAGTTCGGGCGCATCCTGGTCAGCTATCGTCGGAGAGGCCAGGTGACCACGGACGTGGTGCCAGAGGTCAGCGCCGAAGCTCCCTTCCCGGATACGGCGGCGACGGTGCCCCCTTCCGGCCCGCTGCCGCCCGTTCAGAGCCGGGGCCTGGCCCTTGATGCGGAGCCGGCCATCCCCCAGCCGATCCCTGCCCCCGCTGGCTCGCCCCGCGCTGAGGCTCCCACCCACATCTACGCGGAGCCTGTCTATCGCAGCCCGGCTACTGCACAGGGCATGGCCTCTGTCTCCCGCCCGGCGTACTCTGCGCCACAACCGCCCGACCCCATGATTCAGTCGCGTTACCGGGCGGTCGAGGAGCCACCACAGCTTGACCTGGTGACGCTTGTCCTGGCCTTCATCGCGCTCATTGCCGTCATGCTGCTCATCCCGCTGTGGATAGCGGTCTATCAGGCCTGGGCTGGATGATCGGCGCATCTGCCCAGGACGCGAGGAATTGTCTCCAGGAGCCATTTCTTATGCAACATTAATTCGCTCTTGGCCTGATCGTCTGGCCTTCGGCTGTTCGATCCTGTATAATCCTAGTTAGCAGTCATGCAAATTCCTCGGATCGAGCGAGGCATCTGTCCTTTGATAAAGGGTGCGGTAATGGGCCCGTCTGCCATGGAGGCTGGAGGCCTAGCGTGAATAACCGGTCGCGGAATGTCTTCGTGTACATTCTGATTGTCGCGGCGATCGCTGCGATAGTCTTTGGGGTGCGCAGCAATAGCTCCGACTCGAAGGAGCTGATCGCCAGCGAGCTTGCGCGTGATATCAACAACGGGCTGGTTCGCTCCATCGAGGTCTCAGATGAGGGCGAGATCACAGCCACCTATCGCAACAACGACACGCGCAAGACGCAGCTTAACCCAAACACGGATGACCCGGTCTCCGTGCTGGAATCGCTCGGCGCGTCGCCTGAGATGTTGCAGCAGATTGACTTTGAGTTCACCAAGCCGAGCAATCTGTTCAACTGGATCGGGCTGATCGGGACCTTCCTGCCGCTGCTGCTCATTGGCGGCTTCATCTACCTGATGCTGCGCCAGGCGCAGGGATCGAATAACCAGGCGCTCTCGTTCGGCAAGAGTCGGGCGCGCATGTTCACTGGCGATCAACCGACCGTCACATTTGAGGATGTGGCCGGCGCCGACGAGGCGAAAGAGGAGCTTCAGGAAGTCGTCGAGTTCCTGAAAGACCCGGAGCGGTTCATCCAGCTTGGCGCGCGCATCCCCAAGGGCGTGCTGTTGGTAGGCAGCCCTGGTACCGGCAAGACTCTGCTGGCGAAGGCCGTCAGCGGTGAAGCGGGCGTGCCTTTCTTCAGCATCTCTGGCTCTGAATTTGTCGAGATGTTCGTGGGCGTGGGCGCCAGCCGGGTGCGCGATCTGTTCGACCAGGCCAAGCGGCACAGCCCGTGCATCGTCTTCGTAGACGAGATTGACGCAGTAGGGCGGCATCGCGGCGCGGGGCTGGGTGGCAGCCATGACGAGCGCGAGCAGACGCTCAACCAGATTCTGGTGGAGATGGACGGCTTCGACACGGATACCAACGTGATCATCATGGCCGCCACCAACCGCCCCGACATCCTCGACCCGGCGCTCATGCGCCCAGGGCGTTTTGACCGCCGTGTAGTGCTCGACCGCCCCGACATGCGCGGGCGCGAGGCAATTCTCAAAGTTCACTCGCGCGGCAAGCCGCTGGCGTCGGACGCGGACCTCAGCACGCTGGCCAAGACTACGCCGGGCTTCGTGGGGGCCGACCTGGAGAACCTGGTCAACGAGGCGGCCATCGTGGCCGCGCGCAAGAACAAGAAGAGCATCAGTATGCGCGACTTCGAAGAAGCGGTCGAGCGCGTTGTCCTGGGGCCGGAGCGACGTAGCCGCCTCATCACGGCGGAGGAGAAGCGCCTGATCGCCTATCACGAGGCCGGGCACGCCGTCGTCTTCCACATGACTCCCAACTGCGATCCCGTGCGCAAGGTGACCATCGTCGCGCGCGGCATGGCGGGCGGCGTCACCTGGGTGATGCCGGAGAACGACTCTGCGCTGGGCACCACCCAACGCTACATTGACCAGATCACCGCCGCGCTGGGCGGGCGTGCTGCGGAGGATATTGTCTTCGGCGATATCACCAACGGGGCGTCGAGCGATCTGGAACAGGTGACGCGCATCGCGCGCACCATGGTGACGCGCTGGGGCATGAGCCGCAAGCTCGGCCCGCGTGTCTTTGGGCAGAAAGAAGAGCTTGTCTTCCTGGGGCGCGAGATCGGCGAGCAGCGCGATTACAGCGAGAGCATTGCTGAGCAGATTGACCAGGAAGTGCACGCCATCGTCTCTGAGGCCTACGAGCGGGCGCTGCATGTGCTGCGCGCGAATCGGGACAAGCTGGATGCCGTTGCAGAGCGCCTCATTGAGGTAGAGACGATTGGCCGCGAAGAGTTCCTGGCGTTGATGGGCGAGCCGCCAGAGCCAGAAGCGCCCAGCCGTCCCAGCGAGCCAACTCCGTCAAAAGTGACCGGCGAGCCAATGGAGGAGGAAGCGGATAGCGACAGGCCGCCCGCCCCGCTGGGCACAGCCCCCTCCCCTGCCTGATCGACAGCCAACACGCTGAGAATTGGAAGCCCCGTCTATGGGGCTTCTTCTTTGCGGGCCGCCCGGGATTTTTCCAGCCGGGCCGTCTGCATGTACAATGTGGGGCAGCTTCCGCATCCAGGCTTTCCTGGTGTAGCATCTGCGCGGAGACCCCGATGAACAGGAGCACCCCTACCCCCTGGCTGGACCTGCACCATCGCGCCATTGTCGTTGACATTCACGCCCACCCCGCGCTGAAGAGCGCTCTGTTTCACAAGAGTCTGCTGCGGCGCGACAAAGCGATCCAGGCGTTCTTCTGGCCGTTTAACGTGCGCACGAACTTCCCGGCGTTGCAGACTGGCGGGGTGGATGTGCTGCTCTCGGCTATCTACGCCCCTGAGAAACGCCTGATCGAGGATTTGCCGCTGATCAAGCTGCTGCGCCTCATCCCCTGGTCGTTTGTGCGGCGCACATGGAAAGACCTGATGGAGCCACCCTATGCGACAGTGACACGACACCTGCTCGATGATCTGGAGCAGCGTCTGGCCGCCTACAGCCAGCAGGCTGGCGAGACTCGCGGGCAGCGCTCAGTTGTCCTGGCGCATTCTGGCGCAGAGCTTGAGCGCATCCTGAGCCAGGGGGCAGACGGCCCCATCGCCTTCGTGCACACGCTGGAAGGGGGGCACTGCCTGGAAGGGGCAACAGGCACCGAGCCAGAGACTATCGCGAACCTGGAGCAGTTCTTTGAACGAGGCTGCGCGGCGCTCACCCTGGTGCATTTCTACCCCAATGCCCTGGGTATGACCGTGTTCCCCTATCCGCAGTACATCCTGCCCCTGCTGCCCCGGCGACGCCTGGATCGTCTGATGGACGACATTGATCTGACGCGCGGCCTGACGCCAATGGGGCGCAGTGTAGTGCGGCGCATGATCGAGATGGGGATGCTGATTGACATCAGTCACTGCACGCCGCCCGCCCGCCGCGATGTCTATGAGATTGTCGGGCAGAGCGGCGCAAACTGCCTGGTCATGGCCTCGCATGTGGGCGCGCACACCCTGAATCCCAGTCCCTACAACCTCGAAGACTGGGAGATCCGCTGGATCGCCAATCATGGCGGCGTGGTGGGCGTCATCCTGATGAACTACTGGCTCGCGCCCTACCGCACTGACCTGGGGCTGGACTGTGTGGCACGCACCATCGGGCAGTTCGCTGCCGCGGCGGGCGGCTCTACGGAGCACATCGCCATCGGCAGCGACTTCGACGGGTTCACCGACCCGCCCGACGATCTCAAGGATGCCTCCGAGCTGCCGCGCCTGACCGAGCGCCTGCTGACCGAGCACGACTCGCCCTCGCGCCGCCGCTACACGAACCAGGACATCGAGAATATCCTGGGGGCCAACGCTCTGCGGATGCTGCGCGAGGGCTGGGGCAAGCGAACTCTCCTCTAACTAAGTGTGCCCGCAGGCGGCTGTGGTATACTAGCGCCATGACTCAGGCAACCCAGATAGTGTTGTGATCGGTCAGGAAGTGAGCGGAGCCATGCAACCTCCTGGCGGAGACGCGCCCGATAGCCAGCCCTCTGTCTCCGGTAATCTGCCAGATCCGCGAGGGCGGCGATCCCCGCTGGACACCGGCGCGGCCCAGCCAACTCGCCCGCTTGTGCCGCTGCAGCCTCTCGGCGCGCGCCCCGATCCGCAGACGGTGCCCGGCAGCCAGCGCGACAGGCGCACCCGTCGTCGCCGCGACAGCCGCCCGATGCGAGCCAACGCCCCACCGCCGGCCGCCGGTTCGGCGGCGCCGCCTCGCCAGGCTCCTCCGGGTATGCCGGCGCGCCCCGCAGCGCGGCGAGATGCGCGCACCAGTGGGCTGTACCTGCCCTGGTGGTCGCTGGTCATCATGGTTGCAGTCGTCGGGGCCATCACCCTGGTGCTCGTGCTGACACTCTCGGCTCTGGCAGAGCCGAAGACTCCGGGCGACCAGGCACCGCGCGTCCAGGTGATCACCCCGCAGCCTACGCTCAGCCAGAGCTTTCTGAGTGGGGCGGCGCCGCAGCAGACAGAGGGTCAGGGTCTCTGGCCAACCCCAATTCGCCCCGCGCAGCCCACGCCAACCATGGCGCTTCCAACGCCGATCCCCAGTCCTTCGCTCCCTCCGGGCAACATCACCATTGGCGTGCTGGTCAAGGTGGTTGGTGTGGGGGCTACGGGGCTGAATATCCGCTCGGCGCCCGGCACCGGTGACACCAACACACCGCGCTTCGTCGCTCAAGAAGAGTCGGTCTTCGTCGTTGTCGAGGGGCCGCAGACCGCCGACGGCCTCGAATGGTGGCGGCTGGAGGACCCCGACGATTCACAGCGGTACGGCTGGGCGGCGCGCAACTACCTGGAAGTCATCTCCGAGTAGCCTGTGAGGTGGGCACCTGTGAGCGACAGCGATCTCAAAGCCCGCGCCGAGGTACTGCGGCGCGCTCTTCACGAGCACAATTACCGCTACCACGTGCTCAACGCGCCGATCGTCACTGATGGCGAATACGATCGGCTCTTTGCGGAACTCAAGCGGTTGGAAGCCGAGCACCCGGAACTGATCGTGCCTGATTCGCCGACTCAGCGCGTGGGTAGCGATCTGGTGGCCGATCTGCCAAAGGTGCGTCACCCGGCGCCGATTCTGAGCCTGGGCAACGTGTTCAGCGAGGGCGAGCTACGGGCCTGGCGCGAGCGCATTGGGCGCTTATTGCCGGAAAACGTCTCGCTGAGCTACGTGGTCGAGCCGAAGTTCGACGGGCTGACCGTCGTGCTCACCTATCTCGACGGCCTGCTGGTTCAGGGCGCGACGCGCGGCAACGGCGAAATCGGCGACGACGTGACGTCCAATGTGCGCACCGTGCGCACCATACCGCTGCGCATCCCCGTCTCCGGCAGCGATCTGCCCGTGCCGCGCCGGTTGGTCGTGCGTGGCGAAGTGCTGTTCCTCAAAGAAGACTTTGCCGCGCTCAACCGCCGCCTGGCACAGGACGGGCTGCCCCCCTTCGTCAACGCGCGCAACACCGCATCTGGCGCGCTGAAACAGAAGGACGCCCGCGTGACAGCACAGCGCCCGCTCACCGCCTACTGCTACGGGATCGTGGACGGGGAAGGGCATATTCCCCTCACGCAGTGGGAGACACTGCGCTACCTGCACGAACTGGGCTTTCTCACCGCACATGACGTGATCCGCCGCTTCGACTCTCTGGATGATCTGATCACCTATGTGCAGGCGTTTGAGGGACGCCGCCACGCGCTGCCCTACGAAATGGATGGCCTGGTCATTAAGGTGGACGATCTGGCCACCGCCCGCGATCTCGGCGTTGTGGGCAAAGACCCGCGTGGCGCGGTGGCTTACAAATTCCCGGCGGAGGAGGCGACCACCCGCCTGCTGGACGTGACAGCCAACGTCGGGCGCACGGGCGTGCTCACCCCAACCGCCGTGCTAGAGCCGGTGTTCGTCAGCGGCGTCACCGTGCGCCAGGCCAGCCTGCACAACTACGACCTGATCGCCGAGAAGGACATTCGCATCGGCGACACGGTGATCGTCAAGCGTTCAGGGGAAGTGATCCCTTACGTCGTCGGGCCGGTGATCGCAGCGCGCACCGGCGCAGAGCGCCCCGTCGAGCGCCCGCAAACCTGCCCGGTCTGTGCAGCGTCGGTGGCGCGGGACGAGGACGAGGTGGCCTATTACTGCACGAATCCCGCCTGCCCGGAGCGCGTCGCGCGCAATATCGAGTACTTCGTCTCGCGCGGCGCGATGGACATCGCCGGGCTGGGCGAGCGCAGCGTGCGCCTGCTGCTGGAACAGGGGTTGATCGCTGACGAGGCCGATCTTTTCACGCTGACGGCGGAAGACTTGCTGGCGCTGGAGGGATTCGCCGAGAAGAAAGTGCAGAACCTGCTGGCCAGCATCGAGGCGGCCAAACAGCGCCCCCTGGCCGTGCTGATTGGCTCATTGGGCATACGCGGCGTGGGCAGCACAGTCGCCGAGGTGCTGGCCCGGCATTTTCACAGCATGGACGCCCTGGCCTCCGCCAGCGAAGAGGAGCTGCAGACCATCGAAGGAATCGGCCCGCACACAGCCGGCGCGGTTGTCGAATGGTTCGCCAACCCGCGCAACCGCACGCTGATTGCCAAACTGCGCCGGGCGGGCGTGCGCCTGGCAGAGGAAGCCGCTCCGCCGCCGCGCGCCTCTGACCGGCTGGCCGGGCTGACTTTTGTGCTGACCGGCACGCTGCCGACGCTCAAGCGCAACGAGGCGGCGGCGCTGATCGAGCAGCACGGCGGCAAGGTGGTTGGCAGTGTCAGCAAGAAAACGTCGTTCGTTGTCGTGGGAGACGAGCCGGGCAGCAAGCTGGCGAAGGCGCAGGAGCTGGGCGTTCCCTTGCTGGACGAGGCGGGCTTGCTGGCCATGATCGGGGGGGCGCATGGCTGAGCCGGCGGTCGTTGTCCGCGAGGAGCGGCAGAAGGCGGTGCTGCGCCGCCATCCCTGGGTTTTCTCTGGGGCCATCAAGGCTGTCACGGGCGACCCCGCCGACGGCGATCTCGTCGTCGTGCGGAACGAGCGCAGCCAATTCCTGGCGCGCGGTTACTGGAACAGCCAGTCATCCATCTGCGTGCGCCTGCTGTCGTGGGACGAAGACCAGCCCATAGACGGAGCGTTCTGGCGCGACCGGCTGCGCCGCGCCATCGCCGCCCGGGGGCCGCTGAACCGCATCGCCGTGCAGGGCAACCCGGCAGCGTACCGTCTGGTCAACGCCGAGAACGACGGCCTGCCCGGCCTGGTAGTAGACCGCTACGGCGAGTGGCTGGTCATCCAGGCGCTGACGCTGGGCATTGAGATGCGCAAACAGATGCTCGCCGGGCTGCTGGAGGAGCTGTTGCAGCCGGCGGGCATCTACGAGCGCAGCGACGTGGACGTGCGCGCCAAAGAGGGGTTGGCCCCCAGCACCGGGCTGCTGGCGGGCAGCCCGCCGCCCGAGCACCATCGAGATTGACGAGAATGGGCGGCGCTTTCTGGTAGACGTGCGCGCGGGGCACAAGACAGGCTTTTACCTCGACCAGCGCGAGAACCGCGAGATCATCGGCGACTGGTTCCGCTGGGACGAGCACGCGGCGGAGCGCGAGGTGCTCAACGCCTTCGCCTACACCGGCGGCTTCGCCGTCTACGCGCTGGGCGGCCTGGCGCGGCGCGTGGTCAATGTGGACACCTCCGCCGAAGCGCTCAAGCTGGCGCGGCGCAACATCGCCCTGAACGGCTACGCGCTCGACGAAGAAGATTTCGTGGAAGGGGATGTCTTCTCCGTGCTGCGCTACTGGCGCGAGCAGGGCCGTCAGTTCGACATGATCATCCTCGACCCGCCGAAGTTCGCGCACTCGGCGCGCCAGGTGGAGAGCGCGGCGCGCGGCTACAAGGACATCAACCTGCTGGCCTTCCAGCTTCTGCGCGAGGGTGGCGTGCTGGCGACCTTCTCCTGCTCCGGCGCGATCAGCAGCGACCTGTTCCAGAAGATCGTCTTCGCGGCGGCAACAGACGCGCGCTGCGATGCACAGATCGTGCGCTGGCTGGCCCAGGCGTCCGACCACCCGGTCGCCCTCACCTTCCCGGAGGGAGCCTATCTGAAGGGGTTGCTGTGCCGCGTGTGGAAATGAGCGCGGCGCATCAGCCTTCGTCGCCCCTGGCGGCAAGCTGGGCGATCTTCTGGCTGGTCTCGCGCCAGCTTATGCGGCTGAGGCCCATCTTTTCGCGGATAGTGTCGGAATCCACGCCGCGCTGGTGATCGCGCACGGCGCTCGTCCAGCGCAGAATCTCGAACGAGACGCGCGCGCCGACGCCCGCCGCCAGCGCCACATCGTGCAGGACGTATTCCAGGTTGCGCGCCGTGCACTCGAAAATGAACCTCTCCGGCTGGTACTGGGCCAGATAGTCGTCCAGCACTGCCAGCCAGTCGGGGTCCAGAAGGATTTTGCGCTCGCGGTACACGTTCTTCGGGCTGCGGTGACGCACCATCAGATGCGGGCGGCGCGGATCGTCCCGGATCACATCGTCCGGCGTCAGGCGCATACACTCGCTCTTCTTGATCCCTGTGTCCAGCAGCAACCGCACGAGCAGATCGGGGCGGGCGTCGGGCGACTCGGCGACGCGCAGGCTGGCTGTGTGGCTCAGCAGGCGCTCGCTCTCCGGCTCGGAGAGCGCGGTTTGCAGCGGCGCTGCGCCCGAACGTTGCAGCAGCGCGCCGGCTGGATCGTGGCGGAGCACGTGCTCGGCCTTCAGGAACTTGAAGAATACTTTGAGCGTGGTCACCCGCCGCGCGTAGCTCTTGCGGCTGCACGGCACGCCCCGTCCATGCTCCAGCCACTCCAGAAACTGATTGAGCTTGCTGGTGTTGAAGTTCTTCAGGGCGAAGTCTTCGCCGAAGAACTCCTCGACCAGGCGCAGGTCAGACGAGAACGCGGTGATCGTGTGCTCGCTGCGCCCTTCCTGGCGCAGGTGCGCCAGAAAAGGCACATGCGCATCCGCCAGGCGGCTGAGAGGCGTCAGCCCGTGCTCGGCTTCAGTGGGAAACAGGGGGAGTTGCCGATGTGTCATAGCGCGTCGGTCAGCAGGTTCCCGACGACCAGCGGCCAGCGGTCGCCGGGGGATAACTCTGCTTGTGGCCCGCTCGCATTTCCACCGGAATGGTCTTTTCGCAGGACATCAGCCAACGTCTATCTCCACACTCCGCCCGATACCAAGATGAGTTATCCAGCATCAGGGAGGCGCAGCGCATGGTCACCTACCAGGACAAGCCCTGGCTTCAGCACTACGATCCGGGTGTTCCGCACAGTTTAGCACCATATCCCAGTCACCCGCTACACCAGTACCTGGCCGACGCTGCCGCTGCTGACCCCGGAGCGACGGCGATCCTCACCGCCGCCCACCTGCCGCTGGTGGGGCTTGTCGCCAGCCGCATGTCCTACGGCGTGCTGAACGATCTCGCTGACGCGCTGGCCGCGGCCCTGGGTGACCTGGGCCTGAAAAAGGGCGACCGCGTGGCCCTGATCCTGCCCAACTGCGCGCAGTTCGTGCTGGCTTTCCACGCGGCGCTCAAAGCTGGCGGCGTTGTGGTGGCCGTCAACCCCACATTTCCTCCCGCCAGGCTCGCTGAGCAGTTGGCTGACAGCGGCGCGACCTTCGCCATCACGCTGACCCTGTTCTACGAGAATCTGAAGAAAATCCAGGCGCAGACGAAGAGTGCAGCACGTCATCGCCACCGGTATCAAAGAATATCTGCCGCCCCCGGCGCGCGTCCTGTTCACCCTGGCCAAAGAGAAGAAAGAGGGGCACCGCATCGCCAAGCGCCCCGAAGACCACTGGCTGCAAGACCTGCTGGCACGCTATGCGGGCCGACGGCCTGGCGCGGACGTGCCAGGCGACGACACCGCCATTTTCCAGTACACCGGAGGCACGACAGGCATTCCAAAGGCGGCGATGTCCACCCACAGCGCGCTGGTTGCCAACACAGTGCAGTGCCGGGCATGGCTGGCGCGCAAGGGCGTGCAGGAGAGCTTCCTGGCGGCCATCCCCCTGTTTCACGTGTTTGGCATGGTGGCGGTGATGAGCTTCGCCGTGTCGCTGGGGGCTGTGATGATCATGGTGCCCAACCCGCGCGACATCACCGATGTGGTGCAGAAGATTGACCGCTATCGCCCGACGCTGTTCATGGGCGTGCCCGCCCTCTACAACGCGATCAACCGCCACCCAGGGATTCTCGCTGGCAAGTACGATCTCTCGTCCATCTATGCCTGCGTCAGCGGGTCGGCTCCGCTCCCACCCACCACCAAGCGGCGCTTCGAGGAACTCGCCGGAGGCGTGCTCCTGGAAGGGTTCGGCATGAGCGAAGCGCCCACTGCTTCTCATGTGAACCCGGTGCGCGGCGAGAATCGCACCGGCTCCATCGGCCTGCCGCTGCCCGATATGGAGATGCGCATCGTTGACCTGGACGAAGGTATGACCGCTGTGCCGGTGGGCGAAGTGGGCGAGCTGATCATGCACGGCCCACAACTGATGCGCGGTTACTATGGCATGCCCACTGAGACAGCGAACGCGCTGCGCCCCGACGCTGACGGGAAGCTGTGGCTCTACACGGGCGATATTGCGCGCATGGATGAGGACGGCTACTTCTACATCGTGGATCGCAAGAAAGACATGGCGCTGATCGGCGGCTTCAACGTGTACCCGCGCCTGGTCGAAGACGTGCTGATGGAGCATCCCGCCGTGCAAGAGGTGGGCGTGGCGGCCATCCCCCACCCCGACCCGGAGAAGGTGGGCCAGGAGGCCCTGAAAGCCTGGGTTGTCGTCAAGCCGGGGCAGACCGTGACGGAAAAGGACCTGATCGCCTTCGCCAGCGAGAAACTGGCCCGCTATGAGGTTCCGACACGCTTTGCGTTCGTGGACGAACTGCCGCGCACCACTGTTGGCAAGATTCTGCGGCGCGAGCTGGCGCGCACGGAACTGGAAGCCCGCGAGCAGCAAGAGAAGGCCGGGCTGGTCTAGCGAGGCTGGGGGTGAGGTCAATGCCTTCCCTCTTGACAGCCCTCCACCGGATGCAGTACGCTTGGCACGCTGCGCTTGCACGTCATCGCTGCGAGAAAGCGCCATGCCGTACTTTGAGTATACCGGGAATCTCCACGTTCATACTCCCTACTCGGACGGAGAAGGCAGTCACGAGCACGTCGCCCAGGCTGCGCTTCTGGCCGGGCTGGACTTCGTGATCTTCACCGACCACAATGTGCGCGTGGGAGGGATCGAGGGCTATTACGGCGACGACGCGCGCGGCTATGTGCTGCTGCTTGCCGGAGAGGAAGTCCACGACCGGACGCGCACCCCGCAAGGCAACCATGTGCTCGTTTTCGGCGCGGAGACCGAGCTGGCGGGCCATGCTCACAGCCTGCCCACCTTGCTGAGCGCCGTCCGGCAGGCGGGCGGCTTGAGCTTCATCGCCCACCCGGACGATAACGCCATCGAGTGGCTGGGCGAGCCAGCGATCCCCTGGCTGGATCGCTATGTAGATGGCTTCACTGGCCTTGAAGTGTGGAATTACATGTCCCGCTTCAAGGACTATCTGCCCGACCGCCGGACGGGAATCCGCAATGTTTTTCGCCCGGACGATGTGATGATCGGCCCTTCGCCGGAGACGCTTGCCCTGTGGGACGAGCTTCTGGAGACGGGTTTCCAGGTGGTGGGGATTGGCTGCGCCGATGCGCACGGCACGCGCGTGTCCATGGGGCCGCTGTCGCACGTGGTCTTCCCCTACGATTTCCTGTTCAGCTCGGTGAACACGCACATCTTCACCAAGTCCGCGCTGACTGGCGACCTGGATTACGACAAAGCCCAGATATACCAGGCGCTTAGCGAAGGGCGCGCCTTCATCGGCTACGACATTCCGGGAAACACACGCGGCTTCCGCTTTTCCGCTCAAGGACAGAACGCCACCGCAATCATGGGCGAGACGATCCGGCTGGGTCACGGGGTGACGCTTCAGGCTTTGGCTCCCGCCCGCGCGCGCATCCGCCTGGTGTGTTGTGGGGAGATCGTCGCTGAGGAGACGAAAACGGAGAACCTGACTCATGTCGTGCGCGACCCCGGACCGTACCGCGTCGAGGTCTGGCGCTCGTATCATGGGCGCGAGCGCATGTGGATTCTGAGCAATCCCATCTACGTCGAGCCAAACCCAGGGCGGCTGCGCTGATCTGCGCTGCCTCTGCCATCCCCGGGGTGCGTGCAAAACCTGTCAGGTAGGGGCGCTGCTCTGCTGCGCCCTGGTTGACCTCACCCCCGCTCGGCGTTCACGCGCCTCGCCGCCCCCTCTCCGTTGACGGAGAGGGGGAAGGGCCGAGCGTAGCGAGGCCAGGGGGTGAGGTCAATACCCCCACGTCAAACAAGTCGCTGACAACCTTTGCACGCACCCCATCCCCGTCATTCTTCGTCAGGACAGCCAGCCTGCGTTATATTCTAGAACTTGCGTTCGAACGCACAGAGTCCTACAGGGAGGGTTGCCATGCCCGGTTTTGAGCTTGCCTCCGACTATCAGCCGACCGGTGACCAGCCGCAGGCCATCAGCGCGCTTGTTGAGGGGGTGACCGCCGGACACCGCTTCCAGACTTTGCTCGGCGCAACTGGCACCGGCAAAACCTACACCGTCGCCAACGTCATCGCCCAGGTGCAGCGCCCTACCCTGGTGCTGGCCCACAACAAAACGCTGGCGGCCCAGCTTTACTCGGAATTCAAAGAGTTCTTCCCGCGCAATGCGGTGGAGTACTTCGTCTCCTACTACGACTACTACCAGCCCGAAGCCTACGTGCCGCGCCACGACCTCTATATCGAGAAGGAGACGGAGATCAATGAGGAGATTGACCGGCTCCGCTTGGCGGCGACGGCTTCGCTGCTGAGTCGGCGCGACGTGCTGATAGTGGCTTCGGTGTCGTGCATCTACGGCATCGGCAACCCGGTGACCTGGAACAAGGCGACGCTGGAATTGCGGGCGGGGACGCAAGCGCGTCGCGACCTGGTCCTGCGCCATCTGGTGGGCATCCAATACGGGCGCAACGACTTCGAGCTTAAGCCGGGCACGTTCCGCGTGCGGGGCGATACGCTGGAGATCACTCCCGCCTACGGCACCACAACCTACCGCGTAGCCATGTTCGGCGACGAGATCGAGCGCCTGCTGGAGATGGATCCACTGACCGGCGAGGTGCTGGCTGAGCACGAGGCCATCAAGATATTCCCCGCCAAGCAGTTTGTCACCGAGGATTCGCTGCTGCGCCAGGCGCTCCACGATATTGAACAGGAGCTTGAGGGGCGATTAGCAGAGCTTCAGGCGGCGAGCCGGCTGCTCGAAGCGCAGCGGCTGGAGCAGCGCACGCGCTACGACATCGAGATGATGCGCGAGCTTGGCTACACGAGCGGGATTGAGAACTACTCCCGCCACCTTGACCAGCGCCCCCCCGGCAGCCCTCCCTGGACGCTGGTTGACTACTTCCCGCCCGACTTCCTGCTGGTCGTGGACGAGTCGCATATGACGCTGCCCCAGGTGCGCGGCATGTTTGGCGGCGACCGCTCGCGCAAGGGGACGCTGGTCGAGTATGGCTTCCGGCTGCCCAGCGCTCTGGATAACCGCCCGCTCAGCTTCGAGGAGTTCGAGAGCCGCATCGGGCAGACCATCTTCATGAGCGCGACGCCCGGCCCCTACGAAGAGGAGCACAGCCAGCAGACCGTCCAGCAGGTGATCCGCCCCACCGGCGTCCTCGACCCGACCATTGACGTGCGTCCTACGGCGGGGCAGATTGACGACCTGCTCGGCGAGATTCACCGGCGGGTGCAACGTGGCGAGCGGGCGCTGGTCACCACTTTGACCAAGCGCATGGCCGAGGACCTGGCCGATTATCTGCTGGAAATGGGCATCCGCGTGCACTACCTGCACAGCGAGATTGACACGATTGAGCGCATCGAGATTCTGCGCGATCTGCGCCTGGGCGTCTACGATGTGGTCGTGGGCATCAACCTGCTGCGCGAAGGGCTGGACCTGCCCGAAGTGTCGCTGGTCGCCATTCTCGACGCGGACAAGCAAGGCTTCCTGCGCTCCGCCCCAGCGCTGATCCAGACCATCGGGCGAGCCGCGCGGCACATTCACGGCCACGTGATCATGTATGCGGACAAGCTCACCGAGGCGATGCAGTTTGCCATAGACGAGACAGAGCGACGTCGCACGATCCAGCACCAGCACAATGTGGAGCACGGCATCGAGCCGGCCAGCATCGTCAAGGAAGTGCGCGACCTGACCGAGCGGATGCAGCAGATAGCGCCCGAAGCGGCGCAGAGCGAGCGCGGCGCTGCGGTGCCATCTCCGGCAGGGCTGCCCAAGAGCGAGCTGAACAAGCTGATCGAAACGCTGGAGGCCGAGATGAAAACAGCGGCTAAGGCATTGGAGTTCGAAAAAGCAGCAGCCCTGCGCGACCAGATCATTGAGCTTCGCCAGATCATGGTGTTCAAGGAAGTAGAGGCCGGCGAGCCAAGCCTGACGCTGGTGCGGCGCACCGCCCGGCGGCCCGGTCGCTGAGCACCCCGATAATTGATTGCGGCGCGTGCCGTAATTGGATATGCTCTGCGCACGTGCGCGGGCTTGCGCGCAGCGCATGTGTGATTCTGCCCGCCAGACGAACTCCATCAAAACAGCCCAGGACCAACGGTACGTGCCATGCTTATCACACGCAGGCAGCTTGAAGCGGTTGAAGAGCGCACTCTGGCCCCTTACGCTCTGCGCAGCCGCGACAGCAAAGGGCGCGAGCACCTGGAGGAAGAACCGGAGTATCGCACGGCGTTCCAGCGCGACCGTGACCGCATCCTGCACACGACGGCATTCCGCCGCCTGGAATACAAGACGCAGGTTTTCGTCAACTTCGAGGGCGATTATTATCGGACGCGCCTGACCCACACCCTGGAAGTGACGCAGATCGGGCGCAGCCTGGCCCGCGCGTTTGGCGCCAATGAAGACCTGGTCGAAGCGATCTGCCTGGGACACGATCTCGGCCATCCGCCGTTCGGCCATTCCGGCGAGGCAATTCTCAATAAGCTAATGGCGGGGCACGGCGGCTTCGATCACAACCGGCAATCGCTGCGTATTATGACGCAGTTGGAGACGCGCTATCCTGACTGGCCAGGGCTGAACCTGACCTATGAGCTACGCGAAGGAATCGTCAAGCATGAGACCGAGTACGATCTGAGCGACTCGGCTGCGGAGGGCTTCGATCCCGATCTGCGCGCCAGTCTGGAAGCGCAGATCGCCAACATCGCCGACGAGCTGGCCTACAATGCACATGACCTGGACGATGGGCTGCGCTCCGGCCTGCTGGCGCCGCGGCAGCTTGATTCCCTGGGCATCTGGCAGATGCTCAAGGAGAGCATTGGCTGGGATGGAAAGAGCTTCACCGAGCAGATCCGTCACCGCATGATCCGGCGGATGCTGGGCATTGAGATCAGTGATGTGATTGAAGCGACCGGCGCGGTGCTGGGACGTCTGCTGCCTGAGTCACCGGAGGCGCTGCAGCGCCTGCCGCACAACGTCGTGCGGCACTCCGACGACATCAAGGGCAGCAACGCGGAGCTTAAGACATTTCTGTATAGCGAGATGTATCGCCATCATCGCGTGGCGCGCATGGCGGTCAAGGCGGAGCGCTTCATCACGCAGATCTTCGAGACCTATATCGCCGAGCCGGGCCAGCTTCCGCCCTCTGTGCAGCGGGCAATAGATGAGCGCGGTCTGTACCGCGCCGTCACCGACTACATCGCTGGCATGACCGATCGCTACGCGCTGCAGGAGTGGCAGAAGCTTTTCGATCCCTTCACACGCACATGACCTTCCTCGGTTCGGAATTTCTGTAGAGGGTGACTGCATGGCAGACGAGCAACAATTCCTGACGGCACAGGGCGCAGCAGAGCTTCGCGCTGAACTAGAGAACCTGATCAATGTGCGGCGCCCGCGGCTGGCGGCGCTGCTCAAAGAGGCGATCAGCCAGGGCGATCTGTCTGAGAATGCCGATTATACCGACGCTAAGGAGCAGCAGGCCTTTCTGGAGGGGCGCATCAGGTATCTGGAGAACCTGCTGCGGGTAGCGACGATCCTCGACGACCGCGAGAACGGCAAAGCAGCCGGGCTTGTCCAGCCCGGCGTGGAAGTGACCGTGCAGATGGATGGAGAGTCGCCAGAGACCTATCGCATCGTGGGCGCGGCGGAAGCCGACCCGCGCAGCGGCAAAATCTCCAACGAGAGTCCGCTGGGCGCTGCGCTGTTGGGGCGTCGCGTAGGTGATGCGGTGCGCGTGCAGACGCCAGGGGGCGTCGTCGAGTTCCAGATCGTCCACATCGCGCGCTAGCTTCGGCGGCAGATGCAATAGGGGCCTGACTGCCACCAGGCCCCTTGTTCTTCCTGCCAGATAGATGTCAACTCAGTAGTTGAGCAATTCCGCCGTGTCGCCAAAGGCCGCCGACGAGTCCGGCGACTGACCGGATGGCACGCCATTGGCCTGCTTGGGCCAGGCCGCGATTTCAACCGCCAGCCGTTCGAAGAAGCTCCTGGGCGGCAGCGGGCCTTCGCCATACTGCATGTCTACGATTCGCACCTGAACGCGCAGCGTCTCGGTCTCAAGGGCCGTCACTGCGCCAGCCCGAACCAGAACAGCCTCGCCCTTAGGAGCCAGCTTGGTGCGCAGCGCAGGGTCGTTGTAGGCGTGTTCGGACATGAGCACCTTCGTGACCGTGCGGATGTCGTTCTTGTCGAAAAGCCAGACCTCGGTGGCTGTGACCTTCTTCGGCTCCCCCACCCCGATCGTCTCCGAGATGCCCGATCCGCACTCGCCCAGGAACTCGCCCTTCGCCGTCTCGATGCTGAAGGAGTCATCGTACAGGTCATCGCCGAGCACATAGGTGGACACGAACTGCCCCGCCGGCGGCGCTTCGCCCCGCGCTTCGAAGTCCGTCTTCTCTCTGGCCGCGGCCCGCTTCATGGCGACAATCTCCGCGCGCCCGGCTCCTCCCGGCCCGATGGGGGTGGTCGTGCCCAGTGCCATCTCAGGGGCGGGCTTGCGCCTGGCCCACTTGCCAACGGGCACAGCCCAGTAGAACGTGAAGAACAGGGCCAGCAGCAGCCCAATGACCGCCGTCCCGACGACGCAGGCCAGCGGCCCCAGGATTCCGCCGAGAAAGCCGGTCTTGATCTTGTCGCCCTGCCTGGCCGCTGCTGCGCTATTCTGCTGGGCGATAGGCATCAGAGCCTGCAACTGGCTCGCCAGCTCAGGCTCGTCGGCGGCGTTGTCATCAATGAGCGCCTGGATCATCCTGGGGGTCACGCCCCCGGTCGCGATCTTGCGCCCGGCCTCCGCAGTGTCGCCGCTCTGGGCGAACTCGACAGCGGTCATCTTGATCCACTGGTCTTTGTAGCCATCGGCCAGGTGAACCGGCTCTGCATCGCGGAACTTGATCGGCGCGCCCTCATACGCCCAGGCGAGACCAATGATGACGCCCAACAGCACAAACCCCAGCCGGACCAACGATGGCGCGAGGGTGCTCACAGCCGCCTTGCCAAGGACATTGAACTGACCTGTCAGGCGTTTTATCATGGACATCTCGCCTTTCTGTTCAAGCTGCCAGTCGGTTTGGGCAGCACTGGTTCACAACCCCGATGCGCTGTGAGCATTGTACATGAACCGCCTGAGCAGCACAAATCGCTCAACGGAACAGGCCGCCCGGTGATGAGCGGCCTGTACATGCCTGGCTGATCGCTGTGCGTCGCCGCGATTATCCCTTCACCGCCCCTGCCGTCAGGCCCTCGATGATCCGCCGCTGGAAGATCAGCACCAGCACGAGCACCGGCACCGTGACTACGACTGTGGCAGCAATCCGGTCAGCGATAGGGATTTCGTAGCCGTAGCCGCTGAAATTGGCGATGGCCACCGGGACGGTCTGCGATGCCTTGCTCACGAGCGTGAAGGTCAGGGCGAACAGGTACTCGTTCCACGCGGAGATGAAGGCCAGCAGACCGGTCGTCACCAGGGCGGGCGCGGTCAGCGGCACCAGGATGCGCCAGAAGGTCTGGAAGGGCGTGGCACCGTCCACCAGCGCCGCCTGCTCGATCTCGGCGGGAAGCCCCTGGAAGAAGCTGGTGAGCACCCACACGGTGAACGGCAGCGTGAAGATCGGGTAGGTGAACATCAGCGCGGCGGTCGAGCCGTAGATGTTCAGGTCATTGACGATGGCAAACAGGCCCGACAGGATGGAAATCTGCGGGAACATGGTCATCGCCAGCACGGTGTAGAGGACGATCATCCGCCCCTTGAAGCGCACCCGACCAAGCGCGTAGGCCGCGAAGGAGCCGACGACAAGCGCCAGGAGCACGGTCACTGTGGCCACGACAGCGGAGTTGAACATCGTGCGCATGAAGTCGCTGTCACTGAAGAGATTCTGGTAGTTGAGGAGCGTGGGGTCCTCCGGCAGGTAACGCGCGGCAATGAGCACCTGCGCGTTGGTTCGGAAGGAAATGCTGATTGCGTAGAAGAACGGCGACATAGTATAGAAGGCAATGGCCAGGACCAGCAGCCAGAACAGCCCTCGCCCAAGCCCCGCGCCAGCAGCTTTTCTGGAGATCGTTAGCCTGTTCATTCTCGCTCTATCCCCACGAACCTGACATACACAATGGTGAAGATGAGGATGAGGATGAAGATCATCACCCCGACGGCGGAGGCGTAACCGTCCTGGCGGTTGAGCACCAGGCGGCTGTAGTTGTAGCTGGCCATAGACGGACGTGTGGTATCCAGCAAGACCTGGAAGACATCAAATGCGCGCAGGGCATCCAGCGTGCGGAAGATCAGCGCCACGGCAATCGTGGGCCGCAGCAGTGGCAGCGTGATCGAGATGAACTGGCGGGCTTTCGAGGCGCCATCTACCGACGCCGCTTCGTACAGGTCGCCCGGAATGATCTGCAGGCCGGCCAGCAGCAGCAGCGCCATGAAGGGAGCCGTCTTCCACACATCTACGGCGATGATCGAATTCATCCAGGGGCCTGTGGTGGCGAACCACTGCTGCGGGCCGGAAGCCAGCCCCAGGTCCATCAGGAGCTTGTTGAGGATGCCAGTCTGGTCGCCGCGCATGATGGTTTGCCAGAGGACCGCCGAGACGACTGTGGGAATGGCCCAGGGCACCAGCATGGCCGTGCGCATCAGGCCGCGCCCCCGAAAGCTGGAATTGACCACCATGGCGATGATCAGGCCAAGCAGCAGCTCGAGCGTTACGGAAGCTACCGTGAAGCGCAGCGTATTCCAGATCGAGTTCAGGAAGACGGGGTCTTTGCCCAGCAGCCGCAGCCCTGTGTCACCACCAGGCAGAGTCCAGGTCGTCGCTTCCTGGTACCGAACGGACTTTTTGCGCTCCTCGCTGCTGAGGGTTCTCAGCCGCTCGCGCTCCTCTTGTTCGACGCTCGATGGCTCCCACACGATGGAGCCATTGGGCGTGCGGGCGCATTCTCCGCCATCATCCTTCCGGCAGTCCACCGTGGCGAACTTGAAGCTCAGCATGTTCTGGTAATTGTTCAGGCCGATATAGCGCGCGGGACGATTCGTGCCGAACTCGTCGTCCGTCAGGCTCTTGATGAAGGTCTGCTCCAGGGGGCGCGCGGCAACCAGCGCCAGGATGACCAGCGTGGGAACAAGCAGCGTCCAGGCGAACCGTGTCTGGCGCGCGCCCAGGCTTTCTTCGCCGACAAAGAGCTGATCCATGACCGCATTCAGCCATCTATGGGCAACTGCCACGGGGATGATCGCCAGGAGAAAAGGCACGGCGTGGGCTACTGCCTTGCCGTATTTGAATGGCTCCGTGCCGGTCAGGCCCCCCTTGCCATTGACCCAGAAGGCCCACACTGCGCCCACCGCCAGGCCGATCGCCAGCCACAGGAGCGTGACCACCGCCCAGCGCGCGGCGGTCAGATCGAAGCGGCGCAGGCGTATTCCCAGGCGCAGGCACAGAGCGCCCAGGCCGATGATGATCAGCGGGACGACGAAGCCAAAGCTCTGGAGGTAGGCGATAGCCAGGGTGGGTGCGACGTTCTTTTGGACCGTTCTGCTTAGCTCGGTCAGCTCCCCGCTGGCTGAAGCCCTGAGGAAGGTCAGCGCGATCTCGAAATCATCGTCTTCGCGCTTAACGTCTTTTTCGGCGATGCGGGCGCGGACTTCTTCAAGAGTCAGGCCTGTCACATCGTCGCTGTCAACTTTCAGCAGGCGGTCGCCCGCCTTGACGCCCGTTGTGTCGGCTGGGCCACCGGCGATCGGCCTGAGTTCAAAATAGGGTTCTTCACCTTCAGCTTCGGGCACGACCTGCCGGATGTCTACGCCGATCCCAGGAATCTCTGGCCCCTGGGTGGCTTCGCGGATTCCGTCATCGGTGGCAATGGCGTAGAAGAGAAACGCGAACGCGAGCAGTCCGATGACCATCAACAGGCCACTCACCAACTCCAGAGCGATGACTTCTTGCTCTGTGGGGCGGCGTCGGCCAGTGGGAGGAGGGATCAAGGTCATGTGGAACGCCTCCGTTCAAACAAGAAGGATTTCTTGCCAATAAGGGTTGGGGGCAGATCGAGTCTGCCCCCAACGGTTAAGCTGCTAGCACACGGGCGCGTGTCTGCGCGCTATGGCAACTCGAAGCCGAGATCGGCCAGCGCCAGCTCAAGATCGGCCATCGCTGTCTCAGCATCCGCACTGCCTGCCAGCACGCCGTTCACCGCCGTGTAGTAAAGCTCGGAGACCGCATTGTACTGGGCACCAGCGACACCAGGACGCGCGATCGCGGATTCGAGCACGTTGCCCATCGAGGCGAGATAGGGCAGCGCCTCAAGCAGTTGCGCATCCTGGTACAGCGCCGGCTGGACTGGCTGCTCGCCGCGCGCCAGGTGGAAGTCCACAAGCTGATCGTAGGAAGTCACCCAGATGGCGAACGCCGACGCAGCCTCGATATTCTGGGAGTACTTGGACACACCAACGCCCCAGCCGCCCAACGTTGCGGCGCTCATGCCAGCTTCCTTACCGGGCAGCGGCCCCACGCCGAACTTGTCGCGAATGGGGCTGTCTTCGGCCTGGCCCAGGGGATAGGCGTAAGCCCAGTTGCGCATGAAGGCGGCATTGCCCGCCTGCCAGACGGCGCGAGCCTCTTCTTCCTGGTAGGTCAGCACATCGGGCGGCACGATGTCGCCAACCCAGCTTGCGATCTTGTCGAAGATCTCGATCGTGGCTGGATCATTGACCTCGATCACGCCCTCAGGGCTGAGAATGCGGCCTCCGCCGTAGGATACCTGCCACTCCAGCGCGTCGCAGGTCAGGCCTTCATAGGCTCTGCCCTGGAAGACGAAGCCCCAGAATGCAGCGTTGCCCTCGGCGCGCTCGCCCTCCTGGATGGTCTTGGCGGCAACCCCTAGCTCGTCCCAGGTCTGCGGTACGGTCAGGCCGTACTTCTCCAGCAGGTCGCTGCGGTAGAAGAGCATCCCACCACCAGCGAACCAGGGCAGGCCGACCACACGCCCTTCAATCGTATAGGCATCCAGCACGGCGGGGAAGAACTCCGCCAGGAACTCGTCGGTCGCGTACTCGCTGACGTCCACCAGATGTTCCTTGAACATGGCCGGATAGAACACGTCAAGCTGGTAGACATCAATCTCGCTGCTCTGGCCCTCAAAGAACTGCTGGTACTGGGCAATGGTCTCGGTGGTGCTCGTCGGACGCTCGACCACTTTCACCGTCACATTCGGGCATGCGACCATGTACTTCTCAGCCAACGCAACCGCCGTCTCATACTCGTTCCCGACGGTGCCGGCGATCCACGTGATGCTGACCGGCTGATCGGTGCCGCACCACACTTCTCCTTCCTGGGCGCTGGCAGCAGGCACCAGGCCAATCATCAGGAGGGCAGCTACCATCAATACGACGAAACGTTTGAACATCGGGACACTCCTTTGGGCTAAATAGAATTCTTGGCGACTGTGCGCTGGTGGCCTCTGTGCCCGTCCAGATTACTGCGGCACAGAGTGGCACAGTCAACCTCATTGTAGCAAAAAATGGAGCTATGTGCCAATCGGTGACAGTTTTCCGGGTGCGTGCAAAGGTTGACAGCGACTCGCTGGACGCGGGAATATTGACCTCACCCCCAGCCTCGCTGCGCTCGGCTTGCCCCCTCTCCGTTGACGGAGAGGGGGCGGCGAGGCCCGCGTCAGTGGGCCTCGCGGGGGTGGGGTAAACCAGGGCGCAGCAGAGCAGCGCCCCCCTACCTGACAGATTTTGCACGCCCCCCAGTTTTCCAGAACACGCAGCCCCAAAGGCGCTGTATGTGGGGAGTATTGCGCCAGGCGGGTGGTTGCGGCAAGGTGTCGCCTGCCGTAAAATGGCGGTAGGGATTCCCTGACGATTCTGGAGGGGGCGGGCGATGCGCGCGTTGTGGCGAGTTGTTCTGGTATCCAGCCTTGTCTTGCTGGCGGGGGGTGCGGGGATCAGCAGGTCGTTGGTGATGGCGGCTCCCCTGCTCCAGGATGCGCCGGTTGAGCTTGCCTATGGCCAGACGATAGATGGCGATCTTGGCCCTGACCAGCCGAGCGCTTTTTTTCGCTTCGATGCGCGGGCGGGCGATATGCTGGTGATCACCATGACGGTCACAGGTGGCTCGCTCGATCCCTTCCTCGTGCTGAACGGCGCCGATCGGACTCCGCTGGCAATGGACGACAATGGCGGCGGTGAGCGCAATGCCCGTCTCACCTATGAGGTCGTGGCGGACGGCTCGTATACCATCCAGGCTACTCACGCAGGGGGCATCATCCCCCCGGAAGGTGGCTCCTTCACCCTCAGCCTGACGGCGACGCAGGCCGCGCTCTCTGCGGGCAGCGAGTCGCCGGGGGCGCTGGCGGGCGCGCCTTTCCTGGCACCGCTAGGCGGGGCGGGGGCGCTCAGCAATGAGCTAACGCGCCAGAGTCCGCTGCGGCTGTACTGGTTTGAGGCGGCGGCGGGCGAGCAGATAGTTGTCATGCCGCAGCAGATGGCGGAGTTTCAGCCATTGTTGGCGCTGTACGACTCCGCGTTCAACGAACTTGGCCGCGCGCAGCCAGGCGTGAATCTGCGGGCCACAATCGCATCGGATGGCGTTTACTTCCTTGCGGTGTCATTGCCAGGTGTGGGCAGCGCTGGGGGAGTGTTCGAGCTGTCGGTGGACAGGGCGGGAGCCTCTGCCATCCAGGAGCAGCAGGAAATCCAGATCGGCCAAAGCCTGCAGGGGAGGATTGATGGGGCCACGCCCGCTGTGTCCTACCGCTTCTCCGGCGTGGCTGGTGACGTGCTTGAGGTCAGGATGAGCCGGACTGAAGGCGACCTCAGCAGCTACCTGGCTGTGCTGGACGAGAACGAGCAGGTGCTTGTTGCCGCAGGCGACGACGATGGCGATGGCGTGGCGGAGCTTTCTGTTGTCCTGCCGGCTGATGGAGTGTACCTGATCGCTGCGACGCGCCAGGGCCAGGCAGAGGGGACGACAACGGGCAGCTTCGTGCTGGAGTTGGCGGCGGGTGGGGAATCTGCGCCAGTCTTGCCTGCTGACTATGCGGATTTGCCGTTGCTGGCCTACGGGGAGACGGTTCAAGGAGAAATCTCGGACGCCCGGTTCATGGATATCTACGTCTTTCTCGGCGAGGAAGGCGACCCCGTCACTGTCGAGCTAAAGAGTCTGGACGCCGCTTCTTCCCTCTCTACCCTGGACCCTTTCCTGGTCCTGCTCGACGATGGTCGGATTCCGCTGGCCGAGCACGACGACATTGTGGGGGGAGTCGAGCGCGACTCCCGATTGGAGTTCACGCTGCCGCGCACGGCCTACTACGCCATTGTCGCCACGCGCTTTGACCAGGCGGAAGGAACCAGCCGCGGGCCTTATTCCCTCTCGCTGTGGGGGCCGGGCGGCGCTCCTGCCATTCCCGCTCTCCCGACAACCGTTGAGACACTGCTCGCCCGTCTTTCGACCGCCCAGCTTGTCTCCGGCGAGCCGATCCAGGCTGTGTTCGAAAAAGGGGCGGGTCTGTACACCTTCACGGCGTTCGCCGGCACGCTGGCTGATATCGCGGTGACAACCGATCCCGGACTTGATGTGCTGCTGATCCTCGCCGATGAGAACCTCAGTGAGCTTCATGCCAGCAACTCCGGCGTGCTGACCGGGGTCACAATCCCGGCGACCGGGAAGTACCTTGTGTTGGTCGCGCCCCGCTTCGGCCCGGCGGACGACCTGGGCAGGGGGTATATTCTGGCGCTGACCCTCGCTGGCACCGGGGGCACTGGTGCTGCGCCAGCCAACGGCGTGCGCGAGCTGGCCTACGGTGTGGCCGTCAATGGCGCAATAGGCGACAATACCACCAGCCAGGTCTATACCTTCGCTGGCTCGGCAGGCGAACGCATCCAGATCACGATGAAAGCCTCTCCCGGTTCCAGCCTGGACAGTTACCTGGAACTGCAAGACACCAATGGCGCGGTGGTGGATGCCAATGACGACATCGTGCCCGGCCAGGTTCGCGACGCGCAGATTGCCACCGAGCTGCCTGCTGATGGCGAGTATGTGGTCATCGCGTCGCGCTACGTCGGCTCCGACGCCCCCACCACCAGTGGCTCGTATGAGCTGCTCCTGGAGCGGGTCGGTGACTCGGCGGAGCCGGAACCACCCACGGCACCCACTGCCGAGCCGCCGATCGTCACGCTGGGCTATGGCGAGACGGAGGCAGGTGAGATTACGGCAGACCGGTACCTGCGCTTCTACGTCTTCGACGGCCAGGCCGGTGACGTTGTGACCATTCGCCTCATCCACACCAGCGGCAACCTGGATTCGGTGCTGCATCTTTACCAGTCAGTCGCGGATGGCTGGATTGAGATCGCCAGCAACGACGACAGCCCCGCCGGCGGCACCTACGAGGCGCTGCTGGGCAACATCATCCTGCCCCAGACCGCCAAGTACCTGATCGCGGTGAGTCGCTATGGGCTGGAGCGCGAGGCAACCGTCGGCACCTTCACCATCACGCTGACCCGCGAATCCTAGCAGAGGGATCATGGTCTGGAGCGGGTCAACCCTGGCGAGATGGTGGCGACGAGCGCGCGGCCTCAGCCTGGTCCTGCTGTGTCTTGCCCTGCCCGCCTGCTTCCTGGGTGAGGCTCTGCCTCGCGCCAGGGCGGGGAACCCGCGGCAAACTGGCGTCGAGGTGCAGGCCGGGCAGCCGGTCTCTGGCACAATCGGCGGAGACAGCTATCGCCACGTCTACCTCTTCGCCGGCCAGGAAGGCGAGCTTATCTCAATCGGCATGAGCCGCCTCTCTGGTGACCTCGACCCGCTGCTGCTGCTCACCGACAGCGACGGGGCGATCCTCACCATCAGCGACGATGATGGCGACCGCACCGATGCTCTGATCGAGTTCGAACGCCTTCCGGCAACCGGGCGTTACTTCATCATCGCCACACGGTTCGGCCAGGAGCACGGCACCACGACGGGCGATTTCTCCCTGCTCGTTGAGCGCATGGGCGGCGGCCCCGCTGCCGACAGCACGCTGGCCTATGGCGCGCAGGTGCTGGGGCGCATCACTACCCAGGCACCACTGGCCTTCTACTTTCTGCGGGCGCAGCGCGGCGATGTGATCACCATCTCCATGCAGCGCACCTCTGGCAACCTCGACCCGTCTCTCGACCTGGCCACTCCTGACGGCATCGTGCTGGTGTCCGACGACGACGGTTTGGCGGCAGAAGGCACGCTGGACGCGGCCATCACCAACTACACGATCCCGCGCTCAGACATCTACCTGATCGTGGCCACACGTTTCGGGCGCGAGGCGGGCACTACCGAGGGGACGTTCGTCCTGTCCGTGACGCAGACGCCCGCCGAGTTGCTCGGCCTGGAGCCAGGCAATGCCCGGCTGATTGACTATGGAACAACACTCACAGGTACCATCAGCGACGAGGTGCCGGTGCGCTACTTTCGCTTTGACGCAGAGCGTGGCGATGTCATCGCCGTGACCATGCAGCGGCAGGGCGGATCGCTCGACCCGTTTGTGCGCGTGCTGGACGCCAGTCTGACCCCGCTCGCCGAAGACGATAACAGTGGGGATGAGCGAGGCGCGCGCATTGTTGCGCTGGCCCTGCCCCAGCGCGGCACCTACTACATCGCAGCATCGCGCAGCGGAGAGCAGACAGGGCGCTCGGAAGGCGCTTTCACGCTGCAACTGAGCGGGCGTCCAGGGCTGACCAATGGGCAGGCGCTTGAGATCATCTATGGGGCGACGGTCAGCGGGCTGATCTCCGATCAGGTCCCGGAGGAGGAGTACGTTTTTGTCGGGCGGGCGGGCGACGTCGTGCGAGTTACGATGGAGCGCGTTGACGGTGACCTCGACTCGCTGGTGACGCTGTACGACAGCGACCGCAAGCAGATCGCCTTTGATGACGACAGCGCCGGGCAGCAGAACGCCCGGCTCGATCAGTATCAGTTGCCCGCCGACGGCATGTACCTGCTCATCGCGTCGCGCTTCGACCGGGCGAAGGGCACAACCAGCGGCTCCTATCTGCTCACCTTGGAGCTGGTGCGTCCGGGCGGTTGAAATCGCCGGCGCCCATCTCTCTGCCTGTGCCACCCAGCCGAGGACACTGACTTCTATGCCCCATGAGCCTGCTGGTGCTCCGTCACAGCCCAGTCACGTTGCCGCCCCCAGCGCCATCCCGTTCTGGCGCACCCTGCTTTACGCTTTCGGCAACGCTGCCGGTCTGCTGACCTATACGACATTCAACACCTTCATCCAGTACTTCTACACCGATGTCAAGGGCCTGCCCCCGCGGTGGGTGGGGCGCGGCTGGTTTGCCTTCGGCTTCTGGAACGCGGTCAATGACCCGGTCGCTGGCTGGTTGTCCGACCGCACCAGCACGCGCTGGGGGCGGCGGCGCTTCTTCATCGGGCTGCTGGCAGTTCCCACTGCCATCGCCTTCGCGCTGATCTGGCTGCCGCCGCTCGATGGCTCCAATCCCAGCGCCTTGCTGGTTTACTTCCTGGTCATCATCAGCCTCTACGACCTGCTGCAATCCATTGTCACCCTCAACCAGGATGCCCTGTTCCCGGAGATGTATCAGGAGACGGGCAGCCGGGCGGCCAGCGCCAGCACTCGCCAACTGATTGGCTTCGTGGTGGGCAACGGCATGGCCGTCGCGCTGACTCCCACCGTCTACGGCAAGCTGGGCTGGGATGCGCTCGCAGTGCTGTGGGGAACGCTGGCTGCGCTGATGTATTTCGCGTCGCTCATTGGCATCCAGGAGAACCCGGCCTACGCCCGGCAGCCACGCCAGCCGTGGCGGCAGCAAATGCGCGTCGTGCTGGGCAACCGCACCTTCCTGATCGTGCTGGGCATCAATTTTACGACGCGCTTCATCATCGCCGTGATCGTCGCCGCCATGCCCTTCTACGCAGATTACGTCCTGCGCATCAGCGAAGAGCAGCTCACCCAGATTCTGCTGGCGCTGTTCGCCACATCTGGCGTGTCGGTGCTGGCCTGGCAGGTGGTTATCCGGCGTGTGGGCACGCGCACGGCGATGCTGGCCTCGATGAGCATTGCTGCCATCTTCGCCCTGCCGCTGCTGGTTACGTCCAGCCTGGGTGCGACACTTGTCGTCATGACGCTGCTTGGCGCGTCTATCGGCGGTGTCGTGCTGGGGCCGGATATGCTCTTCGCCGAAGTGGTTGACGAGGATTATGCGAAGACGGGGATTCGCCGCGAGGGGTCCTATCGCGGCATCCTGGGGTTCATTTTCCGCTTTCCGCCCGCCGTGGCTGGTTTGCTGCTGGGGGAAGGCTTGGCTCTGGCCGGGTATGACGCCGATCTCGCCGCCGGCGCTCAGCCCGCTGGGGTCGCGCTGTTGATCCGCGCCTTTGCCGCTTTTCTGCCGCTCGCTGCGCTCGTGGCAGGGATTGCCCTGTTGCGTATCTATCCACTGCACGGGGAGTATCTGCAGACCATCCAGCAGCGTGTCGCCGATCTGCACGCTGCTTCCAGCGAGCCGGTCGCCGCTTCCGCCAGCAGCGCGCTCGACCCGCTGACCGGCAGCGACTAGCCGGCTAGTCGCTGCCTGCTGTCAGTCAGGGTGCCGATCTGTCGGGGCGTCCGCCGGGGGTGCGCCGTCTGCGGGCTGCTGATCGGGCCATTCGGGCAGGTCGTGCTTGCTCTTGAGCTTGCGCTTCTCGGCAGGGCGCTCTGGGACGATCAGCATCAGGATCACATAGATGACCAGCCCGGACCCGCTGCTGAGCAGGGTCAGCGCGACAAAGGCCAGGCGGACCAGCGTGGGGTCAACGTCCAGATACTCACCGATGCCCCCACAGACTCCGGCGAACATGCGGTCTTGCGTCGAGCGGTAGAGACGCTTCTGTGGGTTCATAGGCTCCTCGTCACGGCCTTCAGGACTTCCGCGTGCATCTGTAGTGATCTACGCACGTCACCGCCCAGAGTTGTGACGCCCGGCTCAGTCTGAGGCCCACCGGCGTGGCTGCGACTCGCTGTAGGCTTTCAGGTGCCTGAGCTGTGGGAATATGAACGCGAAGTGCACAATCTCCAGCAGCAGCGTACAGAGCTTCCCCAGCGGGCTGTGGCAGAAGCCACGCCGACGCACCAGCAGCCGCGTCCGACCATCTCGCCTGCGCTCCAGCAGGTAGAGGTAGGACACATCGTGCGCAGCCCCAAGCGGCAGCTTCAGGTTGAAGCCGCCGAAAAGCAGCATTCGGTTCGGCACCACGTTGACGATGCGGAAGCCGCCATCCATCGCCTGATCCACCGCAGGAGCCGCCAGGTCTTGCCGCAGGAAGTCCACGCTGGGGACGCCCTGGTTCATCAACAGATCGAGTGCATAGTAGCCGGTCAGCTCGCGCCCCATCTGCGCGATCCAGGGCCAGACGGTCTCTGGCGGGGCGTCAATGTTGACCGCGTGCGTCGTCTCGAACGTGGGGCCGGGGATGATCTCATCGCCTGGCAGCCGTCGCTGCGACTCGCCCAGGCGCGTGCCCCATTTGCGCAGTTGCGGGCGCAGGAAGAAGTAGTAGACCAGCAGCAGTCCCCCAAACAGGACGCGGCGCTGTATAGCGCAAGAAGGTTTTCGTCGGCTCAAGGCGCTCTCTCGCTCAGGCGCAGTCTCACCCTTTATGTCCCGAACTATACCGCCCCGATCTGCGCTTGGCAAGCGATAAGAGGCCATTTGAGACGTTGTCTCCCCCCACCCCAAACCCCTCCCTCCACAAGGAGGGAGGGGCTTAGCGGGCGCGCTCTTCTCTCTTCCCCCCTCATGAGGAAAGAGCTGGGGATGGGGACAGAGCCAGGCGCGCGACTCCTTAAACGGCTTCCTGGCGCAGCCGCTCCACCAGCGCGGCAGCCGCCCCTTCGCGCTTGACCAGTCCGCACGCTTGCAGGCGCAGTGCCAGGTCAAGCCAGTGCTCGCGGCGTGGGTCATCGCGCAGAGCCGGGCGCAGCACGCGCGCGGCTGCTTCGGCATCGGCCAGGTCATCGGCCAGCGCCATCGCCTGCCAGAAGGGGAGTTCTTCCAGCTCCGGCGCTTCAGCGCAGGCCTGCGCCCACAGGCTCGTGGCCTGCGCCTGGTCGCCCGCCTCAAGCGCCTCATAGCCCTGCTGGTCGAGCAACTGGGCGTGGCGCAGCCGCACCAAGCGCCCCAACTCCGTCAGGGGATCGTCATGCTCGTCCACGCGCAGATCGTAATCGGCGCGCCAGAACAGGTCTTCTCGCCGGCCAGAGACAACCTTCAGCGCCGCCGACTGCATCCCGCGTATGTCGCCCCCTTCCGCCTGTGCCGCCTGCAATGCCGCCATCATCCGCGCGGCCAGGTCGCCTACGGCGGACTCAAAGGCGGCAGCCATCGCCTGGACGACGGTGGGGTTGGTCATCATGTTGGCCTGGACGCTGTACCCTTCGCCAGTGTGATGGCTCGCCTCTGGGATGCACCCGTCCCCTGTCCAGGCGGCGACACGCCCTGCCGCGTCCACGACGGCCACCTGGCGTCGGTGTGCGTCGCTGTCGGAGGCTGCCAGGGCCGCAATGACCTGAGGCGCGGGCACCCCCTCGCCCAACATGGCCAGGGCGATGGGGCCGAACGAGATATTGACCAGCGATTGGGTGGCCACGGCCCCCACCCCTGGGATCAGCCAGGGGACGACGCTGCCCACGCACATCTGGTGCGTCTGCACGGCCACGCCGAACTGGCCCGTCTGCGCGTCACGGGCCACTATGCTGTATGTGCTGAACAACTGAGTCGGTCGCAAGATCATGATTGGCTCGCTCCTGATCATCTGGCAGAATAGAACGAGGGACGCACCGTGTCTTTCCGTGCGTCCCCGTAATTCACAGCATCACTTGGGCGGAGCCAGCGATCAGCGCCGCAGGCTCAGCCCCAGACGCCGCGCGCGCCCGTCAATGTTGAGGATGCGCGCCTTCACTGCATCTCCTTCGCGGACGACGTTGCGGGGGTGCAGGAAGTGCCCCTCCGCCAGCTCGGAGACATGAATCAGCCCTTCCAGGCCCTCTTCAACGCACGCAAACGCCCCAAAGTCCACAACGTTGGTGATGACCCCTTCGACGATCTGCCCCACCTGGTAGCGCTGTTCTACCGTCTCCCAGGGGTCCGGACGCAGCCGCTTGAGGCTGAGCGCCACGCGCTCCTGAGCAGGGTCTACGCTCATCACGTGGACATCCATCACGTCGCCACGCCGCAGAACGTCGCTGGGATGCCCGACCCGCCCCCAGCTAAGCTCGCTGATATGGATCAGCCCTTCCAGCCCGCCCAAGTCCACAAATACGCCGAAATCGCACAGGTTGGTCACCTGGCCCCGGCACACATCCCCCGCTTTGATGGTGCTGAGGACATACGCGCGAGTGCCGGGCTGGACCTGGGCAGCGCGCTCAGAGAGAATGAGCCGGTTCTGCGCGCGATCCAGCTCGATGACGCGCAGCCGCAACGATTGCCCGATGCATTGGGCCAGTGCGTCTATCCGGGCGCGCCCGTCGGTCGCTGCCGGAAAATCCACCAGTTGGCTGGCCGGAACAAACCCACGCAGGCTGTTCCACGCCACCAGCAACCCGCCGCGATTGTGCCCTGCCACGCGCAGCTCGATGGTCGCGTCGGTCTCGAAGGCGTGGCAGACTAGCTCCCAATCTGCGGACGAGCCGTCCGGCTGATCCTCAGCCGCCTGCTTCTCCTCAGCGCTTGAAGATGATGTGTCTTCCCAGAACGCGACATGTTCCTGAGGCCCCCCCCCAATGGCCGCGTTCTCTCCCTCGTCGAGCAAGGCTTCCCAGTACGCTTCATCCGGGGGAAGAGGGGGAGCAGAACTGTGGTGCCGAACCTCTGAAGACATTGCCTGTCACCTTCCTCAACCACTACCATCTCCGACTGTAATCTGATCGCCGCGGTCGTGTTTGTTGTGAGAAAACACACCGAGGCGTGCTCATTATAGATAGCGCCCCGAATCCTTGTCAAACCGCCTTGTCGTGCTCGCCTGGCGTCTCCGCTGCTCGCATCAGCCGCGCCTCGTCCCGCACGGCTGTCGCCGGCGTCCTTGTCTCCGCAGGAGTATGCTCGCCGTCTGACCGCTTGCGCTCAGAGATAGCCTGCCGCTCCATCTCCTCCACCTGGCGCGCCACTTCCTCGATGGCTACACGCTGCTTGCGATACAGGTCAGACTCGCTCATCGCCAGCCGCAGGGCCACGTCGCGCACCTTGCGACCCTGCACAAAGCGCATTTCCAGGATGTTGTACAGAATCCATTCGGTCGTGGTCAGGCTGCGCTGCCCTTCGGGGCGCAGGTTCTCGATGGCCTGGGCCAGCACTGTGCGCAGCGCGCGCACCGGGTTCTGATCCTGGCTTTCCTCCATCTCGCGCCAGACGACATTGAGATTGAGCAGTTCGCTTTCGGTCAGGCGCGGGCCGCCCCAGTAGTCCCGCAGAGCATCTTTGACCAGGTTCAAGAAATCGGACGGCGCCGGCATGTCATTGGCCGGTTCGGGCAGCGCCTCCACTCGCCCATAGCGCGACAGGCCGCGCAGGCGCTGCATGAGGTCCATCTGCGAAGCCAGCCCTTCGAGCACGGCAAAGACTTCAGACTGGTGCTGAACGCCTTCCAGCACGCGCGCGGCCTGCTCCGCCAGCGCCGCGAAGACCTCGCGCTCCTCAGCGGCGAGATCCGGCTGCGGCGCGCGCGCCCACACGCCCAGCACGCCCAACAGAGGGGCCTGAACGCCATTCTGCGCAACCGGCGATCTGCGCAAGGGCACCAGCCAGTAGGATCGCCAGATGTAGAAATCCCCAGCGCGCGGCAACTCCGGTGTCGGGCTGTCCGGGTCGGTGCTGTGCTCCTCGCCGATGCGCGAGAATTCCGGCGAAGTGAGCGCTTCCGACGAGGGAGCCAGCTCGCCCACCACCTGCACCAGCCGCGCCCCATCTGCCTCCATCTGCGCGACGAATGCCGTAGGCACGCGCAGGTTGTCGCAGATGGCCGCCAGGATCGCCTCAAGCAACTGAGCCGCGTCCGCCGGGGTCAGCAAGCGGTCACTGAGTCGCTGAATCCACTGCGCTCGCTGCTGATCTTGCGTGTAGATCAGCCACCGCTGCAGCACGGGCAGCAGCAAGGTGATGGACCACTGCAAGAAGAGCACCGTGGCGACCGCCGCGAAGGGCATGAAGGTATCGCCGTCCAGGCCCAGGACGTTGGACACGCGCGGCACAAAAAGAACCACCGCCAGCACAGCCGCCCCAGTGAGCGGCCCGCGCAGCATGAATTCCAGAAGCTGCGATTTCACCACACGGTCAGGACGTTCCGAGCCGAAGAAGGAGAGCGGATAGGCCAGGAAGACCAGCATCAGCATCAGGATCATGTTGGCCAGGTTGAGGATGATCAGCAGTGTCGTATCGCGCTCGACGCCGATTCTGCCCAGCAGCGAATAGGGAAAGATACCCCAGGCCGGGGCCAGGAACACAGACAGCAGGTAGGTCATACGGCGCTGCGTGTAGCGGGTCAGGCAGCGCCGGCGCGCGCGGATGACATTCACCATTGAGAAGGTCGCGACAACCAGCAGGAAGGCGACGTAGATAGGAAACGCCGGCCCGGCTGCCAGGTGAGGAAGCTCTGCCGTGATCTCCCCGCCGATCACCGCGTCGGTGAAGAGCGCAAGCACCATGAACACCGCACCCAGCACATAGGACAGGCGGATGACCGCTCGCCGCCGCCCGCGCGATGGCCGCCCGGTTGTGGCCAGCAGCGCGTCTGACAGGTGCAGCAGCGTGGCCGGCACAAAAGCGATCCCAATCCACTGGAAACGCAGCCAGACGCCCAGATATTCGTCGCCAGGATCGAGCGCGATGAAGACATCGCCCAGAAAGGCGAAGACCACGCAGAGCAGCACTAGGCTGGAGGTGCGCGTCACGCGGTCGCGCGTGTTGCGCGCCAGGTTGTACAGCACGATAGACGCAGCCACGATGACGATGGTGGCTGTCAGAGTCTCGTTGGTCAGTTCCAGAATGGTGAGGAGTTCGCGTGAAGTCATCGTGAGCCGCGCCAGCCTCTGCACCTACCGCAGGTTCTTGGCGAAGAAAACGGCGATGTCCTGGTTCGGGTAGTAGTGGTCATTGTAGCCGCAGAACACTAGGCCGTTGGCCTGGGCGAAACTGATCGCCGGATGATTCTTCGTCTGCACAGCCAGCATCACATGGCGCAACCCGCTGTCCTGCACCCATTCGCTCGCCTGCTCCAGTAACGCGCTGCCGATCCTGTGCCGACGAAAGGGCGTGTTCACGACGAGGTCCTCGACCCATGCGCCCTGTTCGCCCGGCCTGGCGCGCACATTGATGTACCCCAGGACAAGCCCTTCGGCGAGCGCCACCAGGAAGCAATCGCGCTGTCGCCAGAGGCGTGTCAGCGTCGCCGCGTCTCGCGGGTATTCGACCTCAACCAGCCTGGGCAGCCGCACCGAGCGAAACCGCACGGCGACCTCGCCGCGCTCATCACGGACATCCATCTGCCAGACGTGATCGGTCAGGTAAGAGCGTTCGAGCGCCAGGCACTCGGTCAATTCCTCGTCCGAGCGCACCTCGCGCACAGTGAACTGGCTGCGTGGTGTGTTCATCATGCCTGCATTCTACCCAACACCGCGCTCTTGCTGCAATCGTGCTGCGCGACTGAGTGCGAGCAAAGGTTGTCAGCGAGCTCATGACACGGTGAACGCCTCCCCATCCCCCTCCAGCCGACGGAGAGGGGGCGATCTGACAGGCGCCAGCGCCGCTGTCCCAGCGGCAGCGCCCCTTCTTGGGACGTTGGCCGGCATAGAGCGCGTTCTGGCAGGAAATCGAGGAAATTGTTCAATGCGCGTTAGCCTGAGCGTGCGGTATAGTAGAGTCACTGAGCCACGAACACCGCAGCGGAGAGACTCCTTTGGCGCTTCCTAGCACAATTGCCATAGATGGGCCAGCCGGTTCGGGCAAGAGCAGCGTATCCTTCGCCCTGGCCCAACGCCTGGGCTACCTCTTTGTGGACACAGGCGCGTTTTACCGGGCTGTCACGCTGCTGGCCCTGCGCGCTGGTCAAGACCTGTCCGACAGCGACGGCGTGGCAGCGCTGGCGCGCAGGGCATCGCTGGACATCACCGGCGATCTGGGCAGCGATGGGCGTCAGTGCACGGTCCTGGCCAACGGCGAAGACGTGACCTGGGAGATCCACTCGCCCGCGGTGGATGCGCACGTCTCCGTTGTGGCGGCCAATTCCGGCGTGCGTCAGGCCATGCTCGCCGCCCAACGCGCTCTGGCCGCGCGCGGTCGCGTGATCATGGCTGGGCGGGATATTGGCACAGTCGTGCTGCCGGATGCCGACCTCAAAATCTACATTGATGCCAGCCTGGAAAGGCGCGCCGAGCGTCGCTACGCGCAGCGAGTCGGCAACGGGGAGCCAGCAGACCTGGCCCAGATACGCGAGGGGCTGCGCCAGCGCGACACGATTGACAGCCAGCGTGACGTTGCGCCCCTGCTGCGCGCGCCGGACGCCATCTATCTGGATACTACGGCGCTCTCGCTTGAGCAGACCGTTGAAGCGGCCTACCAGATCGTCTGCGACCGGGACAGGCGCCACCCCGCGCCCGCCAGCGAGCCGGCAGGCCAGCCCTGACAGAGTGTTGGCGAGTTGCAGGCGCGAGCGCCCTGCCCTATGATGGTTTGACGCTGCGAGAGTCACGCCAGAGGGATAGGGACCGAGCGCATGACACTGGTCTATCTGGTCGCTGCCTGGGTGGCGGGCATTCTGGTTGTCCGGTCGGCAGAGCCAGGCGTTGAAAGCTGGCTGGTTGTCGGCGCCGCCCTACTGCTGCTGGCCGCCGCGTTCCGCGCGGAGCGCGCGCTGCGGCTGACCTTTGTGCTGGCTGCCATGTTCGCGCTGGGGGCGGCGCGTCACGCCTGGCACGAGCGCCCGCCTGACTCTGACCACATCAGCCGCTACACCGATTCCGGCTTTGTGGCAGTCACCGGCATAGTCTCCCGCACGCCCGAAATCCGCGAGACCTTCATAAACCTGACCGTCGAAGCCGAATCGCTGACCGCTCAGGCGAGCAGCGTGCAGGTGCAGGGGCGCATTCTGGTCCAGGCCCCGCGCTATGGCGCTTATGCCTTTGGCGATCGCGTTCGGGTGGCGGGCAGCCTGCTCACTCCGCCGGAATTCGACACATTCTCGTACCGCGATTACCTGGCCCGTCAGGGCGTCTATGCCATCGTGCCCAATGCGCGCGTGGAACGCCTGGCCCATCGCCAGGGTAGTCCCTGGATGCAGGCGCTCTTCGACCTGCGCGACGATGCTCGCCAGACGCTCGACCGCCTGCTCCCCAGCCCTCAAGCGCCGCTGCTGGCTGGCATTCTGCTCGGCATTGATGACGAACTGCCAGCCAATATTCAGGAGGACTTCAACCGCACAGGCACCGCGCATATCATCGCCATCTCCGGCTCCAACCTGATCATCATCATGAAGGTTGTGCTGAGCCTGCTGACTCCCCTGCTCGGCATCCGGCGCGCGCGTCTGGCTACGGTCGCCAGCGTGACGGCCTACACCGCATTCGTGGGCGGCGACCCAGCCGTAGCACGAGCGGCGATCATGGGCTGTCTGGCCCTGTTCGCCGCGCAGACTGGGCGCAAGGCGCACGGCATCACCTCGCTGGCCTTTGCCGTCTGGCTGATGTCGCTGCACAACCCGGCAGTTCTGTGGGATGTTGGCTTCCAGCTCAGCGCAGCCGCCACTGCGGGCCTTGTCCTGTTCGGTGACAGCTTCACCGGCGCGCTTGAGGCGCTGCTACGCCTCCTTCTGCCGGGCGAAACGGCCCGCAAGGTCACCGGCTGGCTCGCCGAGCCAGTGGCGATTAGCCTGGCGGCCCAGATCGCTACCACACCGCTGGCGCTGATCTACTTTGGGAATCTTTCGCTTGCTGCGCTGCTGGCCAATGCGTTGGTGGTCTCTGTTCAGCCCTACATCATGATCTTCGGATGGCTGACGCTCGTCACCGCCATGGCTGCCGAACCCCTGGGCAACATCCTGGCCTGGAGCGTCTGGCTGCCGCTGACGTACACGCTCGCTGTCGTCCGGTGGCTGGCCGGCTTCTCATGGGCTTCGGTGAGCCTCTCCGCTCCTACCTCAGCCGTGTGGGGTTTTTACCTCGTTCTGTCCGCTGTTGGCTGGCTGCGCCTGATGCACCCGGAAGACCGGACGGCACTGCTGGTTGGCCTGCGGCGCCGTCTGAAGACGGGGATGACGTTGCTGGCGTCCGGCGTGGTGTGTGTTGCGGTATGGTACGTCGCCCTGACTCAGCCCGACGGCAGGCTGCACATTTGGTTCCTCGACACCGGGCAGGGCCATGCCGTCCTGATCCAGTCACCACGCGGGGCGCAGATTCTCGTGGATGGCGGGCGGAATCCCAGCAGGCTGCGCCAGGCAATCGGCGATGCCTTGCCTGCCTGGGATCGCTCGCTCGATCTGGTGATCGTCACCCAGCCCACGCCAGACGCTGGCGGGGCGCTGCCGGCGCTGCTCGTCCACTACGACGTTGGCCTGCTCGCGTCCAATGGTCACGCGCCGCAGAACAGCGTCAGCGGGGCGCTGGCGGAGCGTGTTGCCAGCAGAGAGATTCGAACGCTCACACTGACAGCCGGTCAGCACATTCTCACCGACGATGGACTGCTGATTGAAGTCCTCTATCCTAGAAGACCCCCTGCCCCGGACGATGATCCCAATGATGTAGCTCTGGCGCTGCGTATCACTTTCGGCCAGGCCGCGTTCCTGGTCGCGCCGGGGCTTTCTGCTGAAGCGATAAGGGAATTGCTGGACACCGGAGAGTATCTGGGTAGTACCGTTGCCTTGCTGCCGGAGCGCGGCAGCGACAAGGCCAACTCCCCTGGATTTCTCGCCGCCGTGCGTCCTCGAGTAGCGGTGGTGATGGTCGGCACGGGCAATCGAACTGCTCTACCAGGGGCCGAGACCGTGGAGCGCCTGAGGGCAGCCGGCGCGCGGCTCTACCGCACCGACCGACACGGAACCGTTGAGCTTGTCACCGACGGGCGCACGCTGACGGTCTATCCCGAAGTGGAGTAGCTCGACCGCGCCCGCTCCATGAACCAGGATTGGCTGTCCAGGGGGGCCTCCTCGTCGCGCGGAGCCAGCCGTTTGTACGTGCCGTCTGGGTGCAGCTCGCAAGCCTTCACATTGTCCCTCATCGAGATGCGCAGCACCTCGTCGAGCAGCCGGGCTTTGATCTGCTCGTCTTCGACGGGGAACACCGTCTCGACCCGCCGATCCAGATTGCGCGGCATAAGATCGGCGCTGCCCATGTAAATCTCCGGTCTGCCGCCGTTGGCAAAGTAATAAATGCGGGGATGCTCCAGGAATCGCCCTACTATACTCGTGACGCGGATATTCTCGCTGACCCCCTTGACACCAGGACGCAGGCAGCAGATGCCGCGTACCAGCAGGTCCACCTTCACGCTGGCCATGGACGCTTCATAGAGCAGCCGGATCAGCCTGGCGTCTACCAGCGCATTCATCTTCAGGATCATGTGTGCTTGGCGCCCTGCCCTGGCGTGATCTATTTCACGGCAGATCAACTGCGAGAACTGTTCGCGCAGATGCTCGGGGGCGACCAGGAGCTTGCTGTAGGTGGCGCCGGGCGCATATCCCGTCAATCGGTTGAATAACTCACCGGCATCCGTTCCAATATCGGGGCGGCTGGTCAGCAGGCCAATGTCAGTATAGATGCGGGCCGTTGTGGCATTGTAGTTCCCTGTGCTCAGGTGCACATAGCGCCGCAGACCATCGTCCTCGCGTCGCACGACCAGCGCCACCTTGCAGTGGGTCTTGAGACCGAGCAGCCCGTACACTACATGCACGCCCTGCGCCTCCAGCGTGCGCGCCCAGACAATATTGTTCTCCTCGTCAAAACGGGCTTTCAGCTCGACGAGCACGGCCACCTGTTTGCCGTTTTCCTGGGCCTCGAGCAGCGCGTTCACGATGGGGGAGTTGCTACCCACCCGGTACAGAGTCGTCTTGATGGCCAGCACTTTGGGATCGTGCGCTGCCTGCCGGAAGAACTGAATGACCGGCAGAAACGAGTCGTAGGGATGGTAGAGCATCACATCTTGCTCGCGCAGCACTGAGAAGATGTCGTCTCCCCGGCTAAAAACGTCGGGGATCACCGGAACATAGGGCGCATCGCGCAGAGCTGGCACATCGAGGCTGGCGAGATCGAACAACTGGCTCAGTCCCAGTGGGCCGGGTAGTTGGTAGATGTCTGTGCGTTCGATGTTGAGATGCGTCCTGAGCAGATCGAGCAAGTGCTGAGGCATGTCTTCCTGCACTTCCAGGCGCACCACGCGCCCGAAGCGCCGCTGACGCACCCCGGCCTCGATGGTCTCTAACAGATCGAACGCCTCATCCTCGGCGATTTCCATGTCCGCGTTGCGCGTCACCCGGAAGGGATGAGCCTCCAGAATCTGGCCGCCGGGGAACAGCGCGTCCAGGTTCGCGGCGATGAGTTCCTCCAAAAACACGAACTGCTTGTGTTTGCCCACGCGCAGGCTGGCGTAGCGGCGCGCGGTGTCATGAACGGGGACGAGGCGCGACAAAGCCTGCGGCACCTTGATCCGCGCAAATCGCTGCTGTTGATTGTGATCCAGCAGCAAGACTCCCAGGCTCAGACTCAGGTTGGAAATGAAGGGAAACGGACGGCCCGGATCAACCGCCAGAGGGGTCAGCACGGGAAAGATTTCACTCTGAAAGAACAGGCGCAGAGCCTGTTTGTGCTCTTCGGACAGGCTATGATAGGGAACGATGTTGATTTTATGCTGCCGCAGCTTGGGGATGATCTCATCGTGCAGGCACCGGTGCTGTGCCTCCAGCATGGGCAGCAGCCGCTTGCGGATGGCCGAAAGCTGCTGGGCGGGCGTCAGGCCGTCGGCGGGTGTCTCCATGACGCCTGCGGCCACCTGTTCGCGCAGGCCCGACACGCGGATCATGAAGAACTCATCCAGGTTGTTGGCGAAGATCGCCAGGAACTTGACGCGCTCCAGGAGCGGGATGCCGGGATCAAGTGCCTCTTCCAGAACCCGGTGGTTGAACTCCAACATGCTCAGCTCGCGGTTGATGTACAGCTTGGGATCTCGCAAGTCCGGCGTTGAAGAGGTTTGCTGTTCGTCAGCAGTGAGCGTGCTCATAGATGGCCCCGTGGGGAATGACCGGGCATGACTGGTCCCGATTATGATGAAGTATAGCACAAACCCATGTCTCAGCATGGGAGCAAGTGGCGTGGCCCCGGAGCGAGCGCGCCAGGGACGGATGCCATGTCGAATTGGGGGCGTTGTCGTATACTCTGATCTCACGACTGCTCAGGAGTGGCTAGACAGGAGGCCAGCGTGCCGAGTCTCAGCGTGGCCATCGTTGCCGGCGGGCGAAGCTCGCGGATGGGGCGCGACAAGTCGTTCGTGCTGCTACGTGGGAAGCCGATGATCGAGCACGTGGTAGCCCGCGTGAGCGCGTTGCCCGCTGAATCCATGCTGCTCATCGCCAACCGGCCCGATGATTACGCCTACCTGGGCCTGCCCACCTACCCCGATGTGTTCCCTGACAAGGGATCGCTGGGCGGCATCTTCTCGGCGGTGCACCACAGCCCTAGCGAGCATACGCTGGTCGTCGGTTGCGACATGCCGTATCTGAGCGATGCGCTGCTGCGCTATATGGCGAGTCTGCTCGGCGAGCGCGCGGACCCCTACGACGTGATTGTGCCGGTGCATGACAACCACCCCCAGGGCCTACATGCGATTTACCGCAAGACATGCCTTGCGCCCATCAGGGCCGATCTGGAGGCTGACCGGCTCAAGGTAATTGGCTTCTTTGGTGCGGTCAGCGTGCGCTATATACAGCCTGCCGAGTATCGCGACCTCGATCCGGGGGGGCGTTCCTTCCAGAACATCAATACCCCAGAGGAGCTGGAGCGCGCCAACCAGGGGCAGTTGTAGCAGGAGAGTTGGCGGCGGCCTTTCGAATACTCCTGAGGCCGGGCGATCCGTCGGGCGTCAGTAGAGTATCTTGCGCGGGCGGTACTGGATGGCCTCGGCGATGTGAGCTACCTGGATCGCCTCGCTGCCGGCCAGATCAGCGATGGTACGGCTCAGCTTCAGGATGCGGTGGTAGGCGCGAGCGCTGAGCTGCATTTTGCGCAGCGTTGTATCGAGCAGTTGCTTGCCCGCTGCTTCTGGCTGGCAGAAGCGCCGGATGTCGCTGGCCCCCATGTCGGCATTACACTGCAAGCGCGCCTCACTGCGAAAGCGCTCGCGCTGTCGCTCGCGCGCCGTCTCCACGCGCGCCCGGATAGCCGCCGACGGCTCGCTGCGCCGCTCATCAGTCAGCTTGTCATAGTCCACACGCGGAACATCTGCGTGGATGTCTATCCGGTCGAGCATCGGGCCAGACAGGCGCTGCTGATAGCGGCGGATGACGGTCGGCGAGCACGTGCACTCCTTGACGGGATCGCCGTAGTAACCGCACGGACAGGGGTTCATCGCCGAGACCAGCATGAAGTTGGCAGGAAACGACAGGGCAACGCGCGCCCGGCTGATGGTCACCTGCTTATCTTCAATGGGCTGGCGGAGCACCTCAAGCGTGTGATTCCCGAACTCCAGAAGCTCATCCAGAAAAAGCACCCCCCTGTGGGCCAGGCTCACTTCTCCAGGCTGGGGCCACGACCCACCACCGACCAGTCCCGCCTCGCTGATCGTGTGGTGCGGAGCGCGGAAGGGGCGCATCCGGATCAGCGGTTTGTCGGCGGGCAGCAGGTCGGCCACAGAGTAGATGCGCGTCACTTCCAGCGCCTCGTCGAGCGTCATGGTGGGCAGGATTCCGGGCAGGGCGCGCGCCAGCAGCGTCTTGCCCACGCCCGGCGGCCCCACCATCAGCACATTGTGGCCGCCCGCCGCCGCAACCTCCAGAGCGCGCTTGACGTGCTCCTGCCCGCAGACATTCTCACAACAAGACCTCGTCTCTAACCTATCGTCTCGTGTACTCCTTGCACGATAACACCATCTCTCGCGTGGAGGTGGAGTTGTCATGATCGCCCGCATATTCGCCGGATGCATCGTGCACGCTCCTCTGTCATCACTTGCCGATTATACCCCAACCGCCCCATTCGAGTGTGAGGAGTGAACAGTGAACGAGACATTGGATATGGAAACCATCTATCGTGAAGAACGGCAGCGTTGGCTGCGCGAAGAAGCCCCGCGCCGATCGTTTCGGGATGTTGTCGCAGACAGCGTCCCCTACTGGATTGTGATTGTCGCCCTGGTGCTGTTTGGCCTCTCTGCTCCACATACAGCGGAAATCTTCAACATGCTTACGCCTGGGTGGGGTTTTATCGCCCCGGTGGGTGTCGAATTTGGCCTCCTGTATGCCGCGTTCCGCCGGAGACTCGCCAAAGCCCGCAACCATACCCTCCCCTGGACATTGTGGGCTATGGAGGTATTACTGTTTGTGACCGCCATTCTGGTCAACGGTGCAGGATCGTTTGTATCGGTTGTCGCGGCAAACAACCTTGAGAGCCTCTCGTTCTCGGCAATCGTCAACAGTTTCGACGCATTGCCTGCCACCAGCCAAGCAGCGCTGATCATGGCTGCTCTTGCCGCGTTCATCATTCCCATCGGCACACTGGTTGCCGGTGACGGACTTGCGGATCTGACCCTTGAACAGCGGGAGCGAATCGACTTTCGTGAACGTCAGTGGCAAGAAGCAGAGTTCACGGTCATCTATCGAGCCGTGTTTGTCCGGTATATGCAAGCCGGTTTAGACGAGCGTGATGCCCGCAGGCGTTCGCTGTCCGAGGTCAAAGGGTATTTGGGTACGGGACGTTCGTCCGCTGTCCGTTTGCTGTCCGCTGGCAACGGACAGGGCGAACAGAGCGGACTCCGTACAAACAGAAGCGGCAGCGTCAAAGAGCGTGTTCATGAACATCTGGACACGTATCCTGCCCTTGAGGAGCTTTCGGTCAACCAAGTGCTGTCCGAACTTCGAAACGCCGGAGTCAAAGCGGGGCGGACAACGGTTGCAGAGGTGCTGGCCGAACGGCGAAATGGGAAATAAACCCGCCCCTGATATTCGCCGAACATGGGAACATCATAGAGACACAGCGTGCCCTCACGTGCGGTGCACGCCTGGGGCTTGTCTTGCACCGTGCAGGGTAGTTCACAGCAAGCACGTTGTGCATCGGACCTGCTACCCGCAACGTGTCTTGCGTTCCCTTAGCAGGTTCAAGAAAACGCGTGTCCCCGTGCCGAACGGGACAGGCGTTCGAACATACCGCACACGGAGGATATTAGCATAGCATAGTTGCTAGAGGTTCTGAAACCCCGTAAAACGGTCAAGAATGGGAAATACGGCTCTTGGTCCATGTAATAGATTCGGGCCGGAAAACGCCCTTTTTTTTTGGGGGGGGTACCTGGGGCAATCTAGGCGCTGTCAAACAACGCAACCGGCTCCTCAATTGTTGCCCGTTGCCAAATGGGCTGTGTGAAGAATGCTCCCGGAGATGTTGCTTCGTCAAACGTGGTGAAATAGAAAGCCCGCGCTGCGTTGCCTACTTGCTCTGCGTGTCGCTTCATATTGGCAAGGCGTTCCTCACCGGTCGTCACAACAAGCCACTGGCCCGCGTTTGCGCCAAACCGATCTTTGTACGCTTCACTGGCAATATAGGCAAGACCCGGACGAATCTTCTCGTCAACGAACCGTTTGTTGTGCTCTGTGCGCATATCAAGTTCAAGAAGCATTCGGCGTTGACGACGACCTTCGAGCACAATATAAAAATACGCATCCGGGCGAATATTGCGGCGGAGTCTCTTGCCGTCCTTGTCTTGATACGTCACGGTATCGTGGTCCGCCCAAAAGGTGCGCGAGTTGACCCACTCGACAACCTCAACATCCGGCAGGTTCTCAAGCGCAGCCATAACTGCAATACGGACGTCGTTGAGTTTAACATCGTGGCGAATAAGGGATGTGCGCTCATCTTTTGCCCGCGCCCGCAGGTCCTTGGGCAGAACGCCCCGAACGCTTGCAAGATAGTCGATGCCCTTCTCATCCAGAAAGTAGGCCATGAACCCGTAGCTGTTCCGTTGCTGGCGGCTCAACCGGTTTACATAGCCGTTGTGATACAGGAGGCTCATGCGTGCCTTCATGCGTCGCGTGCTATCAAAGAACAACCGCTCAATTTGATAGTCGGCAAGTACACCCTCGTGGTGGTAGATCGCTTCAAGGATGTCCTTGTCACGCGGTGTGAATACCATTGTTGGCGGTTCAGTCGCCCGTTCAAAATGTGGGAGTCGTTTCATGTCAAATATCACCGGCTGCATATACGGTCACTATATCATGTCGGGTATCTGCGTTTCACCCGTCATCTGGCAGAAGCTTGTCGATGTAGAAATGAACACAACGTGCTATTCAACAATCTCCTCAACAACGGGCTCTATCTCGTCAAATCCCGGACCCTCCCCAATGCGGTCGCTGATCAAGGCGTCAATGGCCGCAGCCGGCGTGCCGAGCTTCAAAGACGCGCCACGTATACGCTGACTGCGCGCAACGTCTGGCCGGACATCCCCTTCAGGCAGAGGTGCCACGACAATGTCGTATTCCTTGAGACGATGGCCCTCAATCAAACGGCACTGCGCGTGCCAGTTTGCAAGCCCTGCTATCTGGTTTGCACGCTCTGCTGCCATGTCCGAGTACAGCCGCTGCTTGTCCGGGACAAGAACATCGTAGTTGACACGACGATATTTGTCCTCAGCATCTTGGTACGGCACGCGCGCAGGCTCAAATCGCCATTCCGGTTGAGGTGGCGTATTGTCGAACTGCCGTGCAAGTTCGTCGCTGTCGATACCGCTCGTACGCATTGTGATGAAATTCCCCACATTCAGCGTCGAACCTCTATTGCTGTCATCAAGTTGGTCACGGTACTGGTGGGCAACCAGCACATCAATTGCGTATTTTCGCGCCTCGCTCTGAAGGGTAGGAAAACTCTCGGTGGCGAAGCTCTGATACTCGTCAACAATGAGATGAAACGGGACACGCTCCTGCGGCGGGATGCTCCTGCGGGTTAAAGCCGCAATCAAAATAAGATTGACCAGAACCGAGCCGAGGAGTGCCGCGTTGTCCTCGCCAAGGTCTCCTTTGGAGAGATTTACCAGTAGGATTTTCCTCGTATCCATGATGTCTCGAATGTCAAAGGCGTTCGTCGGCTGCGCAATGATGCGCCGCAAGTGCGTATCAGCGAGGAACCGAGCTATCTTGTTGAGCGAGGAACCGGTCACCTCAACCCTTTCTTTCTTCGTATATCCGGCAAATTGCCCCCACCAGAACTGCTTCAAATACGGGTCGTGCAACTCCAGCGTGTATTGAACCCGGTGCTTTGTGCTTGCAAGAAGCAGCCACAAATCCAAAAGTGTTGTCCCCGGCTTCTCCATAAGTGTCAGGATTGAATTTCGCAGGAGATCCTCCATGCGCGGCCCCCAGGAGTAGAAGAACAACTTGCGCAGCGTATCAATGACTGTGGAGGAAACCCGTCGCACTTGTCGGGGGTCGGAGCGGTCACAAGCCAGGAGGTTTAATCCCAAGGGGCGTACACTTTGGTCCTCGTCGCCAGGCGCAAACACAATCACATCGTTTACGCGGTCTGCCGGGACGAGTGCCAAGAGATCGTCAATCATGTCGCCATGCGGATCAAGGACGCACAACCCGTCTCCGGATGTCATGTCCTGGTACGCGATACTTTTCAGAAGCGTCGTTTTTCCCGTTCCGGTTGTTCCGATGAGGTACACACCCTGTCGCCGAGCCTGTGAGGTCAACTCAATGACTGCACCGTTCTCGACATCTTTTCCAAGAATAACCATTGCTACAATCCCTCCGGTGTTGTCGTAGTTCTTGAATGAGGCGTGATTCCAAAATCAATACCCTCACTCTAGCACGAACACCGGCGCGTTTCAGGATTCTGCAAACCAGTCTCCGGCACGTGAATGACAGATATTCGTCACTCCACTGTCTCAAATTGACCGGTTTTTGTCTGAAAGTCGAACTGTCTTGAAATACGATTGGTATTGAAGGTGGTGTCTCCCTCTGGTCGCAAGACCCCGCAGCAGGTTTCTGAAAGGAGGTGAGCACTATGATCGATCTTTCGTCCGTCAACCCGGACGTCGCCGGAATAGCAATCCTTGCGATTCTTGCATTCATCTTGGCGGTGACACGAAAGTATAAACGCACCGGAAATAAGTTCCGAGTGCGCGTTATCGTCGAATAGACAACCAAGCCTGCCCTACCACGCCATGCTGCCTGATAGAGCAAGAGACACCACTTTCAGTCTCACCCTGACTGTAGCACCCCCAGTATATCATGCGGCTGCAATTAGGAGACGTCTGATACAATAGCAGTCAACAATATGACAAACTACCTCAGCAGGTTTCCGCGTTTCTTTGTTGTCGATTTCGATGTGTATGTCAAACTGGAAAACCAGAACGGAACAATTGTTGGTTCCAACCATGTGGGACATCCCTACCCCGTTGGGAAAGCCCTTGGTGAGGGTCACGAGATAACAGAAGACGAATTCAATACGGCTGTTGAGCACGTAAAGAATCAACGAAAAGACGCGCAGGCACCAACAGACAAGCTCGATTGAGGCTCTCCCTAGTTCGCTCCCAGAACAGGCAGAATTCATTCATGGCATTGGCCCTTGCGGACGCGCCTTCAACAGAAATCTCATTGATTAGGCGCGTCCCGTTCTGGCGGTGCGAGCAAAAAAAGAGGCTGCAAGCGGAGTTACACTCGCAGCCTCTTGAAACCGGCGCTACAGCCACCCGCGTTCCTTGTGGACCAGTTCGATTTCCTTCAAACTGGTCGGGTTCCACCACAGGTCGCGCTCAATGGCAAGGCCCAACGGCCCGCGTATACTGGACAATTCGGACAGTCGGAAATATCCGAGTTCTATCTCGTGTCCCGCAACCAGACCGAAGAATAGGTCCTCACCGTCAAATTCAGCGGCGTACCAATACCAATTGCTATCCGGCGTGAAGTACTTCGCCTGGGCAATGGCATTCATGCCCTGGTTTTCCGTCGCATATAGCGGCGGCAAGGTGCGCCGTAGTTTCTGCGTCAGCAGTTGCATATCGCTCACCCCCTTTACACCATGTGCTACAATGAATGCGAGGGGTCAAAAGCCGCTCCGCTCCAACCCCTCGCGCTTAATACTTAGCCCTGCTTTTCTGCCAGGGCTTTTGATTTCTCAAGCCACGTTTGAGTTAATTTCTCAAATTGCTTAAGAACTTCGATGGCCGCACGGATGGCGGCCAGCTGCTCGCCGAAGTATTTCACTTTCTCGGCAGCCTTGAACTTCGGTTTTGCCATGTTCTATTCACCTCCTTCCCGCGAAACTTTCGCTCACCAATACCGCCTGATTTCTTCAAGCGCCCCCGGTCTCCGGAGCCACGCGCTGAAGAGATGTTCTCCTTTGGGGCTATCGAAAGGAATGAATTCCAACTCCTCTCCCCAAACTGCTTTCCGAAACTCCTTGAGGCGCACATCGACGGTGTAGCCTAAGAATGTCGGCAGCACGCGCATACGCCGCTCACCTCCTTTCTGACGTGAGCATGTGTAGCTCACGTCCACCACCAGACAGGAACGGCTGCGGTCGCGTGTCATGAGGCGCGTGGTGCCTACAAGAGTCACCGGCAGCACGCGACGCTTGCGCTTGCTCATTGACACGCGGGGAAAACCGCAGTCGTTACACTGAGAAAACGTGAGCTACCTTGCGCGATATCAAGGAAGCGGACGGGACCGGGAACCCCCGACACCAATCAGCGCAGGCGCTCCATCGACGCTGGCTGCCGGAGGGTTTGCGTGCCGGATCCGGGAGGGTTTGCGCGCGCGTTTTTCTGCGGCGCTTTTGCGCCGCACAGCGCGAGCGCAGCGAGCGCACCGGCGTCGGCTGTCAGGCCGACCGCACCCCGTGAGCGTGGCGGCTGGCAAGCGAAGCGCAGTCTGCCGACCGCGTCCGCTGAGGAGACTAGCTCCGAAGGAACCACGGAACAGACCGCGCCGGAGGCGTGATCTGTGAAGTGGCGGCACGGGGTGCGGTCGGGCTGCGAGGAAAGGCAAGCGGAACGCGGGACTGACGAGAAGCCCGACGCCGGTGTGATCTGACGATTGCTCCCCCGAAGCCAAAGTGCGCCGTAGGAGGCTGCTTTTTAGCCCTCTACAAGCGCTTGGCAAGCGGGGGGTATGAGGAAGATCACGAAACTGCGCGCGCTCTCTGGGGTCTCTCCCCCGGCATTATAAATGCCGTACTTGTTGTTGGGGTAAATGTTAGGGTACCTGATGAGGTTCGGATATGAGCACAAATACTGTACGTACAGGTATTGTGTTCAATACCACAATCCGTACTCAAAACCGATGGAGCATGATGTCACACCGCTCCACTCCCCTGCTCTTGACAACAGGGGGAATAAAGTTCAATACTTAATTTGGCTACGCCAAATTCGTTAGTCTAACGACTCGTTTTTAGTTGCAGGTCTTTAGACTTTTTTGAACTTATAAACGGCGCTTTGGATTTTTTCCGAAGCGTTGTTTATGTATACGCCGCTCCGAAGTCCTTGCCATTCTTTTTTCTCTGGCAACACCGACCCCTAAGCGTTCCGTTCGGGCTTCCCCTAGACGGTAGCACCCCCTGTGATGCCGTCCGCTTCTCATACTAACTTAGAGGGTTTGTGTATATCATGCGCACAACGGGTTTGGATTGTCAAGATGATCTAAAAACCGTTCGGTTGTTCGGTTGAACGGTCGTTCGGTTACTCGGTCTGCACAACCGTTCGGTTGTTCGGTTGTTCGGTTTGTTTGGCAAAGAAAAGCGAGTACAGATTATTCTCCCGCGAGGCCTTTGAGGTACACGTCAATCGCCTCACGCACGATTTCTGAGAGGCTCATCTTCTCGCCTCCTAGTTCACGCTCAGCCCTGAGCCTGCGAATAGCCTGAACCTGATCGGAGTAGAGTTCATACGACGCACGCTCCGTTTTCCGGGTCTGCGTTTTCCGTGAAACCGTTCGGTTGTTCGGTTGCTCGGTCTGCACAACCGTTCGGTTGTTCGGTTGTTCGGTTGTTCGGTTTCTCGGTTGTTCGGTTTCATCGGGGGACTGAGGAGAGGATTTCTCCTCCTGCACTTGGGAGGCAGTGCCTTTCTTGAGCTTCAGTAACTTCGTGTACGTGTTCATAGTTGCCCGACAGCAAGTTCTGCTGCCGCTGCGGTGATCGTATCTTTTGAGACGGTCTTTCTTTCATCCGCAACGGTCTTAATAAGCGCCTCGTTTGCGAGCTTGACAATTGAGCGGGGAACACCCTGCGTAATGCGAAATATCTCTTGTACTGCGTCGTCGGAGAATGGAAACGTTTTTCCACCTGCGACGGTCCAGCGAAACTCCAACATGGAGCGCGTTTCCTCAAGATTGAACGGTTTGAGCTTTGCCAAGTTCAAGCGATTCTTAAGCGACGAAAGCCGATCAAGTTTGGGCTGCAACTCCGGTTGGGCAAACAGCACCATTTGAATGAGGAATTCGGTGTTTGTGCTGAAGTTGAAAAGATGTTGGATGAGAAGCAGCATGTCTCGCGTCATGTTCTGCGCCTCATCAATCAGAAGAATGGGGGAGACTCCCTCGCTATACTGCTGCATGAGATACGCCTCGAAATTCTTCAGCGACTTGCTGAAGGACCGTTCCGTTTTCACCTCATACTCGTCCATGACGAACCGCAGAAATGAGTTCGTGGTCGTCAGTTTTGGGGCGTAAACAAACACCAGGTGCTTGTTCTTGTCTTCCTCAAGCTCGTCTACAATGCGTCTGGCAAGGGTGGTCTTGCCCGTGCCTATATCAGCCAGTAAATAAATAGGACCGGCGCTCTCCGTGATGTGATAGACGATTTTGTTTTTCGCTTCCTGGTGCTGGTCTGAGTACCACAAAAAGCGCGGATCCGGTGTTATGCGGAACGGAAGTTCCGCTAATCCAAAATAGTCAACATACATGAGTTCACTATCTCAAATCGGGTAACTCGTGTCAATAAGTGGGGCAACTTCGAGAAACAACTCGGCGAATATTGGGGTGTTTGTGTGTCAGACGGTATCGAACCGGAACATATGGGAACAGGGGAGAGTAGTGTTCTCTAAAAAAGCATCTTGGCAAGATCGGTGATGCTCGCGGTAAAACTGGAGTCCTCGCCGCGCATCTCCCGCCACTTCATCCAAAAATCGATGACCGAACCGCCGCCGCAACCGGCGAAACAGTGCCAGTAGTTTCCATCAATGCTGATACTGAAACTCTCCTCGTGGTCGTCGTGAAACGGGCAGAGGCCTTTGGTGCCTCGGTCAAATTGGACGTACTGGCTCACGAATTCGTAGACGCTTATACGGTTCTTGATGCGCTCAGAAAGCGCATCACCCTCTGCCGCTGGCCTGTGCTCGAAACTCGGAGTAGGAAACACCTGCTTGGCTTCCGGGGCACGACTTAGCAAGTCTTCCACGAAAGTAGGGGAGACTGGCACAGGATAGGCAAGCAACCGCATCTGCTCCCGCACTGAGGGAGCAAGCGGCTCGCCTGAGAGCGTCACGAAGTAGTACCGCTTGCCGCTTTTCCGGTGGATGCCAAGAGGAAGACGGACAAGAGAGCCAGGGCCCGTTCTGAGTTCATCCTGTTTGGGATAGAGTTCAACGGTCTCAAGGTTGTGTTCGGTGAGCAACTGCTTTCCAAGCCGCCGCGCGTCGCGTCCAGGCAGCGGATCAGTGAAAAAGAACCACAGATGACCGCCTCGTCGCGACGGTTCGATGTAAGGATGTATGCCTTGCTCGTGGAGACCTTGAACCATTTTCAGCAGCCCGGCCCACTCGTGGTCGTCATCCGCGTCAAGGCATATCCAGCGAGCGCGGCTTTGTGCATCGAGTGCATATGCTCCAAGTGTTTGTTCTCCGCGTAAATGAGCCTCGACCATATCAAGGGTCAACGATTCTTTGACTGCCCGGTACCGACCGGTGGCCAGCTGCTCGCTATAGCAATCAAAGCGGGGGATAAGGCGGTGGGCATAGGCTGTCAGGGTTTCGCGGTCAATGGGCATACTCTGGTCGCGCTCCACTTGTCTCATAACTATACTATACGGTAAGATACGGCGAACCGAGAATCCGGATGACTCCGCGAAAAGCAGTGCCTATTAGGCGAGTTGATATGCGCAAAAAACCACGCTGGAAAAAGAACCTTCGAAAAGTGCCACCGAACATACTGACCAAAGTGCATTCCTTTGCTCAAAACGAGTGCATTGCGTCATGTATCGTCAAAATCCCAAAAACTGACATATCCCTAGGTATATTCAACCACTTGGGGATTCGATTGTCAGGGGGAAAGCTTGAATGCCCAGAGCAAATAATTCCTGTTCCAGCTGTTGGTAAATATTCAAGCAGAAACCGATATGGCTATTGGATCGTTTACAAGAACGAACCCAAAATGCCAAAAACCTATTCAATCGACGCCCCCAACTACGGCGATTGGACAAAGGGCAGTCATGAAGTTGAGTGGACCCGCGATGTCTACCGACGTGAAATTGTGGCTCCTAAGCTAGCCAGTATCTTAATCGAACTGGTAGGTGATGACATTCGGAATGAAGCATTCGTCTTCACGTTCTCAATAAGTGAAGTCATGGACAGAACAGACGCCGAATTCGAGGAGCGTCTGTTATTCAATCTCAATCTCCTACAGGAGAATGTAGGAAATCACGACGTATTCGAAAGCGACGTTAGCCGGGATGATTACCTACGAACCCTCTACGTCAACTGGGAGATATTACCACCGGGTGAAAAAGACGAAACAATTGCAAAGATATTCAGTGGAATGCGGAGTGATGACCCTTATCTGCGCGCGAAGCTCATAGAGCGATATGAGTTCCTACAAACACTAAGGCCTCGAAATTTCATACGCGGTGTCAGCGGCTTTCAGAACTACTTCGGCGCGCAATTTGCAGATGATTTTGTGGTATTTGAGAATGTTGAATACGGCAACGCTATCTACATTATGTTCGAGGATTGGAAGGAACTGAGTAAAAAATCCCGCATAGAGCTTCTTTCAACCAACACACAAAACTTCATTCGTATACGACATACAAAGACATGGAAAGCCAGACTACGTCGGATTATTCAGTCAGAGTTGGAAAAACGAAAGAGCTAAACATTCCAAAAGCGAACTCCGCGTATCATCATCCTCATTCGACGGTCAAGGACTTCAAAGGATCGACTGAGACGAAGCTCTACGAACTCCTTGAGAAGTTCATCATCAATCAGAAGCATCAATTTATTCTGTCTCAACCACCGGAGAGCTTGATGCCGCATCATCTCTTCTCGATTTGCGACGGATCTGCAAAACAGCATTCCAAACTGCGATGTAGTAGGACTTAAACGGTCAGCAAGCTGATTGAACTCAGTGTTCCCCAAGTCATCCGCGTAGTTTTTACATTCCATAGGAATAGACTCGGCCTTATATTGCTGCCGAAGCTCTGCAAAAATTCCGCCGCTGGCGTAATTATCTGCAATCACATCAATACGCCCTCTACCAGCGTCCATCTTGTATTCTTTTTCGAAATTCACTAGGGCAAAATCAAAGACAAACTGAAGGAGTTCAAATACTGTGTCATGATAAGCGTCTGCTCCCGCCCTACCTGTTCGAACGGTTTTTAGGTATTCGAGGAGGTCTTCGACTCTAGGATCATCAATTGTTGACCTGCCGGAATAGATCGCCGGGTCGGTCGGTTTGAATCCGTCATGTAGGAAATCACGGTATTCCTGAATTACGTCAGGGTTTTCAATAATGAACTGACTAAGGAACTCCTTTGAATACGGATATCGTGTGTCTTCTCTTATTGACTTTTTGGTGACACGGCGCTCGCCGCTCTTGAGGGTCTGCACAAGAGAATCATTTGCACTCAGTAGCTCCCGTTGAAGAACTTCAAGCACGAACTTATCATAGAACTCGCGATGGTTCATGAGGTCACGTTCGCGGCGTACGAAACGCTTTGGAACCAAGATATATGAGTGCGTGCCATGCACAGGCAAGTTGAAGTATTCGCCGTCCCATTCCTGTAGCGTTTCGTTCCAAAAACCGCTCACAGCACAGGGCTGCGTTGCCACACCATATGAGGCACATACAGTCTCAGTAAACGTCGCAAGATGCGAGAGTATTATATTCGCAACCAGATCGGAAATCTTGTCGGGCCCAATCCCCGGTACATGTAACTCAAACTCCTGGATAGCTTGAATTGCTCCGACACGGGCTGCCTCCGAACCTGTAATCGCATCAACCACCTGACGTTCTTGCTCCACACCTAGGCCTCTGCCACGTCGAGCTATCTTTCCAACACCGAGATAGATCTCACTGGGTTCAGATAGGCGACCACGGATTAGTTGTCTTACGCGAGCGGTTTCATGCAGCCTGATGGCTTCAATCAAACACTGAAAATACGACACAATGCTGTTGTGACATTGCGCTGCAAGATTTGAAGGGTCCTTGGTTATTGCATAAGGGTCGATGTACAAGGGAACATCAGAGTGAATGTTGAAGTCAACAAATGGCAGCTCATATTGGGGTAACTCAATCCCAAAAAATTGGGAAAACCAGACCGGTTCTGAGACGGATTTGTTACTCATATACCTGCTCGTTAGCGTAATGTTCTCTGCCTAATTCAGAATCATACCATGGCGACGCAAGGCGGAGCATCTGATTACATACCTAGTAATCCCAATTCTCGTGCGCCAACGGCTCTCGATTCAATTCCTCACGCAAGAGCCGCCAGTTGGGGAGGAACCTATCCATCAGGCCCGTGAACCGGTCGTTGTGGTGTCGTTCCAGAAGATGCACCATTTCGTGCACCACAATGTATTCAAGACAGCGAAACGGCTTCTTCGCCAGTTCCAGATTGACCCAAATTCGACGGGCTTCTGCATTACAGCTGCCCCATTTGGTCTTCATCTGGCGTACTCCAAATTCTGCAATGTTGACGTCAATGATCGGCTCCCACTTGTCTATAAGTGGGGGAATCGCCTCTTTCAAATACTGGCGGTACCAGGACAGAAGTACACGCTCCCGTTGAGCAGCGTCACTTTCCGGGCGCACAATCAGTTCCATTTTCGTGCCGCTGCGAAAGAGCACCTTCGGCGGCTCATCTTGATAAACAACGCTCAGTAGATAGCGACGCCCCTGAAAATAGTGGCTCTCACCTGACACGTATTGGCGGGTTGATTGCCGCTCTTGATTTCTAAACTTGGCTTGCTGGCGTTTAATCCAACTCAACCGTGAGATCACCGCAAGGCGTACAGCTTCGTCATCAACCCGGAGGGGTGCTGCGACACGCACCCTGCCGTGGGGAGGATAAACTGCAACATGCAGGTTTTTGATGTCTTTGCGCACCACATCGACCACCAGATCGTTGACACATATCTGGTGCATACTCAGTACTCACTCTGATTTTTTACTAGCTCGAAGATCCGCTCAGCCAATTCCTCGTCGGTGAGATATCTGCGAATGGCAAGCTGGACTTCCCGCTCTTTCATTCGGTTTCCACGCCAGCTATCCCGTTTGGTCCGTCGGATTTCTGCATCCAGCCCGAGGGCTAATTGTTCATCATTGTCCAGGTTGTCATATAGGGCGCGTTTTGCGCGTGTATCAAGTGATGCTGGATACGACTCTCCGGTCGCCGGATTATTGACCTGCCGGGCAAGCTCGACGATCCGGGCCAAATACTGCTCATATTCCAGAGCTTTGTCCTTACGTTCCTGGATCAGAGTATCCAGAAGCTCTGACATTTTGTCGTAGTATTTGGGATTGATCGGGTTCTCATCGATAATCAGCCGACGCAGGTTGTTTACAATGGTTTCGGCAACCGCCTCCGGATTATTCGCAATCCCACTAGGCAGGTCGTCTATGGCTCCCAAACCGCGTTCCACAATCAATTGAACCAGTGTCAGGTCGTCAAAAGCAGAGACCTTTTCACTTTCTTCGGCTCGGATATAGGTGTCAATCAGGTGGCGCATCGCCGGTTCGTACATTTTCAGGTCGATGTAATCGCCGCTAGCTATTTTGACCTCAGTGCGCACCTTTTCGTAGTAATCGACCTCCTGTTTGATCGTGTCAATTTCCTCTTGGGAATACCCTGCTGCCGACATCTCATTGGCAATATTCGCATAGGCTCGAATCAGGGACACTGTGAGCTTGTAAAGCGCCAAGCGCCTGGGTTCATTGTCCTTGAGGGCTTCCTTATCAGAAATGTCTTCTGCGCAGAAGTAACGGATATAAGCCTGAGTGTCTTTAGGTGGTTGAACAGGCTCACACAACGCCTTAATTGCCTCGCGGGCTTCTTCCAGGCGATCCTCACCCTTTTCCAAACGGTCGCTCAAAAGCCCCGCGACGTCCTCTTCATCAAAACCATCGAAAGCCCCAGATGTATAATCGTAGACCGACGTTTCAAGGCTTTGGAACAGGTCTTTGTAATCAATGATATAGCCATATTCCTTGTCGTCGCTATCCAACCGGTTGACGCGGCAAATTGCCTGGAACAGGCCATGATCGCGCATCTGTTTGTCGATATAGAGATAGGTAGCAGAAGGTGCATCAAAACCGGTGAGTAGCTTATCCACCACAATGAGCAGCTTCATCTGGCCTGGCTCTTCGACAAATTTCTTTTTGGCCTCCTCCTCAAAAGCATCGGGGTCTCTGCCTCTCAGCATTTTGTTGTATATTTCGTATTGCCTGAGTTTTTCGGTCAAGCCTTCACCCGTCGTTTCGCCCTTGATATCTCCGGGTGATGGCCGATAGGAGGTTACAATGGCACATTTGTCAAAGCCGTGTTCGAGAAACATCTCATAAAACTTGCAGGCTTGATAGATGCTCCCGGAAATAAGCAGGGCATTGCCGCGCCCGCTTTTGAGCCGGTCCTTTGTTTCCATGTCCAAGAGAATATCGGCGACAATTGTTTCCAGGCGGGACTTTGAGCTCAGAACCTTTTGCATCGTGCCCCATTTGGCTTTGAGTTGTGCCAGTGCGACATCATTCAAGCCACTTGTCTTGCTGTCAAACCATTGATCAATCTTTTTCTGCGAGGTGATTCTCTGGTCAATATCACGAGCTTCATACCGGAGATCGAGGACAACTTTGTCTTTGACAGCCTCGTCATACTTGTAGGTATGGATATAGCCCCCGAAGACCTCAATGCTCTTCTGCTTGTCTGCTTTAAGAAGTGGCGTTCCGGTAAAGCCAATAAAAGTCGCGTTCGGCAAAATCTGCTTCATCGCTTCATGAAGGACACCCGACTGGGTCCGGTGACATTCATCTACAAAAACAAAAATGTCGCCTTTTGCCTCAAAATCCGGTGGCAGGCTTCGCTTCAATTCCGCAACAAATTCGCCTACATCGCCTTCTTCCTGGCCAGCAAATTTGTGGATCAGCGAGCAGATGAGCCAGTTCTCTTTGATATTGAGCCGGTTGATCAGGTCTTTGCCGCTCTTCGTCCGGTAGATGTTCTCATTGACACCTTTGTAGACTTTTTCAATTTGCTCATCCAATTCTGTCCGGTCGGTAATTATCAGTACACGGGGGTCCGTTATATGTTCCCGTATCCACTTTGCCAACCATACCATCGTCAGACTCTTGCCACTTCCCTGGGTATGCCATATGATGCCGCCTTCGTGCCGACGTGCATACTCCTGAGCGGCTTTCACACCAAAATACTGATTTGGTCGGCAGATTTTCTTGACACCCGCATCAAACACTATGAAGTCATGAATGATTTCCAAAAAGCGCTGCTTCTCGCACACCTGGGTCAGGTGCCGGTCGAGTAAGTTTTCAACCGTGCTCTCTTCTTTCCAGGTCAAATAGTATTTCTCGGGTGTTTCAATGACACCGTAGCGTAGACCCTGGGTATCATTACCGGCCATGATCAGCTGCACGGTGGCAAAAAATGGCTTGATAAACCGGTTCTGCTGGTTGTCCAAGTTCTGACGAATGCCCTCAGAGACTCCCACAACCGAACGCTTGAGCTCGATAATCCCCAGCGCAATGCCGTTGACATAGAGCACCACATCCGGACGCTTGGTGTTTTCACCCAGGACTGTTACTTCCTCGGCAACGGAAAAATCGTTCTTCAGCGGGTTTTTCCAGTCGATCAGCCAGACTGTGACTGTATTTTCCCCCACGTCAGGAATGACTTTCACGCCATAGCGGAGCAGGCTATAGACCTCTTTGTTGATGTTGTAGAGACTCTTGCTCTGATCGCCTGCGGTTTTATTCAGTTCATATAGGGCCTTGGTGATAATGGTATCAGCATAGCCCTGGCTTTTGAGATACTTTCGAAGGCGTTCCTCTTCAATGTTGCTGTTACCGGGTCGATCTTGCCAGTTGCCCAGATAGGGGTATTTCAAAGTATCCACAAAAAGCTTGACGACCCTATTCTGGGTGGCGCGTTCGATTTGTCCGACCTTGCTCATATCAACCTCATTTTTCCTGTAAGAAGTTCTTGCATCATGCCCTGCTTCAAAGCCCAAGTTTTATCGCGTTGTTTTTCAAGCGCGGCAATTTCGTCGTCCATGTCTGAGAGGGCTTGAGCGATAGTAGTTTGCTCATTTATTGAAGGAAGACACAACTCTAGTTGGCCCAGATTTCTTGCGCTGATATGGACAACTGCATCACCTTGACCAAACCTTGCTTTTTGATTTGCGACTGATGAGTGATTCATAAGATAACCAAGATACATCGAATTTTGGCCGCGAGGTGAAAAAATCACGATATCGCCACCTGCATATGCTTCTTCCTCACCCAAAAAAGCAACGCACTTGCCAATCTCTTCAGATGTTTCACCTGACCCAGTAAAGAGTAAATCTCCCTTCTGAATGCGCTGACTCTTAGAAGCGGTTTCTTGAGAAATAAACGAACGAAACTCTCTCACTGTATCGTTATGGTGCGTATAGATCTCACCATATCGAACACAAGGAACGCCATCAGGGACAAGGTCATCCTTTGTTATCCCCTTACCTTTAGAGAAATCACCGATATCTGAGAGAATGCACGAGACCCATTCGCTTGAATATCCCGGCAATCGTTTCTTGCCAGTAAGCAACTCCTGCATCGCGCTATGCTTCATATCGCGCTTCTTGGCGATCAGCCGGTCCAGTGCACCAAGGGCAGCATCCACGTCCGAGAGAGCTTCGGAGATGGCGGATTGTTCCGCCTTGGAAGGGACAATTAAGAAGACTGAAGCAACCAGTTTCTTGTTCAGATTCAACACGCTGCTTCCCGAAGCTCTGTGTAAATATTGGTCGAGAATCAGCTTTGATGAGAGTAAGTAATACAGGAATTCCTGACCAAACGTGGAATCGTAGTTCTGTAAAACTAGCCATCCATCATGGATACAGCCACTGACTCGAGATATATAGGGCCTTCCGAAACTCATTGAATTGGAAAGCAAGAAATCACCTTCTTTTATTTCTCTGGAATAGCGAATTCCATCCGGTTTTATCCTCTCTTCGGTAGAGTCAATGTACTTTTCGCCAACACCAACATCTCCGATTTTTATCCAGTTGACCCCATCAACTGATGTCGTCAAGTAATCTTGAATAGGTCTTGGGGATCCTCCTCTGTACACCTTGATTACATCGCCCAATAGAACGAGTTTCCAATCCTCAGGAATCACTCCCACCTCAGTTCGCTTGTAACCCGGGTTTACTGCCATGTGTACCCCATCTTTTCCAGAAGTGATTCTACTTTGCGGTTTAGCATCTCCACTTCTTTGACCAAAGCAGGTAATGGTTCAGCGTAGCGCTCCGCTAATTGTCTGATGCGTCCGGTTAGCGCCTGCGAAACACGATCAAGCTCACTCTGTACCATCGTCTCCAGAGCCATGAACCACTTATCTTCGACAACAAGCGTTTTCACTTCGTCCTGGCTTAGCACGCCATACTTAAGTCCAACTTTCGTATCTAGATCTTTGTACGCATCCTTGATGAGCTTGCTGAATTTGCTCTCCTCATCTATCAACGCCAAGTATTGGCTCAAGACCTGGTACTCGTCAGCCGAATCCGGATCGTCCATAATGGCCTTCAAACGAGCCTTTACCCCGGTTTTGGTCAGTCTTCCCTTATCGTTCTTGGCTTCAAATAGGAGCCCTTCCTCCTCCCCGTGTTCGTCATCAAGTTCCTGCATTTGACGAGTGACATACTCTTTGTCTTCCTCGAGATAGTCAATTGCATCCAGCTCCACAGCAAAGTAACGTCGGATAATGATGTCGGGTGGAATCAAATCCGGAGTTGCTTGCCAACCGTCAACGACCAGCAAATATACGTCATCCTGCATCGTGTTGGTCCAAAAACTCATCAAATGTTGATATACATCGTATCTGTCGATTAGGGGAGCATCCGCAAATCTGCGCAGCAGACCTTCTGAAATCTCCTCTATCAGGTCCTTGGGTCGGTCGCCCGTCTCAATACCCTTCAAACGAGTAGCAGCACTATTCTTCCAGCTATCAAACAGAGCACCAATTTTGCCTGTAAAATCCGCGAATTCGGCGTGTTCGAAGATAACAGGCTTTATCCGGGTAGCCTCAACCGTAAGCTGGCTATAGCCGGTTCGACCCGTTGGCCCAAAGAGAATGCTCCTCAGTGACGGAAGGACCTCCCAGTATTCGCGCAGTTCTTCCACATCCCAATCAGGAATGCCACCCATCAAATGCGCTGCAATATCCTGGAAATCCTCTGGATCCGCACTGTCGATATATCGCGGAATGTTCAAGTTGTAGTCGTTCGCTTCAATCTCAGCCAAACCCACCATCCGCGAATATCCGGGAAGTTCAACCTGGCGATTGAACACGTCCACGATCTTGTGAATATCCTGGTGGCGCAGTCGATTCTTGTTGCCGTCCTTCATAAAGCCCTTACTGGCATCAATGATGAAAATACCTTTACGGTTCGCCGCACATTCCTTGTCCAGCACAACGATACATGCCGGAATACCGGTGCCATAGAATAAATTCGGAGGCAGGCCGATGATACCTTTGATATATCCTTTGCGGGCGATGTTTCGGCGAATATCTGCTTCAGTGTTTCCTCTGAACAGAACCCCGTGAGGAAGAATGATCGCTCCCTTTCCGGTGCTCTTGAGTGAGCGCAGGAGATGCAACAAGAACGCATAGTCACCATTCTTTTTCGGTGGTATCCCGTCCTCAAAGCGCTTGTACAGGTCCTTGGCTGGATTGAAACCGTTGGTCCATGCCTTGCTGGAAAACGGAGGATTGGCGACCGCAAAATCAAATGTTTTGAGATCTCCGTTGGTTTGGACCCAGTGCGGACTTGACAGCGTGTTGTCTCTCCATATCTCCGCGGTGGGATTGTCATGTAGAATCATATTCATACGTGCTAGCGCGGCAGTAGCGTTGTCCATCTCCTGACCGTAGATGGTTACGCCTGTTCCGGCTTCGTCAGCAGCTTTCAGCAAAAGCGAACCGGATCCACAGGTAGGGTCATAAATCGTTTGGTCTCGGCGTTTGACGTGCTTGATGCCTATGACTTTCGCCATAATGCGGGAGACTTCTGCCGGGGTATAGAACTGGCCTTTACTCTTGCCTGACTCGGTGGCAAAATGCCGCATTAGATACTCATACGCATCACCCAGGATGTCATCCCCTTCGGCACGATTGTGACTAAAATCAAGCCCCGGGTTTTCAAAAATGGCGATCAGGTTCGTTAACCGATCGACCATTTCTTGCCCTCTGCCTAACTTGTCAACATCATTAAAGTCGGCGACATCAATAACGCCCTTAAGTTCGTTTGCCTCGGCCAACTTGCCGATGATAACATTGATCTTCTCGCCGATTTCCTTGTCCCCTTTGAGGGCCGCCATGTCGGAGAAACCCCCACCTTGAGGTACCTCAATGAGGGCGTCGGGTTGTCCGGCATATTTGTCCGAAACATACTTGACGAACAAAAGTACCAACACGTAGTCCTTATACTGCGATGCATCCATACCGCCTCGCAGCTCGTCGCAGCTTTTCCATAATGAGCTATAAAGCTCGCTTTTCTTTAGCGCCATAACTATTAACCCTCTGATACCGTGATAGTGATTTCAGCCTCTGTAGTATACACCAAACGCATTTTTCCTTCCTGTTGGGCATCGTATCTGTCGTGAATATTTCGTCAAGGATTTTGCAGAACAGGTTGGAAACAATCGCCGGATCGTCTCTGCTCCACGTCGCGAACCTCAGTCTTTCAGTGTCCGGAGATACTCTCTTGAGTTTGGGTGTCGGGTCTGATTTAATGGAATCATGGATCAGAAAAACAACGAAACTCAGGCACTCAAGGAACAACTAAGACATCTCCAAAAACGTGTGGATCACATTGAGTACTTTCTCTCCACGTTTGTAGCGATTGGCCCACCCCAAAAGCCTCTTACTCCCAGTGAACTTGATGAGCGGTTTCTTGATGCAGTAAGACTTGTAGCCGAAGACGGCAAAGCCTCGGCATCTCTGCTTCAACGTCGCCTACTGCTGGGATACGCGCGAAGCGCGAGGATTCTCGATCAGATGACAGAAATGGGGCTTGTCTCTTCCCAAGACGGCACGGCAAAGCCTCGAAAAGTCGTTCAGGAGAAGATCGAAAAATATCTTGCCGAGAACGACTAGAAATTGACTATCCTCTACGGACGAATGACCTAGGTCTTCCTCACTTTGCTTTGCAGATCAACACATGAAACACCCTGCTATTTCGCACGACACTTCGTACAATAATCAAAAAGCGACGTATGCTTGGCCTCAAACACAGGACTTCGGATTACGATAATTCACAGAATGAGGCACGCAGTCCGACAAGCATAGCCCATAGAAAACATATTGAGGCCGATCAAATCTGCTTTGTGAAATATCTGGAAAATGCCAACAACCGGCGAATATTGGGGTTATTCCTCGCGTTTCCGTGCGATTGTTTCTCGCGCGAGGTATTCCAGTTCCTCCCAGAACACGTCATTGGTGAAATGCCGTGCGATGCCGTAGGTTATTGATTTGAGGTCGTTTTCATCAAGCTGGCCGATTTCCTCCTCGGTGAGGCTGGCAAGCGCCAAGTGCTCACCCGAAAGCGGCATTATTGGGAGCACCTTCACAGGTGCCGAACCTTGTTTTTCAGAAAGCACGTCAATTGCCGACCGCAGCCATTCGCCATATTCGCCCTCTAGCACTTTGCTCAAGAGCACAAGCGCCATAGACGCCTGGTGTTCCGGGGGCAGTTGCTCCCATCGCGTTTCAATTTCACCTTTCAGGTGAAGAAGTTGTTCTCCTGTAAATGCTGGTCGTTCTGTCATATTTGTATAGCGTCGGGCATTCAGAACCGCGCCTATTCCCCTAAGATAACATACCCTATACGTCGGTTTTCCAGACGATCCAAGTAGTGTAGCGGTCTTATAATCTCGTGTCCGGATCAATCAACAGCCTCGCGTTTAGGGTCCTTCCCCGTTAATTAGATCCATATCGCAATGACTACACTTGGTTTTGGACTGTGAATACTCCCGCCTGCAATTCGGGCAATAAGGTAAGCCACTCGGTTTGAATTCCCTCACTTGCTTGCTGATAAGCCGCTTTTCCTCAGCCACAACTCGCATTGTGTACACCGCAGCAACAGCAAAGGAAATCATAAGCACCAATTCCCACCCAACGGGATCAACCCTGTGGCTGGCAATCTCGTACCCAAAGACATTAAGAATCAACTTGATCAAAGCCAGAGGTATGAATATCGAGAGAAAACTTCGAACAAAGGAATGCAATATCATAAGATTTGATTGTTCTTCTCACCGCGATTATTTCATAAATGAAACGCGTTGAAAACCTGAATCACCACCTATTCATCCAGCTCATCAAACAGCGGGCCTAAGTCCTCCATGTCAGTTATTGCGCCGTCCTCATCGGTGAGATCGGCGAGCATCTCGTACAATTGAGCCCGGCGCGACTGCTGGTCTTTCCCGACATATTCGCCGACTTCCTGTTCGCGCTCGTCAAGAAGCGTGCGGGCTTCTTCCTTGTCCATAGTTTGCATCGCCCCGGTCGGGTGTGCCTGGTACCAGTACCAATCCTGATGAATCCAGCGTTCCCGGTACTCGTGGTATCCGAGACCATAGAACGTCACCGGTTTTCGGTTCTGCTCCCCTCCCCTACTTAACGTAATAAACAGGAACTCCCCGTAACTATTGAGTGACAGTTCAACACGGTGTACCGCCGTGGCGTCGTCCTCGAATATTCGCCGAAACCGGTCGTGGCTCACACGGTAATAGAGACGCTCACGGTCGTCAAAGTCAAAATCCGGTCCTGGTTGCGGTACTTCCTTGTTCGACATAGGTCAATCGAAAAACGCTTCTATTCTCCGCGTTGCCTCCTGTGCATGTCCATGAGTTCCTGAAGCGTCTGCGGTTCGTAATACAGGTCGCGCTCAATGGCAAGGCCCATCGGTCCCCTCGCCTGCTGAAGCTCTGTCAGTGAGAAATACCCAAGCTCCATTTCAAAGCCGATAACCAGTCCGAAAAACAGGTCCTCACCGTCAAATTCAGTGGCGTACCATGTCCAGCCGCTATCCGGCGTGAAGTATTTTACCGGCGCTGAGGCTTCCAACCCCTGCTCCTCGTTGGCACCCAACTCAGGCAGCTGCTCCCGGATTTCATCCGTCATGAGCCGGTGGGCACGGTGTACGGGCGGCGGCTCGTGTGAGCGCTGTGGAATGACATCAAGCATCTGTGGTATGTCAGGATCATATGCGATTAGAAAATGTTCCTCCGGGTCTTGACCGCGCACCTCAAGGCCATGCTCACCTACCTTGATCGCTGAGTACCCGCAAGCTTCGGCGATATTGCACGCGCTTTCATATGCCGCTTCACGGCTGCCCCTAAACGGTAAATCCATCTCACCAAACAGGTGAACAATGCCCCCGACAGCGGGGTCGCTACTTTCCCAAATCTGGAATTCTTCGCCTGAGGGGAATGAAATCATGGGGAGTTTCTGTCCGGTCGTCCAGTCGCGGGAAAAAAGCCGCGCCAGGATATCCCCGTCCAAGTAGAAGAAGCCTTGGTTTATCGGTTCCGCGTCAAATGGGGTCGGTCTGCCTTTCTCAACCCATGACATAGATGCACCTTCACGGACATCGTAGCACACGGCAATTCGTCGATGTCAATACGTGCTGATGCAAAAGAACCGGCGAATATTGGGGTTATTCCGGGTCTGCCGGTTCCTGAACAGCGGAGTTTTCGGCGTCATCAAACATGCGATAGGTTTGTTCTTCTGCGGCCCGTTGGGTGTCCTGTTCGATTTCCTCAGGTGTTCGCGGGTCTTCAGGGATCAGGAGAAGTCTCGTGTTGGGAGAAAGTGGTAAAAGCGGTCGCGCCTTGACGCCGAATTGCGCGATTTCACGCTGCGGGAACATCTCAAGCTGTTTGAGTTGTTGTCGTTCCCGGTCGAGTTTCTTCTGTTTTCTGGAACGATTGTCCACTAGCTCACCGGTGAACATGTCGCGCTGTAACGGTGGACCTTCTTTTCCCACAGGACCAGAATATCACATCCAAAGACTCGACGGCAGTAACCGAATGCATTGTTGTAGGAAGATTTGTCTCCTAATCAAACGGGTAGCGTTCGTAAAACGTCACATCGTTATGAGTAACGCTCTCAAAAAATCTTGAATAGTGATGCTTTGGGGCATACACAAATAATCTTAACTCAGAACCCGTATACTCAATCGGGTACTCTAGCAACAGGAAGATAAGTAAGTTGAACTCCGGGTGATGTATCTGAATTTCGGGCTCAATATAGGAGGGACTAAAAATCGATGGGTGTCGCATCTCTGTAGTGCCCGTCAGGACTTCTTCGAAGATTCTGCGAAACCGCCTGAACTTTCTCATCTCCTTGATTATTTTGCCGTATCGATTCGTTGCCATGTACCGAAACGACGTGTTCCGAAACAGCCACAGGAGTTTTTTTGCTGTCCACTGCCACATGTGCTCGCCTTTTAGCAACTCTTCCATGCCAAAAGACGGATCAAACAACATTCTGAGACGATTCGGGCCAAGCGCTCCCGAGGAAAATTCCTCAATGCGTTTGTCCGTCATATTATGTGCCACTTGTGCATATCGATTTTCTGCAATGCAGTCCCATAACGGCGTCACGGCAAATGCAGGATACGGGATATCGTGAAGAGTGCGCCTAAGTAGGGTATCTGCCATGTAGGACTTCCGGTCCTGATTTACGCAGCGTGCGGCAGCATAAAATTCCCGTCTTTCATATTCTTTGAGTTCGAACGCAAATGCGAGCGGCTCGAGGTACGGACAGATATCCACCACGGTATCCTGTTCGATATCTCCTACTTGATGTTCGGACAGTGGGTACGAAGATCCGTCCGTATGTTTCGCAAGAATCGCTTGATTCCACGGCTTGTCAGCGCCGCTCTCTTCATCGAAATAGGTGTGGCTCCTCTGTAATGCTTTGACCAACTCGCCAAATGAACGCGCCATGCTTTCCCCTTTTACTCTTCGGGCACCATCAAACTGACGAAAATCCGTCAGTCAACCTGCGGGAATCTGTTTTTCGCCCGTCTCATACTGGGGGGTCAATCTATAGACCCCGTAACCCGGTATGCCCGACAATGAGGTTGACGTATGTCAAGTGTGATTCGATACACCAAATCATACTTTGAATCGATATTTAGCGAAAGGAAAAGACGATGTCTTCAGGAAACGGAAAACGAGCGCATTTAGCCGATGTTGTTCTGTTGGGTTCAGAGACGTCTAACCCGGCCATTCCCGGAGAGAATCTCCAGGGCAAGATCTTCGCCGGTCCGGGAGGGACTGGTATTCGAACCGAGCCCCAGAGGTTTTGTCGCCGAGCTATTGTGGGGCGAACACAAAACCATTCTAATCCCGTGGGACAACTTCCAGCGTTGCGGGTGGGATATCGGATATATCGGTGGTTTGGATGGTGTGGTGACCGGTCTTTTCGAGCCGTTCACGTTAGGGCTGTTCACGCCAGACTACGCCTACACCTGGGTCAACTATTGGGACGAATACTACGGCACAAACTTTGTACTCTCGTTTCGCATCGGTCCACACTACCTCAAAAATCGGGCAATTCAACTGGCGCGCGACATCTTGGCAGCGCATGGAAAATACCGACAAAAGGTGCGGCAAGTGCACACTGTCATTCGTCAAGGGTGAAACCATGAACACATCGATGGTCCCGTATGAGCACGGAATTCTCATTCCGTCCGACTGGCACGCTGCGGGCTTAGTCACATGTCCGTCTGGGGCGCTTACCGGATACACCGGACCAGCGGCACTGGTCCTTGCTAAAACCGCCTTACACCTCTGCGGACCTGGAGGTATCGTCCGAACAGTGCTGTATGACCACGTAAGAGAGGTCGCAATCTGCGACATGGTTGGGATTGTTATAGAGCACGAAACCGCATATGGCACAGTGCTCTCATCCCCGCGTGAGGCATACGGCGTTGATATCACCTATGAGGTCCCTGGCGGTATGCGGCTCCACCTGAGAGTCCTTGTGCGGTTTTACAATCAGGCCGCAGAGTGGGTCGCGGAAATTGAAGATGTTGTCGATACGTTTTACCGACGAATGCTCGGCAGCCAGGCGATTGTCAAGAAACCGTCCCTCAACAAATGACCGGCAAACAGTGGGGGTGCTAGTTTTTGCACCCCCCGTATCACACAAGAGTCCCAAGGCGCGAACAATGGACACAGACCGCGACGACCTAGATGAATTACTCAAACCCCAAGAGACCAGTGAACAGTCGCCCCATGCGCTTTACACAGCAGTCCTGCTCCTGGTGAAGTGGATCGTTGAGAACTCGGCGCACCAAGCAACCAGCGACGTGCAGTCCGATCAGAAGCGTACCCATGACTCTCCCCTGCTATCCGAGAAAGCAAAGTGAGGTTTGACGTACTGCTCCAAGTCCCTGTAGAGTTGAGGTAGGTTTTCTTGACAATGTAGGACATAGGGACTACTATGGGACAAAGTGACGTTTCTGATCTTATCTCAGTTCCGGAAGCTGCCCGACGCGCCGGAGTCGCACGCAACACCATTCATCGGGCGGCAAAGAGCGGCAAACTCAAAGCCATAAAGCCGGGACGCAACTGGCTCGTGTTTTCAAGTGACATTGAGCGCTGGAAACAAGAAGCATACCGTCCAGATATGGCGTACCGCTATCCGGTCGATGCCGACAACGAGGGTGATGAACACAGCGACAACGCATAAGTACTCCGTGCGTCATCCTTTCCACACCGTCCGTCTTCGATTATCCCCACTGAGGAGGACCACTCGGTCCTCGTGTGTGAAAGGATTACCCGTTTTATGGCAAACTCCGATTTTTTCAAGCCAGCGTTTGACGCATTGGCAACTGACGGCGCAATCGGCGATCCCCAAGGACGACTCGCCTATGCGTATATCCGGGTGTCCGACAGCGACCAGGCTGATGAGGGGCGCTCCGGCCTCCCCCGACAGCTTGAACATATTCACAAAGTTGCCTGTGACACACACCACAAAATTCCCTGGGAACTTGTGTTTGCCGATGATTTCACCGGTTTTGAGTTTGAGGGACGCCCTGGCCTAGCAAAACTCAGACAAGCGTACAAAGCAACCCCGCGCAAAGCCCATGCAGTTGTTATTGAACACATCGACCGGCTCAGCCGCAATGCAGACTGGCATCAGGGATTTCTCCTGGATGAAATGCACCGGCATGGAATTGAGGCAGTTTTTTGGAAGTCGTTTTCCTCACGGATCGAACGTGCTGTAATGGGCGCAATCGCCCAAGACGGTATGGAACAAGCCAAAGAACGAATGCGCGAAGGAACGATCAAGAAAGCCGAACGGGGTAGGATTACGGCGAAGAATGCCGCGTTCGGGTTCCGGCTCGTTGATGGTGACGGACGGGAAAACACGATGGAGGCTCGGCATGACACCTTCTATGCCATAGATGACGCGCGTGAGGTTGCTGTCCAGTTTATCTATGACGCGATTGCATACGGTGGCATGTCCTGTTACGAGCTTATGAAAGCGCTCGACGAACGCGGGAAGATTGAGCCCGGATTTCGCCCGCCACGCGCCAAAGCCTGGAACGAGCGCTCACTCGTCAAAATGATTCGCAATCCCGTGTACAAGGGCGAATACATCGCAAACCGGTTCTACAAAGAGCGTATGATGGTGCCCGACGATCATGGTGTCGCAAAATCCGTTCTCAAAGAGAGGCAGCGTCCGGAAAGCGAGTGGATCCGCGTTTCCGTCCCCCCAATTGTTGACGAAACCACCTGGGAGCTTGCAAACCGCAATTTACAAAAAAAAGGGTTTTGCGCTCCAAAAAAATAAATATCTCTCCCTTCTCGGGTTTTGGGGGTGGGGGTTTTTAGGGGGGGGGGGGAAATCGGTCAGTCCGTCCAGATCGAGTGGGACGTCGGTGTGCACGTCGCGGCGCACAAAGGGGGGAATTCTGTTCAGGCCGTACAGGTGCTCGACCAGATGCCCCAGCGAGCGCACCGGAATCACGTCAATATCGGGGACGAGCGCGGCCTGCGGCGCGTCTTCTTCTGGCACGAAAATGCACTCGTACCCTTCGAGCCAGGCATGGTGCGTGATGGGCAGAATGCCGCTGATATGGCGCACGGTTCCGTCCAGCGATAGCTCGCCCACGAAGACAGTCCCCACCAGCGCCGCCAGTGGTGCCTGATCGGTGGAAGCCAGCACGCCGACAGCCATCGGCAGATCGTAGGCGGGGCCTTCTTTGCGCAGGCTCGCCGGGGCCAGGTTGACGGTATAGCGCTTGTTGGGGAACTGAAGGCCGCTGTTGCGGATGGCGGCGCGAACGCGCTCGCGGCTCTCCTGTACCGCCGTATCGGGCAGTCCGACGACGGTGAACGCAGGCAGTGAATGGGGGTTGTAGTCAACCTCTACCTGAACGATCTCCCCGTCAAGGCCGACTACAGCGCACGAATAGACTGTCGAGAGCATTCGTCACTCGCGGTATGTGGTGGAACCGGACTCTGTGCGGATCAGTATACCCCAAATGGGCAAGTCCGCTCTGACACATCGTGCGCGGGGTGCGCGTCACGGGATGGAGTCCGGGTCTTTCAGAACACTCGCGTCGGACAGATACTGCTGGCGAATAGGGTATGTGGTCGCGTACTGGCCGGGTTCGAGCGCGCGCCAGAGGTCGCCTGGCTCGGCGATAGCGCCGTGCATCTGGCTGGCATAACGCTGTAACCAGGCGAAGAATGCCGCATCGCCCAGGGCGAGGCGCATCTCGTGGAGCATCCGCGCGCCCTGCAAATAGACCGCGTTGATGTACGGTCGCGGCCCTTCGAAAGCTGTGACTGGCACATCCACGTAGCCCGCCGGAGTGTAGCTGTTGACGCGGAACGCCCACCACCAGTCTGCCAGGTCAGGGTAGTAGTGCTCGTAGAAAATGAGCTCGCTGTACGTAGCGAGCGCTTCGTCCAGGTAGGGATCGCGGCTCTGATCATTGCCCACTGCTGCATACCACCACTGGTGCGACACCTCGTGCGCGGTGATCAGCGCCAGCCAGTCGTTGGCTGTGCCGCCCCATGTGCGGAACCATGTTTCGCTGACGAAGACCAGTCCGCTGAACTCCATCCCATCCGGGAAATCGCCCTCCACGATCACCATGCGCGGGAAGGGATAAGGGCCGAAGCGCATCTCGTACAGGGCAATAGCATCGGCTGCCGTGTGCAGAGCGTAGCGTGCTGCCTCCAGCGATCCTCCGGCGGAGTCGCTCACTGTAAACGCCTCCACTGCAATGCCGCTCCCTGTAGACGTGGTGAGCAGGTTGAACTGGTCGGAGACGGACAGGCTGACATCGCGCCCGCCGCACAAATCAAAGCGCCACGACTGCGCATCGGGGCGGGAGAAGGTTCCGGGGCCGGCCACACGCAGTCCGTCAGGGCCGTTTTCGACGCGCAAAGTCACCGCGTAATCTGCCGAGCGCAGCACGAAAGACTCCCCGATCGGCCACAGTTCATGTACGACCCAGCCATTCTCCTCGCGGTACGCGGGAATCTGCGGGAACCACAGGCCGAGGTTGACCTGACGCGCGCTGAAACCCAGATAGCCCGTGTGCCCATGCCGGTATCCCTTCCGGATGGGTTGCAGCGCCAGCGAGAACTCCAGGCTGACCTGCGTTGTGCTGCCCGGCTCCAGGGGGGGACGGGAGGGGGATGATGATCTGCGAGTCGCGCAGCACGTAGTCGCGTAGCGGCGATCCGTCGCCGAGGGCAACGCGGCTTAGCGTGAAACTGCTCAGGTCAATCACGCCCGGAATCGCCAGCACGATTGAGTCGAGCGCCTGACCAGTATCGTTGCTGAAGGCAATACGCTCGGTCACCCGCACCGAGCGCGCCGTCCAGTCCAGCACTGCGTCAATCGCGTAGATCAGATCGCTCGCGCCGCAGGCAGGGCCGCCGGACAATGGCTCGGCGGAGGGTGTCGGCATGGGCGTCGCCTGCGGCGGTCGCGCGGCAACGGTGATCACCTCGCTGGCTCCCGGCGTGGCAGGTGGAGCGGTCGGCTGAGGCAGAGGTGAGGCCGAGCGCGCGGGCGGCTCAGGGGCGCACGCGGCCAGACAGAAAAGCATGATCGCCAGGGCACACTGTCTGGTAGCGAGAAAGGCTGAGTTCATAAGCGGCATCCTCGGTGACAATCATACCGCCGCAGCCGCGCGGCGGCTACCAGGCAGGCGAGCGCTTTCCCTGCGATCAGCGGGCGTTGGTCGGGGGTGCGTGCAAAACCTGTCAGGTAGGGGCGCCGCTCTGCTGCGCCCTGGTTGACCTCACCCCCGCTCGGCGCTGACGCGCCTCGCCGCCCCCTCTCCGTTGACGGAGAGGGGGCAAGCCGAGCGCAGCGAGGCTGGGGGTGAGGTCAATATCCCCGCGTCCAGCGAGTCGCTGTCAACTTTTGCACGCACCGTTGGTCGGGGGTGCGTTCGGCGGGAGCGCGCGCCCGCGCTATAATCTGCCTGGCTTGGAGACGGGATCAAGAAACTAAAGTGCGGAGCAATCGAGTGGCTGATCAGATTCGTACCGACGAGATGAGCACAAGCAGCGGAAACGCTGACGCACGACCGAAGCGGCGTCCCGAATGGATCAAGGTTCGCGCGCCAAGCGGCGACACCTACGAGATGGTGCGCGGCCTGATGCGCAGCAAGCAGCTTCATACTGTCTGCGAAGAGGCGATGTGCCCCAATCTCGGCGAGTGTTGGGGGGCTGGCACGGCAACATTTCTCATGCTGGGCGACACATGCACGCGCTCGTGCCGCTTTTGCGACATCAAGACGGGGCGACCGGCTCCTCTGGACTGGCAGGAACCCAACCGTGTCGCGCAGTCGGTGAAGGCGATGAATCTGCGCCACGTGGTCATCACCAGCGTCAACCGCGACGAGCGGCCCGATGGCGGCGCGCCGATCTTTGCTATGGTCATCCGGCGCATCCGCCAGGTGCAGCCGGGATGCAGCATCGAAGTGCTGATCCCCGACTTCAAGGGCAGCCGCGACGCGCTGAAGATCGTCATGGACGCCCAGCCGGAAATCCTCAACCACAATGTTGAGACGGTTCCACGCCTGTTCCGCCAGGTTCAGCCGCAGGATCACTATGAATGGGCCGAGGCGACGCTGCGCCATGCCAAAGAACTGGACCCGCTGGCGCTGACTAAGAGCGGCATTATGATAGGGCTGGGCGAAACGTTCGACGAAGTTGTAGCGGTGATGCAAGACCTGGCGTCGTGGGGTGTGGATATTCTGACTGTCGGGCAGTATCTCCAGCCCAGCAAAAAGCACATGCCCATTGACCGCTATTATCGCCCAGAGGAGTTCGCCGAACTGAAGCGCATCGGGCTGGAGCTGGGCTTCAAGTGGGTCGAGTCCGGGCCGCTGGTGCGCAGCAGCTATCACGCCGAGCAGCAGGTGCGCCAGCTTTCGCAGCGCTACCAGTTCCGGTTGCGTGGCGAGAACTAGAGCAGCAGGAAGACAGCAAGCGCCGGATCGCTCCGGCGCTTTTTGATCCATGCGGTTGGCGCACCGGGGGAATTACGTCTCGATGATCTTGTCGTCAATGAGCTGCTGCTGCACGCGCTGTCCGCGCGGGTCGAAAGCGAAGTACGGCGCGTGAAGCTGGAACTCCATGTCGAGCATGGCGCGGCCCGCGCGGTTCTTCTCGACAGTGAAGACTACCCAGTCCCGGTACTGGCGGGCCTGGTACGGGTTGAAGGCGACGTGCTCCTTTGACAGGATGTGATACTTGTTGTTCATGATGATGGCGATGTCGCACTCGTAGTCGAGCGCCGAGCTGCCGCGCAGGTGGAACAGATGCAGCCGGTTGGCCTTCAGCCCTTCGCGGTCGGCGGCGACGATAGCCCACACTGGCACGCCCAGCGCCAGCGCAAGGTCCTTCAGCCCCTCGACCACAATGGTCACTTTCTCCGACTCGTCGGTGGCCCGTTCCGGGTGGATGGCGACTTTCTGCAAATAGTCCACAAAGACGGTCACGTTGCCGCCGGTCGCGTCGCACAGGCGGGCGGTCATCTCGCGGATGGCGCGCAGAGTGGTCACGGCAGGGCTGGCCTTGACCAGGATGAGCCGGTCGGCGTAGCGGTTCATGCGCGCCAGGGCCATCGCGGTCTTGGCGTTCTCGCGCAGAATGGATTGTAACGAGCCGCCACCGTCGGTCCCGCCGCGCAGGGTGCTCTTGGCCCGCTCGGCGATGATGATGTCGTACAGGTCCTTGAGACGCACCCCGTTCTTCAAGTCAATCTCCGGCGGGTTGATGCTTTCCAGGCACAACAGCCGGTTCATCAGGTGAGTCTCGGTGTGCTCATAGGAAAGATAGAAGGCGAACTGGCCGCTGCGCATGGCGATGTTGCGGGCGATTTGCAGCGTGCCGATGGTCTTGCCAATGCCCTGAGCACCGCCCAGCAACACCAGTTCGGTCTTGCGCAGGCCGCCGCCGATCATGCCGTCGAGCGGATCGAAGCCGGTTGGGAGCGGGACGTACTCGGTCAGGTCGCCGCGCACGACCATATCGTTGGCTTCAGACATCACCTGGGCCAGGGTGCGCGGCATATGAGCCGTGCTGCGGTTGCTGCGGCCCCGAGCCGTCACGCGCGACTGGCGCGGGGTGCCGCCAGACGCACCATCTCCCTCGGCTCCACGCTGCTGAGCCGGGTCTTGCGGGCGCGGGCTGGTGCCGGGCCGATCTGCCATGTCATCGTGAAAGCGCCGTGTGGACATATCCCGTTCTTCCCCTCTCGGACCTCCAGGCTGAACTGATTGTACTGCCGGGTGCAGTTCTGCGCAATTCGCCTGGGGAACGCTCGCCCGATCCAGGGGGTGCGTGCAAAACCTGTCAGGTAGGGGCGCTGCTCTGCTGCGCCCCCTTGACCTCACCCCCGCTCGGCGCTCACGCGCCTCGCCGCCCCCTCTCCGTCAACGGAGAGGGGGCAAGCCGAGCGGGGCGAGGCTGGGGGTGAGGTCAATGCCCTGCGTCCAGCGAGTCGCTATCAACTTTTGCACGCGCCCGATCCAGGATTGACGGGGCTTCCCCCCGCAGCTATAATAGCCCGTCGGCGTTCTGGCCATGCCCAGGGCGCGGGCAGTAAGGTGCCAATTTTCCCCGTTGGGGCGGTCATCGGCGATCTGCTGCCAGCGGTGGCGAAGCGAAGATTGGAGTCTCAGACCATGTATGCGATTGTTCGAACAGGCGGGCGTCAGCATCGCGCCGAGCCGGGATTGGTCATTGATGTCGAGCGACTTCCTCACGAGGAAGGGGCCGAGATCGAGCTGACCGATGTCCTGTTGGTCGTGCCCGATGACGGTGCGCCGGTGATCGGCCAGCCGTTGGTGGATGGGGCCGCGGTCAAGGCGACGGTCGTCAAGCAGGGGCGCGATAAGAAGATCTTCGTGTGGAAGTACAGCCCCAAGAAACGGTTTCGCCGGCGTCGTGGTCACCGCCAGTACTACACGCGGCTGCGCATTGACGACATCACCGGCGCGTAACACCAGGTATTTGAGGAGAGCGGACTCATGGCACACAAGAAGGGTGGCGGCTCGACTCGCAATGGCCGCGACAGCAACAGCAAGCGCCTGGGCGTGAAGCGGTTCGGCGGCGAATACGTGATCCCCGGCAACATTATCGTCCGTCAGCGTGGCACCAAGTTCCATCCTGGCGCGAACGTGGGCATGGGGCGCGATTACACTATTTTCGCCACCATCGAGGGATACGTGGTCTTTGAGACCTTTGCGCGGGGCCGCAAACGGATCAGCGTGCTGCCGGAACAGCCGGCGGCGAGCGCGCCCCCGCAGGCGTAGCTGTTCCATCGGCAAGATATGCGTCAATCGTGAGGATACCGCCACGCATCCCCCTGTCAGCAGGGAACCGTGGCCGGAAAGGTTGAGAACATACCTATGCGTGAGAAAATCCACCCCCAGTGGTACCCGGAAGCGCGTGTCATCTGCGCCTGCGGAAACACCTGGACTGTGGGATCGACTGTCCCGGAAATTCGGACCGATGTCTGTTCGGCCTGCCATCCCTTCTACACGGGCGAGCAGCGCATTGTGGACACCGAGGGCCAGGTTGATCGCTTCGTGAAGCGCTTGCTTGAGCGCGACCGCCGGCTGGCCGAAGATGAAGCTCGCGAGCAGGAACGCACCTCGCCCGATGTGCCGATCATGGACCTGGGCCTGGAGAAGCGTTACGCCAATATCTACATCGAGAACGGTATTGAGGTCATTGGCGACCTGTTGGCGCGCTGGAACGAAGGCGGCGACGAGGCAATCCTGGCCATCTCTGGTATTGGGCGCAAAGTGCTGGCCGATACCAAGAAACTGCTGCGCGCGCGTGGCTACGAGATCCCGGAGCAGATCGCGGAGTAACTACCGGCGCTGTGGGCCATCAGGCAAGGGCAGGTTCCGTCGCAGAAACCTGCCCTTTTGCTTAAGAACGACCAGATGCACTACCATCGCACTCAGCAGGGCCGCTTCCTGAGCTTTGAGGGGGAATACCATGAAGCACCACGGCGGGCGAGTTGAGGTTATCTGCGGCAGCATGTTCAGCGGCAAAACCGAGGAGCTGATCCGGCGCGTGCGGCGCGCCACCATTGCCAGACAGACCGTGCAGGTGTTCAAGCCGGCCATCGATTCCCGCTATACGCCACAGCGCGTGACCTCGCACAACGGTCAGGACTTCGGGGCAATTCCTGTGAGCGAAGCGCGCGCCATTCTCGGCCTGCTGCAGCCGGGCACGACTGTCGTTGCCATTGACGAGGCGCAGTTCTTCGACGCGACTGTTGTGGGGGTAGTGGATCAGCTTGCCGCGCGCGGGATTCGCGTCATCCTGGCCGGGCTGGACACGGACTTTCGCGGTGAGCCATTTGGGGCGATGCCAGACCTGCTCTGCCGTGCCGATGATGTGATCAAGCTGCACGCGATCTGTATGGTTTGCGGGGAGGAAGCGACGCGCACGCAGCGTTTGGTCAACGGTCAGCCAGCCAACTATCACGATCCGGTGATCATGGTCGGCGCTGCCGAAGCTTATGAGGCCCGCTGCCGCGAGCATCACATTGTCCCTGGCCGGGAACTCGTCTAGAGCCTGTTATGCACTTACGGCCCTGTCTTTCCCCAGCGGTTTTGGGTAGCTCCTGGTTTACCTCACCCCCGTCTCGGCGCTGGCGCGCCTCGACTCCCCCTCTCCATGCATGGAGAGGGGGAAAGGCCGAGCGCAGCGAGGCCAGGGGGTGAGGTCAACAAAGCGCCCCTCTCCCTTATCAAGGGTACCAAGTTCATAACACGCTCTAGAGACTGAGTTTTCGGGCGCGGCGCGGAGTGTTGTCCGCGAGGCATCAGAGCGCCAGGCGCACCAGCGCCACCAGTATCAGCAGCGCCTCTTCAGATACTTCTGTGGCGATGGCCAGCGGGATGAAGTTGTAGACGAAGTGGGCCAGCATGGCAGCCCCCGTGCCGTACTGCTGGCGCAACCACCCAAAGACGATGGCCACGCCCAGGATGATCAGCCAGGCCGGAGTCAGCGTATACTGGGCGTGCGTCAGCGCAAACACGATGGCCGTTGGCCACAGCCCGAACACCGGCTGCAGCGCTCCTCGATAGGCGATCTCCTCGCCCACTGCTGCGGTTACCGCCAGTGCGAAGGCCAGCCCTAGCGTGGACACGCTCTCAGACAGCGCTTCCGAGGCCTCGGTCTGCTCCTTATAGGTCTCCTCAGAGACCAATCCCATCCACAGGCCGGTGACAAGCGCCACGTACATAAACAGAGCGAGGACGACGCCCAGCGTCACCAGAACTGCTCTGCCGCTGGGCCATACCAGGCCGAGACGCTGGAATGCCTGCCGCCAGTCGCGCCGCACACCCAGCCCAACGCCCAGTCCGGCCAGGATCACGAACGGTACCGCGTTGACCACCAGTTCCCAGGCTGACAGGCCGCCCTCGTAAACCTCTGCCATGCCCGCCATTCCCCCACCGAGAATGAAGCCGATCATCTGCACGCCCAGGAAATACACGCAGAGAATCATGGCTGCGGCGTGCACAGTCGAGGCCGGGTTGAAGCCGGATGCGCGTGTCTCTTTGGCGTGAGGCCAGCCATCAGCGGCGTCTACTGGGGCGAATGACGGGGGCGTTTCTTCAGTGTAGTAGTTCAGCAGTTGGGAGAAGAGTGGAGTGCCTGTCATGTCCGGCTGCAAAAAGGTGTGGGAGGCCTGCACCAGGGAGCCGTCACCCTCATCGGAGACGGTCCGCCGGGGGAATAACACTGCCACCCTGCGCCGCACCTGCTCGACGAGCAGCGCGGAGGCAAGGCCGCCTGTCAGAAGGGACAGGGCAAAGCCTGTCCAGGCCTCTGTCTTCTGCGGCGCGCTAGGATCGCCCGGGGATAGGTAGGCCATGCCCAGCGGCGTGATCCCGTAGGCGAGGATGACCAGCGCATTGATCAGCAGCAGACTGATAAACACCCCCCGTCGCAGCCGGGGGTCGCGGCGTTGATCGGCGATGTTGGCCGCGACTACAATCGCGCCCAGGATGATCAGCGCCAGGGTCAGGACTGCGACATCTTCGCCGGACAACAGTCACCTCACTCCCGTCTGGAGTCGCGGGCTGCCCGCTCATTGAGACCCCCGCTGCTCAGCGCACAGCAACCGCTGGCTCTGTCCGCAGCCTTCCGGTTGCCACCATGCGATGCGGGGTCCGCCCGCTGGTCATTCGTCCAGCAGGCGTTGGTAGGCTCCATCCCATGCATCGGCTTTGCGGGTCAGCCGCGTGACCTTGATCTCTGCGAAATGGGGGAGTATCTCGACCAGCATCAGTGGCAGCCGGTCCCACTGATCTCGCCGGATAATGGTTTCCAACCGTTCGGAATACGCGCTGGCCCACCCCCAACGCTGGCGAAGCTGTTCTGCCTTGACCCAATAATCGCGTTTCTCCCAGGCGGCGGCTGAGCTATCTATCCCCTCGCCAATCTCTCGCAGACAGAAGACCACCTGGGCCGCCATGTCACGAGCGTCGGCGTCCGGGTTGGTTTTTTGGCTGAGATGCCGCAGGAGTTCCGCAGCCGTGCGCATATGCTGGTTGCGCACACTCGTTGGGTCATTGGCGTTAACCACACGTCCCATGCGTATCGTACTCCTCATGAGGGGGCGCGGAATCGTCAGAGACGGCCCTCCGCAGGCGTCGGAGCAACCGTACTGGCAAAACAGGCGACTGTCAAGGGCTTCTTGGGGCAGATGCAGGCACAACCGGGTTTGCCGCACGAGGAAGATGCTCACGGCAATCGCATCGTCAGGTCTAGCTCAAAGGCCCGATCGGGCTGCAGGCGCAGCACCAGCGATCCGCTCTGGCGCTCGGCCAGCAGGCTGGCTACATAAAGCTGCATCCGATGTAGCTGCGGCCTTCTTTCTTCGCTGAGGTCGCGCGGCGCCAAAAGCGTGAACAGCCGCGCGGCCTCTTCCTGTGTCAGGTGCGGAGCCTGGTGCCGAAGCACGATGTGCGCCTCTGTCTCGCGTTGATCCAGTCGGATTTGGATTGGTCCATCGCCGGGCGATTCCCGCAGAGCGAACTCCAGGAGGATGTGCAGTATCTTGTGCAGTGCCGCAGGAGAGGCGCGCGCCTGCAGATCATCCGGCTCCCTGCTTCCGGTTCCGTTCTGCAGCTCCACCTGGTTTGTGGGAAACCGGTGTGTGGCGTCGTGCAGCCAGTGGCGCACAAAACGGGCGAGGAATACATCTTCCAGTTCAAAGCGGTTGGGACTTGCCTCAAGGAACATGATGTCCAGCGCAATCTGGGCATATTGGGTGAGATCGTTGGCGTTTTTGAGGATGTGCCCCAGGAACTCGCGCTGTTCGTCTTCTGAAAGACTGCCGATATTGTTGCGCAGAAGCTCGGCGAACCCGACAATCGCGCTGAGTGGCGTGCGGAGATCATGGGAGATGGTGCTCAGGAACGGCTGCCTGCCTAAACCTAACCGCCCCTCGGTCGCGTCCTCACGAAAGACTATCGCGGTCCCGCCTGGTAGGCTTGCATCTTCCAGAGGGACTCGTTGCCAGGCGAGACGGTGAGCGTGACCCGACTGAGGCACCAGGTGCCCCCAGGAAGTTTTCTCGCCTTCCTGCCGGGGGCGAAGGAGACTGCGCAATGCCGGGATGGCCGGCTCGACGGCCTGCAGGAGCGCCAGGATCGTCGGTGGGGTCTCCGGGATACTCAGCAGCTCGGACAAGCGGGTATTGGCGAAGTGGATGGTGCCTGTGTCGTCAAAGACAAGCACCCCTTCGCTGGAACAGGAACCCCATGCCTGGAGCACGACCGACGTTGTCACTGGGGGCATCATCTTGTCTCGCTGTCTTTCCTCGCCCCACCCTATCCATAAACATTAGTTCAGGTTGTCCAACTTCGCAACAGGAAGGGCAACAGGAAGGGTGCAAGCAAAGGTTGTCAGCGACTTGTGTGACACGGGGGTATTGACCTCACTCCCAGCCTCGCTGCGCCCCTGACTGACAGGTTTTGCATGCACCCAACAGGAAGGTCCGCGTATAGCGTGAGCAGCGGCTGTCGTATCCGTCTTGCTGATATGCTATCATCTGGAAGGCGGGAGCCAGGGGGAATGCCACCATGACTGAGCTTTTCCTCATTCGACACGCGGAGAACGACTGGGTTAGCTCCGGGCGGCTTGCTGGCTGGACTCCCGGCGTGCACCTCAACGCGCACGGCAGGCTCCAGGCGCAGGCCCTCGGCGAGCGCCTCGCGGCCATGCGTCTCGCCGCGATCTATGCAAGCCCTTTGGAGCGGGCTGTGGAGACAGCGGACGCCATTGCAGCCCCCTACCCTGGCCTGGCTGTGCAGTTGCTGGATGGTGTTGGCGAGGTGCGCTTTGGTCAGTGGGAAGGCAAGTCGCTCAGCAAGCTCCGGCGGCAGCCGTTGTGGAGCGCTGTCCAGAGCTACCCCAGTCGTGTGGCCTTTCCGGGCGGTGAGACCTTTCGACAGGCCCAGGCTCGCGCCGTAGAGGCCATTGAGCAGTTAGCGGCACGGCATCCCCAGCAGCGAGTCGCCGTGGTTTCGCACAGCGATGTGATTAAGCTGATTCTCGCTCACTTTCTCGGTCTGCATCTCGATCTGTTTCAGCGCATTGAGGTTGCACCCGCCTCGCTCTCGCTGCTCCACCTGGCCGCCGACCGGCCAACCATTCGCTGCATCAACGATACCAGCCATTTGCCGCCTCGCCCGGCGCAGTCGCACAGGAGGGAGCATCTGGCGGCGCGCGCGGCGCTAAGCAGGGTTGGGGTGCTTGTCACCGCGTCGCTGAGTTCATAGAATCGGAATGGACAGAGACTCAGACGATCGGGCTGTCTGAGTCTGCTGGAGAGAAGGGAAGCAGGACAACATGCCCCAGAGCACTATCGAGCTTGACCCGGTTGACTTCGTGACAGTTGGCGCAGTCGGCCCGAAAGGCCGCCGTGTGTTTCACCTGCAAGCTGGCAAGGGTGGGCAGTTGGTGACGGTTATCATCGAGAAGCAGCAGGCGCAGGCGCTGTCAGAGGCTATCGCTGAGATGCTCAGCGACTTGGAGAACAAGTCCCCTGGCGGGTCTGCGAACCCAGGTAGTCCTCTGCGCTGGGATATGTCGTTGCGCAAGCCGGTTGAGCCGCTCTTCCGCGCGGCCCAGATGGGTCTGGGCTATGATGAGGAGCGCGATCTGATAGTGCTCGTCGCGCAGGAACTGGTTGTTGATGAAGACGATATGCCGGCTCCCGACCCGCAGACGATCCGGCTCTGGGGCACTCGCCAGCAGCTTCGCGCGTTGAGCGAACACGCGCAGTCAATCGTTCAGCAGGGACGCCCCGATCCTAGAAGCAATGGGTTTATGATCTACTACTGGACATGATGGGCGACAAATCTCCCTCGGACGGGTTGACTCTGCCGGTGCCGGGGTCGTTCGATGATCTTTCGGCAGACCTTGCGCGCGCTGAAGCGCTGCTCGCTCATGGCGAGGTGGCGAGGGATGTTAAGGCCCTGCTCTGGGGTTCAAACTACGCCTCGCTTGTTGCTGTGCAGGGTGCGGAAGGGTGCGTCCTGGCGGTCTATAAGCCGCAGCGGGGTGAGCGCTCACTGTGGGATTTCCCCGATGGCACACTGTGTTGCCGTGAGTTGCTGGCGTATCACGTTGCTAAAGCCCTGGGCTGGAATCTGGTTCCGCCGACTGTGTTGCGCGAAGGGCCGTTAGGTTTGGGATCGGTGCAGTTGTTCATTGTTCACAGTCCTGAGGTGACCTATTTTGGTCTGGATGATCGCTTTGCTGCCCAGTTGCGGCGGTTTGCTGTGTTTGACTTCATTGTTAACAATGCGGATCGCAAGGGGGGGCATCTGTTACTGGATGTGCGAGGCAAGCTGTGGGGTATAGATCATGGACTGACTTTTCACGCGGCCCCTAAGCTGCGTACCGTGATTTGGGAGTTCGCTGGTCAGCCGGTTGAGGAAAGTTGGTTGCATGATGTGGAAGTGTTGTGTGAGCAGCTTGCTGTGGATGAAGCGCGGCTGGTAGAACTCTTGCGGCGCTGTTTGACGCCGCGGGAGGTGTTAGCTTTGCGACGGCGTGTTGAATGGTTGCTTCGGGAGAAACGTTTTCCTGTACCGGGGCGCGGTCCTGTGGTGCCCTGGCCGCCTGTTTAGTTTGCACTTTGTGGAGTTGTGGTGGTTTATTGTTGTGCTTATGACTACGCGAAGTATACTTCAATACGGCTCAGGCACCCTCTTCCCAATCCTCCAGGCAGGCTAACCCCAGATCACGGGATGTCGTCTGGCGGTGGCGTCTCTCTCGTCGCAGGCGTAATCGTCGCAGGAATGACGTCCGTTGGGGTTGCCGTCGCCGTGCCAGAGGCGACCGGCGGCGTTCGCGTCACCGCTATCTCTGTCGGAGTTGAGGTCTGAGTGACCTCCGCCGTAGGGGCTACCGTGACGGCCATTTCGGCAGCGCGCTCGGCCACCGCCGCCACACGCTGCTCATACGCCGAATCGCGGAAGGGGTAGCGGTATAGGTCGCCCCAGTACAGCACCCACTGGTAGGATTCCAGTGCTCGTGCAGGCTCATCCAGCGCCTCGAGAATCAGCGCGCGAACGTGCTGGTCCACGGCACTGTCGCGCACCAGCAACGCCTGCGCGTTGTCGTTCAGCGCCAGGCGCAGCGCCAGACGCCCCTGCCCCGCCGCTGGGGCACCCCGCTGCATGACCTGGTGGTACTGCGCCTGAGCGCGGTAGGAATAGGCAGCGGCCCGCTGCACATCCTGCGGAAGCTCCGCGATGAACGCATCCGATAGCAGGCCCAACATGCCGGAGTAGTCACAGCTTAACTGGTCCGGGTACAGCGAGCACGTCTCGACGAACATCTGCGCCTGCCGCAGACGGTATTCCGGGTTATTCGGGTCCAGGGCTACAAGCTGGCTGAGCCAGCCCTGGGCTGCGCTCAGGTCTCCTTCGTGCAGCGTGATTGTCACCAGGCGCTCGATCAGCGCCGAGTCCCCTGCCCCGGAGCCAAGCGTCGCCGCCTTTTCGAGATCGTCGTAAGCTGCCTGCCACCGGCCAGAACTATAACATAACTCGCCGCGCAGGGCATACGCGCGCTGCACCACTGATTCTGCGCTCTGCGGCAGAGTCGCTGCATTCTCCAGAATGCGATTCAGGGCAGTCTCCGCCAGATCAGCATTGCCCTCGCCCAGCCGCGCCTCGGCCAGGTACAGGTAACCCGCCGGCTCCCCTGGGTAATAGAGCAGCAACGTCTGTGCGCTGCGCACGCCCAGGCCGTAATACTGTATCCGGCGCTCGCCCGGCTGAGACTGCGCCGCCAGACGCAGGTAGGCACCAGCCTGCAACTTCAGCGCAGGCAGCAGCGCCGGGTCGAGAACCAGCGCCCGGCCAAGATGCTCCAGAGCACTGGCGGGCTGACCGTCTGCCAGTTCAATCTCAGCAGCGATGACCAGCAGGTTGAGGTCGTTGGGGCGGTTCACCAGGGCGGGCATGACCGTCCCCCGTGCCGCAGCAAAGTCACCGCGAGCCAGCTCCACCCGCGCCTTTGTCAGCACTGCCGGGATCAACCGGCTGTCCTGCGCCAACGCCTGCGTCGCCAGGTCAAGCGCCGCGTCAGAACGGTTGTCTCGCAGGTAGCGAATCTCTGCCAGCCCCGCCAGCAGGACCGGTTCCCCTCGGCAGGACGTGAAGCCACGCTCTGGCTCGTAGTTCTGTGCCCACTCCAGGAGCGCGGTTGCCTTCTGGTAGTCGCGCATGGCAGCCAGGCTCAGCGACTCATAATAGACCAGGACGGCATAGCAGTGCGGCTCCGAGCGCTCGCGCTCCTCCTGCAGCATTGCCTGCGCTGTCTGAAAGTCCCCTAGCCAGTAGTGCGCCACAGCCTCTTCGACCAGGCGGGCGACGCTGGCGTTGACGCGGGGGTAAATCTCAGTTGGCTCGGCCAATGCAAAGGGATCGCCTCGGACGAGATCGCGTGGGATGGTGGTCGGCGGAACGGCCATGGTGAGCGGGAAGTCCGTGGGAGTCGGCCCGCCCACGGTTGGGGTGAACGTCGGGCGCGGCGTCAAGCTGGGAACGCGCGTGTTGATCTGGCCGAGCTGCTGGCCCTCTCCCTCCAGTATCCCCGTTGCCTGAATCGCGTAGAACCCACCGACAGCCAGCGCCACCAGCATAACCAGGGCAGCGGCGAACATCACCTGGCGCAGCCGGGCGGCGCCCTTCTCAGCGTAGCGCCCGCGCCGCTTGTGCGTCCAGGAGGCACCTCCTGTGCTGGCGGGCTGCGGATCGTAGCCGCGCAGGAAATCCTCAGCGGCCTGCAGCACGCGCGCGTACTTGCCCTCATCGAGCGTCGGCACAGTCACGCCGCCGACCATCTCGCTTCCCTGGCGGCCCGGCTCTGCCCCCAGGGCGCGCAGCCCCTTCAACGCGAATTCGTTCTGTGGGTTGACTTCCAGCAGCTTCTTGAGGCAGAACAGACGCTCGCTGTCATCGGACGCGACGCTGCTGAGCCACATCCAGCCGATTTCGTTGTGCGGGTCCATCCGCACCACGTTCTGCAGGATCGAGCGCGCTGTGTCGCGCTGACCACCGCGCGCAGCAGCAATACCCTGGTGCAGAAGTTGGTTCAGCGATTCCTGCCCCATACTCCTTGCCCCCATCAGCAAGCAGGCGATGTGCTCATTGTACAACAACACGCACCACGCAGGAAATTGTCAGTCGCGTGCCGCAGGGCAATCGCTTCAAACGTGCGTGTTGTTCTACCTCACCCCCAGCCTCGCTGCGCTCGGCTTGCCCCCTCTCCGTCAACGGAGAGGGGGCGGCGAGGCGCGCCAGCGCCGAGCGGGGGTGAGGTAAACCCAGGGCGCAGCAGAGCAGCGCCCCTACGAGTAGGCTGGCGCGCGGCGGACTTTGATGCGATTGCCCTGTCGCGTGCCGCGCCGGGTTGTGAGAGGTATACTCGGTCCGCTGGATAACGCTACGCTCTTACGAGGAATGCGCCATGACCGAAACCTGGCGGCTGTTCATCGCCCTTCCCCTTCCGAACGCAGTGATTGCAGTCCTTGAAGAAGCTCAGCGCGCACTGAAGAAAGCAGCGCCGCAGCGGACTGTCACCTGGGTCGCCCCGCACAACATCCATCTGACGCTCAAGTTCCTGGGTGAAGCGCCAGTCAGCCAGTGCGACGCAATCTCCCAGGCGCTGTCGCGCGTGGCAGAGCAACACGGGGCGTTCACCTTGAGCGCGGCGGGCCTGGGCTGTTTCCCTGGCAATCGCAGCCCGCGCGTGGTGTGGATGGGCCTCGGCGGTGACCAGGCGGCCTTGCGCCTGTTGCGGGACTCAGTCGAGCGCGCGATTGCTCCGCTCGGTTATCCTACTGAGGACCGCCCCTTCAGCCCGCATTTGACGCTGGGACGGGTTCGGCGTGATGCGCCGCGAGAGGACGCCTGGCGTCTGGGCGCTGTGCTCGGCGAAGTCGCTTCTCCAGCCGAAGTGTCGTGGTTGGCTGCTGAATTGACTCTGTTCCGAAGTGAGCTTAAACCGACGGGGGCTGACTACACGAAGCTGCATAGGGCATCCCTGCGCAACTCTCGCTGACCGTGCGCCCGCACCAGGTGCGCGCAAAGGCTGTCTGCGACTTGTCTGGCGCGAGGGGTTGACTCACCCCAGCCTTCTGGTCGGCCGAATAGATTCGAGTGGTGTTGAAAGGGGGTGAGGGATCAGGCGCGCTCTGGCCCTACCTGACAGGTTTGCACGCCCATCGCCGCATCCTGGCATCAGCGGGCGTCCGCTGCTACAATGGTCTTCAAAGATAGCCCACCAGCATCACAGGAGGATAGCCCACTGGAACCCGCAGAACTGGCTCGTGCCATCGTCAACCTGGCCACCGACAAAAAGGGTGAGGACATAGTCCTCATGGATATGCGCCAGGTCTCCCCCATCACCGACTACTTCATTATTGTGAGCGCCATGTCCGATCGTCAGCTCAAGGCAATCATCGAGCACGTCACCACAGAGATCAAAAAGCAGCATAGCGTCCTGCCCTGGCACGTTGAGGGCAACCCTTCCAATGGCTGGGTCTTGGTAGATTATGCAGATGTCGTCGTCCACGGGTTTCTCCCAGAACGGCGCGCCTATTACGATTTGGAGGGCTTGTGGCGCGAGGCACCGGTCGTAGTGCACATCCGGTGAGAGCGGCGCGGGGATGCCGCCCGCGCCGCTGAGCATACTCCTGTCCCGCCCGCTCTTTTCAGTTCAGGGTAGACCCAGCCTGGCACCTCAGGGCTTGTCGAAAATCCACCGGTCAACGTCGCGCTCCCAGGCCAGCAGCCCGTCTGCGCCGAAGAACAGCGCCACCTCATTTTCGCCATTCTCGACCGAGTCGGAGCCGTGCACCAGGTTCTTGCCCACTTCCAGCCCAAAATCGCCGCGAATGGAGCCGGCGCCAGAGTCAGCGGGGTTCGTAGCCCCGATGGTGCCGCGGGCTGCCTTGACCGCCTCCGTGCCCTCCAGCGCCATGACAACCACTGGCGCAGACGTGATGTAGTCCAGCAGAGACTCGTAGAAAGGCTTCCCTTTGTGCACGGCATAATGCCGGGCGGCAAGATCACGATCCATCTGCATCAGCTTCATGCCGACAATGCGCAGGCCGCGCCGCTCAAAACGGGCCACAATCTCCCCGATCAGGCCGCGCTGCACTGCGTCCGGTTTGATGATGATCAGCGTGCGTTCCACAAGACCTCCGTAGTGGCGTGGAGTAGACACAAGACAACGGGCTGAATTGTATCTTCAGCCCGCCTGCCAGCCAACTGCACGTGCCAGCGAGCGCGCCCGGCTGCTGGGCCGAGCGCTGCCGGATGAGTTCCCCCTACAACTGCTCCAGCGCCTTGCGGAAGGAGTAGAGCGCTTCCTTGAGCCGGCCCCGGCGCAGGTAGGCGTCGCCCAGCATCCGGTGAATGCGCGTCTCTGCCGGATGATCCTCAACGAACGCAGACAGGTCATTGACCACGTCCGGCAGGTGGTGACCCGCTTCAACCAGTGCCTCATACTGAGCGAGACTGTCCGGCAGATCATCGAGCGCCCACAGCGCGCGGGCCAAAGCAATTCTGTTGGCGTGATCGTCAGGGGCCTCGGCCAGCCGCCGGCGATACGCCGCAAGCTGCTCGCTCTCCGGCACCGCAAACAGCGCCCGCTTTGGGCGCGCCTCGGCAGCCTGTTCCTCCCGCGCCGGGAAAGCCTCAGCCGAAGGCCCCGTTTCATCCCAGCGCAGTTCAGCGACCGCCGAGCTGTCGAACTCCCGCAGCCAGTCGGCATCTGCCTCTGCGTCGTGCGCACCCACTTCAGGAGTCTCTTCCAGCCAGGCATGGTCGTCAACGGCGGGCGTCTCGCGGTCAGCCACGCTGCGCAGCCAGTCGGGCATGTCGGTCTCCCGAAAAGTCGGCACGCCTGCTTCTTCTTCGTCCAACAACCAGGCAGGCATGTCCACCGGCACCGCTTGCTGGAGCGCCGGCTCGCTCTCTTCACCCCCCAATTCCGGCTCGGCGGCTGGCTCCGCGCTCTCCGCATCGGCCACGCGGACTTCCTCCAGCGCATCCTCCGCCGCCAGATCAACAATCGCATAGGCCTCGTCCACTGCCTCGCTGAGCATATCCAGCGCCGGCAAGCCCAGGTCGCCCTCTTCCAGCACAGCGGCCTCGGCAGCCTCAGACGCGCCCTCTGCGACCACCGGGCCGCCCTCTGGCTCTGCGAACTCCCCGCCGCCCGCATCCCCTGCCATGTCTTCCAGCCAGTCGGGCAGCTCCGGCTCGGCGGACTCCAAACCGAGCAAGGCAGCCGCCTCCGACTCAGAGATGTCCTCCGTCGGGCGCATTTCGGCGATCCAGGAAGGCAGATCGGCGCTGGGGCTGGCAGGCTCAGCTTCCTCAATGCGGCCAGCCTCAAGCTCTTCCCCGGCCTCGCGGGCTGCGGCCAGCCGGGCAGCCTGCCGCTTGAGCCAGGCAAGCTCCTGCTCCCCGCTCAGTTCGCCGCGCGCCAGCGCCCGCTCGATCTCCTCATCGCTCATCCCGGCCAACAGATCGGCAAACCTCAGACCCGGCGGCGAGGCGGCCTTGTCCACCGCGAGGTATTCTGACAGGTCGGATTCCGGTTCGGTCGCCAGGTCTTCCAGCCAGAGCAATGCGTCCGGGACAGACTCGCCCTCCGCCGCCGGCGAGACCGGCCCTGCGGTGCCCTCCGGCTCAAGGGCAGCGCCAAACGCGGCCCTCTCATCGGGCGCGACCTCTGAACGGCGGTTGAGGCTCTCCAGCCAATCGAAGTCCTCGCCCCTGTCCGGCCATGCCAGGTCCTCGTGTCCCGCCGCCAACTCCTGCGGCTCAAAAGCTGCGTGAGGCGCGTGCACCGACTCTTCCCTCACCGCGCCTTCCGTGCTGCCGAGGGTCTCGCTCACCGAGTCCCAGTCGGCATAGTCGGCCATCTCAGCTTCCTCGTCCAGCGGCTCGCGCCCCCAGGACATGCGGCTCGCCTCGAAGGGGACATAGCCCGGCTCATCAATGACCGTATCTTCCGGCGGCTGCTCAATCGAGAGGTCGGCAGCCGTCATAAGCTCCTCGGTTCTAGCACCCTGCCGCGCGGCCAGGCTCTCTATCCAGAGCATGGGGTCCACACCGTCCAGGATGTCCACATCCTCACTGTCGCGAAGGTCTTCCGCAAGAGCAGCCTCCGCCTCCTGGTCAGCAGGAAGGGCCGCCTCCTCCGGCTCACCGCTGCTGATCTCGCCCGCCCCGAGATCTTCTCCTGCGAGTGAGAACGCCGCTTCAACGGGAGTTTCGTCATCAGGCTCGGACCAACTGAAGCTGTCACCTTCTTCAGCCCGCACGTGAACCACGGTGTCTTCGTCGGGTTGTACGGAGAAGTCTCGCAGCCAGCGCATCGGATCGGCAGCAGCAGGAGCGGCAGGTTCCTCCTGGTCCTCTTCCAGTGGCGCAATCTCGAATTCGCGCTCACTGGGGCCAGCAGACCAGAATTCGTCCGCCTCTCTCGGCTCTTCTGCCGGCTCATCATAGCTCGCATGGCGCCGCGTCGCCTCGTCCGGCACGTCCGGCACCGGGGCGCGCCCATCGAGCAGGATCGAATAAGGCACATAGCCCGGCTCGTCTATTTCGACGTTCTCAGGGACGGGAATGTCGAGATCAGCCGCCGTGATCAACTCGTCTTCGCTGGCGCCCTGCCGCTTAGCCAGACTCTCCAGCCAGGCCAACTGCTCTTCGGGGGTCATCCGCTCAAAGTCAAATTCATCGCCCGGTTCAGCAGGGGGCTGTACCATGACGGCATCCTCCTCAGCGTCGCATCGCGCCACAACCGCGCCGGATCACGGCGCAACCTGCGCGCTACTGCTCGTCTTCGTTAACGTCGCGGAGCCATTCCGGGGGTTCCGATATCTCATCCTGGCCGACGCCCAGCGCGCCATCCGGCCCCCCTTCAAGCGGCTTGCGCAACCAGATCGGCAGCCAGTCACCGAAGGAGAAGTCTTCGGGCACCGGCTCCTCATCGAACTCTTCTGGCAGAGCGTCCGCAGGCTCAGTCGTCCCATCATCGGCCACAGAGTACGGCCATTCGGTCTCTGCTGCAACCGCCTCTTCGCCATACAACGGCTCGTCGCCCCCCACCAGGGCAATTTCGGCCTCAGCACCGCCAGGCAGAAACTCCTCCACAATCCACTCGTCAGCGACGCCGGCTTCAACAGCTACTTCCGGCAGCTCAGGCGCAGCGAGATCGGCCTCGTACAGGTCCTGGACATCGAGGGCAGACTCCTGTACCTCAGGAACTCCCTCGTCTGCGAATTCCTCGTCCAGCTTGTGGGCCTCGGAGTCGGCAATGGCCAGCAGCCAGCTCGGTATCGCTCCCTCCTCCGCCGGAGCGTCCAGATCGAAGGGGAAGTCAGCCTCGTGCGCTGGCAGCGGTTCGCCGCGCTCATCTCCGCTTTCCACCCCGGAGGCGAAATCGTCTGCGCGGGTGTCGCTCTCCCAACCTGTCGCGCCGGGCAATGCCAGGCGGCCAGCAGGCTCCGGCTCCCCGCCCAGCAGCGCGCCCATCTCTTCGTCCAGTTCTGAGGCAACTTCCTCGCCTGTGAAAGCGGCCATCCAGTCTGGTTGCTCATCGGGCTGAAGAATGCCGGTGTCGCGGGCAGAGGCATAATGCGGCACCTTGTCCGGGCTGCCCCCTTCAAAGGGATCGTAGGGCTGGGCGAGCAGCGCAGCCAGGTCATCCAGCGCGTCCTCGGCGGATGTCGCTTCCTCCTCTGGGCCAGGCTGCCCCTCCAACCAGGACGGACTGACCTCTTCTACCGCCCAGTCGCCAGTCTCGCCAGGCCCAGCATGTTCCGACATGTCCCTAAGCCCGGCATCCGCCAGCGAGGCAGCTTGCAGTGCAACAGTCTCATCCAGCAGCGTCGTCTTGTCCTCAGCCTTGCCAGGCGGCATCTCCTCAGGAGCAGACTCGCGCTCCTCGTGCGCGAACGAACTCAGCCAATCCGCTTCGCCAGATTCGGACACAAGCGGCTCCTCACCCTCGTCAACCTGCGCAGCGGACTCCTGGGTAGCTTCCCAGGTCTCCCACTCGGCCAGCAACGCTGCTTCCTGGTCGGTCGCCTCGCCCACTGACTCGCCCACCGTCAGGGTCTCAAGGGCCTGTTCTTCCTCCGGCGTCAGCGCCTCCTCCCCTGTGTCTGCGGCTCGCTCAGAAAGGGGCGCCGCTTCCTGAATCCATGCAGGGAGGTCGGCGGCGGGCTGCGCCACATCTTCGTCACCCGGCGCAAGGTCCGCCTCGCCTGCGGCAGCGATGGCCGCCAGGAAATCGGCGTCAGCCACATCCGCCCCATCAAGGGTGTCTCCCAGCCAGGACATCGCGTCTCCGAACTCACCCTGGTCGCGCTCTTCCTGCGCGGCAGGCGCCTCCGCCATCGGGGCGCTCTTGCTCACCAGGGTATCATCCGGCGAAGAGACGGCTGGCTCACCGAATTGGGCGGCATCCAGTTCCCCGGCAAACACATCGCTCTCGTCGCTAGCCTTGTCCGAGTCCCAGGCAGGCAGCCATTCCGGCGCGGAGATCGCCTCTACGTCCTTCGGCTCATCAGCCTCCCCCTGGTCAAACGACAGGAAGTTCTGGAAGGCCGCGTCAATCTCATCGCGAAGGCGTTCGTTCTCGCCTGTTTCAGCCCCACCCCCAGCGAGAGGAAGCTCATCCAGAAAGCGCAATTCGTCTGTGGTGATGAACTGCGCGCTCTCGGCCACCAGTGGCGCAGATGCGGCGATCTCACCTTCAGGCCCACCAGTCTCTTCTGCCTCCAGCGCGTCCTGGAACACCGACCAATCGAGATCATCCACCCCAAGCTGCTCGAAATCGGGCGTCTCGGCGAGGCGATCAATGAAACCGCCATGCACGGGCGTGCCCCCCTCGAGCGACGCCTCTCCGGGAGCTACATCCTCCTGCGCAAGTAGCCCCTCGCTCGCCTCCGCCTCAGCAGGTGTCGCTGGCTCGCTGCCCCACGCAAAGGGGGAATCGCTGAACTGTTGGTCAGCCCCACTGGGAGTCGCGGGGGACGCTTCGTCGCCAGCCGGCGTTTCCCAGCCCGCATCGAAGATGCCGAGCGTGGCAAAGAGATCCTCTGAGTCTCCCTGGTCTCCGAGCGAGTCCTCTTCCGGCAATATTGCTTCGGGCAGCGTCAGCTCGTCGCCTGCTCCGGCAGCAGCGCGAAGCTCATCCCACACATCCGGCTCCTCTGGCGGTTTCTCGTCCTGGCGAATCGGCGCCGGGGCTTTGGGCACAGCACCCTCAGCCAGGGCTGACTCCCCTGCCTCCTCGGCCTCAAAAAGCCAGTCAGCCTCAATAGCTGCGCCCCCCGGTTCGGCCAGGTCCGTCTCGGCGAAGATGCTCGGTGCGCCCCCCTCGTCACCCTCCCCTACACGGCGGGCAGGTGTTGGCTCGGCGAACCAATCCGGCGGTGTTGCGTCCAGCCAGTCCCCTGACTCCCCAGCCCCCATCTGCTCGATCTCTGCGCCTGCTCCAAAGAGCGACGCCATGTCAATGCGGTCGGGACCAGGAGGCGCGGCTTTCTCGACGGGCCTCTCCGCCTGCTGAGGAGCCTCCCAGAGATCGCTCGCGTCCAACCCCGCATCGAGTTCATGAACCCAGCCAGGAGTCTCCGCCGACAGTGCTGCCTGGCTTTGGCGATAGTAGTCAAGGCGCTCCAGTTCAACGTAATCGGCACTCTCCGCGCCAGGCTGAAGGATGTACGCCGCCACATACGGATCGAGCGCTTCGACGCGATCCAGGAACGGCCTGGCATCTGTCGGGCGCTCGTTGTCCAGCCACAACTGCGCAAGGATGCGGTGGGCGGCCAGGCAGTTTGGCAGGCGTTTGAGCACGCGCACTGCCATTTCGCCCGCCTCTACCTCGTGCCAGCCGCTCCAGAGGGCCTCAGCCAGCATCACCTGAAGATCAACCCGTTCCGGGTCCTGGGCGAGCGCTGCCTGCAACTCAGCGGCAGCCTGATCGTACAACTGGCCATTCATGTACTGCCGCGCCAGCGCCCCGCGCGTCAACTGAATGCGCGCCGGTGCCTGCTCCTCTCCGTCGCGCTTGATGTACAGCTCGCGCAAGGCATCTTGCAGCGCGGCGTTGCCGGGCATCTGCTCGTAAGCGCGTTCCAGATGCCAGATTGCCTGGTCTGGCTCCTCATTGCGGTCATGGGTCTCGCTCAGGCCCAGGTGCGCCACATAGTCGTTGGGCACCGCAGCCAGCACCCGCCGGAATACCTCTGCCGCTTCGGCGAAATACTCATCAAGATTCTCCTGATGTCCCTTCTGCAGCAGCGCCTTCCCCAGCAGGCGGTAGGTTTCCACGTTCTGCGGGAGATGGTGGAGAACGTACCGGCAATGGCTGATGACTTCTGTCGGAGCCTCTTGTTCGAGCATCCGGCCTAGCTCGTCAAGATACGCCCGGAGTGTGATCATTTCGGCCATGGTCCACTCGCTTCCGATATTGGGCCGCCCTGCCCCAACCGTTCAACTCATTATGCAATGGTGATTCCAAAAGCGCAAGGCAGACGGAGGGGTATTAGGGCAGTCCGTGTATATATCTTAACTCTTCTATAATCGGCCTCACGTCTGGCGTCCAGCCCCTGGCAGAACCGAGCGGATCGGCAGCACCCTCATCGCCCAGCAAAGCGCGGATGAGGTTCGCCCAGCCACAGCTCAGCACCTCCAGGTCGTAACCGCCCTCCATCACGAACACGATCCGCCCCGCGCACCACGTCTCGGCCCCCTCAATCAGGCAGCGCGCCAGGCGGTCGTAGCCGCTTAGCGACAGGGCCAGGTTCGCCAGCGGATCGGCCCAATGCGCATCGAATCCCAACGAGACCAGCACCAGATCGGGCCGGAAGCGGTCGAGCGCGGGCAGCACAACCGCGCAGAATACTTGCCAGAAACCCTCATCGCCCACGCCGGGCGGCAACGGCACATTGAGCGTGAAGCCCCATCCGGCTCCGCGCCCTGTTTCGGTCATGCTTCCCGTTCCGGGGTACAGCGGCGATTGGTGCGTGGAGAGGTACAAAATCGCAGGATCATCGTAGAAGATGTCCTGTGTCCCGTTGCCATGATGGACATCATAGTCCACAATGGCCACGCGCTCGACGCCCTGAACTCGCAGGGCATGGCGCGCAGCGACAGCGACGTTGTTGATCAGGCAGAAGCCCATCGCCCGCGACCGCGTGGCGTGATGCCCCGGAGGGCGAATCAGGGCGGCGGCGTTGCGAGCTTCGCCAGCCAGCACAGCTTCTACTGCGCGGACAGTCCCCCCTGCCGCCAGGCAGGCAATCTCATAGGAGCGAGGCGTGGCGTAGGTGTCTGGCTCCAACATGCGCGACCCAGGCAGTCTCGCCGTCGCCTGAAGCTGATCCAGGTGTTGCGGCGTGTGGACAGCGCCCAGCAGACTTGGGTCAACGGGTCGCAGCGACTCGCTGCGGACGCGCTCCAGAAGGCCATCTTCGCCGAGCCGGCGGCGCACTGCCTGCAACCGCCCGGCATGTTCGGGGTGGCCCGGCAAGTCGTGCGCGTCCGGTTGGGAGCCTGTCACTACGAGAGTGGTCAAGGGGTATTTACCCTCCTCGCCTGCGCCCTGTCTGAGTCCGCTCCGATTCTACAGCCAAACCGAAAAAGGCGGCGACTCCAGTGAGGATCGCCACCGTGAGTCGCCGCATTCGATCAGTGTTCGTCAGGAGGCCAGCGCCAGACTCAAGGCCCGCGCTGCCTCCCATGTCGGGCGGTGAGTCAGTCCGCAGACACCATATCCGCCGTCACGCGTTCGGCCACTTCCTCGGCCAGCAGCGTGTCTTCGCGGTCGCTGCGCCGCACTGCCCAGACCATGAGCACGATGGCTCCGGCCACCCCTATCAGGATGCCTGCGCTGTACCCATCGTACTCTACCACGAGCGGAGCGACAATCAGCGCCACCAGGTTCATCACCTTGATCATGGGGTTGAGGGCAGGGCCAGCCGTGTCCTTCAGCGGATCGCCGACCGTGTCGCCCACGACGCTCGCCTTGTGGTTCTCGCTACCCTTGCCGCCGTAGTACCCATCCTCGACGTACTTCTTCGCGTTGTCCCACGCGCCACCGGCGTTGGACATGAACACCGCCAACAACTGCCCGGACAGGATCACGCCCGCCAGGAAGCCGCCCAGCGCCTCCACTTTCAGCAGAAAGCCCACAGCGATCGGCGCCAGCACCGCGATCAGGCCGAGCGGAACTAGCTCAACCTGCGCCGACTGCGTGGAGATGGTCACCGCATTAGCATAGTCAGGGGTCTTGGCGCCGCTGGCGATCTCCGGGTCGCGGAGCTGACGGCGCACTTCGGCCATGATCAGCCCCGACGCGCGGTTGACCGCCTTGATCAGCAGGCCGCTGAAGAGCAGTGGCAGCGAGCCGCCGATGAGCAGACCCACGAACACCACCGGGTTCGCCAGGTTGACGATCTCCTCGAAGTTCGGGTCCACGCGCTGAATGTCGGAGAAGAAGCTGCCGAACAGCGACACCGCCGCGATCACCGCCGAGCCAATCGCCACGCCCTTGGTGATGGCCTTCGTCGTGTTACCGGCAGCGTCAAGATCGGCCATGATCTGGCGCGCAGTGGGACTCATCCCTGCCAGCTCGCCGATGCCGTTCGCGTTGTCAGAGATCGGCCCGAATGTGTCCATGCTCACGTTGTTGCCCGTGTGCGAGAGCATCCCAACGCCGATCAGCGTGACGCCAAAGAGGATGTACTTGTAGCTGTGTACATCCGGCACCTCGTGCATGCTCACCAGGAACAGGGCAGCCACCATGATCCACATCGCCGAGAAGAAGCCCTCAACGACATGGCCGCGCATCCGACCGCGCACCACCTGAATGGCAGCCAGCACCAGCCCGATCAACACCGCCGGCAGTTTGAGATTGTTGGGAAACTCGAAACTGTAGACCAGAATCGCCGCCGACAGGCTGCCGACAATGACGAACAGCGCCCACACGCTGGACAGATAACCCAGCGACAGCCCTTCGAGAATGACCGAGGCCGGCCCAAAGCGCGTCGAAGATGCGATGGTCTGCACGCGCTTGCTCTTGGCGCTCGTGGCATACGATGTGAGCGGGTTGAACGTCACGGCCAGGCCCACCCCCACAGCCACCAGAGTCGCCAGCGAAAGCTGCCCGGCGTAGAGCCACGCCAGCAGGAATGTCGAGCTGATGGTGATCCCGCTCGACACTTCGTAGCTCTTGAACATGGCCTCTTCGGCATCGTCCACGCGCCACAGCGACACAGCATACGTGCCGACGATGGAACTCACCACGCCGATGCCGCGCACCAGCAGCGGCAGGACAATCCAGTACAGCTCGCCATTGAGCGCGGTCAGCGCCAGGCCAAGAATCAGGCTGGAGACGATGGTCACCTCGTAGGACTCGAAGATGTCCGCCGCCATGCCCGCGCAGTCGCCCACATTGTCGCCAACGAGATCGGCCACCACTGCCGCATTGCGCGGATCGTCCTCTTCCATCCCGGCTTCGACCTTGCCCACCAGGTCAGCGCCCACATCGGCTGCCTTCGTGTAGATGCCGCCGCCCACGCGCATGAAGAGCGCCAGCAGCGTGCCGCCGAAGCCAAAGCCCAGCAGCACATCCGGGGACGCCTTGCCGAAGATGATGAAGATGATCGTGCCGCCGAACAGGCCCAGGCCATCAGTCAGCATCCCGGTGATCGTGCCGGAACGATAGGCGATCTTCAGCGCCTCCTGGTACCCGCCACGCTCTGCCGCTGCCGCAACGCGCACATTGCCCTGCACGGCCATGTTCATGCCAAAGAAGCCAACCATCGCCGAGAACGACGACCCCATCACAAACGCCAGCGCGCGCGCAATGGCGATGATCAGGCGGGCCTTATCCTTGTTCCCGTCAAAGTACTCGTTGGCCTCCGGGGTTGGGCTGACCACAAACACGCTCAGAAACATGGCGATGGTCAGCAGGGCGATCAGCACGACCACGGTCCTGAGCTGCGTGCGCAGGTAGGCGTTGGCGCCATCACGAATGTGCCCCCAGTGGCGCTGCATCTCCGCATTGCCCTTGTCTGCGGCCATGATGTAGTTGCGCAGCCAGAGCGCATAGCCGAGCGCCACGCCGGCTATAGCAAGGACGATGAAGATCATCACTTGCTCAAATACCTCGATATCCATCTGGAACATGTTGCGGTACCCCTCCTGGTGGGCAGCGGCCCAAAGTGTCACCCGATGCAGATAGCTCCAGTTGATCTGGTGCAGGCTGCCATTGTCGCAACTCGACGCTTAGAGCATCGAAAAGACAACGGGCCGCATTGTACCGCGAAGCCACACACAGGGCTAGTACATTCTGCCAAGCGACAGTGTTGTAGGGGATGATTGTCAGAATAGGCGCGCGATCTCGTCCACCAGGGGGCGGACCAGCAGGCCGCGCGTCACATCGCGCACGGTGACAGGGCCTGCGGTCATGCGTCCCAGGTGGTAGACAGGGATGTTCGCCCCCGCAAAAGCATCCAGCATGGCGAGCAGACGCGCCGGAGTGGCCGTGAGCAGCAGCGCGCCGGAGGCAATGGCGCACGCTGGATTCAATCCAAAGAAGCGACACAGCGCTGCCGCCTCCGGCAGCCAGGGCTGAACGTCGCCATACAGCGACACTTCTATGCCGCACTGACTGGCTTCGGCCAGTTCCCACAGCGCCGTCACGACCCCGCCCTCGGTCGGATCGTGCATGCTGGTCACGCCGCCCACGCTCATGGCCACCGCCGCGTCGCGAACAACGCTGATGCCGGGCGCGTGCAGAAACGCAGCGGCGCGGTCGAGCAGGTCTGCGGGGAAATGATCCCCGAGTTCGGCGCGCTTCTCGCGAGCGATAATGGCGGCAGCCTCGACCGGCGCGCCCTTGGTGAGCAGGATTGCGTCACCGGGATGCGCGCCTCCCGTGCGCACCAACCGCTGCGAGGCCACTTCGCCCAACATGCAGCCCACCACAATCGGGCGGTCGAGGTCATAGGTCACTTCGGTGTGACCGCCGACGACCACCACGCCGAGATCGCGGCACGCCGCGCCAATCTGCGCGAAGATGGCTCGCGCCAGGGCCGCCGTTGCGCTTTCGCCAGGGAGCAGGAGGGTCGCCAGGAACCACAGCGGCGTGGCCCCCGTTGTGGCGATGTCGTTGGCGCACACCTGCACCGCGTACCAGCCGATCTCATCGGTGGCGAAGGTGACGGGATCGGTCTTGGCAACCAGGTAGCGGTCGGGCAGCGCGATCACCGCTGCATCTTCGCCCACCTGCGGCCCCAGTATCACGCGCGGATCGTCCGAGGGCAGCCCCGCCAGCAACTCAGCCAGCAGATCGTGAGGAATCTTGCCCACCGGCAGCCGAGTCATGGTTCGCCCCTTGCCTCGCGTTCCTCTCTTAAAGGCAGGTCCCCGAAGCTGGTTCGGGGACCCCGGTCTTGAGCGCTGTGACACCGGCTACTTCAACCGAAGGAGGGGTGTCACAGCGCTCCACTGCCTACTACCATCGTGCATGGACACCACCTCCTTCTGTTTGAGATGGCATTTTCAGCGGCACGCCCTGCGCCACACAACAAGACCGTACCCTGATGGCCAGATTATCGCACAGGCGGGCAAGCCGTGTCAAACAAGAGACAGGATTAATCAGGGCAATCGCATCAAACGTGCGTGTTGTTCTACCTCACCCCCTGGCCTCGCTACGCTCGGCTTGCCCCCTCTCCGCTGCGGAGAGGGGGGTCGAGGCGCGCCAGCGCCGAGACGGGGGTGAGGTACACCAGGGCGCAGCAGAGCAGCGACCCTGCCTGACAGGTTTTGCACGCACCCCGCGCGCCGTTTTACCTCACCCCCTGGCCTCGCTGCGCTCGGCCTTTCCCCTCTCCATGCATGGAGAGGGGGAGTCGAGGCGCGCCAGCGCCGAGACGGGGGTGAGGTACACCAGGGCGCAGCAGAGCAGCGACCCTACCTGACAGGTTTTGCACGCACCCCGCGCGCCGTTTTACTTCACTCCCTGGCCTCGCTGCGCTCGGCTTGCCCCCTCTCCATGCACGGAGAGGGGGAGTCGAGGCGCGCCAGCGCCGAGACGGGGGTGAGGTAAAGCCAAAGAGCTACCCTAAACCGCTGGCGGGGAAAGGGGCCGAAAGATAGGGGCTGAAAGTGCATAACACACCCTAACCGCCCAGCCCCAGCCGCTCCGGGCAGGTATAGACGCGCATGTTGCCCAGGCGCAGATACCCCACCACGCAGATGTTCCAGGCGGCGGCCATCTGCACGGAGATGCTCGTGGGTGCCGTCCGGCTGGCGACCAGCGGCACGCCCATTCGCCGCGCCTTGAGCAGCATCTCCGAGCTGATGCGCCCGCTGGTGACCAGCATCCGGTCGCGCGGATCGATTCCCGCCAGCAGCGCCTTGCCCATCAGCTTGTCAACCGTGTTGTGCCGTCCCACGTCTTCTGCCGTGAACAGTACGGAGTCTTCGTCTGCCAGGACCGACGTGTGAATGCCGCGCACCTGGCGGTACAGCCGGGCCGTGGCGTTGAGATCGCGCATCCGGTCGAGGAGCGTTTGTGGCGTTGTCGTGAACGCCGTCTCCAGCGCAGGATGTTCTTCGGTGATGGACTGGAAGGTGACCCCGCTGCCACAGCCGGAGGTCAGCGTGAGGCGGCGCGGCATGACAAACTCGCCCGTGCGCAGAAACACATCCACCGTCGTCCCGCTGACGTTGCGCCCCACCAGACCCACGTCGCCACAGGACTGGATCATCCCCTCATTGAACAGAAAGCCCAGCGCCAGCGCCTCCTGCTCCACTGGGCTGCACATGAGCGTCGCCAGCTCGCGCCCGTTGACGTACAGCCCCAGGTGAATCTCCTGCGGAACGCCGCCCGCAACCAGTGCGGCGCTCTCGCCGGACACAGACCAGTAGGTCGCGGGCAGCGCCCCCGGCTCCAGGGTGGCATCGGTAGGGGGAATGGCTGTCACCAGGCGTCTCCGCGCTGGCGCCGGCATGGTCGTGCGCGCACTGCCTGTCATCTCAGCCGGGCTTGCGCCGGTTCTTCTTCAGGAAGCGCGTGTTCTCCCAGATCTGCTCCAGCGTCCAGCCCTGCTCCAGCCCGAACTCGATCTTCGGCTTCAGCGCCCCGGTTGGGCACACGCTGACGCACTGTCCGCAGAACACGCATGAGGAATCCGGCAGGGGCACTCCGAAGCCGGTAGACACGTGCGTATCGAACCCCCGGTGATCGAACGTCAGGGCGTAGGTGTACTGGGCGTCCTCAGCACAGACCTGCACACAGCGCCAGCACAGCACGCACTGGCTGTAATCGCGCACGTAGAAGGGGTTGTCATCAACGAGTGCGTGATCGCGCTTCTCCGCCGACGGGAAACGGTCAGGCTGCGCCCCGTAGTCGGCCAGCATCGCCTGGATTGGTGGCGCTTCGGCCAGGTTCACCGCCGAGTCGAGCATTTCCAGGATGGTGCGCCGGCTGCGCTCCACGCGCTCATTGCGCGTCTCAACCACCATCCCCGCCCGGCACGGCACGATGCAGGCGGGCTGCAGCAGCCGACCGCCGTCCACATCCACCACGCAGACACGGCACAGCCCGTTGGGAGTCGTCGCCTCGTGGTAGCAGATGACTGGCACCTCAATACCCACCGACCGGGCCGCTTCCAGGATGGTTGTGCCCCCCGCCACCGTCACCTGCTGGCCGTCAATCGTCAGCGTGATCATCTCACTGGCACCGCTCATCATCTGCCCCTTTGCGCTCGCTGCGCCCTGGATGACGCCGCGTCACGATTCCGCCCCGAACAACGCTGGCCACTTGTGCAGCGCGCTCAGCACTGCCGCCGCCGCCGTCTGCCCCAGCCCGCATAGTGACGCCTCGCTCATCGTCAGGCCGACATCGCGCAGACGTTCGACATCGCCCGGCAACGGCTGCGCCAGCCGGTCGAGAATCTCCATCTGCCGCTGCGTCCCAAGCTGGCAGGGAAAGCACTTCCCACAGCTTTCGTGGGCGAAGAAATGCCCCAGCCGCCGGAGGACATCGCGCAGGTCCACCTCGCTGTTGAAGACCATCACCGCCCCGGAGCCGAGCGTCGTCCCCGCCGCCTGCAGGGCCTCGTAGGTCAGCGGCACGTCAATCTCGTCCGCGCGTAGGAACGTCCCCGCCGCGCCGCCCATCAGCACCGCCTGCGGCTCGCCTACGAAGCCCGCGCAGTGCCCCTCCAGCAGCTCGCGCAGCGTCAGCCCGAAGGGAATCTCGTACACGCCCGGTCGCCGGATGTGTCCGCTCACCGAGACGAGCTTGGTGCCCGTGCTCTTCTCCGTGCCCCACTGACGGAACCACCCTGCCCCGTTGCGGATGATGGCCGGCACAGCGCACAGCGTCTCGACGTTGTTGATGGAGGTGGGCCGGTTGAACAGGCCATGCGTCGTCGGGTACGGCGGCTTGATGCGCGGAAAGCCGCGCCTGCCCTCAATCGCCTCAAAGAGGGCCGTCTCTTCGCCGCAGATATACGCCCCTCCCCCGCGCCGCACCTCGACCGAGCAGCAGAAGTCCGTGCCCATGATCCGCTCGCCGAGCAGCCCCGCACCCTGCGCCTCGCGGATGGCCCCTTCGAGAATGGTCGCAGCTTCCGGGTACTCACCGCGAACAAACACGAACGCATAGCGCGCTTGGATCGCGCAGGCGCACAGCAACAGCCCTTCCAGCAACAGATGGGGCCGGTGCTCCATCAGCACGCGATCCTTGAACGTGCCCGGTTCGCTCTCATCGGCGTTGCAGACGGCGTAATGGGGCTGGCCCGCCGCGCCGCGCGTGAAGCGCCACTTCATGCCGGTCGGGAATCCTGCCCCGCCACGCCCGACCAGGCCAGATGCCTCCACTTCCGCGCTGACCTGTTCCGGCGTCAGGCTGAGGAGCGCCCGCCGTAGCGCGGCATAGTCGCCGTATTGCGCCAGCGACTCGGCGCGGTTTGGCACCGCGCCCGCGAGAAAAACCTGGCATTCACCGTCCACAACCGCCGCCCGCGCCGGGCGTTGACCGTTGAGCAGCGCCGCCACGTCGGTCACAGGAGCGTGCGAATGCTCCCCCTCGCCCCGCCGGCACACAAGCGCCGCCGGCGCGTGCTCGCACAGGCCCAGGCACGTGCTGCGCTTGATGGTGTAGCGCCCGTCAGAGGTTGTTTCGCCGGGCTGCACCCCCAGGCGCGCGCAAAGCTCGTCCACCACCGGGTCGGCTCCTGCCACCCCGCAGGACGGGTCGGTGCACACATGGATGACTGTCTCGCCTTCTGGCTCGTCGGAGAAGAGCGTGTAGAAGCCGATCACACCGTAGATTTCCGCGATCGGGACGCGCAGCGTGCGCGAGATACTCAGCGCCGTCTCTGAGTCAATGAAGCCTGCCTCCCGCTGCACGTCCCACAGCACCGGTAACAGCGCGTCGCGCCCCCGCCCTGCGTAGCGAGCCACAATCTCGTCCAGGCGTGTACGTGTCTTCTCGGCCATAACTGAGCCTTTCTGGAGCGGTGGGTCGTCGGGAGTCGGCTGTGCGCCCGTAAGTAGACTATAATCAACGCAATTATGCAAACAGACACCTATTAAATCAGCGCCCATTGGAGTTGATCGCGATGCAACCTGCCGCGCCTCTCGCACCCGATCGCATCGTCCGCACCACTTGCCCCTACTGCGGTGTGGGCTGCCAGATGGAATTATATCTCAAAGACGGCGTAATCTACCGCGTCGGCGCGCCTTTCGACGCCGCCCCCAATTATGGCAAGCTGTGCGTCAAGGGACGGTTTGGCACCGACTTCACCATGCACCCCCGCCGGCTGACTACGCCTCTGATCCGGGTCGGCGCGCCCGGTGAGTTCCGCCCCGCCACCTGGGACGAGGCGCTGACTCTGGTCAGCGAGCGGCTGGCGCGCATCGTCCGCGAGAGCGGCGGCGACAGCGTCGCCACCTACGCCTCGGCCAAAGCGACCAACGAGGACAACTATGTCTTCCAGAAGTGGGTGCGCGCCGTGCTCAAGACCAACAACGTGGATCACTGCGCCCGGCTCTGCCATGCGGGCAGCGTCACCGGCCTGCAACTGGCCCTCGGCTCCAGCGCCATGAGCAACAGCATCGCCGAGATGGAGCACCTGGATACGTTCATCATCACCGGCAGCAACACGACTGAAACCCACCCGGTGATCAGCCTCTTCCTCAAGCGCGCCGTCCGCCAGAACAATGCCCGGCTGATCGTCATTGACCCGCGCCAGATCGAGATGACGGACTTCGCCACTTTGTGGCTACGCCAGAAGCCGGGCACCGATGTGGCTGTCTTCCAGGCGATGGCCCACGTCATCGTGGCCGAAGAACTGTACAACAGGGCGTTCATCAACCAGCGCACCGAGGGCTTTGCCGAGTACGCCAGCTCGCTGGCCGCATTCACCCCCGAATGGGCGGAGAGCGTCAGCGAGGTCCCGGCGGGCGACATTCGCGCCGCCGCGCGCATGTACGCCTCAGCGCAGAGCGCCGCCATCTACTGGGGCATGGGCATCTCGCAGAGCACGCACGGCACCGACAACGCCCTCGCCCTGACCAACCTCGCCCTGCTGACCGGGCACATCGGCAGGCCGGGCACCGGCCTCAACCCGCTGCGCGGGCAGAACAACGTCCAGGGCTGCTCAGACAGCGGCGGCCTGCCCAACGTCTTCACCGCCTACCAGCCGGTGAGCGACGACGCGATCCGCGCCCGTTTTGAGCGCGCCTGGCAGACGGCGCTCTCCGCAGCGCCCTGGCCTCACCGTGACCGAGATGGTGGACGGCGCGCTGCTGGGCGAAGTGCGCGCGATGGTCGTCATGGGCGAGAATCCGCTGATGAGCGAGCCGAACCTCGCCCACGCCCGCCACGCGCTGGAAGCGCTCGATCTTCTGGTCTGTATAGACATCTTCCCGAACGAGACCAGCGAGCACGCGCATGTCATCCTGCCAGCAGCCAGCTTCGCCGAGAAGGACGGCACCTTCACCAACAGCGACCGGCGCGTGCAGCGCGTGCGCCGGGCTTTGCCGCTCACCGGTGACTCGCGCCTGGACTGGCAGATCGTCTGCCACCTGGCCCGCCGCATGGAGCAACTGCTCGGCGCGACGACCAGCGCGGGCTTCGACTACCGCAGCGCCGAGGATATCTGGGAGGAGATGCGCCAGGTGACGCCCGATTTCTACGGCATCACCTACGAGCGCCTGGAGCGCGAAGGCGGCGTGCACTGGCCGTGCCCGTCGCTCGACCACCCTGGCACGCCCATCCTCTTCGCCGACGATTTCCCGCGCGGCAAGGGCAAGCTGTGGGCGCTCGACTTCGGCACGGAGAGCGAGTTGCCCGACGACGAGTACCCGTTCCACCTGACGACGGGCCGCGTGCTCTATCACTGGCACGGTGGCACGCTCTCCCGGCAGTCACGGCTGGATGACATCTTCCCCGAAGCCGTGCTCGAAGTCCACCCCGACGACGCTGCCGCGCTTAGCCTGGTCTCCGGCGACTGGGTTGAGGTCACATCGCGGCGGGGCAGCATCACCTGCCGGGCGCTGGTCACCGGGCGCTCGCCCCAGGGGACGGTCTTCCTGCCGTTTCACTTCGCCGAGGCTGCCGCCAACAAGCTGACCCTCAACAAGATTGACCCGCGCGCCAAGATTCCTGACTTCAAGATGGCGGCGGTGACGCTGCGCAAGACCGACCCGCCCGCCGACCGTCCGGGCGCGGACGAAGCGCTGACCGATCGCGGGGCGATCAAAGACCCGCTCGAACACATCCACTGACACGCCCGGCTCTACATCGTTGGCGGTTCTGCCGCTAGCCAGCCCTTCATTGTCCCGCCGTCCGACCTCGATCTGATTTGCGCGTTCAGATCGGGGTTGCTAGACTCGCAAGGTTGGCTTGTGCGAAGATTGAGTCCCAGGGGGCGGGGATGGCACGGGGACACTGGCTGAGCGTCCTGTTGGCTGCCGCAAATCTGTGGGCGATAGCGCCCGCCGGCGTGGCAGCCCAAACGCCTGACCAGGTACTCAGCGCGATCGCTTTCCCGGCGGACGGCGCGCAGTTGTTTGGGCTGGTCAACATCGTGGGCAGCGCCGCGTACCCGACGGGATTCGCCCGCTACACCCTGGAATATGACGATCTGAGCGATCCCAACGTGTTGTGGCTGGCAGTACAGCCGCCCGTGCAGCAGCAGGTGCGCAATGGCGTACTGGGTACCTGGGACACGAACCTCGTCCCCGACGGTTTCTACCGGCTGCGACTGCGCGTGATTCTGGATGATGAGCGCACCGGCGAGTACAGCGTATCGAACCTGCGCGTCGCCAACAGCCTGCCGACGCCCGTCCCTACCCTGCCGGTTGTCAACGTGGCACCGATCAGCCCCATGCCCTCGCCCGGTCCGTCGCCCACGTCGCCGGTCTTCCAGCCGCCCGGCAACACCCCGGCATCTGGCGAAGTGCCAGGCTCCGGACAGCCGTCCGCGCCCGGCTCATGGGGAGGCGCTGGCTCGTCAGGTGAGGAGCGGACAACCACGCGCGTCAACACAGGGCGCATTGGCAGCGCCCTCTGCACGGGGTTCTACCTGGCGGCTGTGGGATTTGTGCTCATGTTTGGCTATGTCTTGTTGCGCCGCTACAAGCGCGCGTCGTCGCCCGCAGTGGACTGGCAGCCGCCGGATCGCTGGCAGGACGATGCATGACCCGCTCCAGGGGCGATCAGCAAACGGCGTTTCCTGAAGTCAGGGCAGATGTCTGGCATGTTTCTCGTCGTGGGACTGGGCAATCCTGGCCGGGAGTACGCGAACACCCGGCACAACATCGGCTTCCGCTGCGTGGATGCGCTGGCGGCGCGCCATAGCCTCGTCTTCGAGAACAAGAAGAAGTCGAAGGCGAAGATCGCGCTGGGCAGCATCCAGGGTCAGCGCGTGCTGCTGGCCAAGCCGCAGACGTACATGAACCTCAGCGGGAGCGCCGTGCAGGGTCTGGCGGCGTTCTACCAGATTCCGCCCAATCAGATTATGGTCATCTTCGACGATCTTGACCTGCCCGTAGGCACCCTGCGCATCCGCTCCAAAGGTGGCTCCGGCGGACACAAAGGTGTCACCGACATCATCCAGCGGCTGGGCACGCAAGACTTCCCGCGCATTCGTGTCGGCATTGGCCGCCCGGACACACCGCTGAACCCCGCCAGTTATGTCCTGCGACCCTTTGAAGGGCCGGACGCAGTGGAGATTGCGGAGGCCGTCGAGCGCGTGATGTTGGCCGTCGAGGCCTGGCTGGCACACGACATTGACCTGACGATGAACTGTTACAACGGCTCGCCCGAAGAGATCGCGCAGCGCGCCGCCAGGCCAACCTCACCCAGTGCGCCCGTCTCTCTGGCTGCTGACAACGACGATGACATTTGAGACAGAACAACAGCGTGCCAGCGAGCACGGCACGTTGAGCCTGACCGGGCTGCTCGGCCACCTGCGCCAGACGCGCACCTATCAGGCGGTGCTCGCCGGGCTGCGCGCCGGGCAGCCCGTGCCCGATCAGCACGTGCTGCGCGCGGCGCGGCCCTTCGTTGGCGCGTGTCTGGCCCAGGACGTGCAGCGCCCAACCGCGATCCTCACCGGGCGCGTTGACCGCGCCCACAACCTGGCCGAGCAGTTTCCCGTCTGGTCGTCGTCCGGCCTGCCCATCCTGCGCTACGCCGAACCCTCGTCGCTCTTCTACGAGCGCGCCCCCTGGACAACGCGCGCCATCCAGACCCGGCTGCAGACGCTGGCTGCGCTCACCAGGCCCATCGGACAGCGCGGAGACGAGCCTCCGCCGCCCATCATCATCACCTCGGCCCATGCTCTGCTGCAGAAGACTCTGCCTGTGCGCGAGTTTCACGCCGGAACCCGCGTCTTGCGCGTGGGCGCACAGAGCCAGCCGGAAGCCCTGCTGCGCACCTGGCTCCAGTTCGGCTATACGCCCGCCACTGTCGTGGTGGAGCCGGGCACATTCAGTCGCCGGGGCGGGATTATGGACATCTTCCCCATGTCGGCGGCGCAGCCCGTGCGCATTGAGTTCTTCGGCGACGAGATCGAGAGCCTGCGCACCTTCAACCCACAGACGCAGCGTTCCGCTGAGAGCATCGCCCAGGTGACAATCATTCCAGCCCGCGAAGCCCTGCCCCGCTACGCGCCCCGCGTCGCCGAGCAGTTGACGTCCTGGTTCGATGCCCAACCCGAAGCGAGCGCCGACGCTGCCTCGGCGCGCCCAGACCGTGAACTGCTGGCCGATGGCGTCGCCTTCCCGCACCTGGAGTTCTACGCGCCCTATCTCTACGGCCAGCCAGCGAGCCTGTTCGACTACCTTCCTGACAACGCCCTGATCCTGGTGGACGACTGGGGCGAGCTGGAGGACAGCGTGAACGAGCTGGAGGAGCAGGCCGTCGCCACGCGCCATGACCGCGAGCGCGCCGGTCAGCTTCCCCCAGATTGCCCGCTGCCCTACCTCACCTGGGCTGAGATTCAGGACGAGCTGTCCACCCGCCAGGTGCTTCACCTGGGCGCGCCCGCCGAAGCATTGCCCGACGACTCGCCGGCTCTCGGCGGCAGCTTTGCGCCTGGCCAGCGCTACGGCGGCCAATTGCGCAGCGTGCTGGACGACATCGCCCGCGCGCTGGATCGGGGCGAGCAGGTCATCGTCGTGACCCAGCAGGCCCAGCGGGTCGCTGAGCTGTGGGGCGAGCAGCACGACTACGCTCCGCCCAGGAGCCGCATCTCCGCTGCGGACTCGTCCGCGTCGCTGGCCTTCGTCGAGGGCACGCTCGCCGAGGGCTGGACTCTGACGGAGTCACAGAGGCGGCTGCTTCTGCTCAGCGACGCCGAGATCTTCGGCTGGCGCCGCCCAGAGCCACGCCGCCGCAAGCAGCCGCGCGCCCTGCCCCCCGAAGCCAGCTTCGCCGATCTCGCTGTGGGCGATTACGTTGTGCACGTCGAGCACGGCATCGGGCGCTTCGCCGGCCTGCAGAAGCGGGTGATGGACGCGAGCGAGCGCGAATACCTGGTGCTCGAATACGCGGGCAGCGACCTCCTCTACGTGCCCATCCACCAGGCCGACCGCATCTCGCGCTACGTCGGCGCGGACGACCGCCCGCCCGCGCTCAACCGCCTGGGCACGCAGGATTGGCACCGGACAAAAGAGGGCGCGCGCCGCGCCGTAGAGGAAGTCGCGCGCGAGTTGTTGGAACTCTATGCTGCCCGGTCGCAGGTGCAGGGGCACGCCTTCAACCCGGATACGCCCTGGCAGCACGAGTTGGAGGCGTCGTTTCCCTACGTGGAGACGGACGACCAACTGCGCGCGCTCTCCGAAGTCAAGACGGACATGGAGCGCCCGCAGCCGATGGATCGCCTGATCTGCGGCGACGTGGGCTATGGCAAGACCGAGGTCGCGCTCAGGGCGGCCTTCAAAGCGGTGATGGGCGGCAAACAGGTGGCCCTGCTCGTCCCGACGACCGTGCTCGCTCAGCAGCACCTCACCACGTTCTCACGCCGCCTGCTTCCCTTCCCGGTCAATGTGGAGATGCTCTCGCGCTTTCGCGGCCCCGCCGAACAGCGCCAGATTCTCTACGCGCTGGCCCAGGGCCAGGTGGATATCGTCATCGGGACGCACCGGCTGTTGCAGCCAGATGTGGGATTCAAAGACCTGGGCCTGCTGATCATTGACGAGGAACAACGCTTCGGCGTCACCCACAAGGAGCATCTCAAGAGCCTGCGCACCGAAGTGGACGTGCTGACGCTCACCGCGACACCGATCCCGCGCACGCTGTACATGAGCCTGGCCGGCATCCGCGACATCAGCATGATCCAGACCCCGCCGGAGGAGCGGCTGCCGATCGTCACGCACGTGGGCAGTTACACCCCAAAGCTCGTGCGCCAGGCCATCCTGCGCGAGCTAGATCGCGGCGGGCAGGTCTTCTTCGTCCACAACCGCGTCCAGACCATTGACACCGTCGCTGCCCGCCTGCGCGACCTGGTGCCGGAGGCCGAGATCGTCGTCGGGCACGGCCAGATGGACGAGCAGCGCCTTGAAGTGGTCATGAACGCCTTCGCGCGCGGGGACTTCGACGTACTGGTGTCCACCTCCATCATCGAGAGCGGCCTGGACATCCCCAACGCCAACACGCTGATCGTGGACCGCGCCGACTGGTTCGGCCTGGCCCAGCTTTACCAGTTGCGCGGGCGCGTCGGGCGCGGCGCGCACCAGGCTTACGCCTACTTCTTCCACCCGCGCACCAGCCGCCTGACGCCCGATGCCCGCGCGCGCCTGGAGACGATCAGCGAGCAGACCGAGCTGGGCGCGGGCATGTCCATCGCCATGCGCGATCTGGAGATACGCGGCGCAGGCGATCTGCTGGGCACGCGGCAGAGCGGCCACATCGCCGCTGTGGGATTCCATCTCTACACCCAACTGCTGGCCCAGGCCGTGCGCCATCTCCGGGGCGAGAGTCCCCCACCCCAACTGCCCATCACCACGGCCACCGTGACCATTGACCTGCCCATTCCCGCCTATATCCCCACGACGTTTGTGGACGATCCCGCCTTGCGCATCCAGCTTTACCGGCGCATGGCCGAGATTGACCGCCCGTGCGCCGTTGACGAAATGCGCGACGAGCTGACGGACCGCTTCGGCCCGCTGCCCCGCGCCGTCAACGGTCTGCTGTTCCAGATACAGATCAAGCTGCTCGCTCAGCAGGCCGACGTGACGGCCATTTCCAGCGAGAACGGGCAGATTGGGATTCGCCTGCCCTATCTGGCCACGATTGATCGCGCCGCCCTTCAGGAAAGCCTCGGCGCTGATACGCGCGTCAGCCGTGTGGCCGTGTGGCTGCCCTGCGAATCGCAGGAAGATAGCGTCTGGCAGGCGCGGCTGCTGCAAATCCTGGAGCGCCTGGCTGAGTTTGCCCGGCAGCCCGCGTGAAATCCCCCCTATCCCACATATCCCGCACTCTGATGGGTTTGCACGGGTAACGCACGCTGGGCGTCTTGTAGGGGAGGGTTTGCAGACCCTCCCCTACGGGCAGGTTGCCGATCATGATCGTCAAATCTCCTAAAGGCGCACCCCCGCATCTTGTGGGATAAACGGGTCAGCCAGGCCAGAGGAGTCGGGCGACGCGCGTACTATCGCCCCGTGTGGGATAACCACGCGCGAAATCTCGCAGCGGCACACCGTATTCAGAATCCCACATATCCCACGCTCTGTGGGATAGTGTTTGGGATAATGTGGGATAGGTGGGATACAGTGTGGGTAATGCTGGATATGTGGGAAACCTGTGGGATTACGCCGACCACTCAGCGTTGATGCCCAGCGCCCCCGGCCCCACATGCACGCCCAATACAGCCGTCACATACGAGACGTAGACCTCGCTGGGGTTATAGCGCGCCACAACCGCATCGCGCAGCGCCAGCGCTTCGTCTTCCACGTCACCGTGAATGATGCCCAGCCGCGCTATTTGCCTTCCGCCCGCGACCTGCCCAATATGCGTCAGAATGTATTCGACGGCCCGCTTGCGCGTGCGCACCTTGTCCACTGGCTGAATGACTCCGTCGCGCAGTTCAAGCACAGGCTTGATATTCAGCGCCGTCCCCAGCAATCGGCTGGCTCCGCCAATTCTGCCGCCCTTGTGCAGGTAGTCGAGGCTCTCCACGATGAACAGCAAGTGCGTGCGCGCCGCCGTTTCCCGCAGCGCCTCCGCGACAGCCTCTGCGCCCTGCCCGGCGTCGCGCGCCCGCGCCGCCGCCAGCACCGCGAAGCCGAGCGCCCAGGACGTCTGGCGGGTGTCTACCACCTGCACGGGGAAATCCACCATCTCGCGTGCCTGCATTGCGGAGGCATAGGTGCCGCTGATGCCGCTGGAGATCACGCCGCAGACCACTGTCTCGGCGTTCTCCTCCTCCCGCGCGCGGCGGTACAGATCGGCGAAGTCCTGCGGCGAGACCTGTGAGGTCTTGGGCAGTTCGCGCGCCACAGCCAGCCGGCGAAACAACTCCGCCTCGGTGATGTCCACCCCGTCGCGGTAGCTCTTCTCGCCCCACAGGACGTAGAGGGGGGCCATATAGATATGGCGCTGAGCAGCGAGGTCGGGGGGGAGATTGCACGTGCTGTCCGTTACAAGAGCGACTGGCGAACTCATGGGATTTGTTCCTCCTTGTGCGTGTCTGTTCCTGCTAATCGCTGGCAGCTTTCCCCACCCAGCCCAGCAGCCGGATTTCGCCCTTCAGACGGCTGGTGAGGTTGCGCGAGTTGTACCCGTTAGGGTTGGCGATGAATAGGTCCAGGCGGCCATCCGCGGCTCCGGCGCGTGTCTGGAATCCCCCGTAGGCCAGCCACAGCCCATCAGGGGAATAACGCGGGTCGCAAGCGCCGGGCGTAGACGCCGTCGAGACGAGGTCCAGGTTGTTGCGGGCAACGACCAGCCCATACGGGCACTGCCCGTTGCGCCCGCCGAAGGCGACCCATTCGCCCCCCGGCGACCAGGCCGCCGAGAAACCAAAGCGCGGGAAGAGGAACCGGTCTGTGCTGCCGATCAGCCCTCCGTTGGCGTCGCGCAGCACAACCGACGGCGGGTCGGTCATCTCATGGTAAATGACCTGCTGCCCGCCTGGTGCCCAGGCCGCGCCGAGATTCAGCCCACCAGTCGCCCCCGACACTCTACGCACTGTCCCCGCCCGGACGTTGATGATCCATATGGCGGACTCGGCGGCGAACGGATCGGATAGCCCGGTAGTGAAGGCCACTTGCAGGTTGCTCACCCAGACTGGCGGGCCGTCAACGGTCATGTCGGACACCTGCTGCACGCTGCCGGTCTCCACATCGAGCACGAACAGGTTGCCGCCGGTCGGCAGAGCGGCATCCAGAGCAGAACACGATCCCGGCTCGTCGGGCACCCAGGTCGGGCACTGCAAGCGATCCGAGACGAACGCCAACAAGCGCCCATCGGGCGACCAGGTCGGCCATAGATCGTAAGCGCCATGCTGGGTGATGTTCTCGAAGCTCGACCCGTCCGCCGAGATCGTGAAGATGTCAACGTCGTAGGCGGTGGGCAGGGCCAGCGCCAGACGGGTTCCGTCCGGGGACCACGCCGGCTGGTGATTGGGAATGCCGCGCGGGGCTAGCGACGGGATGTTGACCAGGCGCAGGCTGATCCCCAGGGTGAGGTCCAGCAGATACAGCCCGCCCGCGCGCGTACCGTCGGCCAGCAGAGTCGGCTCCACAAAGTACACCAGCTTGCTGCCATCGGGTGCCCAGTAGATGCGATCATCCGTTGTCACCGGCAGATCGAGCACCTCGACAAGCTGGCCGCTCGACGGGTTGACCAGAAACAGCGTCTCGACTTCCGTATCGGGCACCGGCGTGTTCGGGTTCGAGGTGCCGCCCGTGCGCTCGTTCAGGCTCACCAGCGCGAAGTAGGGACGATCCAGCCCGCCTCGCACTTCTGGCGGGACGTTCACCGGCGTCCACTGGTCGTAAGCCAGGCCCGCCGCCGGATAGGGCGTGGCTGTAGGCGTGAACGTTGCCGTCGGCAAAGGAGTTTCTGTGGGGCGCGGAGTCGACGAGGGCCGCAGCGTCGCTGTGGGCGTGGCCGCCGGAGTCGGCGTCAGCGTGACCGTCGCGGTCGCCGGCGGCGTGACGGTGAGCGTTTCCGTCGGCGTGCTGGTAGGTGTCGCTGTGGGCGACTGCACTTTGAAGTTGCAGCCGGTCAGGACAAGCGCGCATCCCATCAGCATCAGGAGTCCTGGTCGTATCACGCGAACAAACCCGTCCTCTTATCCCACCAGTCAGATTGCCTGCCGAGGCTTCGGAGCGCGTGCAGCGCGGCAGAGTGTGATCCTAACCTATCCTGCCGCTGACGCACAGTCTCATCCGGGCGGCGGCGGTGCCTGCGTCTTCTTGAGCACGTAGTAGGAGCCGCGCTTCTCACCCATCTTGATCAGGATGCCCCGGCTCACCAGATCGGCGAAGTCACGCCGGATCGTCTCTGAGTGAACTTCCGGGCAAAGCTCCTGCAGGTCTTTGTTGGTGATGCGCGCGTTCTTGCGGTTGATCAGAAAGTCAAGCGCGAATTCCTGGCGGCGGTTGATAGGCTCGCCGCGAAAGACGCCCCCGAATAGCTCAGGCTCTGCGCTCGCCGTCTCAGCGACGGGTTTATTGGTCAGGATCACGCGGAAACCACCAGCGGTCTCCGCGAACCTGGGATCGGGCAGGCTCATTTCGCGCATGAGGGAGATCACGCGATCGACCCCATAGCCCAGCCGCTCGATGAAACCCATGTCCGACAACACCTGGACAATCGCCGAGTTGCGCGAGAAACGCTCGTCCACGATGTTATCAACAGTGACCGGCCCTGGCAGTCCGCCGGGGCTGGTGATCTCCAGTCGGTCGGAGAACAGATACAGGCGGATGCCATCACCCTGGATGCTGTAATCGCGGTGAGCGACGGCGTTGACGACCAGCTCGCGCACCGCCTTGAGCGGATACTCCATCTGCTCGCTGCGCGCCATGCGGTCGCCAAGCTGGACTCCCTTACGCAGGTTGTCCACCAGAAACGTCTCGGCGCGGCGAATCTGCTGCGGGAGCGTCCCGCCGATGTCCTGGCGCGTGAACACGTCGCCCATCTCGCCGCCAGCGAAGCGCGCCGCCGTGATGTCTGCGCCGCGCAAGAACTGCTGCGGGTCGCGGCCAAAGAGCAGGATTCCCGCGTTAGTCGGCACCAGGGCGTCATCGCGCCGGGCCAGGCAGCCGCGCTTGAGCAGCACCTGCTCCGGCGAGGCACCGCCCATGCCGCTCAGCCCTGCCGCGTAGGCCTCCACCTGTTCCCAGTCCAGGTCAGTCCGGCGTGCGTTGCGGGCGGGTTCGGCCTCGAAGGTCACATCGCCCCGTTCCAGCATCAGCCGGCGCAGGTCGGCGGGCGTCATGGCGGTGTTCGTCGTCCCCACGCGCCGCAAGAAGCGCCCTGCCAGCGCGTAGACATAGGGCATCCCGCGCGGCACCTGGACGGCCACCATCAGCGATCCCTGCACCTGGACCAACTGCGGCATGGGGATGATCAGCGGCGGCTCGATGGACAGCGCCGCTTCCAGCACGCAGTTGAGGGCGTTCTCGGTGTCATCCACGCCCGCTGGCCGGTCAGAGCGCGGCGCGACGCCCAGCAGCAGCGTGCCGCCATGCGCGTTGGCCATTGCCACCAGCATGGCGGCGATGTCGCTCACCGGCGCGCGGCCAGGCAGCCAGTCCACCATTTCGCCTCGGCCAGCGGCCAGCAGGTCCAGAACTCCCTGCTGCGTGAGTGTCTCCTGCGCCTCGAAGAAGCGCGCCTTGTGTGCCACCGGGTTGCTGCTAGGCTGCATAGTCACCCCCTGCCGAAGCCTCGTCACGGACGCCGGTTGCTGGCGGGCGCGGATCCGGGCCGCCTGGTGGCGGGAGCAGCGCCCACCCCAGCACCTCGTCCATGTGCGCCACCAGCTTGAGATCGATCCCGCGCAACACGTGCCTGGGGATCTCGGTCAGGTCCTTCTCATTGCGCTTGGGCAGCAGCACCTGCCGGACGCCCGCGCGGTGCGCCGTCAGAATCTTCTCGCGGACGCCCCCCACCGGCAGCACGCGCCCGCGCAGCGTGATCTCGCCCGTCATGGCCACGTCGCGGCGCACCTTGCGTTGCGTCAGCGCCGAGATCAGCGCCGTCGCCAGCGTGATGCCCGCCGACGGCCCGTCTTTGGGGATGGCCCCCTCCGGCAGGTGGACGTGAATATCCAGCCGGTCGAATTCGTCCGGCTCGATTCCCCACTGCCGCGCCCGCGATCGCGTGTAGCTCAGCGCCGCCTGCGCCGACTCCTGCATCACGTCGCCAAGCTGCCCGGTGAGCAGCAGCGCTCCCTTGCCGGGCATCAGCGTCACCTCAATCGCCATGATGTCGCCGCCGGCTTCAGTCCAGGCCAGCCCGGTCGCCACGCCGACTTCGTCCGTCTCCTCAGCCAGCATGGGCAGGAAAAGCGGCGGGCCGAGGTACGCGGGCAGCTTCGCCGCGGTGATCCGCCGGGTGAGGCGCTTGCCCTCGGCGACGCGCCGCGCCAGCTTGCGGCACACTTTGGCGATCTCGCGCTCCAGGTTGCGCACGCCCGCCTCATACGTGTATTCGCGGCAGATCAGGCGCAGCGCGGACTCATCGAAATGCACGCCGCGACCTTGCAGACCGTGCTGCCCAAGCTGGCGCGAGATGAGGAAATGCTGGGCGATGCTGATCTTCTCATCCTCCACATAGCCGGGGAACTCGATCACCTCCATCCGATCCAGCAGCGCGGGCGGGACGGGGTCCAGGTAGTTCGCCGTCGTGATGAAGAACACGCGCGACAGGTCGTAACTGACATCCAGATAGTGATCCGAGAAGGCATGGTTCTGCTCTGGGTCGAGCACCTCCAGCAGCGCCGCCGCCGGATCGCCGCGAAAATCGGCGCCCAGCTTGTCAATCTCGTCCAGCATGAACACGGGGTTGATCGTCCCGGCGCGGCGCATCGTCTGGACGATCCGCCCCGGCAGCGCGCCGATATACGTCCGCCGGTGCCCGCGAATCTCGGCTTCGTCGTGCACGCCCCCCAGGCTGACGCGCATGAATTCACGCCCCAGCGCGCTGGCGATGCTCTTGCCCAGCGAAGTCTTGCCGGTGCCGGGCGGCCCGACGAAACACAGGATCGGTGTCTTCATCTGCTCGCCGGCCAACTGATGCACCGCCATGTATTCCAGAATACGCTCTTTCGCTTTGGGCAGGCCGTAATGCTCGGCGTCCAGCACGCGCGCCGCGTGTGCCAGATCGAGATTGTCTTCGGACTGCACCAGCCAGGGCAGATCGAGCAGCCAGTCGAGATAGGTACGTATAATTCCCACCTCTGGAGCCATCGGCGGGATCATCAGCAGCCTGCCCAGTTCCTTGAGCGCCTTGTCTTTCGCCTCGGCGGTCATCTCCTTCTGCTCGATGCGTTCGCGCAGCTCGCCAAGCTCCTGCTGGAAGATGTCCGCCTCGCCCAGCTCGTGCTGGATCACGCGCATCTGCTCGCGCAGGAACATCTCGCGCTGGCCGCGATCCACTTCGCGGCGCACCTGCGAGTGAATGCTCTCCTCAAGCTCCAGCACTTCCAGCTCGCGCCCCAGCAGCGCGCTCACCTTGCGCAGGCGCTCTGCAGGATCGGTCATGGCCAGCAGCGCCTGCCTTTCTTCCAGGCTCAGATCGAGCGTGGAGGCGATCATGTCCGCCAGCCAGCCCGGCTCGTCAATGTTCAGCGCGTAGATGTACACTTCTTCGGGAAGCTGTGGGCTGAGGTCAACGCACTTCTGGAACAGGCTCAGCGCGGCCCGCATCAGCGCCGTCATTTCGCGCGTATCCGGCGCTTCCTCGGCGATGGGGCGCGCCCGCACGCGGTAGTAGGGGTCCGTCTGCAAAAACTCCACAACTTGCACGCGCCTGCGCCCCTGGGCCAGCACGCTGGTTTCCCCGTCGGGCAGGTGCATCAAGCGCCCCAGGGCCATCTCAGTGCCCAGCGCGTGCAATTCCTGCGGGGCGAAGGTCGTCTTCTCGGAGTCGTCCACCAGAACGCCGATGACCGTCTCGCGGCGCGCCTGCGCCTCGCTCACAGCGGCGATATCCACGTCGCGCTGCAAGACCAGCGGCGTCACCATGTTCGGGAAGACGACCATGCCCGCCAGCGGGACGAGCGTCGCCTCGATCAACCCGTCCGCGTTCGGCTCCGCGTCTTTGATCGTGTAGAAATCGTGCAAACCGTGTCCAATCATCACCACGAGCCAGCTTTCCTGATCATCTGCCTGATGTTTGGTCCTATACCCCCCCGCGCGCCCATCAGAACGCCACATCCTCCGAAGGGAGCGCCCTCTCGGCGGTCGCTCTGGCCACATGCCCGGCAGGCAGCCCACAGACCGTCCGCATCTCGCCCACGATGAACAGCGAGCCGGTCGTCAAGATCATCCCTCCCTGCCCCGCCACTCCCTGCGCGTGCCAGAGGGCCTTGCTCACATCAGGAATCTGGTGTACCGGGCCAGCGAACCCGACGTCCCGTGCCTTCTCCTCGATGATCGCTGGCTCAAGGGCGCGGGGATGGACGGCCTGCGCGGCGATCAGCACATCCACTGCGGGCAGCAGCGCCCGGAACATCCCCGTCACGTCTTTGTCCGCCGACGCCCCGAAGATGAGCACCAGCGGGCGCCGGTTGAACAGGCTTTCCAATGCTGCGCGCAGTCTCAGCGCCGATTCCCCGTTGTGGGCCGCGTCCAGGACGAGCAGCGGCTCGCGCGCCACAACCTCCAGGCGGCCCGGCCAATCCACGCGCTCGAAGCCGCGCCGGATTCCCTCCGGCGTGACCGCGATCCCCGCCTCGGCCACGCACTGCAAGGTCGCCAATGCCACCGTGCCGTTGAGCGCCTGGTGCTCGCCTGTCAGCGCCGTGCCGTAGGACGCCGGCGGCCCCCCGGCTGGCCCGGCCTGGAACCACTCCCCGCTGAGCGTGGCGCGCTCTGCCGTGAATGTCCAGTCGCGTCCGACGAGCACAAGCGGCGACCCGTTGTCCGCTGCCACCCGCTCCAGAACGGCGAGGGCCTCCGACGGCTGCGGTGCGCTGACTACCGGCACGCCCGGCTTGATGATCCCCGCCTTCTCGCGCGCAATGGACTCCAGCGAGTCCCCCAACAGGTGGGTATGGTCATAGCTCAGGCTGGTGATCACCGATACGACCGGCGTCACGACGTTCGTGGCATCCAGGCGCCCGCCCAGCCCAACCTCCACGACGGCCACGTCCACCTGTTGCTGGGCGAAATAGAGAAAAGCCAGGGCAGTGGTCACCTCAAACCAGGTGATGTCCGGGATGGTGTCCACGATGGGGCGAAGCTGGTTGACCAGCGCCGTGAAGTCCTGCGGGCTGATCAACTCGTCGTTGATGCGAAAACGCTCGCGGTAGTCCTGCAGGTGTGGCGACGAATACAGGGCCGCTTTCAGCCCCGAAGCGCGCAGCGCCGAGGCGCACATGGCCCCGACCGATCCCTTGCCTTTGGTGCCGGTGATATGGATCACCGGGTAAGCACGGTGCGGGTCGCCGAGCGCGCGCAGCACCGCGCGCGGGCGCTCCAGCGTCATCACCTCTGGGGCGTAGCGCATGTGGCGCTCCACTTCCCAGTTCACGAAGCTGTAGAGATAATCCAGGGCGTCAGAGTACGTTGCGAGGAAGTTCGCCGGTGCCATGTAGTCTCCATGAGAGCGACAGCCAGGGAGCAGGCGTGGGCAGCGTTCGGCCAGGCCGCCAGGTCCGCAAAGCACCCGCGAGCCGTGTCGCGCATTATCCCACATATCCCACATACTACCGTTAAAGAGTGTGCGCTACAAGGGGGAACTTCGCCAGGGCGCGAGCAAAGGTTGATAGCAACTCGCTGGACGCGGGGACATTGACCTCACCCCCAGCCTCGCTGCGCCCGGCCCCGCAATAGACTTCCGAAGCCTGCCAGACTTCGGAAGTCTGATGTCTGAGCGCGTCAGCGCCGAGCGGGGGTGAGGTAAACCAGGACGCAGAAGAGCAGCGCCCTTCCCTGGCGAATTTCGCTCACGCCCTCCGCCAGCAGCGGCGCGCGCGGCATGGGTTATCCCACCGAAATCCTGGCGGCACGCCCACGCGCGTCGCCCCAAGCATCGCCGTTCTGGTACAATAGACCACCAGACGCCCGCTCTGGCTGGTTCTGCGAGGAGATTATGCGCCTCCCGAAGACGATTGTTCTGCTGGCTGCGCTGGTTGCGCTGGCAATCGCGCTGGTGATCGGCTACCTGGTGCTGCGTCCGCCGGTGGCCCTGCTGACCGCCGCCTCGTTCGACAGGCCGCGCATCTCGCCCAACGCCGACGGCCAGGACGACCTGGCAGTGATCGAGTACAGGTTGTCGCGGCCCGCCGCCATCAGCATTTACCTGGACGCGCCCAATGGCGACCGCTACTACTTTCGCCAGGACGAGCGCCGCCCGGCAGGAAGCTACCGCGTGCTCTTCAGCGGCATTGTCGGCGGCTATACGTTGCCCGGCGAAACCGTCGCCGGGGCCATCGAGCGCAGGCTGATCCCAAACGACACGTACACCTGGGTCATCGAGGCGGCAGACGAGGGCAAGACCGAGCAGAAGACCGGCACGCTCGAAGTCGCGGATGCGGACAGCGCCCTGCCGGAAATCACCGCCTTCGAGATCAGTCCCGCCGAGTTCACGCCCAACCAGGATGGCATTCGCGACCGGGTGAGCGTCAACGTCTACCTGGTCAAGCCTGCCAGCCTGTCTGTCTACCTTGAGGACGCTGCCGGCCAACGCTACTATCTGTCGGAGCGCGAAGAGGGTCGCCAGCCGGGAGACATGGGCAACCACGAGTTCAACTACGATGGTGGCGTGGATCAGGGGATGGTGCCGCCGCCGGATGGCGAGTATGCCGTCTTCGCGGTAGCGCAGGACGACGAAGGGCAGCGCATCGTGCGCGAAGGGCGTCTGGCCATCCGCGACGGGGGCCTGCCCCAGGTGGAGATCGTCCCGCAGACAGCAGGGGCCGTCGTCTACTTCGGCCAGATGCCCTACGATGAGCGCTACTACACCAGCCTGGATGCCGTTGGTGAGGCACTCGCCAAACCAGAAGGGGTCATCTCCGATCTCACCACGCTGACGCTCGTCCAGGGCGATCTGCTCATCTTCAAGCTCACCGTCCACAACTACGGTGCGACCCCAATCCGCACTGCTGGGCCTTTCCCCGGAACCGTCTATCAGTTCGACCAGACAGCGGCCAGCCTGGAAGCCTATGAAGAATCCGGCGCGTGGCGCATTGGCATCAATTGTCACACAGCCTACAGCGACTTCCCCTGGCGTTGGGCGCTCGGCCCGCTCGGCGAGTTGCAGGCCGTCTACGACGACGAGCGCGACGAGACGTACTACTACCTGCTGCCCGGCCAGCGGGCCGAGGTCTGGGGAGCCATTCGCATGACGGAGATCCGCAAAGCCCGCAATCCGCAGGAGTGCTGGGCGGGCCTCATCCACGAGGACGTGGGCATCCCGCCCTTCCAGAGCCGCGTCGGGGCGCGCGAGATCGAGCTTGTTCCGCCGCCCTCCACCCCGCTGGGCTGAGCGGCCTGCGCTCCTTGCCCCGCCCGGCCAACTGCTGTACCATGAGGGGCCAGCGCGAGTGAGTATGCCGGAGGTGCGCCATCAAACAGCGGCCACACATCAGCACAGCCCTGACCACAGGGGCGCTGCTCATCACCGTTCTTCTCGCGGCGTGCGGCGGCTCCAGCGGCGACCGACGGGCAACGCCCTTCCCCACGCGCATTCCGCCGACCCCCACCCTGCGCTCGACCGCCCTGCCCAACGCCCCTGAAGCGCCGGCCATCGGCGCGCCGGAACGCCCCATCACGGTCTACCTGGCGCTGCCAGAGGAACTCGTTACCAGCGATGCGCGCCAGCTTGGGCGCGAGCTACAACGCGAGTTGAGCGAGGAGACCGGCCTGAGCTTCATCGTCTCGTTCACGGACGAGAATACCGCGCTCGCCGAGTTGTGCAGCGGCGCGCCCACCCTCGCCTGGACGAGCGCCTTCACCTATGCTGCCGCCCGCCGCCAGTGCGAGGTAGAGCCTCTGCTGGCCGCCAGGCGCGGGCGCGCTCCCACGTTCGAGTTCGGACAGACGAGCGAAGTCGTCGGGCGGGCCGATATCACCGCGCTGGCGCAGTTGGCCGGGCAGACGTTCTGCCGCAGCGCGCAGCAGGACACAACCATAGCCTGGGTCATCCCCGCCCTGCTCATGGGCAGCCAGGGTGTCAACCCGTTCATTGCCCTGGACACCGTGCGCGACTACGAGGGCGATCTGTCATTGGTGCGCGCGCTCTATGACGGAGAGTGTGCGGCGGCGGCACTTCGCGCGGGCGACTTCGAGAAGGCGCTCCTCGCCCTGGCCCAGGAAGCCCGGACTGCGGAAGGGCAGCTTCCCACCTACGACGAACTCACTGCGGCGCTGCATGTCATCGTGCCCGCCGGAGAGACCACAGCGCCCGCCAATCCCAGCCAGTGGACGGGCGTCCCTGCCGGCGTCATCCCCTACGAGGTACTGGTCGCCGCGCCGGGCAATGCCCTGCCGCAGACCATCCGCGACAGCGTCGAGACGGCGCTCACCGCCTTCTTCACCGACCGCATAGAGGGAACGACGCGGGCCAGGCGTCTGCTGGCTGCTGACGGAGTCTTCGCGGTCGAAGCCCGGCACTATCGCTCATTCCTGGCTATGTTGGCAGACGCGGGTTGGGATATGGCCTTCGCCCGATGAGCCAGCCAGACCGCGCGTCGCGTGCGCGCGCCCGTGCCTCCCGTACAGGGTAATGCCATGTCCCCCGATCTGGCCGTCGTCATCGTCTCGTGGAACACGCGCGCTCTCACCCTCAACGCCCTGCGCACCCTCACCGCGGACCTGGACGCGCACGGCCCCGCCGCCCAGGTCTGGGTGGTGGACTGCGCCTCAGCAGACGGCACGCCGGACGCCATCGGCCAGCACTTCCCGCAGGTGACGCTCATCGCCAGCGCCGACAACCTGGGCTTCGCCGCCGGCAACAACCTCGCCCTGGAGCGCATGGGATTCAGCCGGACGCCCGGCCAACCGGCCAGCGACGACCTGCCGCGCGCGGTTTATTTCCTCAACCCGGACACTGAGACGGCTCCCGGCGCGACGCGGGCACTCTACGATGCGCTGCTACGCCTGCCCTCCGCCGGGGTTGTCGGCGCGCAACTCGTCTACGGCGACGGGACGTTCCAGCACGGCGCGTTCAGGTTCCCCGGCCTCGTCCAGCTTGCCATCGAGCTGTTTCCCCTTCCAGCGCGCCTTTACGACTCGCCGCTCAACGGGCGCTACCCGCGCGAGCGTTACGCCAGAGGCGAGCCGTTCCCGGTAGATCACACCCTCGGCGCGACGATGATGGTCAAGCGCGAGGTGATCGCCACGACCGGCATGTTCGACGAAGGGTACTTCATGTACTGCGAGGAGATTGACTGGAGCCTGCGCATCCGCCGCGCCGGCTGGCAGATTTACGCGGTTCCGGCGGCGCAGGTCGTTCACCTGGGGGGGCAGAGCACCGGGCAAATCCGCGCGACAAGCCTGATCAACCTGTGGCGCAGCCGCCTGCGCCTGTTCGACCGTCACTACGCCCGGCCCCGGCGCGCCCTTGCCCGCTGGCTGGTGCGCGCGGGGATGCGCTGGCGTCTCTGGCAGACGGCGCGCGCCTATCGCGCCGGCACGCTCTCAGCGGCGGACCGAGAAGCGCTGACCACCGCGTACCGGGCCGTTCTGGAGGCCGCGCGAACCCCATGAGCAGCGAACTCGCCGCCGTCATCCTGGCCCACAACGAGGCCGAGAACATCGCCGCCTGCATCGAGAGCGTGCGCTGGACAGGCCGCGTGGTCGTCATCGTGGACACGCGCAGCAGCGATGCCACCGCAGACCTGGCTGCCCAGGCGGGCGCTGAAGTCCTGTCCAGCCGCTTCGAGAACTACGCCCAGCAGCGCAATGCGGCGCTGGCTCTGGTCGAGGCGGAATGGGTCTTCTTCGTAGACGCCGACGAGCGCTCTACCCCTGCCCAGGCGCAGGAGATGCGCGCCGTCCTCGCCAACTCCCCCCACAACGGCTACTGGATTCCGCGCCACAACTACATTTTCGGCAGGCTCACCCGGCACGCGGGCTGGTATCCCGACTACCAGATGCGCCTGCTGCGGCGCGGACGCGCGCGCTACGATCCGCTGCGGCAGGTTCACGAGCTAGTCCTGCTGGATGGCGAGCCAGGCTATCTGTCCGAGCCGCTCATCCACTACAACTACCGCAGTCTGCGCCAGTTCCGCGAGAAGCAGCAGCGCTACGTGGCCTTCGACGCGCGCATCCTGCACGAGCAGGGGATCAGGCCGCGACCGCATAAGTTCATCACGCAACCGCTGCGCCATTTCTACTGGCGCTTCGTCACGCTGCAAGGCTACCGCGACGGCTGGCACGGGCTGCGGCTGAGCCTGCTCATGGCCTGGTACGAATTGCAGAAGTACATTCACCTGCGCCGCCTCTCGCGGCAAGAATAGCTCCGGCGGTTACCGGGTGCGCCGCTCAGCGACGATCTCGGCCAGGGCGTGCAGCCCTCCGGCCACCACACCATGCCCGCCTAGCAGAACCGGCAGCGGGGCCGCTTGCGCAGCGGCGGTGAACTCGCGCAGCCAGGGATCGTGGATGGCGTCGGGCAGGTACAGGTCGGAGGCAAAGCGCTCGCCCGCGCCAGGATAGTGCCCGGCGGCGGCCATGAGCACCCGCGAGTCAATGATGGCGGCGTCGGCCACCTGCGCCAGATCCTCGAAGAACGCGCCCGGCCCCCAGCGCGCGATCATGCGCTCCACCAGCGAACGCGCCTCGCCGCGCGCCAGCCGCTCGCTGGCGGCCATGCCCCGCTCCTCCGAGAAGACCCGTATCCAGCACTGCGCGGCCCGGCTGAGGGCATCCCACGCCTGGGGAGCGACCCGCCCGATCAGCGCCGCCCGGCTTCCGTCGCGCGCCAGCACGTCCAGGACGACTCCGACCGGAATGCGCTCCAGCAGCGAATCTTCCAGCGCCGCGCGCAGCCGGGGCGAGCAGGCGGGATGCGCCCGCACAATAGCTAGGTCAGCAGGCGTGTCCAGGTCCAGGCGCGCCGAAGGCGGCAAATTCGCCGGAGCGCTCACCGCCCAACCCCCGTCCTCTTGCAGCATCCAGGCGAGGCTGTTGTCGCGGCTCGCCCGCTGGAGGATGGGCAGCGCATCCTGCACCTGGGTGAAGGCGACCCAATCGCTGGAGTGCAGGTTATTCGTCAGGGCAAGGCGCTCTCCGCTCCCGCTCGCGCCGAGCAGCGTCTCCCACACCTGCGCGATCATCTCCTGGCCGAGCAAGGGCGCGCTGCCCGCTCCGAAGTACAGCGCGTGCGCAAGCCCGAACCGTTCGATCACCCCCGCCAGGCGCTCGCCAAAATGGAATGGCCCTCCGTCGAGATCGCGCGTACAGCAGGTATCAGCGGGCAGCCAGTCAAGCTCCGGGCCAGCGACAACGACCGGGTGGATGTCGAGGCTCGTCAAAGCCGCGATCAGGTCGGTCGCGGCTGCCCGGAGCGCCTGGCCCAGCACCTGCTCAGCCGCCGTCGGCCCCGCATGACCAATCATGATCACCGCGCCGATTGTCTCTTGTCTCATCCTCCGCCTGCCCGCAAGAAAAAGGGGCCAGGAACGCCCTCCCGCTCCCGGCCCCAGGCTCGCCCACTCAGATCGTCACTCCGTCTGCGGCTCCAGCACGCCGTAATTGCCGTCCTCGCGCCGGTACAGCACGCCGATCTTTGCCGTGTCCGCGTTATAAAAAATGAAGAAGTTGTGGCCGAGCAGCTCCATCTGGTCAATGGCCTCGTCTTCGCTCATGGGCACCAGCGTCACCGACTTGCGGCGCACGATGGCCGTCTTCTCTTCCGCTTCCTCTTCGGCCACCTGACCAGGAACTGGCTCGACGGCCTGCAGGGCCTGCTCTGTCTCATAGAAGCGGCTGGCGCCGCGCGGCTTGCGCTTGCCCTTGTACCGCTCGATCTGGCGATACATTTTGTCCAGCGCCACATCCAGCGCCGCATAAATGTCGGGCTGCCGCTTCTCTTCCGAGCGCAGAATCGCCCCGCGCGTGTTGCGCAAAGTCAGTTGGGCGATACACTGATCCATGCCCTGCTTGCGCCGCTCGATAGCCAGGTCCACACGCACTTCGTGAATATTCGGCAGATAGCGATCCAGTCTGCTCACTTTCTTTTCAACATGCTCCTGCAAGCGAGGCGTCACATCAACATTCCGCGTGTGTATCTTGAGTTCCATAACTCGCTCCTTTGCAGTGTGGCGATTGCGCTCACCCCTCAGCAGGTGGAGCCTGCCCACCCGCGTCAGCAACCTTATAGACCGCGCTGGCCAGCACCAGGCCATAGACGCGCCGCGCGCCCGACGCCCGCAGCGCCTCTGCACAGGCTGCCAGCGTAGCTCCTGTCGTCAGCACATCATCAACGAGAACTATGCTCAGATTATCAACACGCAGAGGGTCCGCTGCAAAAGCCCCGGCCACGTTCTTGCGGCGAGCCTGGGCATTCAGGTGCGTCTGCGTTTCGGTGTGACGCACGCGCGCCACCGCCCCCTCTACATAAGGCCGACCGATCAGGCGGGCTACCTGGCTCGCCAGCAGCGCCGACTGGTTATAGCCGCGCTCTGCCTGCCGTCGGGAATGCAGCGGGACAGCGCAGAGGAAGTCCACCGTCCAGCCAGCGCCCAGGTAAGCCTCGGCCAACAGCGCACCCAATGGCTCGGCAAGTCGCCTGTTCCCCTGGTACTTCAGAGCATAAATGGCGCTTGTCGCAGGCCCTTCAAAGGCGGTACGCACGCGCACGGCGTCCAATCCAGCCACAGCGCGCAACGGGGCGGGCGCAAGCTGAGCCATGCAGCGTTCGCACAACAGACTCCCTATGCGCGTGCAGTGGGCGCACTGCGGAGGGTATAGCAGGTCTAGCGCAGCCGTCACAACGCGGCGTGCCCTGTGCGCGAGCGCACCCGCTGCCAAACGGCTGCGCAAGCCCACCAACCGGTGTCGGGCGAGGTGATTTTCAAACGAGCGTGTCAACTCAGTCTCAGATCGTCTGCGCCGATCAGATGGTGCCTAGCACGCCGGATTCGAGAAGAATCACCACGGAAGGTCCCAGCAACACGATCCACAACGACGGGAAAATCAGCAACACCATCGGGATGATCATCTTCACTGGCGCTTGGTGGGCTTTCTCCTCGGCGCGCTGGCGGCGCTTGACGCGCATCTGATCCGACTGAATGCGCAAAATCTTGGCGATGCTCACGCCAAGTTGCTCGGCCTGGACAAGCGCCGCCACAAAACTGGTCACGTCGGGCACGTCCATACGGCGTGACATGTCGCGCAAGGCTTCGCCGCGCCGCTTGCCAAGCTGAATCTCCTGGAGCACACGCCCAAAGGCAATCGCCAGGTCGTTGTCCCATTTGGCGTAAACTTTGCTCATCGCCTGCTCAAAGCCCAACCCGGCTTCCACGCAGATGGTCAGCAGGTCGAGCGCGTCGGGCAGCGACTTGACGATGGAGTCTTTGCGCCGGCTGATCTGCCCCTTGAGTTGCAGGACGGGCAGATAGTAGCCGAGGAGCATCCCGCCGATGGTCCCCAGAGTCCCCTTGACGACGCCCCAATCGGTGAACATAAAGAACAGCACAAACGCCCCGATGCCCATCGCGAGAGTCAGAGCGATTCGCTGGCCGAAGAAGACCGCCGGCTCCATCGTCTGTGACTTGCCAGCCAGCTCGATCTGGCGGCGGATGCTCTCGATTTGGTTTTCGGGGGTGAACCTGATGGCGAACCGGGCCAGCGCCCGGTACATAGGTATGATGACGCGCTCGCGGGTGCTCAGCGACATCTCGATCTGTTCCAGGCTGGCTGGCACATCGCGGTCTCCATATTCGGCCAGCCGCTTCTCAAGCGGATTTTCATCCGACTTGTCGCTGTACCCGACCAGAACAAGCCCGCCGAGCAGGATTACGCCCGCCACAATCAACGCCAGAATCGTGATATCCATCCCGCCCTCCTGAACGCCTGGTCGCGCCGTAAATCTCTGCTAGTACTCGATCTTCACAATCTTCTGGATGATCGCGGCGCCGGTGGCGATCAGGCCCAGGCCACAGCCCAGCATCGGCCACCCGCACATGCGATTCTCGACGAGATTCGCCATGTAGCCGGGACTCATAAAGTACAAGAAGATGGTCAGGACAATCGGCAACAGCGAGATAAGCCAGCCTGTGTAGCGCCCCTGGGCTGTCAGCACCGAGATGTCGCCTTTGAGCTTGATGCGGTCGCGAATCGTGTGGCTGATCGAGTCAAGAACCTCTGCCAGGTTGCCACCCACCTCGCGCTGGATATTGACCGCCGTGTTGACCAGATCGAGGTCATCGCTGGGCATCCGCGCCAGCAGATGATCCAGCGCGTCTTCCATGGGAATGCCAAGCTGCACTTCCATCACCACGCGCTTGAACTCCGACGACGTTGGCTCCGGTGCCTCGCGTGAAATCGCCTCCATCGCCTGCATCACCGCATAGCCAGCGCGCAGGGCATTGACCCACAGCGCCAACGTATCGGGAAGCTGGTTTTCGAACAGCTTCAGGCGCTTGGATTGTTTGCGGGCCACATAGAGACGGGGGAAGAAAAAGCCAGCAACCGCTGCAACCCCGCCGCCGATTGGCGAGGCAAAAAGCACCATGCCGATGAGGAAACCGCCAATCCCCGTGATGACGTGCAGCGCCATGAACTCGGAGACAGTCAGCTTCAGGTCGGCCCGCGAAAGCTGGACGCGCCATTTCTGCGCGAAGCCCCGGTCAGCCAGTATAGCATCGAGCCGGCGGGTGATGATGCTCGCCTCATGTGAAGGATCGGGCTGTTGCAGGTCTTCGAAGTCCGCGAGCAGACTGCTGTATTCGGTCGTGTAGCGTCCCAGCCGCTCTTCAATCTGCTCGCGCCGTTCTGCGCGAATGCTGGCGATCCCGGCAATCAGGATGATCACCGCCAGGACTCCCGCTGCGCCGGCTATCGCAATCTCCATAGGTGCCCGCCCTCCCCCACAGTGCCCTGCCCTGAACCGGCACAGTGCGTCAGTAGGAGCCTGGTGCACCGGCCCCTACGGTACTACACGCTGAGTAGTACTCGCCGTCAATAGCGCGAGACGCCGATTCCAAACACCGACGGTGGCAGGTGAATGCCAGCCGCCTCGATCTTGTCAATGAATTTGGGGCGCAGGCCTGTCGGTCGGATGCGCCCGATGACCTTGCCGGCCTCCAGGCCCGTCTGCTCAAACTCAAAGATGTCAGACATCGTGATTACGTCACCTTCCATCCCCTGGATCTCGGTGACCTTCACGACCTTGCGCGTGCCATCTCGCATCCGTTCCTGGTGAACAATCAGTTCAAGGGCCGAAGCCACCTGCTCGCGGATGGCGCGTACTGGCAGGTCCATGCCCGCCATCAGGCACATCGTTTCCAGGCGCGCCAGCGTGTCGCGCGGGCTGTTCGAGTGCGCCGTCGTCAGCGATCCTTCATGACCCGTGTTCATCGCCTGGAGCATGTCCAGCGCCTCGCCCGCACGGCACTCGCCCACTACGATGCGGTCGGGGCGCATACGCAGCGAGTTGACGACCAGGTCGCGGATGCTGACCTCGCCGCGGCCCTCGATGTTGGAGGGGCGGCTTTCCAGCGAGACGACATGTTCCTGGCGCAACTGAAGCTCAGCGGCGTTCTCGATGGTGATGATCCGCTCGTCATTCGGGATGAACCCGGACAGAACGTTGAGCAGCGTCGTCTTGCCAGAGCCAGTGCCCCCTGACACAACGATATTCAACCGGGCAATGACGCACGCCCGCAGGAACTCTGCAATCTCGGGGCTGATGGAGCCGAAACGAATCAGGTCTTCCACGGTGAAAGGCCGCCGCGAGAACTTGCGGATGGTGACCGTCGGCCCGCACAGGCTGATGGGGCGGATGACCGCATTGACGCGCGACCCGTCCGGCAGGCGGGCGTCCACCGTAGGCGAGCTTTCGTCAATGCGGCGGCCCAGCGGTGCTACAATGCGATCCAGCACGCGCAGGACATGATCCTCGTCCTCAAAAGTCACATTGGAGCGCAGGATGTTGCCGGCGCGCTCAATGTAGACGTTCTTGGGGCCGTTGACCATGATCTCAGTGATGGTGTCATCGGCGAGCAATGGCTCCAGCGGCCCGAAGCCCAGGATCTCCGCGACAATCGCCTCAAAGAGCTGCTGCCGCTCGGCCCGCCCCAGCACAATGCTCTCTTCATTGAGAATAGTCGCAAACAACTCCTCAATGGTTGTCCGCACTTCAGGAGAGCGCGGGTCTACGCTGGTGTCCAGTTCGGCCAGCAGCTTGTTCTGGATGCGCACCTTCAGGTCCTGGTAACCGCCCCCTTCACCACGACGGGCAGCGGCCACAGCGGAAGATGCCGCTGGCACCTGAGTCCGCCGGCGTACCTGGTCTAGCTTGGACTCGTCGGGGCTGTCCGCATCCTGTCCACCACGCTCAATGCGCCGCAAAAGAGACATGTGCTACCTCCACTCCTCTCACCTTTCACCCGTCCCTGCTTCTACCATCCATTCTACACCAGTCCTACGAACCGCCGAACAGTGCCCGTATGCCGCTCTTGGAGCGTGGTTCGCCCGTCTGAACCCCTTCATCCGGCGCTTTTTCCTGCTCCACCGCTTTGCGCACCAGCGCAGCGAGGTCCACAAGCTCCTTGCCCGGAGGGCGCGATTTCATCTTGGCCACCAGGGGCACGCCCTGGTTGACCGCCGTGAGCACCGCCTGGTCGTCAAGGGGATCGAAGCGACCACTGAGTGTTTGAGATGAGTCTCGATTGACGCGGTCGGCACAGCGCCGCGCCCGCGCTCCCGCTCTGGTGGCACCCGGTTCAGCACGAAGAGCACTTTGTCCGCCAACCCTTCCGGCTCCTTAAGGCCATCCAGAAGGTCCAGCACCTTACGGATGTTGCGCACGGATGGAATCGTGGGGTTGGCCACCAGAATGATGCGCTCGGCAATATCGAACAGCTTGAGCGTGGTATCATCATACTGAGTCGGCGTGTCAACCACGATGAAATCAAATGACTTCGCCAGCAGCTTGACGACCTCTTTCACGGCTTCCGACGTGATATCATAGGCCATCTCTGGGTGCGGCGGAGCGACCAACACCCTAAGCCCGCTGCCATGCGTCACCAGCACGCTGTCAATCATTTCCTGGTCAATGTCGCTCACGGCCTTCGCCAGATCGGCGATGCTCGACGTAGATTGTACGTTCAGGAACGCATCCACATCGCCGAACTGGAGGCTGGCGTCCACCAGCAGCACACTGGTGTCGGAGCGCATCAGCGCAGCCGCCACGTTGGTGGCCAGCGTCGTCACGCCCGCGCCAGCCTGAGGGCTATACACCACGACGACGTGCCCTGCCCCTACGGTCGGGGTGAGCACGCTGCGCTTGGCCTCGCGCGACGCAGCCGTCCGCAGCGAGGACATCTGCATCTCCTGCTGGCGGATTGGCTCATTGCGATCGTAGACGCGGCGAATCGTCGCGTAAAGCTCCTCGCTGGAGACTGGCTTGGTGAGGAAGTCGCGCGCTCCGGCCAGCATCGCCTGGCGCAGGTATCCCGACTCATTCTGCACTGACATGATCACAACAGCGGCAGTGCGCACTGCCGTGCTGATCGCTTTCGTCGCCGTGATGCCGTCCATATCGGGCATGTTGATGTCCATCAGCACCACATCAGGCTTGTGCTGTGTCGCCAGGTCTATCGCCTCGCGGCCCGTGCCAGCGCCGTCCCCGCCAACGACCTCGATATCCGGCTCAAACGCGAGCAGCTTGCGGATGTTCTCGCGCGTGTCCGGGATATCGTCCACGATCAGCACTTTGATGACTTGCTTCTCACTGCTCATTGGTGCCTTCTCGCTTCATCAACCTGGCCCCATCCGGCTTGATCGCAGGTGCGCCCCCAGTGATACGTGAAGGGCATGCGGACGCCAGCGCGAGCGCGTGCCCTTCATGCTATCTTAACACGAAGACAATTATTCCGACATGCGTTATTGCGCTGACGCTCCTGTTGACTTAGCCAGGAAATCGTACAGGCTCCCGATGTCGAAGCGCCGCACGCTGGTGATAGGCGGCTCCAGCGCGTATTCGAGCGCAACAGGCGGCTGTGCATTGTACGTTCGGATCATATAGTCAAGTGTCACCGGATCGGTGGCAACTTCGGTTGTGTCACCAGCCGCGCGCAGGGCCAGTGTGATCGGAATCTGCGCATCAACCGCCCAGGTCAGCACCAGCGCCTCCTGCGGCGTCACGGCCAGGGTGATGATCAACGGCGCGAACGGCGTCGCGGTCGGCTGCGGAGTCGTCGCCTGCCCGCCTTCACCGGGCGGTGGCAGGGTCTCGATCTGCTGCGGTGTCGGCGTCGCCCCGATGATGTCTCCACCAGGCGGGAAGTGACCCACACGCAGCACCCAGGCACCGGTAACCGTCCGCTGGGTCACCAGTCGGGGGCGCTGCGACGGCTCACTGGGACTGAGCAGCACCCCTTCCGGCGAGAGAGTGCTCGCCTCCGGGCGACCCTGGCGCGGCGAGCCAATGCTTAACTCGCCCGTCTCCAGGCGCGTGATCAGCGAAACGTTGTTAGGCATCCGGGTCTGGAAAGTGGGATCAACATCAATGTAGAGGAACGAGAGAATAACGTCTACGAAGTCGCCAGCCTGAATGCCATACGCCACCTGCCCGACGCCAGATAGATCGAGCGGAATGGAGATGGCCACGCGCGACTCGTCGCCTTCAAAGGCGCGCATGAGGGCGGCAGCATCTGACCCTGTGCGGGCAATCTCGTACAGATTGGGCACCACCTGGCGAGCCAGAATCGGAGAGCCGCGGAAGATGTCGGTGCGCGCCACCTGCCCTATCACATCCTCCAGCTCGTCGGCGGTGAAGTAGTTGCCCGCTTCTGGCAAGGCTTCCTGAGGCCAGGGCACCACGCCGATACCGTCAGGCGGGATCACGATCCCGCGAGGCAGGTCCTGGACGGCCACGACGATCTCAACCATGTTGAGGGCGCGCAGACCCGTATCCGGGGCCGTTGCCCCCCCCTGTGCGCCGCCAGCAACTTCCCCCCACCTCCGTAGCCTGAGCGGTGGTCTCCTCACCGCCATCATCGCCGGACATGAGGACGACAACCAACACGACCACCAGCAAGATGATCGCGCCCAGTAGAATGAGCACCCGACCTCGCATAGGGTTTCCTCCCGAAGAGTCCGAACCGGCCCGGAGTTTGCATCAGGCCCCAATGGGTTGCTATCTAGTGTATTCCTATGGAAAAAATGCGCAAACAGGCCAAGAGTCCTATAACAGGCAAGGGCAGAGCGCCGTCATGTTGCTCTGCCCTTGCGGAATCCCCACTGGACTGCGCCCAACGGGCATCACTAGACCGCCGGCAACAGGATCACGAAGCGGCTTACATCCTCATCCGTGCTCGTCATCTCCAGCGCCCCTCCCACCAGCTCGATGCGCTCCTGGAGCGTGCGCAGACCCAGGACATCACCCCGCTCCTCGTGCGAGGGCATCTCGCCCGCATCGAAGCCGCGCCCGTCGTGCTCGATGGTCGCCTTAAGCCATTCCGGGCCGACATCCACCACAATGCTGATGGATTTCGCGCCCAGGCTGTCGCGCGCGTTGCCCATCACGGCCTGAATCGAGCGGAACATCATCACCTCAATGTGGCTAGGCAGGCGGCGCTCGTCTCCCACCACGCTCAACTGGGTCTTGATACCCGTCTTCTCTTCATAAGCCTCCGCGTAGCGCCGGATGGTGGGCACCAGCCCCAGGTCATCAAGCATCATCGGGCGCAGATCGAAGATGAAATCGCGCACCTTCTGGAATGTTGTGCTGGCGACCGTCTTCAGATTACCTAGCTCCTCCTCGGCGCGATCCGGATTGCGGTCAAAGAGTCGCTGGCAAATCTCCGCCTGGAGGATGAAGTTGGTCAATGACTGCGCCGGCCCATCGTGCATCTGCCGGGCCAACCGCTGGCGCTCGGCTTCCTGGGCCTCAACCACGTTGATGATCGCCCGCCTGGACAGGCGGCCCGCTTCCCCTTCGCCCTGCTCCATCACCGGGGCGATCGCTGGCCGGAACACGGCATCTGGCCCCAGACTGCGCACCAGCCGCAGCAGCCTTCCCAGCAGTTCCTCGAAATGCTGCAATTCCTTGAGCGTGGCTTTGGCTTTCTCAAGCTGCCCTTGCAGTGTGAGCAACCGCGTCTTGATGTCAGAGGCGCTGTCATAGGCTGCCTTGATGTCCGCGCGGGGGATCGTGTCGAAATTCGTCTCCACGCGGCTGAGCTGCGCGCTGATCGCCACATGGCGGTCGCGGATGCGCCCCACTTCAAGCTGCGTCTGTTCGATCAACTGCTGGTTTTCCAGCACGCGCTTGCGGATGTTCTCGTACTCGATTTCGAATTCGCGCAGCACTTCGTCCTGGGGGACCGCAGCACCCTGGGGCATCACCACCGCTCCTCGCTATTCACTGTCCGAACAGACTATCACTTCGCTTGTTTGTTGTCTTGCGTGCGCACCCAGCCCCGCCGCAGTGCGTAGACCGCCGCCTGCGTCCGGTCGCGCACGTCAAGCTTCTTGAGAATGGAGGTCATGTGGTTCTTGACTGTCTGGTGACTGATCCCCAGCGACTGCGCGATCTCTTTGTTGCTCTTGCCGCGCGTCACATACTGGAGGATCTCCATTTCGCGCGCGCTGAGCGGCATGAAGTGCTCACCCAGGTCCACCATGTTGGGGCCGGTCACCGCCTCTACGCCAGCCTCCAGCCACTGCCGAAGCTCAGCGCCCGTGAAGGTTCTCCCGGCTACCACATAATTGCCGCGCACCACCGAGCGCACCACCTCCACCAGCTTTTCCGGCTCTATGTCCTTCGGGCAATAGGCCGCGCCTCCAGAGCGCATGGCGTGCAGCACCTGCTCCATGTCGTCATAAGCCGTCAGCAGCACCACCGCAGGAGCGACCTGCTCTGCTTTCAGCCGGCTGGCGACCTGCAGACCGTTGATGCCCGGCAGGTTGATGTCCAGCAGTAGCACATCGGGGCGCAGATCGCGCACCAACTGCAAGGCTTCTTCGCCTGTTGACGCTTCGGCCAGCACCTCGATGTCGTCCTCAGTGGCGAAGATGTTGCGCAGCCCCTGGCGAAATACCGGGTGATCGTCCACGATCACCAGCCGAATCCGCGCTGGAGTCATAGAAGTATTGTCCTGTTCCATCGGCAGGCGCTCACCCCAGTTTGCAGGCGCGCCCCTCAGCCAACTGCTGCGGGCGTGATCTTAGCATAGTGCAAGGCCCCCGATCTCACAATAGAACATTTGCTCGGTATATTGTCTCGCCAGGCTACCAGACGCACCCCGCCGGCCACTCCAGGCGATAGACCGCCATGTTGCCGCCACCCGCCGCCGGGGCATAGGGCGCACCGGTGATGAAGATGGGTGCTCCTCCCAGGCGGGGATCGTCAGGCGGAACCGGGCGCTGATCGGGCATGACCATCAGGTACGCGACCCCGCGCGAGCACATCAGCCGCATGATCGCTTCCCCATCGCGGAAGAGCGGCACGATCTCCGGGCTGACCAGCCCCGCCAGATCGAAGATGGGGCGCGGCGCGAAGTACCCCACCGCCCCAATGTCGTGCACGGCGAGCAGGTCGTCTTCGGCCAGATTCGCTTTCACCCACCTGGCTGTGGCCACCATCTCCGTGTTGATGATGCGCACGTCCGCGCCGTACTGCCGCGCGCCGATGATCCAGAACCCACCCGTCACCAGCAACAGCGCCAGGGCCAGGCTGCGCGACAGTACCCGCCCTGCCGCAGATCGCCGCGCGCGCTGCACCAGAGTCAGAGTGCCCCCCACGCCAAAGACCAGCAGCGCTGGGAGCACCGGCATCACGTAGCGTCCGTGCTGGTAGTTGGCCGGCAGCCGCAGCCCGTAAGCCGAGACGTGCAGCGCCGCCCACAGCAAGGGCAGCGCGTAGATCAGAGCGCGCCCGTCCTGCCGCGCGCGCTGCACCACGCCCGCACAACCTGCCAGCAGCCCTGGCAGCGCCAGCGACAGGTGACCGGCCAGCATGGGGGCGATCATACGAGCGTACCGCTCCGGCAGCGACCATCGCTCGCTGATCGGCGCGTACTCTGCCTGCTTCGCCGCCGCCGTATCCGGCAGCAGCGTCCCGCTGAGGTGCCAGTTCAGCGCTGCCGCCGGAGCGCAGATCGCCGCCCAGGACAACGCCAGGCCAGCGATCCACATCACCGCAGGGGAGCGCCAGCGCCAGCCGTCCCGCCCTGCTGTCGCCGCGCGCAGCAGGACGGCCAGCCCCACCAGCGCGACGCCTTCTGGCCGGGTGAGCGTCAGCGCCGCGCTCACCACCCCCGTTCTGGCGCCGCGCAGCAACGCCTGGCGCGGCGACGGACCCTGTTGTGCGGCGGCATCGGCCCAGGTCGCCCAGATCAGCGCCAGGGCCAGCGCCGCGAACAGCATCGTCTCCATGCCGGAGGCCGCCGCCCAGACCAGGTGCCAGGACAGCGCGACCAGCACGCCCGTCCACAGGCGCGCACCACCCACATCCGGCCAGAGGTGCCCGGCCAGCCGCGCGCTGATCCACCCGGCGGCGCTCAGGCTCAGCGCGCCCAGGGCGAACGTCCAGGCGAAGTGCGACACGCGCAGCAGGTATGCTCCCGCCAGCAGCAGCGAGTACAGGGGCGCGGTCGAGGCGCTGCTTGGCTGGCCCGGCACAAACGCCCACTCGCCGCGCTCGGCCAGGTTGTGTGCGTATGTCTGGTGAATCCAGGCGTCGTCGAGCGGATAGCCGGAGTCACTGAGTTGCAGCGCCGCCGCGACGTACAGCAGCACGCCAATCGCCGCCACGACCAGCACGATCAGGTCATCGCGCGCGGCAACGTGTCGCAGCCGTGTCATGGAGCAGCCTCTTCCCGCACGATCTCAAAGAGCAGCCGGTCGTCGTTGCGCTGCGGCGTGTCCGCCCCGTAATGCCGCACCAGGCGCAAATAGGGCCGCGCGTCGGCACCCGTGAATAGCCCGCTGAAGGGAGCCGTCCGGTTCGCGTCCAGCAGCAGATGCGTCACCCCATAGCGAGCGGCAATCTCCGGCACCACGTCGGGGTCAGAGTCGGGCACCACTACCCCCGCCAACCCTGTCTGGTAATACAGCGCCGCCGGATCGTTGACCATGAGCACCGCGCCCGCTGGCAAGTCGCGCGCGATCTCGCGGTAGAAGCGCGCGTTGTCGTTCCAGCCGCCCAGCTTGGCGCTGAGAGCGCTCAGCGTCAGCGCCAGGGCGAGGAGCACCGCGGCCCCGTTGAACACGGCGGACGCCTCGGCAGGCCGCCAGCGCCGCCGCTGCGCGGCCCAGGCGATACCCTCGTCCAGGCCCGCCGCCGCCAGCGCCGCCCAGAAGGGCAGCAGTGCGGCGGACGAATGGAACAGCCCGCCCCGGTAGCCGGGGAAGGCGAAGACAAGGGTCATGACGAGGTGCAGGGCCGCCGCGTACAGGGCGAAGCCGCGCACCAACGTCAGCGAGCGCCGCCGCCACCAGGCGAACAGCGCAAAGGGACCGAGGATCACCCACGTCTCGACAGCCACGAACGTGCCCAGGTTGTTGACCAGCGCCTCCAGCCGCGAGCGCAGAATCGGGCCGGCTCCCCACGCCAGGAAATCGCTGGGGGACGCGCCCGGCGGGTAGCGCACCAGCTCATCGTAGCTGCGCATCCAGATCGTGTCCGCGCCGCCGAGCGGCAGCGGCGTGCCAAGAACGTCCAGGTTGCGCGCGAACCAGGGCAACATGACGATCCCGTAGGCCAGCAGCCCCACGCCCGCCGCGCGCAGTCCATCCACCCAGCGCCCTGGCCGCCAGAAGGCCACCGCAACCAGCACCAGGACGAGCAGCACGCCGTCCGCGCGCGTCAGGTGGGCCAGCCCGCCCAGCGCCCCGCTGATCGCGTACCAGTGCAGTTGCCGCCCCTGCGCCGCGCGGCCCAGCGCCAGCAGCGCGAGAGCACCGATGACGCCATAGAGCGCGAACGTGTCCGCCGTCACCCAGAAGGGCACGTAGAAGCCGCTGAAGACGACCAGCAGCGCGGCAACCCAGGCAGTGCGCCGCCGCACGCCGAGCCGCTCGCCCAGCCAGAATGCAATCAACACCAGCCCGGCGTAGCACAGCACGGACGGCACCTGCGCCGCACGGAAGGTCGCGCCGCCTACGACCATACCCGCTGCCGCAACCAACGATTCCAGCGGCATCCAGTAGGTATGGCTGGGGCCGGGCAGCCGGTCAGGAGCGTTGAAATACGTCCACAGGTACGGGTCGCTCAGGCCATGCCCCTCGGCCAGGCGCTTGGCCGCGTTGAAGTAGTAGTAGGCGTCGGTGTAACCGGGCTGCTCCAGCAGCAGCGCCAGCAAGGTTCCCCAGGCCAGGGCCAGCACGCCCAGCAGCGCATACGCCCGTCGCCCGGCGATCATACCGCCTCCCTGGGCAGCAGCACGGAGTCCGCCGCCCACCACTGCCGCCGGGTGAGCCACAGCAGCGCCAGCATTCCGAACGGCACTGGCAGGTACAGCGTGGGATGCTCGAAGCCATCTACGACCGTGAGCAGGAAGTGCACCCAGGGGGCAGCCAGCAGCGCCAGCAGGATCGCCGCAGCCAAGCGCGTCCCGCTCCGCTGGCGGAGCGTCAGGCCGCGCAGATAGAACAGCAGCGGAATGGTGAACACGACGAAGTGTGGCGTTGCCGTGCGCATCGCCGACAGATGGGTGACGGTCAGCGTGAGCATCACCGTCCAGTCCAGGCGCTCGCCCCGCCCGCGCCACAGCACCATGGCCCACGCCCAGGCCAGCAGCGCCCACAGCGCAGCGTTGGCCGCCCACTCCACCGCCGCGCCCAGCCCCAGGTAGTGGCGCGTGACGATCCACACCGGCGCGCCCAGCGCGGTGTAGGACGGGTACTGCTCGATCTGCGCCAGCCAGTCGCCTAACCAGGTCGGCACGAGCGCGAACGACAGCCCTGCCAACACCCCACCGGCTCCGGCGAACGCTGCCAGCAAGCGCCAGCGCCGCAGGCTCAGCCCCACCAGCAGCAGGAATGGGATCAGCAGAAAGCCCATCTGCGGCTTGATCGTCGAGAGCGCCAGCGCAGCCCCGGCCAGCGCATCGCGCCGCCGGGCGAAGGCCCACAGCGCCAGCACGTGGAGTCCGTAGACCAGCAGACCCGGCTGCCCCAGCAGCAGCCCGCGCGCCGCGTAGTAGTTGCCCAGCGTCCACAGCAGCAAGACGCCCAGCAGCCCCGGCCTGGGCCGCCAGCCATAGAGGTCAAGCAGCAGGATGGTCGCGGCAACCAGACAGGCTTCGAGGAGCACCATCCAGACCGCCGACGCCCAGGCGTAGCCGGTGAAAACCAGCGGCAGCAGGAGGAACACCGTGTAGAACGGGTAGGCGAAGTAACCGGGGTCTTCGTCGTCGGCGGCCCTCCGTCCGTAGATGCGCTGCTGGATGTTGGCGCTCGCCGCCTGGCCATAGGGGTTCAGCCCATCGCGCCAGTACGAGCGCGCCCCTTCCCAGCGCGACAGAAAATCGTTGTGCCCCGGATACGGCGCGGTCAGCACATCGTGCGTGGCGATGATGTTCCCGGCCAGCAGCAGGCCCAGCAGCGCTATGGCACCCCATACCCCCCAGCGTCTCACAACTGGCGAACCTCCCCCATCCCACTCATGGGCACGTCGCCTCCGCCGCTTGTGCATCCGGTTCCGTGAAGGGGTAGACGAGCAGATCGTTGAAGCGCACCGTCTCCTGCTCGGCGTAATGCTGGCGCAGCCAGCGCAGCGCATCGTACCGCTCGTTCTGTGGGTCGTCGGCGACAAGCGCCGCCATCTCGTCCTCCAGCCGGTCGAAGGCCACGTACCACACACGCTCGGCGCCGCCCGCCGCCTCGGCGGCGCACTCGTCGGCCAGCAGGCCCAGGGCACGCTGCGTGGGCAGGGCCAGCGTATCCGAGCCGGAGCCAGGAATGTCGCGCACGTACCGCTGCGGCAGGTCACGCCCGTAATACACCATCGGCAGCGCGGTGATCTTGTTGCCGTGCAGCACCACATCGCCTTCGGCAGCCACTCCCTCCAGGTAGCGCGCTGCCCGGTCGAACGGCGGGTTGGGGAACGTGTCCCAGGTATAGTGCGTCACCAGTCCGAACACCGCCACAACGGCCCACGCCCCGGCGACGACCGCCACAATCGGGCGCGGCATTCCCCCTCGCGCGAAGAGCCAGCCCATGCCCACGTAGAACATCAGCGCAGATGGCAGCAGCGCGCGCGGCAGGAAGACCGGCTGCAACACGTAGGACGCACCCCACATGAGCAGCATGGGGGCCAGCGCCAGCCAGAGCGTCCAGCCGAGCGCCGTCCGCTCGCGGCTCCCCGCCGGGAGCAACCGCCGCGCTGCCCATGCCCGGTATAGCAATAGCACCACCAGCACCGCCGCCAGCAGAAAGGTCGGCAGCCACCACGCGGCGGAGAAGTCAAGGTTGACCGAGACAAACGAGCGCAGCGCCAGCCACAGGTGCAGCACATTGGGCCGGTCTACCCAATACTGGCGCAGCTTGCCCATCTGCTCCGGCAGGTTGACCATCCAGGGCAGATACACGGCAAGGGCCACGCCTGCGCCGCCAGCAGTGAAGGCCAGGCGGCGTCCATCGCGGAACAACACCGGCAGCAGCCCCAGCGCCAGCAGATACAGCGCCGCCAGTTGCTGCACGTACATGCTGATCCCCGCCAATATCCCGAACGCGATCCACCACGCCGGCCGCCGCCCCTGCCACGCCCGCCAGTAGGCCCAGGTGGTCAGCAGCAGCGCCAGGCCCAGCAGCGCGTACATGCGCGCTTCCTGCGAATACTGCACGTGAAACGGCGCGACCGCCGCGATCAGCGCCGCGGCCCGCCCCGCGCGCTCGCCGAACCAGTCGCGGGCCAGCCCGTAGACCACGGCGACGCTCAGCACGCCCACCAGGGCGCTGTACAGGCGCACCGCCGCCGCTGACTGCCCGCAGATGCGCATCCAGCCGTGCAGGGTAGCATAATACAGCAGGGGGTGCACATCGGCGGCGCTGCCGTCCACCTGCTCCAGCGTCCCGGCGCGCATCGCGTCCAGCCCCTGCTCGGCGAAGAGCACGGCGAACGCCTCGTCATACCACAGCGTTCGCCCGCCGAGGTTGACCAACCGCAGCCCCAGCGCGACCAGCAGCAGCAAGCCCAGCGCCATCCATCGCCGCGCCATCGGTCGGCGCGGGTGTTCGCTGGTCCGCAACGTAGTACTCATGATCAGCCGTTGGCAGGCAGTCGCTCGAACAGCGCCGAGCGGTTGTCGTCAAAACGCAGCTCGCGCCAGCGCTCGGGCATGGCCCGCAGCGCGCCCGCCAGCGCGCTCTGCGCCTCAATCGCCACCCGGTCAATCTCCTGCTGCTCCAGTGCCGCCTCCCACCCCTCGCGCAGCAGCAGCACGTCCAGGTATTGGCGCAGGAATTCGTCGTTGTAGAGGTCAGTGCGCCCGTCCACATAGACCGGCACATGTGGCGCGGCGAAGATCAGATACCCGCCCCAGTTGTAGCTGTTGAACAGGTGCTCACCGGGGTGAGTCTGCTCCAGGTAGGCGGCCAGCTCCACCGGAAACAGCTCCGTCTGCGCCTCGCGCATGGTCTCGCGGCTGAGAACAGCGCCCACTTTCGCCAGCGCGCCAACGGCCACCAGCCCCAGCAGCAGCCAGTTGGCGGCCAGCAGCGGCCCGCCGACCCGGCGGCGTGGCCGGATCTGCCAGCCGCGCTCGGTCAGCCAGGCGTCGAGGTGCCGCGTCAGCACCGGCGTGGCGACCAGGGCGAAGACCGCGATGTTGCGCCCGGCCAGCAGCGCCATCGCCGCCGTGCCCGCCACCAGCACGAGATCCGTCCAGTCGGCGCGCCGCCCGCTGATGCCAAAGACGGCGATGATCCCCAACAGCAGCAGCAGAAACGGCCAGGTCTGCGGCTGGTGGAAGTCCGGCGTTGCCCACTCCTGGATGAAGTCCTGCAGCGCGCCGATCCCAACGGTGTCGAACGGGTAGGCCAGCATCCGCAGGCCGTAGGGATTGACCGCCACCAGCGGGATTGAGAGCGCCGTCACGCCCACCAGCTTGCGCAGCCGCGCCCCGCGCACCACGGTCGGGCGCGTGTCGCCGAACAGACTGCCCAACACCTCGCCGGCAATCGTCCCCAACAGCACGATGAAGGCGATGGCGAAGCCGCCATGCAGGTTCACCCACAGGACAATCAGCGGAGGGATGAGCCACAGCCGGTCTATCTGACGGCGCTTGTACAGATACAGCAGATAGAGCACCGCCGCGCCCAATGCGAAGGAGAACATCTGCGGGCGCGGCGACCAGAAGACAGCCGCCGTCGCGCCGCCCAGCACGACAGCGAAGGCGCGCACGTAGGCGTTGCCCTCACACGCTGCGTAGACCAGGGCCATGCCGCCCGTAGCCAGCAGCGCCGTGATCAGCGCCAGCCCGATGTTGCCGGAGTCGCCAGGGGACACGCCGCCGCCGAAGAGCTTGTAGGCACCGTATAGCACAAGCTGCGCGCCCCAGCTATGGTTGATCCAGGGGGCGTTTAGCCGCGTGTGAGAGAACAGATCGTGGCGCAGAACGGCGCGCTGCTCCACCATGATCTCGCCGCTGCGCAAGTGCCACCAGGTATCAGTGTCGGTCGGCACGCGCACGGCCATGGCGAATAGTAGCATAAAGAGCACCGCCGCCATCAGCCGCTCAGTGGTGAGCCGCCGGAATCCGCTCATCATCCCCCCCTGTCGCCACCGCCGGCACCCGCCGTCAAACGCTCAGCGCGGAGCGTTCGCAGATCGCGCGCAGAACCAGGGGCACAGAGACAGCGCCCCCCTCCTCCGCCCTCTGTCATCCAGCCGCCTGACGGTAACGGTCAACAATCGTCGGAATCAGGTAGTCGTTGAAGGCGCGCCCGGCATCATAGTCGGGCGTCCAGTGCCAATCGCGCCGCGCTGCACTGTCGTCCACCTCGGTGGGCCAGCTATCCACGATGGACTGGCGGGCGTCCGATGGCTCGAATGCGATCTCCGCCCCAGGAAAAGCCGCTTTCACCATCTGCGCGAATTGGCCCGCCGAACGGCTGAAGCTGGTCACGTTGTAGACGAGCTGAGTCAGCGCCTCGCGTGGCGCATCGGCCAGCGAGCGCAGCGCCTTTATTGCATCCGGCATAACCATGAAGGGGATCGTCGTATCTTCGCGCACGAACGAGGCATAGGGTTTGCCCTGCGCTGCGGCGTGCAGCATTTCCGGGGCGTAGTCGCTCGTCCCGCCGGTGGGCACCGTCAGCGCGCTGATCAACCCCGGAAAGCGGACGCAGCGGAAATCCACGCCTACCGACCGCTGCACCGACAACTGCCGATAATGGCGCGCATAGTAACGACCCAGGTGCTCGCAGTACAGCTTGTTGCAGCCGTACATGGTGATCGGGTTGAGATACTGCCCTTCCTGCACCGCGCCAGCGGCCTGCTTGACGGTCAGACTCGGCATTCCGTAAGCAGCAATCGAGCTGGCGTAGATGAACTTGGCGGGCTGACCGCGCGCCTGCCCCTGGTCAACGGCCAGTTTGAGCAGGTTCACCGTCCCCTGGACGTTTACCCGGTGCGCGTTTTCCGGGTTGAACTCCGAGCTTGTCGAGAGCAGCGCGGCCAGGTGAATGATCGTGTCTATTTCGTACTCGGTAGACAGCGTCTCCAGCAGCTTGCTGTCGAGAATGTCGCCCACGATGATCCGGCTCACGGCGGGGCGCAGCGCGTGCTCCAGCTTCCTGATGTCCAGCACGACGATCGGCAGATGGTCGGCTCGCTGGCTAAGCTGCTGAATGAGGCCATGACCGACCTCGCCATCCGCCCCGGTGATCAGCATGATCTTTCTGCGAATCAAGGTCTTTTCCTTCCTTCCTAAACGCCACCCAAAGAACATTCAGCCGAGGCTGGACGCGCCGTGAACATGATGGTATGTGATGGCCCGCCCCCCGGCTCTACGGCGATTTACCTCCCGTGGCATCTCGCCCCCAGGCGACCACGAAGGCCATCGCATGCTCGCGGGTATGGCTCAGACTGACCTGCCACGTCTCAAGGCCCAGGTCTGCCGCGCGAGCCGCCGCCGCCCCGTGCAGGCGCAGGTGAGGCTGACCGCCGTCGTCCGAGTCTACTTCAATGTCCAGCCAGCGCACCAGGCCGATGCCGGTGCCGAGCGCCTTCGCCACCGCTTCTTTCGCGGCGAAGCGGGCGGCCAGCCGTGCCGCGTTGTCACCACACTGGGCACGCTCGGCAGCGGTGAAGAATCGGGCGAAGAAACGCTCGCCGTGCCGCTCAATCGCCTGGCGAATACGCGCCACTTCGATCAGGTCTACGCCGATGCGCAGCATGATGTGCCGCCCCTTGTGCTGCCGTACCGCGCGGCTACTGCGCCGCGCCACGATCCGGCCCAGCCACTGCCAGAGCGAAGGCCTCTGGATCGAGGTAGCGCCGCGCAGCCGCCAGCACCTGGTCTGCTGTGATCGCCTCGATCTCCGGCGCGTAGCGCAGCAGGTAGTCCAGGCCGAGTCCGTAAAGCTCCATGCTCAGGATAGAACCGGCCACGCCTTCGCTCGACTCAAGCTGAAGGGGCAGCCGACCGATGAAGTTCGCCTTGCTGTCGGCCAGTTCACCTTCCGTGACCGGCTCCTGTGTGATGCGGCGCAGCTCGGCCACGACCGCCTGCACAGCCTCTTCGACATTGGCCGGGTTGACGCCGGCGATGACCCGCCAGGGTCCCGGCCCCGGCCCGCCATCCAGACGGCTGAAGCTGTAGTAGGCCAGGCCGAGCTTCTCGCGCACGTGCGCGCCAATGCGCCCATACATGCCGAAAACGCCGAGGATGTGGTTCGCCATGTTCGCCGCCTGCCAGTCTTCGGCAAAGCGCGATGGCCCGCTTGCGCCGAGCACGACGTCTGTCTGGCTCTTTCCGGGCAAAGCCGCCTCGCGCCGCACAATACCTCCCAACAGCGGGACCGGAGGTAGTTCCTGCGCAAGTCGCTGGGCAGGGTTGGCCCAGTCGCCAAAGTGCCGCTCGACGAGCCGGCAGACCACCTCCGCCTGAACGGCGCCTACCACCGCAACGATCATGCCGCGCGGGCCGAAGCATTGCCGGTGGAAGTCCACCAGATGGTCGCGGGTGATCCCTGTCACGGACTCCAGCGTCCCATCCGGGGGCGGTGGTACGGGTGCGCTTCGCCGTACACCAGTTCGCGGAACATGCGCCCCGCCACATAGCGCGTGTCCTGCTCGTGAATCTTGAGCGCGGTCACGACTTGCCCGCGCAGCCGCTCGATCTGCTCGTCGGGGAACGAAGGGCGGCGCACAGCGTCGGCCAGCAATTCGGCCAGCAATGGCAGGTCTTCGGCCAGGCTCCTGCCGCTGAAGCCCGTGTGGTGCAGCCCGGCGCTGAGTCCCAGGGCCGCGCCGCTGCCTTCCAGCAACTCGTGAATGGTCTGGAAGTCGCGCGTCGCGGTACCACGCAGGAGCATCGTCGTCGCGAACGACGCCAGACCCTCCTGCCCCGGCCCGTCGTCCAGGCTGCCGGTGTCGAGCGCTCCCTGGACGACGACGGAGGCCACCTCCGGGTTCTCGCGCACCAGAATCACGATGCCGTTAGGCAGCACATGCCGCGCAATGTCGTGCGGACCTGGAAGCGCCGTCATGCCGGGGTATTCTCCTGGGCGGAACCATTGACGGGAATGAACCAGCCCACCGTGCGCTGCGAGCGGCGCAGGTAGCGCCCGGCTGCCTCGCGCACATCGTCCAGCGTCACCGCCGCCAGGTGGTCGAGGTAATGCTCGTACCAGGTGTGGTCGGAGAAGTTCTCCGAGAAAGCCAGCCAGAACGCCTGGCCGGTGACGCGCTCGGTGCCGTAGGCGAAGAGGGCTTTGGCCTGCTTGCGCGCTTTGTCCAGCTCCTCTTGCGACACATCGCCGGCCGCGACGCGCTCGATCTCAGCGTCCAGCGCCGCCTGCACTTCCTCCGGCGTGCGCCCGTCGCGCACAGTCGCCAGCACGCTGAACAGGTAAGGGTCCGCTGACGGGTACAGCCCGCCGCCCACACCGGTCGCCAGCTCCGCCTCGACCAGCGCCCGGTACAGCCGCGACGTGCGATTGCCAATGCCGTTGCCGCCCGGCGCGCTCGCCCCGGCCAGAATGCTATCCACCAGCGCCAGCCGGAACCAGTCCGGGTCGGTCGCCGCCGGCGCGCGGTACCCGACGTAGACATACGCCGCGTTTCCCTCGCGCTCGATGCGCACAGTGCGCTCTCCGCGCTGCGCTGGCTCGCGGCGCGTGACCGGCGGCGGCTCTGGCCCGCGCGGAACGCCGCCAAAGTGTGCTTCAATACGTTCCAGCATGTGCCCGGCGTTGAAGTCCCCCACCGCAACGGCGATAGCGTTGTTCGGGTTGTAGTGCGTGCGGTAGTGCTGGTAGAGGTCGTCGCGCGTCATCGAGCGCAGATCGTCCATGTCGCCGATGACCTGGTGATGGTACGGGTGTACGCGGAAAGCGGCGGCGCGCGTCTCTTCATGCAGCCAGAAGGTGGGCGAGTTCTCTGATCCTTCGCGTTCGGAGATGATCACCGTGCGCTCCGCCTCGACTTCGCGCAGGTCGAAGAGAGCCTGCGTCATGCGGTCGGCCTCGATCTCCAGCGCCAGGTCAATGCAGTGTGCAGGCATCGTCTCGAAGTAGGCTGTGTAATCGAAAGAAGTCTGCGCGTTCCACACACCGCCTTCGCGCTCGATCCGTTTGTCGAGCGCGCCCGCCGGAAAACGCTCGGTGCCTTTGAACATCATGTGCTCGACCCAGTGCGAGACGCCGGTCTGGCCGGTCGGCTCGTTGCGGCTGCCCACGCGGTAGAGCACCCACCAGCTTATGACCGGCGCGGTGCGCACTTCCTTCAGGAGCACGGTCAGCCCGTTGCCGAGCACGTGGCGCAGCACAGGCGTCGCTGAATCGGCCATGACTCCTCCCTCGCTGGAAAGCGACGTTCTGGCCTATAGTTTAGCAGGGATGCTCTGGCGGAGCATCCCTGCCGTGACGATGGGGCTGGAAGACAGACGCAAGCGAGCGTCAGTCCAGGTCCGTCCCGTTATAGCCGCGACCGATGCCGCGATACTCAAACCCCAGCCGGCGCATGGCCGCCGGATCATAGAGGTTGCGCCCGTCAATGAGCACCGGCGTGCGCATGGAGTCCTTGATGCGCTGCATATCTAGCTGCATGAACTCGTTCCAGGGCGTCACCACAACCAGCGCGTCGGCGCCCTGAGCCAGCTCGTAGGGACTTTTCGCCATCGCCAGGAACGGCATGAGGCCCTGCGCAACTTCCATCGCCACCGGGTCATAGCCGCGCACCTCTGCCCCGTGATTGTGCAGATATTCGGCGATGGTGATGGACGGAGCCTCACGCATGTCATCGGTATTCTGCTTGAAGGCCAGCCCCAGCAGCGCCACCGTGCGCCCCGCCAGCTTGCCCAGAAGCTCGTGTACCTTCAGCAGCACGTGCTTGCGCTGGTAGGCGTTGATGTCCATCACCGCCTGCAGAAGCTGCGGGTGCTTGCCATGCACCTGGGCCATATAGGCCAGCGCCTTCACGTCCTTGGGGAAGCACGAGCCGCCATAGCCGATCCCCGCTTCCAGGAAGTGATGGCCGATGCGCTTGTCGAAGCCCATGCCCCGCGCCACTTCCTTGACATCCGCGCCGAGCGCCTCGCAGATGTTGGCGATCTCGTTGATGAAGCTGATGCGCGTCGCCAGGAAGGCGTTGGACGCATATTTGATCATCTCCGCCGTGCGCAGATCGGTCACGACGATGGGCGCGCGCAGCGGCAGATGAAGCTGCGCCACGCGCTCGGCGGCCTCCTGATCCTCCGAGCCGAGCACCGTCCGGTCGGGGGTCAGAAAGTCGGTCAGCGCCGAGCCTTCGCGCAGGAATTCCGGGCAGCTCACCACGCTGAACTCGATGGGCGAGGGCAGGTTCTCGCGCACGATGTCCGCCACCCAGTCGCCCGTGCCCACCGGCACAGTGGACTTGTTGACGATGATCAGCGGGTGATCCATCGTCTTGGCGATGCTCTCGGCAGCCATGCGGACATACTTGAGGTCCGCCTCTCCGTCCACGCCCTCTGGCGTGCCCACCGCGATGAAGACGAACTCGGCGTCCTTGAGCGCCTCCGGGTACGACGTGGTGAACGACAGACGGTTCGCCTTGACGTTGCGCGCCACCAGCTCGGCCAGCCCCGGCTCGTAGATGGGCATGACGCCCTTCTTCAGGTTCTCGATCTTGGCTTCGCTGATGTCCAGGGCCACCACGCGGTTGCCCAGGTCGGCGAAGCACGCGCTCGTAACCAGGCCAACATACCCTACTCCGACAACGGTGATGCTCTTCATGGATCATTCCTCATGTGCGTCATGTAGCGCTCGATATGTTTGTGATAGATTTCACGAATAGATTATACCACGTTGCCGGACTTCGCCAGCTCACCTTCCCCTACGGTTTCCCGGCGCTGCCCAGGACTCCCCTTCCCCTGCCCCTTGCGCAGATCATCCAGCACCAGCCCGGCCACGCGCCGCCCCATCTCCACCGCGTAATTCGTCCCGCGATCCCAGGGGTACACCTGGCTCATGCTGGCCAGGTATACGCCGGGCAGCGGCGTGCGCAGATCGGGCAGTGCCCGCTCGTGATTCACCAGCGGCACGGGCTGCGCGTAAGACGTCCGAAACACCCACCACTTTCTGATCCACCCTGGCGTGAACTCAGCGTTGAAGCGCGGCAGCACGCCCTGAAAACGAGCGACCAGTTCCTCTTCGGGAATGCGCAGATACTCATGGTCTGGGCTGACGTAATCACCGCAGTAGACGAGCCGGTCGCCCCCGTAATGCGCTGGGTCCATGTAGTTCGTGTGCTCGACCAGCGCCAGGAACGGGAACTCGGCGTTCTGCTTGTCCGGTCGGGACGCGGGCAGGCTCAGCCAGTATGTTCCATCGCACAGAAGCTGCTGGCTGAGCGCCAGAATCACCACCACCGCCCCCATGCTCTTCAACGCCCGCACCTTATCCGCATAAGGACCACCCAACTGCGGGGCGAGGCGCAGCATTACCTGGGGCGACGATGTGCTGATCACAGCGTCGAAGGTCTCTGTCTGCCCGCCGACCACCACATTGAGCGCACCCGCCACCGTCGCGTTCGATGCCCTGCACCGGTGTGTTCAGGTGAATGCGCGCCCCCTGCCGCTGCACCACCCCGGCCAGCAGATCGAGAAACGCTTGAAAGCCACCCACGAACGTGCCCAGCCGGGGCGTGCGCTTGTAGATGCGCGCCCACATCCAGGCCATGTTGACCTGATCGTAGTAGCCGCCAAACTTGCCGATGAGCAGCGACCGCCAGAGAGTCTCATACGCTTCGCGGCCCATCGTGCGCCGCAGCCAGCGGTCGGCGGTCGTGCGCTCCAAAGGCCGCCAGTTGCGGGTGAAGCGCAGATACAGACCAGTGAAGCCGTAGCGCATCTTGGCCGGCCACGACAGCGGCAAGCGCAGATTGGCGGCGACGATGTTGGGCTTGTCCATCGGGTAAATTCTGCCGTTCAGCCACAGCGAAGTGGTCGGTCGAGGGAACAGCACCCTGTCCTTCGCCCCAAGCTCGTCAATCAGGCCGAGGATTGCGTCGTCGTTAGCGAACCAGTGGTGGTAGAACTTCTCCAGCGACCACGCCCAGGCATCGTCGCGGAACCCTGCGGCCAGGCCCCCGACTTCGGCCCCGGCCTCGTAAACGTGCACCTCGGCGCCTAGCCGCGCCAGATCATAGGCCGCGGCCAGGCCCGTCGCCCCGGCGCCAATCACCGCCACACGCTGCATCAGGCCGTAACCTCCCGTTCCACCGGCGGGGCCTGCTGCAGCGCTTCTCCGTCAACCGCCTGGCGAGCGCGCGCAAAGTCCCGCCACCCCAGCCCCTTGCGATAGAGAAAGAAGAAGCCCAGAAGCGTGATCGGCAGCCACAGAGCAGCGTGCAGCACCAGCGTGTAAGACGCCGCCACCGTCTCCCGGACTCCATAGGCAGTCAGCACCTTGATGCCCGGCGTGTCAAACGTGCCCACATAGCCGGGCGAGGAGGGCAGCGTCGTCGCCAGGTTGACCACCGCTGTCATCACCATCAGCACAAAGAAACTTACCTGAAAGTCGAAAGCGTGCATAACAAACCAATACTTCGTCGTCTCGGTCAGCCAGATGAAGACCGACGAGACGAGCGTCATGAACAGGTCGCGGGGCCGGCGCAGGTTGTCTAGCCCTTGCATGAAGTGCTCCGCCAGGCCATTGGCCTTCTCGCTCAGGCGCTCCGGCAGCAGCCGGTCGAACACAGCGGTATACAGCCGTCGCATCTGGTTCGGGCGCAGCGCCATAATCAGGAAAGCCAGAAAAGCGCCCCAGAACAGCAGCGTCGAGAAGAACACCACATCGCGCAGCCAGCGCTCCTTGAAGTCGGCAAAAGGCAGCGCGACGAAGACGAAGATGAGCATCACCAGCCCGTCGAAGATGCGCTCGACCAGAATCGTCGCCAGGCTGGCCGACATGCTCACTTGCTCGTCGCGCCTGAGCACATAGGCCCGAATCACCTCGCCCGCCCGGAACGGGTAGACGTTGTTGCCCATGTAGCCGATCACGACGATCGGAAAGAGGCGGCTCAACGGCACAGGCTTGATCGAGCGCAGCAGGTAATGCCATCGCCAGGTGCGTCCCCACACGGCGAAGAAGTAAATGGCGGCGCCCGTCGCCAGCCAGCCCAGGCGGACGCCGCGCACATCTTCCCACACGTCCGCCAGCTTCAGCCCGCGTAGCCCCACGTAGAGGAAAACGAGGCTCACCACCAGGCCGAGAAGGACGGCCCCCCACTGGCGCGTCATGCGGAGTGCTGAACGCTTTGTCACGCAGCTCAATTCCTTTCGCACGCGCCCGACCCAGGGGCTGAAGCGCGTATTCTACCCGAAGGGCCAGGCGAAAGACAACCGGGACCCCCTGGGTGCAAGCAACGGTTGCCAGCGACTTGCCTGACGCGGGAGCATTGACCTCACCCCCAGCCTCGCGGCGCTCGGCTTGCCCCCTCTCCATGCATGGAGAGGGGGCGGCGAGGCGCATCGGCGCCGAGCGGGGGTGAGGTAAGCCAGGGCGCAGCAGAGTGCAGCGGCCCCAGACCGCAGGGTATAGCCAGGCGCCCGGGTGGGGGGGAGGGGGGGGGGGACAGAGCAGCGCCCCTACCTGACAGGTTTTGCCCGCTCCCTGCCCCCTGGGTGCAAGCAACGGTTGCCAGCGACTTGCCTGACGCGGGAGCATTGACCTCACCCCCAGCCTCGCGGCGCTCGGCTTGCCCCCTCTCCATGCATGGAGAGGGGGCGGCGAGGCGCATCGGCGCCGAGCAGGGGTGAGGTAAGCCAGGGCGCAGCAGAGCAGCGCCCCTGCCTGACAGGTTTTGCGCGCACCCTGCCCCTGCCGCCTAACGATCTTACACCAGTAGCCGCCAGATTCCCCAATGAATCATCCAAACAAAAGAGCGGCCAGCGATCAGCCGCTCTTCCCGGAAGGTATCAGGTTGTCACATAAGTCTAGGAATCCACGTTCACGGACTCTGGAAGCATCCCAGCAAGGATTCGCTCTAAAGCCATCGTATGGCTGCATACGCCGCGCGACCGGAAGAAGCTGCAATCGCACTGCCATCGGCGGTCCGCATACTGCACTGTATGTGGGCTGTTGTCGCCATCGAACGCCACTTCAAACGAGAGAAACTGGATGCGATCACGCTGCTCTGCATAACGCTTGGCTTTCTCGATCTTGCTGATCATCCCGTAGTCCATGTCGTACCCTCCTTCACTCTGTTGACGGGCCTCCCGAAAAGCAAAAAGCACACTGGTCCCATCCAGCGTGCTTTGTCACCCAGGCACTATGTCGTCAAGGCAGGGACGCACGATCATCTCCCAGCGCCACCCGACCGACCCAACACAGCCTTATGTCCCACCATCACCTTGCTCATTAAAGCCAGTATAAGAGACTTCAGCGGTTGAGTCAATTGCGCCCGCTGGCGCGGCGCGCTGGTGAGAAGTGTCAGAAAAGAGACCGCTCCAGGGGCAGCGGCGGCAGCCACGAGAGATGCGCGCAGCACAGCGATCTCCCCTGCACAAAGACCAATGTGCCGTCGTCCGCCACCACCAGCCAGTCAATTCCCTCGCCAAGACCTCCCTCTGTCCCGAACAACTGCACCAAGCGCGACGCGGCCCGCAGATCATCTCCCGTGCCCTGGCGCACCGCCGTCAGATACGCATCGTACACGCGAATGGCACCGCGCGCCCCGCCGTAACGGATGATCCATTCGCCCGCCGAAGCCGCCGCCGCTGAACGCAGCTCTTCCGGGCAGATCGCCTGCTCGAGCACGCGGCCCGCCGTGTCGAAGATGCGCGTGCGGCTCCCATCGCTCACGACGAGCGTCCCCGACCCGTCCGGCAGGAAGATGGCCGGGCGGCAGCCGTCCAGGGCCAGGTCGAGCGGGTACACTCCCACGCGCACGTGCTGCTGGAAAACATGCAGCGCGCCATCGCCGGTCAGCACGCCAACCGTCCCCAGTTCCCGATCCAGGCCAGTCGCCAGCACGCCGGCGGGGTGATCGCGCAACAGGTCCACGCGCTCCCCGTCAATCATCAGCGCGACGGTATGCCCGCCGCTCTCTATGGCGTGCAGCCGGCCATCGTAGCTGCTCAGCACCGTCGCGATGCCGATCTGCACGCGAGGGAGGGGCGCCGCGTTGGGCGCGCGCAGCGCGTCGAGCAGCACGGGACGCAGATCGTCGAGCAGATCGTGGGAGTGAGGTTGCGGCAGCACTTCGCGGCCATAGAGCGCGCCTGACTCTGTGGCGTAGAACAGCAGTGTCTCTTCCGCCGTGTGTAGGGTAATCAGAGGCGGATCGCCGCTGGTCAGGACAAGGCCGCGCACTCCCCGTGTGTCAAGCTCCAGCAGCCAGCCCACCCGCGCCTCTCCTTACGGAGCGTCCGTAATCGTTAGCTGCGCGCCATCTTTCAGCCACACGTCCAGCACGTACTGAAACGCTGGCACGTTCCTGCGCCGCAGCTCGCCGTCGCGCAGCAGGTCATAGCGGAAGCTGTCATAGACATATTCTGGCTCGCCGCTGCTCGCGCCGAGTTTGACATCCAGGGCCATCTCCGCCGGAACTGCCAGCTCAATATCGCCATCGCGCGTCGCCACCCGGCCCTGCATGACGTCGAGCGTGGGCAGGCGCACCGTCACATTGCCCGCGTCGAGGTCAAGCGCAAACTGCGCCACGCGAAGCTGCGTCAGGTCCGCCGTCACGTCGCCGCTGTCCCCCACCATCTGCAGGACTTCCACCGCTGCGCCCGCCGGAAATCGCAGTTCCAGCGTGCCGCGCCCATAGTCTTCCAGTCTGGGGATGGCGTTGCGCGCTTCCTCGCTGACCGTCAGTATGCCGGTGCCGCCCTCCACCGACCAGGCCATTGTCACGCGGCTCTCACGGCTGCCCGCGTAAACCGCGCGCACCTCATCCGAACCGTCCTCCGCCGCGCCGACCATCACCGTTGTGCGCATCACCTGCACATCCACCCGAATGCGCTCAACGTCCGCGCCGAGCGCCTGCGTGAGCGTTTGGACATTCTCTGTGCGCACCACATCGGCCTGCTCGCGGTAGGCCAGCACTACCACAACTGCCACTAATGCGGCAGTCAGCGCCAGCCCGACCCAGCCCACCTCAACGCCTAAGCGCCCCAGACGCAGCCGCTGCCGCCCCAGCAACACGTCGAAGCCGAACAGGACGAGCAGCGCGGGCCAGGCGCGTTGCAGCAGGTCGCTGACGGCGCTGGGAATCGCCCCGGCAACGGCCAGCAGCCAGACCGCGCCAATGGCGACAACCAGCAATGGCCACATGACACGGCGGCGCGCGGTCGTCATGCTGCCCTCCAAAGCTGCTTGGCCAGGAGCACCAGCCCAAAGAGGATCACCGCCAGCGGCAGAAAGGTGTCGCCATTCTCGGCGGAGAGCATCCCCAGGTTGCGCGCCAGCACCACCAGCCCCATGCCAATGACCACCGCGCCAATGAGCACCACGATTTCCGGGCGGCTCACTCGTGCCGCGTCCTGCGGCCCGGCTGGGATGTCGGCCAGCGACTGCGGCGGCAGGATGAGCCACAGCGCCACATAGAGCAGCAGGCCGGTGCCTGCTGTGAACACCCCGAGAATTACGAACAGCGCCCGCACCCACCAGGGGTTGGCGCCCACGTAGGCTCCCAGGCCGCCACACACACCCCCCAGCGTCCGATCGGTCAGACTGCGGGTCAGCCGTTGGGTTCTCATCGCTTTCGCCCTCACCGCGTCGCGTCCACCACGCACACTGACACTATACCCCGTCCGCCGCGTTGCGCAAATGAAATCATACGAACCGATACGAACCAGGCGATTTCTGCGCTAGAATAGCGCCCGATGTCGCGCGGATTTCGCGGGTGGCCAACCCGTTCGCTCAGGGAATTGTCCATGCCTCAGATCATTTACTGCCCAGTCAGCCAGGTGGACTTCGAGCAGTTCACCAATGCCTTCAATCATGCCTACAGCGACTACTTCACCCCCATCGTCATGACGCCCGGCTCGTTCCGCGCCCTGATCCGTCAGGACGATCTGGACCTGGACGCTTCGGTCGCGGCCCTGGCCGATCACCACATTGTAGGCACGGGAATGCTCGGCCTGCGCCAGGACGAAGCGTGGATCGGCGGCATGGGCGTGGTTCCCGAATGGCGGCGGCGCGGCATCGGCCTGCGCATGATGGAGCACCTGCTGGAGCAGGCCCGGCTTCAGCGCGCGCGCGAAGTCCGGCTGGAAGTCATCGAAGCCAACGAAGCGGCGCGCCGCCTGTACGAGCACCTCGGCTTCGTCCCCACCCGGCGACTGCTCGTCCTGGAGCGCACACCAGGCGATGCCCTGCCCACGCCGGCTGGCTACACCATCCGCACCTGGCCCGCCGCCGACCTGCTGCGCTATTTTTACGCCTTCCACGACTCGGCCAACTGCTGGCAGCGCGACCTGCGCTCGCTGCAACATCGCTCGGACACGGTGCGCGGCTGGGCAGCGTTGTGCGCTGAGATCGTTGTCGGCTACGCGTTGGGCTGGAGTTCCCGCCATGAAATTCGCCTGGCGGATCTGGCCACTCGCCCCGGCGAGGATCGCCCGGCAGTGGCCGCAGCCATCCTTGCTCACCTACACCGTATGCAGCCGGAGGCGTTCGGGCACAGCTATAACGTCGCCGAAGATGACCCGGCTCTCGCGGGCTATTTGGGCAGCGGCTACGAGGTATCTCTGCGCCAGCACGAGATGCGCCTGCCTCTGGACACTGGCACACCCTAGCCGTGCCGTCCTGTGCTTGCTCGCCATGCGCTGCCAGACAGCCAATCATTGCCCAAGCGTTGGTTTCGCCCTTCGCGCTTGCGCTACAATTGCGCCCGCTTCGATCCCACACCACCATCACGTGAGCGAGAATTATGCGAGTTGTTGCGAGATCCACTCAGTTGTTCCTGCGCATCGTCATTGCCCTGACTCTCTTGGGGCTGGGGTCATCCCAGTTGGCCTATGCCACGTCACCCGCGCAGCAGGACGGCGCACACACCCTGCGCCTGGCCATGCCCCAGCCCGAAACGCTCGACCCGCTGCTTCAGTCGCGTTTCGACCCGTATACCCGCGATCTGGTGGAGAATCTCTTCGTCGGACTCACCCGCTTCAACCCCTACAGCGGTGAGATTGAGCCGATGCTGGCCAGAAGCTGGGACGTGAGCACCGACGGACTGACCTGGACCTTCGACCTGCGCCAGGATATCCAGTGGGTGCGCTACAACGCGCAGAGCGCGACCGTCGAGGCCGTCCGCCCGGTCACGGCGGGCGATGTCGTCTACGCGGTGCAGCGCGGCTGCGACCCGACACGCCCGGGGCCGGTGACGACGAACCTGATGGTCGTGCGGGGATGCCTGACGGTCGCCAACGCCTTTCCAGAAGTCGTGAATGATCTGTTCATTGCCCGCGAGATCGGCGTGCGCGCGACTGGCCCCCACACCCTGGAAATCCAGCTTCTCTTCCCCGCCAGCTACCTGCCCAGCCTGCTCAGCACGCCGGAGTTCTTCCCCGTCCCGCGCGAAGCGGCGGCCGGCAGCGCCGAGTGGACGAAGCCCCCCACCCTGCTGACCAGCGGCCCCTACACCCTGCAAGAGTGGTCTGCCGCTGGCATGACGCTCATCCGTAACCCACACTGGCCCGATCCGGTGGAGGGCACTATCGCCCAGGTCGCGGTCACCTTCACCAACGAAACCCTGACCGCGCTGACTCTCGCCGCGAGTGATAGAGCGGACTTCGCCCGCCTGCCCGCCAGCCAGATCGCGGATGCGCGGAACCGCCTCCCTGACCTCCTGCACACCGGCCAGGGGTCTACCCTCATCCTGGTGGGCTTCTCCTACGAGCGCGCCCTGGTTGATCAGGCAGAGGTGCGCCGCGCTCTGTCCGCTGCGCTGGACCGCCGCGCGCTCGCCCAACAGGTGCCAGGAGGTCAATTCCTGTCTGCCGACCAGTTCGTGCCAGCGGGGATTGTCGCCGCCCCGTCCAGCCTGGTCATGCCCGATGCAGACCAGGCGCTGGCTCAGGGCAGCTACAGCGCGGCAGGCTACCCCGGTTGCGCAGGGGTGCCGGAACCGCTGCGACTGCGCGTGCCGGAAGACGATCCTGTGTGGCTGGAAATCGGCGAGGCGCTTGCCGGACAGTGGAGCGCCGCCCTGGGCTGCGCCCCGGCGCTGTTCTCCGTCGAAGGGCTGTCGCGCACGCTGCTGATCGAGCTGGCGCACTCCACCTATGACACAGAGCTGGTCACTCGCCCGCACGCCTGGCTGATCGCCTGGAGCGCTGATTACCCGGACGCGCACGCCTGGCTCAATGACGCACTGCACTGTCGCTATGGCTATTTCCGCACCGGGCGTGAATGCGGCCAGGCCGACGCCGCCCTGGACAGCGCGGCGAATACGCTCGACCCTGCCGCGCGCGCTCAGGCCTACGAGCAGGCCGAGCAGTTGTTCTTCGGCGACGAAGGGACGTATCCCGTCATCCCCCTGCTGTTCTCGGTGAGCGCCTGGCTGCAAAGCCCCGGCCTCGCGGGAGTGAACCAGATGGGCGCAGCCCGCTTCGACAAGTGGTCGCTGAGCGCCGGCGGGTAGTGGAGGGGTCAGCGCAGATTGAGGCTGTTGGCGAGATGCCTCCGTAGGGGCGTATAGCAATACGCCCATGTGCACCAACTTAAGGTTTTTGGGCGCGCGGCACGGGCGGAACGCCCCTCCCCCTGGCCCCCTCCCCGGCCAAGCCAGGGAGGGGGAAAACGCCCCCTCTGGCGATCAAAGTCCCCCTCTCTAGCTCGGCTGGAGAGGGGGATTGAGGGGGAGAGGCGTGTGCAGCCAGGCTTAAGTTGGTGCACATGGGGCGTATAGCAATACGCCCCTACATACGCCCCTACGGGGGCGCACAGAGGCACTGCGCTGCCGTGCCCCGTTGTAGGGGAGGGTTTCTAAACCCTCCCCTGCAGCGCACACTGCGTTAGTTGGCGCGCTCTTGGAAGTTCACCCAGTAAGAGGTCATCGCCTGCCGGCCATCCTGCGCCGTGCAGGAAACTGCCTCGACCACTGGGGACGACGAGGCGAGTCCGGGCAGGCTGATGGTGTAGGTACGTCCCGCCTCCATGGCAAAATCAGCATAGCCCGCTTCGCGCTCAGCCTTGAGACCGGAGAAGAATGAGTCCCGCTCGCTGCCGCTCCAGGTCACGGTCACTGGCACGCCAGCGACCCCCTCACCGCGCCGGTCGTAGACGCGCACTTCGATGATGCCACTCTGGTCGGGATCGCAGAACGATTGCAGCCGCCCCAGGACATACGCGCTTGCAGCGGGCGTGCTTGTGGGGCGCACACCTTCCGCCGTGAGAGGCGTGGGAGGCGGCTGCGTGGGCGTCTTGGACGGCGGCGGCATGAGCGTGGGCGTTGGCGACATCGCCGGCTCTGGGGTGGAGAGAATCACCGGCGCCGGCGTGGGGTACAGGCCATCGGCGCACCCACTGACCCCCTGTGGCGCATACAACTGCTCCAGCGCGCGAATCACGCGAATGTCGCTGTTGCTGATCGTTTTGCCCGTCTTAACCCGGTCGCAGGCGATCTCCGCGACCATCTCCCACACGTTGCGGTTGGGGCCTGCGGCGCGCAACCGGTCTACCGCCAGCAGCAAGTCCTGGTTGGCCGCGTAGCTGAGCGCGACCGCCACCACATAGTCCTCGCGCGCGGCATCGCCAAGCTGCCAGGGTGCCGTGTTGCGCTCGATTACCGGGTCAATCTCCCAGGTGTAGGTCAGGCCCGCCGCCAGCCCCAGGGCGACGCCGAGGATGAGGGCCACCCACGAGATACCCTTGCCAATGCGAACGTGCTTGCTCGTAGCCATGCGCAGTCCTCACGGGGCAGGCGGCGCGGAAGAAGTGGCGGTTGGCGTGGGCCGGTACAACTGCATGACCGCTGGCAGGTTGTCCGGCCCAATGATCGCCTCAACAAGGGCAACCATGATCGGAATGGCCCGAATATTGCTCTGGCTGATGTAACGCTCGGTCAGGTCAATCACGTAGGCAATCGTGTTCTCTTTGCCCAGCGGGCGCAACCGTTCCAGCGCAGCATTGACGTCCGGAACGACCCTGTAGCCCTCGGCAACCATGACCGTGTACTCTTCCTGGTAGTGCGGAGCCAGCGCCGACAGGGCGCTGTTCTTGTACTCCACAGGGAATGGCCCCCACCCCAGGAATACCCCTGTGCTGAGGCCGAGGAGAAGGCCCACCAGCAGCGATCCAAAGGTCCGTCTGTTCATCAGACAACCGCCTTGCGCGCTAGCCCGCTGTTCTGTGCCCTGTTATAATCCGCGTCCGCCAGTTTGCACAAGAGAGGCGATGGCGAAACAATGCGAGCCGGGACATCTGCTGTGCCCGGCCCGCGATCCGAATGCCGAAGGTGGGAGTCGAACCCACACGGGTTTTACCCCGCGCGATTTTGAGTCGCGTGCGTCTGCCTGTTCCGCCACTCCGGCTGATCCGGTGCAAGTATAGGCCGTTTGCGGCCTCCCGTCAATCCCGGCGCAGTCGCCAGATGCACTTCACCATTGGGGCGACGTTCTTGAACCGCAGAGACGCAGAGGCCGCAGAGAAAAGCCTTATACACGTTCCTTGTTGTTCTCTGCGCTCTCCGCGTCTCTGCGGGGGGACTCGGCCCCTGAGTTGAATCTACCCGTAACCGCCAGGCCGGGCGGACGGCCAGCCCGTCAGAGGCGCACCATGCAGGAAAGCCAACTGATCCAGGCTGCCAGGCGCGGCGATGTCCACGCCTTCAATGAGCTGGTGCTGTGCTACCAGGACACGGCCTTCACCGTCGCCTACCGCATCCTGGGCCATCCCGACTCCGCTGCCGACGCCGCCCAGGAAGCGTTCATCGCCGCGTTTCAAAAGCTGCACCAGTTTCGTGGCGAGCACTTCAAGTCGTGGCTGATGCGCATCGTCACCAATGCCTGCTACGACGAGCTGCGCCGTCAGCGCCGCCGCCCTGCCACGTCCCTTGACGACCTGCATGAGATCCAGCCAGCAGACGGCTCACCCCTGCACAGCTACGAGGAAAACCCGGAGCAGCACGCCCAGCGCGTTGAGCTTCAGACCGCCATCCAGCGCTGCCTCGACGCGCTGCCCGACGATCAGCGCGTGGTAGCTGTGCTCTCCGACGTGGAGGAATATGCCTACCACGAGATCGCGGCGATCACTGGCTGGCCGGTGGGCACGGTCAAGTCGCGACTGAGCCGGGCGCGGGGCCGTCTGCGCGACTGTCTGCGCGCCGTGAGGGAACTTTTGCCAGCAGAATACCGTCTTAAGGATGAATGACTCGCCGCACAGGTGAGACTGAAGTGTCGTAGAGACCGAGCGAACCAGCATGTCAGGACTTCACAGCCCGCTCTCCGAGCGCGATCTTGAGCTGCTTTCCGCCTACCTGGACGGCGATCTGGCCGCACAGGACAAGCGGGCGCTGGACGAGCGGCTGGCCCGCGAGGAGAGCCTGCGCGCCGCCCTGGGCGACCTGCGCGCCAGCCGGGAGCTTCTGCGCAACCTGCCACTGCTCAAGGCGCCGCGCAGCTTCGCGCTGGACCCGGCGATGTATGGGTGGCGGGCCGCCTGGTGGCAGCGCATCCCGGCGTTCGAGAACGCCTTTCAACTGGCGGGCGCGCTCGGTGCTGCGGCCTCGCTGCTGCTGGTAGTCGTCGGGTTGCTGCTCGCAAGCACCGGCCAGGGCCAGGAGGCAGCGCCACTGCCCCCCGCCGCAAGTCCCCTGCTGGAGGTCGCCGTTCAGCCCACTGGCGAAGCCCTGGCAGCCAGTGCGCCCGCCGCCAGCCCCAGCCCGCCGCCGCTGGGGACTTCCACGCTGCCGGCCCTTGCCGCGCCGACGGGGACGACTGCTCCCCTCGCCTCCCCGCCGTCGGTAACCGAACCTGAGGGGGCGGCTGATTATGCCGCGCCGGCCATGGACGAAGGTGCAGCCACGCTTGGTATGGAAGCGCCTCTGGGCGCAGCCGCGCCTCCACCCGCCCCGCAGACGGACGTCTTCGCGCCAGGCATCATGGCCGCAGCACCCGAAAGCGCGGCAGGTGAGCCGGCCGCGGAGAGCCAGCTCCGCGAAGGGGCGCAGCAACCGCTTCCGTCGCCCACGCAGCAAAGACCGGAGGCCGAGCCGACTTCCACCAGGGAACCAGCGCAGCCCGGCGAGATGGCCGCGCCAGACAACGCGCAGACCGTTGAGGACGCTGAGGCGGACGCGCTCGCTACGGTGAGTCCGGTCGAGAAGCGCGCTGCCCCTTCCAGCGATGATCAGATGGGGGCGATTCTTGTCCTGGCGGGGCTGGCAGCGCTGGCCGCATCCGCCGTGCTGTATCTCGCTGGCAGACTCAGGGCGCGCCGCCCATGAGACCGCCCGCCAACTTCTGCCAGGTGTGCGGTCATCCCCTCGAAGACCGTCTGGCGCGCGGTAGAATGCGCCGTGTCTGCCCGGCTTGTGGCTTCATTCACTTCGAAGACCCCAAAGTGGCCGTAGCCGCCTTCGTCGAGGATCGGGGGCGCGTCCTGCTCGTGCGGCGCGCGTACAACCCGCAGCGCGGCAAGTGGGCACTGCCCGCGGGCTACGTGGACTACGGGGAAGACCCTGCCGCTGCGGTCATCCGCGAGGTGAAAGAGGAGACCGGGCTAGATGTCGCCGTTGCCGGGCTGCTCTCAGTCATTGGTGGACCCGCAGAATCCGGCGCGTCAATCGTCATCACCTACGCGGCGACCGTGCTCGGCGGCGCGGCTCGACCGCACGACGACGCCGACGCCCTCCTGTGGCTCAGCCCTGGCGATGCGCTGCCCGACATCGCCTTCGACAGCACGCGCCAGGCTCTAGCCGCCTGGCAGCGGCGCTGGAACGACGGGCGCTCCAGGGGAGACCCCCGCTAGCGCCAGCCTCCGCCGTTCGCGTCCTCCTGCCCGATCTTGCGCATGGTGGAGACCCACTCCGGCGTCATCCACAAGCGCCAGTAGATGCTCAGCAGCAGCGGCGCGTACCGCTCCGCCAGGATTCCCAGGCGCGCTAACACCCCGCCGAGGACGATCTCGTGCTCGCCGCGCACCAATCCCAGCACAGCCCGCTCCGCCACGAAGTCAGGGTGCTCGACGGGCAGGCCGTAGCGCCCGACCAGCTCTTCCACTTCGGGCGTGATCATGTCGGTGTGCATCCAGCCGGGCAGCACCAGCGTCAGGTGAACGCCGGTGCGGTGCAGCTCGCGGCGCAGCGTATCGGTGAAGCCCGCCAGCCCGTACTTGGTGGCCACATACGGGGCAAACATCGGAATGGCAGCGCGCGACAGGCCGGAGCCGACGTTGAGGATGTACCCGTGATTGTTGGCAAGCATCGTTGGCAGGACAAGCTGAGTCAGCCGCATCGCCGCCCACAGATTGACGCGGAGCATGGTCTCCACCCGCGCCGGGTCTTGTTCCTGGAACGGCCCCCCGGTAGAGATGGCCGCGTTGTTGACCAGCACGTCAATCCGCCCGAAGCGGGCCAGCGTCTGCTCCACGACGCGCCGGAGATCGTCTTCCTGCGCGATGTCGGCGGGGATGACCAGCACATCGGACGTATACGGCTCGATCTCACGGCGCACCGTCTCCAGGCGATCCTCGCGCCGCGCCACCAGCACCACCCTGGCCGCTCGCCGCGCAAAGGCGAAGGCCAGCGCCCGCCCCAGGCCGGACGAAGCGCCCGTCACAATCACCACCTGCTCGTTGAGCACCAGCGTTGAGTGCCGGGGCCGGAAGTAGCGCACCAGCCAGTAGGCCGCGCCCGCCAGCAGACCGCCCCAGAGCGCATTTCGGAGGAGTCGCATCCCGTTCGTTCCTTCTTCGCGCCGCGCGCGGGCCGGCAATCACTGCCTGCGCGCGGAATGGCCAACCCGCTGCGCCCGACGTCAGCAGGCCCTACTCTTATACACCCAGTCCGCCAGGTTTCCCGGCCAAACCAGGCGCGATTGTAGTCTGACGAGGGCGTCCGGGCAACTTCTGCAAACAATAAGGGGCGTGCAAAATCCGTCAGGTAGGGGCGCTGCTCTGCTGCGCCCTGGTTGACCTCACCCCTGCTCGGCGCTTGCGCGCCTCGCCGCCCCCTCTCCGTCAACGGAGAGGGGGCAAGCCGAGCGCAGCGAGGCTGGGGGTGAGGTCAATACCCCCGCATCAAGCGAGTCGCCACAACCTTTGCACGCACCCCCTTCTGCAAACAATAAGGGGCGTGCAAAATCCGTCAGGTAGGGGCGCTGCTCTGCCGCGCCCTGGTTTACCTCACCCCCGCTCGGCGCTTGCGCGCCTCGCCGCCCCCTCTCCGTCGACGGAGAGGGGGCAAGCCGAGCGCAGCGAGGCTGGGGGTGAGGTCAATACCCCCGCATCAAGCGAGTCGCCACAACCTTTGCACGCAACCAAACAAAACAATAAGGCGACCTGTTCGGTCGCCTCAGGTGTCCCTGGAAAAGGGGGGCGGCTCAGGGGCCGAACGCCAGCGTGACATCGTTGGTCATGTCCGACAGCAGGTAGGGGAAAATCCCCAGCGCCAGAGTGCCCACCGTGGCAATGCTGATCGCCCAGGCCAGCGGAACCGGGACATGAGCCTCCCCCTCCCCTGGCTCAAAATACATGTACCACACGATACGCAGGTAGTAGTACGCCGAGATGAGACTTGTCAGGACGCCGACCACAGCCACCGGGATCAGGTCGGCGGCAATCGCCGATTTGAACACAAACCACTTGCCGATAAAGCCAGCAGTGAGCGGAATACCCGTCAGGCTGAACATGAAGACGGCCATGGACGCTGCGAGCAGCGGCTGCTTGGCCGCCAGGCCGCGCATACTCTCCAGCCCGGTATTGGACGCATCGTCCCGCTCAACCGCGATCACCACCGCAAAAGCGCCCACATTGGTGAAGGCGTAGGCCATCAGATACATAATCACAGCGCGGGCTGCTTCGTCGGCGACCGACGCCGATCCCGCCGCCGCCACGCCGATCAGAATGTACCCGGCGTGCGCGATGCTGGAATAGGCCAGCAGCCGCTTGAGATCGCTCTGCACGATGGCGACGAAGTTGCCCAGGATCATGGTCAGCGCGGCGATCAGCCACACCGTATCCTGCCACGCAGCCACCAGACCCCCATCGAGCGCGAAGTTGGCCATGCCAGAGCCGAGCACGCGCACGAGCGCTGCGAAGCCCCCCACTTTGGCCGCCACGCTCATATAAGCGACAACCGAAGTCGGCGCCCCCTGGTAGACATCGGGCGTCCACATGTGGAACGGCACCGCAGCCACCTTGAAGCCCAACCCCACCAGCAGCATCCCCGCCCCGATCAGCAGCAGGTACTTGCCCGACGCATCTTCCGCGATGATGCCCTCGACTGCGCGCCAAATGCCCTGGAAGTCCGTCACCCCGGTCGCGCCATAGACCAACGCAATCCCGTAGACGAGGAAACTCGAGGCGAACGCCCCCAGGATGAAGTATTTCAGCGCGCTCTCCTCCGACGCTTCCTGCGGCCTGCGGAAGCCGCTCAGGATGTACAGCGGGATCGAAAGCAGCTCCAGCGCCACGAAAACCACCACCAGGTCGCCTGCAGCGCCCATGATCATCACAGCCAGAGTTGTGAACAGCAGCAGATAGTAGTACTCACCCCGTTGGCGCTGAATGCGGTCAAGATAGTTATAGGCGACCAGCACGCCGAGCAAGCCAGTGATCAGCGCGATCACATTGATCCCATCGCTGTATGAATCAGCGATGTACATCCCCCCGAAAGCCTGCTCGCCGTCGCCGAACCGCGCCACGCCGCCGAGCGGGAGCAGCGCCAGCACCAGCGAGATCGCCAGCCCCAGCATGGTCAGGCCGGCGGTGATGTGCTTGCGAGTCCGGGGGATGAACAGGTCAACGACCATCAACAGGCAGGCATACAGGGCCAGGAAGCTGGCCGGCAGCGTCGCGGCAATGTTGAGATCGCTCAGACTCGGGGCACCAGACATCCGTCACCGCCTTTAATGGCCAGCCGCCGACAGCGCGTAGCCGTTCACGTAATCCACCAGTTCCTTCACTGAGCCGTCCATGAACTCGAAGAAATACCCGGCTTGCAGGCCGATCACGAACACCATGACCAGAATCGGCACCAGCGACCACAGCTCCTGCCAGTTCAGGTCAGGCAGGCGCTTGTTCTCTTCTTTGTCGAGCGCGCCCATGAACACGGTGTTGAACATGTACAGCAAGTACACAGCGGCCAGGATGATGCCAATCGCTGCGAAGAAGGTGAACCACCAGCTCAGCACGCTCGACCCTGCCGAGCCGAGCAGGATCGTGAACTCGCCCACGAAGCCGTTCAAGCCGGGCAGCCCCATGCTCGACAGCACAATCACCAGGGCGATGCCGCTGTAGAGGGGCATCGCTCGCCAGATGCCGCCGAATGCGCTCATCAGCTTGGTATGGCGGCGCTCGTACAGCACGCCAACCAGGAGGAACAGGCCGCCCGTGCTGATGCCGTGATTGACCATCTGCAGAATGCCGCCCTGAATACCCGCCGGGTTCAGCGCGAAGATGCCCAGCATGACAAACCCCAGGTGGCTGATCGAGGAGTAGGCCACCAGCTTCTTGACATCCTTCTGCCCGTAGCTGACCCACGCCCCATAGATGATGCCGATCACCGCCAGCACCGCCACGTAGGGGGCGAAAGTCTCGCTCGCCTCCGGGAACAGCGGCAGGTTGAAGCGCACAAAGCCGTAGGTGCCCATCTTCAGCAGCACGCCCGCCAGGATGACTGAGCCGGCGGTCGGTGCCTGCACGTGCGCGTCGGGCAGCCACGAGTGCAACGGCCACATGGGCACCTTGATGGCGAAGGCGATGCCGAACGCCAGGAACAGCCAGCGCCCGGTCGCGGTGCCCAGCGTAAGCTCACCACTGTCCAGCTTGGCCAGGATGTCGGGCACGCTGAACGTCCCCGCCTCGTTGCCCAGCCACAGAATCGCCAGCAGCATGAGCAGGCTGCCAGCCATCGTGTAGAGGAAGAACTTGACGGCGGCGTAGATGCGCTCTTCGGCCCCCCAGATGCCGATCAGGAAGTACATGGGCACCAGCGTCACTTCCCAGAAGATGTAGAACAGGAACAGGTCCTGGGCTACAAAGACGCCAAGCATCGCCCATTCCATCAACAGCATGAACATGTAGTACAGGCGCACGCGGTCTTTGATGGGGTTGAACGAGGCCAGGATCGCCAGAGGCATGATGAACGTCGTCAGCAGCACCAGCCAGATGCTGATGCCGTCCACGCCCACGTAGTAGCGAATGGTGAACGAATCTGCCGTGATCCAGCCCACGTTCTGCACCATCTGCAAGCCGGACACGCCCGTGTCGAAGTTGCGCACCAGCAGCAGCGACACGCCAAAAGTGACCAGCGAGGTCACCAGCGCCGCCCATTTGTAGGCTTGCTCGGTGCGCGAGAACAGCATCATCAGCACCAGGCCCGCGAGCGGGAGCATGAGAACCACAGTGACCAGCGAGATGTCTTCCATAAGTTCGGTCCCTCTGGGTTACAGACCTAGCCAATCGCGGATCAAAGGAAGCAGGATCAAGACCATCACCAGCAGCGCGCCGAAAAGGACGCTCATGGCGTAAATGTGCACGTAACCGGTCTGAACCCGGCGCAGCCGTGAGGCAGTCCGCCGCGCGGCATGGCCGAGACCGTCGAACGAGCGATCAATGATCTGCTTGTCCACGTGCCATGTCAGGGCGCGCGTCGCCGCGTTGAACGGGTCGCGCAGCAGACGCTCGTGCGCGTAATCGTGCCAGAACCGCCAGTCAAGCTGCTCGGACAGCCAATAAGCCGCGTTGCGATAGGGGTAGATCAGATACTTGAAGTAGAACTCGTCCCAATAGAGCTTGGCGTTGGACAGCGCAAAGGCGCGCTGCGTGCGCGAGTTGACCGCCAGCGGGTCTTCGCGCAGCGTGGCCAGCACCCGGTCGTTGTACACCGAGCGCGCCAGGTAAATGGCCGCCAGCGCCAGCAGCACGGCGAAGGTCGCCATCAGCAAGCTGAACGCGCCCGCGTGTGCGTAGGTGACACTGTGTTCCAGGAAGCTGGTGAACCGGTGCTCTCCCAACAGCCAGCCGAGGATGGGGAACCCGCTCGGCACGTTGATGAGGCCGATGAGCAGGCTCAGCGCCGCCAGCACGATCAGGGGCCAGGTCATGAGCCGCGAAGACTCCTCGGCGTGCGCCGCCGCTGCGTGGCGCGGCTCGCCCAGGAAAGTCAGGCTGACCAGCCGCCACATGTAAAACGCGGTGAACGCCGCCGCGATCAGCAGCAGCACAAAGCCGACATACCCGCTGAGCAGTCCCTTGTCCACCCCCGTCTTCAGCGAATCCAGCAGAATCTCGTCTTTCGACCAGAAACCCGCGAAGGGGATAATTCCCGCCAGGGCCAGCGTGCCAAAGAGGTATGTCCAGTAGGTCACCGGCATCCGCTTTTTGAGGCCGCCCATGAAACGCATATCCTGCGGGTCGAAGCCGTCGTCATCGTGCCCTGGATGGCCGTGAGACACATGGTGATGCCCGTGCTCCATGCCGTGAATGACCGAGCCGGACCCCAGGAACAACAGCGCCTTGAAGCAGGCGTGCGTCACCAGGTGGAACATGGCCGCCGCGTAAGCGCCCACGCCCACCGCTGCCACCATGAACCCAAGCTGGCTGACCGTGCTATAGGCCAGCACGCGCTTGATGTCCCACTGCCCCACGGCGATGAAGCCGGCTATCAGCGCTGTCGTCGCGCCGATGACCGCCACCACAAACGAGGAGAACTCGGCGGCGTGATAGAACACGTTGGCGCGCACCATCATGTACACGCCCGCCGTGACCATCGTCGCCGCATGAATGAGCGCGCTGACCGGCGTGGGGCCGGCCATCGCATCCGGCAGCCACACAAAGAGCGGAATCTGCGCGCTCTTGCCCGTCACGCCCAGCAGGAACAACAGGGTGATCAGCGTCAGCGTCGTCTCGAAGCTCAGCGAGACCATGCCGAAGTTAACCTCGTGCCCGCCCTCTTTCAGCCACGTCTCAGCCTGGTTGAACACGCCCAGCGGCCCGGCAGCCGCATGAGCCTCCTCTTCGCCGGGCAGCGCCGGGGAGAACAGGGGCGCTTCTTCCTCGGCTGCGGCGCGATGCGCGAGGGGCGTCTCCTCTGCGTGGTAGAAATCAAGCGTGCCGAACGTCCAGAAAGTGATCAGCACCCCCAGGATCAGCCCGAAGTCACCGACCCGGTTGGCGATGAGTGCCTTGCGTGCGGCGTCGCTGTTCTTCCACCCCACCCCGCCTGGCTTGTCGAACCAGAAGCCGATCAGCAGGTACGAGCACAGACCCACGCCTTCCCAGCCGACGAACATCATCAGGAAGTTGTTGCCCGTCACCAGGATGAGCATGAAGACCAGGAACAGGTTCATGTAGACGAAAAAGCGCGGGAACCGTTCGTCGCCGTGCATGTAACCGACGGCATACAGGTGAATCAGCGTGCCGACGCCCGTCACCACCAGCATCATCGTCACGCTCAGCGAGTCCACGCGGAAAGCCCAGGGGATGGTCAGATTGGCCGACGGGATCACGATCCAGTCAGCCAGGATGGGCATATCAATCACCGCCGCTTTGTAGCCCGTGTTGACCTGCGCGATCCACAGCAGCACCGCGATCACAAACGCCATCCCGCTGGCCCCCACCGCCACGATGCTGACTCCGCGCTCGCCAAGCTGCCGGCCTGCGAACAGGTTGATCAGCAGCCCGGCCAGCGGGATCATGACCACCAGCGGTACCAGGTCAAAGAAGTTGTCCATGCGCGTTCCTTTGGGCCTCTGCGCCGCGTTGAGCCAGGCCAGGCACGGTTAGCCCCAACGGCCTATCCCTTGAACATGTGCAGATTGTCAATATCAATGCTCTTTTTGGTGCGGAAGATCGCCACGATCAACGCCAGGCCCACCGCAACTTCGGCAGCGGCCACCGTCATGACGAAGAACACCATCAGGTGCCCCGCGCCGCTGGCCCACTGGCGCGCGAAAGCAGCCAGCGCCAGGTTCGCCGCGTTCAGCATAAGCTCGACCGACATGAAGACCAGGATGGCGTTGCGGCGCAGCAGCACGCCCATCGCCCCCATGATGAACAGCACGGCGCTCAACAGCACGTATAGCTCAACCGCCACTCCCGAGGATCCCATGTGGTCTTCCCCCTCAGTTGCCCGTGTGGGCTGTGTCCGCTAATTCCCGGTCTCGCCTGGGGTGGATTGCTCAAGGCCGGGCGGTGGATTCGCCAGGCGGCGCTCGACCGGGTGGCGCGGTGCCAGACTCTCGTGCGTCAGCACGATGGCCCCAATCATCGCCACGAGCAGCAGCAATGCCACCAGCTCGAAGGGCAGCACATAGTCCGTGAACAGCAGCCGCCCAATGTGCGTGGGGCTGCCAAATGACGTGAGAGCCTTATCCTGCAGACTGATCACCACATCGGTGAAGGAGTTGTCCGGATGGCGCTGCTCGGCGAAGACCCACAGCACCAGCGTGTTCGCCTCCAGCGCCTGCTCAGGCAGCTCAGAGACGGGCGCTCGCTGGCTGCCGGTGGTGAAGAGCGCCACGTTGCGCGTCCCTTTCGACAGCTCGAACTCGCGCCCCTCGCCATAAGCAAGCGCGCTGACGAGCACTTCGTCGTAGACCTGATCGCGCACATCTACGAGCGGCCTGTCGGGCAGAGCATTGACAGCGACCAGGCGCAGCCCATCTTTCTTGCCGCTGAAGTCGAGGGTATGGGCAGCAGCCACCAGGCGCGCCCCCGGCACACCGATCCGGCCAATCGCCGTCAGCGAATACGCCTTGCCGCGCTCGATCGTCACTGGCTGGTCGAGCAGCGCGCCCGCGCTGGCCGGGTCGGCCCCCGCCTCGAAGATGGTAAGCTCGTACTCACCCTCGCGCCAGGGCACGAATTCGGTGGCGGCGCGGAACTGCACATCCTGCGCCACTGGCTCGCCGTCCAGGTAGACATCCGCGCTCGCCAGGCCATCGAGGACGTGCACCACGCGCACCTGTGGCTCAGCCTTGCGTGGCTCCGTCCTGGTGATCTCCCCGTTGATCAGGGCTATGCTGACCGTGATCAGGAAGAGCAAGGCCATGATCACCACCGCCGGAGCCAGCCAGCGGAAGCGCGACTGGATCGTGGGCAGCACGCGCTCGGCACCCAGGAGCATGATCACGAAGAGGAACAACACCATGATCGCGCCGGTGTACACCGTGATCTGCACCATGGCCAGGAACGGCGCATTGAGCATCAGGAACAGGAACGCGATACACATGAGGTTCAGAATCAGGAACAACGCGCTGTAGATCGCGTTCTCGCCGATGAGCATCAGCGCCGCCGAGATCAGCGCAATCGCCCCTACGATGATGAATAACGTAAGCTCCATGATCTTGTCGTCCTGGTTCGTTCGACCCGTCGCGCCAAGTTACCCTGCTTCAATCCCCGGTGATGCGTTGCAGTGTAGCGCAAGATAAGAGCCAGGCCAAGCGCGCAGGCCTGCGCCCCACCTGCATGAACTACTTCGGATCCTCCATCTGCGGGATCGAGCGCGTGAACTGCCCCGGCTCCGTCCGCTGCGGTGTGCCCTCCACCCCCGGCGGCAGCGGATCGAGCAGCATTTCCTTGACATAGATGGCGTCGCGACGATCGGCGAAGCTCAAGCGGTATTCGTGCTCCAACACAATCGCCTCGGTAGGGCAGGCATCCTCGCAGTAACCGCAGAAGATGCAGCGCAGCATGTTGATCTCGTAGGTCTTGGCGTAGCGCTCGCCGGGGCTGTAACGCTCCTCGTCGGTGTTCTCAGCCGCCTCAACCCAGATGGCGTCTGCCGGGCACGCCGCTGCGCAGAGCGCGCAGCCGATGCACTTCTCCAGGCCATTATCGTAACGCTTGAGGGCATGGCGTCCCTTGAAGCGCTCGCGCAAGGGACGCGCTTGCTCCGGGTACTGGATCGTGACCGGTCCCTCAAGCACATGCTTGAATGTCGTGGCAAACCCGCGTACCAGATTCATCCATTACTCCCCTGACTCGAATCCCTTACCCCGAACCCGGCCTCTTTCCGCCAGGGCGCGACTTCTCGCCCTCTGCGCCGCTGCCCCTGCCAGAGACAGCGCGCGCCAGGGCCGCAGGCACGCCCAGCATCCTGTCGAACATCGCGAAAGCCGATTGTCCAGCCCTCGGCCCTCCAGAAAGCGAAACCACCTCGACGCGCGGCGCGCTCAGCGGCTCTGGCTTGCGACCTACCTGCCCCAGCCAGTAAGATGCGCCAGCGACGAACAGCCCCCAGGCGATCACGGCCATGATCAGCTTGGCCGAGCCGCCCGCTTCCTCATCCAGCACCACAGCAACCGCAGACCAGGCCACGGCCACCAGCGCGAAGGGCAACATCACCTTCCAGCCGAAAGCCATCAGCCGGTCGTAGCGAATGCGGGGCAGCGTGCCGCGCACCCAGATCATGACCACCAGCAGCACCACAACTTTCAGGCCGAATACCAGCGGGCCGAGCAGCGGCGCTTGGTCCACATAGGCGAAGTGATAGCCGCCGAAGTACATGGCCGCGCCGATCGCGCTCACCGCGATCATGCCGATGTACTCGGCCAGGAAGAACATGGCGAACTTCATGCCGCTGTATTCCGAGTGATAGCCGGCGGTCAGTTCCTGCTCGGCTTCAGGCATGTCAAATGGCGCGCGGTTCACCTCTGCCAGCAGCGCAATCGCCATGATCGCCGCCGCCATCGGATTCTGGAAGACGAACCAGCCCAGGATCGGCGCGTCGTTCTGGGCGTTTATGATGTCACCGACGCTCATCGAGCCAGCCAGCATCACCGGCACCACCATCGCCAGGCCCATGCTCAGCTCGTAGCTGACCATCTGCGCGGACGAGCGCAACCCGCCCAACATCGCATACTTGTTATTGCTCGACCAGCCAGCCAATACAACCCCATAGATGCCAATGCTGGTGATCCCTAGCAGCCACAGCACGCCCACGTTGACATCAATCAGCCCCTGCGACAGGCGATACCACTTGCCGTCGAACCAGGGCACGGCGATCTTCGGGCCGAAGGGCACCACCGCCAGCACGATCAACGCCGGCACGGTCTTGATCACCGGCGCAGCCCAGAAGACCAGCTTCTCCGCGCGGGCCGGCGTGATGTCCTCCTTGAAGATGAGCTTGATCCCATCGGCAATGGGTTGCAGCAGGCCGTAGGGTCCCGCGCGGTTCGGCCCCACACGCGCCTGAAGAAACGCCAGAAAGCGCCGCTCAAGGACCGTCGTGTAGGCGAAGCCGGTGAGCAGCACGACGAACAGGACCAGGCTCGTCATGATCGAGTGAATCACCGTGCACGTGGTCTGACCGGCGCACTCTACTACAATGCTCGATTCTCCTGGGCCAAACATCGCGGGACTATCCCTCCATCTTCTGCACGACGCACTCGACCAGCGTGGCCGGAACGGGCGTCGCGCCCAGACGCTGCGGGACGAGTATGGTGCCCGCCGGAGCGTGACCGTTGACGCGGGCTTCGGCGGCCATCTGCACGCCGTCTGCCGTCAGCAGCACGGCGTCGCCCTCGGCGATGCCCAGTGCCTCGGCGTCCTCCACACTCAACTCCACATACGGCGCGGGCACGCGCTGATGCATGATCGCGCTCGGCGCGAACAACGGCTCCCGGTTGTACAGCAGGCGCACCGGCACCGCCGCCAATCCGTCGAGCCTGGGCCTGGCAACCTGCACTGGCCGGACTGTCAGGCTGTACTTCTCCTTCTCAGCGTTCGTCGCCCACTGCACGCCCAGCCCGCCGCGATTCGCATAGGCTGTGCCGCCATAGTACATATCCTGGCCACCCACGAGAGGGAACTGCGGCTCGACATATGCCAGGTTCGGATAGCTCATCTCCGCATAGCGCAGCACATGCTGCGTGATGTCACGCATGACCAGACCGGGCGCGATACGTGGCTTTGCCCCACCGGGCATGAGCGAACTGGCATGGGCGAACACCTTCCACGCGGGCAGCGTGCCCTCCAGCGGCGTCTGCGCCATATAGAAGCGCTGCACGCGGCGCAGGCCGTTGGTGAAGGTGCCCTCGCGCTCGGCAAAGCTCTGCACAGGCAGGAGCACATGCGCCTTCCCCGCAGTGGGCGTCATGAACTGCGTCGCCAGCACGACGAACTTCGCGCCCGCCAGAACCTCGGCCATCTGCGCGTCCTCGGCCACCGGATCAGCTTCGGCGATGATCCACATGGCGGGCCGCTGCGCGATCAGATCGTTGGTCGCCCCCGGCCCAAAGCCCATGTCCAGCGCGCCCTGCATGTTCGCGCCGGGCCACACCGGGATCAGGCCGTTGTTGGGACGCCCGGCGTGCCCCGTGATGACCAGCAGGTTGGCCGCCGCCTGCATCAGCTCGCCGTGCTGCGCCAGCGTCACGCCTTCGCCGCCGACGAACACGACCAGGTCCTTCGCGCCCAGCAGAGCCTGCGCCGCCTCCGCGTAGGGCTTGGGGACGCGCGCCCCTTTCAGGCTGGCGTCGAACTCGGCGAACCCCTCAGCGCGCGCTGCGACGAACTCCTCATCAAGCGCCTTGCCGCGCCGGGCCATGACCGCGAAGCTGTTGAGCACGGTCACCGCCTCGCCATAGGGGTAGTGCAGCGCCGCCGTCGCGTAGCGGTCGAGCTTGGTTGCCCGTCCATTGGCAACCACCACCTTCGCTCCACGATCGGCAGCCTGCTTGACTTGCAGCCACCAGATCGGCGCTTCTTCGTCCAGGTCGGACGCGATGACCAGAATTGCGCTATCCGGGCCGAGGTCTTGCAGGCGGGTGCCCACGCCGACCCCCACCTGGGTCACCTGCTCGATGCCGCCCATTGTCGCCGGCCAGACCCCCAGCGGGCAGTCAGCGTGCGTCAGCCGGGCGAGCTTGCGCAGTTCCCACAAGTCTTCGTTCGACAGGCTGGTTCCCGCCAGGAACCCGGCTCCGCTGCCGTGACGGGCAAGCTGTGCGGCAATCTCGCCGTAAGCCACTTCCCACTCGACAGGCACCCACTCCCCGTCGCGGCGGATCATCGGCTGCGTCAGGCGCTCCTCCGAGCGGCTGTGGTGGTGCCCAAAGCGTCCTTTGTCGCAGATCCAGATCTCGTTGACGGCTTCGTTCTGGCGCGGCATGATGCGCTTGATCATCTTCCTGCCGCCGAAGTCGCGGTCGAGCCGCGTGCCGGCGCTGATGTTGCACCCCACCGGGCAGTGCGGGCAGATGCTCGCCACCTCGTCCATCTCCCAGGGGCGCGCGCCGAAGCGAAAGTCCGTCGTCGTCAGCGCTCCCACCGGGCAGATGTCAGTCGTGTTGCCGCTGAATTTCGTATCAAACGGCGGATCGCTGACGGTGATGATCTGCAAGCGCCGCCCGCGCTCGTAGAAGGCCAGCACGTCATCGCCCACGATCTCGTCGCAGAAGCGGATGCACCGTGCGCACTGGATGCACCGCTCGCGGTCCAGGTAGATCAACTCGCCCAGCGGCATCTGCTTGGCCAGGTGCATCTTGTCGTCATAGATGAACCGCGACACCCCCGGGCCATAGGCCATCGTCAGGTCCTGCAGCGGGCACTCACCACCCTTGTCGCAGATGGGGCAATCCAGCGGGTGGCTGGTCAGCAGGAATTCCAGAACGTTAAAGCGCGCCTGGGCGACCGCCGCCGAATCCGAGCGCACCACCATGCCAGGGCTGGTTTCCTGCGTGCACGCGGTCTGCAGCTTGGGAAACCAGCGCACGACTGGCTGCCCGTTCTCGTCGCGCTCCGGCTGGCCAGTCTCGCGGTTGATGGCCAGTGTGCCCAGTTCTACGAGACACAAACGGCACATGCCCACCGGATCGAGCTTGGGATGGTAGCAGAACACGGGGATGTCAATCCCGTGCATTTTCGCCGCATCAACCAGGTTCATTCCCCTGGGAACCTGGTAGTCCTGACCGTCAATGGTGATCGTAATGGTTTCGGTCATATCGCTCCTCAAGAGCCAGAGCCTTGGGGTATACCAAGCCTGCTACGAACCTTGCGGTGCCTGACCGCACTGGCGCAGCCCGGCGTCAGCCCGGTCTATGTACGACTGGTAGATGTAGCCCCAGGCGCTACCCTGGTAGGCCTGAGCGGCCAATGCCCGCGCCCGCGCAAAGTCCTTCCTGGCGTGGGGAAGCTGCCCGCAGGCCAGCCATTCCTCGCCGCGCAGCAGGTAGTTGACGGGCGCGTCCGGGTTGGCAGTGATCAGCCACGACAGCACAGCGATCTGCGCCCTGCGCGTGGGTTTCGCGCCACCCGCTCTCTCCCGCCCCATGTGCCAGACCCCTTCCCAAGCCTGGGGTCACGCTTCCGCCGCGACAGGCTCCGCCAGGCCGATGTACTGCTCGTACTCCTCGCGGAACTGCCGTACCGTGCTCAGCACGGGGTTGCAGGCGAAATCGCCCAGGGCGCACAGCACCAGCCCCATGATCTGCTGCGGGACCTTCTCCAGCAGTTCCAGGTCGTGCGCCGTCCCTTCGCCGCGCAGAATGCGCTCGTAGATTCTGTCGAGCCAGTAGGTCCCCTCGCGGCAAGGCGTGCACTTGCCACAGCTTTCGTGCCTGAAGAAGTGAGTCATCTTGGCAGCAGCCCAGACCATGTCGGTGTCTTCGTCCATCAGGATGAACGACGCCGACCCCAGCGTGCTGCCCAGCGCGGCCACGCTCTCATACGTCAGCGGCGCGTCGAGCACCTCTTCAGTGGCGCGCAGCACCGGGCCGCTGGCTCCCGACGGCAGGATGCCCTTGAGCTTCTTCCCGTTGGGAACACCGCCCGCCTGCTCGTAGATCAGCTCGCGGAAGGTGATGCCCAGCGGCAGCTCGTAGTTGCCGGGGCGCTCCACATGCCCACTCATGCAGAAGATCTTCGGGCCAGGGCTTTCCGGCGTGCCGATGGCCTTGTAAGCGTCTGCGCCATTCAGGATGATCCAGGGCACGTTGGCCAGCGTCTCGACGTTGTTGACCACCGTCGGCGCGTAGTACAGGCCGCCGCCGACCTGCGCCGGGAACGGCGGGCGCACGCGCGGCTGACCGAGCAACCCCTGCACGCTGTTGAGCAGCGCGCTCTCTTCGCCACAGATGTACGCGCCCGCACCCAGGTGCACATAAACCGGGCAACTCCACCCGCTGCCGAGGATATTCTCGCCAGCCAGGTTCGCCTGGCGCGCCTCCTCGATGCGTTCTTCCAGAGCGTGGGCCAGGTCCCAGAACTCCCCGCGACAGTAGATGTAGACCGCCGTCGCCTGAATGGCATAGGCCGCGATCAGCGCGCCTTCGATCACCTGATGCGGGTTCTTCTCCAGCAGTTCGCGATCTTTGAAGGTGCCCGGCTCGCTCTCGTCGGCGTTGACCGTCACGTATTTCGCCGACGCGCCTTTGGGGATGAACGACCATTTTCGCCCGGTCGGGAACCCCGCGCCGCCGCGCCCACGCAGGTTGGACGCCGAGACAATCTGGATCACTTCGTCAGGTGACAGGTCATTGACTGCGCGCTTCAGGGCGTCGTAACCGCCGTTCGCCACGTAGGTATCAAACTGCCAGATGTCGGCTATGTCACGGTCGCGCAGCAGAATATGTGCCATTGTCGTCAAAACCCCGTTCCTGTGCGGGTCTCCCGCGTCAGTCAGCAGCAATGCTCCCAGTGTCCCGTTCAGACCTCATCATCGTCACGCTTGATCAAATAATGAATGTCGGGATACACCGTATAGCCAGCTCCTTGAAAGAGCGCCATGCTCGGCGCATTCCAGTCTTCGATCAGCGCCGCGATGATCCCTATCCCCTGGGCGCGCAACAGGCGCTCCGCTTCAACAATGAGGCGCTTGCCAACGCCGCACCGCCGGAAGGCCGGGTGAACCGCCAGCCGGTTGATCCACCCCTTGCGCCCGTCATGCGTCACCACCGCAACGCCCACAAGCGCTCCCGCAGCGCGCAGACCGATCACCGTCTGCGTGCCCCCGGCAAGCTGCCGGGCGAACTGCTCAGCGCTGTCGCGCCCCGCCGGGCGGATGTGCAGCCCGGCCTGCCGCCAGAGCGCGAGCACGCTCTCATAGTCGGCGGCGGACAGAACTGCCAGGTTGAGTTCATCCCCCGCGACCATCGGCCTGCGTCACCCGTCCACCCCATCGCCTCGGCTGGCTTCGGCGCGCCATTGCTCAACGAGCGCCTTGACCTTCTCCAGGTCCAGGTTCTCATGATAGTGGAAATTGCACTGAAGCATGGGCGCTTTGTCGCACGCGGCCAGGCACATCACCGGCTCGACAGTGAACAGGCCATCTTCGGTGGTCCCGCCGTGTTTGTCCAACCCCAGATACGCGCAAAGCTCGCTGAAGAACTCGTCAGCGCCGCGCAGCGCGCACGGCAGATCGGTGCACACCTGCAGCCAGAACTTCCCTTTGGGCTTCTCGGAGTACATCGTATAGAAGCCGGCAATGGACTGCACCTGAGTCGGATCAACATCGCACAACTCAGCGACTTCGTGCAGCACCTCTTCTGAGAGCCAGCCGTATTCCTCTTGCGCCAGGTAGAGCAGCGCCATCACCCCGGAACGCCTATCCGGATACTTGGCGAAGATCTTCTCGATGCGCTCAGCATGTTTCTCAGCCAGCACGCCACTACTCCCGTTTTGGTGCTCGCCAGTCCGGGCCGGCCATCAGCGGTCGGCGTCGCCCAGCACAATGTCAACCGTACCGATGATGCCCACCAGGTCAGCGATGAGGTACCCCTTGGATAGATGGGGCAGCGCGCTCAGGTGGATGAAGCTCGGCGTGCGGAAGTGCACGCGCCAGGGCTTCGGGCTGCCGTCGCTGATCAGGTAGCAACCCAGCTCGCCGCGCGGACTCTCGACCCGCACGTAGACTTCCCCTTCGGGCGGGCAGAAGCCCTCGGTCCACAGCTTGAAGTGGTGAATGACCGCCTCCATGCTCGTGCCCAGCTCGGAGCGCGGCGGCGGAACGTACTTGCGGTTGTTGGAGCGAACCGGGCCGCCCGGCAGATTGTCAATCGCCTGCTGCACGATGCGCAGACTCTGGCGCATCTCCTCAACGCGAATCAGATAGCGGTCGTACACGTCGCCATGCTGGCCGAGCGGCACATCGAACTCAAACTGCTCGTAGCTGCTGTAGGGGATCGCCTTGCGAATGTCCCAGTTGATGCCCGACCCGCGCAGTGTCGGCCCCGTGCAGCCGAGAGCAACAGCATCCTGCGCCGACAGAAACCCAATGGCCTGCGTGCGGTCAAGCCACAGCGGGTTGTCTGTCAGCAGGCGCTCGTAATCATCAATACGGGCCGGGAAGTAGCTGATGAAGTCGCGCACCGCCGGCTCAAACTCCTCCGGCGTATCGCGCCACAGCCCGCCAGGCCGGAAGTAGGTGGTCATCATGCGCTGCCCGGAGACTATCTCGAAGATGTCTTGCAGCTTCTCGCGCTCGCGGAAACAGTACAGGAACACGCTCATCGCGCCGATATCCAGCGCGTGCGTGCCCAGCCACACCAGATGGCTGTTGATGCGCGTCAGCTCGGCCAGCAGCACGCGCAGGTACTGCGCCCTGGGGGGTACGTCGAGGTCAATGATCTTCTCTATAGCCAGGCAGAAGACCAGGTTGTTGCCCATGGGGTTCAGGTAGTCCATGCGATCAGTCATCGTGATCGCCTGCTCGTACAGCTTGGCCTCCATGTTCTTCTCAATGCCTGTGTGCAGATACCCGATATCTGGCACGCAGTTGACGACCATCTCACCGTCAAGCTCCAGCATCAGGCGCAGCACGCCATGCGTGCTGGGATGCTGAGGCCCCATATTGAGCACAATCGTCTCGCCGCTGAGCGCGCGCTCAGAGACCAGCCCTTTGAGTTGCTGAATATCACCTGCCCACACACTGTCCTGTAGACCGCTCATTCACCCTCGCTCCAACGAACAAAGACCCCTGCCCTACTCGCGGGCATATGGTTTGTGCCTGTCCACCTCATCGAAGTTGAAGGAGAACTGCACTGTCTCATAGCCGAGCGGGTAGTCCTTCCGCAGCGGGTGCCCGTCCCACCCATCTGGCATCAGAATACGGCGCAGGTCAGGGTGCCCGGTGAACACCACGCCAAACAAATCGTAGATTTCCCGCTCCGACCAGTTCGCCGCAGGGAAGACTCCCGTCACGCTTGGCAGCTCAGGGTCGTCGCCAGACAGGTAGACCTTCAGCCGCAGCGACCGGTTGTGTACCATTGAATACAGGTGATACGACACGGCGAAGCGCGGCTCCTGCGGGTGATAATCTACCCCGGCCACGTCAGACAGGAAGTTGTATTCCAGACCTTTAGTGTCGCGGCAGTAACGACACACCTCGGCAATGCTGTCCGCAACAACGATCACCGTGATCTCACCGCGAAACTCCTGCGTGTCTTCCACAGCCTGCGGAAATGCACTGGTCAACGCCTCAACCGGGTCCAGCATAGTCATCAACTCTTTCCCTTGCTGCCTGTCACAGACCGGCGAGCGCCCTCACGCCCAGTCGGTTATCCGTTCCTGCTTTACACGCTCATGCAGCGTGATGATACCGTGAATCAGTTGTTCTGGCCGGGGAGGGCAGCCAGCAATATACACGTCAACGGGCACAATCTCGTCCACGCCCTGCACGATGGCGTAATTGTTGTAGACTCCGCCGCAAGAGGCGCAATCGCCCATGCTGATCACCCACTTGGGATCGGGCATCTGATCGTATAGTTGGCGCAGCACCGGCGCCATCTTGCGCGTCACACGGCCCGCCACGATCATCAGATCGCTCTGGCGGGGGCTGGGCCGCATGAGTTCCATCCCGAACCGCGAAAGATCGTAGACGGATGCCTGGGTACTCATCATCTCAATGGCGCAGCAGGCCAGGCCAAATAGCATCGGCCACATGGCCCGCGTCCGCGCCCAGTTCACGGCGTCTTCAAGGCGGACAGTGACGATTCCCAGGTCGCCCAGCTTCGATGTCACTCCCATTCCAACCCTCCGACCTTCCACTCGTACACAAAGCCCAGCGTCAACACGAAGAAAAACGCCCCCATCACCGCCAGGCCGTAAAGACCATAATCGCGGAACACCACCGCCCAGGGCAGGAAGAAGATCACCTCGATGTCGAACAGGATGAAGAGCACCGCTACCCTATAGAATCGCACGGGAATGCGCCGGATCGCTTCTCCGTAAGGCTGCATACCGCTTTCATACGGGGCCAGCTTGCGCGCCGTTGGGCGGAAAGGACCCAACAGACGCGACATGAAGACAAAGAGGATGCAGACAGCAACGGCGAGAACCAACAACGAGACCATGGGGGCGAAGTCTGATGGCACGATAATAAGCTCCCTACTACGCAGTAGGCTTCGCGCTAATTGTTCTGATTAGAACAAGTGCTTCAGAGATTAGCATAAAGGCCAACCGGTGTCAAACCACCAAGGGCCAGGCGCAGGGCTGTTGCAAAGTCAGGGGACAAAAAGACCTTTCCGGGTTAGGGTAGTGTTACACCACAGAATCCACACCAGGAAAGGTCACCATGAACTATAACACAGACGAGAGCAGGCGGGCAGAAGGGTTTTTCTTTGAGATAGGCAGCTTGTATGACAGCTTGAGCCAGTTGGTCGTCCAGCGGGCCCGACGCGGGGCGCGCTACCCGCTAGTGGCTGTACTGGTGATCGTCGTGCTGGCCAAGCTGTCAGGGGAGGATGAATCACGCCGGATTGCTGAGTGGGCGAAGCTGCGCAGCGAGACGCGGATCGCCGCGCTGCATTTGAAGCGGGAGACGATGCCCCATCACACGACCTTCAGTCGGGTTTTGGGACATGCGGTGGATGTTGAGCACTTTGAAGCGGTGGTGAGCGAGTTTTTCAGTCGTCAGCAGCCCGCCCAGGCTCATATAGCCCTTGATGGCAAGACGCTGCGGGGGACCATTGAGACGGGACAAAGTCAGGGGGTTCACTTACTGGCCGCCTATTTGCCTGAGGTAGGGGTCGTGGTGTGGCGCGGAGAACGAACTGCCGCGCGCTAGTCCTCGGCGTGCGGGTTGACCGGCACCGAGGGCGTGTCGCTGCCCTTCCAGCCCGCCGGCGGCTTGACCGCGCGGTTGTTCTCGCCGCGAATGAACGCCTCGACATTGTTGTGCGCCACGTCGTCCGGCACCTGCACCGGCGGCGACTTCATGAAGTACGAGGCGGGCGCTTCCAGCGTGCCGCTCAGCCCGCGATCCAGGCCGATCTTGGCGCAGCGCACCGCGTCTATGATCACGCCGGCGCTGTTGGGGCTGTCCCACACTTCCAGCTTCAGCTCGATGTTGAGCGGCACGTCGCCGAAGGCCGCGCCTTCCAGGCGGATATGCGCCCATTTGCGGTCTTGCAGCCAGGGCACATAGTCGCTGGGGCCGATGTAGACGTTGTCGGGATCAAGCTGGTAAGGAAGCTGGCTGGTGACGGCGTTGGTCTTGGAGATCTTTTTGCTCTCCAGGCGCTCGCGCTCCAGCATGTTGTAGAAGTCCATGTTGCCGCCCACGTTGAGCTGGCTGGTGCGCTCCAGGCGGATGCCGCGGTCGTTGAAGAGGTTGGCCAGCACGCGGTGCAAGATGGTCGCGCCCACCTGCGACTTGATGTCGTCGCCGATCAGCGGCAGGCCCTTTTCGGCGAAGCGCTGCTGCCAGTACGGCTCGCGGGCGATGAAGACGGGGATGGCGTTGATGAAGGCGCAGCCGGCGTTGAGCACCTGCTCGACATACCACTTGGTCGCCTGCTCGCTGCCCACTGGCAGGTAGCTGACGACGACATCGGTGTGGGTGTCTTTCAGAATCTGCACGATGTCCGCCGTCGGGCCTGGCGCTTTGGCGATCTTCTGCTTGAGATACTTGCCCAGGCCGTCGTGCGTCATGCCGCGCTGGACGGGCACGCCCAGGTGCGGCACGTCGGCGAACCTGATGGTGTTGTTCTGGCCGCTCCAGATCGCTTCGCCCAGGTCTTTGCCGACTTTCTCCACGTCTATGTCGAACGCGGCGCTGAACTCAATGTCGCTGATGTGGTAGCCGCCGAGCGTCACGTGCATCAAGCCGGGAATTGTCTCGTTGGGGTGGGCGTCGTGGTAGTAGTGCACACCCTGCACCAGCGAGTTGGCGCAGTTGCCTACGCCGATGATGGCGACACGAACCTTATCGGACACGGGAACCTCCCTGTTCCTTGGGGGACTGCTGTCGGCCCGTCCACGCGCAGAGGGGTGGGCGGGCGCAGGCTGGCACACGCGGACGCCGCCGCGCCTCCCGCCGGCACGCGGGGTGGTGGCGCGACCAATGGTCCGCTCAAGCGCCGGAGTCTACCGCCAGAGTGCGGAGAATCCCAATTTCTAGGGAGCGTTACAGCAAGGCTTCCGAAGTCTGCGCAGACTTCGGAAGTCTCATTGAAGTGCTTGCCCTGCCCGTAGGGGCGTGGAAGCAAGCATTTGCTCTATCACAGCAAACCGGCTCCCCGCTCACTGCGGATCGCTGAGCATCCCCGCGTACATGCCGGGGCGCGAGCCAGGGATGGGCGCTGCGCCGCACACCTTCGTGTAAAACTCCTGTGGGCCTGTCCAGCCGATGACGGCGTAGGCGTAGCCCTGGGCGCTCATATCGTGCAGGCAGGCCAGCAGCAGCGCCGCCCCCACGCCTGTCCCGCGCTCGGTCTCCAGCACGCCCATCGGGCCGAAGACGCCCTTGTAAGTCGCATCGTAGCAGGCGAAGCCAAGCAGCCGCCCTTCGCGCACGGCGACGAAGCAGGCGACCGGCAGGCGGGCGTAGGCTGCCTCGCACTCGCTGGCCCAGCGCGCCCAGGACTGCCCAGCGACCCAGGGCAGGACGTGGTGCCGTTCGGGGACGAGCGCGCGCCGCACGGCGATCCCGGCGGCGGCGGGCCGTTCGAGCGCGGGAGCCAGCGGCGGCAGGGCGTAGAGCTTGACGAGCATGTCGGTCATGGGAGTCTCCTGGCGGCAGATGGGGCCGGATGCTGCCCATTATGCCCCATTCGCCCGGCAGGGGGAAAGGCGGGCCACAGAGTGAAGAGAGGCTATGGTACAATCAGGAG
>JAOSJP010000001.1:751072-903060 GCA_027494015.1 Anaerolineae bacterium
AGGTGCTGGAGTCTTGTGTCCCAGTGCATGCATACATGTTACCCGGTAATCAGACACAAGATTCGGCACGCGCGATGACCACGCCGGCGATTACGCACAGGTGGCGGTCAGCGTGAACAGGCGGAATCAGGTCTTTTCAGCAGCACGATGTCGCACCATCTCGCTGGTATCCAGCTGGTGAGTGTCGCTGGACGTCTTGACGTAAATGGGGCGCGAGAAGACGTCGCTGGTCTGCCGCACAGCTGAGCACGCCGGGAAATCCACGTTGGCACGGTCACGTTTGCCACGATCGCCGCGCGGTACCATCCAGATCACGATCGCACGAGCCGCGTGTACCGATGATTGGTTGACGTCCGATATGCTGCGATCGTTACGGCCGATCGGCGAGCCATAGCGGGTGCCAGTCGACATAAACGATGATGCCGATCGGGAGGTTGCCGTCTCCTGCCTGATCATGCATAGCCGACGGTAGCATCTCGCGCAGACGGACACCGATGCCGACTCGATTCATGACCCAGCCAGTGGTCGAATGAGCATGCAGGAGGCCCCGGGAGACGTTCTGCGCATCGAGATGTTAGCGGCGCGCCGACGCGATCCAGTTGCCGAGCGTCTTCAGCCTTTCGCCTTCACGCCCGATGGTGTGCCGTGCGCGGCCCAGGCACCTGCGTATTGCGAGCCGTTAAACGGCGAAAGGGCTGCCTCAGAGCTGTTTCATCAGGTAGTCGCGCCAGCGCAGCAGCGATCGGACACGGAACGTCTTTGCAGCGTGGCAACGTTCACAGCGGTGAATGAATCGCGGAAAAATACTGGCGGGCGCAAAGCACAGGGTAAGTGCCGCATTCGCTCCGCTGGTTTGTAATAACGTTTCGCAAATTGGGGCGGAGTGCCGTTAGGTAGAAGTGCAGATGTAACAGGCGTTCATATGGATATCAGAGTGCAAAAGCCATGACGCCTGGCGCGTGAGCCCTGTTGTTTTCACGGTTTTGAATGACACAGCGATTTGTATTTACTGCCAGGACTGGGATACTCGGTATATGTGCCTTCGTGCACGGTCACAATCCACACAGTCACGGCATTGATTGTTCCATGGATTTGGAGCCACCATTTCTTTTGTGTTTATGCCCGAGTAATGGACGGGTTAACAGCCCATCATAGTGGTAGGTGCGTTTGCCTATGTGGTTGACGGGGTAAATTAGCCTGGCCCAGCTTGATGGCCATTTTCGCACGGCTTGCCGAACGGAAACATCGAACGCTGGCCTGTTACGTGACTTGCATGCTCAGACTTCAGCCATTATCAACCGCAGGTCGGGATTGTGATCCTGCTTTCGCCGATACACGAGCCGGTGGGATACGTGAGCGGTCCGGCAATCTGTCACGGCGGCGTTCTTTAGTTGCCTGTTTGGCATCACCACTGCGAAATGACACGACCGGTCGCCGCCATCGCGTCTTTGTGGCCTCATCATTTGCCGGGGATTTATCTACCAGCCGCCAAAAATGCGCAATGCTCGCCGGGTTACCGCGACACGTCGATGTTCTCCTCGTATGTACTTCGTTTCACTCCTGCCGGTTGAGGCGTTAAGCCATACGCGCCCGTCGTTTGTTACACCAGAGAATGCGCAACGCGGCGCCCAGATTACCGCACCGCGCCGCGCCAGGTGGCTGCCATCAGGAGTCAGGCGGCGCGGCGCGAACGCGCCCGTGCCGGGTCAGGTAGCTTTTCGCCGCCGGAACACCGCTGAAACTCGCCATGCCATGGGATGGCTCGAACGCGATCAGGCCGCCACCGTGCGTGGCCGCACGCCCGGCCGGGCGGCACACCGCGATCAGCACCGTCAAGCGCGAAGATCCGCAGATCTCGCTCGTAGTTCTTCTTCACACGCGCGTAGCCAGCTCCGCTTGAGTCGGGCGTGAATTGTCCGGTGTGGTGCCGCGGGTTCGCAAGCTGATTGCATTACGACCTCCGTCGTGTTCCGCCCGTCGCTCGGTTACACTCAAAGATGTCCTCGCAGGGGACAAACCGGTGTTCGCTGGCGCGCGAGGTTCCTCGCCACGAACAGGCTGACTCCGCATCTGTTTTAGTAATACGATGCAATCTGCTGTAACGCAGTCTCAAAGGAGCCAACATGTACGGAACTACTGCTCGCATGCAAGCAACAAGCCGGCGCGGTGGAGCGTTCATTCGCCGGGCGACCAACAGGAGATGAACCGGATCGTCGTTCTGAAATGTACTCCAGATGGATGACTCAACAGCTTTACCTGAAGCCGTCGTGTCGAGAACGACCGCGCCAACGCCAACAGCCCGAACGTTACCGAGCTTCCTCGAAATGATGTGTTCCGGTCGTCGAGACGACGCGATCCAACCGGTAACTGTCACCTGCCCTGCCGCAAGCACTATAAAGCCCGCTGGCATCTCCTTCACAAAGCCTTCAACCGCGGTAGGAAGCCAACTCCACCGCGCTTGTCGGCGCCGGGCGCTGAAATGAATAGGACATGGCCGATCGACATCACCGAGCAGATTGAAGACACGGCGGGCTGCGCAAAGCCTTATCAACGAGCGAAAAATGCACGACAAGGCCGCAATGAGGTAGTGCCCGCCGAACATCGGAGGTGGATCGCCCGGCGGCGAGAGTTGAGCACACGAAGGTCGCACCCACCGCCTGCTGGTCGCCAAAGCCGCCACGCGGGTACTGCGCCGATGGCGAAGGTCGGCGCGACCAGCTGCCGATCGGCGTGATGGATATCGTCGTTCGCACGCTCTTCGGTCGTCAGTGATTACGAGAGACGACTGACGTGCCGTAGTGTCAGTTAAACCATCGGTACCATGCCCGGCGAATACCGCGCGGATGCAGGAAAGCCCGCGGCTGGACGCGCCGTCAGGACACTGGCTGGCCGACGGCTTCACCTCGGTCCGACGCCGACCGTCGCCCATCGCCATTTCCTGCGCGAGGCCATCGCCATAAGCGATAATTTCGCGCCGAGCGTTCTGTTTGTACGTCACCGATAAGCGAACGGATCCGTACCAGAGAACAGACCTCGCCGCCCAGATTGTTGCTCGCGGGGACGCTGCCTGGCTGGGCGTGCTGGTCTGGCCGCCTCGATCTTCATCCGCGAGCAGTTGGACATCTCGCCGCATCACCTTCCAGCTCACGGTTTGCCGCCACGACGCTGGCTGACGGACGCTTGCCGCAAATGGCCGCCAGCCAGCGCCGCGCCGGTGGCACGACAAAGCCGTCCCATCCGGGTGTGCCGAGCCATCGCTGTACGGCGTGCGGTCAACGCGATCTCGCATCGGCAGTTACGCGATGGTGGCCGACACAGCGTCCGCCGCTGGCGAGAGTGCGCCCGCATGGCGACAACCTGATCGCGGTCCGGCGCTGGGTAATTTCGGTGGTGGCTTTATCGACCAGTCGCCGGCGGCGATGGTGCCGGCTTCCGTCTGTCAGCGCCATGATCGAGACGCCGCCCAGGGAAGAGGTCGGGTCAAGATCGGCCTGCCGCGGGGCGGGGGTTGCCATACTGCCGCATCGTTCCCTTCCCGACGATCTGGGGTTGCACATCCCTGATCCGCCAACTGAGGTACGTCCACAGCGTACGTCGAGAATTACGCCACCCCCGAGAACCGCTTCGAGCCCGATCATCGGCGGTCAACGCGTTGATGGCGGTGTTCTTTCATAGCCGCCGACGCATCAGCACGTCACGCGTCTCCCGCATATCGTCGGGGTACTCCAGGCGGTGGGTCACGTCTTCGGCAGTGATCAGCCAGCTTGGCGGATGGAACAGATTCACGGTCGAGAAATTGTCAGCACGTTCCCGGTCGCCAACACGTTCGCCACATGCCTGGCGGCATGGGCGCAGCCAGCTCAAGGTTCCATGTCGGATCAGATTCGCTGGTGGCTGCTCAACGACATCGCGCCTGCGGCGATGGTACGGCGCGATGGTTTCAGGATTGCAGCCACTGGCAGCAGCCAGCCGTAGCAGGCCGGGTCGCCGCTGAAACAACAGCCGTTAGTAATTTCGCAGCCGTCAGGTACGTCTTCAGCTTGTTGGCGGACGCTACCGGGACCGGCTTCCGGCGCGGCCTGATCGCGGTGCGCCCCAGAATCGCCCGCGAGATCCGGCCCCGCAGTCATCCCGGCGATTTTGTTGATGCCGCGCGCGGCGATGTCCACCGGTAGCGGCGCGCCGTTCGAACAGGTCGCGCAGAACCGGCAGCCCGGTCGCCGATATAATGAAAAAACGGCCGCCGTTGCCGTCGAAATATCGGCGCGCGGACGATCTCAGCGCAGCCTGCCGTTACGCCACTTCTGCCGTGCTTGCCGCGCAGATATCTGGCATACCCGTCAACAGGATGAGATGCACGCCACGCCGACCGCCATAGCTGATCGCAGCCAGGCCGAGCCAGGCCGGTTGCCGGAACGTCGTGTTTCCGGCGCTGGCGCGCATGCCGCCACCGTGCATGTGCAGCCTTCGCGCGACTTTCGAGGTTGGCGTGACAACCATCACGCCGCAGCCATCAGCCGGATATGGTGGCGCAGTACCCAGTCGGCCTCCGTGATCGGGCGACCAGCACGGTCACACGGCTCGCGATCAGGGTTGCGCCATCGTGCAGAGCCGATGAGCTCGTCCCGCCGAGACAAAACTCCAACTCATGGGGCCGCCTGTTACGTGCAGCGTGGCGTGTTTTTCCGTGGTGAATGGAAGCCTGTCCGCCGGCGGAGGCCGACACTGCGCTTGACAATGCCGCGGACCGCACTAAAATACAGACTTCGCGTCTACCTATGGCGATCGTCGATTAACATACAACCGGCACAACAACGCCGCCACACGCGGCATGTTGCGCCCGCGAAGTGATCATCGAGAAGAGGTTCACGTCGATATAACCGATACGCCGAAAGCGCCGTCGGCCGCCGCCACGCTTTACAGCACTCGTCAGCGACCGCGCCGGCAGCCGATGGCATGGAGCCGCTGCTCCCGTCGAAGAGATCTTTCTGCGGCGGGCGGAGTTCACCCGCGCGAGGTGGTGTTGTCCGGCAGATACCGGTGTTCATGGCGGTTGCCGTCGAGCCAACGCGTGCCGCCAGCATGGTGTCGACCCGTGAGCGCATCATCGACGAGTTCAGCCGGAATAGCGCAAAGTCTTCCCGATGTCGCGCCTGTTGCCGGCATTCAGACGTTGGGCTGGTGTTGACACGGTTGAGTTTCCGTTCCTGGCTGGTCAAGATGATACAGGGGAGATCGTCAGCACTCGCGTGCCGCAGCGCACGACACCATGAAATGATCTAATGATGTTCGAACGAACAGCATTCGCGGTACCGCTGATCCGATCAGCCCGGCGGATGCTGGCGGCGTGGTGATCACGTCCCGGTGCTCAACACGACCGTGGCCAGTTTGACCGTGCGATTTTCACGGATCTTCGCCCACGCCAATGAGGCCCGGATAGTTACGCCGGTAAGCACCGCAATGCGATCGATGCGCAGGCGGGCGGCGTGCTGAACACCGCGAGCTGTTGACCCACGGGTGATGAGCCGTCGCGTACGCGCAGCGATACGCCGGGCCGACAACATCTCCGAGCGCGATGGCGCTCACTCCACCGCGAGTGTCGCCCGATCGGAAGATCGCGTCAGCCTTCCATCAGCATCCGAAGACGCCACGACGATTACGCCGTAAAGCCATCGACGTGTGCGCTGCACAGGTCGTCCGACGGGGGCGAAAACATTGGGAACGCCAGACGGCGAGGGTGCCGATCGGTCAATAACAGATCGAAACATACGAGCCAGTGCGGACCGAAGGAATATCGCTGCCGCTGGCGAACATCGGCTGCCGGCTGCTGAAGAAGGAAACCGCGGCGACAGTGGCGTGGCGCTTCGACGCGAGGTCGCCGTGATACGGCGGTATCGACACGGCCCGTCTCCGATCGCCGGAAAGCGCGGGCGGCAAGATCGTTGCAGCGCGGCAGTATTCGTTATGGCGAGGAAATTGCCGAGACGGCGTTCGCCACACCAGCGGTCCCGCGCCGGTGATTTACAGTCGCGCCGTCGCTGTTGCCGGGACGGCCCGTGCCCGCCCATGAGATATTGAAGCAGCGCTTCGGTTACGCCAGCCAGGTATCGCGTCATCGGAAGGGTTGATGCGGAAATACCCCGCCTGCCGTGCCTGCTCAGCGAGAAACGAGGCCGTCATCGCGATCAGCGCTTCGGACGTAGATATCACTAGCGCGAGTCAGTCGCTGATTGCTTGGTGACGATGCCGCCCGGTGGTGGGTCGTCGTTCGATGCAGACGACGGTGCCGGCAACGGGCTTTCAGCGAGCTTGCGGTCAGGATCAACGCAGATGGTCGTGGGGACATCGTATGGACCAGCATGCTGGGACAACGCGCGCGGAGAACAGCCGCCAAGCCGCGTGACCGCGCGCAGCGGCGGCTGCCAGACGCTGCCAGAAGCGGAGACAGCAGAGGGCACGTAGAGCGCCAACGATCGACTGCAGCAGGGTGCCGAAAGGCCGCGTGTCGAGAGGGCAAGACGACCTGCCGGTCGCAACCAGCGGTGATCTGTTGCTTCCGCGACGCAGCACCTGCCAGTACGATGAAAAACGCGATATCTGTCGCCGCGACCAGGGGCTGGCAGCGCGCTCGTCGAACGATCCGCCGGAAGCGGGTCGGGACGCCAAGATGGCGGCAGTGTCGCGTTTACTGCAGTCTTCGGCATGCTGGACACGTAGCCAGCAGCAGCGCGACAAAGGCAGAGCGGTGAGGCGGTCGTCAGTGCCGGATTACCGGGGATGGCGGGGGAAGCCGGTGGTTGCGCCAGTGATCGACCGCCACACCTCGCATTAACGATTGTTTGGCCCGTTAGGCTTGCCGCGCACATTGCTTGCCGCCGGGATTCCGCAAACGTAAACAAGCGATTATACGTGCAAAGGTCGTTCACCGACCGTCGATAGGAAATAGTTTCAAATTAATGTTAACATAAACAGAAAAGCTGTACAAATGAGAACACGCATAGCTGCAACAGCTTCAAACAGATGCTACCAAGATCGTTGTTATTTTTCGACGATGCGTGAAGACGGCAACCCGCTGGGGATGGTAGGCGCGGTTGTCGCCGGGAACAGCGGAGCCACGGGCGTGATCATCACTCGCGCCTTGCGCCGGATGCAGCTTGCGGTCATGATGGCGGGCGATTGGCGGTCGATCGGTTGCGCCAGTGGTAGCATCTGACGATGCGCTGTGGTGCGCATCAGGTCCGCCGATCCACGACCGGTGTAGCATGGTGGCGGCGCGTAAACGAGCGCGGCCCGTGGTCGCCGGCTGAGCGACGTGACACGCCGGATTGAACAGCGCGATCAACCTGGTCGCCCTCGGGAGGTCAGACAGGCGTCAGCGCGCAGCGCCGATAGACGCTGGTACCGCGCCGCAGCGTCCGTGTAGGCGGCAACCGGGTCTGGCATGAGGCGGATCATGGGTGATGAGGTCGCCAGGTTCGCAGATCGGACACGGCGCGAGGCCCGTTGCATGACAGTGCCGGTGGCGGGGTGTTGGTTCGTATGAACGTTGTTATCGTCCGCCAGGACAGCCGCCACGTTCGCCCAGCAGCCGCCCGCGATATCTCGGCCGTCCAGGCAAAGTCGCGAAGTAACGTCACGCCTTCTGTTACCTGTGCAGCCCAGGTGCTCAGTGGCGCGTGGCGAAGGCGCCGGTCGCCCGGGGTTCATGCGGCGCCGTCTTCAGGCGCAGGAAGAGTCGAAGCCCTTCGAACGGCGGCGTCCGCCGCTCCGACAGCAGGTCGTTAGAGATCAGGTTTAGTCAGCTTGTCATCATGGCAGCCTTCCGTTGAGGGACGGCACCGATGGTAGTCAGCGGCCAGGAGTGGAGAGACAGCTGAGCGCGATCTCCAGCCGATCCACGGCGGCAGGACGACAGCAAGCCGGCGCAGATCGAGCCGCGCTGCCTGATTTACTACCTCAGTAGCGCGCCAGCCCGAGTCGGTGGCTTCAAACACGAGTGGTATTGCTGCAATGTACCCGGAGCGTGCAGGTTCGACCACGCCCGCCGAGGACATCGGCAGGATATCCAGCGGGACGTTTGAGTCGCAGTCAGGTGGGCGATCACTGCGGTGGCGACGTCGGGAAATATGGTCAGGTGTCAGCCGCTCGCCAAAGCGATCTGCCGCAAGCATTTCGAGGTCTCGGGTGATGGTGTTGGCCTCTGCGCCGACAACGCCGCGCAAAAGCCGCGGCCCGGCAGCGCTTCCGGCGACAGGCATTAGCCCGCCGTGCGCAAGATGACATCACGACCTTGATTTTATGGGGCAGTTGTGGCGCCGTGCAGCACCATCCACGATGGCCGGCGCCGCAGTGATCTCTGGTCGAAAGAGGACAGCCCAGAGGCCAGCCCGGTGAGGGTCGTCCGTACGGCCGGTGGTGTTGGCCTGAGATCTTCAGGAAGCCAGTACCACCACCTCCGATGCCGATGGTCGGGGATCCGGGCTGCGCAGGTCGGGTACGCCGCGCCCGCACTGGATCGAGCAGAATCCGGAGGAGTGGTGGGGGCGCCGTGGTGGGCGCCGTCCGCGAGGCGATGCGCCAGGCCAACCCTGCCCGCCAGCCGCGTGCGGGGGATCGGCCTCACCGGGCAGATGCACGGGCTTGTCCTGCTCGACCAGGATCTCGCGCCGCAGCGCCCGGCCATCATCTGGATGGACCGCCGCAGCGCCAACCTGTGCCCCATCGTCATGGATCGCGTCCCGCACGATGTCATGCTGCGCACGGCGGGCAATCGCCTGTCGCCGGGCTTTGCCGGGGCCAGCCTGGCCTGGCTGCACGAGGTCGAGCCGCGGGCGTTGGGAACAGGCCCGCGCCGCCATCCAGCCCAAGGATTTCGTCGCCCTGTGCCTGACCGGCGAGATCAGCAGCGAGCCGAGCGACGCCTCGGCCACGTGGCTGCGCACGACATCGCCCGCCGCGAGTGGTCGCCCACCCTGGCGGATGCGTGCGGCGTCCCGCTGGACATCCTGCCGCCGGTGTCGGAATCGGCGGACGTGGTCGGGACGCTGCGCGCCGAGGCCGCGTTCGCGCTCGGCCTGCCGGAAGGCATCCCCGTCGTGGCGGGGGCCGCCGATCAGGCGGCGCTGCTGCTGGGGGTGGGAGTTGTCGAAAGCGGGCGCGGCTCGATCACGCTCGGCACCGGCGGCCAGTTGACCGTCGTCACCAACCGCCCGTGGATCGACCCGGAGATGCGCCTCAACACGTTCTGCCACGCCCTCCCCGGCCACTGGTACACCATGGGTGCCATCCTCAACGGGGGAACGCCCTGCGCTGGTGGCGAAACACCGTGTCGGCCAGCCTGTCCTATAACGACCTGCTGGCCGGGGCGGCGGACGTGCCCGCCGGTTCAGAAGGGCTGGTCTTCCTGCCGTATCTGGAAGGCGAGCGCACCCCCGCACATGGACCCCCAGGCGACCGGCGCCTTCACCGGCCTGACCACGCGCCACACGCAGGCCCACCTGACCCGCGCCGTGCTGGAAGGCGTGGCGTTCGCCTTCCGCGACTGCCTGCAGATCCTCCAGGCGGCGGGGGCCAGTGCCCGATCATTTCCTGATCGGCGGGGCGGCTCGCAGGGCGAGCTGTGGCGGCGCATCCTGGCGGACGTGCTGGGCGTTTCGCTGCAAACGATCGAAGGGGCCGAGCACACCGCCACCGGCGCGGCCATGCTGGCGGGACTGGGCACGCACGTGTTCTACGATCTGCCGCAGGCCGTGGCGACCTCCGTCCGCTATGGTCCCACCCTCATGCCGGACCCGGACGCGCACGCCATCTACACGGACGCTTTCGCGCAGTACCAGGCGCTCTATCCAGCGCTGCGCGCGGCGCAATGACGCCAGGGGCGCGACCGGTTTCGATCGCGCCCTGCGGTTCCCGGTCAATTCCGGCGTGAGTCGCGTCGCGCCGAGCGGCGACCCGCCGGGGCCGCGCTTCGGCACGCCGCCCGGCCACCATGCCCACCGGTCGAGCAGGATCGTGATGGCGGGCACCAGCATGGTGCGCACCACGAACGTATCGATCAGGATGCCGACCGCCACCGCGAAGCCCAGCTCGATCAGCCCCTTAATCTCGCCCGCCATCATGGCCCGCAAACGTCCCGGCCAGGATCACACCGGCCGACGTGATGATCGCGCCCGTGGCCGCGACGGCGATGTGCACGCCCTCGCGAATCCCATGATTGCCGACTTCTTCCTTCACGCGTCCGATCAGAAAATGCTGTAATCCACGCCCAGGCCGACCAGCATCACGAACACGAAGAACGGCACGTACCACGTCAGACCCTCGACCCCAGCCAGGCTTTCACGACCACGTTGGTCAGCCCCAGCGTGAATGTGAAGCTGAGCACCACCGTCGCGATGAGGTACAGTGGGGCAACCACGCTGCGCAGCATGATCAGCAGCACGACGAAGATCCCCAGCAGCACAAACCCAATCGCGCGCAGCAGGTCGCGGTTCATCGTGTCGCGAATGTCGGCGTGATCGCCCAGCCGCCGCTCACCACGGCTTCCCACCATCCCGGTAATCCGCGAGCACCGACCGGATGGCCGTCACCGTGTCCATCGCCTCGTAGCTGTCCGCGCTGCCCGACAACACGATGTCCAGCTTGAAGGCCGTGCCCTCGTTGGCGAGATACGTCGCCGCGAGCTGGCCCAGCACGCCGCCGCCATCGCCCAGCAGTTGGCTCAACAGCCCGGCCAGCTCCAGCGGCAGCAGGTAGGATCCGCGACCGACCTGAAGCGCGCCGCCACCGCCTCGATCGCGGCGGCCGTGTCGTCCTGGCGCCATCAGTTGCAGCGGGCTCGCTAAAGCAGCTCGCGGAGGGTGGCCAAGTTCGGATCGTCCGCCACTTGGGGAACTGCGCGGCCAGCAGGCGATCGTCCCCCTCGACCCAGCTGCAGCGCTTCGAGCGCCTGCTGCGATCGATCGAGCCAGCGTCCTGCGGCCGCCCATCATGCCCAGCGCGCCATGCAACGAAGCTGGCGCAGGTCGACGCGCAGCAGCCCGGCCATACGCGCGGTCCGCCTGCCCAACGGCGTGTTCATCCCGCGCACGTCTTCCACCCCGTCCAGGGCGCCCAGCTCGCCGGTCAGCCGCACGATGTCCCCCCGCGACCGTTCTGCGGATCGCGCCCGGTCACGACCACCGTCAGCGGGAGTAACGTTGCCAGCGCCCATCGTGTCCTGCATCAGACGGTAGCCCACCACCGAGTCCTTGTCCGGACGGCATATCGCCCAACAGGTCGTAACTGACGCGCTGGGTGATGCCTACACGGCCAGGGGCAGCATGATCGCGCTGATGACGAGCACCGTCACCAGCGGGCGGGCGCTGACGAACTGGGAGGTGGCCGCGTAGAAGCGCCCGGTGGCGCGGTGCATGGCCTGGCGCGGCCAGAAGGCGCGCTCGCCCAGCGTCGCCAGCAAGGCGGGCACGAACGTCAGCCCGGCTAATAGCGACAGCACGATGCCGATCGCCAGCGCGGGACCGCTGGTGTTGAAGACGCCCATCTCGGCGAACACCATCGCCATGAAGCCGACGAAGATCGTGCCCGCGCTGCTGGTGATCGTCTCACCCACGCGCCCCACGGTCTCGCTGGTGGCGTGCTCCACGTCGCGGTGATGGGCCATTTCCTCGCGAAAGCGGCTGATCAGGAACAGGCAGTAGTCGGTCCCCGCGCCGTACATCACGACGACCATCATCACGTTGGCGTAGGAGGTGATCGTCATGACGTGGTCGCCCAGGTAGGCCACGATGCCCCGCGCGATCAGGTACGCCACTGTCACCGCGGACAGCGGCACCAGCGGGCTGACCGGCGAGCGGTAGATCGCCAGCAGCAGCACGATGACCAGCACAATCGTCACCCAGATCGTCCGGTCCACGCTGGTCATTATCGACTCGGTCGTGTTGTTGACGATCGGCGCCTCGCCCGTCTGGTAGGTGTTCATCCCGTCGGGGCGGTTTTGGGCCAGCCACGCGTCGATGGCCTGCAGCGTGTCGGTCGTGGCGTCTTCGGGATTGCTGGTCGTCAGGCTGACGCGCACGATCGCCACGTCGTTGTCGGGCGACACCATCAGGCCAATCGTCGCGGGCGACAGGGTGGGCGCCATCACGCTCAGGATGTTGTCCGGCCCGGCATCGCTGCGCAGCCACGCGACCAGCTCATCGATGAAGCGGCCCGTGGGCGTGTCGATCCGGTCGGCAAATGTCTCCGCCCCGGTGTTCAGCACGCCGCCCGCCGCCCGCGCATCGATCACGATTGCGGTGCTGCCCGGCGCGTAGCTGTCCGGGAACGTCGTCCGGTACACCTCGTTGGCGTGGGCAAACGGGGCGTCATCCGGTAAGAAATCCGCCTGGTCGGAGCTGGCCACCTGGTCGATGTTGGGCGCCAGGACGGTGATCACCACTGCCGCCAGCATCCACGCCAGGATGATCGGATAGCGGTACCGCGTCGCGAAATAACCGATCCGTTCGAACATCACGATCCGTCCTCACTGTTGGTGTCGAATGCCGCTGCAGCGCGCGCGGGTATTCCAACCCGCGGCTGACGATCTCCTGTATCATCGCGGCCAGCGCCGGGGCGGAATAGCCGGTGTCGGATTCCAGCCACCAGCCCAGCGTCTGGATCAGGATGCCGGTGACAACCTGGGCGCGGACATCGGGGGGAAAGGGGCTGCGCTGGTTGCCCGGCTCGAACTCGTCGATGGTGCGCTCGACGAGATCGACCATGTACTGGCGGCCAAACGCGTTGAGCTGCGACGAAGCCGCGCCGCCGACCATGATCAGCATGAACGCCCGGTTGTCCGCCGCCCAGTTGAGCACGCGCTCCAGGCTCTGGCGCACCCACGCCTCGCGCGAGGTGGCGACTCGCCCGCCCTGGAAGATCTCTTCGGCCAGGGCATCGAAGCCGCTCACCATCAACTGCCGGACGCAGTCTTCCTTGTTGGCGAAGTGCTTGTAAAACGTGGCCCGGCTGACGTTGGCGCGCTCGGTGATGTCGAGGATATCGACGTGGTTATAGCCCTTCTCGATGATCACTTCGCGGGCCGCGGCTAGCATCGCGCCGCGTGTGGCGGCTTTGCGTTGTTGGTGCCGGTTAGCCATGTTAATCGACGATCCGTATAAGAGTAGACGCGAAGTCTAGTATTTTAGTGCGGTCCGCGGCGTTGTCAAGCCGCAATTGACCGGCCCTCCGCCAGCGGATAGAATGAAGCTGAAGGCGGGGCTTCCCATTCACCCACGGAAAGAGCGCACCAAAACACGCATGGCAAGGCGACACTGGAACAAGGTTTTTGTCACCGGCGGGACGAGCTTCATCGGTCTGCGCACGGTGGCGGCCCTGATCGACGCGGGCGCCGACGTGACCGTGCTGGTTCGCCCCGATCACGAGGACCGGCTGGGTCCGCTGCGCCGCCATATCCGGCTGGTGAGCGGCGACGTGTGGAACGTCGCCAGCCTCAAGGGGAGGTCGCGCGGGCACGGCGTGGTGGTTCACCTGGTGGGCAGCGTGCGCGCCCAGCCGGAGCGCGGCCTGACGTTCCAGCAGCTCAACCTGGTATCAGCCCGCAACGCGATCAGCATGGCGGTCAGCGATGGCGTGCCGTACTTCATCCTGTTGAGCGCGGCCCACAAACCGGCGGGCGTGTCTTACGAATACCTGCGCAGCAAGCGCGAAGCGGAAGAATATCTGCGTAACAGCGGGCTGCGCTGGGGATCGTCCGCGCGCCGATGGTCTTCGACCGGACGCAGCGCGGCGGCCCGTTTTTCGCGATGCTGTCGGCGATTGGCGGGCTGCCGGTTCTGCGCGTGCTGTTCGGACGGCGCGCGCCGCTGCCGGTGGACATCGCCGCGCGCGGCATCAGCCAGATCGCCCTGCAGGACGATCTGCCGCGGGGCCGGATCTACTACGCGGGCGATTTGCGCCGCCTGGGGCGCCCGCCCAAGATCAAGGCCGCGCCGGAGCCGGTCCCGGTGGGGACATCCGGCCCAACCGGCGGCGAAACGGAAGACGTGCCCTTTGGCTGGCTGCCAGAGCCACCCCCCAGCGACGACTGACGCCTACAGCGGCGACCCGGCCTGCTGCACGGCGGGCCGCGCTGCCCGGCGCGACAGCAGCCCGAACCCGGCCACGGCGATCCCACAGAAAACCATCGCGCCGTACCATGTCGCCACGGGCGCGATGTTGTCGTTGAGCAGCCCGCCCACCACCGGCCCGATCCCCGATCCGACGCGGAACGACAGGCTGAACACGCCCATATACCGGGCGCGCATGTGGGGCGGGGCGATGTTGGCGACCAGGGCGGTCGCGGTGGGCACCAGCAGCAGCTCGCCGACCGTGAATACGACCATCCCGCCCAGGAACGCCGCGAACCCCTGGCTGATCGCGAAGACGCCCAGGCCCACCGCCTGGAACACGGCCCCGGCGGTGATCGCGTGCAGGGGCGCGTGGCGGGTGCTGATGCGCGTCACGGCGTACTGGAAGAACACCACCATCAGCGCGTTGACGCCGATGATCAGGCCGAAGCGGTTCTCGGAGATGGCGTAATTCTCTTTGACGTACACGCCCAGCAGGACGAACACCATCGAGTTGGCGATCTGGATCAGGATGTACAGCCCCCAGATCATCAGGAAGGAACGGTCGCGCAGCAGCGGGCCATAGCCCAGCCCCCCGCCCCCGCTGGCAGGCCGGTCGCGAACCCGACCTCCTCGCCTTCCTGGGCAGCGTCTCGGCGATCATGGCGCTGACGAACAGAGCCAGCACCATCTGCACGCCCGCCGCGAGGAAATAGGTCAACTCGTAAGCCACCGCCACCAGGAACCCACCCAGCGCCGGACCGACCGCGATCCCCAGGTTGTCGCCCATGCGCAGGAGGGCGTACATCGCCGCCCGGCGCTCGGCGGACACCATGTCGGCCACCATCGCGTAACTGCCGATGCGAAAGATCGCGTTGACCACGCCGTACAGCGGCAGCAGCACCGCCCACTGCGGATAGGTTCCGGCCTGGCTCATCGCCACCAGCACGGCGCTGCTCGACAGCAGCCCGACGACCATCAGCCATTTGCGGCCAAAGCGGTCCATCAGCGGGCTGATCAGCGTCGTGGCGGCAAACCCGGCGATCGACTGCAGCGTGAACAGGAAGGTGATCTGGCTGAGGGGGATGTCCAACTGCTCGCGGATGAAGATCGTGAGAAACGGCCAGACCAGCGCCTGCCCGGTGCTGCTGAGCAGCGTCCCGGCGAACAACAGCCAGATCTGAGGCGGCAAGGTGCGCAGACGTGCGAACACGGATCCCGTTCCTTATCGGTGACAGCCGCAACAAACAGGGGCGCGCTCGACGCCCCCGGGTGCACTCGGCGGAGAATTATCGCCTTAATCGATGAGGCCCGCCACTTCGCGCAGGAAATAGCGATGGAAGCGGCTGTCCGGCGTCAGTTCCGGGTGGAAGGCCGTGGCCAGCCAGTGTCCCTGGCGAACAGCGACGACCGCGCCATCTTCCAGCCGCGAGAGGATTTCCACGCCATCGCGCACGGCGGTCACCAGGGCGCGCGGATGAACACCGCGTGGAACGGTTGCGGCCCCAACTGCGGCACGTCCAGGTCGGTCTCGAAGCTGTCCACCGGCGGCCGAAGGCGTTGCGGTTAACGGTGATATCCATCACGCCGATCAGCGGCTGGTCGCGCCCGATGTCCTTCGCCAGCATGATCATCCCGGCGCAGGTGCCCCACACGGGCCGGGCGGCGGCGAAGGCGCGCAGCGGCTCCAGCAGGCGGTAGGTCACGGCCAGCTTGCCGATGGTCGTGCTCTCGCCGCCGGGGATGATCAGGGCGTCCACACCTTCCAGGTGTTCCGGCAGGCGCACCTCGACCGCGTTGGCGCCCAGCGCATGCAGCGTTTTTTCATGTTCGATAAAGGCGCCTTGCAGCGCCAGCACGCCAATGTTCATCGTCTTCAGTCTGCTCCGGTGATGGTGATCGGCCATGTCCTATTCGACTCTAGCGCCCGGCGCGGACGCTGACAAGCCCACTTGGTCCCGGTTGGCTCTATGCGGTTGGGGCTGTGAGAGGGGATGCGGCAGACTATAGAACAGCACGCCCGGCAGCGGAGGCCGGGCGCGTGTGGTGAGGAACGAGTTACCGGTTCTGGATCACGTGACCGTCGTGCCATTCCGGCTCGGCGACCAGGAACTGCATCATTTCGAGGAAGCTCTGGTGCTGTTCGGGGCTGTTGGCGTTGGCGCGATAGATTTCCTCGTTCTCGGCCACGACAACCAGGTAAAGCTCATTGGGGTCGGCATCCATCTGGAATACGTGCAGGGCGACCAGGCCGGACCGTCCTCCTGTTGGTCGCCCCAGCGAATAAGACCTTCCACCGCGCCGGGCTTGACGCGCATGCGAGCAATGGTTCCGTACATGGTTGGCTCCTTTGCAGGGCTATGATGACCACGGCTTTGTAAGTTACATCGTATTACTAAAACAAATGCGGAGTCAACCTGTTCGTGGCGGGGACATCCCGCGCGCCAGCCTGAACACCGGTTTTTGCGAGACGTCCCCCCTGCGGGGACAATCTTTGGGAAGGTGCTCAACCGAGCGATGGAAGAGGGTCGAGACACGACGAGTCATGAAAATCCTGGCAATCGAGCACGAGTTGCCCGGCGCCACGCCGGACCAGTTCACGCCCGACCTCAAGCGGGCTGAAGCCGCGCGCGTGTGGGAACTCTACCAGGCGGGGATCATCCGCGAGATCTATTTTCGCGCTGACCGTTCCGAGGCGGTGCTGGTCCTTGAGTGTGCCACCGCCGAGGAGGCCGGGCACGTGCTGGCAACGCTGCCCCTGGTGGCGGCCCACCTGATCGCGTTCGAGCTCATCCCGCTGGCGCCCTATCCGGGGTTCAGCCGGTTGTTCTCCGGCGGCGAAACCCCTGACCCGGCACGAGGCGCGTTCCGCGCCACCCCCGTACCGCCTGACCTACTGGTGGCAGCCCACCTGGAAAAACGCAGCGCGGTGCGAAGCAATCACAAGGCACCGCTGACCACGCATTCAAAGGGCCCCATACCCCCACAACCAAAGCGACCAGGGCGTGGTGCTCAACACCGCAACCACGACGCGATCCAGGGTGAAACAGAGCATACGGAGAGAGCATCGGCGATGTCGCAGTAGCTGGCTTGACATTGCGCATTTGCACGGCGGTAGAGCAGATAGAGTCCCGGCAAGAGTGAGTAGGGCCACAAAGACGCATTCAATAATCTCCGACAAGTCGTGTCGCTCGCAGTTGGTTGATGCCAAACAGGCAAACAGGCCTAAGAACGCCACCGTGACCGGGGTGAACCCGGACCACTTCACGTATCCCACCGGCTCGATAGCTGTCAGCCAGCAAAACAAGGCGATCCCCAATCCGACCTGCGGTTTGATGAGCTACAAAGAACAGGCCAATCTGAGGCGTACAAGTCACGCCCAACAGGACAACCATTCGATATTTCCGTTCAACAAGCCAGTGCGAAGTGGCGGCGCCATCAGGAACAGGCCAAGCTGGGCGGGTGTTGCCCCCATCCGAAAGGCCACATAGGAAACGGCACCTACCGCTATGACGAACGTAACCCGTCCGACCTGCTCGGGCATAAACGCAAAGGGGATGAACGGCACCAAGGTCCCTACAGGATTATTGAATGCCGTGACCGGTAGGGATTGTGACCGTGCACGAGAGCACGTGCCGCCGGGCGAAACGTATCCCAGTCCACAGCAGGGGGTAAATACAAAATCGCTGTAATCGATAAAACCATAGAAGTAGCAAGAACACGCACACTTGCCAGAGAGTCGTGGCACACACGGCTCTGGTATCCTATGAGGCTTTGCCACCGGTTGCATCTCACTTCTACCTAACGAGGAAAGAACTTCACTCCGCCCCAGACTGCGAAACATTCTATTACAAACCAGCGGAGCAGACCAGTCACGGCGCCACCCCTGTGCTGCGCCTCAATTTGGCTTTTTTTCCGCCAGTTCGACTACACTGTGAACGGTTGCCACACACGCTTCAATAAAAGGATATTGTTCCGTGTCCGATCCGCTTCTGCGCTGGCGCGACCAGTTCCCGATCCTCGACCAGACAACCTACCTGATAAACAACTCCCTGGGAGCCATGCCGCGCGCCGTTTACGACAGCCTGCGCGAATACGCCGATACCTGGGCCGCGCGCGGCGTCCGGGCGTGGGGCGAGGGCTGGTGGGGATGAACATCGCGCTCGGCAACCAGATCGCGGGGATCATCGGCGCGCCGCCCAACACCGTCTCGATGCACCAGAACGTCTCCATCGCCCAGGGCATCCTGCTGTCGTGCTTCGACTTCGACGGCCCGCGCAACAAGGTCGTGATCGAGTCCGGCATCTTTCCCTCGGTGTATTACGTGCTGCGCGGGATGCTGCCGCCTCATGTCGAGCTGTGCATGATCGAGAGCGAGGACGGCGGCACAACCGTCCCGGTCGAGCGCATCATCGACGCCATCGACGAGCGCACGCTGCTGGTGCCGATCAGCCATGTGCTGTTCCGCAGCGCCTACATCCTGGACGTCAAGCCAATCATCGAGAAGGCACACGCGGTCGGTGCGATCGTGATCCTGGATGGGTACCACGCGGCGGGCATCGTGCCGTTCGACGTGACCGATCTCAACGTGGATTTCTACCTGGCGGGCGTGCTCAAATGGATGTGCGGCGGACCGGGCGGCGTGTTCCTCTACGCGCGCCCCGACTACCTCAAGACGATCCAGCCCGGCCTCACCGGCTGGATGGCCCACCAACGCCCGTTCGAGTTCGAGGTAGACGACATCGTGCTGCGCGAGGACGCGTTCCGCTTTCTGAACGGCACGCTGGCCATACCCAGCCTGTACGCCAATCGCCCCGGCGTGGAGATCATCGCGCAGGTTGGGGTGGAGGCCATTCGCGAAAAAATCGAAGCGGCAAACGGCGCTGTTGATCGCGCTGGCCGAAGAGGCCGGCTTCCCGGTCAGCTCGCCGCGCCAGCCGGACGAGCGCGGCGGCACCGTGACGGTCAACCCGCCGCACGCCTATGAAGTCTCGCGCGAGCTGCTGGCCCGCGATATCGCTGATCGACTACCGTCCCCAGGCGGGAATTCGCGTCTCGCCCCATTTTTACAACAGCGACGATGAGATTCGCCGGTGATCGATGCCATCCGCGACATCCTCGATCCCGGCGCCTGGCAGCGGCACGGCGAACGGGCCTTCGTGACCTGAACGGGGAATGACTCAACCATGCAGCGCGCAACTGACACCGTCCAGCGGATATGGACCGATCTCCGCGATCGGCGCCACCTCGAATCGTATGCCGTCGCCGCCGTCAGCATCGTGCTGGTGGTGCTCGGCCTGTTCGATGAGGTGTCGCCGGATCTGCAACTGACCGTGATCCTGGCCGCGCTGGCGCTGCTGGTCTTCAACATCACCGTGCCGGAACGGCTCTCGCGCCGACCTGGATTCCGTGCTGCAAGATCGCAAGAGTTACGGGCACTTCCGCGATTTCATCCACGGGGCGCGCAGCCTGTCGATCTACGGCCCGACGGCGATCACCGTCCTGCGCGAAGCGGCGAGCATCGAGCGCGAGGTGCTCGCCAAAGGCGGGACGGTGCGCGTCATCGTGCAAGATCCCGGCGATCCGGTCGCTGTCGCCAACCTGCACCGCCAGCTTGATGGCGAGAAATTCAACGTGGAGCACGATCTCAGACCTCGCTCGGCATCCTGAGCAACCTGGCGGGCAAACCCTTTCCCGGCCGTTTTGCCTACCGCCAGCTTTCCCACAGCCCGGGCTTCAGCCCGGTCATCGTACAACGCGATAAACACGATGACCAGCTTGTTGTCGAGTTTTACGGGTACAACAGCCAGGTCATCGACGACCGTATGCATATCGTGATTCACCGCCGTGAATCGCCGTATTGGTTCGGCTATTGGGCCGACCAATTTCGATACCATGTGGGATCGGGCGACAGCGCCCCAACATGAGGAAACCGCATGACGCACATCTACGATATCAGCCGCACGCTCTCACCGGCGCTTGCCGTGTGGCCGGGCGATATGCCGTTCTCGTTCACGCACAGCCTCCGCCTGCGTGATGGCGCGGTTGTGAACCTGACGACAGCCGACTCTCCAGCGCCCACACCGGCAGCCACATCGACGCCCCCTACCACGTCGTCGATGAACCGATCCACCCGGCCGATCTGTCGCTGGACCCCTACATCGGCCTGGCCCACGTCGTGACCATCGCGCGGCGCGAGGGGGCATCGTGCCGGGACGATTTCGCCGGGCGCGATCTGGCCGGGATGCAGCGCCTGCTCATCCACACCTGGGTGAGCGACCTCCCCGACGATCAGTGGCCGGATGGCTTCCCTATCCGACCGTTGAGCTGGCCGACTGGCTGGCCGCGCAGGGCGTCGTCCTGTTGGGTCTGGACAGCTCCTTCGGTCGATCACCAGGACAGCCAGACGCTGCCCTGCCACCACCGGCTGTACGACCACGGCATTTTCAACCTGGAAAATGTGTGCCCGGCGGGGGTGCCGGACGGCATCTACGAGCTGATCGCGCTGCCGTTGAAGATCGCGGGCATCTGCGGCAGCCCGGTGCGCGCCATTCTCCGCACTCCATCGCCCCAGGCGGGAACAGGCATGTGATATGACGCCCCCTGAGATCCTCATCGTCGATGATGAGCCGGGCTTATTGAGGCTGTTCACCAGCCTGATCCAGCGGCTGGACTGCACGGTGATCAGGGCCAGCGGCGGAGCCGCCGCCATCGCGATCCTCGAAGAACGGACGCCGTACCTGCTCATTCTGGACATCGCCATGCCCGAAGTCTCCGGCATCGACGTGCTGGCCTACGTCACCCAGACACCGCGCCTGGACTCGATGAACGTCGCATGGTCCTCACGGCGTTAGGCTCGAACCGGGGCTTTCAGGATCTGGCGCCCCGCGTACAGCGCTGGGTTAGCAAACCGGTCATGCCAATGGATTTCCTGGAGATGGTCAAGGAGCTACTGCCCGGCGGTCACGGCGAGCGCGGGTGATCTGTCTCGACAACCGCGCGAACGGAGAGTATCATTGGGCTTGCTGGCGAACCGGGAAAGGTGAGCGCGCATTGTGTCCTCGCCGCTAGTCCTGATTGTTGACGACGAGCCGGGACTGCTCAGGCTGTTCGTGGGGTTGGTCAACCGGCTGGACTGCACGACGCTGCAAGCCCATGACGGCGCCGCCGCGCTGGCCATCCTCGAAAACGAAACGCCCAACCTGCTGATCCTGGACCTGGCTATGCCCGAAATGTCCGGCTCTGAAGTGCTGGAATATGTGCGATCGGTGCCCCGGCTCGATTCGATGAAGGTGATGATCCTCACCGCGCGCCCCAACGTCATCCCCGAGATCGTCGAGATGGGCATCGATTACTGGGTCAGCAAGCCGGTCATGCCCCAGGACTTTATGGAGATGGTCACCGAGCTGCTCAACGGCGGTTGAACGCTACTCCTCCTCGACCGGCACGCTGGCGCCGGACTGGGCCTGTAGCAGCAGCGTCCGCACGCTGGTGCCCTGGTAGCCCCATTCGCAGTTTTCCTCGCACAAGCGCTCTAACACCGGCAAGGCCGCCGCGAAATTGCCGCCGCTGACATAGCTGCGCGCGTTGAGAAAACGCTGGGCGAAGTCGGCCTCGTAGAGCAGGCTGGCCGGTTCCACGTCGCCAATCGAATTGGCGCGGTAGATCAGGTTGATGCCCCGCTGCAGCCGGTCCTCGCCGTCCTGGTTCATCCCGCGCAGGTAGATCCGCCCCTGCTCGACCAGCGCCTCCAGGTACATCGCCTTGACCTCGGCCTGCTGGGTCGCGTCCAGCGTCTGGGGCGCGATGACCATCAACGGCTCCAGCCACGAGATCGCCTCTTCGTACCGGTCGAAGCGCATGGCCGAGGCCGCGCGCTCGTACATCGTCGCCGGGTCGGGACCAGCCGCGTCATCCGCAGGGGTCTCGTCCTGCGGCGCGGGTTCGTCGGTCGCGGGTGCCGGGCTGGGCGTGGCGGTGGGCGCCGGGGTATCGGTGGGTGGCGGGGTGGGCGTGACCGACATCATCGCCCGCGCGGTCGCCAACTGCTCGCGGCTGTCGAGCGCGTAGGCGGTCGGCGCCTGGATCGTCTCGACGATCCATTCAAACCGCGCGGCGGCCAGCTCGGCGAACCCGTTTTCCAGGTCCATCCGCCCGCTGGCGTACTGCTGCGCGATTCCGGTCGCCATCGTCTGCGTGATGCGGAAGTCGTTCGTCGCCAGGCCATCGCGGTAACCGGCAAATCCGGCAAGAACCCCAGCAGCGTCACACACATGCACAGGGCGCCAACCATCACCAGCGCCACCAGCAGCACGCGCGCGGCGCCGCCCCGACCCGTTCGCCTCGCGCGGGGCCGTGTCCATGAACGGATCGACCGGCGGCTCCTCGGCGGCCAGCCGTTGGAGCACGTCAACCGGCGCAGGAACCGCCTGGGGCTTGGTGTCCTCCGGCTCTACCGGCGGCTCCTCGGCGGCCAGCGCCGCCTCTGCGCCGGGCGGGGCCGTCACAGGCTCGTCAGGGAGGGGTGCGCCAGGCTGGGATCCTGCTCCGGATCGCCGGGCAGATCGGGCTGGTTGTCACGGTTCTCGCGTGGATTTTCGGACATGGGCACCATTTCATCTCGTGAATCAGCGAGCGGCATTATAGCGACTCCCTATACGCTTGTCCACGACGCTTGCCCCGCCGGTAAGCTCACGGCGCCCGCCCCGCCCTTCTGACCGCGATCGCTTGTGCAAAAGCAGCGCCCGCCAAGTCATCCCGCCCAAGCATGCGGGCCATAAGTGGGCAACTTGCACAAGCGTATTCGTGTAAATCTCATAAAACATGCCCGAAGACATCCGATAACTGAACTCCTACAATTGAAAAAGGTCGCTTCTTGATGCCTGTCAGGCTGTCTAGAGAAGCCCGGCCTATTAGAGAGATTGCACAAGACAGCACGCACCGGGGGGAGGATTTGTATGAGCGCCGTATCGACGTCCGCGGACATTCGATCTTTGCTGAAACTGGCGCTGCCCATTGGCAGCCGGTTGATTACCGGACATCCCGATACGCCGGTGACCTGGGTCTGCAACCTCCGCACGCGCCCGCCGATCTTCGCCGACATCGAAGGCGGCGAGCTGGTGATGCTGTCAACCGCCACGCTGAGCAATTACCAGAAACCGCTCACCCTGGAAACCGTGATCGAGGAACTCACCGCGACGCGGGCCAGCGCCCTGGCCGTGCGCGGCACGGTGATGCCCCGCGCGCATCAGGTCGCCAGGGCGGCGAACTTCCCCGTGATCGTGCTGCCCGACCGCGCCGCTCTGCCCCAGGTCGAGCGCGCCGTCCAGCGCCTGCTGACCCATTATCAGGCCCAGCTTGCCCACCGCGCTTTTGAGCTGCAGCAGACGCTTCAGCGTCACGCGGCCAGCCATCGCGGCCTGACCACCATGCTCAACGCGCTGGCGCGCATGCTCGACCGCCCGGTGGTGATCCACGATCGGGCTGGCGAGGTGCTCAGCCGGGGCCTGCCCGCCTCGCACGGACACGACTGGGACTCGCACCTGGCGCTGGTGGGCGGCGCGGAATTCGTCCGCCGCTTCGATATCGAGGACCGCGCCTTCTTCGAGGACGACTGGCGGATCATCGAAAGCCCGGCGGGCATCACCGCCCCGCTGATCCACGAGCGCCAGTTGTTGGGCTATGTCTCGATCCTCAGCGCGGGTGACGCGCCCGACCGCTTTGACCTGCTGACGCTCGAACACAGCGCGCCGGTCTTCGTGCGCGAAATGGTCCACCAACAGACAACCACCCTCACCCACGAGAGCGCCCCTCCCGTGCGGGACTGGCTGTCCGACTGGCTGCACGGCACCGGCAGCGATGATACCCTGCTGACGCTGCGCGCCGAGAAGGATTGCTACCAGGCAGACGCGTGGCATGCCGTGGTGCTGTTCCACTGGCTGCCCGCCAACGACCGCGCCGCGGGCACCTTCTCGCCGGAGCGTATGGTGAGCCTGATCCCAGGCCGAGATCCGCCAGCGCCGGATTCAGGCACCCGTCGGGCAGTACGTCGATCGCGCCGTGATGTTGTTCCCGCTCGACGAGCCGCAGCGGACCCAGCGCCTGAAACAAATCGTCGACCTGCTGCATGACACGCTGAGCGGCGCCATCCCGGACGGCGGATCACCGCCGGGGTTGGGCGTCCGGTCAAGGGGCTGACCACGCTGCGCGAGATCGTTCCAGGAAGCCGAGCGCGCGCTGACGCTGTCCGAGCAGTTGTGGGACGAGTCGCAGGTGGCCTTCTTCGGGGATCTGAGCCTGTACGAGCTGCTGCTGGGCGTGAGCGATCCGCAGATGCTGTCCAGCTTCTGCGACCACTAGCTGTCCCCGCTATCGAAATACGACGAGCGCCACCAGACCGACCTGCTGCCCACCCTCAGCGCCTATTTCGCCAACAACGGCAACATGGCGCGCACGGCGCACGTGCTCAACATCCACCGCAACACGCTGGTCTATCGCATGGCGCGCATCACCGAGATCATCCAGCTCGACATGGACGACTCCAACGTGCGGCTGAACCTGCACCTGGCGCTCAAAGTCCAGCGCATGCTGGAGGCGTCGGGCGGCGATTCGATGCACTAACCGCCCATCCCTAACGCAAACGAAAGGGCAGGTCACCACCCGGCGGCCTGCTCTTTTTGAGTCGAAGACCTCGCGGGGATCACTCCCCAGCAGGGCCGCTTCGGCGGCGCGCAGCACCTCGTCCTCGTCCGACAGCAGGCTCTCGACGGTGACCGGCACGCGCACGTCCGGCTCGACGCCCACGCCCTCGATCAGCGTTTCGCCCGTCACCGGGTCCACCGGGCGCCCGGTGGGGATCTGCAGGGTCAGGCCGGTGGGCAGCGTGTACTGGCCATCGCTCACCTCGCCGGTGAAGCCGCCGGTCGGCGTGTGCCCGACGACGATCGCGCGGTTGCCGGTGCTCAGAGCATAGGCGAACATATCCCCCGCGCTGCCCGTCATCTGGTTGACGAGCACAGCCACCGGCCCGCCATAATACGGCTCGCCCACCAGCGTCTCGACATACCCGCGATAGGCAAAGCCGCCTTCGCCGTCCGCGTAGTACAGGTCGAACAGCCGCACGTAGTCCGGGAAGAAACGCCCGGCGATCGACATGGCGAGCTGGACCAGCCCGCCGCTGTTGTCGCGCACATCGACGATGATGCCCTGCGCCCCGGCGTCTATCAGGCCCTGAAGCTCCGCGCCGAAGGTGTGATCCGCCTGGCTCACGTCCTCGGCAAAACCGCGCACGCTGATATAGCCCAGGCCGGACTCCAGCATCCGGGCGCTGATGACGCCCTCGCCCGGCTCGCCGGGATCGAACGCGGCCAGCAGCGAGGACACGTCGAACTCGCGGATCAGGCTCGCGATGGCGTCGGACCCGTCGGGCGCGCGCCACACCAGCTCCACCTGGGAGCCGACCGGCCCTTGCAGCATGGTCGCCGCCTGGAAGAAGCGTCGGCTGTGCGGCGTGGAGGCGCTGCTGAGCAGCAGCGGCGTTTCGTCCAGCACCTGGAGCGCCGGGTCACCGTCCACCGACAACAACACCGCGCCGGGCGTGATCCCGGCCCGTTCCGCCGGTGTGTTGGCGCCGACCCGAATCACGACCACCTCGCCCGCGTCGGTCACCGCCAGCGCCTCGATCCCCACGCCGCCCACCAGAAACCGCTGCGTGACAGCCAGCGAGGCGTAGCCGATGTGCGTGTCGGGGATCAGCGAGCCGAACGACGCGATCGCCAGGTCGAAATCGAGGTGCGACCCGGCCTGCTTGATCAGCGGGGTGATCGTGCTGTAGATGGCATCCCAATCGAGATTCTTGTCGCCGGAGAACGGATACGTTTCGCGCGTGCGCTCGTAGAGATCCTGCCACGCCTGGAGGTAACTCAGGTCCGAATAGTCGTTGAGCGCGCCAATGCTCTCGATAATCGGCACGTCCACGTTCTCGCCGCCCACCAGCGTGAACGGGTCGGTTTCGAGCGCGATCACGCTCCACCCGGCGGGCAGTGTCATCAACGGATCGTCCGCCGTGAACGCCGCGCCATCCGGACCCAGGCCAGCGGGGAACGCCTCGCCCTCGGCCGGCGACCAGACGATCACGTGTCCGCCCACGATGTGGTAGGTGAGCGGCTCGAGGTGAATCGACATATCCATGGGGGACTCGCCCCGGTTGACGAACTCATCACCCAGGAAATCGATGAAGGTGGCCGTCATGAAGACCTGCACCGCGGGGGCGAGGTCAGGTCGCCGTCAAAATCGAGCGGGGCGGCCCGCGGACTCTCCGGCAGCTCGATGACGTAATCGCCGCTCACGATGTCGCCGTTGATCCGGCCCAGCACCTGCGCCTCGGGCGGCGACATGAAGGTGTAATCCTCGTTGATCATCGGGGTCAGGTCGTAGAGGACCACACCCGTCCGGGCGCCAATCAGCGGGTAGATCGGATTCGTCGTCTCGTAACTGCCGGTCAGAACGCGCGGCCCACCGGCCACCTGTCGATCGCCCGGCTGGGCGTGGGCCGGAAGGATCACCCCAGCGAGCAGGACGATCAGCGTGCTGGTGACCACGGCGCGGCGGGTGAGATGGATCATGGTGTGTTCCTTCGCTGGGTTCGTGTGTGTTGGAGACTACCTTATAGCCGCCTCAATAACAAATCGCACGATTTGCGGGCCTCGCCCCATGTGTGGCATACTTGGCCCACGCCTTGGAGGAGAAGTACGACGGACGATGATGGCTCGCGGCCAGGATCGTCCGTCACTGATTCCTGGCGGGCTACATCGCCAGCGTCAGCATCATAATCGCGCCGGGCTGGTCCAGGGCCGCCGACGTTGCCATCCGCACCCGCGTATGCACCACGTGCAGCCCTGCGTCGAGCGTATCGCGCAGCAGGTCGATCTGCGCCGCGTTGATCGGTATGACGATCCCCACCTTGACCCGGCGCATGGCGAAAGTCTGCATCTCGCGGAGGTAGCGCGGCCAATGTGCCGCCGCCTGGGGCAAACACGCCGCCGCCTCAATTGTCAGGTAAGACTGAGCGCCGTCCAACCGGCGCGGCGCGGCCCGCAGCGCGGCGAACGCCACCGGGACGCCGTCCTCGTGCCACACCAGCGTATCGCCCGCGCCCTCTTGATCCAGCCACAGCGCCGCCGGAGTCGGATCCATGCCGGGGACAATCTGCGACGCCACCCATCGCAGCGCGTCATCGCCGCCCCAGATGTCGAAATGGGTGGACGCCGCCGGGGTTGGGCTGCCCTGGCAGAGCAGCGTCAGGTGGCTGGGTCGCAGCCCCAGGCGCGTGTAGAGCGCGATGTTTTTGCCGTTCTCCGGCATCGTCTCCAGCGCCCGTGTCTGGCATCCCGCCTCGTGCAGCAGATCCAGCCCGGCGGCGGTCACCGCGCGCCCCTAGCCCGACGCCCTGCTTGCGCGGGGTGATGCCCAGCGTGCCCAGCCAGCCCACCGATCCCCACACGTGCGTGAAGCAGTAGCCCGCCACCTGGCCCGGCGGCCATTCGATCACCACGCCAGGATACGGGCGCTCGACCGCCGCCTCCATGTTTTCCAGCGTGCGCAGGCGCAGGACGCGCCCGCCGCCGCCGAACTGCCGCCGCGCCTGCTCGAACGCGTCACAGTCGATCTCGCGGACGGTGGCCAGATCATCGGAGCACATGGGCCGGATCGTATAGGGCAGCGCACCGGACGAAAACAACGCCTTACACCTCCCTCGTCTGCCGTCGTTGGACGCTCTGGACGGTCGCCCGGTCCGCCAGCCACTGGCGGCGGCGCTCGCGCTCGGTGGCCTGCACGCTGCACGGATCGAGCACGCCGGTAACTTCCAGCGCAAAGGACGCCGCCGCGCCCCCGTAACAGGCCGCCGCCAGCAGGTCGCCCGCTGCCAGCCAGCCCGCCAGGAAGCCGCCGCAGTAGGTGTTCCCCGCGCCGGTCTGGTCGACGATCGACGCGACCGGGATCGCGGGCAGGTGGATCGGGTCCGGCTGATCGGCGCTGGCGACCAGCGATCCATCCGCGCCCAGCCGCAGCGCCACGACACGCGCGCCGTCAGCCAGCATGGCCCGCACCAGGCGCGCCGGGTCATCCAGCCCGTAGACCAGCCCCGCTTCGAGGCCGTTCGGCGATACGATGTCCACCAGCGGCAGCGCGGCCCGAAACTGGGGCAGATGGCCCGCAACCATGAACTGCTGGGATGGCTCCCACAGGATCGTGGCCCCTGGGAAGCGCGCCCGCCAGCCCGCCACGGCGTCCGCCGCGCGCAGCAGGTGCAGCCCGCGCGTCGAGTCGTACGCTGCCGGAACCTGCTCCGGCTGGGGATCGGCCAGGAACGGCTCCAGCACCTCCACGCGAAAGATCTCGGTCCGGCGCCCGTCCCACTCAAAAACCTGCCAGGCGCGCGCCTGGGGCACGTCGAGCGCGACCAGGCCCTGCAGGTCGAAGTCGCGCGCCAACCGCTCGCGGATCGCGCCGGGCAGGTCATGGCCCACGCAGGCGACGATGCCCGGTCGCTCGCCCCAGGCGCGCACGCCCGCGGCGGCATGAGTCACGCCCCCGCCCAGCACGCCCATGCGCGTCGCGCCGTCCGGCAGCACGATGTCATCGATGATGATGCTGCCCACGCAGACAATCGCGGGACGCTCCGCCACGCCCCGGCCCTACTTCCGCACGGTGTCGAGCAGGTGGCTGTCGCGGATGCGGCTGGCGCCGTCGGCCCAGTCCACCGTCCGCCCGCCGCCGAAGCCCTGGAAATACGTCGCGCCGATCGCGGCGGCGCGCTCCGCGGCCAACAGCTCGCCGGGGATGCTGAACACCAGCGGGGCGAAGCACTCGCGCACGTCGCCCTGAACCGGCAGGACATGCTCCACGTACTGGCCGATCGCCGTTTCGCCATCGGGCAGCACGCCAATCACCCGCCGCCCGACACTCTGCGCCGCGCGCGCCACCTCGGCCATGCGGTCGGCGTCGTAATCGGCCGCGCTGATCAGGACGGTGGGCGTGTCCGCGCGCTGACCGAAATACTGCAGGTGCGCCCATTCTTCGGTTTCCTGGGCCATCGCCGGGTCGCCGCTGGCCTCGAGCATCTTGGCCGCGCTGAACATCGCCACGCCGTACAGCGGACCCGCGCCCACGTAGACGAACTCGGGGATGTCGGTCCAGGCTTGCATCAGCTCGCGCGCGACCGGCTCGCACGCCTGGATGGTGGCTTCCATCACGTCTGCCAGGCCGAGCAGCTCGCCGCGCAGGGCGTCGGCCTGGGCCGTGGTCAGGTGTCCGCGCACCTCGCCGATCCGGATCGCCGCGCTGTATAGCGCCATCTGCGACGCCAGGTACGAGCGCACGCCGGGCACCACCATGCCCGCCATCTCGTCCGGCAGCGGCGGGACCGTCGTCTGGAACACTTTCTCGGCGGACTGGGCCAGCGGCGCATCGGGCGCGCCGGTCAGCGCCACGGCCACCGCCCCGGCCTGACGCGCCAGCCGCAGCGCCTCGATCGTCCGGCTGACCACGCCCGACACCGACACGGCGATCACGAGGTTGGTTTGCGGGCCGGTCGGCGGCAGGTGCCCCACGATATAGCGCCCGAAGGTCAGCGCGCTGGCGGCCTGGGTGGGCACGCCCGCCAGTTGGTGAAACGCCAGCTCCGCGCCCACCGGCGCGTGATAGCTGTCGCCACAGCCGACGAGGTAGATCCGCTTGGCCGAGGTGCACAGCGCGAAGTCGAACGTCGCGCGGGCCGATTCGTCGAAGGGCCGGGCAATCGCGCGGACCAGCTCGGGCAGGGTGTCGATCTGTTGGTGCATGGGAGAACGCATGGTCGTTAGTCCTGTTCGTACGCAGCCGATTGACGGGTCTTCATGGGTAAAACCTCACTTCTGTCTTTCTTTGCGCGCAGGGCACCGGTATCATACACGCGATATTTGATGGGTCAAACAGTGCGAGAGGATGCCAACGGTCCCTGAAACGCGCAACACCGTGATTCCGTCACCAGTGATGGCATGGGGAAAACCGATCCCGAACTCCAGCACATCCTGGCGGCGAAGTACTTCCAACTGCTGCTCGAAGACGGCAAGGTGCCCGCCGCGATCTGCTTCTACGCCGATGGCGTCCGGCTGGCCTGCGAAGGCTCGCCCGCCCTCGAGCCGCTGCGCGCCCTGGGCGAAAAGGGCGCCTTCCTGATCGTGTGCGGCACCTGCCTGAACTTCCTCGGCCTGACCGGCCAGCGGCGCATCGGGCTGGTGGGCGGCATGAACGACATCATCGAAGCGCAGTGGCGCGCCGACAAGGTGATCACGATCTAGGCCAGCGACAGCGCGACCATCCCGCGCCGCGCTTCGTCCAGGCGGCGCGCGAAATGGTCCGGTTCGGGCGGCGCGTCGGGCAGCCCCACCTGCTCGATCAGGTACGACGCAGCGGCGCTGGCGCGGCAGGCCGCCTCCTCGATCCCGGCATCCCACGCGGCGACCAGCGCCCCGCAGAACGCATTCCCCGCGCCGACGGTATCCACCACCGCCGTTTGCACGGCGGGCACATGCACGCCCCGCCCTTCGACCAGATCCCAGACATCCGCGCCGCGCCCGCCGCGCCGCAGCGCCAGCACCCGGCACCCCAGGTCGCGAAAGCGGGCGACCATCGCGCGATCGTCATCGGTCCGCACCAGCCGCGCCGCCTCGTACCAGTTGGGCGAGAAAATCTCGCACGCGGTCAGGATGGCGCGCAGCTCGTTGTCGCTCAGCGGCCGGTCCGGCGGCTTGAACGGTTCCAGGCTCACCCGCCGCCCCTTCGCCAGCAGGTCCGCGGCGAACATCAGGCTGGGGCCCGGATCGTCGGGGGTGAATGCCCCAGTGAAACGTCTGCGCAACGTGATAGTCCGGCGGCAGCGCGTCCCAGTTCCGCGCCAACTGCACGCCCAGCGTCCGGGTCGGAACGCGCCAGACCTGCGTGCGCCGCCCGTCGAACTCCGTGATCTGCCAGGCGCGGGGCGTGGGGTGCTTGGTCTGGCGCACGCCGCCCAGATCGATCCCCGCCGCGCGCAGTGGCGCGAGCGCGTCCGGCGGCAGGTCGTCACCGACGCCCGCCACCAGCCCGACCGGCTCGCCGCGGCCCCAGGCAGCGGCCATGCCCCAGGCCGTCTGGGGACCGCCGCCACCGAGCGCGCCCATCTGCGTGGCACCGTCCGGAAATACGATGTCGTCGAGGATGATACCGAAGGCCACATGCCGGATCACCGGATCGCCTCCTTCATGGCCGCGCCAGCCGCAGCTCGACCTCGTCGCGGGTGGGCAGGCCGCCGCGCGCGCCGCGATGCTCGACCTGATCGCCGCCGCCGCGCTGGCAAAGGCCAGCGCCTCCGGCAGCTCAGCACCGTCCAGACGCGCCGCGATCAGCGCCGCGTGGTAGCAGTCGCCCGCGCCGGTTGTATCGACCGTCACCGCCGGGTGGGCTTTCTGGCTGACCGGCTTGCGCATCCCCGCCGCGATGCCGCTGGACCCGCGCTTGCCGTCGGTCAGGATCACCCACTGCCCCGGCTGCACCAGCCGCTCGATCGACGAGACACCGAGTAGGGCCAGGCTGTCTTTCGTCACGAACACGACATCGGCCACGGCCACCGCCTCGCGCAGCTCGTCGCCGCCCATAGGCACCGTGGACTCGACATCCAGCGCCAGCTCGCCGCCCGATTCGAGCGTGGCGCGCCGGAGCTGGCCGCACCACACCGCGTCACGCGGGTAGGTATACACCACGCGCGCCTGGCGGGCCAGCGCCGCCTGCTCATAGGTCAACGGCGCATTGTAGATCGGCCACCGCGGGATCACGATCGCTCGCTGGCCGCGCGGCTCGGTCATCACCACGGTGAAAGGCGTCGTCTCGCCGGGCAGCCGGACCACACCCTCCGGCTCGACGTGCCAATCGATGAAATCCTCGATCAGCATCTCGCCGTCGGCATCGTCGCCCACCCAGCCGATATAGCTCGCGCGCAGCCCCAGCCGGGCGGCGGCGCAGGTCGCATTGGCGATGAACCCGCCCGGCAGCTTTTCAACCGGCAAGGCCGGATATTTGTCGTCGGCCAGCGGCAGGCGTTCCACCTGCAGCACCATGTCGTACGCCAGGCCACCCACGCCGATGAAATCGAACAGCGCCATAAGCCCGGTTACACCTGCATCGTCTTATACAGCAGTTCTTTCCAGCGGCGGGCGTCGATCTCCCAGCAGACGGTGATGTGCGGCTCGCCGCGCGCCACCACCGGCGCCCACATGGCGACATTGGCCGTGTCGTAGGGCGTCACGCCGCACTGATCGACGACCGTCATCCCGCGCGTGTACGTGCCATCGCATTCCACCTCGACGTAATGCGTGCTCTGGCGCGTGCAGATCGTGGGATCGATCGCGATGGCCATCGCCACCGGGTCCGGCAGACCCAGGCCCGGATCGCCCAGCCAGTTGCGGCTGGCTTCCAGCGCCGAGTAGTTGCAGTCGATGGCGAAATGCGACAGCGGCGTATCGATCACCTCTTTGCAGGTGCGCATGTCGTCGTCGGTGAGATTGGCCTCGGCGCGGCACAGCTCCCAGCCAACCATCTCGATCGGCAGGCCGGAACGGAAGCACACGCGCGCCGCTTCCGGATCGCACCAGATGTTGTACTCGGCGGCGGGCGTGATGTTGCCCACCACGTTGGCCGCGCCGCCCATCACCACGCAGCGCGACACGTTCTCGACGATCTCCGGCGCCTGGCTGACGGCCAGCGCCACATTCGTCATGGGGCCAAGCGTGACCAGCATGATCCCCGGGTTGGCCTTGATCGTCTCGATCAGCACCTCCACGGCGTGGCCCTCGGCGGGCGGCGTCTGGGCCTGGTAGTTCATCCCGCCCATGCCGTCCGGCCCGTGGAAGAAATACGCGCGGTAGATTTCGCGCATCAGCGGCTTGGTCCGCGCCGTGATAAACCGGCACGTTCTTGCCGCAAAGCTCGACCGTGTAGCGGGCGTTGACGCTGCCCTGCGCGACCGGCATGTTCCCGGCCACGACCGTGATCGCCTCGACTTCGATATCGGGCGTCTGCAGCGCCATCATGATCGCTACAGCATCGTCGGAGGCGGTATCGGTGTCAATAATCATTTTTCGGGTCATGAAACGCGTTCTCCTTGTAGGGTCACAGGCCAACCGGCAGCGGCGTCAGGTGAGCCGGTCGAGTTCCATCGCCACCAGGCGCTCGGCATCCACGCCGACGCAGACCGTCACCAGCGGGCGGCCCTGCCAGGGCGCCAGCGGGCGCTCGCCGTTGCCGGGCCAGGTCTTGCCGCGGCTGATGCCCTGCGTCTCGACGCGCACCGGCCAGCGCTGCGCGGTGAACAGTGACGGATCGATGGCGCAGGCCACCGCCGACGAAAGTCGTGCACGTAGATCCCCTGGATGCCGTAGCTCTGCTCGAAATAGGCGCGGTAGTGCGGCACGATCCGGCTGATGTGCCGCGCCAGCGGGTTATCCGCCTGGGCATAGCGGTCCAGGTGGGCGGGCGTCAGGTGGACCCGGTGCGTCACGTCCAGGCCGACCATCGTCACCGGCCATTCTGCGCCGAACACGACATCCGCCGCTTCGGGATCGTTGTGGATGTTGGCCTCGGCGGCGGGCGTGGCGTTGCCGGGGCACAGGGCGTTGCCGCCCATCAGCACGACCTGCCGGACGTTGACGGCAATCCGCGGCTCCAGCCGCAGCGCCAGCGCCACGTTCGTCAGCGGCCCCAAGGGCACCAGCGTGATCTCGCCGGGCGCCGCCATCACCTGCTCGACGATGAATTCCGCCGCCGATCCGGGCCGCGCCTGCCCGGCGGGCGGCGGCAGGTGCAGGTTGCCCTGCCCGTCGTCGCCGTGCACGAACGCGACGCCGCCCCCGAACGACCCGGCCAGCGGGTGATCGGCGCCCTTGACCACGGGGATGTCCGTCCGCTCCGCGATTTCGAGCAGGCGCAGCGCGTTGGTCGTGGCCAGGTCCGTGTCCACGTTGCCGAAGATCGTCGTCAGGCCGATCACGTCCAGCTCCGGCGAGCGGAGGGCGAAGAAGATCGCCATCGTATCGTCTACGCCGGGGTCGGTGTCGATGATGATTCTCTGAGCCATCGCTCCCCCTTACGCCTGCGCCACAGCCTGGGCAATCCGCGCCCCGACGCGGGCATTGTTCACCAGCGCGGCGATGTTGGCGGCTTGCGAGCGCCCGCCGGTCAGCTCCAGCACTTTCGCCAGCACAAACGGCGTGACGGCCTTGCCGTGAATCCCGGCAGCGTCGGCCTGGCGGGTCGCCTCGGCGATGGCCGCTTCCGCCTCATCGACCGGCAGCGCGTCCGCTTCGGGCACGGGCACCGCCACCAGCGTCCCGTGCGCCAGCCCGAGCCGGTCGCGGGCGGTGACAATCGCCGCGACCTGCTGGGGCGTATCGACGCGCTGGTCGACCGGCAGCCCGCTCGAACGGCTGTAGAAGGCGGGCAGCGTGTCGCTCTCGTAGCCGAGCACGGGCACGCCCTGCGTTTCCAGCACTTCGAGCGTCAGCGGCAGGTCGAGGATCGACTTCGCCCCGGCGCACACCACCGTGATCGGCGTGCGGCCCAGCTCGATCAGGTCCGCCGAGATGTCGTCAGGATGGCCGCGATGCACGCCGCCGATCCCGCCCGTGGCGAAGACTTTGATCCCGGCCATGTGCGCCACGATCATCGTCCCGGCGACGGTTGTCGCGCCGTGCTGGCGCAGCCCGACCACGATCGACAGGTCGCGCCGCGAGCACTTGCGCACGCGGTCCTGGCCCAGCCCGGCCAGCATCTCGATCTCGTCCTGGCTCAGCCCCACCTTCACCTGCCCGTCGATCACGGCAATCGTCGCCGGGATCGCGCCTTCCTCGCGGATGGCGGCTTCCATCGCCAGCGCCGTCTCGACGTTGGCCGGGTAGGGGAAGCCGTGCGTGATCAGCGTTGATTCCAGCGCCACGACCGGCGACCCGGCCAGCAGCGCGGCGCTCACTTCGTCCGAAAGCAGGAAATCAGTATTCATCCGGCCATCACTTTCACCTGGACGTGCCGCTGGCGCGGCCCGTCGAACTCGTAGAATAAGATGCTCTGCGACCCGCCCAGCAGCAGGCCGCCGTTCTCCACAGCGAGCGTGATGCTGTGCCCGATGATCGCGGCTTTGATGTGACCGGCGGCGTCGGCGGGCGTGTCGTACTGGTGCTTGAAGTCCACGCGCGTGGGCACCAGCCGGCGCAGATCGTCGATGATGTCGTCGGGCGTGGTCGGGTCCAGCGACGAATTGACCGTCACGGCGGCGGTCGTGTGCGGCACGATCACCGCGCACAGCCCGGCCTGGATCCCGCTGGCGCGCACGGCGTCGCGCACCTGGGCGGTGATGTTCACCAGCGCGTCGCCGGGCGGCGTCTGAATCGTCACGGTGCTCAGCATGGGTAGTTTACCTCGTCTCCCGCGTGTTGAAGGATCGCCATCACATCGGCGCAGGACGGCGCGTTGCGCCCCGCCCCGGCCCGGCCAACCGCCGCCGCGCCCATCGCGTTCGCCAGCCGGCCGCAGTCCGCCAGCGCCAGCCCGCCAAGCAGGCCCGCCACAAACGCCGCGTCGAAGCAGTCGCCCGCCCCGGACGTATCGACCACCTGGGCCGGGTAGCCCGGCAGCGCGATCGCGCCGTCGCGGGTGAGGATCGTGCAGCCCGCCGGGCCGCGCTTGACGACCAGCGTCGTCGGGCCGCTCGCCAGCAGGTACGCGGTGGCCGCCTCGCCGGTCCGGCCCTCGCTCACCAGCGGCACCTCGTCCTCGGTCATCAGCAGCAGCGCCGATCGCGCCACCACGCGCCGGATGATCTCCGGCGGCACGTGCGCCAGGAATGGCCCGGCGTCCAGAAACACGGGCGTGCCCACGGCCGCCGCCCGGTCCAGGCCGCGCAGCGCCATCGGCATGATGCGCGGCTCGGCCAGCGTGTAGCCTTGCAGGAACACCGCGTCCGCCCCGGCGATGCACGCGTCCAGCCCGTCGGGGTAACGTACCTCCGAACCGGCGCCATAGTTGCCGATAAACGTGTGCTCGCCGGACGCGCGGTCGGTCAGCGCGATCACCAGCGTGGACGACGACCCCGGCATGGCGACGACAAGCGCCGTATCCACGCCCTCGGAGCGCAGCCCGTCCAGGATCAGCGCGCCGAGCGCATCCTCGCCGACGGCGCCCGCCGCCGACACATCCAGCCCCATGTGGCGCGCGGCGATCATGAAGTTGGCCGCGCCGCCCGGCTCGATATGCCGCTCCGGGCTTTCCTGGTGATGGCCCGGCTGGACCGGCAGCGTCACCGGCAGGATCACGTCGAGCACCAGGTCACCGAGCGAAACGACGTGCGGGGCCATGGTCAACCCCGCCGTTCGATCAGCCCCAGCAGCCCATCCGCGATCTGGGGGACGTGGTACGCCGCGAACACCTCGTCGGCATCCAACCGGCGCGTGATCGCCAGGTCAATCGCGGCCATGCCCTTGAACGCGCCCGCCATCGCGCAGGCAATCGCGCCCACCGTGTCCGCGTCGCCGGACAGGTTGGCCGCGTAAATCGCGGTCTGCCGGGGATCGCCATCCGCCATCGCCAGCACGCCGAACGCCGCGCCGACCGTCTCCGGCACGGAGAGCGAGGTGCCTATCTCGTCGTAGATCCGGCGCAGGCGCGCGATGTCGTCGCCGGAACCGCGCGCGATGTCCACCGCCATCTGAATCCGGCGCGACACGGACGGGGCCCAGCCAGGGGCGGCCCTTCGACCGGCCCAGCTCCGCGCCCATGATCCCCGCGGCGATCACGCTGTCGAGCGTGGCGCCCTCCACCACGGCCACCGCGATCGCCGCCGCGACCGCGCACGCGCCGGAGATGGCGACGTTGGTGTTGTGCGTGGGCACGCACGCGATCTCGGCGTCGGCAATTGCGCCCAACGGATCGCCGGGGTGCAGCAGGCCCACCGGGGAGATGCGCATCGGCGCGCCGTTGGTATCGCCCCAGGTGCCGGTCGTGCGCGGATCCTCACCACGCTTCAGCGCCTGGACGCCGCGCCGCGTGCTCGGCCCCACGTAGGGCGAGGTGTCGCCGCCCACGCGGTCGTACCACGCGATGATCGCCTCGACGCTGGCTTCCAGTGTCACCCCGCCGTGCTCGATGAACGCGCGCGCCAGCGAGAACGCCTGCTCCGGAGTCGTCGGTGATGCGCCCCGCGGGCAGCCCGTGATGGACCGGGTGATCCGCCGGGCCGGGCAAAAGTCCGTGATCCAGCCGCCGTAAGCCTGCCACGTCTGGTCCGGATCGAAATAGGCGGGCATTCCCCAGGCATCGCCCAGCGCCTGCCCGTACAGTCCACCCAGAATCTTATCTTTCAACAACACAACCACTCCCTACCACGAAAGAAACAGGCACAAGGCGGAAGGACATATCGCGCTGCGCCCCTCCGCCAAACTCGTCACACTGGTCGAACGGGCGCCGCTCAGCCAGGCGCCTCCCGGCGCTGGTGGCGCATCAGGTACTGGCCGCCCAGGACCAGCCACAAGGCGATCCCGGCGACCAACCCCAGGATGATCCCCAGGACGATCGATTGATCCTTGAGCGATGTCGTGCGCAGGTACAGGCCGAACAGCAGGCCCAGGTACAGCCACAGCGTCAGCGACGATGCCGCCGCGCTGGCGAGCACCTGCCGCCCGATGCGCTCCACGTGGAGCATGAACGGCAGGTTGATGCCGATCAGCGCCAGCGAGAACGCGCCCACCGCCGCCCCCAGCGGGTACGCCGTGTCGGGGCCATCGAACCCGTTCGGCGCGGCGAACATGCTCAGGCTGATGATCACGCCGAACACGGCCAGCATCGCCAGAAACATGTGCAGCACGCTCAGCCGCTGGATGGCGCCCCAGAACACGGCGTCGAAGCCTTCACCCTCAGCCGAGCGCAGCGTCCGCACGCGCGAGGTGAGCTGCGATTGCAGCGCGTAGATCACCAGCGCCATGACGGTGGCCAGGAACGGCAGCATTTGCGGAAGCTGCGAGGGGGATGTCCAGCGAGCCGACCCGGTTCGACAGCGCGTCGAAGAAGCCGAAGACGAGCGACGCGAACCCGGTCCCGACGGGGTGCCCGCCGCCCAGGTAAGGCGTCGCCAGGGCGATGAAGCCGCGCCCGGATGTCATATCGCGCTGGAAGAACGTGAGGTAGCCCATGCTCATGTGGATGCCGCCCAGACCGGCGAACACCCCGCTGATCACCAGCGCCAGGTACCGGATCCGCGTGACGCGGATGCCGACCGACGCGGCGGCTTCGGGGTTCTGGCCCACGGCGCGCAGGTGCGTGCCGGTCGGCGTGCGGTACATGAAATACCACACCACCGCGACCGACAGAAACGCGATCCACGTCATCACGCTCTGGTTGTCGAAGATCCGGAAGAAGAACGAGATCACCGGGATGTCGAGCAAGAACTCCGGCAGTTGGACGAAGGGCATTCGCAGGCTCGCCAGGCTGCCTTTCGTGTTGCCGCGCTCGCCGGTCAGCTCGAACATGATCGCGATTGTCGCCGCCGAGCCGAGCACGTTGAGCGCGATGCCCGACAGGATCAGGTTGGCCTTGAGCTTGAGGTGGAAAAACGCCAGCAGCAGGGCCATGAGGATCGCCATCAGCACGCCCATCACCATGCCCAGCCACGGGCCGATATCCGCCCCGTGGACGCGCCAAACCAGGTCTGGGCGTAGGCGCTGAAGACCACGCCCGTGAAGGCCGAGACCAGCATGGTGCCTTCCAGGCCGATGTTGATCACGCCCGCCCGATCCGAGATGAGCGCGCCCAGCGAAGGCAGCAGAATCGGCGTCGTCACGCGGAGAATCGAGGCCAGAAAAGCCGAGCTGAAGATCCCCTGAAGGACGCTCTCGAACAGCGTGTTATCCATGTGCGACCTCCTGCGCGTTGGGTGCCAAACCGCCTCCGTCACCGCCGCCCCCCCTCCAGGTCGAGCGTCCCGCGGCGCGTGATGCGGCGCTGGCGGAAGAAGGCGACCAGAGCATCCGCCGTGATCAGCAGGATGACCACCGCCTGGATGATACGGACTACTTCAGAACTCACGTTGGCGTCGCGCTCCATCACCTGGGCGCCCGTGCGCAGATAGGCGTACAGCAGGCCGGTGAACGGCACCACCAGCGGGTTGTTGCGCGCCAGCAGCGCCACGACGACGCCCTCGAACCCCAGCCCCAGCGAGATGTTAAGGATCAGGCGGCGGTGGATGCCCATCGCCAGGTGCGCCCCGGCCAGCCCGGCCACGGCCCCACTGAGTGCCATCGCCAGCATGATCGTGCGCTTGCTGTTGATGCCGCCGAAGTTGGCGAACTTGATGTTGGCGCCGATCATGCGGATCTCGTATCCCAGCGGCGTGCGCTGGATCAGCACCCAGGTCAGCAGCACCAGGATGATCAGCAGGTAGACGGCGATGGTCACCTGGTCGCCCGCCACGTCGATGATCGGCGTCAGCAGGCCATTCTGCGGGAACCAGTCCGACGTGGTGAACCCGGCGTCGGGCGGCTGGAGCTGCTCGGTGATGACCATCTCGTAGAAGCGCGCGGCGACGGTGCTGAGCATCAGCGTCGAAACCAGCTCGTTCGCGCCCAGGTAGGCTTTCAGCACGCCGGGCACCAGTCCCCACACGAAGCCCGCTGTCGCCGCCGACAGCAGCGCCACGGGTATCAGGAGGATCTTGGGCAGATCGCCAAACGCCAGGACCAGCGCCCCCGACGCCAGCGCGCCGAAGTACAACTGGCCATCCGCGCCCAGGCTGAACTGCTCGGCGCGGAACACGATCGCGATTGCCAGCCCCAGCATGATAAGCGTCAGCGCGTCGCGCATCCAGATCACCCAGCGGTTCTGGCGGCTCAGCGGCCCCAGCAGGAAGGTCTTGTAGGCGTCCGCCGTCTGCGACACCGTCTCGCTGATCCGCGTCGACATCGCCAGCGGCTCGGGCTGCGTCCGCACGGTGTAAATGCCGCTGGCGGGAGCGTGTAGGTTTCGATGATCGCGTCGCGCTCGCTGTTGAGGTTGGGGCCGGTACTGCGCGACCTGTTCGGCGGTCGCGCCGGTGCTTTCGGCCAGCACAGCGCCATCCGGCCCCCACCAGCGCCACCTCCAGGTCGATGCCGATGTTCGAGCGCGCGGCATACGACAGCACGCTGACCACATCGCCCCGGCTGCCGGCAAATCGGTAAGCCGCCTCGGTGAGCGGGTCGCTGGCATTGGGCGCGTTGAACGTCGCGCCGATCGGGGTATTGTACGCCACGTCAATCGGGGACTCGCCGCCTTCGGACACGACGACCACCGTCGCATCCCCCCGCGCGTCGGAGTCCGGGTCTTCCATGCGCGCCACGACCGAATACGTCCATCGGCGGGCAGCACGAAGCCTCGGATCACGGCGTCGTTTTCCGTCTTCAGATAGCGCCGGAAGGTGCGGAGCTGTTCATCGGTCGCGCTGGAGGCCTCGGCCAGCACCTGGTCGTTCGCGTCCAACAGGGCCACCTGCATGTCCAGGCTGGAATTTCGTTCTTCGGCGTACGCCAGGACGGCGACCTCGTCACCCTCGCGCCCCACGAACTGGTACGATACCTCCTTGACCGGCTCCTCGACGTTCGGGTTGTTGAACAACTGGGTCATCCGGTCGCCGTAGCCCATGTCGATCAGCGGCACGGCATCACTCACGACCTGGACCCGGAACTCGCCCCTGATGTACGTGTTCGCGGCGTCGAGGAAGAACACGGCGGTCACGATGCCGCCCAGCAGCAGCGCGAAGATCACGGTCAGGATCACGCGCAGCGCGTCCCAGCGCAGCTCCACCACGAACAACAGCACGCAGAAGCCGATCAGCGCGTTGACGATGATCAGGCTGATGTAGTTGGGCGCGTTGGTCATCGTCTCCCACGAGCCGCCAAACACCTTGTAGGTGATGAAGAACATCACGCCCAGCCCGGATCAACGCGCTGAAACCAAGCAGCGAGAGCTGCCGGGAAGAGAATCTTGATCTCATTGATAGCGCTCCATTTCCTCGGCGGGTTGGCGCTCGGCCCCAGCATGTACAGCCCAAGCTGCTGCTCGGTGAGATCCGGCGTGTTGGGGAAGATGGCGACGATCTCGCCGTTGTACATCACCATGATCCGGTCCGAGAGCTTCATCACCTCTTGCAAATCCGCCGAGATGAGCAGGATCGCCAGGCCGTTGGTGCGTTGGTCGACAAGCTGCTGGTGGATGTACTCGATCGCGCCGATGTCCACGCCGCGCGTCGGTTGGGCCGCGATCAGCAGGCGCGGATCAGCCGACAGCTCGCGGGCCACGACCACCTTCTGCATGTTGCCGCCCGACAGCGACCCGACCGGCAGATCGGCGCTGGGCGCGAGGATATCGAACTGGTCGACCAGCGCCCGGCCGTTGTCGCGTATCGCCGCCAGGTCGAGCATGCCCAGGCGAGTGAAGGGCGGCCGGTAGTAGCGATCGACGATCAGGTTGTCGCCAATGGTCGCCATCACGGCGACGCCATTGGTCAGCCGGTCTTCGGGGATGTGCGCCACACGGGCCTCGCGCACCTTGCGCGGGCCGTGCCCCAGAACGGACACCCCATCGACAAAGGCTTCGCCGCTGGTGGCCGTGCGCAGGCCGGTGAGCACTTCGGCCAGCTCGGTCTGCCCGTTGCCTTCCACGCCCGCGATCCCAGGATTTCGATTCGTAGGCCGTGAAGGTGGCGTCGTTGCAGCAGCGTGCGGCCCGTCTCGTTGATGAAGGTCAGGTTGCGCGCTTCGAGGACGGGCTTGCCGCGCCTGACCCGGGGCTTTTCGACCTGCATGAAGACCTCGCGCCCGACCATCATCCGCGCCAGCTCGGCCTCGTTGGTTTCGGACGTGTTGACCGTCCCCACCCGGCGGGCATCGCGCATCACCGTCACCCGGTCGGAGATCGCCATCACTTCGCGCAGCTTGTGCGTGATGAAGATCACCGTCTTGCCTTCGGATACGAGGTTGCGCACGGCTTTGAACAGGTCGTCGGTTTCGCGCGGGGTGAGCACGGCGGTCGGCTCGTCCAGGATCAGGATCTCGGCGCCGCGATACAGCGCCTTGAGGATCTCGACGCGCTGGCGCATCCCAACCGGCACCGTATCCACGCGCGCGTTCGGCTCCACGTACAGGCCATACTGCTCGGAGAGCATTTCCGTGTCCCGGATGGCGGTCTGGCGGTTGATGGTGACGCCCCGGTGCAGCGTAGGCTCGCGGCCCAGGACGATATTCTGGGCCACGGTGAACGCGTTGACCAGCATGAAGTTCTGGTGCACCATGCCGATGCCCATGTCGATCGCCGCCTGCGGGCTGGGGATCTTCACGGACTGGCCGCGCAGGTGAATCTCGCCGGATGTCGGGTGCTCGAGGCCGTAGAGTATCTTCATGAGCGTGCTCTTGCCCGCCCCGTTCTCACCCACCAGCGCGTGAATCTCGCCCGCTTCAACCGACAGGTTCACACGATCGTTCGCCAGCACGCCATTGGGGTATATTTTAACAATATCGACTGCTTCGATAAGGGCCATCAATAACTCCCCCCACATGCCTGTAAAAATATGGGGCGAGCAAAACGCTCACCCCAGTCGTGCTTACGCAGACATTCGTCCTATTCCGACGGCGCTTTATTCGAGATACATCGCCGGGTCGAAGTCGGTTTCGGGCATCTCGCCGCACGGGACACCCACCGGAACCGCGCCCCTCACCGTAAGCGGTGTTGATGGCGATCTCGCCGTTGAGGACGGCTTCTTCCGCCGCGTCCACCAGGTCGAGGATCGCATTCGGGCGTGCTGTCATAGTAGATGTCGTTGCGGGCCAGGCCCACGCCGCCCTCGGCGATACCGATGGCTTCCACCGTACCGTAGGGCAGCTCGCCCTTCAGGTGCAGGTCCACCGCGCGGTACAGCGAGTTATCGACGTTCTTCATCATGCTGGTCAGGATGCGAGCGGCCTGATCAGGATAGGTTTCCTGGATGATGGTCGCCTGGTCGGAGTCGACGCCGATCGCGTAGCGACCCTGTTCTTCGGCGGCTTCGAACACGCCATTACCGGTCTGCCCGGCGATCTGGAAGACGATATCGGCCTGCTGCTCGTACATCGCCAGGGCGATTTCCTTGCCCTTCGGCGCGTCGAACCAGCCGCCCGCGTACTGCACCAGCGTGCGCACGTCCGGGTTCACCAGGCAGGCGCCCTGCTCGTAGCCCACGATGAAGTCATTGATCACGCCGATGTCCTGGCCGCCCAACGCGCCGATCACGGCTTCGGGGTTCATGCCATCCATGTCGGTGGTCGTCATCGCGCCCGCGAACACGCCCGCCAGGAACGAGCCTTCGTTCTGCTTGTAGATCACGGAGTAGACGTTCGTGCAGCCTTCGACACAGAACGCCTCATCCTCGTAGGGCACGCCCTGGTCGTACATCACGAAGAACTTGTCCGGATACAGGTGCGAGCGGGTCGCCAGGAATTCGGCCATCTGCCACGTGCCGGTGATCAACATGTCGTAGTTGTCCACGTCGCCCATGGCATCGCCCAGGCCCGGCTCCCAGGCCGCTTCGTCGGTGCCCAACTCAATCGTATTGATCTCGACGTTGAAGCCCTCGTCCAGCAGGCGGTCCATGCCCCGCTGAGCCGAGTCGAAGAACGATTGGTCACCCAGGTTCCCGTTGATCACCAGGGTGATCCGCAGCGGATCGTCCTGCGCCGTGGTGGAGGGGACACCCACGGCCAGGGCCACCAGAGCCACAATCATCACCAGTCCAAACACTTTGGAACGCGACATCCTTTTTTCTCTCCTAACTACGGTGCTAAATTTGTTCCCCAAATGTATAGAGAACTATAACCTGAGAGCGATTCGGCGTCAACCCAGGCGCCGGCCCGCGCAGGACGTGGTTCTTGCTCCCCGTCACCCAAAAATGGTACACTGCCCGGCGTGCAAATCAGCAGCTTCATGCCCGCAGAAAGGCGAGATGATCGTGCGACTTCTAATTGATACCGATGCCGGTGTGGATGACGCCCAGGCCATCATGATGGCGCTGCGCCACCCCGGCGCGACCGTGGAGGCCATCACCACGGTGACCGGCAACGTGCACGTCCGGCACGTCAACCGCAACGTGCTGACCGTGCTGGACGTGATGGGCGCCGATGTCCCCGTTTTTCCCGGCGCCGACCAGCCGCTGATCCCCCGGTTACTGGGAAGCCGAGGCGCGCATTCACGGCGAGGACGGCCTGGGCAGGTATGCCAACCGGCCCGCCACCACGCGCCAGCTCGAAGCCGAGCCTGCCGCCGCCGCGCTGGTGCGGCTGGCGAACGAAGCGCCGGGCCAGTACACGCTGGTGACGCTCGGCCCGCTGACGAACATCGCGCTGGCCTGCCGCCTGGACCCGCTTTTCCCCGACAAGATCCGCCAGTTGGTGTTCATGGGCGGCACGATTTCGGCCCTGGGCAATACCCGGAACGTCACCGCCGAGTTCAACGCCTACTGCGATCCCGAAGCGGCGGAGATCGTGCTGGACGCCTTCGCGCAGTCCACCATGCTCTCGTGGGAAACCACGCTCAAGCACCCGTTTAGCTGGGAGCAGTACGACGCGCTGGCCGCCATCGACACGCCCGCCGGGCGCTTTTTCCGCGACACGACGATAACCACGGTCGATTACCTGCGCCAGTTCCGGCAGGTGCCCGGCTACCTGCTGCCCGATCCGCTGGCGATGGCGATCACGCTGCGGCCGGAGCTGGTCCGCGAGAGCGCCATGCACTACACGCGCGTCGAGCTTCAGGGCCAGGCCACGCGCGGCCAGACCGTGATCGATTACATGGGCCTGTTGGAACGCGAGCCGAACGTCCGCATCGTAACCGGCCTGGACACCGCCGGAGTCTACGACCTGTTCCAGCAGATGCTGGCCTGAGCCGGGCCGCCATGGACCGCGCCATCGCCGAACTGCGCGCGCTGCTGGACGAGCTGGTGCCCGCGCCGGGCCTGTCCGGCCACGAGGCGGCGGGCATCGCGGGCCGCATGGCCGGGGCGCTGCGTCCCGGCGCGGGCCGGGTGTGGGCCGACCCGCTCGGCAATGTGATCGCGCGCTTTGGCCGCGAGGACGCGCCGCGCCGGACCGCCGTGCTGGCCCACATGGACACCGTCGGCTTCCTGGTCAAAACGGCCGAGGAGGGCGGCATCCTGCGCGCGGTGCCGGTCGGTGGGGTGAACGTCCTGGCGCTGCCGGGCGCCGCCGTGCGGGTGTTTGCCGGGCAGGACGCCATCCCCGGCGTGATCGGCGTCCGGTCACAGCATCTCGCCGCGCCGGGCGACGCCGCCGCCAGCCCGGACGATCTGTACGTCCACGTCGATCCGGCGGACGCTCCCCGGATCGAGATCACGGCGCCCGTCCTGTACGCGCCGAAAATCGTGTCCCTGGGCGAGCGCCGGGTGGCCGCGCCCTACCTCGACAACCGCGCCGGGTGCGCCGTGTTGGCCGCGCTGGCGCGCACGCTGGCGGGCCTGCCGGACGATCGGGCGGTGTACCTCATCGCCACGGTGCAGGAAGAGACGACCTGTCTGGGGGCGCTCGGCGCGCTGCAGCAGGTCGCGCCGGAACGGGCGCTGTTTATCGACGGCACGCTCGCCTACGACACGCCCGAAACGCGCGCGCGGGGCGCGGTGCGGCTGGGCGGCGGGCCGGTGCTGACGGCGTTCTTGTACACCAGCGGGCTGAACGGCTGGCACGCCGATCCCGGCTGGCGCGCGCACCTCAAGCAGCAGGCCGCCGCGCACGGGATCGCCTGCCAGCAGGACGCCGTCCGCGGCCTGATGAGCGACGCCCGCGCCGCCGCGCAGTTGGGCATCCCCAGCGTCATCGTCGGCCTGCCGATGCGCAGCAAGCACGCGCCGCTGGAAATGGTCGACCTGGCGGACCTGGCGGGCGCGCTGCGGTTGATCGCCACCGAGCTATCCGATCCGTACACGCCATCGTGAAAGGGAACGACATGCCGCTGCACGCCATCGCCACCGCCGCCCCCGGCCTGGGAGACAGCCTGAACCGGCTCCCGGCGCTGGCCGATCCCGACCCGCTGTGGGATATGCTCCGGCGGCTGATGGCGGCCCATGCGCCATCCGGCGGGGCGAATCTGCCCGGCGGGATCGGCGGCGAGATCGCCGCGCTGGCGGGGGAGCTGGGACTGGGCGACCGGGTGATCCCCGCGCTCGGCTCGACCGGCAACGCCGCGCTGTGGCTTGGCGCGGACACCGTGGCGCCGGACGTGGTCGTCGTGGCGCACATGGACCGGCCCTCGTTCCGCGTGGGTAACCCGGACGACGGGGCGCTGTTCGCCATCTGCGCCAACCGCTTCCCGCCGGGCGACTACCGGACCCCGGCCAAGGCCAGTGCGCTTTGCGGATGGGCGGCTGGTCGTCGGGGCGGAAGGGACGCTCGTCTCGCGGAAAGCCGGTGGGGAAGCGGCGCTCCATTTCGAGGCATCGCGCGGGGCGCTGGCCTGGGAAGATACCGTGCTGATCGACCCGCCGCCCACCCGTGACGGCGACCGCGTCACCGGCACCGGGCTGGACAACAGCCTGGGCGTGCTGGCATCGCTGCTGGCCGCGACGGCCCTGCGCGCCAGTGAGGACGCGCTGCGCCAAGCCGGGCGGCGCTTGCTGGTCGTGTTCACCGATCAGGAGGAAGGCCCGCCCGACGGGTTCTTCGGCCACGGGGCGGCGCGGCTGGCCCACGCGCTGCCGCCGCCCACCGCGGGCTGTGTCGTGGTGGACTCGCAGACGGCCGGGCCAGGGCTGGGCGTCGAACTGGGGCGCGGCGCGGGGCACGGCACCGCGTCCGGCGGGGGGCGCGGGTCGATTGTGCCGCCCAACTACCACGCGCTGGCGAGCGACCTGGCCCGCCAGGTCAACGACGCGCGGCCCGGCACCATCCAGATGAACACGGGTTACCTGTCGCGCAGCGATGACACGATCCTGGGCCGCTGGGCGCCGGTGCTGGCGCTGACCGGCCCCCCATGACCGATCCCCACACCGGCCACGAGTCCGCGCGCCTGAGCGACCTCCAGGCGAGCGCGTGGTGGCTGGCGCATTTCCTGGCCGCGGCCCTGAACCTGACGCCGGAGATCGGGCGACGATACGCCCTGGGGCGCTAGCCCGGCTCAGCGAGCGTCGACCAGCACGGCGTCCGCCCACCAGTACGGGTACAGGGCCTGCGTCCGGATGTCGCCAAACCCGGCCGCGCGCAGGCCATCCACCCAGCCCTGAATCGGCCCTTCCCAGTTGGTCCGGTCCGCCGACCGGTCGAAATAGCCGAACATGACCGGCAGCAAGAACCCCTGTGCGACCAGCCCGCCATCGTCCGCGTATTCGGCCAGCCCCTGGTCGTACCGCGCCATCACGTGCCGCACGCGGTCGGGATGATACAGCTCGTCGAACAGCGGCACGTCGAACTCCGCAATCAGCACCCGCCGCCCGTGTTCCCGCAGCCAGCCGAAGATCGCCGGGCGTTCCTCTGGCGGGATCGATTGCAGGCTCCACGTAAACCTGCTCCTCGACGAAGTGCGAGACGATCTCCGGCGTGTGCTTGATGCTGGGTATCTTGTAGCGGGCGAACAGCGTAGACCAGGGCACGCCGTCCTCGACGATGTATTCTTCGGTCAGGCAGTTGCCCAGGCCCATGACGATGCCGCCTTCGACCTGCCCTTCGAGCGTTTTGGGGTTGATGGCCCGGCCCACGTCGTTGGCGGCAATGATCTTGAGCACCTTCACCGCGCCCGTGTCCAGGTCCACCTCGACCAGCGCCGCCTGGGTGGCGTAGGAGAAGGCGACGTGCATGTCGCCGCCCGTGCCGAGCGGCTGCGTCTTGGGCGCATCGTAGACGTAGCGCACCTTCGCTTCCTGGCCCTGCTCGCGCATCCAGCCCACCACGTCGCCGATGGCGACCGCAGAGCCGTTGGCGCGCAGAGCGCCGCCCTCGAAGCGAATCCGCTCCGGCGCGACGCCCAGCCGCTCGGCGGCGGCGGCGACCAGCGCCTCGCGCATGGTGATCGCAGCGTGGCGGGCGGCGTTGCCGCTGACATACGTCTGGCGCGAGGCGGTCGTCGGGCCGCCGTCGGGCGTCAGGTCGGTGTCGGAGAGCAGGACGCGCACGCGCTCGACGGGCATCCCCAGCTCCTCCGCCGTCACCTGGGCCAGCACCACGCTGAGGCCCTGGCCCATGTCGGCGGACGAAGTGCGCACCTCGGCGGACGAGTCGGGGAAGACTTCCACTTCCGCCGTCGAGCGATCCGGCGCGCCGCCGCCCAGCCCCGTATTCTTGTAGGCGCAGGCGATGCCCCAGCCGTACCCCTTGTTGCCCTCGCGCCAGCCCCAGCGAAAACCCGTCCCGTCGCCGCGCATGTCGCGCTCGACGTGCTCAATCGTCTGGGGCAAGCCGACGCTCTCGCGCAGCAGTTGGCCGGTGGCGGTCGTCGTCCCCACGCGCTGCGCGTTCCTGCGCCGCAGCTCGACCGGGGTCCATGCCCAGCGCCTCGGCGACCAGGTCCATGTTCTGCTCGACGGCGAAGGCGGATTGCGTCACGCCGAAGCCGCGAAACGCGCCCGACGGCGGGTTGTTGGTGTACATGGCGTAGCAGTCAATCTTGGCGTGCGGCACCACGTAGGGGCCGGTGGCGTGCGTGGTGGCGCGCGTCATCACCTTGTCCGACAGGCTGGCATATGCGCCCGCGTCGCCGTAGAGCGTGGCCTGGACGGCGGTCAGCGTCCCGTCGCGCTTCGCCCCGGTCTTGATGCGGATGATCGTGGCGTGGCGCTTGGGGTGGAAGAGCAGCGACTCCTGGCGCGTGTAGAGCATCTTGACCGGGTGACCGGTGACCTGGGCGAGCATGGCCGCGTGAATCTGGCCGGCGATGTCCTCTTTGCCGCCGAAGCCGCCGCCGATCAGCGTGCCGCGCACGCGAATCTGATCTTCGGGCAGGCCGAGCGCGATGGCCGTCTGGCGGCGATCATCGTAAGGAATCTGCGAGCCGACGTAGATGGTCAGCTTGGGGTGCCCGGCGTCGTAGCCCGCCGGGACGCCGATGGAGCACTCCGGCTCCATGAAGGCGTGCTCGATTGTCGGCGTGCGATATTCGCGCTCGACGATCACATCGGCCTCGGCGAAGCCCTGCTCGATGTCGCCGTGACGCACCTTGATATGCTTGAGCAGGTTGCCCGTCTCCCACGCCTCGTGGACGAGCGGCGCTTCTGGCGAGTGGGCGAACTGCGGGTCGGCGACGACGGCCAGCGGCTCGTAGTCCACTTCGATCAGTTCCAGGGCGCGGGCGGCAGTGTCGGCGTCGTCCGCGGCGACGATGGCTACCGCGTCGCCCATGTAGCGTACCTTGTCGGCGCACAGCACCGGCCAGTCGGCGAAGACCAGGCCATGAATATTCTTGCCGGGCACGTCCTCGTGCGTCAGCACGGCGCGCACGCCAGGCAGCGCTTTGGCCTGGTTGGTGTCAAGGCGCGTGATGCGCGCGTGCGGGTGGGCGGCGCGCAGCGTGCGCCCGACCAACATGCCGGGGAAGACGTAGTCATCGGCGAACCTGGCCCGCCCGGTCACCTTGTCCACGATCTCCTGCGGCGGGATGGGGCGGCCCACTGCGTTGAGCGGGGCGATGGTCTCGCGCGGCTGCCAGGGGATCGGCCCCTCGCCGCGCAGCTCGCTGGCCGCCGAGTGAACGGCCTGGATCACGCTGGTGTAGCCCGTGCAGCGGCAGAGCGTGTCCTTCAGCGCGACCTTGATCTCGTGATCGGACGGGTCGGGGTTGGCGTCGAGCAGGGCTTTGGTGGTCATGATCAGGCCGGGCGTGCAGAAGCCGCACTGCACCGCGCCGTGCTCGACGAAGGCCCGCTGCACGGGGTGCAGCTCTTCGCCGCGCGCCACCCCCTCGATGGTGGTGATCGCCGCGCCCTGCGCCTTGAACGCCGGATAAATGCACGAGTCGACCGGCGTGCCGTTCACCAGGACGGTGCACAGGCCGCACTCGGCCTCTTCGCAGCCGATCTTGGTGCCGGTCAGGCCCAGGTCGTAACGCAGCACCTGGGCCAGCGTGCGCGATTCGGGCACGTCCAGATCATAAGGTTGGTCATTGACGGTGATGTGCAGTTTGCTCATGATCGTTTCCCCACTATTCCATGCCTACGCCTTCGGGAACCGCTTCGCCGGTGCGCGCGCGTCGGGCAGCCAGCGGCAACACCCGGCGCAGCAGCACCTCGACCATCTCCTGGCGATATTCGGCGGTAGCGCGGTATTTGCTGGTGCGCGGGCGCAGCGTCTGGCGGGCGACGCTCACCGCCCGCTCGACGGCCTCCACGCCGACCGCCGCCCCGCGCAGCGCCTCCTCGACCGCCTCGGCCCGCGCCGGGACTTTGGCCACCGGCCCGATGCAGATGCGCAGGTCGTCGTAGCGCTCGCCGGCCTCGTCCAGGCGCACCCAGGCCGCGCAACCCAGGATCGGCAGGGCGACCCCCTGCGGGCGCATGATGCGCTTGAAGGCGCTGCCCTCGCGCGGGCCGCTCAGCCGGAAGCGGAAGCCAATCAGCAGGTCGCGCGTCTGGTCCAGGCGCGACTGCCCCGGCCCGACGAAGAGATCGCGCAGCGGCAGCCACCTCCGCACGCCGTCGAGGGCGACATCGGCCTCGGCGTCGAGCGCCACCAGTGACGTGGTGCCATCGCCGGCGGGCAGGGCGTGGGCCACGTTGCCGCCGATGGTGCCCACGTTGCGCACCTGCGGCCCGCCGACCACGCCGCAGCTTTCGACCAGGCAGGTCGCCCGCGCCGTGAGCACGGGTGACTCCACGATCTGCGAGTGGGTGACGCCCGCGCCGAGCGCCATCACGTCACCACCCTGGCACAGCGCGGCGATGCCGGGGATGTGCGTGATGTCCACCAGGGCGTCGGGCCTGGGCATGTGCCCGTGCCGGATGTCCAGCAGCAGGTCGGTGCCGCCGGCGATCACGCGGGCGCGGCCCTGGTAGCCGGCCAATAAAGTGAGCGCTTCATCAACGGTGGTAGGCGTGTGATAATGCGTCCAAAGTGACATGGATCGTCCATTCTATGCGCGCCAGGCGCTTGCTCCAAGCGGATGCTGTCGGCTGGGGGCACTTTTCGGTGAGCGAGGGTGCTCAACGCCGCCACGCCCACACGGGCATGAGCGACCTCCAGCCGGAGGCGGGACCACAACTCTATACCGCCGAATCTAACATATGCGCGCCCCGCCGGTCAAACTCACACCATCATGGGGGCATCTTATCACGATGCTGTTGGCGAAATGCCTGCGCAGGAGTGTATTGCAATACGCCCTTACGGACCCCGCGCCGATCAAGGCGTTTTTGTAGGGGCGGGTTTGCAAACCCATGCCCCTACGAAACCGGCGCGTGCTTAGTTCGCCAACAGTATCTATCACGGGGGCGCAATGCTCGAATCGCAGAGACGCAGAGGGCGCAGAGGAAAGGCTGGTGCGCGTTGGCGGAAGTCCATCGTAGGTTGTTCACTGGTTTACCCCACCCTAAATCCCTCCCCGCCAGCAGGGAGGGACTTGAAACTCCTCCCCCTGCTCCGTTTACGGGCGCAAGGGGCGCCGCCCCTACAAGACCTACGCTGTTTCCGGTCGCGGCATCTCTCAGTCTTTCTCTGCGTTCTCTGCGTCTCGGCGGTGATGTTCTCTTCCAGAAAACGATTGCCCCCTTGCCCCGCTGCCCATTGCCGGACGACCCCGCACCCGGTATGATCTCAGCATGGACAACGACCCGCAGGCCCTCGTCAAGCGGCGCGGCCCAGACCAGCGCACCTGGTACGTGGTCGCCCATGCCCCCGATCTCGCCGTCGCCGCCATCCCCGCCGGGCTGCTGCGCAGCGCGGACATCCCCGTGTTTCTGTTCCACGAAGCGGTGGGCACCAGCGCCATCCCGCTGACGGTGGGGCTGCTCGGCGGCGTGGACGTAGCCGTGCCGGAGGCATATTATCTGGAAGCGCGGGCGCTGCTCGACGAGGCCACCGGCTTCCTGGACGAGCTAGAGTCCGGCGACGAAGACGCGCCGGACGACGAAGAAGCATGAACGAGAATGGATAACGCGCATCTGGCTCAGCCGCGTCCGCACGAGCGCGCAGCAGACGCGCCCGTCGCGCGGCCACGCGCGCGCCGCCGCCGCTGGCACCTGCTGCTCGCCCCAACGTTCGGGCTGTGCCTGCTGGCAACCTGGGCGCTCGTGGCCGGCTCTGGCATGTATGCCGCGTTCATCGTGCCCACGCCGGCGAGCGTGGCCGAGCGCTGGTGGAGGCTGGCCTCCGATGGATCGCTGCTGCGCCACGCCGCGGTGACGCTGCGCGAGGTGCTCACGGGCCTGCTGATCGGCGTGGCCGTCGCCTTCTGGCTGGGCTATTGGATCGCCAAGAGCCGCACCGTCGCCTACACGCTGACGCCGTATCTCGTCGCGCTGCAAACTGTGCCCATCGTCGCCATCGCCCCCCTGCTGATCATCTGGTTTGGCTCCGGCATAGCCAGCAAGGTGATCATCTGCGCGCTGATCGTCTTCTTCCCCATGCTGGTCAATACGGTGATCGGGATGCGCGGCATCCCCGCCGAGCTGCACGATCTGCTGCGCTCGCTCGAAGCGACGCCGCTGCAAACCTTCTGGCACCTGGAGCTGCCCGCCGCGCTGCCCATCGTCCTGGGCGGGCTGAAGGTCAGCGCCACGCTGTCGGTGATCGGCGCGGTCGTTGGCGAGTTCGTCAGCGCCAGCGCGGGCCTGGGCTACCTGATCAACTTCGGGCGCGGCACCTACGACACGCCGCTGGTCATCGCCGCCGTGTTCACGCTGACGGCGCTCGCCCTGGCCCTGTATGGCCTGGCTGCCGGGCTGGAGCGCCTGCTGCTCGGCTGGCAGCGCGCCAACGGCACCCCCTAGCATTCTGTCCCAACCCCGGTAAACTTGCAGCAGCCATTTCGCTCCAGCTAGAAACGGAGTTCGGAACCATGTCCGCACAAACCCTGTCCTTTCGCCGCCGGGCGCTGCTGCTGGCGGCGTTCGCTGTCGTTCTGGCCCTGCTGCTGATCGCCGCCTACGCCCTGACGCGCGAGGACGATGCCAGCGGAGATCAGACGAAGGTCACGCTGTTCATGAGCTACATCCCCAGCGTGCAGTTCGCGCCGGTCTACGTCGCCGCGCAGCGCGGCTACTTCGCCGACGAGGGGATTGACATCTCCTTCGAGAACAGCTTCAACGAGGCCGACGGGGTTGAGCGCATCGCCAACAACGACCTGCAATTCGGGCTGATCAGCGGCGAGCAGGTTGTGCTGGCGCGGGCGCAGGGGCGGCCCGTCGTCTACGTCTTCGAGTGGTTTCACCGCTTCCCGGTGGGCATCGTCTCGCCCGCCCGCCTGAACATCACCCGGCCCGCAGACCTGGTCGGGCGCGTGGTCGGGGTGCCGGGGCCGCAAGGGGCCAGCTACATCGGGCTGCGCGCCCTGCTCAACGCCGCCGGCCTGACGGAAGCCGACCTGGGCGAGCTGCGCTCGATTGGCTTCGCCGCGCCGGAGAACATCTGCGAGGACAAGGTTGAGGCGTCCGTCGTCTACATCGTCAACGAGCCGCTGACCATCCAGCAGCAGTGCACCGAGGTCAATGTGATCGAGGTCTCCGACTACGCCTCGCTGGTCGCCAACGGCGTGGTCACCAACGAGCAGACCATCCGCGACAAGCCCGACCTGGTGCGCGGCATGGTGCGCGCCGTGCAGCGCGGCATCACCGATGCCATCGCCGACCCGGACGCTGCTTTCGACATCGCCGTGACCCACTACGTCAAAGACCTGCCCAAAGATCAGTACGAGACGCAGCGCCAGGTGCTGCTCAATTCGGTGGCGTTGTGGCACTCGGACGCGCTGGGACAGACAACCCCGGAAGCCTGGAGCGCCACCCAGGACATCCTGGTCGAGGCGGGCCTGCTCGCCGCGCCGCTGGACGACCTGAGCGCCTGCTACAACATGGACTTTCTGCCGGAGCGGCCCTAGCGCCAATGGCCGCTCACGCCCTGCTCAGCGCCGAGCACATCAGCCACGTCTACCGCACGCCCGGCGGGGACGTGCCCGCTCTGGACGACGTGACGCTGCACCTGTCCGGCGAGTCGTTCGTCTGCCTGGTGGGGCCGAGCGGCTGCGGCAAGAGCACGCTGCTGCGCATCCTGGCCGGTCTGCTGCGGCCCGCCGAGGGGCGCGTGCTGCTCGACGGGCAGCCGCTGACGCGCGCGCAGCGCCGCGTGGGGATTGTCTTCCAGAAAGCGAACCTGATGCCCTGGCGCACCGTCGCCGGCAACCTGGCGCTGCCCCTGGAGCTGGCCAGCATCCCGCCGACAGAGCGCGAAGAGCGCACGCGCGCCATGCTGGAGCTGACCGGGCTGGAGGGGTTCGCCGGGGCCTATCCGGGAGCGCTTTCGGGCGGGATGGCCCAGCGGGTGGCGATTGGCCGCGCGCTGATCCACGATCCGCAGGTGCTGCTGCTCGACGAGCCGTTCGGCGCGCTCGACGCGCTGACCCGCGAGCAGATGAGCGAGGTGCTGCTGCGCATCTGGGCGCGGCACCGCAAGACGGTGCTGATGGTCACGCACAGCATCCCCGAAGCGGTGCTGCTGGCCGACCGCGTGCTGGTCATGGGACCGCGACCAGGCCACCTGGTGGCCGAAGTGACCATCCCGCTGGCCCGCCCGCGCAGCCTGGCCCTGCTGCACCAGCCGGATTTCGTGGCGCTGACCGAGCAGGTGCGGCGCAGCATCCGCCCGGCTTAGCGCATGACAGAGACCTGATGGGCGGGAGGCTTCTCGGTAGGGGCGCTGCTCAGTAAGCTCAGGTAAAGAATTGAAGAGGCGAGTTGCCGTGCCCCGGTTTACCTCACCCCCGCTCGGCGCTAGTGCGCCTCGCCGCCCCCTCTCCATGCATGGAGAGGGGGCAAGCCGAGCGAAGCGAGGCTGGGGGTGAGGTAAATCACCGGATTTCGCAAAACCTTCCTGCGCTTACTTCTGTCGCGCCTTGAACAACGAAGAACTCGATAGAAGCTCGCGTCTCAAGGAACGAAGGGGGCGAAGAATGGCGGGCTGCGTGGTGCTCCGCGCAGAAGGACTCACCAAGCGTTTCGGGCATGTGCTGGCCGTAGATGGCCTGTCGCTGGCCGTCTGTCAAGGCGAAGTGTTCGGCTTTCTGGGGCCTAACGGCGCGGGCAAGACAACAGCGATCAAGATCATCTGTGGCCTGCTCAAGGCCGACAGCGGCAGCGTTTTCATCCACGATCATCCCCTGCGCGACGGCGCGGACAACGTTCTGGCTCGGGTGGGCGTCTGCCCCCAGCACATCGTCTTGTGGAACAACCTGACCTGCCTCGAACAACTGGTTTTCATAGGGCAGATGTACGGGATGCCCGTCCGGTCGGCACGCAGGCGCGGCGAGCAGCTTCTGGAAGACATGGGGCTGGGCGAGAAACGCGACGCCCTTGCCAAGACCCTGTCCGCCGGGATGCAGCGCCGGCTGAACCTGATCATGGCGCTGGTGCACGACCCAGACATCATCGTGCTCGACGAGCCGGAAGCCGGGCTGGACCCGCAAAGCCGCGTTCTGGCCCGCGAATACATCCGGGCGCTCGCGCGGCACAAGACCATTGTCCTGACAACTCACAACATGGACGAGGCCGAACGGCTGGCCGACCGCGTGGCCATCATTGACCACGGGCGGCTGCTGGCGCTGGACATGCCCGACGCGCTCAAGCGCCAGGCCGGTGAGGGCGACGTGCTGGAAGTCACCCTGGCCGCCGCTGAGTCCGCCGCGCCAGGCCAACAGGTTGCCGAGGCAGTAGCCGCGCTGAGCGAGATCGTGCCGCACATCGTCCCCGCTGGCGCTACCCTGGTGCTGCGGTCGCACCACATGGCCGAGCGACTGCCCGCTATCCTGGCCTCGCTGGAGGCAGCCGGGTTGCCGCCCGCCGAAGTACGGCTGCGCGCCACCACCCTGGAGGACGTGTTCATCGCCCTGACCGGCAGGAGGCTGCGCGAATGAAGCTGTGGAGCGTGCTGGTCAAAAGCCTGCGCGAGCAGCGGCGTGATGTTCTGTCCCTGCTGCTGACTCTGTCCACAGCGCCGTTCTTCGTCTTCGTGTACTGGCTGTTTTTCGGCGGCGGCTCAACAAGCTATGCCGTGTTGGTCATCAACCAGGATCGCGGGATTACAGACGCGACGGGCGCGGTCTGGAACGCTGGCGACGACATCATCGCGGTGCTGCAAGAGGCCATCACCTACGAGAACGGCCAGCCCATGCTGCGGGTCAGGCAGGTCGAAGATCGGGCGGAAGCCGAGCGCCGGCTCAGGGATCGTGATGCCGCGCTGCTGGTGATCATTCCCCAGGACTTCACCCAGACATTGACCGACCCGGAGGCGCAGCCCGGCGTCGTGACCTTTGTGGGGGATCGCACGAACACGTACTACACGGTGACTGCCACGTTAGCTAACGCCGCCTTGACGAGCTATCTGGATGCCGTGACCGGTCAGACACGTCCGGTTGAGGTCACCGAAGAAGCCCTGGGCGGATCGTCAGCCCGAACCGAGTTCGAGCTTTACGTGCCGGGGCTGCTGATTCTCGCTGTGCTGATGCTGGTCTATCAGGCGTCCATGGTCGTGGTGCGCGAGATTGAGGCAGGGACGCTGGACCGGCTGCGCCTCACGCGCCTCTCGGCGTTTGACCTGCTGGGCGGCATCAGCCTGTCCCAGGTCATCGTCGGCGCGGCAGCGGTTGTGCTGACGTTTCTGACGGCGCTGGCGCTCGACTTTCACAGCGCGGGGCCGGTGTGGGTGGCTGTGCTGATCGGCGCAGTGACGACCTTTTCAGCGGTGGGCGTCGGCCTGATCGTGACCTGTTTCGCCCGCACGACCTACCAGGCGTTCATGGTCAGCACCTTCGTGCTCTTTCTGATGATGTTCTTCACGGGCGCGTTCATGCCCGTGCCGGGCGGAGAGGTATTCACGCTCGGCGATCGCATCTTCCGCATCTACGATGTGCTGCCCCCGACTCACGCCGTTGTCGCCCTGAACAAAGTACTGACGCTGGGCGAGGGCCTGAGCGCCATTCAGTTTGAGCTGGCCGCGCTGCTGGCACTCTCCGCGTTGTACTTTGCCGGCGGGGTCTGGCTTTTTCAGAGGACACATTTGCGGCGGGGCTAGGGGGTGAGATGTGCTGCGATCTCTCAGCTTGCGCGGGCGCGGCGTCCCTCGCGCCGGGTGCCCAGCGGCAGCGCCATGCCGAAGATGCTGCCCTGGCCGACTTTGCTTTGCACGAACACCCGCCCGCCGTGCTGCTCGACCACTGTCTTGACGATGGCCAGGCCCAGGCCCGTCCCCTTGATGTCCTGGTCTGGCCCAGGGACGCGGTAGAAACGCTCGAACAGGCGCGTCTGCGCTTCGGGGGGGATGCCCGGCCCGTTGTCCTTCACCTCCACAAACAGGTCTTCGTCCTGCACATAGGCGCAGACGGCAATCGCCCCGCCTGCGGGCGTGTATTTGTGCGCGTTGCTCAACAGGTTGATCAGCGCGCGGTACATCCAGTGCATATCGCCCTGAATGAGCGGCAGCGTGTCCGGCACCTCGACGCGCAGCGTCTGGCCGCGCTGAGCGATGGACGGCTGGATGTCGGCCACGCAGCGCTCGATCAGGTCGCGCACGTCCAGGTCTTTGCACTGCAGGCCGACCCCGCTCTCGATGTGCTCCAGGTTCAGCAGGCTGTCAATGAGGACCTGCATGCGGCTCAGCCCTTGCAGGCCGATGTCAATGATCTCGGCGGTGCTGTCGGATTCGCCCAACTCCTCGCTGAGCAGCGAGAGCGCGTTGAGCGTCACCCCCAACGGATTGCGCAGGTCGTGGGCCGCGTCGCGGATGAAGTTGACGCGCGCCTGCTCGGCTTTGCGCAGGTGCGTCACATCCTGGACGACCATCACCCACCCCTCGGCCTGGCGGTCGCTCTCCGGCTCCTGGTGCGCATAGACCGGTGAGACAATGGCCGACAGGAAGCGCCCATCGTCCAGCGGCACCTCGAACATGGTGTCGGCGCTCTCTCCGGCGCTCATAGCCCGGCGCAGCCCGGCGCGCAGCTTGGGGTGCAGCGGGGCGTGGCGCAGCGGCAGGCCGATGATCTCGGCGCGGCGCAGGTCGAAAAGCTGCTCGGCGGTGGCGTTGATCAGGCTGATGTGGCCGTGGTTGTCGGTGGCGATGATGGCGTCACCCGTCGAGTTGAGGATGGCTTCCAACTGGCTCGATTGCTCTCTGGTGTTCTCGTACAGGCGCGCGTTATCGAGGGCGACGCCCACCTGATCGGCGATGGCCCGCAGCACGCGAATCTCGTCATCGGCGAACTCGTAGGGCTGATGGCTCATCACGCTGAGGATGCCCACGACGCGCCCGCGCGCGTGCATGGGCACCAGCGCCATCGCCAGCACACCCTCGTCGGCGAACTCCGGCACGGCCAGGCGGGGGTCGCCGGTCAGGTCGCCGGTGACCAGCACCTCGTCGTTGGCTACGACGAAGCCGGACATGCCCCGGCCCAGCGGAATGCGCATCGGCTGGGTGACGAAATCGCGGTGCCAACCGTGTTGGGCGCGCAGCACCAGCTCGCTGGTGGTTTCGTCCACCAGGCTGATCCCTGCCGAATCCACCGGGATCACCTTGAGCACAGCCTGCAGCGCGGTTTGCAGCGTCGCCTGCAAGTCGAGCGATTGGCTGACGGTCGCCGCGACAGTATTCAGAGCAGAAAGCTGGTCCACGCGCCGGCGGATCTCCTGCGATAGAAGCTCGTTGCGCCGCAATAAACTGTCTGAACTGGGTATTTCAACCATGAGCCTGGGGCCACCACGATAATTCAGGCAGTATCAATATTCCTGTGTCGTTATATTAACACAAAACAGGCGCGTGCGCTGCGCGCGATTCTGGCATTCTGACAGAGTGCGAGCAAAGGTTGTCAGCGACTCGCCTGGCACGGGGGCATTGACCTCACCCCCTGGCTTCGCTGCGCTCGGCTTGCCCCCTCTCCACGTTGGGGTGGTCTCCCTGTTGAGTGTTGGCGTTAGGATGGCAAGAGTTCTGACCTGGTGGATCACCGAAGATCACGCTGTCGATCAGGCAAAAGCGCTACGAAGTTCGCTGTCATATCAGACCGATTCGCCTAACAACATCCGTCAGGGAGACTACCCACGTTGGAGGGTCGGACAAATAAGATCGCATTGACAGTTAATTATAGGTTACGGAAGAACAATGCAAGGGGAGAAACGACCGAAGAAGGCGACTTCGCGGAACCGGTTGTAGGGGCGGGTTTGCAAACCCGCCCCTACAGGCCCTACCAGGCATCCGGGCTTCTCCTTCAAGCCGCCCGCTTCTTCCGTTGATTGTGATCGCTCGTCGTTACGCTAAATCAACACTGTCTGATATGTCCGTCCCTCCAACGTGGAGAGGGGGCAGCGCGGCCCGCGCCTCAGCGCCGAGACGGGGGCGAGGCAAACCAGGGCGCAGCAGAGCAACGCCCCTACGAAGCCGGCGCGTGTCTGGTTCGCCAACAGCATCGCGTGTAAAGAAAAGGTTCTCCAATCCGCAATCCGCAATCCGCAATTCGCAATCCGCAATCATTCGCATTTCGCAATCCCGCGCCTTCGCCCTTTTTCTTGGCCCTTGCAACCCAGCCGGGCCATGCTATAATCGCCGCGCTTGCCATCCTGAGGAGTCACATTTCAACATGACGGTTCAAGACGCTCTCCAGTTCATCCAGATTCTCACCTCCATCGCCCTGATCGTGGTGATCATCCTGCAGGCGCAGGGGCAAGGGCTGGGGGGCCTGTTCGGCGGCGGCGACTCGATGGGCATCACCAAGACTCGTCGCGGCCTGGAGCGCACGCTGTTCCAGATCACGGTCGGCCTGTCGGTGGCGTTCCTGGCCAACGCGATTATCCAACTGCTGATTCAGAAGATCTGAAAGCGGCGGCGCGCTACATGCCGCCGGCGTCACAGCCTGGACAGAGTTAATATAGTGGGGGGTGTTTTGCGGCGCGCAGAACACCCCGTTTGTTTGCAGGGAGGGGACGATGCTCAAAGGATTACGCTGGCCGTTTCTGGCGCTGCTGCTGGCGAGCACCTTGCTGGTTGTGGCGCTCATCGTGCGCCCGGACGACTCCGGCGAGACTCCCCCCACCGCCCCCACCGAGACCGCTCTGCCCACCCCCCAGCCGACGCCGCACCCCCCGACCCGACGCCCGCCCCCGCCGGCCTGCCCGCTGCCCAGCCGCTTCCGGCGGAGCCTGTTGCGCCGGGCAACGTGCTGGTCGAGGCGCTGGTGGGCCGCATTGTCAAGCTGAACCCGCTGCTGGCGACCTACAACCCGGTAGACCGCGACATCACCTCCCTGATCTTCGAAGGGCTGACGGCCAGCAACGAGTACGGCGAGATCGTGCCGCGCCTGGCCGAGTCGTGGACGGTGTCGCCGGATGGCTTGCAGTACTTCTTTGCGCTGCGCCAGGACGTGCTGTGGCAGGATGGCCTGCCCTTCACGGCGGACGATGTTGTGTTCACCTTTCGCCTGCTGGGCGATCCGCTCTTCCCCGGCGCGGAGTCGCTGCGCGCCTTCTGGCGCACGGTGGAAGTGGACGCGCTCTCCGAGTCGCTGGTGCGCTTCCGCCTGACGCAGCCGCTGGCCTCCTTCCCCGACCAGGTGCGCATCGGCGTCGTCCCGGCGCACGTGCTGGAGGGCACGCCCGTGCAGGAGCTGGGCCAGCATCCCTTCAACCTGCAATCGCCCATCGGCACCGGCCCCTACCAGATTGAAGCGCTCACCGCGTCCGGCGGGCAGATTGACGGCATCCAACTGCGCGTCGCGCCCGTCTTTCGCCAGCGACCGGAAGGCGCTGAGGGCTACCTGATTGATCGCCTGGTCTTCCGCACCTACGACACGGCAGAAGCGGCCCTGGCCGCTTTCAGCGCGGGCGAGGTGCACAGCATCGGGGACCTCCCGCCAGAGACGCTGGAAATCGCGCGGCAGACGCCGGGCCTGAGCCTGTACACAACCATCGCGCCGCGCGTCGGCGTGCTGATCTACAACTGGGAGCGCAGCGCTGTGCGCTTCGTGCGCAACCCGCGCGTGCGGCTGGCGCTGGCGCAGGCGGCTGACCGGGCGGGGCTGGTCGCGCGCGCGCTGGACGGGCGGGCGATCCTGGCCGACAGCCCGCTGCTGCCCACCTCCTGGGCCTATGTGCCCGGCCTGGCCTGGCCCGCCTACGACCCCGCCGGGGCAAAGGCGCTGCTGGACACGGCCAGCCTCATCTTCGAGAAGGAGACTCCCACGCCGGAGCCGACGGCTACGCCCGAAGAGGAGACTCCTTCGGACGCGGGTGAGGCTGCCCCAGAAGGCACGCCCGCCGCCGAAGACACACCGTCCGCTGAAGAAGCGCCAGACGAGCAAGCCACGCCCGAAGCCGAGCGCGAAGAGCCGATCCGCCTGGCGCTGACTCTGCTAACCACCGATGACCCGGCCCTGGTGACTCTCGCAGAGGGCATTGGCGCGGGCTGGGAGGGGCTTGGCTTCTCCGTGTCGGTCGAGGCGGTGAGCGCCGCAGAACTGCGCGCCCGCCTGCAAGACGGCGACTTCGACGCGGCGCTGGTCGAGTTCAGCTTCGAGCCGAACGCCGACCCGGACCCGTTCGTGTTCTGGCACCAGGGGCAATACGGCACGGGCCAGAACTACGGCGGCATGGACGACCGCCGCATCAGCGAGGCGCTGGAAGACGCCCGCCGCGACCCTGTCGGCATTAACCGGGCCGCCCACTACCGGCGTTTTCAGGAGTTGTTTGCCGAGCGGGTGCCGGCGCTGGTGCTGTACTATCCGCTCTATGTCTACGCGGCGGACGCCCGGCTGCAAGGCGTGCAGCTTGGCTTCATGAGCACGGCCAGCGACCGCTTTCGCAGCCTGCAGGACTGGCGCTTCGAGGGCTGAGGCGCGGCTGACAACGCATTCCCCCAGGGGCGCAAAGGGCCGAGAATCTCCATAGCTCCTCTCCGCGCCCTCTGCGCCTCTGCGATTCAGATATTTCACCCCCGCGCGCGATCTGCCCCCACACCCGGCCCCTGCTTTTGGCCGCTCCTCATTCGGCGTACAATGAGCACAGGACGTGTGCGCGGCTGACGCGCCTTGAGGATAGGCGAAATCCCCGACCGGAGGAGTGTGCACCCATGAGCAGGACCATGCTGGCCGCCTTTGTCAGAGCGCCCTTCGAATTCGCGCTGCGCGAGATCGCGGTGCCCGAAGTCCGCGAAGGCTGGGCCTTGATCAAAGTCGAAGCGTGCGGAATCTGCGGCACCGATCTGCACATCGCCAGCTCGATCACCCATCGCCTGACGCCCAAACCGCCCACCGAGTGGCAGGGGTTCGGGCACGAGGTCGCCGGCATCGTGGCCCAGGTGGGGCCGGGCGTGCGCAACGTCAAAGAGGGCGACCGGGTCGTGCTGGAGAGCGGTTCCTACTGCGGCACGTGCGACCTGTGTCGCAACGGGCGCTCTGACCTGTGCAACAAGGGGCCGAACTTCTGGAACAACGAAAGCATGGGCTTCGCCGAGTATATCCTGGCCCCCAAAGAGTGTCTCGTCCCCTTCGATGGCCTGAGCTTCGAAGTCGCCAGCCTCAGCGAGCCGTTGGGCGTGGCCCTGGACATGACCTATACGGCGGACATCGCCCTGGGCGACGACGTGCTGGTGCTGGGCCTCGGCCCGATTGGTCTGCTGTCCATTCCCCTGGCCCGACACAAAGGCGCGGCGCACATCTACGCCGCCAACCGGTCGGGTGGCAGGCGCGCGGACCTGGCGCGGCTCTACGGGGCGGACAGCGTGATCCTGACCAGCGAGACGCCGGTCGAGGAGATTCGCTTCCGGCGCGGCGGCGTAGACCGCGCGCTGGTCTCGGCGTCGGCGTCAGCGGTGCTGAGCGCCCTGCCGGTGATGAACTACGGCGGCATCATCGCCTTCATCGGCATCGAGTACGGCCCTGGCGCTGCGCTGACCTTCGACGCCAACGAGTTCCACTTCCGCAAGCTGCAACTGCGCGCCTCTCATGCCGCGCCCGCCCTGTACTTCCCCACCTGCTTGCAGCTTCTGAAGGATGGGCACGTCAACGGCGAGGCGATCATCTCCCACGTCATGCCGCTGGAGCGCATCGTCGAGGCCATGACGCTGCTGCGCGATGCGCGCGGCGACGTGCTGAAGATCGTGATCAAGCCGTGAGGGAAAGTGGCAGGCACATCGCCAAATCGCCGCGAACGTGCTGGACGAGGAGTGCATTTCTAGCCGCAGGCCCCATCAAGCCGTTGAAGGGGTGGGTTTGTACCCCCCACGGGGGCGCTGCAGAGCAGCGCCCCCTGCCTGAAGGGAGCACCCACTCCTCAGGGCAATCGCTTCAAACATGCCGGTGTTCTACCTCACCCCCAGCCTCGCTGCGCTCGGCTTGGCGAGGCGCGCCAGCGCCGAGCGGGGGTGAGGTAAACCCAGGGCGCAGCAGAGCAGCGCCCCCTGCCTGAAGGGAGCACCCACTCCTCAGGGCAATCGCTTCAAACATGCCGGTGTTCTACCTCACCCCCAGCCTCGCTGCGCTCGGCTTGCCCCGGCGAGGGGCGCGCCAGCGCCGAGCGGGGGTGAGGTAAACCCAGGGCGCAGCAGAGCAGCGCCCCCTGCCTGAGAGGGGCACCCACTCCTCAGGGCAATCGCTTCAAACATGCCGGTGTTCTACCTCACCCCCAGCCTCGCTGCGCTCGGCTTGCCCCCTCTCCGTTGACGGAGAGGGGGCGGCGAGGCGCGCCAGCGCCGAGCGGGGGTGAGGTAAACCCAGGGCGCGGCAGAGCAGCGCCCCCTGCCTGAAGGGGGGTGCACGCGCTCCTGGGCCAATGTTGCATTCCCGCCAGTGATTTGCCATACTACATGAGGGGTCTTTGCGCCTGGCAGGATGCTGCTGCCAGCGATGCTACAAGGGATGATAGACAGAGTTCGTGGGCCTGGAGGCGAGAGCGCCCGCTCTAGCTGATCCATGCTACGGGCTTTCTGTCGCCTCATAGCCGGGACAGTGGCGGTGGCGTGAGACCGCCCGCCAAGTCTCTCGAACAATGATGCCGGTTGAGGCCTGTTTCATGGCATATGGCACGCTGCATCGCGATACATTAGTTCCTTACGTCTCAGGCGTCATCGAGCGACCGCGCCTCCTGGAGCTGCTCGCCCGCGCGCGCCAGCATAAGCTGACCCTGGTCTGCGCGCCGCCCGGCTACGGCAAGACCACCCTCGTCGCCCAATTCGCCGCCCAGATTCCCGACGCCATCGCCTGGCATACGCTCGAAGAGCGCGAGCGCGACCTGCCCAACCTCTTCCAGCGCGCGCTGCAAGTCCTGGACTCTGTCGCGCCGGGAATGGCGCGGCTGGCCCCCGCGCCCGGCATGACCCCCGCCGAGATGGCGGCTCTGGTCGCGGATTACCTGCGCGAGAACACGTCGGGGCACACCCTCTACATCCTCGACGACATCCAGATCATCTCCGAGTCGCCGGCGGTTGAGTACTGGATGCAGGTGCTGCTCGAACGCCTGCCGTCCAACTGCCATCTGATCCTGATCGGGCGCGTGCTGCCCAACCTGCCGCTGACCGAGCTTATCGCGCGCGGCGAGGTGTTGGCGCTGGGCCAGGAACAGCTTCGTTTCACCGCCACCGAGATCTTCGAGATGGCCCACTCCACGCCGGGCAGCAGCTTGCGCACTATGGCCGAGGCCGAAGACCTGGCGGCACGCCTGGAAGGGTGGCCGGCGGGCACCATCCTGGCCCTGCACCCCCTGCCCGCCGATCTGGAACAGGCCATCCTCAAAGGCGGCAAAGGCCCCGAAGCCCTCTTCGACTCGCTGGCCGCGTCCATGCTGGAAGCCCAGCCGCCCGGCCTGCGCGACTTTCTGCTCGCCTCCTCCACGCTGCTGCGCATGACGCCGGAGTTGTGCTCGTCCGTGCTTCAGCTCCCCGACAGCGCCGAGTGGCTGGCCGAGATCCAGAGCCGCAACCTGTTCATTTCCAAGATGGCCGGCGGGCTGATCTATCACCGCCTCTTCCGCAACTTCCTGCAGCGCCAGCTCAAACAGGACGACCCCAACCTGTTCCTGACCCTGCACGCGCGGGCGGCGCGCTGGTTCGAAGAGCGCAACCAGGTGGACTGGGGCTTCGAGCATTACATGGCCGCCGGGCTGATCGAGCGCGCGGCCAAGATTTCGGATCGCGTCGCCAACATGTACTTCGCCCAGGGCAAGGTGGAGACGCTGCTCAAGTGGCGCGCCCAACTGGGGCAGATCGGCATCTTCGCGCCGGGGCTGCTGTACAACTGCGCGCGCGTGCACACCGATCGCTACAACTACGAGGAAGCCGAGCAGTCGCTCAACGAGGCCGAGCGCGGCTTCGCCGAGGCGGGCGACGAGACCGGCCATACCTACATCCAGCTTCAGCGCGCCTTCATCAAGCTCCAGCGCGGCGACTTCCAGACCGCTGTCTCCGAAGCGCGCCAGTTGGCCTCTTACGTCACCGAGCAGCCCGATCTGCAAGGGCGCGCGCTCAAGATTCTGGGCGTGGCTCACCTGCGCCTGGGCGAGCTAACGGCGGCGGTGGAATATTTGCAGCAGGCGCTCGATTTGCATCGTCAGGACGGCGACGCGCACGCCCTGGCCAACGCCCTGCAAGACCTCAGCGTGGCTTACTCGCGCCTGGGCCGGCTCGGCGATGCCAGCGCGTGCCTGCAAGAGGTCGTCGCGCTGCGCCGCTCGCTGGGCAGCACCGGCGCGCTGGCTGCGGCCCTCAACAACCTGGGGCACTACTACTATCGCGGCGGCGATTACGAGCGGGCCTGGGCAACCTACCAGGACGGGCTGAGCATCCTGGCTCGCGTGCCCAACCGCCGCGTGGAGAGCGCCTTGCTGTGCAGCATGGGCGAGCTACGCCGCGACCAGGGCAGCTTTGAGGAGTCGCTCAAGCTGTACAACCGCGCGCTGGAACTGATCGGCCTCAGCGACCCCTGGCTGCGCAGCGCCGTCCTGGTGAGTTGCGCCACGCTCCAGCGCTGGTCTGGCAAGCCGCACGAAGCGGAATCGCTGGCCGAGAAGGCGCTGCAACTGGCCGAGACGCACGCCTTGGCGCTGGAACGGGTGACGGCGGAGGCGGCGCTGTGGGCGGCGCGCATCGCGCTGGGGCAGGCCGCCACCGCCCGCGAACAGCTTGAAGCGCTGATCGCCAAGCTGCGCGAGCAGGGCGCGCGCTCTGAGCTGGTTTGGGCCTACGCGCTGCTCGCCTCGGCAGCGCTGAATTGCTCCGACCTGACTGCCGCCGAGGAAGTCTTGCAGCTTGGCCTCAAGGAAGCGAAGGCCATCGGCACGCTGCAAATCCTGGTCACGGAGATCGCCTACACACCGGCGTTGGAATCGCTGGTGGTGCAGCGCGCGGGCAAGTTCGGCGAGCTGGTGGGCGCGCTCAAGCAGCACCGCTCGGCGCAGATGCGCGTGCGCCACGCCCTGCGCCTGCGCCGCATCGAGCCGCACGCCACGTACAGCCTGCGCGTGCTCACGCTGGGCCACGAGCGGCTGGAGCGCGACGGGGAGGCCATCGCCCTGTCCGAATGGCGCTCCAACACAGCCCGCGAGATGTTCTACTACCTGCTGTTTCACGGCGGGCAGAGCCGCGAGCGCATCAGCCTGGACTTCTGGCCGGACAGCTCGCCGCAGCGCGTGCGCTCCAACTTCCACACCACACTGTACCGCGCGCGCCAGGCGCTCGGCGAGAATGTGATCATCTTCCACGATGGCCAGTACATCCTCAACCCCGAGGTTGATCTGTGGTGCGATGCGCACGAGCTGGAAACCCTGGTCCAGCAGGCGCGGCTGCTTTCCATCCGCGACGCGCGCACCGAAGACCTGTGGCGGCGGGCGGTGGCGCTCTATCAGGGCGACTTCCTGCCCTCGTGGGACGCCGAATGGGTCGTCTACCGCCGCGAGGGACTCTTCGAGATGTACCTGGAGGCGCTGGTCGGGCTGGGGCAGTGCGCCAATGCGCGGGGCGATCATCGGGGCGCGCTGCGGGCTTACCGGCGCGCGCTGGATGCCGACCCGTTCCGCGAGGACGTGCACCGCGCGGTTCTTCTCTGCTACGCCGAAATGGGCGACAAGCGCCAGGTGCGCAACCACTACCAGAAGCTGTGCGATCTGTTCGACGAAGAGCTGGGCGCTGAGCCGGACGATGAGACCATCGCCCTTGCTGAGTCCCTCCTGAAGTAGCCTCTTTCCCCCAGAAATCACGCGGGTTTATCTCATCCCCTGGCCTCGTTGCGCGCGGCCTTTCCCTGTTCCGTTCACGGAGCGGGACGGGGCGCGTTAGAGGCCGTCCGAAAACCTGTGCGCCTGCGTTTGCCCCCAATCCCCGGCCCTTCCCCCACGAGGGAGGCTGTTGGCGAGCCAGGCACGCGCCGATTTCGTAGGGGCGGGTTTGCAAACCCGCCCCTACAAAAACGCTTTGATCGGCGCGGGGTTCGTAGGGGTGTGCTGCACTACGCCCCAAGGGGAGCCGTTCGCCAACAGTATCACGAGGGGGGAAGGGAGAAGAACGCGCCCGCTAAGCCCCTCCCTCCTTGTGGGGGAGGGGTTTGGGGTGGGGGGAGGCAACTTCTCAAACGGTCTCTTCGAACAGTCCCATTCACGCGAGCAAAGAGCCTCCGTCCGAATTAGGTGCGACTTATTTTACCCTGGTAAGCAGTTTGTTGCACACCCCCTGCTAAAGTTGCGATCAACAAGCGATTATTCGTGCTAAGCGCACTAAATTGTCATCTAAGGAGATACAAGATGAGAAGCGCATTGTTTACAGCGACCAATTGGCTTGCCTGCGATCCGCGCCGCATCGTGACGGTGGCGCTCATCGTGCTGACCGTGCTGGCGGTGACGCTGGCCCTGGTGCCTGGCACCCCGGCCCTGGCGCTCGAGATCACCTCCGGCAGTTGATCTGGCCCGTATCCGCATCATCCACAAGCATCCATTCAGTGACCAGGCGCGCATCGCGCGATGAGGGGAGAGAAGGACGATGAAGCACACATTCTTTAAGGCAGCGAACTGGCTGGCGGGCGATCCGCGCCGCATTGTGACGGTGGCGCTCGTGGTGCTGACGGTGCTGGTGGTGACGCTGGCCCTGGTGCCTGGCACCCCGGCCCTGGCGCTCGAGATCACCTCCGGCAGTTGATCCGGCCCGTATCCGCATCATCCACAAGCATCCATTCAGTGACCAGGCGCGCATCGCGCGATGAGGGGAGAGAAGGACGATGAAGCACACATTCTTTAAGGCAGCGAACTGGCTGGCGGGCGATCCGCGCCGCATCGTGACGGTGGCGCTCGTGGTGCTGACGGTGCTGGCGGTGACGCTGGCCCTGGTGCCTGGCACCCCGGCCCTGGCTGGCGAGATCACCTCCGGCAGCTAATTGTGGTGGCAAGGTGGGAAACTACGGCTCTGTCTGGATTGAAGGAGAGAACGCAATGGCTATGATGGACCAGACCCCAATTATGGATGTCTCCCCGTGGCCGACCGGACACGGCTTTGAAGGCGCGAACGTCTGGTGGGAAGGCGTGAATCGCCGGGACGAAATGCAGCGCCTGGATAATCTGATGGGCGTGGCCCTGCTGGACGAGGACGTGCGCCGTCGGTTGGTCAAGGAGCGCGATACCTCCCTGCTGGCTGCCTTCGGTCTGTCGAAGGAAACGCAGAAGTGGCTGCGCGAGGTCAAGGCGGCGACGCTGGCCGAGCTGGCCCAGGCGATTGTCGTGCGGACGCGCAACGAGGCTCATGCCGGGCTGTAGCGGCAGCCCCGCACCCTGAGCACTCCGCACTGCTCTGCGTTATGTATCGCGGCGTCGAGGGCCTGGTCGCTGACCAGGCCCGCCGGGTCTCTGAAGTTGGCCGCCTTGCGGGTGGCGGCAACATGCGAGTGGGGTGACAGATGTTCAACAAGGCCGTCATGGCGGTAGGCGATGACGCTGACGAGATGGAGCGCCTCGCCGTCATCCTGAGACAACAGGGGTTGGCTGTGCTGAAAGCGCACGATGCCGACCGCGCGTTGCACCTCATCAAGTCGCTCAAGCCCGACCTGTTTCTGCTCGACGTGTGGGCGAATGGCCTGAACAGCTACGACCTATGCCGCTGGCTGCGCGCCAACCGAAACACCGCCAACACGCCCGTGATCATCCTGTCGGCATTCAATACGCTCCACGCCCGGCGCGATGCGCTGGCATCCGGCGCTGACCTGTTCCTCCCCAAAGCGCATCTGTCCACCGAGCTGCTGGGCGCGGTGCAGGGGCTGCTTGAGCGCAACGGTCACCCTCACACGATCTAAACGCCCCTGCTCTTGCCGGGCTGCCCGGCCTGCGACTACCGCTCCACGCCGATCCTGTGGTACTGTTGGGTCTGCGTGCTGAACGTATTGTCCCCAGGAGGTTGGCTCCGTGAAACTCACGGTGATCGGCGGCGGCGGCGTGCGCGCCCCGCTCTTTGTTGCTTCGGCGCTGCGTCGCGCGGCGGCGCTGGGCCTCGACGAGATCTGCCTGATGGATGTGGACGGCCCCAAGCTGGCCCTGACTGGCGCGCTGGCCCAGGGCGTGGCGCGCAAAGCGGGCAGCCCCGTGCGCGTGACGACCGCGACCGACGCGCGCCAGGCGCTCGCTGGGGCGTCTTTCGTGGTGACGACGATTCGCGTCGGCGGCGACGAGGGCCGCGTGCTGGACGAGCGCATCGCCCTGCGGCACGGCGTGCTCGGCCAGGAGACGACCGGGCCGGGCGGGTTTGCGATGGCCCTGCGCAGCATCCCGGCCATCCTCGGCTACGCCCGCCTGCGCGACGAGCTGTGCCCGGATGCCTGGATGTTCAACTTCACCAATCCGGCGGGGCTGGTGACCCAGGCGCTGCACGACGCCGGATTCGCCCGCGCGGTTGGCATCTGCGACTCGGCCAACGGCGCGCAGGAAGCCATCGCCCCGCGCCTGGGCTGTGCGGCCAGCGACCTGCGCCCGGAAGTCTTCGGGCTGAATCACCTGTCGTGGACGCGGCGGGTGCTGTACCAGGGCGAAGATGTGCTGCCGCGCCTGCTGGCCGACCCGGACGTGCTGCGCGAGACGCGGCTCAATATCTTCGAGCCGGCGCTGGTGCAGCACCTGGGAATGTGGCTCAACGAGTACCTTTACTATTTCTACTATGCGGAGCGGGCCGTCGCTGCCATCAGCGCCGAGGAGCGCACGCGCGGTGAAGAAGTGCTGATGCTCAACCGCGACCTGCTGGCGCAGCTCCGCCAGCTTGATCCGGCGCGCGATCTCGACGCGGCGCTGGCCATCTATTACCGCTACGAGCGGCGGCGCTCGTCCACCTACATGCACTACGCCCAGCAGGACGCGCCCACGCCTGAGGAGGCCGACGCCCAGTTCAGCGCCACCTTCCTGGAGGTTGACCCGCACGAGGGCGAGGGCTACGCGGGCGTGGCCCTGGGCATCATGGCCGCGCTGATCAGCGGGGAGCCGCACTACACGGCGCTCAACGTGCCCAACAACGGTGCAATCGCGGGCATGGCGCCGGACGACGTGGTGGAGGTGAGCTGCGTGGTGGACGGCGACGGCGTGCATCCGCTGCCCATCGGGGCAATACCCGACGGCCCGGCGCTGCTCATGCAGGTGATCAAGCGTTACGAGCGGCTGACGGTGCGCGCCGTAGCCGGGCGGTCGCGCGCCCTGGCCATTGACGCGCTAATGGCCCACCCGCTGGTGCTGTCCTATTCGCGGGCGCGCGCCCTGGTGGACGAGTACCTGGCTGCCCACGCACCGTATGTTGGGGAGTGGGCGTAGCGGTAAAGGGCCGCGGCTGGCCCCCCAACCCCTTCCCCCGCGCTGCGCGGAGGGAAGGGGAGCAGGCCCGCCGCTTTTCTCCCTTCCCCCACGAGGGGGGAAGGGCCGGGGATGGGGGCACAAACGTACTGACAGCCTGCGCGCGCCCATCACCGGGATGCGTGCAAAACCTGTCCGGTGGGGGCGCTGCTCTGTGTCACCCGCTGTAGGGTTATGCCGGCCGGCCTGGGTTTTCCCCGTCGGCGACGCGCCGGACTGCCCCTCAACCCCGTCTCGGAGCGTGACCCTGCGGGCACTCATGCTCGCGTCAGACTCAGTAGGCAGCGCCACAGACGACTGACGCTGGCTGGTGAGCCGCTGGAGGTTCTGTGTGTTGGGTTGGTATAACCCTGTCTAACTATCCCCGCGTCCAGCGCTGCGCCTGCTTGACCTCACCCCTTTCGGCGCTCACACGCCTCCCTCCATCACCGTCAAGAGGGAGCACGCGAGGTGGGGTGAGGTCAAATCACCGCGCCCGGTTGCGCAATACACGCGCTGACATTACACTAAGCGCGCTGCAAGGTGCCGTCAACGGAGCATACTTCCATCGGGCGGCGCGCACCCTGACGCATGTCCGCATTGTGTCTTGGCTTTCTAAGGAGCTACCGTGCCCGTTCTCAGGTCTGATCTGCGGCGTTTTGTCTGGCTCATCGCCCTCACCCTGGCGGCGGTGGTGTTGCTGGCAGGTTGCGGCGACAAGTCGAATGACGGGGCTTCCGGTGAGTCGCTCAGTTCTGCCGGCGGCGCTGGCAACGTGCCAGTCAGCGCCGGGCAGCCAACTCAGCCCGCCCAGCCCACCGAAGAACCGCTGGCCGCGCGCGTGAACGGCGAGCCGATCACCCTGGCGCAGTTCGTGCGCGAGCGCGAGCGTCGCGCGCTGGGGGTGATGGTTGAGCCAGCGACACAAGATGCCTTCGATGCGCAGGTGTTGGCGTCCATGATTGACCAGGTGTTGATCAACCAGGGGGCGGCGCGCGCGGGCATCGTCATCACCGAAGAGGAAATTGACGCCGAGCTGGCCGTCCAGGCGGAACTGGCCGCTGCCGGCGGCACAACGCTGGAGGAGGTCGCCGCCTCGCAGCTTTACACGATGGACGAGTACCGCGCCGTCATCCGCGACATGCTGACCGTGCAGAAGCTGAGCGACGTGGTGGCCAATGTGTCGCCCTACGCCGAGCAGGTGCACTCGCGGCACATTCTGGTCACCGATGAGGCGCTCGCCCGCGACCTGATCGCGCAGATTCAGGCGGGCGCGGACTTTGCGCAACTGGCGACGCAGCATTCGCTCGACGGCTCAACCGCACGCCTGGGCGGGGATCTCGCCTGGGTGAGCGAGGGCGACCTGCTTCAGCCCGAAGTCGAGCGGGCGATCTTCGCCCTGGGGCCGGGCGATCTGGCCTCCTATCCGGTGCAGAGCAGCCTGGGCTATCATGTAGTGCAGACGTTGGAACGAGTTCAGGATCGCCCGCTCTCGGCCACAGCGCTGGCCGAGAAGCGCCAGAACGCTTTCCTGGCCTGGCTGGAGGGTCAGCGGCAGATGGCGACCATCGAGCGATTTGTCGGGGCAGTGGTGCCGTAGAGTCTCAGGGAGAGGGGAAAGGATGGGCCAGGGAGCGAGTGTGTTCTTCAATGTTGTGTCGGCCATCTTCCTCGTGCTGACGCTGCTGGTGCTGATCGTCGTGCTCAGCGTGGCCGGCGGCACGATGGAAGCGCCGTTCTTAGCGCCGGAGGACACGCAGCCCCCGCCGACCATCGCTCAGCCGCCCACCCTGACGCCCTCACCGCTCCCTGGCGCGGCGCTCACGGCGACAGCCGCTGCCACAGCAGAGGGCGGACAGTAGGTTATCAGTGGTCACTCGATCATTGCAGATTGACGACTGACCACTGACAACCGATCACTGACAACCGATCACTGACAACTGACGACTGATCACTGCTCGCCCACTTCGCCGGGCGCGGGGAGGGATGCCATGAACCGGGTGATGAATGGGTGCTTCAACCTGGTGACGGTGCTGTTCGTGCTGCTGACCATCGGGGCGGCAGTCGTCGCGCTGGGCATCGCCGGCGATGCGCTGGAGTCGCCGATCTTCAAGCCGAAGGATACGGCGGTCATCCCCACGATTGCCGCGTTCGCCCCGCCCACGCCCCAGCCCACCTGGACTCCGTCCAACACGCCGCCGCCCACGTCCACGCCGACCGATAGGCCGACGCGCACCTTCACGCCAACGGCCACACCGACCGGCACGCCCACCGCGACGGCATCGCTCACGCCCTCGATCTCGCCCACTTTCACCACGTCGCCAACCTTCACCATGTCGCCGACCAACACGCTGCCGCCGCCAACCGCCACCTTCACCAGAACGCCGACCCTCACGCCAACCGTCACGCCGCTGCCCACGTCCACGCCGAGCGCGACGCCGACTGTAGAGCTTTCCTTCATCGTGCAGCCCGGCTCGGTGATCCTGCGCGAGAATTTCGGCAACACGGCGGGCTGCAACTGGCAAGGGCTGGCCGGGCTGGTCACCACCGATCGCGGCGAGCCGGTGATCGGCGTGGAAGTGCGCGTGCGCGGCGCAGGCGGCAATTTCGCGGCGCTGAGCGGGACAGCGACTTTCTATGGGCCGTCGGGTTGGGAGATCAAGGTCGCCGACCAGCCCAACACAGGCAGTTACGTCGTTGAGTTGTGGGTGACGGGCCAGCAGGCGTCGCCGAGCCAGGAGATCGTCTTCCCTGGCGTGTGCCAGCAGAACCTGGCAATGGTCAACTTCATTCGGACGAGCCAGCCCTAGCGGCGCGCCGGTGACAGGCTGGTGATTGGTTGTTGGTTGTTGGTTTCGGGTTATTGGTGGGCGCACAGCCCTGCCGCTTTTACCAACCACCAATAACCAATAACCAATAACCCAAAACAGGCAGACTCAATGGGGCACAGGCAGTCTTCGGGCGCAGGTTTCCTGGACGTGATCACCGTCCTTTTCGTCGTGCTGACGGTGGGCGTGATCGCGCTGGTTGTGCTGATCCTCGACGACCCCAACACGCCGCTCAACCCGTTCCCGCCGCCGACCGTCGCGCCGGTGCTGGCGCTGCCGACGCTCACCCCCTCGCCCACGGTCACCGCCACGCCGACAGCGACGGCCACGCCCACCGCCACCGCCACACCAACGGCGACTGACACGCCCACCGCCTCGCCCACTGCCACCGATACGCCTACGCCCACCGCCACGCCGACTCAGGTGTTGGTCGGCGCGCCCGCGCCCGCCCTGCCAGCGGATTCCGGGCAGACGGCCACGCTGCCGCCGCTCGATGATGGCAGCGGCGGAATTGTGCCGGGCGCGGCTGGCCCCCAGCCTGCCCCGCTCACACCGACGCGCGCGCCATTCCCCTTCACGGCGGGGCCGGCGCGCTACGAGGCGAACGACAACGACCAGGGCTGCCAGTGGCTGGGCGTCGCCGGGACGGTTACGGGTCTGTCCGGCGAGCCGCTGCCCGGCCTGGCCATCGAAATCACCGGCGAGAATTTTCGCAGCGTGCGCTTTTCCGGCTCGGCAGACTGGTGGGGCAGGTCCGGGTTCGAGTTCCAGGTGGGGGCCGCGCCGCGCCCGGCGACCTTCACCCTGCTCGTGCTCGGCCCGACAGGCGCGCCCATCTCGGAGCCTGTCACCATCGAGACCGGCGTCACCTGCCAGACCAATGTGGCGCTGGTGGAGTTCCGGCAGAACCACGCCTATTAGGGCGCGTGCGCCCGATCCGGCGAAAGGGAGGAGCATGGCCGATCTGATGCGCGTGTCAAGCGGCGTGCCGGGCCTGGATGCCATGCTGGGCGGCGGCTACATCCCCCAGTCGGCCATTCTGGTGCGCGGCGCGCCAGGGACGGGCAAGACCACCTTCGGCCTGCAATTCGTGCTGGACGGCGCGCGTCAGGGCCAGGCGGGATTGTTCGTCACCTTCGAGGAGTTCCCCCAGTCGCTCTACCGCGACGCGGCCAGCCTGGGCTGGAACCTGGCCGAGGCCGAGGCCAGCGGGATGCTGCACCTGCTCTTCACGTCGCCCGAAGTGCTGCTCACCAGCCTCGCCGCGCCCGACAGCAACCTGTTGCGCCGCATCCAGCAGGGCGGCATCCAGCGCGTCGTGGTGGACAGCCTGACCCACTTCACCCGCGCCGTGCGCGACGATCACGCGCGGCGACGCGCCTATCATCAGGCGATCAGCGCGTTCCGGCGGGAGGGCGTCACCGCCGTGTATCTGGACGAAGAAGGGCGCGCCGACTACACCCGCCAGGAACGCGGGGGCCTGTCGTTCATTGCCGACACGCTGATCATGCTGCGCTACCTGGAAATTGACAGCGCCATCCAGCGCGCGCTGCTGGTGCTCAAGATGCGCGGCTCGGCGCATGATACGACCATTCACCGCTATACGATCGGGTCGGGAGGCAGCGTCGTGGGCGAGCCGCTGACCGGCCTGAGCGGACTGCTGAGCGGGCTGGCCGAGCGCCACCTGATCAGCACCGTGCAGTGAGGGAGCGTTCGGGAAGCGCCGTACCTTCACCCCAACAGGCGCACAGCCCGCCGAGCCGTCCGCCGGCAGAATGAGGCAAAAAAGAAGCGAGGTCGCCCGCTGGGACGACCTCGCTGCGTGTCTTGAGTCCGGCCAGGTTCAGTCCTGGAAGGAAGCGTGAATCTCGTTGGCGGTGTTGGTCAGCGCGGTCAGCGCCGTCTCGACATCGCCGCCGCTGGCGAGCAAGTTCTCGAACGTCGCCTCGGCCTCGTCACGGATCACGTCGTAGCTGGCAAGCTGCGGCTCGACCATTGTCTCGCCCTGCAGCAGGTTCCAGGCTTCCTCAAACTGCGGCAGGTCGGCGAAGATCGCGCCCATCTCCGCGCCGGTCGAGTAACGAACCGGGAAGTAGTTGGACGCCTGCGCCCAGCCCGCCTGCTGCTCCGCCTCGGTGAACCAGCGCACGAACAGCCAGGCAGCCAGCTCTGCTTCCGGCGTGGTCTTGGGGATGCTCACGCTCGCGCCGTAGACATCCGCCACCGGCACTTCGGCGTAGGGGATATAGGTCACACCCCACTCGAACGGCTCGGCGAAGGCTTCCTCGATGCCCGAACGGACAAAGGGCAGGCCGGAGGTGGACCCCATGAAGAAGAGCGCCTTGCCAGCGGTGAAAGCGTTCTGGTCGCCGTATTGCTCAGCGATCAGGCCCGCGCAGCCCTGGTTGTAGAGGTCCACCATGAACTTGATGTAGGCAACCGTCGCCGGGCTGTTGTAGACGAAGGCGCCGTCGGCGAAGACATCGCCACCCTGGGCGAACGTCCCGGCGGCGACGTTCGAAGCGTCAGTGCGGATCAGGTAACCGACCTGATCGCCCGCGTCATACCCGCTCCAACCCTGCTCTTTGAACGCGCAGGCCACCTCGCCAAACTCTTCCAGGCTGGTGGGCGGGCCGTCGAATCCCAGTTCCTGCAGGGCGGTCAGGTTGTAGTAGAACCCTTCCAGCGAGCGGTTGGGCGGGAAGCCAATGCGCGCCGAGCCGTCCGGCGTGTAGTCCTGGCTGAAGAAGCTGGGCACGAAGTCTTCGATCTCAGCCTCGTTCAGGCCCCACTGCGGGTCGAGCACGAAAACGTCCAGATCATCCACCAGGCCACCAGCCTTATGGTAGGCCGCCGACTGGTTCTGGTAGGCCACGACCAGGCTCGGCACGTCGCCGGAGGGGATGCCAGCGATCATCTTCTGATAGATGTCGCCGTAACCACCCTGGTTCGAGCCTTCGACAGTGATGCCCCAGGGATTGTTGGTATTGAACTCGGCGATCAGGCCGTTGAGAAATTCCTCACGGGCACCACTGTGCTGGTGCCAATAGGTGACGGTCTGGCCGCTGGGGTCCACACCGGCCAGCGGGCCTTCGGCGGCAGGCTCAACCGGCAGATCGAAGGTCTTGACGAAGCCTTCGTCTCCCTGGGCATTGACGACGGCCAAGGGGATAGCCAGGGCCACTACGAGGATGAGAATTACGAATTTGCGCATGGTGATAGTCTCCTTGAAAACCCTACGAAGCAATGGGGGAAACGGGCGTTCCCTCTGCGAGCCAACAGTATGCAACGACTGCGTGAAGGGTAACACCCTAAACGCCTGAGCCAGGCTTCTGAAGCGCCTAAAGATATTTTACCCGGTTGACCTCCTCTATGACCAGCCTACGATGCATAGTCATCGTTTCCGTATGCTCCGTAGTCTACCGTGACGTGGCTCAATCTTCAACCTATCCGGCCAGGCAGAATCAGGCTCATCACGTCCAGCAAGCGCTCAGCCTCACGCCCCCTACTGCCCGCGCTGCCCGCGCCGCTCGGCGATGATTGCCCCGTAGAGAGCCTCGTACTGGCTGGCGACGCGCTGCCAGGTGAAATGCTCCTCGATCAGTTGTCGCCCTGCCAGGCGCAGCGCCCGCCGCCGCCCCCCATCTTCGATCAGGTGCAGCACACCGCCGGTCAGTTCCTCGTCCGTCTCGCCAAAGAGGACGTGCTCGCCGGGCACGACCGGGATGCCATCGCAGCTCAGCGGCGTGGCGACGACAGCCACACCCATCGCCAGCGCCTCCAGCACCTTGTTCTTGATCCCCGCTCCCAGCCGCAGCGGGCTGACGAAGATCAGCGCCTGCTCGAAATAGGGACGAATGTCCGGCACGCGCCCGGTGACGGTGACCGCGTCTGAAGCGCAGGCCAGCAGCGCGGGGGGAGGGTTGCCGCCCACCAGCAGCAGCCGCGCCGCCGGGACGCGCGCCCGCACGCGCGGAAAGATGTCGCGGGCCAGGCGCAGCGCCGCGTCGAGGTTGGGCGCGTAATCGTAGTTGCCGCTGAAGAGCAGCGCCGGCTCCCCCGGCTCGTAGCCGGTCGGGGTGAAGTAGTCCACGTCCACGCCGTTGGGGATGGTCACCAGAGGCATGTGCGGGTTGAGGGCGCGCAGGGCGTCAGCGTCGCGGTCGGTGAGCACTACCGTGCGGTCGAAGCCGTCGAACATCCAGCTTTCGAAGCCGCGCGCCACGCGCCGCCGCAGGCGGGTGGCCAGCCGCGTCCCGATTCCGCGCGCTTCGGCGACGGCGCGCTCCAGCCACAGGCTGTAGGACTCGTAGGGCACGATCACGTTGGGCAGGCCGCGCACCAGGTGGCGGAACTCGTAGACGTGCACGCCGCCGAACAGGTGCGCCACGTCACAACCGCGCGTCTCCAGCAGACGGGCTGCGGCGCGCCACATCTCCGGCGACCAGCTCGCGCCGGCGCGCCGGGGATAGCGCGCTGCCGGGCGCGCGTAGCGCCGCAGCAGGCTGGGCAGCGAGCGGCGCGGCTCGCGGACGAGTTGCACGCTGCGAAACAGGCGCTCATAGCGCGGCACGTTGGCCAGGTCTTCCGGCTGCTGGTAAAAGGCCAGCAGATCAATCTGGTGGTAGCGCGCGGCCAGTTCGTGGGCCAGGTGGTAGATGATCAGACTGTCGCCGCGATAGAGCGGGAAGGGCGGGCAGCGCGAGATGAGCAGGATGTCCATAGCGCGTGTTATACCAGACTCTCGACCAGGCGCGAAAACTGCGCCGCGTAGCCCGCCGCCGTGTAGCGTTCCAGCACGCGCGCCCGCCCCGCCGCGCCCATGCGCGCGCGCAGCGCCGGGTCGCGCAGCAGCGCCACCACGCGCCCGGCCAGGGCGTCGGGCGCGTCCGGCGGGACGAGGAAGCCCGTCTCGCTGTCCACCACCGTCTCGGCGGGGCCGCCGTTGTCCATGCTGACCACCGGGCGGCTCATGGCCATGCTCTCCAGGTGCACCATCCCCAACGACTCGAAGCGCGACGGGCAGACGATCACATCCGAGGCGGCGACGACCTGGCGCGCGTCGTCCCAGAAGCCGAGATAGGTCAGGCGCTCGCGCAGGATCGGGTCGGCCTTTGCCGCGTCGAGGACAGATCGCTTGTAGGCTTCGTCCTTGCCCACGCCGAAGACGTTCTCACCCGCCACGACGAAGCGCACTTCCGGCACCTGCGCGGCGACGCGGCGGGCCATTGCCTGGAAGACATCATGCCCCTTGACGCGCTGAAAGCGGGCGATCATGCCCACCAGGGGAATGTCCGGCCCGATGCCCAGCCGGGCGCGCACCGGCAACCCGTCCACGCCGGGGTGGAAGTGATCGGGGTCTACGCCGGGCACGAGCACGGGGATGCGCTCTGCCGCCAGGAACGATCCCGATGCGGCCAGCCAGCGGTCGCGCACCGCCTGGGTGATGGCGATGATCTGCGTCACCTGCGCCCGAAAAAAGTGGCGCTGCCAGGGCCGGGCCGGGAACCACCAGCCCATCGCGTTCCAGATGACAGGGGCGCCCGCCGCACGCGCTGCCGCCGCCGCGAAGGGCAGCGAATGGTAGTCGCTGTGGATGGCATCAACGCCCTGCGCGCGGGCCAGGGCCGCCAGCCGCCGCGCGACCGGGAAGCGCGCCCAGATCGCGGGGACGAACCAGGCCGTCGCGCCGCGATAGGGCAGCAGGTGCACCGTCACGCCGAGGGCGCGCGCTGCTTCGGGCAGGCCCCCTTCGCGCGGGCAGACCAGATGCAGCCGCCAGCGACGGCGGTCGAGCGCGCCCATCAGGTTAAGCTGGACGCTCTCGCCGCCGCCCAGCCCGCTGTAGGCGGAGACGAAGAGCAGGTTGCGCGGGGGTGCATCGGTCATGGGCCGGGTGAGTCTCCGGGGAGCGAACGGTCAGGCGCAGCCGTATTGTAGCGCAGATTGCGCGGAGAGGTGAGGGGAAGCTGCGCGTAAAAGTACAGATCGGGGATGTTCTATGGTACCCTATGAGCACGCCTTCATGAAGATGCGCGAGGACTAAATACTAACGGGAGCCTGGAGCTCATGCATCAGCATCCGTTGGCAGAGGTGTTTGGGTTTCCAATTGACAATGGGTCGGACAGGGCCAATCGTTACCGGAAGCACAGGCTCTGTCCCTACAACAACCGGGTTCCGAACTGCACCAAAGACAAGGCCAACAGTCCTTTGGGCGTCTGTAGCATTTTTACAGGCGCGCACAGCATCGCCATTACCTGCCCCATTCGGTTTCGCCAAGACTGGCTGATAGTGGAAGAGGCAGCAGCGTTTTTCTTCCCTCCAGCCGCTAATTGGACATCTCTAGGGGAAATGCGTCTTAATGATCGGAGCGGAAGATCGGCCGGCAACGTTGACCTGGTGCTGGTTTCCTACGACGACAGAGGACGGGTGACCGATTTTGGCACGCTGGAGGTTCAGGCGGTCTATGTCTCAGGCAATATCCGCCAGCCATTTGAGTACTATATGGAGGATCCCGCTGGGCGCTACGACCTGGACTGGACCAGCCAGCCCAATTATCCCCGACCAGATTATCTCTCCTCTTCACGAAAGAGACTCGTGCCACAACTCATCTACAAAGGCGGTATTCTCAGGCATTGGGGCATAAAGCAGGCTGTGGCGCTGCACGCCGAGTTCTTTCGGACGCTGCCAGCGCTACCTGAGGTTGAGCCACAAGAAGCTGATATGATCTGGTTGGTTTATGATTTGGCCTACGACTCGGAACAGAAACTGTATCATTTGAGGCTGGAGCGCACCGCACACACTCTGTTCAGACCAGTTCTGGATCAGATTATGACGGCTGAGCCTGGGCCTGTGGAGGAATTCATAGGTGTTTTGCAGGAAAAGCTGGATAAGAAGCTGGAAGGCGAAGATAATCCGCCCGACGCGCCAACGTTGGCTGATCTCTTAAGGCAGGATTCATGAGCCAACTACACCTCCCAGGATTGGCGCCGCTGCCGGCTGAGCATGTCGTGAATGTGGCGTCAGTCAAGCATCGTAGCCCTTTCAGGTATCCAGGCGGCAAAACCTGGCTGGTGCCGCGTGTCTACCAATGGCTGGACAGCCTTCCTCACAGGCCAGCGTGTTTGGTCGAGCCTTTTGCTGGCGGTGCCATTGTAGGACTCACAGTGGCCGCCGAGCGCCTCGGCCAATCATGTGATCCTGGTGGAGATTGATGACCAGGTCGCGGCGGTGTGGGAGACGATCATCAATCGCGGCGAAGGTTTGTGGCTCGCCGAGCAAATTGCAGACTTCAAGCTAACCGCCGAGAACGTGGGGGGGTTCCTGCGCCGAGACAATCTGACGCCGCAAGAGCGCGCCCTGCAAACCATCGTCAGAAACCGGGTGAACAGAGGCGGGATTCTGGCTGAGGGCGCAGGCAAGCTCAAGTTCGGCGAAAATGGCAGAGGCATTCGCTCGCGCTGGTACCCGGCGACATTGCGGAAGCGGATCATCGCTATTGACGCGATCCGTGACCGTCTCAGCTTCGTACACGGCGATGGCCTGGAAGTCATGCGCCAGTACGGTGGCAATAGCGAGGCAGTCTTCTTCATTGATCCTCCCTACACAGCTTCCGAGAAGAAACCAGGGAGCCGCCTCTACACCCACTGGCAGATAGACCATGCGGAGCTATTCCAGCTTGCCGCGAGGCTGACAGGGGATTTCCTGATGACCTACGATAACGTGCCCGAAGTCAAGGCGCTGGCCGATCAACACGGCTTCGATTCAGAAGCTGTGGCGATGAAGACCACGCATCACGCCCAGCTAACCGAGTTGCTCATTGGCCGCGACCTCAGCTGGCTCCGCTAGGTTCTGTACTTCGTTCCCCTCACAACACGCAACCGCGCCGCCCGAACTCCCTCATTGGTCCTAATTGGCCCTGTACGCGGCCCTATGGTCCTGTTACGATCAGAGCATGGGAACCCGTTTGCCTGACGTGACGCTTGTCAAAGACTCGCTGGAGCCGATCTACCAGCAGATCGCGCGCCATTTTCGGGCGCAGATCGAAAGCGGGCGTCTGGCCCCCGGCGACCGCCTGCCGCCATCGCGCGACCTGGCCCGCCAGCTTGGCATCGGGCGGATCAGCGTGGTCAGCGCCTACGCCCAGTTGCAGGAGGAGGGGGTGATCGCGGCACATGCCGGGCGCGGCACCTACGTCAGCGGGGCGCGTGCGCCCGTACGCAGTCTGGACAGCGCACCCCACCACTTCCCTGGCGCGCCGGACATCTCCATGCGCGAGATCACGCGGCTGGCCGAGCGGCCCGGCGTGATCGCCTTCAGCGGCGGCGCGCCGCCGGAGGAATTCCTCCCCGTCGAGGCGCTGCGCCATGCGCTGAACCTGGTGCTGGATCGCGACGGCGCGGCGGCGGTCGCCTATGAGGAAGCGGACGGCTACCCGCCCCTGCGCGCGGGGGTGACCGAGTACGTGTCGTCGCTGGGCATCACCTGCCAGCCCGATGACGTGCTGATCACCGGCGGGACGCAGCAGGCGCTCGATCTGGTCGTGCAGACGGTGCTCGGCGAAGGTGACGCGCTGATCACGGCCAACCCGACCTACCTGGGCTTGCTGGACATCGCGCACGTGCGGCGCGTGCGCTCCATCGGCGTGCCGGTGGACAGCGACGGGATGCGCATCGAAGCAGTGGAGGCTGCGCTACGCGAGCACCGCCCCGGCCTGATCTACGCCGCGCCGACCTTTCACAATCCGACGGGCGCGGTGATGCCCCTGCACCGGCGGCGACAGCTTCTGGCGCTGGCCGCGCAGCACAACATCCCCGTGCTGGAGGATGCGGTCTATCACGAGATGGATTACCGCGGGACGCCGCCGCCGCCGCTCAAGGCGCTCGACGAGGGCGGCCTGGTGCTGCACGCCAGCGGCTTCTCGAAGATTCTGCTGCCGGGCACGCGCATCGGCTATGTGATCGCCAGCGGGCCGCTGCGCGAGCGGCTGGCCCGCGTCAAGCAGGCGGCGGACATCTGCACGCCCGGCCTCAACCAGCGCGCGATCCACGTCTTCCTGGCCAATGGGGCGCTGGTGGGGCATCTCAACCGCGTGCGGCAGGAGCTGCGCGAGCGCTGCGCGGCGGCGTGCGCGGCGGCGAGCCGCCACCTGCCGCCCGGATCGCAGTGGGCCGAGCCGCACGGGGGCCTGTACCTGTGGGCGCGCCTGCCCGACGATGGGCCGACCGCCGCCGAGCTATACGTCACTGCCATCCAGCACGGGGTGGCCTACGCCATCGGCACGCTCTTCTACACCGATGGCGGCGGGGGCCGCCACATTCGCCTGAACTTCGCCGCGCACCCGCCCGCGCGCATCGAGGAGGGGTTCCGGCGGCTGGGCGCGGCCTGGGAAGCCTGGCAGCAGTCATACGCGCCGGCCGTGCGCCGCGCGCCGATTCTCTAGAGGCTGTTATGCATTAGGCCTGTCTTTCCCCAGCGGTTTGGTAGTCTGGTTGACCTCACCCCGTCTCGGCGCTGGGCGCTCGACCCCTCTCCATGATGGAGAGGGGGAAAGGCGAGGAGGAGGAGGGGTGAGGTCAACAGACCTCTCCTTGTTGAAGGTACCAAGTTAAACGCTCTAGGGAAGGCTTCCGAGGCTGCGCCGCACGTTACAAGAGAGGAATGGTGTCGTGAAAGCTCTGTTTGGCTGGCTGGTTGTGCTGCTGATGATCCCGGTCGCGCTGCCTGCGCCTGCGTCGGCGCAGGAGGGCGTTGATCCGCTGGCGATCGCGCAGGCCGCCGTTGATCACCTGATTGCCGGAGACTATGAGGCGGCAGCCGCCGATTTCGACGCGCAGATGATCCAGGCCGTGCCGGACGCGGCGCTGCAGCAGGTATGGGAGCAGCTCGTCCAGCAGGCCGGCCCCTTGCAGGAACAGGGCACCGCGCAGACCGCGACCCAGGGCGAGTTCACGATTGTGACGTACAGGCTCCTTTTCGAGCGCGCGGCCTTTGAAATCCAGATCACCATCAGTGGCGCTGGGCAGGTCGCCGGGCTGTTTCTGCGGCCCGCGGCAACCGAGCCAGCTCTCCCCTGGGAGCCGCCTACCTACGCCGACCCGTCTGCGTTCGTGGAGCGCGAGATCGTCCTCAACGAGGGCAGCGAGTGGGAGCTTCCTGGCGTGCTCAGCATGCCACAGGGCGAGGGGCCGTTCCCGGCGGTGGTGCTGGTGCACGGCTCCGGCCCGAACGATCGCGACGAGACCATCGGGCCGAACAAACCGTTCGCCGATCTCGCTTATGGCCTCGCCTCGCAGGGGATCGCCGTGCTGCGCTATGACAAGCGCACGCTGGTTCACGGCACGGCCATGGTTGAAGCCGGCGATCTCACGGTGAACGACGAAACGGTGGACGACGCGCTGGCGGCGGTTGCGCTGCTGCGCCAGACAGACGGGATCGATCCGGACCGGGTGTTCGTGTTAGGACACAGCCTGGGCGGCTATCTCGCGCCGCGCATCGCCAGCCGCGATCCAAACCTGACCGGGCTGATCATCCTGGCGGGCAGCACGCGCTCTCTGGTGGACAGCGTGCGTATGCAAAGCAGGTACCTGGCCATGCTCGACGGCGAGCTATCCGAGGCGGATGAAGCCGCGCTCGCCGAGCTTGAGACCGTGCTCCAGGCGACGGAGAACGTGCAGCCGGGCGACGATCCGGCGACGCTGCTCTTCAACACGCCGGCCTCCTACTGGCTCGACCTGAAGGAGTATGACCCGGCGGCGCTCGCCGCCGAACTGGCACTGCCGATGTTGATCCTGCAGGGCGGGCGCGATTATCAGGTCACGCTCGACGACTTCGCCGGGTGGGAAGCGGCGCTCGGCCATCGCGACGATGTGACGCTGCGCGTCTATCCCGATTTGAACCACGGATTCTTCGTCAGCGGCGAAGGGCCTGGCGCACCGGCGGAGTACGAGCAGCCCGGTCACGTTGCCGCTGAGGTCATCGAAGACATCGCCCGCTGGATTCTGGCCCACTGAGCCGGTATACTGTTCGCTCCTGGCGCACAGCCAGGCAATGCATCGCAAGGAGAGAGACACATGGCAGACGAGACCCCCACCTCCAACAACGGCAAGCAGAAGGGCACGGTCGCCCTCAAGCGCGGCCTGGCGCAGATGCTCAAGGGCGGCGTGATCATGGATGTGGTCACGCCAGAGCACGCGCTGATCGCCGAGGAAGCCGGCGCGGTCGCCGTCATGGCGCTGGAGCGCGTCCCGGCGGACATCCGCACCAGCGGCGGCGTCGCCCGCATGAGCGACCCCGGCCTGATCGAGCGGATCATGGCCTCGGTCAGCATCCCGGTCATGGCCAAATGCCGCATCGGGCACTTCGTCGAGGCGCAGGTGCTCGAAGCGATTGGCGTGGACTACATTGACGAGAGCGAGGTGCTGACGCCCGCCGACGAGCAGTTCCACATCCACAAGCACGACTTCAACGTGCCCTTCGTCTGCGGCTGCCGCAACCTGGGCGAGGCGCTGCGGCGCATCGGTGAGGGCGCGGCGATGATCCGCACCAAAGGCGAGGCCGGCACCGGCGACGTGGTCGAGGCGGTGCGCCACGCCCGCGCCGTGCTCGGCGAGATTCGCCGCCTGACGACCATGCGCGAAGACGAGCTGATGACCTACGCCAAAGAGATCGGCGCGCCCTACGAGCTGGTCAAGGAGACCGCCGAGCTGGGCCGGCTGCCGGTGGTCAACTTCGCGGCGGGCGGCGTGGCAACCCCCGCCGACGCCGCGCTGATGATGCAGCTTGGCGTGGACGGCGTGTTCGTCGGCTCCGGCATCTTCAAGAGCGGCGACCCGGCCAGGCGGGCCAAGGCCATCGTCGAGGCGGTGACGCACTACACCGACCCGCAGATCATCGCCGGGGTCAGCCGCGACCTGGGCGAGCCGATGGTCGGCATCGGCGTGACGACCCTGCCGGTGGAAGAGCGCCTCGCCGGGCGCGGGTGGTAGGCGAGAACAGGGAAGGGGCACGTTCCTCAGGGGAATGTGCCCCGTCGTTTTCAGTTGGCTTCAATGCCACACCAATCCTCGCGACGGAAGGAGAAATCCGGCGACACGGGACCCAGATCGGTGAGCATGGACTCGAACAGACTCAGGCGCTCTTCTTTGGGCAGTCCGTGTCGCCGAAGATTCTGGAGATAAGCCACGAGCGTGCGTTGTTCCTGCGGCGTGAGCTGCTCGGCCAGTCGGATGACCTGTTGATAGGTACCCTCGACCATACTCTACACACTCCACAGTCTCCCTATTCTACGATATGTGAAGCCCGTCCGGTGAAAACGCTCGCGCCGGGGCGCGTGCAAAGGTTGTCAGCGCCTCGCTGGACGCGGGGCATTGACCTCACCCCCGTCCGGCCCGAAACCAGACTTCCGAAATTTCCGAAAACTTCGGAAGTCTCTTTCTGCGCGCCAGCGCCGCGCGGGGGTGAGGTCAACCGGGGCGCAGCAGCGCAGTGCCCCTACCTGACAGGTTGTGCACGCCGGGTCCACGAACAAGTTGTTGGGCAATTGCCAGAACGCCCCATGTGCACCAACTTAAGGTTTTTGGGCGCGCGGCACGGGCGGAACGCCCTCCCCTGGCCCCTCCCCGGCCAAGCCAGGGAGGGGGAAAACGCCCCCTCTGGCGATCAAAGTCCCCCTCTCTAGCTCGGCTGGAGAGGGGGATTGAGGGAGAGGCGTGTGCAGCCAGGCTTAAGTTGGTGCACATGGGCAATTGCCAGAACGCCCTATCCCCGGCCCTTCCCCAGCAAAGCTAGGGGAAGGGGAGAAGGTGCCTGTCAGATCGCCCCCTCTAGCTCGGCTGGAGGGAGGATTGAGGGGGAGGCGTTCACCGAGTAGTCATGGCCCCCCTGGCAACAGGTTGTTCGTGGACCCGTGCACGCACCCTCCCGTTGCCCCCGACGGCCTTTTGTGGCACGATCAGCGCCAGATGGTGCCAGATTGTTACCTGACAGTTATTCTTGCTTCCCCAGGAGAGATTTATGTCCGACACAACACTCGATGTCTTGTTTCGTCCGGGCGGCATCGCCGTCGTCGGCGCCTCGCGCGACCCGCAGAAGCTCGGCCACAGTGTGGTGCGCAACCTGGTCGAGTATGGTTACACCGGGCCGATCTACCCGATCAACCCCCACGCCGCCGACATCTACGAGCGGCGCGCCTACCCCACCGTGCTCGAAGCGCCCGACCCGCTCGACCTGGTCATCCTCGCCGTCCCGGCGCGGAACGTCGCCGCCGAGCTGGACCTGTGCGGACAGCGCGGGATCAAGGCGGCCATCGTCATCAGCGGTGGCTTCCGCGAAGTGGGGCCGGAGGGCGCCGCGCGCGAGCGCGAGGTGCTGCGCATCGCCCGCCAGTATGGGATGCGCCTGCTCGGCCCGAACGGGATCGGCATCATTGACACGCATACCCCGCTCAACACGACCTTCGTCAAGGGGAAGCCGTCCCCCGGCGACATCGCCTTCCTGTCGCAGTCGGGCGCGATTTGCGCCCTGGTGATTGACTGGGCACCGGGGGCGGGCATCGGTTTCAGCCGCCTGGTCAGCCTGGGCAACCAGGCCGACATTGACGAGGCGGAGATGCTCAGCGCCATCGGGCGTGACGAGGAGACGCGGGTGATCACCGCCTATATCGAGGGCGTGTCCGATGGCCGGGCCTTCGTTCAGGCGGCCAGCGACGTGGCGCGCAAGCTGCCAATCATCGCCCTGAAGGCCGGGCGCGGCTCCGGCGGCGCGGCGGCGGTCGCCAGCCACACCGGGGCGCTGGCCGGGCGGGAGGAAGCGTATGACGCCGCCTTCCGGCGGTCGGGCGTGCTGCGCGCCAGCACCATGGAAGAGCTATTCGACTGGGGCCGGGCGCTGGCCTGGCAGCCCCTCCCCCAGGGCAACCGCGTGGCCGTCCTCACCAATTCCGGCGGGCCGGGCATCCTGGCAGTAGACGCCCTCGAAGCGGCGGGGATGCAGCTCGCCCCGCTCACCGAAGAGACGAAGGCGTTCATGCGCAAGCGCGTCCCGGCGGCGGCCAGCGTGAACAACCCGGTAGACATCCTGGCCGGCCCCGGCCCGACCACCTACGCGCTGTGTCTCGACGCCCTGCTGAGCGACCCCACGGTGGATGCGGTGGTCGTCATCACCCCGCCGCAGGAGTGGTTCGCGCCGCTCAGCCTGGTCGAAGTCATCGCCGAGTTCAACGGGCGGGGTAAGCCGGTGCTGGCCGTCATCATGGGATTGGCCCCGAACAGCGAGGCGACCGCCGTGCTGCACCGCCGCCGCGTGCCCAATTTCGCTTTCCCGGAGCGGGTGGGCAGCACCCTGGCGGCGATGTGGCGGCGCAAGCAATGGCTCAACGCCAACAGCGAGCCGCACCCGTCGCAGCCGCCGCAGGGCTGCGACCGCCTGGCGGCGCGCGCCGCCCTGGAATCCGCGCCGGCGGGCGGGTGGCTGGCCCCGGAAGCGCTCGACGCGCTGCTCGAAGCCTACGGCGTCCGCGTGCCGGGCGCGGGCCTGGCCGCCGACGCGGACGCTGCCGCGGCCCTCGCCACGCAGATCGGCTACCCGGTCGTGCTCAAGCTGGCGGCGGCAGACGTGGTGCACAAGAGCGAGATCGGCGGTGTGGCCCTCAACCTGGACGGGCCGGAGGCAGTGCGCGCCGCCTTCGCCGACCTGCTGGCCCGCGCCCGCGCGCACGGCGTGCCGGACGCGGCCATCGCGGGCGCGTTCGTGCAGAAGATGATCCCGCCGGGCGTGGACCTGATCGTGGGCATCGTGCGCGATGCGCAGTTCGGGCCGCTGGTTATGGCCGGCGTGGGCGGGACGCAGGTCGAGCTGCTGCGCGACGTGGCCTTCGAGCTGGCCCCGCTGACGCCCCAGCAGGCGGGCGAGCTGCTCGATCGCACTGGCGCAGGCAGGCTGCTGGCGGGCTTTCGCGGCGCGCCGCCCGCCGACCGCGCGGCGGTGATTGACGCCATCGTGCGGCTGGCCCAGCTTGCCCACGATCACCCGGACGTGGCCGAAATCGAGATCAACCCGCTGATGGTCATGGAAGGCAGCGCGGGCGCGTGGGCCGTGGACGCGCGGGCGCGGGTGGAGCGCAGCCAGGCGTAGTCTTGTCAGCATTGCATCAGTCAGAAGGAGACGCAATGTCCCGACCCGCTACGATCACCCCAGGGCCGTTCTTCCTCGCCGGCGGGCCGGTCGGGGTGCTGCTCATGCACGGCTTCACCGGCTCCCCGCCGGAGATGCGCCGGCTCGGTGATTTCCTGTACGGCGAAGGACTGACCGTCTCCGCGCCGCTGCTGCCCGGTCACGGCACGACGACAGACGAGTGCAACAGCGTGCGCTGGCAGCAGTGGGCCGCACATGTCGAGGGCGCGCTGGACGACCTGCGGGGGCGCTGCGCCACCGTTTTCGTGGGCGGGCTTTCGATGGGCGGCGTGCTGGCCCTGCATCTGGCCGCCCAACACCCCGACCTGGCCGGGGCGCTGCTCTACGCGCCAGCGATTCAGCTTTCGAACGGTTGGGGCCGGTGGGTCGCGCCGCTGCTCAAACACGTGCGGCGCACCATGCCCAAAGGCAAAGATGACTGGGCAGACCCCGACGCCCGCGCCCTGCTGTGGAGCTACAGCGAATATCCGGTGGCAGGCGCGCACCAGCTTTTCAAGCTGATCGCTCACGTCCGGCGCTCGCTGCCGCGCGTGACCGTCCCCCTGCTGATCGTCACCAGCCGGGGCGACCGCACCGTGCCGCCAGCCGCCGCCGACCTCATCGCGCGCGGCGTGGCGACGAAGGACATCACCCGCCTGAGCCTGGAACGGTCGGGCCATGTGGTGACGCTCGATGCGGACTGGCAGCTTGTGGCGGAGAAGTCGGCGGCGTTTATCCGCGCTCATCCATCCGTTGATTCCGAGAGCGGAAGCTGAGCATAGGCCGAGGACTGCACGTAGGGATAGTAGCGCACGCTGGCCAGCACCAGCCCCAGGCCGATGCCCAGGTAGAGAATGGCCAGGAGGTAGCGCGGCAGCGCCGAATGGCGCAGGGCGATACCCAGCCCCATCATAAAAGCGATCAGCAGGTAAGTGGGCGGCGACTGGAAGGCCAGCGGGTGGGCGCGCTCGGCCAGGCGGCTGATGCGCCGGATGTTCTTATCGGCCACCCGCGAGAACTTGAAGCGGTAGATCAGCGCGCCACAGGCTGCGCCGATGGTCAGATGCAGCAGGGCGTGCGCCGTGTCTTCGGACGCCAGCCAGCCGTAAGCGCGGGTGCAAAGCATCGCCCCCGCCGCGCCCCACAGCAACCCCGCTGCCAGATACAGCCACCGCCGCCCGATGGTGGGCATCTTTTTCCGCAGCGCGCCCATGATCGCTCTCCATACCAGGGTGCGAATACCTCAACTGACCTCAACAGTATTCTAGCGCATTTTTCCTTTGGGGTCATTGACTTTCGTCAAGTGGGGGGCGCGCAGAGGGTGACAGCGATTCGCTGGTCGCAGGACAGTTGTCTCCCCTACCCCAAACCCCCTCCCCCACAAGGGGGCTTAGCGGGCGCGCACTTCTCCCTTCCCCCGTGGGGAAGGGGCCGGGATGGGGGCGTGCACGCAAGAAGACTTCCGAAGTCTGGCCTTCAGCGGGGCGCGGCTCTGCTGCGCCCTGTGTGTAGGGGAGGGTTTAGAAACCCTCCCCTACAGGCCTCTCCCTCACTCCCCCTCTCCAGCCGAGCTAGAGAGGGGGATGATCTGGCAGGCGGCGCTCCCTTCCCCTGGCTCTGCTGGGGGGGGGGGGGATGGGGGCGTGCGCCGCAAGAAGACTTCCGAAGTCTGCGGAGACTTCGGAAGTCTGAAACGCACACAACACACACTATGGGAACAGCGTTCAGGTCAGAAGGCCAGGATCGTCTGCGTGCCGTAGATGAACAGCAGCACGCCGGCGACGGCCCCGACCCAGGCCAGCGCCCGCTTGTACACGCTGAAACGCTGTACGTCGGTGATGACCATGTACGCGCCATTCAGCGCGTGGATCAGCACGGCGACCAGGAAGGCGAGGTCTATCGCTTTCCACAGCGGGTCGTCCAGCCGCTCCAGCACGCGATCCACGTCAATGTGGCCCGGCGGGTAGTGCACCACCACCATGTGGAGCGTCAGGAAGACGAGCAGCGCCACCGCGCTCCAGCGTTGCATCAGGAAGATTCGCATGGCCGTCTCCTCTCAGCCTTCCAGCGCAAACAGCAGGATCGGCACCCCGCCAGCGATGACGAGGATGCCCGACACGACGATCACCGCGTAGAACAGCCCGCGCCGGTATTCGGTCACCTGGAAGTAGTGGCCGATCAGCAGGCGGATGCCGTCCACGCCATGATAGACCACCGCCGCCAGCAGCCCGATCTCCAACAGGCGGAAGAGGGGCTTGCCCAGGAACTCCATGCGGTCGTTGAACGTCTCTGCGCCGCTGTTGATGCCGCCGATGACCCACAGATGCATCAGCAGGTAGATCACCAGGGCCACCCCCGTCAGGCGGCGCAGGACGAAGGCAATGAAGCCAGTGCTGCGATACATGCTCACTCACCTCCTGAGAGCGCCGGGGCCTCGCCCACGACCTCGATGGGCTGGTCGAGCCGGCGCTGACGCTCGGCGCGCGCAGCCTCAAACGCCCCGCGCTTGATGGCCAGCTTGCGCAGCGTCTCGATGGCCTCGGTCGGGTTCAGGTTCTTGGGGCAGGCGTCTATGCAGTTGAAGATGGTGTGGCAGCGATACACCCCGTCGCCGCGATCCAGGTCGGCCAGGCGCTCGGCGGGCGCGCTGTCGCGCGGGTCGAGCACGCGCAGGAACGCCTTGAGCAGCGCGTGCGGCCCGATGTACTGCTTGGTCAGGGCGACGACCTGGCACGACGAGTAGCACGCGCCGCACATGATGCAGTGCTCGGCGTCGCGCAGCGCGGCGACCTCCTCCGCGCTCATGCGGAACTCCTTTTCGGGGATGTTCTCCGGCGGGATCAGCCAGGGCTTGATGCGCTGGTATTGCTCCCAGAAGCTGCTGCGATCCACGACCAGGTCTTTGATGATCGGCAGGTAGGCCAGCGGGCGCAGGGTGAGCACTCCATTGCGATCCAGGTGCTCGCGCAGCGGCGCGTCGCAGACGAGCATGTGCCGGCCGTTGACGTTCATCGCGCAGCTTCCGCAGATGGCATGGCGGCACGAGCGCCGAAAGGTCAGGCTGCCGTCCTGCTCCTCTTTGATCTCGTGCAGGGCGTCGAGGATGGTCTTGCCCGGCGGGGCCTTGACCTGGAACGCCTGCAGATACGGTTTTTTATCAACATCCGGGTTGAAGCGCTGGATGCGAATGGTTACGGTGGGGACAGAGCCGTTTGTCGTCATACACAATGCCTCCGCTAAAAGTTTTCAGTGATCGGTGATCAGTGGTCAGTTTTCTTCCGGTCTGCCTGTGCACTCTTCGACCCGCCGCCAGGTGTCCGACGACTGCTGGCCGCAGACTGATGACCGAAAACTGATAACTGACAACTCTCTCAATACTTCCGCTCCTGCGGCGGGTACTTCTCCCAGTCAATGGTCACGCCCTTGTAGCTCAGCGCGGGGCCGTCGGGCGTCTTGTGGGCCAGGGTATGCTTGAGCCAGTTCTCGTCGTCGCGCCTGGGGTAGTCGGTGCGGGCGTGCGCGCCCCGGCTCTCGGTGCGCTCCAGCGCGCTGACGGCGATCACCTCGCTGAAGATGAGCAGATTCTCCGTCTCGATGGCCCCCAGCACATCGGTGTTGAAGCGCCGGGAACGATCCATGACGCGCGCCCGCTCGAAGCGCTCTTGCAGGGCGCGGATGTCGGCCAGGGCGGTCTTCAGCCGCGCTTCGTCGCGGAAGATGCCGGCGTTGACGCTCATCGTCTCCTTGAGCGCGCGGGCGAGCGCCGCCCAGGACTCGCCCTTGCCATCCGGCGCATCGCTCATCAGGTGGGCGATGCGCCGCTGGGCGGGGGCTGCCGGGTCGCCCTCGACCGGCTGGAGCGCCGCGCCGCCTTTGATGAACTCGGCGATGGCGTAGCCCGCCCGCCGCCCGAAGACGGACGCATCGAGCAGGCTGTTGGTGCCCAGGCGGTTGGCCCCGTGCACGCTGATGCAGGCGCATTCTCCGGCGGCGTACAGGCCGGTGATGGGCGTCCCTTCGGCATCGGCGATCACCTGGCCGTCCGCGTCGGCGGGGATGCCACCCATGCTGTAGTGGGCGGTCGGCTGGATGGGGCACAGGCCGTCTATGATGTCCACGCCGACGAACTTGAGGGCGATGTCGCGCACCTGGGGCAGCCGCTCCATGATCTTGTCGCGGCCCAGGTGACGCAGGTCCAGGTAGATGCCCTGGCCGTCCTCCTCGACGCCGCGCCCCTCGTCAATCTCGCGCTGCTCGGAGCGGCTCACCAGGTCGCGCGGGGCCAGCTCCATCTTGTCCGCTGCGTACTTCTCCATGAAACGCTCGCCGGCGTTGTTGAGCAGGTAGCCGCCCTCGCCGCGACAGGCTTCGCTCATCAGGATGCCGTGCCGGTACAGCCCGGTGGGGTGGTACTGCACGAATTCCATGTCCATTAGCGGGATGCCGGCGTTGTAGGCGATGGCCACGCCGTCGCCCGTGTTGGCGGTGGCGTTGGAGGTGATCTTCCAGGCGCGCCCGTAGCCGCCCGTGCCGAACATGACCGCTTTGGCGCGCAGGGTGACGATCTCGCCCGTCTGGATGTTCATGGCGACCACGCCCTTGCAGACGCGGTCCTCCACGATCAGGTCGAGGGCGAACCACTCGCTGTAGAACTTGACGCCGTGCTTGAGCGCCTGCTCGTGGATGGTGTGCAGCAGGACGTGTCCCGTCCAGTCGGCGGCGTAGTTGGCGCGAGGCGTGCTGTGCCCGCCGAAGCGCCGCTGAGCGATGCGCCCGTCGGGCGTGCGGCTGAAGACACAGCCCATGTGCTCGTAGGCATAAACGATGTCAATGGCGTCCTTGACCATGATCTCGATAGCGTCCTGGTCGCCCAGCCAGTCCGACCCCTTGATGGTGTCGAACATGTGCAGCTCCCAGCTATCAATCGGCTCGGCGTCGGGGGGAATCTGCTCCAGCGGGCCGCGCGGGCCGGTGCCCGCCACCGGGCGGACGTTGTTGAGCGCGGCGGCGATGCCGCCCTGGGCCGCTCCGCTGTGCGAGCGCAGCGGGTGCAGCTTGGACAGCACGCCGACATCGCGCACGCCCGCTTCCATCGCGGCCATGGCCGCCCAGGTGCCGGCCAGCCCCGCCCCGACGACGATCACATCGTGCGTGATGGCGTCTGATGGTGCCATAAGCGAATCCTCTGAAAACTCCTTTTGTCTAATGCTCTCTTGTATGCCAGCAGCCCCGGCGCGCCCGCCAACCGGCTGGTTGGTGGCCCGCCAGCGCCCGAAATGGTGTATGATAAATCGCGGTCTGGGCACCTCCTTCTGCATTCGCAGCCTGAAGCTGGCACGTTCGTTTCTCAGTGTAGCACTGCTGCCCGCCGCGCCGATAGTTACAATGCTCCTGATGGTGCTACTCATTTGAACACGCCTGGCCGCAGAACGACCCCGCAACAGACTTCCGAAGTTTGCGCAAACTTCGGAAGTCCGGCGTTCGAGCGCTCTGACGCCGCTCGCGCGCGCGCCCGTTCTTTTTGGGTGTGAGCAAAACTTGCCAGGTAGGGGCGCTGCTCTGCTGTGCCCTGCTTTACCTCACCCCCGCTCGGCGCTGGCGCGCCTCGCCGCCCCCTCTCCGTCAACGGAGAGGGGGCAAGCCGAGCGGGGCGAGGCTGGGGGTGAGGTCAATATCCCCGCGTCCAGCGAGTCGCTGACGACCTCTGCGCGCGCCCGCTCTTTTTGCCCGCATCGCCAAGCGGAGTAAGATCAGGCGCAGTGTCCGTTGCGCCGCGCCATCGAAGGGGGATCGCACCATGCCCGCTGCGCTGTCTGTGCGCCGGGTTGAGAGCAAGGCCGACCTGCGCACGTTCATCACCTTTCCCTGGACAGTCTACAAAGGCGATCCCTACTGGGTGCCGCCCCTGCTTTCCATGCAAAAGCACCGCCTCGACTACGCCCACGCCGCCGCCTGGGAGTACATGGAGGGCGACAGCTTCATCGCCTGGCGCGGCGAGCAGCCGGTGGGCACGATCACCGCGTTCGTCAACCATCGCCATGACGAGTATTGGAACGAGCGCATGGGCTTCTTCGGCATGTTCGAGAGTGCTCGACGACCAGCAAGCGGCCAATGCGCTGCTGGAGACGGCGGCGGAGTATGTGGCGACGCAGGGAGCGACCGCCCTGCGCGGCCCGGCCAGCTTCTCCACCAACGCCGAGTGCGGCCTGCTGATTGACGGCTTCGACGACCCACCGGTGCTGCTCTATCCGTACAATCCGCCCTACTACCAGCGCCTGATCGAGAACGCGCCCGGCTTCGCCCAGGTGATGGATCAGTTCAGCTATCACATCACGCTGGAAGGGGCCAGCCAGGCACCCAAGCTGCAGAAGCTCTTCCGCATCACCGACCAGAACAGCGCGCGGCGCGGCATCATCGTGCGCACAGCGGACCCCACTCATCTGGCCGAGGAATTCACGCTGCTCAAGGACATCTACAACCGGGCGTGGGAGAGAAACTGGGGCTTCGTGCCCTTCTCGCCGCGCGAGCTGGACGAGATGGTGGCCGAGATCGGCAAGTTCTTCGACCCAGAAATGGCCTTCTTCGCCGAAGTTGACGGCAAGCCGGTCGCCTTCCTGCTTGGTCTGCCGGACATGAACCAGGCCCTGCACCGCGCCTATCCCCGCCCTGGCAAGCCAGAACTGATCACGCTGCTCCAACTGCTGTGGCACTGGAAGGTGCGTTCCAGGATCACCCGCGTGCGCATCATGCTGATGGGCGTGCAGGAGGGATACCGGGGCATCGGCGTGGAGGCGGCCATGTTCATCAGGGCGCATCAGGCGGGCGTGGCGCTGGGCTGGCATGACGCCGACGGCGGCTGGGTGCTGGAGACGAACACAGCCATGAGCCGCCTGGTGGAGGCGCTCAACGGGCGCACCTACAAAACATGGCGCTGGTACGAGCGCGCGCTGTGATTGGTTGTTGGTGATTGGTTGTTGGTGATTGGTTGTTGGTGATTGGTTGTTGGTGATCGGTAGGGGCGCTGCTCTGTGTCAGCCGCTGTAGGGTTATGCTACGGAATCCGGCCATAGGGTTTTACCACCTGCCGGCGACGACAGCCGGAACTGGCCATCAACCCTGTCTCGGAGCGTGACCCTGCGGGCGCTCATGCTCGCGTCAGACTCAGTAGGCAGCGCCGCAGACGACTGAAGCTGGCTTGTGAGGCACCCGCTGGACGGTTCCTGTCCCGTGTTGGGTTGGTATAACCCTGCGGCGTCTCTTGTTGGTGTAACCCTACAGCGGGTGACACTCTGTTGCGCCCCGCTGAAGACCAGACTTCCGAAGTCTTCCTGCGGCGCACGCCTCCATCCCCGGCCCTTTCCCCAGCAGAGCCAGGGGAACGGGAGAGCCGCCTGCCAGATCATCCCCCTCTCTAGCTCGGCTGGAGAGGGGGAGTCGAGGGGGAGAGGCCTGTAGGGGAGGGTTTCTAAACCCTCCCCTACACACAGGGCGCAGCAGAGCCGCGCCCAGAGAAGACGGAACATCACGCTCACCGCGCCGCTTTTGCTGATAGCTGACTGCTGATGGCTGAGCGCTGGCCGCTGTGCTCAAGGAGTTATGCCATGTCTGCGTCATTGACCGTGCGCAAGGTCGAGAACAAGGCCGACTTCGAGACCTTTCTGCGCTTCCCCTGGACGCTCTACCAAGACGACCCGATCTGGGTGCCGCCGCTGCTCTCGATGCAGCGCCACAAGTTCGACAAGCGCAGAAACCCCACCTGGCAGCACCTGGCAGGCGACTACTTCATCGCCCGGCGCGGTGAGCAGGTGGTGGGCACCATCGCCGCCTTCATCAATCACCGCCACAACGAGTTCCAGGGCGAGCGGATCGGCTTCTTCGGCGCGTTCGAGGTGACCGATGACCAGGAAGCCGCCGACGCCTTGCTGGGGACGGCGGCGGACTACGTTGCCGCACAAGGAGCGACCGCCCTGCGCGGCCCGGCGACTTTCTCCACCAACGAGGAATGCGGCGTGCTGATCGAGGGCTTCGACGATCCGCCGCTGGTGCTCTACCCCTACAACCCGCCCTACACGCAGCGGCTGGTCGAGAATGCGCCTGGCTTCGCCCAGGTGATGGACTTGTGGAGCTATCACTTCACGCTGCAAGGCGCCGGCCAGTCAGAACGAGTGCAGCAAATGCTGCGCATCATCCGCAAGAACAACGAGCGGCGCGGCATCACTGTCCGCCCGCCGGACAGCCGCCGCCTCAAACAGGAGTTCGCCATCCTCAAAGACATCTACAACCAGGCGTGGGAGAAGAACTGGGGCTTCGTGCCCTTCTCCGACGCCGAGCTGGATGACCTGGTGGCCAACCTGGGCACCTTCTACGATAAGCGCGTCGCCGTCTTCGCCGAGGTCAAGGGCCGGCCGGCGGGCTTTCTGCTGGGTATACCGGACATGAACCAGGTGCTGCGGCTGGCCTATCCCCGCCCCGGCAAGCCGGAACTGCTGACCAAGCTGCAAATTCTGTGGCACTGGAAAGCGCGCCCCAAAATCAAGCGGCTGCGCATCCCGCTGATGGGCGTGCGGGCCGAGTTTCGCGGCATCGGCGTGGAGGCAGCCCTGTTCAGCGAGCTATACGAGCGGGCGCTCAGCTTCGCCCCGCAGACGGGCTGGTATTCCGCCGACGGCGGCTGGGTGCTGGAGACGAACGAGCCGATGCAGCGCCTGTGCGACATTCACAACGGGGTGGTCTATAAGCGGTTTCGCTTCTACGAGCGGGCGTTGTGACTGGTAATTGGTGGTTGGTTACTGGTTGTTGGTGATCAGTGATCAGTTGTCAGTTGCCGGTGATCGGTAGGGGCGCTGCTCTGTGTTACCCGCTGAAGACCAGACTTCCGAAGTCTGCAGAGGCTTCGGAAGTCTTCCTGCGGCGCACGCCTCCATCCCCCCGGCCCCTTCCCCCAGCAGCGCCAGGGGAACGGGAGAGCCGCCTGCCAGATCATCCCCCTCTCTAGCTCGGCTGGGGGAGAGGCCTGTAGGGGAGGGTTTCTAAACCCTCCCCTTACACACAGGGCGCAGCAGAGCAGCGCCCAAAGAAGGCGGGGCATCACGGTCACTGGGCAACTTGTGCTGATAGCCGGCGGCTGGCCGCTGCGCTGAGCGAGTCGCGTAGCGCCGCGCGCGCGATGGTGTTTCTTCTTGTGATGCTGGAGTGATCCAAAAGTCCTCCAACCCGCGTATCTGATTAGGTATAAGTCTAGCGGACTGCAAAAGGAGCACCGGACATGGCACTCGTGGATTTCATGGCAAGCCCGATGGGGCGCTGGCTGCGCATCGTCGTAGGAATCGTGCTCATCCTGATCGGCCTGCTGGTTATCGAGGGCACCGGCGGGACCGTCATCGCCATCATCGGGCTGGTGCCGCTGGCGGCGGGCGCCTTCGACTTCTGCGTTCTGGCGCCGCTGCTCGGCTTGCCGTTCTGGGGTCGGGCGATCCGCCAGCGCAAATAGCCTGTATACAGAGCTACCCCAGACGTGCGCGGGCCGCTCGTAGCTGAACGGCCCGTTGTCTTTGGCGCGCTGCCCGTTCGCGTCCGCCGCCTGACTTCGTTTGCCAAGCGGTCGTGCGATCCTGTACAATTTCCCTAGAGCGTGTTATGAACTTGGTACCCTTGACAAGGGAGAGGGGCGCTCTGTTTACCTCACCCCCTGGCCTCGCTGCGCTCGGCCTTTCCCCCTCTCCATGTATGGAGAGGGGGAGTCGAGGCGCGCCAGCGCCGAGACGGGGGTGAGGTAAACCAGGAGCTACCCAAAACCGCTGGGGAAAGACAGGGCCATCAGTGCATAACAGCCTCTAGAGTCACAACGCAATTTCGTGCATTCCATCATGGGCGTTACCCTGAACGCCCATTTTCACGCTGGCTGGGGGAGTCTTGTAGATGGCCAAACCGAACAAGGAAACGCTGCTTGACTGGTACCGGCAGATGGTGCTCATCCGCCGCTTCGAGGAGCGCTGCGCCGAGCTGTACCAGCAAGGGCTGATCGGCGGCTTCCTGCACCTGTACATCGGGCAGGAAGCGACGGGCGTCGGCGCGGTGGCCGCGCTGGGGCCGAACGATCACGTGATCACCGCCTACCGCGATCATGGCATCGCCCTGGCGCGCGGCATTGACCCCAATCGCATCATGGCCGAAATGCTGGGCAAGCGCACCGGCGTCAGCGGCGGCAAGGGTGGCTCGATGCACCTGGCCGACCGCGGGCTGCACATGTGGGGCGGCTACGGCATCGTCGGCGGGCACCTGCCTTTGGCGGCGGGCATCGCCCTCAAGATTCGCTACATGGAAGAAGATGGCGTCGTGCTGGCCCTGATGGGCGACGGCTCGACCAACATCGGCTACTTCCACGAGTCGCTCAATCTCAGCGCCGTGTGGGACCTCCCCGTCGTCTGGCTGATCGAGAACAACCAGTACGGCATGGGCACCGCCGTCGAGCGCGCCAGCGGCGCGAAAGAACTCGTCCGCCGCGCCCTGGCCTACAGCAGCGAGGACGGCAGCGGCATGAAGATGGGGCCGCGCGTGGACGGCATGGATGTGCTGGCCGTCTATGACGCGATCAGCGAGGCCGCCGAGCACGCCCGCAAGCACGGCCCCGTCCTTGTCGAGTCGCTCACCTATCGCCTGGAAGGGCACAGCATGGGCGACCCGCAGCGTTACCGCACCAAAGAAGAGGTCGAGTCGTTCGTAGCCAGCGGCCCCATTGAGCGCTTCCGCCACCACCTGACCGAGACCTACAAAGGCGTGGAGAAGGCGCTCGACAAGCTCGACGCCGAGGCGCTGCAAGCCGTTGACGACGCTGTTGAGTTCGCCAAGAGCAGCGACAACCCGACCTACGAAGACCTGATCAGCCACGTGTACGTTGACTAGAGGGGGCTATGGCCGATAGACCAATTACCTACCGCGAGGCGCTGAGCAGCGCCCTGCGCGAAGAGATGCAGCGCGACGAGCGCGTGTTCATCATGGGCGAAGAAGTTGGCGTGTGGGGCGGCACCTACGCCGTGACGCGCGGCTTCCTCGACGAGTTCGGCGCCAGGCGCGTGCGCGACACGCCGATCTCCGAGATGGTCATCGCGGGCGCGGCGGTCGGGGCGGCGATGGCCGGCCTGCGTCCCGTCGCCGAGATCATGACGATCAACTTCGCCTTCCTGGCCCTGGACGCCATCATCAACCACGCGGCCAAAGTCCGCTATATGTTCAACGGGCAGTTCACTGTCCCGCTGGTCATCCGCACGACGACCGGCGGCGGCAAGCAGCTTGGCGCGACGCACTCCCACGCCCCGGAAGTGATCTTCGCCCACTTCCCCGGCCTGTACGTGGCCGTGCCCGGCACCGCCTACGACGCCAGGGGGATGCTCAAAGCGGCCATCCGCGACGACAACCCGGTGCTCTTCGTCGAGCACAGCACCATGCTCCAACGGCGCAGCCCCGCCCCCGACGACCCGGACTTCCTGCTGCCCATCGGCAAGAGCGACATCAAGCGCACAGGCTCGGACGTGACTATCGTCACCTACCAGAAGGGGCTGGAGTTCTCGCTGGTCGCCGCCGAAGAGCTGGCCAAAGAGGGCATCGAGGCGGAGATCATTGACCTGCGCTGGCTGCGCCCGCTCGACCTGGAGCCGGTCTTCGAGAGCTTCAAGAAGACCAACCGCTGTGTCGTGGTCGAGGAGAGCCTGCCCCTGTTCAACGTGGGGGCCGAGGTCGCCGCGCAGATTCACGACGAGTGCTTCGACTGGATGGACGCGCCGGTCAAGCGCGTGGCGGCGATGGATGTTCCGCTACCCTATTCGCACGAGATCGAGCAGATGGCGCTGCCCAGCCCACAGAAAATTATACAGGCGGTTAAGGAGGTAATTTGATGGCCGAACCCATCATCATGCCCAAGCTCGGCTTTGACATGGCCGAAGGCACGCTCGTCAACTGGACGGTGCAGATCGGCCAGGCGATCAAGAAGGGCGATGTGATCGCCGAGATCGAGACGGACAAGGCGACCATCGAGATCGAGACGACGGTCGAGGGCACCGTGCTGCAACTGCTGGCCGAGCCGGGCGATGTCGTCGCGGTTGGCGCGCCCATCGGCTACGTCGGCGCGGAGGGGGAGGCCCCGCCAGAGGGCGCCGCCCCCGCCAAAGCAGCGCCCGCCGCTGCGGAGGCCGCCGACGAACCCGGCCCCGACGAGCCAGTGCGGGTGGCCGAAGCCGCCCCCGCCGAGGCTGCCGAGGCGGGCGGCGCTGGCATTCTCAAGATCAGCCCCATCGCCCGCCGCCTGGCCGACGAGCGGGGCATTGATCCGCGCCGCGTGCAGGGCACCGGCCCTGGCGGGCGCATCACCAAGAAGGACATCGAGAGCTTCGTGGCCGCGAAGGCACCGGTAGCTCCTGCCCCGCCGAAGGCCGCTCCTGTGGTCCCGGCGGCCCCGCCCATCCCGCCCGAAGCGCCGCGCCCGACCATGCCCACCTTCACCGAGATTCCCAGCGGGCCGGACGTGGAGATCATCCCGCTCAGCCGCATCCGGGCGCGCATCGGCCAGCGGCTGGTCGAAAGCAAGCAGTTCGTGCCGCACTTCTACGTCACCAGCGAGATTGACATGGCGGCGGCCCTGGAGCTGCGCCGGCAGATCAACGCCAGCATCGAAGACGAGGCGGGCAGGATCACGGTCAACGACATGATCGTCAAGGCGGTGGCCCTGGCGCTGCGCCGCTTCCCCAACCTCAACTCGCATTACTACGGCGACAAGCTGGTGCGCCATTCGCGGATCAACATCGGCATCGCCGTGTCGCTCGACAGCGGGCTGGTCAATGTCACCTCCTACGACGCGGACAAGGTGTCGCTGGGCACGATGGCCTACAATCACCGCGACATGATCACCCGCGCCCGCGAGGGCAAGGTCAAGCCGCACGAGATCGAGGGCAGCACCTTCACGGTGAGCAACCTCGGCCTGTTCGATGTGGATCATTTCATCGCCATCATCAACCCGCCGGAAGCGGGCATCCTGGCCATTGGCTCGGCCAAGAAGGTGCCCGTCGTGCTTGAAGACGGCACGCTTGGCGTCGGGACGCGGATGAAGGTCACGATCAGCGTGGATCATCGCGTCAGCGACGGGGTCGAGGCGGCGAGCTTCCTGCAGGTGTTCAAGGAACTGCTCGAAAACCCGATGCGGCTGCTGATCTAGCGGAGTCTGCGCACGAGTTGTCAGGCGGTTGGCGAAGGCCCCTATCCCCGGCCCCTTCCCCCAGCAAAGCCAGGGGAAGGGGAGAAACTGTCTCTCCCCGCCGGCGGGGAGGGGCCTCAGGGTGGGATCAGGGCGCTGCTTATGCGCTGTACTCTGTGTGCTTGCGCTGAGCGTGCGAAGTTCATAACACGCTCTAGCGGCGCGCGCGGCAGGTCTGCCTGCCGCGATGCGACGACCGTGACTGGTACCGTTTGTAGGGGCGGGTTTGCAAACCCGCCCCTACATGACCTTACCCCCGCGAGACCGACTGGTGCAGCGCGTCAACGCCGAGCGAGGGTGAGGTCGGCCAGACGACCCGCCAAGCCGGAGGCCCTATGCAGCCGCGCGAACGCTTCATCGCTGCCCTCGAACGCCGCCCGCTGACCGGGCGCGTGCCTCACTTTGAGCTGGTCTTCTTCCTGACGATGGAGGCCTTCGGCAAGGTCCACCCGGAGCACCGCAGCTACCATCAGTGGCTGCAAATGGAGGAGCGCGAGCGCCAGCTTCACCGGGCGGACCTGGCCGACCTGTATATCGCCACCGCCGAGCGCTTCGAGCACAGCGCCATCTTCCTGCACCCCAACCCGGACGCGCTCGACGAGACCTGCCGCCTGATTGACCGGGTGCGCGAGCGGAGCGGCGACCGCTATTTCCTGATGCTGCACGGTGACGCCACACTGGGCATCCCCGACGGGCAGCAGATGGCCGAGTTCTGCCGCCGCCTGTACGAAGACCCCGCCGCGATCAAGGCCGAGGCCGAGGCGCGGCTGGCGGCGGCGCTGGAGCGGGCCGAGCATCTGGCCCGGCATGGCGGTCTGGACGGCTTCGCGCTGTGCACCGACTACTGCTTCAACCGGGGGCCATTCCTCAGCCCGGCCCTGTTCAGCGAGTTCGTCACCCCCTACCTGGCCCGGCTGATCGCCGCCTACCGCGCGCTGGGCTTCTACACGATCAAGCACACCGACGGCAACATCATGCCCATCCTCGACCAACTGCTGCAGGCGAACCCGCACGCCCTGCACTCGCTCGATCCGCAGGCGGGCGTGGACATCGCCGAGGTCAAGCGGCGCTGCGGGGCGCAGGTCTGCCTGATCGGCAACGTCAACTGCGGGCTGCTGGACACAGGCACCGACGCCGAGGTGATCGCCTCGGCCCGCTACGCGCTGGAGCACGGGATGCCCGGCGGCGGCTACATCTTCTCCACGAGCAACTGCATCTACACCGGGATGCGCCTGGACCGCTACGAGCTGATGCTCGATGTGTGGCAGCGGCTGGGCAACTACCCTCCCTCGTTGTAACGGTTAGAAATTAAATATAAGAAATAGATGAGAGTTTTCATGTTTATTTGGCACGGCTTGTGAAATAACAGACAATCTGGCTATGCGTTGCATCAGGACTGTGCTGGAAGGCCCGGCACCCCGTTCGGGCGAGGGCTTTCCCGGCGCAAGTCCCTACCAGACAAGGAGCAACATCATGGCCAACAACGGGAAAGGTCTCCAGGGTCTGCAAGGCAAAGTGGCGATTGTCACTGGCGCAAGCTCCGGCATTGGTCGGGCGACGGCGCTGGCGTTCGCCCGCGAGGGCGTCAAGGTCGCCGTGAGCGACGTGAACGTGAAGGGCGGCCAGGAAACCGTCCGCCTGATCGAGCAGCAGGGCGGCGAGGCGATCTTCGTCAAGTGTGACGTGTCCAGCGCCGCCGAGGCCAAGGCGCTGGTGGAGGAGACGGTCGCGGCCTACGGGCGGCTGGACTTCGCCTGCAACAACGCCGGCATCGGCGGCGAGGCGAACCTGACCGCCGACTACTCGCTTGAGGGCTGGAACAAAGTCATCGCCGTCAACCTGACCGGCGTCTTCCTGGGCATGAAGTACCAGATTCCCGAAATGATCAGGCAGGGCGGCGGGGCCATCGTCAACATGGCCTCCATCCTGGGGCATGTCGGCTTCGCCACCGCGCCCGCCTACGTCAGCGCCAAGCACGGCGTGATCGGCCTGACCAAGAACGCGGCCATCGAGTACGCCAAACAGAACATCCGCGTGACGGCGGTCTGCCCGGCCTTCATCCACACGCCGCTGGTGGACGACGGCCTGCCCGCCGAGGTCAAGGAACACCTGGCAATGGCCCACCCCATTGGGCGCATGGGCAGCCCGGAGGAAGTCGCCGAGCTGGTCGTCTTCCTGTGCTCGGACGGCGCGACGTTCATGACCGGCAACCCGATCCTGGCAGACGGCCTATAATTGAGTGCAGTCAGGTCTGATCGGGGAAGCGCATGATCGACTCAACGCTGGCCTTTGCCGGCATCAATCAGATTCAGGAGGCAGACCGAGGGATACACGACTGGTATCGCTTCGTCCTGTCTTTCCCCCCCATTTAGTCCGGCGTTATCTGGACGATTTTAATGCCAGGCCGGGACAAACTGTCCTTGACCCTTTCTGCGGTACAGGTACGACGCTCGTGGAACGAAGCTAGGCTTTGCTTGCGCCGGGATTGAAGCCAATCCAATGGCCTATTTTGCCTGTAAGGTGAAGACACAGTGGAACATATCCCTGGAAGATTTCGAACAACACAGCCAGGAGATTGCCAGGCAAGCCAGTGCCACCTTTAGCGCACATGGTTTCGACTATAGTGACCTGCCCCTATTCACCAGGCCCGATGCAACGGCGAGCAATCTTCGTCATCTGAGTCACGAACAAGCGAGACTGCTACTGTCCGGTTCGATAAGTCCACGCCCGCTTCATCGTGCGCTGGTATTGCTCGACCTGATCCGTGCCTGTGCAAAGCCCTGGACATGCCATCAGGAACTGGCCTTTGCGGCCACATTAGTCGCCGATGCAAGCAACCTGAAGTTTGGGCCAGAGGTCGGAATCAATCGAAAGCCGAGAGAAGACGCTGACGTTGTGGGCAGTTGGATGGGGCGAGTGAGGCAAATGGCTGCCGATCTGCGCGCATTACCTGACCGATCACACCGGCCAGTGGCCATCTTTCATGGCGATGCGCGGGATGCGCTACCTTTCGACAAGAAGAGCGTTGACTTTGTGATCACTTCTCCTCCATATCCTAATGAGAAAGACTATACGCGCACCACTCGCCTGGAAAGTGTCGTGCTTGGCTTTATCAACTCACGACAAGAACTTCAGGCTGTCAAGAAAAAGCTGCTACGGAGCAATACGCGGAACGTGTATAGTGACGATCAGGATGATCGCTGGGTGCAACAATTCGCTTCTATTCAACAGCTAGCCGGTCAGATAGAAGCGAAGCGTTTGGAACTGGGCAAGACATCGGGTTTTGAGAGGCTGTATCACCGTGTCGTGAGCCTATACTTTGGAGGGATGTATCGCCACCTTGAGGCGCTGAAGCGTGTGCTCAGCCCCGGCGCGCTATGTGCCTATGTGGTGGGAGATCAGGAATCCTACTTTCGGATCACAATTCGAACCGGCCAACTGCTCGCCGAAATCGCTGAGTATTGCGGGTACAAGATTGAGCGCATTGATCTCTGGCGCACACGTCCGGCGACTGCAACAGGTTCTCAGATTCGCGAGGAGGTTGTCATATTGCGCTGGCTAGGTTGATCACGTGGCATCACGAAACAGCCGGTACCGCTTGTAAAAGCGCGTCTGGAGTTTGAGAGGATCAGAAGTCGCTGTGAATTCCACAAAGACCATTGACCCATCATCCAGCATTTTGACGCCTAAAGGGCGTACAGCCAGCCCAGGGTACTCCTGTTCAGCGTAGGCGACCATTGATGAGATCTGAACTCGATTGAGTTGGTCCTTCAAACTCGCGGGCTTGGCTTCAATAGGTATACAGAACCATTGCCCATCTGTATTGACCCCAAGATAAAGATCGTCCACTTCTATCTGCCCCATGTCTCGCACATAGGCCCTGAGATGGGATTGGAGATGGTACGCGGTCAGGCTGGTGAAGATGTCAACCAGACGATTGTAGCGGATCTGAACCAACATACTCTGCTCGTCGCCTTTTGCGAACATGAGCACAATTTCAGGTATCGCATTAGGAATATCCGTAATCTCCAGTTCCAGGGGCACGGCAAGTTCCACAGGAATATCCAGCCTGACCAGGGTGTATTTCCCTTTGCCCTCGCCTTTGATGACCCAGTTTCCATGCCTCACCATTTCTGGCGGGAAGTCCCGCCTTCCAGAACGATAAGAATAGATAATATCGGGTATATTCTTGATATGTAACTCTTCTGCTATCTGATCCAGGAAATCCTTGTCAAAGGGTAATACCTCGGCTTCAAGGCCGTATTGCAGCGTCAGGCGTTTGAAGACTGCCAGAATCACCTCATCGTAACGTGAGAGACCTTCTACTTCATTTTCCACAGGTAACCCCTCCTTGCACCCTCTACATCTTCGGAGTATAGGGTCTTTTGCCAACCAGTACCACTGCCATTCTTTTCGTATCATTCCGTCGTGACAGAAGTAACTATCCGCACCTTGCCCCTCATGTTATGCTGCATGGATTAGGCGTCTTTACAATTGTTAGGTACAGATAAGCCATAGGACGCTCGCCATTGTTGTTGGGGAGAATTGCCTTGACCACGACCTCTGTGGATGTGCTGGTCATCGGCGGCGGCGCGACCGGAGCCGCCGCTCTTTACGATCTGGCGCGGCGCGGCGTGCGCGCCCTGCTGGTAGACCAGCTCGACTTCACCACCGGCACGTCGGGGCGCTATCACGGCCTGCTCCATTCCGGCGGGCGCTACGCCGGGCGCGACCTGGAGACCGCCCGCGAGTGCATCGTCGAGAACCGGGTGCTGCGCCGCATCGTCCCCTTCGCTGTCGAGGACACGGGCGGGCTGTTCGTCGCCACGCCCGCCGATCCCGCTGACTTCCCCGCCCGCTGGCTGGACGGCTGCGCCAAAGCGGGCATCCCCACCGAGCCGCTGAGCGCGGCCCAGGCCCGCGCCGAAGAACCCGCGCTGACCCCCGCCATCACCGCCGTCTACCGCGTGCCGGACGGGTCGGTGGACTCCTTCGACATGATTCACGGCTTCGTCGAGGCGGCGCGCGATCTGGGCAGCGACGCCTGGATTTACCAGCAGGTGACTGCGCTGCTGCGCGAAGGCGACGCCGTAGTTGGCGCGACGCTGCAAGACACGCGCAGCGGCGAGGAGCGCACTGTTCGCGCGGCCTGCGTGCTCAACGCGACCGGCCCCTGGGCGGGCGTCGTGGCGCAGTTGGCCGGGCTGGACGTGAGCGTGAAGTTCGACCGGGGCGCGATGATCGCCATGAACACGCGCTGGGTCAACACCATCGTCAACCGCCTGCGCCCCGCTTCCGACGGCGACATTCTGGTGCCGGTGGGCACGGTCTGCGTGCTGGGCACCACCTCCGTGCACACCGACGCGCCGGACGATTATCGCGTCGAAGCGTGGGAAGTGAGCAAGATTCTGGCCGAGGCCGACGTGGTGGTGCCGGGCATCCGTCACGGGCGGGCGCTGCGCGCCTGGGCGGGCGTGCGTCCGCTCTACGAGCCGCCCGAAGCCGGTCACGACGAGGCGCAGGGCCGCGAGGTGGCGCGCACCTTCTCCGTGCTGGATCACGCGGCGCTGGATGGCGTGCGCGGCCTGGTGACCGTCACCGGCGGCAAGCTGACCACCTGCCGCCTGATGGCCGAAAAAGCGGTGGATGCCGTCTGCGCGCAGCTTGGCATCAGCGCGCCCTGCACCACCGCCGACGAAGTGCTGCCCATCCCCGCCGCGACCGCCGGGCGCTACCATCGCCTGGATCACCGCCTGCACAAGCTGGAGCACGGCGAGATGCCCGGCGAATTGGTCTGCGAGTGCGAGATGATCACCCGCCCGCAGCTTGAAGCGGCCATCGCCGCCTACGGCGATCAACCGGTCGCCCTGGACGACCTGCGCCGCGACCTGCGCCTGGGCATGGGGCCGTGCCAGGCGGGTTTTTGCAGCGTGCGCGCGGCGGGCATTCTGCAGGCGGTCAAGGGCCAGGCCAGCGCCGAAGCGACCGAAGTATTGGGCGCGTTCGTGGACGAGCGCTTTCGCGGGGTGCGCCCCTTGCTGTGGGGCCACCAACTGCGCCAGCTTTACCTCGACGAGCTGATCTACCGCCGCACGCTCGGCCTCGACCGGCTGCCCGGCGAGGGCATTTCCCAGGCGACAATCGCCGCGCCGGGCGAGGAGGCCGCCCATGGCTGAGAAACGCAAGGCGAGCCGCTGCGCCATTGACACCACCCAGGGCCGGGGCAGCGATGTGATCGTCATCGGGGCGGGGCTGGCCGGGCTGCTGGCGGCAGTTCACGCCGTCAAAGCCGGGGCGCGCGTCCGCCTCATCGCCAACGGCTGGGGCCAGCAGATCGTCAGCCCCGGCTGGATCAGCGTGTGCGACCGCGCCGACGACGATGTGATCGCCGAAGTGCGCGGGTACGCCGCCCTGCACCCGGAGCACCCCTACGCCCTGGCCGGGCTGGACGCACTGGTCTGCGCGCTGGACCTGTTGCAGGACATCGCCGAGGAGATCGGCGAGCCGGTCGCCATGCGCCCCAGGGACGGGCACAACCTGCGCCTGCCGACCATGCTCGGCGCGATTCAGACGCCGCTGCTCGCCCCGCAGGGCATCGCCGCCGGCGACCTCGGTGAGGTCAGCGGGCCGCTCCTGATTGTGGGCTTCGCTGGCTGGCGCGACTTCTACCCGGCGCTGCTCGCCGGCAACCTGGGCGCGCAGGGCATCGCCGCGCGCGCGCTGACGGTGACTCTGCCCGCCGAGCGCGGATCGTGGGACGACTGGCCCGCCGATCTCGCCCGGCGCTTCGACAACTCGGCTTTCCGGGCGGCAGTGCTGCGCCAGGTTCAGCCGCAGGTCAAGGACGCAGTGAGGGTCGGCTTTCCGGCGGTGCTGGGCATGGAGGGGCACGCCGAGGCCCTGCGCGAGTTCGAGGCGGGCCTGGGCTGCCCCGTCTTCGAGATTCCCACCCTGCCGCCCAGCCCGGCGGGGACGCGGCTGAGCAATGGCATTCGCCGCTGGCTGCTGCGTCGCCGGGCGCGGGTGCAGGTCGGGCACGCGGTTGTGCGCGGCATCGTGGAGGGCGGGCGCTGCACCGGCGTCGAGGTCGGCGCGCTGGGGCACACCAACCCCTTCCACGCCGACGCCTTCATCCTGGCGACGGGCGGGCTGTACAACGGCGGCATCCAGAGCGACGAGACGGGCCGCCTGTGGGAGCCGATCTTCGGCTTCCCGGTCAGCGCGCCGGAGGGCGAGGGGCGTGAAGCGTGGTACGGCGAGCGGCTGCTGGCTGAGCGCGGCCACGCCATTCACCGCCAGGCCGGGCTGCGCGTCAACGCGCAGATGCAGCCGCTGGACGCGGAGGGCGCGCCTGTGCTGGAAAACGTCTTCGCCGCCGGGCACCTGCTGGCGGGCTTCAACCCGCTGACCGATGGCTGCGCCGAGGGTGTGGCCCTGGCGACGGCCTACAAAGCGGTGTGCGCGGCTTTTGCGGCGCGGGCGTGAGAGTTCTCATAAGAGGAGAAGCCCTTACGGGCTTCTCCGAAGGCACATGCCTTCCACCTCCAGACAACTGGATTAACCTGATTGTAGCACAGTTCAACAATTGACACATCCCTATGGCTGACCATTCAACCACCCTCATTGACCTGACCCCCTTCACGGCGGATCACTGCCTGAAGTGCAACATCTGCACGTCGGCCTGTCCCGTCGCGCCGGTGACGCCGCTCTTCCCCGGCCCCAAGACGGTCGGGCCGCAGGCGCAGCGCCTGCGTCTGCCGGGTGAGCCGTCGCCCGATCACTCGATTGACTACTGCTCCGGCTGCGGCATCTGCACGCTGGTCTGCCCGCACGGCGTGAAGGTGATGGAGATCAACACGCAGGCCAAAGCCGTGCTCACCCAGACGCACGGCATGTCGCCGCGCAACTGGTTCCTCAGCCGCAACGAGCTATGGGGCCGCCTGGGGACGCCCTTCGCGCCGCTGGCCAACTTCGGCGTGCGCAATCGCTGGCTGCGCCTGATCGTCGAGAAGACGTTCAAGGTCTCGGCGCGCGGGCCGCTGCCCGGCTGGGCCGGCTACACCTTCCGCGGCTGGTGGAAGCGCGAGCTGAAGCGACGCCCGCGCCCGCAGCCCGCCTCCGACGTGCAGCGCGTGGTTTACTTCCACGGCTGCTCGACCAACACCTACGAGCCGCACATCGGCAAGCTGGCCGTGGCCGTGCTGGAGCATATCGGGCTGCACGTCGAGATTCCCCCACAGACGTGCTGCGGGCTGCCCGCGCAGTCCAACGGCGATTTCGCGGCGGCGCGGCGCTACGCGCGCACCAACATCGAGTCGCTGGTCGAGTACGCGCGGCGGGGCATCCCCATCGTCGGCACGTCGGCAAGCTGCATCACGGCGATCAAGGGCGACTACCACCACGTGCTGGGCCTGGACGACGAGGACGCGCTGCTGGTCGCAGCCAACACCTATGACTTCATGGAGTACCTGGCTAAGCTAGACTACGAGGGCCGCCTGCCCCGTGACTTCCAGCCGGTTGAGGCGGAGCTGCCCTACCACGCGCCGTGCCAGCTCAAGGCGCACGGCATGGGCCGCCCGGCGCTGGACGTGCTCGATCTGATTCCGGGGCTGCGCTGCTGGGAGATTGACGCCGACTGCTGCGGCATCGCCGGGACGTATGGCTACAAGGCGGAGAAACGCGAGATCGCCGAGGCGGTGGGCCGGCCCATCGTTGAGCAAGTCGGCGCGGCGGGCGCGAGGCTGGTCGTCTGCGACACGGAGACGTGCCGCTGGCAGATTACTTCGCTGACAGGGGCAAAGTCGGTGCACCCGGTCGAGTTGGTGGCGCTGGCTTACGGGCTGACGGTGGATCGCTACACACCGCCGCTGCGGGCGGGCGAGTTCGCGCGCGTCGCGGCAGGCGGGCTGTAAGCAGGGTAACCTCACCCCCTGGCCTCGCTACGCTCGGCCTTTCCCCCTCGTGACACTGTTGGCGAACGGCCCCCCTTGGGGCGTAGTGCAGCACACCCCTACGAACCCCGCGCCGATCAAAGCGTTTTTGTAGGGGCGAGTTTGCAAACCCGCCCCTACGAAACCGGCGCGTGCCTGGTTCGCCAACAGCCTCCTTCGTGGGGGAAGGGTTGGGGATGGGGGGATAGGCACGGCTCAAGATGTGGGTAATGCATAGCCGCTGGCGGAGAGGGAGGAGGGGGCGCATCAGCGCCGAGCAGGAGTGAAGTTAAGGAATGTTCAGCCCTCGCCCGCATCGCCGCCCGCCCCGGCCAACTCGCGGTGCAACACCCATTTGACCGTCCACAGGCCCTCCACGAGGTCGAAACAGGCCGTGCTGCTCGTGGCAAGCCACACCGGCGGCTGAGCCGTGTCCGCGCGCAGCAGCGCGGCGGCCAGCCGCTCCATGAACGGGTTGTGCCCGACGAGCATCACCGGCTCCGTCTCCAGCGCCAGCTCGCGGGCCAGCTCGTCCACCGGGTCGTCGAAGAGCAGGCCGCGCACGGCGACCACGCCGCCCGCCGGCTTGATCTGCCTGGCGAAGATATCGGCGGTCTGCTGGGCGCGCAGCAAGCCGCTGTGCCGAATCTGGTGGACGGTGATCCCCGCGCGGGCCAGCCATTCGGCCAGCGCCGTCACCTCGGATTCGCCGCGCCCGGTCAGCGGACGATCCTCGTCATGGGCGTACTTCGGGTCTTTCGACGCCTTGCCGTGCCGAACCAGGATCACGCGCATTGGAATCTCCCTCCTGCCTCAGCGATCCTCGTCATCTGGTTTTCCCGCCTGCCTGCGCCGCAGATAGTCCAGCGACTCGCCCGCCTCATCCGTTTTATCCAGCAGCGCCGCCCAGAACTCGTCCAGGTTCAGCGGCTCGAAGCCGCGCCACGTCACGCGGAAAGCCCGCGTCCGCATGAACAGGAAGAGCCGCTCGCCGCGCTCGGTGCGCAGATGGTTGGCGACGTTGGGCAGCAGCAGGTCATCGCGCGCCTCGAAGCGCCCCTTGACCTCCACCCAGCACTTGAGGTCGGGCAGGCGAAAGTCTACCAGGTAGCGCCCGCCGCCGACGCGCTCCGGCTCGTATTGCCAGGCGATGCCGCGCCGGTCAAGCTCCTGGGCGAAGGTCACTTCCAGGCGCGAGCGCATGAGCGCGCCCCGGTAGATGCTCTCGGTCGCCGCGCCGCGCCGCGGGCCGCGCGCGGCGCGCGGCTTGCCGGGCGGGGACTCGTCGGGGGGCATAGGCTGCTCCGGGAGAAAAGGTGATCAGTTTTCGGTGATCAGTGATCAGTAGGGCCTGGTCTCGGCACGGTCTCTCTTCTTGCCAGCCAGCCGCTGACCACTGATCACTGACAACCGATCACTGACGCATCCTCCTCTGCCGCAGCACTTCGAAGGCGATCACCGCCGTCGCCGCTGCTGTGCCCAGCGACTGGTCGAAGGCGCTGCCATAGGGAATGGCCAGGCGCAGGTCGGCCCCCTGGCGAAAAGAGCGGGTGATGCCGCGCTTCTCCCCGCCGATGATCAGGAACAACGGGCCGGTCAGGTCGGCGTCGTAGAGCGGGATGGCGCGCTCCTCATCGGCGACGGCCACGCGCAGCCCGCGCGCCCGGAAGTGCTCCGCCGCCCCTGCTACCGTCTCGGCGATGGCGACGGGCAGCCACTCCGACGCGCCCGCCGAAGCCCGCGCCACCACGCCCGCCGCCGACAGCCAGTTGCGCGGGCGCAGCACCAGCCCGTCACACCCGGCGGCGTAAAGCGCGCGCACCGCCTGCCCGAAGTTGAACGGGTCTTCCACGCCGTCAATCATGGCGGCGAAAGGCGCGGGACTGTCCGCCGCCAGGTCGTCGAGCGCCACGAAGCGACGCGGTCCGGCCAGCGCGACGACTCCGCCGTGCGTGCGGCCACCGGCGTGCGCGTCAATCTCGTCCGCTGCGACGCGCCACACGGGGATTCCAGCGGCGGCGGCGGCGTGTTCCAGCCAGGCGATGCCCTGGTCGCGCTTGTCGTGGCGCAGGTAGATCGCCTGGATCGGGCGGCTGCCGGCCTTCAGCGCCGCGCGCACCGAGATGAAGCCTTCCAGAACTGTCTGCTCGCTCACCTGCGCCTCTCCCCCGGCGCATCCCGCCGCACGATCACCGCCGCTCGCGCACATCCTCCGGCGCGTCTACCCCGCCCAACTGCGTGATCACCGCGCGGAAGGACTCTTCCAGCCACGTCTGCGCCCGCGCAGCGAAGCCTCGCTGGTCCAGAAGTGTCTCCAGATGATCAAAGACGGCGCGCGCTTCGCAGATGTCGAGGCTGAAATGACCGGCTCCTTCGCTCGCCGCGCGCGAGGCGTCGAACGTCGTGCCGTGCCGCCGGTTGATCGTAGCGCCGCGCTCGAAGTGCGGGCCGACGGCGATGTAGAAACGCCAGCGGCGCCCCCGCGCCATCTCGATCACGGCGTCAATGCCGTCCCCCCACACCACCTGGGCATAGCCGCAGCCCCGATGGTATCGGGTGGCCAGATCTACCAGCGCTTCGTCGTCCAGGTGATCGGCCTCATACTCGCCCAGGTTGTCGTCCAGGTGAAAAGCGCATTTCAGCCCGGCGCGCAGCGAAGCCCGCTCCGCCAGCTCAAAGGCCTGCTCGCGCGGCAGACCGGCCAGCTCCTCCAGCGCGCGCACGAACAGCAGCGTCGCGCCGGGGAATTGCGGGCCGAGGTCGCGCCAGGCGTCTGCGCCACGCTGCACCACCACCCAGCGATCCCCTACGCGTTCCAGAATCGCGGCGACGGGCCGGCCATCCACGCAGCGCGGGTAGCGGCTGTTCTGCTGAGTCCAGTAGCTTTCAGGATTCATCGAGCAATCTCATCTCCTTGCACGTGACACGAGACCTGAATGGCGCAGCCACCAGTGAGAACACGCCATGCGCGCGGGGTGCGCTCGGAGCGTGGCGCTGATCTGCGCGCTGAAGACCGACGACCGAAAGCTGATCACTCCCCAGTCTCCCAGCGCCTGGCCCGCTCGACGGCCCGCTGCCAGCCCGCCAGCAGCGCGTCGCGTTGATCGGCGGCCAGACGCGGCTCGAAGGTGCGCTCCACCGACCAGGCGGCTTCCAGCGTCTCCACGCCCGGCCAGAAGCCGGCAGCCAGCCCGGCCAGGTAGGCCGCGCCGACCGCCGTCGTCTCGGTGACGGCGGGACGCTGCACCGGCACGCCGAGCACGTCCGCCTGAATCTGCATCAGCAGGTCGTTGGCCGCCGCGCCGCCGTCCACGCGCAACGCGCTGAGGGTGATGCCGGAGTCCTGGTGCATGGCGTCGAGCACGTCTTTAGACTGCAAAGCGATGGCGTTGAGCGTCGCCCGCGCGATGTGCGCGCGCGTCGTGCCGCGCGTGATGCCAACCAGCGTGCCGCGCGCGTAGGGGTCCCAGTGCGGCGCGCCCAGCCCCACGAACGCCGGGACGAAATACACCCCGTCGCTGCTCTCGACGCTGGCCGCCAGCGTCTCGACCTCCGGCGCGCTGTGGATGATCTGCAGGCCATCGCGCAGCCATTGTACCGCTGCCCCGGCGATGAAGACGCTGCCCTCCAGCGCGTAGATGACCGGCTCCCCGCCGATCTGCCAGGCGATGGTCGTCAGCAGGCCGGAGTTGGACGGCACGCCCTCGGTGCCCGTGTTGAGCAGCACAAAGCTGCCTGTCCCATAAGTATTCTTGGCCATGCCCGGCTTCAGGCACGCCTGGCCGAAGGTGGCCGCCTGCTGGTCGCCGGCGATGCCCGCCAGCGGGATGGCCGTGCCGAAGAGGTTGGAGACCGTCTCGCCGTAGACCTCGCTGGAGGGGCGCACCTGCGGCAGCAGACTGCGCGGAATCTTGAGATAGGCGAGGATTTCGTCGTCCCAGTCGCCCGTATAGATGTTGTAGAGCAGGGTACGGCTGGCGTTGGTCACGTCGGTGATGTGCAGCGCCCCGCCGCTCAGGTTCCACAGCAGCCAGGAGTCCACCGTGCCGAAGGCCAGCTCGCCCGCCTCGGCCCGCGCGCGGACGCCCGGCACATTGTCCAGCAGCCAGGCGACCTTCGTGCCGGAGAAATAGGCATCGGTCACCAGGCCGGTCTTGGCGCGCAGCGTCGCGTCGAAGCCGTCCGCTTTGATCGCGTCGCAGAGGGCCGCCGTGCGCCGGCACTGCCAGACGATGGCGTTGTGCACCGGCTCGCCCGTGCGGCGATCCCAGATGACGGTCGTCTCACGCTGGTTGGTGATGCCGATGGCCGCCACGTCGGACGGCGCGACGCGCGCCCGTTCGAGCACAGCGCGCGCCGTGTCGCGCTGCGAGCGCCAGATGTCGTGCGGGTCGTGCTCCACCCACCCCGGCTTGGGGAAATGCTGGGGGAATTCCTGCTGGGCGACGGAAATCGGCTTGCCGGCGTCGTCGAAGAGGATGGCGCGGGAGCTGGTCGTGCCCTGATCCAGCGCCAAAATGAATCCAGTCATGATCGCTAAGCACCTTTCGCAAGAGCATTATTGCGGCGGAACTGCGTCCCATTATACCAGGCTCGCGCCGTTTCGGGCCGCGTGGGGGTGAGGTGGCAGTGTATCCTTGTCGGTTGAAACTCGTCACACAGGGATGGCCCCCCATCCCGGCCCTTCCCCACGAGGGGGGAGAGCAGGCCTGGACGAAAAGTGGCCCTCCCTGCTCCCCTTCCCGGCCAGCGTGGGGGAAGGGGCTGGGGATGGGGGCACAAGCCAGTGCCCGCTCCATTTCAACCGAATTCGATACACTACCGGAAAGCTCGGCTGGAGATTTGACATTCAACACGGGTTGAGCGCATAGGCGTCTGTAGGGGAGGGTTTGCAAACGCCCCTACGCACTGGCGCAGCAGAGCAGCGCCCGCCGCCCGACGGGGTTCGCTCGCAGGAATCGAACGGCGCGGGGACGCCGCGCCGCCAATGGACAGCTTATCCACACGCCTGTTGACAGGTTATCAACAACACATGCTGGCCGCCGTCAGCCTGGCAGCCGGATGTACACGCCGCCCTCAATCACCCGCAGCGGGAAGACGGTCAGCCAGTGCGACTGCAACGGCGACTGCCCGCCGCCCAGGTAGCGCCCGGTGCGCAGGTCATAGCGCGCGCCGACGGTCGGCGTGGTGAACACGCAGTCGAGCACCTCGCCGTGCGCAATCGAGCGGCCCGTCTGCGGGCAGCGATCCTCGATGGCGTGCAGGTCGTCGCCGCAGGACACAATCAGCACTCTGGTGTCGTCCACGTACACAGTCTTGCGCCCGCGCGGGGGAATCTGTTCGAGGGCACAAACCCGGATGTATCCTGCGGGGGCAGTGGGGTTTCGCAAGCTGGTCATCATCGCGCATCCCTCCTCCTGGTTCGCGTCAGACAACGGGATGACTTGATGCGCCACGCCGCGCAACAAGCGGGTCTACTTCTATTATACGACAGCTTAGGGGCTTTCTGGCGGCGGGCTGAGAGTAAGCGACCATGCGGAAACCTCACCCCCTGGCCCCCTCTCCATACATGGCTATGCTTTACCCACAAGTGCCCCGACGCCCCCTTTGCCACCCGTGCCGAGGCTCGCCGGGCCATCTTTGAGTATCTCGAAGTCTGGTACCATCGCCAACGTCTGCACTCGTCCTTGGGCTATGTCAGCCCTGCTGCTTTCGAACAGCAGTATGCCGACGAAATCAAAACTGTCCGTTAAAACGGGGCAAGGTCAGTCTCGCGACTTCCGAAGTCCGCGAAACTTCGGAAGTCTGTCATGGTGCGCCGTATCCACAAGGCTGTTTCGCGGCGGGGCGATTTTGGCTATAGTTTGAGCATCCGTCGCGCCAAACCGCACCGAAGGACGGCTGTATGCGTCGCCCGACCGCCATTGTCCTGCTCGCCCTGCTGATCGCCTGCCACCTGATCAGCGGGTCGCCCCCTGCGCGCGCTCAGGACGGCAGCAGTCCCACCGCGCACACCGTCCAGGCCGGCGACAACCTGTACCGCATCGCCCTGCGCTACGGCGTGACGATTGAGGCGCTGATGGCCGCCAACAGGCTGACGACGACCAGCGTCATCGTCCCCGGCCAGACGCTGGTTATTCCCAGCGCGGCGGCCCTGGTGCCCGCCCCTGCGGTGACAATCCCCGCCGGCGCGCGGACGCACCGCGTCGTTGAGGGGGAATCGCTGCTGCTGATCGCGCGGCGCTACAACGTGACGCTGGACGCACTGGCCCGCGCCAACAACATCACCCACGCCGTCCTGATCGTGCCGGGCCAGGTGCTCGTCATCCCCACCGGGGGCGGCACGGCAGACCTGGGATTGGTCGGCGTGACTGTGCCCGTTCAGGCGGTCAAGCCCCCGGCGCTAGACCTGGGCATCCTGCCTGCCGGCGCGTCCTCCGCTCCCGCCGCGCAGCAGACTGCCCCGCCGATGCCTGCTCCCCCGCAGGTCGCGCCCGCCAGCGCGACGCCGGTCGAGGTCGCAACAGGAGCCGCGCCGCCAGTCACGCCTGAACCGCCCCCCAGCGCAACGCGCACCCCTGTCGCGCCGCCTGAGATCGCTGCGCCCGCTGCAACCGCCTCCAGCACGCCCACCGCCACTGCCCCGCCCCCGGTCGTCAGCGGCACCTTCGACGGCGGGCTGGTCGCGCCAGACCTGGGCATCCTCGCCCCGCCGCCGGCGTTGGAGTCGTCCCAGGCATTGGCCGCCGCGCCGGAAGAGTCCGCCAGCGCGCCGGAGCAGCCGGAAGTTGTCCCGGCAGCGCCAGAGAACAGCGCCGCCCCAGTGCCCGCCGCCGTTGGTGAGACGCTCGGCGTAGCGGAGCAGCCGGAAGCTGTCCCGGCAGCGCCAGAGAACAGCGCCGCCCTTGCGCCCGCTGCCGTTGGCGAGACGCTCAACGCACCCGACCTGGGCATCATCGCCCCGGACACGGCGGCCTGGGTGCGCCAGCCGGGGCTGTTCACGACGGGGGGAGCGCGCGTCCGCGAGATTTTCGAGCGCGGGCAGGCGCGCGGCAACAACGCGCACGCCTTCTCCAAAGTGGGGGACTGCAACAGCGAGCTGCCCTTCTTCCTGGGCCGCTTCGACAGCGGCGATTACGACCTGGGGCCATACGCCTACTTGCAGCCCGCCATTGACCACTTCGCCGGGTCGTTTGGGCGACAGAGCATGGCCGTGTGGACGGGCAGCCACGCCTGGTCGGTGCTCGATCCCACCTGGGCGAACCCGGCCCTGTGTCTGCCCGGCGAGACCCCGCTCGGCTGCGAGTTCCGCCTGCACCGGCCCAGCGTCGTGTTGATCCGCCTGGGCACCAATGAAGCCTACAGCCCGGCGCTGTTCGAGCAGCACATGCGCGCGATCATCGAGTATTCCATTGAGCAGGGCGTGATCCCGCTCCTGGGGACAAAAGCCGACCAGCTTGAGGGCAGCGACCGCATCAACGACATCGTGCGCCAGCTTGCGGCGGAATACGAGGTGCCGCTGTGGGACTTCGGGCGCGTGGCGAGCACGGTGCCGGGGCGCGGCCTGCGTGAGGACGGCTTCCACATGACCTGGTACCCGCTCACCTACGGCGATCCACGCGCGCTGCAAGCCGGGCATTCCGTCCACAACCTGGCTGCGCTGATCGCCCTCCACACCGTCTGGCAGAGCGCGATGGCGAGCGTGGGCTGAGCAGAACGCCCTTTCCTCTGGTCACCTTCAAGGGCGAACAGAACCTTTACCTCACCCCTGGGGGGGGGGGGGGGGGGGGGGGGGGGGGGGGGGGGCCTCGCTCCAGACGCCATCAGCGGCAGCTTCGGCGAGACCAGCGCGCAGAACATCCTCTACAACGAGTACATCAAAGACGTGGCCGAGATTCAGGTCGCGCTCAACGTCTGGGGGACGATCCACCACACCGGCTACCCGCTGTTCGCCATCCTGGGCAACCTGTTCACCCTCCCTCTGCGCGCGCTGGGCGTTGAGCCTGCCACCGCCGCCAGCCTGGTCGCGACGGCCTGGGGCGCGGCCCTGCTCGGCGGATTCGCGCTGCTCGTCTGGCGGCTGACGGGGCGAGTGGCGCTGGCGGCGATCAGCGCCGCGCTGCTGGGCACGGCGCGCTCGATCTGGCTCCACCACGTCATCGCCGAGGTGTACAGCATGAGCCTGGCGATCACCGCTCTGCTGCTGCTGGTCGCGCTGTGGCCCGCCCCCTGGACTGGCGCGTGGAGTGCCCGGCGGCGGCTGTTGTGGCTGGCCTTGCTGGGCGGGATCGGCGTGGCCCATCACCGGGCGGTGGCCTTCGTCGCGCCGGGGCTGTTTCTGGCCATCGGCCCGGCATTGTGGCGCGAGCGCCCTCCCTGGCGGCGCACGGCGTTGCAGGCCATCGGGCTGGCCGCGCTGGGCTTTCTGCCCTACCTCTACCTGCCCCTGCGCGCCTGGCAGAACGCCGCCTGGGTTTACGGCGAGCCGGGCACGCCCCGCGGCCTGTGGGTCGAGTTCAGCGGGCAGGAAGCCGACCGCCTGGTGAAGCTCCCCGCAGACGCCGGGGAGCTGGCCGACAACCTGGCCAGCGTGTGGCGCATCCTGGTTCACGAGCTATCGCTGCCGGGCCTGCTGGCGGGGCTGGCCTGCCTGCTGCTGGCGATCACCGTTGCGCCGCAGCGCCGTGCCGCGCGGATTGTCGCCCTGGGCGCCGCCGGCCCGACGCTGTTCGCCGCGCTCTATCACACGGCGGTGCTGCCCCAGGCCGTGTTGATGCCGACCACCCTGGCCCTGGTCTTCGCCGTCGCCATCACCGCCGACTGGCTGATCGCGCGGCGACCGCGCGCCGCCGTGCTCGCGCCCCTGGCGCTGGCGCTGGGGGCGGCGGGGCTGGCCGGCTGGCACTACGGCACCATCCACATGCTGACCGGCGAGCGCAGCGGCCTGGAAGTGATCGCCCGGCTGGAACGGCTGCCGCGCGAGGGAAAGCCCGCGCTGCTATTCCCCTGGGGGCCGCGCTACGCGGCGGCGTCCTACGCCCGGCTGGTCACCGGTGAATACGCCGACCTGCGGATGGTGGATCACAAGGCGGACTACCGCGCGCTGCTGGCCGAGGGCTACCAGCTTTATACCGAGCCGGAGACCTTCTACACCTACCCACCCTCCTGGTCGAACGCCTACGGCGCGCCGTCGGGCTGGTGGCAGGAGCGGCTGGGCGCGCTCAGCGTGACTTCGGCGGCGCCCGGCTACGTGCGCCTGCTGACTGCCCCAGACCGGGCCGCGCCCGGCGAGTCGCTCGGCGAGCCGCTCGTCTACGGCATCACGCGGCGGGCGGCCTGGCTCACCTGTGACGCGGCGCACCTCTACCTGCACGTCATCTGGAGCGCCGAGCGCCGTCCAGAGGGCGACCCCAGCATCTTCGTCCACCTGACCGGCGGCGCGCCCGCGCCGAACCCGCCCAATGCCGATTCGCGCCACCCGGTCTATGGGCTGTACCCGTTCGCGCAGATGTCGCCCCGCCAGCTTGTGCGCGACGACTTCACGCTGCCGCGCCTGCCGGGGATGACGCAGGTGCGCTTCGGGCTGTACGAGCAGACAGGCGCGGGCTTCAGCAACTATGGGGAGGCTGCGCTGCCGGTCGCCGGGTGCCAGCCGGTCGCCTGGGCGCGCCCGTAGCAGGTGCAGGCAGAACGTGTCAGGCAATGTGGCACGCCCAGGTTTCCCTCACCCCCGCTGAGCGTAGCGAGATTGGGGTGAGGTCTTTACCGGCAGGCCAGCAGCGCACCTAATCCGTCACAGCACGCTGCCGATGCGCTGGCGCACATCTTCGGCGAAGCGCTCGATGAAGCCCAGCGTGTAGGCCACCACGTCCAGCGACGGATCAGCGACCAGCGGCGTCAGGTCCATGGCGAAGGTCGTGCCGGTGGTCACGTCGCCCTCATGCGAGGCAAGGTAGGTGGCGTGCGCGCGACGGCGGCCCATCGTCGCCAGGTCGTAGCGCTTGCCGCCGCTGATCTGCGAATCGAAGATGCCGACCAGCGCAGCCTGCAGGTTCTCCTGCGCCGACAGGTCAAAGGCGACCTTGTCCGCGTCGAGCAGCCAGTCCAGATCGCGCCATACCTCGCAGCCGTAGACCTTCTGCGGGCGCTCCCCGGCGGGCAGGCGGCGCAGGGCGGCGATCACTTTGGTGACGACGCCGATATGCGTGGTGTGCTTGTCGGCCAGGTTGTGCGTGTAGACGACCTGGGGGCGCGTCGCGCGCAGCAGGGCGAACAGGTCGTCCACCGGGTCGCTGTTGGCCCCGTCCTTGACGGCGCTGCTGGGATAGTTCAGGAAGACGTGCGCGGCATACTCCCCGACAAAGGCGGCCTTCTTCTGCTCGCGGATGCGCACCAGGCGCATCTGCTCGTCGGTGTAATCGGCGTACAGCCCCGTGCGCGATGAGCCGGCCCCGTCGGTGACGGTGACGCCGGTCAGCCAGCGGTCGTCGCGCTGATAGCACCGCAGCACACCGTCCATGGCCATGATCTCGATGTCGTCCTGGTGGGCGGCGATGGCCAGGTGCGTGGTGCGGGCCAATGCCCCCTCAGCGGGCAGCCCGTCGGGGACGAAGACTTCTGCGCTTGCGAGCTTGAACTGCATGGGTATCTCTCCCTGGAAAGTGGTCAGTGGTCAGTTGTCGGTTTTCAGTGATCGGTTGTCGAAGCGGAAGAGCCGTATACGCAAGCCGCCTGACTGGTCACAGACACCCAAACACTGATCACTGAGAACTGATCACTGATCACCAAAAACCAATCACCAATCACCAAAAACCAACCACCTACCCCAACTCCGGCAAGCTCGCCGCCGCGATGGACTGCCCGACGCGGCGGCTCTTCTCGTCCGGCAACTGGATGTGCAGCCGCCCGGCCAGGTCGGGGAACTCCCCGCGCAGCACCTCGTTGGCGACCTCAAGGATCAGCGTGCCGCCGCGCCCTGAGGTGACGCGCCCCAGGATCAGGACGTGCTTGAGCGCGTAGAAGTCGGCGTAGTGGGCCAGCGCGTAGCCGAGATAGACGCCGATCGTCTGCCAGATTTGAGTCGCGCCCGCGTCCCCGGCCTCCAGCTTCTCCTGCACGGCCTTGAGCTTCTCGGCGTCGGTCACGCCGCTGGGCACGGCGATGCCCGCGCGCGGGGCCAGGCGAAAAACCGCCTGCTGCGAGAAGTAGAGCGCCCCCACGCCCCGGTCGCCGGACCACTCGTCGGCGGGCGCGTCGGGCTGGTAGTCCACCGGCGCGAAGGCCAGCTCGTTGAGCCAGTCGGTCAGGCTGCCCGTCGGCGTGACGTAGCCGGCGGCCTCGCTCGACCCCATGGCCACGCCGAGGATGCTGTCATCCTCCAGCGACATCGAGCCGGCCAGAGCCGTCACCTCGCCATCGTTGATCACTTCCAGCGGCAGGCCGCCCATTGCCTGGCGGATGCGGGCGAACAGGCTGCGCACCTCGCCGTAGCGCTCGGCGGGCACGCCGCGAAATAGCGAGGCGACCATCGGGCGGTTGTCCACATAAACGCCCGCCGAGCTGCCGCCGATGGCGTCCACGCGCGGCAGCTTGGACGCGGCCAGTTGCAGCGCGGCCAGAATGCGCTCGTAATGATAGGCCGGGTCGCTGTTCTGGCGCGGCTCCCAGACGATCTCCGTGCTGAAGACCGGCTCTCCGTCAATCACCGCCGACACCTTGAGGTCGGACGCGCCCAGGTCAAAGCCGATGCGGCAGCCGTCCAGGTGGCGGCCCAACGCCTTCTCGCTCTCATGGGCCGGGGGCACCTCGTCCGCCGCGCAGACCACGACCGTGAACGGCTGCTGGTAGACCTGCTCGCCCATGAAATGAAAGTCGAAGGCGCGCGGGCCATCCGGGGCGTAGGCGCGGCGCAGGTGCTCGCCGATGGCGCGCGGCCCGCCGGCGTAGACCTTCCAGCCGCCGCGCTGCCACAGCAGGAACTTGACCAGCCGCTCGGCGTACTGCAGGTTGGCCTCGGCGCGCGGGTGGCCTTCGGGGAAGACGGTCGTCTCGAAACGCGACAGCGTGCCGCCCACGCGCTCCAGGCCGAGCACCAGCGGCACCCCAACGCCCGACGCAGCGACTTCCGCTTGAAAGGCGCGGTTGGCCAGGACTGCCGGGCGAAAGCCGGGATCGAGCGGCGGGACGAAACGCGGGACGATGAGCGTGAGTGCTTGGGTCATGGCGAAATTTCTCCGAGATGAATGATGGCTGGTTGTTGGTTGTTGGTGACCGGTTGTCCGCGATCAGGCGGCGGCCAGTTCTGGGTCGCCAGCCAGGAGATCAACGGGCCAGGCACATAGTATAACGCGATGTACGGGATTGGGAGATGAAGGAACAACGCCGGGCGCGTGCAAAGGTTGTCAGCGACTTGCTTGACGCGGAGGCATTGACCTCACCTCCGGCTTCGCTACGCTCGGCTCGCCCCCTCTCTAACGTGGAGGGTCGGACAAATAAGATTGCATTGACGATTAATTATAGGTTGCGGAAGAACAATTCAAGGGAAGAAACGACCCAAGAAGGCGACTTCGCGGAGCCGGTTGTAGGGGCGGGTTTGCAAACCCGCCCCTACAGGCCCTACCAGGCATCCGAGCTTCTCCTTCAAGCCGCCCGTTTCTTCCGGTGATTGTGATCGCTCGCCGTTACGCTAAATCAACACTGTCTGATAGGTCCGACTCCCCACATTGGAGAGGGGGCGGCGAGGCCCGCGTTAGTGGGCCGCGCGGGGATGAGGTAAACCAGGGCGCGGCAGACAGGCGGTGATAGACAATGCGCTCGCGCACGGAGCGCATCAGCGCAGCCGCCACCGCGCCCTCCCAACCTCCACCCACACGGGGCGCGGCGCTCCCTCTGCCACCAGGATCACCGGCGAGCCTTCCACCACCACCGCGCCGTCTGCGTCGGGCAGCGCGCCGGGCGCTTCCAGCACGTACCACCACCCTGCAACGCCCGGCACGCGAGCGGGCGTTTGCCCGTGCTCCGACCCGAACATGCCCACGCGTGTGGCGAGCGTATCGCCGTCCCGCCCCGCCACGTGGAAGCGCACCGGGTCGGCCTCGCGCGCCCACATCACGTACACGGTGCGTCCGGGCTGTTCCAGCGTCACCAGCGAGGAGCGGTCGCTGTAACGCCACTGGGCGCGCAGCGTCCCCTCGAAAACGCGAATCACCATCTGGTACGTCTCAAAGGCGGGGCGGCGCGTGCCATCCCAGCGCACCAATCCCCACGGCTCGGTCACGCCCGGCACGAAGTGATCGTCGTACAGCCGGTACACGGCAAAACGCTCAACCCCCGCCGCCAGGCTGAGCGCCGCCGCCTGCACCAGGTAGTCGGCCTGCTGCCGCAGGGTCACGGAAAAGGCCGGGTGGGGCGGCGTTGGCGCGCGCGGGTCGTGCGAGGGGCGGGCGTTCGTCTCCGCCACCCAGACGGGCTTGCCCTGCAGGTTGTAGTGCCACAGCAAGCCCTTCGTCTCGACGATCACATTCCACACGTTGCTCGTGCTGAAGTAAGTGTGCACCATCAGCACGTCGAAGAAGAAGCCGTGTTCGTAGGCTGCGGGGTCCTGTGCCGCCACGTCCAGCAGCCGCTTGAGATAGGGCGCGCGTCCGGCAGCTTTGTCAGTCCACCAGGCCATCCCCGCCATGTGGATCACCGCATCCGGGTTCACCGACTTTGCCGCCAGATAGGCCACCTTGAGCATCTGGTAATAGTCTTCGACCCCGCCATCGAACTCGTACCAGCTCAGCTCGCCAGGGCGGATGTCCGGCTCGTTGTAGATGATCCAGTGCCGGATGTCCCACGTCTCTCCATAGTAGGTCACTGCCCGGCGCACAAACGCCGCCCAGTAGTTGCCCGGATCATCAATCGGCAGGTCGAGGCCGAAGGGCGGCGCGCCTAGCTCGTGGATCGCCGAGGCCCAGCGCGGCGTGTTCTTGAGCAGCCCCACCACTTCCCGTCCGCTCTCCTGCGCTGCGCGCAGCCACTCGTCGGGGATCACCTCGGTTCGGAACTCGTCGGGGCCGTTGGGCTGGAACTGCGCCCACTCGAAGATGATGCGCTCCCAGCCCGCGCCGAGCGCGCGCGCGTCGTCCGGGCGGTAGTACGCCTCCACAACGCCGAAGCGAGACGGCTCGACGCGCGCGGCCTCCGGGGCCGGGCCGCTCGCCAGCGCCGTCCAGACGGGGATCGTCAGCAGCGCCACGATCAGCGCGGCAAGCGCGCGGCGGCGAAAGCCAGGATGTGGAAAAGGCGACATGGCTGTTCCGTCGTGTGCGTGCAAAGGCTGTCAGCGACTCGCTGCTTTGCGGGGCAGAATCTTCACCGCAACCGCTCAGCGCCGGTAGAGCATGGGGTCAAAGGCGTCGCGCAGCCCATCGCCGACGAAGTTGAAGGCCAGCACAATGATGCTGATCAGCACGCCGGGCACCGTCCACATCCACCAGGCGGTCAGCATCCAGGCTTTGGCGTCCTCCAGCATATTGCCCAGGCTGGCGTCCGGGGGCGGCACACCCAGGCCAATGTAGCTCAGCGCCGACTCGCTCAGGATGGCCGACGGCACCACCAGCGTCGCCGCCACGACAATGGGGGCCAGCGCGTTGGGCAGCAGGTGCGCCAGCACCATCTGGCGCGGAGACACGCCAATCGCGTGCGCGGCCAGCACAAAATCGCTCTCTTTGAGCGCCAGGAACTCGGCGCGCACCAGCCGTGCCACATCCATCCAGCTAAAGAAGCCCAGGATCAGGATGATGTTCCAGATGCTCGGCTCCAGAATGGCATTCAGCGCCAGAAACAGGATGAAGCTGGGCACTGAGAGGAAGACATCCACCACGCGCATGGACACGTTATCCACCAGCCCGCCCGCGTAACCGGCCAGCGCCCCCACCAGGACACCCACGCTGATGCTGATCAGCATAGCCAGGAAGCCCACTCCCAACGACACGCGCATCCCGTACAGCGCGCGCGAAAAGAGGTCGCGGTTGTAATTATCCGTGCCGAAGGGGTGCCCGGCGCTGGGCGGTTGGGGAGTCCCACGCGGCACCAGCGGGTTGCGCGGATCAATATCATTGGGATTGTACGGCGCCAGCACCTCGGCGAATACCGCCGTCGCCCCCAGCGCGATCAGCAGCGCCAGGCTGAACACGGCGAGACGATGCCGCCGAAAGTTGCGCCAGGTGAGCCGCCACAGGCTCTCCTGGCGAGGCATGCCGGTAAGCTGAACAGTCTGCTCATTCATAGCGGATGCGCGGGTCTGCCCAGTGGTAAGCGAGATCGGCCAGGAAGTTGCCCAGGACGATGAAGATGGCGGAGATCATCGTGACGCCCATGATCACCGGGTAGTCGCGGCGCAGCGCCGCATTCACCGCCAGACGTCCCATGCCAGGCCATCCGAACACGTACTCGATGATGAATGCCCCCGACACAAGCTGTGGAATGGACAGCCCGCCCAGGGTGATCATGGGCAGCAGCGCGTTGCGCAGGGCGTGCAGGCCCAGCACGCGCCGCTCGCGCGCTCCTTTGGCGCGCGCGGTACGGATATAGTCCTGGGTCAGCACATTGAGCAGGCTTGAGCGCTGGTAGCGCGCCCAGCGGGCAATGGAGGCCGCGCTGAGGGCGGTCGCCGGCAAGACGAGATGCTCGGCCACGTCCGTCACGGCGCGCAGCCCGCTATACTGCTCGCGCACGTTGTGCATCCCCGTAGACGGCAGCCAGCGCAGCTCTACGGCGAAGAACTGTATCAGGAACAGGGCCACCACGAACCCCGGCACGCTCAACCCCACAAACGACAGGAAGGTGATCACATAGTCCAGCAGCGTATAGCGATACACGGCGGACAGAATGCCGACAGGGATCGAGATGACGATGGTCACCAGCAGAGATGTCAGGCCCAGCAGCAGCGTGTTGGGCAGCCGCTCGCCAATCTCGTCCGCGACCGGGCGCCGCCCGGAGAGCGAAAACCCCAGATCGCCCTGGACAGCGTTCACCAGCCAGCGCACGTACTGCACGGGCAGCGGATCGTCCATCCCCAGGTCTGCGCGCAGCCGCGCCAGGTCTTCGGCGGTGGGCGGCGGCTTGTTCGGGTCAATGTAGACGACCGTCGGATCGCCGGGCGCAAGCCGGATGATCAGAAAAGCCAGGATAGAGATCCCGATCAGCAGCGGAATCATCTGGACAATGCGGTGCACAAGATAGCGGGTCATGCCACCACTGCCACCTGATCAAGATGCGATAGCAAGCCGGGGACGATGCTCCGTCCCCGGCAACCTGCGTTGGGCAGAAAACCGCCCCTAGTTCTGGTAGATGCGCTCTGGATGGCGGAAGTTGGTGCCGATGGAGATGTCCAGAATCGCGTCCTCGATGTTGAAGCGGCTGCTGATCACGGCTGGCTCGGTTTGGCGGTAGAGCGGCAGGGTCGGCAGCTCTTCCCACAGAATGGCCTCGATCTGCTCGTAGAGGGCCATGCGCGTAGCGAAGTCGGACTCGATGCGCGCCTGCTCGAAGAGGGCGTTCACCTCTTCGTTGCGATAGTTCGGGATATTGGGGCCGAGCGCGTCGGTCCACATGTAGAAGTTGGCGTAGCTGTTGGGTTCGGGGCCGATGACGCTCCAGCCGGAGGTCATGACCTCGAAGGGTTTGTCCACCTTGCGTTCCTGGTAGATTTGCTCGACCATGGTCGAGAGATCGCGCAGCTCAAGCTCCGTCTGAACCCCGATGTCCGTCCAGAAGGCCTGCACGGCCACGGCGAACTTCGAGTAGTCGCGGAAGCCGCCGGCGAATGAGAGGATGGTGATCACCCACGGCTCGCCATTGACATCGCGGATACCATCGCCATCGGTGTCGCTGATGCCCGCCTCGTCCAGCAACTGCCCGGCCCTTTCGGGATCGTAGTCATAGCCGCCCAGCTTGTCCTGGCGATAGAAGGGCACCGTGTGGTCGAAGTGCGAGTTGTGCACCACGCCATACCCCTGGCGCGCGATGTCCACGACTGCCTGCCGGTCAATGGCGATCATCAGCGCCTGGCGCACGCGCACATCCTGGAACTTGGGATTGGCCAGATTGAAGAACATCTGGAACAGGCTGTCCTGCTCGGCCACAGAGATGGTGAAATCGGGGTTGTTCTCCAGGGCTGCCACCGACGCGCCCGGCACGCCAGGCAGGAAGTCCACTTCGCCGGTCTGCAGCGCCGCCACCTGCGCCTGTTCGTCGGGGATGATGCGGAAGATCAGGCGGTCAATGCACGGACGGCCCCGGAAGTAATTCTCGTTCGCTTCCAGGACGATGCTCTCGGCGGTGTTCCATTCGACGATCTTGAACGGCCCAGAGCCGATAGGCGCGCGGTTGAAGGGGCCTTCGCGCAGGTCCTGCCCCTCAAGGGCGTGCTTGGGCACAATCGGCACGCTGATATCGGTGAAGAAGGAGGCATTCGGCGCGTTGAGGGTGGCCACCACCGTGTAGTTGTCCGCCGCCTCGAACTGGATCGGCTCGCCGCCCTGCATGAAGCGAGGCCGGAACGGCGCAATGTCTTCCTCGGAGGTCTGGATGGTCTGGAAGGTGTAGACCACGTCCTCAGCCGTCAGTTCCTGGCCGTCGTGCCACAGGACGCCCTGGTGCAGGTGGAAAGTCCAGGTCAGCCCATCGTCGCTGACTTCCCAGCTTTCGGCCAGGTCACCCTTGATCTCGGTGCCCCAGTTCTCGCCGCCCAATGTCAGAGGGTTGAAGATGAATGAGAGGACCGATACCGATGCGCCATCGTTGGCGTAGATGCCGTTCAGGCTCACGGGGTCGTCCGTGATGGCGGTGATGAGCGTCCCCCCCGTTGAGGGGCACGCAAAGTCATCGGCCTGCGCGGCAGCGGGCGTTGCCCGCGAGAAAGGAACTACCCCCGCCGCAGCAACAACCAGCAAGCTGAGGGTCACAATACCTGCAAACAGTCTGTACCGCATATGCGTCCTCCTTGGCGTTAGATAGGCTAGGCGTTTCTGACGATGAATGGGGTGAGGCTCTCCCAATCAGAGTGGGATGGACACCAAGTATATACCACACAGGCAGCGATTCAAAGAAAATGTAAGAGAGGTGAGCATTGCATAATGGGGACGAAATGCCTGAACCGCAGAAGTAAGCTCAGAGACCATTTGAGAAGTATGCTCCCCCACCCGAAACCCCTCCCCAATGGAGGGGGGGCTCTGGTTTACGCTCACTCTCCCTCCCCCTCGGTGGGGGGGCTCAGGGGGCCACAGGCAGGCCCACGGCTTCTCCGTAAGGAATGAAGAGGCGGGTAGCCGTGCGGCCACCTCACCCCGCCCGGCGCTGAAGCGTCGCCGCCCCCCCGGCGCGGAGGGAGGTCCAATTTCTCCGCTGGCGGGGAAAGGGGGGGGGGGAGGGGGGCCAGTCAGACAACCGCGCGCCTGTTTCCGCCCTGATGTATAGCGCGTCACCGTCACTTTGGTCAGGCCGCGCGGACGGTCTACCTCATGCCCCTTGACCAGCGCCAGGCGCATGGCGAAGACCTGCCCGTGCACCACCGCCGCGATTGGCGTCAGCCATTCGGGCATGTCGGCGGGCAGGCGCATGGCGTGCTGGGCATGGGCGAAGGCCGCTTCCTCGTTGGAGATGACCAGCAGCTCCGCGCCCCTGTCGTGCAGTTGGTCGAGCAGATCGAGCAGCGCGGGCAGCGTCTTGCCCGCCGGCGCGATGACGATGACCGGAAAGCCGCGATCAATGACGGCGATGGGGCCGTGCCGGAAGTCCGCCTCGCTGTAGGAGTCGCCCGTAATGTAACATAATTCTTTGACTTTGAGATTGATCTCGAAAGCAGTGGCGTAGTTGTAGCCGCGCCCGATGGTGGCGAAGGCGTCCATGTAACGGTAGCGCTCCACCCAGGCCGGCCCCGCCAGCGGCGAAGCGATATGCTCGGTGAGCGTCTGCGCCACGTAACCGGGCAGACGGGCTAGCGCCGCGCGCAGCGCATCATCGTCCACCAGCGCCGTGACCAGCATGGCGATGGCGGTGAGCTGCGCCGTGTAGGTCTTGGTCGCGGCGACGCTCAATTCCGGCCCGGCCAGCAGCGGCAGATGATAGGCCGCCGTCTGCGCGATGGGCGACTGCGCGTCGTTGGTGATGCCGACAGTCAGCGCGCCTTGCTCGCGGGCGTCGGCGAGCACCTGGCGGATGTCTTCGCCGCGCCCCGACTGCGAGATGCCGATCACCAATGCGCGCGAGAAATTGGGTGGGGTCTGATAGAGCGTGTGCAGCGAGGGTGTGGCCAGCGCGACGGGCAGCCGCGCCTGCGCCCCGAAGAGATACTGGGCGTAGCGGGCCGCGTTGTCCGACGTGCCGCGCGCGGCGATGCAGATGAAAGCCGGGGCGAACTCGCGAATGGCGGCGGCGATCTGCCGGGCGGTGGCGCTCTCTTCGCTCAGCAGGCGCTGCAGCACGACGGGCTGCTCGGCGATTTCCTGGTCGAGGTACATGGGGTCATCCTTTCGGTGTGCTCACCAGTGCTTCGCCCGGCTCACAGGTCTTCTTCGCCGGGCGGGAATAGCCTGCTCACGCAGGGGCGTTGCTCCGCTGCGCCCAGCCGTTTGCCGGTGGACTGCAAGTATACCGCCTTGCGGCGGGGGGGAACCGCTCTCTTGCGCCCCTGCCTGACCTCCTCGGCCCGATGCGCGCGCCGCGTCTGGGCGAGATTCCACAGGGCGAAGGCGGCGAACGAGAGCGCATAGGTGGCGAAATAGGGGGCCAGCGCGGGCAGCCGGGCCAGGGCAATCCCCAGCCCGCCAAGCGCGTAAGCAGCCAGGGCCAGCTCGCCCAGGGTGATGCGGTCGGCGGGCAGCGCGTAGCGGCTGCGCGCCCAGCCCGCGCCCGTCGCGCTGAACTTGGGCGTGCGCTTGAACTCGCGCGCCGCCCGCGAGCCGGTCAGCGCGTCCAGCACGCCGGCGCTGTTGTTGAGCACGACCGCCACGCCGATCACCCCCTGGACAGGCATGAACAGCAGGCGGCGCGGCCAGTCCGGGTACAGCGCGCGCTGCGCCAGGATCATCATCAGCGGCGGGATGAGGCCCACCGCGCCGAGCGGCCCCAGGTTCGGCAGGCGGGCGAACACGCCCCCGGCGATGAGCGGCGGCGTCAGCAGAAAGGTCAGCAGGATGAGCGGCTGCACGGCATACTGGCCCAGGTGCATCAGCCCCATGAATCGCTGCCAGGGCGCGTAGCGCCGCGCGCGCAGCAGCGGCACCGCGTGGCGCAGCAGGTTCTGCGTCATGCCGGTCGCCCAGCGCCGCTGCTGCAGCTTGTACGCCTGCACCTGCGGAGTCAGCTCGCCCGGCGCGGCCACCTCCGGCAGGTAGGTGAAGCGCCAGCCGCGCAGCAGCGCCCGGTACGACAGGTCGAGGTCTTCGGTCAGCGTGGCAGCAGACCAGCCGCCCGCGTCGCGCAGCGCAGAAACGCGCCACACGCCGCCCGACCCGTTCATGGACATGGGCAGCCCGCCCCGGCTGCGCGCGATCTGCTCGATGACGAAATGGCCATCGGTGCTCAGCGCCTGGGCGCGCGTGAGGAGGTTATCCGCTGCGTTGAGATGGCTCCAGCGCGTCTGCACCAGGGCCAGCCGCGCGTCCGCCGCGAAGCGCGGCATTGCCCGCCGCAGCAAGTCCGGCGGCGGGACGAAATCGGCGTCGAAGATGGCGACGAACGGCGTGGTGACCTGCTCCAGCCCATAGGCCAGCGCCCCGGCCTTGTAACCGCTGCGCGTCGGGTGGCGCAGCAGGGTCATCGGCGGCGCGTCCCGTCCCTGCCAGGCGCTGATGGCCTGGCGCAGCAGGCGCGTCGTCTCGTCGGTCGAGTCGTCAATGATCTGGATGTGCAGCCGGTCGCGCGGGTAATCCAGGCGGGCGCAGGCGGCGATCAGTCGCTCGACAACGTGCGCCTCGTTGTAGATCGGAAGCTGGATCGTCACCGGGGGGAAGGCGTCGAGTGGCTCTGCCTCAATGCACCCATCCCGTAGGGGCGGGTTTGCAAACCCGCCCCTACAAGCCGTCACCAGCCGCCCTCGCCGGGACTCCTGCCAGCGCGCCCGCAGATAGAGCACGATCAGCACGCCGAAGCTACCCACGAACACCGCAAGCAGCACGACGGCGACCAGATAGAGGCCCGCCGCCAACACCAACAGCGTTTCGAGCACGAAGTCCACACACCCGTCCTGACAAGACGCCCGCATCTCAACGCGGGCGGGTGGCTGAACCTTACCCCGCGCGGCGCGTTTTGACAACCGGCGCAACGCCAGATTCCACCAATTCTGGCGCACTGCGGAACCTTTGGGCCGCGAGCAACGTCTATATTCCGGCAGGTAATCGCACGGCAGGCAGTGGTATCGGCGTGCAGTGCGGGGCAGCAATGCCTGCTAGGATGATCCCATGTGTCCGCTTGGAGTATGTCTGAGGAGTAACACAATGTCTCACAAGAAAGCCCTGATGATGGTGGGAACTCTGGCCATGTTGGTCGCTGTTATGGGTGGCGCGCTGAGCTTCCGCGCGCAGCCGGCGAGCGCCGCGCCGCAGCAGCAGGCGGGCGAGCCGCCGCGCACGATCACCGTGACCGGCTATGGCTCGGCCTTTGGCGCGCCGGATATCGTGATGCTCGGCCTGGGGGTCGAAGTTGTCAACGCCGACATCGTGGCGGCTATGGACGAGACAACCGCCCGCATGAACGCCATCATGGACGCCCTGAAGGCCGGCGGCGTCGCCGCTGAGGATATCCGCACCGATCACTACTCGATCTACCAGGATTACGGCTACAGCCCGACCCCGATGGGCGAGACGCCGAGCCAGCCGCAGTATCGCGTCTCGGTGGGCGTCACCGTGACCGTCCGCCAGACAGAGACGGTCGGCCAGTTGCTGGCGTCGGCGGTGCAGGCAGGCGCGAACATGGTCAACTACCTCCAGTTCGACATCGAAGACCGCGCGGGCCTGGAAGCCGAAGCGCGCGGTCTGGCCGTGGCCGATGCCCAGTCGCGCGCGGGCCTGCTGGCGGCGGCGCTCGGCCTGAGCGTCGGCGAGCCGCTGACCATCATCGAGGGCGGTGACTACCTCACCCCGGTGAGGGGTCTGGGCGGCGGGGGCGCGGCCTATGCTGAGTCCGCCCCGATCAGCCAGGGCACGCTGCGTGTGGACATGCAGGTGACGATCACCTTCGCCCTGAGGTAGGGGAGGGTTTCTAAACCCTCCTCTACATGCCTCTCTCCCCCTCTCCAGCCGAGCTAGAGAGGGGGACTTTGATCGCCGGATGTGGGCACGTTCTCCCTCCCAGGCTCTTGCAGAGCCAGGACGCAGCTCATATAACTCTTATGCGGCGCTAATCCGGTTCTTGCGCTGCGCTGACGCCATTCTTACACGAGCGAGTCATGATGGGAGCAATTCTAATGGAAGCTGATCGTGACTTACCGGAAGTAAGGAGGAATGTACCATGCGTAGCCTGATTCGTTGGAACCCGCAGCGCGAGACATCGCTGACCGATCCGCTGCGCGCTATGGACGAGATGTTCAGCGAGATGTGGCGCGGCTGGCCGTCGCTCTTCGACAGCGAGACTCGCCGTCCGCTGCTGCGCCCGGCCATGGATGTCGTCGAGAACGACCGCGAGATCGCCATCCGCATTGACCTGCCCGGCATCAAGCAAGAGGATGTCAAGGTCGAGCTAGAGGACAACGTGCTCACCGTGAGCGGTGAGGTGAGCGACACCATCGAGAAGGACGGCGACCGCTACCATTACCGCGAGCGCAGCTACGGCTCGTTCCAGCGCACCCTGCGCCTGCCCGGCACAGTGGACACCGACAAGGTGGACGCTTCGTTCGAGAATGGCGTGCTCAACATCGTGCTGCCCAAGCTGCCGCAGGCCCAGCCCAAGCAGATCTCGATCAAGGCGGGCAAGAAATAACGCCCGCTGCCCTTTCAGCCGCAGCCGCCGGGAGACACCTCTCCGGCGGCTTTTTTGTTGGGCACAGCAGTTCTTGTCGCCTGGGCCGATCTGCGCCAAGATAAGGCGCGAACAGGCTCGCACCCCAGGGAGAAACCTTCGTGACCGACAACGTTTTGGTCATCGGCGCTGGTCCGGCAGGGATCGCCAGCGCCTATTTCCTGGGGCGCGCGGGCATCCCCTACACCGTGCTCGACTGCGCGCCCGTCATTGCCTCTACCTGGGCCAACCTGTACCCGTCGCTGCGCCTGAACACGAGCCGCTTCTATTCGCACCTGCCGGGGCGACGGTTCCCCTGGTGGTTCGGCCTGTTCCCCACCGCCCGCCAGTATCACCGCTACCTGGAGCAATTCGTCCACGCCCATCGCCTGAACATCCGGCTGGGCGTCAGCATCGAGCGAGTCTTCCCCGCAGGCGACGGCTGGCGCGCTGAAACCAGCGCCGGCACGTCGTGGCACCCGGCGATCATCTCGGCGACGGGGCGTTTTAGCTGCCCCTACACGCCGTCCATCTCCGGCTACGAGACGTTCAGCGGGGCGCTGCTCCACGCCTGCGACTACCGGGGGCCAGGGCCATTCGCCGGGCGGCGGGTGATGGTCGTCGGCAACGGGCCGAGCGGCGTGGACATCGCCACCGATCTCGGCGCGCACGCCGCGCGCCCCGTCCTGCTCGCCCAGCGCACCGGTGTCGTGCTGCGCCCGCGCTACCCCAGGGGCCTGCCCAAGCACGCCTGGATGATGCTCGCCGAGAGACTGCCCGCGTCGCTTGGCGACTCGCTGCTGCGCTGGGTGGAAAGCGCGCGCTTCGACGGCCTGGAGCGGATCGGCATCAAGGTGCCGCGCAGCGAGGCCGAAAGCTCAGCGGCGGGGGCCACGCGCGGCGCGGAGCTGATCCGGGCGGTGCGCGGCGGGCGCGTCGTCTGCGTGGACAACCCGGCGCGCTGCGAAGGGCCGGATGTCGTGCTGGCGGATGGATCGCGTCACCGCGTGGACGCCCTGATCCTGGCGACGGGCTACCGTCCGGCGCTGTTCGACTACCTCGACCTGGGCGATGTACAGGTCAACCGCGACGGCTGGCCTTTGCGCGTGGGCGAGCCGCCGGACGACGTGACGGCGGGCAAGCGCGAGGTGGCCGGCTGGCCGGGGCTGTACCTGGTGGGCACGTACTACCTGGGCAAGGGCGCGCTGTACAACTTCAACGTCGAGGCGGCGGCAGCAGCGCGGGAGATCGGCGAGCGGCTAAGGCTCTGATCACCGCGCCGCGTTCGGTGCAGAGGGTGAATTGCGCGCTGTCTCGCGCCGTCTCTGCACGTTTTGCATCTGGCTCACCCGCCCTGGCCCAGGCGCGCCAGCACGACGGCCCGAATCTGCTCCTGGATCGTCCCCCGCTCTTCCTCGCCGGAAATGCGCACCCAGCGCGTCGGGTCAGCGGCCATCAGCGCCAGGTAGCCCTCGCGCACCCGGCGGTGAAACTCTAATGACTCGGCGTCCAGGCGGTTCCATTCCGCGCCGTGTTGGGCGGCCTCCTGGCGGCGGCGCAGCCCTTCCTCGGCAGAAATGTCGAGATAGAGAGTCAGGTCGGGGCGCAAGCCGCTGGTGGCGAAGTCGAGGATGGTGCGCAGCGTGGGCAGGTCGAGGCCGCGCCCATAGCCCTGGTAGGCCAGGGTGCTATCCGCGTAGCGGTCGCAGACGACGACCTGCCCGGCCTGCAGGCGTGGGCGAATCTCCTGGGCGACCAGTTGAGCGCGCGACGCGGCGTAGAGCAGAATCTCGGTATGGGGGTGCATCTGCACGTTGGCGATGTCGTGCAGCACGGCGCGAATCTGGTCGCCGATGGGCGTGCCGCCCGGCTCGCGCGTGTCGTAGACGGGGTAGCCCTGCGCGCGCAGATAGGGCACCAGCAGCCGGAACTGCGTGGTCTTGCCGCTGCCGTCTGGCCCCTCGAAGGTGATGAACACGTCGTCTCCCTTCGGCTAGCGCACGGCTACGTTGAGCGTCGCGCGGCGCGCCCGTTCGAACGATACGCCCAGCAGTTTGTCCTGCACCCAGACCGTCACCTCGCCGCTGACGTTGCCCGGCTGCAGCGCGGTCAGGGTGAGGCTGATGGGCAGCTTTTCGCCGGCGAAGACGCGCTGATCCAGCGCGTACTCTTCCCACGCGCCCAGCAGCGGGTAGCTGCGCGCGCGCGTGCCGCGAAAGGCCGGGTCGGTCGCCTCGACGCGCAGCACGTCGCCCAGCGCCTCGTCCAATCCAATCGCCGTGACGCGCACCGCGTCCAGCGACACATTCTCGATGGTCAGCGTCACGGTGAAGGTCTCGCCGGCGGCGGCGGTGACGCGGGCCGGGTCGAGCACTGCGCGGATTTCGTTCGGCTCGGCGGCAAGCGAGCGCAGCCCGGCAGCGATCCCCAGGCAGCACAGCGTCAAGACTCCCAGCACGCCCAGCAGCACAACCAGACGCCCCACGACGGCACTATCCTTTCCTGAAGTGGATACGAAGCTCGCCGGTCGAAAGTCCAGACCGGCGAGCGACCGCATAGGTCATTGTAGCGGGTGGGCGCGAGATACGCCAACGCGCGGGTGCGTGCAAAAGTTGACAGCGACTCGCTGGACGCGGGGATATTGACCTCACCCCCAGCCTCGCCCCGCTCGGCTTGCCCCCTCTCCGTTGACGGGGAGGGGGCGGCGAGGCGCGCCAGCGCCGAGCGGGGGTGAGGTCAACCAGGGCGCAGCAGAGCAGCGCCCCTACCTGACAGGTTTTGCACGCACCCCAACGCGCTCAGCGCGCCGGCTCATCGCGGAAGATGCGCACCCGGCGGTTCGGCTCGGTGCCGTAGCTGTGCGAGACCAGGTGCGCGGCCCGCGCCAGGTCGTGCTGCTTGCGGCGAATGTAGGCATCCTGCGGGGCCAGGTCTACCGACCGCTCGCCGCTGCGGATGCGCCGGATCGCCTCTTCCACTTCGCGCAGGGCGTTACTCGTCGGGTCCTGCGGCGTCTCGCTATACAGCCCGAAGATGTCCACCAGGAAATCTTCGACCTGGGTGATTGTGTTGGCGCGCAGGACGTAGATCGAGATGCCCATCCGCTCGGCGTCCACGATCAGGCGCGGGCGGCGGCGGTAGTAGTTCTTGAGCGTGATCAGCGCCTGGGCCGCTTCGAGGTCGTCCACGATCTCTACCGGCACGCGGAGCTGCCTGGCGACCTGGATCAGCCGGTTGCGGGCCACGCCATAAGGGAACACGTGCAGCGTCTGCAGGCCGCGCCCGCTCTCGCGCTGCGGCGAGAACGACCCGGCGCGCTCGTAGTCCGTCTCGACGGCGTGCACCGACTCGCGGCGTCCTGCGCCAGAAGCCTTGCGCCCGCCGTTGCGCGCGCCATTGCGCTCGCCGAAGACCGTCTCCGGGCGGGCGCTCTCGATGGTGATCGTGCCGTCCTCATTGCGCTGGCGAATCTCAACCGGCAGCGGGCGACCGCGCAGCTTGGCGTCCACAGCGGCGGCCAGGTCTTCGAGCACCACCAGCCGGTCGCGCGTTTGAATCTCGACGAGCACGTTGAAAGTAGGCGGCGCGCGCCGCTCCAGCACCGTCTTCTGCGTGCCACGCCGCCGCGCTTCCTCGTCGGACAGCGTGACCGACTCGATCCCGCCGACCAGATCGGAGAGCGTGGGGTTGAGCAGCAGGTTGTCGAGCGTGTTGCCGTGCGCCGTGCCGATGAGCTGCACGCCGCGCTCGGCGATGGTGCGGGCGGCGGCGGCTTCCAGCTCGCGCCCGATCTCGTCAATGACAATCGTCTCCGGGTTGTGGTTCTCCACCGCCTCGATCATCACTTCGTGCTGGAGCACGGGCGTGGAGACCTGCATCCGGCGGGCGCGGCCCACTGCCGGGTGAGGCACGTCGCCGTCGCCGCCGATCTCGTTGGACGTATCCACGATGACCACGCGCCGCGTCTCGGCCAGCACGCGCGCCGCCTCGCGCAGCAGGGTGGTCTTGCCCACGCCGGGCGGCCCCAGCAGCAGCACGTTGTAACCCGCCTCGATGATGTCGGCCAGGATCTCAATCGTGCCGTAGACGGCACGCCCCACGCGGCAGGTGAGGCCGACGATGTGCCCGCGCCGGTTGCGGATGGCGCTGATACGGTGCAGCGTGCGCTCGATGCCGGCGCGGTTGTCGTCGTCGAACTCACCGACGCGCTCGGCGACGTATTCGATGGTGTCTTCGGTGACTTCCTGGCTGTCGAGCACGACCTCGCCATCCACGAAACGGGCAGTGGGCACGCGCCCCAGGTCGAGGATCACTTCCAGAAGGTCGTCGTCTTTGCGCTCCAACGCCCCCAGCGCGGCGACGAGGTGAGAGGGGAGAACTGCTTTCAGTTGATCCAGATCATCCGTGATTCGCCGTTCCATAGCCTCTTTACCGGTGGTTGCCGTTATGTCGCCCGTGTGACCAGCGACCGAATAGACTCTTGGGCCTGCTCAGCCGCGTGAGCGGCCCATCCACAACGGGGGGCCGCAGGCGGCCCGCTTCGAGGCCAGGCACCGTCAATGGTTCCAGGCGCTCGACGCGGTGCATCGTATGCTTGACCAGCAGGGCGTGCTCCGTCCAGGGCGTGAACCCGGCCTGTTCGAGCACCCCGCGCAGCCAGTCCTGGTAGGCGCGCGCATACAGAAAGACCGGCACCTGCCCGGCGCGCGGAATATGCGCCAGCGCCGCGAGAATGACCGCCGCTGTCTGGTCGTAGACTTCCGGGTGGAAGTAGGGCTTGATCACCACGCCGTTCTTGCCCTCGATGACCAGCAGGTAGGCGGCGATGTGTCCATCCTTCTCGTAGATCAGCCCGCTGTGATCCGGCTCTGGCAGCGGCTCGGCCTGCTGCAACAGGCGCGGCACGGTGTTGGCGTGCAGCGTGCTGATGGCGATGGCGTCCGCTTCCGTCTCCGGGCGCAGCAGGGCCGGGTTGCCGGCGGCGCGGCCCGGCTCGCGGCGCAGGATCGTCTGGCGCGAATAGACCGCAAACCCCGTCTGGCGGAAGGCTGCGAAGACCGCGTGATCCTCCGGCACCTCGGCGCTGACCAGCATCGCGCCGCGCTTGCCCGCCTCGACGACCAGCGCCTCGATGATCTGCATCCAGCAGGACAGGTGCGCCGCCTGCGGCTCCGGTGCCAGGAACGTCATGCGGGCGACGCCACGACCGGGGCGCTGGCGCACCTGGCCCACCAGGCCGCCGTCGCCGTTGCGCATGACGACGGTCGGCGCGCCCAGGTCGGCCAGCGGCACCGACGAGAGCAGCACCCCTTCCATGCCGGGCAGACCGCGCGCCAGCGCGCAGGCCACGTCCAGCGGCAGGCGCTGGGCGATGAGCCGCCGCACCAGGCCGAGGTCCAGCGGCGTGACAGGCCGCGCTTCACAGCCGGGCATGATCGGAGTCCTTCTGGCCAGACGCACGAGCAAAACCACGCGCGCGCGCCATCCCGCGCATGACCCCATGAGCGACCGGTTGCCAACACACCGTGCCGGGAACAAGAGCGAAAGCAGCGGGGAGGACACTGCCGAAGCGTGGTTTCATCCTACGTACATTTTAGTGCAGGTTGTCCGGCGTGACAATAGCGGGGCTTTTTGGGGGGAGCGTGTGGTGAGCGGGGGAGTGGAGCGTGATGGAGAGAAATGGAGTCGTTGAGAGGGTATGCTGGAATCCAGGTCTCTCTAATCTATAAGTGTGAAATTGAGTCGCTGCGAAGTCTTGTCAAATGAATATTTGACTAACTTCACGCTGTTCCACTCAAGAGACTGTGCTGGACGCATCCCAATCGTATATTTCCGTATTCCAACGTTCCTTTTGTGTCGAATAACATCGTCGCCAAACTCATAGGCGACAAGAAAGGCGTGTATCATCGTGTAATCGCCATAACAGTACTCATCCTTTACCCAATCAACATACTTCAATAGCTGATCTACATCTTCAAACTGTGCCGCATCTTTTTTGATCTCACCCACCAAAAAACGCGATTGGGTTGGCTTATATTCTGGCAAATAGGCATAACCAAATAAGTCCATCTTGTCCATATAATCAATGGGTTTGAAAGGAGATGCTATGACCTGATGAGAGAGATAATCCCACCCTCCAAAAAGCTCACAGGTTTCTGGGTCTTTGATCGCTAACTGATGTAGGATCCCAGCTTCGACAGCCATCTCGTGCCGTAACCGGTCTCCTTCTGCGCAACTTGATAGAATGGATGCCATCCCTGTGTCAATCAGGTATTCCGAAGATAGTTTTTTGGCAATCCGGTCATGAACGGGGCGGAAATCAAAAATGCCCTTTCCTACCACAGGGTTAGGTAAAAGATGCTGATTCCTTTTCAAGATGACATCACGAAAAGCTTGGTTTTCCTCGTCATCGAACTTGATAAATGATAGCTTCCAGAAGGCTCTGAGCATCTTGAAAGCGGATGGATTCGAAGACAGGACATCATCCATGTCAATGCCGCTCTCAAAGAAAAGTGGGGCTGGTTCAAAAACGCATATACACCTCTGCCTAGCACTACCTTGATCTTCATCCCACAATAATCCCGACCGAATTTGCTCGTAAGGAACACCTCTAGGGACTCCTGCACCAGGAAAATTGAAGAATTTACAGTCCAGCCCAACAGTAACGAGTTTGCCTATACCGTAAATCTTACGCTGAATAAAGAAATACACATTGTCCCCGGGCTTCATTGCCGCGTAGTCTGCAAACGTGCCCTCATGATGTGTCATCCATGAACCAGAAGGGAGGGATAGCTTGGTTGCGTACACCCCACTCAGAGTATATAGACTCAGGGAACGGGGATTATTCAAGCCGAAGATGTAACCTGCCATATAATATGACCTTCCGTCAGTAGTTCACCACCACTACTTCGACAATCGAACCTCTGCCATTTGCGTCAGAATTCACAACGCGTTTGGCCTGAACCGTTCTAATCTCGAATTCTTGATATAGTTCGAGGACCAAGGGGGTATAAGAATTGCTGAGCATACACAAACACCCTTTTTCGGTCAACTGCGTGAAGACTTTGGCAAGCTCGCGCTGATCGTCATTATCAAAATCATTAGCTGTATAGCCGGTAAAACTAGCTGTTTTGCTGACCGGAACATAAGGGGGATCAAAATAGAAGAAGTCTCCAGGTTGACCTAGCTCCACAATCGTTCGAAAATCCCTCACCTCGATCTGCGCCTTTTGCAATACCTGGTTAGCCGCTTTCAGCACATCAATATATAGGATTTGGGGATTCTTATAGCTCCCCATTGGAACATTAAATTGCCCCCTGCTGTTTACTCTGTATAGGCCATTATAACAAGTTCGATTTAGATAAATAGCACGTGCTGCTCTCTCTACATTGGATAATTGTTGTCTTGCAGAATGCCTATCAAGGTTTCGAACTCTATAATAGTAGCTCTTGTTGTGGTTCTTCTGATGACCAGCGAGAAGATCGATTAATTCATCAACCTTATCTCTCACAATTAGATATGCATTTATCAGCTCTTCATTGTTATCAAACAGGAATGCTTGATTAGGGAGTCTTCCCGTGTTCCAAAGATGGAAAAACACTGCACCGCCACCGACAAACGGTTCAAAGTATCTGTCAAATTCGCCAGGAAAATGGACTTCAAACTGAGAAAGAAGTTGTTGTTTTCCCCCCACCCATTTCAGGAAAGGTTTAGCACTCTCTAAGAGTGGCTTAACGCTCACACTGAGTTGACTTCCCATGAGTTCAATCCACCACCTCTCTTTTCCCCGAAAGACGCCGATAAGATAGACTGGAAACGAAATATAGCACATTTTTTCGTATGTTACGAGTCTCCAGCTAAGCGATACCGCAAAGATCGCACAATCACGTCGAGAGCCAAGACCGCTACAGGCGCTGTCTGACGCAGTCGTTATCCTTATCCTGATCTAGTTCTTCTGTCCCACTCCGAATACCCTTTCCGCCGAGCCTCTTCCTCTAACACCCCCTCTTACCGTATAATAGGGACAACCGTAACCCGCTAGGGGAGCGTGCTGATGGACCCCGTACAGGCCCTGGCCATTCTGTCGCTTGGCGCGTTCGTGACCGTGCTGGTGACAGCTATCTTCTACATCTTCACCGTGCGCCCGCGCCTGCTGGAGCCGGTGTCGCTGGCCAGCACCGGGCTGCTCGACGAGTCGCTGCGCGCGGAGCTGCTCGAACAGCGGGCCGCTGTGGGCGCGCTCAACAAGGCGCTGGCGCAGCACACCGTCCAGCTTGAAGCGGCAGCGGGCGCCGGCGGCGGCGATGTCTTCGCCGGGCTGCGCGAGATGCTCGACGCGCAGCACAAGACCGTCGCGGAGACTAATCGCCTGCTGGCCGCCCAGGGCGAGCGGCTGGATCGCCTCGACCTGCGGCTCGACCGCCAGGAGGCGCGCCTGGGCCAGTTGGAGGGCGCGGTGCAGCGCGCGCTGCCCGCGCGGGGCGCAGAGACGGCGGCTGTAGCGCCGATTCAGGAGCAGGTGACGCGCCTGGTGGACATCAGCAACCGCCTCGACGAATGGGTGGCCGTGCGCGCCCGCGATCACGCTCAGATCGCCGAGCACGCGCGCATCCTGGCCGAGCTAGACCGCGAGCTGGCGGCCCAGGCGCAGGCCGTCACCCGGCTGGATGAGCGCGTCGCCGAGCACACGACCATGCTCCTCACCGCGGCCACAGAGCGCCGCCAGCAGGCGGGCCTGCTCGACCGCGCCGCGAGGCAGATCGGGCAGCTTGTGGAGATGGTCACGCAGCTTGGCGCGGTGCCGCTGCGCCCCGGCCAGGATCGCCTGACCGAGATCAAGGGCATCGGGCCGGTCTATGCCGGGCGGCTCTATAAGGCCGGCATCCAGACATTCGCCCAGCTTGCCAGCATGACGCCCGACGAGCTTTACCGGCTGCTCGACGAGCCGAAGTGGCGGCTGCGCGCCATTGACGCCGAAAGCTGGATTCGGCAGGCGGCGGCGCGCGCCGCTCCGGGCGAGAAAGATGGGCGCGCGCCGTGAGCCTCGACGTGCGGCGGCGCGTCGTGCGCCGTCTCGACGCCCTGCTGCTGGCTGGACTGCTGCTGACTTCGGGCGCGGCAGGGCTGCTCTTCGCGCTGCGCTTCTACAACGGCGGTGAAGAGCGGGCGGAGTCCTCGGCAAATGCCGTGCCGCCCCCCACCGCATCGCCCACAGAGACGGGCGGACGCGCCCCCGTCGCGCTGCCGGTGGTCGAGCCGCTGGCCCTGGCGGGCACCTACGCCGGCGCGCCGCTGTTGCTGCGCGGGCAGGCCGGGCCAGGCGACATCCTCCAGGTGTACGACGGCCAGGAACTGATCGCCATCGCCGTAGCCGGCGAGGATGGCGCGTGGGCAGCAGAACTGCCCGGCGGGTTGCTGGAGGGCGTGCACGCCCTGGCCGTGGTCGCCGTCGCGGACGATGGGGCGACAAGCCAGCGCGTCCCGGTCGGCTTCGCGGTGGGACTGCCGCCAACGGCCACGCTCACCTGGACGCCCTCCCCCACCGCTTCGGCCACTGATACGCCTGCGCCGACGGCCACCCTCACCGCCACCACCGTGCCGCACCCGACAGACACGCCGACGCTCGTCCCCTCGGCGACGCTCGATCTGGACACAACCGTCGAGGCGCTGCTGGCCGACCGCCTGACACAGACCGCGCAAAGCTGGACGGACACGCCCACCGTCACGCTGACGCCCACGCCGAGTGCCACCTTCACGGCAACGCCCTCGCCGACAGCAAGCGTCACGCCGAGCGCGACGCCGAGCGCCACCGCGTCGCCGACAGCCACCTTCAGCCCAACGCCAACCCATTCACCGACGGTCACCGCGTCGCCAACGGCCACCGCCAGCCGCACACTCTTACCGACGCGCACGCCGCAGGAAGTGGCCTTGCTGCCGACGGACACGGTGACCTTCACGCCGGCGCCAACGGAGACACCGCCCCCATCGGACACGCCGACGCTGACGCTCGTCCCTTCGGCGACGCCCAACCTCGACGCGACCGTCGAGGCGTTGCTGGCCGACCGCCTGACGGAGATCGCGCAAAGCTGGACGGACACGCCCACCTTCACGGCGACGCCCTCACCGACAGCAAGCGCCACGCCGACCGACACGCCGCCCCCGACCGAGACGGGCACCGCCACGCCCGCGCCGAGCGACACGCCGCTCCCAACGTACGCGGAGACGTTCACGCCTGCGCCAACGGAGACGCCATTCCCGACCGCCAGCGCAACACCCAGCCCCATCCCGCCGACGCGCACGCCTGTCTCGCCCGGCCCCGCGCTCGCCTCTCCTACCCCCGCCTCCCCCGTGCTCCCTGGGATGGAGCCGCGCATTGACGCGCCCGCTTCCGGCGAGGTGCGCGCGCCCGGCCCGCTTGTGGCGCGCGGCGTGGCCGCGCCTGGCGCGACCGTCGTCGTGCGCGAGCAGGCTAGCGGCGCGGCGCTGGCCATCACCCAGGCGTCGGCAGAGGGCGTGTGGACGGCGCAGTTCAGCGTGGCGCGCACCGGGGTGCTGACCCTGGTCGCCTCCGCGCCCGGCCCGGATGGGCTGATCCGCGTCTCTGACCCGGTGATCATCACGCTCGCGCCGCTGGTTCAGCCGGTGTCCGGGGGGATGCTGCTGCCGGACGCGCAGCGCGCGGGTCGCCTCTTCACCGTGCTGCTCGCTGTGCTGTTCGTGGCGGGAGGAGGCAGCGCCTTCTTCGCCGGGCGGCTGCTGGTTCTGCTGGCCCGCGACCATCGCCGGAAATCCCGTTAGGCGCTATGCTTGCCTCGTTCTCAATGCATCTGAACGCTCCACAGACCGCCCAGGAGACCTGTCCATGCCCCAACGCCCCCTCCGGCTCCGGCGACGCACGCTCAGTGCGTCGCTTGTGCTCGCGGCGGCGCTGCTCGCTCTGCTCGCCGCTGTGACCTGGCTCGACCCTGGCAGCAAGAACGACCGCACCACCAGCCTGGTCACGCCGACGCTGGCCGCGCGCAGCGCGCGCGTCTTCGCGGTCGCGGCGGACGAGTCGCGCGTTGACTTCACCGCGTCGGTGCGCGGCATGACGTTGGCGGGCGTCTTCCCGGTGGAGCGCGGCACGATCACGCTGGAGCCGGTGGGAGAGGCGCTGCGCGTGCTGGTGGCGCTGGAGATTGACGTGGACAGCGTGGAGACGGCCAACCCGGCCATCAGCCAGGTCTTGCGCGCGGCGATGGCCAGCGGCGACTACCCGATTGCCTTCTACGCCGCCACATCGCGGGGCCTGGTGCCGGTCACCGAGGAAGAGATCGCCTTCGCGCTGGACGGCGAGCTGGACGTGCACAACGTCGCCCACCCGCACGCGATGGACGTGCGCGCGCAGCTTGTCGGCGGGGATATGTGGGCCGTCGCAACCTCGCCGCTCGACCTGGCCAATCACGGCGTCGCGTTCCCGGCGATCTTCGGCGATACGACGATCCAGCTCACCGCGCACCTGCAGGCGCATGAGCAAGCGGGGGAGTAGGGAGAGATTGGCGGCCAGCCGTTCCGCGTCCTCTGCGGCTCTGCGGCTCTGCGGCTCAAGCATATCGCCCCCACCGTGAGAAGCGCCCGCCCTGCGCGCGCCTTGACTCGCCCGGCGATCCCAATTAATCTGTAACTACTGGTATTATGGGACCCCTTGATGGAAGCTGGCTTCATGATCGGGTTGTTAAAGAGTCGCCTCTCAAGAGAGGTGTCTTTACCCCCATCCCCGGCCCTTCCCCCGCAAGCGAGGGAAGGGAGAAAAGACCCATCTTGAAGTCCCTCTCCGCCTGCGGGGAGGAACTTTAGGGTGGGGTTGCAGGCCTTTTCGAACGGCCTCCCAAAGAGGCCGGAAGTCCCAGACAGGAGAAAAGTCCACCATGTCCTACACGATTGCCCTGCAAACGGGCATCTCCGACGAAAGCGAGCTGGAAACTCTCTTTGCCGAACTCAAGGCGCAGATGCCGGACCTCGTGCCGCGCAGCGCGGGCAGCACGGGGCTGGCCATGGACCCCGGCACCGCCGCCCTCATCGTGGACGCAGCCAAAGTGATCGTCCCGACCCTGATCTCGGCGGTCGCCTCCGTTTGGGCCGCGTACATTGCGGCGAAGCGCCCTGCCGACAAGCCGAAAGAAGAGCAGCCCGCTCGCAGTCCCAGCATCGTCATCGAGACGGACACCGCGAGCATCCGCATCGTCCTGGATGTGACGGATGTCGCAGGCTCTCTGGCGCGCGTGCAGTTGCCTGTCGCGGTTGAGGAGATCACCCGCATACGTCTGGGAGACTAGACCAGCATGGCCGAGCCGCGCATCACCCTGCTCCCCCAGGAATCCGGGCGCACCTTCGCGTTCTCCGGCATGGTCGTCGTGCGCGAGAGCAAGGTTTTCTTCGAGCGGATGTTCTCGCTGCCGCCGCAGATTGTGGATGACCGCGCGTTCGAGCTTGCCCTGGCTATCAGCCACGAGATGATTCACGTGCTGCAGGCCCTCTCCACAGCGTTTCTGTATAGCTATTCCGTGGCCATCGTACAGCGCGCGTTCGAGGTGCTGGATCATCTCGACTCACTTCTGGAAGACAGGAGCGAGATAACGGATTTTGAAGAGACGTACCGGCTGCTGGAGCAACGCCAGGGGATGCTCTCCGTCCGGGACCTGCTGGAAGGCGTCGCCGTTCTGGAATCCTACAAGCTGACGGTGCCCGCCCCCAACGCACAGGGCTTTCTGGCGCTGCGCGACAGGCTCTTCCCAGGGGATTCAGCCTCCTGCTATCGCATCTCCTATGACTACCTGGCGGGGCAGATCGGCCCCATCGCGGCGTTTGATCTCCTCGCCCCCCTCTCCTTCATCGCCTTGCAGAGCGATGATCCGCCCTGGTCGTTCCAGACCATTGTGGACAGTCTTTTGCCCCAGATTCGCTTTGAGTTTCTGACACGGGCCAGCGTCGCAGACCTGTTCGCCGTCTTCGGCATGAGGGCGGACGATAACCTGCTCAATAATCTGGACTCCATGCCGCAGGACATGCGGCACCCCGTCGCCTACGAGTGCGCCAGATTTGCTGCCGCGCGGCTGGGGGTGCCGACTCTGCTGGAGATCAGCGCGCGCCCCGCGCTCATCAACCAGCTTGATCCCGCCCTGGGAGCGACCGAGACGCTGCTGCCTCCCCTCATCGCCTTCTCCTCCTCACCGAACGCCAGGCTGGAAGCCCTGTCGTCCGGCCTGGCCAACCAGGACCCGGCGCTGCGCGAGCTGATTGTCCATCTCACGGGTTTGGTGGGGGCTGCCGAGCGCCTGACTGTCTTCCGCGATGCGTCCGATCTGTACCAGTTCTGCCCTCACCGGGCGGCCTGCCCGCACTTCGCCTCGGCCTTGTGCCACCACTACTTCGCCCCCCCCAGCCTGGAGTTGGGCTACGCCAACTGCGGCTTCATCCGCTTTTTCGAGGCCAGGACGCACATGAAGCCCAGCCAGGCCTGGGCGGCCCTGAGCGCCTGATGACCGGCACATACCTCCGGGAATCGCGGTCTCCTTTCGCCCGCCGCCGCCCCCGGTTGTGATTCGCGCGCCGCGTCTCTATAATCCGCGCCATGAACGCAGGCATCCCTCGTCCCCGCACGCTGTTCGGCTTCCGGCTTCGGGCGCTGATCGTGCTGGCGCTGCTGGCCGTGATTACCATCGGCGCGCTGGCCCTCGATCTGGCGTTTGAGGGCATGGTCTACGATGCGCTCTGGGAAGTCACCGGCGAGACCGCGCCGCTGGAGCAGTTGCTCGGCTTCGGGCAGTACCTCGTCCGCTGGACGCGCGCTCAGCCCGACACGCAGCCCTTCGCCGACATCCCCCTGGCCGACGTGAGCCTCTTCGGCGTCAACACCTTTCTGGAGCAGGAGGTCGAGCCGGCCAAGCGCGAGCGCCAGGCGCAGATGATCGCCGAGGCGGGCTTCGGTTGGATTCGCCAGCAATTCCCCTGGGAAGACATCGAGATTCACGCCAAGGGGGACTTCACCGACCGGCGCAACCTGGACGTGCACGGGGCGATCAGCGCGTGGGAGAAGTACGATCACATCGTGGCCCTGGCCGGGCAGTACGGGCTGCGCATCCTGGCCCGGCTGGGCGGCCCCATGCCCGCCTGGAGCCTGCCAGAGGGCACGGCCAACCGCTACACGCCGCCCGCTGACTTCCAGGACTTCGTGGACTACGCGGTCGCTGTGGCGACGCGCTACCGTGGACGCATCCAGCACTACCAGGTGTGGAACGAGCCGAACCTCTACCCCGAATGGGGCGAGCAGACGGTCAATGCCGAAGCCTACACCGACCTGCTGTGCCGCACCTATCGCGCGCTGAAGGCCGTTGACCCGCAGATTGTCGTCATCACCGGGGCCATCGGCCCCACGATTGACCTGAGCGGGCGCAACGCCTACGACGTGCTCTATCTGCAGCGCATGTACCAGGCGGGGGCGGGCGCGTGCTTCGACGTGCTCAGCGTCCAGGGCTACGGGCTGTGGAGCGGCCCCTCCGACCGCCGCCTGCGCCCGACGACGATCAACTTCCAGCGCCATCTCTATCTGCGCGATGTCATGGTCGCCAACGGCGACGCCCACAAGCCGATCTGGATCAGCGAGGCGGGCTGGAACCCCGTGCCGGACGATCCGGCCATCGCCAACCTGGAACGCTACGGGCGGGTGACGATGGAGCAGGCCGCTGCCTGGGCACCGCTGGCCTACCAGCGCGCCAGCGAAGAATGGCCCTGGATTGGCATGATCGCCTGGTGGTACTTCAAGCGCGCCGACGACTCCGAGCGCGACCAAAGCTGGTACTACTTCCGCCTGGTCGAGCCGGACTTCACGCCCACGCCCGTCTACGAGGCGCTCAGGGCGTATATAACGGGCGAGAGGCCGCAGGTGCTCGGCGCGGGGCGGCACGGCCTGACGGCGCGGGGGATCGTCAGCAGAGAGCCGGGCGGCGACGAGACGCGCACTTTCCGCGCGCGCGGCACGGCGGCCTATCTGTGCCACGAGGCGCTGCCGCAGTCGCAGGCGATCACGCTTGGCGTGGACGGCAGCGCGGAGCGGACGCTGGCTCTGGCACCGGGCGCGGCGGGCTGTGTCCCGCTGAGTGAGCGGTTGGGCGGGGGCGTGCACACCCTGGCCCTGAGCGCGGACGATTGGAGCGGCCTGCACAGCCTGGTCGTGCTCGATCACAGCGCGCGGCAGCGCCTGCCCTGGCTGCTGGTGGGCGTCGTGGCAGCGGCGGGCGCGCTCGCCGTACTGGGCCGAGCGGTGAGCGTCCGGCTGGGCCGAGCGGCGGCGTAGGGGCGGCGCTCTGCTCCGCCCAGGGCGCGGCAAAGCAGCGCCCCTACGATGTCCCATTCAAAGGCGGACAGATCGGGAATGTCTGGGGCTGAGAGCTGTTCCTGACTTTACCTCACCCCCACTCGGCGCTGGCGCGCCTTGTTGCCCCCTCTCCATGCATGGAGAGGGGGCGAGCCGAGCGAAGCGAGGCTGGGGGTGAGGTAAACAGGGCAGCCTGCTCTTCACGTTTTCATCTCTGTCTGCTCCTGCGGAGTCGCATGACTGGAAGGGAAAAGGCAGCAGTGACGGGACGGCTGTTCGCGTTGTGGGGTGTAGTCGGGCGGATCGCAGACGCGCTGCTCCGCCCCCCTCGGATCGCGCTGCTGATCGTCTTGCTGCTGGCCTTCGCCGTGCGCTTCCACGCCCTGGAAGCGCAATCGCTGTGGAACGACGAGGGCAACAGCCTGCGCCTGGCCGAGCGGGGCGTCCCCGATATGTTCGACGCCGCCGGGCGCGACATTCACCCGCCGGGCTACTACCTGGCGCTGAAGGGCTGGATCGCGCTGGCGGGCGAGAGCGAGTTCGGGCTGCGCTCGCTCTCGGCGTTGGAGGGTGTCCTGACCGTTGCCCTGACGGTCGCCCTGGGGCGGGGGCTGTTCGGCGGGGCGGCGGGGACGCTGGCCGGGCTGTTCGTGGCGCTGAGTCCCTTTGCCGTGTACTACGGCCAGGAGGCGCGCATGTACGCGCAGCTCGCCCTGCTCAGCGCGGCGAGCATGGCCCTCTTCGCGCGCTGGCTGGGAGGGGCGTCTGTAGGGGCGTATCGCAATACGCCCCTACGGGAGGGTGAGAATTCACCGCAGAGACGCAGAGAGCGCAGAGGAAAGATAGAAGATAAGCATTTCAGGTTCTTCTCTGCGTCCTTTGCGCCTCTGCGGTTCAGATTCGCGCTGGCGCTGGCCCTGGTCAACGCTGCCGGGCTGTACACGCAGTATTCGTTCGCCTTCACCCTGCTCGCCCAGGGTATTCTTCTCATCGCGTTCGTCATCTGGATCGCCTGGCGCAGCCGCCAGCAGGCTTCTCCCCCCCCCCCCGGCCTGGCGGGGGTGAGGCCCCTCGCCGCCTACCTGGCCCTCAGCCTGCTGACGCTGGCCCTCTTCGCGCCCTGGCTGCCTACCGCCTGGGATCAGGTCACGGCCTGGCCGCGCGCCGGCGAAGGCCTGGCCCTCGGCGAGCAGTCGCGCACCGTGCTCACCTGGCTCACCTACGGCAGCACAGCGGGCAAGGTAGCTCCGCTGCATTTCCTGTGGCCGGGCCTGCTGCTGGCTGCGGCGCTGTGGCCGGGGCGCGGGCGCGCGCAGGGCTGGCGACTCACCCTGCCGCTGACCTGGGCGGCGGTGGTCGTGGGCGCGCTGTTCGTCTCCGGCGCGTACCGACCGGCCAACCTCAAGTTCCTGCTGCCCGCGCAGATCGCCCTGGCCCTGCTGCTGGCGGAGGGCGCGCGGCGGCTGTGGACAGTGGAGGAGCGCGTTCGCCTGCTGAGCGTCCGCGAATCGCGGGCCGTCGCACGGATGCTGGCTGCGGTCTGCGCCTTTCTGGTGGTGATGGGCGCGGCACAGGCGCTCGATGCCCTGTACAACGACCCCGCCTACGCCCGCGCCGACTACCGGGCTATCGCCGCCGCCATCAGCGCCGACGCGCGCCCCGGCGACGCCGTCATCCTCACCGCGCCCAACCAGGTCGAGGTGTTCAGCTACTATTACCAGGGGGATGCGCCGCTCTACCCGCTGCCACGCGGCCTAGGCGGGGACGATGCCGCGACGCAGGCCGATGTCGAAGCCGTGGTCGGCGGGCACGCGCGCATCTTCGCCGTCTTCTGGGGCGAGGAGGAGCGCGATCCGCGCCGTGTAGTGGCGGCGACGCTCGACGCGGGCGCATACCCGGTCGCCTCGACGTGGTACGGCGACGTGCGCCTGGCCCAGTACGCCGTGCTCGGCCCCGCGCCGGACGCGCCCGCCGTCCTACTGGACGCCCACTTCGGCGACGCGCTGCGCCTGACCGGCTACGCCCTCAGCGCCCAAAGCGCCCGCCCCGGCGACGCGCTCGGCGTGACGCTGTTCTGGACGGCGGACGCGCCGCTCGCTGCGCGCTACAAGGTCACGGTGCAGCTTCTCGCGCCGGACGGCTCGCTGGCCGCGCAGCACGACGCCGAGCCGGCCAACAACCTGGCCCCCACCACGACCTGGACGCCTGGCCAGACGGTGAGCGACACGCACGGCCTGATCGTGCCGTCGGACGCATTACCGGGCGAGTACGCCCTGGCCGTCGCCGTCTACGCGCTCGATGCGCCGGGAGATCGTCTG
>JAOSJP010000001.1:903843-937204 GCA_027494015.1 Anaerolineae bacterium
GGAGGGGTTTGGGGTGGGGTCAACACACGATCCGTCGAAACACCATTGGCAAACTACTAGGCCCTTATGCTAGATCGGGAAAGCCAGAGCTTTGATTTGTAAAAAATCCGGGTTGCCCAACAACCGATTGAGATAGATGCACAACGTATGAGCCGTCAACTTGGTAATCAAACGGGCACACAAGCCTCGAAAAGTATGGGCGTGATTGCGCTCAATATGAAACTGCTCGGTCAGTTGTCCATTGACAGTTTCGATAATTTGGCGCACGGCGTTGAAGGTACGGCTGACCGCCGGGGGCACTTGAACCTTCTGATTGACGCGCGGGAGGGTCAGCAGGCGCAGACGATTAAGGTCCAACAAACGCGCAGCGACCTCGGCGCTAATGTAGCCTTTGTCCCCGTACACCTCCAAATCGGTGTGCTGTTCGAGCAATTCGCTTCCTACTTCCAGGTCGGTGGCGTTGGCTGGAGCCAGTTCAAAGTCCAGGATCAGACCACTCAACGTCACCAACAAGTGCAGCTTGTACCCGAAAATCGTCATTTTCTTGGACGGCACCTTGCCAAAGGTCGCCCCGTAGGCACGCCAGTCCCCGCTCGAACCAGGCACCAGATGAAACTGGACGACGGGGATCGGCAAGCTGTCAATCGCACAGTGGCGATCTTCCGCCAGGTCCAGCAGCGCCAACAACGCCTGACGCAGCAGATTAATCGCCGGTGCCAGATTGCGCCGCCGCCGGTTGAACCGACCCTGGGTCGGAACGGTTGGAAACAGGTCGGGATACTCACGCCAATAACTCGCCAGCGCTCGATGACCACTTTGGTCTGGGTGTAGAACTCGACGGCATGGCGGCCCTGGCCGTGCAGCGTCCCGAAGAAACTGGCCCGCCACCCGCTGAAGGGGAAGAAGGCCATCGGCGCGGCGACGCCGATGTTGATGCCGATGTTGCCGGCCATGGCCTCGCTGCGGAATTTGCGCGCCGAGGCACCGCTGTGGGTGAACAGGCAAGCCATGTTGCCATAGTCGCCGCTGTTGACCAGGGCGATGGCCTCGTCCACCGTCTCAACGTGCATCAGGCCCAGGACGGGGCCGAAGATCTCGGTGCGGGCGATGATCCCGCCCGCAGCGACATCGCGCAGGATGGTCGGGCGCAGGAAGTTGCCGCCCTCGTAGCCCTTGACTACAGCATCGCGCCCATCCAGCACCAGGCTCGCGCCCTCGCCCACGCCCTGCTGGATCAAGCCCTCGATGCGGCTGCGGCTCTGCGGCGAGATGACCGGTCCCATCGTCACGGCAGGATCGAGGCCGTAGCCGACCACGCGCCCGCGCGCTTCCTCGGTGATGGCCTCGGTGAAAGTCTCTCTCGCTTCGCCGACGGTGATGGCCAGAGCTGCGGCCAGGCAGCGCTGCCCGGCGTTGCCGAAGGCGCTGTCGGCGGCGATGCGCGTGGTCACGTCCATGTCGGCGTCGGGCAGGATGATGATCGGGTTCTTGGCCCCGCCCTGCGCCTGAACGCGCTTGCCGTTGGCCGAGGCGCGCGCGTAGATGTGGCGGGCGACGGGCGTCGAGCCGACGAAGCTGACCGCCTCCACAGCAGGGTGATCGAGGATGGCGTTGACCGTGTCCGCCCCGCCGTTAACCAGGTTGACCACGCCCGGCGGGAAGCCCGCCTGTTCCATCAACTCAACGGCCCGGTGCATGGTCAGCGGGCAGCGCTCGGACGGCTTGATGATCACCGTGTTGCCAGTGGCGACGGCGTAGGGCAGGAACCAAAAGGGGATCATGCCGGGGAAGTTGAACGGCGCGATGATCGCTGCCACGCCGACGGGCTGGCGGATCACGAACTCGTCAATGCCCCTGGCGATGTCCTCGGAGAACTCGCCCTGCATCAGGATGGGGATGCCGCAGGCGACCTCGACGTTCTCGATGGCCCGGCGCATCTCGCCTTTGGCCTCGCCGAAGGTCTTGCCGTTCTCGTTGGTGATCGAGCGCGATAGCTCGTCAAGGTGCTCTTCGAGCAACTCCTTGAGCCTGAACAGGTATTGGATGCGCTCGGTGGCCGGGACGCGCCGCCAGGTCTCGAACGCGGCAGCGGCGGCCCGCGCTGCGGAGTCCACTTCGCTCGCCGGCGAGAGCGGCACCTGGGCCAGCACCTCGCCTGTCGCCGGGTTGTGCACGGCCACATGCTGCGCTGCCGCCGAAGCGTGCCACGCACCGTTGATGTAGTTTTGGAGTGTCTGTGATGCCATATTCTTCCCTCTGTTTAACCTATCCGTTGCACAAGCGCCGCCTTGAGCGGCGCGTCTTCGAGCGTGTTAACGTCGAGCAGTGCCTGTACGCCAGGGAATTGTAACACAGGCATCAGCACGTCATCAGGTAGCGCGGTGACGATCTCGGCCATCGTCCGGTGGGCGAGGGCCGACACGCGGGTGAGAGTCTCGCGCGACTGGCGCTGCGATTCCTGGCGGTGCGCGGGATAGCCCGTCCCCGAACTCGACGCTGAAAAGGCGGTCGAAGATGAAGCGCAGGTTGACATCCGCCGCCCAGCCATAGCCCTGGTTGAGCATCAGCGAAAGGCAATTGCCCCCGTTGATCTGGGCGAACAGCCAGGCGTCGAGCGAGTTGAGGATGTGCCCGCAGAACACGCCGGGGTACTGCATGGCCGCGTTGAGGAAGCCCTGGCCGGTGCCGCAGCCGCCTACGACGAAGTCGGCGCGCCCGGCGTTGAGCAGCAGCGCCGCCAGCAGCCCGGTGTGGATGTAGGTCAGCTCTGGCCTGGCCCCCGTCTTGACCATGCCCGCGTTGATCACGGTGTGGCCGCGCCCGTCCAGCGCCGCCAGGATGTCGGCGTTGCGATCCGCCGCGCTTGTCTCGTTGATGACTGCGATTCGCATCAGTGGCTCCTCGTCTGATCGGGCGGCGCTCAGCGTCTGCGCCGCAGGGCGCGCCGGGCGGCGGCAGCGACATCGCTCACGCCCAGCCCCCAGGCGTCCATCAGCGTGTCGGGGTCGGGGCCGGTCTCGGCGAAGGTGTCGTTGAGGCCGACGAACTCGACCGGCGCCGGATACCCGCCAGCCAGGGCTTCGGCGACCGCGCTGCCCAGCCCGCCCAGGATGGTGTGATCTTCGGCGGTGACCAGCGCGCCCGTCTCTTCGGCGGCCTGGCGCACCAGGTCGGTGTCAAGCGGCTTGATCGAGGTCATGGAGAGCACGCGCGCGCTGATGCCCTCGCCCGCCAGCAGGTCGGCGGCCTGCACGCAGCGCCCGACCATGCTGCCCGCCCCGATGATCGTCACGTCGCTGCCAGGGCGGACGGTTGTGCCCTGGCCGATGCGCACCGTGTGCCCGCTGCCGAACACGCCCGGCACGGCGGCGCGGCTGATGCGCATGTAGACCGGCCCCTCGTGCTCGGCGATGACCGGCACCAGCAGGGCCGCCTCGGTGTTGTCGGCGGGGGCCAGCACGACCATGTTGGGCATGGCCCGCATCAGCGCCACGTCGTTGGTGGCGAAGTGGGTGGGGCCGTCCTTGTAGTCCGACAGGCCGGAGTAGCCGCCGACGAGCTTGACGTTGGTGCGGGCGTAGGCCACGCAGGTGCGAATCTGCTCGCAGGCGCGCAGGGTGAGCAGCGCGGCGAACGTATTGACGAAGGGGATGGCCCCGCCGAGGGCCAGGCCCACGCCCACGTTGACCATCGAAGCCTCGGTCACGCCCATGTTGAAGAAGCGCGCCGGAAAACGGTCGGCGAAATACTTGGTCAGGGTCGAGGACGACACGTCGGCATCGAGCACGACCACATCGGGATTGCTGGCACCGTAGTCGGCCAGGGCCATGCCATAGGCCTGGCGCTGTGGAATCTCGCTCATGCTTCGTATCCTTTCAGCTCGGCCCTGGCCTGCGCGTACTCTTGCTCGTTGGGCACCGCGCCGTGCCACTTGGCGGTGTTCTCCATAAAGGAAACGCCCTTGCCCTTGGTGGTGTGGGCGACGATGACGGTCGGCATACTGTGAATCTCCAGGGCGGTGTCAAGCGCGTCCAGGACCTGACTCAGATTATGCCCGTTAATCTCGATGACGGCGAAGCCGAAGGCCCGCCACTTATCTACCAGCGGCTCCAGCGGCATGATGTCGTGCGCCGCGCCGTCAAGCTGCACGCCGTTGTAGTCCATCAGCACGGTCACTTCGCTCGTTCTGAACTTGGAGGCGGCCAGCGCGCCTTCCCAGGCGACGCCCGACTGCATGTCGCCGTCGCTCATCATGGCGTAGATGTGGTAGCGCGGGCCGCGCAGCCGCTGGGCGAGGGCCAGGCCCACCGCAATTGACAGCCCGTGCCCCAGAAAGCCCGATGACATCTCGACGCCAGGCGTCTTGAGGCGGTCGGGGTGGCCCTGCAGGTGCGCGCCCACGTGCCCCCAGCGCTCCAGGTCTTCCGCCGGGAAGAAGCCGCGCTGAGCCAGCGCCGAATAGAGTGCCGCCGCCGCGTGCCCCTTGCTCAGCAGGAAGCGGTCGCGCTGAGGCCAGTCGGGGCGCGTTGGATCGATCTTGAGATGGTGAAAGTACAGGGCGGCCAGCATCTCAGCGCACGAGAACGACCCGCCGGGGTGCCCCGCCGCGCGGCGGTAGACCATGTCCAGCACGTCGAGGCGAATCTGGCGCGCGCGTTCTTGCAGGTCGCGGATCAAAGACTCAGAGTGATAGTGCATTGTCCAACTCCTGGCGATGACTAGATACGCTCGTCGCGCCGCTCGCGCTCGTAGACCTCGCGGCGCTTCTCGAAGTAGCCGGGCACGGGCACGTCCCACCAGCCGGGGGCCAGCCCGCCCGAAGTGCCCAGGCCCGTGTCCACCATGACCTCGATCACCGCCGGGCCGCCGAGCGCCAGGGCGTGCTCCAGCGCGGGCGCAACCTCGTCGGGCCGGCTGATGCGCACGGCGTGCGCCCCGAAGGCGCGCGCGGCGTTGGCGATGTGCGGGGTCAGCGGCTCGCGCCCGTCCTCGAACATGGTCGCGTAGACGGCCTCTTCGCCGTAGGCGATGATCTGCAGGTCGCGGATGGCCTGCCAGCCCTGGTTATTGAGGACGATGCTGACCACCGGAATGTGGTACTGCACGGCGGTTGCCAGCTCCTGGAAGGTCATCAGAAAGTCGCCGTCGCCGACCAGGGCCACCACAGGGGTGTCCGGCGCGGCCAGCTTGGCGCCCAGCGCCGCCGGGAACGACCAACCCATCGTGCTGAAGCCGCCCGCCGCGATGTAGGTGCGCGGGCGGGTGAAGGACATCTCCTGGAAGACCTGGGCCTGCACGTTGCCCGACGAGGTGAAGACAATTCCCTCCGGCGGCAGCACCTTGCGCACCTCGCCGATGGCCCGGCCCATTGTCACCGGGGTGTTGTCGGACTCGCGCAGGGCGCGGCTTTGCGCCCACCAGCCGGCGACGTGTTCGGCGATCTCGCGCGTGTAGGGGGCGTCCCGCCAGTCGCGCGGCGGGGTGAGGGCGCGCGCTGCCTCCAGCAACCCGGCCAGGATCGCCCGCGCGTCGCCGACGATGCCCACCTCGACCGGGTAATTCTTGCCGATCTCGAACGGGTCAATGTCGGCGTGGATCAGCTTCGTCGGCGGGATGTTGAACGACGCGCCCGGTTTGTAGGACGAGGCGGCCTTGTCGGCGAAGCGCACGCCCACCGCCAGCAGCACGTCAGCGTGGGCGGTCATGTGGTTGCCGCAGGTTGTGCCGTTGCTGCCCATGTGCCAGGCGTAGAGCGGGTGGTCTTCGGGAAAAGCGCCCTTGCCCTGCATGGTCGTCACCACGCACGCGCCGAGGTGCTCGGCAAGCTGGCGCAGCTCGTCCCATCCCTCGGACAGGATGACGCCGCCGCCCGCCACGATCACCGGGCGGCTGGCGCCTGTCAGCAGCCTGGCCGCTTGTTGCAGGGCGGCGGGATCGCCGGCGGGGCGGTCGTGCGGACGGCGCGCGCGCGGTTGTGGCGCGTCGGGCAGGTCCACCATGTCCGCCTGCACGTCCATCGGCAGCGTGACCAGCGTGGGGCCGGGGCGACCGGTGCGCATGGCGTTGAAGGCCTGGCTGACGGCCCGCTGAAGCTGGAGGGGGCTGTCTATGTGCCAGGCGCGCTTGACGGTCGGGTACAACATGCGCGGCATGTCCGACCAGTGCTGGCGTTCGATCTCCTGCAGCACGCCGACGCCGCGCATATAGGTGTGCGTCTCGCCGATGAGCAGCAGCAGCGGGATCGAGTCCACATAGGCGGTCGCCAGGCCGATGGCGGTGTTGGCCGCGCCGGCGCCGATGGAGGTGAAGACGGCCAGCGGCTCGCCCTTGACACGGAAATAGCCGTCGGCCATGTGCACAGCGGCCTGCTCGTGGCGCGGCATGATCACCCGCAGATCATCCTGGCGGCGGCGGAAAGCGTCCACCAGCGCCAGGTTGCCGTGCCCCGGAATGCCAATGGCATAGGGCACGCCTTCGCGCACCAGGATGTCGGTGACGATCTCCGAACCTGTCAGTTTCATGCTCATTCCCTCCCCAGTGATGGCCTGGCCGCGCCCGGCTAGAGCCTGACGGCGCGCCCGGCCCGCGCGGATTCCTGGGCGGCCAGGGCGAAACGCAGGATTTCGCGGCCCTCCCAGGCGGTGAGGCTCGGCGGCTCACCGGCGAAGTAGGCGTCTATGAAGTGCCGCGTCGAGTTGATGAAGCTGTGCTCCCAGCCGACGGGCATATCCGAATGGGCGTACACTTTGCGGTCGCGGTAGAGCACGACGGGCGGCACGTCCATCATCTTGCCGTGCCCGCGCGTGATCCACAGCACGCCCCTGGTGCCGGTGATCTCGATGCGGTCGTCCTGGGCGTAGTGCTGGGTGTCCAGCACCAGCTCCGGCGAATTGACCACTTCCAGCGATCCGTAGCGGTTGTTGCTGAACTTCCAGGAGATGATGCCCGGCGAGTCCAGCACGAAGCCCGGAGCGATCTCGCTCGCGCCGATCCAGGCGTGGACTTCTTCGGCCAGGCCCATGAAGAACCAGGCCAGCGAGAACTTGTGGTGTCCGTCGTCGAAGACCAGCGGGCCGCCGCCGCATTCTTCGGGCTTGTAGCGCCAGGCCCAGGCCGCGCGGGGCACGTCCCACATGGTGGGGCTGGTGCCGGAGTTGCTCTTGATGCGGATGGTCAGCGGGTCGCCGATTTCGCCGGCCTCGATCAGGGCTTTAGCGCGCTGCACCGGCGGGTAGAAGATGAAGTTCTCGAACACTTTGAAGAGGACGCCCGCCTGCTCGGCGGCGGCGATCATCTCGTCGGCCTCGGCGACGCTCAGGGCCATCGGCTTTTGCAGCGAGATGTGCTTGCCAGCGGCGGCGGCGTCCAGGGTCGCCTGGCGATGAAGGTGGTGGGGCAGGAGGATTTCGACCAGGTCAACATCGGGGAGGGCGAGCAGATCGTGATAATCGGTGAAGATGCGATCGGGCGCGACGCCCCATTGCGCGCCGCGCGACTGGGCGAGCTGGGGGTCAATGTCGCACACGGCAACGATGCGCGCCCGCTCGTTGGCCAGGTATTCCAGGGCGTGCAGGTCGGAGATGCGCCCTGCGCCGATGAAGCCCACGTTTAGCATGTCCATAAACAACGCTCCTTGTTGTGTATTACGCAACACTGTTGCATGATAAGAGTGTGCCACTATCAGGGCCGTGAAAGACCCTGAAACTCCCGATCAAGTGCGTTGAAAGCTCATGCGGTTGGAAAGCTCGCGCGCGGCGCCCAGCACCACCTGCGCGAAGTGCGGGAGGCGATCCAGGCCCATGCGCCCCGCCGGGCCGGAAATGCCAATCGCGCCGACGACCTTGCCCCGGTAGTCGAAGACCGGGGCGGCCACGCAGCGCACGCCGAAGTCGTATTCTTCGTCGTCCACCGCGTACCCCTGGCGGCGCGTCTGCTCCAGGTGCAGGTGCAGCGCCTGAGGATCGGTGATTGTGCGCGGCGTGAAGGAGGGCAGCTCCGCCGGCAGCGCGATGCCGTTATCGAAGGCGAGCAGGCACTTGCCCAGCGCCGTGCAATGCAGCGGGGCGAGCGTGCCCACGCCGGTCGTGACGCGCAGCGAGGCCGGGGACTCAACCTGATCCACATAGAGCGCCTGATCCTGGGCCAGAATAGCCAGGTGCGCGCACTCGCCGGTGCGCTCGACAAGCTGGCGCAGGAAGGGCTTGGCTTCGTCGCGCAGGGGCATCCGCGTCAGCAGGCTGCGGCTCAGGCGCACGACCTGCGGGCCGAGCCGATAGCGGCGGCTGGCGGCGTCCTGCTCGGCGTAACCGTAGATGGTCAGGGTCTGAGCGAGGCGGGAGGCGCTGCTCTTATCAATGCCAAGCTCTGCGGCAAGCTCGGTGATGCTAACCGGGTCACTGCTGGCGGCCAGAAGCTCCATGATCTTCAGCCCGCGCGCGAGCGATTGGATTTCCGACAAGTTGGCGTTCCTTTGCGAGCGCAATGTCCAGACAGGTGTGGATTGTTGTGCATTATACAACGCCTCGTGCGGGCTGTCAATCAAGAACAGCCGCTTGTTGACAATAGATAAACTATGTTGTATCATAAGCAACATGATCGGATGCTGTCTGCCGGTGGGCGCTGGGCTGTGCGCTTCGCTAAAGGGGCTGCGCCCGCCGATTAGGCAACGAATACGCTGATCGTGCAGTTTTTCACCAACTGCTTGCGTGGTTCTTGGATGTCGCCTATAATGCTCTGTAGACAAAGTTGTCAAATGGTCTGACAAGTTTTGCGGATGCAACCGCCATGAACTCAACAGAGCCTTTTGCGACCTTTAGCACCATTGACCAAAAACCGCTGAGCGAGCGGATTATCGAGCGTATGCTGGGCCTCATCAGCGAGCGGAAGCTCAAGCCCGGCGACCGGCTGCCCCCCGAAACGGAGCTCGCCGCCATGCTCAACGTGAGCCGCCCCTCGCTGCGCGAGGCGCTGCGCGCGCTCTCCGTGATGAAGGTGGTCGAAATCCGCCAAGGCTCCGGCACCTACGTCACCTCTCTGCAACCGGAGCTTCTGGTCGAGCACCTCGACTTCGTTTTCTCGCTCGACGTTTCCACTTTCCTCCAACTCCTCCAGGCCAGAAGCGTCATCGAGCCGGGGATCAGCGAGATCGCGGCGTCGCACATCACGGACGAGGAGATCGCCGGGCTTGAAGCGCTTGTCACCCAGTCCGAGCATTCGCGTGACGACCCGCACGCCTTCATGATGGCCGATGCCGAGCTACACCGGCTGATCGCCAATGCCTCGCGCAACCCCATCCTGATCCGCTTCATGGAGTCCATCGGTCGCCTGGGGCTAGCCAGCCGCCGGCGCACGACGCAGCTTCCTGGCGTGGTAGATCAGGTGCTTGACGATCACCGGGCCATCATCCAGGCGTTGAAAGCGCGCGACCCGCTGGCAGCACGTGAGGCCATGCGCCGCCATCTGGAGATTATCCAGAACCGTCTGGAGAGGGCGACGGACGAGCCTGGAGAGGAGTAGCCGCGCCAGCGGCCTCAGTGCGGATCGGGCGCGGCGGCCCCCTGTTTCAGGCTGTCGCGGGAACATTGGCAACCGAAAGGAAGAATCGTGTCCGAGGTACGTTTTGAGCCATTGGGCTTCAACAAAGCCGAGTTGCTCAAGCGGATGGGCGAAGCTGGGCTGGACGGCGTCCTGCTGACCTCACCGGAGAACGTGTTCTACACCACCGGCTACCCCGCTTTGCCGAGCAGCGGCAACCCCATTCTCTACGCCTTGCGTAACGTGCTCCCCTTCTTCTCTTATGTGTCCGCGCGCGGCAAGACGACCTTGCTGTGCTGGGGCGGTGCGGCGGGTGGCGTCGCTTACGGCGTGGACGCCGTGAAGACGTTTTCCGACATCAGCGGGGCCTATAAGGAGCTGGCCTCGGTGCTGTCCGCCGACCTGACGTCCTCCGCCCGCCTGGGTATCGAGTCAAGCTGCCCCTATGCCGTGCTGCAGGTCGCCGGCCAGGTTGTCCAGCCGGAGCACCTGGTAGTGGTGGATCGGGCGATGATGCTGACCCGCATGGTCAAGTCGCCCCAGGAGGTCGCTCTGCTGGAGAAAAGCGTCCAGGTCGTGGAGCAGACCGTCGCGGAGCTGATGGACATGATTCACCTAGGCATTGACCGGCCCAGCCTGATGCAGGCGGCGAAGGTGGGCATGATGCGGCACGGCGCTTCCGGGATCAGCCATGTCACGCTGTCGTTCGGCGCGTCGAACCCGGAAGTGGAAATCTACGAGAAGCTCCAGCCGGGCAAGCTGGTCACGCTCGACCTGGGAGCCATCGTCTCCGGCTACTATTCCGACAACCGGCGGCTGATGTTCAGTGGCGAGATTCCCCCTGCCATCACCGCCCTGCACCAGACCATGTGCGCCATCGTGGACGAGGTGGGCGGCGCGCTGGCTCCCGGCAAGACCTTCGGGGAGGTCTTCGACCTGGCGATGTCCCTCTACGACCAGGAGGGCCTCAAGCCGTTCATCCCCAACATCGGCCACACCATCGGCTTGCAGGTTGAGGAAATCTGGCTCTACCCGGAGAACGCGGCGCTGGTGCTTGAGCCGGGAATCGTGCTCAACCTGGAAATGTACACGGTGCACGAAACCGGCGAGCTGATCGGCGACGAGGAAACCTACGTGATCACCGAGAGCGGAGCACGGCAGATCACCCATCTGCCCACCGCCATCCGGCCTGTGACGAAGACCGACATCTCCCACACTTTCGGAGCGTAGCACCATGCAGCGAAGGAAACTGCGGGTTGGCATCATCGGTCTGGGCATCATCTCCGATGCCCATGTCGAGGGCTGCGCTGCCATGAGTGACATCGCCGATGTCGTCGCCGTATGCGACATTGACGAGCCTAAAGCGCGCCGCGTGGCCGAGCGGTTCGGCGCGGCGGTCTTCACTGACTACCGCCGCCTGATTGACGACGCTGACGTTGATCTGCTGGACATCATCCTGCCCCACAACCTGCACTACCCCGTCACGCTGTACGCCCTCCAGCGCGGCAAGCACGTGCTGCTGGAGAAACCTCTGACGGTTGACCCGGACGAGGGCCTGGCGCTCATCGAGGCGGCGCGCGCGGGGGACGTGCAGTTTTCGGTGGCCGAGAACACGCGCTTTGTCACCGCCTACCTGGAAGCCGAAAAGCTGCTGCGTGCGGGCGCGCTGGGCGACATCTACCAGATTCGCACGCTGATCGCCGGCAGCGAGCTAGAGCGACTGGTCAATCCGCACCCCTGGAAGGCGTCGCGCACCGGCTCCGGCGGCGGGGTGATCATGGATGCCAGCCCGCACACCTTTTACCTGCTCAAGTGGCTGTTCGGCGAGATAGAGGACCTGCAAGCGTTCGCGTCCAAGAGGGTCTCCGCCAGCGAGGTCGAGGACAGCGCCCTGATCGTGGGGCGCATGGCGGGTGGGGCGGAATTCACGCTCCAGTTCAGCTTCACCGCCCTGATCCCCTGGACGGAGCGGCTGGAGATTTACGGCAGCAAGGCGGCCCTGATCATTGACCAGATCGCCCGTCCGCCCGCGATTCTCTACACCGGCAGCGAAGACTTCCACGGGACGCCGCTCGAAGCCGTGCCCTACGACCCCGTGCGCTGGAAGCACGACTCGATTGTCGCCGAAGTCAAGGACTTCTTGCAGACCGTGTGGGACGGCGGCACGCCCAAGGTTGATCCGGCAGATGCCCATTACGGGCTGCTGGCCATCCGGGCAGCGTACCAATCAGTTGAGAGCGGAAGCCGTGTAGCGGTACCCAGGCCGGTTGTCCTGGCCTGATCCAGTTCAAAGGAGTATTCATGCAACCCCTCATCATCACCGCCACAGCCAACATCTGTTGGCTGGCACCCGACAAAGTGGATTACCCCAAGACGCCCGAAGCCATCGTGGACGAGGCGCTGCGCTGCCAGCAGGCCGGGGCGACGATCATCCACACGCACGCCGAAAGCCGCTGGCAGGAAGTGATCGCCCTGCACCGCCAAAAAGCGGGCGACCTGGTGCTGCAATGCGGCATGTCCAGCCTGCCGATTCCGGAGCGGATGGACGTCTTCACCCACCACGCCGACATGATCTCGATGATCACCAGCCACCACGACGAAGCCTTCACCGGGCGGGACTTCCACGTGCTGCACCCGCGCGAAGAGCTTGAGGAGTACATGCGGCTGTGCAACGAGTACAAGGTCAGGCCGGAGCTGGAAATCTGGAACACCGGCTCGATCTGGAACATGAACTACCTGATCGAGAAAGGGCTGCTCAAGCCGCCCTATTTCACGACGCTATTCTTCGACTGGCCGGGCGGGCAGTGGTCGCCGGGCACCATCGAGGAATATCTCCACCGCCGCCGTCACATGCCCGCCGGGTCGGTGATCAACGTCAGCATCATGGGCAGCGCCCAGCGCGCGATCATCACGGCAGCAATTGCCAACGGCGATCACGTGCGGGTGGGCACCGAGGACAACCCGTACAACATAGACGGCAAGATCGTCCCGACGCATGAGCTTGTGGCCGAAGCCGCCGCCATCGCGCGGGCAATCGGGCGGCCTGTCGCGACGGTGAGCGAAACCCGCCGTATGCTTGGATTGGCTTAGAGGACGAGGGATTGGAGCACTGATGAGCAACGGAAGCAAAGTCCTGCTCGTGACAGGGGGCGCGCGCGGCATCGGCGCGGCGGCTGCTGAGGTATTCAGCCAGCACGGTTATGACGTGTCCATCCTGGACATCCTGCCCCCAGCCGAGGCGGACGACATCCGCCAGAAGGTGCAGGCGAACGGCGCGCGCTGCCTCTACATCCAGTGCGACGTGGCCGACGAAGCGCAGGTCAAGCAGGCTGTCCAGCGGACGCTCGCTGAGCTGGGCACCATTGACGTGCTGGTGAACAACGCTGGCATCGTGCTGGTGGCCGCAGTCGAAGACATCCCCTACGAGCAGTTCATGCGCGTGGTCAGCGTGAACCTGGGGGGCACCTTCCTGCTGTGCAAGCACGTGCTGCCCGTGCTGAAGGCCAAGCGCGGCGGAGCCATCGTCAACATGGGATCGGTGTCGGGCCACGTGGGGCAGATTGACCACTCGTCCTACGGCTCCACCAAGGGCGCGATCATCGCTTTCACACGCGCGCTCGCCTGGGAAGTGGCGAAGTACGGCATCCGGGTCAACTCGATCAGCCCCGGCTCGGTAGATACGCCCATGCTGCGCGGCGACATCCAGATCGAGTCGGAGAAGACAGGGCTGCCGTTTGAGGAAGTCAAGAAGATCCGCGAGGCTGAGCAGGCATTCAACCGCTGGGCCGATCCACTGGAAATCGGCGAAGCGATCTACTTCCTGGCCAGTGACAAGGCTTCGTTCATCACCGGCACCGACCTGCTCGTGGACTGCGGGTGGGTCGCCAAGTGATGCGCCCTGCGGCGCAATTGGAAGGGGGGTGATGCCCGGTAATCGAGCTGACCGGCGAGTTACTAGCTCCTGGCGAACAACGTGCTCATCTTACGCGATTTCACACGTGTTCTGCTTCCGGCCAGCCCGATACCTTAGATAAATATAACAGAATGTCCCGGCGTAGTGAACCGTGAATCCTTAACCACAGTTACGGGAGGAAAGGCCAAATGCATAGGAAAACAGGTTTACACTTGCTCTTGTTGGTGCTGATCGTGCTGGGTATCGGCGCAAGCGCCGTCGGCGCCCAAGAGACGATTAGCATCGTCCACTACTACAGTGACGTCCTCGGCAAGGAAGCGATCGGCAAGATTCTCGCCAACTTCAACGAGGCGCACCCTGAGTATGAGGTCGTGGACAACTCTGCTGGGCACGAGGACTTCAAGACCCAGATTCTGGTCACCATCGCCGGTGACAACCCGCCCGACATCTTCTCGTACTGGGCTGGCGCTCGCACGCAGTTCGTGACCGACGCGGGCCGCTTGATGAGCCTGGCGGACTTCTGGGAGGAGAACGATCTGGACTCGATCATCCCAGCAGGCGTCAAGGCTGCGGCCATCTACAATGACGACATCTACCTGATCCCCATGAACGTCCATCCCACCGGCTTCTGGTACAACCCCAAGGTGATGGCCGATGCCGGGATCACCAAGATGCCAGAGACCTGGGACGAGCTTAAGGAAGCCTGCGTGACCCTGAAGGAAGCGGGCGTCAACCCGATCTCGCTCGGCTCGATGAACCGCTGGCCGGCCCAGTTCTGGTTCGACTACATGGTGTCCTACACTGCCGGTGCCGAATACCGCCAGAAGCTGATGGCGGGCGAGGCCAAGTACACGGACCCCGAAGTCGTCACTGCCATGGAGACGTGGAAGGAACTGACGGACCTCGGTTGCTTTGCCCCAGACTCCAACGCCTACGACTGGACTGAGGCTGCCGACATGGTCGCCAACGGCACCGCCGCGATGAACCTGATGGGCACCTTCATCACCGGCTACCTGAACGGCCTCGGCCTGGAGCCGGGCGTTGACTATGACTTCTTCCCCTTCCCCATCATCAACCCCGACGTGCCGCGCGTGACGCACGGCACGGTTGATGGCTGGGTTGTCCCAGAGAACGCCAAGAATCCGGAAGGCGCTAAAGCCCTGCTGCTGCACTTCGTGAGCAAGGACTCGCAGGAGATTTGGGCGGTGGGCCAGGGTGCGTTGGCCGCTTCGACCGCTGTGGACACGGGCATCTACTCGCCGGTCATGGCGGAGGCTGCGGAATATCTGGCAAGCGTGATGTTCCTCAGCGGCTATGACCTCTCCACCACTCCGCCGATGGCTGAGGGCGGGCTGGACATGTTCGCCATGTTCATGAACGACCCGTCGGGCTATCAGGAGTACCTTGAGATCACCCAAGAAGTCGCGGACGATGTGTTTGGTGGGTAAGCTAGTCTGAAGCTCGTGGCATAGGGCGGATAGCCTCCGCCCTATGCCGGTCTCGTGGTGCAGGAGACAACCTGGTGACCCGATCGCGACACATCTGGGCGTTTCTGTTTTTGCTGTTGCCCGTAACCTTTTATCTCGTTGTGGTGATCTACCCCCTGCTGTCGTCGTTCTATTTCAGCTTCACCGACTGGAACGGCTTCAGCCAGGACTACACCTTTGTTGGGCTGGACAACTATAAAAAGATGCAGACCGACCGCCTGTTCCGCAACGCCATCGAGAACACGGTCATCTGGACGGTCGCCGCCATCGCGCTGCCAACGGCTGGTGGCCTGATGCTGGCCCTGGCGCTGCACGAGCGAGGCTTCATCTCCCGGCTCTTTAAATCGCTGTTCTACCTGCCGATTTGCCTGTCCCTGGTCGTCGTCGGCCAGGTCTGGATCTGGATTTACCAGCCGGACTTCGGGCTGATCAACGTGTTCCTGCGGAGCGTCGGGCTTGACGGCTGGGCGCGAGCCTGGCTGGCCAATCCAGACACGGCGCTGCAGGCGGTCATTGCCGCGTGGACGTGGCAGCAGACCGGCCTGGCCATGGTCATCTTCCTGGCTGGGCTGACCGCCGTGCCGCGCGAGCTGACCGAGGCGTCGCAAATAGACGGGGCGAATTACTGGCAGTCCGTGCGCCACGTGATTGTCCCCTTGTTGCGGCCTGCCTCCATTGTGGTCATCGCGCTGGCGGTCATCAACTCGCTGAAGAGCTTCGACATCCTCTACATGATGACGCGCGGCGGCCCCTTTCACTCGTCGGACAATCTGGCCATGATGGTCTACAACGAATCATTCCAGAAATACCGGATGGGCTATGGCAGCACCGTCGCTGTGGTGCTGTTCATGGTCACGCTGGTCGTCATCGCCATCTACTTCCGCCAGCAGCGCGGCCTGGAGCAGCTCTATGACTGACCTGGCATCTACCGCGGCGACAGAGGCGCGGGCCGACATCTCTGGGGAGCGGTCAAAAGCACGGCGCTCGACGGCGATTCTATACGTGGTCCTGACCCTGCTCCTCCTGGTCTATTCGCTGCCGACCATCGGCGTGCTGCTGACCTCGCTGAAAACCAATGCCGAGATCTCGCGCGAAGGCGTCTGGAATCTGCCGGACAGCCTCAGCCTGAACAACTACCGGGCCGCCGTACAAGAAGGGAACGCGGGGCGCTATCTCGTCAATTCGCTCAAGGTGACCATCCCTGCCTGCGTGCTGTCCATCGTCTTCGGCATTCTGACCGGCTATACCCTGGCCAAGCTACCCTTCCGGGGCAGCGACATGCTGTTCGTCTTCCTCGTTGCCGGGTTGTTCTTTCCACCGCAGATCGTTATGATCCCCCTCTTCCGCATGTTCAACTCGGCGGGGTTGTACGACACGCTGTGGCCGATGATCATCGTGCACGCCGGGTTCGGCATTCCCATCTGCACGCTGGTGCTGAAGAACTTCTTCGCCACCATCCCGACCGCGATCCGCGAGGCGGCCATCATTGATGGCGCGAACGAGATACAGGTGCTGCTGCGGGTCATGCTGCCCCTGTCGCTGCCCTCGCTGGCTGTGCTGGCGACTCTGCAATTCACCTGGATCTGGAACGACTTCCTGTGGCCGGTCATCTTCACCCGCTCGGACGATGTGCGGACCATCATGTTCGGGCTGGCATCGCTGCGCGGGCAGTACAGCGTCGCCTACGGCACGCAGGCCGCGATGGCGATCTTTGCGAGCATCCCGACGCTGTTGATCTTCATCTTCTTCCAGAAGTACTTCATTCGCGGGCTGACGCTGGGTTCGGTGAAAGGGTAGTGCTGCGGGCACCAAATTCGGTGCGAGGGCGAAGGCGAGCCAGGGCTGCCTGGCCTGGGTAGGGTCCGACTTCCGCCGAGCGGATCGCACCCATCCCTGACCAGATCGCCGGCTTGACGCTCGCGCGCAGTGTCGCCGGACCTGCTTCCGCTCTTTGTGCCAGAGGAGCCACCGCCACCGTGCTCTTCAGGAGAAGCTATGGAATACGTCAATCTGGGCCGTTCGGGCCTCAAAGTCTCGCGCATTTGCCTGGGCATGTTGAGCTTTGGGTCGTCACAGTCGCGCCCCTGGATTCTTGACGAAGCGGACAGCCGCCCCATCGTCCAGCGGGCGGTTGAGCTGGGCATCACCTTCTTCGACACGGCGGATATGTATTCCGAGGGCTTCAGCGAGGAGATCACCGGGCGGATGCTGCGCGATTTCTTCGCCCGGCGCGACGAATATGTGGTCGCCACCAAGGTCTTTTATCCGATGGGCGACAAGCCTAACCAGCGCGGGTTGTCGCGCAAGCATATCATGGACGCCGCCGAAGCGTCGCTGCACCGCCTGGGAACGGAGTACATTGACCTCTACCAGATTCACCGCTGGGATTACGAGACACCCATCGAGGAAGTGTTGGCCGCGCTGCACGACCTGGTGACCGCTGGCAAAGTGCGCTATATCGGCGCGTCCAGCATGTGGGCCTGGCAGTTCATCAAGGCCCAGTACACGGCGGACCTGTACGGCTGGACGCGCTTTGTGTCCATGCAGAACCATTACAACCTGCTGGTGCGCGAAGAAGAGCGCGAGATGATCCCCTGCTGCATAGACCAGGGGGTGGGCGTTATCCCCTGGAGTCCGCTGGCGCGCGGCCTGCTAGCCGGCAGGCGCTCGCGGCACGCTGGCGGCGAGAGCAAGCGCGCACAGAGCGACGACCTGGCTGCGTACTACTACCATCGCGACCGGGATTGGGACATTGTGGAGCGTGTCGAGGAAGTGGCCATGCGGCTGGGTGTTGCGCCGGCCCAGGTAGCCATCGCCTGGCTGCTGCACAAGCCAGGGGTCACCAGCCCGATCGTGGGGGCCACCAGGATCGAGCACCTCGAAGATGCTGTCAAAGCGCTTAGCGTCAGCCTCTCCGAGCAGGACATGGCCTGCCTGGAAGAGCTATACGAGCCGAAGCCCGTGCTTGAGTACAGTTAACGTTGGGACGGGAGAAGGCGCTCCCTCATACACCTTGACGATCATGATCGGTAGCCGCTTGTAGAGGCGGGTTTGCAAACCCGCCTCTACATGACATTTGCGCGTATTACCCATCTCCAATGTCAGATCTCATCAGGAGGGCGCGTCTCCGTCAGAACAGCCGCGGCTGCTCGACCGGACGCCGCCCATCGAGCAGCAGGTAAGCCGCCGCGCGCTCGACGTTGGCCACGCCCGCGCCGCGCAGATCGCTGAGGCTGCGCAGTTTTCCCCCGCGCCGCGCCGCCACAATGCGCTCTGCCCCCTTCGCGCCAATCCCCGGCACGCGCAATAGTTCCTGCCGCGTCGCTGTGTTCACTTCCAGCGGCGCTTCGCGCAGGTGCGCCTCGGCCCAGGCACGCTTGGGGTCTACGTTCAGAGGCAGGTTGCCGCTCGCCGAGAAGGGCATCTCCTCCAGCCCGAAGCCATAGTCGCGGATGAGGAAGCTCGCCTGGTAGAGGCGGACGCGCCGCGTGTCGTTCGTTGGGGCGACGTTATCGAGCGGCGTGTCGGCGACCGGGCGGAATGCCGAAAAGTAGACGCGGGCCAGCCCCAACTGATGGTGCAGGTGCTCGGTGGCGCTGAGCAGCTCGACATCCGGCTCGCCCGCCGGCCCCACGACGAATTCGGTCGTGCTGCTGGCACGCAGCCGCCCTTCGCTGGCCTGGCGCAGCTCGTGCACCCAGCGCAGCGGGTCGAGCAGCTCGGCGGTGAACTGCTTGCTGGGGGCAATGCGCGCCAGCCGGTCGGCGGTCGGCGCTTCGAGGTTGGCCGAGACGCGGTTCGCCAGGGTCATCGCCCGCAACACCTGGTCGCGCTCCGCGCCAGGCATGATCTTCAGGTGCATATAGCCCCGGAAGTGGTATTTCTCGCGCAGGATGGCCCCCACGTCGAGGATCGCGTCCTGGCTGGTCACGCCGCCGCGCACTACGCCCGACGAGAGGAACAACCCCTCCACCGCGCCCGCCCGGTAGAGCGCCATGAAGCCGCGCGCCAGATCGTCGGGGGTGATCTTGACGCGGCGCATGGCCGAGCGCCCAGCGCGAAACGGGCAATAGAAGCAGTCGCGCTCGCAGGCGGTGGTCGTCATCGCCTTGAGCACGGGCATGCGCCGGCTGCCGGCGACAACATGGGTGATGCACTCGCTCAGGTCGGGGACATTGCGGCGGCGGGCGGGGCGCTCGTGTTCGGGCGCGTCGCCCACCGACTCAAGGTCGCCGGTGCCGCGCAGGCGTTCGAGCAGGTCGTGGCCGTCCATGAGACACCTGGCTTTCGCTTGCTCAATGATACTATAAGTATAACGAACTTTTGTTCTATTCGCAAGATGAAACGGGCGCGTGCAAAGGGCGGGCGCGCAAAGAGCAGACTTCCGAAGTCTTCGAAGACTTCGGAAGTCTAGTACGGCAGGAGGCCCCGCCTGCCGACCCAGGTCTTCCCCTCTGGCTCGGCTGGCTCAGGGGCGGATAGCCATCCAGAAAGCATCAAGATCGGCTTGCTTCGTTTACCTCACTCCCGCGCCGGATGAGAGCAAAGGTTGTCAGCGACTTGTTTGACGTGGGGGTGTTGACCTCACCCCCAGCTTCGCCCCGCTCGGTGAGGCGCGTCAGCGCCGAGCGGGGGTGAGGTAAAGGGGAGCGCCAGAGCAGCGCCCCTACCTGACACACTTTGCACGCACCCCCCGCGCCAAACGATTCGCAGGCAACCTGTGCACGCGCCCGAAGGAGTTGAGAATAGAAAGGGACTTGTGGGTGAGGTGTCAACGAGAGGGGCGAGCAGCAGCTACCACTCGCCCTCTTCGACCGCTTCAATCATGCCCGCCAGGGGATCGGGCTGTCCCTCGGTGAACTCGTGGCCGCGCGCCCGCCACATGTCGCTGGCGCGGTCAATGAACAGCACGCCGTCCAGGTGATCGATCTCGTGCTGGAAGACGCGCGCCAGCCAGTCCCGCGCCTTGATGCGCAGCTCCTTGCCCGCGCGATCCTGGCCGCGCACGGTCACGGCCACGTGACGGTTGACTGTGCCATAGTAGCCGGGGATGGACAGGCACGCTTCCACGCCATCTACCATCTCGCGCGAGGCGCGCACGATCTCCGGGTTGACTACGGCGTAGAGCACGCCCGCGTCCTCCCCGTATTCCTTTCTGGATTCTTCGTCGTCGGGCAGGTGCACGACGATCACCCGCTGGCTGACAGCTACCTGGGGCGCGGCCAGGCCCACGCCGGGGGCGGCCAGCATGGTCTCTACCATATCATCAATGAGCCGTTGCAGCCTGGGATCGCCGAAGTCACGGACCTTGTGCGCTTTCTTGCGCAGGGTCGGGTTCTGTGGGGTGATCACTTCACGGATCGCCATGAGTACAATCGCTTTCCATACGCGGACTTTGCCTGACCGGATTGTAGCGAATCTGGTGGCGGGTGCAAAGCATCATCGCAGAGAGCAGAGAATCTTCGCGCCCTTCGCGTCTTGGCGCTTCAATGAAATGCGCCCCTGAGCCGAAAGCGCCCGCTGGCCGGGGAGTTCGCAAGCACTGCAATTCGCGCTATACTGGTCGGGCTTCCCCATCTCGCGTCAGCGCGTTCTGGGGGAACTCGTGTGCCAGGCGAGACAGGCGGGCCAGCCCGCGAAACGACGGAACATGAGCGACGCGCCATCCCCGGCCATCACCTATATCGAAGTGGACCTGGACGCCATTGCCCACAACGTGCGCACGTTCAAGGCGTTCATTGGGCCGTCGGTCGAGTTGTTCGCCGTCGTCAAGGCCAACGCCTACGGGCACGGCCTGGTGCCGGTCGCCCAGACGGTGCTCAGGCACGGCGTTTCGCGCCTGGCCATCGGGCGGCTGAGCGAGGGCTTGCAGCTTCGCCAGGCGGGGATCAGCGCGCCAGTGCTGGCTCTGTGCTACCTGATGCCGGACGAGCTGCGCATCGCCGTCGAGCGCGATCTGGTGCCGACCGTCGGCGAGATGGAGTCGGCGTTGGTGGTGGCGGCGCTGGGCGTGGCGCGCCAGAAACCGGTGCCTGTGCACGTCAAGATAGACACCGGCATGGGGCGATATGGCGTGATGCCCGACCAGGCGGTGTCTTTCTTCAACCAGATCGCCACCCTGCCAGGGCTGGTCGTCGAGGGAATTTTCACCCACTTCGCCACCGCCGACGAGCGCGACAAGACCTTTGCCCGCGAGCAGTTCCAAATCTTCCAGGATGTGCTGGCCGAGCTAAGCGCCGCCGGGCACCCGCTCCCCTTGCTGCACGCTGCCAACAGCGCCGCCGCGCTCGATCTGCCGGAGACGCATCTCGACGCGGTGCGCTCCGGGCTGGCGCTCTACGGCATGTACCCCTCCAATGACGTGAGCCACGCCCTGCTGCTCAAGCCGGCGTTGACGCTCAAGAGCCATGTCGCCAGCGCGCGCCAGTTGCCCGCCGGGGCGAGCATCAGCTACGGGCGCACGTATATCACCCCGCGTCCCATGTCGGTCGCCCTGGTGCCCATCGGCTATGGCGACGGCTATCACCGCCTGCTCTCCAACCGGGGCGCGGTGCTGATCAACGGACGGCGCGCGCCGATTGTGGGGCGGGTGTGCATGGATCAGGTGGTGGTGGACGTGTCCGGCTGCGGGCCGGTGACTCTCAACGACGAGGTGGTGCTCATCGGCCAGCAGGGCGACGAGCGCATCACCGTCGAAGAGATCGCGGGGTGGGCGGAGACGATCAGCTACGAGATCACCACCGCGCTGCTGGACCGGCTGCCACGCTTCTTCAAAGGTGGGTGACGGACGGCGCGCGGTCGCCCAGCCAGTTTGCCGCCCGCCGGGCACCCCCTGAGCGCAATTTCCGTCGAAATCATCCCGTGGGGGCGTATGGCGATACGCCCCTAGACGGGCAGGCGCACGAAGATCAGACTTCCGAAGTCTCCGAAGACTTCGGAAGTCTGGTGCGGCGGAAGGCCGCTCCCCTGACTGGCAGGGGTAGGTTTTTCATCCTTTGAGAGACCCTTTGAGAAGCTCTCTCCCCCCACCCCAAACCCCTCCCCCACAAGGAAGGAGAGGCTTAGCGTGCGCTGATGTTCCCCCTTCCCCCTCGTGGGGGAAGGGCCGGGGATGGGGGGCAAAGCCAGGCGCACGACTTTTCAAACGGCCTCTAGAGCACCGCCTCAATGCGTTCGAGCAGCAGACGAGGCGAGAAGGGCTTGATGATGTAGTCGCTCGCCCCGGCCTCCAGCCCGGCCTCGATATCGGCTTGCTGACCGCGCGCCGAGATCAGAATCACGGGCGGGGCTGCGTCGCCATAGGCGCGTTTGACTTGCCGGCAGATATCCAACCCGCTCGCGCCAGGCAGCATGATGTCGAGCAGCAGCAAATCAGGCTTCTGCTCCAACGCACATGCCAGGGCTTCGTCGCCATTCTCAAACGGAATGACGAGGTGCCCGGCAGTCTCCAGCCGGCGCTGGATGAAGCGCAGAATATGAACTTCGTCCTCAGCCACCAGGATTGTGCTCATGATGCCCCTCGCGTTTGGCGCCGGCTCGCTACCCCGCATAGCCAGGTATTGTACCACCTTCGGCGAAGTCTGACGTGCGCTTTGTGAAGGGAGGGCGGGGGTGAGGCCTTGGGGTGTATGGTCATGCGCCCTGACGGGGGTGTGGCGGCGCAGCGCCCCTAGCTGGCGGGCTTTGTGGGCGGCTCTTCAGAAGGCGCGCGCGCGGGCTTCTGGGCGGTCGGCTGGGCGCGCCCAGCGAGCGCGAAGCAATAGCCCACGCTGCGCGCGGTCAGGATGTACTGAGGCCGGCGCGGGTTCGGCTCCACTTTGCGGCGCAGACGGTGCATGTGCACGCGCAGCGTATCTTCATAGACATTCTGCCCCGGCCACACACGGCTGAGCAACACCCGCGCGGGCACCGCCTGCCCGGCGCTGCGCAGCAGAATGTGCAGGATGTTGGCCTCGATAGGCGTCAGGGGAAAGTGCGCTTGCCCGCATGGAGCACGCTCTGGCCGAAGTCCACCGCCAGCCAGTCGTCAATGCGCGTGATGCGGCTCTGCAGTTCCCCCAGGCCGGGGATGCGGCTGAGGACGCGGTAGATGCGCGCAGTCAACTCGCGCATGTCGAACGGCTTGCGCACGTAGTCCTCGGCGTACTGCTGCAACCCCTTAACAACGGTCTCAGCCTCCTTGTGCCCGGAGATGAAGATGATCGGCACGTCGCCCAACGCCTTGAGCCGGCTGCTCAGCCTGAAGCCGTCTATATCGGGCAGGCCGAGGTCAACCAGGGCCAGGTGCGGCAGCCCGTACAGCCGGATGTGCTGCAGGAACGTGGCGGCGCTGGCAAAGGTGGTCGCCTGATAGCCCTCCGTCTCCAATCCGTCGCTGATCAGATCGGCCAGGGCCTGATCAGCGTCAACGACGGCCACGCGCCACTAGTCGTAATGATCCACAAGCAGCCACCTTCAGTGCATTTCGCTTGAGCAGCGGAGCGAAGCCCCCATTTGCCAGGCCGATCCGGGCCGTGCTAAGATAGCCCCCACAGGCCGGGCCACTGCGCCCCGTGTAGCATACTTCGCCAGCTTGGCTGGCGACAGGTGGGCAGGGGCAGTACAGCCGGCGTGTTATCGTTCATTGGCTTATGAGCCATGAGTCATGCGTTAGGGTCAGGGGATGTGAGCGTGCGCATCTGGACTCCGGACTCACGACTCCAGACTCACGACTCGTCACCAGCGCACCCCAAAGGCCATGCCCAGCCTGCACACCGCCCGCCTTGCCCGCCAGCGCCGCCGTCGCCGCCGCGACCAGGGGCTGACGGCGCCGCGCCTGCTGCGCTGGGGCATCGTCGCGGCGGTCGTCCTGGCTGCCCTGCTGATCGTCCTGCTCGCCGGGACTGCGACGGCGTTCGTCGCCGTCTACGCCCACTACGCCCGCCAGCTTCCTCCCGCCGAGCGCATCACCGCCGCCGAGGAAGAAGCCTTCCTGACCAGCGTTTTCTACGACCGGTCGGGCGGCGCGGTGCTCTACGAGGTGATAGACCCCACCGGCGGAGACCGCCGCTGGCTCTCGGTGGAGCAGATTCCGCAGTATTTCCTGGACGCGACAGTGTCCATCGAGGATGCTTCGTTCTACGCCAACCCCGGCTTCGACCTGCGCGGCATGGCCCGCGCCCTGTGGAGCAACCTTACCGGCGGGCAGTTCCAGGGCGGCAGCACGATCACCCAGCAGCTTGTGCGCAATGTGCTGCTGGACGAAGCCGAGCGCCGCGCCATCAGCTACGACCGCAAGGTGAAGGAAGTCATCCTGGCGACGGAAATCTCGCGCCTGTACAGCAAGGCGCAGATTCTCGAATGGTACGTCAACACCAACTTCTACGGCGGCTGGGCCTACGGCATTGAGGCGGCAGCGCAACAGTACTTCAGCAAGCCCGCCCGCGACCTGACCCTGGCCGAGGCGGCCATGCTGGCGGCCATCCCGCAGTACCCGCTGCAAAACCCGATTGACAATCCCCAGGCGGCCAAGCTGCGCCAGGAGATTGTGCTGCAAACAATGGTTGCCGAGGGCTACATCAGCCAGGAACAGGCCGACATCGCCAGGCAGGAGCCGCTCATCGTGCGGCCCTTCGCCGAACGCTATGGCATCGTGGCCCCGCACTTCTCCACTTATGCGCGGGCCGAAGCCGAGGCGATCCTCAACGATCTGGGGCTGGACGGCTCGCGCCTGATCACGCGCGGCGGCCTGCGCGTCTACACCACGCTCGACCTGGACTTGCAGCTTCAGGCGGAGTGCGCCGCTCGCGCCCAGGTGCTGCGCCTGGACGGGAACGACCCGACCGCCACGCCCAACACCAGCGCCGGGACGGCGTGCGCTGCCGCCGCGCATCTGCCGCCGCTGCCCGCCGAGATGAGCGGCGTCGAGCGCGAAGTGACCAACGCCGCCGCTGTCGTCCTGCGCGCCGAGACCGGCGAAATCCTGGCCATGGTCGGCAGCGTGGACTTCTGGGACGAAGGCATCCAGGGCAGCTACAACACGGCGCTGGCCCAGCGCCAGCCGGGGTCGGCCTTCAAGCCGATTGTCTACACCGCCGCCTTCCTGCAAGGCGCGCTGCCCGGCCACCCCAACGGCATCACCGCCGCGACGATGACCTACGATGTGCCCATTGAGTTCGACAACAGCGGGCAGCCCTACACGCCGGTGAACATTGACCGCCAGTATCACGGCCCGGTCGGGGTGCGCTCGGCGCTGGCCAACTCGTACAACGTGCCGCCGGTGCAGCTTGTCAACCTGATCGGCCTCGGCCCGGTGATTCGCACGGCGCACCGCCTGGGCATCAACTCGCTCAACCAGGCCGATGGCTATGGCCTGGCGCTGGCGTTGGGCAGCGGCGAGGTGTCGCTGCTCGATCTGACCTACGCCTTCAGCGTGTTCAACAGCGGCGGCACGATGGTGGGGATGCCGGTGCACAAAGACCAGAACATCCCCGGCTTCCGCACGCTCAACCCGGTGGCCGTGCTGCGCATCGAGGATGCGGACGGGCGCGTGCTGTGGCAGTATGGCGAGGAGACGCACACGTTCCAGCGCCGGCTGATCCTGGAGCCGGCCCTGGCCTATATCATGACCGACATTCTGGCCGACAGCGCGGCGCGCGCCCCGGCCTTTGGGCGCGGCGCGCCGCTGGAGCTGTCGCGGCCCGCCGCCGTCAAGACCGGCACGACCAACGACAACCGCGATAGCTGGACGGTCGGCTATACGCCGCAGATCGTGACCGGCGTGTGGGTCGGCAACAACAACAATCACGGCATGACCGACGTGACCGGCACGACCGGCGCTGCGCCCATCTGGTACGCGATTATGGAATACCTGCACGCGCGCGACGCCCTGCCTCCCCGCGACTGGGAGCGCCCGCCCACCGTCGTCGAGCGCGTGGTGTGCGAGGTCTCCGGCCTGCTGCCGACGCGCTACTGCCCGCAGGCGCGCGAGCTATTCTACGCAGACCCGCAGCGCGGCCTGGACACGCAGCCGACTCGGGTGGACACCTATTGGAACAACTACCGCGTCAACGTGTGCACGGGCCTCCTGGCCAACGCCTCCTCTCCGGCGGGCTGCGTCGAGGATGTGGTCTACTTCGACTATCCGCAAGAGACGCGCGCCTGGGCGCGCGAGACAGGGCAGCGCTTCCCGCCGACGGAGTACGACCCGGTGGACACAGCTTCGCCCGCCAGCCCGGTGGCCATCGTCTCGCCGCCGTTCCTGGCGCGCGTGGCCGGGGCGGTCGAGGTGCGCGGCAACGTCGCCGACGAAGGCTTTGCCTACTTTCGTCTCGACTACGGGGCAGGCCCCCAGCCGGACGTCTGGCTGCAAATCGGCGAAGAACAGGCCGCTCCGGGGCGCGACATCTCCCTGGGCACCTGGGACACGACCGGACTCAGCGATGGCGCGGTGTACACGCTGCGCCTGACGATGGTGCGCGCGGACAACAGCCTGGAGCGGGCCTACGTCTCGGTGACGGTGGACAACCAGCCGCCGCAGGTGGCCCTGGCTGAGCCTGCGCCGGGCGACAGCTACACAGTGGGCGATGACCTCTACGTACCGCTGCGAGCCGAGCCGGACGACAACGTGCAGATGGCCTATGTGGAGTTTTACAAGGATGGTGAGCTGGTCGCTACCAGCGAGGAATGGCCGTACACGGCGCGCTGGATGCTCGGCGAGCCGGGCGAGCATACCTTCTGGGCGGTCGCCTACGACGCGGCGGACAACCGCGCCGAGTCCGAGCGGGTGACGGTGAGCGTCGCGCCGTAGAGAGGCTCGTCTGCGCCCATAGGCACCAGACTGAGGCTGTTTGCCACGCCTCTCCCCCTGCCTCCCCCTCTCCAGCCGAGCTAGAGAGGGGGACTTTGATCGCTGGTTGGGACGCCTTCCTGCTCTCTGGCTCCGCCGGGGAGGGGGCCAGGAGGAGGGGCGTTGCGCAGAGAGACTTCCGAAGTTTCCAAAACTTCGGAAGTCTGGCGGGGAACGCCTGCGCCCTTGTAGGGGCGGGTTTCTAAACCCGCCCCTACAGGCCTCACCCCCCAACCCTCTCTCCGGTCTATACACAACGGAGAAGGGGAAGAGCCGAGCGTAGCGAGGCCAGGGGGTGAGTTCTCAAATCGTCTCTTAAGGGCGGTGGCGGCGTTCCAGCTCGGCGGCGACATCGCCGGGCGTCAGGCCGCGCTGGGCGAGCAGCACCAGGCAGTGGTAGGTCAGATCGGCCAGCTCGCTGATCACGCGCTCGTCGCCCTGCCCTTTGGCCGCCAGGATGACCTCGACCGCTTCTTCGCCGATCTTCTTGACGATCTCATCCTCGCCCGCGCTGAGCAGTTGATTGGTGTAGGAGCCGGGCCTGGGGTGGGCCTGGCGGTCGGTGATCGTCGCGAATATGTGAGAGAGAATGTCACTCACCGAGCGCCTCCAGGGTGCGAAAGAAACAACTCACCGCGCCGGTGTGGCAGGCCGGGCCGGCAGGGTCCACGCGCACGAGCAGCACATCGGCATCGCAATCCACCCAGATGCCTGTCACGCGCTGGGTGTGGCCGCTGGTCGCGCCCTTGTGCCAAAGCTCGTCCCGGCTCCGGCTCCAGAAATGGGTCTGGCCCGTCTGCACCGTCCGGCGCAGGGCGTCGGCGTTCATCCAGGCGACCATCAGCACCTGCTCGCTGCGCGCGTCCTGGACGACCGCCGGGATCAGCCCGTCGGGGGTCCAGCGCAGGCGGGCGATCACCGCGTCAATGTCCATCGCCGCTCGCCTCCACGATGCGCACCGGGACGCCCTGATCGCGCAGGTACGCCTTGACCTGGCTCACGCTGAGCTGCCGGTAATGGAACAGGCTGGCGGCCAGCGCCGCGTCCGCGCCGCCCTCGACCAGCGCCGCGCGGAAGTGCTCCAGCGCGCCCGCGCCGCCCGACGCGATGACGGGGATGCTCACCGCGTCGCTGATGGCGCGCGTCAGGGCGATCTCGTAGCCGTCCTGGGTGCCGTCGCGATCCATGCTGGTCAGCAGGATTTCGCCCGCGCCGCGCCGCTCAGCTTCCCGCGCCCAGGCAACCGCCTCAAGGCCCGTTGGCGTGCGCCCACCGCTGACGTAGACCTCGTAGAAGTCGCCATTCCAGCGCGCGTCAATAGCGACGACCACGCACTGCGACCCGAAGCGCCGCGCCCCCTCGCCGATCACGCCAGGCGTGCGCACGGCGGCGCTGTTGACGGCGATCTTGTCGGCCCCGGCCAGCAGGGTAGCGCGCATGTCGGCGACGGTGCGCAGCCCGCCGCCCACGCAGAAAGGGATGAACACGGCGTCGGCCACGCGGCGCACCACATCGAGCATCGTCTCGCGGTCTTCGTGCGTGGCGGTGATGTCGAGCAGCACCAGCTCGTCGGCCCCCTCCCGGTCATAGATCGCGGCCTGCTCGACCGGATCGCCGGCATCGCGCAGATTGACGAAGTTGATGCCCTTGACGACGCGCCCGGCGTGCACATCCAGGCAGGGGATGATCCGTTTGGCGAGCATAGGCGCTCCTCATACGACGTTGGCGCTCTGACAGGCGGCCCCTATTCTACCCGAACCTGCCCCCCCGCATCACACAGCGGCGGGGCGAGGCTGGGGGTGAGGTCGTCCGGTGCGCCGGGCGTCTGGCACGATCCACCGGGCCGGGTTACACTGAGGCCGCTTCAACCCTCGCGCACCGCCCTATAAGGGCCTGCCGCCGGCCTTTTGTTCACCCCTGACGTTATGTAGCACAATCCGCTGGCAGCCTGTGCGTACCGGTGACTGTGTGTCCATTCTGCCCGCCATCAGGCGACGGTGGGCTGCGGAGGAATGAGGACTATGGACGACTCAACGCTGATTCTCGCCCTGATCCCCCTCATCGTGATCCAGGTCGGCCTGCAGATTTATGCCCTGCTGGACATCTACCGGCGCAAGACCGTGCGCGAGCCGCTGCCCGCCTGGGCGTGGGCCGTCATCGTGGTGCTGCTCAGCATGTTAGGCCCCATCGCCTACTTCGTGCTGGGGCGCAGCGAGGACGCGGCATGAGCGCCATCGCCATCGAGGGGCTGACCAAGCGCTTCGGCAAGTTCACTGCGCTGGCCGGCTTCGACCTGGCCGTGCCGCGCGGGGCGATCTTCGGGTTCCTGGGGCCGAACGGGGCTGGCAAGACCACCACGCTGCGCATCATGACCGGCCTGGCCCACGCGACGGCGGGACGCATCGTCATCGAAGGCGTGCCGGTGGGGGGCGGCCAGCGCCCTCCGATCGGCTACCTGCCGGACACGCCCAGCTTCTACGGCTGGATGACGGCCCGCGAGTTTCTGCGCTACGTCGCCGATCTGCACGATCTGGAGCAGCCACCCATTGACGCGGTGCTGGAGCGCGTCGGCCTGGGCGATGCCGCCCGCAAGCGCGTCGGCGGCTTTTCGCGCGGGATGAAGCAGCGGCTCGGCCTGGCCCAGGCCCTGCTGCCGGAGCCGCGCGTCCTGCTGCTCGACGAGCCAGTTTCCGCGCTCGACCCGGCGGGGCGCAAGGCGCTGCTCGACACCATGAGCGAGCTGCGCGGCGAGCTGACCGTCTTCTTCTCGACGCACATCCTGAGCGACGCCGAGCGCATCTGCGACGAGGTGGGCATCCTCGATCGCGGGCGTCTGGTGTTGCAGGCCCGCCGCGACGACCTGCTGGCCCGCTACGCCCGCCCGATCTTCGAGATTGACGCCACGCCGGACGACATTCCGCGGCTCAGCGCGCTGGCCGAGCAGTTCCGCGCGCTGCCCTGGGTAGAACGGGCCAGGCTCGAAGGCGCGCGGCTGCGCCTGACCGTCAACGACGTGGACGCCGCCCGCCGCGAGGTGCTGCCCCTGCTGGTTGGGCTGCCGGTTTCGCGCTTCGAGATGCTCGGCGCGACGCTGGAGGACATCTTCCTGGGGCTGACCAACCACGCGGGGGGGCCAGCCGGGCCGGAGGTGGCGCCATGACGCGAATCTTTGGCGTGCAACTGCGCAAAGAGCTGCGCGAGCTGTGGCGCACGCGCAAGCTGATCGTGGTGCTGGCCGTGCTGGTCGGCTTCGGGCTGATGTCCCCCATCCTGGCCAAGATCACGCCCGACCTGCTCGCACAACTAAGCGAGGGCCAGATGGAGGGGATCATCATCACCATCCCCGAACCGACCGAGCGTGACGCGATTGACCAGTTTCTCAAGAACACCTCGCAGTTCGGTTTGCTGCTGGCCCTGCTGATGAGCTTTGGGGTGATCGTCGGCGAGCGCGAGCGGGGACAGTTGGCACTGATCTTCCCTCACCCCCTGCCGCGCGAGGTCTTCGTGCTGGCGAAGTTCGCCGCGCTGGCCATCCTGTTCGCCCTGGGGATGCTGCTGAGCGCGCTGGGCGCGTACCTGTACACCGTCCTGCTTTTCGACGCGCCATCGCTGGGCGGCTTCCTGGCGCTGACGGGGCTGATGGTCGTCTGGCTGCTCTGCCTGGTGGCCCTGTCGCTGCTGGCCAGCACGCTGGGCCGTTCGATGATGGCGGCGGGCGGCATCGCCTTCGTGCTGATCATCGCGGTGCTGCTGGCGAGCACGTTCACGCCGCTGGCGCCGGGCAAGCTGCTGGACTGGGGGCGCGCCATAGCCATCGGCGGCGACGCGCCGGCGCGTTGGGGCGCCTTGGCCGTCACGCTGAGCGTCTCGGCGCTGGCCCTGGGCGCGAGCTGTCTGATCCTGCGGCGGCAGGAGATCGGCTGAGCGGGGACGCGCCAGTCATGGGCAAAGCCTCACCGCAGAGGCGCAGAGGACACAGAGAAAGACCAAAGAGAGTTCTTCACCTGTCTCTCCTCTGCGATCTCTGCGCCTCTGCGGTTCAATAATCCGGCCCCTTCACAGGATATGCTCGATCGAGCGCAAAATCATTGACATCCGCCGCCGCCGCCGCTATACTCTGCGCCATGATCACGCAGCAGGCTCACGCTCACGCGCACCATCCCCAGACCCCCGACCGGCGGCCCGCTGGCGCGTGCACGGTGTGCATCTGAGCGTGTGACTGACGCAAGAGAGCACTGAGCGCCTCCCGGCCCGCCGGGGGGCGTTTTTGTTCACTGGCCTAAAGGGCTGAACGCCCTGGAGACTGCCCATGCCCGAACAGATACGCATTGCCCTGCCCAGCAAAGGGCGCATGGAAGGCGAGACGCTCGACTTCCTGGCCGAATGCGGGCTGCGCGTGCACAAGCCCAACCCCCGCCAGTACACGGCGACGCTGCCCGCGCTGCCGGACGTGCTGCTGCTTTTCCAGCGCGCCCGCGACATCCCGCTCAGCGTGGCCTCTGGCGACGTGGACCTGGGCATTACCGGCTACGATGCCCTGTACGAGATGCTCAACGGCGAGGCGGACCAGGTGATCGTCATCCACGAGGCGCTCGGCTATGGCGAGTGCCAGTTGGTGCTGGCCGTGCCGGAGAGCTGGGAAGGCGTGACCACCGTGGCCGACCTGGCCCGGCGGGGCGCGGGGGCTGAGCTGCGCGTCGCCACCAAGTACGCCCGCAGCGTCAGCCGCTTCCTGGCCGCGCGCGGCGTGCCCCATGTGCGCGTCGTCAGCGCGGACGGGGCGCTGGAGTCCGCGCCCATCGTCGGTTATGCCGACTTCATCGCCGACATCAGCAGCACGGGCACCACCCTGCGCGAGAATCGCCTGCGTGCCCTCGAAGACGGCACCATCGTCACCTCGCAGGCGATTCTGATCGGCAACCGGGCGGCGCTGGCAGCGCGCCCCGCCGTGCTGGCGGCGACGCGCCAGATGCTCGAATTTATCGAGGCGCACCTGCGCGCGCGCGGCCAGTACATGATCTTCGCCAACATGCGCGGCGCGTCGGCGGAAGAGGTGGCCGCGTCTGTCTTCAGTCAGCCCGACCTGGGCGGCTTGCAGGGGCCGACCATCGCGCCGATGATCACCCGCCAGGGGGCCGGGCAGTGGTGGGCGATCAACATCGTGGCCCACGCGCGCAAGCTGTACGAGGTCATCCGCCAGATTCGCGCCATCGGCGGCAGCGGCGTGGTGGTCACGCCGGTGACCTATATCTTCGAGGAAGCGCCGGAGCGTTACCAACGCCTGCTTTCTGCCCTGAACGGAGAGGACGTATTTTTATGAGCACGCTGCGCATCTACGATGACCTGAACGAGGCCCGCGCCGCTATCCTGCGCCGCGACTCGCTGCGCGACATCCCCGTTCCCGCCTGGCTGGGCGACAGCCTGGCCGCCCTCTTCGGCGAGCCGCTGACGCCCGACGAAGCGGTGCGGCGCATCGTCCGCAGCGTGCGCGAGCGCGGCGACGCGGCGCTGCGCGACTGGAACGCGCGCATTGACGGGGCGCAGACCGACGCGCTGGCTGTGCCAGAAGACGAAATCGCGGCGGCGCTCGACGCCATCCCCGCCGAAGTCGCCGACGCGCTGCGCTACGCCGCCGGGCGCATCCGCCGCTTCCACGAGAAGCAGCCGGTCACCGGCTGGATGGACGCGACGCGCGAAGGGTCGCTGGGGCAGCTCATCCGCCCGGTGGACTCGGTCGGCGTCTACGTGGCGGGCGGGACAGCGCCGCTGCCCTCGTCGCTGCTGATGAGCGCCATCCCCGCGCAGGTGGCGGGCGTGCGCGAGATCGTCGTCATCACGCCGCCCGGTCGCGGGACGGGGGCCGTCCCGCCGGTGATCCTGGCGGCGGCGGCGGTCTGCGGGCTGACAAAGGTGGTGCGCGTCGGCGGGGCGCAGGCGATTGCGGCCCTGGCCTATGGCACGGAGAGCGTGCCGCGCGTGGCCAAGATCGTCGGGCCGGGCAACCTGTTCGTCACCCTGGCCAAGCAGCAGGTCTACGGCGACGTAGGCCTTGACGGGCTGCCGGGGCCGACCGAGACGATGGTCATCGCCGACGAGAGCGCCGACCCCGCCCTGGCTGCCGCCGACCTGCTGGCGCAGGCCGAGCACGACGTATTGGCTTCGGCCATCCTGGTCACGCCGAGCCGCGCCCTGGCCGGGCGCGTGGCGGCGGAGATCGAGCGGCGCGTGCCCGCGCTCAGCCGGGCGGAGATCATCGCCCAGTCGCTGAGCAGCCGCAGCGGCGCGGTGATCGTGCGCGATCTCGACGAGGCGTTCGCCGTCGCCAACGACTACGCCGCCGAGCACCTGTGCCTGCTGGTCGCCAATCCCTGGGACTGGGCCGGGCACGTGCGCAACGCGGGCGGCGTCTTCCTGGGCGAGGCTTCCTTCGAGGTGCTGGGCGATTATGTGGCCGGGCCGTCGCACGTCATGCCCACCGGCGGCACGGCGCGCTTTGCCTCGCCGCTGAACGTGCTGGATTTCGTTAAGATCACCAGTCTGGTGGGGTTGGAAGCGCACGCGGCGTCTGAACTTAGCGAAATGGCGGCGGTGCTGGCCCGC
>JAOSJP010000002.1 GCA_027494015.1 Anaerolineae bacterium
GTCGTCCAGCAGGCGGCGCAGCGCCTCAGCCAGCGCCCCCGCGTCGTAAGGGGTCAACGAGCAGGGCCGCGTCCCCGGCCACTTCGGGCAGCGAGGAGACGGTTGAGGTCACGACGGGCGTGCCACAGGCCATCGCCTCCAACACCGGCAGCCCGATGCCCTCGTAGAGCGACGGGTAGGCCAGGCAGACCGCGCCAGAATAGAGCGCCGGCAGGTCTTCATCGCGGGCGAAGCCGGTGAAATGGACGCGCTCGCTCATTCCCAGGTCGCGCACGGTCTGGTAGATCGGCGCGTCCAGCCAGCCGCGCCCCCCGGCGATGACCAGGTGAACGTCCGCATACTGCGGCCCCAGCGCGGCCAGGGCTTCGACCAGGCGGGCGTAATTCTTGCGCGGCTGCACCGTCCCCACCGAGAAGACATAGGGATTCGGTGGCAGGTCGTAGCGGGCGCGCGCCGCCTGGCGCGCATCCGCGTCCGTGACCGGCCTGAATTCGGGATTCACCCCGCCGAGCAGCACTGTGATCTTGTCCGGCGGCGTCCCGTACAGCTCAACGAGATCATCTTTCGTCGCCTGCGAGTCGGCCAGGACGTGCGTCGCCCGGCGCACCGAGCGCGGCACCACTGCGTCCAGGTACGCCTTCAGGACGGGCGTCGTCGTCTCCGGCGCGCGCACGAACGACAGATCGTGGACGGTGAGCAGCGCTCGCACGCCCGGCAAGGTGGGCGGCAGCGTGAAATCGGTGGCGTGAAAGAGCCGCACCCGGCCCGTGAACACTTCCACTGGCAGCGGGACTTGCAGGCGGTGCCACAGCCGGGCGAACCACAGCGGGGTGACGCGCGTGGGGTGCCAGGTGAAGTTTGCGCCGGGGGGCGGCGGCAGGGCGCTGCGTTGCGCCCCGGCGACGAAGAGACGATAGGGAGTGGCAGCGTCCAGGGCGGCCAGCGCGCGCACCAGCTCGCGCACGTAGCGGCCAATGCCCGCGCCCTGCTCGTGGGCAGCGGTGTAGTCAACGCCGATGGCCGCCATCACCAGGCCGGCTCCTCCTCACCGCAGCGCGCGGCTGCCTGCCATCAGGATGCGCTCGCCTGACGAGCCTCTGCGTGGCGTCAATTCACGTCGTTATACGTCCAGTAACGGTTGGCGAAGAAGTTCCAGACCATGACGATCCAGATGGCGAAGAACTGGGCGATATTCGTGCCAAGCTGCCGCGTTGCAGTCGCTTCCAGCGCCCCGATCAGGCCGAGGCCGCCCAGCACGTCCACACCGATCTCGCCAAAGGGGCCGTAGAGCGTGCGCACCCACACCAGCCGGAAGGCCAGCCCCAGGATGCTGACAATGAAGAACTGCACCCATTGTTGCCGGACAGAGCGCGTCCGTGAGTCCGGGTATGTCCAGTAACGGTTCCAGATGAAATTGCTCGACACCGCCGTGACGAAGGCGGTGCCTGTCGCCAGAGCAACCTTCAGCGTCGCGTTCGGCTCGGCAGGGCGCAGGATCGTCGCCTGGAGCAGGTTGAGCATCCCAAAGTCAATGATCGCCCCCAGGACTCCTACGGTGGCGAACTTGAGGAAGCGCTCGACCTCGCGGGCGCGCTCGGCCCCCGCGCGCTGGCTCGCGCGCACGATCACCTGGTTCCACCAGGCGAACCCGCGCGCCAGCCAGTCTCCCCTCTGCTTGGCCATCTCTTCGGTCGTTTCAGTGCTCAGCATAGTCAGCATCCGCAGTGTGCTGCGTTGGAGCGCTGCTCACCCAGGCCAGCAGCCCCAGCATGACGCCCAGATGGAGAAAGAGATTGTTGACGGTGAGCTTGTCCACCACGCTGTGAATGGCGAGGTGCGTCCAGGTGCCCAGCAGGCCCAGCGCCAGCCCGCGCAAGAGCGGGTCGTGGTGGCGCAGGCTGCGCAACGTCCCCCGGACGATCCACGCCCAGCCCAGCAGATAGCCCGCCAGCCCAACCAGCCCGGTCTCGGCCAGGATATTCAGGTAGTCGTTGTGAGCGTGGCCGAGCGCGTGCGGCCAGCGCAGCAGGGCGTAGTTTGGGTAGGCCACTTCGTAGTTCCCCAGCCCAACGCCTGTCCACAAGTGCCCGCTGGCCATCTCCGCCGCCGCCTGCCAGTGTGCCAGGCGCTCGACGGTTGCGAAGTTCGCATCGCTGAGGGGCGCGCCGCGCACGTCCTGCAGGCCCACGAAATCGCCAAACGCGCTGCTGATGCGCGCCTGCACCGCAGCGGGCAGCATCCCGGCCAGCCACAATCCCCCTGCCAGGAGCACCCCGGCGGCTATCAGGGCGACTCCTTGCCAGCGGCGGCGTGGCGCAAAGCATACCATTACGGCAGCGGCCCCGCCAAATCCCAGCCACGCGCCGCGCCCCCAGGAGGCGATCAGCCCGGCCAGCAGCAGCGCCGCGCACAGCGCGTACAGCATGGCCAGGAGTCCCTCCTGGCGCACCCTCGCGCCAGCCGGCCAACGCAGCACGCTCCGCCGCGCGCGTTGCCAGGCTCGCCCGGCGTGTCCCCAGGCCAGGCCGAGCGCCAGCGGCAGCGCCAGGCCCATGAATGCGCTGAAGGGATTGGGCTGGCCGAAGGTGCCGAAGGCGCGGAAGTGGCGGAAGTTGTCAATCCACAGGTGGGCCGCGCCCGACCCGCCATAATACTGGTACAGGCCAATGGCGGCCTGCAGCGCCGCCGCCCAGACGACACCGAAGGCGATCCAGCCCCAGCGACCCGCCCGACCGTAGTCCAGCACGATCAGGGCGAGCGCGGCCATCTCCGCCCACTTGGTCCACTCAGCCAGCCACGCGCCCCCCGACTTCGCCGCCCACAGAGACGGGGCGAACCCGGCCAGGATCACCGCCAGGGCCAGCAGCACCCACGAGCGCGGCAGGCGGATGCCCCGGCGCGCTGTGACGCGCCACAGTCCCCACACGAAAACAGCGCCGGCAAACGCGATCTGCCCCACATCGAGCGGGAGCGGCAGGGGGGACTCGGTGGCGATCAGCGTCTTGAGCGGCGCGACGGCCAGCATCAGGAGGACGCTCAGCGCTGGCTCGATCAGCAGCGCCGCGCCAACCGTCAGCCCGCCGATCAGGGCGAGCGCCACCGCCAGTGGAAGCTGCGCCGCCAGCACGCCCGCGACGATGGCCGCCCCAGCCCACAGGGCCGTGCCCTGCCCGGCGAAGAGTCGCCGGCCCGCAGACCAGCTTGCCGCGCTCACACCCGTTCCCGGAAGTACTCAATCGTCTGGCGCAGGCCATCGTCCAGGCCCACGTGCGGCTCCCAGCCGAGCAACGCCCGCGCCCGCGCAATGTCCGGCTGGCGCGTCTGCGGGTCGCCCTTGATGCGCTGGTCGGGCCGGACGGTGATCCCGGCGGGATTCGCCGTCATCTTGTTGACCAGATCAGCAAGCTGGCGAATGGTCATCTCGCTGGGATTGCCGATGTTGACCGGCTCGTTGAAATCGGCGAGCAGCAGCCGGTAGATGCCTTCGATCAGGTCGGAGACATAGCAGAAGCTGCGCGTCTGCGAGCCGTCCCCGTAGATGGTCAGCGGCTCGCCGCGCAGCGCCTGCCCGATGAAGTTGGGCACGACGCGCCCATCGTCCAGGCGCATACGCGGGCCATAGGTGTTGAAGATGCGCGCGATGCGCGTGTCTACGCGATGGGCGCGAAAGTAGGCCATCGTCAGGGCCTCGGCAAAGCGCTTGGCTTCATCGTAGACGCCGCGCGGCCCGATGGTGTCCACATTGCCCACATAACTCTCGGTCTGTGGGTGCACCAGCGGATCGCCGTAGACTTCGGAGGTCGAGGCCAGCAAGAAGCGCGCCTTTTTGTCCTTGGCTACGCCAAGCGCGTTGTGCGTGCCCAACGCCCCCACTTTGAGCGTCTGGATGGGATACATCAGGTAATCAATGGGGCTGGCTGGCGAGGCGAAGTGCAGCACGGCGTCAATCGGGCCGGGCAGGTAGATGTAGTTGGTCACATCATGCTTGATGAAAGAAAAGTCCTCGTTCCCGGCCAGGTGAGCGATGTTGTCAATCGAGCCGGTGAGCAGGTTGTCCATGCCGATCACCTGGTGCCCCTCGGCCAGGAAGCGATCGCACAGGTGAGACCCCAGAAACCCGGCAGCGCCGGTGATCAGGATGCGCATTCTCTTTCGGTGCCCCTCTACTCATGGTACCACAAGACAAACGGGCGAAGTGTACCACAAAGCGCCAGCAAGCGTCACGCGCGGCGATGCAGGGTAATCGCATCAAAATCCGGGTAGACGAACGCGGGAAATGGCGAGGGCATTCCCCGCGCTGCGGGAGGGGGGGGGGGGGTTTTTTTTTCCCCCCTCCCGGGGGGGGGGGGGGGGGGGGGGGGGGGTTACGCTGCCAAAACCGCCGCGCGTCAGCCTAGGGAGATGGAGACCCGCACCAGTTAAGCCGGCTGCACAGCTCTCCTCAATCCTCCAGGAGTAGAGAGGGGGATTGACGCTGGATGTGAGGTCCCCCTCCCTGGCTTGGCCGGGAAGGGGGCCAGGGGAGGGGCGTTCCGCCCGTGCCGCGCGCCCAAAAACCTAGTGGTCCAACGCGTCAGCGCCGGGCGCAGCGTGTCGGTAGCATCCCGTCACTGCACGACGCCGAGCAGCGGGCCAGCCTCGCGCAGGGAGTCGCCCGCGCCGCGCACGGCCAGCAGTCCCTCGCTGATCACGCTGGATGGCGGGTTCGGGCGCGTTGTCGCGCACTCCGCCTGCCACAACTGGCGGCTGCGGATGAGGTCAATGGCGGCGCGGCGCAGCAGGGTGGCAAGGCTCGCATAATCGCTCTGATCCTGGTCGCTGATACCCGCCGGATCGGGCACAAATGGCAGCTCCCCACAGCGCACCTGCTCGCCCCTGGCCAGCCCTTCCCAGATGCGCGTCAAAGAGTCGTGCGCAATGGACAGCGCCTCATAGTCCCGCTGAAGACCGACCAGGACGGGCGACAACGTGGCGAAGGGCGCTGTGTAGGGGAGCGTCTGCGTTTCCTGTGGCGCGATCTCAGGCGGAGGGCTGGGCGCAGCATCGTCCCCGCCGCAGGCGGCGAAGGTCAGGGCCAGCACACAGCCGAACAGCCGCAGTCTCAAGCGTGAGAGTCCCATCGGCGACTCCTAGACGAACTCGCGGAAGACCAGATTTCCCAGCAGGTGACCCCGCTTCGTCAGCCGGACAGCACCACTGGCGCTGCGCTCGATCAGGCCGTGCGCCAGCAGGCGGTCGAGCGCCGATCCGTAGACTTCCCACAGCTCCCGGCCAAAGCGGGCGCGAAAGGCCGCCGGGTCTACGCCTTCGGTCGTCAGGCGCAGCCCCAGGATCATTGTGTCGGCCATCGCCTCGGCAGTATCCACAGCAGCCAGCGCCACCGCTGCCGCCGACAGCGGGAACGGCTGGGCTTCCCGCTGGGCGTTGAGGCGCGCGATGTAAGCGTCTGGGCTGGCGATGTTCTCGTAGCGCACGCGGGCGGCGCAGCCGTGCGCGCCCGCTCCAAAACCCAGGTACGGCTCGTTCCGCCAGACGTGCAGGTTGTGCCGGCAGGCGTGCCCCGGCGCGGCCCAATTGCTGATCTCGTACTGCATCAGCCCGGCGCGCGGCAGGCGATCCGCAGCCCACTCAACCATATCCGCTGCCAGATCGGGGTCGGGCGCGGCCATGCGCCCGCTGCGCAAGCGGTCATGCAGCGGCGTGCCTTCCTCGATGCTCAGGCTGTAGAGCGACAGGTGATCCGGCCCCAGACTCAGGGCCGCTTCCAGGCTGTGCTGCCACCTGCTCATGCTCTGACCGGGGATGCCGTAGATCAAGTCCAGGTTGATACTGGAGAAGCCCGCCTGCCGAGCAAGGCGCACGGTGTTCTGCACATCGTCGAAACCATGACGGCGGGCGAACAGGCGCAGCTCGTCCGCGTGGGCAGATTGCATCCCGATGCTCAGCCGGTTGACGCCCGCGCGACGCAACGCGCAGAAGGTCTCGCCGTCCGCGTCGCCGGGGTTCGCTTCCAGTGAAATCTCCGCCGCCGGGTCAAGGGCGAAGGACTGAGCGCACGCCTGGATGATCTGCCGGACGGAGTCTGGTGGAAGCTGGCTTGGCGTTCCGCCGCCGAAGTAGAGCGTGCTGGCGGGCGGGCACCCACCAGCGCTGCCTACCGCGTGAATCTCGCACAGCAGGGCGCTCACGTAGGGCGGGATGCGGTCGGCCATGCCCGCGTAGGTGTTGAAGGCGCAGTAGGTGCAGCGCGTCTGGCAGAAGGGAATGTGGACGTAGAGAGCCAGCGGCGCAGGGCGCGCGCCCGGCAGGTCGGCGATCACAGGGGCGAGTGCGGAGTTGAGGGGCATCGGGCCTGCATTGACGGCGATTGCGGTAACAATACGGCCTTACTATAATAACCCCAATCGAAGCCGCGATCCATCACAGCGATGGTCACAACTCGTCTCCGCTTGGGGTAGGGTGGATGGTTGACACACGTAAGATATCGGCGAATCTGCCAGAACAACCTCAAGGGGAAGGCACTCTGCAACCTGGCTCAGTCTTGCAGGGGCGCTACCGTATCACAGGGGTGGTTGGCGTCGGCGGGATGGGGTCGGTGTACCAGGCGCGCGATCTGCGCTTTCCCAATGTGACGCGCTATGTCGCAGTGAAGGAGATGCTCAATCTCTCCACCGATCCCAACATGCGCGAGATGACGCTCCGGACGTTCGAGCGCGAGAGCGACATGCTGGCCTCGCTCAGCCATCCGGCGGTCCCCAAAATCTACGAGTACTTCCCCAGCAAGACCCGCGCCTATCTGGTGATGGAGTACATCAACGGGCGCGATGTGGAGATGATCCTCAACTCGATGACCGACTTCCTGCCCGTTGATACGGTCTTTCGCTGGGCGCTGGACTTGTGCGATGTGCTGGGCTATCTGCACATGCAGGAGCCAGAGCCAATCATCTTCCGCGATGTGAAGCCGTCCAACATCATGATTGATCAGCACGGGCAGATTCGCCTGGTGGACTTCGGCATCGCCAAGATTTTCCAGGAAGGCCAGAAAGGGACGATGATCGGGACCGAAGGGTATTCGGCCCCGGAGCAGTATCGCGGCGAGGCCAGCCCGGCCAGCGATGTGTACGGCATCGGCGCGACGATCCATCACCTGCTGACGCGCCGTGACCCGCGCCTTGAGCCGCCGTTCACCTTCCACGAGCGCCCCATCCGCGACGTGAATCCCGCCGTGCAGCCGGAGTTTGAAGCGATCATCATGAAGGCATTGGAGTTCAAGCCGGCAGATCGCTTCCCAGATGCCGCTGCCATGAGAGAGGCGTTGGAACATCTAGGCCAGCCTGCGTCGCCCGTCTTCAATGTAGCAGCGCCCGATCTGGCTGAAGAGAGCGAGGACTGGTCTGGCGGGGGCGTCAAGCCGCTGTGGGTCTTTGAGTGTGAGGACGAGGTGCGCTCCTCGCCAGCCGTGCATCGCGGCGTGCTCTATGTGGGCGCGCACGACAACAACCTGTACGCCCTCAACACCAACGACGGCTCGTTCCGCTGGAAGTACCCGTCGGAGCAGCGGGTTGTCTCCACACCCGCCATCTCCGACGCCGACAACCTGGTATTCTTTGGCTCAATGGACAATCTGCTCTACGCAGTGGATACGCGCGTCGGTCAATTGCAGTGGACGGTGCGCACTCAGGGGCCGGTTCTGTCTTCGCCGAGCATTGCACACGGGCATGTGTTCTTTGGCAGCGACGATGGGAATCTGTACGCGGTTCGCCTGGCTACGGGGCGCATCCAGTGGAAGTTCGCGGCTGGGGGCGCAATACGCTCGCGCCCGCTGGTGACGGGAGAGCTGATCGTCGTCGGGCTGGAGTCCAGCGAGGTGGTGAGCACGGATCTGTCGGGGCGCATGGTCTGGCGCTTCCGCACCAAGCGCGCTGTGTCTTCGTCGCCGCTGGAGCACGAGGGAATGGTGTTCTTCGGCTCGATGGATTGGCAGGTCTACGCGCTCGATCTGGAGCGCGGCTGGAAGATATGGGAGTTCCGCACGGGCAAGCCGGTGGTCTCCTCGCCAGCTATGGGCGATGGCAAGATTTATGTCGGGTCAGTGGATGGCTCGCTGTACGCCGTCGAAGCGGCGAGTGGCAAGGAGCGCTGGCATTTCGAGACCCAGGGGCAGATCACTTCGTCGCCCGCCTACGCGGACGGCGCGGTGTATTTTGGCGGAGTGGATGGCAATGTATACAGCGTTGAAGCCAAGAGTGGCCGCCTGCGCTGGAGTTTCAAGACTGGTGGGCCGATCCCCGGATCGCCGGTTGTCTGCGACGGTGTGGTGTATATCGGCTCGATGGATCATAAGGTTTACGCGCTGAAGGCATGAGGTGCCGGAGATAAGCTATGGATCTGCTGCGGCGTGTTCTCGGTATTGCGGCGCGCACGGGCGCGCCCGCTGGTGATGAGGTAGTCATCACTCAAGGTGGCGACGCCGCAGTGAGCGCGCCGCCTGAGCCTGTCGTTGAACGGCCTTCGCCTCCTCCGCCGGCCAGTCGCGCGGCTGCACCTCCGGCTGCTGACGAGGAAGACAGCGCAGAGATGGAGGAGGGAGGCCGCGGCATTGTGGCGACGCGCCCGTTGCCGCCCCTGGAGACGGTCGTCCCTCAGCCCGGCCAGCGTATCCGCTTCGGGGCGCTCAGCGATCCCGGCATGGTGCGCAGCAACAACCAGGATGCTCTGTTCAGCCTGCTTCTCTCTGGCGCGAGCACCGATGATCTGCCCGATGTGGGGATATTCATGGTCGCTGACGGCATGGGCGGCCACCAGGAAGGCGAGCGGGCGTCGGCGATCACGACGCGGATGGTGGCGCGTTACGTGCTGCGCGAGGTGGTGTTGTCGCTGCTGGAGCAGCGATTGAACGACCCGGATCGGGCCTCTATCGCGGAGGTACTGCGTGCGGCGGTGCACGACGCCAATGATTCGGTCAACAAGAAAATTCCTGAAGGCGGGACAACGGCCACCGTCACGGTCATTCTGGGCGATCTGGCTCATATCGCCCATGTGGGCGACAGCCGCGCCTACCTTCTCAGCGAGGGGTCGCTGGAGCAGATCACGCGCGATCATTCGCTCGTGCAACGGCTGATTGAGCTGGATCAACTGACGCCGGAAGAAGCTGCGGAGCACCCGCAGCGCAACGTGCTCTACCGGGCTATTGGACAGAGCGAGACGCTCGATGTGGACGCCATCACGCGCCGGCTTCCCCCAGGCTCGCATCTTCTGCTGTGCAGCGACGGGCTGTGGAACATGGTCGCCGAGGAGACAGTTGCCGAAGTGATCGAGAGGTACAGCGACCCCCAGCGCGCCTGTGCTGAACTGGTGCAGCTTGCCAACGATCGCGGCGGTCCAGACAACATCAGTGTGATTCTGGTGCAGATGCCCGGTCAGTGACCGGGGGCGAGAGCGTGAGCCGTGAATGATGCAGCGCGCAACCTCTACGCGATTCTGGGGATTTCTCCCGAGGCGACCGCCGACGACATCCGCGAAGCCTATCGGGTGATGGCACGGCGGTTCCACCCAGATGCCAACCGCAACCCTGGGGCGGATGTCCAGTTCCGGGACATTGCTGCTGCGTATAGCGCCCTGAGCGATCCTGGTGAGCGCCTGCGCTATGACGACGCGCGCCGCCATTTTTCTGACGAGCCTGCTTATTTCTCCCTGCGCGCCATTCCTAGCAAACGGGTGCTGGGCACGCTGGTCGAGCCGCAGGTGCTCTACCTGCTGCTGGATATCGTGCCGACGCAGCGCATGATCGCCAACCGGCGCAGCACCGCGCCGATGAACCTGACTCTGGTGCTGGATCGCAGCACGTCCATGCGCGGCGCGCGGCTGGACAAGGTGAAGGTGGCGGCGCACCACATCATTGACCAGCTTTCGCCCCAGGATGTCCTGGCGGTGGTCAGCTTCAGCGACCGCGCCGACGTGCTGATCCCGGCGACCGCGGTGGCGGACAAGACATCGCTGCGCTCGACGGTGAGCATCATGCGCGCCGAGGGAGGGACGGAGATCTATCACGGCCTGGCGGCGGGCGTGGCCGAGTGCCGCACGTTTCTCGCGCCGCGCATGGTGAATCACGTCATCCTGTTGACCGACGGGCGCACGTTTGGCGACGAGGAGCGCTGCCTGGCGCTGGCCCGCAAGGCAGCCGAGGACGGCATCGGCATCAGCGCGATGGGCATTGGGGAGGAGTGGAACGACGAGTTCCTCGACGCGCTGGCGACGACCACCGGCGGCTCCTCGGCCTACATCAACACGCCCCGGGCGGTGCTCCAATTCCTGGATGAGCGCGTGCGCAGCCTGGGAGACGCTTTTGCCGAGCGGCTGCAACTGACGATTGCGCCCGACGCCGACGTGCTGCTGGAGTCTACTTTCCGGCTGAACCCGCATCCCCAGCCGCTAGAAGCCGAGCGGCAGCCGATTCCGCTGGGCACACTGGAGAAGAACCGCCCGATCCGCGCTCTCCTCCAGCTCCAGATGCCGCCGAGCAGCAAGGCGGGGTTCCGGTCGGTGGTCCGGCTGGATGTGACCGGTGATGTGCTGGTTGCGGAACGGCATCAGTACAAAGTGATCAGCGATATTGCCGTCGAGCTTGCGCACGAGCCAAGCCCAGAGCAGCCTCCAACGGCGATTCTCGATGCCCTGGGCAAGCTCTCTCTTTATCGTATTCAACAGAAAGCAGAGCGAGCGGTCACGAATGGGCTGCCGCTGGAGGCAGCGCGGCAGTTGGAGAACCTGGCGACCCGCCTGTTTGCTGCCGGCCAGGATGAACTCGCACACAAAGCGATCCACGAGGCACGGCGGGTCTCGCGCACGCAGACGTTCTCTCAAGAGGGCCGCAAGTCGCTGAAATTCCACACGCGCCAGCTTCTTGCACTGCCAGCGCCAGGAAATGATACGCCATGAAGATATGTCCGTACTGCGGTGTTGAGAACCGCGAAGGTGTTTTGTTCTGTGAAGAGTGCGGCCAGCCTTTTGTCGGGCAGGCAGAGGCTTCTGATACCTCGCAGTTGACCCCAGAGAATCACGAGGCTTTCAAGGGGCACATGACATGGGGAACCGCGCGGTTCGGCGAAGATGCATCTGTGCTGATCCGGATTCGGGATGCGGCGGAGCCGCTGAGCTTCGTGCCAGGCGAGGAGACCAGCCTGGGGCGGCGTGACCTCAGCGGGGGGGAGTCGCCTGACATTGACTTCGCTCCCTACGATGCAGCAGAGCTGGGAGTGTCGCGCCGGCATGGGATGATCCGGCGCGGAGAGGACACGCTGACCCTGGTTGACCTGGACAGCACGAACGGCACGTTCCTCAACGGGCAGCGGCTTATCCCGCACCAGCCGCGCGTGCTGCGCGACGGCGACGAGATTCGTATGGGACGCCTGGTGTTCAATATATTCTTCCGTTGAGTGGGCTTTCTGTCTGAGAGGCATGCCTTATGCAAACGCTGCTGGTTCATATCACCAATGAAGAGCCGATCCTGGTGGAGGTTGAGGCGCTGCCAGCCCCCTCTGATCAGGCGATCGTCTGTCTGCATCCGCGACGGCGCGACGGGCGCGAGGTACACTATGTGCTGCCCGAAGTGCAGACGATCATTCTGCCCTGGCATCGCATCAGCTTTGTTGAAGTGATGCCCAGCGGGCAAGAAGAGGAAATCATCAGTCCCTTTGCGGTCTGATCAGCGGAGAGTCGGAGAATGTCCAGCAAACCGCCGCGCGCGATCCCGCGCGATGCCAAACGAATCCTGGTGGTGGACGATGAGCCGCGCATGATCGGCTTCATCCGCATGAACCTGGAACTGGAAGGCTACCAGGTGTTGGAAGCGCACACGGGCGTTCAGGCTCTGGAGATGATCCGCACGCAACTGCCGGACCTGGTGCTGCTCGACGTGATGATGCCCACGCTGGATGGCTTCGAGACGCTGCGCATGCTGCGCGAGTTCTCCAGCATTCCGGTGATTATGCTCACTGCGAAGGGTGAGGAGGACGACAAGGTCTATGGGCTGGAGCTTGGCGCTGACGACTATGTGACCAAGCCGTTTGGCTCGCGCGAGCTATCCAGCCGCGTGCGCGCTGTGCTGCGCCGGGCAGAGATGCCGAGCACATCACCCGACCAGGCCATTCTCAAGATTGATGATCGTCTGAGCGTGGACTTCAACCGGCGCGAGGTCATCGTCAACGGCGAGCACATCAAGCTGCGCCCGACCGAGTACCGGCTGCTGTATCACCTGATCGAGAACGCCGGCTGGACGGTGCCGCACGAACAACTGCTCGCCAAAGTGTGGGGCTATGAATACCGCGACGAGACGCATTACGTCCGTCTCTATGTCAACTACCTGCGCGAGAAGATTGAGGAAGACCCCTCAAACCCCAAGTACATCCTGACCGAGCGCGGCGTCGGCTACCGCTTCGTGGACTTCAGGCGGGGCGACGAATAGCCGCTGCCGGGAAAGTCCTGCCTTCGCTGTTCCAGGCAGTGCAGAGGCGTATCGCAGCCGCATACGCCCCTCTGTATGTTGCAGGCAGCAGCGCAGCGCGCCCGCGCGTTGCCCCTGTGTCTGCTGCTATGCGCAGGTCTACTCGCCCGGCTCCGGGGGAGACTGCGCGGCCAGAACGTCCAGCGCGATCCTGGCTGATTCCTGCTGCGGCGCAGTCCAGCCCTCCTCAGTGGCCATACGCACCAGGTGCTCGTGGACGGCCCGCCGCTCGCGGCGAGAAAGCGCTGCCCAGGCAGCGCGAATCAACTCCGCGCGATGGCTGAGGAGGCCATTCCACAGATACTCCAAATCATCCATGATACCCTCTTCTACTGATAACGCCTTCAACCTTCCGCCGCGGGTGCGTGCAAAAGTTGACAGCGACTCGCTGGACGCGGGGGCATTGACCTCACCCCCAGCCTCGCTGCGCTCGGCTTGCCCCCTCTCCGTTGACGGAGAGGGGGCGGCGAGGCGCGTCAGCGCCGAGCGGGGGTGAGGTCAACCAGGGCGCAGCAGAGCAGCGCCCCTACCTGACAGGTTTTGCCCGACCACCTCTGTTTTGGGGTGCGTGCAAAAGTTGACAGCGACTCGCTGGACGCGGGGGCATTGACCTCACCCCCAGCCTCGGGCCTCCGCCCCAGCCGAAGGGGTGAGCAAGGGGGCGCCAGGCCTACCTGCCAGGTCTTGCCCCCTCTCCGTTGACGGAGCAGGGGGCGGCGGAGGCGGCGTGAGCGCCGAGCGGGGGTGAGGTCAAGGGGGTGCAGCAGAGCAGCGCCCCTGCCTGACAGGTTTTGCCCGACCACCTCTGTTTTGGGGTGCGTGCAAAAGTTGACAGCGACTCGCTGGACGCGGGGGCATTGACCTCACCCCCAGCCTCGCTGCGCTCGGCTTGCCCCCTCTCCGTCAACGGAGAGGGGGCGGCGAGGCGCGTCAGCGCCGAGCGGGGGTGAGGTCAAGCAGGGCGCAGCAGAGCAGCGCCCCTACCTGACAGGTTTTGCACGCACCCGGCCCACAGGGTCTACGAACGAGTTGTCAGGCCATTGTCGAAGGCCCCCATCCCCGGCCCCTTCCCCCAGCAAAGCTAGAGGAAGGGGTGAGCGGCTTGCCAGATCGTCCCCCTCTCTAGCTCGGCTGGAGAGGGGGAGGCAGGGGGAGAGGCGTTCAGCGAGCATTCCCGAACTTCCCCTGGCGACAGGTTGTTCGTGGCCCCCCGCCGCGCATGGTTCTGCCCTGATCTGCGCGATCACTTGCCGGGCGGCTGATCGGGCGCGCTGTGCTGTGCCTCGTGGGCGATGGCCGCGCGCACGAACTCGCGGAACAGGGGGTGCGGGTTGTTGGGCCGGCTCTGGAATTCCGGGTGAAACTGGCTGCCCACCATGAAGGGGTGGTCTTTGAGTTCCATGATCTCGACCAACCGCCCGTCGGGACTCAGGCCGCTGGGCAACGCGCCGTGCGCGGCGAACTGCTCGCGGTAGCGGTTATTGAACTCGAAGCGATGGCGGTGCCGTTCCTGGATGACTTCGGTCTGGTAGGCACCAGCCGCCCTGGAGCCGGGGGCCAGCGCGCAGGGGTAGGCACCGAGGCGCATCGTCCCCCCCAGGTTGGCGACATCGTGCTGGTCGGGCATCAGGTCAATGACCGGGTGGGCGCACGCTTTGTCGTACTCGGTGCTGTTCGCGTCTTCCAGGCCAAGCACGTTGCGCGCAAACTCAATGCACATTACTTGCATCCCCAGGCAGAGTCCCAGGTACGGGATGCGGTTCGTGCGGGCAAAACGAGCGGCCAGCACCTTGCCTTCGACGCCCCGGTAGCCGAAGCCCCCAGGGACGATGATGCCGCTGGCTCCCTCCAGCAAGGTCCCAGTGTTTGTTCTTCTCCAGATCGCCTGAAGGCACCCATACGATCTCGACTTTGCGATTCTGAGCGACGGCGGCGTGCAGCAGGGCCTCCTTGACGCTCATGTAGGCATCGTGCAGCTCGACGTATTTGCCGACGACGGCAATGCGCAGCGGCCTGTTGACCTGGCGCATACGGGTCACCATTTGCCGCCAGGCATCCAGGTCGGGTGGCGAGGCAGACAGGTGCAGGCGCTCGACCAGGTAATCGCCCAGGCCAGCGTCTTCGAGCACCAGCGGCACGTCGTAGATGTTGTCGGTGGTCTCCAGGGGGATGACGGCGCGCGCCTCGACATCGCAAAAGAGGGCGATCTTGCCGACCAGGTCCTGGCTGACGGGATGATCTGTGCGGGCGATGATGACCTGTGGCTGAATACCGAGGCTGCGCAGCTCGCGCACGCTGTGCTGGGTGGGCTTGGTCTTCAATTCACCGGTAGCGCCAATGTAGGGCAGGAAGGTGACATGGATGTACAGGGTGTTGTCGCGCCCCACATCGGTGCGCAACTGGCGGATCGCCTCGAGGAAAGGCTGGCCCTCGATGTCGCCGACCGTGCCGCCGACTTCGACGATTACCACGTCGGGGTTGCTCCCCTGGCCGACCAGGGCGATGCGCCGCTTGATCTCGTTGGTGATGTGCGGGATGACCTGAATGGTGCCGCCGAGGAAATCGCCGCGCCGCTCTCTGCCGATGACTTCGGCGTAGATCTGGCCGGCTGTCACGTTGCAGGTGCGATCCAGGGCCTCGTCGGTGAAGCGCTCGTAGTGTCCCAGGTCAAGATCGGTCTCGGCCCCATCCACCGTGACGAAGACCTCTCCGTGCTGGTAGGGACTCATCGTGCCGGGGTCTACATTCAGGTACGGGTCGAGCTTCTGGATGGCCACCTTCAGCCCGCGCGCTTTCAGGAGGCGGCCAATGGCTGCCGCTGTGACCCCTTTGCCCACCGAACTCACCACGCCGCCCGTGCAGAAGATGTATTTAGGCATATGCTGTCCTGCCCCTTCGTGGGCTGCTCAAAAAAGCGGCGGGGAGGCTGCGGCGCTGCCGGCTCGCTCCCCGCTCTCTCTACGCTGACAACTCTGTGAAGGATGCGGCGATGAGCCGTCGTTCACACCAGTTTCGCCAGATCATTGGCCGCCCGCTTCATGTCCAGAAAGACCAGGCCCAGCTTGGCGCTGTCGCGGACGAGTGCCGTCAGAACAGCCTCTTCCCCGATAGCCATCAGAATGACATAGCCGCGGTCCCCGCGCACGTACACCTGGTCGAGCGCGCCCCGTCCCAGTTCGCCGGCAATGCGCTCGCCAAGCGAGAGCATCGCGGCGGACATGGCTGACACGCGGTCTTCTTCGGCATCGGAGGGCAGGGCCGAGGCCATGATCAACCCGTCCACACTGACGATGGCTGACGCCTCAATGTCGGTAGTGGCGGTTTGAAGCTCGCGCAGGCGGTCTACCATCAGCTCGGTCCGCGAACGCGCCATAAGTGTGCTCCTTTCGGGCCGTGCAACGCGCCACTGACGTGGCCTGGCGCTTTCGCGCGGCTCACCTCACGCCCCCATTCTACTGCGCTGTGGGCTGCTTGCCAAAGGGGAATGCGCTGGGGGTGCGAGCAAAAGTTGTCAGCGACCTGCTTAACACGCAGGGACACTGACCTCACCCCCAGCCTCGCTGCGCTCGGCTTGCCCCCTCTCCACGTTGGAGAGTCGGACATATCAGACAGTGTTGATTTAGCGTAACGACGAGCGATCACAATCAACGACAGAAACGGGCGGCTTGAGCGAGAAGCTCAGCAACCTGGCAGGGCCTGTAGGGGCGGGTTTGCAAACCCGCCCCTACAACCCTCTCCCCGAAGTCGCCTTCTTCGGTCGTTTCTTCCCTCGAATCGATCTTCCGCAACCTATAATTAACCGTCAATGCAACCTTATTTGCCCGACCCTCCAACGTGGAGAGAGGGCGGCGAGGCGCGTCAGCGCCGCGCGGGGGTGAGGTAGACCGGGGCGCAGCAGCAGAGCGCCGCCCCTACCTGGCGGGTTTTGCGCGCACCCCGATTGTCCGATTGTCCGGCTGGTTGCGCGCTGCTCCGAATGGGTTAGGATCAGGTTAACCGCCTGGCAATGCGGCGGCATCGTGCGCGGAGTGACTTGACCAGCGAGGCGTTGATGGCTCCCCGAATCGTGGTGGTTGGCGCGACTCCTGACATGGCGCGGATCGTTCGCGGGGCGATGGCCCTGCTCAGCCGTGCGTACATCCTGGTGGAGGTGCCGACGGCAGAAGCGGCGCTTGAAGAGACAGCGCGCGCGCGCGCAGACCTGTTGCTGGCGGCGTACCGCACGCCGGGCAGCATGAGCGGTGTTGAGCTGGCGCAGCGTATCGCCCAACAGACTCCGGCCATTCCGGTTATCGTCCTGGCGGACACAGGAGATCCCCTTCCGTCATCCGAAGACCTGGCGGCAGCGTCGTGCCAGTTCTTCATGCGCCCGGTCGCCGAATCATTTCTGCGCAGCCTGCGCGCGGCCCTGGATGGGGAGCGCGTTGCGGCGGCTGAAGTCTCTTTCCCGATCTCTGACAGCATTCTCGATCCGGTCCCACCGCTGGATGCCGAGCTATTGCGCGGCCTCGTAAGAGGGCTGACGCGCGACGTGGGAGCGCTGGGCGCGCTCCTCGCTGACCGGACGGGGCGCATTATGGTAGATGTGGGGGCGACGGGCGCGCTGGATCGGGAGAGGCTGCTGGCGCTGGTGGGGCAGGGGCTGGCCCGCGCGGGAGGTATGGGGCCGCTGATCGGAGGCAACGCCTGGGCCATGCACTATTACGATGGCGAGCGCTTCGATGTCTTCGCGCTGGCGCTCGGCGTTCACTACTCTCTGTTGCTGTTCTTCGAAGGCACGAACCGCGGCGCTCTTGGCCCGGTGATGATGTACGGGCGGCGCGTGGCCGACCAGATCATCCAGATGCTAGGCGCGGCTGCGTATCAGGTGAGTGCGCCGCAAGCGCTGCCCGCGACGGGCGCAGAATCAGAGCCGGCCCGGCGCGCACCGGCTCCGTCGGCGCGGGTTGCCTCCACCATGCCGCATGTTGAGAATGAGCGCCGCGCCCACCCTGGCGTGGAGTCGCCCGAAGAACTGGGCGAAGAGACGGACGAACTCGACCTGGACGCCCTGTTTGCGCAGATGGTGGACGAGAGCCTGGCGGCGAGCGCCTTCGACCCCGACGATCTCGGGCACCTGGCCGCGTCGCTCGGATCGGACGATCCGAATCGCGTGGACTACAGCGACGCGCTTGACATGGGCATCCTGGACGATTGATCTTTCCTGGTGACTGCGGCGGACGAGCCAGAAAAGCGCTCGTTTGCGGCCTGTCAGGGCTTGCGCCAATGTCGTCAAGATCGGCCTTCACGCTGCCGGTTCATCTGGTAAAATAGCCAGACCAGCGAGCGTATCCAGGTAGCCCTATGTTTCGACAACAAGCCTTCGCGTCGCCGTATTCCGCCAGGCTGTGGAAAACGCCCACAGCATTTGTGACCGGGCTGATGCTGCTTGTGGTGTTCGCGGTGGTCATCCGTGCGCCGTTCTTCGACGTGCCGATGATTACGGACGAGGGGGGCTATGCGTATGTAGCCCACTTCTGGACAGGCGAATACCAGCTCTATCGCGACATTCCCTTCGACCGACCCCAGGGGATCTTCTTCATCTACGAGCTGATCTTCTGGCTGGTTGGCTCAGGTGTTGAGTCGCTGCGCCTGGCGGCAGCCGTATACAACGCAGGCACCGCGTTGGTGCTGCTGCTGCTCGTGCGGCGGGTCTTTGATTCTGGGACAGCCTGGATGAGCGCCCTGCTGTTCGCGGTGCTCAGCGCCAGCCCCAGCATTGAGGGCTTCACAGCCAACGCGGAGCTATTTGCCAGCCTGCCCCTGACGGCTGCTGCGCTGCTGACCTGGCGCAGACGGTGGGCGTGGGCAGGATTCCTCTCTGGGGTGGCTTTCCTGATCAAGCCGATTGGCCTGTCCGGGTTGATCTTTGCGGTGGGATGGGCGCTGGTGCTGCGCGCATCGTGGCGCAGCATCCTGTGGGCGGTGCTTGGCTTCTCGCTGGGACCGCTGTTCATGCTTGTGCATGGGTATCTGATCGGCTGGCCTTATTTCTGGCGCGCGGTGGTCGAGCGCAAGCTGATCACCGACACGGTGGTATCACACAATTTTGTGGCGCAGGTGACGAATCTGGCCGGGTCGCTTGCCAATACCTCGCCCGCCTGGTTGCTGCCAGCCGCGCTCGCCACCCTCACTCACAAGACGTGGCATCCCCGAACCAGGACGTTCGCCTGGCTGTGGGTCATCAGCTCTTTGTTTGGGATGGCCATTGGTGGGCATTGGTCCAGACACTATTATGTGCAGCTTGTCCCCGTGCTGTCTCTCATGGCTGGGCCGGGCGCAAGCCAAGTGCTGCGTTCTTCGCGGCGGCTGTTGTCGCACAAGGTAGTGCTGGGCGCGGCGGTTCTTTTCGTGGCAATAGACCTGCCGCTATGGTTCAGCGCGCCGAAGGCCGTGTCCGAGCAGATCTATGACCGGCCCGGCTACGTGCTCAATGAGGAGGTGGCCGCCTATGTCAGCGACCACACCGCCGAAGATGACACGATCTATGTGGCGTTCTACCAGGCCGAGATCTATTACCTGGCCAAGCGACGCAATGCAGTCCCCCAGATGTATGGCTATGAGCTGACTGCATCGCGGGATGTCTACAAACGCATTGTGGCCAGCATCGCTCAGCGCAAACCGGCGATGGTCGTCTGGGTGCAGCCCCCGCCGCCTGAGTATGCCTCGCCTGAGGAGTTTGAGGCTGTGCTGTTGCATGGGTATGAGGAAGTTCAGCAGTTCAGCGAGGGCGACCCGGCAACCGGTGAGGCGCATGTCGTGCGGGTGTACGCGCGCACCTCGCGCAGATCGCTCTCTGCGCTCTCTGCCGGCGCCGGTTTTTCTCGCTTGTTCGGCCTGCCCCTTCATTCCACGAGTCAGGACGTGCCGCGCGCCACAATGTGGCGAATGACACTTGCACGTGTCGCCCAGTCCCCGTAGAGTTAAGGGTTGTGCGCACAGTTAGCCCTGGTTGCTGGAGCCTGGAAAGGCCCCTGGCGGCGCTGTGCTGGGCACACGTCCGATGACCCCGGAATCTGCCTACTATGGAGAAAGCCTTATGCCCCCATCACCCGTTCCCAGCGATCTGGAGATCGCTCAAGCTGCCGACTTGCGGCCCATTATGGAAATTGCCGCCAAGCTGGGACTCACGCAAGACGATCTCGACCTGTACGGAGCCTATAAGGCGAAAGTGCATCTGTCTGTTTTGGAGAAGTACAAGGATAGGCCGCAGGGGAAATACATTGATGTCACGGCCATCACGCCTACGCCTCTGGGAGAGGGCAAGACGACGACGAGCGTTGGCCTGACGCAAGCCCTGGGCAAGCTGGGCCGCAATGCCGTCATCTGCATCCGCCAGCCGAGCATGGGGCCGACCTTTGGCATCAAGGGTGGCGCTGCCGGCGGCGGGTACAGCCAGGTGATCCCCATGGAGGATTTCAACCTGCACCTGACCGGGGACATTCACGCCATCAGCGTCGCGCACAACCTGGTCGCGGCGGCCATCGACTCCCGCATGTACCACGAAAGTCGCCAGACCGACGAGGGACTGGCGCGGCGCGGAGTCAGGCGGCTCGATATTGATCCAGAGGCCATCACCTGGAACCGCATTGTGGATGTGTGCGACCGCTCGCTGCGCCAGATCAAGATCGGTTTCAACGACGACAAACTGGCCGATGGCTCGCCCAGCCCCATCTTTCCGCGCTCGACCGGGTTCGACATCAGCGTGTCCAGCGAGCTGATGGCCATCCTGGCTTTGGCGACGGGGTATAAAGACCTGCGCGAGCGCGTCGGGCGGGTGGTGATCGGTCGTTCGCGCGCCAACAGGCCGGTGTCGCTCGAAGACCTGGGCGTGGCCGGCGCCGTCGCTGTGCTGCTGCGCGACGCGATCATGCCCAACCTGATGCAGACGCTGGAAGGGCAGCCTGCGTTCGTTCACGCCGGTCCCTTCGCCAACATCGCGCACGGCAACAGCAGTATCCTGGCCGACCAGATTGCGCTGCGCCTGGCGGATTACGTCGTCACGGAGAGCGGGTTCGGCGCGGACATCGGCATGGAGAAGTTCTTCAACATCAAGTGCCGTTATTCCGGCTTGATCCCGAACGCGGTGGTGCTGGTGGCCACCATTCGCGCGCTGAAGATGCACGGCGGCGGCCCCAAAGTGACGCCGGGCGCTCCGCTGGACAAAGCCTACACCACCGAGAATCTGGAGTTGCTCGAAAAGGGCAGCGCGAACATGGCCCACCACATCAAGATCGCGCGCAAGTTCGGCGTGCCGGTGGTGGTGGCAGTGAACCGCTTCTCGTCGGACACGGATGCTGAGGTCGCCCTGGTCGAGCGCATCGCGGAAGCGGCGGGCGCTGAGGCGGCAGTGATGTCCGATCACTGGGCTTCCGGCGGCGCGGGCGCGGTGGAGCTGGCCGAAGCGGTCATTGCGGCGTGCGACAAGCCGAGCGATTTCAAGTTCCTCTACGATCTGGACCTGCCGCTCAAGCAGAAGATCGGGATCATCGCCAGGGAAATCTACGGCGCGGACGGCGTGGCCTTCGAGCCGCTGGCCGAGCAGCAGATCGCCTTCTATGAGCAGTCCGGCTTCGGCAAACTGCCGATCTGCATGGCCAAGACGCACCTGAGCCTGAGCCACGACCCGACCTTGAAGGGCGTGCCGACGGGGTACACGGTGCCGGTGCGCGAGGTGCGGGCGAGCGTCGGCGCGGGGTTCGTCTACCCGCTGCTGGGCGCGATGAGCACGATGCCCGGCTTGCCAACGACCCCTGTATTCATGAACATAGACATGGACGAGAACGGGAAGATCAGGGGCCTGTCTTAAGGGTTTGGGTGCGTGCAAAACCTGTCAGGTAGGGACGCTGCTCTGCTGCGCCCTTGTAGGGGAGGGTTTGCAAACCCTCCCCTACAAACCTCGCCCCTCATATATTAGAGCGCAGCGAGGCTGGGGGTGAGGTCAATACCCCCACGTCAAACAAGTCGCTGACAACCTTTGCATGCCCCCAAGGGTTTCCTCTGCTGGTCTGCACAATTCAGCCTATGGTATGATACGTGCACCGGGCAGGTTCCCGGTGCACGTTGTTTGTTCGCTGTGCTCTGGTGGGAATGCCTTGCTCTGAGATGAGATAAGGCGCAGACTGGGCAACTCTGCCGTGAGTTATGAGAAGCTAGTCTTCAGGGTTCACGCAGTGCAGCGCATGTTCCAACGGGGCATCAGCCCTGAGGATGTGCGGGTTGTTGTGGCTACGGGAGAAGTGCTTCGCCACTATCCAGACGATACGCCGTATCCTAGCCGCCTGATTCTCGGCTGGCGGGGCAATCGCCCCCTGCATGTGGTGGCTGCGGACAACCATGAGTCCCAGGAAACAGTTATCATTACCGTATACCATCCCGACCCGGACCAGTGGGAGCAGGATTTCAGGAGCAAGAAGCCATGAAGTGCGTGATCTGTAAGCAGGGAGAGACGCGACCCGGCACGACGACCGTCACCTTGGAGCGCGATGGGATGACGCTGGTCTTCAAGCGCGTTCCAGCCCAGATCTGTCAGAACTGCGGCGAAGCGTATCTGGATGAGACGACGACCGAGCGCCTGCTGGCGACCGCCCAAGACGCTGCTCACGCTGGCGTGCAGGTGGACGTGCGCGACTATGTCGCTGCTTGACGCCATGCTGAGATGGAAGCGATCAAAACGCCCTGTGGTATGATACGTGCACCGGGAGTCGCTCTCTCGGGATGCGTGTTTTCGCTTGTCACGGTTTGGTGAGGGACGGTGACAGTGGCAGACATCGAGCAGCAGTTGAAGCAGGTCGCGCACGCTCTGCGCGCCGGGCGCAGGGAAGAGGCGCGCACGATCCTTATGGCGGTGGTGGATGAGCAGGAGCACAACGAGCGCGCCTGGCTTTATCTCAGCGCGGCGGTTGACACGCTGGAAGAGCAGCAGATTTGCCTGGAAAACGTGCTGACGATCAACCCCACCAACGACAAGGCGCGCCAGGGGTTGGAGCGCGTGAACGCGGCGCTGGCCGCGCGCCAGGCTCCACCAGCGGAGACCTACGCGCCGCCGTTTCTGGCGGACGATGCGCCTCAGCCAGCCGAGGACGCTGGTTGGCCGCCAGACGCAGCTTATGCTGAAGAGCAAACGGACTCAACTGGGGCGCGATCCGTCGGCCCCTGCGACCAGCGTGGACTGGGGCCGCGACGATGGCCCCGTCGCTTACGGCAGCGGGCGACAGGTTGACCTGCCGTCTGAGCAGGAATACGACGACTGGGTGCAGGGCCTCAATCTGGCTGCCGGCCCGACCTATCCCACCCCTGCGCCGGTGCCCGCTCCGCCTCCGGCGGCGGAACGGAGTAGCGCGCGCTCGCTCGAAGAGTCGCTGCGCAGCACCATTGCTTTCGACGATGACGCCACGCTGGATGGTGAGGCGGATGCGCCCGCCCCATCCCGTGACCGGCTAACCGAGCCTGATGACCTGTCGGAAGTGCTGCAGCGCAGCGCTCAGACCGCCGCGCCTGTCTTCGCCGCGCTGGTGGAGCCGGAGGCTGAAGCAGCCCAGGCAGAGTCCTCGCCGTCAGTGGATGAAGCCGCCTACTACGCGTATATTCCCGCCGACATCGAGCCGCTGGAAGGCGGTGTGGATTGGCGCGGGTTGGCCTACCTGCTGGCTGTCGCCGTTCTGGTGGCGCTCAACGCCGTATCATTCGGCTACCTGCTGCGCTAGGGTACGACAACTGCGTGAAAGAAACAAACAAGAGCGGCAGGGCCATCACATCAAACGTGCGTGTTGTTCTACCTCACCCCCAGCCTCGCTGCGCTCGGCTTGCCCCCTCTCCGTTGACGGAGAGGGGGCGGTGAGGCGCGCCAGCGCCGAGCGGGGGTGAGGTAAACCCAGGGCGCAGCAGAGCAGCGCCCTTACGGGCAGGCTGGCGCGCGGCGGACTTTGATGCGATGGCCCTGACAAGGGCGGCGTTGCGCGTGCAGCGCCGCTTCTGTTGCGCTATGCTCTTGGTGTTGGCTGCCGGGCCGCCGGCTGCTGCCTGAGAACGCGCAGGGAAGGGTTCGTCCATGCCGGAGTTCTTCGAAGTCAAGCCGCCCGACGAGGCGCTCGCCCTGTGGTGGAGGCATGTCACACACCGGACGAGTGCTGAGCGCGTGTCCGCCTGCGAAGCGCTGGGGCGCGTCACTGCGGAGGCGCTGCACAGCCCGGAGGCGCTGCCCGCCTTCCGCCGCGCGACAGTGGACGGCTTCGCTGCGCGCGCCGCTGACACGTTCGGCGCGTCGGACTCGCTGCCGGCGTATCTCAACGTGAGCGGCGAAGTGCTGATGGGCCACGAGGCGCGCGACGCTGTGCCGCCAACGGGCGCTGTGCTCATCCACACGGGCGGGATGCTGCCGCCGAACGCGGACGCGGTGGTGATGGTCGAGCACACGCAGCGTTTCGACGAGCGCACCATCGAGGTGCTCAGGCCGGTCGCGCCCGGCGAGAACGTGCTGGAGGTGGGCGAAGACGTGGCGCAAGGGGCGCTGATCCTGCCCGCCGGACACATCCTCCAGCCGCAGGACATTGGCGCGCTGCTGGCGCTGGGCATGGCCGCTGATCTGCCGCTGCGCAAGCGTCCGCTGGTCAGCCTGTTCTCGACGGGCGATGAGCTGATTCTGCCGGAGGCACCTGCGCTGCGCCCTGGCCAGATTCGCGACATCAACAGCGGGACGATCCAGGCGCTCAGCCAGCGCGCCGGGGCGTGGGCGCAGATCAACCCTATCATCTCCGACGCGCCGGGCGCGCTCCTGGCGGCATTGGAGGCGGCGCTGCCTGATGCAGATATGCTGGTGGTCACGGCGGGCAGCAGCGTCAGCGCGCGCGACCTGACGGCGGAGGCGCTCAACCGGCTGGGCGCGCCGGGCGTGCTGGTGCATGGCGTGGCCGCCCGACCGGGCAAGCCGACCATCCTGGCTGTCGTGGAAGGCAAGCCGGTGATCGGGCTGCCGGGCAACCCCGTCTCAGCGATGGTCATGTTCATGCTGTTCGGCGTTCCGGCCATCGCCGGGCTGATGGGCGCGCAGGCTCCGGCGCAGCGACGGGTGCCGGCCCGCGTGAGCGCCAATGTGCCGTCCGCTGCCGGGCGCGAGGATTATGTCCCGGTGCGGCTGGCCGAGCGCGACGGCGAACCCTGGGCCGAGCCGGTGTTCGGCAAGAGCAACCTGATCTTCACCCTGGTGGGGGCGAGCGGGCTGCTGCGCGTGCCGATGAACGTGACCGGGCTGCGCGAGGGCGCATGGGGAGAGGTGGTGCTTTTCTGATGGCAGACGCAGGGCGCGGTGACGACGAGCGCAACATCTACCTGGAAGATATTCCGCTGGACGAGGCGCAGGCGCGGCTGCGCGCCGCCCTGGAGGCGGCGGGCAAATGGGAAGCGCTGCCCGGCGAGCGGGTGGCGCTCGACGACGCGCTGGGCCGGGTGACTGCCGGGCCGGTCTGGGCGCGCATCAGCTCTCCGCACTACCACGCAGCAGCGATGGACGGCTACGCCGTGCGCGCGGCGGATACGCGCGGCGCGACAGAGACGCGCCCCGTGCGCCTGTGCGTGCCAGAGCAGGCCGCGCCGGTCAACACGGGCGCGCCGCTGCCCGCCGCCTGCAACGCCGTGATCATGATCGAGCAGACGCAGCCGGTGGGGGACGAGGCGAGCGAGGAAATCGAGATTCGCGCGCCGGTGGTGCCCTGGCAGCACGTGCGCATGATGGGCGAGGACATGGTGGCGACGGAACTGGTGCTGCCCGCCAATCACATCCTGCGCCCGCACGACCTGGGGGCGATTGCTGGCTGCGGGCGCGCGGACGTGCTGGTGCGGCGGCGGGCGCGGGTGGCCATCCTGCCGACGGGCACCGAATTGGTCGCGCCAACGGACTCGCCGCAGCCGGGCGACGTGATCGAGTACAACAGCATCGTGCTCGGCGCGCAGGTGCGCGCGGGGTGGGGCGAGTTCACGCGCTGGGAGGCGCTGCCCGACGATCCTGACGCCATCCGGCAGGCCATTGTTGAAGCGACTACGACGCACGACCTGGTGCTGGTGCTGGCGGGTTCGTCTGCCGGATCGCGCGACTTCACGGCGCGGGCCGTGCGCGAAGCGGGGACGCTGCTGGTGCATGGCGTCGCCGTGCGACCAGGGCACCCGGTGATCATGGGCATGGTCAACGACGTGCCGGTGATCGGCGTGCCCGGCTACCCGGTCTCGGCGGCGCTGACCGGCGACATTTTCATCAGGCCGCTGCTGCACGCCTGGGCCGGGCAGTCTGCGCCGCGCCAGGAGCGCATCAGGGGGATGCTCACCCGCAAGCTGACCTCGCCGACGGGAGATGACGATTTCGTGCGCGTGGCGGTGGGGCAGGTGGGCGAGCGCACGCTGGTCACGCCGCTGGCGCGCGGCGCGGGGGTGATCACCTCGCTGGTGCGCGCCGACGGGCTGCTGCACATCCCGCGCTTCAGCGAAGGGGTGGACGCCGGGCGCGAAGTCGAGGTGCTGCTCATCCGCTCGCGCGAGGCGATTGAGCGGACGGTCGTCGTTGTGGGCAGCCATGACCCGATGCTCGACCTGCTGGGGCAATTCCTGGCCGCGCGCTTTCCTGGCTACCGGCTGGCCTCGGCCAACGTGGGCAGCCTGGGCGGGCTGGTCGCGCAGCGACGCGGGGAGGCGCACCTTTCTGGCACGCACCTGCTCGATCCGGACACGGGCGCGTACAATGTGCCGTACATCAAGCGGACGCTGGGCGATCTGCCGGTGCTGGTGGTGACGTTCGCGCACCGCGAGCAGGGGTTGATCGTCGCGGCGGGCAACCCGCTGGACATCCGCTCGCTGGATGACCTGACGCGCGCTCGCTACGTCAACCGGCAGCGCGGCGCGGGCACGCGCGTGCTGCTCGATTACGAGTTAGGGCGGCGGGGAATCGCCCCGGAGCAGGTCGAGGGCTACGAGCGCGAGGAGTATACGCACCTGGCGGTTGCGGCGGCGGTGGCATCGGGCAGCGCGGATTGTGGGCTGGGCATCCGCAGCGCGGCGATGGCCCTGGAATTGGACTTCATCCCCGTCACGCACGAGCGCTACGATCTGGTCATCCCGCGCGCGTACCTGGCGCTGCCGATGATCGAGCATACGCTGGCGCTGCTGCACGACGCCGGGTTCCGCGCGGCGGTCGCCGCCCAGCCGGGCTATGATGTGGCCGAGATGGGGCGCGAAGTGCCGTTCTAGTCCGGCACGCCGGCGCGCAGGGCCTCCAGCCAGCTTGCGGGAATGCGCGTCACCTGGCCGGCGTGATTGATGCAAACGTGCCTGGAAATACCGGTCACACAAACCTGGCCGCTCGCTGTGTCCACGATCTCGTAGCCGAAGGTCAGGCCCCGGCTGCGCAATTCCTCGACCCAGCAGCGGGCGGTGACCTGTTGGGCGTAACGGGTCGGGGCCAGGTAGCGGGCGTGCACTTCGGCGACGGTCAGCCAGTAGCCACTGCGCTCGAACTCGGCGTAGTCGGCGCCGCGCACGCGCGAGTAGTGGCTGCGCGCTTCTTCAAAGAAGACGATGTAGTTCGAGTGATGGGTGATACCCATCGCGTCTGTCTCGGCGTAGCGGATGCGAAAGGTCGTCTCGGAGACATAACGATCCTGCGGGGCCACTGCCAACTCCTTTGGGGCGAGCGCATTGCCTGGTTGCATTGTAACGACGCGAGGGAACGGGCGCAATCGCCGTGCCGGGCATGTCTATTGGTAGGGAGACACAATGGGCGAATCGTTTGAAATCAGAGAGATCGTGGTCAGCGGTGTGGGCGAGCGGCTGGACAAGTATCTGGCCGCGCAGTTCGCCGATCTGTCGCGGGCGCAGCTTCAGGTGCTGATCCGCGCGGGTCAGGTCACTGTGAACGGGGCGACGGCCAAGGCGTCGCTGCGCCTGGAGGGGGGCGAGCGCATCTGGGTGCAAGTGCCGGTCGAGGAGGCGCCAGCCGGGCCGGAGCCGGAAGCGATCCCGCTGGTCGTGCTGTATGAGGATGAGCAGATAGTCGTCGTTGACAAGCCGGCGGGCATGGTCGTCCATCCTGCGTTCGGGCACCAGACGGGCACGCTGGTCAACGCCGTGCTGAGCCGCTGGCCGCAGATTGCCGATTTCACGGAGCCGGGCCGCGCGGGGATCGTTCATCGGCTGGACAAAGAGACCTCCGGCGTGATCGCCATCGCCAAGACGCCGCAGGCGCTGGAGAGCCTGCGCGCGCAGTTCAAGGCGCGCACCATCGGCAAGAGCTATCTGGCGCTGGTGGAGGGGCTGCCGCAGACGCCCGAAGGTGTCATTGACGCGCCGATTGGCCGCGATACCCGGCAGCGCAAGCGCATGGCCGTGGTGCGCGACGGGCGCGAGGCGCTCACTGAGTTTCGTGTTGCCCAGGTGTTCGCCAGCTTCAGCCTGCTCGAAGTGTGGCCGAAGACCGGGCGCACGCACCAGATTCGCGCCCATCTCGCCTTCATCGGGCACCCGGTGGTCGGCGACACCGTCTACGGGCGGCGCAAGCAGCCGTTCACCCTCAAGCGGCATTTTCTCCATGCGGCTTCGCTCACCTTCGCCCACCCGGTCTCCGGCGAGCCGATCACCGTCGAGTCGCCGCTGCCTGTCGCTCTCCAGAATCTGCTGGACAAGCTCCCCCGCTGAGCTACCTTCTCCTGCCTGGGGGCTTGTGAGCAGAACATACCCTCGCTCATCTGTTCGGGTGGCGTCCTGGGATTTGACAAGAAGACGGGTTTAAGGCACCATTAGCTCGCTGAGAACAGCGCAGTACCCCCGCCGCGTAGCGACGTGGCGCGATTCCCCCGAACGAGGAGAACCCATGCGTGAGATTACGATTGCCACTGTCCAGATGAAGCCGGCGTTGGGCGAGCCGGAAGATAACCTGGTGAAGATGTCGGAGTTTATCTCGAAGATCGCCTCGCAGCAGAAGGTTGACCTCATCGTTTTCCCGGAGCTGGTGACGAGCGGCTTCGAGCTGGGCGTGCGCTTCACCGAGCTGGCCCAGCGCATCCCCGGCCCATCCGCGAATCTGATCGCGCAGCGCGCGTCGGAGTTCGGCGTGTACATCGCCTTCGGCATGGTCAGCAAAGAGAAAGTGGAGAGCGTGCTCTACAACTCCGCCGTGCTCGTCGGGCCGGATGGCGAGCTAGTGGGCAGCTACAACAAGGTGCACCTGCGTGGCGAAGAGCGCATGGCCTTCCGCGAGGGCTTTCGCCTGCCGGTGTTCGACACGGAGATCGGCCACATCGGGCTGACGCTCGGCTGGGACCTGGCCTACCCGGAAGTGGCGCGCTCGCTGACGCTCGACGGTGCAGAACTGATCTGCGTCATGGCCAACTGGGAGAAAACGCAGATCGAGGAATGGCGCACATACGTCCGCGCGCGGGCCTATGAAAACGCGCTCTATGTGGCCGCCGCCAACCGCGTGGGTGAAGACGTGACGCTCAGCTTCGGCGGCGAGAGCACGATCATCGGCCCGCGCGGCAAGATTCACGCTTCGCTGGCTGACGAGAAAGACCCGGAGAGCGGCGAGCCGCGCGAAGGCTACTGCGTAGCCCGCGTAGACCTGGACGAGGTGCGCAAGTGCCGCGAGGAGTTCCAGACGCTGCAGACGCGCCAGCCGACGGTCTATCGCGCGCTGGTCAAGCGCTATTAGGACGCTGGCCGGGCAGCGCGCAAGCGTGGAGGATGAGGGATGGACGAGCACCAGGGGCAGGGCGAGCCTGAGATCGAGTACGTTGGCGCGCCGACCGAATTTGCCGATGCCGCCGAGGTGCCTCCCTGGGTGGCGACTGCCGCCAAAGTGCTCTTTTTCCTGCCGGCAGCATTGGTCACGGCGACGACGATCCCGATCATCATGATCGGCGTCTTGCTGGTGTGCGCCGCGCTGTTTTGCGGGCTGGCCTCGGCCCTGACCTGATGGGGCGAGTCGGTGAATGCTTTCTTCGCCCGGCGTGCTGTGTGGACGTCGGGCGGATTTTTTCGGCGGCGTGAAGCGAGGGGTGGATGGACAGAATCGATCTGCGCAGCGACACGGTGACCTGGCCGACGCCGGAGATGCGCCGGGCGATGGCCGAGGCCGCCGTCGGCGACGATGTGTTCGGCGAAGACCCGACCGTGAACGCTTTGCAGGACGCGGCGGCGCGGCGGCTGGGCAAGGAAGCCGGGCTGTTCGTGGCCAGCGGAACGATGGGCAACCTGGTGGCGGTGCTGGCTCGCTGCGGGCGCGGCGACGAGGTAATTCTGGGCGACAGGGCGCACACGTTCGTGTACGAGGCGGGCGGAATCGCGGCGCTGGGCGGCGTGCACCCTCATACGGTGCCCGTGCTGCCGGACGGCACCCTGCCGCTGGAGGCTATCAAAGCGGCGATCCGGCCCGACAACGTGCACATGCCGGCCACGCGGCTGATCGCGCTGGAGAACACGCAGGGCACGGTCGGCGGCATCCCCATCAGCAAGGCGTACACGGACGAGGTGGGGCGATTGGCCCGCGCGCACGGGCTGGCGCTGCACATGGACGGCGCGCGCATCTTCAACGCGGCGACCGCGCTCAACGTGGACGTGGCTGATCTGGTCGCCGCCGCTGACAGCGTGACGTTCTGCCTGTCGAAGGGCTTGTGCGCGCCGGTCGGGTCGGTACTGGTGGGATCGCGCGACTTCATCGCGCGCGCGCACCGCGTGCGCAAGCAGCTTGGCGGGGGGATGCGGCAGGCGGGCATCCTGGCTGCTGCCGGACTGATCGCGCTGGACAGGATGACTCTGCGCCTGGCCGAGGATCACGCCAACGCCCGCCGCCTGGCCGAGGGGTTGGCGGCGCTGCCGCAGATTGAAATCGCGCTCGATCGCGTGCAGACCAACATGGTCTTCTTCGCGCTGCGCCCGGAGGTGCCGGTCAGCGCGCCACAACTGGCCGAGCGCCTCAGGCGGCACCATGTGTGGATCATGGACATGGGCGAGCGCGGTTTCCGCGCGGTGACGCACTATTGGATTCGCCCACAGGACGTAGATCGCGCGCTGAGCGCCATCGCTGAGGAGCTTTCGTGACAGGAGCATTCGACGCGCCGGACGAGCACGGCGAGGGCGCGCCCTCTGGCCCCCGGCGGCCCATGCTGCCGCGCGACCGGCGTCATCCAGGCTCCGGGCACCTGCCGCAGGCTATCCGCAAGGTATCTGGCGACTGGGACCCGGAATGGGACGACGACGAGGGCGGCCCGCGCAGCCGTCGCCAGGACCTCGATCCTGTCCTGGGCTACATCCTGGCGATGGCGCTGAGTGTGGGGCTGACGTCTGCCCCGGCCAATACGCGCTATGTGGTGCTGTGGGGCGTGATGGCGGCGATGGGCGGTATGGCTTTTCTGCTGGGCAGCGGCATTCGCCTGAAAGTGACCGATCCTGGCGACCTGGTGTGGGGGATCGGGCTGGGACTGCTCACCGGCGGGCTGCTGATGCTGGCGGGGTCGGACACGCTGGCGACGGCGGCGGAGCGTCTCTTTGGCGCGGGTAACCCGGACAACCCGCTGCTGGATACATGGATCTTTCAGGCGACAGCCTTCGTGATGCCGGTGGCGGAGTCGTTGTTCTTTCGCGGGGCAATGCAGCGCGTCCACTCGATCCCAGTTGTGGCGGCGCTGGCCAGCCTGTGGTCTATGCTGATGTTCTTCCCGAACCTGGGCCTGGGCGACGCGCCGGTAGTCGGCGTGCTGTTTGGCTCGGCGATCATCCTGCTCAACTTCCTCTACGGCTACGTGCACTGGCGGCACGGGCTGGCCGCGAGCTTCTTCTGCCAGATCACCGCCGGCACGCTGCTGCTGATGGTGCCGCGCCTGCTGGGGTGAGGGAGCAGGGAGGCCCCGTCACGGCGCGCCCCGCTCCCAGATGCGCAGCCGTTCCAGGCGGCAGGTGGTGGGCACGCTCTTCGCGTAGCAGAAGAAGGCCAGCGATCCCCCGTTGAAGGTGCGGTCGTTGAACGAGGCGACCGGCTCCCCGTTGATGCCCAACGTAATATCGCCAGAGGACGACATCTCGACGGACAGCGTGTTGGTGGCTGCGCCAGGGTGGATGGCCGGGTGCGGCTGCCAGTCCTGAATCTCCAGGCGGTTGTCGTTGCGCAGGATGACGGCGACGCGGTAGCGGCCATCGTTGGCGATGCCGAAGTAGATGAAGTTGTAGTCGTCCTGGTAGTTGAACCAGATGCCGTAGCGCGCGTCCTGCGCGTCCGCCTCCGCCAGCGCAATCTCGACTTCGGCCCGGTAATCGGTGAAGCGGGCGTCCTCGATGGAACCCCACGACAGCGCGAACTCGCGCTGCACAATATCGGTGAGGCGAATCTCGTAAGCGCCGTCGGTCAGCGCGTTGGTGAAAGTGCTGTCCTGGCCTTCATACCAGCGCAGGCTGCTCTGCCCGCCAGCAAAAGTCTCGTCATAGGAGAGCGTGTAAGCCCCGCTCAGCGCGTCCGGCGACGGGGTGGGGATCAGCGCTGCTTCGACAGCGGAGATATACTGCGCCGTGAAGACGATGTTCAGCCCGCCATCGGGCGAGCGGCGCGAGGTGAGGGCGGTGTTCCAGCTTTCCTCTGCCTGGAAGATGACCAGCGTCTGCCCCAGCACATCTATGCTGCCAAACCACTCGTACAGCGCGCCCGCAGAGGCGCTGACGATGGCCGCCAGGGGGTCGTCGAGCGAGTCGCCCTGCGTCATCCAGCGATAGAAACCGATGCCCAGGCTGGCGACTAGCGCCTCCAGCCCGTACTGCTCGGCGGTCTGGTAATCGCGGTTGTTCACGGCCAGCACCCACAGGCTGGCCTGCGAAGACGTATCGTCCAGGCTGACCTCCAGCGGCCACGCGCTGAGGTCGAACTGCGCGGCGGTGTCTCCGGGACGGTTGGCGGGGAACAGCAGGTACGAGTAGGTGCCGTCCGGGTCGGCGAGCACCAGGAACAACTGAATGCTGCCGTCTGAGGGCGGGTTGGCCAGGGTGACGCCGGGCACGGTCACGCGCAGTCGCGCCGCGCCAGCGGTGACGCCATTGACCTGAAACACGTCGCTGGACGGCGTGGCGTGAGGCGTCAATTCGGGCGCGGTCGGTGCGCTGTGCGGCGGGCTGCTCTGGCAGCCGTTCAACAGCCAGGCCAGGCACACGCCGACCAGGCAGGCCGCGAGCGCGCGGTGTTTTGCTGGCATCCTCAGTGTGATCTTCCGCATGGCGACCAGGAGCCTACATATGCTTCCGCGCGAAATAGCCGTGAATCCAGCGCAGCACCTCCAGAGAAGTCTGCGGCTGGCGGCGTCCGGCTTCTAGCTGGCGGTTGATGCCGCTGTCCAGCAAGGTGCGCTCGCCGGCCCCCCTGACCATCACCCGGATGACCTGGGCCAGATGCAGGCAGGCGTCCGCCAGGACTCCGTGCAACTGCCGTTTCTGGTAAAGCGAGAGCAGCTCCCACTGGCTAGCTAACTCGGCGGCCAGGGCCTGGGGGGTGCAGGAAGGCATCTCCGGCGTCTCGAAGGCGGTGACGAGGTCTTCTTGCAGGCGGCGCGCGGCGGAGGTCTGGCGCAGCAGGATGGCCGCCGAGCGCGAGCCGAAGAGATGGCCCATCTCGGCGCGCTGCAATTCGAGCGGCAGCAGCGTGCCTTTGGTCAGAAAGCCGCCGGTGAAGATCAGCAGGTCGAGACCGCTGCGCGGCGCGGCCTGGCATGCCGCCAGAAGCTCGTCGGGGACGGCGCGCCGTGAGTCGGGCGGGGCAGCAGTGCCCAGCGTGTAGACCAGGCGCACAATCGCCAGAAAGTTGTCGGCGATGGTCTCGCGCTCGTACTCGGTCAGCCCGCCGGTGAGCGTGTCCAGCTCGCGACGCAGGCGGTGGAGGGGCGGCAGTTCTTTGCCGGTGTGATAGACCGCGGCGATGTCGGCCAGCAGGCGGGCAGCGGTCTGCACGTCTTCGGCGAATCCGCTCAGATCGTTCTCGCCCATGGCCACGCGCAGCAGCCACGTGGCGCGCATCATCTCGCCGAGGGATTTGCCCAGGGCGCGCTCCAGGTGGGCGACAATCACCGGCAGGTCGCGCAGCGGGGCGCCGCGAATGTAGCGCCGTAATAGCTCGCGCGCCGCGTCGGTCGCCTCGGCGTTCCAGGTGATGACCGGCCACATGCGCGCCATCAGCACCGCGCTGTCAAGGCCGGTGTTCAGCGTGTGATCCACCAGCGCCGCACAGACGCGCAGCGCGTCCAGCGTCTGGCGGTGGCGCGCGTAGAAGGACAGCAATTGCAGCACGTTGTCCGTGCCGACGATATCAATCAGGCTGTGGTCGTTGAAGAGCATCGTCGTCAGGCGGCGCGCGGCGTGTTCCTGGTCGTCTGCCCAGCGGCGGAAGGCCAGCGCCGCGACGTAGATCATGGCGCGCGCTTCTGGCCCCAGGCGGCAGCCCTCCAGATAGCTGAGCGCCGCCGACAGCGCGTCCGGCGAGAGCGACAGGTGCTGGAACAACTCGCTCACCAGACTGGTGAACTCGTTGAGACGCTGCGGGCCGAAGATGCGCGCCTGGTAAAACTCCAACAGCTCCACCGCGTCATAGTAAGCCTGAGTTTGCAGCAGAAGCTGGACGAGCACGCGCGGCCCTGGCGGTTCCAGCGCCCGAAGCTGAGTCTCCTCGCTTAGCTCGCGCACGACCTGGTGGATCAGCGCGGTGTAGTCGGCTTCCTGCGGGGACTGGGCGATGACCAGCAGGGCGAGCAGCGCCGGGGTGTCAATCAGTTCGGCGCGCTGCAGATAGACCGCGCTCTCCACGAGGCGAGCCAGCACCGCCATGCGGTAGCTGTCGCCCAATGAGCGCGCGCCTTCGTCCAGAATGCGACGGCGGGCCGGGGGCGCTGGCTGGGGCTGCAGGTGGGCGATGGCCGCCTGCATGGGCTGGGGAAGCTGGCTCGTGAATGGACGGTCGAGCAGCAGGCGATGGAAGTCGCCAGCCGGCAGCGCGCGCACCGCCAGCAGAAACACGCTCTCGGCCAGGCGCGGGTTGCGGCGGGCCGCGCCCAGGCTGTCCTGGACGATGGCCGGGATGATCGTCGCCAGCGCCAGCGCAGCGGGGGCTTTCTGCAACCTGTCGAGGAAGGGGGTTATCTGTTCGATGGCCCCGGACGCCAGCAGGTCGCGCGCGCAGGCGTGCGCCGCCTGGTGCAGGATGGGCCGCCAGTGCTGGCGCGCCTCCTCTGGCACGCGCAACAGCCAGCGCTCCAACAGGGCATAGGCAGTGCCCGCCTGCCTGTTGGCGACCGCTTCGGCCAACACCTGGCTGACAGATTCGGCGAGCGCAGGGTGGGCCGCGCAGACCGCCGGCACCACGTCAGCGGACTCCGGCTCGTCGAGAGCCAGCGCAAATGCCAGCAAGTGGCGAATATAGATGCGGCGCAGGTCATCGGTCAGCGTTGGGTCGTCGCGCAGGACCTCGGCAACGAGAGCGCGATCGGCGGGCTGGCCCTCGCGCACCACCTGGTCAATCGCCGCCCGCCGCGCCACCCAGGACAGGGCCTCACCCAGGTCGCGGGCGTGGCGCGCCCGCCAGACCACTGTGGTCGCCAGTTGTTCGGTCTGCTCGACGACGAGCGATGGGTCGAGCCGCAGTTGGGCAGTGATATAGCGCGCGTAGGCATTGGCCGGGGCCGGGGTCAGCAGTTCGCCGCTGGCCCAGTCATAAACCAGGTGGTCGGCGGGGGCTGCGCGCCCGGTCAGGAACTTGATGTCGGCGCGCACCAGTGCCGGGTCGTCCGCATGGGTGACAAAGGTGATGATCGTCCGCACGGGTGGGGGCAGCAGGGCCAGCAAGCCGGTGACGAAGCGCAGGCGCAGCTCGGCGGAAAGCGGACTGCTGATAATGGCCAGCGGCTGCCCCTCGATCAGCCCGGCCAGCAGCCCCTCTACGGCCCGAAATGAGTCCTGGCACAGGGCCAGCAGGGTGTTCAGCATGTCGCTCTGGGCATCCGCTGTGAGCGGCGGGGGGCAGCGCAGGGCAAAAGGCTGCAGGTCTGCTCTGGCTTCGCTGAAGGCTGGCATATCCATCAGTGCCAGCGCGCGAAAGGCCAGCGCATTGCCCCGCACGGCGTCCAGCGCCTCGCGCGGCGCCAGGACATAAAGAAGCTGCGGAACTCCAGCGTCGTTATGCTGCGCCTTGACCAGCGCGGACTCCCCCCCAGCGCCTCTGAGCAGGCCCAGCGCGCCGGGCATCTCGGCGCTGGTGTCGCGGGGCGGTGGTGGGAGGAGCGGCGCGGCGCGCAACCATTCGGTGGCCAGTTCTGGTGGCACGCCCGGCGTGCGCGCGATGAGGCCGGCATTCGCCGAGCGACGATTCCCCGGCAGCACCAGGTTTCCAACGTAGAAGCGTTCCAGGTAGAAGACGGGCGTTTCGCTCACCGTGATCTCCGCGCGTGCCGCAAACCCCGCGTGTGCAATCGGCGTCTATTGTACAGGAAGGTGCGGGCTTAGGCGAAGTGCGCGGGCCGGGGCCGGGTGCGTGCACAAGTTGACAGCGACTCGCTGGACGCGGGGACATTGACCTCACCCCCAGCCTCGCTGCGCTCGGCTTGCCCCCTCTCCGTTGACGGAGAGGGGGCGGCGAGGCGCGTCAGCGCCGAGCGGGGGTGAGGTAAAGGGGGGCGCAGCAGAGCAGCGCCCCTACCTGACAGGTTCTGCACGCACCCCGCGGGCCGCGAGGGCGTCCGGCTCTTAGGACGAGATCTTCTGGACCGGCGGTGCTTTGCTCTGGAATCTAAATGCGCCCGCCAGGCCCGGTGCAGGGCGCTGCGATGTGTTAGAATAGCGCCGTCGCGGGCCACCCCGCTGGAGATGTCTGATGGACGAGAACAAGGCCATCCCCTTCCCGACGGACTCGCTCGACTCGTTCTGGTCCGGCGCTTTGCCCTTCACTGAGCATCCGGCGGTGGTGTATCTGGCCAGCCTGTCCGAAGGGTCGCGGCGGACGGTGTACCAGGCGTTGAACACCATCGCCGCTCTGCTGTCCGACGGCCAGCTCAACGCTTTCCAACTCAACTGGGCGGCGCTGCGCTATCAGCATACGGCAGCCGTGCGCGCCCAGCTTGCTGCGCGCTACAAGCCGGCGACGGCGAACAAGATGCTCTCCGTGCTGCGCCAGGTGCTTCTCCACGCCTGGAAACTCGGCCAGATGAGCGCGGACGATTACCAGCGGGCGCGGGCCATCGAGAATGTCAAGGGCGACTCGCTGCCGGCGGGTCGCAACCTGGGTGCGGGGGAGCTATCCGCGCTGATCGGCGTCTGTGAGATGGACCCAACGGCGGCGGGGGCGCGCGATGCAGCCATCATCGCCGTGATGTACGCGACGGGCGTGCGGCGGGCGTCGGTTGTGTACCTCGACCTGGCTGACTATGATGGAGCAACGGGCACGCTGCGCGTGCGCCACGCCAAGCGCCGCAAGGAATATCTCGTTTACCTGTCGCAAGACGGAGCGCAGCGCGCGCTGGCCGACTGGCTGGTTGTGCGCGGGGAAAGCCCGGGGCCGCTCTTCTGGCCAGTAGCCAAAGGCGGGGAGATGGCGAACCGACGCCTGAGCACGCAGGCGGTCTATAACCTGCTGATCAAGCGGGCCAGGCAGGCGGGCATTGATCGCTTCTCGCCGCACGACCTGCGCCGGACGCTGGCTGGCGATCTGCTCGATGCCGGGGCCGACATTGTCACGGTGAAGCGCATTCTGGGGCACGCCAGCGTGGATACGACCGCGCGCTACGACCGCCGTCCCGAAGAGGTCAAGCGCAAGGCGGCCAACCTGATCCACGTGCCCTACCGGGGTCGCAGGCAGCAGCGCCTGGAAGATGGGTAGTGCGCCTCCCGGTTCATTGCGCGAGAAGGAACTCGCGCAGTTCTGCCAGCGCCCGCGCCCGCATCGAAATGCGCATCTTCTCTTCGCGGGGCATTTCGCCATAGGTGAGCGCGTAGCCGTCCGGCTGGAAGATGCTGTCCCAGCCGAAGCCGTGCGCCCCGCGCGGCTCGCGGGTGATGACTCCCGCCGTCTGGCCGGTGAAGGTGTGCAGCGCGCGCCCGTCGTACAGGCACAGCGCGACGGTAGCCAGAGCGCGGCGGTCGCCCCAGGCGTCAAGCTGACGGCACAGGCCCGGCTCGCCGACCGCGCCCAGCACCCACTTGATCAGCGCGCCGGGATAGCCGTTCCAGGCCAGGATCGCCAGCCCGGTGTCCTCGACCAGGACCGCGCCCGCGCCGAGGTGCTCGAAGGCCTGGCGCGCTTTGTGCCCGGCGACCTGCGCCGGGTTGAGCGCCTGAATCTCCGGCAGGTCGAGCGCGACGCGCGCAACCGCGACCCCGCAGCCAGCCAGCGCGCCGCGCATCTCGCGGTATTTTTCCTCGTTGGACGAGACGAAGGCCAGGCTTGCGAGGGGCATGGTGGCTCCCGGTTGTCATGGGTGCGGCGCGCCGGATATTGTAGCACCGACGCGGGCGCGCGGGCAGCAGAGCGTCCGCAATGTGACGTTTCTCGCCCGGACTCTCGCCATTCGTCGCCTGACAGAGGGCAGGACATCAGGTATGATCGAAGCATAAACACTTTTGCTGGCAGGCATTAGGAGAGAGACACCACATGACAACTTTGACGATTGAAGAGATCAAGCAGGGACACACGCTCCTGGCCGAGTTCACTTACGAGACCCGGCCCGTCGCGCGCGGCTATGCCAACCGCACGCTGTACGTTGACCTTTCGACGAACACGATCCGCAGCAAGCCCGTCACTCAGCAGATGAAGGACATCTTCACCGGCGGCAGGGGCTTCTGTATGTGGCTGCTGTGGAACGCCATCCAGCCGACCACGCGCTGGGACGACCCGGAGAACGAGATCGTCATCGCGGGTGGGCCGATCGGCGGCATCACGGCGTATCCGGGGTCGGGCAAGTCCACCGTGGCGACGGTCTCGCCGCTGACCGGCTCGGTGATTGACAGCAACGCGGGCGGCTACTTTGGCCCGTACCTCAAGTTCTCTGGCTGGGACGCGCTGGAAGTGCAGGGCATTGCCGAGCGCGACGTGATCCTGGTGATTGACGGCGACGAGGGGCGGGTGACGCTGGAGGAAGCGCCGTTGGAGGACATCAACACGCACCTGATCGGGCGGCAACTCACCGAGATGTACGCCCGCGGCGAGCGCGACATGCGCAGCGTCTCGGTGGTCTCCACCGGGCAGGGCGCGGCGTATTCGCGCTATGCCGGCCTCAACCTGAGCTGGTACGACGTGCGCCGCAAAGAGGTGCGCGTCAAGCAGGCCGGGCGGGGCGGGGCGGGGCGCGTCTTCCGCCACAAGGGACTCAAGGCGATTGTGGTGCGCTATAGCCAGATGAAGGGTGACAGCAATAACCCGGCGGATATGGACTTGATCCGTAAGGCCGGGACGCGCATCAACAAAGAGATCTCCGAGCTGGACAGCAAGCAGAACAACATGCGCAAGATCGGCACGGGGCACCTGCCGCCGATTATGAACGAGTTCGACCTGCTGCCAGTCAACAACTACCGCTATGGGTCGCATCCTCTGGCCGGGAACTTTGACAGCAAGGTGTGGGAGGCGACGTTCACCCAGGGGATCCCGGATAGCTGCTGGTATGGCTGCACGCTGTCGTGCGCGCACGGCGTGGATCACTTCCATCTGCGCACCGGGCCGTACAAGGACCAGGCGGTGCTGGTGGACGGGCCGGAGTACGAGACCATCGCCGGGCTGGGATCGAACATCGGCGTGTTCGACCGTCTGGCCGTCATCGAGCTTAACTTCTACTGCGACACGTATGGCATTGACACGATCTCCTTCGCCAACTCGCTGGCCTTCGCCATCGAATGCTTCACAGAAGGGATCATTGACGAGACCGTGACGGGCGGGATCGCGCTGCGCTGGGACGACGCTGAGACAGCCCTGGAACTGCTGCATCAGATGGTGCGCGGCGAGGGCTTCGGCTACCTGGTCGGGCAGGGCGTGCGCTACCTGAAGCGGCTGTTCGCCGAGCAGTACGGCGCCGATCCGCAGTTCGTCGAAGACATCGGCATGGAAGTCAAGGGGATGGAAGTCTCCGAATACATGACCAAAGAGTCCCTGGCGCAGCAGGGCGGCTACGGCATGGCCCTTAAGGGCGCGCAGCACGACGAAGCCTGGCTGATCTTCATGGACATGGTGCGCAAGGAACTGCCGACTTTTGAAGCGAAGGCCGAGGCGCTGCATTACTTCCCCCTGTGGCGGACGTGGTTCAGCCTGCACGGGCTGTGCAAGCTGCCCTGGAACGACATCATGCCGGCCAACAACAAGGAGACCGCCGAGCCGAGCAAGGTGCCGGAGCACGTCGAGAACTACACCTGGCTGTACGAGGGGCTATCCGGCAAGCCAGTGACGGCGGAAGACCTGCTCGCGCAGTCAGAGCGAGTCTACAACTTTCAGCGGCTGCTGGCGCTGCGGCTCGGCTTCGGGACGCGCGATCACGACACGCTGCCGTACCGGGCGAAGGGGCCGGTGACGGTGGACGAGTACGAGTCGCGGGCCGAGCGCTATGACAGGCAGCTTGCCCAGGAAGTGGGCCTTGATCCGGAGACGCTGGCCGTTGAGGAGAAGGTCGCGGCGCTGCGCCATCACCGCGAGGCGCGCTACGAGCAGTTGATGAACGCCGTCTACCAGCGGCGCGGCTGGAACGCGAACGGTATCCCGACGCTGAAGAAGGTGCGCGAGCTGGGCATTGACTTGCCGGAAGTCGTGGCGCTGCTGGCCGAGCACGGCGTGACGGAATAGCCGGGAGGAGCGGGACCCAGCGAATTGAAAACCCCTGCTGTGGTGGCAGGGGTTTTGTCGTGTGCCGAGGGCCAGACTTGAACTGGCGACTCCTTGATTTTCAGTCAAGTGCTCTACCAACTGAGCTACCTCGGCGCTGTTCCCTGGGGAACGAGGGTAATTGTAGCGTGTTTTCGGGGCGTGTCAACGGTTGTGTGCCGCGTGTTCGCCTTTGCTCGCCCTTGACCCCCCGCCCGTAATGCAATACCCTAGTCCGCACATGACCTCATGAAAAGGCGGACATCGCACCATGCAACGCACACCACAGCCTTCAGCAGACCGCATCGCCCGCGCGCTGGAGCGCGCCCTGCTCAGCGTGCAGAAGCCAGCCCGCTACGTCGGCGGCGAGTTCAACAGCGTCGTCAAGGACTGGGACGCGGTGGACTTCCGCGTGGCGATGGCCTTCCCGGACATCTACGACCTGGGCATGTCCAACCTGGGCCTGATGATCCTCTACGGCCTGGTCAACGACCAGCCGGACATGTTCGCCGACCGCGTCTACAGCCCCTGGACGGACATGGAAGCGGTCATGCGCCGCGAGGGAATCCCGCTCTATGGGCTGGAGAGCAAGCGCGCCGTGCGCGATTTCGATCTGCTGGCGATCACGCTGCCCTACGAGCAGCTTTACACCAACGCGCTCAACCTGCTCGACCTGGCCGGGATGCCCGTGCGCGCCGCCGAGCGCGATGAGCGCTTCCCGCTGGTGATCGCCGGCGGCCATGCCTGCTACGACCCGGAGCCGATGGCCGACTTCATAGACGCCTTCGCCATCGGCGAGGGGGAGGAAGTCCTGCTCGAAATCTGCCGGGCGCTGCGCGATCTGCGCGGGCGCTCGCGCGAGGAGCAGCTTCGCGCCCTGGCCGCGCTTGACGGCGTGTACGTGCCGCGCTTCTACGACGTGCGCTATCACGCGGATGGCACGGTGGCCGCCGTAACGCCCCACCGCCAGGGCGTGCCGCCGGTCGTGCGCAAACGCATCGTGCCGGTGTTGCCCAGGCCGTTCACGCGCTTCCTGGTGCCGCACGTGGACACGATCCACAACCGCGCCCCGCTGGAGATCATGCGCGGCTGCACGCGTGGCTGCCGCTTCTGCCACGCGGGGATGGTGGCGCGGCCCGTGCGCGACCGCCCGCTGGAGGAGGTTGTTGCTGCCGCTGAGGAGATTGTGCGCCAGACCGGTTTCGACGAGCTGGGCCTGCTCAGCCTATCGTCGTCGGACTACGCCCACGTGCAAGAGCTAGTCGGTGCCATCAGCGAGCGCCTCGGCGCGCGCAACCTCGGCGTCAGCCTGCCCAGCCTGCGCATCGAGTCGGTCAGCGTAGACCTGATGGATGCGCTGCAAGATAACCGGCGCAGCGGCTTCACCTTCGCGCCGGAGGCGGCCACCGCGAAGATGCGCGACATCATCAACAAGCCGGTGACGGACGAACAGCTTCTGGCCGTGGCCCGCGAGGCCTTCAGGCGTGGCTGGGTGACGATCAAGCTGTACTTTATGATCGGGCATCCCAGCGAGACTCTCGAAGACGTGGGGGCGATCATCAACCTGGCGGCGGCAGTGCTGGCCGAAGGGCGCAGGATTCACGGGCGCAAGGCGAAGGTCAATGTGGGGGTGAGCACCTTCGTGCCCAAGCCGCACACCCCGTTCCAGTGGATGCCGCTCGATACGCTGGAGCAGATTCGCGCCAAGCAGGACCTGCTGCAACGCGGAATGCGCGGCGCTGGCTTGCACCTGCGTTGGAACCGCCCGGAGGAGACGCTGTTGGAGGCGTTTCTCAGCCGGGGCGACCGGCGGTTGGGGGCGGTCATCCAGCGGGCGTGGGAGCTGGGGACGAAGTTCGACGCCTGGCAGGAGCATCACGATCACGGGGCGTGGGCGCGCGCCTTCGAGGAGTCGGGGTTGGCGATGGACTTCTACACGCACCGCTCGCGCCCGCTCGACGAGGTGTTCCCCTGGGATCACATTGACATCGCGGTGAAGAAGTCGTTTCTCGCCGAAGACTACCAGATGTCTCTGCGCGGTGAGACCCGCCAGGACTGCCGGGGACACTGCTTCGCCTGCGGCATCCTGCCCAAGTTCGCGCCGCTGCGCATGGAGACTCCCGCCGACGCCTGGCGGTGCCCGCCCGTCGTGCCGCGCAGCCAGCGTAAGCGCCCAGCCAGGGATGTAATCCCGCCCAGCGCGTTGTGAGCGGCGCATGATACAGATGGAAAGACAGCGCGCGCTCCTTGACTGGGGCGCGCGCTTGTATCCCTGAGCGCAGCAGGGCAGCGCTCCTGCCGACTGGCCTTTAGCTGAGGTGGATCGTGCCGAAAACCGTCGCTGCGGTGATGGTGAGGTCGGCGCGGGCCTGGAGTCCCTCAGCGTTCTGGTCGGGATGATCGCCAGTGGCGTACACGCCGGGCGCGATCTCGGCAAAGCGGTCGGCGTCGGCGCGCACGCGCCCAAATGGCCCGGTCTGCACGCGGACGATGGCGGCGCTGCGCTGCGGGACGCTCACGCGCACGTCGCCGAAACTGGAGCGGGCGACAAGCTCACCGCGACAGCGCACCGGGCAGGCCAGGCTGACATCGCCCAGGCCAGAGACCACATAGGCGCGCTCGACCTGAATGCCGCGCAGGTCGGCGTCGAGCTGCCCCAGATGGCTGCTCATCAGGATTTCCCAGGGCAGGTCGTGGGCGAGGCCCACGTCCCAGTCGGCGAGAGAGAGCCACCAGGTCTGGCCGCGATGCATGGTGAGGCGGGCGCGATTGTTGCGCACGACCAGGCTGGGCCGCGAGCGCGCTGTATATTGCCCGGCGATGAGCCGCCCCGACTTGCGCAGCGCCTGAAGCTGTACGTCAATCTCGCCACTCTCAATCTCGATGGTGGCGGACTCAACGCTGCCGCGCGTGATGCCGAAGGTGTGCGCGCCCCAACTGGGCGCGATGTCGCCGCGCACCAGAATGAGCAGGCCAACCAGGACGAGCAGGATGGGCCAGTAGGGGGCCAGGTCGAGATCAACGAGCAGGAAGTTTTCCAGCAGCAGCGCCACGCCGCCGGCCATCAGAAGGAGCGGCCACAGCAGGGGCCTGCGTTTGGTGGACGTGCTCATGATGCCCTCCTAGATGTCGCGCAGGTAGTCGCGCAGCAATTGGTGCGCCGACGAATGGCGCAGCCGGTTGAGCGCCTGGGCTTCAAGCTGGCGCACGCGCTCGCGCGTGACGCCGATCTGCCGGCCCACTTCTTCCAGGGTGTGAGTCTCGCCGTCCAGCAGACCATAGCGCAGCTCGAGGATGTGCGCTTCGCGCTCAGGCAGGCGAGCCAGGGCCTGCTGCAAGTGCTCGCGCAGCAGATTCTGCGTCACGACTTCCGCCGGCTGCGGGCTGTTCTTATCCTCAATGAAGTCGCCATATTCGGAGTCGGCGTCTTCTTCGATGGGCGTCTCCAGGCTGATGGGGCGGCGCGAAATCTCGATCAGGGTGTTGATCTTGTCGGGTGTGGTGTCCATCGCGTCGGCCAGCTCGTCGCTGGTCGGGTCGCGGCTCAGTTCCTGGGTGAGGTGGGTGGAGATGCGGCGCAGCCGGTTGATCTGGTCGCCCATGTGCACGGGCACGCGAATCGTGCGGCCCTGGTCGGCCACGGCGCGGCTGACCGCCTGGCGAATCCACCAGGTGGCGTAGGTGCTGAACTTGTGCCCGCGCTGATACTCGAACTTGCGGGCGGCGCGGATCAAGCCGATGTTGCCCTCCTGGATCAGGTCAAGGAAGTGCACGCCGCGCCCGATGTACTTCTTGGCCACGCTGATCACCAGGCGCGAGTTGGCCCGCACCAGATATTCCTGGGCGGCTTCGGCGTCGGCGATGAGCGCTTCGAGTTCGGCCCGCTCGCCGGCTGTCAGGTAGTCCGCCATTTCCTGCAACTGCTCCGCCGCGAACTGGCCCGCTTCCATGCGCTTGGCCAGGGCCACCTCTTCTTCAGCGGTCAGCAGTGGGACGCGCCCGGCCTCCTTCAGGTACAGGCCGACCACGTCATCGGTTTCCAGGGCTTGCTGATACCCTGCGTCCTGGATCAGGTCCTGGTACAGGGCGGCAGGATCGAGGACTTCCTCGTCAACCTCGGCTTCGGCCAGCACGTCGCTGCTGTCCGGCTCCGCGCTCTTGGCAGACGAATCCGGCACGACCTCCACGCCTTCGCTGCCCAGGGCATCGAGCAGCTCATCCAGCAGGTCGAGGTTGTGCTCCAGGGCGGGCATACGGGACAGAATATCATCGTAGGTGATATACCCGCTGCGTTTCCCCTGTTCGATCAGGTCTCGCCACAGCGGCGAGTCCGGGGTGATGAGTTCGTGTCGGACTTCAGCCAAGGTCATCTCGCGAGCAGTCAAGCCTTCTCACAAAAAACACCCTACCGCCAACGGTAGGGCCACCCTGATCCAACTCCCGTCGCAAACGCAGACTTCAGGGTACAGACGGCGTTGTGTCAGTCTCCGCTGGCAAGTCGCCAAGCGCCGGCGCGGCGAGCGTGGGATCGGTGAGCGCAGCCATGAGATAGTCAACGGTCTGCCTGGGGATCAGAAAAATATGCCGGTCGGCCTCACGCTGGGCATGGACGTACACATAGTATGCCATATGATCCGGATTCGCGTCACCTATCTCAAATAGCCCCTCATAGACGCCGCCAGCACTGCCCTGCGCCTGAAAGCGCACGCGATAGGCCGGAGCGGGGGCCAGGCCGTACAGCGCCAGACTGTCGGCGCTGGCCGGGTACTGCTGCGTTGCTGCGAGCAGCACAATGGCCGCTGCCGCATTCTCCGCCGCAACCTGGTTGACTGACTCGGCGGCAATAGGCCGCTGGATCGCGGCCAACTCAGGAGCGTACCACAGCCCGCCCGCGTCGCGCACCAGCAGAATGCCCCGTCCTGCGCTGACATCCAGCACTTCCAGCCCCGTGATCTGGGCCGGGTCGCGCAGGGTGGGGAACAGGCGAGTGGGGCGGCTGGCCTGCTGGGTCGCCTCGTAAGCGCGCATCTGCTCCAGGCGCTGTGCCGGGTCGTCGAGCATCAGCCGAGCCAGCATGACCGCTGCCAGGGTTGCCAGAAGCAGGTAGCCTGTCCTTCGCTTCACCATGATGATCTCTCAGCAAGCTCAGGAAAGTCTAGCGCAATCAGGTGGTTTACCTCACCCCCAGCCTCGCTTCGTTCGGCTTGCCCCCTCTCCGCTGGCGGAGAGGGGGCAACGAGGCGCGTTAGCGCCGAGTGGGGGTGAGGTAAACCGGGGCATGGTAGCTCATGTCTCCAACTGTCTACCTAAGGCTACTTCTGCCGACCGGGCGCGCAACCCGTGATTCTAGCTTAGCGCCGCCGGTACCACCAGACGGCTCCACCGGTGAGGAGCACCGCCCCCGGCAGCAGGATCATGGTGATGACGGCGATGGTGTTGCGCTCGCCAGAGGAGACGGCCAGCTTGAGCAGCGTCGGATCGTTGACCGGGGTGAAGGTGATGGCGTCGGCGAAGCCGGTCAGCCAGTCCACGATGTCCGTCCACAGATAAACATTGCCCGGCACCTGCTTGACATACTCGTTCTTGAAAATGTCAGAGTCGCCGATGAGCACCAGGCGGGGCTGGATGTCGTGCTGGAACTCAAGCTGGCGGCGCACGGTGACGCCGACAAGCAGGGGGCCGGGCAGGTCTGCGCCGGGGTCGTAGGCGATGCGCCCCTCCAGAAAGTCGCTCAGCGCGGTCTCGCCGAACGACTGAGCGGAGGTATACAACAGCGGCTCGCGCACGTAAGCGTTCTGGCGCTCGGTGGGCAGGTCTGCGATTTGCAGCGGGCGCACAAAGCGCGTGTAGATCGGCTCGTCGCGCACATCGCTCATGATCGTGTGGGGGGCGATGGTGTTGAGGATGGGCAGCCACTCGCTGCCATTGACCAGTTCCGGGGTGGTCTCGATGATCAGCGCATCCAGCGCGCGCACTCCGAACTCGTCCCACAGGTAGGCGTTGAGCGGGCTGTCGGCGTCGAGAAAGGTGTTGCCGGGCGCGCCGCTGACGGCTGCCTCGATCACCGGCGGGTCAGCGAAGATGCCCAGCCGCCCGCCGCGCTCCAGGTAAGTCGCCAGGCGCTCCACTTCCTGCGCGGTGAAATCGTCCCAGGCACCGACGATGAGCACGGCGCTGGCATCGGCAGGCACCTCGCTCACTTCCGCCAGGGGCAGCGGCTCGACGGCGATGCCCTGCCCGTCCAGGCTGACGAACAGCCGCGAGATGCCGGTGTCGTCGGCCAGGGTCAGATCGCGCTCGCCGTGTCCGCTCGTGAAATAAACCGTGAACGCGCCGGCTGAGGCGACGGTCTTCAGGCCGGTGGTGATGTCGCGCTCGTTGGCCCCGCCCAGGTACAGCGTGAAGTACGCCGTTCCCACCTGACCGTCGGCCTGGATCGCGCTGCGCGGGCGGGGCGTGCCGTCCTCGCCGAGCAGGGTGAGCATGAATGTCCCATCGTAGCCGGGCTGGTAGCTGTAGAGGGCGGCTACGTCCGGCTGCTCATCGGGGTCCACATACTGCACCTGGATTGCGTCGCCGCCCGCCGCCTCGTACTGACGCAGCAGAATGTCGGCGGCCTCCTGCTCGCGCAGCCTGGCGCGGCTGAAGAAGCCGACGATGCGCACGCGGAAGCCGCGCGCGGCAAGCTGATCGATCACTTCCAGCGAAGGGGCGTTGAGCGAATAGCGCTGCACGGCGGTCAGGTCGGCGGTGATATTGGCGCGGTCTACCAGGACGTAGGCGTAGGCGATGGCGCCGATGAAGACGAGGCTCACCAGGACGCTGGTGGTGCCGTAGCGCGTCGGGCGGCCGGCCAGCCAGGCGCGCAGATCGTCGGGCGCGGCCCACATCCACAGGGCGATGCCCGCCGCGCCAAGCAGCACGCAGGCGAACACGCCATAGGTGATCTCGCGCGCCAGCAGCGCGATCAGCCCGCCGGCGAGCAGGGCCAGCGTGCCGGCAATGCCCGCCCAGCCGGCCAGCGTCTCGCGGGGGAACGCGCGCGGCGTGCGCATCAGCGCCACCTCCGCGATTCCAGGACGCGCGTGGCGACAAACAGCGCGGCGGTGATCACGCCAATGAAGAAAACGGCGTCCTCGAAGCGGATCACGCCGACCAGGAATGAAGTGGCGTAGTGCGCCTGCAAGCTCAGCTCGCGGATGGCCTGGGCCAGGGCGCGGCTCTGGACGACGCTGCCCGCATAGTCGCCCAGCCAGAGGATGAACAGCACCGACATGGTCAGGAAGCCCGCGATCACCTGGTTCTCGGTCAGCGCCGAGAAGAGCAGGCCCAGAGCCAGGGCAGCCCCGCCGAACAGCCAGATGCCCAGGTAGGCGGTGATCACCGGCCCGATGTCCAGTTCGGGCGTGAGCGCGTAGGCGCGAGCGGTGGTGATCGCCAGCCAGATCGCCTGGTAGACCAGCGTGAGGCCCAGGATCAGCGTGTAGTAGAGCCATGCCCCCAGAAACTTGCCGAGAATGATGTCCCCGTCGCGCACGGGCGCGGTGAGCAGCAGTTCCAGCGTGCCCTCGCGCGCCTCCTCGGCGAGCAGGCGCATGGTCAGCAGGGGAGCGAAGAAGAGAGTGAAGAAGGCGAACGAGCCGAGCACCGCCGCTCCGTCCGGCGGCTGACTGCCCACGCGCTGGGCGAGGTCTACGTTGAACTGCCAGCCGGTCAGCACCAGGACGGCAAAGGCGACCAGGTAGGCGATGGGCGAGGTGAAGTACTGGGCCAGCTCGCGCCGGGCGACAATGCGCACGCTACGCATGGCGCGCCCCTCCACCGTTGCTGATCGGAGCGTCGAGCCGCGCCGTCAGCTCCAGGAAAATCTCCTCCAGCGTGGTCGCCCAGGGACGCAGCTCCAGCAGCGGCCAGCCCTGGCCGACGATGGCGCTGGCCACTGCCGGGCGCACGTCACCCGCCTGGGGCGCGCTCGTCAGCAGGAAGCCGTCGGCGGCGGGGCCGACGCTGGTTACGCCGGGGACGCTCGCCAGCAGCCCGGCGATGTCGCCGCGCGCCGCGCCCACGCGCACAAAGAGGCGGCTGCTGCGGGCCAGGCCCTCGCGCAGGTTGGCGGGGGTGTCTTCGGCGACGATGCGCCCGCGATCAACGATGATCACCCGGTCGCAGACCTGCTCGGCTTCGCTGAGAATGTGCGTGCTGAGCAGCACAGTGCGCGTGCGGCCAAGCTCGCGGATCAGCGCGCGCAACTCCTGAACCTGGTGCGGGTCGAGGCCGATGGTCGGCTCGTCGAGGATGAGCACCGGCGGATCGTGGAGAATGGCCTGAGCCAGGCCCAGGCGCTGCTGCATCCCTTTCGACAGGCTGCTGATCAGGCGGCGGGCGCGCTCGCGCAGCCCCACCAGATCGAGCACCTCGTCCAGGCGCGCTCCCAGCCGGTCAACGCCGCGAAGCTGGCCCATGAACTTCAGGTAGCCGCGCACGGTCATCTCGCGGTAGAGGCGCACGGTCTCCGGCAGGTAGCCGACGCGCTCGCGCACGGCCAGCGAGTCAGCCAGCACGTCGAAGCCGGCAATGCGCGCTGTGCCCTCGGTGGGGGGCATGTACCCCGTGAGCACGCGCATGGCCGTCGTCTTCCCGGCGCCGTTGGGGCCGAGGAAGCCGACGATCTCGCCGGAGTCAGCGCGGAAGCTGATGCCATCGAGGGCGACAAAGCGCCCGTAGCGTTTGGTCAGCCGGTCAACGTCAATCATGGGTCCCGCCGCGCAGCCGCCGCCCGCCTGATCCTGCGCGGGCCGGATGGATGCCATCACTCGATTCTAGCCGAATGATCGTCCGCCGCCAGCCGTCGCCAGGCGATCCTGGGCAACCCTGACAACTCTCGATCAATACGCGCTGGGGGCGTCATCTGGCGGGGACGGCAATAGCCCTGGCCAGCGCATCGGGCAGGCGCAAAGTGGCAACGGGTTGCCAGACCCATTCCGCCGAGTCCGGGGTCAGGCGGCTGCTGGCAGAGCAGCGGTACGTGTAATAGAGATAAACATCGTGAGGGATGGCCGCCAGAGCCACATGGTGGGGGGCGTTCTCGTCGAAACGCGGATCGCTGATGCGGTCAACAGTGACGGCCAGGCTCAGCCTCTCGCCCAGGCAGCCCTCAAGGAACTCTGTCGGAGACTGGGCGGCACTGGTGGGCATGGCAAAGGTGGGTAGCTGTACCTCAACCGAGTCCGCACGAACCAGCAGGTGATCGCCGTGCACGATCAAGGCGACAACGGCGCAGTGAACGTGCGGGCGCGGCAGCACCTGTGCAGCGGGCAGCGCCTCGTCGCGCCGCCGCGATCGCTCGCTGGCGATGATCTGGCGCAGGTGCTCGGCAGCCGGCTCGACCAGATCGTTGATGATCAGGTAGTGGCAGTGGCGGGCGAAGGTCATCTCGAAGCGCGCCCGCGCCAGCCGGTCCGCTTCCTCCTCGCGGCTCACGTTGCCGCGCAGCCGGATGCGCTCGGCCAGTACCTCGACGCTGGACGGCGAGACGAAGATCAGCACGGTGTTATGGGGATAGTCGGCGTAGATGCGTTTTGCGCCCAGGCACTCGATGTCAGCGATCAGGTCCGTGCCAGCGGCAAACGCCTCCTCAACGGTCTTGCGCGGCGTGCCGTACCAGTCATCCTGGTGGACATTCTGGTACTCGATCAGCTCGTTGCGAGCGATCATACGGCGGAACTCGTCCAGCGAGACGAAGAGGTGCTCGCGGCCCGGTTGCTCGCTAGTGCGCTTGTTGCGGGTGGTCGCGGTAGCGAGCTGGGCCAGGTCGGTGAAGTGCTGCTGCACGCAGCGCATCAGTGTGTTCTTGCCTGCGGCAGTGGGACCGACCAGGATGAACAGCAGTCCGTCGTTGGGCATACCAGTCCTCAAATGGGCAGATGAGCCAGGCTGTGCTGGGCGCAAGTGTAACACGCCCTGCGCGCGCCGCCCATGCGGGTTCTGTGAGGCAGTGTATCCTTGTCGGTTGAAACTCGTCACACAGCAATGGCCCCCCATCCCCGGCCCTTTCCCCACGAGGGGAAAGCCAGAAGCGGGGCCTGCGTCCCCTCCGCGGCGCAGCGTGGGGGAGGGGGGGGGGGGTTTTAGATCCCCCTCTCTAGCTCGGCTGGAGAGGGGGATTGAGGGGGAGAGGCCTGTAGGGGCGGGTTTCTAAACCCGCCCCTACACGGGCGCAGCAGAGTGTTACCCGCTGTAGGGTTACACCACCAAGAGACGCCGCAGGGTTATACCAACCCAACACGGGACAGGAACCGTCCAGCGGCCTCCAAGCCAGCGTCAGTCGTCTGTGGCGGGGTCGACGCGAGATCAGTGCCCGCAGGGTCACGTCGAGACGGGGTTGAGGGAGTTCCGGTGTCGTGCGACAGGTGGTAAAACAGGCGGAGAGAAAAAGGGGTGAAAGAACGCCCCTACCTGACAGGTCTTGCTCACACCCTCTGTGACACAAAGGGGGTCGCCCGCAGACGACCCCCAGGAAACGATCTGTGACCTGTGACGGCGTTCGCCGCGCCGCTTATTCAGCGACCACGATGTCGTCAATATACCAGCCGTCGCCGACACTCGTGTTGACGCGCGCGTCCAGCCGGAAGCGGATGTTGATCCGCTGCCCGGCATAGGCGCTCAGGTCAATCAGGCGCCTCGTCCAGGTTGCATCGGTGCCATTGGCCGACCAGACCGACGTCCAGTTGAAGCCCTCGTCGGTCGAGACTTCCGTGTAGACCCAGTCTCCACTGCCCAGCTTGCGGCTGTCCCAGTAAGTCAGCGCCGGGTTTGTAGTGCCGGCCAGGTTGATCATGCCTTCCAGCATCGTGGACATGTTGCTGAGGTGCACGTAGTTGGTCGTCGAGTTGAAGCTGTCGTGGAAGACGCGCCCCTGCGTCCCAAAGTCAACCTGCACGCGGGCATCGCCGGTGTTCTCGTAGTACTCGACCAGGATGGTGTGCAGCCCCTGGCTGAGCATCACCGAGCCAGTGGTAGGGTTCGATGGATCGGAGAAGCCCCGGTTGTCCCAATACTGGGCGTTCCAGGCCCACCCATCCGGGTAGTTGGGATCTGTGTCCGGGTTGCCGGGCGGGTCAACGATCACGCGGATGCCATCGTCCGAGCGCGCCTCGATGTAGAACTGTGTATCTTCGCGAGCGATGTCGATCGTGCGCGTCCAGCGGACGATGAAGTTGTTGTTGGATGTCAGGCCAACCCCGGATGGGCGACTGCTGCCCCAGTTGTAGTTAATCTCTGTCTCACCGGACCTGGTGCCGCGATACTCACCGGAGTCGATGATCCTGTTGGCGTTTGCGTCCTGGTAGTAGGTGCCCGTCCATCCACCAGGGCCTAAGCCCGTGCCGCTGCCCACCATGCGGAAGTATGGAATACGGCTCCAGGTTCCTTCGAAGACCCAGTAGTTGTTATCGAACTCCACGTTCTCGTTGAAAGACAGGGGGTGCAGTGTCTCGATGCCGTTGCGGTCCACGAGAGACACATCGTCAAGCCACCACCCTTCGGCCACTCTGGAATCGCTCACTGCATACAGCCGGAAGCGCAGGCGAATGACACGGTTGGGGTGTTCAGCCGTCGGGATGAAGGGGCGCAGGTCCACCTGCTGCCGGTTCCAGGAGAGGGTGGTCGTGTACAGGTGGCGCACGAGGGGAACATCGCGCCATCCCTGCCAGGTGTCGCCGCCATCGTCAGAGACGTTGACTTCGACCAGCGAGTAGTCTCCTTGCGCGAGGTTGAACGCTTCCCAGTAGTAGAGCGTCGGCTTGACCGTGCCGGCGAGGTTGATGACCCCTTTCAGTTCCAGCTCGGCATTGGACTCGTGGCGGTAGAAGGTGCCGACGCTGTCTGAGAAGGCGCGGCCCTGGCGCGCGTTCTCTGGGGAGATGCTCCACGTGCCACCGACGTACCAGTTGGCACTGCCGCCTTCGAACCTATCGCTGAAGCCGACTGTGCGCACGACATGACTGTGTTCCATGAAGCAGATGTCGTCCAGCCACCACCCATCGTCCACAGTCGAGCTGGTCAGAGCGTCGAGCCGGAAGCGTATATTGATGATCTGGCCGACATAATCTCGCAGGCTGACGACTTCGCGATGCCAGGACAGGATGTGGTTGTAGCCGCTGTTCACGGGGCTGCACGAGCTACAGAATTCCAGGGGGAGAGTGTCGTACAGGTATCGCCAGACCTGAGTCCAGGTCTTCCCGCCGTCTGTTGAAACCTCGACGTAGAGGTTGTCTTTGTAGCCCAGGTCCCACTGGTGCCAGAAGATCAGCTCCGGGTTGGTGCTGCTGGTCAGGTTAAGCCTGGGCAGCAGCTCCAGGGCGCTGTTCGTCGGATGGGCATAGTTGGTGCCAGGACTGTCTGACCAGAAGTTGGATCCCGCGTAGGCGCGAATGGTCTGGGGCTGATCGGGGTTGTAGTCCAGGCCGTTGACGACCGCCCATGTGCCGCCCGGAAGCCAGTTGTTGCCGCCCCCCTCCATGCCGTCGCACCAGTTGGGATAGATGTAGTTGGTCGGCTCGTTGCGGATGGCGAAGTCATCAACCCACCAGCCGTCCGCCACCCTCGTATCGCTGCGGGCATCCAGCCGGAAGCGGAAATAGATTTCCTGACCTGTGTAGCTGGTCAGCGGGATGATCACCTGCTCCCAGCTTGCATTGGTGGTGCTGCGGGCCAGCCAGGTGCCGCTGGGCAGGGCCTGCCAGGTCAGGCGATCGGCAGAGACCTCCACATAGATGGCGTCGTTGTAGTTCAGGTTGTAGCGGTGCCAGAAAGTGATCTCGGGCTTGACGACTGCGGGATCGGCCAGGTCAATGACGCCGTCCAGCTCCAGCGTGCTGTTTGTGCCGTGCAGGTAGTCGCCCCCAGGGCTGTCCGACCAGGCCAGCGAGCCGCTGTGGGCCATCTCGTTGCTGCGCGCCCAGGTGCCGTTGGGGTACCAGTGCGAGACTCCCTCCATATTGTCTTCAAAGCCGACGGTGTAGCGCCGTTCGATGGGGTCTTCGACTTTAATGTTGTCAAGCCACCAGCCCTCGTAGGCGCTCGTCGAGGCGGTGGCATCGAGCACAAAGCGCAGCTCGATGATCTTGTCGGTGAAGTCGCGCCCGCCGAAGCTGGTCAGGTCGTACACCTGGCGCGCCCAGGTGAGGTCCGTACCGTTGTAATGAACGTCCACGTCCACCCAGGAACTGCTGCCCACCTCGCTCACGCCAACGCGGGCATAGGTGCCTGTCTGCAGGTTGTAGCGGTCATAGAACTCCAGGCGGGGATGCAACGCGCCAGTCAGGTCAATGGTGCCGCGCAGGCTGAGGACGCAGTACGAGCCGGGATCGTAGGGGCGATCGGGGCTGTCGGACCAGGCGGTTGGCGGGCTGAAGTAGCTTTCATCGGAGAGCGCCCAGCCACAGTTGCCGCGATCCAGCGAGACAGACTCGGCCAGTTGCAGATGAAGATGCGCCGCGCTGCCGCTATCCACCCATTCGACGACGATCTGGTGCTCGCCGGCAGCGGAGGGTATGAACGGGCGCTCGAACCAATAGGTATCTGTCGAGCTGGTCCAGGTCTCCGGGTCACCGACTCGGGGGGTGTTCAGGCCAACGGCAAGCTGTCCATTCACCCACACGCGCACGCCGTTGTCGCGCATGATGCGGAAGACGTAGGGCTTGTTCTCCAGATAGACAGATGTCTTGAAGCGGGCGTAGAAATTGTCCTGAACCGCCGCGTTGGGCCGGACGCCGCTGGCGAAGTAGAAATCCAGCGCATCATAGCTGGTTCTCCATTTGCCGCTGCCGTCGGCCATCGCGCTCATGTTCGTGCGCCAGCCGAACGGGCTGTAGTCCCAGTATTCGGCGTTCCAGGTGGCGGAGGTCAGAGGATCGATCAGGTCGAGCAGGTAGACATGCAGGTGCGCGTAGCCGGAAGGATCCACGAACTCAACCTTGATCTCGTGCGTGCCCGCCGCAGGCGTGAACTTGCGATCGAACCAGGTGTCTCTGATCTGGTCCGACGACCATTCTACCCATGTGGCGGGATCGCCCGGATTGGGCACGTTGGCATCCACGACGAGCTGCCCGCCCACCCAGATGCGCACGCCGTTATTGCGCAGGATGTGAAACGTATACTCTTTGTTCTCGAAGGTGTAGGTCGTCTTGAAGCGGGCATAGAAGTTCGCGCTGACGCTGGGGTGGGGCCTCGTGCCGTCGGGGAGATAGAAGTCCAGTTGGGGCAGGGTGGTGCGGACGATTCCGGTGCCGTCCGGCATCGTGCTCATATCGTTGCGCCAGGACGCTGTAATCCCAGTATTCGGCCTGCCAGGGGTTGGTGAGCAGGTCGTCGAAATCATGCTCCCATGTGTCGGGGTTGTCGCCGAGGTCGTCGAAGGGGTATCCCCATTCGGAATCGGTAGGCGTCGGGCTGGGGCCAGGGGTGTTGGTGGGGAGGGGCGTGGACGTTGGCGTGATGTCTGTCGCCGTTGGCGAAGGGCCAATGGTGGAGGTCGCTGTCGGCGGGGCAGGCGTGTTGGTGACCAGGCCGGGGCTTTCCGGCGTGTAGGAAGCCACCGCTGCCACCTGCGTCCAGAAATCGTCGGCGGCCAGCGTTGCACGCGGCTCGACGGTGCCGCCCAGCAGGTTGTAGACCTGGTTGCTGAACACGTTGCCCACTGCCGGGCCGGTGATGGTGAGCACGGCAACCAATGCGAACACGACCAGCACCAGGATCAGCGCGTACTCGATCAGCGCCTGCCCGCGCGAGCGAGGGGTGAATCCGTGTGCGGCGCGCCGCAGCGCCTGTCGGAAGCGGCGTTCCGGTTGGGCCTGATGGTCAGACATTGAACGATCCCCTCCTGAACTGACAGGTTCTGGACGCCGCCTGTGCTGGATCGTGCTGCTGCGCTGCGGCTGCGGCCAGCAGCGCCCGCTGCTCTGGGACGCGCGCAGGCGGGCCTGATGCCCCTACATCTAATAGTACCTGACTCTGGCGAGCGCGGGGGTCTTTTTTTGTAGTAGAGTTGTCCGAAATCATTGACAAATGGCCCGGCAATTGCGCCGCCAATCACTGGTGCCGATTGGCAGGTCGTGTTAGGCTCAAGAAGGCTCGTTTGATTCGCAGAGAAAGGCATAAATAGATGACTGCCACAATCATTGATGGAAAAGCCGTTGCGGAGAGAATTCGTGGCGAGATCGCCCAGAGCGTGGCGCAGATGAAAGCGGCGCACGGCATCGTGCCGGGCCTGGCGACGGTGTTGGTGGGCGACAACCCCGCCTCGCACAGCTACGTGCGCATGAAGCGCAAGGCGTGCGCGGAAGCGGGCATCGAGTCCCTGCCCCATGAGCTGCCCGGCAATGCGTCGCAAGAGGAGGTCGAGGCGCTGGTCCGGCGGCTGAACGACGATCCGCGCGTGCATGGCATTCTCGTCCAGCTTCCGCTGCCCAGGCACCTGGACGAAGAGCGCGTGCTGAGCCTGGTCAGCCTGCACAAGGACGTGGACGGCTTCCACCCGGTGAACATTGGTCGGCTGGCGATGAAGGGCCGCGAACCGCTGTTCATCCCCTGCACACCGCACGGGGCGATTGTGCTGCTGGAGGAGGCGGGCGCTCAGTTCGACGGGGCCAATGCGGTGGTGCTCGGTCGCAGCAACATCGTGGGCTTGCCCGCTGCGCTGCTGCTCATTCACCGCAACGCGACGGTGACAGTCTGCCACAGCCGGACGAGAGACCTGCCGGCGGTCTGCCGGTCGGCGGACATCCTGATCGCGGCGGTGGGCCGGGCGGAGATGGTCAAGGCGGACTGGGTGAAGCCCGGCGCTTACGTGATTGATGTCGGCTCCAACCGCGTGGACGACCCAACCAGCGACAAGGGATACCGCTGGACGGGGGATGTGGCTTTCGACGAGGTGAAGGAAGTGGCGGGGGCGATCACGCCTTCGCCGGGCGGGGTCGGGCCGATGACCATCGCTATGCTGCTCAAGAATACGCTACGCGGCGCAGAGCTGGCCCTGTCCGGCGCGGTGTAGGGGCAGGTTAGGCGAATGCCGGGTGTGTACAGCAGGGGAATTCGCCACAGTGCGCCGCTGTACATACCCGTTTTTGCTTTGATCGGCTGAAGGAAGAATGTTGATGCCAACTCTGCTGGTGAAACATGCTCGGGTGCTGGTGACGATGGACGACGAGCGCCGCGAGATCGCCGACGGCGCGCTGTTCGTCCGCGACAACGTGATCGAAGCGGTAGGCGTGACCGGCGACCTGCCTGCTGCGGCGGATGAAGTTCTCGACCTGCGCGACCATGTGGTGCTGCCTGGGCTGGTCAACACGCACCATCACATGTACCAGTCGCTGACGCGCGTCATCGCGGACGGGCAGAACCAGGAGCTTTTTGGCTGGCTGCGTGCGCTCTACCCGATCTGGGCGGGGCTGACCGCCGAGGCGGTGTATGTCAGCGCCAGGCTCGCTGCCGCCGAGCTGATCCTGTCCGGCTGTACCACCTCGAGCGACCACCTGTACATCTTCCCCAACGATGTCACGCTGGACGACGAGATTCGCGGCGTGCAGGAGATCGGGTTGCGCTTCCACGCGACGCGGGGCAGCATGAGCGTCGGCGAGAGCAAGGGCGGCCTGCCGCCGGACAGCGTCGTCGAAGACGAAGAGGCGATCCTGGCCGACAGCCGGCGCGTCATCGAGCAGTACCACGACAACAGCCGCTATGCCATGCTGCGCATCGGGCTGGCCCCGTGCTCGCCGTTCAGCGTCTCGCGCGACCTGATGCGCGCGTCGGCAGAGCTGGCGCGCAGCTATCCCGGCGTTCGGCTGCATACGCACCTGGCCGAGACGCAGCCCGATGTGGCCTACAGCCTGGAGATGTTCGGCCTCAAGCCCGGCGAGTACGCCGAGGACGTGGGCTGGATCGGCGAGGACGTGTGGCACGCCCACTGCGTGCACCTGACCGACGACGCGCTCGACAGGTTCGGGCGCACCGGGACGGGCATCGCCCATTGCCCGGCCAGCAATGCCCGGCTGGCCAGCGGCATCGCCCGCGTGCGCGAGATGCTGCGGCGCGGCATTCCGGTGGGGCTGGGCGTGGACGGATCGGCCAGCAACGACAGTGGGCACCTGCTCAACGAGGCGCGCCTGACGCTGCTGATGCAGCGCGCCCTGGCACAGGACCCGGCGGTGATGACGGCGCGCGACGCGCTGGAGCTGGCGACGCTGGGCGGCGCGCGCGTGCTGGGCCGCGACGACATCGGCGCGCTGAAGCCGGGCATGGCCGCCGACTTCGTCGCTTACGATCTCAAGGGGCTTCCCTTTGCTGGCGCGTGGCACGATCCGGTCGCCGCGCTGCTGTTCTGCACGTCGGTCAACGTGAGCCTCAGCGTGATCAACGGGCGGATCGTCGTGCGCGACGGGCAGTTGACCACGCTCGATCTTCCGCCGCTGATCGAGCGACACAACGCGCTGGCCCTGGCACTGGTCAACGGGGAGTAGGGCGATGGACAGACGCACCATTGTTCGCGGCGGGATGATCGTGACGCCGGCGGAGGTCGTCGCCGCCGACGTGCTGATCGAAGGCGAGCGCATCGCCGGGCTGGTGGCGCGCGGGGCGGACGTGTGGGCGGGCGCGCAGGTCATAGACGCGGGCGGCTGCCTGGTCTTCCCTGGCGTGGTAGACCCGCACACGCACATTCAGCTCGATACGGGCGTCTACCAGACGGCGGACAACTGGGAGATCGGCACGCGCGCGGCGGCCTTCGGCGGCGTGACGACGGTGGTGGACTTCGCCACGCAGTTCCCCGGCATGACCTTCCCCGACGCGCTGGAAGCGCGGCTGAAGGAGTGCGCGCCCGCGCTCATTGATTACGGCCTGCACATGATGGTCACCGACCTGCCGCACGACCCGCTTGAGGCGCGGCGGTGGCTGGAGGCGCTGCGCGACCTGGGCGTGCCGAGCATCAAGCTCTACACGACCTATCGCCCCAACTACTACGCCGACGACGCGGTGCTGCTGCACACGCTGCGCGCCATGCCGGACGACATGATCGCCCTGGTGCACTGCGAGAACGACGCCCTGGTGACCGACGCGACCGCGCGGTTGGTTGCGGCGGGGCGCACGTCCTGGGCGTTTCACGGGCAGAGCCGCCCGCCCGAAGCGGAAGTCGAGGCGATCCGGCGGGTGATGCACCTGGCGAAGGTCGCCGGAAAAGCCGTGTACATCGTGCACTGCTCGACCGCCGACTCCGTGTCGCAGGTCAGGAAGGCGCACGACGCCGGCAACTGGCCGCCGGTCTACTGCGAGACGTGCCCGCAGTACTTCTGGCTGGACGACAGCCGCTACGCCGGGCCGAACGCCGAGCACTTTATCCTCCAGCCGCCGCTGCGCCCGCGCGAGCACCAGGTTGACCTGACGAAAGTCTGGCCAGTGCTCAGCGCCGTCTCGACCGATCACTGCGACTATTCGCTGGCCCAGAAGCAGGAGTCCCGCGAGTTCACGCGGACGCCGGGCGGCCTGCCGGGGCTGGAAACCTCGTTCGCGCTGACCTATACCTGCGGTGTGCACCGGCCACGCCAGGAGGGACGCCCCGCTGAGGCGCTGCCGCTGACCGCGCTGGCCCGCCTGATGGCGGCTGACCCGGCGCGCATCTTCGGGCTGTACCCGCAGAAAGGGGCCATCCTGCCTGGCAGCGACGCCGACCTGCTGATCTACGACCCGCAGCCGGAAGTGACTCTGCGCGCCGAGGCCATGCACACGGTGGCGCGCTACACTCCCTATGAAGGCGTGACGGTCAAAGGCCAGGTGCGCGCGGTGCTCAGCCGGGGCGAAGTGCTGGTGAGCGATGGGCAGTTCTTTGGGACGCCAGGGCGCGGACGGTTCCTGCCGGGCAAGCCATTCACGCCGCCGCTCGCCTAGAGCGTGTTATGAGGTTGGCGCCCTCACAGGGGAGAGGGTCGCTCTGTTGACCTCACCCCCTGGCCTCGCATGGTATTTGTCCAAAGAGGGAAAACAGGCTACCTTAGTGGCCAAGAACAGGCTGCGCTGGCGAGCCTGCCGAGCACAACAGTGTTCAGCGGTGAGCGTATCGCTGGGCTGCCTATTTGCGTGTAAGGCGTTGGGAGTGCCGATGGCTCTCTGGGAACCGCTAAGACGTGTAGGATAACTAAGCAGCAAAAATGGAGAGGATGAAATGCCAGCAGTAAGTGATTCTGCGCTAGCAGAGTCGATCAGGTCTCGTGTTGCCGAACAGCGCGACGCAATCTTGAGCTTTTTCCGTGAGATAGTAGCTATTCCAAGCGTGATGGGACAGATACGCGACGTGGGCTTGCGCGTTGCGGAAGAGATGGAGCGCCTGCACTTTGACGAGGTGCGCTTCGACCGGATGGGAAATGTCCTGGGCAGGATCGGAAACGGACCGCGCATCCTCCTCTACGACAGCCATATTGACACGGTTGATGTCGGCGATCCATCTGCGTGGGGATGGGACCCGTTCCAGGGCAAAATCGAGGATGGGATTTTCTACGCGCGAGGCGCAGGGGACGAGAAACAATCCACGCCCGGCATGATCTACGGCATGGCCCTGGCGCGCGACCTGGGCCTTCTGGAGGGGTATACCCTCTACTATTTCGGAAACATGGAAGAAGACTGCGATGGTATCGCCCCGAATGTCCTGGTAGAGGTCGAGGGGGTCAGGCCCGATTTTGTGGTCATTGGCGAGCCGACCCGCATGCAGGTGTATCGCGGCCACAAGGGGCGTGTCGAGCTTGAAGTGGTGGCGAAGGGCCGGTCAATCCACGCCGCGTCGAATCAACTGGGCGACAATGCGATCTACAAGATGCTGCCGGTCATCGCTGGCGTGCGTGACCTGAACGACCAGCTCCACACCGACCCGTTCCTCGGCCAGGGGCGTATCACCGCCAGCAAGATCGAATGCCGGACGCCGTCCATCAACGCCGTGCCCGACGAATGCACGGTCTTCATTGATCGGCGTCTGACCTTTGGTGAGAGCAAAGAACTGGCGGTCGCGCAGGTTCAGGCGCTCATCCCCCCAGAACATGCTGACGACATTCACGTGGAAATCATGAACTACGACACGCCCAGCTACACCGGCTACCAGTATCCGGTCGAGAAGTACTTCCCCGCATGGGCCATTGGCGAGGATCACCCCTTGGTGCAGGCGGGCCTTGAAGCGTGCCAGTTGCTCTGGGGCCAGACCACTCCGGCGGCGAAGTGGGACTTTTCGACCAACGGCATTTACTGGACCGGGAAAGCGGGCATTCCCTCTATCGGCTTTGCTGCGGGCGATGAACGAACGGCGCACGGCGCCCTGGATCAGGTGCCGCTTGAAGATGTGGTGCGCGCCACCGAGTTCTATACGCTTTTGCCTGCGCTACTCAAGTGACGAAACGAGGATCATAAACATGCAGACGCACCTGATGGGGCGGGACATGATCACGCCCGACGAATGGACGGACGACGAGGTCAACACGATCTTCGAAGTGGCGTTTGATCTGAAGCGCAGGCGCGCCCTGGGCGAGCCGCACGCGCTGCTGCGCGACAAGGTGCTGGCGATGTTGTTCTTCTTCACCAGCACGCGCACGCGCGTCAGCTTTGAGGCGGGCATGGCCCAGCTTGGCGGGCACGCCCAGTTCATTGACAGCACGACGACGCAGATCTCGCATGGCGACACGGCCAAGGAAATCGGCGAGATCGTCGGGCGCTACTGCGACGGGATTGCGATCCGGCAGTGCGACTGGGGCGTGGGGAACGACTACATCCGGGCGGTGGCCGAAGCCAGCCGCGTGCCGGTGCTGAATATGCAGTGCGACTGGTATCACCCGTTCCAGGCGCTGGCCGACATGCTGACGATCTTCGAGCGTTTTGGGCGCGACGTGCGCGGCAAAACGCTCAATATGTCGTGGGCTTATGCCTCCAGCTATCAGAAGCCGCTTTCGGTGCCGCAGAGCCTGATCACGCTCGCCACACGCTTCGGCATGAACGTGCGCCTGACTCGTCCGCCGGAATTCAAGCTGATGCCGGAGATTGAAGACCTGGCCCGCGAGAACGCGCGCAAGTCCGGCGGCAGCTTCGAGATCTACGACGATTTCGACAAGGGTTTCGAGGGCGCGCACATCTGCTACCCCAAGAGTTGGGGCGCAACCATGACGACGACTGACATGGCGGAATCGAAGCGCATTGGCGACCAGTACCAGGACTGGATCACGGATGAGCGGCGCATGGCCCTGGCGGACAAGGACGCGATCTATATGCATTGCCTGCCCGCCGACCGCAACATCGAAGTGACCGACGCCGTGATTGACGGTCCGCAGAGCCTCGTCTACGACGAGGCCGAGAACCGACTGCACGTGCAAAAGGCAGTGATGGCGCTGACCATGCGCTGAGCGCGTGGGGTAGTGCGCAGAGGCCGGTTCTCACGGGAAGCGCAGCGCCCAAGCCAACCGCACATTGCTGTAACATTGCTGTCAGAACGTGCGTTCGCTGGCCCAGAAGCAAAAAGCCCCGCCGGTGCTTTGTCCGACGGGGCTTTGTGTGGTAAACTCTGTGCCCTCAACTCCCCCCAACCCCCCCCTCCCCCCCCCCGGGTTCCAACAACCCCCCGGGGTTTTTTTTTAAAAAAACAAAAAAAAAGGGCGCGCACGAGCGCAAGCAAGTCGCAGTGCTGGCACTGCGAGCGTGCCAGTGAATGTTAAAGACTTGCGCGCGGCCCGCGAAAATTGCTTATGAGAATGTTCGTTCTCACAACGAATTCGTGCGCGGCAGTTCGCACATTTTCGGGTAACGCATGCGCGGTAACATGGCACGATTGTTGCACTGCCCGGAACCGGTGCAACAATGACTGGCAACGGCTGCCAGTCAGGGAAGTTGCACTGCCCGGAAACGCGCTGAGGCCGGTTGTATCAGATTGCACCGGTGCAGAGCGGAAACACGCTGAGGCCAGGGACAACCTCTTGAAAAAACTTGAAATTCAGGAAGCTGTCAGCGCCGTCCGAGCGAGTTGAGCATGGCGTCCAATTCGCTCATGTGGCGCATTTTCGCGGCCTCATCAGCCACCTCGTCAACTTCGGCCAGTTCTGCGGCCAGCACGCGCGTCGGGCGCGGCGCGGTATGCGACGCCGACGGCTTGCCGACAAGGTATGAGGCCAGCCACGCGCGCGCGGCACCGTCGCCATTGCGGGCGTCCTGGACGGCGCGTTCCACAATCGCGCACCAGTCGTCCAACGTGCACGCCGTCATGACGATACTCATGTACTCGCGTTCTGTGGCGCGCGACGGGCGGCCCGGCCCGCCAGGGTTGCCCTCTGCGAAGGTGCCGTTGGGGTTGCGCTCTGACTTGCTCACGGTATTTCTCCCTTGCCGTTTTGACGGCTGACTATCGGTTCTTTGGAGACTGTTTGAGACTGTTTGGGACGCATTCTGCGCATTTCTGCGCACCGCTGCGCGCTATCGCCTCACCTTGCGCGCGCAGGACGCTCCCAGAGTCACTTTTCGCTGACACCAGGGCCGAACCAGTCAAGGAAGTCACCCCAGCGCATCACACACAGGTTGTCCTCACGGCGCTGGCCCACCTGGTGCAGCACGGCAATCGGCAACTGTTCGGAATCCGCCGAACGCTCCGCTTGCTCCAATGCAGCCACCACGCGCGCTGGGAGCCGCGACCAGCTTTTGCACTCAGCTACCAGCCAGTCGGTGCGCACGTCGGCTCCGCCGTCCCTGCGGTTCTGAGCACCTGCGGCAGTGCGTTCCGTGCCCAGCGCGGCGGCAACGGCCTGCTCGTGTCTCTGCCAGGTTCTACGATGCTGTTTGCTCATGCCTCACCTCTCTGTGCGTTTTGTAAACCCCGCGCCGTGACTTCGGCGAGCCGGCCATAGCCGTCGCTGCGCATTCGCGTCAACAGCGCGTCAACTTGCTCCGGGCGCAGGTCGCTGTAATCATCGTCGTCGTCGTCTTCGCCTGGCTTCCAAGTGCGCGTCCAACCAAGACGCGAGTAGCGCACAGGCTGACTGGAAAGCGCGCGCACCTGGCTCGCGTCCACTGTGAACTCGCTGGCAAGCGCGCCAGTTGTGCGCACAGTCACCAGTTCGATTGTGCGCGCCGCGCGTCCGGTAACGCCCCAGGTCAGCGAATACGCACGGAGCACGCGCGCTTGCTGGCCAGCATAGAGCACCACGTCGCCGGGCTGGTGGCCACCACTGCGTTTTCGTTTGCTCACCCCTCACCCCCTCAGTTGCACCAACTCGCGCTCCAATTCCTCAGCAATGCCGGCGTGCACCTTGCTCCCTGCCGCCGCCTTCTGGCGAGCGCTGTCCATCATGCGTTGCAGCTGCTCCGCCGCGTCCGCGCTGGCCAGCAGTTCGCACCAGCTGCGCGAAACCATGCCGCCAATAGACCAGTCACCGTCTGCCACTTCGCACCTGCGTTTCCGTTTGCTCATCGTCACCCCCCAACACCGGCGATTCTTCTCTCGCTTCTGACCCTTCTGACCCTTCTGACCCTACTTTCAGTAACTTCTCGCGAGATGTAGTTTTCTTAGGAAGTTACACAAAATGGGGTCAGAAGGGTCAGAAGGGTCAGAAATGGATAACCGTCCCCCTCATTTTGTACCGTTTGTTAACATTCGCTTTCTGACCCTTCTGACCCTGCTCCCGAACTATGTAATACCGGTTAATAAGCCAATGCCGCGCCACCCGCGCGTACCGAGTGCATCACCCGCGCGTTCTGACGTGCATCCCAGCGATTGCAACCGCTCGTAGAAGTCCCTGCGCCGCACCCGACCCTTATCCCATGCCAGGTAAGCGTCCCACAGGTCGGCGCTGGCTGCCCAATACTGCGGCCCCACCACACAACACTCAGCCAGGAAGTCGCTCAAGGGGTTCATTGCCGCGCGGTACTCCTGGCTGGCCGTCTGTACCGCAGACGGCGGGCAGAGGCCCTCACGTTGCCAGGCCAGGCACCCTTGCACGGCCCAGGCCAGCACTTCGGGACGGCTGGCACCCGTCAGGGTTTTCTTCACGCGCGGGTCGCGGCTCCCTTCCGGGATGCTGTGCGCGAAGGGCACGCACACAATGCGCCGCCACATGGCGTTATCATCGTCGGCCACGCGCGGCAGGTCGTTGGCCACCAGCAGCAGCTTGAACGACGGCCTGAATTCGAAGGATTCGTTGTACAGGAAGCGCGCCGTCACAGTGTCGCCGCCCGTCAGCGCCTTGACCAGGCCTTCAGCCAGCTTGCGACCGCGTTCCACTTCGATGCTGGCCACCAGGCGCGCTCCGGCCAGGCGCGCAATGTCGTTTCTCGCCCCGCCCACGAACGACCGGGCCAGGAACGTTTCAAAGTCTGCCGTCTGCGCGTATTCGCCCGCCGCCGCCTTGAGCGCCTCAACAAAGGTGCTCTTGCCGCTGGCCGTCGGCCCGTGCACGAAAAACAGGCATTCCTCGCTCGTGTCACCACTGAGGGTGTAGCCTGCCACGCGCTGAAGGAATGCGGCCAGGTCAGCATCACCGCCCGTCACCGTTGCCAGGACGCGATTGAACAGGCTTGATGAGCCAGGCTGCCAGGCGTCCGGTTCGTAGGTCACGCCTGTGGTGCGGGTGATGTAGTCGGCGCGGTCGTGAGGCCGCAGTTCGCCGGTGCGCAGGTCAAGGGTGCCGTTGGCGCAGGTCAGCAGCCAGGGGTCGGTGTCGAACTGCTCAGGACGGGCGGCAATGCCCGGCAACACTTCAGCGAGCGCAACCATGTCTGCAATCGCCGTCCGACTCTCGGAGCGCAGCGCCCACTTCGCAATCGCCTTGCGCTCAGTTTCGTCTGCCGTCTTGGACGCCTCAGCATAAATGCCGCGCACCGTGTCAATCGCCCGCCGCCGCACTTCGCCGGTGTTGTCAGCGCGCCAGCGCGCGCCGTCCCACACCAGCCAGCGACCGGCGCTGAACAGCAGGTCGCGTCCGTGACGTGCGGCAAGACGCTCAGCGTTGCCGAGAGGGGTGAGTGGGAAGGTTGTGGAAAGCGGGGCGGGGGCGCTCGCGCTGGCCTTCAGCTTTTCCAGGAGCGTGGGCACGTCGTGACCCAGAACGTGCGCGTCCGACAAGTCTTTCAGGCCGTCTGGCGGGGTGAGCACCCGCACGTCGGGCAGATTGGCGGCGATGCTCTTGACGAATGCCGCGCCGCCGCTGTCCGGTTCGCGCCAGACGAACACCTTGAAGTCACGCACGCACTCAGCAAACTCCGGTCGCCAGCTTTGCGCTCCGGGCACTCCGAGTACCGGCAAGTCGCATGACCAGGCCGCGTGACAATCACTCTCACCTTCGACTAGCAGCAGCCAGCCGCCTTGCCGGAAGTCGGCAAGTCGCCAGAGACCGTACAACGTCGGCGTATCGCCGCTGCGCCATGCAAAGCGAGTGTCACGCTTCCCGTTCTTTGCCAGCGCAAACCGTTTGCGGACGGCTACGACCTTTGCGGCAACATCGCGGTAGGTCATGGTCAGGAACGGGCCGCGCTCGTTGCGCTGCTCGCTCACCCCCCACGCCGTCAGGCGCTCGATGGTCAAGTGTTTCGCCGCCGCGTACTGCGAGAGTGTGAGGCCGTCAGGCTGTGCGGGGCCGCTGGCACTGTTCGTGCCAGTTGTCTGAATATCCAACTGCCGGGCGAGCTTGCTCAGGCTCCCCCTCTCGCCACAGGCGTTGCAGACAAAGCCGCGCGGCCCGACGGCGAAGGCACCGCTCGTGTGGTCTTGATGGTACGGGCACAGCGGCCAGAAATCGCCCCGGCGGTCAGGCCAGCGGTTGTCGGGGCAGTCGCCGCGCTTGAGGCGGGCCAAGATTGCGCCCAACAGGGCGGGTGCCGTTGCAGTCGCGGTCATGAGACCCCCTCACTGAATAAGCTCAACTGGCGCGCGGCGTTGGGGTCAGGCTGGCGCGGGGCCAGGGCGGGCGGCTGGCCGTCTACAGACCAGTAGCCAAGAGGAAGCGCCACCTGCGGCCCGAACCCGCGATTGAACGGGACGCCGTGCTCGCCGAATTCCGCCAGCAGCGCAGTGTAGCACGTGCCGGTCTCTACGTCGGTGACGGCGACGGTGACCACGTGCAGCGCGCGCAGGTCTTCGAGCGTCGCTGCATCCAACGCCCAGCCACGCGGCGCGCGCAGCTGGTGCACGCTGCCACGCACGCGCTTGCTGAAGACGGTGCCAGAGACCTGGCCGATGGTCTGACCGGTTGCAGAAAAAACCGGTTGCGCGGCGGCGTGGGCGGGGGTATGATGAGAGTGGAATTGCTGTCCGTCTCCGCCGCCGCCGCGCGCACTGCTGCTCACAGTGCGGGCGGTCTTTTTTGTGGTCATGACGTGCCCCCTTCCCGCGCGGGCTGGCGGGGTCGTTCGGACGGCGCGGGCTGGTCACCGGGCAGTATGCGCCCTTCGGTGCGCTCCAACTCCGTCACCGCCGCAATCAGAATGGCACGCATGAATGCCTTCTGTGGCAGACGGAGCGCCTTAGCCGCATCTCGCAACCGTTCGTACACGTCTTCCGGCAAATAGATTTCAGCAGTCGGCATGGCCTTCTCTCCTGTATCGCTTCGACTACCCTCACGATACGGGAGAGCGGGACGCTATTCCAGTGATTTTGGGGGTACAGGGGGAAAGAGGGGTATTAGGGGTGGTGCTACTTAGACAGAGGTATGCCGCACTCCCTGGCTATGCGTCTCATGCGGTCGGCAAAGCGCTCATCATCTTGGAGGTCGCTGTCAAACTCGCTCATCACGGCTTTCCATTTTGCCCCTTTGACAGCCCGTAAATACAAGGCACGAGCCACACGTCGCAGGTATTCCTCTGACGTTCCTGCGGTTTTGACTCGCCAGTCTGACTTCGCTGCGACGGCTCTTTCGAGCTTATCAGCCTGGCTGAGAATGCTCTGACGAACCTCGGTGCATAGGCGGTCAAGCTGTTCGTGCAACCAGTCGCGATTATGATAAGTGGGGTCATACTGGAAGGGCCGCAACTTCGGGGGGATACCCAGGGTTCGAGAAAGTACACGTTCCTTGTGTCGCTCCCTATCTGAACGGGCTCTTGCAATACCGGGATTCCCACTTGTGGGACGCTTTCAGTTCTCCCGCCGGTCACCAGCATCGCCTGCTCGTCGATGAGTGCCAGCTCTAGCGACCAACTGAGGTCTCCGAGGCCGTATTGGGTGGGCAAATGCCAGCGCTCGCAGAAGGCCGACATTGCCGCGCCCAGCGCGTTGTGCACGTCCCAACGTGGCCCGGTGTGAGTGGCCTGGAAGGGGTAGAGAACATCTTCGAAATAATTCGAAGACGCAAAGAGGTGGGTGATTATATTCTTATTCTCAGGGGTCGCAGAGGTTAACCAACCAGCCCTGGCGCATTCTTGAAACAATTCAGTTAGCGCCGCCCGGAAGTCGGGGTCAGCATTGAGGTGGTCGTAATAAAACTCGATAACGACATTGGCCCAATAATTCTTGGACTGAAGCTGGCCCCGTGGCATACTGCGTGACATATCGTACCTCCTACCAGGTGATTGAGGAACCCGCCGGGCCGCCCCGTTGTAGGCCGGGACGCTCCTGGCACGAGCGTGCCAAGGGGCGCTGGCCGTGCGCCGCCCGGCGGGTCTGATGCTATTTTACCGTTCGGCGCGCGCTTTTGCTTCCAGTGCGTCTTCGCGCGTCAGATGTTTCGACACGATTTGCGTATCGAGCAACCGCGCGCCTTGCCACGTTTCGCGCAGCAGATACCAGGCGTTCTCGTCGGACACTTCAAACGTGTTCGACGAACCCTGCTGAACGACATACACATGATGCACTTCAGACATGGCTCAATCTCCTGGGTCTATGCCCATAAAGGCGGCGCCGCCTTGCTCACTCATGGCCGTTTGCTGGCCAGCACTGCCGCCGCCGTCTTCGCAGCTGCGGCTCGTTCCGTGCGGTCTCCGTAGGCGCTGGCTACCAGTGACAGGCGCAGACTCTCATTCTGACGTTGCAATTCCAGGACGGCGGCGCTGAGGCGCTGCACCTCAGACTGTCCGGCGGTCAGTTGCAGCACGGCGCTGATCAGTTGGGCCACCCGCGTTTGTAGCTGGGTGACGGTCTCTGTGAGGGCGCGCAATTCCTCAGTCAGCGCGCGCGCTTCTGGCGCGCTATCGGGGCGGGGGGCAAGGCCGTAGTGCTCCGCCAGCGCCCGACGGCAGATGGCAGAGGCGCTCCCCCGGCCCTTGCGCACGTCTGTTTCCAGGCGGGTTCGGAGTGCTAAATCCACTCCCCCACTCCGCCAGTACACACGTACATGTGCGGGTTTGAGGTTCGTTCCCATGTGCCTACTCCGATACCAGGGCAATACCGCCCTGGCACTGCTATCCGTTGTCGTACCATTCGCGCGGCGCAAGGAATTCGCAGTCCGTTGCCGGGACGCCGACTTGGGAGCAACTCAATTCGATAGACGCGCCCCAGTTGCGGGAATGCAGTCATTTCGCCCCGCGCGCGCACGATTCCAGTTGCGCCGGTGAGCGCGATTCGAATGTAGTCACCGACGCGCGGCTCCAACTGACCGGCGCGCAACTGGTCAACATTTCGTCGCTAATTTCGCTCACCGGTCACCCGACCATCACCCGGCCAATGGCTTGGGCCGCTTGCGCGTCCTGGCCCGGCAGGGCGTGGGCGTATATCTTCAGCGTGACGGCGGGGTTCGCATGACCCAAGCGCGCACTCACTGCCGTCACGGGTACGCCGTCGGCAATCAAGAGACTGGCGTGTAGGTGCCGCAGTCCGTGCGGGGTGACGGCGGGCAGTCCCAGCCGCGCGCATTCGCGGCGGAGCGCGGCCTGTACCACGTCGTGACGCAGCGGCGCGCCCCGTCTGGCGCTGGTGAATACAAAGTCGCTGTCCCCGGCGCGGGCGCGCCATGCGTCCTGCTGAGCTTTCTGGCGCTGAAGGCCGTCAATGGCGACGGGCGGTAGCAGCACAGTGCGGACGGCGGCGGGCGTCTTGGGCGTATTCACCACCACCTGGCCGTTCAGTCGGTGTAAGGTGCCCGTGACGGTGACGGCCACGCCCAGGCCCACGTCGTTCCAGGTCAGGGCCAACGCCTCACCCAGTCGCAGTCCGGTAGCGGCCAGCAGCAGCCAGAGGGGATGCAGCCAGTGGTCGGCGGTGCCTTCTAGGAATGTCTGAAGCTCGTCGTGTGTCCAGAGCACCCGGCTCTTTGGCTTGGGTACCGGCCTGAGCACCCGGTCGGCGGGGTTGGACGCCAGCCAGCGCCAGAGCACGGCCACGTCAAAGGCGCGGTGCAGAATGACGTGTACGCGCTGGCCTACGGCGGGCGTGAGGCCAGCGTACAGGCGTTGTAGCTGGTCAGGGGTGACCTTCTCAAGGCGCACGTCACCCAGAGGGGTGCGGGCATACTTCTCGAAAAACCAGCGGTATTGGGCGGCGGTCGTGGGCTTCAAGTCGGGCGCGCTGGTCAGCCAGGCGTCTACGAGGTCGGCGACGGTGCGCTTGCCGGGCGTGGGCAATGCGCCGTCGGCGTCAGCTTGCCGCCGCAATTCGCGCAGCTTGTCGCGCACCTCACGTTCCGATTTGCCGTAGACGGTGCGACGGGTGCCATTGACCATGAGCGCGGCCTGCCAGCGCCCGTCACGGCGTTGGAAAACAGTCCCCTCACCACTCGCTTTCTTGGGCATGGTTTGACCTCCTGCCGTTGGCATTGCTGTAACATTGCTGTAAAATACCCGGCGGGGTTGGCTCTGCGCGTCGTTCTGAGGGGAAGCCACGTCTACGACGAGGCCGAGAACCGGCTGCACGTGCAGAAAGCAGTGATGGCGCTGACCATGCGCTGAGCGCGTGGAACAGAGCGCACGAGTTTGTTCTGTAGTGTATTGGCGTATATTGTATACGAGCCGATCAGCCGCACGTGTGGGGTGGTCGGCTCTCGTTCCTTTATCCATCGTCAGCGCGCATTACTGAGTTCAACAGCGAGGCTATAATGCCATCTGCAGGTACTGCTGTCATTGCCTTCGGCGGCAACTCTCTGATTCTTGATAAGAATAGGCCCGGAATGGAATACCAATGGCAGGCTGTGTACGAGACTGCCAGACATATTGTGGACATGATTCGCGATGGCTGGCGCGTGGTGATCACGCACGGCAACGGGCCGCAGGTGGGGTTCATCCTGCGCCGCAACGAGCTGGCCAACAAGGTTGAGGGCATTCACATGACGCCGATGGATGTCATCGGCGCGGACACCCAGGGCAGCATCGGCTACATGATGCAGCAAGCCCTGGACAACCAGCTGCGGGCAGCGGGCATCCGGCGCGGCGTGGTCACCGTGGTGACGCAGACGCTGGTGGACCGCAGCGATCCGGCCTTCCAGAACCCCAACAAGCCCATTGGTGGCTTCATGACGGAGGAAGAAGGCAAGCGCTTCAGCGACGAGGGCTGGACGGTGGTCGAGGATGCCGGGCGCGGCTATCGCCGCGTCGTGGCGTCGCCCATCCCCGTTGAGATCATCGAACTGGATGCGATCAACGCCCTGGTTGAGAAGGACTTCGTGGTGATCTGCACCGGCGGCGGCGGCATCCCCGTCATCCGCGACGAAGAGGGCAACCTGAAGGGCGTGAACGCCGTCATTGACAAGGATCGCGGCACGGCGCTGCTGGCCAAAGGTCTGAAGGCCGACCTGTTCCTGATCTCCACCGCCGTCGAGAAAGTGGCGCTCAACTTCGGCATGCCCGACCAGAAAACCCTCGATGTGATGACGCTGGCTGAGGCCCGGCAGTACATGGCTGAGGGCCATTTCAAGCCGGGCAGCATGGGGCCTAAGATTGAGGCGATCATCAACTTCCTGGAGAGCGGCGGCCCGCTGGCCATCATCACCAACCCGGAGAACGTGGCGCGGGCGCTGCATGGTGAAACAGGCACGCGCGTCGTGCCCGCCTGAGGCGGGAGAGTTCCCCCGCGAGCGGCGATCCCACGATGGCCGGTTGTACTGATCGCTGTCTGCTGATGGCTGAGGGCTATTCTCATGGGAGCAGCTTGATGTTCGTCTCTGAACTGCGCTGCGCGATCTGCGGGCGTACCTACGCCCCGGACGAGGTCGCATACACCTGCCCGCACTGCGGGCCGGCGGGCACGCTGGATGTGCTCTACGATATCGGGGCGCTGGCGGCGGCAGTGTCGCGCGAGGACATCGCGCGCAGCGCCGACCCGACGCTGTGGCGCTATCGCCCGCTGTTGCCGCTGCCGCTTGAGGCGGCGGTGCCGCCGCTGGCAGTGGGTGGCACGCCGCTCTACGCTGCGCCGCGCCTGGCAGCAGACCTGGGCCTGGCTCAGGTCTGGATCAAGGATGATGGACGCAACCCGACCGGCTCGCTCAAGGACCGGGCGAGCGCGGTCGTGGTGGCGCGGGCAATGGCTCAGGGCATCAAGGTGGTGACCACGGCCAGCACGGGCAACGCGGCGGCGGCCCTGGCCGGTCTGGCGGCCAGCGTGGGGCTGCCCGCCGTGATCTTCGTGCCGGCGTCCGCCCCCGAAGCCAAGATCGCCCAGTTGCTCACCTATGGTGCGCACGTGCTGCTGGTGCAGGGCAATTACGACAACGCCTTCGACCTGGCCGTGGAAGCCGCCGAGCGTTACGGCTGGTACAACCGCAATACGGGCATGAATCCGTACACGGTCGAGGGTAAGAAGACCGTCGCCTACGAGATCGCCGAACAGCTTGGCTGGCAGGCCCCGGATGTGATCGTGCTGAGCGTGGGCGATGGCAATATCATCAGCGGCGTGCACAAGGGCTTCAGCGACCTGCTGGCTCTGGGCTGGATCGGGCATATGCCGCGCCTGATCGGCGTGCAGGCGGACGGCAGCGCGGCGTGCTACCAGGCGTGGAAGACGGGCGCAGACCCGGCGACCATGCTGCCTATCGCGTCGCACACCGTCGCTGACAGCATCGCCGCCGACCTGCCGCGCGACCGGGTGCGCGCCGTGCGCGCCGTGCGCGAGACGGGTGGGGCGTTTGTCTCTGTCCCGGACGACGCGATTCTGGCGGGCATTCCTGTGCTGGCACGGCTGAGCGGTGTCTTCGCGGAGCCTGCGGCTGCGGCGACCTATGCGGGGGTGCGCGCGGCGCTCGCTGAGGGGCACATCCAGCCAAGCGAGCGCGTGGTGCTGTTGGTCACAGGCAACGGTCTGAAGGACATCAAGAGCGCGATGCGCGTGGCGGGGGCCGGTCACCCCGTGGCCCCGGACATCGCCGAAGTGGAGAGAGTGCGCCAGGCGCTCGGCCTGCCGACGTTCCGTTGAGGCTGATGCGGGTCGCGTCGGGCCGAGCAACCGGGTACAATGGGATCAGGTTGCGGCGCAGGACAATGGGAGGCCAATGGGCACACATCCGGTGATCTCTGTCGTGGCTCCGGTCTATAACGAAGAGCCGATCATTGACGAGCTGTACCGGCGACTGGTCGAGGTGCTGGACAGCACCGGCGAGACCTGGGAGCTGGTGATGGTCAACGATGGCAGCTTCGACGGCTCTGCCGCGAAGATGCGCGCGCTGGTCGAGCGCGATCCGCGCGTGCGCGTGGTCAACTTCGCGCGCAACTTCGGCCACCAGAACGCGGTCACCGCCGGGCTGGATCACGCGCATGGGGACGCGGTGATCGTCATTGACGCCGATTTGCAGGACCCCCCGGAGGTGATCCTCGAACTCCTGGCGAAGTGGCGCGAGGGATACCACGTGGTCTATGCTGTGCGCTCGGAGCGCATGGGCGAGTCGTGGTTCAAGAAGTTCACGGCCAAGCTCTTCTACCGCCTGATCTATCGCATCACCGACGTGGATATCCCGGTGGACACCGGCGATTTTCGTCTGATGGATCGCCAGATGGTCAATGCGCTGAACGCCATGCGCGAGCACAACCGTTTCATTCGCGGGCTGACAAGCTGGGTTGGCTTCCGGCAGACGGGCGTCTACTACGTGCGCCAGGAGCGATTCGCCGGCGAGACCAAGTACCCGCTGAAGAAGATGATGCGCTTTGCGCTGGACGCGATCACGGGCTTCTCGTACTTCCCGCTGCAGGTGGCCATCTACGCCAGCCTGGTATTGGCGCTGATCGCGGTGCTGGCTGTTCCCCTGGTAGCCGTTCTGCGCCTGACGAGCAGCAATATCCAGTTCCAGGGGCAGGCGACCACGCTGATCGTCGTGCTGCTGGTCAGCTCCTTCCAGTTATTCTTCTTCTTCATCATGGGCCAGTACATTGCGCGCATCTACGATGAAGTGCGGCGCAGGCCGCTGTACGTGGTTGCCGATCTGTGGGAGAGGCCGCCGGACGAGAGGCCAGAGGGGGCAGCCTCTGCGCCAGATGAGCATGAGCAGGGTCGTTAGCGTGGGAGAGGTGTGCGGGTGAGCGGGAGCGTGCCGCCAGGAGGCAAGGGGAAGCCCGCCGATGTGGAGCGGGTGCAGGAGTACCAGCGGCTGGTGCTGGAGTATGAGGCGCTGGACGAGGAGATTGACGCGCTGATCGCCCGGCATCACGGCGCGACGGAGCACATGCCCGACGAAGCATACCAGCGCTACCGTGAGCTAGCCAACCATCGTGATTACGTCTACAACCAGATGAAGCGCCTGGAGCGCGAGATATTTCCAGATGATGAGATATCCTGAGCCTGGTCTCCTGGCTCGCCGCGAACGCTCGTGGCGCGCAGGTTTCACTTGACGGCTTTTTGGGGGAGCACCGCTTACCTAATTCAATCTGACAGGAGTCTGCACCGTGGAAGAACGAAAGCTGATCACCGGCCCGACCTTTGAAGAGATGCTGCGCCCACATCTGATTGACCCAGAGATTCGGGCCAGGGCGCACGAAGCGCGAACGACCGATCCCCTGGCGTCCATCAACCTCTTCAATATCTCGTGGCGCGACATCACCGACAAAATCCAGTACGCCGTGCTCCCCCCGCAGCTCACGGGGGTTGACACGCCCATCGCCGTGCTGACGAGCACGCACTTCCCGACTCGCAGCCACAAGGTGGGCGCGACGTATTCCGTGCTGCTGGAAAAAGAGCTGTTCGGCGATGTAGACCCCTGGAAGCACACGCTGATCTGGCCCTCGACGGGCAATTACGGCATTGGCGGAGCCTATGTTGCGGGGCGCATGGGCTGCAAGAGCATCGTCATTCTGCCGGAAGAAATGAGCAAAGAGCGCTTTGACCTGATCGAAGAGTACGGCGCGCGGGCGATTGCCACGCCGGGCAGCGAGAGCAACGTCAAGGAAATCTACGATAAGGTCAAGGAACTGCTGGCCTCCGACTCGAACATGCGCAATCTGAACCAGTTCGAGGTCATGGGCAACTACCGCTTCCATTACTATGTGACCGGCAATACGATCATTGACCTGGCGCGCGAACTGGCCGCGCAGGGCATTGGCAGCGGCAAGGTGTCGGCCTACGTGTCGGCGATGGGCAGCGCGGGGACCATCGCGGCGGGCGACCGGCTGAAGCAGCAGTGGCACGATCACAAGATCGTCGGCCTGGAGCCGGTGCAGTGCCCCACGCTGGCGCTCAACGGCTACGGCGGTCACGACATCCAGGGCATCGGCGACAAGCATGTGACCTGGATTCACAACGTCAGCAACATGGACGCGATCATGCTGATTGACGACATCGAGAGTAAGCTGGCGCTGCAACTCTTCGCCGACGAGGGCGGCCTGAAGGCGCTGGTGGATCACTTTGGGGTTGCGCAAGAGATGGTGGACTACCTCAAGACGCGGCTGGGCATCAGCAGCCTGTGCAACATCTTCGGCGCGATCAAGACGGCCAGGTATTATGGCCTGGGCAAAGACGACCTGGTGGTCACGGTGGCGACCGACGGGATGGATCGCTACGGCAGCGTGATGGAAGCGATGCGCCGCGATTACGGCGTTGTGGATGAGACCGAGGCCATCGCCCGCGTGCGCAGCCTCTTCCACGGCCTGCGCACGGATTACGTGTGGGAAGGCAACGGGGAGAACCGCGCCCGCTGGCACAACCTGAAGTACTACACCTGGGTCGAGCAGCAGGGCAAAACGGTGGAAGAACTCGACGCCCAGAAAGACCCGGCCTGGTGGGAAGCCGAGCAGGCGTTCGTCAAGGACATTGACGCGAAGCTGCTGGAGTACCGGCGGACGGGCAGAATTTGAGCGGGAGAGGTGGATGTACCCCGAAGACCGCGTTCTGGTTGGCGTCATCAACCGCAAGCGCGACTTCGACATGGCGCAGACCCAGCACTGGTATCGCGTGCCGCAAGGCCAGGCCGCGCAAGGCATCTACGCCGAGTACATCGCTTTCTTCTTCAGCCGCGCCTTTGGGGAACTGAACGGCGCTGTCCACTACTATGCACGGCGCACGGGGCTGGAGCTGGCTTGCCGCCGCGACCTGCTGCCGGACGAGCCGGCTCACCCCCGCGCCGATGCGCTGTATCACAAGCTGCAATTCGGCGAGCTGCGGCGTAAAGACCCGCCCATCGCCAACAGCGATCGGCGGGTGGTGACCTTCATCCACACAACCTGGGACCGTTTCTCACAGGCGCGCGATCTATCTGACCTGTATTCCGACGCGGATGCCTTTGTGGATCGCGTGTTCCACGCGCTTGAGCGACAGGGCGTCCGCGCGGAGCGGCGCTGGGTTATCGAGTCCCGCCCAGAGAGCAGGAGCGCGATGCTGGTCATCCGCTGTGCCGATGGGATGGTCACTGCCTCGACAGGATCGCACGACGAGCACGCAATTGCTTTGCCGGTCTCCGGCGGGCCGGGCGCACTGCAGGAGACCGTGGCGACGATTCTGGATGCAGTCAGAAAGCACGGCGGGCTGCCTGCGGGCCGCTGCCGTTAGCGAACAAGGGAAGAATGCTATGGCTCTGCTAATCACCAATGCAATCGTTGTTACCTGGGAGACGCCGAACCGCGTGATCGAGGGTGGCGCTGTCCTGATTGACGGTGACACGATCCGTGAAGTGGGCGAGACAGTCGTGCTCGCGGCCCGGCATCCCGCTGCCGAGCGCCTCGATGCGCGCGGGCAGTTGGTCATGCCCGGCGGAATCTGCGCGCACACGCACTTCTACGGTGCGTATTCGCGCGGCATGGGCATTCCAGGGCCAGCGCCCAGGAACTTCCCCGAAATCCTGGAGCGGCTGTGGTGGCCGCTCGATAAGTCGCTGGACCGGGAAGCGGTGCGTTTCAGCGCGCTGGTCTGCCTGGTAGACGCGATCAAGCACGGCACGACGACGCTGATCGATCATCACGCCAGCCCCAACTTCATTGAGGGCAGCCTGGATGTGATCGCCGACGCGGTGGAAGAGGCCGGGCTGCGCGCGGTGCTGTGCTACGAAGTGACCGATCGCGACGGACCGGACAAGGCGCGGGCGGGCATCGCCGAGAACGTGCGTTTTCTGCGCGCCGCGCGGGCGCGCTCGCTGGTCGCGGCGACGTTCGGGCTGCACGCCAGCCTGACGCTGTCCGACGAGACGCTGCGGGCCTGCGTGGATGCGGCCAGCGGGCTGGACACGGGCTTCCACATTCACGTGGCCGAGCACGAGGCCGACGAGGAGGACAGCCTGCGCAAGACGGGCAAGCGCGTCGTCGAGCGGCTGGACTCCTTCGGCATCCTGGGGCCGCAGACCATCGTCGCCCACGCGGTGCACGTCAATGCTGCCGAGCGCGCCATCCTCAGGGACACGCAGACGTGGGTCTCGCACCAGCCGCGCTCGAACATGAACAACGCCGTTGGCGCTGCCGCGCTCGATGCCATGTTCGACGAGGGGATTGCCCTGGCGCTGGGCAACGATGGCTTCAGCAACAATATGTGGGCCGAGTGGAAGGCGGCTTACCTGCTGCACAAGGTGGCCAACCGCGATCCGCGCCTGGCCCCTGGCGACAGGATCGCCCAGATCGCTACGGCCAACAACGCGCGCCTGGCGTCGTCGTTCTTCCCGCACCAGGTGGGGGCGCTCGTGCCCGGCGCGGCGGCGGATGTGATCCTGGTGGACTACCACCCGTTCACGCCGCTCAGCGCGGGCAATCTGCCCTGGCACATCCTGTTTGGCTTCGAGTCCTCGATGGTGACGACGACCATCGTGGCGGGCAAGGTGCTGATGCGCGACCGGGCGCTGCTCACCCTGGACGAGGGCGCGATTGCAGCGGCGGCGCGGGCGCACGCTCCCCAGGTCTGGGAGCGCTATAATCACTATGTCCAGCAGGTACTCGCGCAGTGACGGAGGCTACGAGGTTGGCAAAAGACCCCAAGTTCCTGACCATCGCGGTTCTCGGCGGCACCGGCAAGGAAGGTTCCGGGCTGGTGCTGCGTTGGGCGCACAGCGGCTACCGCGTGCTGATCGGCTCGCGCGACGCGGAACGCGCGGCGGCCAAAGCCAGCGAGCTGAACGCCCTTCTGGACGCTGAGGCGATTCAGGGGATGAGCAACGAAGATGCTGCCGCGCAGGCCGACCTGGTGGTGCTCAGCGTGCCGTACAGCGCGCACCGGGCGATTCTGGAGTCGGTGAAGGACCGCGTGCGGGGCAAGATTCTGGTGGATGTCACGGTGCCGTTGCAGCCGCCGAACGTGCGCACTGTGCACGTGCCAGAGGGCAAGGCGGCCAGCCTGGAAGCGCAGGCCTTGCTGGGCGACGGCGCGCGCGTGGTGGCCGCTTTCCAGAACATCGGCGCGGCGCATCTGCAAGGGCTGTCTCATGGCGTGAACTGCGATGTGCTGATGTGCAGCGATGACGCCGAGGCGAAGGGCGAGGTCGCGCAGTTGGTGGAGGCCATTCCGGGGATGCGCGCCGTTGACGCCGGGCCGCTGGCCAACGCGGTGGCGGTCGAGGCGCTGACGCCCGTCCTGCTGTACATCAACAGGCGCTACAAGGTCGCTGGGGCGGGAATTCGCATCACGGGTCTGGAATAACGTGCCGACGACAGCGCAGCTTACCCGGCTGACTCTGATCGGTCTGCCGAATATTCCGCACGTTCAGTCTGGCGACGACCTGTCAGCACTGTTGGTCGCCAGCCTGGAGAGCGCGCACCTGACCCTTGAGCCGGGGGACGTTCTCGTCATCACCTCCAAGCTGGTCTCCAAAGCTGAGGGGCGCTTCGTGGACCTGCGCGCGGTTGGGCCGTCGGCGCGCGCCCGCCGGGTGGCGGAGCGGACGCGCAAAGACCCGCGCATGGTCGAGCTAATTCTGCGCGAGTCCATTGCTATCTCGCGCATGCGCCCGGACGTGCTGATCGTGCGTCACCGGCTGGGCTTCACGCTGGCTAACGCGGGCATTGATCACTCGAACGTGGGCCGCGACGGGGAAGACTGGGTGCTGCTGCTCCCCGAAGACCCCGATCGCTCGGCGGGGCAGATGCGCCAGCGCCTGCGCGACCTGACCGGTATTGCGCCCGGCATCGTCATCAGCGACTCGCATGGCCGCCCGTTTCGCATCGGGACGGTGGGCGTGGCTATCGGCGTGGCCGGGTTTCCGGCGGTCTGGGACAAGCGCGGGCAGCGCGACCTGTATGGACGCGAGCTGCGCGTCACCGTGACCGGGCTGGGCGACGAGCTGGCGGCGGCGGCGGGGCTGATCACCGGGCAGGGGGCGGAAGGGCTGCCGGCTGTGCTGGTGCGCGGCATGGCGCTTCCCCAGGGAGACGGCTGCGCCGCCGATCTCATCCGGCCCGAAGCCCTTGACCTGTACGCCGATCACCAGGACGCGGGCGAGTAGCGGCATGGACGCGGCGGCATTGCTGGCGCTGATGCAGGCGCGGCGCTCGGTTCGCCGCTACAGCGAGCGACCCGTCTCGCGGGCGGCGCTGGAGCGGCTGCTTGAAGCGGCGCGCTGGGCACCATCGGCGCACAACCGGCAGCCCTGGCGTTTCGCCGTGCTCATCGAGCCGGAGCCGCGCTCTGCGCCTGGCCGGGGCGATGGGCGAGCGCTTCCGCCGCGATCTGCTGGCGGACGGCCTGGCAGCGGACGAGGCGGAGCGACAGGTCGCGCGCTCGGTGGCGCGCATCGGCGGCGCGCCGGCGGTGATCGTCGTGTTTCTGAGCATGGCGGACATGGATCGCTACCGCGATGCGCGCCGCCAGGGGCTTGAGCGGGAGATGGCGGCGCAGAGCGTCGCTCTGGCCGTCCAGAACATACTGCTGATGACGCACGCGCAGGGCCTGGGGGCGTGCTGGATGTGCGCGCCGCTGTTCTGCCCGGAGGTGGTGCGCGAAACGCTCGGCCTGCCGCCTGACTGGGAAGCGCAGGCCCTGCTGACGGTGGGCTATCCTGTGGAGGCGCGCAGCAAGGATCGCGCGCCCCTGGAAACGAAGGTTCGATGGTTCTGACACATGCGCCGCATGTGGTTGCGCTGGCCGGAGGGGTGGGCGGGGCCAAGCTGGTCTTCGGGCTGGCGCAAGCTCTGCCGCCCGATCGCCTGACGGTTGTCGGCAATGTGGCCGATGACTTCGCGCTCTATGGCCTGCATATCTCCCCCGATCTGGACACGGTGATGTACACGCTGGCCGGAGTCGCCAACCCGGAGACGGGCTGGGGGCTGGCCGGGGACAGCGCCCAGATGCTCGACATGCTGGCCCGCTATGGCGAAGACACCTGGTTCCGTCTGGGCGACCGCGACGTGGCGACGCACCTGCTGCGCACGCACTGGCTGGCGGCGGGCCTGTCGCTGACGGAGGTGACGGCTCGCCTGGCGGCGGCGCTGGGCGTCCGCCAGCGGCTGCTGCCCGTCACCGACGACCCGTTGGCGACGATAGTGGACACAGAGGAACACGGCCCGCTGGCCTTTCAGGACTACTTCGTGCGCTGGCGCTGGCAGCCGACCGTCCGCCGCGTGTGGTTTCGCGGCGCGCAGGAAGCGCGCATCACCGGGGCGGTCGCCGAGGCCTTGTCCGCCGCCGAAGTGATCGTGATCTGCCCGTCGAACCCTGTGCTGTCGGTCGCGCCGATCCTGGCCGCCGGCGGCATGAGTGAAGCGCTGCGCGAGCGACGTGGCGTGTGCGTGGCGGTCAGTCCGTTCATTGATGGGCGGGCGGTGAAGGGGCCGGCGGCCAAGCTGATGCCGGAACTGGGTCTGGACATTTCTCCAGCAGGTGTGGCACGCTATTATCAGGGATTGGTGGATGGGCTGGTGGTGGACAGCGCCGACGCAGGCCAGGCGACCGGCATGGCGGTTCCGGCGCTGGTCACAGCCACATTGATGATGACAGATGCCGACAAAGCGCGTTTGGCGCGCGAGGTCCTGGAGTGGGCAGGGAGTCTACAGCGATGAGTGTATGGGCGATTGTGCCGGTGAAGCCGTTGAGCCGGGCGAAGAGCCGCCTGGCAGGAGTGCTACCAGCGGAGCAACGCCAATACCTGGCGACGCAACTGCTGTTGCGCACCGTGCGGTTGTTGCTGCCATTATCGCACATTCAGGGGGTGCTGGTCATCAGCCGCGACACGCGGGCGCTGGCGATGGCCCGCGACCTGGGCGCGCAGACGGTGCAGGAGAGCGGAGCGCCAGAACTCAACAGCGCCCTGCTGCGGGCTACGCAGGCGTCCAGGGCGTGGGGCAGCGAGGCGGTGCTCGTGGTGCCTGCGGACATCCCCCTGCTGTCTGCGGCGGACATCGGGACGGTGGTGGATATGGGGCACTACCACAACTCTGTCGTGCTGGTGCCCGACCGCCGCGAGCAAGGCACCAATCTGCTGTTCGTCAGGCCGCCGGGGATCATTCCCTATGCCTTTGGCGGGAACAGCTTCAACCGCCACCAGTTCTACGCGCGCGAAGCGGGCGCGACCGTGCTCGTGCACCGCTCGGAGAGCGCGTCGCTGGACATTGACACGCCCGACGACCTGGCCCACTATGTCGAGTTGGCAAAGGCGTTGGGAGAGCCTATCATAGAGCGAATTGGCCCGGAGGGAGTGCCGCTCTCTGGCGGCGCCCCGTGAGACGCTGGAAATCGGTTCTGCTGCGGCATTGAATAGACAGGAGAAGGCTTATGGCTGACCGAGTAGCTTTGTATCTGCAGGATGCGCACCCGCTGGCGGACGCGATCCAGTACGTGCAGTACGCTGAGGATCGCGGGTTTGAGGCGGTCTGGCAGGCCGAAAGCCGCCTGGTGCGCGATGCCATCGTCCCGATGGCGGCTTACGCGGCGACGACCAGGCGCATCAAGGTCGGCTCCGGCGTGATCAACAACTGGACGCGCAATGCCGCGCTGACGGCGGCGACGTTCCTGACGCTCGACGATCTGGCTCCCAACCGGATTCTGCTGGGCATTGGCGCGTGGTGGGATCCGCTGGCCAAGAATGTGGGCATCGAGCGCACCAAGCCGCTGCTGGCCATGCGCGAGCATGTGACCGTGGTGCGCGATCTGCTGGCGATGAAAAACGTCACGTTTCACGGCGAGTTCGTGAACGTGACCGGCATCGAGCTGGACATCGTGCACGGGCGGCGCGAGCCGCGCAACGTGCCCATCTACATCGGCGCAACCGGCCCCAAGATGATGGCTATGGCCGGAGAGATTGCTGACGGCGCGCTGCTCAACTACCTGGTGTCGCCGGCCTACAACGTGGCCGCGCTGGAGCAACTGGAGTCCGGCGCGAAGCTGGCCGGGCGCACGGTGAAGGATATTGACCGGCCCCAACTGGTGGTGTGCTCGGTGGACAGTGACCGCAAGAAGGCCCTGGACGGCGCGCGCAAGCTGGTCACGCAGTACCTGGGCCAGCAGCCGCACATCATGAAGGCCAGCGGCGTCAGCAGCGAGCTGCTCGACGAGATTCACCAGGTGCTCACCTGGCCGGCGACCGAAGAGCAGATCGAGCGCGCCATGACGCTGGTGCCCGATGATGTGGTGCAACTGATCACCGCGTCGGGGACGCCAGCCGAAGTACGGGCGAAAGTCCGCGAGTACGTGTCCGCCGGCTGCACGTGCCCGGTGCTCTACCCGCTGGGCGATGATGTGCGGCTGATGATTGACACGTTCGCCAGCGGCTACAGCGACTGATAGGCCCAGCACAGCGAGGCGCAGGTGTCCAATCATGCTCCCTCGGTGGAGCGGTTCGATCAGCAGCCGAGCGCGCGTTGGTGCTTCGTCTGCGGGGTCGAGAATCCGTGCGGGCTGCACATCCGTTTCTTCAACGATGGCTACCAGTGCGTGGTGGCGCGGGTGATGCTCGGCGAGCAGTACCAGAGCTACCCCGGCATGGCGCACGGCGGCATCCTGGCGACGATTCTCGACGAGACGATGGGCCGCGCGCTGCTGGCCGACGAGCGAGCCGATGCAGTTGAGCAGGCGCGCTTCATGTTCACGGCGAAGATGGAGATCCGCTACCGCCGCCCGGTGCCGCTGGACGAGGAGTTCACCGTGCGCGGGCGCGTGGAGCAGGATCGCGGGCGGATGGCGCTGGTCAGCGGCGAGATCGCGCTGGCCGACGGATCGGTGGCGGTTGAGGCGTCGGCGACGCTGGTGGACATCCCCCATGAGCACGTGACGCAGATGCTCGCCGCCGACGTGGGCTGGCAGGTGTATCCGGGAGAAGATAGCTGAGGCGGCTGAGGCGGCTGATGCCGGATGATGCAGGCGGCGTGGCGCATGATGTGCCGCGCCGCCGACCGTGGCTCCAGACGACAGGGGCCAGCCGCGAGCTTTGGACGGCGTGGCTGGCCCTTGTAGTCGTGGTGGGAGCGGTGGTGCTGCTCATGGTGAGCGTGAGCCTGGCGGTGAGCCGCGACCCGCTGCTGATGCCCCTGGACGACACCTACATTCATTTCCAGTATGCGCGCCAGTGGGCGGCGGGCCAGCCGATGACCTACTATCCGGGCGATCCGCCGACCTCCGGCGCGACCAGCCTGCTCTACGCGCCGCTGCTGGCGCTCGGCTATGCGGCGGGCTTCGATGGCTGGGCGCTGGCGACCTGGGCGCTGGGCGTCGGCGCGCTGGCTTTCTTCGGATCGGCATGGCTGGTCTATCTGATCGGGCGGGCGAGTCCGCTGGCCGAGGAGCCGGGCGGGGCCGGCTACGCGCTGGCGCTGGCGCTGGCCTACGCCGTGACGGGGCCGTTCGTGTGGGCGGCGCTCAGCGGCATGGAGACGGCGCTCTTCCTCTTCCTCACCCTGCTGACCTTCTATGCCGCACAGGAGGATCGCTTCCGCCTGACGGTGGCGGCGGGGACGTTGACGGTGCTGACCCGCCCGGAAGGCGTCATCGTGGCGGCGCTGGCGGTGATGGCCCTGGCCGCCCGGCAGAAGTGGCCGCGCGGGGGGCAGGAGCGGCTGCGCCGGGGTGCGCTGCTTGGCCTGCCGGTTGTGGCGGCGCTGATCCAGCCCGCGCTCAACTGGGCGGCGACGGGCAGCGCGTCGGCGTCGGGGATGCAGGCCAAGTCGCTGCTGGCGAACGCGGGCGCGCCGCTCAGCGAGCGGCTGGCGGACGCGCTCTCGTCCTTCGGGCGCATGTGGGGCGAGCTGCTCGTCGGGCGCAGCGCGGACTTCGGCAGCTTCACCTCGCCGCTGCTGGCCCCGGCGGCGCTGGGCGCTTTGCTGGCGGGCACGTGGCTGGCCTGGCGGGGGCGGCGAGTCAACGCAGCGGCGCTGGCGCTGGCGACGATCCTGCTGCTGACGGCGGCGGTCGCCACGCTCGACACGGCCTTCTGGCAGTTCAAACGCTACCAGCTTCCGGTGATGGCGCTGTTCTACCCGGCGGCGGCGTGGACGGCGCGCGGGCTGGGCGACGAGCTGGCCGCGCGCAAGGGGTGGCGACCCTGGCGCTGGGCGCTGCCCGCGCTGATACTCCTCCCCTCGCTGCTGACGGCGCTGAGCTTCGCCCGCTATTACGGCGAGAATGTGGACGATAGTGCGCGATCAGCAGGTGCCGATGGCCCGCTGGGCGCGCGCCAATCTGCCGGAGGGACAGCGCGTCGGCGTGCACGACGTGGGCATGATGGGCTACTTCAGTGAGCATCCGCTGTACGATGTGGTTGGCCTGACGCTGCCCGGCCCGGCCCCCTCGTGGCGACAAGGCCCCGGCGCAATCTACGAGCACATGGCTCACAGCCGCTACCGGCCCGGCGCGTTCGCCATTTACCCGGACGTGCAGGGGCTGCGCTACCTGCTGGATGCGGGCATCTTCGGCGATGTGCTGGCCGAGTTCCCGGTGACGTTGGGCGAGCACAACGTCGCGGCGGCGACGGGCTACCAGGCGGTGTACGCGGCGGACTGGAGCACGACGCGCCCGGAGGAGATCGCCGCGCAAGCGTCCACGCTGGAGGCGGTGCGCGGATTGGCGCTCGTGGATGCGGTGGATGTCGCCGACCTGGGCAGCGAGGATGCGCACGATTACGCCTGGTGGCAGGATGAGTCCCCGCCCGGCTTTGTCACTGAGGTCTACACGCACTGGTACCACGCCTGCGGACTGCCGGACGAGGGAGCGTGCCGGGCGACCGACGGCGGGCGCGTCCTGACCGGCGGCGAGTCGTTCACCTTGCGCACGCGGCCCGGCGAAGACCTGCTGCTGGTGACGCGCGTGCACGGGCGGACGAGCGTGCCGCTGGCGATCTTCGTGAACGGCGTCCGCGTCGCGCAGCGCGCCCAGCCCGCTGTGCCGGGGCGCTGGGTGGAGATCGTCACCTGGGTGCCCGCCGCGCAGATCACCGGGACGCGCACGCGGGTGCGCATCGAGGCGGATGTATACGACTCCCGCACCGACGCCTATTCACCATACTACCACTGGGCGTATCAGGGGGCTTTCCAGCGGCAGGAGGCGAGCGAGGGGCAGCCGGTCGCTGTCTTCGGCGAAGATGGCACCGTGCGCCTGCTTGAGGTGGCGCTCACCTACGCGCCGCCTGTTGACGGCGCGGGCGGGCAGGTGGCGGTGCGGGCGGTGTGGCAGGGACCAGCGCCCGGCGCAGGGGACGGCGTGATCTTCGTACACCTGTATAATAAGGGCAGGCTAGACGCGGAGCCGGTCGCGCAGGTGGTCACCCGCCCCGGCGGAGGGACATTGCCGCCAGCCAACTGGCTGCCCGGCACCCTGACCGACACGTACACGGTTCCGCTGCCCGCAGACCTGCCCCCCGGTGGGTATGTCGTGGCGCTGGGCATGTTCGAGGCGCGCACGGGCGTTCGCTATCCGGTGACGGGCGCGGGCGCTGGCCCTGACCGGCGCCTGTTTGTCGGTGAGATCGTGGTTGAGGAGACTGAACAGTGAAGATTGCCTTTTCGCTCAATGGCGAGGCGGTGGCGCTGGACGCCGCGCCGAATGAGAGTCTATTGCGCCTGCTGCGCCGTCACGGTGTTTTTGGCGTCAAGTACGGCGACGGCCAGGGCGTGAGCGGCGCGGATGTGCTGCTGCTGGACGGCGCGCCGGTTGTCTCGTCGCTGATCCTGGCGGCGCAGGTCGCTGGGCGTTCGGTGGTCACGATTGAGGGCATTGGCGGGACGCAGGAACGCGGATGGCGCGGCTCGGAGCCGCTGCACCCGCTTCAGGTGGCTTTTGTGGAGACGGGGGCTATTCAGTGTGGTTACTGCACCCCGGCGATGATCCTGGCGGCGAAGGCGCTGCTGGCGCGCAAGCCGAACCCGACCGAACGCGACGTGCGCGAGGCGCTGGCCGGTGTGTTGTGCCGCTGCACGGGCTACGTCAAGCCGGTGGAGGCGGTGCTGCGCGCGGCGGCGGCGCTGCGTGGCGAGGAGGTTCCCCCGATCGGGCCAGAGCGGGCGATTCCGGTGCCAGCGGAGGTCTTCACGCGCCCGGCGACCTGGGACGATGACGCGCTGCCCCTCGCCGATGCTCCGCAGGGGGGGCTGGGCGCGCCGCAGGTGACCACGCGGACGCTGCCGGTGATGCTTGTCGCGCCGGAGGTGGACACGCTGCAACAGGTGGGCAAGCCGGCGCGCAAGGTGGACGCACGCAAGCTCGTGCAGGGCAAGCCGGCCTTCACCGACGATATTGAGTTTCGCGGGATGCTGGTCGGCAAGCTGTTGCTCAGCCCGCACGCGCACGCGCTCATCAAGCGCATTGACGCCAGCCGGGCGCGCGCGCTGCCCGGCGTGCACGCCGTGCTGACTCACGAAGACCTGCCGCGCGTGCCGTACACGACGGCGGGGCAGAGCGACCCGGAGCCGGGGCCGCACGACAATTACAGCCTGGACACCAAGGTGCGCTTCGTCGGCGACCGGGTGGCGGCGGTGGCGGCAGAGACGGAGGAGATCGCGCTCAAGGCGCTGGCGCTGATCGAGGTCGAGTACGAGTTGCTGCCGGCGATCTTCGACCCGCGCGAGAGCATGAAAGCGGGCGCGCCCGTCTTGCACGACGAGCCGGAAAGCTGGCACATCGAGGACAAGGCGCGCAACCTGGCCGCCGTCATTGATTGGGAAGTGGGCGATGCGGAGGCGGGCTTCGCCCAGGCTGACCGCATCTTCGAGGCGGTGTACTACAGCCCAAAGGTGCAGCAGACGCCGCTGGAGCCGCACGTCGTGGTGACGTGGTGGGACGAGGACGACCGCCTGGTGATCCGCACGAGCACGCAGGTGCCGTTCCACGCGCGGCGCATCCTGGCCCCTGTGCTCGGCCTGCCGGAGAAGCGCATCCGCGTGATCAAGCCGCGCATCGGCGGCGGCTTCGGCGTCAAGCAGGAAGTGCTGATCGAGGACATCTGCGCCCACCTGACCATCGCCACCGGTCGCCCGGTGCGGCTGGAATACACGCGCGAAGAGGAATTCTACGCCAGCCGCTCGCGGCACCCCATGTACCTGACGCTGAAGACGGGCGTGACCCGCGACGGGAAGATCGTCGCCAACCAGTTGCACGCGCTCAGCGACACCGGGGCTTGCGGCGCGCACGCCATGACGGTGGCGGGCAACACGGGCCACAAGGCCATGTCGCTCTATAATGCGCCGAACATCAAGTTCCGTGCGGAGGTGGTCTACACCAACACGCCGCCGAGCGGCGCGTATCGCGGCTATGGCGTGCCGCAGGGCTTTTGGGCGGTGGAACAGCAGATGGAATGGATCGCCCGCGAGATGGGCTGGGACCCGCTGGAGTTTCGCCTGAACAATGCGATCAAGAGCGGCGACGAGCACCCCGCCAGCAAAGCCTGGAGCGAGGGGCGCGAGGCGGCGCCGGAGTTCATCCAGTCGTGCGGGCTGGCCGAGTGCGTGGAGCAGGGGGCGAAGGCGATCCGCTGGCACGAGCGGTTCGGCAACCCCGCCTGGCACCAGGTGCCGGGCAAGCCTCATCTGCGGCGGGGCATCGGCGTGGCGGCGGTGATGCAGGGGACGGCCATCCCCCGCCTGGACATGGGCGCGGCCAGCATCAAGATCAACGACGATGGCTCGTTCAACCTGCTGGTGGGCGCGACTGACCTGGGCACCGGCTCCGATACCGTGCTGACGCAGATGGCGGCGGAGGTGCTCGGCTGCGCGCCGGAGGACTTCATCACCTACTCGTCAGACACGGACTTCACCCCGTTCGACAAGGGCGCGTATGCGTCGAGCACGACGTACATCTCCGGGCGGGCGACGGTGCTCGCCGCCGAGAAGGTCGCCGCGCAGATGCGCGAAGTCGCCGCGCGGATGCTCAGCCAGCAGGACGAGAGCGCGCCACCCGTCGCGCCGGAGGACATTGTGCTGCGCGACCGGGCTGCCCACGCGCCGGACGGTCGCAGCGTGACGCACCGCGAGATCGCGCTCAACAGCCTGCACCACGAGCACCAGCAGCAGATCATGGCCACAGCCAGCTACGTCAGCCCGGACTCGCCGCCGCCCTTCGCCGCGCAGTACGTGGCGGTGACGCTGGATACGGAGACGGGCCAGTTCACGGCAGACGAGATGGTGATGGCCGTTGACGGCGGGGTGATCGTCAACCCGGTGACGGCCAGCGGCCAGATCGAGGGGGGCATGGTGCAGGCGCTGGGCTACGGACACTGCGAGGAGATGGTCTTCGACGCTGAGGGGCGCATGACCAACCCGCAGTTCGGCCCGTACAAGATTTACCGCGCCGACGAGATGCCGGAGATGGGCGTCATCTTCATCGAAACCTACGAGCCGAGCGGGCCGTTCGGGGCGAAGGCCGTCGCCGAGATTCCGCTGGACGGCGTGGGGCCGGCGCTGGCGAATGCGCTGTACGACGCGGCGGGAATCCGCATGACGCACGGGCCGCTGCTGCCGGAGCGCGTCTGGCGGGCGCTGCGCCAGCAGGCGCAGGCTGGGTGAGCCGAAAGGAGCGGTTGTGAGCGAAGATCGAGCCGTGTTTGAGGCCGCGCTCGCCGCCCAGCAGGACGGGCGGCCCGCTGCGCTGGCCATTGTCGTGGAGACGCAAGGCTCCGTCCCGCGCCAGGCGGGGAGCAAGATGCTGGTCTGGCCGGACGGGCAGATCGTCGGCACAGTGGGTGGCGGGCAGATGGAAGCGTTTGTCATCGCCGAGGCGCAGGCGGCCATGCGCAGCGGAGAGAGCCGCATCGTCAGCTATGACCTGGCCGATCCGCAGTCTGGCGATCCGGGCGTGTGCGGCGGGTCGGTGCGCATTTATGTGGAGCCGCTGCTGCCTCCGGCGACGGTGCTGGTCATCGGCGCCGGGCACGTCGGCAAGGCTGTTGCGGAGCTGGCGAAATGGCTCGGCTATCGTGTCGCCGTCAGCGATGACCGGCCTGACTACGCTACGCCGGAGCAGATGCCCGGCATGGATGGGTACCTGACGGTTGCGCCGGGCGACCTGGCCGAACAGACCCCGATCACGGCGCGGACGTATATCGTCGCCGTGACGCGCGGACTGATCGTGGACGAGGCGCTGCTGCCCGCGCTGCTGCGCACGGATGCGCCCTACATCGGGCTGATCGGGAGCCGCCGGCGCTGGATGATCACGGCGGAGGCGCTGCGCGCGAAGGGGGTGGCGCAGGCCGACCTCGACCGCGTTCACGCCCCGATCGGCCTGTCCATCGGCGCTGAGACGCCGAAGGAGATCGCCGTGAGCATCATGGGCGAGGTGATCCGGGCGCAGCGCGGCGGCAGCGGGGAGTCGCTGCAATGGTCGGGCAAGCCCCCTGAGCGGGGGTGAGCGAGCGAAGAAGAAAGTGCTGCGGTGAGAATTCTGGCGGTCAGCGATGCGGTGCAGCCCCAACTGCACGAGCCGGCGTATCTGCGCAGGACCTACGCGGATGTGGATGTCCTGGTGAGCTGCGGCGATATGCCGGTCGAATACCTGGATTTCATCGGGACGGTATTGACGCTGCCGCTCCTGTACGTGCGAGGCAACCACGACATCCACTACGCGCCCCAGCATCCCGGCGGAGATGATCTGCACCTGCGCTTCCTCAAGTTCCAGCGCCACCTGTTCGTGGGGCTGGAAGGATCCGTCTGCTACAACAAAGGCGACGCGCAGTATACGCAGGGCGAGATGATGATCAAGGTGCTGCGCCTGTTGCCGCGCCTGGCGGTGCGACGGGCGTGGGCGGGCTATGGCGCGCATGTGCTGGTGGCGCACTCTCCGCCGCGCCACATCCACGATATCGCAGAAGACTATGCTCATCGCGGGTTCAACGCTTTCCGGATGCTGATGCGCGTGGGACGGCCCATGTTTCTGCTGCACGGCCATGTGGACACGTGGGATAATCGCCGTCCCCGGCAGACGGTCTTCGCCGGCACGACCGTGCTCAACGTCAACCCGTACATGGTCGTAGACGTTCCCTGAGAGGGGGACGGGTGCGTGCAAAATCTGTCAGGTAGAGGTGCTGCTCTGCTGCGCCCTGGTTGACCTCACCCCCGCTCGGCGCTGACGCGCCTCGCCGCCCCCTCTCCGTCAACGGAGAGGGGGCAAGCCGAGCGGGGCGAGGCTGGGGGTGAGGTCAATATCCCCGCGTCCAGCGAGTCGCTGTCAACTTTTGCACGCACCCGCGGGGGACTCTGCTTTAGGCAAGTGCTCTCTTCTATGCTAGTATTGCTCCTGCACGAGCAATGGACAGGTGACCACAAAGGACAGGGTTAGTGCATGTGGCAGAATTACTATAGCGTTACGTCCGTCGAAGAGGCACTCGAACTGCTGGCGCAGTTCGGGGCGCAGGCGCGCATTGTCGCTGGCGCGACCGACTTGCTGCTGGAATTGGAGCGCGGCGGGCGGGCCGGTGTGGATACGCTGGTGGACATCACGCGCGTGCCCGGCCTGGACCAGATTACTGTGCATGGCGACACCATCCGGCTTGGCCCGCTGGTGACGCACAACCATCTCGTGGGCAGCCGGATTGTCGTTGAGCGGGCGCTGCCACTGGCGCAGGCCGCGTGGAGCGTGGGCGCGCCGCAGATTCGTAACCGGGGCACGGTGGCCGGGAACGTGATCACGGCCAGCCCGGCCAACGACACGATCACCCCGCTGTGGGCGCTGGGCGCAACCGTGACACTGACCTCGTTGCGTGGCGAGCGCACGCTGGATTTCCCGTCGTTCTACAAGGGCGTGCGCCAGACGGCACTGGCTCCCGACGAGATGCTGACCGCGATCACTTTCTCGGCGCTGGGCAGGCACGAGCGCGGCGTTTTCCTCAAGCTGGGGCTGCGCAACGCCCAGGCGATCTCGGTGGTCAACGCGGCGGTGGTGCTCGGCTTTGAGGGAGAGACCATCACCCGCGCGGCGGTCACGCTGGGCAGTGTGGCCCCGACGATTCTGCGCGTGCCCGTCGTCGAGCAGTACTTGCAGGGCAGGGCGCTGAGCGACGAGGTGATCCGCGAGGCGGCGCGCCTGGGGGCAGCAGCGCCCACGCCCATTGACGACGTGCGCAGCGGCGCGGCCTACCGCACGGAGATGTGTCGCGTGCTGGTGGCGCGGGCGTTGCGGGCGCTGCGCGCGGGGTCCGAGCGTGCGGGTTGGCCGGATGACCCGGCCATGCTGTGGGGCGCTCACCGGGCGACGGTGCAGCAGCCGCTGCCAGCAGCCGTTCGCCATGAAGACGATCTGGGCGATACGATTGTCACGACGGTGAACGGCAAGACCTACTCGATCACCGGCGCGTCAAACAAGACGCTGCTCCGCTTTCTGCGCGAGGATGTGGGCCTGACGGGCACCAAAGAAGGCTGCGCCGAGGGTGAATGTGGCGCGTGCACTGCGTACCTCGACGGTGTGGCGGTGATGGCCTGCCTGGTGCCTGCGCCGCGCGCGCACGGCGCGCAGATCACGACGGTTGAGGGGCTGGCAGCAGAGGACGGGGCGCTGCACCCGTTGCAGCAGGCCTTCGTAGACACAGGCGCGGTCCAATGCGGGTACTGCACGCCGGGCTTCCTGATGTCCGGCGTGAAGCTGCTGGAAGAGCACCCTCACCCGACGCGCGCCCAGATCGAGCAGAGCATCACCGGCAACCTGTGCCGCTGCACGGGGTACTACAAGATCGTGCAGGCGTTCGAGCAGGCCGCCCAGGGGGATGGTGCTTGAAAGACCTCGTGGGCGGAGGGGGGTGGGATTTCGGATTTCGGATTGCGGATTGCGAAATTCGGATTGGAAACTTAGAAGAATTCGGATTGCGAAATTCGGATTTGAAACCCCTGCTCCGCACGGGGAGAGGGGCGGGGGTGCGGTTGGGGGGATCAGGGCCGCGCGTGACGGGAGGAGGGGGCAATGAGCAGGTATGTGCCTCAGAAGCGGGAGCGGCGGGTGAATCGCTGGCTGCCGATCATTGGCCTGACGCTGGCGGCTCTGCTGGCGGTCGCGTCTTATCTGATCGCTTTCCCGCTGGTCGAGCTGGGCCGCGATCAGAGCGAAACCATTGACGATGCCTACGGCGACCTGCGCGAGCAGTTCGCCGGCTATGACTGGTACGCCGACAGCGAGCGCTATCACGGCAACAACATCGTCGAGATACTGGTCGCTGCGGTGCTGTGGCTGGTCTTGATGGGCCTGGCAATGCTGGCCGTCGGCCTGGCCACCTATGGCACCGACCCGGAGCGCCGCGCGTGGAAACAGATGGGGCCTCCCCCGGCCAACAAGAAGGCCGTCGTCAAACGGCTCAAAAAGGACCTCAAAGAGGTGAAGCGGCAGCAACGGGAGTTCAAGCGCAAGAAAGGCTGAGCGGGGAGTTGGCCAGGCTGATTCCGGCTCGTGTGGGGGAATCTGTGTCTGGAGGCGCGCCGTTGCCTGATCCTCCTGACCGAGACCCTTTGACGTGGTGACGAACGCCCCCCAAGCCCGCGCAGCAGTGCCTGAACTTCCCCATGATGGAACTACATGGCAAGGAGTGCAGAGAAGCAGTGAGCGAAAAAGAGTTCCTGATCGGTCAGAGCATACGCCGCCTCGATGTTGTGGGTAAGGTTCTGGGTGAGGCTGCGTACCCTGGCGATATTGACATGGAAGACCAGTTGTGGATGAAGATTCGCTTTGCGGATCGCGTTCATGCGCGCATCACGGCCATTGACACGAGCCAGGCCGAAGCGCATCCCGGCGTGGTGGCGGTGTTCACAGCCAGGGACGTGCCGGTGAATGAATACGGGCTGGGCATCCCGGACCAGCCGGTGCTCTGCGGGCCGGGCAGCGTGAAAGAGGGCGCGGACATCGTGCGTTGCATCAGCGACCAGGTGGCGCTGGTGGTGGCCGACAGCGAGGCGGCGGCTGCCGAAGCAATCCGCCTGATTGACATCTCCTACGAAGACCTGCCGGTGATCACCGACCCGCAGGAGGCGCTGGCAGAAGGCGCCCCCCAGCTTCACCCGCACGCCCAGGGCAATGTCCTCACGCACTACCGCATCCGTCATGGCGACATGGCGGCGGGCTGGGCGCAGGCGGAAGTGGTGGTGGAGGGCGAGTACTGCACCGGCGCTCAGGAGCACGCCTACCTTCAGCCGGAAGCCGGACTTGGTTATCTTGACGAGGAGGGCCGCGTTACGGTGGTGGTGGCCGGGCAGTGGGTGCACAAGGATCAGCAGCAGGTCGCCCATGCCCTGGGGCTGCCCGAAGAACAGGTGCGGATCATCTATCCGGCCATCGGCGGCGCGTTCGGCGGGCGCGAAGACATGTCCGTTCAGATCGTGCTCGGCCTGGCTGCGTGGAAGTTGCGGCGTCCGGTCAAGATCATCTGGAGCCGCGAGGAATCGATCATCGGGCATCACAAGCGGCACCCCATGACGATCCGCACGAAGTGGGGCGCGACGAACGAGGGCAGGCTGGTCGCTGTCCAGGCGGAGATCATCGCCGACGCCGGCGCGTATTCCTATACCTCCCCCAAAGTGCTCGGCAACGCGCACCTGATGGTGTGCGGCCCCTACGTCGTCCCCAACGCCCAGGTTGACAGCTACGCCGTCTACACCAACAACGTGCCCAGCGGCGCATTTCGGGGCTTTGGCGGGCCGCAGGGTGCCTTTGCCGCAGAAGGGCAGATGAACAAGCTGGCCGAGGCGCTGGGCATGGACCCGGTCGCCTTGCGCGCCATGAACGTGCTCAAGGAGGGCAGCATTACCGTGGTTGGCTCGCCGCTGCCGCCCGGCGTCACGCTGGATCGCGTGATGGCTGATAGCGCGGTGCAGAGCGGCTACTGGGAGCACACAGGCGGGCAGTGGCAGCGCCAGCCTGTTGTTCAGCCGGCAGACCCGGCCAAACGGCGCGGCGTGGGGATGGCGATCGGTCTCAAGAACGTGGGGTTCAGCTTCGGCGCGCAGGAAGGGAACTGGGCGACTGTGGAGCTGCACGGCTCCACCGAGATCGAGCGCGTGGTGGTGCGTGAGGTGGGCGCTGACGTGGGCCAGGGCGCGCACACTGTCTTTGTGCAGATGGCTGCTGCCGCGGTTGGCGTGCCTGTCGAGAAGGTCGAGCTTCTCGGCCACGACACTACCTACGCCGGCGATTCCGGCAGCACGTCGGCCTCGCGCATGACCTTCATGGCCGGCAATGCGATCAAGGGGGCGGCGGAGATGGCGCTGGAGAAGTGGCAGGCCGAGGAGCGCCCGGCCATCGCCACCTACCGGTACCGCGCGCCCAAGACGACTCCCTACGACCCGGAGACCGGGCGCAGCGATCCGAACGTGTCCTACGGCTATATCGCGCAGTTCGTCGAGGTTGAAGTGGATGTTGAGACCGGGCATGTGCGGGTGGTGCGCGTGGTCTCCGCACACGATGTCGGCAAGGCGATCAACCCGCACCTCGTCGAGGGGCAGATAGAAGGCGCGGTCGTCCAGGCGCTTGGGTACGCGGTCATGGAGAATCTGGTGACCAGAGACGGGCGCATCCTCACCCCCACTCTGTCAACCTACCTGATCCCGACGATCTGGGACATCCCGCAGGAGACCCAGTCGGTCATCTTCGAATATGCCGATCCGCGCGGCCCCTGGGGCGCGCGCGGCATGGCCGAGATGCCGTTCATCCCGTTCGCCCCTGCCGTCGCGGCGGCGGTGCACGACGCGACCGGTGTGTGGTTCGACCGCATCCCGCTGACGCCGGAGCGGGTGGTGGCCAGGCTGCGCGAGAAGGGCCTCGGTGTTATTTAGCCGCGTCTCCGTGATCGTCCGGGGCGGGGGCGACCTCGCTTCTGGCGTGGTCTACCGGTTGGTGAAGGCGGGCTTTCCAGTGCTGGTGATTGAGCTGGAACGCCCGCTTGCCATCCGGCGAGCCGTTGCGTTTGCCTCGGCAGTGTTCGAGGGCAGCGTCACAGTCGAAGGCCTTACGGCGCGGTGCATTGCCCATCCCGGCGAGATAGCCCCGGTGCAGGCCGCCGGCGAAGTACCGGTGCTGGTTGACCCCGGTGGGGCGAGCATCGGCGCGCTGCGCCCGGCGGTGGTGGTAGACGCGCGCCTGGCCAAGCGCAACCTGGGCACGGCGCGGACGGACGCGCCGCTGGTCATCGGGCTGGGGCCGGGCTTCACCGCCGGCGAAGACTGCCACGCGGTGATCGAGACGAACCGGGGGCACTTTCTGGGGCGCGTGCTCTGGCAGGGATCGGCAGAGCCGGACACTGGCAGGCCGGGCAGCGTGCAGGGGCGCACGCTCGACCGCGTGCTGCGCGCGCCGTGCGCAGGCACGGCGGTGCCGCTGGCAGCCATCGGCGACGCCGTGCGCGCCGGCGACGTGCTGGCGACCGTCGGCGGACAGGAGGTGCGCGCGCCGTTCGACGGCGTGCTGCGCGGGCTGATACACTCTTCGGTGCTGGTCAGAGCAGGGCTGAAGATCGGCGATGTGGACCCACGCGGCTCGCGCGAGCACTGCTTCACCATCTCCGAGAAGGCGCTGGCGATTGGCGGCGGCGTGCTGGAAGCGATGCTGAGCGCGCCGCAGCTTGCACCGCTGCTGCGCGAAAGCAACCCTCCCGGCAATTCCCCCGGCTGGTTTGCAGGGGAGTAAGCGCGTTCTATGCTGCTGCGTGAGGCGCTGCGCGTACAGCGCGGTGACGTGGTGTCTTTTGTCGGGGCTGGCGGCAAGACGGCGGCCCTGTTTCGCCTGGCGACGGAGCTGCGCGCTGAGGGCTGGCGCGTGCTGGCAACGACGACGACGCGCGTTGCTGCCTACGAGGTCGCCCAGGCACCGGCGGCCATCCAACTCAGTGGCTCGGTGACTGCCGGGCACATCCGCGATCAACTGAGCCGGCACGGGTTTGTGTTTCTCTACGCGGCGGATGACTCGCAGAACGCGCACAAAGTGGTTGGCCTGCCGTTCCCCGTCATTGGCAGCCTGATCGACTCGGTGAACTCCGACGCGCTGCTGATCGAAGCCGACGGCGCGCGACGGCTGCCGTTCAAGGTGCCGCGCGCGCACGAGCCGGTGATCCCGCCGGAGACGACGCTGGTCGTGCTGGTGGCGGGCGTGGATGCGCTCGACCAGCCGCTGGATGAAGCGCATGTTTACAACGCGACTCGGCTGTGCGACCGCTATGGGTTCGTCGAGGGCGAGCGGCTGATCCCGCCCTGGATGGCTGCTGCCCTGCGCGACCCGGAGCTGGGGCTGCGCGGCGTGCCGGGCGGTGCGCGCGTCTGCGTCCTGCTGAACAAGACCCCAGGCGAAGGGTACGTTCATCGTCGGGCGCGGCGCGTGGCCCAGCTTGCGCTGCGCTCGGCGCGCATTGAGGCGGTCGTGCTGGGCGCGATGCAGTCGCTCGACGAGCCGGTCAGCGAGGTGCAGCGGCGCGTGGCGGCGATTGTGCTGGCCGCCGGGGAATCGGCGCGGATGGGGGGGCAGCCGAAGCCGCTGCTGCCCTGGGATCGAGGGCAGACGGTCATCGAGGCGATTGTGGCCCGGCTGGTGGCGCTGCGCCTGGCCGAGATCGTCGTCGTGACCGGACACCGGGCCGATGATGTGGCGCGGGCGGTGGCGTGGCTGCCGGTGCGCGTGGTGCACAACCCGGATTATCAGCAGGGCGAGATGATCTCCTCTGTGCAGGCAGGGCTGCGCGCGCTGCCGCCGGAGATGGCGGCGTGCCTGGTGGTGATGGGCGATCAGCCCGCGCTGAATGCGCGCGTGGTGGACCAGGTGCTGCTGGCTTACGGACAGGGGCGGGGCGAGATCATTGCCCCGGTGTACGAGGGCCGGCGCGGGCACCCGGTGCTGTTCGACAGCCGCTGTTGGCTGGAACTGCTGGCGCTGGAAGGGGGCGCGCCGCGCGACGTGATCGCCCGCCATCCCGACCGGCTGCACCTGGTGCCGGTGAGCGACGACAGCATTCTGCGCGACATTGACACTCCTCAGCAGTACCGGCGCGAGCGCCGCCTGGCCGGGCTGGAATGACGCGGCTGGGGGCTACGGCGGCGACGTGTCAACGGCCCCCGCGCCGATGGGCGTGGGCGTGGGCGGCGGATCGCTGATGTGGATCGTCACCTCGCACAGATGGCGCATGGTCTGGGTGGTGTCGAAGACGGTCAGGCGGAAGCGATATTCGCCATTGGCGAAGTTGATGGGGTAGAAGTCGCCCAGCGGCCCGTCAACTACTGGAACGGGATAGTCACCGATCGGCGCGAATTGTGCGCCCGCGACCGCGGGCTTCAACTCGAAACGGTAGAACGCGAAGTCGCTGGTTGTGGCTGTGCCCCAGAAGGTTGTCGTCTCAAAGATGAGATGGCCGTTGCCCGGCACCAGGAGCCAGGCGTTCTCACGGGGGCATCCGGCGATCTGCGGCGCGCCGGGGACGATCGTGCCGACTGAGGTCGCAGTAGGCTCAGGGGTGGCGAAGACGGCTGGCCCGGAGACGACTCCGCCGCCTGCATCGAGGGCAATGGGCGGATTCGGCGCGGGCGTGCTGGTCACGAAGCGGGTCAGCACCGGTGCCTGGGCGCTCTGCGGACTGGTGCGCAGGTCGCGGACGGTGGGCGCCATGATGTTGGCGATGGCCCACACGCCGACCATGATTTCGATCAGCAGCCCGCCAAAGGTGATGGCCGTTGCCTGGCGCACCAGGGCGTGCTCGCGCTCCAGCTTGAACTGGGCGACTGCCAGCTCGCGGCGGGCCTGCTGCAAGCGGAAAGCGATCAGCAGGATGCCCGCCGCGCAGAGGATGTACAGCCCAAAAGAGATGCGCTCGATGAAGAAGACGACGCTAGTCATGCTCCGGCGCGTTTTCTATTTCGCCAGGGTCGAACGGCGGTAGCTCGCGCAGCATCCCGCGCAGCAGGACAGCCAGACGGGGCACAATCTGCTTGCCCGCGCGCAGCACGTCTTCGTGGCTGACCTCCTGCTGGGCAGTGGTGCTGTCGAGCGAGATATTGGTGATGCTGGAGAAGCCGAGCACGCGCATCCCCGCGTGATAGGCGACCAGTGCTTCCGGTGCGGTGGACATGCCAACGGCGTCGCCGCCCCAGGCGCGGAACAGGCGCACTTCCGCCGGCGTCTCGAAAGTGGGGCCGGACAGCGAGACGTACACCCCTTCGCGCAGTGTGATGCCCTGGTCGGCGGCGACGCGGTGCGCCAGCGCGCGCAACTGCTGGCTGTAGGTGTGGGTATGAACTGGGAAGCGCGGGCCGAAGATGCCCATGTTCGGCCCGTAAAGGGGGTTCATCCCAGAGAAGCCCGCCGGAAAAATGTGATCCTCGATCACCATGATGTCGCCCACAGAGAAGCCCTTGTTCAGCCCGCCCGCCGCATTGGTCAGGATGAGCGTGTCAATGCCCAGCAGGCGCATGACGCGCACCGGCAGCGTCACCTGGGCCAGGCTGTACCCCTCGTAATAGTGAATGCGGCCCTGCATGACCAGCACGGGGCATCCTTCCAGGGTGCCTCCCACCAGCCTGCCGGCATGTCCCTGCACAGTCGCGCTTGGCCAGTGGGGAATCCCCCGGAAAGGGATGGCCTGCGCCCCCTCGATCTCGTCCACGAGCGGCCCCAGGCCAGAGCCGAGCACCAGCCCCACCGTCGGCGCAACGCTGAGGCGCGCGCGGATAAACTCAGCGGCTTCGCGGTAGTGCTCTTCGGGAATCGGATGAGTCTGCTCCATGCATGAGTCTCCCCGGGGCAAGGGTGTTGTCTGGCCTGGCGGATTGCAGGGATTGTATCACTTAAGCGGCGTCCCGCACACCTGGTTACAGCAGCAGGGTGCGTGCAAAAGTTGACAGCGACTCGCTGGACGCGGGGATATTGACCTCACCCCCAGCCTCGCTGCGCTCGGCTTGCCCCCTCTCCGTTGACGGAGAGGGGGCGGCGAGGCGCGCCAGTGCCGAGCGGGGGTGAGGTCAACCAGAGCGCAGCAGAGCAGCGCCCCTACCTGACGACCCTTGCCCACACCCGGCTATTACAGCAGCAGGCAGCAGTCGCCCAGGCTGTAGAAGCGGTAGCGCTCGCGGATCGCCTCTTCGTAGGCGCGCAGAATGTGCCCGCGCCCCGAAAAAGCGCTGACCAGCATCAGCAGCGTGGAACGAGGCAGGTGGAAGTTGGTCAGCATCCGATCCACGACGCGGAAGCGGTAGCCGGGCGTGATGAACAGGTCGGTGTCCTCGTCTATGGCGATGACGGGTCGCCAGGGGCAGACGTTCTCGGCCAGGCTCGCCAGGGTATGCCGGACGCTGACCGGGTCGTTGGCGGCGGTGCCATAGGCCGCCGAGCGAATGGCCGCCGTCTCCAGGGTGCGCACGGCGGTCGTGCCGATGGCGACGACGCGCCGCCCGCGCAGGCGCGCGTTGTTGACGATCTGCGCGTCCTCTGGCATGAGAATGGCGCGCTCGGTGTGCATCACGTGATCGGCGACATTCTCGGCGCGCACCGGCGAGAAGGTGTCCAGGCCGATGTGCAGCGTGCAGTAGGCGATCTCGACCCCGCGCCGCTTGAGGCTCAGCAGCATCTCGCCGGTGAAGTGCAGCCCGGCGGTGGGCGCGGCGGCGGAGCCGTCGGCGCGGGCGAAGACCGTCTGGTAGCGATCGGGGTCGGCCAGCGGCGTGCTGATGTAGGGCGGCAGCGGCGTCTCGCCCAGAGCGCGCAGGTGAGGCTGGATCGGCTCGCTGAAGGTGATGACGCGCTGGTTCTCGGCGCGCTCCTCGGTCACGGTTCCCTCGACTGGTGGCGCGCCGTCCGGCCCGACGGCCAGGTGCGCGCCCGTCCTGATGCGCCTGCCGCCGACGATGGCCAGCCAGCGCGTCTCGTCCAGCGGGCGCAGCAGCAGAATCTCCGCCGCGCCGCCGCTGGGGATTTTGCGAGCGGACAGCCGGGCGGGGATGACGCGCGTCTGGTTGAGGACGATGACATCGCCCGTGTCCAGGTATTCGGGGAAGTCGCGGAAGGCGCGGTGCTCGATGGCCCCGCTGGTTCGATCCAGCACCAACATGCGCGCGGCGTCGCGCGGCTCGATGGGCGTCTGGGCGATCAGCTCTGGAGACAGATAGTAGTCGAAGTCGGTGATGTGCATGGCGACGGCGTTCAGGCGCGGGCGCGGCTCAGCGGTTCAGCAGGCGCAGAATCACATTGAGGGCGAGCGACAGCAGCAGGCTCACCAGCAGCATACTCACCAGGGGGAAGAAGCACGAGAAGCCCTCGCGCTCGATACGGATGTCGCCCGGCAGATGACCCAGCTCGCGCAGCAGGGGGAGCCGGCCGGCCACGGTGAGCAGCGCCCCCAGCACGACGAGGCCCAGGCCGAGCGCGATCACCAGGCGGCCCACTGCGTTGAGATCCATCGTCTGGCTGTGCGCTCCTCTCAGAACAAGGTGGCCTGGCGCGGTGGACGCTCGTCGGAGAGGCCCAGGTGCTCGTAGGCCAGGCGCGTCGCCATGCGCCCGCGCGGCGTGCGCTCCAGGAAGCCTAGCTGGAGCAGGTACGGCTCGTAGACATCCATGATGGTGTCCGCTTCCTCGCTGATCGAGGCGGCGATGGTCTCTAACCCCACCGGGCCGCCCTCGAACTTCTCGATGATGGTCAGCAGCACGCGCCGGTCTATGTCGTCCAGGCCGAGCGGGTCAATGTCCAGCAGGTCGAGCGCGCCAGCAGCCACGTCGAGGCTGATCGCACCGTCGGCGCGCACTTCGGCAAAGTCGCGCACGCGCTTGAGCAGGCGCAGGGCCACGCGGGGCGTCCCCCTGGCGCGGCGGGCGATCTCTTCGATGCCGTCGCCATCAATGGGGATGCTCAGCAGAAGAGCTGCGCGGCGAACGATCTCGCGCATGGCGTCCGGGTCGTAGAAATCGAGCCGGTAAACGGCACCGAAGCGACTGCGCAGGGGAGCGGTCAGCAGGGCCAGGCGGGTGGTTGCGCCGATGACCGTGAAGCGCGGCAGATGCAGGCGCACGTTCTTGGCCGATGGCCCCTTGCCGATGACGATATCCAGGGCGAAATCCTCCATCGCCGGGTAGAGCACTTCTTCGACGGCGCGGCCCAGGCGGTGAATCTCGTCAATGAACAGGATGTCGCCCTCGCGCAGGTGGGTGAGGATGGCGGCCAGGTCGCCAGCGCGCTCGATGGACGGCCCGGCAGTGATGCGTATGTTGACCTCCATCTCGTTGCTGATGACATGAGCGAAGGTTGTCTTGCCCAGCCCCGGCGGGCCGTAGAACAGCACGTGGTCGAGCGGCTCGCGGCGGGCTTTGGCCGCCTCGATCAGGATGCGCAGGTTTTCCACGACGCGCGTCTGGCCGGTCATCTCGTCCAGCCGTTTGGGGCGCAGGGCGGTGTCGGCCCGGTCCTCCGTGCGCTTCTTTCCGCTGACCATGCGGCTGCTGTCGGACATACGGTGCTCCCTGGCGTTGATGGCGCCGCCGAGTATACCCTTGCCGACGGCGCAGGTAAAGGCGCGCTTTGCCGGGCGCGCACATGCGGATACAATCAACCTGGCGCGGTCGCTGAAGGAGAAGCATGAATGGCCGAGAGCAACGTGCGCGTGTCTGCTCATCCGCTGGTCAAGCACAAGCTGACGCTGCTGCGCGATACCAGGACCGAGCACAAGAAGTTCCGCGAGCTGATCCGCGAGCTGGCCATGCTGCTCGGCTACGAGGCGACGGCTGACCTGCGCCTCGACACGTTCGAGGTGACGACTCCCCTGGGAGGCGCGCCCGGTTACCACCTTCAGGAGGATGTGGGGCTGGTGCCCATCCTGCGAGCCGGGCTGGGCATGGTGGACGGCATCCACGAGATGATCCCCGGCGCGCAGGTCTGGCACCTGGGCATCTACCGTGACGAGCGGACGCTGCGCCCGGTGTCGTACTACAACAAGCTGCCGGTTGAGCCGACGGTGCAGATGTGCCTGATCCTCGATCCCATGCTGGCGACGGGCGGATCGGCAGTGGCGGCCATTGACGTGCTCAAGGAATGGGGCGTGCGCCGCATCAAGTTTGTCGGGCTGATCGCCGCGCCGGAAGGGATTGAAGTGGTCACGCGCGCGCATCCCGACGTGCCAATCTATCTGGCTGCGGTGGACGATCATCTGAACGAGCACGGCTTCATCGTCCCCGGCCTGGGCGACGCTGGCGACCGCCAGTTCGGGACGGGGTGAGGCATCATGCGCTCCGCCGATCTCGTTTCGTTTGCGGTGGTTCTGTTCGTCTCCGCCGGGCTGTCGTTCGCGCTGACGCCGCTGGCGCGGCGGCTGGGGCTGCGCTGGGGGCTGGTGGACGTCCCGCGCGGGCGGCATGTGCACCCGCGCGTCATGGCCAAGTCCGGCGGCATCGCCCTCTACCTTGCCTTCACCCTGACCGCGATCCTGGCGCAGTTTCTACCGGTTGAGCGCACCGACGACAAGGAGATCATCCGCCTGACCGGGCTGCTGCTCGGCGGGGCGTTCCTGTTTCTGTTCGGCCTGCTGGACGACCGGCGCGAGCTGAGCGCCCTGCCGCAGTACATCGCCCAACTGCTGGCGGCAGCGATTGCCGTCGTCTTTCTGATCATCATCGAGGGCTTCAATAACCCGCTGACCGGCCAGCGCACGCCCGAATGGCCGTACATCGTCACCGTGACGCTGACTCTGTTCTGGCTGGGCTTCATGATGAACACGGTCAACTGGCTGGACGGGCTGGACGGGTTGGCGGCGGGGGTCTGCGCGGTCGCCGCGCTGATGATCTTCATTCACGCCGCGTTTCGGCTGGATCAGGTGAGCGTTAGCTTGCTGGCGCTGGCGCTGTTCGGCGCGGCGCTGGGCTTTCTGCCGTACAACTTCCCGCCGGCGCGGGTGTTTATGGGCAGCAATGGGGCGCTCTTCCTCGGCTATACCATCGGCGTGCTGGGCATCATTGGTGGGGCGAAGATGGCGACTGTGCTGCTGGTGATGGGTCTGCCGCTGCTGGATGTGGTCTGGCAGATCGCCCGGCGGGTGAGCAGCGGGCGCAACCCGACCGAGGGCGACCGCGGTCACGTGCACTACCGCCTGCTCGACGTGGGCATCTCCCCGCGCCAGATCGTGCTCGGCTACTACGTCTTCTGCGCGCTCTTTGGGGGCATCGCCCTGGTGACAGCCAGCCGCCTGTTCAAGCTGATCGCGCTGATCGTGATGGCTGCGGTCCTGGGCGGGGGATTTATCGTGCTGAGCCGCCGGACTCCGCCGACTCGCTGAGGCGGACGACCTCACTCGTCGAACAGGTCGTCGAAGGCTGAGCCATCCTCGTCGAAATCCTCGTAGATCAGGTCGTCCTCTTCGATTTCCAGTTCTTCGTCAGGGAGATCGCGGCGCGGGGCGGGCCGGGCGAAGTCCAGCCGCTCCGCGCGGTCGCGTTCGGGCGGCGCGCCTCTGTGCGGTGAGGTGCCTGGCGCTAGCTGCGCGCCGGGCAGGGGGCGCGGCGCGCGCGGGGAGCCGCTATCGGGCGGCGCAGACCAGCCGGTGGCGCTGCGCGGGCGCGCTCGCCGAACGGCGACGGTGCTGCCGGGCGCGCTCCGGGGACGGGACTGCCAGAGGGCGCGGAACGGTCGGCGGAGGGCTGGCTCTGGCGGGAGGGATGTGCTTCGGGTGCGCCGGGCCGGAGGGCGGGTGATCCTGGAGGGGGAGTCCCTTTTGCGGCAGGCAGCGGGGCGGCTGCGGTTGCCGGGCGCTGCGCGGGCGGCCTGGCGGCCTCTGGGCGGGCACGATCTGGCTCACGGAGCGGGGTGGCTGGGACGGCAGGCGCGGGTTCGCGGCGGCGCGGCGACGGCCCGGCGTCGGTTGCCGGGTCGGGCAGCGGCAGGTCGAGGTTGTAGACGGATGGCAGCGCCGCGCCGGGGGGCAGCGGCTCAGCGGAACCTGGCTGCCGCCCGCGTCCGCGCGCCGGGCGCTGGCTGTAGGTGAACTTGCGCCCGGTCACGCGCTCCATGATTTCCTCGAAGAAGGCGATGGCGATCACCGCCGGAATCTCGACGGCCAGCACAGTCAGGAAGGCGGTCGTCAGCAGCTCCACCCCGTGCGCGACCGGGCCGGTGAAGGTGTCCAGCAGCACTTCGCCCACGCCGATCACCACCAGGAACACCAGGATCGCGCCGAAGCCAGCCAGCGCCAGCGGCCAGCCCTCGCGGTCAGAGGGTGTGGGCAGCATGGCGTTGCTGATGGCGAAGGTCAGATACAGCCACAGGTAGAAGTCCGGCGTGCTGCCCAGCTCGCGCAAGGCCGCGCCGAGAAGGGCGAGATCGGCCTTGCCCAGGGCGGCGAGCACCTCTTCCAGGTTGAGGATGTAATTGCTGATCACCCAGACGAGGGCCAGTCCCGTAGCCAGCGGGGCCGCGCCGATGATCGCTCTCTGGAAAGCCAGGGCCTTCTGAACGGTGACGAAATTGAGGCGCAGGGTGCCATCATCCTGCGCCTCCGGCCAGGCGATCACGCGCTTGATGCGCACGTTGAGCACGCCCGCCACCAGGTACTGCGTGAACTCGTGGACGAAGACGCCCGGCAGCAGCAGCACGTAATACAGAGCGGTGGCGCTCTTTCTGTTGTTGGTCAGCACCCAACCCACGCCGTAGAGGTGGCTGTGAATCCACCTCTCTACGTAGATCAGCGCGATGAGCACCCCGGCCAGCAGCAGCCAGGGTGAGAGCAGGTTGCCCAGAGTCATGCGGTGTGTGCCAGATCAGGCCAGTCCTTTCGCTTCGATGGCGATACGGACCAGGTCAACGAACGAGTCTTCCTGAAGGGACGCGCCGCCGACCAGCGCGCCGTCAATGTGCGGCTGGCTCATGAACTCGGCCATGTTGCCCGGCTTGACGCTGCCACCATACTGGATGCGCATGGCTTCGGCGTGCGCGTGGCCGTAAAGCTCGGCGAGGATGGCCCGGATCGAGCCGATGATGGCGTTGGCCTGCGCGCCAGACGCGCTCTTGCCGGTGCCGATGGCCCAGATCGGCTCGTAGGCGACGACGATGGTCGCCAGGGCCTCGGCAGGGATGCCGTCGAAGGCGGCGCGAATCTGGCGCCCGACGAACTGCTGCGTCTGGCCCGCCTCGTTGATGGCCAGGCTCTCGCCGACGGCGATGATCGGGTGCAGTCCGTGCGCCAGGGCAGCCCTGGCTTTCTTGTTGACCATCTCGTCGGTGACGCCCAGGTATTCGCGCGTCTCGGAGTGGCCGATGATCACGAACTTGACCAGGCCGGTGAGCATAGCGGGCGCGACCTGGCTGGTGTAGGCACCCTCTTCCTGCCAGTGTACGTCCTGCGCGCCGACGGCGATGTCGGTGCTGGCCAGCGCCGCCGCCACGCCGGGCAGGGCCACGTAGGGCGGGCAGACTACCCGCTCGGCGGCGGGGAGCGCGACCAGGCGATCCTTGATGGCGTTGACAAAGGCGACGGCTTCCTGGGGGGTCTTGTACATCTTCCAGTTGCCGGCGATGATGGGCTTGCGCATGAGGGAACTCTCCTGAAGTACAGCGACCGAAAACAGATGTGGCAACGTGAGTCAGGTGCGGATTCGCGCACCAGGGCCAGGGAGGGCACTGTCCGCGCGTGCTTTCATTATAGTGCCCCTGCGAGGACTGCGCTTCCCTCAGCGTGCAGAGGGGTGCGTGCAAAGGTTGACAGCGACTTCGCTGGACGCAGAGCATTGACCTCACCCCCAGCTTCGCTGTGCTCTAATATATGAGGGGCGAGGTTTGTAGGGGAGGGTTTCAAAACCCTCCCCTACAAGGGCGCAGCAGAGCGACGCCCCTACCTGACAGGTTTTGCTCGCACCTGGGCACAGCATTCTCAGAGGCACGGACAGCAACATCCGGCGGAGGCGTCCTCCGCCGGACTGCCCCGCAACACAGGCAGGTCAGCGGTCGTTGAGCGCCACAACGCCGGGCAGCACCTTGCCTTCGAGCAGCTCGAGACTGGCCCCGCCGCCGGTTGAGATGTGCGACATGCGCTCGGCCAGCCCCGCCTTGGCCACCGCCGCCGCCGAGTCGCCGCCGCCGATGATCGTCGTGGCGCTGGATTCGGCCAGCACTTCGGCGATGGCGTAAGTGCCTCTGGCGAAGTTGCTCATCTCGAAGACGCCCATCGGCCCGTTCCAGACGACCGTCCTGGCGTCCTTGAGCACGGCGCGAAACTGCTCGACGGCGCTGGGGCTGATGTCCAGGATGCGCCAGCCTTCGGGCACGCCAGCGGACGCCTTGATCACCCTGGTAGCCGCGTCGTTGTCGAAGGCGTCGGCGATCACCACCTCTTCAGGGAGCACCAGCTTCGCGCCGCCCTGCGCCAGCAGCGCCTTCGCTGTGTCGAGCGCCTCATCTTCCACGAGCGAATCGCCGACGGCCCAGCCCTGGGCCTTGAAGAACGTGTTGGCCATGCCGCCGCCGATGAGCAGCGTATCGCACTTGGTCAGCAGCGACTCGATCACGCCGATCTTGTCCGACACTTTGGCCCCGCCCAGGATGGCGACGAAGGGTCGCTGCGCCTGTTCGATGGCGTTGACCAGGTATTCCAGCTCTTTCTCCATCAAGAAGCCGCTGACGGCGGGCAGGTAGCGCGCCACGCCCTCGGTGGAGGCATGGGCGCGGTGCGCCGAGCCGAAGGCATCGTTGACGTAGACATCGCCTAGCTCGGCGAGCTGCTGGGCGAAGGCCAGGTCGTTCTTCTTCTCTTCTTTGTGGAAGCGCGTGTTTTCCAGCAACAGCACGCCACCTTCGGGCAGGGCGGCAGCGGCCTTCCTGGCTGGCTCGCCAATGCAATCCTCGGCGAAAGCCACATCAACGCCCAGCAGCCCGGCCAGCACGGGGACGACTGGCTTGAGCGAGTAGGCCGGTTCTGGGGCGTCTTTGGGGCGGCCCAGGTGCGACATGAGCGCGATGTAACGCGGCTTCTGCTCCAGGATGTACTTGAGCGTGGGGATGGCTGCGCGCACGCGGGTGTCATCCGTCACGACGCCGTCCTTGATCGGCACGTTGAAGTCCACGCGGATGAGCACGCGCTTGCCGGCCAGATCAATATCGCGGATGGTCTTCTTGTTCATGGGTGTGCAATCCTCCAGACAAAGTTGTGGGGGCAGGGCGCTGCGGCCCGTGCCCCCTACGTGGTCACATGAGGTTGGGCAAGACGCGCCCGACCTAGAGCTTATCGGCCATTAGCTTAGCCAGGTCAGCAGTGCGCACCGAGTAGCCCCACTCGTTGTCGTACCAGGCCATGACCTTGACCATCGTGCCCTGGAAGACGCTGGTCGCGCCGGCGTCCACAATGCTGGAGCGGTCGTCACCCTTGAAGTCAATCGAGACGAGCGGCTCTTCCTCGAAGCCGAGGATGCCCTTCAGCGAACCCGCTGCCGCTTCCTTGAAGGCGGCGTGCAGCTCTTCCGTGCTGGTCTCTTTCTCGACATCGGCCACGAAGTCCACCAGCGACACCGTCGAGGTGGGGACGCGGACGGCCAGGCCGTCGAACTTGCCCTTCAGGTCGGGGATCACCAGAGCAACGGCTTTGGCCGCGCCGGTCGTGGTCGGGATCATGCTCATGGCTGCGGCGCGGGCGCGGCGCAGGTCCGAGTGAGGCAGGTCGAGAATCCGCTGGTCGTTGGTGTAGGCGTGAATGGTCGTCATCAACGCGCGCTTGATGACGAACCTGTCGTGGACGACCTTCGCCGCCGGCGCCAGGCAGTTGGTGGTGCACGAGGCGTTGGAGACGATGTGGTGGTTGGCCGGGTCGTACATGGTGTCGTTGACGCCGAGGACCATCGTCAGGTGCACGGCACCCTTCGACGGGGCGGTGATGATCACCTTCTTCGCGCCGGCGTCAATGTGTGGCTGGCACTTTTCCAGGCTGCGGAAGACGCCCGTGCCCTCGATGACGATGTCCACACCGAGGTCGCCCCAGGGCAGCTTGCCGGGGTCTTTCTCGCTCAGGGCCTTGACGAGCTTGCCGTCAACCAGCAGGCCCCCGTCCACCACTTCCACCGTGCCGGGGAAGCGGCCATAGTTGGAGTCGTACTTGAGCAGGTGAGCCATGGTGGGCAGGTCGCCCAAATCATTGAACGCCGCGACCTCGAGGTCGTTCGGGTAACGCTCGTTGATAGCCTTGAGCACCTGGCGGCCAATGCGACCGAAGCCGTTGATACCTACGCGAACAGTCATGGGTGTCTCCTTGTGATTATGACATGACACGAACTGATACGAGCCTTAGCTGCCCGCTCTCACGGGCTGTCGGATTGGTGGTTCTTGTGTGCGGCCCGGCGCTCAGGGGCGACTGGGCCGTTCCTGGAAGGCGCTATCTGGGTTGTGTTGTCGTAGACAGCCAGCAGCGCCTTAGCCAGCTTTGTTGGATCGTGCCGCCAGGGGCGGTCGCGGTCGGTCAGGTCAGCGACGTGCCACTGGTAGCGCGCATACAGCGCATCTGTTGGGAGCGGGGGAAGCACGTAGTGCGTGTGCTCGCCCGCGTTCTTGCTGGGGTACGAGTTATTGCTAAGCACTACGTCGAACACCCCACGCCCAACGTGTTTTTCCAGCGCCTCGACATGGTTGGTCACCGTGTACCCATCTGTCTCGCCGGGCTGCGTGGCGACGTTGCACACGTAGACACACAGCGCGCTGCTGGCCCGGACTGCTTCGGTGATGCCGCCGACCAGCAGCGTTGGCAGGATGCTGGTGTACAGACTACCAGGGCCGATCACGATCAGGTCAGCGGCCAGGATGGCCCGCACGGCTTCGGGAAAGGCGCGCACCTGATCCGGTGCCAGGAAGACGTGCTCGATATGCCCGCCTGCGCGCGAGATCTGTGATTCGCCTGCCACACGCCGGGGTGTGTCCTCGCCAGGGACGCGCACCTCTGCCCACAGGGTCACGTTGTCCTGGAGCGTTGCGGGCAGCACGCGCCCTTCGACGGCCAGCACCCGCTCGGTCAGAGCAACCGCTTTGTCCATGCCTCCGGCGATGTCCGCCAGGGCAGTCAGCAGCAGGTTGCCCAGGCTGTGCCCTTCCAGCCCGCCGTTGGCAAAGCGGTACTGGAACAGGTGCGTCATCAGGTCTTCGTCGTCGGCCAGGGCAGCGATATTGCTGCGCAGGTCACCGGGGGGCAGCACCCCCAGCTCGCGCCGCAACCGGCCAGAGCTGCCGCCGTCGTCGGCCACCGTCACAATGGCGGTGAGATTGCCGGTGTAGGCTTTCATGCCGCGCAACACGCTCGGCAGACCGGTTCCCCCGCCGATGGCGACCACCTTCAACCCGCGTCCGCGCCGCTGATGAGCGACCATGACATCAATGAGTGACTCGCGGCGACGATAGGTGAACGGCGCGAGGATGGAGCGATTCAGTTGGAAAACTGCGATGCCTGCTGCGCCCAGACCCACTACCGCAGAGACCAGCACGCGCGCCCAGGGGGGCAGAAAACGCAGCGTGGCTAGGTACAGCAGGCCCGGCAGGTCACCGGCGCGATACAGAGTGACGATCACCTGCGCCAACCCCACCGCCAGCACGGTGATGCCAAACAGCAGCACCACCAACCAGCGCTTTACGCGCAAGCCAGGGGTCAGCCACTTGACGATGGCCTGCTGCGTTCGTCGCATGGCAGTGCTTCACCCCACCTAAGCTGGCGTCGCCCGGCAGCCGAAGCTGCGTCAGACCTCACGATCCGGGGGCGGATTCTAGCCCGAATACTCCCTTTCTACAATATCATTGCGCACGGGTTTTGCCGTCAACGATCACTTTGCCAGGCGGCGCGGGCGTGTTACAACTAGCGCCTGATGGTCGCACGAGGCTTCTGCGAGAGGGAGTGGTGGACAATGGCGAACTTCGATCTGACACGCCGCCTGACACTGGACAAAGGTGGCAAGATACTGCTGCTGGTCATGGACGGTCTGGGCGGGCTTCCGCGCGGGCAAGGCGGCCCCACAGAGCTGGAAGCCGCGCATACGCCGAACATGGACCGGCTGGCCCGCGAGGGCAGCCTGGGCCTGACGATTCCGGTGGCACGGGGCATCGCGCCCGGCAGCGGCCCGGCGCACCTGGCGCTGTTCGGCTATGACCCGCTGGTCTACGAGATCGGGCGCGGCGTGCTGGAGGCGACGGGGATCGGCCTGGAAGTGAAGCCGGGCGACGTGGCCATTCGCGGCAACTTCTGCACGGTGGACGAGAACGGCCTGATCACCGACCGGCGCGCCGGGCGTATCCCCACCGAAGAGAGCGCTAAGCGCGTGGAAATCCTGCGCCAGATTGAGGTGCCCGGCGTTGAGTTCGACGTGCGGGTGGGGCAGGACTACCGGTTCGCGATAGTCATGCGCGGCGAGGGCTTGAACGGGGCTATCGCCGACACCGACCCGCAGCAGACCGGCGTCGCGCCGCTGCCCGCGCGGGCGCTGGCTCCAGCGGCGGAGAAGACCGCTGCGCTGGTCAACCAATGGCTGGCCGAAGCCGCCAAACGGCTGAAGGGACACGAGCCGGCCAACATGTGCACGCTGCGCGGCTTCGCCAGCGAGCCTGGATTGCCCCAGTATAGCGATGTGTACAAACTGAAGGCGGCGTGCGTGGCCGTCTACCCGATGTACAAGGGCGTGGCCAGCCTGGTGGGCATGGACGTGATCCAGACCTCCTCGCACGACTCGACGCAGGATGAGTTCGATCACGTAGCCCGCGTGTGGGACGAATACGACTTCATCTTCTGCCACATCAAATACACGGACAGCCGGGGCGAGGACGGCGACTTCGACGCCAAAGTGAAGGTCATCGAGGGCGTGGACGCAGCCCTGCCGACTCTGCTCGATCTGAACCCGGACGTGCTGATCATCACCGGCGATCACTCCACGCCAGCGACATACCGCGCCCACTCATGGCACCCGGTGCCAACGCTGCTGTGGGCGCCGGCCACGCACATGACCGACCGGGCGCAGGCCTTCGGCGAGCGCGAGTGCCTGATCGGCGCGCTGGGCCAGTTCCCGGCGGCAGACCTGATGCCCCTGGCCCTGGCGCACGCCAAGCGGTTGCAGAAGTACGGGGCTTGATAAGGGGATCCGTAGGGGCGTATCGCATACGCCCCGCACATGCCTCTCCCCCTAAATCCCCCTCTCCAGCCGAGCTAGAGAGGGGGACTTTGATCACCACTTGGGGCGCCTTCCCCCTCTCTGGCTCTGCCGGGGCCAGGGGGAGGAGCGTTTCGCAGAAAGAGACTTCCGAAGTTTCCAAAACCTCGGAAGCCTGATGGGGAGTATCGCATACATCCCTGCACCTTGATTGCCCGAAATTCCCCCCCCCCCTTTCCCCCCCTCCCCCCCCCCCCCCCCCCGGGGGGGGGGGGGGGGGGGGGGGGGGGGGGGGGGAAAAAAAAAAAAAAAAAAAAAAGAGAATTCGTGCGGGAAGACAGCGCAGGCAAAGCGGCTTCAGCGGGATGGGACCGCCAGGTCTCGTCCCGTTTCGTCATGGCGCCGCGCTCGTCCGGCGCTCCATGCGCCAGGCGACGAGCATGGCCAGCAGGCTGGCGCTGACGGTGAGGAAGGCGACGGTCAGCGCGGCGTCGAACCAGAACTGCTCCGGGAAGAGCCGGATCAGCGTGTCGCTGGTGCGGAAGACCCAGGTGTCCCCCTCGAAGAACAGCGCGTGGAAGCTGTCGAAGAAGAGATCCCAACTGGCGACGACCAGCACTCCCAGGACGATAATCAGCGCGATGGTGATCAGGCCCCCGTCGCCCAGCGCGCGCCACAGTGCCCGCCGCGTGGCCCTGCGCCGCGCCAGCAGCAGGGTGCTCGCGCCCGCCGCGACGAGCAGCGCCCGCTGCACCTGGAAGGCGGCGCGCGCCACGATTTTGACATCGGCCATGTGCTGTAGCTCCCGCTCGTTGAAAAGGGGGCTGCCGTCGGAGAAGGTGAGATCGCCCAGGTAGCTGATGCCGGCGTCGTTGTGCAGGTAGCGCACGGCGAAAGGGGCGTAGTGCAGGCGTCTCGTCGCGGCTGAAGCCGTAGCGGTCGGCGGGGAAGCCGGGGCGGTGATACTCGATCTGCACGAACCACCCGGTCATGACCAGGCGGACGCTGGTCAGGACGAGCAGCGGCGGCAGGGCCAGCGTCAGCAGCAGGCGCAGTGCCAGCGCGTTCCAGGGCAGGGGGCTGATGATGGTCGGCGGCGCGATGTCTGCGGGCACGCTACCCTCCGGCACGGTCAATTCGCCAGCTCGTCAATGCCGCCGCCGAGCAGGAACTCGACGACCATCGAGTCCACCAGCATCTCGACGGGCGCGCGATCGTCGGTGAAGCGCATGTCTGAGACGACGGTGGGCACCAGCGCGTTCCAGGCGTCGCCCAGCACTTCGCGCAGGACGGGGTGCGCGTCTGGCGGCAGCGCGGCAATGTTGGCGATCAGATTCTCGGCGTGTGTGGGCTGGCGCGTGGCGACCAGGATGGTGTTGTAGGCATCCGGCACGTCCAGTGCGTGCACGGTGGGGAACACGTCCAGCAGCGTGCGCGTCATCGCCTCGACCAGGCGGCGGTCGGACTGCGTGCGCCCAACGTTGATGATCAGCACGCCGTCCTCTGCCAGGTGATCGCGCACTTCCTGGAAGAACTCGACGGTGGTCAGGTGCCAGGGCACGTAAGGGACGCGGTAGGCGTCCACGCCGATCATGGTGTAGCCGTCACCGAGGCGGGCCAGGCCGAAGCGCCCGTCCGCGACGATGACGTTGAGGTTGGGCATGGTCATGCCCATCGTGCGCCGCCCCGCCTCGACAATGCCCGGATCGATCTCAATGCCGTCCATAGGCAGGCCCGGATAGACGGTCTCGTGCTGGCGGGCGATGGTCCCGGCGGCCAGGCCGATGATCGCCACGCGCTCGACGCGGTCCGGCGTGAAGGGCGGGGCGTTGAAATAGGGGCCGGCCAGGAAGAAGCCCCACGTGCGGCGGAAGTAGACCTGGCTGGGGTGCCACTGCGAGTGGATGCCCTGGCCCTCGTTGAGCAGCAGGTAGCGGGTGCCGTCCTCGTCCTCCACGACCTGAACCAGGTTGTAGGCGGATTCGTCTTCGTAGAGCAGAGTCATGCCAGAGGGCGGCGGGCGCAGCGGCCCGCGCAGGGCGATCACGGCCAGGACGAGCAGCAGGGCGGGCATCCACAGCAGCTTGAGGGCGGCGCGGCGGTCCTGCATGGCCAGCCCGATCAGTCCAACGGTCATCAGCAGCCCGGCGAACACCAGAAAGGTGCGCGCGGTGCCGATCTGCGGGATGAGCAGCAGCACGGGAGTGAAATTGCCGATGATGCTGCCCAGCGTGGAGATGGCGTACATCTGCCCGGCGGTGCGACCTGCGTCGCTGACGGTGGATAGGGCCAGGCGCAGGGCGAAAGGCGAGGTGAAGCCCAGCAGCGTCACCGGCACGGCGAAGAGCACCAGTACGCTGATGAACGAGCCGACCGTCACGGCGGCGTCGAAGTCCTGCACCGCTCCGGCGGCCAGGCGCAGCACGGGGTGCGCCGCCAGCGGGATCAGCCCGGAGAAGAAGGCCGCCCAGGTGAGCAGGGTGTAGAACATGGTGAAGGTCGGCCAGCGGTCGGCGACGCGCCCGCCGATGAAGTAGCCGGCGGTGAGGTAGACCAGGATGAGGCCGATGATGTTGGCCCAGACGACGTTGCTGGTGCCGAAGATGCTCCCCAGCAGGCGCGCCGCCGAAATCTCGACGGCCAGGGTCGTCACGCCGCCCATGAACACTGCCAGGTACAGGAAGCGGCGCTGTCGCCGCGCGTCGGGACCGCGTTCGCTCACAGGCTCATCCCTTGCTGCAAAGCCGCTCAGACCGCTGGCGCGCGTAGCCCGCCGCGATAGCTGAGCGCCCCGGTGAGATCGTCATCCTGGCGGACGGTGTAGACAATCAGGCCAGCGGCTTCGGCCATGCGCTGCAGCTCGTGGATGCGCGATACGGGCGCGCCGAAGCTGTGCGCGTCCAGCATCACGGCGATGATGCGCGTGCCGCGCCGGGCCAACGTGTGCGCGGCGGCGATCCACCGCTCGTCCTGGGCGGCGGTGACCAGCACGGCGGTCGTGCCGCGACTCAGGTGCACGGTCTCCAGCGAGAGCATCTGCGCCAGCGAGAGTTCCGTCGCGCTGCGCGCCGTCGCCAGGATTTCCAGGATGCGCGTGAGCTGGCGCGGGCCGCGATCGGGCTGCACGATGTCACGGTAGAGGCCGTAGGTGACGAAGCCGAGCGCGCGCCCCTTGCCGACGAAGTACTGGGCCAGCGATGCAGCAATCGTCACGCCGTACTCCTCCGTCGAAGGCGGCAGGCGGGTGAGCGGTGCGTAAAGGCTTGCCCCGTTCGGGCGCTCCACCAGCGAGGCGCGCGACAGATCGAGAAAGATCCACACATCGGCCAGCGGGTCTAGCTCGAACTCCTTGACCATCGTCCGCTCGCGGCGGGCCGTGCTGCGCCAGTGAATGCGGTTGTAGCTGTCGCCGGGCTGGTAGTCGCGCACGCCCGCCGCGTTCGTCGTGATGAAGTGGGCGCGGCGGCGCACGGCCTCCCCGCCGGAGAGCGGGCCGACCGGCGCGGCGAAGCTGTGAATGGGCACGGTCGGCGGGTAGACGATGATCGAGGACTGCGCCGGGAACTTGCGCGGGAACTGGAACAGTCCGAACGGGTCGCCGCTGAGCACTGTCAGCGGCCCCAGGATGAACTCCCCGCGCCGCGTGCAGATGGTGCGTGCCTCCCAGCCGAAGCGCCCGCGTGGTAACAGCGTAGGCACGACATGGCTGGCGTTGTGGCCGGGCAGGGTGGAGTGGTCGCGAATCTCCAGCCAGAGCTTGGGCAGCAGCGCCGTATTGCGCACGCGGAATGTCTCGTCGAGCGAGTGCCCGACCTGCGCGCGGCGGGCGTGGGTGTGGCGGGCGATGCTCAGCCAGTTGACGGCAGCCCATGACCACAGGAACGAGCCGGTCAGCACCGCGCCCAGAGCATAGGACAGGCTGAAGAAGAACGCACGCCCGCTCAGCGCCCCGGAGACCAGGCTGAAGATGAGCAGGATGTAAAACGCATTGCGGCGGTTCTGCATGAGTCGCCCTCCGGCGAGGGCTAGTGGCGTGAGCCGACGGTCGCGCCCGGCACGGGCACCGTTGCCAGGATGCTGTGCACGATGCTGCTGGGCGCGATGTCCTTGATGCGCGCGTTGGGGCCGATGATGATGCGATGGGCGAGCGTGGCGTCGGCCAGGGCCTTTACATCGTCGGGAATCACGTAGTCGCGCCCGATGACCGCCGCTCGCGCCTGTGACGCGCGGTAAAGCGCCAGCGCGCCGCGCGGACTGGCCCCCAGATACACGTCCGGGTGCTGGCGAGTCATGGTCACCAGGTTAACGATGTAGTTCTTGATGTCCGGGTTCAGGTACACGTCGCGCACGGCGCGTTGGGCGGCGACAAGGTCTTCGACGGAGACGACCTGCGTCAGTCCGATCAGCGGGTGCTGGTACTGCTGCGAGTCCAGCATGGCGATCTCCTCCTGCGGCGTCGGGTAGCCAAGGCGGATGCGCAGCAGGAAGCGGTCAAGCTGGGCTTCGGGCAGGGGGAACGTCCCTTCGTACTCGATCGGGTTCTGTGTGGCGATGACCAGAAACGGCTCGTCCAGGGCGTAGGTGTGCCCGTCTACGGTGATCTGGCGCTCCTCCATCGCCTCCAGCAGGGCGGCCTGTGTCTTGGGCGTGGCGCGGTTGATCTCGTCGGTGAGGACGATCTGCGACATGATCGGGCCGGGCCGGAACTCGAATTCGTGCGTGCGCTGGTTGAAGACGGAGACGCCGGTCACGTCGCTGGGCAGCATGTCGGGCGTGAACTGAATGCGGCTGAACGACGCGCCAATGGAGCGGGCCAGGGCGCGGGCCAGCATTGTCTTGCCGACGCCGGGCACGTCTTCGATGAGCAGGTGGCCCTGGCACAGCAGGCCGATCACGGTCAGCCGGATTTCATTGCGCTTGCCGATGATCACCTGAGCTACGTTGTCAATGATGCGCTCGGCAACAGCTTGGACAATACTCATCAGGAGATGTAGCCTTTGTGGTTGAGCGGGCGGGAACAGGGCAGATTATAGCGCAGCGCGCCGACCGTTGGAAAGAACGGCTGCCCGACGGTCGGGCGGCGGCCTCATAACCGTGCGCCCGGCGCTGGAAGCCTGCCCTGTGCCCTGAAATCGTCCCAGGCGCGCTCGACGAAGGTCGTGATCGCCCGCTCGAAGACCGCCGAGTCGAAGCGCAGGGCATGGGCGCGGATGGTCGCCGGGTCGTAGCGGCTCGCGTCGAAGTTGCGCAGGGCGGCCATCAGCGACTCGACGGTTGGCTCGGCGAAGAACTCGCCGGTGCGCCCCGGAATGACCGTATCCAGCGCGCCGCCGCCCTTGAAGGCGATCACCGGGCGACCCGCCGCCTGCGCCTGGACGGGCACGATGCCGAAATCCTCCAGGCCGGGGAAGATGAACGCCTTGCAGCGGGCGAACAGGTCTGGCAGGTCGTCGTCTGGCACGAAGCCGAGGAACTGCACGGTTGGCCCGGCCAGGCTCTCCAGCCGCGCGCGGTCGCGGCCCTTGCCGGCAACCAGCAGGGGCAGGCCCAGCCGCGTGCACGCTTGCACGGCCAGGTCAATGCGCTTGTAGGGGACGAGGCGCGACAGGACGAGGTAATAGTCGTCCACCTGCTGGGCAGGCGCAAAGCGCCCGGCGGCCTCGACGGGCGGGTAGATGAGCACGGACTCGCGGTGATAATAGCGGCGGATGCGCTCCTGAATCTCCGTGCTGATGGCGATCAGGTGGGTCACGCGCTGGGCGGCGGCGTAGTCCCAGCGGCGGTACAGCCGGGCGACCAGGCGCGCCGCCAGGCGCACCGGCGCGCCGAAATCCTCGCGGGCGAGATAAGCGTCCAGGTTCCAGATGTAGCGCGTCGGGGCCAGGCAGTAGCAGACGTGCAGCGTCTGCGGGCCGGCGCGCACGCCGTGACAGAAGCCGCTCTTGTTGCTGAGCACGACATCATACTCGGAGAGATCGGTGCGCGCCCAGGCCAGCGGGTAGAGCGGCAGGTAGCGCTGGTGCGCCCGGTGAATGCCCGGCAGCCGATCCATCCACGTCGAGCGAATGTCCCAGTTCTGGTAATGGGCGGGCATCAACTCCGGCGCGTATATGCTCGTGTAGACGGGCGCGCCGGGATAGAAGCGCACGAGATGGTCGAGCACGTCTTCTGCGCCGCCGATCTGGTTGAGCCAGTCGTGAACCAGGGCGAGCTTCATGGCGCGGGCTGCTCCTCGGCGTCCGGCAGCAGGGCGCGCAGCGGCGCGAAGGTCAGGCGGTGCGCGGCGCACGGCCCGAAATGACGCAGCGCCCCCTGGTGCTGCGGCGTGCCATAGCCCTTGTGCTCGCGGAAGCCGTATTGGGGGAAGAGGTCATCCAGGCTGTCCATGAAGCGGTCGCGCGTCACCTTAGCGACGATGCTGGCCGCGGCAATGGAGAGCGACTGCTGGTCTCCCCGCACCAACGCCAGGCAGGGCAGGGCGAGCACCAGCAGCGCTCGCCCATCCACAAGCAGGGCGTCCGGCGCGACGGGCAGCGCATCGAGGGCGCGCTGCATGGCCCGCCGCGTGGCCGGTACGATGCCCAGCGCGTCAATCTCGCCCTGGGCCGCGTGCCCTACGCCAACGGCGACCGCTGTCTCAAGAATGGCCGGCAGCAGCGCCTCGCGCTCGGCGGGAGTGAGCTGCTTGGAATCGTTGACGCCGCGCAGGGCGTGGGCCAGGTCGAAGCGATCCAGCGGCAGGATCACCGCGCCAGCGACGACGGGGCCGGCCCACGCGCCGCGCCCGGCCTCGTCGAGTCCGGCGATGCGGGCGAAGCCCCGGCTCGCCAGGGCGTACTCGTGGCGCAGGTCTGCTGTCGCGGTCATGAGCGGGGCGGGTCGTAGAGGCCGCGCAGACCGTTGCGGCGAATCTTGAGCACTTCCACGGCCATATCCAGCGAGTCGCGCAGCGGGCTGATGCGCGTATTCTCCCCGTAGTACCAGTGGATCGGCACCTCGACGATGCGGTATCCCCGGCGGCGGGCGGCGTAGAGGATTTCCACGTCGAAGCTCCAGCCGTTCATGGTTTGCAGGGGGAAGAGCGCCTCGGCCACCTCGGCGCGGAACATCTTGAACCCGCACTGCGTGTCTTGCAGGCCGGGCACGGCGAGGACGCGGACGATGGTGTTGAAGACGCGCCCCATCACGTGGCGGTGCCAGGGTTCGTGGTAGCGGACTGCGCCGGGGGCTTCGCGCGAGGCGATGGCGATGTCGTAGTCCGCCAACTGGGGCGGCAGGAACCTGTCAAGCTCGGTGATGGGCATGGAGAGATCGGCGTCGCAGATGAAGCGATATTCGCCTCGCGCCGCCAGCATCCCCGCCCGCACGGCGGCTCCTTTGCCCTGTGTTCCCTCAAACAGACCGCGCACGCACATGAAGCGGGCGGCGAAGTCCTGGATGATGGCGCTGGTGCCGTCCTTGCTGTTGTTGTCCACCACCACGATCTCGGCGCTGTAGGGCTTGCTGCCCACGAAGTCAACAATGGTCCCCAGGCTGGCGGGCAGTCGGACCTGTTCATTGTAGGCGGGGATGACGATGGACAGATAGGGCGCTTCTGCGCGCTGAGGGTCGCCGGGCGAAGTCACCGTTGGCTTCACTTTCGCTGCGACGCCGAATCCTCGCCAGGCATCGGCGTCAGGATGGATTCCAGGTACGCTAATGATACACGGCGAGCGCGCTGAATGCCCCGGCGCTTGCGCGCCATACGCGGGACGCCGATGAGTCCGGCAGCCATGCCGCGCAGCCGCGCGCGGGCTGCTGCGCCTCGCCAGGCGCGGAGCGCCTCCCCGGCCAGGCCAAGCTGGGCGCGCAGGACTTTCAGCCCGTGCTTGCGCCACAGCGCGCCCGGATAGTCCTTGACCAGCAGCCAGATCATGTTGCGCCCGTCGTGATAGCTGGCGGTGACTCCGCCGCCGGTCGCGGCCAGGCGGTGGTAGACGACCGCCGCCGGCTGGTAGACACAGCGGTAGCCGGTGAGCTGGGCGCGCCAGGCCAGGTCCATGTCTTCGCAGGAGAAGAAGAAATCGTCGTCGAGCAGGCCGATCTCGTCGAGCATAGCCCGCCGGTAGGCAGCGGAGCCACCGCACGCGCTGAAGACGTATTCTTCGCGGTCGTACTGGCCTTCGTCGCGCTCCCACACGCCGCGATTGAACAGCCGCCCGTCCACGCGAAACAGGTCGCCGGCGGTGTGGAAGTGATCGCGCCGGTCGAAGAGCAGCATCTTGGACGCCACCAGGCCCGCTTCCGGGTGGCGGGCGAAGGTGTCCACGATGGCCGAGACCCAGCCGGGATCTGCCTCGGTATCGTTGTTGAGCAGAACGACGATCGCGCCCTGCGCGGCGGTCATGCCGGCGTTGCACGCGCCGGTGAAGCCGCGATTCTCCGGCAGCGCCACCAGCTTCACATCGGGGTATTGCGCTGCCAGCAGGTCGCGCGAGCCGTCCGAGGATGCGTTGTCGGCGACCAGGATTTCCAGCGGGACGTAGTCCTGGCGGCGCAACGAATCCAGACAGCCCGGCAGGAAGTGCGCGCCATTCCAGTTGGGGATGACGACCGAGACCAGCGGTTGAGGGGTAAGTTCTGGCATGGCAGTTTCTCAGCGCGCGCGCAGGCCCTCTGCCTCCAGAAAGGCGCTCAGCGCGGCTTGCCAGGGCCGCAGCGTGATTCCCAGGCGGGCGGCGGCGGTGTTGCGCAGAAGGGCGTACTGGGGCGGACGCGACGCCCGTGCGAACTCGGCCAGGGCGATCGGCTCGATGGGCACTGCGCCGAATCCCGCCTGGTCGAGCGCCTCGCGGGCGAACTGCCAGCGCGAAGCGTAGCCTTCATTGGCCAGGTGGTAGATGCCATAGCTGCCAGTGACCACCAGTCGCGCGATGGCGGCGGCGAGATCGTTGGCGTAGGTGGGCGAACTCACCTCGTTGACGACCACGCGCAGGGGCTGGCCTTCGCGCGCGCGTTGCAGCACGGTGTGGATGAAGTTGCGTCCCCCGTGCGCAAACAACCACGACGTGCGGATGATGAAGTGCCGGCTGACCAGATCGCGGACGGCCTGCTCGCCAACCCATTTGCTGTAGCCGTAGGGGTTGGCAGGGCGGGGCGGATCGTACTCAAGGCGTGGACGGCACTCCTGGCCGTCGAAGACCTCGTTGGTGCTGAGATAGGCGAGAGCCGCGCCGTGCCGAAGGCACGCCTGGGCGATGATCTGCGTGCCATAGCCGTTGACGCGCAGCGCCTCGTCGGGGTGGTCGGCGCAGAAATCCACCGCTGTCAGCGCGGCGCAGTGTACGACGAGTTCGGGCGACGCAGCGGCGAATGCAGCGCCGACCCCTTCGCGGTCGGTGATGTCCACCGTGTCCATGTCAACGCCAGTCACGGCGTGCTGCTGCGATGTCAGCGCGCGGGCCAACTCGCTGCCGAGCCGTCCGCCAGCGCCGGTGATGAGGATACGCATAGGGTGTTCTCGCGGTTGTACAGGGGCAGCGCAACCGCGCCGCAGCCCGTCCCGGCCAGCCCGCTTCGGCTGGCGGGGCGGATTATACCCAATCCGCCGCCGGGCGTAAACCGGGGTGAGTTTGGGAGGGGTGCGTGCAAAACTTGACAGCGACTCGCTGGACGCGGGGATATTGACCTCACCCCCAGCCTCGCTGCGCTCGGCTTGCCCCCTCTCCGTTGACGGAGAGGGGGCGGCGAGGCGCGCCAGCGCCGAGCGGGGGTGAGGTCAACGGGGGCGCAGCAGAGCAGCACCCCTACCTGACAGGCTTTGCGCGCACCCCCTGCGACAGGCGCGGGAGATGAAGAGACTTCCGAAGTTTGCGCAAACTTCGGAAGTCTGGCGTTATGAGCGCCCCTCGCTTTACCTCACCCCCAGCCTCGCTACGCTCGGCTTGCCCCCTCTCCGTTGACGGAGAGGGGGCGGCGAGGCGCGCCAGCGCCGAGCGGGGGTGAGGTCAAGGGGGCGCAGCAGACAGCCCCCTACTGACGGGTTTGGCGCCCCCGCGACAAGGGGGGGAGAGCCCAAACTTATCTGCCCCCTCCTCACCCCAGCCTCGCTGCGCTGGCTTGCCCTCTCCGTCGACGAAGGGGCGGCGAGGCGCGCCAGCGCCGAGCGGGGGTGAGGTCAACCAGGGCGCAGCAGAGCAGCACCCCTACGAGCAGGCTGGCACGCGGCGGACTTTGACGCAATCGCCCTGGCCTGCCGGAGAGAGAAGTTCAATATCTGATAATATAAGAGTGCTCTGCTTGACATTAGGTTGAGAAAACGTTATAATTTCGTCAGTGACAGTGGGGGGGCCAACAGCAGCCGTGACTCATTGCCCGCCTCGAGTCGGCGGCTGCTCCTTTTTTGCCCGAACGTCTGAGAGGCTCGGTAGGGTGTCCACTTCGCGCAGTCAGCATTTCCTCAACCGGCGCGTCCTCAAGATCAACGTGGGCTTCATGCTGGCCGAAGGGGTGGGGTACGTCCGCGAAATCGCCCTCGATCTGCCGCGCGTGCAGCTTGATGACGACCTGACGCTCGACTTCCTGCGCGGCACGCTGCGGCTCAGCCGCAACTCGCGGGGCATTCTGGTGCAGGGCACGTTGAATACGCACGTGCTGGCTGAGTGCGCGCGCTGCCTGCGGCCCACGTTTGTCCCCGTTGGGCTGGGGCTGGAAGAGCTTTTCGCCTTTCCCGCGTCTCCCGACTGTGTCTATTCTGTGGCCGAAACCGGCATTCTTGACACGGCCCCCTTGCTGCGCGAGGAAGCGATCCTGGCGATGCCCATGGTGGTGCTGTGTCGTCCCGACTGTGCCGGGCTGTGCCCGCAGTGTGGCCAGGACTTCAATGAGGGGCCGTGCGGCTGCGAGCCGGACCGGTTCGACCCGCGCTTTGAGGTTCTGCGCTCCCATCTTGAATCCCTGAATTTTGAAGAACCATGAACCATGGCTTGACAGACATTCTGAGGGCGCTAAGCGTTTTTCTACGACGCGCAGGTGCTGGCAGGCGAGTGACTTGAGGGGGCGAAGTTGGCTGAGCATAGCGATCCGGAGCAGACCGAACACAGCGCGCCCGGCCAGGAAATCATGGTGGCGCTGCTGGAAAAGGCGGACACTCAAGGGTTTCTGACGACCGACGACATTATTGACGCCATGCCCGATGCCGATGAGGCGCTGGAACAACTCGAAGAGATCTTCATGTGGCTCCATGCATCCGGCGTCGAGGTGTTCGGCGATAAGTCTGATGCCTTCGATCTCGACGCTGCCGATGAGATGCTGGACGACGAGGACGACGACGACGCCTATGACCTGAGCGGCGTGTCGTCGGATGATACTGTCGGGCTGTACCTCAAGGAGATGGCGCGCGTCCCGCTGCTGAACACAGAGGAGGAAGTCGGGCTGGCCCGACGGCTGGAGGCGGGCAACGCCGCCCGCGCCGAGCTGGCCCGGCAGAACGGCAATCTGGCTGACGAAGCCCGTCAGGTATTGGAGGCGATTATCGAGGACGGGAAAGCGGCGCGCGATCACCTGATCAAGGCCAACACGCGGCTGGTCGTCAGCATTGCCAAGAAGTACATGGGGCGCGGGGTGCATTTCCTGGATCTGATCCAGGAGGGCAACCTGGGGCTGATGAAGGCCGTCGAGAAGTTCGACTACACGCGCGGTTACCGGTTCTCGACCTATGCGACATGGTGGATTCGCCAGACGATCACCCGCGCCATCGCCGACCAGGGGCGCACGATTCGCGTGCCGGTGCATATGTCCGACCGCATCCGCCGCCTGTACAAGACGGCGCGCCAGCTTGAGCAGGAGCACGGGCGCAAGCCTACGCCGGAGGAGATCGCCGAGCGCATGGGGCTGGAGCCGCGCAAGGTGCAATGGATGCTCAAGGTAAGCTGGCGTCCGATGAGCCTGGAGCGCCCCGTCGGGGAAGAGGAAGACAGCGAGCTGGGCAGCTTCATCGAAGATCAGAGCACGCCGACACCCACGCAGAGCGCATACCAGAACCTGCTGCGCGAGCGCGTTGAGGAAGTGCTGGGGACGCTGACGGCGCGCGAAGCGCGGATTCTTCGGCTGCGTTTCGGGCTGCAGAACGGGCGCAGCTACACGCTGGAGGAGGTTGGGCAGAAGTTCGGGCTGACGCGCGAGCGCATCCGGCAGATTGAGGGTCGGGCGCTGCGCCGGCTGCGCCACCCCAGTCGCTCGCGCCAACTGCGCGACTTCACGTAAGCACGCGGCCATCTGCTGGTCGCGCTGGCACAGCGCCCCATGTTATGGCGGCGCTGTGTTTTTTCGTCAGGGGGCATCCAGGTTCCGGGCGAGAGTCTTTGAACCGCAGAGGCGCAAAGGACGCAGAGGAGAACCTTGAAGAGTCTTCGTTTTTCTCTGCGCTCTGCTTACCTCACCCCCAGCCTCGCTGCGCTCGGCCTTTCCCCCTCTCCGTTGACGGAGAGGGGGAAGCGAGGCGCATGGGCGCCGAGCGGGGGTGAGGTCAACCAGGGCGCAGCAGAGCAGCGCCCCTATCTGACGGGTTTTGCACGCACCCTGGTTTGCCTGATCGCGCCGCTGGCGCAGTCCTCGCAGACCGGGATGCCCCTGAACAAAGAAGAACTGAAGGCGAAGCTGCTTGCTGCCTACGAAGCCAAACTGGATGAGCAGTTCAAAGACCTGAAGGAAGAACTGAGTCTGGAGGAGATTGAAGACCTTGCTCTGGAGGTGCGCCGCCAGGTGAGCGAAGACCTCACGCAAGCTTTGGTAGGCCACCAAGGTAAGCAAGTACAGCCCGATGAATACTGTCCGCGCTGTGGGGGGCGGATGCGACATAAGGGGCGCAAGCGGCGCCGGGTGATCACGCGGAGCGGGGAAGTGGAAGTCGAACGGACCTATTATTACTGTGAAACCTGCCAAAGTGGGTTTTTTCCCCCTGGATAAGCGCTGGCACCTGACGCCGCGCGAGTACAGTCCCACCTTAGGGCGCGAGTTGGTGCGGCTGAGTGGGATGATGAGCTATGAACAAGTCAGTGAGGTCTGTCAATGCTGGGGACAGTTGAGCGTGCCGGTCACAACCCTGTGGGAACATACCCAGGCGGTCGGGCAACGCTTGCTGGAGCATGTTGAACATGAGCGCGAACATAGCCGGGTTGAGCGCACGCAGTGGAACCACCGGGACTATGACCCGCGCGCGTGCAAAACAGCTTGTATGGATGGGGGGATGGTGTATGTGCGCGGCGAAGGATGGAAGGAAATGAAGGTGGGGGTGATTGGGGACATTGTCACCGCGCCAGACCAGACCGATACACCTCCTGCTGAGCAACCTCAGCGCCTGTGCAACCTGCATTATGTGAGCGTGGTGGGCGACGCAGAGGCCTTCAGTCACGCCTTGTGGGTGCTCACCCTCCAGCAGAAGGTTCCCTATGCCGGACGCAGCGCGGTAGTGGCCGATGGGGCGTCCTGGATTTGGCGCGTTGCGGCGGATTTGTTTCCGGTCAGCACGCAGATTGTGGATTGGTATCATGCCAAAGACCACCTGGCCCAGGCTGCGTCGGCTGCGTATCCTGATGACCCGACAACGGGGCAGCGCTGGCTCAACCACCAAGCCACACTGCTCTATCAAGGCGAAATCTGGAAAATGCTGCTGGAATTCCGCCGCAGGGGCCTGGATGACACCCATGCCCGTTACTTCCGCACTCATCAGCGTCGGATGCAGTATCAAGCCTTTCGTGCCGAAGGGTTCCTGATCGGCTCTGGGTCTGTGGAAAGCGGCATCAAACAGTACAAAACGCGCTTGACGGGGGCTGGAATGCGTTGGTCACGCGCGGGCGTGACTCGGATGGTGGTCATTCGCTCCGCCATTCTGAGTGGTACCTTCGATGACCTGTGGGCGGCTGCTTGAATTCCTGCCCCCAAATCCGAATGCACCGGTGGGGGGGGAAACCCCCGGGGGGGGGGGGCGCCCCTCTTCCCCCCCTGTGGGAGGGGGGGGTCCCCCCCCCCCCCCCCCCCCCCCCCCCCCCCCAAAAAAAAGACCCCCCCCCCCCCCCCCCGGCGGGGGGGGGGGGGGGAGGAGAGTTACTTAATTTATTTTTAATTTTTTTTGTCCGGTGGGGGGGAACCCGGGGTGGGGGGAAACCCGCCCCTACGACCTCGCCCCCTCAATCCCCCTCTCCAGCCGAGCTAGAGCGTGTTATGAACTTGGTACCCTTGATAAGGGAGAGGGCGCTCTGTTTACCTCACCCCCTGGCCTCGCTGCGCTCGGCCTTTCCCCCTCTCCATGCATGGAGAGGGGGCGGCGAGGCGCGCCAGCGCCGAGACGGGGGTGAGGTAAACCAGGAGCTACCCAAAACCGCTGGGGAAAGACAGGGCCGTCAGTGCATAACAGCCTCTAGAGGGGGACGCAAGCCGCTCACCCCTTCCCCTGGTTTTGCCGGGGGATGGGGGCCGGGGGATGGGCGTTGCGCAGAGTGACTTCCGAAGTTTCCAAAACTTTGGAAGTCTGGCGGGGAACGCCTGCGCCCTTGTAGGGGCGGGTTTCGAAACCCGCCCCTACGGACCTCGCCCCTCAATCCCCCTCTCCAGCCGAGCTAGAGAGGGGGACGCAAGCCGCTCATCCCTTCCCCTGGCTCCGCCGCTGAGGGGGCCGGGGGATGGGCGTTGCGCAGAGTGACTTCCGAAGTTTCCAAAACTTCGGAAGTCTGGCGGGGAACGCCTGCGCCCTTGTAGGGGCGGGTTTCGAAACCCGCCCCTACAGGCCTCTCCCCCCAACCCTCTCCGGTCTATACACAACGGAGAAGGAGAAGAGCCGGGCGTAGCGAGGCCAGGGGGTGAGGTAGACCTGCCGGATTGCGCAGAGTCTTCCTGAGTAGTCCGAGGTTACGTGCCCTAGAAGGTCTTTCGCAGATAAACAGTCCCGCCTACATACGGGTGAACCTCTAGTTGAGCCTCAAATGGCTCCCACCCCTGATCACATAGATAGCGGACAAGTTCAAAGGCGACCAGTCGGTCCTTGTCCTTGAGCGCGTGGAAATGAACCCGATGGGACCCATCGGAATCCCAGAACTTTGCGCCTGGGACAATCTGGACCGCGACTGCTGCTAGCTCTCGGATAACCTCAGGATGCGTTGTGAGCACATCGAAACCGCCCGCAATTTTGGGTATCTCGATCCACACAAGTGCGAATCTTGCCATAATCCTTCCTCCAAGTCGCTTGTGGCTAAGTTTGACCGTGAGGCAGTCTCTCAACTCACGCCATACAGCGCGCGGTAGACGTTGTACTGCTCGTAGATGCGCCGCACGTAGGTGCGCGTCTCGTCGAAGCTGATCGTCTGCACGAACAGGTCGAGGTCTGGGCCGGAGATGCTCAGCCACTGCGCGGCGTTGCCCGGCCCGCCGTTATACCCGGCCAGCGCCGCGTAGGGCAGGCCGTCCAGGGTGTCCATGACGTAACGCAGGTAGTAGGTGCCAAAGGCGACGTTGACGTAGGGACGGTACACGTCGCTGTTCTGGTAGCTGCGCCAGCCAAGCTGCTGGGCGATCCACTGCCCGGTGTCGGGGATGATCTGCATCAGGCCCTGGGCGGCGGCGTAGGACGTGGCGAAGCCTTCGAACAGGCTTTCCTGGCGGATGAGGGCGAAGACGAGCAGCGGGTCGAGACGGTGCTCGGCGGCGGCGGGCAGCACCAGGTCGCTGTAGTAGGCGGGATAGCGCAGGCGGGCGATGGCCCCCGGCGCTTGGATTGTGTCAATTCCGGCGGCCTCAATCAGTTTGGCTGCCGCCTCGATGGACTCCCGGTACAGGCGCAGGTCGCGCAGGGCGAGCGCAAGCTGGTAGAGGGCCAGCGGGTCGCCTTCCATGTCGCTGAGCAGCGCGCCGAACTCTTTCTCGGCGGCTTCGTAGGCGGTGGTGGACGCGCCGACGATCATCAGCTCGCGCCCGCGCACCATGCGCGGATCGCTTTCCAGCGCGGCGCTCAGGGGGTAGAGCGGCCCTTCCTGGGCGATGATGAAGGTGGCGCGCAGCCAGGTTTCTGCTTCGGAGAGCGCGGCGGCCTCGTCGAACTCGAAGCGGGTGCCGGGCGGCGGCGCGAACGGATCGCGCCCGGCCAGCAGGTCGGCGGCGCGGAGGCTGTAATAGCCGCCCGGATCGGCGGCTGCGGCGGCCTGGTACGCCTGGCGAGCCAGATCGTCCTTGCCGTCCGACTGGTAGAGACGGCCCACCCACAGGTAGGCCGCCGCCTGAAGCTCACCGCCCCCGGTCGCCGCAAGCTGGCTGAAAAGCTGGGCGGCCACGCCGATCTTGCCGGCGTTGTAGGCCATCGTCGCGCCCATGTACAGCCCTTCCTGCGCCCAGGTGGTGCCGGGGTATTTCTGGCCGAGGATGTCGAAGGTGCCCAGGGCGGCGTCGGTGTTGCCCTGCGTGCTGTACAGGTACCCGGCCCGCCACAGCGCTTCGGCCCCTTCGGGCACGTCGGGGTGCAGCGTGGACAGCGCGGTGTATTTCTGGATGGCGCCCGCCACGTTGCCGCTGAGGAACAGCGTGCGGCCCTGCTCCAGCCACGCCTCGCCGAAGACCGGATCGGTCGGGTAGGTGTCCAGCACGGTCTGGAAGGTGGTGATCGCCGCCTGGACGTTGCCCACCTCGCGGTAGGAGCGCCCCAGCATCAGCAGCGCCTCCACTGACGAGTAGCCGTTCTCGCTGCTGTGGGCGTTGAGCGCCTGGATGGCGGCGCTGTAGTCCCCGTTGGCGAAATTGATGCGCGCCTGCAGGTAGCTGTCCACTTGCAGGCCCGCGCTGAGCATGAGGCTCAGCGCCCGGTAAGCGGGTGTCGTTTCGGGGTAGTCACGGACGATGCGTCCCAGCCGCAAATGGCCGCTGGCCACATCGCCCTGGCCGATCTCCACCTGCGCCGCCTGGTACTCGATGCTGGCGCGGTAGGGCGCGTTCTGGGCGACAGCCAGGATCGCGTCGTACTGGGCGATGGCCTGGTCGGGCTGCCCGGCGTTGAGGTACCCGGCGGCGACGCGCTCGCGCAGCGCGACCAGCGACGATAGCTCGCGCGTGGCGTCGGCGGCCTTCGTGTAGGCGGCGAGCGACTGCGCGGGCTGGCCGAGCGCCAGGTAGGCATCGCCGATGCGCTCGTACACGTAGCTGTCAATCAGCCCTGGGCGCAGGGAGAGGTAGGTCAGGAAGTCGTTGACGGCGAGCTGCCACTCGCTCAGCCCCAGGTAAGCGTCACCGCGCAGGAAGGTGGCGTGCGCCAGGCGCGGGTCGGCGGGGTTTTCGAGGATGAAGCGCGAGAGCGCGTCGGCGGCCTGGGCGAACAGCCCTTCGCGCAGCGCGGCTTCACCCAGGCCGTAGCGTGCCGACGCGCGCAGCGTCGGGTCTGCGCCCAACTGGGCCAGCACTGCGTCGAAGAAGCCGACGGCGGCGACGTAATCGCCGTTGTGCAGGGCTTGCTCGGCGTCGGCGAAGGCCACGTTTGGCGGCAGCGTGGGCGTTGGCACAAAGGCGGGCGTCGGCGTGACGTAGGGGACGGTCGGCGTCGCCGGGTTCAACAGGGCGGCATTGCTCGGCGTGGCGGTGACGACGATCGGGTCTGGCTGCGTGGCGAAATTACACGCGCCCGCGGCCAGGGCGATCAGCAGGGCCGCCGGGATGAGCCGGCGCACGGCAGGCGTAGACATGCGGGCGATTATGGCGGCAGGGCGGGGGATTGTCAACCGCGCCCGCGCGTAGAATCTGGCGGGCGAGGGAAGGCGGTGGGTGTTTGGAGCGTTATGCCGCCGAGACCGTGACAACCTTGACTGGGGTGCCAAGCCTGCGCATGAACTCCTGGCACATATCCCAGGTCAGCGGGAAGTACGGCGAATCGGCTCCAGCCAGGTACATAACCACATCCATCAGGAGATCAATGTCATCGTCTGGGCCGAAACCGCCCGCAACCAGGCAGGACTCGGCCCAGTCCACCAACTGGGCGAGGGTGATTTCGTCATTCAGATAAGCGAGCAACTTCGCGCTCACGTGCTGCCTGGTGATCATGAGCGGTCTCCCGATGCGTCAGCCATGTGTGTCATCTGATTATACGCTGGAATTCACACTGCCTGTCTGGATGATGCGCGCAAGAGTTATCAGCGACTCGCTGGATGCGGGGCATTGATCTCATCGCCGGCCTCGCTGCGCTCGGCCTGCCAGCGCCGAGCGGGAGTTAGGCTCATCGGCTAAGCCGCCTCTCCCCCTCAATCCCCCTCTCTAGCAGAGCTAGAGAGGGGGACTTTGTTCGGCGGACGCGCGGTTTCCCCCTCCCTGGCTCTGCGGGGAGGGGGCCAGGGGGAGGGGCCTGACCTTCCAGGACGCTGCTCTGTTGCGCCCCTACCTGACAGGTTTTGCACGCACCCGCAGTCAGCAGTCACTTGGTAGCTGGCGCAAATTGGAGCATAATGCTAGGGGTGTGATCATCTCTGGCGGGCATTGCTTACGGGCTGCGCGGCGCGCGGCAGGAGGCACGGTCTCATGGCTTCTCTTCTTCATCAGGCGGTAGAACATGCCCAGGCCGGACGCCGCGACGAGGCGCGCCGGCTCCTGCAGGAATATCTGCGAGCGTCGCCGGACAACGAGGTTGCCTGGCTCTGGCTGGCCTCCGTTGCCGCCGACCAGTCCGAGTACCAGCGCGCGCTGCGCGAAGTGCTGCGCGTCAACCCGTCCAACCAGCAGGCGCGCGCGCTGCTCGACCAGTTCCAGCAGCAGTACGGCCCGCGCCCGCCCGCTCCCGCGGCGCCCACTCCCGAAACATACGTGCCGCCGCCCCCGCCCAGGCCGATGGGGTATGAGGGCGTGGCGGTCGGCGCGCCGGAGCAAGACCCGTACCGGCAGTACGCGCCGCCGTCGCCGCTGCCGTATTCGCAGTACGCGCCGATGGGCCAGCCGATGGCACCGTCCGAAGCGCAGAGAATCCAGGTGGAGCACGTTGAGAAGCGGCGCGGTCTGTTCGGCTGCGGAGTTCCTGGCTGTTCCGGCTGCCTGGGCTGTAGCGGCTGCTGGGGGAGCTGCCTGCTCTCGCTGGTGATGCTGATTGTGGTGCCGGTGCTGCTGGTGGTGGTGCTCGTTCTGGCCGTGCCCCAGGCGAGGCCCGTGATTGACGTGGCGGCATCCTTCCTGCCCGGCGATACGGGGCGCAAGACAGTCGAGTTCTCCGACGGCACCTATGACGTGTTGCTGACGGTGCCGTACAGTTGGTATGTGGCCGACGCCAGCAATGACAGGTGGGGATTCGCGCGCGACGTGCTCGACAAGGCTCTCAAGTTCGACAACGAGCAGCGCACCTGGCAGGACTTCGAGAGCGCAAGCCCGCGCTTCACCGTTGTGGAGGTGAACCCGGTGGTGCTTGCTGGCGTGTATTCGAACGGCAAAGGTGCGCCCATCGCGCTGATGGTTGATCTCGCTCGGCCCGACTCCGGTGAGTTCACTTGCAGCGCCGTACGCGCCCAGCAGAGCCAGTCCACGATCTACGAATACGGGGGCGGGCTGTGCGGCTACCGCACCGACACGACTGAGTCTGTTTCGCCCGAGCGGGTCTTCCGCGACATCGCAGCGCCCGACCAATGGACGAGCATCTCTTTTGTCACGCCGATCACGGCGCAGACGGGACTGCGATGGTCGCTGGAAATGCCCGCCGACCTGCTCAACCACTACCGGGACGATATCCAGGCGTTGATCGAGTCTGTTGAGATCAAGGAGATCTAGAGGCTGTTATGCGCTTGGCATCTTCGATCAGGGAGAGAAGCGCTCTGTTGACCTCACCCCCTGGCCTCGCTACGCTCGGCCTTTCCCCCTCTCCATGTATGGAGAGGGGGGAGGCGAGGCGCGTCAGCGCCGAGACGGGGGTGAGGTAAAGCCAAGAGCCACCCCAGACCGCTGGCGGGGAAAGGGGCCGGGGGCAGGGGCTGAAAAGCGCATAATACGCTCTAGTTGTCCAGCCGCGCGCGCTGCTATAATGACCGGTCGCATGGGGGCCGGGCGAATGTTGGAGCTGCCGCGGGTGCCAGTTCCCGGCTCAGGGACAGGAGTAGTTGTGCATGGCGAGCATGAGACGCATCGCAGTATTGACCGGTGGCGGTGACGCGCCGGGCATGAACCCGGCGATTCGCGCGGTGGTGCGCACGGCGGCTGCTGCCGGCGTGGAAGTGTATGGCATCCGGCAGGCGTACACAGGACTGCTTTCTGGCGATTTCGAGCGCCTGACTTCGCGCGACGTGAGCGGGATCATCGGGCGCGGCGGCACCATCCTGCAAACGGCGCGTAACCTCGAATTCAAGACCGTTCAGGGCCAGAAGCGCGGCCTGCGCCGCCTGAACGAGCACGAGATAGATGGGCTGGTCGTCATCGGCGGCGACGGCAGCCTGCGCGGGGCGCTGGCCCTGCACGAGCTGGGCTTCCCGGTGGTGGGCATCCCTGGCACGATTGACAACGACATCTGGGGCACCAACATGGCGGTGGGCACCGACACGGCCCTCAACACGATCCTGGACGCCGTTGACAAGCTGCGTGACACGGCGGCGAGCCACGAGCGCTGCTTCTTGCTGGAAGTGATGGGGCGCAACTGCGGTTACCTGGCGCTGATGGGGGGCATCCTGGGCGGCGCTGAGTTCGTCATGATCCCAGAGCATCCCACCACTCTGGAAGAGATCGGCAAGGTGTTGGAGAACGCCTACATGCGCGGCAAGAGTCACGCGATGGGCGTCATCGCCGAGGGGGCCACGCCCAAGATTAACGAGGTGGCCGAGTATCTTTCGCAGCACGAGGTCGGCTTCGAGGTGCGTATCACCGTGCTGGGGCACGTGGTGCGCGGCGGCGGCCCCGGCGCATTCGACCGCCTGTTGGCAACGCGCCTGGGGGTGAAGGCGGTCGAGCTGCTGCTCGCTGGGGAGTCGGGGATCATGGTCGGGCTGCACGGGCGCAGCATCGGCACGGTGAGCCTGGCCGATGCCACCACCAGGCAGCGTGCTCTCTCAGAGGAATACCTCTCGATGGCCGAGATATTGGCCAAATGACGCGCTGCCGCCAGGTCGTGCTTATTGTGGCGCACCTGCGCCCTGATTCGTGAGTTTTGTCAAACGCGCGGTGCCCGTTGGCTGGTTATAATCAAAGGGGTGTGCGTGACCCGCACGCCCCTTTGTCATGGATAGCAGGCACCTCACTCCCCATGGGTGCCTGAGCCTGCAAGCAGCTTTGAGGACTGGAGGAGAACAATGTTGCGCATTGGTGTGCTCACGGGCGGCGGCGATGTCCCTGGCCTGAACCCGTGCATCAAGCAGATCGTGTACCGCGCGGAAGACGCCGGTCACGAGATTTTCGGCATCCGGCGCGGCTGGGCCGGCCTGCTGGACTACATTATTGACGAGAAGGACAAACAGCAGCGCGAGAAGTGGGTGATGCCGCTCAATAAGCAGCGCGTGCGCACGGTGGACCGCACTGGCGGCACGTTCCTGCACACTTCGCGCACCAACCCCGGCAACGTGCTTGCCGATGGCATCCCCGCGCACCTGCAGGGCATGGAAGTCCGCAAGCACACGGACAAGCGCGGTCGTGAGGTTTACGACTACACGGAACACGTGTTGAAGGTGCTGGAGCATCTGGGCATTGACGTGCTGATCCCCATCGGCGGCGACGATACGCTCAGCTATGGCGAGCGGATGCACCGCGAAGGGATGAAGGTGGTCGCCATCCCCAAGACGATGGATAACGACGTATACGGCACGGACTACTGCATCGGCTTCAGCACTGCCGTGACGCGCTCGGTGGAGTTCATTCACAACCTGCGCACGAGCGCCGGGTCGCACGAGCGCATCGCTGTGGTCGAGTTATTCGGGCGCAACTCCGGCGAGACATCGCTGATCGCGGCCTACCTGGCCGGCGTGGACCGCGCGATCATCTCCGAGGTACCGTTCGACGTGCACCGCCTGGCTGACTTGCTTGTCGCAGACAAGAAAGAGAATCCCAGCAACTACGCCATGCTGACCATCTCCGAAGGCGCGCGTCTGGTCGAGGGCGAGGTGATCGAGACCGGCGAGGCCGACGCCTACGGCCACAAGAAGCTGGGTGGCATCGGCCAGATCACGGGCGCGCTGCTCAAGGATGTCACCGGCCAGAACATCATCTACCAGCAGGTGGCCTACCTGATGCGCTCCGGCGCGCCAGACTCGCTCGACCTGATGGTGGCGGCCAACTACGCGCAGATGGCCATGAGCCTGGTGGAGCAGGGGCGCTTCGGGCGCATGGTGGCCCTGCAGCGCGGCCTGTACACCGACATCAACATGAGCGCGCTCATGCAGGGCGTCAAGCGTGTCAATGTGGCTGAATTGTACGATGTGGAGCAGTACCGCCCGAAGGTGCGCCATGTTTTCGGGATGCCCATGTTCCTGATGTAGTGACAGCAACGATGAGCGAGAAGAGGGCGGCCCAGGCTGCCCTCTTTTGTGTTGGGGCGGCGAGGCGCGCCAGCGCCGAGCGGGGGTGAGGTAAAGCGGAGCGCAGCAGAGCAGCGCCCCTACCTGACGGGTTTTGCACGCACCTCCTGCGACAGGCGCGGAGGGAGATGAAGAGACCCCCCCCCCCCCCCCCCCCTTAGGGGGGGGGGGGGGGGGGGGGGGCCGGGGGGGGGGGGGGGGGGGAGGAGGGGAGAGAGCACCGAAGTTTAACCCCGGGGGGGGGGGGGGGGAATCCGACTATTGCGCCACCCCGGAACGGGATACAATTTCGGGTATCAGCCAGAGTAGATACAGGAGCGGCACGGCATGGAATACACCATCAACGGGACGGTCATGCAGTCGCTTGAGATTCGCCTGCAGCGCGGCGAAGCCGTTTTCACCGAGTCCGGGGGCATGGCCTGGATGAGCGACGGCATTGACATGAAGACCAGCGGACGCGGCGGCATCGGCAAATCGCTGGGACGGGTGCTCTCCGGCGAAAGCCTGTTCATGACCACCTACACCTGCGCCGCGCCGCAGGGCGTGATCACCTTCACGCCCGAAGCGCCGGGCAAGATCATCCCGCTGCAACTGCGGGCGGGCTACTCGATGATCTGCCAGAAAGATGCTTTCATGTGCGCCGAGGACGAGGTAGACCTGGCCATGCACTTCCGCAAGCGGCTGGGCACGGGACTGTTCGGCGGCGAGGGGTTCATCCTGCAGAAGCTGACCGGGCCGGGCACGGCGTTCGTCGAGATCATCGGCGAGCTGATACTGGTCGAGCTGCAGGCCGGCGAGCGGTTGAAGATCGATCCCGGCCATATTGCCATGTACGAGCCGACCTGCGATTACGACATCACCATGGTGAAGGGAGTGATGAACTGGCTGGGCGGCGGCGAAGGGCTGTTCCTGGCGACGATCACCGGGCCGGGCAAGGTCTGGCTGCAAACCATGCCGCTGAGCAACCTGGCCCGCAAGCTGGCCGCGTCGCTGGGCACGCAGAGCAAAGGCTCGCGCACGCCCGGCAATGCGGGAGACGTGCTGGGCATGTTCAAGTGAGGCGCTCGCCTGCTGCGGCGGGCGAAGCGTTGGAGCCACGAGGAGGCTGAACAATGGAGTACACCATTCACGGCACGGTCATGCAGGCGCTCGAGATCCGGCTCAGCCAGGGCGAGGCGATCTACACCGAGTCCGGGGGCATGGCCTGGATGAGCGATGGCATTGACATGAAGACCAGCGGGCGCGGCGGCATCGGCAAGTCGCTGGGGCGGGTGCTTTCTGGCGAAAGCCTGTTCATGACCACCTACACCTGCACCGCGCCGCAGGGCGTGATCACCTTCACGCCGGAGAGTCCCGGCAAAGTGGTCCCGCTCAATCTGAAAGCCGGGCACAGCATCATCTGCCAGAAAGACGCTTTCATGTGCGCCGAGGACGATGTTGAGCTGGCGATGCACTTCCGCAAGCGGCTGGGCACGGGGCTGTTCGGCGGCGAGGGCTTCATCCTGCAGAAGCTGACCGGGCCGGGCACAGCGTTTGTCGAGATCGCCGGCGAGATGCAGCTTTATGAACTGAAGGCGGGCGAGCGGCTGAAGATCGATCCGGGGCACATCGCCATGTACGAGCCGACCTGCGACTACGACATCACCATGATCAAGGGGGTGATGAACTGGCTGGGCGGCGGCGAAGGGCTGTTCCTGGCGACGATCACCGGGCCGGGCAAGGTCTGGCTGCAAACCATGCCGCTGAGCAACCTGGCCAGCAAGCTGCGCGGCTATATGGCGAAGAGCTGACCAGGGCGCAGCAAGGCGACACTGCACACGCCTCGCCCCCTCAATCCCCCCCTCCAGCCGAGCTAGAGAGGGGGACTTTGACCGTCAGATGTGGCCCTTTCCCCCTGCGGCTCTGCCGGGGAGGGGGCCAGGGGGAGGGGCGTTTGTAGTGCGCGCCATCGCCGCTCTGGCAGGCCATGTGCCGCCGGGGAACACTGGCGTATGAACAGGGCTTCCGAAGTCGTCGCGGACTTCGGAAGTCCGTCTTTGAGAGCAGATCGCGCGGGGCGCGGCGGTTCTGCTACTCGCTGGCCGCGGCTTCTGCGTCCGACGCGCTGAGCGTCAGCAGCTTGGCGTTGAGCGCGCGCACCAGGTCGTCCACCTTCACCTGCACAGTGACCCCGCGCTGCCCGGCGTTGACCAGAATAGTCTCGTGCTGCCTGGCCGCATCGTCCAGGTAGACGCCCCACCGCTTGTGAGTGAGGGCCAGCGCGCCGATTCCGCCGGTGCGCAGGCCGGTGGCCATCTCCGCGCCGCGCCTGGTGGGCATGGTCGCTTTCTTCTGCCCGATGGATTTGGCGAAGCGCTTGAGATCAAGCTCCTGGTCGGCGGCGATCATGACCAGGGCGTGCTCGTTGTCCTTGAGCTGCACGACGAGCGTCTTATAGACCTGAGACGGGGGGAAGCCCATCGCCTGGGCCGCGCCGATCCCGTCGGTGATGCCCTCGTCATAGGTGTGGGTTTCGTAGGTTGCGCCATGCGCCTCCAGGAAGCGCATCGCATTGAGCTTCTTGATCTCTGGTGCCGTCATGAGCGTTCTCCCTCTGCGAAGGATCAGCGGTGCGCCTGGGAAACGGACTCGCCCAGGTAGCCGATCACCCTGCCGCGCACGTCGAGCAGCGCGTCGCGGTTGATGATCCAGTGCCGGTTGCCATGCAAATCATAGACGGTACGCCCGCGCACGACCCCTGTCAGGTTGCCGTTGAGGTCATAGAGGCGCGTGCCTTCCACGTACCCGAACGCTTCGCCATCCCGGCTGTAAATGCCTCGTGTGGACATGTCTCGCTCCCTTCTATCTCCGTGCTTCTTGCGCCTTCGATACCAGGGTGAGGTCAGGGTAAAACGTACCCCGCCGTGCGGCTGCTCATGCACCACGCGGATGTGCCGCCCAGCTTTGCGGCCTGACTCCTATTATAGCAGGAAGCGGGGGGTTGCGGCGGGCATGTCGCCGGTGGGGGCCTGCTCCAGACCTGCCAAGCGCCGGGGTGTGTGCAAAGGTTGTCAGTGACTCGCTTGACGCCGGGTAGGGTAAAGCTCCGTAGGGGCGTATCGCCATACGCCCCTACGGGGACGCAGCAGAGCAGCACCCCTGCCTGACAGGTTTTGCACGCACCCAAGCGCCCCACCGGTTGGTTTGTGACCTGGGCCGGGCTATAATGCCCGCACATGGCTGATGGAGTTCATCACCCGCGCCGGCCCTGGACTCTGTGGGCGCTCGGCCTGATTGTGATCCTCATCGGGGCCGCGAACCTGGCACTGGCGCTCGATCATGCCTGGCACGCCGGGCGTTACCGCGCGCTGGGAGTTTCCTACCCGCCACTGCTGCGCGCGGCCCTGGCGTTGGGCTGGGCCGCGCTGCTGTTGGCGCTGGGCGCGGGGCTGGCCCGGCGCAAACGATGGGCGCGCCGTTGGCTCGTGCTCGCGCTGAGCAACTACGGCGCATCTGGCGTGTTATGGACTATTGCCTTCGCCCGCGCTGACTTCGCCCGGCAGCGCATCGCCTTTCAGGCGGTGTTGGTTGTGCTGCTGGTCGGGGCAGCGGCCTGGGTGATGCGCTGGCGGCGCGTGCGTGCCGCGTTCGAGATGCCGGGCGCTGTGTCTGGCTGCGGGCAGGGCGGGCGAATCGCGGAGAGTGGGCCTGATGACGACGAATCCCAGGATTGAACAGCTCAACCAGATGCGTCTGCGGAGCGCGGCAGGCGGCGGCTCGGATCGCGTGGAGAAGCAGCACAAGTCCGGCAAGCTGGCCGCGCGCGAGCGGCTCGATCTGCTGCTCGATCCGGGCAGCTTCCGCGAGATGGACGCTTTTGTGGTGCACCGCGAGCGCAATTTCGGCATGGACGAGCCGGACAAGCAGTTCCTCGGCGACAGCGTCGTCACCGGCTGGGGGACGATCAGCGGGCGGCTGGTCTACGTCTTCTCGCAGGACTTCACGGTGATGGGCGGCTCACTCAGCGAGGTGCACGCCGGGAAGATCTGCAAGATCATGGAGATGGCCATGAAGAACGGCGCGCCGGTCATTGGCCTCAACGACTCCGGCGGGGCGCGCATTCAGGAGGGCGTAGTCAGCCTGGGCGGTTACGCTGACATCTTCCTGCGCAATACGCTGGCCAGCGGCGTGATCCCGCAGATCAGCGTGATCATGGGGCCATGCGCGGGGGGCGCGGTCTACAGCCCGGCGCTGACCGACTTCGTCTTCATGGTCAAAGACACGTCGTACATGTTCGTCACCGGGCCGGACGTGGTGCGCGCTGTGACGCACGAGGATGTCACCTTCGAAGAGCTGGGCGGGGCCATGACCCACAATACGCTCAGCGGGGTGAGTCATGTGGCGGCCAACAGCGAAGAGGACGCGCTCTTCCTCATCCGCGAGATTCTGGGCTACATGCCGCAGAACAACATGGAAGACCCGCCCTTCGAGCCGAGCAAAGACGACCCGCTGCGCACCGAAAAAGCGCTCAATGACATCGTGCCCGACGACCCCAGCAAGCCCTACAACATCAAGGATGTGATCAGGCTGATCGCCGACGAAGGCCGCTTTTTCGAGATTCACGAGCACTACGCGCAGAACATCGTTGTCGGATTCGCCCGGCTGGGCGGCTTCAGCGTGGGCATCGTCGCCAACCAGCCGGCGGTGCTGGCCGGCGTGCTGGACATCAAGGCCAGCGAGAAGGCGGCGCGCTTCATCCGCTTCTGCGATTGCTTCAACATCCCGGTCATCACCTTCGAGGACGTGCCCGGCTTCATGCCCGGCACCGACCAGGAGCACGGCGGGATCATCCGCGCTGGGGCTAAGCTGCTCTATGCCTACTGCGAGGCGACCGTGCCCAAGATCACCGTCGTGACGCGCAAGGCGTATGGCGGGGCCTACTGCGTTATGAACAGCAAGCACATCCGCAGCGACCTCAACCTGGCCTGGCCGACGGCGGAATTGGCCGTCATGGGGCCGGACGGCGCGGTGAATATCATCTTCCGCCGCGAGCTGCTGGAGGCCGACGACCCGGCAGCGCGCAAGGCGGAGCCTGGTGCAGGACTACCGCGACCGCTTCGC
>JAOSJP010000003.1 GCA_027494015.1 Anaerolineae bacterium
CCAGACACTCGGCGAACGTCACGGGATTCCCGCCTTCGCGGGAATGACGGATGGAAGCATCAAAGGACCAATATTCTGGGACTACGTTTCCTGGAATCACGCAAGGCCATTCAGACACGGCCAATGAACAGGGACGCCCAGACAAGGAAACCGCTGTTGAGGATCCGTTTGGCGTTCAACAAGGACGAGGGGACCGCGCATGCCACGTTGCGTAACAATACCCTGGGGTATAGAATAAGCCAAACCTCGCGAGTCCCGTTACCTGATGAGTGGAGTGCCTCCATGGATCTTCCATCCCCACAAACGAAAGTGCGTGCAGTATGCCGAACAATTTGACAAGAGCGAAAAGGTCGTTGAAAATTCAAGCTGCGCAGACTGGTTGATTTCCCTGCCTGCCAACACCCAGCTAGAAGACATTCTCTTGAAGGTGGTGGCAATCAACGCCCTGTATAGTACTCGAATCTACAGCCCCCGTCCCGTGGCGGAACACATTCTCAAAGCCAGAATCGACGACATGCTGACCCGTGGCGATACTGAGGCCGTGGAACGCATTCGAGTTGTTCAGTTCGGTGACAAGACGCGAAACAACTATTCGTTCGCATCGAAGTACTGTGCATGGCACAATCCAGACAGCTATCCGATTTATGACGGGTTTGTCGACCAAACGCTTTGGGACTATCGGAAACGCGACGGTTTTGCGAGATTCCAGAGACAGAGTCTGTGGCGATATGCCGAATTCAAGCAGATTGTCGTGGCATTTCGAGAGCACTATGCTTCAGGATGTTTGCTTTCGGGATATCGACAAGTTTCTATGGTCCGTCGGACAGAAACGTGCTGATGCGAATCTGGATTGAGACACTTGCGATGTGTTCGAGCGGTGATGCATTGTACCGAGATGTGGGGACCAGACCGAGTGCTGGGGAGATGTCTATTCGCAGACGACTGAGTGCTGCTGTCAAGAAGGATATGCCATGAGTTGGCTCCTGTTTCTCGATGAAAGTGGCCACGACCACAAGAGCATGCCCTATGAGGTCCGCGGCGGGGTGGCAATCCATGCCGGTCAACTGTGGGCATTCGCACAATCGATGCAGCGGCTGGAACTTGATTCCTTCGGACAGCAGTTGAGCCTTTGCAGGAAAGAACTCAAAGGCAGTACATTGTTGGACCGAAAGCGTTTTCGTCTTGCCTCGCAGGCGGGGCCAATGCCGGACGAAGCTCGCCGCAAGAACTGTCGAGGGTTCTTGACCAAAGGCCTGGAGAAGAAGACGCCGACCCATGAAGAGTTCACGGCCTATGGCCAAGCGTGTCTGGAGATGGCACGCGGTGTGATGGAACTTCTGCGGGATCGTGGCGCGGTGCTATTCGCGGCAGCGATTCCGCAACGTTGCAAGACCGGCCACCGCTGAAAGCGAAGAGTACCTTCGGAAAGACCATGTCTTCGTCTTGGAGCGTTTCTTCTACTTCCTCGAATCCGAACGCGAGCACGGTCTGCTCGTGATGGACGAGGTCGAGAAGACGGAAGCCCGCAGATTTGTGGCTCGGCTGCAACGTTACTTCGCAGAACGAGTCCAGGCAGATACCGCACCACCTGGATTGTGCCAACGCCGTTCTTTGTTGCTTCCGACGATGACATACCCGGTGCAGGCGGCCGATATTTGCATCTACTGCCTCAACTGGGGATTCCGCCTTCCAACGATCGGGATGATGCGCTTAAAACGCGACGAAATTGCCGATGAGTTCTGCCCATGGTTGAACCAACTCCAGTTCCACGGGGAAGGATACCGCGACGGAGCAGTGTTCGAGACATTCGGGATTGTGTACGTTCCAGATCCGTACACCCCCAGGTGAGCCAGGTAGAAAGAAGAGGCAACGCCTTCGGAGCCACACGCTACGATGGTCGCCCTCGGCCGAGCCTCCAGATGAAGTATCGGTCAATTCGTGCCAAAGTCAAGGCACTTCAGGAGCTTCCGTTAGTGATAAACCCAGCTTCGAGAACACGTCGTTAACCTGTTGCCCGAAAATCCGCTTGCTAGTCTTGGCCGATCGATGGCACATGGCGGTCGGCCGTGACGGAGGATATCCGTATTGTCGAGGGTCGCACATTGCCCAAAGGCCTTCGAGGACACACCCGATCTGAATGGCGGCAATGCTCGGTACGGAGCCACCCGGCGGTAGCATTCCGAAGTTGCCTTTTGTCCCAACGGTGGTAGCAACAGATGTCGAGTTCCGGATCGTTCATGGCCGCCAGAGTGAGCGTCACCGAATCCCTTCATGACGCTGTTGCTCGCTGGAAATTCTGCTGGGCATGGTACTCGTCGCATTGGGGCTGGTCACTCTTATTCGGCCAGATCGAACCCTCAGACTGAAGTAGAGGCATTGGACTCCTGCAGGAATCACAGGGCGCCTGGGTTCTTGAACCAGGGCCATGTGCATACCCAGGAGGTTGCATTCCGGGGTCGGAGTGACCAGAATACAGCCACGTCGAGCCATCGCCGGGTCGTCGATATTCGTCAACACGCCGTTCTGGTGAAGCGCAGGTTTCAAACCGGCGGAATGTCACCATCGTGCATCTACAGGAAATCGAAACCAGGAAAGAGCCTGAAAATGACCCAAAGACCCTCGTGACACGTGTGATTGCTGCGACAATCCTACTACTGGTGCCCGGCCGCTGCCATCGGTGTGGCAGGAAGACGCCGAGAAGCCGCAGGTCGCGCGGCAGAAACGGCGGGAGTTGCTCCCCGCAAGCGATTCGTTGGATTTGAAAAAGAGGCATAGGCATCGGCGGTTGGCTGACCAAACTAAGCGGTTCAACTTGGAGTACCGGGGAGAACTGGATGCCGGACGTGATCGCCTTGCTGAAAGAACAGGATACCGTACAGCAGTGTGGAACTACCTCAGCACGCCGAACGGCGGCAAACCGGTTCAGCCTGGTCGATGATGACACGCGAGAGCCGTACTCTCTCTCCGCGTCTATTGCGAATCATACAAGGCCTGGAATGATACGTCGGTGTGGCTGTTTTACGCACCTTGCCGGAGGGGACAGTTTACCTGTCGATACGCCTTGTCAGAGGCGAAGGACCCATCGCCCCAGGTTGAGCGTCGCCGCTGCTCGGTCCCCGGTCGGTGCGGCGATTCGGCGTCGATACGGGGCTGTTCTTCGTTTTAATACTATCTGTACGTGTGGCTGGTCCTCGACTGACTGTTGCTCACGCGATCGGCATGTCGCCCTACTATCCTCTCTCCCTTCACCACCGGATGGCCGTTCTTCCTGGAGCATCTTGCGGAGCCGGGAGGGTTGACGGACTACGCGGCGCGTTAGCTTCACGGCTCTCTACGCGTTCGGCTGGCTGAGAGGCCTTGGTCGTCACGGCAGCGCCTGGAGTCTGTGCCTGGGCGTCGATCTTATGACGGGCCTTGTAGGGCCTGACCTCGAGGGGATGCTGGTTCGCTACGTGTAAGGCGTTCTGATTCTGGTTGTCTACAACGGCCACGGCCATCCTCTGAAAGCCGTCTTACCGCTTCTCCTGGCCCTCCTCTTCTTAACCACCTGCGGCATGGCGGTGAAACGCGGCGGGCTTCGCTCTACTGACGGCAATCTGCACGGTCGCCTATTACGTCGCGGGCTCGGAGCCTGCTCTGCCGGTCCTGCCGGTTCATTCGCGAACTCCTGATCGCGGAGCCTGCGCTCGTCACCCTGGCGGCCTTGCTGGTGGACTGGCAGTGCCCTGGCTGCTGGCGATTGCCGTCTTCGATCTGCCTTGGAGCGATGCGCGGTGGCTCTCTGATCCGGGCGTCGAAGGGATTTCGGCGTGGATAGGGCATTGTAGTTTGGGCCTCTATCTGTTGTTCCCCGCGGTCCTGGCCCGGAACCGCCGCGTGCCGGGTCTTGTTTGCCAGCGGAGCTTTCAAGAGACTCGGCCAGGCGTCTCCAGACTCCATCGTGGGCGCCGGCCATTTCCCACTTCTTCTCCTGGGGGAATCGAGATGGAGCATGAAAGTCGCCGCTGTCTGGCTCTTGGCCAGGGCCGTTGTGTGGTTCACGTCCAAACCCCGGATACCGGATCGTGCTACAGATGGACTACTACTGCGGGCAGAAATGTGGCCGGAGGTTCTCGGGGCTGCCGACAGAATGCCGCGGGGCTTGACAATGCCCGCTGTAACCAGAACATGATGCTGCGCGCTTTGCCATACGGGGCGAATTGGGGACGAGATGTTCCGCTATCCACAAAGCGATGGCGGACGACAGCTTCCGCATGCGGTCGATGGCCAAGGACCCCACACATCTTGCAGGCCAGTCGGTATTTTTGGGAGCAGGGCAAGTCAACCAGGCGGGAACTACCGTCCCTACGAATCTCGTTCCTGATGACGGGCGACCTGCCTTGGATCCTGCATCACCTGGCGCAGTCAACGTGGTCAAGGACCGGCCCGAAGCGGCAAGGTATTCTTAGAGAAGCCCTGAGCAAGAACCGCTCAAGTACGCGTCGCCACCGAGATGCTGCAGAAGTCTCAGGAACGATCCCGCGCTTTGTGGGCGATATAAATCTGCGGCAAAATCCGCCGGTTTGTGCCGAAGGACGACCAAGCCCCCTTGGCGGTCAATTACGAAGGATCTGGCCGCATGCGTGGCGGAGAATCCGGACAATAAGATCGTGGCAGAGTTTTCTCATGGCCTACTATCTGCGCTTTGGCCAATCCGGAGAAGGTCGTGGAGAACCTCCGCTACTTCGACGACCAGGATGGTGGAATTCTGCCTCGCCACTACCAGGAAGCGATCGTCGTTTACCTGGCCGGGCATGTCGATGAGGCTCTCAGTCTGGCAGTGCGACCATCCTGGCGTTCGACGGCGAGGTGAAGAAACTGCAAGCCCGATTGGTTACACTGCCTGGCATCAGCGGCCGGGCCGCGGCCTATTCCGTCAATCAGGTGGCCCAGTTCTATCACTCCGCCGCGCTCCCGAAGTCCGCGACGTGATCGATGTCGACTCCGCCCTGGCTTACTACCTCGTCGGCACCGAAGAAGTCAAGCTGGTGCCTGCCGCCGCCGACAAGCGGCGTCTGGAACCTATCCCGCCTGGTCCCCGGACGGGCAGCACACCTGTATTACTGCAATTGGTGCCCCCATGCTCTGGGACGATCAAAGGGAGGTGCCCCGGCACGCTACGCCGAGGTCAAATTACGACCTGGTGCGGGTTGCCTATGACCTGGCCGCCGATCGCTGGGGAGAACCTGAGACGGTGCTCTCCTCGCAGAAACGCATCTCGGTATCCTCAGACCCCGCATCTCGCCCGACGGCCCGATCCGACCAGGCCATGCGGCGTCGATGCAATCACCGGCGCCACCAGGCCCCGTCGACGGTGGCCTGCCTATGCGGAATAGTCTTGCCGCGATTGACCAGGCACCATGCAAAGTGTTCTGATACGCCTTTGGTTGGTCGGCCGCTTTCAGCCTCTGGAGAATGACTCATGGATACACTCGACGAGAACCCCTACCGGTCTCCCGTTACACCCGTAGAAGAAATCCCGTCCGCCGTTGCTCCTGAGCTTGCCTCCCCGCTGACAAGGCTCGCTGCCGCCCTACTCGATTCAATCATCGGGCTATGATCGTCTGAAGCTGGGCGGCAGCACGCATACACCGATCGCATTGTCCCTCCGCACAAGGTTCCGGGGATGTTTTTGATTGATTCGTTGATTCTGGTCACCGGCGTGTTGTTGTTGCTCAGGATTGCCTCGAGCAAGCTGTCGGCGCGATTGGGCCTTCCCGTGTTGGTGTTGTTCTTGCTGGTGGGGATGTTGGCGGGGTCGGAGGGGATCGGCGGCCTGGAGTTTGAAGACTACCGATTGGCCCATGGGATCGGGACTCTGGCGTTGACGATGATTCTCTTTGACGGCGGGATGAGCACTACGCTCTCCGCAGTCCGCACCGCCTGAAGCCGGCGGTCCTCCTCGCCACGTGGGGGTGCTGGTCACTGCGGTCATCACCGGGCTTGCGGCGGCTTGGATTCTCCAAATCTCGCTGTTGGAGGGCCTGCTGCTCAGGAGCATCGTGGGGTCGACGGACGCGGCGGCGGTGTTTGCGGTGCTTCGCTCGCGAGGGGTGAGTCTGCCCGGCGGATTGCCGACGTGCTGGAGGTCGAGCGCGTCGAACGACCCGATGGCGATCTTCTTGACGATCGGCTGTCTTAGGGAGATGCTCTTGGGTCATGTGGCGATTGGGCCGGGGCTTCTCCGGTTTGTTCGCCTCGCAGATGTTGATCGGCAGTCTCTGCGGGATTCTGGGGGGCTACGTCGCGGGCTGGGTCGCGAACCGCATCGAGCTGGAGGCTTCGGGAATGTATCCGGTGCTCATCAGTTCGCTCGGCCTGTTGACGTATGGTGTGGCTGTCCAGTTTGGCGGAAGCGGGTTCCTGGCGGTCTATCTGGCCGGGCTGGTCGTCGGCAACCGCCCGCTTGTTTTCCAGATGGGGATTCGACGGTTTCGACGCCATCGCCTGGCTGTCGCAGATCGTGATGTTCGTGGTCCTGGGCCTGTTGTGCTTCCCGAGTCGCCTGGTGGACGTGGCGGGAAGGCCCTGTTGATCTGCGTCGTATTGATCTTTGTTGCGGCCCGGTCGCCGTTCTGCTCTCGGTGCTTCCCTTCCGCTCAGTTGGAGAGAGCTTGCCTTCATGTCGTGGGTGGGGCTCCAAGGGGCGGTGCCGATCACTCTGGCCACGTTTCCGCTGATGCTTGGCGGCGCAGACGACCCGCTGCAAACTCAGTTGTTGTTCGACGTCGTTTTCTTCATCGTCGTGCTCTCGTTGGTCGTTGAGGGGACCAGCCTTGCCGCAGTCGCACGCCGGCTGGGGCTGCAACGGCCTCGCGATCCGCAACCGCCGGTCACGCTGGAAATCAACTCGTTGCGGCACGTCAACGGCGAGATCGTCGATTACGCGGTCGGCGAGGATTCGCGTGCGGCAGGGCGAATGGTCAAAGACCTGGCTCTGCCGAGGGCGCGTCATCGCACTGATCGCTCGCGACGACCAGATCGTTCCACCGCAAGGCAGTACGCGCATCCATGCCAACGATCACGTCATTCTCGTACTTCGACCGGGAATCGAACCGCTGGTCAATCAGGTGTTCGGCCGCGATTCCGACGTTCGCGGGACGATTCCCAGCATGCTTGAGTTTCCGCTGCGGGCGTCAACCACTGTCGGCGAGTTGCAGGAGTGTTACACGATTCGGATCGACGAGCCTCCGGAGAGCACGCTGGCCGAAGTCCTGAATCGCAGATTGGAGGGCGAGAAGTCGGGGGCGGGAAGTCAGTCCGTTTGGCCCGTTGTCGTTTCGGGTTCTGCGTCTCGCGGGCGACGGCCGCATTGAGATTGTGGGAATGTCGATCCTGCCTGAAGACGCTGCCCGCGAAGGCGAGTCGGAACCCGCGGCGGAATGAGGTGGGAGGCAGGAACGAGATAGCCCGTTGGTGCTAGGGCTAGTCGGGCGAGGCCCGGAGAGCGGGATTGCAGAGACTTCTTCATTAGTATAAAGTTAAGTCGTGTAAATCATCTGGAACATGTCCGGGAGGCGTACGCCATGCGTGCCACCAAGTCATCTGCCGCCGCGCCATCTTTGCCCACGGCCGTCCCGGGCTGCCGAAGCGGAGACGCACGGAACCGCTTGCTTAACGCCGCGTCGGCAGCCGGCCGCTTCACGCGGAGCAGTGGTCGCCTTGCCGACGCTTGAAACCGCCGGGCACCCACGGTGTCGGCGGAGCGTTTCGACGACCGGAAGTCGTTGAGGACCGGAGCGGGCAAACGGCGTTCACCGTTCGGCCTTCCGTGGTCGGCAGGAACGAAAGGCCCGTTTCCATCGCGATGCAGGGTCGTGTTGAGGGCGGCGGCGCACCGCTGTGCTTCCGCCCTCGCCCCGGTGAGGAGGAGCAAGGTACTGCGTGCCGCCGGACAACCGGCAGGCTTCTGTTTCAGACCGAGTTTGATTTGTTCGTTCATGATCGTCGCGGAGCCGATGCAGCCAGCAGTGGTGCGTTCACCGGGATTGAACATATAAGGAGAGAAACACACCATGGCGACTAATTCACTCGCATTCTTGATCACCGATAACGACCGGCGGCGTCTGGGCACGATGCTCGACGAAGCCTATACCACTGCGGCAGTGCCGCGAGAGCATCTGCATCGTCTCGAATGCAATCTGGAGCAGGCCGTCGGAGTTGCGGAAGCCGAAGTATTGCCGGACGTGGTGACGATGAATTCGAAGGTAGAGGTCGTCGATCTGGATTCCGGCGAGAGGGAAGTCTACACGCTAGTCTACCCCGAATACGCCGACATCAGGCTCGATCGGATTTCGGTACTCGCGCCGATTGGGCAGGCGATCTTGGGGCGGCGGGCGGGATGTCGTGGCGGTGCCCGTCCCGTCGGGAGCGGGCGAGCGATGGTTCGAGATCGCGGCAGTTCATTTCAGCCCGAGCGAGCCGGGCGGTATCAGCTCTGAGGAGCCGACTCCCGACCAGCTGCGGGGCCATCGTCGGGAGCGCGTGCCGATGCCGGAAACAGCACCGACAAATCGCCTTGACCCGATTGCGAGCCAAGACTGAGCACGCCAGAATGGACCTGTATGGAGTTGCCGTCTTCGCAGTCGACCGAAGGAGGAGACGACTGTGATTCGAAACCGTTTGCCGCGGCGTGAGGCCTGCCTTGGGTGGATTCGGCTGAACGCGGCCGCCTGTTTGTTGCTGGCGTCGTTCGGGACGGCTGCCGGAGCCGACGATCGCACCGGATGGGCCGGTCTGCCGGTCCGGGGCGTTTCCAGGCTATTTCCGAAAGCCAGCACGACTCATCCGGAGGGAATACGCTTACGCGGCCTTTCGTGAGGCCATCCGACTGAGCGTTCAGCAGATCCCGAACTCGACGTCTACCTCACACCAAGGGACAAGCAGATGGTGATACGTACGACCCGACGGTCGATCGCACCACCGACGGCACCGGGAAGATCGCCGACTGACCCTGGCAGAAATCAGAAGCGCCTCGATGCGGAAGAATCTCGAAAAAGGCACGCAGCGGGCGAAAGCGCGTCGCCGACCCTCGAAGAGTGCCCTGGCGATCATGCCGGTCACACCTGGCTCAACCTCTGCAACTCAAGGGCGGCGGGCCCGATGTCCGAGCGGCCGTGGCCAGGCTGATCAGTGCGATCGGGCGACCTCATCGGGCGCTGTGGCCGCCGGACGTGCCGCTACCGGAAGCGGCCCGAGGAAGTCTGCCCGGACATCCTCGTCTGCAACATGGAACGTCAAAGCTCCAACTCGGACTACGTCGACAGACACGATGCCCGGCACGACGACTTCATCCAGTACCTTCGCAACCCCGGCAACGCCCGACGATATGACCAAGTTGAAAACGGCCAAGGTCCGTATCAACCTCTGTTGTACGAACGATCCGGAATCACTGAAGGATCTCTACGCCGTTGGCTGTCGATTTCGTGTGACCGACGACGTGGCGACCATGGTCCGCACGGCAGAACGGCTCGGTATCCCCCCGCCGCAACCGATCTTTCGCGACGGCGACCCGCCCAAAGTGAACTGGAGCCAACGCTATGTTTCGATTTGGACTTTGGCCGCCCTGGTTCTCGTCGCGATTCCTGGTTCTGTGGAGGCCGACGACACGATCGTCGAGGATCTCGGCGTTGCCGTTCGCGCGGTCGTCTTCGGCAACAGCCAGGCGTCTTTGCCGCCAGCCCCGCGGGCCGAGAAGGAATGTTCTGCATGCCGTACTACTCTACGACCGGTGGGGCGTTGATCGGCATCCATCCTGAGTCGGGGAACACGTCACGATTCCGCTGCCCAGCCAGGGCGGCTACGTGTGGCTGTCGGTGCCGACGGGGCGGTCTACGTCGGCGGCGTGCAACCCGGGAGACTTGTGCCGCTTCGAACCCGCCAGCGGTCGGCTCGAAAACCTGGGCGGCAGCCAGTTCGGCGGCACCTACATCTGGGCCTGCTCAGTCTTCACCCGATCGGAACAAAGATCTATGCCGCCTGCTATCCCACCGCTCTAAGCGTACTCCGAATACGATATCACTCGCCCGCATTGCGTGACCCTCAGGCGCATGGATCCGAAGGAACAATATGCCCGGTCGATCTGCACAGACGCCGACGGCAAGATCTGGACCGGGATCGGAACCCATGCCGACCTGGTCGTCTGGGATCCAGAGACCGAGACCTCCCGGGCCGTTCTTCCCGAAGAATACAAGCACAACTCCTGCTGCTACAACGTGGAATCGTCCGGCAACCATGTTTTTTCCGAGTTGCTGTACGACCACAAGCATCCTATCTACAACGCCGCGACCGGGCAGATCGTCGCCGTGCTCGCCGCGCCCTCCGACGGGCTCAGCTACCATGGCGGCCCGCGGCGGCCATGACGATTGTTTCTATCTGTCTGCCTCGCTCAGCGGCACGCTCTATCGATACCGGGTCGGCGAGCGGGAACCGGAACCGCTCGCCGCCGGGCTCGGCCAGACGGCGATCGTGCGCGACGATCGCTACGCCTACGCGATTGATGACCAGGATTTTGTCTACTACGACCTCCAAGCCAAACGGGAACTGTTCCGTACGCAGATGGCCGAGGCCCGGAAGGCATGGCCTTGCAGACCCTCGCAACCGGTCCCGACGGAAAGGTCTATGGCAGCACCTACATCAACATGCACATGTTCGCCGTGCAGCCCGAAGACGGATCGATCCGCGATCTCGGCAAGGTGGTCCGCTGGGGCGGCCAGGTGGATTCGATGAACGCCGGACGGGATGGAAAGATCTATATGGGCAGCTATGCCTATGCGGTGATCTCCGTCTACGACCCCGCCAGGCCCTGGAAGATCGGTACGGCCGCCGACTGCAATCCGCGGGAACTCGGCCCCATCGGCAAAGGACAGTATCGCACCCGATGCATTGCTCTCGGTCCGGACGGCATGATCTACGTCGGCTCCATTCCCTCCTACAACTCCGATCCTTCCGGCGCCTTTTCACGCGTCAATCCGCGAACCGGCGAGGTTCGCATATGGCAGGATCTCGTGCCCGGGGGAGCGGTCGACCATCTGGCCGTGGACGATCGCTACGTCTCCGCCGCGGGTGGTGGGAAACTGTTCGTGTTCCGACCCTGCCCGCGAAGAGGTCGTTCTGACGATCGACCTGCCCGTCTCGTCCATGGTGCGTGCCGACGATCAGATTGTGTGCACAGGGGGGCGGGCGCCTGTTTGTCTTCTCCCCTCGGAAATGAAGGTCACCCATACGGCCGACAACGGATTGGGAGACTTCTCCCACATGACATGCACGGCCGAGGGCGCGATTTTCGGCATCAACGCCTCACGAATCGGGCAGATCGTGCCCGGCTCCTGGCAAGTCCGGCAGGTTGCAGCCGAGGGCGGCAGACTGCTTGCCACAGACGGCCAAGGTCGCCTCTACTGCGGCCGCGGTACCCGGGTGTTCCGCCTCACGCTCGGCGACTGAAGGCGGGCCGTTAATCCCAGGTGGTTTCCCTGGGCAAGAGATCGACCGGTTGACAGGCGGCTTTGAATCGGCGATGTTCGGTGGCTTGTCGGCTCACAGAATCCAAGATCACCAATTGCATGCCCACCTCATCACGTTTTCCAGCCACCGACGGCAACGACCATTGTATCATGATCGAGCCAAGCGACTCGTGCTTGGCGGGCAAAGCACTATTCGTTCAACTTGCATGATGACGCTTCAATTGGTCTGGCGTCACGCACTTGGGACCGGCTCACGTGCACTCGAGCATATTTGATCAGGAATGTTTCAGCTCAGGTGATCAATATGATTTCTACTTCTTCTGGGAGAAATGGGAGGTGAAAGTTGACTGATGCACGCGTCGGATGTGGGAAGACTCTCGGAGGCTCGGCAATCCTTGTCACCATATGGGCACTTCTTGCCGCGCTATTCGCGTGGACTCCGCTTGTTGGTGAGGAAATGGAGAACACCAACCTGAGCCAACATAGTGGGGTATGCACTAGCATTTCGTGAGATTGTTGGTATGATTACTGCAAGCCAGAAGAAGTACTCCGAATGCAATTGTTGTAGAGACGCCTGGCAAGGTGGATATTGTGCCATCTCCGTTTTTGCCAACCCAGTGCCACGCCTATCGCTGCGGCTACGTGGATGGATGGACCTCTGTCCACAGACCTTGAGGTGACTTGGCCAGCGGAAGACTTCGGATGGGAACGTCTCGACTGACTATCCGTATTGACTCCCCCCGCCTGTCAGAATTGCGATCGCAGGCATGGCGTGATCTTACCGGATGAAGGACGAGTGACGACGGCGTTGAACGCGCCCCGTGCTTTCGTATCATGTGTTCGTAGGGAGATTCTGGAAAAAAGGAAACGGATTCAGGCAACGTGGTACAGAGAGACGCATTTGCGCAGTCCTGCCGCACCTGGGACGCGTTGCACCTTGATCCTCAGATCCGAAATGTGCTTCATCCCTCCTGAGGATGGAGGCCCAGGGGCAGCCACAATTGAATTGATGACGGCTCCCGATAATGAGACCTTCCCAAACGTGCCGTGCACGCCTCCTCAAGTCAGCAAGTGAGCGATCCGAGACTGGCGGGTCGAGGTGAACAGCCCGCCGCTCCGAATAGGGCGGATCCCGTGGCGACAGTCGCAGTCGTAAGGCAGCCTTCTCCCCTCGCAGTCACCGTGGGATCCGAAGCAGCCAAGCACTGTCAACAAGTAGACTGATTCTATGAAAGAGAGGTCCTCCTGGTGTAGTAGGAGTTTGTGAGTGTTTTCTACTTCACCCCACTACTCGAAGGAGGACCAGATATGTTGTACCTCGGGATTGACCAGCATCGCAAGCAGTTGACGGTGAATATCCGCAATGAGGAGTGGTGACGTCATCGAGAAGCGTCAGGTGAGCACGGAATGGGAGCGTGTGCGGGCGTTCTTCGCCTGGCTCCGTGAGCGAGCTGAGTCGGAAGGAGGATTTGCAGCGATTCTGGAGATTTGCGGTTTTAACGATTGGCTGCTGAAGATGTTGGTGGAATACGGCTGCCGGGAAACCGTTTTGATCCAGCCGGGAAAACGTTCCAAGAAGAAGACGGACCGTCGGGACGCCAACGCCCTGAGCGAGTTGTTGTGGGTCAACCGGAGACGATTGCTGGAAGGCAAGCCCGTACACCAGTTGCGCCGGGTCTTGCCGCCAGGTGCCGAAGAGCAACGGAACCGCCAGTTGACCGCGTTGCGGAAACGTCTGACTCAATTGCGGACCAAGGCGATTAACCGGGTTCAGCATCTTCTGCTGCGACACAACCTCCAGCAGGAATGTCCCACCAAGGAAATCCAGACGAAGAAGGCCAAGCAGTGGCTGCGTCAGTTGGAGTTGGACTGGATGGATCGATTGGAGCTGAACCTCCTGTTGGACCAATGGGAGATGTACGACAAGCAGATCGACGAGGTCAACGTGGAGATCAAGAAACGCCAGGAGGAGGATGAAGTGGCCGCGATCGTGGCCACGATTCCCGGAGCGGCCGCCTATTCCAGCCTGACGATTGCCAGCCGGATCGGCCCAATTGATCGCTTTGCGAGAGCGAAGAGCCTGGCAAACTTCTGGGGTCTGACACCGGGCTGCCGCAACTCGGGGGACGCCACCGATCGGCTGGGTTCGATCACCAAAGAGGGAGCAGCATGGTTCGCTGTATCCTCGGACAACTGGTGCTCCACGTGCTGCGGCGCGACCCGTTCATGAAACAATGGTATCAGCGGATCAAGAACGACGAGGCTCAAAGATCGCCCGAGTGGCGGTGATGCGACGACTAGCAGAGATCATTTGGCACATGGTCAAATACAAGCAAGCTTACGTAATTGGTGGACCAGAAGCCTGGAAGAAGGTCTACGGAAGCAGTTCCTGACCCGTTGAACCTCCGCTCGGGCTCGACAGAAGGGGACCGTCCCTTCCCCCTTCGCCGTCGCCTCGTCCCCCGCGGGGGTGAGGGCCGAGGCGACGGCGAAGGCGGAAGGGACCCCGGACCCTTTATGGAATCAACAGAAAACCCATAATGAACACGAGGGATTGCTGACGGTTGCATCGGCCCTCTTTCCGATTGGGAAGTAGAGGCCCTCGCCACGCCCAACCAGTCTGATGTGCCACTTGGACTTGGCCTCAGCCGCCAAGCGTTACGACTGAATGAGACGGTAGGCGTCGGCGAGACGGTCGCAAAGAATATTCGGTGTCAGGTCCATCGACCTGAGCGACCTGCGAAGAAGTCGCAGGCGGAACCACGAAGGGATGTGTTGGGGTGCCGCCGCAGTGAAAAGAACGCGCGATGACCTCGTAATCAAGACCGCGACCAACCATGCTCAGTCCGCAAGCCACCGCCAATCCGAGTCCGTCTTCTCTGGGCAACAAACACGGAGATCAACTGGGCTCGACAAGTATTTTCAATCCAACGAATCCTCCTCAAAAAGCCCCAAACTGCTTTTAGCGCGGAGCGTATGCCTCAAAAACACCGGGCGGCCACTTGACAGAAGAATCTCTTTCAGGGAAGTGGCACACGGTGACCGTCGCACTGTCACTCGGAGAGTGCCTGCTACTGTTCCTGCCACAACAGGACTCTGGTTCCCCCCAACCTCATGACGAACAGACTTGCAGGCCAGGCGCGCAGCACGAGAGAATAGGCCTGTGTAAACCGCTTCATACTGCTGCCGACCCAAGACCAGGAGATGACCGTGCTCCGAACCCGCTTCTTTCAATGTACTGCTTGCCTGCTGGGCATGGTCGCATCATTCGCAACGGCGGCCGACGATCGCACCGAGAGGCCGGTCATGCCGGCCCGGGGCATTTCGGCACACCGCGGGGCCAGCACGAGCCATCCGGAAAACACACTTCCGGCCTTTCGTGAAGCCGTTCGACTGGGCGTTCAGCAGATCGAGGCCGACGTCTACCCTCACCAAGGACAAGCAGATGGTGGTCATGCACGACCCGATGGTCGACCGCACCACCGACGGCAGGGGGAAGATCGCCGACCTGACCCTGGCCGAAATCAAACGGCTCGATGCCGGGTCCTGGAAGGGGCCGCAGTTCGCCGGCCAGCGCGTGCCGGCGCTCGAAGAGGCCCTGGCGATCATGCCGGTCAACATTTGGCTCAACCTGCATCTCAAGGGCGGCGCGGATGTCGGAGCGGCCGTGGCCAGGCAGATCGTGCGCGAGCGGCGCACCCATCCGGCCTTTGTGGCAGCCGGGCGGGCCGCGGCGGAGGCAGCGCGAGAGGTTTGCCCGGAGATCCTGGTCTGCAACATGGAACGTCAAAGCTCCAACTCGGACTACGTCGACGACACGATCGCCCGGAGCGACGATTTCATCCAGTTGCTGCGCAACCTGGCAGCGTCTGACGACATGGCCAAGCTAAGAACAGCCAAGGTTCGTATCAACCTCTGTTGTACGAACGATCCGGCAGCGCTCAAGGGTTTCTACGAGGCCGGCGTCGATTTCGTGCTGACCGACGATGTGGCGACTATGATCCGCGCGGCGGAACAGCTCGGTATCCCCCCGCTGCAACCGGTCTTTCGCGACGGCAGCCCCTGAAGAGGTTGGACAATCCGAGCTGGCTACAAACGGAGCGAGCAGATGACGAGATTCGATGACAGAGTGTTCCTTGCCTTGGCTTTGGCTGCCGTTGCCCTCACCCTGGTTCCCATGGCCGATGCCGACGAGACGGCAACCCCTCAGCCGGCCAACTACGTCCGGCCCTTCGAGCCGCCCACGCGTCCGGCCTTTCTGCCTCTGCCGCCGGGCGCGGTGGAACCCGCCGGCTGGCTGCGAGATTGGTGCCTGGCCGCCAAGGACGGCTACACTGGACACATGGACGAGGTGGACGACGAGTTCAAGCGGGCCTGGGCTCCCGACCACAAGATGACCGGCGAACGGCTCTTCTGGTACAAGGGCGCTGGCCCTATGAAGGAGGCGGCTACTGGTTCGACGGCCTCGGACGCCTGGGCTACGCCCTGCACGACGAGGCCCTGATCGCCCAGGCGAAGCGGCGGCTCGACAGCGTGGCCGGCAATATGAACGCCGATGGCCTGCTCTTCCTCTGGTGGCTGAACCGCAACAACCCCGACGACCGCCAGGCCGTCCAGGCAGCCCTGGGAGGCTGGCCGCTTTGGGCCTGCGGGCTGCTGGGACGGGCCATGACCGGCTTCTACGCTGGGTCGGGCGACGAACACGTCTTGGATGCCCTCAAAGAAGGCCTACGGCGCCGACCCCGATTGCCTGCGGTCGATCACCGGCAACCTGTCGAACATCTGGCCGGCCTACGATACCTACTGCTGGACCGGCAATCCAACCATCGCGACCGCCCTGGACCGCATGTTCAAACAGGAAGACTCGGCCCTGATACCCAGCCTCATCCGCTATCGCCAGGCACCCAACCTGAGTCCCGGTACCACCGTCGACAACGCCCACGTGGTCGAGTTCATCGAAACCACCACCCCTGGACCGTCGGCTACCTGTGGACCGGCGACCGCAGCTTTCTCGACGCGGCCGTCGGCTGGCACGACCTGCTCGAGCGCGTGGCCATGCAACCCCCACGGCGTCCCCGTCTCCGACGAATGGTACGGTCCGACAGGCGCCTTCCGCGGCAGCGAAACCTGCGACGTGGCCGGATACGTGTGGAGTCAGATCAGCCTGCTCCTCGTGTCGGGCGAAGGCCGCATGGCCGACCGGGCCGAACGGGCGTTCTTCAACGCCGGCCCCGCCACGGTTGCACGCGACTTCAAGACCCACGTCTACTTCCAGAGCCCTGATCGCTTCGCCAATCTCTCGCCCGACTTCCCCCACGGCCCCAGGGTGGCGGCGGCTCCTATCAGGTGAAGCACTCGCCCCTGTGCTGCACGGCCGCGCTCAATCGTATCGTGCCTGGTACGTGACCCACATGTGGATGGCCACCTGCGACAACGGCCTGGCCGCAACCTGCTACGGTCCCTGCAAGGTCACCGCGCTCGTGGCCAATCGCGTGCCCGTGGTCCTTACCTGCAACACCGACTACCCCTTCAACGAAACCATCGAGATCACCGTGCAGCCCGAGCGGGAAGCAGCTTTCCCTCTCGATTTCCGCATTCCCGGCTGGTGCACCACCCCGGCTTTGGAGGTCAACGGTTCCGCAATCACGGTTGAGCCGAATCCCCACGGGTTTACCCGCATCGACCGTGCCTGGAAATCGGGCGACACTCTCCGGCTGCACCTTCCGATGACGGCAAGGCTGGAGACCGGGCGCGATGCCGCGTCGGGCGCGCTCCTACGACGGTGCCCATCGCGCCACTTCCGTGACCATTCCGGAACCCGACTCAACCCGGGGCGTGCCCTACGCCTCGGTTTCTTACGGCCCCCTGCTGTTTGCCCTGCCGATCCCGGACACGGTCGACGCCAACACGCCCGATCCGTCGGCTCGCTGGAAGTTCGCCCTCGACGTGCAACAACCCGATCTGACGGTCGAACGCCGCAGCATGCCCGCCAGGTGGGATTGGCCCCTGGCTGCACCGCTGCTGTTGCAGGCCAATGCCGTCGAGGTCGCCTGGGATCCCGACCCAAAATCTCTCCCCGCCTGCCGCCGTTCCCGACCGCCAGGCGAGAAACGGCGGAGCGAGTGACGCTCGTTCCCTACGGCTGCACCAAGTTCCGCATCTCCATGTTTCCCGTCACTGCGGAACCTGAAGCAAAGCCCTCGGCCGTTCGGCGAATCCTGTTCCTGGGAACAGCATCACCCTGCACGGTCCCAAGCCCGATATCGGCTGGGACGGAAACTGGGGCATGGCGGCCAGTTCCCAAGACAAGGACTATGTCCATCTCGTCACCGCCGCCCTCACTCAGCACACGGGGCCCAGCCCGAGATCATGGTCAAGAACATTGCGGGCTTTGAACGCAACTACGCCACCTACGACGTCGACCAGGAAATGAAGGAGTTCTTCGCCTTCGATCCCGACCTGGTGATCCTGGCGATCGGCGAGAATGTGCCCGGCCTGAGTTCCGAAGAGGCCAAGACGCAGTTCAAGGCCGGGGTGATGAACATCCTGAGATGCGCCCTGGCGAAGCGCCACCCGCTGGTGGTCGTGCGAAGCAGCTTCTGGCCGAATGCCGCCAAGACGAAGTACTCCGCCAGGCCTGCCAGGGAGGCCGGCGGGATCTTCGTCGACGCCGGCCCCATCGGCCGCGATCCCGCCAACGCAGCCCGTTCGGAACGTTCCTTCAGCCACGACGGCGTCGCCGCACATCCGGGCGACAAGGGCATGAAAGCCCTCGCCGACGCCGTCGTCGCGGCCGTGCTGAAGGCTCGATCCGAAATGCAGCGTGAGCGTCGGAACTGAAGACGGTTGAGGTGGACAGCTATGGGCTGATTCCTTGAAGAGACACGGAGTCCACCAGATGGTGTACAACCTGATCGATTGGCATTTCGAGTACGGTGCCGGTGTGATTGCCGCAAGGCCGACTCTCGTCAATTTCGTCAAGCGTCTCGGCGCCGCTCTCCTGATATGGTTTCTGCTCTACCTGTTCTATTTGGGCTTTGAGTTGCCGAGTTGGGCGTCGGCAACGACTTCGTCGCGGGTCCTTCTCGGCATCGGTGGAGTTGTGGGGGCAGCAGCCCTGGCCAATCCTCTGAGCGTGTTGTGGCAACGGCTGCGGATCGAACGCGATGGGTGCGGCGATGTCGTTATTACTTCCTTCTTCTTCCGGCCGCGGACTATTCCGAATCGCACAGGGGAGCGTAGCGAGCATGCCGGTGGTGGTCACGGAAGAGCGTGTGAGGGTCAAGCATTCGAGGAGAACCGTGGGGTGGCGTTGGCGGGTCCGGCTCGAGTTTGTGGGCGGCAGCGTGGAGTTCTGGCTCGATCAGAGCCGCTTCGAAACCGGCCAATGACTCGCCGCCTCGGCGCGTGAAGGAGTTCATTCTGGCGTTGGAGGCGATCGCCGGGGTTCAGTGTATGGAAACGCAAGTGGCGGCATGGGAAGGCTCTGCGCCGAGGCTTCTCCCTTGGAATTCGCCGGCGCACCATCTCCGATTCGTCGACGATGCGGCAGACGTTCCAGTCCCTCAACGAAGTCCCGCCTGAGCTGCGAGCGCAATTGGAGGCAGCGGTGCAGCAGGCCCGAGACGGGAATGAGTCGGTGGTCAGGTATCAGAAGATCACGGTTCGGGATTCCGACGGGCGCGTGCAGACGTATGACTCTATCGACGACCTGCCGCCCGAAATCCGCTCGCGCCTCGATGCGGCCCGCCGCCGCAACGCCCAACGATCGGATGGAGCGACATAGCATTTCACCCAGCCTTCACCCGCTTCCAGGTCGCAAACAGCACGGCCACCGATACCGCCGTCAGTCCCGTCAGAACCGCGGCCGGCAGGAAGTTGCCGTAGAGCCAATATCCGGTAGCGAACAAGGCGCTTGTACACCGCCGTGCAACCGATGACCGTGCACAGCAGTTCCAGCGGAACCGTCCAGCCGTCGCTCGTGTCGGCCGCCGTTTCGTCCTTCTCCGCCAGGCGGCGCATCACCGGCGCCCAGCCCGGCCCGCCGGGTCGAATGAGCCTACAAAAAGCTCTCCAGGGTGGCGGCCGCCGTCGGACGGGTCAAGAACGTCACCACCAGCCAGGCGACGGTCGTGACGGCAACCCCGATCACGATCTTTGCGGAACCGGAAAGACTGTCGGAACCGAACGATTCCAGCCCGATCGCTACGAGCAGCGACGCGACCATGGCCGCGATCTCGCTGAAGGCGTTGATTCGCCACCAGAACCAGCGGAGGATGAACAGAAGCCCCGTGCCCGCCCCGGATCTGCAAAATGATCTGAAACACCTGCAGTGCATTGCTGAGACAAAGGCTGACCAAGCCGCGGCCACCATCGTCAGCAACGTGCAGAGCCGGGCCGACAAGACCAGTTCCTTTTTCGGGGCCTCCGGGCGGACGAACCGCGTGTAGAAGTCGTTCACAAGATACGACGAACCCCAGTTGAGGTGCGTCGAAAGAGTCGACATGAAGGCCGCCATCAGCGAAGCGAGCACGACGCCCCGCAACCCGCTCGGCAAGAGGGTCAGCATGGCCGGATAGGCCAGGTCGTGCTTGACCACGTCGTCGGACATGTGCGGAAACGCCACGCGCAACGATTCCAGGGTGGGAAAGACCACGATCGACGCCAGTGCCACGAGAATCCACGGCCAGGGCCGCAAGGCATAGTGGGCCACGTTGAACAGCAGCGTGGCGCCCGTGGCGTGCGTTTCGTTCTTGGCGGCCAGCATCCGCTGGGCGATGTAGCCCCCGCCGCCGGGTTCGGCGCCCGGATACCAGACGCTCCACCACTGCACGGCCAGCGGAACGATGAACACCGACAGGGCCAGCTCGTGGTTGCTGAAATCCGGCAGCAAGTGGATCTTGTCCCGCACGGCTCTCGTGGGCCAGCAGTCCGGCCAGCCCGCCGACACTGTCGAGATTGAGCAGATAGACGGCCGCCGCGATCGCCCCGCCCATGGCCACGAAGAACTGGAAGAAATCGGTGATCAACACGCCCCTCAGCCCGCCCAGCATGCTGTAGACGACCGTGACGGACGCTGGCAACCACCACCGTTTGAACCGGCGAGTGCCGAGCATCGCCCCGGCCGATCTTGATCGACCGCCAGGCGTGGCGGACGACATGACGATCGACGTTGAAAGCACGCCCAGGTACACGGCCCGAAAACCCCGCAGGAACGCGGCAGGCTTTCCGCTGTAGCGAAGCTCGTAGAACTCGATGTCGGTCATCACGCCCGAGCGGCGCCACAGTTTGGCGTAGACGAACACGGTCATCATGCCGGTGAGCAGAAATGCCCACCAGACCCAGTTTCCGGCCACACCCTTCTGACGCACGATATCGGTCACCAGGTTGGGCGTGCCCGCCGAAAACGTGGTGGCCACCATCGACAAGCCCAGCAGCCACCACGGCATCCCGCGACCCGACAGGAAGAACTCCGCCGAACTGCTCCCGGCCCGCTTCGTCACCGCCAGGCCGATGGCGAGCGTGATCACCAGAAACGCAACGACGATCGTCCAGTCAATCCCGTCCAGCGTCATAAGGCTCTCTTCCGAATAAGTGTCGCTTGTTCGCTCCGCGAACAAGCCGCCTTGTTGCAGACCACTACTGCGTTGCAGCCTTTGCCCCCTCAATCGCCCGCAAACGGACCGGCCCCCAAGAACGCTACCGAAAGATGATCGCCGACCCCTCGCTTATCCACCACGCAAAACCGCAGTCGGAGCCGCGAGTCCACACCCGCCGATTCCGTCATCCAGCGAAATCCACTCCTTTCCCGCTCGCGTCGGGCAATATCCTCTTCCCAAATCAGGCGGTCATTGGCCCACAACCGCATGAACCGAAAACCCGGATAGCGTTTCTCGAGCCGCGTGTCATTGACGAACGCGTCGAGCACAAGCCGCCCGGCATGATCGGGCACGGCAACCTCGGCAACCACCTCCGCCCCGTCCCCGGTTTGGAGGGGAACGCCGCGTGGATAGGCGATCGCCACCAGCCCACCCGCCTTCCGCCGACCTGTTCCGTAGGGGAGCAGGCTGGCCGCGTCTCAATCAGCAACTTCTGGAACCACGCCGCGAAGCAGCGGCCTGCGCGCGCCGAGCGATCCGAGCAGGCAAGGCGGCCGGATCGGCGCGCTGTGATGCCGCTGGTGGCGTGGCGTTGAGCAGCCCGTACAGCCCGGCCACGAGCAGCAGTCCAGCGGCGCGCACGCCAGCCGCGCGATCACCGGCCACGCGCCAGAGGACGCCGCCCCATGCCCGCTGAGCCGACTCATCCACCCCCTGACCGAAGCTGACATCCCGCGCCTGGCCGAGATTCGCCCCGGCTTCGCCAGCGATACGGCGCTGCGCGTCGAGCGGCTGGGCAAGGGTCTCGAAGCGGGCTGGCGGCTGGTGGAACACCCCCTGCCGGAGCCGTTCGACAAGGGGCACGCCTACGATTTCGACGCCAACGAGCAGGCCGCCATCCGCCGTCGTCTGCGGCGCGGCGACGGGCTGCACCTGGTCGTCGAACGGCGCGGGCGCATCACCGGCCTGCTGGAGGTGACGCCGCAGGAGTGGAACAACACCGCCTGGGTGTGGAATCTGATGCTCGACCGGGCCATCCGCCGCCAGGGAATCGGGCGGGAGCTGTTCGCGCGCGCTGTCGCCTGGGCGCGCCAGGCGGGCTACCGGGCGCTGGTCTTCGAGACGCAGACCAACAACGTCCCGGCGTGTAAGTTCTACCTGGCGCTGGGCTGCCGCCTGGACGGGCTGCGTGAGACGCTGTACCACAACGACGACCTGGCGCGCGGCGAGGTGGCCCTGTTCTGGACGTATCCGCTGGTGCGTTGAGGAGGGTTCTTGGTGATTGGTTTTTGGTTCTTGGTGAAACGCGCGCGCAACGGAATTGCCTTCACCAACAACCAATAACTAACAACCAATAACCGGCGTCAGCCAGACGCCGCACCCCACAGCGCCCCGGCGATCTCGTCGGCTGCCGAGGGCGCGCCCAGGTGAGCGATGAGCGGGGCGAGCGCCGCCAGCGCCGCCAGCACGTCCGTCTGCGGCTGCCCGCGCAATGCCAGCGCCGCCCGCCGCCACAGCGGGTACGCCTGGGCCGGTGGCAGCAGGGCGATGGTTAGCTCCACCAGTCGCGCCAGCGAGTCCGCGCTTCGCTCGTCGTGCAGCACTTCCAGGCAGGCATCCAGCGCCAGGCTGAGCGCGTCCTGGCCGCGGTTGCGCGCCGCGTCGTTCGCGCCGATGTGGGGCGCGAGGTGGGCCAGGGCGCTGGCCCGGTCGTAATCGTCGTCAATGCCCAGCGCCGTCTCCAGTGCCTCGGCCAGGACGGACGCGCGCTCCCCTCGTTCCAGGTGCGGCACCACTTCCAGCAAGGCGCCGACACGCTGGGCGCGGTTGGGCACGGCGCGGGCAGTCGCCAGCGCCTCGTCGCGCAATTGCGCCGGACAGCGAGGCAGCAATGCCGCCAGCACGTGCATCCGGTCATACGGCGGCTCGATGTCCAGCGCCGCCGCGACCGCCCCTTCCAGCAGCGCGGGGGGCAGCACGGGCGCAAGCGCCGCCAACGCGCTCGCCCGGTGATGGGCAGGATGAGGCGCGCGCGCCAGTTCGAGCGCCTCCTGCCCGGCGCGCTCTGCCTCCTCGCCCGCCAGGCACGGCAGCAGCGCGCCGAGCACGAAGGCGCATTCCAGCGGGTCATGCAGCGTGTGCGCGCAGGCCAGCGCGCCGGCCAGGGCACCGACAAGCCGATCGTCGGACAAGTGGGGAGCCAGGCTGACCAGCGCCCGCGCCCGCGCGCTATCTTCCGCCACCGCGCACGCCGACTCCAGCGCCGCGTCCAGGGCACGAGTCCGCTGCGCGTCCGGCAGGTGAGGGGCCAGGTCCACCAGCGCCGCGACGCGCGCCTCCTCCGGCGCGGCAGTCAGCGCCGCCTGCAGCGCTTCGTCCAGGGCGGTCAGGCGGGCGACCGGCGCGAGGTAGGGGGCGATGGCCGCCAATGCCAGCATCCGCGCGCCCGGCACGGCCAGTTCGCGGGCCATGCCAAAGGCGGCGACTTGCAATTCCGGCGGCAGGTGCGGGGCCAGGCGCGCCAGCGCCCGCGCGCGCTCCTCCGCGTCGGCGATGCTCTTCAGCGCCAGCAGCGCCTCGCCGAGCAGCTCTGGCGAGAGCGTGGGCGCGAGCGCCGCGAACGCGCGCGCCCGATCTCCCTCGCGGGTGATGGTGAACAGCACCCGCATCGCCTGGCGCAGGCCGTCCGGCAGGTGCTGGAGCGGCCCGACGGCTTCGACGCCGGGGGCGAGGGCGATCAGGGCGGCGGAGCGCGCGTCGTCGCCGCTGATGCCGGCGATGGCGTTCAGGGCGTCCACCAGCGCCCGCGCCTGCAGCGGGGGCGTCAGGTACGGCAGCATCCGCCCCAGGAGCAAAGCGCGCGCTTCCGGCGAGGCCAATTCCCCGGCAATGGCCAGCAGCGGCGCGTGAAACTCGGCAGGCAGATGCGGCGGCAGAGCGGCCAGGGCTGCGGCGCGGGCCAGGTCGCTGGGGATGCGCCGGGCCGTCTCAAAAGCATAGGTGACAGCGACCGGCTGCCATTCCGGGGAGAGATGCTCGGCCAGCGCGCCCAGCGCGCGCACCCGCGACGCCGGGTCGCCGATGGCCTGCGCCGCTTCCAGCGCGCGCCCCTGCAGCATCGGCAGAGGGCGCTCGCGGTCGTTGGTCCCCAGGTGCGGAGCCAGCGCCAGCAGCACAGCGGCGCGCTCAAGAGGGGCCAGCGGAGCCGGGCGCGCGGCAAGCGCCGCCTCGACCAGGGCGAGCGCGTCCGGCACCAGGCCGGCCCGTTCCAGGTGTGGGGCCAGATGCGCCAGGCTGCGCGCGCGCAGCGCCGCGTCGTCGAGGGCATCTGCCGCCGCCCACAGCTCGGCCAGCGCGTCCGGCGGCAGGGATTTCGCCAGGCGGGCGAGCGCCGCCAGCGTCCGCGCCGGGGAATCGGCGGCGCGCGGCGCGCAGTGAGCGGCCAACGCCAGCAGATGGCGCACCTGCAGCGCGGCCATGCCCGGCCCGCCGAGCAGCGCGACATCGAGCAGGCGAGCGAGGTCTTGCTCGCGCGTAGCGGGAATCGTGTCCAGGTCATCGTCGGGGATGCGCTCGCCGGCCAGGGCGATCTGGCCGACGGCCAGGCGCAATGGCGGCGACTGGCGCAGCTCCGCCGCCAGCGCGTGGAAAAGCACCTGGGCTTCGGCAGCCAGGGACGCGCCTTCGTCCTCCGGCAGATCGAGCATCCGCGCCCAGCGCGCGCCCACCGCTTCATAGTCCGGTGACTGCCCCGGCGCGAACAGCTTGAGCAGCTCGTCCACCACCGCAGGGTCGGCCAGGGCGTGCTCGCGCATCAGCCCGCGCACCAGCGGAGCCTTGTCCTGCGCCGCGTAACTGCTCAGCGCCGCCTGCAGCGCCGCCCAATAAGCGCGGCGTAGCGTCCCCCGGTGAAAGAGCGCCTCGAAGGTGTCGCCAGGGAAGAGCGCGCTCAGCGCGTCCACGAATATCTCGGCGGCGCTGGCGATCTGCTGGGTGGTGTAGATGGCGTCGGCCTGGATCATGGCATTTTTCCCCGGCGGACTGAGCGAACAGAAGTTGTCAGCAGCAGGGGTGCTGCTCTGCTGCGCCCTCATCCTCCCCCTGACGCGCGACTGCACGCCAGGGGCCTGTCTCCCCAGTATACAGCGGGGGAACTCGATGCGCAGCGTGACTGGAGTCCTAGCGTGGGCGGCTGGTGGCCTGCCCGCGTAGGGGCGTATTGCAATACGCCCCTACAGCCTATCCCCCTCTCCAGCCGAGCTAGAGAGGGGGACTTTGAGCGCCAGGCGGGGCGTTTTTCCCCTCCCCGACGGAGCCAGGAGGAGGGGCCTGACACCCCAGGGCGCGGGACAGACCGCACCCCCAGCATCACGCAAACCGCCGGCACTGAGGCCGGCGGCGTGTTCCCATGCAAAAATGGCGCGACTGCCCCGCGCTCACTTGCCCGCGACTTTGGCGTAGGCGTTGCGCACCATCGTCAGCAGCTCGTCGAAGGCTTCGTCGCTCACCGGCGCGCCTTCTTCGGCGGCGATGGCGTTGATCTCGACGACGAGGGTCTCTTCCTGGAACAGCGCGTAGCGCACCAGCGCCGTCTGGCCGACGGTTGCCGTTGCTTTTTGCGGGGCGCGGTCGCGGTCGAGCGCCACGCCGTCGAGCCGCAGCTCGCGCTCGCGAGTTGCCAGCGCGACTTCGGCGGCGTCGGCGCCGGGATGCGCCTCCACGACGATGTAGGCCAGGGCGTCGCCCGGCCCCTCGTAGACCATCGTCACGTGGCCTTTGCTGGCGACCGTGCTCGCCAGCAGCTTGACCGTCTCCCCATCGTCGCGCTCCCAGTCGCCCACTTTCGCCGGCAAATAGACGACGAACTCGTCGGCGCGGGCGCGCGGGCTGCTGCCGCAGGCCGTCAGCAGGGCGCTGAGCAGCGCGATCAGGGCGATCAGGAGGATTGCGCTCGCTCGTTTCACCGGTTCTCGCTCCTGGGGGAGGCTGCCCCCTCATGCTCGCCCAGGTAGGCGGCCCGAACCATCTCGTTCTCGCGCAGCGCCGCCGCCTCGTCGGACAGGATGATCTTGCCCGTCTGCAGCACGTAGCCCCGGTTGGCGACCGCCAGCGCCATGAGCGCGTTCTGCTCGACGAGCAGGATGGTCGTGCCCTGCTCGTTGAGATACTTGACGATGCGGAAGATGTCGCGCACCAACAGCGGAGCCAGCCCCATCGAAGGCTCGTCCAGCAGCAGGATGCGCGGGTGCCCCATCAGCGCGCGGCCAATGGCCAGCATCTGCTGCTCGCCGCCGGAGAGCGTGCCGCCAAGCTGTTTCTGGCGCTCCTTGAGGCGGGGGAACGTCTCGAAGGCGAATTCCAGGTCGCGGGCGATGCCATGCACGTCGTTGCGGCTGTAAGCGCCCATCTCCAGGTTTTCCATCACCGTCAGGCGCTGGAAGATCTTGCGCCCTTCCGGGGACTGCACCACCCCGCGACTCATGATGACGTGCGGCGGCAGATGGGTGATGTCCTCGTCGCGCAGCAGCACGCATCCTTCGGCGGCGCGAACGATGCCGCAGATCGTGTTGAGCGTGGTGGTCTTGCCCGCGCCGTTGCCGCCGATCAGCGTGACGATCTCCCCTTCCTCGACCGAGAGCGAGATGCCCTTCAAGGCGTGAATCTTGCCGTAGTACGTGTGCAGGTTCTCGACTTCTAACAGCGCCATGCTCGCGCTCCTTTGGGCAGTTGTCGCTACGTCGCCAGCAGGTTGACATCCACTTCGTCGGCTGCGGTGCCCAGGTAGGCCTCGATCACCAGCGGGTCGCGCTGTACGTATTCCGGCGTGCCCTCGGAGATTTTGCGCCCGTAGTCGAGCACGGTCACCTGGTCGGAGATACCCATCACCACGCGCATGTCGTGCTCGATCAGCAGCACGGTCAGGTCGCGCTCATCGCACAGGCGGCGGATGAAGTGCATCGTGTCTTCGGTTTCCTGGGGGTTCATGCCGGCGGTCGGCTCGTCGAGCAGCAGCAGACGGGGGTTGCTGGCCAGGGCGCGGGCGATCTCCAGGCGGCGCTGGCTGCCGTAGGGCAGGTTAGTCGCCAGCACGTCGGCAGAGTCGGCCAGGCCCACGAAGTCCAGCAGCGAATAGGCGTGGGCCAGCGTTGCCTCTTCCTCGAGATTGTTCAGCGGCAGCCGCAGCAGCGCCCCCATGGGTGTGCTGCGCAGGCCAGGGTGCACGCCGACCATCACGTTTTCGAGCACGGTCATGCCCTTGAACAGGTGAATGTTCTGGTAAGTGCGGGCGATGCCGCGCGCCGTCACCTGGTCGGGGCGCAGGCCCTGGATGGGGTGACCGAGGAAGCGAATCTCGCCTTCTTCGGGCGTGTAGAAGCCGCTGATGCAGTTGAAGAAGGTCGTCTTGCCGGCGCCGTTGGGGCCGATCACGCTGGCGATCTGGTTGGGCATGATCGTCAGGTTGAGATCGCCCACCGCGATCAGGCCGCCGAAACGCTTGGTGACGTTGCTGGCTTGCAGGACGGGCTGCGCCTCATGCGCAGGGGTGCGGTCTGTCATGCTTCGCCTCCTTCCTGCCGGTAGTGGCTATGGGCGAGGGCGCGCGCGCGCTCGCGAAGCTGGACGACGGGCGCCGGCAGCAGCCCTTCGGGCCGCAGGATGACCATCGCCACCAGCAGCGCGCCAAAGACCATGATGCGGTACGTCTCAAGCTGGCGCAGCACCTCCGGCACGCCGATCAGGGCGATGGCGCCCATGATCACGCCCGGCACGCTGCCCATGCCGCCGATGATGACCAGGCTGAGCACTTCAATGGACACATCCAGCCGGAAGTCGTTGGGGTAGATATTGCGCTGGCGGGCGGCAAACAACACGCCGCCGATGCCCGCGAACGCCGCGCCGATGGCGAACGCCGTCAGCTTGGACTGCACCAGGTGAATGCCCACTGACTGGGCGATGTCCTCGTCGCTTTTCATCGCGCTCCAGGCGCGGCCCGTGCGCGAACCTTTCAGGCGCAGCGAGAAGAAGGCGATCACTCCCACCCCGATCAGCACCAGGTAGACCATGGTCAGGTAGCCCACACCGCCCGTCGCACCTTGCGGCAGGGGCCGGGGAATCTCCAGCACGCCCTGCGGCCCGCCCGTGAAATCGCGCAGGTTGGTGAAGAGCAGGCGGATGATCTCCCCAAAGCCGAGCGTGACGATGGCCAGATAGTCGCCGCGCAGACGCAGCACGGGGATGCCCAGCGCAATGCCGGACAGCAGCGACACGATGGTGCCGATGATGAGGCCCACCAGGAACGGTGAGGCGCGGTCGAAGAGCCACCCGTAAGCGCCGGTGCGTTCGAGCAGCGAGGCCACCAGCGCGCTGAGCAGAATGGCCGCCACCGTGATCAGCGCCGTCATGCCGCCGCCGGGACGCCCGGAGTAGGACACCAGCGGGCGCTGGCGCTCCCAGGGCCGACGCTCGACTGATGGGCGGCGCCGCCAGATTCTGATCCCCAGGTAGGCGACCACCAGGGTGACGATCACCGTGATCGGCACCCACCCGGCCAGCTTGACCACCATTTCGTCGTTGCCAGCGAACTTCAGCCCGGCGGGCTTGCCGTCTGCGCCAAGCTTCATCTGGTTGGACGAGAGGAAGGCATACGAGTACGCGCCGAGCGCGAAGAAGGCCACATAGCCCAGGTCGAGCAGGCCAGCGTAGCCCACCACAATGTTCAGCCCCAGGCCGAGCATGACGTTGATGCCCACAATGGTCATCACGTCGTTCTGGCCCTGGTTGAGATAGAGCGGCATCAGCAGCACGGCCAGGATTGCCCCCGTGCCCGCGAACTGCGTTTCGAAGCGACCGGGTGCGCGCAGCCCGACGATGTTCTGCACGACAAGCAGCGCGCCGACCGCCAGCGTGAGCAGGACGCTGATCGTCTCGCTGCCGCCCAGCGCCCTGGAGGTCGCCAGGAAATAGGTACGGCTGCCGATGATCCGCCACAGCCCCAGGCCCATCATCACGGCAATGATCCCCAGGCAGAGCGCCAGCCGCGCCCCATAGCTCAGGCCAGAATCAGCGGGTCGGGCGGCGCGCACGGCGACCAGCCCGAACAGGATGATGGCGAAGCCGATCAGCAGTTGGACTTCCTGCGCGCTTCCGCCCAGATTGATGATGGGGTTGATCGCGCTGTACGATCCGGTTGCCGCGGCGTAGGTGCCGTGACCGACGGTCAGCCACAGCAGCGCGAAGAAGACGGCCGGCAGCAGCAGCACGCCGATATGCGCCTGAGGGCTGGTTGCCAGATGCGCCCGCGCCCGCTTCCAGGTCTGTCCCAGCCGGGCTACGCTGAACGCCCAGGCCAGCAGCGTCCCCAGGAGGCCGGCGAGGATCAGCACGATCAGGAAGCCGTAGAAGCCGCCGATCACCAGATTGATGTCCACCAGCTCCAGGCCCGTATCCGAGTCGAAGGTCAGGCGCATGGGGTCCGTGCGCAGCGCCGCCCCTTCCGGGTACGCGCCGGTGAGCGGGTCGCGCGCGGGGTTGGCGAACAACTGAGTTGCCGGGACGCCGGAGAGCACGGTCATGGTCTGGGGCGACACCGAGTGGAAGTAGTCGGTGACCTTGACGCCGTGCTCCTGCCAGCGATTGATGAGCGCCATGAACAGGAACACCAGCAGGGCCGCGGCCAGGCCCATCGCCAGGGCATTGCCCAGCAGATGCCCGAAGCCGCGCTCGCGCAGGCGTCGCGCCAGGCGCACTCCGAAGATCAGCGCAACCAGCAGGATCACCGGCAGGGCGATGTTGGTCAGGTTGACCGGGACGCCCAGCAGGATCAGAAAGATGATGACCAGCCCGACGATGAAGCCGGAGAGGATCCCTTCGCGTGCCGAGGCGACGAACTGTCGGATGCGTGTCTGAAGCATGGCCTACACCTTCTTTTCCGCCAGCACTTCGCCGAAGATGCCTGTGGGCCGGAAGACGAGCACCAGCACCAGCAAGCTGAAGGCGATCACGTCTTTGTATTCGGCGTTGATGCCGAGCATGGTCGGCCCCAGCGCCTCGACCAGCCCCAGAAAGAACCCGCCGAACATCGCGCCGGGGATGTTGCCGATGCCGCCCAGCACCGCCGCGGTGAAGGCCTTCAGGCCGGGGATGAAGCCCGCCCGAAAGTTGAAGGACTGGTTGTGAAAGCCCATCATGACGCCCGCCGCGCCCGCCAGCAGCGCGCCGATGGCGAACGTGATGACGATGACCTGGTTCACATCCACGCCCATCAGCGCCGACGTAGGCTTGTCTTCAGCCACGGCGCGCATGGCGCGCCCGGTTTTGGATCGCTGCACGAAGGTGTAGAGCAGCACCATGAGCACCAGGGAGACGACGACGACGATGATGCCCGTCTTGGTGACCGGGATGGTGCCCAGGTCGCCAATGCGCACATCAATGGTGCCGTCAATCAGCTTGGGGCGGCTGTAAGCCCGCTTTGTGGGGCCGAAGACGTTGAGCATGGCCTGCTGCAGAAAGAAGGACATGCCGATGGCGCTGATCAGCGGGGTCAGGCGGGGCGCTCCGCGCAGCGGGCGATAGGCGACGCGCTCGACAGTGACCGCCACCAGCATAGAGACGATCATGCCCACCGCCACCACAAACAGCAGCGCCACGATGGTGGTGACCGCTTCGTAGACGTGAGGGGCGAAGCCGCCCATCGCCTGCAGCAGCCCATAGCCGACCAGCGCGCCGATCAGGAAGCGCACGGGCAGGCTGAACAGCGTGAGGATCCAGGTGGGGTCTGGCTCGGCGGCGCGGGCGGTGCGCTTGCGCCCGGCGCGCACGGCCAGGGTTTCCAGTGGCAAGAAGAGCACGGCGAACAGCAGAGGAAGCAGCACCGCCGCGACGCTGGCCGCGCCCACTTCGAACGTGCCGTCGCCCAGGTTCAGCACATAGGTCAGGGCGAACCACCCGCCGAACGTGCCCATGACCAGCACTTCGCCATGCGCGAAGTTGATCATGAACAGGATGCCATAGACCAGCGTATAGCCCAGCGCGACGAGGGCGTAGACGCCGCCCAGCACCAGGCCGTTGACCAGTTGCAGGCCCCACAGGGTGATCGGGTAGCGCGCCGGGTCGGCCTGAACCACGCTGGCCACGCGCGCCGACAGCGCCAGGAAGAAGATGACGCCCAGATAATTGATGAATAATCGGGTGGATGAGACAGGTTCTTCGCTGCGCGACCGGTTGTATAGTGTGGCCAGCAGCGCAACCAGCCCCACCGCGGCATAGGCCCACAGGAAGCTGCCCAGCGCATCGCCCACTGTCCGATAAATGTCGTCTGCTGGCGTGCCAAACAAGCCGGCGATGAGGGCGATGACCCAGAAGATACGTACAGTGGCGATCAAAGCCCCCCAGCCGAAATACTGGCTGCTGAGACGATCAGCATCGAGCGTGATGCGCCCCAATCGGCGAGCCTGGGTGACATGCGCCATGGTGATCCTCCATCTGCAGGCGTGCCGCAGCCCGCGCTGCCTGTGAGACTAGGGGATGGATGAGAATGCGCCGTAGGACCTGTAAAAAACTGATGCGTGCGCGTCTTGGGTGAAAAATTGTACCAGCGCCATAACAGAATCTGCAATTACGGCGCTGGTCGCGATTAACTGTTATGAGACAGGCACAGTGGGTGCGTGCAAAGGTTGTCAGGGCACCTGGCCGCATCCTGTTTGCCTCACCCCTGCTCGTCGCCGACGCGCCTCGCTTCCCCCTCTCCATGCATAGAGAGGGGGAAAGGTCGAGCGTAGCGAGGCCAGGGGGTGAGGTAAAGCCGGGGCGCAGCAGAGCAGCGTCCCTACCTGACAGGTTTTGCACGCGCCTGGCACCCCCTCTGACTCGCCGGGGACTACTCTGCTTCCATCTCCAGCAGGTCTTCGGGCACTTCGAGTTGGACGAACTCGCCATCTTCGACCACGTAAATGGCGAAGATAGTCGTGCCGCAGTCACCGATCTCAGAGCAGGTCAACGTGCCGGTCAGTCCTTCGTAGTCTGTGGTATTGCGCAGGGCCTCGATCAGCGCCTCGCGGTCAATGACCAGGTTGCCCTCACCGTCAATCTCCGACACGGCATCAATGGCGGCGAAGATCATGCCCGCTGCATCGGCGGTGTGATAGTGGAACGGCCCCAGCTCTTTCGGCTCAACGCCAAACAGCTCTACGTATTTCGCGTCGAAGTCTTCATAGACCAGCTCAGGCGGGAAGCTGGCATAGACGCCTTCAGCAGCGTCGCCAGCGCCCCTGATGGTCGCCTCACCCTTGATGCCATCCGGGCCGAAGAAGATCACGTCACCCAGGCCCACGTCGCTCTTCTGCGGGATCAGCAGCACAGCCTGCTGCTCGTAGCCACCGAAGAAGATCACTTCCGGCCCCAGCGCCACCAGCGGGGTGAGCACCGGGCGGTAGTCCTGGTCGTCCACATTGATGCCTTCGAAGGCCACGACTTCGCCACCCAGCCGCTCGAACTCGTCGGCGACGGCGCGGGCCAGGCCCAGGCCATAGGTGTCGTTGTCGTGCAGCGCCGCCAGCTTGCGCGCGCCGAGAATCTTGTAGATGTAGTTGGCATCGTACACGCCCTGCACGCTGTCCAGCGGGGCGGTGCGGTTGATGACCGTCAGCCCGCGCGAGGTCACTTCGACTGCGGTGGCGCTGGGCGACATCATGGCGATGCGCGCTTCTTCGTACACGTTAGAAGCGGCGATGGTCGCGCCGGAGCAGATGTGCCCGACCACCGCCACAACCTGCGGGTCGGAGGCAATGCGATTGGCCACCGTCGTCGCGTCGTCGCCGGAGCAGCGGTCATCCTCGACGAACATCTCGACTTCGAAGCCCTTGATGCCACCGGCATCGTTGAGGAACCAGGCAGCCGTCTGGGCGGCCTGCGCGATGTCCAGCCCGAACTCAGGGATCACGTTGGTCAGGTCGGTGGCGATGGCGATCTTGATCTTCTCGCCGGGCTTGACGACTACCTGACCGCCATCCTGGGCCTGCACGGGCAGAGCGCCGACGACGAGCAGGGCGCTGACCAGCAGGAACAGGAACCGAAGGGACTTGCTCTTATGCATGGTGTGCTCTCTCCTCAAACTAGACAAGCTCAGCGAACTGTAGGACGGTGTGTGACATCAGTCTTGCACGCGAAAGGTTGTCGAGCCATGCGGCTGTCCGGTAAGGTGTTGTTCTCGCCAGCACAGATACAGGGGCACCTCCTTCCGCGACACTGCCAGGTCAGCGCGACGAGCACGAACACGAAAGCCGGCCCCAACGCGGACGCGCCAGGCAGCCCGTCGCGGACCTGTAGGGAGTAACATATAAGAGAGGGTAGCAATGGTACCCACACTGCTCAATTTTTGCCAAACCCAAGATGTGACAATGCTGCTGTGTCCCAGTCATTGCCGGCCAGAATACGACAAGGGCAATTGTACGGTATGCCGCCAGCGAGCATTTGTTGAAATTGCACAAGAGCGCGGGGCCTGGGAGCAGGCAAGACTTCGGAAGGCTATTCCGGGACCAAGCGCAGCAAAGCCAGGGGGGTGAGATCAATGCCTTGCAGCCAGCGAGTCGCTGCCAATCTTTGCACGCACCGCCTCCGCCGCACCCCCTGTGCAAACCGCCAACTTCGCCTATAATTAAGACGGACAAAGCGCGCGCACCCGCCCGGCAGAGCATGATCGGGGTGTTGTGCGCCAACGCGGTGTTATCCTGACAGGTTTGTTGAGGTCAAAGGAGATTTGCGATGAACACACGGAAAGCTGCGCTCTTGCTCGTAGTGCTGTTGTCGTTGGTGCTGGCCCTGCCCGCGCAGGCCCAGGACGAGCCGGTCATCAAGCCGCTGCCCTGCGCAGAGCCGGGCAAGCTGACCATGTGGGTCTGGGACGAGGCTTGGGCGGCCATCATCGGCGATTCGATTGAGGCGTGGAAGGCCGAGTACTGCCCTGGCGCTGAAGTAGACCTGCAGGTGCAGCCCTGGGGCCAGTATTGGGACCTGCTGAAGACCAACGCCGCCGGCGGTGAGCTGCCCGACGTGTTCAACATGTCGCAGCCGTTCTTCTTCTTCTACGCCGACAATGACGTGGTGCTCGACCTGCAGCCCTACTGGGACGAGTTTGGCGTGGACACGTCAATCTGGGGCAGCGGCCTGGTTGGCCCCTATCGCTGGGGCGAGGCCGGTGACCTGTACGCCGCGCCAGTCAACTGGGACACGATCGCCATCTTCTACAACAAGGATCTGTTCGACGCCGCCGGCCTGGCCTACCCGACTGCCGACTGGACGTGGGACGAGTTCGCCGAGTACGCCGCCGCCCTGACCGACCCGGAAGCCGGTGTCTGGGGCGCGGCGGTCTACGCCGAGTACCAGGCTGGTTACCCCAACTGGATCGCCGCGACGGGCGAGACCCCGGTGGTGGACGCGGCGCGCACCGACTGCACGCTGGATAACCCCGGCAGCCTGGAGGCGCTCAATTTCCTCAAGGGCCTGCTCGACGCTGGCTACATGCCCTCTGTTTCCGAGGCGGGCGGCGCTTCGCCTGATGATGCTTTCAACCTCTTCGCGTCGGGCAAGCTGGCCATGGTCGCCGGCGGCTCGTGGAAGCTGCCGACGGCGCTGTCGGAACTGACCTTCAACTGGGACATCGTGCAACTGCCCAAGAACCCGGAGACGGGGCGCAGCCGCTCAATCGTGCACGCGGTGGGCTATGTGGCCTCGGCGCGCACGGCCAACCCCGACCTGGCCGCCAACCTGATCCTCTTCCTGGCCAGCGATGAGGGCCAGGTGTTCTTCGCCGAAGGCGGCGCGGTGGCTCCGGCCAACCCGTCGCCGGCCATCCAGCAGATGTGGATCGACTCCTTCGGCCAGACGGACGTCAACATCCAGGCGTTTGTGGACGCGACTGTTGACTCGCAGGGCGTCACCGTCTTCGACGAAATCTGGGATGTGATGAACACCGAGCTAGTCGTGAAGATCTTCGACCTGGGCATGAGCGTGGAAGATGCCGTCGCCGAGACCTGCGACGTCATCAACGCCGAGCTGCCGTAGCAGCACGGGCCGCACCATGATCGCCGGGGAGTGGGAGCGACCTGCTCCCCGGCTTCTTTGCTGGCATGAACACTGAGTCCCACCCGCGCGCGCTGGCTGCGCGCGCGCTCTCCTGGCTAGGCCCGACTCCCCTCAGCCGGCGCAAGGCGCTGTGGGGCCTGGCCCTGATCGCCCCCAACACGCTCGGCCTGTTCTTCTTCTTCGGCATCCCTGTGCTGATGGCCTTCTCGACCTCGGTGCAGGAGTGGAACGCCATCAAGCCGCCGCGTTTCGTCGGGCTGGACAACTTCGAGCGCATGGTCAGCGACGACCGGTTCGCCCAGGCGCTGACTAACACGCTCAAGCTGATCGGCCTGACAGTGCCGCTGGAAGTGTTGCTGGCCCTGGGCGTGGCGGTGCTGCTCAACCTGCCGCTGCGCGGGCGCAACCTGCTGCGCACGGCCTACTTCCTGCCCGTCGTCACCTCAACGGTGGCCGCGTCGGTGGTGTGGACGAGCATCCTCCAGCCGCGCTACGGCATCGTCAGCCGGATGTTGGAGCCGGTGGGCCTGGGCGAGACCAAGTGGCTGGTTGAGCCAGGGCTGGTGCTGATCCCCATCGCGGTGGTCGCCATCTGGCAGCGGCTGGGCTTCGACATGATCATCTTCCTGGCGGGCTTGCAGTCCATCCCCGGCGTGCTCTACGAGGCGGCGGTGATTGACGGGGCCGGACGATGGGCGCGCTTCCGCCACGTGACGCTGCCCATGCTCTCACCGACGACGTTCCTGGTGGTGGTGCTGGCGGTCATCAACGCTTTCCAGATCTTCGACCAGGTTTACATCATGACCCTGCGCACCGTGCCCGGCGGGGTGGGCGGCAGCGCCACCACCCTCACCTACTACCTCTACCGGCGAGCCTTCACCCATTCCGAGTTCGGCTACGCCTCGGCCATCGCCCTGGTGCTGTTCGCGCTCATCCTGGTCGTGACCGTGCTGCAACTGACCGCCCAGCGCTACTGGGTGTACTACGAGGCGGAGGAGGGCTAGATGAGGCCGGCTCTGCGGCAGCGGACGAAGACTCCGCGCGACCTGTCCGTTCCGATCCAGGTGCTCGTCTACGCGATTCTGCTGGTTGGGGCGCTGGTCATGGTGCTGCCTTTCGTGTGGATGGCCTCCACCGCCTGCAAGCCGCCAGTCGAGCTGAACAAGGTGCCGGTGACCTTCCTGCCGGAGAATGCCGTCTGCGGCGAGAACCTGGGCCTGCTGTATGACACGTCGCCGCACTTCAACCGCTACCTGCTCAACTCAGCCCTTGTGACGGTCGGGCGCACGCTGGGCCAGCTCGTCACCTGCTCGCTGGCGGCGTATGGCTTCGCCCGCTTCAGGTTCCCTGGGCGCGGGCTGATCTTCGCCCTGTGCCTGGCCCTACTGATGGTGCCCTTCCAGGCGATCCTGATCCCGGAGTTCATGCTCATCCGCAAGCTGGGCTGGCTGAACACCTTCAAGGCGCTCATCGTGCCGGGGACGTTCAGCGCCTTCGCCCTGTTCCTGCTGCGCCAGGCATTCCTGCAAATCCCGACTGAGATCGAGGAGGCGGCGATCATTGACGGGGCGAACCCGCTGCGCGTGCTGTGGCATGTCACGCTGCCGCTGTCGGCGCCGGCGCTGGCCGCTTTCGCCGTGATCACCGTGCAGGCGGCATGGAACGACTTCCTGTACCCGCTGGTCGTCTCCAACTCGCCGGACACGCGCGTGGTGACCATCGGCATCGCCCTGCTGCAGGGCGAGCGGCGCACGCCGTATAATCTGCTGATGATGGGATCGTTCCTGGCGACGGTGCCCATGCTGGTCTTGTTCGTGACGCTGCAGCGCTATTTCATCGCCGGGATCGCGATGGGCGGCGTCAAGCGTTAAGGCAGGGCAAGAATAGGTGAACCGCCGAGGCGCAGAGAAGAGTCTATTGGGGATTACTCTTCTTGGTCTTTCCTCTGCGTCCTCTGCGCCTCTGCGGTGGTATTCTTAGAGCGTGTTATGAACTTGGTACCCTTGATAAGGGAGAGGGGCGCTCTGTTTACCTCACCCCTGGCCTCGCTGCGCTCGGCCTTTCCCCTCTCCATGCATGGAGAGGGGGCGGCGAGGCGCGCCAGCGCCGAGACGGGGGTGAGGTAAACCAGGAGCTACCCAAAACCGCTGGGGAAAGACAGGGCCGTCAGTGCATAACAGGCTCTAGCGGCGCTGTCCGTAAACATCTCACTCGTTGGAGCAATCTGCGTGGACTACGACGTTTTCCTGCCTGGCGATTACTTCTACGACCTGATCTACACCGGCCTGCCGGAGTTCCCCATGCTGGGCCGCGAGATCTACGGCACGGGGATCATCGCCACCGGCGGGGCCATGTTCATCACAGCAACCTCGCTGCGCCGCCTGGGGGTGCGCGTGGGCTGGGCGGCCTGCTGGGGCAATGACGACTACAGCCAGCACGTGCGCCGCCTGTCTGTCGCCGAGGACATAGACCTGGCCCTGGCCCAGAATGTGGATCGTCCCTACCGACGGATCACGACATCCATCCCTTTCCAGGGCGAGCGGGCCTTCGTCAGCTACGCCGACCCTCCGCCGATTGACCTCGATGCTCACTGGCTGGCCGCCATGCGCCGCTGCGACTTTCGCCACCTACACCTGGGGGCGATGTTCAAGCTGGAGCGCGTGGCCCCGTTGGTCGCTGAAGCACGGGCGCACGGGGCGACCGTCTCGATGGACTGCCAGGACGTGCCCAACCTGGCCCAGGCGTGCACCTGGCAGCGTCTGCTAGGCATGGTGGACATGTTCATCCCCAACGCGCGCGAAGCCCTGCTCGTCACCGGGGCGAGCGCCGTCGAGAGCGCGCTGCAGCGGCTGATGGAGTGGACAGAGATCGTCATCGTCAAGGACGGGGCCAACGGCGCGTGGATTGGCGCGGGAGGCACAATCACGCACGCGCCGGCGGTCAACGCCGGGCCGACAGTGGACACGACCGGGGCCGGCGACTGCTTCAACGCCGGTTTTCTGCTGGGCTATGTCGTCGAGGGCGCGCCGCTGGAACGGTGCGCGCGCTACGCCAACATCTGCGGTGGGCTGTCGGTGACGCAGGTGGGCGGCGCGACCGCCGCGCCCACCCGCGCTGAGCTGGACGCCTGGCTGGCCCGGCCCGGCGAGTGACGGAAAGGTGCTGCTGTGCGGCGTTTTCGTGTAGGGGCGGGTTTAGAAACCCGCCCCTACAATGTTCTCTGTTGACCGGCCCTACTGGGCGACCGGGGCCATGATCGCGTCCATGCGCGCCAGGGTGTCATTGTCGAGCGTCAGGTCAACCGCCTTGAGCGTCTCGTCAAGCTGAGCGGGCCTGGTCGCCCCGGTGATCGCGCTGCTGACCCCCGGCTGGCGCAGCGCCCAGGCCAGGGCAAGCTGGGCGCGCGTCACGCCCAGGTCGTCGGCGACCGCCTTCAGCCTGCGGATCGCGGCGATGGACTCGCCCTTGTGCCACTGGTCGCGCAGCACCTCAAGGCGCGCCAGACGGCTGTCATCGGGCAGGGCATCGTCGTACTTGCCGGTCAGCAGCCCGCTGGCCAGCGGACTCCACACCACCAGCCCAATCCCATTCTTCTCCGCGACAGGCAGCACGTCCCCCTCCACCTTGCGCCGCGCGATCAGGTTGTAGAGGGGCTGCTCGACCTGCGGCTTGACCAGGTTGTGACGCTCGCAGAGGTCCAGCGCCGCCTGAATCTGCGCGCCGGTCCATTCGCTGGTGCCCCAGTAGAGAATCTTGCCCTGGTGTACCAGATCGTCCAGTGTGCGGACGGTCTCCTCCAGCGGCGTCTCCTCATCCCAGCGGTGGCAGAAGAACAGGTCGAGGTAGTCGGTGCCGATGCGCCGCAGCGAGGCGTGGACGCTCTCGAACAGGTGCTTGCGCGACAGGCCGCGGTCGTTCACGTCGTCGCTCATCGGCCAGAACGCTTTGCTGGAGACGATCAGCGTATGGCGCGGGAACAGCTTGAAGACTGATCCCATCAGCTTCTCGGCCTCGCCCCTGGCGTAGGCATCGGCGATGTCGAAGAAGTTGATGCCGCTGTCATACGCCTTCACGATGATGTCGCGGGCGAGGCGGTGATCGGTCACGCTGTCGCCGAAGGTCGTCCAGCCACCCAGACTCAGCGCGCTGACCTTAAGACCAGACTTTCCCAAACGGCGGTAGTTCATGCGGTGTGCCCCCTTCCGTGTGCAAACCAGATCAGGCGAGTGCTCGGCATGGTTGTACCACAGCCGGGGCGAAGCGACCGTTAGAAGCGTGATATAAGCGTTCGGGGGCGCGCTTACGACAAGCGGCATCCGGGATCAGGCATGTTCCCAGCGTTTCAGACGCGCGCTGCACTCGTCAGCGGGCAGGCGCGCACCACCGGCCAGCATCTGGCGTAGACTGGCGGCCAGGGCAGGGCCGTTCAAGAGACCGGCAGCCTCCAGTTCATCCAGCACCCACAGCACGCCATGCACCACAATGCCCTGCTCCTGGGCCAGGGCGCGCAATCCAGCGTCCCCCGTCAGCAGCATGGTCTGCGCATCGCGCGCGGCGATCAGCGCCGTGCAGTCGCCCAGCGACAATCGCCGGTGCTCCGCACTGAGACATGCCGCCTCAAGAAGCTGTTCGGTTGATAGGCCAACACCCTCCATCCCCATCTGCCGCAGTCGCTCCCGATCAGGCTTTACCAGTTCGTCCAGCACGCCATCGGGCGCGGTGAACTGGAACGGAAGAGCGAAGAACTGGGCCAGCAGGTCGCCCCGGCTGAGATCAATGAGGATGTTGGCGTCAATGATGCAGCGCACGGGCTTCCTCAGGTAGGGTGGGGAAGAGAGTGAGGCGCTGGCCCATCAACTCTGCCGCGCGCGCTTCAGAGATAATTCCTTCGGCGACCAGCCGCCGCACCAGGCGGTACATGCGGCTAGGAGTCTCCGCAGGGAGCGCGAGCGGCTCCTGTTTCCGCCAGCCGCTCGCGCTGAGCTGCCGCCACAACTGGCGGGCGGCGCTGTCCGACAGGATGCCCAGGTCTCCTGCCCGGTATATCCAGGCGGCCACGCTCATGCCGTATTTCTCTTTTAGTTCCAGTAGTTCAAGCAGGTCGAGATGGCTGCGGCGGTGGCCCAATTCCATGATGGCTACTTCGGCAGGCACCAGAAACGCCGCAGCAAAGCGGTGAGCGGCCTTTTCCTCGTCGAGACTCCCAACCACGCGCATCATGAGGTGCCCAAGCTCGTGCGCCAGATCGAAGCGCTGCCGGTCTGCTGATCGGGCCTGGTTGACAGCAATGACCGGAATAAGGTCATCGTACAAGAACGTGCAGGCGTCGAAATCGTCAGCACCTTCCACCAGACCGATCTTGACCCCCTTCTCTTCCAGCAGCTCGGTCAGGTTGTCTATGGGATCGCTGCCCAGTTGCCAGGCTTCACGCAGGGCCGCCGCTGCCCGCTCAGTGTCGTCAAGCGTCCTGACGGTGCGCGGAAAACCCTGCGGCATCTGAACACGGACATCGTCCGGCAGGAACGATTCAACAAGCAAGTAACGCTCCAGCCAGTCCTGGATTTGCACCTTGACCGCATCCTGAGCCTTAGCCCCCATCCGCTTGCGGCAGCGATAGACCGGCTCGATGTGCAGGTGGGGAGCCTGGCGCAGCAAAAACTCCAGGCGCACATCCAGCACCTGCGCCAGCTTGAAGAGCGTCTCAGCGCCGGGCAGCATGGCATTGTTCTCGTATTTCGAAATGGACATGGCCGACACGCCGACACGCTCGGCCAGCTCGCGCTGGCTCAGGCGAGCCTTAAGACGCGCCAGCTTCAGTCGTTCTCCAATGGGAATCATGGTCTGCCTTCTCACAGCGCGAACACTCTCTGATGTTTATATTCTATCATAAATGGCGTATTCTGTAAACCTAAAGCCTGACAGGGCAACGTGTTCACGGCGACAGACGGCGCAGCGTCTCATAGAGCGGGCGCAGCCGCCCGTACAGCCGCTTATAGACCTCGGCGTAGAGCGCGTTGTAGGTGGCGTGCGTGGCCGGGTCCGGCGTGAAGACGCGCTCGACGCGGGTCATGGCCCCGATTGCAGCGCCGAAATCGGGGTGCAGCCCCAGCCCGACTGCTGCCACAATCGCCGCGCCCAGCCCGGAGGTCTCATAAGTGTGCGGGCGGGCGGCGGGCAGCCCGAAGACATCGGCGGTGAGCTGCATGGCCGCGTCGCTCTGCGAGCCGCCGCCGGAGACGCGCAATTCGGTGATCGGCACGCCGCTGCGCTTCTCGGTGCGCTCCTTGCCCTCGCGCAGGGCGTAGGCCAGCCCTTCCAGAATGGCCCGGTAGAAATGGGCGCGCGTGTGGGTGTCGCTGAAGCCGATCACCGCGCCGCGCGCTTCTGGCCCTGGCACGCGCACGCCTGGCGACCAGTACGGCTGCAAGACCAGCCCCTGCGCCCCCGGCGGCACCTGGGCGAGCAGCTCGTCGAGCAGCGTTTCCGGCTCGACGCCGTTCTGCTCGGCCAGGAGCATCTCGCGGTAGCCGAATTCCTGCTTGAACCAGCTCACCATCCAAAAGCCGCGATAAATCTGTAGCTCCAGGCTGTACGCGCCCGGCACAGCGGACGGATAGGGCGGGATGAGCGGGATGATCTCGATATAGCGGCGGTGCGTCGTGTTGATCGTCGCCGTCGTGCCATAGCTCAGGCAGCCGATGTGCGGCTCCAGGCAGCCGGAGCCGATGACCTCGCACGCTTTGTCGGCGGCGGCAGCGATGAGGGGCAGCCCGGCGGGGATGCCGGTCGCTTCAGCAGCTTCGGGCGTGATCACGCCGATCTGCGCGGCAGACGGCACCAATTCCGGCAGGTGCTCTGGCCGAACGTCCAGTGCGCGCCATTTCCAGTCCCAGGCGCGCGACCACGTCTGGCGCTTGTAGTCGAAGGGCAGGTAGCCGACCTGGCAGCCAACCGAGTCGGCCAGGCGACCGGTCAGGCGGTAGGTGAGGTAGCCGGAGAGCAGGACGTACTTGTGCGTCTGCGCCCAGATGGCGCGCTGCTGGGTGGCGATCCAGTTGGCTTCGGCCTCAGCCTGCAGATAAGCGACCGTCTGGCGCAGCCGTGCCGCGCGGAAGATCAGCCCCCACAGCCCGCCGACCGGCGCGATCCCTTCGGCGCGGCGCTGATCCGGCCAGACGATGGCCGGGCGCAGCGGCTTCCCCGCGCGATCCAGGTTGATCACGGTGCCGCGCTGCGTCGTCAGCGCCACGCCGCGCACTGCTTCTTTGGGCGCTGCCGCCAGCGTCCAGAGCTGGCGGCAGGCTTCACCGAGCTTGTCCCAGAAGTATTCGGCGTACTGCTCGGCCCAGCCGGGGTGGGTTGAGAAGTAAGGCTCGATGGGGGCGCGCGCCTTGGCGACCAGGTGCCCCTGCAAGTCAAAGAGCAGCGCGCGCACGCTCTGCGTCCCGTTGTCAATGGCGAGGATGAGGTCATCGGGCATGGCGTTGCGCATCTCCAGGGGGCAAGCGGCCGCAGTGATCAGTTGTCAGCGGACTCTTGCTGCTTTTGCTTTTGCTGATCGCTGGCCGCTGATCGCTGACTGCTGTGTTTGTGCCACAACTCAGGCGAAGCTGCAACCGGTTTTTTCTGTGCGAGCCATCTTCGGTTATTCTATACCCGTTTTGGACCACACACGGCGAACCGGAAAGGTGCGCATGGGGCTTGCAGTCGAGTACATCCTGGTATACGCAGCTTTTGTATTGCTGGTGAGCATTCTCGCCAGCAAGATTTCCGCCCGCCTGGGCGTCCCCGCGCTGCTGCTCTTCCTGGCGATTGGGATGCTCACCGGCTCCGAAGGCCCTGGCGGCATCTATTTCAACGATCCCTGGCTTGCTCAGTTCCTGGGCGTAACATCGCTGGCCTTCATCCTCTTCTCCGGCGGCCTGGAAACCGACCTGGAAGAAGTGCGCCCGGTGATGGTCATCGGCATGGTGCTGGCGACGGCGGGGGTGCTCGTCAGCGCCCTGCTGGTGGCCGGGTTCACGCTGCTGGTGCTCGACTTTTCGCTGAAGGAAGCTCTGCTGCTCGGCGCTATCGTGTCCTCCACCGATGCAGCGGCGGTGTTCGCCGTGCTGCGCAGCAAAAGTCTCGGTCTGCGCGGCTCTCTGCGCCCGCTGCTGGAGTTCGAGTCCGGCAGCAACGATCCGATGGCCGTCTTCCTCACCCTGGGCATGATCCGCCTGGTGCAGGACCCTGCCTCTTCGGTGCCGGACCTGGTGCTGATGTTCGTGCAGCAGATGGCGCTGGGCGTGCTCTTCGGGATTGGCATCGGGCGTGGCACCACCTTTGTGCTCAACCGGATTCGCCTGGAATACGATGGACTCTACTCGGTGACCACCATGGCCCTGGTGCTGTTGACTTATGGGGCCACGACGGCGTTGGGGGGCAACGGCTTTCTGGCCGTGTACCTGGCCGGGCTGGTGGCCGGCAATCGCAGCTTCATCCACAAGCGCAGCCTCACCGAGTTTCACAGCGGGCTGGCCTGGCTGATGCAGATCGTCATGTTTCTCACCCTCGGCCTGCTCGTCTTCCCCTCGCAGGTGATGCCTATCGCTCCCCAGGCCCTGTTGATCTCCGCCGCCCTGATCCTGGTCGCGCGACCGCTGGCCGTCTTTGCGACGCTGGCCTGGAACAAACAGCTGAGCCTGAACGAAAGACTGTTTGTGTCGTGGGTGGGGCTGCGCGGCGCTGCCCCGATTATGCTGGCGACTTTCCCATTGCTGGCGGGCGTCGAACGGTCGAACGCCATTTTCAACCTGGTGTTCTTCATCGTGCTCACCTCGGCTCTGGCTCAGGGGACCACTTTACCCTACGTAGCCCGGCTCCTGCGTGTGGACGCCCCCATTGACACCAGACCGAAGTACCCGATTGCTTTCGAGCCTACCGGGCCGATTCAGAGCGAACTGTTGGAGCTGACCATCCAGTCAGGATCGAAGGCTGCGCACAAGCGCATTCTGGACCTGGAAGACTTGCCGGAGACCGCTCTGATCGTGTTGATCCGGCGCGGCGTCGAGTTCGTCGTGCCGCGTGGGAGCACGATGCTGGAAGAAGGCGACAGCCTGTTGGTTCTGGCCGAGCCGGCTGACCTAAGCCGGCTCCAGGCGCTGGTGCGCGCTGCTTCGGGGTAGCGCCCGCCGCTCCCCGTCCGGTGGACAGGGGTGCGAGCGGGCTGATACTGTTGGCGAATCAAGCACGCGCTTGTTTCGTAGGGGCGCTGGTCTGTGTGCCCCCGTAAGGGCGTTATGTAGGGGCGTATTGCAATACGCCCCTACGGAGGCATTTCGCCAACAGCATCGAGTTGACAGGCGGTCGTCGAAAGGCCCCCATCCCCGGCCCTTCCCCCAGCAAAGCCAAAGGAAGGGGAAAGCTGCTTGCCAGGGTCGTCCCCCTCTAGCTTTGCTGGAGGGGGGATTGAGGGGGGAGGCCTTCAGCGAGCATTCCTGAACTCCTCGTCGCAACAGGTTGTTCGTGAACCTCGCAGCCCCATCCCAGATTGCCAAACACTGCCCGGTACGGTACCATCCCGCCCGTCATGGGCGTATTGGTAGCTGTGGGACGAATGCTGGGGGGACGAGGAGTGTCGGCAGATGGCGAGCGCGCCGCGTAACCCCATCCCCGATCGCGGACGCCGCGTCCTGGGCGGCGCTATGCTGAGCGGGGCGCTTGCCCTGATAGTGCTGGCCGGGGCGGTGATCTTCTGGCCGCGCGACTCGCGCGATGCCGCGCCCGCGCCGCCCGCTCAGACGGCGCCCCCGCCGCTGGGCATCGCCGCAGTGGACTATCCCACGCCGATCCCCACCCTGCCGCCGACGCCGACGCTGCCGCCTGTGGACTGGGTGCGCCCCACCGCCGATCCGCAGGCCATTGTCGCCGCGCTTGACGTGCCGGCGGGGAGCGCGCTGGCCGGGGGCGTCATCGCCCGCGAGATCAACCCGCTGACTATCATCCCCCAGCGCTCGCGCAGCACCGTGATCACCTACACGGTGAAGAAAAACGACAACCTGCGCAGCATCGCCGGGCGTTTCGGGCTGTCCGAGAACACGATCATCTGGTCGAACGACCGCTTCTACGTCAACGCCATGCGCATCGGGCTGGAACTGAACATCCTGCCTGTGGATGGGGTGTATCACCGCGTGCAGCAGCCGCAGCCCATCGCCGACATCGCCGCCGAATACGCCGTAGACCCCTACGACATCATTGACTCTGAATACAACACGCTGTTCGGCGCTGCGCCACAGACGATCCTGCCGGAGGGCCTGTGGGTGGTCGTGCCCGGCGGCACCGGCTCCACCGAGCCGATCTACTGGGACCCCGGCATCGTCATGACCACCACCACGACCGATGGCAGCAATCCAGTGGGCACGGGCGTGAACGCCGGTGCCGACGTGGCTTCCTTTGCGGTGGGCGACCCAGGCTCGTGCGGCAGACAGGTCGTGGCGGGCGGCTCCGCGCCGGTCGGCGCGCCGATCTGGGCGCGTTACAAGATCACGCAGGACTTCTCGTGGAATCACGGTGGGATTGACCTGGCTGTGCCGCCTGGCACGCCCGTCTACGCGGCGGGGGGGGGCACGGTCATCTTCAGTGGGTGGAGCACGTGGGGCTACGGCTATACCGTCGTGATCGCGCACGGCGGCACGCTGAGCGTCTACGGCCACCTCAACGGGGCGTTTGTGGGCTGCGGACAGGTCGTCACGGCGGGGCAGAACATCGCCGTCACCGGCAGCAGCGGGCGTTCGAGCGGCCCGCACCTGCACTTCGAGATTCGCGGCTCTGGCGGCGCGCCGGTCAACCCCTGGAACTACCAGAGCTTCTAGAGCGTGTTATGAACTTGGTACCCTTGATAAGGGAGAGGGGCGCTCTGTTTACCTCACCCCCTGGCCTCGCCCCGCTCGGCCTTTCCCCCTCTCCATGCATGGAGAGGGGGCGGCGAGGCGCGCCAGCGCCGGGACGGGGGTGAGGTAAACCAGGAGCTACCCAAAACCGCTGGGGGAAGACAGGGCCGTAAGTGCATAACAGCCTCCAGCCGTAGGGGCGTATTACGGCGGGAACGTTTAGGCGAAACGCTCCTCACCCTGGCCCCGAACACCTGTCAACCATGTCTCCGGCCTATACACCAAGCCAGGGAGGGGGAAAGTACCGCGTCCAGCGGTCGAAGTCCCCCTCTCTAGCTCGGCTGGAGAGGGGGATTTAGGGGGAGAGGCGGCCTCAGCAGCCGCCCGCCGCCTCGGTGACGACAATATAGCCCTGGATGGTCTCGGCGACCATCTGCTCGCCAATCGTCGCCGTGACGTTGACGTAGATCGTGTGCAGGCCGGGGGGTAGGCCGGTTGTATCGGCGTAGACCTGCACCTGGTCGCCGTTGGTCACACGCGGCGGAAAGACTTCGAGCGCCGGGCCGCCCGGCGGACTGACTCCTTCCACGTTCGCGCCGAAGCTGCCAGGATAGCCCGCGTTGACCACCTCGAACTCACCGACCAGCACAGAGCCGGGGCAGTACAGGCTCGTCTCGACGGTCATATCGCGCGCGTAGATGGTCAGGCGTGGCAGGTAGTCGCTGGGGCGGCGTGGCATGGACGCCACGCGCTGGAAGACGGGCAGCGGCGATCCATCGGCGCGCAGCAGGCCGAACCAGCGCATATGGCTGCACAGCGGGGTGACGCCTGTCGGGTAGAGCGCCCAGTTGAGATTCCACAGGAACATCGGCCCGGCCCAGGGCCAGTAACGGTCGGCCCAGTCGAAGGCGCGCACCGTGTAGTCGGCCTGCGTCTGACCGGACACGCGCAGCCAGGCGAATCCAGCGAAATTCGGGTCGCTGTCGGAGCAGGACACGCCATCTTCAGCCGGGTCGCGCAGCCAGCCGAACTCCGTCATCCAGATTTGCTTGTCGTAGATGCCGCGCTCCTCAAACAGCGCGCGGATTAGCTCGACGCGGCGGAAGGTGAGCGTGTTGTAGCTCGGCTCGGCTTCCGGCGGCTGGTTGTAGCCGTAAGGATGATAGCCGAAGGCGTCGAACCACTGCGCCGCGCCGTTGTCGAGCATTTCGGCGGCGTAGTCAATGTCGCTGATCGCGCCCCGGTCGCCGGTGGTGATGGTGGGGGCCAGCCCGCCCGACACGACGATGATCTGCGGCGCGACGGCCTTGATCTGCGTGTAGGCCACGCGCAGCATCTGCGTGTATTCCCAGGCGTTGGGGCCGTGCGGCCATTCCAGGGCCAGGTTCGGCTCGTTGTGCACTTCGATGGCGTCCACGCCCAGCGCGGCCAGCTCTGCTGCGCGCTGGCGCACGCTGGTGCGGAAGGCTTCCCAGTTGGACGGCCAGGGCAGGTCCATGCGAAAGAGGACGCGCTTGTTGCTGAAGGCGGCAACCTGCCCTGTCTCGTAGACCTTCACCCAATCCATGCGCAGTTGATCCACCAGGGCGGGGTTGGCGCTGGTGTGCGGGCCAATGTGGACGCCGTAGCCCAGATGCGGCGGCGGCAGGGCGGTGCGGCTTTGTGCGGCGGCGGGCAGGCTCAGCGAAAGCGTGAGACTCGCAGCCAAGATCAAACAGGCGGCGCGGATCGAGTTGGAGGCGGAGGCTGGTCTGCTCATGCGCCAATATTGCGCTGTTCGCGCTTTTACTGCAAATTGGGAATATGTGCGCGGCTCACCGACTAAGGATAATGCTGCCCATGATGCTCAGAACGTGTCTCGGTCTTGTGCGTCCCTGGCAAGTCATTCTGGCTCTCTGTCTGGTCTATCTGGCTGTCATCGTGGCCCTCAACCATGGCGATGTGAAAGCCTTCGTCACCATCGGCTCGTGCTATGCAACATGCGACTTCAGCCTCGATCAGGGCTGTGCGGAGGGCACCGAGAACGGCTACGACGGGCAATACGCGTACTATATCGCCCGCGACCCAGGGGGATCGATCGGCTGCATGGATGTGCCTGCTTACCGCTACCAGCGCATCCTGCTGCCGCTGCTGGGGCGGCTGCTGTCGTTGGGCGTGGATGGCCTGATCCCGGTAGCCTTTGTGCTGGTTAATTTGATTGCATTGGTGACCGGAACGGCCCTGCTGGAGCGCCTGTTGGTGGCCCAGGAGGTTAGCCGGTGGTATGCACTGACCTACGGACTGTTCTTCGGTGTGGTTGTGGCTGTGCGACTTAGCACGACCGAGCCGCTGGCTTATGGGTTGGCAATCCTGGCGATCTGGCTGAGCCGCCAGGTTCCTGAGCGGTCCTGGCTAATCGCGCTGGTGCTGCTGGCGGCGATGTTGGCCAAAGAGACCACCGGCGTGTTTGTGGCAGGATTTGTGCTGTGGTACACGGCCCGCCGACGCTGGCGCGCCGCGGCGTTAGTGGTGTCTGCGGTGGGCATTCCTTTTGCGTTGTGGCAGCTCTACCTGTACAAATGGATCGGAGTCATGGGCGTGGGGCCGGGTGGTGGCGGTAAGTCGTCATTCGAGTTGATCCCCTACAACGGCGTGTGGCGCATCTACAGCGACAGCGGGTCGCTGGCCGTGTTCTTGTTGCTCGGCGGGCTGTTCATCCCATCTGTAGTGATCCCTAGCGCGTGGGGTGTCTGGGTCACGCTGCGCGAGGTATGGGGCCAGTGCGGGCGCCTCCCAGGAGTTCATCTATACACCTGGCTGCACCTGGCCAACGCCGGAATCTTGATGATTGTCCCTTTCTCAACCTATCGCGAGTTCCTGGGCATCTTTCGCTTTATGGTCGGCATGGTTATCACGCATGTGCTCTATGCCGCGTTGCGCTACCCGGGCCGGCGCCCCCTGATCTATAGCACCCTGTGGATCGTCCTGCTGATGTTCGTGGTTAGTGGCTGACGCCTCCAGCAGCAGAACGCGAGGAACGGTAAAAGCTGCGCACACCCAAACGGGCACAGCCCCCCCATGACCGCAGCGACGCCCGCCACCACGCCTGCGCGATCGGCACGCCAACACTCTGCACGCTTGCTCACTGCATGGCGTTCACGAAGGCGACGGCCCGATCGGTGTGATCGGTGAAGATGCCATCCACGCCCGCGCCGACGAAGGCCGCCTCCAACAACTGGTCGAAGCTCGCGGCGTTCCTGGGCAGGGAGTCGGCGCGCCAGGTGTAGGGATGCACAACCAGGCCGCGCGCGTGGGCCTCGGCCACCAGCGAGGTGATCTGCGCCTGGCCCTGGCCGTCGAAGCTGAGCACCAGGCTCATGCTCGGCCCGATGCCGTCTGCATACTCGGCGATGGCGTCCAGCCCTTGAGGGGTGGTCAGGTTTGCCTGGCTGCCGCTGATCAACTGAACGAGCTTGAGATCGGTGCCCAGTTCCTCGCGCAGGTAGCGTATGTAGGCGGGGTCGAAGCACTGCACGAACACCTGGTCGGTGCGCCGGGTGTAGCCGTACTCTTCGAGCAGCGCCAGCACGATTGCTCCGATGTCCTTGCCCGCTGCCCAGTGGAACGCCGGCTCTTTCAGTTCCGGGTAGATGCCCACGTCGCGCCCTGTGCTGCGGTTGAGGCCCTGGATCAGGGCGATCTCTTCTTCCAGGGTGGGAATCTCGAAGCCGACGACGGACTCCAGGGGGAAGCGGTTGGGGAAGGCGGTCTCGCCCGTCTGCGGATCGATCCGCTCGTGAACCTTGAGCTGCTTGATCTCGGCCAGCGTGAAGTCTATGGCGTAGAAATGACCGTCCGCCCGCGCCCTGCCGGGGAACACCTCGGCGATGTTGGTCACCGTGTCGAGGACGATGTCGTGGACGATGATGGGCACATCATCCTGGGTCAGCACTACATCCTGCTCCACGTAGTCCGCGCCCAGCGCGTAGGCCATGGCCTTCGCTTCGAGCGTATGCTCCGGCAGGTAGCCGGACGCGCCGCGATGGGCGATGATCAGCGGCCTGGCGCTCTCCTGAGCGTGCGCCGGCAGCAGGGCCGCCAGCGTGAGGATCAGGGCGAAGAAGGAAGGAGATGGTTCTGAATCGCATGGTTGTTTGCCTCCATAGAAATTCTCAGGAAGACTTTGCGAAATCCAGCGGTTTACCTCACCCCCGGCCTCGCTGCGCTCGGCTTGCCCCTCTCCGGTGTGGAGAGGGGGCGGTGAGGCGCGCAAGCGCCGAGCGGGGGTGAGGTAAAGCGGGGCGAGCAGAGAGCGCCCTCCCTGGCAGGTTTTGCCCGCACCAGCGCAGACCTCACCCCGGCCTCGCTGCGCTCGGCTTGCCCCTCTCCGTTGACGGAGAGGGGGCGGTGAGGCGCGTCAGCGCCGAGCGGGGGTGAGGTAAACCGGGGCGCAGCAGAGCAGCGCCCCTACCTGACAGGTTCTGCTCGCACCCAGCGCAGACCTCACCCCCGGCCTCGCTGCGCTCGGCTTGCCCCCTCTCCATGCATGGAGAGGGGGCGGTGAGGCGCGCAAGCGCCGAGCGGGGGTGAGGTAAAGCGGGGCGCAGCAGAGCAGCGCTCCTCCCTGGCAGGTTTTGCCCGCACCCAGCGCAGACCTCACCCCGGCCTCGCTGCGCTCGGCTTGCCCCTCTCCGTTGACGGAGAGGGGGCGGTGAGGCGCGTCAGCGCCGAGCGGGGGTGAGGTAAAGGGGGGCGCAGCAGAGCAGCGCTCCTCCCTGGCAGGTTTTGCCCGCACCCAGCGCAGACCTCACCCCCGGCCTCGCTGCGCTCGGCTTGCCCCCTCTCCGCGTGTGGAGAGGGGGCGGTGAGGCGCGCAAGCGCCGAGCGGGGGTGAGGTAAAGCGGGGCGCAGCAGAGCAGCGCTCCTCCCTGGCAGGTTTTGCCCGCACCCAGCGCAGACCTCACCCCCGGCCTCGCTGCGCTCGGCTTGCCCCCTCTCCGTTGACGGAGAGGGGGCGGTGAGGCGCGTCAGCGCCGAGCGGGGGTGAGGTAAAGCGGGGCGCAGCAGAGCAGCGCCCCTACCTGACAGGTTCTGCTCGCACCCAGCGCAGACCTCACCCCCGGCCTCGCTGCGCTCGGCTTGCCCCCTCTCCGCGTGTGGAGAGGGGGCGGTGAGGCGCGTCAGCGCCGAGCGGGGGTGAGGTAAAGCGGGGCGCAGCAACTCGCTTCTTCAACTCACGACCGGGGACGCAGCGTCACCGCGCGCTGCACAGGCACGCCGGGGAACAGCGCGTCCGCCTCGTCCGGCAGGTAGCGGCGCACCATGTCCATCGTCAGGGCGTTGGCCGCGCAGATTTCGCCGTATAGCTCGGCGCTGCGGCGCGGCGTGCGGGCTTGCGTCTGCGGGTCGCAGGCGAACAGCCCCCGGCGAAAGCGCGGGTCGTACCCGTCCGCCCATTCGAAGCCGTCCACCAGCGCCCGGTAGAAGTAGCCCTTGACTGGATAGTTGTAGTTGAGCGCCTGCCACACGCTGCGCAACCCGCGCACGAGGACGAGCGGGCGCAGCGCAGCGCCCGCGTCGGGGACGCCGTGTTCGGTGATGTAGATCGGCTTGCCCGTCCGCTCGGCCAGCCAGCGAATCTGCTCGAACAGCCCTTCCGGCCAGATTTCGCCGCCCCCCCTCCGGCTCCAGCAGCCCGTGCCGGGGCGGGGTGTGCTCGATGAACGCCTGGCGCGGCTTGAGAAGGTTGAACCCGGCGGCGAAGCGCGGGCCGGCGTTCAGGCCGATCCAGTCGAGCGTGTCGCGCGCTTCGGGGACGGCGACCGTCCGCCGCATGAAGCGCAGCTCACCGGTCAGCAGAGCCTCGACGAAGGCGCGGTTGAACAGGTGGCGGAGCCGGTTGCGGGCCGGGCCGTGCAGCCAGGAGGGGCGGCGGGCCAGCAGGCTGATCTGGCGCGTCGCCAGGCCGATCTGCGCGCCGGGCTGGACTTCTTTGAGGGCGGCGTAGGCGGCGGCGTGCCCGCGCAAGAGTCCCTCGACGGCGGCCAGCGCGCGGCTCAGGCTGCGCTCGCCCGGCGGAAAGCGCCCCAGCCAGATGGCCCTGCATGGCGTAGTCCAGCGGGGCGTTGATCGTGCACCACATGGTGACGCCGCCGCCCAGTTCCTCGGCGACGACCCTGGCGAAGCGGGCGAAGCGATGCACCGTCTCCGGGTTGAGCCAGCCCCCCTGCTCCGCGATCCACTGCGGGTCGGTGAAGTGATGCAGCGTGAGCAGCGGCTCCATGTGCCGGGCGCGCAGCGCGGCGATCATGTCCGCGTAGTGGGCGATGGCCTTTCCATCGAACCTGCCGCGCTCCGGCTCGATGCGGCTCCATTCGACCGAGAAGCGATGCGCGTTGTGCTGCAGCGCGGCGGCGCGGTCGAAGTCTTCCGCGTAGCGCCCGCCCCACCAGTCGCAGGCCAGGCCCGCGCGCCCATCCTGGTGAATGCGGCCCGGCATCTGCTCCCAGGCAGCCCAGGTATTGGGGATGCTGCCGCCTTCGACCTGGTGGGCGGCGGTCGTCGCGCCCCACAGGAAGTCAGCCGGGAAGGTGAGGGTGAAGTCAACCATGTGGGTTGTGGGTTATTGGTTATTGGTTATTGGTTGCTGGTGATCGGTTGTCAGTCTTCAGTTTCCGGTGACCGGCTATGGGTGATCGGCGGTGAAGTCGCCCGGACGAATCCGGCTGCGCTGACCGCCAATAACCAATAACCAATCACCGATCGCTATACACCACGTCCGCGTAGACCTGGCGCACGCCGGTGTCCACGTAGCCCAGCGAGTCAGCGATATGCCGCGACGGGCCGTTGCCGTCCTCGACCAGGTAGAGCGGGATGCGCCCGCTCTGCAAGACCGCCTGCGTCACGCCCGCCGCCACGCTCGTCCCCAGGCCGCGCTCGCGCAGCGCCGGATCGGTGTGCACGAACACCTCGGCGAAGGCGGGACTCTGCCAGTTGACCCCGGCCACGGCCTGCGCCCCGCCGGACTCAATCACGCAGCGCGGCGTGCCATCGTGGGCCGTTTCGCTGCGGGCCAGCACGTTGATCACCGGCTGGAAGCGGCGCGGGTCCAGGCGCAGGATATGCAGGATGCGGTGATTGTCCAGGCGCAGCACACCGCTCACCAGCGGAAGCTGGTTGACCCGCGCGAACAGGATGTACGGGCGGCCCGCCTTAAGCGCCTGGCCCAGCAGCGCCGCAGCGCACTCGGCATTCGGGCACTGCAACGTCACCAGCGGGCGGAACAGGTCAATTCCCGTCTGGCAGACCGCCACGAAGCCGATCACCCGCCCCTTGCCATCCGCCTGCGTGAACAGGACGGAGCGCGCCGGGTCGTGGAACAGCGCGTAGTACGCGGTGGGAGCGTCCGCCGGGCTGGAATCGTCGAGCAGACGGCGCACCTGCGTGCGCTGCGCGTGAATGGACACGGCCTTATCCGCTGGCGCGCTCACGGGTACAGCCGGTTGAGCATCCGCGCATAGGGGATCGTCTCGCGGATGTGGGGCAGCCCGCACACCCAGGCTACGGTGCGCTCGACGCCCAGGCCGAAGCCGGCGTGCGGCACGCTGCCATAGCGGCGCAGGTCGAGGTACCAGGCATAGTTCTCCGGCGAGATGCCGATCTCGTCAATGCGCGCCTTGAGCAGCGCGGCGTCATAGATGCGCTCGCTGCCGCCGGTGATCTCGCCGTAGCCTTCGGGGGCCAGCAGGTCTACGCTGCGACAGACTTCGGGCCGCCCCTCCACTGGCTGCATGTAGAAGGCTTTGGCCGCCGTCGGGTAGTGGTAGACGAACACGGGCCGGTCGAACATCTCGGCAATGGCCGTCTCGTGCGGCGCGCCGAAGTCATCGCCCCAGGTGATGGCCAGCTCCGCCTTGCGCTCCGGGTCGTCCACCGTCGCGGCCAGGGCCTGCAGGCGCTCGACCGCCTCGTCGTAGCTGATGCGCGGGAAGGGCGGCCTGATCGCCTCCAGGCGGCTGATGTCGCGCTCCAGAATCTCCAGCTCCATGCGGTGCTTGCCCAGCACCGCGCCCGCGATGGCGCTGACGAATTCCTCTTCCATGGCCATCAGGTCTTCCAGCGAGAAGAAGGCCATCTCCGGCTCGACCATCCAGAACTCCATCAGATGGCGGCGCGTCTTGGACTTCTCGGCGCGGAAGGTGGGGCCGAAGCAGTAGACCTTGCCAAAAGAGGCGATGTTGGCTTCGTTGTAAAGCTGGCCGGTCTGGGCCAGGTAGGCGGGCGTGCCGTAGTAGTCAATGGCGAAGAGGGTTGTGGTGTTCTCACCGGCGGCGGGCGTCAGGATGGGCGTGTCCACCAGGATGTAGCCGTGATCGTCCAGCCAGGTGCGGATCGTGCTGATGATCGTCGCCCGCACGCGCAGGATCGCCCACTGGCGCAGCGAGCGCACCCACAGGTGGCGATTGTCCATCAGGAACTCGACGCCGTGCTCTTTGGGCTGGATCGGGTACTCGTCGGCCATCTGGATCAGCGCCAGGCGGGTGATGCCCACCTCGAACCTGCCGGGGTAGCCCGGCGCGCGCTCGTCGGCGCGGACGACCCCGGTGATTTCGACGGACGACTCCTGGGTTAGCTCCTGGGCGAGGGCGAACATCTCGGCGTCCAGTTCCTTCTTGAAGGCCACGCACTGGACGATGCCCGTGCCGTCGCGCACGAGCAGAAATTGCAGGCGGCCCTTGTCGGTGCGGTTGTACAGCCAGCCGCGCAGAGTCACTTCCTGGCCGTCGTGCTGGGCAATGTCGCCGATCTGGATGAGCGTCGCCACGAATCCCGTCCTCGCTTGTATGCTATAATTCCATGAAAGCGCGCAGTTGACCGCCCTGCGCCCCGCTGACCGCCCGTATTCTAGCGCCGGGGCGGGGCGGGGTCAAACGGCGCGGTCGCTCGAATGTCAGACTTCCGAAGTCTTCGAAGACTTCGGAAGTCTAGTGCGGCAGGAGTCTCCCCCGAGGGGGCAAGCTGGGCACAGCGAGGCTGGGGGTGAGGTCAACCGGCTGATGCACAGCGGATTTTTGAGGCGATTGCCCTGCGTTCGCACATGAAATATCTTTATTTTTCCATTGATTTTCGTTAAAATACGTATAGGGTACTCTGGGACGGGAGCGCCTCCACACACCACCACGCCACCCCCTGCGCAGGACTCGCGCGGGCGCTTATGATTCATTTGAGCCGGGGAGCACATCCCCAAAGGAGGTTACTTATATGCCAGGAGCCGCGCCATCCTTTGTGGAGATGGAACTGCGGTCGTTCGATACGCGCCGTCACTGGTCGTCATCATCGCAGGCCTACGCACCCGCCGATGTGCTGCTAGGCTACCTGACCGACGGCTGGCAGCTTAGCCCGATCGTGGGCCTGGAAGAACACTGGCACTCCGGGGCGCGGCGGGTTGATGTATTCCATTTTGAGCTGACGAAGGACGATCAGGAGCAGGTGCTTCCGGTGCAGAGCAACCCGATCGTGCGCCGCTTGATGCACGACCGCAAGCTGCGCGTGGTGCTGCTCAAGCGCGAGTCGATCAGCGCGACCGGCGAGCACGCGCCTATTGCCTGACGGCAGCGCGTAGAAAAGGCTGCATTGGGGGCGGTCAGGTCACGCCTGTGGCCTGGGCGCGTTGAATGATGCTTGGGGAGCGCGAAGAGTGCCCGGCGCAGAGCCGGGCTTTTTTTGCGGGCGGCGCGGGCGTTTAGGGGGATGTCTGCGCGGAGCGCCCGCGCAGCGCCCAGCGGCGCAGCCTCCCCGGCAGCAGCGGCGCGACGCGCGCCAGCTCCTCCGGCCCAAAGGGGCGCAGCGCCAGCAGCCCGGCCCCATAGACCAGCGGCGAGAGCAGCAGCCCGGCCAGCGGCGCGACCTGCCACAGGGCCAGCGTCACCCCCAGCAGGCCCAGCGCGGCCAGCGCCGGGCGGATCAGCGCGCGCCGCCAGCCCATCCCCCCGATCTCCTGATGAATGATCCAGTAGAAGGCGACGAACAGCGTCGCCTCGGACAGGATGTGGATCACCGCCGCCGCGCGGTAGCTGTAGGCGGGCAGGAAAATCAGGTTGGCCGCCACGTTGAAGATCACGCCGACCGCGAAAGCGAGGGTCAGCGTGCGCTGGCGGTCCAGGGCGACGATGACGTAGTTGGTCACGCTGTTGATCCAGCCGATGGGAATGCTCCAGATCATGATCTGCAGGGCGATGCCGCCGGCGGGCAGATACTCCGCCCCCCCCAGCACGCGGATCAGCGGGGCGGCGATGAAGGTGGTCATCACCGCCAGCGGCAGGGCGACGATCACCAGCAGCTTGACGGCCAGCGTGTAGTTGCGGCGCAGCGCGGCGCGATCCTCGTGGGCCTGGCGAGCCATCACCGGCAGCAGGGCCATCGTCAGGAAGGCGGGGATGATATTCAGCGCGTCGAGCCACTTGTAGGCGGTCGAGTATTGCCCGACGATGGTGTTGCCGTTGATCGCCTCCATCAGCACGATGTCAATCTTGAAGAAGACCGTCGCCAGCAGGTGATTGATCATCAGCGGCCAGCTCGCGCCGATCATGCCGCGCAGCAGCGCGCCATCGAGCCGCTCGGCGAAGACGCCGCGCGCCAGCGGGCGGGCCAGCCAGCCCAGGGCGGCCAGCGTGACCACATTGGTCAGCACGGCGCCGCCGGCCAGCCCGACCACGCCCCAGCCCAGCAGCAGCGTGCCCAGCCCCAGCGTCACCTTGACGAGCGTGCTGACGGTGGTGATCGCCGCCGGGTGCTCGGCTTTCTCGAAGGCGTAGAAGAGCGCGGTCAGCCCCGTGCTGATGCTGCCCGGCAGCAGTCCCACGTAGAGCAGCAGAATGGCGGCGATGGCCTGGCCCTCCAGCGCCGGGCTGACCGTCGCCTGGCGCGCCGCCAGAAAGCCGATCAGCAGGGGGATGCCCAGCGCCGACAGCGCCAGACGCAGCGCCGTGCTGTTGAGCAGGTAGCGGCCCGCCGCGCTCCGGTCGCGGGCCACCTCGCGCGTCAGCAGCGTGTTCAGCCCGAAGTTGGCCAGGATGTCGAACCAGCCGAAGATGACGATGGCGTAGTAGTACACCCCCGCGTCCGCCGGGCCGAGGATGCGCAGCATGATGAAGGCGAAGGCGAAGTCAATGCCCCGGTTGAACAGGTTGAGCACGATCGGGGCCAGGCTGTTCTTGGCGATGCGCCGGGCGCTGTCGGCCTCGGCGTCGGGGCGATAGAGCCGCCGCCACAGCCACAGCATGAGCATGAAGATGAGCAGCATCCCGCTGAGGAACGACAGGAACGCGCCCACCTGGAAGGTCGGCGGGCTGTAGCGGAAGCGCACTGTCCACGCGCCCGGCTCCAGGCGCACGCCGCGAAAGTTGCCGTTGACCAGGTGGATCGGCGTCTCCTGCTCCTGGTCTTCGCCGCTCCCCGCCGGGCGGACGAACGCCTTCCAGCCGGGATAGTAGCTGTCGGCCAGCACCAGCCAGGACTCTTCGGCGACCTCTGGCGCGACGATGACCTCAATCGCGCCGTAGTGCGTGATCTGGGCGTAGACCGGGTCGGCCTCGTGCTCCGCCCCCGGCCACTCGTAGACCAGCTCGCAGCCCTCCGCGTCGGGGAAACCCTCGATGACCACGCGGCGCGGGTCGGCGGTGAAGGCAGGGCTGGTCACGAGGGTGGCGAAGTCGTCCGGCTGCGCGCCGCACAGCGGTGCAGTGAGATCGTAGTAGGGCAGCGTATAGGCGCGCGGCAGGGCGTCCAGGTTCTCGTAGATGCGCAGCGCTTCGTCCGCGTACACTTGGCGCAGGCCGAGCGCCTCGGCGTCCGCCACGACCTGATCGGCGACGATGTAGCGCACGTTGAGCAGGTCGAGCAGCGGCGAGGCGAGCGCTCCCGTGTTGTCCCCGGCGATGGGGTCAATGCGGTTGTGCAGCAGCCCGCCCTGCAGCGCGATCAGCCCCATGTATGCGGCGTACTGCCTGGGGATCATGCTGTCGTAGCCGCGCGCGTCGTGCAAGTCATAGCGCCACGTGCTGTTGGCGTGCAACGGATTCTCGCCGAAGTTGACTGTCGTGAAGCGGAAGGGCACGCCCTCTGCCTGCCGGTCTTGCAGCCAGCGCACCGCGTCCGGCGTGTAGTCCAGCCAGGCGGGGTTGGCGGACGGGTTGAAGTCCCAGCCGGCGATCATCAGGTCGAGCGCGACTGCGCCCACCGCCAGCGTCCCCCACAGGGGGGTGCCGCCCAGCCGACGGGGTAGACGCGCCCGGCGGCGGCTCAGCCAGACCACCGCGCCCGCCGCCAGGACGAACAGCCCCAGCCGCAGCACATTCCAGAACTCGTAGCTGTAGAAGGCGCGCGCGTCGGGGAACGCCTGATCCGCCCCGCTCAGCCCTGTATAGACGCGCTCGACCAGCGGCGCGAAGGTGCTGTAGGCGGCGCGGGTGAGCAGCAGCCCGCCCAGGATCGCCGCGCCGAGCGCGATCAGCCCCCCGCCGAGCCGCCTCACCCAGCGAGCGCGCTCTGCCGCCGCGCGGCGCAGCGCGTCCACGCCGAAGCCGGCCAGCGCCGCCACGCAGAAGGTGAAGGGCCACACCCAGCGGAACGGCGTGTGCAGTTGGTTGAGGTTGGGGAAGGCGTAGTAGAGGATGGCGTAGGTGGGCAGGCCGAAGGCGAAGGTCAGCGAGACCAGCGCCAGCACGCCGAGGATGGCGCGGTGCGGGGCAGCCGCGCCCCCTGACTCTGTCGCGCCTTGTAGGGGCGGGTTTGGAAACCCGCCCCTACGATCATTGACCATATCGGTGGGGCGCCGCGCCAGCAGCCCAATCGCCGCCAGGACGAGCGTCAGGATGCCGGCATACGCCCCGCCCTCGACGTAATTCTTCACGCCGAAATCGGTATCGGTCACGCGGGCGAACCCGCCGGGGCATTCGGCGCACGGGCGCTGCCAGTCTTGCTCGATGACATCCCAGGTGAAGGGGTCGCGGGTGGTGTGCTGGGCCGGGCTGCCGAAGGCGTCCGGCAGCAGGAACTTGGCGACGTGCCGCGCGGGGAAGGCGTAGCCGCGCACCTCGTCGAAGCTGGCCGCCGCCTCGCGGAAGTTGTGCGTCCCCAGCTCGTAGAGCGGCAGGAACTGCGCCGCGCCCAGCCCTATCCCCAGCGCGACCAGCAGCAGCAGCGCCCCCGCCGGGCGCAGCAGTCGTCGCCAGGCCGCGCGCTCGCGCCACCACGCCCACAGCAGGCGCGCCGCTGCATAATAGGCCATGACGATCAGCGTGTAGTAAGTGATCTCGACGTGCCCGGCGAAGATGTTCATCATCAGCGCCAGCGCGCCCAGCGCGACCCAGGGGACGGTCGCCGGGCGGTCGCCGCGCAGAGGCCGCCGCTCGATGACGAGCTCGATCATAAGCAGCAGCAGCGGCAGCCAGGCCGCGCCGGCGATCATCATCGGGAAGACGGCGCTGACGACGAAGAACGCGCTGAACTGGTAAGCGACGCCCGCCACTGCGCCCGCCGCGCGACTCAGCCGCAGCCCGCGCGCAAACAGGTACATCAGCGCGCCGGCCAGCCAGAGCTGGCTGACGGTGAACCAGCCATACGCACGCGGCAGCGGCAGGACATAATACAGGGCGCTGAACGGGTAGAGCGCGCCATGCTGCCCCGCCGCCAGGAAGGGCGTCCCGGCGAACTGGTTGGGCTGCCAGAGGGGGATCACGCCCGCGTCCAGGCTGCGGCGCAGGAACGTCTTCCACTGGTAATTTTGCAGCACCAGGTCAGAGAGCAGGGCGTTGTGCGGAATCTCTGGCACGCCGAGCGAATCGCGGGCGCTGCGCCATGGCTCGAACTGGTACAGGTTGTCGGCGGGGAGCAGCGTGCGCCCGCCGACCGTGACCGGCGCGAAAAACAAGAGTGGCAGAAGCAACAGCCCTGCCACGATCAGCGCGTCGGGGAATGCCTTCTTCAAGATCGCTGTACCTCAGTTCTCAGACTGCTCCTGAAGCGCCTGCAAAATCGCGTCGGTCTTCGCCTTGAGATCGGGCAAGTCGTGCTCAATCACGTTCCACACCATGTCCAGGTCAATTTTCAGATAACTGTCCAACACATTACAGCGGCACTGCGTCCTGCAAAACCTCGTCGCGAATCAGGTAGTGCAGCCCCTTCTCGGTGACAACATCCACCTCACAGCCCAGCAGATCGCGCAAATCCATGATCAGCCGCCCGACATCCATCAGACTGCGATCGGGATCGAACTCAACCAACAGGTCAATGTCGCTCTGCGGCCCGGCGGTACCCTTCGCCACAGAGCCGAAGACGCGCACATTCCGCGCACCATGACGGGCGGCGATGCGCAGAATGGCGTCGCGTTGCTGTTTGAGCAGATCGTCAATCTCAGGCATTTGTCGCGTGCTCACTTGCCCGAATGGACACACTACTGGCACGGCACGGGCAGCCGGTCTGCCGGGCGCAGGTGGCGGTGCCGCCACCACACCTGCCACACGCGCAGCGCCGCTTCGCTCTGTATCTTGAAGCTCATCTTGGACTGGCCGCGCTTGCGGTCCGCGAAGTAGATCGGCACTTCGCTGGTCTGGTAGCCCAGCTTCTCGGCCACATAGATGGTCTCCACCTGGAACACGTAGCCGCTGGAGCGAACGCGCTCCAGGTCCATACCCCTGAGCGTATCCGCGCGCCACAGCCGAAAGCCGCCCGTCGCATCCCTGGTGCCTGTGCGCAGGATCAGGTTGACATAGACGCTGTTGGCCCACCAACTGAGCAGCTTGCGCCCGATGCCCCACGTCTCGTCTACACTGCCGCCCTTCGTGTAGCGCGAGCCGACGACCACGTCGCAACCGCAGGTCTCGGCTTCTGCGACCATGGCCGGGATGTACTGGGGGTCGTGGGAGAAGTCGCAGTCCATCTGCAGGATGTAGTCCGCGCCCTGCTCAAAGGCCAGGCGAAAGCCGTCAATGTAGGCGGTGCCCAGGCCGCGCTTGGTGCGGCGGTGCAGCACGTCCACCCGGCCCGGATGCTGCGCGGCCAGCTTGTCGGCGATCTGACCGGTGCCGTCGGGCGAGTTATCATCCACGACCAACACCGACAGGTCCACCGGCAGTTCCAGCGCCAACAGCCGCTCGACCATCGTCTCCAGGTTCTCTGCCTCGTTATACGTCGGCAGCACGACTATCAGTTTCATGCGTTGTTCTCCGCGTGCACAGCGTCCGGCGCCATTCGCCAGGGCGCTGACCCTCATCGCTCCGTCGCGGCGGGATGATGCTCCCGTCTGCCCCAATCATACCGCGAAATAGCCCGTTTGTCGGCGGCCAGGGGCGCATAGGCAGGGCAATCGCATCAAAATCCGCCGCGTGTCAGCCTGTTCGTAGGGGCGTATGGCGATACGCCCCTACGGACCTCACCCCCGCGCGGGGATGAGGCGAAGCGGGGCGCAGCAGAGCGGCACCCCCCGCCATCAATCGGCAGGGGCGACTGCCTGGCGTGGCGAGCGCGCCTGCACTGCCACCATCACCAGCACCATCGCCAGCGCCTCGGCGACCAGAAGCAAGGTCATCGCCGGCGTGCTCACGCGGTCGAGCAGCACGCCTTGCAGCCAGGGCAGCGTCGCCGCGCCCAGGCTGGCCATCGCCACGACAACGCTTGTCGCTTTGCCCGGCCCGTTGGGGAACGTCGCCGTGGTGATGGCGACAATCGTCGGGTAGGGCGGGCCAGACCACAGGCCGAGCACGAGCACAGCCAGCACCGTCAGGGCGGCGCTGCCATGCCCCACTGCCAGCAGGACGCTGCCGCCCAACATGCCCACCAGGCACGCCCACAGCACCGTCTGCGGCGCGAAGCGCGTGCTGTAGAGCGCCCCCAGGATGCGCCCGATTGTCAGCGCCAGCCAGTAGCCGGACGTGATCAGCGCGCCCATTTCCTTGCCGAGCGTGGTCGTGCGATCCACGTAGGCGGTCGTCCAGGCACCCATCCCCGCCTCCAGCCCGACGAACAGCAGCAGCAGGAAGCCGAGCGCCCACAGCAGCGCCACCCGGTAGCTGAACCCGTTGGCGCGCCCGGCGCTGACCGGCGGGGTCGGCAGGGGAACGTTGTCCAGCCGCCAGACCAGCGGCAGCGGGATCAGGATGGCTACGAAGCCAAGCCCGAAGGCGGGGAGCGCCGAATCCCACAGGGCCAGCGTCAACCCGGCCACCGCCGGGCTGATCACCGAGCCGACGCCGTAAAAAGTGTGCAGCAGGTTGAGCATGGGCACGCTGCGCTGTGCGAAGCGGTGCGCGATCAGCAGGTTGGTGCTGATGTCCACTGCGCCGAAGCCGAACCCATACACGAAGCCGATGGCCAGCGTCGCGGTCAGGCTGTGGCTGAACAAAATGCCCAGCGTGCCCGACCCCAGCAGAGTCGCCCCGACCAGGATCACCGGGCGCTGCCCCAGGCGGTCGTTGAGTGGCCCGGCGACGATCTGCGCGGTCATCGTGCCGATGAACGCCGCCGTAACCAGCCCGCCAAGCGCCGCCAGATCGCGCCCGGTCTGGTCGGCCAGGTCGGGCAGCGCCGGGCCGAGCGCCCCGCCCAGCCAGCCGATGGCTATAAACAGGGCAAAGGCCATCACCATGAGTTTTCGGGGGGACATCAGAGCCTGCTCCTGGGGAGAGGGACGCCGCGCGTCCGCACGCTGGGAGTGTATTACCGCCAAAGCGGGCGAGTGTCAAGCGGCGAGTGCGCGGGTCCACGAACAAGTTGTTGGGCAATTGCCAGGACGTTCCCATCCCCCGGCCCAGCAAAGCCAGGGGAAGGGGAGAAGCCGCCTGCCAGATCATCCCCCTCAGCTAGCTCGGCTGGAGAGGGGGAGTGAGGGGGAGAGGCAAGTAGAGGCGGGTTTGCAAACCCGCCCCTACGGGCAGACTTCTTGCGGCGCAACGCCTCCATCCCCCGGCCCGTTCCTTCAGCAAAGCCAGGGGAAGGGGAGGAGCCGCTGAACTGCTGGCGGGGAGGGACCACAGGGTGGAGTCAGGGCGCTGCTCATGCGCCATGCCCCACACGCTACACCGAGCGTGGGGAGTTCATAACACGCTCTACATAGACGGTGTGCGCCCGCTGATCAGGTCGTGGTAGCAGGCGATCAGCTCGTCCATCATGGCCGGCCAGGACTGCGTTTCGGCGAAGAGGCGCGCGTTGCGGCCCATGACCTGGCGCTTGCGTTTCTCAGAGAGCACGGCGCGCACGCCGTCAATCATGCCGCGCACGTCCCCCACGTTGAACACGTAGCCGTTCACGCCAGAGCGCACCATATCGTCCACTCCGCCCACCCGCGAGGTGATAACCGGCAGCCCGGATGCCATCGCCTCGATCAGCACCAGCCCGAAGGACTCCATCGCTGAGGGGAAGACGAAAATATCGGCGCTGGCGAAGGCCGACCATAGCTCCTGGCCCTGCAGGTAGCCCATGAACACTGTCGGCGCCCCGGCGAAGTGTGCCTGCAGGTCGGCGCGCGCCGGGCCGTCGCCCACCACGGCCAGCCGCGTGCCCGGCACGCGCTCCAGCACCGCCCTGATCGAGACGATCTGCTTCTCGTTGGAGAGCCGCCCCACATAGAGCAGGATGGTTTCTTCCGGGTGCCCGGCGCTCAGCCGGGCGCGCATGGCGGGAGAATAGTGGCGCGGGTGGAACTGCTCGGCGTCCACGCCTCTGCGCCAAAGCCCGACGTTGCGCACGCCGTGCGCCAGCATGTCCTGCTGCACCAGCCGCGAAGGGGCCAGCGCGTAATCGGCGGCGTTGAAGTTCTGGCGCGTGTACCACCAGATGGCCGGTTCCAGGAAGCCGATGCCCAGGTAGCGGGCGATGGTCGCCAGATCGAGGTGGAACGAGGCCAGCGTGGGGATGTTCAGGCGCTTGGCCATGACCATACCGCCCGTGCCGACCAGGGTGGGGTGGATGAAGTGGGCGATGTCCGGCTTGAAGTCCTTGACTTCGCGGTAGGTGCCCAGCGTGGGCGGGCCGACCCTTAGCTCCGGGTAGAGGGGGAAGCGCACGCCCGGCACGCCGACGACCTTCCTGCCGCGATATTCGCCCACCTGGTCGGCCAGCCTGGGCGCGACGATCATGAACTCCACATCCCGCTGAATCAGGTGATCGAGCAGCAGCAGCAGGACGGTGACGATCCCGTCAATTTTCGGCAGAAACGTCTCGGTGAACAGCGCGACACGCATGGCCTGACAGCCCCCGGCGATCCTCAGCCTTTCCCCATTCATGATAACCCATCTGCGCGCCGGGCGTTGCTGGAATTGCGAATTGCGGATTGCGGATTGCGAAATTGTTGCATCTGCACCGGCGCGACGGGCGGGATGAGCGCCTTGAATTGCGAATTGCGGATTGCGGATTGCGAAATTGTTGCATCTGCACCGGCGCGACGGGCGGGATGAGCGCCTTGTATTGCGAATTGCGGATTGCGGATTGCAGATTGCGAAATCGTTGCATCTGCACCGGCGCGACGGGCGGGATTCTTGAACCGCAGAGGTGCAGAGGACACAGAGGAAAACATCAAGAAGAACTATAGGAGACTCGTTAGCTTTTCTCTGCGCTCTCCGCGTTTCTGCGGTGCTCCCTCTCTCCGCTCGGCAACTGCTGGCTGGTCAGCGACTTCTCCAGGAAATGCCAGCGGCGAATGCCGTAGGTCAGGCGGGTCAGCCAGCTTGAGCGCGTGCGCGCGATGGTCAGCCCCGCTTTCTCGTAGACGTGAATGGCGCGGGCATTGTCTGCGGAGACCCACAGCGTCAGGCGGGTGCGCCCACGCGCGCGCGCCCACTGCTCGGCGTGAGCCATCAACTGCCCGCCGATGCCCTCGCCCTGGCAGTCCGTGGCCACGCCCACGTCGCTGACATACGCTTCGTCCGGCTCCGGCTTGTGGCTCAACTGCCAGAGCATGAAACTGGCGCGCAGCATCCGCAGCAGCCCTAGCTCGCGCACAGCCAGACTCTCGAAGACCCGGTTTTCTTCGGACGTGTGCTGCAGCGGCTCGACGACCAGCGTGCCGACGATGCGCCCGCCCCGGTCGGCGACCAGCACGCCGTCATAGCCGCGTCGAACCGGCCCCGTGTAGATCGCTTCCAGCAGGCCGACAACCTTCTCGCGGTCGCTGCCGAAGATGGCGCGCATCTTGTCGCTGAAGGCGTCTTGCAGCACAGCAGCCATGCCCGGCAGGTCGGCCAGGCGCGCCGGTCTAATCTGGAGCATCGTCCCCCTCCAATGCCGCCAGCGCCAGCCCGACGGCGGCCAGGGCCGCAATGTTGCGGATGCGCCCGCCCAGCCAGGCCGCGCGCACTTCGGCCAGCGTCAGCCAGTGCTGCGCCATGATCTCAGAATCTTCGCGCTGCGGCGCGCCAACCACGCGCGCCCCCTGCGCCAGAAAAATATGCGACGCGCCGCAGCCCCGGTTGCCGTCCATGAAGAAGCGGCCCAGGCAGCGCCAGTCCGCCGCCTCCACGCCCGTTTCTTCGCGCAGCTCGCGGCGAGCAGCGACCTCGGCGGATTCGCCGTCGTCCAGGTAACCGGCGGGTAGCTCCAGCGAGAGGGCGCGCGCCCCCTGTTTCCAATGCTCGATCAGCGGCACGCGCCCGTCGGCGGTCACGGCGAAGATCTGCGCCCACTCCGGCATGTCAATGTGGTAGAAGGCGTCAATCTCGTGGCCGTTGGGCAGCCGGACGCGCTCCGCGCTGACGCGCAGCCAGGGGCGGCAGTCCAGCAGCTCGCGCGTGGCGAGCGTCCGCCAGGGCTGAATCTGCGGCGTCATTGGCCTGCCCCCAGGCCCAGCCCGACGAGTTGCTCCGGGTCAACCCACGCCCCGCTCACCGTCATCTCCCAGTGCAGGTGCGCGCCCGCCGACCGCCCGTTGAGGCCGCTGAGGCCGATCACATCGCCCTTGCGCACCCACTGGCCGGGCACGACCAGCAGCTCCGACAGGTGGGCATAGCCGCTGTAGATGCCCCAGCCGTGATCCACCAGCACGTAGCTGCCGCGAATGGCCAGCGTGCTGGCGAGCATGACGCGCCCGCTGGCTACCGTCGTGACCGGCGTGCCGATGGGCATACGGTAGTCCGCGCCGGTGTGCCGCCGCCAGGTTGCCTCGTTGTACAGCCGCCACGTGCCGAAGGGGCCGATCTGCGGGGCGGTGCTCGCCAGGGCGAAGCCCTGGTCGGCCCAGTAGCGCTCCGGCGTGAAGCGATTGAAAAGGTTGGACAGGCGGGCCATCTCCTCGTCCTCGACCGACCGCTCCAGCAGCGGCATCAGCGAGGCCGGCAGGTAGACATCGGCGCGGCCAAACTCACCGTAGTTGACCTCGATGACCTTGTCAATGCGCTCGGACGTGCCATCCAGGTAGCGCACCCACACCTGCAACGGGTACTGGCCGACCTCCCCCTCCATGTCGGCGGCGATCAGGCCGGTGAAGCCGTCCTTGTCGCTGTAGAAGGGATGAACACGATCCTGAAACACCGCGCGCACGTCGGCGATGTCCGCGCCCATCACGCGCACAATGCCCACGCTCCCCTGGCGAATCCATTTGAAATCGTAGGTGATGCTGACCGGGCCAGCCGTCACCGGCCCCGCCGCAACGGGGGAGGGAGCGGCCAGCAGCAGGCCAGCCACAGCGATCAGAAGGGTGAGCGGAGATAGCAGTCGAGCAGTCAAGAGTCGTCCTCGGTTAGGTGGATAGAGATGCTCGGTCGTCGTCGCCATGCTCTCACTTTTGCGCAGATAACCATCGCTCGCCCAACTGCCCGACAGCCCGAAAGCCAGCCGCTTGCAGCCAGCCTCGATACGTCTCAAAGGAATGGGCTGTGCCGCCGCTGTTGGCCCACAAGAACAGCGTGAGCAGACCGGTCAGCTCAGCAGGCTCGTCCGTGAGCATAGGACAGTCAATGACCAATATGCCGTTTTCGATCAGGGCCGCATAGATGCGGTGGAACAGGTCCCGATTCTGCGCTTCGGTGAGGTAGTGGGTGATCTGCCCCAGAAGCGCGGCATTGTACTGATTCTGACCCAACTCGGCGCTCAACAGATCGGCGGGCTGGCAGATCACCCGAGACCCGATCTGCAGTCGCTCGGCCAGATCGCGGGCCACCTCCAACACTTCGGGGGCATCCAGGCAGGTAATCCGCACGGCGGGCGAAGCCTGCGCGAGCGCCATGCTCTTGATCCCACAGCCGCTTGCCACGTCCAGAATGCGGTACTCGCTGGGCTGATCGGGCGTTACACCAGCCGCCCGCCACATTTCCAGGCTTTTGGGGATACGCCAGGTGCTGTAGCTCTCCAGCCAGGCATCCTGCACGAAATTCTCGCCCAACCAGCGGGGTTTCCCGCTTTGGATGGATTGCAGCACGCCATCGAACAGCGCCTTGTCCGTGTAGTGCAGGATCATGTCCCCCACGTAGGCTTTGCGTCCGGGCACGAGAAACGTCTCGGCAGTGAGCGTGAGCGCGTAGCGGTCGCCGTTTCGCTCGAGGATGCGCAGGCCGCAGAAATAGTCCAGCAAAGCCTTGATGCCGTAAGCGTCACAGTGGCAGGCTTGTGCCACCGTTTCGGCGCTGGCAGGGCCGGCAGCCAGGGGGCTGAAGAGATCGATCTGGAGCGCCAGGCGAATGAACTGGGGTTTGAATATGCCCCAAAAGAGATCGCCGACCAGATCAGGGTCAGGGATTGGCGCGTTCATTTTGTTCCTGTCCAGGCACTCGATGGCTCGATTGATCCCGGTAGGCGGGTCGGTTTCCCGCTCACGAGGGGATCAGCAGGCCGCGATGGTGCAGGATCAGCGAAGCCAGCAGCCGCGCCGTGTTGCAGGCGTCGTCCACGCCCCGGTGCAGCGTGCCCTCCGCTGGCAGATTCAGCAGGGCCAGCGCGCCCGGCAGCCCGATCTCGCGCGGCAGCCCGTGCAGCAGCGCGATCAGCGCCTTGACGTTCAGATGCGTCGGCCCGAACGGATACGGCACGCCCCGCGCGGCGCACTGCCTCTCGAACAGGCGGCGGTCTTCGTCGCCATAGCTGGCCCAGGCGCGGTCGCCGGCCCCATACTTGCGGCGCAGGATGCGGCAGGCGTGCTCGAACGTCACGCCGCGCCCCACCCGCTCCGGCGTCAGCGTGGTCAGTTGCGTGCAGAACGAGCTGACCTGCGAGCGTTCGGGCCGGACGAGGATGCTCTCGTGGGTCAGGCGCTCGCCGCTGAGCACGTCTAGCACGCACACGCCAATCTCGATGATCTCAGGCTCCTGGCCGGGGGGCGGCTCGCCCGCCCAGCAGGTGGCTTCGACATCTATGACAATGATGCGATCGGGTTTGGCGGCCACGCTCGCCCCTGCTCAGGCGTCTGGCTGTGCTGACGGGCAACACCATACCGCAGGACCGGCACCGGGGTCAAGGGTGAATTGGGAGCGGGGTCCACGAACAAGTCATCAAGCAGTTGTCGAAGGCCCCATCCCCGGCCCTTCCCCAGCCAGGCTAGGAGAAGGGGAGAGCAGCTTGCCAGATCGTCCCCCCTCTAGCTTCGCTGGAGGGGGGATTGAGGGGGGAGGCACTTAGTGAGCATTCCTGAACTCCCCCTGGCAACAGATTGTTTGAGCACCCCTGGGCGCGCCCGGCCACTGGCCCGTCTACGGCTCTACACCCAGCGGCAGGAACTCGACCGTATCGAGGATCGCCTGCAGCGCCCCCCGCTGAGCGACCAGCGCGTCGAACGGCTCAACGGCGGTGAAGAAGGCGTAGCTGCCCTGGCCCACGCGCAGCGCGGCGAACCAGCCGGTCGTGTCCGTCTCGTCAGCGCAGCCCACAGCGGCGTAATAGGTGCCGACCCCCTCGTGCCCGCCCACGCTGAAAGTCATCTGCTCGTCCAGCCCCAGGTTGCACGAGGAGCCGACGAGCGAGCCGCGCAAAATCTGGACGCCATCCGCCCACAGGTTGAACTCACCGTCAAAGTCCACCACGTTGGGGAAGCCCCAGTACAGGTAAATGTAGCCCTGCACGCCATCGGGCAGCGGCCCGAAGTAGATGGTGAGGGGGATGCTGCGCGTCTGGCCGTCGAAGGCGCTGAAGGGCACCTCCAGGTGCAGCGCATTCCAGCCCTCTGGCAGGGCGATGCTCACCGGCGGCGGCATTCCCGGCACGACAGCGGGCAGGCCGTCGGTGGGAGCGGCGGTGCCAGCGGGAGACGGCGTGACAGGCGTGCTGGGGGAAGGAATGGGCGTGCGCGTGGGCAGGGGCGTGCGCGTGGCCCCCGCCGTTGTGGGCGTGGCGCGCGGTGGTGTGAAGGTCAGCGTCGGCGTGGCGCGCGCTTCCTCCACCACCGGCACCGCCGCCAGGTCGCCGCTGATGTCCATCTGCGCGGCGAGCACCCACCCTTGCTGATCTTCCACCATCACCAGCAGGTAGACGCCGCTCGCCGTCTGGCCGAGCACGGGCAGCGCCTCGCGCTGATAGACGTAGGTCAGCGGTGTGGCGCTGCGGTTGGGTGTGGGGAAAACAAACGCCCGCTCGACCGCGACCATTGCCATCACCGCCCCTGGCGGCGTGGGCGTGCGACTCTGCGCCCCGGCGACCGCCGCCGGCGCGCCCAGCGCGGCGATCAGGCTGGCGAGCGCCGCCCACAGCCAGGGCCAGCGGCCCCGCCGCGCGCGCGGGCCGGAGGACGAATGAGCAGAGCGCATGGTGAGTCTCCTGGTGCGTCAGCGTGGGGATGATTGTAGCGCGCCGAGTGTGCGGGGCCAACGGGCGCGGTCTGGTGGGGTGCGTGCAAAGGCTGCCAGCGACTCGCCGGGCACGGGGCATTGACCTCACCCCCAGCCTCGCTGCGCTCGGCCCCGGAATAGACTTCCGAAGTCTCGAAGACTTCGGAAGTCTGGTTTCTGAGCGCGCCAGCGCCGAGCGGGGGTGAGGTCCGTAGGGGTGTATGGCCATACGCCCCTACCAGACAGGTTTTGCCCGCACCCGCCTGGTGGAGCGCCTTCACTCCTCTGGGCGGGATTCGTCGCTGAGCACGTCGCGCACGGCGGCGATGATCTGCCCTGGCGTGATTGGCTTGACCAGGAACTGGTCGGCGCGGAGATGGCGCACTGTGTCATAGAAGCGCGGGTAGGCGGTGAGCACGATGATGCGCACCTGGCTCAGGGCCGGAATCTGCTGGATGCGCCGCATGACCGACTCGCCGCCGAGCATGGGCATGAGCATATCCATGATGATCAGGTCGGGGACGTGGTTGCCCAGGTATTTGAGCGCGTCGGCTCCGTTGGCGGCCTCGTCCACAGTATAGCCTTCGCGCTCCAGTACCATCCGGTACAGCGTGCGTAGCTCGGCGTCATCGTCAACGATCAGAATCAGATGAGGCATGATCCCCCCCGTCCTGTGGCTGCCCGACGCTACTGCTCGCCTGCATCCTGGACTTTCATGCATTATAGCATAGCGGTTTTAAGGGCACGCTTTCCGGCGCTGCGCCGTCCGGGCAACAAAAGCGGCCCCTGCTGTCAGGGGCCGCTCTCGCTGTCTTGTGCTGCCGGGGTGAGCGCGGCTCACCGCGCTCAGGCAGGCTCGCCCAGGGGAGCTTCGGGCTGGGCCTCGCCGAAGGTCAGCTCATCTTTCTCGGCGTCGTAATCCACGAGCACGCTGCTGCCCAGCCTGACATCGCCGGCCAGGATGACATCCGACAGGCGATCCTCCACCAGGCCGGTGATCAGGCGGCGCAGCGGGCGCGCCCCATAGTCGGGGTCAAAGCCCTGCTCGGCCAGATGCGTGCGAGCGGCCTCGCTCAGCGCGACCGACATGGCGCGCTCGGCCAGCCGCTCGTTGACCTTCTTGATCTCCAGGTCCACGATCTGCGCGATCTCGTCCTTGCTCAGCGCGCGGAAGACGATGGTCGCGTCCACGCGGTTGAGGAACTCCGGGCGGAAGGCGCGGCGCAGGCTTTCCATGAGCGTCTTGCGCATTTCGTCATAATCCCGCACCGGCGGCTCATCTGTCGCCGTCGGCAGGCCGAAGCCGAGCGACGTGCCACGCTTGATCAGGTCGGCGCCGATGTTGCTGGTCATGATGATCAGGGCGTTGCGGAAGTCCACCCGGCGTCCGCGCGCGTCCGAAAGATGCCCTTCCTCCATGATCTGGAGCAGCATGTTGAACGTTTCGGGGTGCGCCTTCTCGATCTCGTCGAAGACGACGATGCTGTACGGGCGGCGGCGCAGGGCCTCGGTGAGCTGCCCGGCGTCTTCATACCCGACATAGCCGGGCGGCGCGCCAGTCAGGCGGGCGACGTTGTGGCGCTCCATGAACTCGCTCATATCAAGCTGGATGAGGGCGTCTTCGCTGCCGAACAGGAATTCGGCCAGGGCCTTAGTAAGCTCGGTCTTGCCCACGCCGGTCGGCCCCAGGAAAATGAACGAGCCGATGGGGCGACGCGGGTCTTTCAGCCCGGCGCGGGCACGGCGCACGGCCTTGCTGATCGCTTCAATGGCTTCATGCTGCCCGACAATGCGCTTGTGCAGCTCTTCTTCCATGTTCAGCAGGCGCTCGGACTCTTCCTGGGCAATGGTCGTGACGGGGATGCCCGTCCACATGCCGACCACTTCGGCCACGTCGTCTGCCGTCAGGCGCGCCCGCTGCGTGACCGGGTCCCAGTGGGCGCGGTAGTCCTCCATCTCGGCTTCCATCTCGGCGATGCGCTCCTGGATGCTGAGACGCTCCTCTTCCGAAAGCTCGTCTTCCATGATCTCCAGGTCTTCGTGGGCGATGCGCAGGTCGCTTTCCAGCCGCTTGACGCGCGACGATTCGGGCGACTTGTACATGCGCACGCGGCTGGAGCCTTCGTCAATCAGGTCAATGGCCTTGTCGGGCAGGAAGCGGTCGGGCACGTAGCGCGCCGACAGGTTGGCGGCGGCGAAGATCGCCTCGTCGGTGATGTCGAGATTGTGGTGCTCCTCATAGGGCTTGCGGATGCCGTGCAGAATCTCAATCGTCTCCTCGATGGTCGGCTCTTCGACCATCACTTTCTGGAAACGGCGCTCCAGCGCGGCATCGCTCTCGATGTGACGGCGGTACTCGTCGAGCGTGGTCGCGCCGATGCATTGCAGTTCCCCGCGCGACAGCGCCGGCTTGAGGATGTTGGCGGCGTCTACGCTGCTGCCCGCCGACCCCGCGCCGACGAGCATGTGCACCTCGTCAATGAACAGGATGCTGTCGGACTGCTTGAGTTCTTCGATGACGCGCTTGAGGCGCTCTTCGAACTGGCCGCGATACATTGTCCCGGCCACCAGCGACCCGACATCAAGCTGCAGCACGCGCTTGCCCAGCAGTGGGGCAGGGGCCTCGCGGTCTACGATGCGCTGGGCCAGGCCCTCGACGATGGCCGTCTTGCCCACGCCCGGCTCGCCGATCAGGGCCGGGTTGTTCTTCTGGCGGCGGCTGAGAATCTGGATGACGCGCTCGATCTCGCGCTGCCGGCCAATCACTGGGTCGAGCTTGCCCTGTTCGGCCAGGGCGGTCAGATCGGTGGCAAGCTGATCCACCATCGGCGTCTTGGCGTTGGCGCGCGGCGTGCGATCCGGCGCAGGGTCTGCCGCACGACGCGCTGTCTGCAGAGGACTCTCCAGCAGCACGCGACGGATGTTGCGGCGGATGTCATCAGGGCTGATCTTCAGCTCGCGCAGCACTTCTACGGCCACGCCATCGTTGGTGCGGGCCAGCCCAAGCAGCAGGTGCTCCGTGCCGATGTAGTGGTGGCCCATGCGCCGGGCCTCGTCAACGGCCAGTTCCAGCACCTTCTTGGTCGCTGGTGCCAGGTCCATGCGCGTGACGCCAGGCCGCCGGTCGGCGAGGGTCAGGCGCTCGATAATCTGCTCCACCCGGTCGGGTTGCAGCCCCATCTCACGCAGGACTTTGCCGGCCACGCCGCCTTCTTCGCGCATCAAGCCCAGGAGCAGATGCTCGGTGCCGATGTGGCTGTGCTGCATGCGCTCGGCCTCTTCCTGAGCCAGGCTCAGGACGCGGCGAGCGCGCTGCGTGAAACGCTCCATCTTGTTTGCCATGGTCATTGTCTCTCCTAGCCCCGTCCCTGACGGTGCGGTGCAGCGCGGTACAGAGAACAGGTGGGATAGAGTCGGCGCATCTCTCAAGCGCCAGGTTGCCGCAACGCGCTGCATCCTCACCTTATTTTAGATGAGTCGCCCCCCACTCTACCAGTAAGCCTCGTCAAATCTGTGTCAAGAGCGCGTTTTGCGGCGAACTTCTCAGCAGGCTCTCAGGCGCTCGACCGGGCCGCGCACAACTTGACTCTAGCGTGATTCTGGCGGCGCGCACACTTTGCGCGGCTAGATGCTGGATGGGCGTCGGTCGGCGGTGGGTCGGGCAAGCCAGGCCGGGCACTGGCGCATAGGGGAGTGCGGCACAGGCCAGACTGCCTGTTCGCTGCGTCAGCGTTGTGTCCCTATATTCCAATTGTAACATGTTCGGCCCGTGATGCGGGCATTCTTTTCCCCTTTTGAGGGTGGATGCTATCGCGTTGGCACTCAGGCGCTGCTCACAACCGGCTTTCGGTAATTGGCTACCGGAGTATTCACCAGGCGAACACCATACGGCTTCAGGGTGAACCCGCATGTTCCGCCAAATGCCTGCTGAGTCTTGCAAGCGATCAGAAGAAAACTGCCCGAAACTCGATCAGGGCCAGGACAGCCAGCCCCAGGGAGGTCTTTCCCGTCTCATGCTATCGCCCTCAGTTGAACAAGGTAACTCCAGGCGTCCATAAGGGGGCCAGCCGTGGTGATGGCATCTGCTCCGAGGTCCACCGCTTCGCCCTCGACCTCGATCCGTTCAAGGGCGAGTCCGGTATTCTCTAGCAGCAGTCGAAAATCAACTGGCGAATAGCAGCGAATGGCTTGCGCCAGGGCTTCTTCTGGGTGAGCTGTGGGCTGCCACTCGTCAATCCACCGGCACTGCACCGGATCGAAGTGACAGCGCCGCAGCATTTCGACCGATTCTGCAACTCCTTCCAGCGGATCGAGGCGTTCTTCTGTCCCTGCGCTCCGTGCAGGCCTGATGGGACTGAAGACATCGAGCAGAACAGAGCCGCCAGGGGCAAGCCAGTCCTGGGCGATCCGCTGCAGCAGGCGACGATGGTCGGCATCGGAGCCAACCCCGAAGCCATCCCAATAGCAGACCACATCGAACCGCTCGCTCAGTTCGACGGTGTAGAAATCGGCCTCCAGAACCGTCATGGATCCGGAACGGGGGACAACCGCAAGGTCGTGGGCAAAACGAGCATAGACCGGACTGAGTTCTATGGCAATTACTGTGTGGCCGAGGTCTGCCAGGGCCGCCGACGTCGCTCCCGCTCCTGCGCCCAGTTCCAGAATCTTCTTCGGCTCTGGGCCGCACAATCGTTCGACGGTGCGCGTGCGGGCCTGTTCCTCCCCCGGAACATCTGCATCAGACCCCCACCACTTGGCAGCTTGTGTATAGAAGGGCTTGACCCATGCGGTTGAATACCGATCAAGTTGGAAAAGCGACGCAGATTCCATCGGCCCTCCGTGAAAACCAGAAACCTAAGGCTCCAGCCAACTGACCGAAGACTGGTTCGCAGACTGGGCTGGCGACCTTTCAGGCACGCATCAACCGGAGACAGCCATGTGTTCCCAGTGAATCAGTGATTCGGGGAGCCTGAAGCGGAATTCAGCGACTCTTTCATGGCTAACGTGAAGAAGTTGCCATGGGATGTCACCAGAACCTCCGAGAGTCACCCGGACGAGCAGCGCCGGAAAAGCTCGAAGCGCGTCTGATGGGCATAGCCTTTGAGCGCTGCTGCGAAAGGCAGCCCGTTTCAGACGTGTTCGGCCAATCGCCTATGACACAAAGGCCCTGCCCTCTGATCAGGAGCAGGACCTCACCACACGTTGTCGAACGAATGCCAGGCTGCGGCGGCGCTTACTCGGCGTCGGCGGGCGGCTCAACAGCCGGCTCATCCGCGTCAGGCTGTGGCTCGGCGGGCGCTTCCTCGCCGACCTCGCCGGTGATGGCCTGCCAGTCCTGGTCCATATACTTGGCCGAATCAACCTGGCGCAACGAAAGACCCAGGCGGCGTTCCGTCCCATCAATCTTGACGATGCGCAGCGTCAGCACATCGCCGACCAACACCACTTCGCGCGGGTGCGAGACGCGATAATCAGCCAGCTCCGAGATGTGGATCAGCCCCTCGATCTCCGGCTTGTCCACCAGGCGAGCGAACGCGCCGAACTTGGTGAGCTTGGTCACCGTCGCCTGGACAAGCTGGCCGATGCTGTAGTCGGCGACGATCTCCCGCCAGGGGTCGCGCTCCAGGCGCTTCATGCTCAGGCCGATGCGCTTGCGCTGCGGGTCAATGCTGATGACCTCGACCTCGACTTCCTGTCCCACCTCGAGGATCTCGCGCGGGTGGGTGATATGCTTCCAGGACAGCTCGGTGAGATGAACCAGCCCGTCGGCCCCGCCCAGGTCTACGAACGCGCCGAAGTCGGCGACGCTGATCACGCGGCCCTTGCGCACTTCGCCCTCGCGCAGCATGCCCAGCAGGCGGCCCTTCTGCTTTTCGCGCCACTCGCGGGCGGCGGCCCGCTCCGAGAGGATCAGGCGGTTGCGGGCGCGATCAATTTCGACGACCTTGACCGCGATATCCTCACCGACCATCTGCCCCCAACGCTCCTCTGGGCTGCCGCTGGCAGTGCGCTGCTGGCGCTCGCGGCTGACCTGGCTGGCGGGCACGAAGCCGCGCACCTTGCCGAAACGCACGATCAACCCGCCCTTGTTATAGCCGGCGATCTTGCTGAAGTACACTTCCTTGCTCGTGTAGTGCTTTTCAGCCAGACGCCAGTTGCTCTCCTCTTCGGCGCGGGCCAATGACAGCACGGGGCGTCCGTCGGAGCCTCTGGTCTTCAGCACGTAGGCCGTGACCTGGCTGCCGGGCTTGAGCGCCTCGATGGCCGCGCGATCCATGCGCTCCAGCTCGCGGCTGGCAATGACACCCACGATATGCTCACCCAGGTCTACCAGGACCTCGGTGGGGCTGGTCTCGATCACGGTGCCGTCCACAATGGTGCCGCGCTTGATCGCCGGTTCCTCGCCGCCTTCTTCGGCGGTTTCCCCGGCTTCATCCTCAAGCGGCTCAGGCTCGTCAACGGCGCTGACCACCTCGGACGCTTCATCCAACAACTCGCCCTCGGCGGAAGGCACTTCCGGCTGAGGGATAGCTTCATCTGCCGGCCCTGGGGCATTCAGGGCTTCGGGAGGGGTGTGCTCGACCTCAGGCATGGACTCTTCTGCCCCCATGTCAGGGTCAAGGTTCGGGTTGTAGGACTCCATAGAGGTTTCGATCTCCGATACTTTCGGGCGCAGGGGGCATTATACACAGTGGGCAGACAATGATCAAACGGTCGCGCGAAGGCGCGGGATTGCGGATTGCGGATTGCGGATTGCGGATTGAAGAACCTTCTCTTTACACGCGATGCTGTTGGCGAACCAGGCACGTGCCCGGCCAGGGGGTGAGGTTGATGGCCCGCCGGCGAATGCGCTATAGTCAGGGCGGAGCCAGATCGCCAGGAGCACAGTCGTGAGCCAGACCCCGCGCCAGCCGCAAACCCCCCTTCAGCGCACGCTGATCACCCTGGCGCTGATCATCGGGTCGGCGTTGCCGGTGATGATCGCGTTTGTGCTCATCATGTCCACCAACGATGGCGACAACCCGCTCGACCGCATCCCTGATTACAGCGATCCGCTGGCGGAGACGCTGACCGTGCCCTTTGACCGCGCGGAACCGCTTGAGACTGAGTATCGCTACTACGGGCAGGTGCGGATTGTGGTCGAGGGCAGCGGAATGCTGGCCGGGGTGGGGACGCTGGACGCGCTCTACGTGTTCGCCGGCGAAGACGGAACGCCGCTCGGCCCGCCGCAGCTTACCGCGAGCGGCCTGGCGATTGACGGCGCGCCCGCCCTGGACGCGCTGGGGCTGGCGGCGGAGCCGCCCGACTACGCCGACGATCACCTTTACAGCGCCATCTATGATCTGGGGGGAGACTACAGGCGCGTGCGCTTCGGCGTTGCCGGCGGTGGGTCGAGCGGGGCGGGTGCGCTGACCGTCACCATCGTCCAGTTAGGGTGAGCGACTCCGCGCGTCAGGCACGCCCCAGCAGCCGCCGGAGCGACTCCCGCGCGGTGAACTCGCGCATGTAGCTCAGATTCTCCGGCGTGAACGGGCGCGGTGTGATGCCGAAGACCCCGGTCAGCGCGTTGTCCGCGACGGCGTTGTCCACCTTGAGCAGGTCGAGCAGGCTGCTCGTCACCGGCGGGTTGGGCAGCGCAACCTCCATCAGCCTGACGACCGGGCGCAGCAGCGGCACGGGCACGTTGATCGTCAGGCGGCGCGCGCCCAGCGCCTCCAGCACGCGGCGCACGATCTGCGCGTAGGTCAGCACTTCCGGCCCGCCCAGCGCGTACTCGCCGCCGATGGTGCTCGCGTCCTCCAGGCAGCAGGCCACCACCGCCACCACGTCACCGACCCACACCGGCTGGAATCTGGCGCTGCCGTCGCCGACAATGGGGAAGACCAGCGGCGTCAGCTTGATCAGCCGCGCCTGGACGTTGGCGAACTCGTCCCCCGGCCCCCAGATGACCGACGGGCGCAGCGCCGTCCAGTCCAGGCCGGAGGCGGCCACGTAGTCCTGCGCGCGGCCCTTGCTGGCCAGGAAGCGGTAGGGCAGGCGGCTGTCGGCCCCGTTCTGGCTCATGTTGATGAAGCGGCGCACGCCGGCGGCTTGGGCCGCGTCCACCAGGTTGACCGTGCCCTGTGCGTTGATGCGCTCGTAGTCGCCGCGCCCCCGCTCGATGGCCACTGCCACCAGGTGCACGACGGCGCTCGCGCCCTCCAGCGCGGGGGCGAGCGTCTCCGGGCGGGTGACGTCGCCGCACACGATCTCGATCTGGTCGCGCGCGTCGGCCAGGCGGATGGCGGCCTTCTGGGGATTGTGCACCAGCGCGCGCACCGGCTTGCCCTGGGCAACCAGGTGGCGGACGAGGTTGCTGCCGACATAGCCGGCTGCGCCGGTGATGAGGATCATAGGGTGCACCTCATGGGGCGAACGGTGATCAGTTATCGGCCATCAGTGGTCGGTGGTCAGTCGTCAGTGCACAGCGGCGGCTGATCAGTGGCGAGTGAGTCTATGCTCAGGTTGTAACCGAACCGGCGCCCGGCGGCGAATGAGAAGATGCTGAGGGAATGTCTCACGCCCCGCCCTCACGGATGCACAAAGAACCCTCCCCAGGGCGTTTCAAAGGTGAACTTCACTAACAGGTAGACCAGGCAGGCATAGAAGATGACCATCGCCACCCGCGTTGCCCGCAGAAAGGTGGCTCTTTCCAGATCGTAGGACAGCAGCGACAGCCCCAGCCCGGCCAGGAACAGGATCGCATTAGCATAGACGATCTCCAGCGCGGTGCTGGGCAGTTGCCCTCCATACAGGGCGGGAGCGAGATACCACAGGAACATAGCCCAGGGAGCCAGCAGATTGGTCAGCAGATTCGCGTCGAAAATGCGCCGCCGCCGCGTCGGGCGCAGCGCCAGCTCGCCGAGCGCAGTCAGCGTCCAGGCGAAGAAGGCAACTTTCATATGCTGCATCACCGACTCACTTCCGGCGCCGATCACGGTCACCCAGGAGTAGGGCAGCCAGTCGTGCACGAAGTGCAGGACGAGGAAGATCAGGTGAAAGATGATGGTCTTGCGCAGTACCCGCCGAAACGTCACAGGTTTTTCCTTAATGGATGCGGTGATTGATTTACCCCCCCAGCGTCCGCAATGTTCGACTCCATTTATCCGTCAGCGCCCGGCAGATGCGCTAGAGGCTGTTATGGACTTTGGCAGGCGCACGACTTTTCGAACGGCCTCTGAAGGCACTGCCCGATCACGAGCTAAACGCTGATAGGCGCGCTGAGATGCCGCCCATCAGCGATTCTGGCGACCTGACCCCCGCCAACCTGCAGCGCGGTTACCCGCCGCGCAACCTGGTGACGCAGCAGGCGCACGATGCCGAGTGGCACGCGGCGCTGCAATAGGGCACCCGCGTTCCCCACCTGGGCACTCATGCGCCTGGAGCCATACAGGGGCAGTTCGCCAGACAAGAAGCATCGCTTATGAGAAGCTGGTTCTCATCACGAAAAGCACGGCGCCTACTGTACCCCCTGCCGAGACCCAGGCTTCGCTAGAGCGTGTTATGAACTCTGTGCGCTCGACGCGGCGGGCCACTCACGATGCCCGGTGATCACCTGAACCCCACCCTGTGGTCCTCCCCGCCAGCGGGGAGGGACGGGCTGCTCCCCTTTCCCTGCTGGCGGGGAAAGGGGCCGGGGATAGGGGTTGATAAGTGCATAACACGCTCTAGCGCACATCCGGGTTGGGCAGGATGAACTGCTCGCGGATCAAGGCGATCAGTTCGTAGTAGGAAGCGACAAAGCCGCGCAGGGTGCGTACCGTCGCCCCGTAGGTGTCGAACTCCTCGATGGTCATCCCGTCTTCGTCATAAGCCCGGCGGAAGTCGGGGAACAGACGGTAGAGCGCGTCCACAATCTCCGGATCAACCGGCTCGTCTATGCGCTCCCTCACCTCGAGATCCGACGCGTTGAAGCGTTTCTGCCACTCGTAGGGTATGCTGACGATCATGTCGCCGCCGATGAACTCCGTCCAGTGCAAATGGTGACGGTAGGCCGCCGCCAGCAGACGCGCGCGATAGCCGCGTTCCTGGTAGATGCGGTAGGCCTTTTTCATGACGGCCACCCCCGCCCAGGGCAGGTAGCTGGGGTTGGTGGTGATGGTGTCGCGTTTGACCAGGACCTGTATCCAGTCGTCCACGCGCCCGACCATGATCGTACACACCGGACTCATGGTGGCAATGTCCTTGCCCTCGGCTGTGCGGCGGTCCAGGCCGCGCTCGATCGCTTCGGCGACGGCGATCGCCTGGGCCACCGTGAAGCTGACCGTGGCATTGATGCTGACACCCTGATAGGTCGCTTCTTCGATCGCCGGAATCCCCGCCGCAGTCACTGGAATCTTGACCTGGACGTTGGGTGCCAGGCTGTGTAGGTGCACTGCCTGCTCGACGATGGCGTTGGTGTCGCAGAAAAAGATGGGGGCGGTCTGGATCGACAGCCGCCCTTTCTTGCCGCGCTCGCGCTCGTACACCGGCTGCAGCAACCTGGCACCATTGACGCCGATCTCCTCAAAGATCTTCCAGGCCACGCGCGCGTCGGTCCAGGTGGGGTTCTGGGCAATGATCTCGCCGATGCGATCGCGCCACAGGGACATTTCTTTCTTCAAGACAGAGACCACTATGGTGGGGTTGCTGGTCGCCCCCACCGCACCGTGCTCAATCGCGTAAGTCAATTCCTCTACCGATGAAGAGTCGTTCCAGTAGTCCGTTTTCGTGGTGCAAACCATCTGGTGGAGAGGGCTTTTGTAGGTAGTGAGTGTGGTCATGATCCTTTCCTCGAACACTCTTTCCCGTTTCGCTCATAGCGGATTATCCCAACTTCTCACCGATCAGGCAACCTCGTCGGTTCTCGGCAGTGTATCCTTGTCGGTTGAAACTCGTCACACAGGAATGGCCCCCCATCCCCGGCCCTTCCCCCACGAGGGGGAAGGGGGGAAAGTGGCGGGCCTGCTCCCCTTCCCTCCGCGCAGCGTGGGGAAAGGGGCTGGGAGATGGGGGGGCACACGGCAGCCAGCCCCCACTCCATTTCAACCGAATTCGACACTACTCAGGTTCTCCCTGAGGCCCAGGCTGCGTCAGCTTGCGGTTTGCCTGTTCGCGGAACTCGTGCAGCTCACGTTCAAGATCTTCCAATTCCTCGCCACCCGACATCATCTGGATCATGTCGCTGCGCGAAAGCCCGGCTTTGGTGAAAGTGCCCAGCGTGCGCCCGCGCTTGAGGATGGTGAAGCGATCCCCAATGGGATAAGCGTGGTGAGGATTGTGGGTGATGAGAATGACGGCGACGCCCCGCATCCGCGCCTGGGCAATATAGCGCAGCACAATCCCGGCCTGCTTGACGCCGAGCGCCGAAGTCGGCTCGTCGAGGATCAGCACCTTGGCCCCGAAGTAGACCGCGCGCGCAATGGCCACCGACTGCCGCTCGTCGCCCGAAAGCGTCCCGACCGGCTGGGCAGGATCGCGGATGTCAATGCCCATATTGAGTAGCTCTCCGCGGACAATGGCATCGGCGCGCCGGACATCAAAACGCTGGGCAGCTTCCTGCGCGCGTGATGCCACGTTATCGGCGCAAATCACCAGACAAGGCTCAATGTCTGCATCAAAAAAGCGGTCTTTGATCAGCTTATAGGACCGGCTGTGAGTCTATCCCATCCAGCCCATGCCGATCACACCTGCCCCAGTTCTTGTCATAGAGATATCCTTTTGAATGGAGCAGTCACGGTCTTGGAACAGCCAGGGCTTGCTGCTTTCGAGCACATCAGCGCCCGTATCGCGCTCCGGGCACGCTCCCCGGACATTCTCTCATTTGATTCACCGACACATCACTGTTTTTGAACGTGATCAAGCTCGTGTTTCAAGGCGTCCAGCTCTTCCGCGCCGGACATCCCCCGGATCAAAACCTCGCGTTCGACCTCGTCTTTGTGCCATTTGCCGTAAACGCGTCCACGTTTGAGGATGATATAACGATCACCTACCACAAAAGCATGATGTGGATTGTGGGTAATGAAAAGCACTGCCAGCCCGCGCGATTTGGCCTGGACCATGTATTTCAGCACGGTTCCTGCCTGCTTGACCCCCAGAGCAGCCGTTGGCTCATCCAATATCAGCACTTTTGCGCCGAAGTAGATCGCACGCGCGATGGCGAGCGATTGTCGTTCGCCGCCGGACAAGGTCCCGACGGGCTGTTCTGGATCGCGAATGTCGATCCCCATTTTGCCCATTTCTTCGCGCACAGTACGCTTGGCAAACGCAATGTCATAGCGCAAAAACGGCCCCCTCCCCTTTTTAGGCTCGGACCCCAAAAAGAAGTTCCGCCAGATCGACATCAACGGAATCAGGGCTAAGTCCTGGTATACGGTAGCGATTCCCAGTTCGAGCGCATCGCGTGGGGACGAAAAAGTGACCGACTTGCCTTCGAACAGGTATTGCCCTTCGGTGGGTTGGTGAAAACCGGACAGAATCTTAATCAGAGTGGACTTGCCCGCACCATTGTCGCCCAGCAGACACGTTACCTCGCCAGGACTCACTTCGGCGGAAACGTTACGCAGCGCGATCACGCTGCCGAACATCTTGGAAATGCCGCGCATTTCGATGATCGGTTCGGGCATCAGAGTCCCTCCTCGCCATCTTGATCATTGTTGTCTGGCTGGCTCAAGGGAGTATGCACCTGTGCTGCCCGTTTCTGGGTGAAGTTGTTGAGTAGCACAGCCACCAGCAGCATGATGCCGAGGAATGTATAAAACCAATCCGTATCCCACCCGGCGAACGTGATGCCGACGCGCGTCATACCGAAAATGAGTGCGCCTATTGATGCTCCGATCACGGATCCGTGGCCCCCCGTCAGGCGGCAGCCCCCAATCACAGCGGCGATGATGAAGACGAATTCCTGCCCCACACCCTGACTTGACAGCGCCGAACGCAAGCGAAGCGCAGTCATCACGCCGACCAACCATGCCGCGCCAGCCGTAGTCATGAAGAGCGCGATCTTGACTCGATTGACCGGCACGCCAACCCCACGTGCGGCTGTTACGTCGCCTCCCACCGCGAAAATCCAACTGCCGTAGTGCGTGCGCAGCAGAATCCAGGTAGCAACTACCGCGATGATGATCCACCAGATGATGGTTGTACGAAAGGTGGCATCCATGAATTTGAACTCGGAATTGAAGAAATTCTGGGCCGATTCGAATCCGGCAGCCGTATCAATGCTGCTCACACGCACCTGATCAGTGAAGTGGCGCGTGACGCCGACGTTGATGCCGCGAAAGATGAAAAAGGTGGCCAGCGTCACGATAAAACTGGGGAGCTTGGTGAGCAAAACCATGTAGCCGTTGATGAAGCCGATGGCCATGGCAAACACAAACGAGAGTGCGATGGCGAACCACACATTCATTCCCGCCTCAGTGGCGAGCAGACCCACTACCAGCCCGGTCGATCCGGTCATGACTCCGGAAGACAGGTCGAATTCGCCGCCGATCATCAATAGGCCGACGGCCACGGCCATAATGCCCAGGGTTGAGGCGGGGTCAAGAATGCGCGCCAGGCCTAATATGCTAGGATAGGTATCGGGATCAATTAGCGAGAAAAATACGCCGATAACGGCGGCTCCAACGACAGCCCCAAATTCAGGGCTGGCAAGGGTCCGGCGAATTATGCTCACCCTGACGAGTCGTTCGTCGGACGCTGGAAAAGTCTGTGTGGCCATAGTTTATCAATTCTCTTTAGCTTTCAGATGCGAACGAGCGGGCCGGAGTCGCGTTCGGCGGTGTTTGCAGGAGAAGGGGTATCCCTTCTCCTGCGTCGTATAGACACTCAAACCTTGATTAGCGAGTTCCCGCAGCCGAGAGTTCGATGACCGCCGCTGCGTTGCTGGCATCCACAAAGCCGGGGCCGGTCAAGACCGGCAGCCCGCCGCCAACCGCGTTGGCGTTCTCGTTGTACAGGACCAGGAACACAATCGGGAGATACCCTTGCAGGTACTGCTGCTGGTCAATGGCAAAGGCAATCTCGCCATTCAGGATCCCCTGCAAGACATCGGGGCTGAGGTCAAACGTGCTGAGGACCTGGTCGGTACCGGCGGCGGCCATTGCATCGCGGGCGGCAATGCCGATGTCGGGATTCAGGGCCAGGATGGCGTCAATGCTGCTGTCCGAAGCCAACTTGTCCTGGATAGTGCTGGATGTGCCCGCGAGATCGTTCACGCCAGTTGAGGCGACGTTGAATCGTTCCACTTCACCGGCGAACGTATCGGTCAACCCGTCGCAGCGGGCTTCCAACCCGATGTTGCCTTCTTCGTGGATGACGCACAGCACTTTTCCAACACCCATGTCATTGAGACGCAGCCCTGCGCCTTGTCCGGCCACAAACTCGGTCTGCCCGACATGTGTGAGTGCGCCGAGTTCTCTGTAGACATCAGCGCCGGAGTTGATGGTGATCACCGGAATGCCGGCATCCACCGCGGTCTTGACCGAATCGCGTAGCGCATCCGGATTGGCCAGGGACACAACAATCCCATCCACACCTTTCGCGACACAGTCTTCGACCAATCGCGCCTGTTCCACCGGATCGAGGCTGCCGCCGGCTGTCAGGTCAACACCATACAGTGCGGCAGCATCTTTGGCTCCACGATCCACAACGTTCCAAAAGGAACCGGCGAGATCGCTATGGACAGCCAGACAGAGTTTGAGCGGCTCGTCCTGGGCGACTGCAGTACTCAGGGGCAGCAGTGTTGCTGCAACAAGAATGGGGAGTAGAATCCGTAACGCTTTGGTGGTCATGGTATGGTTCCTCTCTAATTCTGGTTTCCGAGTCTCACCTGCTAGATGGAACGCGATTTGTCCTGATCAATCCCTCCTTGTGGATTCGCAAATAGGTTCACGATATCCAAGTGCAACCGGTTGCACTTGGGTCAAAAAACAAGGTATTACGCGTTTGTAGTGACCCTAAAAAGTTGGATACAAAAATAACTGTGCTTATTGTACTGCGGCCTCGCCCTGCTGGGCAAGCCATTGCCAGGGCAATCGCATCAAAGTCCACCGCGCGCCAGCCTACTCGTAGGGGCGCTGCTCTGCTGCGCCCTGGGTTTACCTCACCCCCGCTCGGCGCTGGCGCGCCTCGCCGCCCCCTCTCCGTCAACGGAGAGGGGGCAAGCCGAGTGCAGCGAGGCTGGGGGTGAGGTAGAACAACACGCACGTTTGAAGCGATTGCCCTGAAGCCATTGCGCTTCGAATTCGGCAGGCGTGAGAGCGTGTTTGGTAAGCCGGTTTTCTATCCCCTCATCCCCCGACCCCTTCTCCCTCCAGGGGGAGAAGGGGAGCAAAGCGCGGGATTTCCCATCGCCCCGGTGAGGGAGAGGGGTGCAGGGGTGAGGGGTTTCCGTACACGCTCTCAAAAGAGGGCGTTTCTTGCGCTCACTTCCTCGACATACACCACGCGCCCCTCGCGTTGAGAGAGGGTCGCCGCCAGGCAGGCCTGCAAGGCCGCCCGCGCATCTTCAGCAGAGATGGCGGGCTGGCGGTCATGGAGCAGGCATTCGACAAAATGCTCGATCTGGGCGGTGTAGGCCGGGCCGAAACGCTGGGGAAAATGGGGCACCACATCGTGGATTACCCCCTCTTTTCTCAGCAGGAGGATAGGCGTCTCGCGCAGGTAGCCGATCTCAATCGTCCCTTGCGCGCCCACAACTTCGCAGCGGATGTCATAGCCATAGATGGCCGTGCGGCTGACTTCAACATTGCCCAGGCCCCCACCCTGGAAGCGGACGTTGATCATGGCGTTGTCCACGTCGCCCACGCCCTGCAGCTCGGGATAGACCAGCGCGGCCACTTCCGTATAGACGCGCTGGATGTCGTCTGCCATCAGCCAACGGATGCTGTCGAAGTCGTGAATGGCCATGTCCACAATCAGGCCACCGCTGACAGCGGGGTCGGCAAACTCCAGACTTGTGCGGTGCGGATCGCGCCCGATCGAGCGAATCGTCACAGGTTGGCCGATCGCCCCCGCGTCAATCTTGCGCTTGGCCTCGGCATAGCCCCGGTCAAAGCGGCGCATAAAGCCCACCTGCAGAGGGACGCCCGCTTGCTGGACAGCCACAATGATCTCGTCGGTGGCTTGCAGGCTGAGCGCCAGGGGCTTCTCGCAGAAAATCGCCTTGCCGGCCTGGGCAGCCTCGATCGCGACATCACGGTGCGTGCTGGTGGGGCTGGCGATGATGACGCCCTGCACCTGAGGATGGGCGAGCAGGTCCTGGTAATGGGCGAATGCCTCCACCCCGGCCACCTGCGCCGTGAAACGATCAAGGATTTCCTGCCGGGGATCGGCTGCGGCGACGAGAGTCGCCCCTTCGATCTGGCGCGCCGTATGGGTAGCGTAGACCTGCCCCATACGTCCCAAGCCAATGACACCAATACCAACTTTTGTCATCAAAAGTAATCTCCTGCCAGGAAGGGGTGCCGGGGGCGCTCCAGACTCTCTCTGGCACGCCACACCTGCGACCCCAACGTATGCAATTCTACTATAGTTACATATTTATAGTATGCTAACTGGGTGCTGCTGTCAACAAAAACAAATGTTGGCTCAACGGTTGGAGGCATAGGCTACAAAATCAGTCGTAATGCCCTTCCGGGCTGAGGGTGATTCCGATAGTGCGCGCCCCAGGCAAACGACGACAAGGGGCGGGTTTGCAAACTCGCCCCTACAGGCCCTGCCAGGCATCCGAGCTTCTCCTTCAAGCCGCCCGTTTCTTCCGGTGATTGTGATCGCCCGTCGTTACGCTAAATCAACACTGTCTAATATGTCCGACCCTCCATGCATGGAGAGGGGGAGACGAGGCGCGCCAGCGTCGAGACGGGGGTGAGGTCAAGGGGGGCGCAGCAGAGCAGCGCCCCTACCTGGCAGGTTTTGCTCGCACCCCGCGCCGCTTTACCTCACCCCCTGGCCTCGCTGCGCTCGGCCTTTCCCCCTCTCCGTTGACGGAGAGGGGGTGTCGAGGCGCGCCAGCGCCGAGCGGGGGTGAGGTCAAGGGGGGCGCAGCAGAGCAGCGCCCCTACCTGACAGGTTTTGCACGCACCCAGCGCAGACCTCACCCCCGGCCTCGCTGCGCTCGGCCTTTCCCCCTCTCCGTTGACGGAGAGGGGGTGGCGAGGCGCGCCAGCGCCGAGCGGGGGTGAGGTCAAGGGGGGCGCAGCAGAGCAGCGCCCCTATCTGACAGGTTTTGCACGCACCCCGCGCCGCTTTACCTCACCCCCTGGCCTCGCTGCGCTCGGCCTTTCCCCCTCTCCGTTGACGGAGAGGGGGTGTCGAGGCGCGCCAGCGCCGAGCGGGGGTGAGGTCAAGGGGGGCGCAGCAGAGCAGCGCCCCTATCTGACAGGTTTTGCACGCACCCCGCGCGCCGCTTTACCTCACCCCCTGGCCTCGCTGCGCCCGGCTTGCCCCCTCTCCGCGTGTGGAGAGGGGGCGGTGAGGCGCGCCAGCGCCGAGCGGGGGTGAGGTCAAGGGGGCGCAGCAGAGCAGCGCCCCTATCTGACAGGTTTTGCACGCACCCCGCGCGCCGCTTTACCTCACCCCCTGGCCTCGCTGCGCCCGGCTTGCCCCCTCTCCGCGTGTGGAGAGGGGGCGGTGAGGCGCGCCAGCGCCGAGCGGGGGTGAGGTCAAGGGGGCGCAGCAGAGCAGCGCCCCTATCTGACAGGTTTGGCACGCACCCCGCGCCGCTTTACCTCACCCCCTGGCCTCGCTGCGCTCGGCCTTTCCCCCTCTCCGTTGACGGAGAGGGGGTCGAGGCGCGCCAGCGCCGAGCGGGGGTGAGGTCAAGGGGGCGCAGCAGAGCAGCGCCCCTATCTGACAGGTTTTGCACGCACCCCGCGCCGCTTTACCTCACCCCCTGGCCTCGCTGCGCTCGGCCTTTCCCCCTCTCCGTTGACGGAGAGGGGGAGGCGAGGCGCGCCAGCGCCGAGCGGGGGTGAGGTCAAGGGGGCGCAGCAGAGCAGCGCCCCTACCTGACAGGCTGGCGCGCGGCGGGTCCCGGCGAGTCCTGGGCAAAGTGCCCGTGCCGGGGCCGGGCGCGCCGCCAATAGCGCCCTTAATGCGCTGCTGATGCCCCTGTGACCGCGCGGGTGAGCGCATTCCATCTGCCTAAGCCCGGCAGACCGTTTTGTGCAATATGCACAGGTCACTCTGTGTGAATCTCATAAAACATGCCCGAAGACATGCCGGATCGCTGTCCTTACAATGGGATAACGTTCAGAGGCAACCCCATCGCCCGCAACCCACCCTGTGAAGCCTGCACGATTCGCGCCCGTGCAAGGGGGAGTGACCGCCATGTCCGCCGTCTCGTCCGCCACCGATCTGACAACCGTGCTCAAGCTCGCCCTGCCCATTGGCAGCCGCCTCGTCTCCGGCTACCCGGCCACGCCTGTCAGCCGCGTCTCGCACCTGCGCACGCGCCCGCCCATCTTCAGCGAGATCGGACACGGCGAGATGCTGCTCGTCTCCACCACCGCGCTCGCCAATACGCCCAACGCCCCGGCCCTGGACTCGATCATCGAGCGCCTGACCAAGACCGAAGCCAGCGCCCTGGCCGTACAAGGCACGCTCACGCCGCGCACCACGCAGATCGCCCGCCAGCACAATTTCCCGCTGATCGCCCTGCCGGAGCGCGCGCCGCTGCCCCAGATCGAGCGCGCCATCCGCCGCCTGCTCACCGACCGCAGCGGCCAGATGCTCCAGCGCGTCGCCGAGGTGGAGAAGACGCTTCAGCGCCACGCCGCCAGCTATCGCGGCCTGACGACCATGCTCAATACGCTGGCGCGGATGCTCGACCGCCCGGTCGTCGTGCACGACCGGCGGGGGAACATCATTGGCCGGGGGCTGCCTGTTTCGCAGGGCCACGACTGGGACGCCCATCTCGCGCTGCTGGGCGGGGCGGAGTTCGTGCGCCGCTTCGACCCGGACGAGCGGGCGTATTTTGAGGACGACTGGCAGGTGCTCGAAAGCCCCGCCGGGCTGACCGTCCCCCTGATCTCCGAGGGGCACCTGTTTGGCTATGTCTCCGTGCTGACGGTCAGCAGCGCCCCGGACGACTTCGACCTGATGGCCCTGGAACACAGCGTGCCCGTGCTCGTCAGGGAGATGGCACGGCGGCACGCGGTGGATGTGGGCTTGCAGCCGGCGCGTTCTACGCGCGATTGGATCGCCGAGTGGCTGAGCAGCCCAACCAGCGACGACACTCTGCTGGCCCTGCGCGCCGGGCAGGAGAACTTCCAGCCGGGCCTGTGGTACGCCGTCGCCATCTTCCATTGGACTCCCACCGAGAGCCGGGCGAACGGGGCTTTCTCGCCGGAGCGCATGGTCAAGCTGATCCGCACGGAACTGAGCCAGCGCCGCGTGCAGGCCCCGGTCGGTCTCTATGCTGACCGGGCGGTGGTGCTCTTCCCACTCGACGAGCCGCACCAGACACAGCGCCTCAAGCAGGTCGTCCGGCTGCTGCACCAAACCCTGGCCGAGAGCGCGCCAGAAGGGGAGATTGCCGCCGGCGTGGGCCGCGTGGCGATGGGCCTCACCGCGCTGCGCGAGTCGTTCCGCGAGGCGGAGCGCGCCCTCACCCTGCCGCGCCAGGTCTGGGAAGACGCGCAGATCGCCTTCTTCGGCGATGTCAGCCTCTACGAGCTGCTGCTGGGCGTCCACGACCCGGCGCTGCTCAACGACTTTTGCGCGCACTGGCTCACCCCGCTGACGCAGTACGACGCGCAGCACCACACCGACCTGGTTCCGACGCTGCACGCTTATTTCGAGAACAACGGCAACATGGCGCGCACGGCGCATGTGCTCAACATTCACCGCAACACGCTCGTCTACCGGCTGGGCCGCATCACCGAGATCGTGCAGCTTGACATGGACGACTCGAATGTGCGCCTGAACCTGCACCTGGCGCTCAAAGTGCACAAGATGCTCAACGGCTGAGCGGACGGCTGGCAGGTGGCACTTTCGCTGAGGGCGCTAGACGGCGCCCTCGCTGTTTTTGTGCGCCGCAACAAACCCTGGCAGTCTATTCTTCGGCGGGGTATGGTTGAGATAACGGTTGGCTGCGCCAGGGCCTGCCGCTGGCGCACAGGAAGGACACGAATGATGAAGATTGCAGTGGTCACCGATGACGGGCAGACGATCAGCGCGCACTTTGGCCGCGCGCCTTACTATCTGGTGTTCACCGTCGAGAATGGGGCGATCAGCCGGCGCGAGCTGCGCGAGAAGGCGGGCCATCACCAGTTTGCCGGGGAACACGACGAGCACGGCGACTGCTACGAGCATGGCCATCAGCACGAACATCATCACGAGCACGGCGATTGCCACGAGCACGGTCACGAGCACGGTCACGAGCACGGCAGCGGCCCGCACGCCGCCGATAAGCACGCGCGCATGATCGAGACCATCGCCGACTGCCAGGTGGTGATCGTGCGCGGGATGGGGCGCGGCGCGTACACGGCCATGCAGGGGGCGAACATCACGCCGTTCGTCACCGACGTGGTAGACCCGGAAGCTGCCGTGCGCGCCTACCTCGCCGGGAAGCTGGTTGACCTCACCGACCGGCTGCACTGAGCCGGAGCATGGCAGCTATCGCCCAGCGTACAGCGTGACTACAATCGGAGATGGGGCTTGTTATGGCCTGGGGCGCAGTAACGTCGTTCCAGGCATTTTGTGCATGAGGAGGAGAGACCGGTGTCCCGCTGGCGAACGACCTGCTTGAGTGCACTTCTGCTGACGCTGATCGTGCTGAGCGCGCCGCTGCCCACCCTGGCCCAGGAGCCGCTGACTGAGCGCTACGACTCGGTCAGCGGCGTGAGCTTCTCTTATCCCGCCGGTTGGGTCTTCATGGAAACCGGCGGCGTGATCGCGCTGATGAATCATCTGCCGGCCTTCTATGCTGGGGAGCTGCCGCCCGGCACTGTGGGCGTCATTGTCATGGGGCCGGCTGCGCTGAGCCAGATGGCAAGCGGCACCGCCACCCCGTCCCTGACCGATGTGGGGTACGCCGTCGCTGCGTCCGTGAGCTATGGCGAATACAGATTCGAGCCGCTCGGCGCGGAGGAGATGCGCGTCGCGGGCCGCCCCGCGATTCGCCTGGAGGCGCGCGCGGCCCTGGCCGATGGACTGCTGCTGATCATTGATTACGGCGAAGGAAATCTCGTGGCCCTGGGTGCCATGACGTCTCCTGGCGAGATGGCTCAGTTCGAGGAGATGATGATGGCCATGGCGGCCAGCATTGAGTATGCGCCCGCCTGGCGCGCCCGCTTCCAGGCGCACACAGACTACATCAAAGCGGTCGCCTTCAGCCCGGACGGGGCGCTGATCGCCTCCGCCAGCAATGATGGCACCGTGCGCGTGTGGGATATTGCCACCGCCGCTGAAGTGCTCACTCTCCCCCACGAAACCTGGGTTCAGACGGTCGCCTTCAGCCCGGATGGGCTGCTGATCGCAACCGGAGGCGACTTCGCCGAAGCTGTGCGTATCTGGGATGCAACGACGGGCGCGCTGAAGACGGAGCTGGTCATACCCGACACCTTTGTATTTGTGTACAGCGTCGCCTTCAGCCCGGATGGAGCGCTGATCGCGGCCGGCACCACCCAGGATCGAGCGTCCGCCGGCACGCATGGCAACGCCGTGCTTCTGTGGAGCCTGGACGGGGCATGGCAGGAGAAAGCAATCCTGAAAGGTCACGCCGATTGGGTCCGCTCGGTGGCTTTCAGCCCGGATGGGGCGCGCCTCGCGTCGGGGGCCAATGACGGCACCGCCCGCGTGTGGGAGGTCGCCAGCGGCGACGAGGTGCTCACGCTTGCGCATCCCAATTACGTCAGCAGCGTCGCCTTCAGCCCGGACGGGGCGCTGATCGTCACTGGCTGCGAGGATGGGATTGTGCGTCTCTGGGACGCGGCAACGGGCGCGCCGGTCGCGGAGTTGGCTGGTCACAGCGACTCTGTGAACGGCGTCGCCTTCAGCCCGGACGGAACGCTGATCGCCTCCGCCAGCAACGACGAGACAGTTCGCCTGTGGGCTTTCGACGGCACGTGGCTGGAGAAGGCAACTCTGAAAGGCCATACCGACTGGGTCCGCGCCGTCGCTTTCAGTCCGGACGGCGCGCTGCTTGGCTCCGGCTCGGATGATGGCAGCGTGATTTTGTGGGATGTTCCGCGCTGAGGCGCTGTCCACAGCCTGGACAAGCTCTAGAGCGTGTTATGAACTTGGTACCTTCAACAAGGGAGAGAGGCGCTCTGTTGACCTCACCCTGGCCTCGCTGCGCTCGGCCTTTCCCCCTCTCCATGCATGGAGAGGGGGAGTCGAGGCGCGCCAGCGCCGAGACGGGGGTGAGGTAAACCAGGAGCTACCCAAAACCGCTGGGGAAAGAAAGGGCCGTCAGTGCATAACAGCCTCTAGTTAGGGACGATGTACCCTTCGGCGAAGGCGTCAAAGGCCACCGTGTTTGGCCCCTGGGGGATGACCTTGAGCGTGAGGGCGAGCGAGTCGCCGGGGGCCAGGCGACGATCCGGATCGAGGTATACGCGGCGGAAGCCGGTCACGCGATCGTATTGGTCCAGCAGGGTCATGGTCACGGTGATGGCGCTGACCGGCGTCTTGCCCTTGTTCGCCAGCGAGAGCGACACCTGGTACTGATCAATGACAAAGGCGCCGGACACTTCCTGCATGGCCAGCGTCGCAAAACGCCCTTCGTAGTCCGCCGCAATCTCGCCCGTCAGGACGAACGGGTATGCGCCCGTATAGCCAGCGGGTGAGCTATCGAACAGCACGCGATAGGGGCCTGACGCGCCGGCGGGCAGCACCGAGCGGGCCAGCGTCGCTTCGCCGGAGGCTAAGGGCGTGCCATCGCGGGCCAGCAAGTGCACCCCGACGGTAACGTGCTCGACCGGCTTATCGAGCGGGTTATGCACCTGTCCCAGGCACATCAGGCTGCCGACCGCCGTCTCATAACAGGCGGGGCCGCTCACCACCAGGTGCCGCGCCACCGAGGATACGCCGATGCTGGCGTTCTCGGCGGCGATCAGGGGGGTGGCGGCATAGACCGGCCACAGGCTGGGCGTCAGCGAGGGGGGCAGCCGCGTATAGCCCAGCAGGGGAAGCATCGGCTCGCGGGTGGGCACGGGAGTCCCGTCGGATGACCAGACGTGGGTGCATCCTGCGACGAGAACCCCAACCCAGATCCACAACCACCGCCAGGTGAGCCGTTCCATGGGGGGAGCGAATATCCCTCATTATCCAAAAGGAGGCTGCGCAGTATCCCACATTATAGCTGAAGACAATTTGCCAGCCAGCAGCAAAGTGCCCGATTCGGGCGATTCTGATGAGATGATAACAAAGGGAAGAATTGAGAGAGAGTTGCCGCAGGAAGGCCGCAATCGGCCTCGCGCCGCCTCGTCTTCGCTTGACAAGGGATCGGCGCCATGCTATAGTGCCGGTCAGGCTGGGCGTCGGGACGGCGCCCACCCGTGCGGCAGCAGTTTGCTCATGCGGAAGCGCAGTCCAGGAGTAGCACGGTGGCCAAGTCGCGCAATGAACAACTAGTCGCACGTCTGCGAGACCTGCAAGTTAGCTCGCCCGATATTGAGGCCGCAGCCATCGTCAGCGTGGACGGCCTGAGCATCGCTTCTTCCCTGCCCGGCAATGTCGAGGAAGACCGCGTCTCGGCCATGTCGGCGGCCATGCTCTCGCTGGGCGAGCGCATCGCGGGCGAGCTGGGGCGCGGCCATCTGGAGCAGGTTTATGTCAAAGGGCAGAATGGCTACGTCATCCTCAGCGCCATTGGCGAGGAGGCCGTGCTGACGGTCATGGCTCGCCAGCAGGCCAAGCTCGGCCTGATCTTCCTGGACATGTCGCGCGCGGTGAAAGAACTGGAAAAGCTCATCTAGACCGCGCCCGGCGCGCGCTGTTTTCACCCGTTTCTCCCTCATTCTGTCTGTTCTCAGGGGCTTCGCTCTAGCCTGCCCTGGTTTATCGTATTCCGGACTCGCTGCGCCCGGCGGCGGCCCACGAACAACCCGATACTGTTAGCGAAATGTCTCCGTAGGGGCGTATTGCAATACGCCCCTACGAAACCAGCGCGCGCTTGATTCGCCAACAGGATCAACTTGCCGCCAGGGGAGGTCCGGGAATGCTCGCTGAAGGCCTCCCCCCTCAATCCCCTCTCAGGGGTAGGTTTTTAACGGTTTGAGCGAGAGCGCATCGGACGGTTCCTCGCTCAAAGAATGAAAAACCTACCCCTGTCAGCCCTCAATCCCCCCTCCAGCCGAGCGAGAGGGGGACGATCTGGCAAGCGGTTTTCCCCTTCCCCCGGCTTTGCTGGGGGAAGGGGCCGGGGATAGGGGCGTTCTGGCAAATGCCTCACAACTTGTCCGTGCCCCCCAACGGCGCACCCCCTCCTCGTGCCCATGCCGGAACGGGGTATAATGAGTGGGCGGCGGCCATTGGCTTGCTGTGAGTCCGGGGATGGAGTCGCGCGCTCGCCTTGTGAAATAGACTCCCGACTCAGGGCCGACAACCCGCACCCAGTGCGCGCCGTCGCTCCAATTCTCCACAAGGATGAGTCACAGTGGCTGGAGAACGCATCCTGCTCGTAGAAGACACCGACGAGCTTCGACAGCATCTTGCAACGCGCGTGCTGCGACCCGCCGGCTATGAAGTGTTCGCGGCGCAAGACGGCGCCGAAGGCTTTACGCTGGCCCGCCAGATGGAACCGGATGTGATCATCTCCGGCTATGAGATGCCGCGCATCAACGGCCTGTCCATGCTTGAGGCGCTGCAGAGCGCGGGCCTCTACATCCCCTTCATCCTCATGACCGCCGAAGGGTCCGAGGCGCTGGCTGTGCGGGCGCTGCGCATGGGCGTCAACGATTACCTGGTCAAGCCCTTCTCCGGCGAAGAACTGCTGCTGGCCCTCCAGCGCACGCAGCGCCGCTTCCGCACGCGCCAGATAGTCGAGGACGTCCCCGAACAGCTTTTGCAGGTCAACCGCCACCTGGAACAGCGCTTGCGCGAGCTGGACACGCTGGTGTCGCTCGGCAAGCGCGTCACCGCCCAGTTGGAGCGCCAGCAGGTGCTCAACCAGGTGGTCGAGGCGGCGGTAGAGATCAGCGGCGCGGAGTCCGGCTCGCTGCTGCTGGTAGATCATGCGGCGGAGGAGCTGTACCAGGTCGCATCCATCGGCGAAGCCCACGAGATAGCCGGCAATCTGCGGCTGCCGGTCGCGGACAGCCTGGCCGGGCGGGTGGTGCAGACGCGCCAGTCGCTGGTCATCGCCGGCGACGAGCTGCAGCAGATCAGGACCGCCTACCTTTTCCGGGCGCTGGCCTATGTCCCGCTGCTGCTCAAGAACCGCGTCATCGGCGTGCTGGGCGTGACCTCGCGCCAGGAGATTCAGCCCTTCGAGCAGCACAAGGTGCGACTGCTCAACGTGCTGGCCGATTTCGCCGCCATCGCCATTGAGAACGCGCGGCTATACGCGGCCACCGAGACAGAGCGCGACACGCTCAACACGATCCTGCGCGACACCGAAGACCCGATCATCGTCGTGGACGACCAGGGCTACGTGCTGTTCTGCAACCCGGCGGCCAGCCGCGCCTTCAACATCAGCCTCACGCGCTGTTACGGCCAGCCGCTGGCCGAAGTGCTCGATCACCGTGAGGTGGTCGAGCTATTCAGCAAAGAAGCGCGCAGCGGGCGGGGCCGCCGCACCGAAATCGCGCTGGCCGACGGGCGCTCGCTCCACGCGCAGCTCACCATCATTCGCGGCGTGGGGCGCGTGGTGGTCATGCAGGACATCACCCACCTCAAAGACCTGGATCGCATCAAGAGCGACTTCGTGACCACCGTATCGCACGACCTGCGCACGCCGCTGACGGCCATCCTGGGCTATGTCGAGCTGGTGCGGCGCGCCGGCTCGCTGACCAGGCAGCAGCAGCAGTTCCTGGAGCGCATTGTCTTCAGCGTGCAGTCCATCACCACGCTCATCTCCGAGCTGCTGGAACTGGGCAAAATCGAGGCGGGCTTCGACGAAGACCGCGAGCCGGTCTCACTGCCCGCCGCCATCCGCCACGTCATTGAGGCCATTCGCCAGACCTGGGAAGCCAAGCGGCACACGCTCCAGGTGCGCCTGCCAGACGATCTGCCGCCCGTGCTGGGCAACCCGCTGCGGCTGCGCCAGGTGGTCAGCAACTTACTTGACAACGCCATCAAATACACGCCGGAGGGCGGGCAGATTCGCGTGGTGCTGGAGGCGGATGGGGACTTCCAGATTCTGCGCGTGGCCGATACGGGCATCGGCGTCGCCCAGAAAGACCTGCCCTACATCTTCGACAAGTTCTACCGTTCCGACGAAGCCATCGAGAAATTCAGCGGGACGGGTCTGGGGCTGTCCATCGTCAAGGGAATCGTGGAGCGCCACAATGGGCGCATCTGGGTGGATAGCCAGGTCAGCAAGGGCACCACGTTCACGGTCATGCTGCCCAGCTACATCCCCGCGCCAGAGGCCCCGGCTGAGTAGGCCGCCAGAGCGCACGTGGCGCTCGCCAGCACCTTG
>JAOSJP010000004.1 GCA_027494015.1 Anaerolineae bacterium
ACCGGTTGTTCACTGGTTTACCCCACCCTAAATCCCTCCCCGCCAGCAGGGAGGGACTTGAGGCTGCTCCCCCTTGCTCCGTTTACGGGGAAAGGGGGCCAGGGGATAGGGGTAAACCAGGCCAAGCCGCCACTCATTTCCGCCGTGCCCTAGCCCCACAGGGCGTGCAGATAGTGAATCTGCTCCAACGTGTGGTGGCCGCCGCCGCCCTCGTGGTTGTTGAACTGGTAGACGCGCATCTCTTTGGGCGCGGTCACGTAGTTGTAGGCGGCGAACACGGTCGAGGGCGGGCAGATCATGTCCATCAGCGCCGTCGAGTAGAGCGCGCGCGCCTGCGAGCGGGCGGCGAAGCTCATCCCGTCGAAGTAGGACAGCGTGCGGAAGACTGTCTCCACCTTGTCGCGGTGCACGCTGAGATAGCGCACGATCTCCTGGTAAGGGTGGTCTGCGGTGAGGCCGATGGCCCGCCGGAAATGGCACAGGAACGGCACGTTGGGCATGGTCACGGCCAGGTCGGGCACCAGGCCGCTGACGGCAACGGCCAGGCCGCCACCCTGACTGATGCCCGTCGCGACGACGCGCGCCGGGTCAACGGCGGGGTGGCTGCGCGCCGCCTCGATGGCGCGCACAGCGTCGGTGTACAGGCGGCGGTAGTAGTAGGAGCGCGGATCGAGGATGCCTTGCGTCATGAAGCCGGGCGTGTGCGGGTTGGCGCCGTCGGACACATCGGATGTGTCGCCCTGCCGCCAGGAGCCGCCCTGTCCGCGCGTGTCCATGATCAGGTAGGCGAAGCCGGCGGCGGCGAAAGTCAGCCATTCGTGCGGGAAGCCGCGCCCGCCCCCGTAGCCGATATACTCGACGACGCAGGGCAGCGGGCCGCGCACCCCGCGCGGCAGCATGAACCAGCCCTTGATCGGCTGGCCGCCATAGCCTGCGAAGGTGACGTCGTAAGTATCCATCAGGCGCAGCCCGAAGTCCACCGCCTCAAAGCGCGCGTTCAGCGGGTGCTGGCGGGCGGCGGCGAGCGTCTCCGCCCAGAAAGCGTCGAAATCGGGCGGTTCTTCGCGCGGCGGCTGGTACGCCTGCAGCTCTTCAAGCGACAGATCGAAGAAAGCCATAGTACACTCCCGATGAGTTCTGCGTGTTCTGCTGCCAAACCGCGCCAACTGTAGCACATTCGCCCGGTTTGTGCCCGCCGTGTGCGTATTGGAGGTGTGAGCAAAACCTGACAGGTAGGGGCGCTGCTCTGCTGCGCCCTGGTTGACCTCACCCCCGCTCGGCGCTGACGCGCCTCGCCGCCCCCTCTCCACGTTGGAGGGGCGGGCAAATAAGATTGCATTGACGGCTAACGATAAGATGACGGAAGAACAATTCAAGGGGAGAAACGAGCCAAGAAGGCGACTTCGCGGAGCCGGTTGTAGGGGCGGGTTTGCAAACCCGCCCCTACAGGCCCTGCCAGGCTGCTGAGCTTCTCGCTCAAGCCGCCCGTTCCTTCCGCCGATTGCGATCGCTCGCCGTTACGCTGAATCAACACTGTCTGATATGTCCGACCCTCCAACGTGGAGAGGGGGCAGCGCTGCCCGCGTCAGTGGGCCGCGCGGGGATGAGGTCCGTAGGGGCGTATGGCCATACGCCCCTACGAGCAGGCTGACAGGCGGCGGATTTTGCTGCGATTGCCCTGCCCCTCTGCGGATCGGAGTTGCCAACCGCCGGCATAGTAGGCTATAATAAAACTACTAGTTCGTTTTCGAACTACTATGCGAGGCGACATGGACATTCTCAGCAACCTGGGCGTGATTGGGTTTACTGAGTACGAGGCCAAAGTGTACCTGGCCCTGCTCAAAGAGTATCCGGCGACCGGCTACCAGATCAGCAAGCAGGCTGGCATCCCGCGCTCGATGGTCTACGAGGCGCTGGGCCGGCTCGACGTGCGCGGGGCGGTGCTCAAGTCCGAAGCGCCGAAGGCCACGCTCTACCGGCCCCTGCCGCCCGACGTGCTGCTCAACCGGCTGACCGCCTCCTACGCTCGCCTGCTGGACGAGCTGCGCCGCGATCTCAACGCCCTCTACCTGGCGCAGGACGAAGGCTACTTGTGGACGTTTGCGGGGGAGGATCGCGTGCTGAGCTACGCCGAGCACATGATCGTCCACGCGCAGCGCGAGATGATGCTGGTGCTCACTGACGCGCATCTGCGCCGCCTGCGCGAAGTGATCGTCGCCGCCGACGCGCGCGGGGTGGCCATTGGTGCCCTGCTCACCGGCGAAGACAGCCTCGATGTGGGGGACATCGCCTACCACCCGCCGCGCGAGAGCGAGCTGCACAAGCTGGCCGACAGCCTGGTTGTTGTGGTGGACGAGCTGGAAGTGCTCATCGCCAGCGAACAGGGCCTCAACTACACGGCCACTGTGACCACCAACACCAACATGGTGCAGATCGGGCGGCAGTTCGTGTGGATGGAACTGTTCGCTCACCGTATCTTCTCGCAGCTCGAGCCGGAGGCGCTGCGGCATCTCTCGCCAGACGACCGCAGCGTGCTCGAATCGGTGACCGGGCGTCGTCCGGAGGAATGAGGACGGCGCGCCGCTTTTCTTGGGGATTTCGCGCCACTCACTAACCGAGGCAATCATGACGGGAGTATCTGTTTCCAAGACGACCAAAGCCGGGCGCGCGCGCGCTGCGTGGGAGATGCCGCGCTGGTTGGAGCGGCGCACCATCGAGCCGGCGCTGGTTGTCGTCACCCTGGCGGCGCTGGTGCTGAGCTTCGTCGTTGAGGCGGCGGGGCAGCAGCACGGAGACAGCGCCCTGACCCTCCTGGGCAGCATCGCCTACCTGGCAGGCGGCTTCTTCGGCTTCGTGGAAAGCCTCAAGAGTCTGCGCGCCCGCGAGCTGAACATTGACGTTCTGATGATCGCCGCCGCCATCGGCGCGGCCCTGGTCGGCGAGTGGCAGGATGGGGCGATCCTGCTCTTTCTGTTTTCGCTGAGCAACGTGCTGCAGGACTACGCCATCGGGCGCAGCCGCAAGGCGATCCGCTCGCTCTTCGCGCTCTACCCCGAAGAAGCGCGGGTGCGCACGGCAGATGGCGTCAAGACCGTGCCGATCAGCGAGATTCAGGTTGGGCAGATGGTGCTCATCCAGCCCGGCGAGCGCATCCCGGTGGACGGTGACGTGACCGGCGGGCAAACCTCGGTGGATCAGGCGACGATCACCGGCGAGTCCATGCCGGTGGACAAAGGGCCGGGCGACCGCGTCTTTGCTGGCACGCTGAATAAGAACGGGGCGATTGACGTGCGGGCGACGGCGGTGGCCTCGCACTCGACCCTGGCGCGGATCATCACCATGGTCGAGGAGGCGCAGGCGCGCAAAGCGCCGACGCAGCGCTTCCTGGAGGAGTTCGAGCAGTATTACGCGCTGATCGTCATCGGCACGTCGCTGGCCGTGCTGCTGGTCACCTGGCTGCTGCTCGGCTGGAGCTTTCACGATGGTTTCTACCGGGCGATGGTGCTGCTGGTGGTGGCGTCACCGTGCGCGCTGGTCATCTCCGTGCCGGCGTCTTTCCTCTCGGCGATTGCGGCGGGCGCGCGGCGCGGCGTGATCTTCAAGGGCGGCGCGCACCTGGAGCAGATGGGCACGGTCAAAGTCGTCGCTTTCGACAAGACGGGCACGCTGACCAGGGGCCGCCCCGCCGTGACCGATGTGGTCGCCTACAACGGGCACAGCGAAGAAGCGCTGCTGCGCGCCGCTGCATCCGTTGAGGCGCGCTCGGAGCATCCACTGGCGGCAGCGATTCGCGCGGCGGCGGAAGAGCGCGGTCTGGCCCTGGACGAGGTGGGCGAGTTCTACGCCGAGCCGGGGCAGGGCGTGGCTGGCTTCATCGGCGAGACGCTGGTGCGCGTGGGGCGCGCCCAGTACATCACCGAGTGCGCCGGGCAGCCGCCCGTCGGTCTGCTGGCGGAGCACGACCGGCTGCGCGATCAGGGCAAGACCGTCCTGCTCGCCTGCTATGGCGGCGAGTGGATGGGCGCGCTGGCCGTGGCCGATCAACTGCGGCCCCAGTCAGCGCAGATGGTGGCCGACCTGCATCGCGCGGGCGTGCAGCGCGTGGTTATGCTCACCGGCGATAACGCTGTCGTCGCCCGGCAGATCGCCGAACAGGTGGGTGTGGACGACGTGCGCGCCGAGCTGATGCCCGACGACAAGGCAACGATCATGACCGATCTGGAGCGCGCCTACGGCCCGGTGGCGATGGTCGGTGATGGCGTCAACGACGCGCCCGCCCTGGCGACGGCGACTGTCGGCATTGCGATGGGCGCCGCCGGCACCGATGTCGCGCTGGAAACGGCGGATGTGGTGCTGATGGGCGACGCGCTGGAAGCCATCCCCTACACGATTCGCCTCAGCCGCAAGGCGCGCCGCGTCGTGTGGCAGAACATCTTCTTCTCTCTGAGTGTGATCGTGGTGCTGGTGATCGGCACCTTCGCCATCAGCCTGCCGCTGCCGCTGGGCGTGGTCGGGCACGAGGGCAGCACGGTGATCGTCGTGCTCAACGGGCTGCGTCTGCTGATCGGGCGCGTCGGCGACTAGAGCGTGTTATGAACTTGGCACCTTCAACAAGGGAGAGGGGCGCTCTGTTTACCTCACCCCCTGGCCTCGCTGCGCTCGGCCTTTCCCCCTCTCCATGCATGGAGAGGGGGCGTCGAGGCGCGCCAGCGCCGAGACGGGGGTGAGGTCAACCAGGAGCTACCCAAAACCGCTGGGGAAAGACAGGGCCGTCAGTGCATAACAGCCCCTAGGGGCCACCCAGGAAGCGTGTCACATCTCTCTGGCTGCGCATCACCGGGCAGCGAAAAGTCCCCGCTCTGCGAAGGGCGGGGACGTGGGGTCGCACTATGTAGTGAAGTGTAGTGAAGTGAAGGGTGGCGGGCGTGAACCGTCAAGGGCAGCCCGGACGTGTCATTCCTCCCAGTCCTCCTCGTCCCACTCTTCTTCCTCCTCTAGCCCTGCACCTGCATGTTCCAGCGTGGGCGGGCGCAAGTCAACGACCTCCAACTGCGTGTTGCATTCGGGGCAGTCCACCAAGTCCCACACTTCGGCATTGTCTCGCAGTGGCACCCAGGCACTACACAATGGGCAGCGTGCGCGGAGCTTGCTCTTCGGGCTGCGCTGCTGGCCCCCGGTCTTGCTGTCAAACGCATCGCTCTTCATTCCTGCCGCTCAACAGTGTGCAAAGGAGAATGAGACGCACTATGAAGCGATATAGCACGGATTCGGCGGCGTGTCAATTTGTTCGCCTGACCGTGCGTGCGAAATGTATCAGGTAGGGGCGCTGCTCTGTGTCACCCGCTGTAGGGTTAACACAAATGGAGGGTAACAAAACACGGGACAGGAACCGTCCAGCGGGGCCAAGCAGCGTCAGTCGTCTGCGGCGCTGGTCTGACGCGAGCATGAGCGCCCACATGGTCAGCGGGGTTGATGGGAGTTCCGGCTGCCGTCGCGAAGGTGGTAAAACATGGCCGGATAGATAACTAGTGGAACTCTGCCGCGCCCTGGATTTACCTCATCCCCGCGCGGCCCACTGACGCGCCAGCAGCGAGGCTGGGGTGAGGTCAAGGCCCCCGCGTCACGCAAGTCGCTGATACCCTTTGCTCCGCCCGTCGATCATTTTTGCCTTTCCGACTTGACGTTTTGGTTTACCTAAAATATAATCTCCAACAGTAAGGATTCTATCGTTCACGCTGCTGAAATCTTTGTGAAGACAGGCACATGACTCTGAACGCTGGCCCTGACAACGAGCAGCCCGCCTGGCACACCCTGGCCGACCTACGGCCCGGCGAGACCGCCGAGGTCGCTGCCCTGCACAGCGCCGGCGCCGAGCGCCGCCGGCTGATGGACCTGGGCATCGTGCCCGGCACGACCATCACTGCCGAGCTGCGCAGCCCGCTCAACGACCCGGTGGCCTACCGGGTGCGCGGCGCGCTGATCGCGCTGCGCCGGAGCCAGGCCGCTCAGATTGAGATTCGCAGCCCTGCACCGGAGATACGCTCATGACGATGACGACCAACACCCTGCCCGGCTCCGCCTGCGCGACCTGCCCCATGAACCGGCACCTGGCGCGCCTGGGCGTCAAGATGGACTCCTGGGACTATGTGGTGGCCCTGGCGGGCAACCCCAACACCGGCAAGAGCACCGTCTTCAACGCCCTGACCGGCCTGCGCCAGCACACGGGCAACTGGCCCGGCAAGACTGTGGCGCGGGCCGAGGGCGGCTTTGAGTACGGCGACAAGCGTTACAAGATCGTAGACCTGCCCGGCACGTATTCGTTGCTGGCCACCAGCGCCGACGAAGAGATCGCCCGCGACTTCATCCTCTTCGGCCAGCCGGACGTGACGGTGATCGTCGCCGACGCCACGCGCCTGGAGCGCAACCTCAACCTGGCCCTGCAAGTGCTGGAGATCACCGACAAGGCAGTGGTGGCGCTCAACCTGATGGACGAGGCGCGGCGGCACAAGCTCGCTGTGGATCAGCGCCGGCTGGCGCGCGACCTGGGCGTGCCCGTCGTGGCGCTGACCGCGCGGCGCGGCGAGGGCGTCGCCGAGCTGTTGCAGATGGTGCACGGCGTGGCGACCGGCGAGATCAAGCCGCGCCCGCACCGCCTGGCCTCCACCCGCGATTCGGTGCTCGACCGCATCCTCGGCCAGCTTGTGGCGCGCATTGAAGCGGCCTTCCCTGGGCTGCCCAACGCGCGTTGGGTGGCGCTGCGCCTGCTCGATGGCGACGCCTCCATTGAGAGCGCCATCCGCGATGGCAGCCTGGGCGATCTGTCGCGCGGGTTGCAGACGGCCACCGTCGCCGAGCGGCTGGTCGTGGCTGGAGCGCCCTCATGAGCGACCCGGCTGCCGACCTCCTGCAGGCGGCGCGAGCGCTGCGGGCGGAGGCGGGCGCGGGGGTGCACGACCAGCTTGCCGAGGCGCTTTACACCGATGCCGCGCGCCTGGCCGACCGCGCCATCACCCGCCCGGACGAACGCCCCCGCTTCGACCTGGACCGGACCATTGACCGCCTGGTGACCAGCCGGACGTGGGGCTTCCCCATCATGATCCTGCTGCTGACGGTCGTCTTCTGGATCACCATCCAGGGCGCGAACGTCCCTTCCAGGCTGCTGGCGACGCTGCTGCTGGACACAGTTCATCCCGCTCTCAAGGACGGGGCGAGCGCGCTGGGCTTCCCCTGGTGGCTCAGCGGCGTGCTGATAGACGGGGCGTACCTGGCCGGGGCCTGGGTGGTCAGCGTCATGCTGCCGCCGATGGCCATCTTCTTCCCGCTGTTCACGCTGCTGGAGGACTTCGGCTATCTGCCGCGCGTGGCCTTCAACCTGGATCGCCTGTTCAGCCGGGCGGGCGCGCACGGCAAGCAGGCGCTCTCGATGACCATGGGCTTCGGCTGCAACGCGGCGGGCGTGGTCGCCACGCGGGTGATTGACAGCCCGCGCGAGCGGCTGATCGCCATCATCACCAACAACTTCGCCATCTGCAACGGGCGCTGGCCGACGCTGATCATGGTCTCGACCATCTTCATCGGGGGGGCTGTCCCGGCGGCGCTGGCCGGGCTGGTCTCGGCGGCGGCGGTGGTGGGCGTCGCCGTGCTGGGCGTGCTGCTGACGTTTGCGGTGTCGTGGTTCCTCTCGCGGACGATGCTCAAGGGCGAGGCGTCCGTTTTCAGCCTGGAGCTGCCGCCCTACCGCCCGCCGCGCATCTGGCAGACGCTCTACACGTCGGTCATTGACCGCACGCTAATCGTGCTCTGGCGCGCGGTGACGATGGCTGTCCCGGCGGGCGTGGTCATCTGGACAATCTCCAATGTGCACGTCGGCGGGCAGAGCGTCGCCGAGCACCTGGTGACGGGACTGGACGGCTTCGGCTGGCTGCTGGGGCTGAACGGAGTGATCCTGGTGGCTTACATCGTGGCCATTCCCGCCAACGAGATCATCATCCCCACGATCCTCATGCTGACCGTGCTGACGGCGCGGCTATCCGGCGTGGGCGAGGGCGCGGGGGTGATGTTCGAGCTGGAGTCGGGCAGCGCCATCCGCACTATTCTGCACGCGGGCGGCTGGACGACGCTGACCGCGATCAACCTGATGCTCTTCAGCCTGATCCACAACCCGTGCAGCACGACCATCCTGACCATCTACCACGAGACGCGCAGCCTCAAATGGACGACGGTGGCGACGATCCTGCCGCTGCTGCTGGGCTTCGCCGTGACCTTCACCCTGGCGACCGCCGCGCGCCTGCTCGGCTGGGCGTGAGAGAGGGGCGCGGGCAGAAGAAGACTTCCGAAGTCTTCGGAGACTTCGGAAGTCTGGTTCTTGGCCAGGTGCAGCAGAGCAGCGCCCCTACGCTGGCCTCGCCCCCTAAATCCCCCTCTCCAGCCGAGCTAGCTGAGGGGGACTTTGAGCGCCAGACGGGACGTTTCCCCCTCCCTGGCTTGTGTATAGACCGGGGAGGGGCCTGACACTCCAACTGCACGAGTAGTTCTGTCGAGCCATCAGTCTGCAACGCACAACCTCGGACGACACTCCAATACCGGTGCGCAATCCCCGGAACCGTTTCAGCATAGGTGCATTTCAGTTTAGTTCATGCTGCGCGGTAAAACGAGTCTGTTGCGTTATGAGCCGACCATGAATTTTCTGTGAAATATACCCCCCCCTGATCGGCCAACTTGCGGCGTGGGTGAAAATGCCTAGAATTCGTTATAAGGACATGCTATGAACAACACAATACTTGTCAGCACACTTGGTGCAGAACCACAAATAGTGACCTTAACACTAGATTTGCTGCTTGCGCGCAGAGAGCGCATTGCCTCTGTCATCGTGGTTCACACTACCCCCGACCGCGAGCCTGTGCGGTCTTCATTGCAGAGTCTGCACCACGAGTTCATGGTCGCGCGACCCTACGGCAATGAGATCCTTTTTGTTCCGCATCTGCTGGCGGGCACGTCCGGGCCGCTGGTAGATGTGGTCACGCCTTCCGAGATTGACGACGCCTTCCGCAGTTTCTACATCCTGCTGCGCCAACACAAACAGGCCGGGCGCAGTATTCATCTGAGCATTGCCGGTGGGCGCAAGACAATGGCCCTCTTCGCGATGGCCGCAGCGCAGATTCTGTTCGGCCCGGAAGACTACGTGTGGCATCTGGTCAGCGACCCGGCGCTTGTGACCTCCAAGCGACTCCATGCCGACCGTCCTGAGGATGTGACCCTGGTGCCTGTCCCGGTCGTCCATTGGGGACGGCTGCGCCCCGATGACAGCTCGCGCGTGCGTAATTTCATTGAGCATGTGCTGACGCCTGCCGAGCGTGAGGTGACGGAACTACTCATCCGCGAAGGGCTGTCAAATGCAGCGCTGGCAGAGCGACTGGGAAAGAGCTTCAAGACGGTTGCCAACCAACTTTCCAGCGTCTACGTGAAATTGGGGCGTCATTTCGACTTGCCCGAGACTCCAGACCGCACCTTGCTGCTGGTGTTGCTGGGAAGATATTCCTAACCAGGATAGGGATTGCGCCCCATGTTTGACGCGCGCAACAGCCCTACAATGATAGCAACTCTGCCGAGGAGGAGATGCTCATGGATCGCATGACTGTTGCTCTGGCCGGCCTGCTGCATGACATAGGCAAGTTCTGGCAGCGCGCCGCTGCTGGCCGCGACCAGCCTTTGGCGTCGGGGTACGAGTCCTTCCGACGCCTGGACGATGAGCCGCACCATGCTTATGGCAAACACGGCGCACATGCGACCTGGGGCGCAGCCTTCGTCGCCCAACATGTGCCCACAGCCTTGCGTGAAATCGGCTACGCTGTACTCTACCATCATAATCCCCCGGATCATCTGAGCAAGATCGTGGCCCTGGCCGACCGGCTGGCATCGGGCGAGCGGGCTGATGAAACTGATAAGCAGCCACGCAATCTGCTCTCCGTGTTCTGCCAGATCGGAGAAGATGCCCTGCAACGTCCTGCCGCAGCCTATCTCCCACTGCGACCCCTGACGCTGGACGAGGCAACGATCTTCCCGTCAACCCAGACTCACGACGATACGACGGCATATTCGTGGCTGTGGGAGCAGTTCGAACGCGATGCGGCGGCGTTGCAGACCCAGGATGATGCAGAGGCCTACATCGAAAGCATGTATCACCTGCTCTATCGCTACGCCTGGTGCGTGCCGTCGGCCTTCTATCGCAGCACGCCGGACATCTCGCTGTACGATCACAGCCGTGTGACGGCAGCAGTGGCGGCCTGTCTCGCAGATTTCGATGAGACCCAGATTGACGAGCTGCTTGCTCACACAAAGGATGACAGCACAACGCCCCTGGCCTATCTGGTGGAGGGCGACATCTCCGGCGTGCAGCGCTTCATTTACACGCTCACTGCCAAAGGTGCGGCGAAGGGCTTGCGCGGGCGCTCGCTCTACCTGCAACTGCTCAACGAGGCTATCGCGCGCTTTGTGCTGCGCGAGATGGGCCTGCCCATCACCAACCTCATTTACGTGGGTGGAGGGCACTTCTATCTAATCGTCCCGCCCAGCGAAATTGGGCGTTTGGACGACGTGCGGGACATGTTAGACCGCTTGCTGTTGGAGCATCATGATGGCGCGCTCTACCTCGCACTGGGCTGCGCCGGGTTGTGTGCAGCAGATTTCCAGGCGGACGCTTTCAGCGGCAAGTGGCGCGAAGTGGGGCAGGCCGTCGGCGCAGCCAAACGCCGCCGCTTCGCCGACATCCCCGAGATCTTCGACCCGCGCGGGCACGGTGGCAATGAAGAGACGGAATGCCAGGTCTGCCATGCTGAACGGCAGGACATCACGGAGGACGCAGAGGAAGTACGCAAGTGCGCCCTGTGCGCGTCGCTGGAAGACCTGGGGGGAGCGTTGGGGCGTTCGCAGGTTCTGCTGCTCGGTCAGGTAGAGCCTGCTGACCAGGAGCCGGGCGGTTGGGAAGCGCTGCTGGCAGCATTAGGGCTGAGGGTAGCCCTCCTCGACAGACGAATTCGAGAAACGAGTGCGCGACTGGGCAGACGTGGAGCGCGCGACCGTCCTGGGGCTGCACGACTTCCCTGATGCGGGACGGGTGAAACAAGTATCCCGCGTGCTGCGTTGTCCGGTAGCGGCAGGTATGCGCTATACAGTCAACGTCACCCCGCGCAAGGGCCAGTATGAAGCAGCTACCTTTGGGGATATGCAGGATGCCTCGCACGGGCTGAAGCGCCTGGGTGTGCTGCGCATGGATGTGGACAACCTGGGCTATCTGTTCGGTCAGGGGTTTCGCCACAAAGAGAATGGTAAGGAGCAGAATCTGGCAACGCTGGCCCGTGTAGCAAGTCTTAGCTCGATGATGGCGCTGTTCTTTGAGGGCTGGGTCGGTGAACTGTGCGCGAGGACCAACCGTGAGAATGGCGATCGGGGCGTGGACGTGCTCTACACCATCTACTCTGGCGGCGATGACCTGTTCATCGTGGGCGCGTGGGATGTGCTGCCCGGTCTGGCCCAGGAGATTCGGGGCGACCTGGAACGTTTCGCCAGCGGCAATCCAGCCGTTCATATCAGCGGCGGGATCACTCTGCATGGCGGAAAGTACCCGCTTTATCTGGCCGCACAGGACGCGGCAGGCGCGCTGGACAAGGCCAAAGACCTGCCGGACAAAAACGCGCTGACCTTCCTGGGCCAGCCATTGAAGTGGGAGGAGTGGGATGAAGTGTTGAACATCCAGGCAGAGCTGGTGAGTCTGGTGGGGGACAGCGCGGTCGGGCGTAGCCTGCTGCAAGTGCTCCAGCAGATGAACCTCCAGTACCGGAATATGCGCGCTGAGCTTGTCAGACAAGGCAAGACCCGCGCGCGCAACGGGCATGAGCAGACTGTCTGGGGGCCGTACATGTGGCACAGCGCCTACCTGCTCACTCGCCTGGCTGAGCGCTCAAAGGGCGACACCGCACAGCGCGTAAAGGAATTGCGCGACTATCTGAGCGCGGAGGACTTCCGTGCCATTGAGACCGTCGGCCTGGCGGCTCGCTGGGCCGAGGCGCTGACAAGACCGGAAAAGCAGACGAAGGAGGTAACTGACTGATGGGACACAGAGGAGCACCTCGTAGACAGGACGCGGGGCAGAGACCGCGCGACCCTGATCTGAAGACTATCATCCAGGGCACAGATACCCAGAGTGCGCGTCTGCTGGTCGAGACAGCACAGAACTGGGGGGCGCATCTCGCCGCTCAACAACTTACAACCTCCCAGATCCGGGCGATCTTCGGCCAGGTACGTCAGATCGAGATGAACTGGCCACCTGATGTGCCCGATCCTGAGCGGGCGCGCAGAGCAGAGCGCGATCTGATCCTGCTCAAGCCCAAGTTGGCCTACCAGGCTCAGCGCGATGCAGAGAAGAATAGGAACACGCAACCTGTGCGTCAACTGGAGTCAATCCTGGCTGGAGCGATCGACCTTGTGCAGGGCGATCGGCAGAACTTCCAGCGTTTCGTGGACTTCTTCGAGGCAATTCTGGCCTATCACCGGTCAGCAGGAGGTAAGTGAGCGATGCAGCTACACGGACGTGTGTTCATCACCGGCGACGTTGTTGTCAAGACCGGATTGCATATTGGCGGGTCCGGCGGAGCGTTTGCCATTGGAGGCGTGGACAATCCGGTCATTTTTGACCAGTTGACGCGCCAGCCGTACATTCCTGGCTCGTCGCTGAGGGGCAAGATGCGCTCTCTGACTGAGAAGTATCTCGGTCGAGTAACCGGACAGCGTATCAGCCAGATCGAGATCCACTCATGCCGCAAGGATCGAGACAGCTACGCCGACTGTCCCATCTGTAATATCTATGGGATCACAGCGGAGGACTTCAACCTGCCGACGCGGCTTGTTGTGCGCGATATACCGCTCAGGGCTGACTCCGCAGAACGCTTGCAAGCGGCCAAGACGAGTCTGCCGTACACCGAAGTGAAGACCGAGGTGACCATTGATCGTGTCACATCCCAAGCCACCCCGCGTGATGTCGAGCGCGTACCGGCAGGCGCTGTGTTTGGCCCGATGGAACTGGTATACAGCATCTACGAAGCCAACGATGTCAATTGGCTAGCGGTGTTGCTGGATGGGATGGAATTGCTCCAGGATGACTACCTGGGGGGACTTGGCTCACGCGGCAGCGGCAAGATCGTCTTTGAAGACCTTGTGCTGACACTCAAACGCGCTGACAGTTACCGCCATCCTGTTCCATTGGGAGAGTTCACCACACTGGATGAGCTGTCGCAGCAGTCGGCAGCGATCATCGAGAGGGTCTGGTCCGAACTTCAAGACGGGACGTGAGCCATGACTCGCAACGCTTATCGGCTGATCCCCAGAGATGGCGGCGGCTTTCATCTGGGACGCGAGGGGCTGGACCAGGAGGTCAGCAGCGAAACGTTTCCTTCTGACTCGCTCTTCGCTGCGCTGATTGCCGTCCAGATCGCGCGTGAGGGATCGGAGTCCACGATGGATCTCCTGGAGGCGCCGCCGGGACTGTCATCAGTATTTCCATTTGCCGGGCAGTTGCCGCTCTTCCCCATGCCGCGCCTGCGCGTCAACCTGGGCGATGCTTTCCAGCCAGGCATGACCAAAGCGCTCAAGAAGCTGCAATACGTGTCGCCTGCGATCCTGACCCGCTTGCTGCAAGACAGCTCGATGGACGGGTGGCTACCTGAAGACACAAGCCCCGCGCAGGGTGTTCTGATGCAGGACGGCAGGGTCTGGCTCGCCCGGCGCGAAACCAACCTGCTGCCTAACAACTGGCGCAAACTGGACGACGAGGCGCTGAAAGCAGAGGCGCTCTGGAGGTCACAGCGCGTGCCGCGCGTAGCGATTGACCGCATCAGCAACAGCAGTCAAATCTATCACGTGGGCCGCACGACGTTCGCGCCCGGCTGCGGACTGTGGTTCCTGACCGACCTTGACCCGCAGCAGGTGAGCCTGTTCGAGAGCCTGCTCGAACACCTGGGCGACAGCGGCCTCGGCGGCGAGCGTTCCGCCGGCTACGGGGCGTTCAGGGTGGAACCGACAAACCCGCCCGATCTACTGTCGCCGCAGCACGCGCCGCGCGTGATGACGCTCTCGCGCTACAACCCAACGGAAGAGGAACTCCAGGCGGGGGTGCTCGGTGAAGGGGCCAGCTACGAGTTGGTGGACGTGGGTGGGTGGCTGGCTTCGCCGGGTGGCCCGGCGCAGCGCCGCAAGCGCGTGCGCATGATCGAGGCCGGGTCGATTCTGGCCGCGCCTGTGCCTGTAGTGGGCCGGATCGTGGACGTGTGCCCGGAATACGACCAGCCCGGTGCGCCTCAGCATCCCGTCTGGCGCAGCGGCATCGCGCTCACCGTCGGCGTGACAGGAGGTGCCTGATGGGCAAGCTGCATGATACCTACAAGCTCACCATTACCACACTCTCCCCGCTGCACATCGGCACGGGCAATACGCTGCGACAGGGATACGACTATGTGACTCATCGGGGCCAGACCTGGGTCTTCGACGCCGAGGTGCTGGCCGACGCGCTGTACGAGCACGATCCTGACGAGTTTGAGAAGATGGTACATGGCGCTCCGGCTGGTGACTTGATCCGGCCTGATGAATACGACCCTGCCAGTCCGCTGTTCCGCTACGTCCTTCGCGGGGAGCCGCGCTCCAGGGGGAAGGGGGCCGAGCTTCAGGAGCAGCTCAAAGACCCCTGGGATCGGCCCTATATCCCCGGCTCGTCGCTGAAAGGGGCGCTGCGCACGGCGCTGGCTTATGTGGGCTGGCAGCAGCGCAAGCTAGTGTTCGGTCTGCGCGACCTTAACGAGCGTGGCGGGGCCAAGTTCGCGGCGTTGCCAATGGAGCAAAAAGTGCTAAACGCCGATCCGGCCCCGCGCGGAAAGGAACCCAATCACGACTTGTTACGTGCGCTTCAGGTCGGCGACAGCGCACCGGGCGAGAAGGGGGACCTGCAACTGCTCAATGTCCAGGTGGCTGTCGGCGAGAAAGCCGGCTCACCCATCGAGCTTGAGGCGATACGCCGGGATGTTACTTTCGAGGCGGCGCTCACTCTAGATGGCTATCTGCGTCAAGGCGGCGTAACTGCGCAGCTTGGCTGGCAGAAAGACCAGCTTCTGTGGCTGAACAACCTGCCGGTCGTGGTCAAGGGCTTCACAGGCCGGCGTCTGGCCGACGAGATTGAGCGCTGGCGAGAGGCCAAGGCGCTCCGGTCATTCTATGTCACGCTTGCGAAGATGTATGAGGAAGAACTAGACCCGCGCTCCGAGTTCCTGCTCCAACTCGGCTGGGGTGGCGGCTGGGATAGCAAGACGTTCGGCGACATCCTGACGCGCGATGGTCGCGTGTTCGAGCGGGTGGTGGAGAAATATGGCAAGACGATGGTGCGCCAGGGAAAGTACAAACCCGGCGACACATATCCCAAGAGCCGCCGCGTAGTCGTCAATTCGAGCGGACAAGCCGGTGCTTCCCCTCGGCTGGATCAAGGTCAAGATGGAGCGTGTGTGATGAGCGTGTGGCTGCTAGCGAATGTCGGCAACAGCGATCTGCAGATAGACAAGACTCAATTGCCTAGCCTCCCAGTCGGGGAAGATCCGAAAAAGTGGTGGACGCCGCGCCGCATCGGTGAGGCCGTGCGTGACAATCCGGATCGCTTCGCCGGGACGATCAAGCTGCCGCTGTTGGAGCCAACGGTCAACTGGCTGTTCGAACATGAGAACGTCACTGGTAGTGATCTACGTCTGGTGCTGTTCGCATCCGATCAGCCGCGCGAAGACACGATTGAACAGGAGTGGCACAAAGACACGTACCCCATTGCCGAAGCCCTGTGCAAGATCGTGACGGGCAAACCGTTCCATATCCCGCAGAAGCAGGCGCGTATTGAGCGTATCCTGGGTAGCCCAGCCGACTACTCCAATATGCTCAGTTTCTACACGCGGGCGCTGCCCCAGGTCGCCAAACAGGTACAACCCGACGATCGTATCTTCCTGGAAGTGTCCGGCGGCACACCGGCGATGGCGTCCATGCTGATCGTGATGGGCGTGGAGGTCTTCGGCGAACGAGTGCGTACGCTCTATGTGGAGCGCAACGCAACGTCCCCTATGCCGAGGTGAGTGTCTCGCGATGAGCTGTTCGCGCGCAAAACACGCGACACACTGTGCGGACCAAGTCCGGCTTCACGCCTATGCTGTCGCCTCCCAAACGCTGGATGACGCTGGGTACCTGATCGCACCCGATGATAACGAGCGCCAACTGTTGGTAGCATTGCTGCACTATGCCGATCGTCGCCTGTCGTTCGATTTCGACCGCGCCCGCAACACTCTCCAAAACGCCCGGCAACTTTCAGTCGGTGAACCACAGGCGCGCATTGGGCGTTGGCTGCGCGAGTTGGAATCGCCCGACACCGCGGCCCATCTGTCAGAGTTGATCCACAGTGCGAGCATCAAGCTGAGCTTTGGCGACTACGCCGACTTCGTGCAGCGCGCCTTTCGTTTCCAAGAAGCCTCGTTCCGCTACATGCTGGAACAGGCAGGCGTGGAGTACAACGACAAGAAAGGCAAGTACGTCAAGAACGAGTGGCTGCAATCCCAACCCGAATTGGTCAAGTTTTTGGAAAACTACCAGAATCCACAGACGAGGCTACGCGATCCGGTGAAGCTGGACCGTCCGCTGAACCGTTACAGTCTGGGTGCGGTAGTGGACTTCTATGTACAAACTCGGGATCCCTGGAAACGCTGGCGCAGGTCAGCCCAACAGCTTCACCGCCTATCAGTCGTGGCAGACCTGCGCAATAAGGGCGTTTCGGGACATGGCTTCGACGGCATCGGACAGGATGATCTCGAACAAGCCTATGGACAGCCGGTTGATATTCTACTGGCGGATCTCAGTGCAATCTACGAAGCGCTGTTCGGCCAGCCACCCGGCCCCAACCCCTACGACGCCATCAACGCCCTGATCCTCGACCTCATCCAGGCGGCCCCATGAGCGAACTCGTCTCCCTCGTCGTCAGCGTGCGGCCCGCCCAGCCCGTCACCCTGCCCGGTCACCTGGGTCGCGCCGCGCACGCCCTGCTGCTGCGCTGGCTGGACGAGCACGATCCGGCCCTGGCCCAGCACTGGCACGACGCCGACGGCCCCAAGCCCTTCACCGTTTCCTCGCTGATCGGCGGCGGGCGGATGCAGCCCGACCGCACGCGCACCCTGTCGCCGGATCGCACCTGCTGGCTGCGCCTGACCTCGCTCGACCCGGCAATCTCAAGCGTGCTGCTGGCCCGCCAGGGACACCCACCGCCCACCATCGAGCTGGACGGCGTGGCGCTGCCCGTCGAGAGCATCACCGCCGACCCGCAGGCTCACCCCTGGGCAGGCACAGCCACCTACGAGGAGATCGCCGCGCCCTACCTGCTGGCTCGCCAGGAAGCGCCCCGCCGTCTGACGCTGAGCTTCACCTCGCCGGTGGCCTTCCGCCAGCGCGAGATGACCATGCCCGTCCCCCTGCCCGACCTGGTCTTCGGCGGGCTGGCCGACCGCTGGAACGCCTTCAGCCCGGTGGCTATCAGCCCGGAGGTGCGGCGCTATGGGGCCGAGTGCGTGGCGCTGAACAGCTTCCGGCTGTGCTCGCGGGCGCTGCCGGTCAAGGACGGCGGGCTGCAGGTGGGCGCGGTGGGCACGGCGGGCTACGTGGCTGTGCGCTATGACCGCTTCTGGATGGGCCTGCTCGCCCTGCTGGCCGACTTCGCCTTCTATGCCGGGGTCGGGCTGCTGACGACGAGCGGGCATGGGCCAGACGCGGCGTGTGGTGCCCTGAGCACCGCGCGCCGCCCGCGTACCTTAACAACCGCATAGCGAAAGGAGCAGCGTATGTGCGAAGCAATCCTCGTGCTGGGGTTCGGCGGCCTGGTCTGCTGGTTCTTCTATCAACTGGCGCGTGCCGATGCGCCCTCGTCGCAGCGCAGGCGCTCCCATCACAGCCGCTATGACAGCACGCTCGGCCTGGTGGACGATCCCGACGACGAGTGGATCGAGTGGGCGATCATGGACGATCTCGATGGAGAAGGGTGAGGCCGGGCGAGGGGAGGGACTGCCATGCCGCCGCTGTACATCGTGGAGCAGGGGGCCAGGCTGCGCATCGAGCAGCGCCGCCTGATCGCCGAGAAAGAGGGCCAGCGCATCCTCCAGGTGCCGCTGGCCCACACCACTGCCGTGATCCTCTTCGGCAACGTGGGCCTGACCACGCCGGCTATGAAGCGCCTGATGAGCAGCGGGATTGATGTGATCTTCCTGACGCGCGAGGGCCGCTACGAAGGGCGACTGGTCGGGCCATTGAGCAAGTTCGGGCTGCTGCGCCAGCAACAGTACGAGCGGGCGCGCGACGCCGACTTCGGGCTGCGTGTGGCCCAGACCATCGTGAATGGCAAGTGTCTCAACGCCCGCACGCTACTGCTGCGCTACAACCGCGACCTGGGGCGCGGCGACATCGCCACCTCGGCCGAGCGCCTGGGCTGGCTGGCCGAGCGCGCGCTGCGCACCACCCGTCTGAACGCCCTGCGCGGCGTGGAGGGCAGCGCCTCGGCGGCCTACTTCAGCGTCTTCCGTCACCTGCTCAAGCGCGACTGGGCGTTCGAAGCGCGGCAGCGCCGCCCGCCGCCCGACCCCGTCAATGTCCTGCTCAGCTTCGGCTACACGCTGCTGGCGCGCGAGCTGGAGGCCAGCGTGTCGCTGGTGGGGCTGGACCCCTACCTGGGCCTGCTCCATGTCACGGAGTATGGTCGTCCGTCGCTCGCCCTCGACCTGATGGAAGAGTTCCGGGCCATCGTCGTGGACTCGGTCGTGCTGCGCTGCCTGAACAATGATCTGGTCACGCCGGACGACTTCTCGCCGGGCACGACGCCCGCCCGGCCCATCATCCTGAGCGACAACGGCAGACGCCATCTCATCCGCACCTTCGAGGAGCGGGTGGGGACAATGATCCGCCACCCGGTGACCCAGGAGCAGATGACCTACCGCCGCGCCTTCGAAATCCAGACGCGGCTGCTGGCCCGCTGCCTGCGTGAAGGGGAGCCGGACTACGAACCGTTCAAGGTGCGCTGATGGACTTCTACCTGGTGAGTTACGACATCCCGGACGACAGGCGGCGCACGAAGGTGGCCAGTCTGCTGCAAGACTATGGGCAGCGCGTGCAGTTCAGCGTCTTCGAAGTGTGGCTGACCCAGGCCATGCAGCGCGACCTGCTGGGCCGGCTGGAAAAGCTGATCGAAGCCGAAGAAGACAGCGTGCGCCTGTACTGGCTGTGCGCTGCCTGTCAGAAGCGGGTGATCGCCCTGGGGCAGGGCAAGCCGCCGGAACCTCCTGGCGCGATCATTCTGTGAAGCGCCGCGAGACCCCCCTTTAGCGAGCCTCTTACGTAATAACCTTGCTAAAGGGGGGTCTCGCAAAAAACAGATGGATTTTGCACAAAATCGGGCACTTTTATGGAGGCAGGCTTGGCCCTGTTGCAACCAGGATGAGCGATTCACAAGCCTGTCTCAATAAAAGTGGGGGTATTTGACAAAAAACATAGTACTGTGGTAATATCGGAATCATCCTCATGCCCGGAAGGGCATTACGACCACAGCCATTGCGAGTCGAGCGGAGCTTTCCGTCCACTATCGGAATCATCCTCATGCCCGGAAGGGCATTACGACGATGAAAATGGCGTCAAGCAAGTGGGCGGGCGCGTTCAAGAATCGGAATCATCCTCATGCCCGGAAGGGCATTACGACCCAGACTGGGCCTACATGGGTACCGTATTGTATTAGCTCAATCGGAATCATCCTCATGCCCGGAAGGGCATTACGACAGCAAAGACGGCTTCACATCCGCAAAATCGAGCATTGATCGGAATCATCCTCATGCCCGGAAGGGCATTACGACCACACTGTGCCATTACTGACCGGTGCGCTTGCATTTGCATCGGAATCATCCTCATGCCCGGAAGGGCATTACGACCGAAGTGACGACCCGTCCAACGCTCACACAAGGAGAATCGGAATCATCCTCATGCCCGGAAGGGCATTACGACGCATCTTCGCAAAATCACCAGTGAATATTATCTTGTCATCGGAATCATCCTCATGCCCGGAAGGGCATTACGACATAGCCGCCCGCCCCGTGTTCTGAGGGGTTCCCCTTGATCGGAATCATCCTCATGCCCGGAAGGGCATTACGACCGTACTCCGCCCACTGCCGAGCGTTCTGCTTAGCCTGGTGATCGGAATCATCCTCATGCCCGGAAGGGCATTACGACGAGCATCAACGCGATCCGGTTGAGGAGTATCAAGTTGTCATCGGAATCATCCTCATGCCCGGAAGGGCATTACGACCTCATCGAAGATGGCGCGCAAATAATACACCTGCCAGTCGATCGGAATCATCCTCATGCCCGGAAGGGCATTACGACCGGATGTGTGCGGTTGTCGGCCCTGGTATCTGCCAGATCGATCGGAATCATCCTCATGCCCGGAAGGGCATTACGACAGCACATACACCTCGCCGCCTGGATACGGCAGTACAACATCGGAATCATCCTCATGCCCGGAAGGGCATTACGACGGTCCATAACCTGCTGGCCCTCCCACGAGGAGAGAAAACCATCGGAATCATCCTCATGCCCGGAAGGGCATTACGACCTTTCGTGTCGGCCTGCTGTAGTGCGCCGCTTTCTGCGCTGGATCGGAATCATCCTCATGCCCGGAAGGGCATTACGACCTTCCATATAGGTGCAGCCGAGCGCCTGGACGGTGATCTATCGGAATCATCCTCATGCCCGGAAGGGCATTACGACGGTGACCCCCTATAGTTCACTTCTGGCCGGATTGCCTACATCGGAATCACCCTCATGCCCGGAAGGGCATTACGACTGCGCCTTGCTTGTTTCCATGATGGACATCTCCAATTCATCGGAATCATCCTCATGCCCGGAAGGGCATTACGACCTAAAGTGCCGCGCGCACGCATCATCTCGTCGGTATCTCTCAGCGGCAAGCCGGTCAAGGATGTGAATGACTTGCCCGCCAAAGACCTGGAAGCGTGGCTGGCCAGCGAGAACATTTTCCCGCAGCCCCGCGCCCTACTATAGGAGGAACGAAATGATCGCCAATCTGATCGCTGCCCTGGTGCTGACGACAATTGCCGTCTGCTTCGGGCTGATCCTGGTGGGACTTGCCAAGTCCCGTGAGACTGAGCGCCCTACCCATTCACGACGGGTGTTGGTCAAGGCCAAAGACGAAACCGACTGGTGGGATCAGGAAGTTGACGACACCGGCTGGACTAACGGCGATTTCATCTGCGCCGCCGAACTGGAAGATGAGTGGGGCGGAACCGTTCCCGGACTTTGGGACGCATTCATGGCTCCCTCAAAGAACAAGAGGTGATCGTGACCAAAAAGCTCTATGCCGTCACGGACGATGGCGCAATCCTGTTCATCGGAATCATCCTCATGCCCGGAAGGGCATTACGACGGCCTCTAAAGAGCGCTGGCGCGCGCAGCAGAAGACTTCCGAAGTCTCGCAGACTTCGGAAGTCTGGCTTTGGGCCACCCACACGCAGCGCGGCTGGGGATGAGGTAAACGCTCTGCGCCCGGTGAGTCGCCGGCACCCGCCGCGCACCATCTGGCGTCCGTCAGGCGAGCGTCGTGGACAGGGGGGAGCGATCTGGCTATAATGCGCCCCACTGACAGGAGGCCGGACGCGCCATGTCCGAGAACGCACCCCACAACCTGCCCCCCGACGACCCCGGCGATGACCAGGAATTCGCGCCGGAAGTGCGCCCGCCTGAGTCGCCCGCTGACCATCGCCCATCAGCGGACAGCGACCCCATCCTGGACGAGCCGCCCGTCGCCGAGGACGACACGCGCCCGCGCGCGCCGGTCGTCGCTCCTGCCGCCGACACGCTAAGCCTGGCCGAGCCGCCGGTTGACCCGCTGGCCGACACCGCGCCGATCATCGTCGCCGGGCTGCCCGCGCGCCGCCTGCTGCTCATCCTGACCCTGGGCGCTCCGCTCTGCCTGTGCCTGCTGCTGGTTGGCTTTGCTGGCGTGGCCGGCTACCGCGACGGGCTGGCGACCAACGACGCCCGCTTCACCCAGGAAGTGGCGACCAGCATCGCCGAGCAGTACCGCATCGGCGTGAGCGATCTCACCCAGGGCTACGCTGAGCTGGCCGCCGATCGCTTCGCCTGGATCGTCGAGACCGTGCAAGCGCCGGCTGCTTTTGCGGGGGACAGTGCCGATCTGCTGGCTACGGCGCGGGCGATTGCCTCCTACACGCCCACGCCCTCGCCGACCGTGACGCCTACGCCCAGCCCCACCTCTACGCCGACCCTCTCGCCGACCGCCGAGGCGACGGCAGTGGCGGGCGACACGCCCAGCCCGCTCGAAGACCCGGCCTATCTCTACGAACAGGCGGCGACCGCCATGAGCGTGATGCGCTACGAGGCGGCCATCGAGTGGCTGGACGCACTGCGCGCCCTGGCCCCGGACTATCGTCCCGCCGAGGTCGAGGCCATGCTCATCGAGGCGCTCACCCAACAGGGCAGGATGTACCTGCGCGGCCAGAACCCCGACGGGGCGGATATGCTGGCGCGCGGCGTGCTGCTGATCTACCGTGCCAACGACATCCGTCCGGTCGAGCCGGGCACACTGCTGGGCGATGCGATTTTCGTGGAGATGTACATCAACGCGCGCAACTACGTCAATGGCGGCTACTACGCCAACGCGCTGCCCATCCTGGAAGAGCTGTGCGCGATGAACTGCGGCTGGGGCTACGGCGGCGTGACCGTCAGCGACCTGCGCGACCGGGCGCTGGCCGGGGCGGGCGGCACTCCCTGAGTCGGCGGCCCAGCGGAATGCGGCTTTCCCGCGTCCCGTAGGGGACTATAGCAATACACTCCTGCAGAACGTGCTACACGGCGCAACGGGCGTATCTCATTTCTAGGGCAAGAGATCACCGCTGAGGCGCAGAGAGCGCAGAGGAAAGAGAGTGTGGAGAGAGTGTTCGTTTTTCTCTGCGTCCTCGGCTTCTCTGCGGTTCAGGCATTGCGCCCCCATCGTGAGATGCACCCCACCCTCGCAACGCGCGGATTGACAGCCCGGCGTGGGCTATGCTATAGTGAGGCGCGTCGCACAAGTTTGGCGAAGGGAGGCGAATCCCGAATGGCACACATGAATACCTCGGCCCTTGCGGGTCTGCGTTCGCCTGCCGACGCCGCTGTGTAGGATTGTGCGGTTCCGCGCGACTTTTCACTCGTCGTTCCCCCACATCTGAATTCTGCACGCGGGCACCGGCCCCGGCGGACGCATTCCCCGACTGAACGACTGACCTGGGATGTGGGCTTCGCCTGCCTGGTGATCGTGCCTTGCCCGCGCGCTTGCTGGCTGCGTGCTCCATCCCCTCTACAGCGCCGCTGTGCGCGGTGCGTTCCACGCCCATCGCCAACCTGAATAGAAGCGGCCCGGCCACCTCTCCGATGGGACAGACTGCCGAGCGCAGGATGGCTGATCACCTTTGATCGGATTGTCATGGGATTGTCATGGAGGCCAGCGTTGAACGAGAGTTCTCGCTCCGCAGCCTATCGCCCGACAACAAGAAACTATCACGAGGGAATCTCAACCGTGAGCACGCACGACCTGCTACCTGACGAATACGATGAATACGGCGCACGCTTCGATCCACAGCGTGCCGACCGCCGGTCGCGGCGCGCGCGCAAGCCACGTCGCCAACCCCGCCCGCGCCCGGCTCAGGCAACCGTGATCGAAGACGTGGCTGACGCCGCCGGGTTGGAAGGCGGCTTCTCGCCGAGCTACCAACCATCGCGTTACGAGGAGGGTTGGCTGCTGCAATCGCTAGGCTCGCTCTACGAGCAGCAGCTTATCACCGACGTGCTGGCCTTGATCCGGGGCGGCAAGGAGGCCAGCGTCTACTGCTGTACCGCACACGAGTCCACCGGCGTCGAATTGCTGGCGGCCAAAGTCTATCGCCCGCGCATGTTCCGGCAGCTTCGCAACGACCACATGTACCGCCAGGGCCGGGAGGTGATGGCAGCGGATGGCACGCGGCTCAACGACAACGACTTCCGCGAGATGCGGGCCATCAGCAAAGGCTCGGCGTTCGGCCAGAGGCTCCAGCACACGTCGTGGCTGATGTACGAGTATAAGACGTTGGAACGGCTTTACACGGCGGGGGCCGCCGTGCCACGCCCCTGGGCCATCGGCGATAACGTCGTGCTCATGGACTACATCGGCGACGAGGGCGTGGCTGCGCCCACGCTCAACACCGTGCGCCTGAAACGAGACGAAGCGTCCGCGCTGTTCCGCACTGTGCTGCACAACATCGAACTGATGCTCCAGCAGCGGATCGTTCACGGCGACCTGTCCGCCTACAACATCCTGTACTGGGACGGCGCGATCACACTGATTGACTTCCCCCAGGTGACCGATCTCGATACCAACCCGGACGCGGCCTTCATCCTGCGCCGGGACGTAACGCGCCTGAGCGAGTACTTCGCCGCGCAAGGGGTCACGGTGGATGCGGACGCCCTGGCCGACAACCTGTGGTACCGTTATGGCCCTGGCCCTGATGCGGCGATCTGACCTGTGAGCATCCAACGGAGACGCCCGGCCTGCGATAGGCCGGGCGTCTTCGCCCTGGGCGGATACGCTGGGGAGCGAGCCTCAGCTACGCGCCTTCCGCCCCATTGGACGGAGACACGCCCTCGTAGACATAATCGCCGCTCTTGCCGCCGGTTTTCATTAGCAGGCGCGTCTCGACGATGGCCAACTGCTTGGTGTGCGGCTTGAGCATGTCGTAGAGCGTCAGCGCGGCGATGCTGGCGGCGGCGAGCGCCTCCATCTCCACGCCGGTCGGGGCGAGCGTGCGCACGCGGGCGCGGACGCGCACGCCGTCCGGCTCGTGCTCGTAGGTGATGTCTGCGCCGGTGATCGGCAGCGGGTGGCAGAAGGGGATGATCTCCCAGGTCTTCTTGGCGGCCATCACCCCGGCCACGCGGGCGATCTCCAGGGCGTCGCCCTTCTCCAGACGCCGCTCGCGCAGCATGGCCTGAATCTCCGGCGGCATGGTGATCTTGGCTTCGGCCAGCGCCTCGCGCAGCGTCGGCGACTTGGCGGTGACATCCTTCATGGGAGGGTCTCGTCCTTCCGCGTCAGCGGGACGCCGTCCAGATAGCGGCTGTCGCCGCCCGCGTAGTGCTCTTCTTTCCAGATGGGGGCGCGCTGCTTGAGCGCATCAATGGCGTAGCGCGAGGCGGCGTAGGCGGCGTCGCGGTGCCCGGCGCGCACGACGATCAGCACGCTCGGCTCGCCCAGGGCCAGGTGCCCGACGCGGTGCTGGATGCGGCAGCGTCGCGCCCCGAACTTGGCCAGCACCTCTTCTTCGATCTCGGCCAGCACCTTCTCGGCGAGGCCCACATGCGCCTCGTAGGTCATGGACTGCACCGGGCGCCCGTCGTTGTGATCGCGCACCGTCCCGTAGAAGACGACCAACGCGCCACTGGCCGGGTCTTCGGTCTCTTGCAGCAGCGGTTCCAGCGCCAGCGGCCCGCCCACAATCCAGCGCCCCATCGCTCAGCCTCCGCTCACCGGCGGCAGCAGGGCCGCCTCATCGCCGTCGCGCAGCGGGTGATCCGGCCCGACGAGCGTATCGCCGACCGCGCAGGCGACCGTCGCCAGGCGCTCGGCCAGTGCCGGGTAGCGCATCGCCAGCGCCGCGAGCAGCGCGCCGACGGTCGGCGCTTCGCCGGGCAGCTCGACCATCTGCCGTTTGGCGCCCACGTCCTGCTTCAGCCCGCCGTAAAAGGTCACCTGCACGCGCATCGCACGCTCCTGGCCATTACCCGCCGATGTGAAACATCTCCACCTTGTTGCCCGGCGCGCGCACCGACGCGCGCATCTCCGAATAGCGGTCAGCCCGCGCCCGCCAGACGCCGCTCACCAGCGCGGCAAGCTCATCATCCGGCGCGCCCGCGCGCAGCGGCCCGCGCAGGTCGGTGCTCTGCGTCCCGAAGAGGCAGGTGTAAAGCTGGCCCTCCGGCGACAGGCGCAGCCGCGTGCAGCTTCCGCAGAACGGCTGCGTCACCGAGGCGATCACCCCGATCTCGCCGCTGCCATCGCGGAAGCGGAAGCGGTTGGCGACCTCGCCGGGATAATTGCCGGGGATCGGCTCCAGCGGCAGGGCGGCGTCAATGCGGGCCACGATCTCGGCGGCGGGCACCACGTCCTCGCGCCGCCAGCCGTTGAGGTTGCCCACGTCCATGTACTCGATGAAGCGGGCGATGTAGCTGCGCTCGCGGCAGAAGCGGGCCAGGTCCACGAGGGCGTGGTCGTTGACGCCGCGCTGCACGACGGCGTTGATCTTGATCGGGGTCAGGCCGGCGCGCTGGGCGGCAGCGATGCCCTCCAACACCTGGGCGACGCCCGCCTTGCCGCCGTTCATGCGCCGGAAGGTGGCGTCGTCCAGGCTGTCCAGGCTGACGGTGACGCGCTTCAGCCCGGCCTCGCGCAGCGCCGCCGCGTGCTGGGCCAGCAGGTAGCCGTTGGTGGTCATGGCCAGGTCATCCAGCCCGTCGAGCGCGGCAAGCTGGGCCACCAGCCGCTCGACCTCGTGGCGGACGAGTGGCTCGCCACCGGTCAGGCGAATCTTGCGCGCGCCCAGCCCGATCAGGACGCCGGCGACGCGGGCGATTTCCTCGAAGGTGAGCAGGTCGCTTTTGGGTAGGAAGCGGTAGCGCTCGCCGAAGACCTCTTCGGGCATACAGTACGCGCAGCGGAAGTTGCAGCGATCGGTGACCGAAATGCGCAGATCGCGGAACGGCCTGCCCAGGCGGTCTTGGAGGATGGAAGCAGTGTCTGGCTCAGTCACGCGCACGATCCCGGCTTGATTTCAAAGATGATGATTAAGATTATACATCACCCGGCCCGATTCTCCAGGCGGGTCGCCGGCGCATCTGGTCTATCTGGCGCTGCATGAAGGAGCGCACGCGCTCGACCGCCGCTTCCTCGCCCTCGATCACCAGGCAGTCACGCGGCACGGCGACGACGCCTAGCTGGTCTGGCTCCAGCGCCTCGATAGTCGCCGTCCAGCCGTCGCCAGCGACGGACAGGGCTTCGGTGGGCGAGCCGCCAGCCTGGATCAGGTAGTCCATCACGCGGAAGCGGGGCAGCAGGCGCAGCTCGATGGTGGCGCGCATGGGGTGTCCTTCGGCCCGGCACGTCCGGGGCGGCGCGCCGCGATCAGGGTGAGGGCGTCCAGAGGAAGGGGTGAGGGCCAGTTGTTTGGGGCCCCCCCCCCCCCCCCTCCCGCCAGAGACGGGCGAGCAGCTGCCAGATCGTCCCCCTCTCAGCTCGGCTGGAGAGGGGGATTGAGGGGGAGAGGTTCAGCGAGCATTGGGAGAGGGTGTTCGAGGCCCGCGACGGGCGCGCAGCTGCCGATGCCTGCGGGCCGCTGCGCGCCCCGGCACACCGACCAAAATCACTCCCAACTGGTGACACTTGGGGATTGTTTTTTCGGGGGCGGGCCGGTACGATGAGAAGTATACGGCGCGTCGCGCGCCATTCAGGAACCTTATGAGGAGAAGGCAGAACAGTTATGGCAACGCCCACAAGAGACCCGTCTTTGGAAACAACGAACAGTATGTTAGCCACCACGCTCGCCCTGTTCGACACCGCCTTTGAGCGCCTGCAGCTTGATGAAGGCATCGCCGCCATCATGCGCCAGACCGAGGTCGAGATGTCGGTCACCGTGCCGATCACCGGCGACGATGGCCGCATCATGACTTTCAAGGGCTATCGCATCCAGCACTCGTCGGCGCGCGGGCCGGCCAAGGGCGGCATCCGCTACCACCCGGACGTGGACATTGACGAAGTGCGCGCCCTGGCCATGCTGATGACGCTCAAGTGCGCGGGCGTCAACATCCCCTTCGGCGGGGCGAAAGGTGGCATCTGCGTGAATCCAGCCCAGCTTTCGCAGCACGAGCTGGAACGACTCACCCGCCGCTTCGCCAAGATGATCGCGCCCATCCTCGGCGGCAAGCGCGACATCCCCGCCCCCGACATGAACACCAATGAGCAGACGATGGCCTGGCTGATGGACGAAATCTCGTCCATCCAGGGCTACTACAGCCCGGAGATCACCACCGGCAAGCCGATCATTCTCGGCGGGTCGGAGGGGCGCGCCGAAGCCACCGGGCGCGGCGTGGCGATTGCCACCATCGAGTTGCTGCGCAAGCTGAACCGCGACCCGAAACAGACGCGCGTGATCGTGCAGGGCTATGGCAACGTCGGCTACCACGCGGCCAACACCCTGGCCAGCGAGCATGGCTGCACGATCATCGCCATCAGCGACGTGTCGGACGCCATCTATAACCCCAAGGGGCTTGACCTGGCCGCAATCAACGCGCACGTGGCGCACAGCCCAGGCCGGCTGCTCAAGGGCTATGCGGGCGACGTGGATCACATCAGCAACGCCGAGCTGCTCACCCTGGACGCCGACGTGCTGATCCCGGCGGCCATCGAGAACCAGATCACGGTCAAGAATGCCGCCCAGATCAAGGCCGGGATCATCGTCGAGGGGGCCAACGGCCCGACGACCTTTGAGGGCGACGCCATCCTGCGCGAGCGCGGCATCCACGTGGTGCCGGATATTCTGGCCAACGCCGGCGGCGTGATCGTCTCCTATTTCGAGTGGGTGCAGGACTTGCAGTTCTACTTCTGGGACATTGACGAAGTGCGCTCCAAGCTCTACAAGAAGATGAGCCGTAGCTTCGAGCAGGCGTGGGCAGTGGCCCAGGAGCGCGAGCTGGACTTCCGCTCGGCGGTGTACCTGCTGGCCGTGCAGCGCGTCGCCGACACCATCCAGAAGCGCGGCTTTGTCTCGTCTGGCAGCTAGCGCGCCGGGAGATCTGACATTCGAGACAGGTGATACGCGCCAATGACTTGTAGGGGAGGGTTTGCAAACCCTCCCCTCAAGGGCGCAGCAGAGCAGCGCCTCTGCGTGACCTCACCCCCGCTCGGCGCTGGCGCGCCTCGCCGCCCCCTCTCCGTTGACGGAGAGGGGGCAAGCCGAGCGCAGCGAGGCCAGGGGGTGAGGTCATGTTTCCCACGACGTTTGCCCGAACGCTCCACTGCGCTATATAATCCGCAGCACCTTCAGGCGGGATCAGCGGACTCCAACCCGACATGTCTGTTGTTGACGACGTGAAAGCACGTCTCGACATCCTTGATGTCATCTCCGGCTACGTCAGCCTCCAAAAGGCGGGGCGCAACTTCAAGGCGTTGTGCCCTTTTCACCAGGAGAAGACGCCGTCGTTTGTCGTGTTCCCCGACACGCAGACCTGGCGCTGCTTCGGCGCGTGCGGTGAAGGCGGCGATGTCTTCAGCTTCGTCATGAAGGCCGAGGGCTGGGACTTCGGCGAGGCGCTGCGCGCCCTGGCCGAGCGCGCCGGCGTCGAGCTGAAGCCGCTCACGCCCGCTCAGCAGCAGCAGGCCAGCGAAAACGAGCGTCTGCAAGGGCTGCTGGAAGAGACTGCGCGCTTCTTCCACGAACGGTTTCTCACCGCGCCCGCCGCCCAGGGCGCGCGCGATTACGTGGCCGGGCGCGGGCTGCGCCCGGAGACAGTCACGGCTTTCCAGCTTGGCTACGCGCCGGACGACTGGCGTCAGGCCCTCCAACACCTGCAAATGCTCGGCTACGCCCAGGACGAGGTTGTGGAGGCGGGCGTCGCCATCCGCAACGAGCAGGGCAACGTCTACGACCGCTTCCGCCAGCGGCTGATCATCCCCATCCGCGACGGGCGCGGGCGCACCGCCGGCTTTGGGGCGCGGGCGCTGGAAAAGGACGCCGTGCCCAAATACCTCAACTCGCCGCAAGGCCCGCTCTTCGACAAAGGTCGCCTGCTCTACGGGCTGGACGTGGCCCGCCGCGCCATCCGCGAGACGGAAACAGCGGTCATCGTCGAGGGCTATATGGACGTGCTGCAGGCGCACCAGGCGGGCTTCAGCAACGTCGTGGCCCAGATGGGCACGGCGCTCACCGAAGACCAACTGCGCCAACTTAACCGCTACGCCCGCCGCCTGATTCTGGCCCTCGACCCGGACGCCGCCGGCATCAACGCCACCATGCGCGGGCTGAATGTCGCCCGCGAAACGCTCGACGGCGACCGCGCCGTGACTTTTGATCCGCGCGGGATGATGCGTTACACTGGCTTGCTGGAATTGGACATTCGTGTGGTCAGCCTGCCGGAAGACAACGATCCCGACGACCTGATCCGGCGCGACCCGGCGGCGTGGGAAGCTCTGTTGGCGCAGGCCATTCCGGTGGCGGACTATGTGATCCAGCAGGGCACAGCGCACCTGACCGCTCAATCGTCGTCGCAGGAGCGCGAGCAGGTGGCGCGCACGCTGCTGCCCATCCTGACCGCGACCGAGAGCGACATCCAGCGCAGCGGCAACATCCAGGCGCTGGCCCGGCGGGTGCGCATTGACGAGCGCGTGCTCATCCAATGGTCGCAGCGCCGCCTGGCGGCGCGCGCGCGGGCGCAGCCGTCGCTGCGCGAGCAGCGGAAGCTGGCAGAGCGACCGGCCCCGGCCACTGCGCCCGCCGGCCCGCCGGGGCAGTCTGCGCTGCGCGAAGGGTTCTGCCTGCGGCTGCTGCTCGGCCAGCCAGAGCGCCTGTATGCGGCCAGCCGGCTGCTGCGCGAGCTGCAGGATGATAACGCGCTGCTGACCGACGTGCTGGCCCCCCTGAAAGCGGAGGATTTCACCCGCCCTGACTACCAGGCGATCTTCCAGGTGTTGGCGCGCGCGCTCGGCCAGCACGAGGCGGAGCCTATCGAATATTTCTACGCGCACCTGTCGCCGGAGCTGCGCGCTGTCGTGGACGAGCTGCGCGTGACGCCGGAGGAAGAGCTGGAGCAGGCGCTGCCCCGGTCGCTGCGCACGGAACTGCGCTCGATCAGGCGCGAGCAAGCGCGCCTCAACGCCCTGCCCGAACCCGATACGCGCGTCTGGCTGCAAGAAGTTCTGGCGCTGCGCCAGCGTCTCCTGGAGCGGCAGCGCAACGAGCTGTATTTCATCCAGCAAGATGCCCAGGCGCTCAGCGGCGACCTGACCGGTGCCGGGTACCATGAGGCGCTGCGAGCCAACAACCGCGCCATGCAGATCATCGCCAGGACGCTGCGCGAAGTTAATGGCCTGCGGGGGCCGTAGCTCGCCAGGCCGCAAGGACGTGCTCACGGAAGATGCCCGGAGATCATGGCTAACGTACCACGCACCAGCCCCAACGACGAGACACCCCGGGCGATCCGCGATCTGATCGAGAAAGGCCGCCGCGACCGGCACCTCAACGAGAGCGAGGTGCTGGCGCTGTTCGATGACCCGGACAGCGAGGAGGCGCAGGCCCTCTTCGACCAGTTGGAGGAGCTGGGTGTCGAGATTCTCATTGACGAGCAGGGCGCGCTCGATCTCGGCGAGCCGCTGGTGCCCGACCTGGACGCCAACGGGCTGGATGCTCACGATCTGGAGAGCCTCGACAACGGCCTCGATGTGGCCCGCATGGAGCCATCCGTCCTCGCCGATGATCCTGTGCGCATGTACCTCAAGGAGATCGGGCAGGTTCAGCTTCTGGACCCCGACCGTGAGACCTGGCTCTCCTCGCAGATCGCGGCCTGCCACATACTGGATGCCCTCCGCCAGCGACTGGCCGCCGAGCGCGGCGACGGCGATGGCCCGCCGGACGAGGCAGACGTGCTGGCGGCGCTCTATGCGCACCTGCTCGATCATTGGGAGTCTGCCCTGCAATGGATCATCCCCCTTAAGCTGGGGCCGCCGGTCGTGGACTTGCTGATCGGCGAGGCGCAGAATCTGCGCCGGTCGTGGAATGGCGCGGAGCCGTCCTACGTCCGGGCCTATCTGGAGAACGGCGAATGGGGCCGGGACGAGAACTGGAACCGCGTCGCCGGGCACCTGTTCGACGTGTTCCAGGCGTTGTACCTTATCCCTGCCCCCTTCCAGGAGCGGCTGGCTGCCGCCTACAGCGCCGAAGCTGACTGGCCGGGCTATGAGGCATTCAGCGCCTGGCTGAACGAGGATCGCGCCCAGGCCAACGCCCTGGCCGAGCACGAGTTCGCCCAGGCCGCCGAGCGCGGCCCGCAGGCTGCCGAGGCGCTCACCCGCGCCAACCTGCGCCTGGTCGTCAGCGTGGCCAAGCGCTACATGGGGCGTGGCATCAACTTCCTGGACTTGATCCAGGAGGGGAACATCGGCCTGCTGCGCGCCGTCGAGAAATTCGACCACACCAAAGGCTTCAAGTTCAGCACCTACGCCACCTGGTGGATTCGCCAGGCGATCAGCCGGGCCATCGCCGACCAGGCGCGCACGATCCGCATCCCCGTGCACATGGTCGAGACGATCAACCGGCTGATGCGCGTGCAGCGCGACCTGATCCAGAACCTCGGCTCCGAGCCGACCGCCGAGCAGATCGCCCTCGAAATGGACTTCCTCGACCCGGAGGATGTGGTCGAGATTCGCACAGCATGGGAGGCGGACGAAAAACTGGAGACTGGCCTGGCGCGCAAGCTGCGCCGCGCCGCCAACAAAGTCCGGCGCATCCTGCGCATCTCGCAGGAGCCGATGTCGCTGGAGATGCCCGTCGGCCAGGAAGATTCCAGCCTGCTGGGCGACTTCATCGAGGACGACAAAATTCTCGGCCCGGTGGACGCTGCGGCGCGCCAACTGCTCAAAGAGCAGATTCGCGGGGCGCTGGCGGTGCTCAATACTCGCGAGCGCGAAGTCCTGGAAATGCGCTTCGGGCTGACCGACGGTCAGGAGCACACGCTCGAAGAGGTAGGGCGGCACTTCGGCGTGACCCGCGAGCGTATTCGTCAGATCGAGGCCAAGGCGCTGCGCAAGCTGCGTCACCCCAACCGCAGCCATCCCCTGCGCGATTACCTGGAGCTATGAGCCGCCCGGCTGCCCGGCCATGACCGTTTCCACGCGCCCCACCTACTGCCCGCAGTGCGGCGAGCCGCTGGCGCTGCGCTCTGTCGGCTCGCGCGAGCGCCTCACCTGTTCGGCGTGCGGCTACGTTCATTACCGCAATCCTGTGCCCGGCGTGGGCGTCCTCATCGAGATGGAAGGCGGCGTCGTGCTGATCAAGCGCGGCGGGCACGTCAAGCCAGGGCTGTGGGCGCTGCCCTCCGGCTACATCGAAGCGGACGAGAGCGTGGAAGAAGCCGCCGTCCGCGAGGCGCGCGAAGAGACCGGCCTGGAAGTGCAGCTTGAAGACCTGGTCGGCATTTACTCGTTCCCCGAAGGCCCGCCCACCAGCGGCATCATCGTCTTCTACCGGGCGCGACCGGTCGGCGGGACGCTGCGCGCCGGCGACGACGCGCAAGATGTGTGCGTGTTCCAGCCGGACGACGTGCCGGAGCTGCCTTTCCGCACGCACCGCCAGGCGATCCAGCGCTGGCTGGCCCTCCGCCAGCGCGCGCTCTATACGTCGGAGGAGCGGGCGATCGGCCTCCACATCCGCGAAGCAGAGCCGGGCGACGCCGACGCCGTGCTCGACCTGCTGCGCCTGGTGGATGCCAACGCCAGCCTGACAGCGGGCGACTGGAACGCCGCCCGCCAGCGTTTCGGCGAGCGGCAGACGATCAGCGTGTTCGTCGCCCAGGCGAGCAGCGCACCGGGCCAGGTGATCGGCTTCGTGGCCATGTCGCTGGTGCAGACGCTGACCGGCGGGCGCGGCTGGATTGATGACATGGCCGTCGCCCTCGACTTTCGCGGTGAGGGCGTCGGCGCAGCTTTGCTCGAAGCGGCCCTGCGCCACGCCAACCGCCTGGCGCTAACCCACCTCTATGTGAACATCGCGCGCGGGAGTCCGGCGGCGCGCGCCTTCTACCAGGCGGCCGGCTTCCAAGAGAGCGCGATCACCTACCTGCGCATTCGCTGAGCGGGGGTGCGAGTCTCTGCGGTGAGTCTTTCCCCCAGCAGCCAACGCATCTGACCAGGGAGGGGTGCCGCTCTGCTGCGCCCCGCTTTACCTCACCCCCGCTCGGCGCTGACGCGCCTCGCCGCCCCCTCTCCGTTGACGGAGAGGGGGCAAGCCGAGCGCAGCGAGGCTGGGGGTGAGGTCAATGCTCTGCGCCCTCTGCGTCTCTGCGGTAAGTCTTTCTCCCCAGCAGCCGGCGCGTCTGACCAGGGAGGGGCGCGGCAGAGCAGCGCCCCGCTTTACCTCACCCCGCTCGGGCTGGCGCGCCTCGCGCCCCTCTCCGTTGACGGAGAGGGGGCAAGCCAGCGCAGCGAGGCTGGGGGTGAGGTCAAGGCTCTGCGTCCAGTGAGTCGCCGGGAGCCGCCGCGCACCAGCCTGCCGGGTAGGGGCGTTGCTCTGCTGCGCCCCGCTTTACCTCACCCCCGCTCGGCGCTGGCGCGCCTCGCCGCCCCCTCTCCGTCAACGGAGAGGGGGCAAGCCGAGCGCAGCGAGGCTGGGGGTGAGGTCAAGGCTCTGCGTCCAGTGAGTCGCCGGGAGCCGCCGCGCACCAGCCTGCCGGGTAGGGGCGTTGCTCTGCTGCGCCCCGCTTTACCTCACCCCCGCTCGGCGCTCACGCGCCTTGCCGCCCCCTCTCCGTCAACGGAGAGGGGGCAAGCCGAGCGCAGCGAGGCTGGGGGTGAGGTCAATGCTCTGCGCCCTGTGAGTCGCCGGGAGCCGCCGCGCACCAGCCTGCCGGGTAGGGGCGTTGCTCTGCTGCGCCTCGCTTTACCTCACCCCCGCTCGGCGCTGACGCGCCTCGCCGCCCCCTCTCCGTTGACGGAGAGGGGGCAAGCCAGCGCAGCGAGGCTGGGGGTGAGGTCAAGGCTCTGCGTCCAGTGAGTCGCCGGGAGCCGCCGCGCACCAGCCTGCCAGGGAGGGGTGCCGCTCTGCTGCGCCCCGCTTTACCTCACCCCCGCTCGGCGCTGACGCGCCTCGCCGCCCCCTCTCCGTCAACGGAGAGGGGGCAAGCCGAGCGCAGCGAGGCTGGGGGTGAGGTCAAGGCTCTGCGTCCAGTGAGTCGCCGGGAGCCGCCGCGCACCAGCCTGCCGGGTAGGGGCGTTGCTCTGCTGCGCCCCGCTTTACCTCACCCCCGCTCGGCGCTCACGCGCCTCGCCGCCCCCTCTCCGTCAACGGAGAGGGGGCAAGCCGAGCGCAGCGAGGCTGGGGGTGAGGTCAATGCTCTGCGCCCTCTGCGTCTCTGCGGTGAGGTTTTCTCCCCAGCAGCCGGCGCGTCTGACCAGGGAGGGGCGCAGCTCTGCTGCGCCCCGCTTTACCTCACCCCCGCTCGGCGCTGGCGCGCCTCGCCGCCCCCTCTCCGTCAACGGAGAGGGGGCAAGCCGAGCGCAGCGAGGCTGGGGGTGAGGTCAATGCTCTGCGCCCTCTGCGTCTCTGCGGTGAGGTTTTCTCCCCAGCAGCCGGCGCATCTGGCCAGGGAAGGCGCGATGGGTGCGCCGGGGGAGCTTGTGTTAGAATCAGCGCAGGCTCACCTTTTTCAGTTCCCCTGAACGACGGAGAGGCCACACTCATGGCGTATGCCGATCTGCGCGACTTCCTCGCGCGCCTGGAAGCGGAAGGCGAACTGGTGCGCATCACCGCGCCGGTGAGCGCTCACCTGGAGATCACCGAGATCGCCGACCGGATCAGCAAGGGGCCAGCCGCCCAGAACAAGGCGCTGCTCTTTGAGAACGTGGCGGGCAGCACCATGCCCGTGCTGATCAACGCCTTCGGCTCGGCGCGGCGTATGGCCCTGGCCCTGGGCGCCGACGATCTCGAGGAGGTGCGCCACCGGCTGGGCAAGCTGATCGATCCGCGCCTGCCGCAGGGTATGGGCGCCATGATGAAGCGCGGGAGCGAGATGCTGGCCGCGCTGCGCAGCATCGGCCTGGGGCCGAGCCACGTCCGCCGCGCCCCGTGCCAGGACGTGGTCATCACCGAGAACCCGTCGCTCGACCTGCTGCCCATTCTCACCTGCTGGCCGGAGGACGGCGGCCCGTACATCACCCTGCCGCAGGTCATCACCCGCGACCCGGTCACTGGCGCGCGCAACGTGGGCATGTACCGCCTGCAGAAGTTCGGCGGGCGCACGCTGGGCATGCACTGGCAGCGCCATAAGGGCGGCGCCGATCACGAGCGCGAAGCGCGCGCCCACCGCCAGGAGCGCATCCCCTGCGCCATCGCCCTGGGTGGCGACCCGGCGCAGATGTGGTGCGCCTCCGCCCCGCTGCCGCCCGGCATTGACGAGTACCTGCTGGCCGGCTGGCTGCGCGGCAAGCCGGTGCCCTTCGTCAGGTGCATCACCCAGGACATCGAGGCCCCGGCCAACGCCGAGATCGTCATCGAGGGCTATGTAGACCTGGGCGACCGGCGCAGCGAAGGGCCGTTCGGCGATCACACCGGCTTCTACACGCCGCCGGACTTCTTCCCGGTCTTCCACGTCACGGCCATCACCCACCAGCGCGGGGCGATCTACCCGACGACCGTCGTCGGCAAGCCGCCGATGGAAGACTACTGGATGGGCAAGGCGACCGAGCGGCTGTTCCTGCCGCTGCTCCAGCTTTTTCAGGGCGAGATCGCCGACTACGCCATGCCCGCCGAGGGCGTCTTCCACAACCTGGTCATCGCCAGCATCGCCCCGCGCTACCCCGGCCACGCCCAGAAGGTGATGTACGGCATCTGGTCTATCGGGCTGATGATGCTCAGCAAGGCGGCGATCCTTGTGGACGCGGACGTGAATGTGCACGACCCGGCGGCGGTAGCTGACGCGGTGCTGACCCACGTGGACTGGCGGCGCGACATCACCGTCGTGGACGGGCCGGTAGACCAGCTCGATCACAGCGCCATCCAGGATTCCTACGGCGGCAAAATCGGCGTGGACGCCACGCGCAAGCCCGATCGCGCGCTCGCCCCGCCTCCCGCGCCGCTCCCCACCGAGGCGCTGACCGCCCTGCTGGGCGAGCGCTGGCACAGCCCGCGTCCAGGGGTGCTGCTGATTGGCCTGGACAAGGCGGAGCGGCCCGCCCGCGAGACGTTCGAGGCGATCTGGGCGGTCGCGCCGGAGGCGAGCATCGTCGCCCTGGACTCATTCGTGGACGTGCGCCGCCTGCCGGAGGTGGCCTGGCGCGCGCTGGGCAATGTGGACTGGCGGCGCGACATCGTGGTGCGGGGCGGGCCGGTGGATCACTTCGCCGGGGACGGCCCGCGCGGGCAGATCGGGGTGGACGCCACGAGCAAGGGGCCGGAGGACGGGCACCCGCGCGGCTGGCCGCAGGAGATCGCCATGAGCGCGGAGATCGCCCGGCTGGTGGACGAGAAATGGGCGAGTTACGGGATCGAGTCGTGAGTCAGGAGTCTTGAGTCAGGAGTCAAGCAACGCGGATCGTCCCGAACGCCCAACTGATGACTGACAACTGACAACTCCAGACTCGCGACTCATAACTCACGACTCAACGGCAGCGAATCGATCATGGGTTCCTCCACACAACGGGCAAAAGAGTCGGCCCGCGCGCGCGGGCTGAAGCCGGGCACGTTCGCCTACCGGTTGCGCGTGTTCCTCGACCTGGTGCGCTTCGAGCACACCGTCTTCGCCCTGCCCTTCGCCTACATCGGCATGGTGCTGGCGGCGGACGGGCTGCCGGCGCTCTGGCAGCTCGTCTGGGTGACGGTGGCCATGGCCGCCGCGCGCACGCTGGCCTTCGCCGTCAACCGGCTGGCCGACCGCGCCTTCGACGCGACCAACCCGCGCACGCGCAACCGGCCCACCGTCACCGGGGCCATTGAGGCGGGCACGGTGAGCGCGCTACGCGGCGGTGTCGCTGATCGTGCTGCTGGTCGCGGCGGCGCTGCTCGATCCGCTGGCGCTCAAGCTGGCCCCGGTCGCCGTGCTGTTTCTGGTCGGCTACAGCTTCACCAAGCGCTTCACCGTGCTGGCGCACTGGGTGCTCGGCTTCACCGACGCGCTGGCCGTCGGCGGCGGCTGGATCGCCGTGCGCGGCTCGTTCTTCGCGCCGGAAGACCTGCCCGCCTGGCTGTTGATCGGCGCGGTGACCTTCTGGATCGCCGGCTTCGACCTGATCTACGCCTGCCAGGATGTCGAGCACGATCGCAGTGAGGGGCTATACGCCTGGCCCGCCCGCTATGGCATCGCCAGCGCGCTGCGGCTGGCGCGGCTGAATCACGCTGCGTTCCTGGGGCTGCTGGTGCTGGCCGGGCTGTCCCTGGCGCTGGCCTGGCCGTACTACGCGGCGGCGCTGATCACCGCGCTGCTGCTGATCTACGAGCACCGCCTCGTCTCGCCGGACGATCTCAGCCGGGTGAACATGGCCTTCTTCAACATGAACTCGTACATCGCGCTGACGCTGCTGGCCGGGGTGCTCGGCGCGGTGGTGGTGTAGTGGTTGGTTTTTGGTGATTGGTTTTTGGTTATTGGTGAAGGCTGTGACGCTCTGTGATGCTCACTGTACATTTGAGGGTTCTTGGTGATTGGTAAAAGCGGTTCGATGGCGGCGGTATGCTCTACCAACAACCAATAACCAATTACCAACAACCAACAACCCCATCACTCGAAAGGGGCGCAGCCATGCCAACAGAACCGATCACCCTGCTCGAAGGCAAGCGGATCATGCTCGGCGTGACGGGCAGCATCGCCGTCTACAAGGCGGCAGACCTGGCCAGCAAGCTCACCCAGGCCGGGGCGCTGGTGGACGTGATCATGACTGAGGCGGCGCAGCGCTTCGTCACGCCGCTCACCTTCCAGTCGGTCACCGGGCGCGCTGTCTACACGACGATGTGGGCCACCGCCGACGATGCCCTGCCGACGCACATCGCTCACGTGGGGCTGGGCGAGGGCGCGGATTTGCTGGTGATCGCGCCGGTCACCGCCCAGACCATCGCCCGGCTGGCGCACGGCCTGGCCGACGATCTGCTGGCGGTGACGGCCCTGGCCGCGCGCTGCCCCCTGCTGATCGCCCCGGCGATGGACGGCGGCATGTACGCCCACCCCGCCACACAGGACAACCTGGCGACGCTGCGCGCGCGCGGCGTGACGGTCATCGAGCCGGACGAAGGGCGCTTCGCCTCCGGGCTGGTGGGCAGGGGCCGCCTGCCGGAGACGCCCGCCCTGCTCGGCCACATCCGGCGGGCGCTGGGGCGAAACGGGGCGTTGGCCGGGCGGCGCGTCGTGGTGACCGCCGGCGGCACGCGCGAGCCGCTCGACCCGGTGCGCGTGCTGACCAATCGCTCCAGCGGCAAGCAAGGCTACGCGCTGGCCCAGGCCGCGCTCGACGCGGGCGCGGGCGTGACGCTGATCAGCACGGTCAGCGAGCTGCCGGTCCCGGTGGGTGCGGCCCTGGTGAGCGTGGAAACCGCCGCCCAGATGCGCGACGCCGTGCTGAGCGCAGTGGCGGGGGCGGACGCTCTGCTCATGGCGGCGGCGGTCGCCGACTACCGCCCGGCCCAGGTCGCCGCGCAGAAGATCAAGAAGTCCGGCGACGCGAGCGAAGGGCTGGCGCTGCCGCTCGTCCGCACGGCGGACATCCTGCAGGACGTGCGCGCGGCGCGCGAGGCGAACGGCTGGCCGCGCGTCGTGGTCGGCTTCGCCGCCGAGAGCGAAGACCTGCTGCGCAACGCCGAGGCCAAGCTGCGCGCCAAGGGGCTGGACCTGATCGCCGCCAACGACATCACCGCGCCCGACGCCGGCTTCGGCGCGGACACCAACCGCGTCGTTCTGCTCGACCGCGACGGCGGGCAGCAGGCGCTGGGGCTGCTGAGCAAGGCGCGCGTCGCCGAGGCGGTGATCGCGCGGGTGGCGGAGCTGCTCAGCGGGCGGGACGAGGGGTAGGGCCGGGCAGGAGCGCAGCAGAGCAGCGCCTCCTCAGGGTTTTGCCTGATGAGGTTTGACATCAAGGCAGGAAACCGCGAATGTCTGTAGGGGCGGGTTTGCAAACCCGCCCCTACAAGTGGCTACCGATCATGATCGTCAAGACGCATTAGGGCAAAGGGGGGCGGGCAGAGAAGACTGAGGTATCAGAGCGACACTCACCCCTATCCCGTTTCAGCAGGAGGCGTCCCTCCCGCCAGCTTGTGGAATCCGAGGGGCGGGACGCTAGGATCACCCGCTCGGCGCTGACGTGCCTCACCCCAAGTGGATCTACCTGACAGGTTTTGCCTGCCCCCCGCGCGCCGCTTCCCCCACGAGGGGGAAGGGAGAAAGCTCGGGCTTGCCCCCCTCCTCCGCTCAGCGGGGGAAGGGGCGGGCGATGGGGGATTTGTGGGTAACGCCGAGCACGTGGAGAGGGGGTGAGGTCAGCGAGGCTGGGGTGAGGTCAAAGCAGCGTCAGCAAGCCTTCGCTGACAAGGTTTTGCGCACCCCCCCTCGCCCCGGCGATGGGCAGAGCCTGGCGTAGGATGCTATAATGCCCCACATTCCACCCTGCGAGGACGGTGCCATGAGCGATCCCTTACCCACCCCGCCGGTGTCGGACCCTCAACACCTGGCGACGCTCTACCAGATCACGCGCGAGCTTAATTCCAGCCTGGACCTCAACGTGGTGCTGGAGAACGTGATGGATCGCGTGATTGAGGTCACGGGCGCGGAGCGCGGCTTTCTGATGCTGCGCAACGAGGAGAATGACGAGCTGGAGTTCAAGGTGGCGCGCGGCATTGACCGCCAGGCCCTGGCCTCGCCCGAATTCCAGGTGAGCACGACCATCCTCCGCAAGGTCGTGCAGACGCACCAGCCGCTGCTGACCGATAACGCGCAGTACGACAAGCGTTTCACGCGCGGCGGGAGCATTATGATCCTGGGCTTGCGCTCGATCCTGTGCGTGCCCATCCTGGTGCGGGAGCGCATGACCGGCCTGGTCTACGTGGACAACCGTTTGCAGGCGGGGCTGTTCAACGAAGGGCACCGCGAGTTGCTGGCGGCGCTCGCCATGCAGGCGGGCATCGCCATCGAGAACGCGCGGCTCTACCAGGTCGCCGTCGAGAAGGGGCGCATGGAAAAAGAGCTGCAGATGGCCCAGGACATCCAGCGCGGTCTGCTGCCCCACGCGCTGCCCGTCCTGCCCGGCTACGACATTGCGGCGGCCTGGCATTCCGCGCGCGAAGTGGCCGGCGACTTCTACGACTACTTCCCGGTGAACGGCGACAGTCTGGGCGTGGTCATCGCCGACGTGTCCGACAAGGGCGCGCCGGCGGCCATCTTCATGGCGGTGGCGCGCAGCCTGATCCGGGGCGCGGTGCTGGCCACCGATACGCCCGAAGCCATGCTCCGCCAGACGAACCTGACCCTGCTGCAGGATACCGAGTCCGGCATGTTCGTCACTGTGTACTACGCCATCCTGCACCCCGGCGGGCTGATCACGGGCGTCAACGCCGGGCACAACTGCCCGCTGCTGGTGCGCACCAGCCAGGGGGCGCACGAATTCCTGCCGCGCGGCGGGCGTCCGCTGGGCTGGTTCGAAGACCTGCCAGTGAGCGCGGTCAGCGTCCAATTGGCGCCGGGCGATGTGCTGGTCTTCTACACCGACGGGCTGACCGAGGCTGAGAACCGGCGCGGCGAGCCGTTCGGTGAAGAGCGACTGGTGGATGTGGTGCAGCGCTGCGCCGGCCAGCCGGCGGAGGAGATCAGAGCGCGACTGGTGGCGGCGGTTGAGACTTTCCGCGATGGCGTGCCACCCTTCGACGACCTGACGCTGGTCGTCGCGCGCCACACCGGGACATAATACGCTGCAAGCGAGACACACATGGCCGAAGAACGACTGCAAAAACTGATCTCTCAGGCGGGCATCGCCTCGCGCCGCGCCGCCGAAGACCTGATCCGCCAGGGGCGCGTCTCCGTCAACGGCAAGCTCGCCCAGCTTGGCGACAAGGCCGACCTGGCGCGCGACGAGGTGAAGGTGGACGGCGCGGCCCTCAAGCCGCCGCAGTTCGCCTACTACCTGCTGCACAAGCCGCGCAACGTGGTCAGCAGCAACCGCCGCATGTTCAACGAGCGCCGTCCCCTGGTGCGCGAGCTGATCCCGCACGAGGGACACCTCTTCACCGTCGGGCGGCTCGACGCGGACAGCGAGGGGCTGATCCTGCTGACCAACGACGGCGAGCTGGCCGACCGGCTGATGCATCCCCGCTACGGCCATACCAAGACTTACCACGTGTGGGTCGTCGGGCGACCTCTACCCAAGGCGCTGGAAGCCTGGCGCAACGGCGTGGTGCTCGAAGGCGAGCGCACCGCCCCGGCCAAAGTGCGCGTGCTGGAGGAGAGCGGGGGCGAGACGCTGCTCGAAGTCGTGATGCGCGAGGGGCGCAAGCGCCAGATTCGCAACGTCGCCTCGCTGCTGGGCCACCCCGTCAAACGCCTGATCCGCGTCAAGATTGACTTTCTGGAGATCGGGCACCTGCGCCCTGGCCAGTGGCGGACGCTCAGCCCCGCCGAAGTGCGCCAGCTTAAGGCGCGCCGCAAGTCCTGACCCACAGGGAGACCTCTGGAGAGATGGGGACCACTGACCTGCCGACCGGCTCGCGGATCGCCCCGATTGTGCTGCACCAGGAACGCTACGCCCGGCGCCGCCGCTTCCTGCGCGATGTCGTGCTGCGGCGGATAGGCTTCGGTCTGCTGTGGCATGTGCAGGTGGAAGGCACGGGCCTCGTCCCCGCCGAAGGGCCGCTGATCGTGATCATGAACCACGTCGCCGCCATAGACCCGTTCGTCGTCGTCGGGGCGATCACCAACCGCCTGCTCACGCCGATGTCCAAGATCGAAAACTATCGCCACCCCATTGTGGGGTTGATGGCCCGCGCCTGGGGCGTCTACACCGTGCGGCGCGGCGAAGTGGATCGCCAGGCGTTGGAGAGCACCATCGCCCTGCTGCAGCGAGGCAGCGCCGTGCTGATCGCCCCGGAAGGCACGCGCCATCCCCACCTGGCCGATCCGAAGGACGGCACGACTTACGTGGCGACCAAAGCCAACGCCGTCATCCAGCCGATGGGCCTGGACGGGACCGACCAGTTTCCCGGCAGCCTGCAGCGGCTGCGGCGCACGCCGGTGACGGTGCGCTTCGGGCAACCGTTTTGCTTCCGCACGGATGGACGGGCGCGCATCCCGCGCGACGAGCTGCGCCAGATGACGCGCGAGATGATGTATCAGATCGCCCTGCTGGTGCCGGAGCAGCGGCGCGGCATCTACCACGACCTGAGTCAACTCACCACCGACACCCTGCAATATGTGGAGTGAGCGGCCTGTGCCGGGTTGAGATCGCGCCCGGTCGCTGCCCCTACGGGGACGCCTGGATCGGCGCGCGGTGCGGGCGGAAAGTCCCTCTGGCCGACCCTATGCGTTACCTGCTAATGCCCCCAGCTCCTTCTCCTGCGCTGCGCGGAGGGAAGGGGAGCAGGCTCGCCGCTTTTCTCCCTTCCCTCACGAGGGGAAGGGCCGGGGATGGGGGGACAGGCGCAGCCCAGCAGCGCCCCTGCGAAAACAGCGGGCGAGGGACTCGCCCGCAGCATCACCGTGAGCGAACAATCTTACAGCGCATGTCCCACAGCACGAAGCTGTGTATAATGAACGCCATCGCTAAGAGGACAGGAGGCTAATTTCATGGCGCAAGGACCGTCGTATGCGTACTTTCAGGGCAAGATCGTGCCCATCGAGGAAGCCAAAGTCAGCGTGATGACGCACGCGCTCAACTATGGCACGGGGGCCTTTGGCGGCGTGCGGGCCTATTGGAACGACGACGAGAACGAGCTATTCATCTTCCGCCCGCTCGATCACTTCCGGCGCGTGCTCAGTTCGGGCAGGCTGCTGCTGATGGACTTGCCCTATACGCCGGAGGCAATGCTTAAGATTCTGCTCGATTTGCTGCGCAAAGAGAACTTCCGGGGCACTGATGTTTATATCCGCCCGCTTATTTACAAGTCCTCGGCGGTCATCGGCGTGCGGCTGCACGACCTGGAAGCGGACTTCACCATGTTCGCCCAGCCATTCGGCAGCTACCTCTCCAACGAGGAAGGATCGCGGGTGACGTTCTCGGCCTGGCGGCGCATTGACGACAACATGATCCCGGCGCGCGGCAAGATCACCGGCGCTTATGCCAATTCCGCATTCATCAAGACGGACGCCGCGCTGAACGGCTTCGACGAGGCGCTCGTGCTCGACCACAACGGCCACATTTCCGAAGGCAGCGCCGAGAACTTCTTCATGGTGCGCGATGGGGTGGCCATCACCCCGCCGGTGACGACCAACATCCTGGAAGGCATCACCCGTCGCACGATCATGCACCTGCTCAGCGAGGAGATGGGGGTGCCGGTGGAGGAGCGCGACATTGACCGCACCGAGGCCTTCATCGCCGACGAAGCGTTCTTCTGCGGGACGGGCGTGCAGGTCGTCGCCATCACTGAAGTGGATCACCGCCCGGTGGGGACGGGCAAGATGGGGCCGGTCGTGCGCCAGCTACGCCAGCTATACTTCGATCTCGTGCGCGGCAAGATCGCCAAATATCGCGCCTGGAACATCCCGGTATTCGGCCCACAGGCCTAGCCGGTTGCGCAGCGCGACGCGCCCCAGCACCAGCACCATGCTCGCGCTGCGCACCAGCGCCTCGCTGTCAAAGCAGGTGATATTCGGCGCTGCGACTTCGCGCTGATCGGAGTACCAGCGCAAAAACATATAGGCGGCCCCGCCGATTCCGGCGACGACGCCCAGAAAACGCACGTTGCCCTTGTCGATCGAGGCGGCAACCGTCAGCGGAGCGGCGAAAATCACCGCCCGGATCAGATAGGTGCCGACGAAGATCCTCCCATGGCAATACTCTGGCGAATAGGGGCCGCTGTCCAGCAGATGGCCAAAGGCGTAGGTCTTGTCTATGAACAGGCACAGAATCACGCCGACGCTGAGCACTGTGCCCAGGGCGGAGCCGTCGGGCAGCAACAGCAGGATCACCACGTTGAGCAGGAACAGCACGTACAGCGTGATGTCCCAGCCCAGTGTGTCGTTCGACGGTCCCACTGACTCCAGAATGGCGCGTAGCTCTTCCATCGAGTCCTCCAGGGCGGGGCAGCAAAGCCGTGCACAGCAATCTGTCCGTAAAGCTGCCCGCGTAGGGGCGTTGTTCTGCTGCGCCCGGCAATCTACGGATCGGGTGTTATTGTACTAAGATGAGGCTGTCGGCGAAACTGCGCCGGGCGTGCTGCTGGGCTGGGCGGGCGGCTGCCACGCCACCGGCAGCGCGTTGAGGCGCGTAAGCTGCTTGCTGGCATCGAACGGGGGGCGGAAGATCAGCGTCGTCACCGGCGAGTCGAGCGTCAGTGCATCTGGCGCGGCGGCGAAAGTGGCGATGACTCCCCGATCCGGAAAGAGCAGCACAGCATGGCCGATGTCGCGCAGAGTCATGTTGCCCTGCGAGACGCCGATGGCGGCTGGCTCGCCGTACTGCGCCAGCAGCAGGCCGAGCGTGCCATAGTCGCGTAGCTCCACTTCAAGCACTTCCTGCACGCCGATCAACGCGCGCAGCACGCAGCCGCCAGCCTCGAACCGGAAGTAGCTGGCGCGGCCCCTTTCGCGCACAGCCCGTCCGAAGGCCGCCTGAAGCTGGACGAGCGTAGTCTGGCCCAGGACGATGGCCTCGACGTTTTCCAGCGGGAAGACGGTGGTGCAGTTGCGGATCGGCGTGGGCGAGTGAGTGGGGAGCGACGTGGGCAGGGCGAAGGGCGATGTCACCTGCGGCGTGGGCAGCGCCGTCGGCGCGGCGACGAGAATGGGGGTGGCCCGGCCCGGCAGCCCGGTCCCCTCCGGCGTAGCTGCTGGCTCCAGCGCCGCCCAGGCTGACCCGCCCGCCGCGCCCAGCGCCGCCAACGCGCCCGCCGCGCAGACCGCCAGCGCCAGCATCCCTGGTCCCACCCTGGTTCTTGTCATAGTCTCCATTCTAATCGCCCCATGCCCAAACACCAAGCGCAATAGCACAAAGCGCAAAGCGCAATTGTCAGGGCGATTGCATCAAACGTGCATATTGTTCTACCTCACCCCCTGGCCTCGCTGCGCTCGGCCCCGGAATAGACTTCGGAAGTCTCTTTCCGCGGAATACCCCTCCCCTTGTACGGGCCAGGGAATCGGGCGTTCAGGCAATGGCCCCCACCAGCCGGTCGGCCAGCGCCGCCAAATCGTCCGCCACCCAGAAGGTCTCGCTGCGCGGTGGCCACGCGCCGCGCAGCGTTGCTCGCCAGCGCGCCGGAATCGCCTCCAGCCCGTAAGCGGCCCCGGCCAGCGCCCCGGCCACCGCTCCGGCTGAGTCTGCGTCGCCGCCCAGGTTGACCACCTGCACCAACGCCTCTTCAAAGGAGTCAGTGGTCAGCAGGCCCCACAGAGCGCTTTCCAGCGTATGGTGCACCCAGCCGGTATTGCGCAGTTGCTCGCGACGACGGCCCGCAGCCAGCTCAACCGTGTCGCGCAGGTCGTCGGGCAGGGGGACAGTCGCCAGCGCCTCGTCGAACGCTCCGGCGGACGTCGCCCCGCGCAGCAAGGCCGCGATCAGGGTGTTGGCGAAGACACAGGCGGCCAGGCAGTCTATGTGAGCGTGCGTCACGCGGCTCTGCAGCACGCTGTCCCGGCGGAGGGCCTCCGGCTCCGCCCAGCAGGCCAGCGCAACCGGCCAGCAGCGCATCAGCGAGCCGTTGGCCGCAGAATCCCGGTTTGTCTCCTGCACGGCTTCCGCCGCCACATCCCACGACTCGCCGCGCCTGAGCCGCGACAGCACGCGGTAAGTGTGCACGCCGATGTCGTCGGGGCCAGTGTCCGCCCAGGCGACGAAGCGCCGCCCCAGGTCGGCGGGGTCGAGCGGACGGTACGCCAGCAGGCTCTCGGCCAGGGCCAGGGCCATCTCCGTGTCGTCGGTGAAGCTGCCCGCCGGCAGCCGCCCGTTCACCATCTCGCGCAGCAAGTGATCGGGGGGGCGCGGCGGCCTGGCTTCCAGCGGCATACCGAGCGCGTCGCCAATGGCCGCGCCGACCGCGCAGCCGCGCGCCCGGTCGAGCAGAGCGGGATCGAGGTCAGCAGGTGAAGCGCTCATCCGGTCAGCGTCCCTTTCGTGCTGGGCACGTCGCCCCGGCGCGCATCGAGCGCGACGGCGGCGCGCAGCGCGCGGCCCAGCGCCTTGAAGAGCGCCTCCGCCTTATGGTGATCGTCGCGGCCATAGAGGACGGCGGCGTGCAGGTTCATCCGCGCGTTGAAAGCGATGCTTTCCAGAACGTGCGCCACCAGCGAGGCGGGCATCTGCCCGATCAGCGGCGTGCCGAAGTCCGCCTGAATGATGGCGTAGGGCCGCCCGCTGAAGTCCACCACCACACGGGCCAGCGCCTCATCCATCGGCACGTAGGCGCTGCCCATGCGGGCGATGCCGGCGCGGTCGCCGAGCGCTTCGTCGAGCGCGCGGCCCAGGCAGATGGCCACGTCCTCGATGGTGTGATGCGCGTCAATGTGCAGGTCGCCGGTCGCCTGCACGGTCAGATCGAACAGGCCATGGTGGGCGACATGGTGCAGCAGATGGTCGAAAAAGCCGACTCCCGTGCTGATCTGCGCCGCGCCCGCCCCGTCGAGGGTCAGGGTCAGCGCGATCTGCGTCTCGTTGGTGCGGCGGGTGATGGTGGCGGTGCGTTCGCTCATCAGGGTCTTGGTCCTTTCACCGTGTCGTTAGACTTCCGAAGTTTTGAAAACTTCGGAAGTCTTCCCGATCTCGCGCAGCGCAGCAAGCAATGCGTCGGTCTGCGCGGGCGTCCCCGCGCTGATGCGCACGTATTCGCGCAGGCGCGGCGTGTCGTAGTGGCGGATGAGGATACCGTGTTCCTCGGCCAGACGCCGCCGCAACTGCGCCGCCTCCATGCCCGTCACCCGGCAGAGCACGAAGTTGCCCCGGCTGGGATATGGGAGCAGGTACGGGATCGCCGCCAGCTCGCGCTCCAGCCGCTCGCGCTCGGCGACCAGCCGCGCCACATTCGCCCGCAGGTACGGCAGGTCGGCCAGCGAGGCGCGCGCCGCCGCGTCCGCCGCCACATTGACATTATACGGCTGTTTGATCTTCCACAGGTGGGCGATGAACTCGCGCGGGAACAGGCCGTAGCCAACGCGCAGCCCGGCCAGCCCCGCCCATTTGCTGAAGGTGCGCAGCACGATCAGGTTGGGCGTCTGTGGCACGCGCGGAGCCAGGCTCTCCGCCCCGCTGAACTCGCTGTACGCCTCGTCCAGCACCACGACCAGCGGCAGATCGAGCAGGCGCTCAACCGTCTGCGGCGGGATCAGGCCCCCGTCGGGGTTGTTGGGCGAGCACAGGAAGAGCAGCTTCGCCCCGGACTCGCGCGCCGCCGCCTCGATCCCCTCCACGTCCAACGAGAAATCGGCGCGGCGCGGCACATCTATCACGTGCCCAAAGGCCAGCGGCGTGTCGAAGGCGTACATGCTGAAGGTCGGCGGGGTGTTGATCACCGCGTCGCCCGGCTCGATGAACAGCTCCAGGATGAGCGCGATCAATTCGTCCGCGCCCGCCCCGGCCAGGATGTGCTCGGCACCCACGCCCACATACTCGCCCAGCAGGGCGCGCAGGGCGCGCGCCTCCGGATCGGGGTAGATGTGCGCCGTGCTCAGCGAGACCAGCGCCTCCCGCGCGCGCGGCGACGGCCCGTAGGGGTTCTCGTTGGCGTCGAGCTTGATCAGCCGCTCCGCCGGGATGCCCAACTGCCCCGCGAACACTTCCAGCGAGGCGGTCGGCGTGTAGGCGTGCATGGCGGCGATGTCAGCGCGGACGCGCACTTTTTCCTGTGTGCGAGAGGGTGAAACCTGGGTCATGGCATCTCATCCTGTTCGGCGAAGGCGCTGACTATGTGTTACACCGCGTTTTGTAGGGGCGTGGTTAGAAACCAGTAAGCATTAAGCTAAGCCGCCTCTACCCCTCAATCCCCCTCAGCCAGCCGAGCTAGAGAGGGGGACTTGGCGCGCCGCGCGCGGCGCTTTCCCCCTCTCCGTTGATGTGTACAGACCGGAGACATGGTTGACAGGTGTTCGGGGACATGGTTGACACAGGGCAAGCGTACCATCAAGTGCTCCGCAGGTCTAGAGTGCGGATTTCGAAGCGAGCGAAGAACACATGAAACAGGCCATCGGCCAGCGGATCGGGCGAGAGGGCCACTGGGTAGCCCTGGAAGGCCTTGCCAATGCGGACGGGACGGTTACGGAAGGAGATGCGCCCCGTGACATCGACCTTGCGGACGAAGGCGTCGCCAGGATAGAGCAGGGGCGGCAGCGTCTCAGGAAAAGGGTGCTCAGAGGGCTGGAAGCGGACGATGGGCGGCTGGAGGCCCAGCGCTTCATGGGGCCGTTCGCGGTTGTACAGCTCGCGCCAGGTGTCGAAGGCGCGCTGGCAGGCGGGCAAGTCAGCCAGGGCGTGGTGGGCGAGCCACTCGGCCTGGAGGGTGCGATGCAGGCGCTCGTCTTTGCCCTGGGTCTGAGGATGATAGGCCCGGCCATGACTGACCGCAATGTCCAGGAGCAACAGCCAGACAGTCAGGCGCGTATAGGGCGTCTGCGCGGCATCGCCCCAAGGCGAGCCGTTGTCCATCAGCATCCGCTGCGGCAGCCCGTAGCAGCGGAACAAGTCGGTCAAGTGCTGCTGCACGGTGTGGCGGGTCTCATCGGGGCAGGCGCGCAAGCCGACCAGGAAACGCGAATGGTCATCCAGCACCGTCAGCGGATGACAAGCCTGGCCATCGCCCATCGGGAAGTGTCCCTTGAAGTCCATTTGCCACAACTCGTTGGCACTGCTCATCTCAAAGCGCTGCAACGGCTGATGCTTGAGGCTCTCGGCGGGGTTCAGCAACCCCGCGCGCCGCAAATGGCGGTGATGGTGCTGGGGGCTGGCAGTCCGCTATACCCTTGTTTTCCAGCCAGCGCTTCAGCTTGCGCCCGCCCCAGGCCGGATGCGCCTGCCGCGCCGCGATGATGACCTCCTCAGGGCGGTTCCCGTCTGGCGCGGGCTGTGTTGCGGGCGGCGCGACTGGTCGCCAGTCCGGCTACTCCCGCTTCGTCATAGCGTTTCAACCATTTGTAGCCCGTCTGACGGCTGATGCCGAACTCCCGGCACAAGGCGCTCATCTGCACCCCTCCCTGTCGCACCTGGCTCACAAATCTCTCTCGCAGAGACATCGTTGTTCCTACTTTCCAGGGCATCGTCCGGCTCTTTCTACTCAGCCCGTCACAATGCCCTCATTATCCCCAAGAGTGTCAACCATGTCCCCGAACACCTGTCAACCATGTCTCCGGTCTGTACACTTCTGGGGAAGGGGCCAGGGGATGGGGGCCTTCGACAATTACCTGACAACTCGTTCGTGCACCCTGCACGCACCCAGGTGTACCCTCTGGTACGAAAACTGGTGTTATAATTAGGAACTGACGTTACGCACCTGAGGGAAATTTTTTGTCTGGACGGACAATCGGTTTCCCCTTGCAAAAGTGAGCAACTGCGTAACATCAGTTAGGAACTGTAGCGGTTGATTGGAACTGGGCCATTGCCCTCACCACTGTGTAAGGGGGGAAGAAAAAAAAAAAAAAGTCCGAGAAAGAGAACAACCACGCCCCGCGCGGGGGGAAGAGGGGGGGGGGGCGGTGGGTTTCCCCCCCCCCCCCTTTTTTTCGGCAACATCGTCAACTCGCTGGTCAATGACATCATCATGCCGCCCATCGGGTACATCCTCAATGATATTGACTTCTCCGACCTGTTCATCAACCTGTCGGGCGGCGACTACAGCTCGTTGGCGGCGGCCAAAGACGCCGGCGCGGCGACGATCAACTACGGCCTGTTCATCAACGCCCTGATCAACTTCATCATCGTTGCCCTGGCGGTCTTCCTCCTGGTCAGCCAGATGAACCGTTTCCTCAAAGAAAAGCCCGCCCCGCCCGCCGAGCCTACGACCAAGGAGTGCCCGTTCTGCCACACCGAGATCCCCATCGCGGCTGTGCGCTGCCCCCACTGCACATCTCATCTGGAGGAGTCCTCGTAAGCCCGGCGCGAGCGAATGTCGTCAGCCCAGGGGCGTCGCGCGACGCCCCTTTTTGCGCGCGGTCACGAATCGGGAAACGCGCGGGGCGAAGGCAGGCCGGTCAGCGGCATCGAAAGCGCCAACAGGTAAGCTATAATGGCTGCCGGGCAGGGGCGACGGCTGCTGATGAATGAGAGGATGCTCATGCAGTTCCTGGTCACGGGTGGAGCGGGGTTTCTGGGCAGCGCGCTGGCGCACAGGCTGGTCAGCCTGGGGCACAGCGTGCGCGTGCTGGATGACCTGAGCGCAGGCGATCCGGCCCGGCTGCCCCCGCAGGTCAGCTTCATGCGCGGCGACGTGAACGATCTGCCGCGCCTGTGGACGCTGCTGCATGATGTCGAGTGCGTCTATCATCTCGCCGCGCGGGTCAGCGTGCCGGAGAGCGTGCGCTACCCGCGCGAATACAACGCGGTCAACGTCGGCGGCACGGTCAGCTTGTTGGAGGCGGTGCGCGATGTGGGCGTGCGGCGGCTGGTGCTCGCCTCGTCCGGCGCGATCTACGGCGACCAGGCGATCCAGCCTTTGCGCGAAGACATGATCCCGATCCCGCTTTCGCCCTACGCCGTGAGCAAGCTCGCCGCCGAGCAGTACGTTGGCCTCATCGGGCGGCTGGCGGGCCTGGAGACGGTGTGCCTGCGCATCTTCAACGCCTACGGGCCGGGACAGCAGCTTCCAGTGGCGCACCCCCCGGTGATCCCCCATTTTCTGCACCAGGTGCTGGGGCAAGGCTCTCTGGTGGTGCATGGCACAGGCGCGCAGACGCGCGACTTCGTCTATGTGGACGACGTGGTAGACGCCCTGGTAGTGGCGGCAACCGCGCCGGACGTGAGCCAGCGCGTGATCAACGTCGGCAGCGGGGCCGAGACGAGCGTCAACGACCTGGCGCGCCAGATCGAGGCGATCACCGGGTGCGAGGCGCACGTGCTGCGCGTCAATGAACAGGGCAGCGGCGTCTCGCGCATGTGCGCCGACCTGACGCTCGCCCGCGACCTACTCGACTGGACGCCCAAAGTGTTCCTGGAGGAAGGGCTGCGCCGCACGCTGGCGCAGGACGGGCGTTTCGCCGCGCGCGCGAAGGTCAGCCAGTGAGCGCTCTTCGGCATTTTTGACGAGCCGTCCAGCGCGCGGTGCGTCATATACTTTTTCATAGGGTATGCACATAAACCCGAATAGGCGTGGAGGAGAAAGCCATGATCACACGCAGAACGCTGCTGGGGCTGGTGATGGTGTGCAGCTTGCTCGTCCCGTTGGGCATCTCATCTGCCCAGGATATGCCGGATTTCGTCGCCCTGATCGAGACCGAGGACGTGATGGCCCACGTGAGGGCGCTGGCGGTGGCCATCGGCGCGCGCCCGATGGGCAGCCCGGCAGAGGGACTCGCCGCCGACTATATCGCCGCCGCCCTGTCCGACTGGGGCTATGAGGTCACGGTCGAGGAATTCAACGCCACCACCCCCGCCGGAGAAGATGCGCCCGGCACGGCGATTGTCTCGCGCAACGTGATCGGCGTGCGCCCCGGCGACGATGAGTGGGTCGTCGTCGGCGCGCACATGGACTCGGTGACTTCGGCGACCGGCGCGGGCGACAACGCCTCCGGCGTGGCCGCGATGCTGGCGGCAGCGCGCGCCCTGGCTGATCTGGACACGACGCACACGCTGGTCTTCATCGCCTTCGGCGCGGAAGAAGGCGGCGCCCCGCCCGGCGCGGAGGTTTACGTCGAGGGCCTGGGCGACGCCGCCAGTAACATTATCGCCATGCTCAATATTGATTCGGTGGGCGTGGGCACGGCGCTGAACGTCTACGCCGGGGCGACCATCGCCTGGCCGGAGGACGAGAACGCCGCGCCGACCATCGAAGGCGGGCCGGTGTGGGTGCGCGACCTGGCGCTCGACCTGGCCGACGAGATGGGCCTGCCCTTCGACACGTCGCCGGCGGACACGTGGGGCGGCTTCACCGGCGACTGGAGCGATCATTATGCCTTTGTGCTGGCCGGCGTGCCGGTCGCCTATTTCGAGGCGTGGGAGTGGCTCGGTGCCGCCGACCCCTGGTGGGGCCAGGAGACCGCTGAGGGGGATGTGATGCACACGGAAGGCGACGTGTACGCAGCCGTCGTGCCGGAGAAGGTCGAGATGACGGCGGAAGTCGTCGCGGCGACGACCTACGCGCTTGCGACGGGCATGGCGGGGGGAGAGTAGTCGGGCGCTCGCCCGGTCTGCGCTGCAACGGGGGCAACGCTGGGTGCCTCCGTTTGATTCCTGTGTTTGCCCTGCCCTCTGCTATACTGGGCGGCACCGAGTCGCTTCGCCAACCTGCAAAGAGCCGTCAATGAGTGAAGCCCCCATATCCACCCCCTCCGCCCGCGCGCTGACGGGCGGGCAGATCGCCCGCGCCGCCTCCGTCGTCATGCTGGCTTTTGTGCTCAGCGCCGTGCTCGGCGTGGTGCGCCAGGCGGCGATCAACGCGGCGTTTGGCGCGGGGGCGACGCTCGATGCGTTCATGGCCGCCCAGCGCGTGCCGGAGACGCTCTTCGTGCTGGTGGCGGGCGGGGCGCTCGGCTCGGCGTTCATCCCCGTCTTCACGCGCTTCCTGGCCAGCGGCGACGAGTCCGGCGCGCAGCGGCTCGCCAACGGTGTGATCACCCTGCTGATCGCGGCCTCAACGGCGCTGGCGGCGCTGGCCTTCGCCCTGGCCAATCCGTTGGCGCGCGAGCTGCTCGTGCCGGATGCCGCGCCCGCCACGCAGGCGCTCACCGCCGAGCTGATGCGCATCATGCTGCTGACGGTGATCATCTTCGGCGTCAGCGGGCTGATCATGGGCGTGCTCAACGCGCACCAGCATTTTCTGGCCCCGGCCCTGGCCCCCAGCCTGTACAACGTCGGGCTGATCTTCGGGGCGCTGGTGCTGGCGCGCGGCGAGAACATTCACGGGCTGGCCTGGGGCGCAGTGATCGGCGCGGCGCTGCACCTGCTGGTGCAGCTTCCCCATCTGATCCGCGTGCGCTTCCGCTACCGGCCCGCGCTGAGCCTGGGCACCCCCGGCGTGCGCGAAGTGCTGCTGCTGATGGGGCCGCGCGTGCTGGGGCTGGGCGTGGTGCAGGTCAATTTCTGGGTGAACACGGCGCTGGCCTCCGGGATGGCTGAGGGCAGCGTCACCGCGCTGACGACCGCCTTCGTGCTGATGATGACCGTGCTGGGCGTCGTGGGGCGCAGCGTGGGCACGGCGGTCTTCCCCACGCTGTCCACGCTCAGCGCGCAGCGCGACGCCGCGCATTTCAGAAGCACGCTCTCCGCCGCGCTGCGCGGCGTGCTCTTCCTGTCCATCCCGGCGGGGATCGGGCTGGCTGTGCTCAGCGAGCCAACTGTCGCCCTGCTCTTCGAGCGCGGCCAGTGGACGGCGCGCGACACGGCGGGCACGGCCTGGGCGCTGGCCCTCTTCAGCGTGGGGCTGGCCGGGCACAGCGTCCTCGAAATCCTGGTGCGGGCCTTCTATGCGCTGCACGACACCTGGACGCCGGTCAAGGTGGGCACGGCGACCATGCTGCTCAACATCGTTCTCGCCCTGCTGCTGATCTATGCGCTCGGCTACCCGGACACGACTGAATTCGCGCGCGGGCCGATCGGCGGGCTGGCCCTGGCCATGTCCATCGCCACAGCCATCGAGAGCGCCGTGCTGTGGGCCGTGCTGCGGCGGCGCGTGGGCGGGCTGGACGACCGGCGCGTGCTGGGCAGCGCGGCGCGGACTCTGCTCGCCTCGGCGATCATGGCCGCCGCGCTGGGCGCGTACCTGGCCCTGCTGCCGGGCCTGCCGCGGCTGTGCCTGGCGGGTGGAGGGATGATCGTGGGGGTGGCGGTGTTCTGGGGGGTGGCGCTGGCGCTGCGGGTGGAGGAGGCGGCGATCCTGCCGCGCGCGGCCTGGCGGCGGCTGCGGCGCTGATGCGCCCCGCCAAACAAAACGCCCCACAGCGTTGTGCTGCGGGGCGTCTGGGTGCCAGGTAGTCAGCGCCTAACGCTGGCGCACGACCTCAGTGGCCTGCAGGCCCTTGGGGCCGTTGGAGATCGCAAATTCCACGCGATCGCCCTCGTTCAGCTCGCGGTAGCCATCGCCGGTGATGCCGGAGAAGTGCACGAACACGTCCGGGCCATTCTCGCGCGCGATGAAGCCGTAGCCCTTCTGGGCGTTGAACCACTTGACGGTACCAGTCTCACGTTCTGCCATTGCGGAAAACCTCTTCCCTGATGGGAGGTAAAGATGGACGATGCTGTAGGGTGAGGAGCAAGCAGGACGCAAGAAAACACCGTCGTGACGAGTTGTCACCACGGTATCGTTGTGCCGTTTAGCTGAACAACCTCTACACTACGCAGCGTATCATACACCCGGCACAACAGGCCGTCAAGGGCCAGTTTTGAGGGGGCGAGCAAAGGTTGTCAGCGACTTGCCTGACGCGGAGGTATTGACCTCACTCCCAGCCTCGCGGCGCTCGCTCCCGGAAGTCTGGTGTCTGAGCGCCTCAGCGCCGAGCGGGGGTGAGGTAAACCGGGGTGCAGCAGAGCAGCGCCCCTACCTGGCACATTTTGCACGCATCCACCCAAAAGAGACCCATTGACAGCGCCGCGAATCCTGGAGTATGATGAGGGACGTAGTGAAGAGGTTGTTCGAACTCGGCCCCATAACCGCGCGCAACTGATTCTACAGCGCGCGGTTTTGTACGACCCGCAGGCAACTCCTCTCTCAACTACACCATCAGCGACTATCTTTATCTGAGGGAAGGAGTCCTTCACCATGTCCGAGCGTGTCACCGGCACCGTCAAGTGGTTCAACGCCCAGAAGGGCTACGGCTTCATCGCCCGCGAGAACGGCCCCGATGTCTTCGTGCATCACAGCGGCATCACCGGCAGCGGCTACCGCGAGCTGCACGAGGGCGAGCGCGTTGAATTCACCATCACCCAGGGTCCGAAGGGCCTGCAGGCCAGCGACGTAGTGCGCCAGAGCAATCGCTAGGCACATCATCGCTTAGAATGCACACGCCTCGTGCCACACACGGGGCGTTCTTTTTTCTCCGATCGCACAGAACATCAGAACATCGCCGCCCAGGCGCAGAGATTCCGCCATCATCGCGAAAAGCGCCCCCCCCCGCCCCGCTCAGGGTGCGTGCAAAACCTGCTAGGTAGGGGCGCTGCTCTGCTGCGCCCTGGTTGACCTCACCCCCGCTCAGCGCTCACGCGCCTCGCCGCCCCCTCTCCGTCAACGGAGAGGGGGAAGAGCCGAGCGCAGCGAGGCTGGGGGTGAGGTAAAGCGGCGCGCAGAGTGCGTGCAAAACCTGCCAGGTAGGGGCGCTGCTCTGCTGCGCCTGGTTGACCTCACCCCCGCTCGGCGCTGACGCGCCTCGCCTCCCCCTCTCCGTTGACGGAGAGGGGAAAAACCCGCGTAAGCCGAGGGGGTGAGGTAAAGCGGCGCGTAGAGTGCGTGCAAAACCTCTCGGGGCGCTGCTCTGCTGCGCCCCCTTGACCTCACCCCCGCTCGGCGCTGACGCGCCTCGCCTCCCCCTCTCCGTCAGGGAGCTAAGGGTGACAACTCTAACGAAAAAATGACGAAAGAGAGGTAAAGTCAGACTGAGAAAGAAGGATAGAACGGAGACGACAACCCATGCCAGAACTCATTCCCCCCTTAGTAGAGGTCTTTGCTGGAGTGCGCGACTGGCGCAAGCCATCCGGCAAACGGTATGAAGTAGGGACGGTGCTGACGCTGGTATTCCTGGCGCTGTTGAGCGGAGAAAACAGCATACGGGGAATAGCGCGGTGGGTGCAAGAGCAGCGGTGGACGGTGAGCCGGGCGCTGGGGATGAAAAGGTCGCGTGTGCCGGGTTACGAAACCATTCGCACGGTGTTGCGCGACCTGGATATTGCCGAACTCGAAGCCGGTCTTCAGCACTGGGCTGGACAGGTTGCCCAGGCCTATCAGGTCGAACGGTGGGCGGGAGTGGCCCTGGATGGCAAAACCTTGCGGGGAAGTCGCACAGGAGAACAAGCTGCTGTGCATTTGCTGAGCGCCTTTGTCCATGAGTTGGAGCTGGTGTTAGGACAACAGGTAGTGGGCCCCAAAACCAACGAAATCCCGATTGCGCGGGAGGTGTTGGCAAAGCTCGCCCTGGAAGGCGTGCTGGTTACGTGTGATGCCCTACACACCCAACGCGAAACAGCCGCGCTGATCGTGGAAAAAGGGGGGCCTATTTGATGGTGGTGGGCGACAACCAACCGACGCTCAAAGCGGACGTGGCGCTGCTGTTTGCACGACCGCCTGGCCCACAACAGGAGCAACGGGTGGTTCGGCAGGTCTCCAAGGGGCATGGGCGGCTTGAAACGCGCACTTTGTCAGCCAGTGCCGACCTCAAAGGGTATGTGAATTGGCCGGGTGTCGAACAAGGACTACGCCTGGAACGCCGCGTGATTTCCCTGGCCACAGGGGAAGTTACCACCGAGGTCGAGTACGGGGTCTTGAGTCTCACACCTGACCAGATTGATCTGATGACGGTGTTGACCCGCTGGCGGGGACACTGGTCAATTGAAAATCAGCCCCACCGTTCCCGGGATGGGGGGTTGGGGAAAAATTTTTTTGGGTTTGGTTTGGTCTCGGCAGGCCTCAGCAGCGCCTTACGCAATACCGTCATCTCCCTGGTCAAGCGCTTAGGCCATGCCAGCCTGACGCACGCGCGCCTTCATTATGCCCTCAATCTGCACGAGGCTTTGTCCGTTGTTGGAATCTCGTAAACATCGGTCAGCCCTGCCCCCCGCTCACTGACGGTTGACCACCCCCCGCGATCATGCTATACTGAACCCGCCTCGGAGGGGCTTGTCCAGCGGGAGGCAACCCGGAGGGATGGCCGAGTGGTTTAAGGCGGTGGTCTTGAAAACCACTGAGGCGTTACACGTCTCCGGGGGTTCGAATCCCTCTCCCTCCGCCAAAACAACAGCAGCACGCCTCTGGGGAGGTGCCAGAGTGGACGATTGGGGCCGCCTGCTAAGCGGTTAACCGGCTTTTAACCGGTTCGCAGGTTCGAATCCTGTCCTCCCCGCCAGCACAGCAACGCCACGACGCAGCCGGTCGTGGCGTTTGCGTTGGCGCACCCAGTCGCTCATTCGCGCTCGTCGTGGCCGGGGATGTGCTGCGCATCCCCGCGCGAGCGCACGCGCGTGCCATAGATCACCGGGCCGGTGAAGAGAGCCGCGTCGTCCCGCTTAGCTTTGCGCTTGAGCTTGCCGGTGTCGTCGTCCCGCGCGGCCAACCGCCGTTTGTTCCCGCCGCTGCGCATCAGCAGCATGAAGCCGAGCGCGATCAGCACCAGCGGTCCCAGTGGCGCGCCCAGCCAGCCGATGCCGATGACCAGCTCGAAGAACAGCCCGAACAGGACGAACCCGATCAGGCTGGCCCGGATCAGCCTCTGCCCGGCGTTGTACAGGCTGGCGTTGGACAGTTGGCGGCTCATCAGCAGGAAGGCCATGCCCAGGAACGCCCCGTAGAGCGTCCAGGCGTAGGCCCACGCCTGCCAGTAGCCGGTGACGGCCATCGCCGCCAGGAGCGCGCCGGTGCCAGCGACCACCATGCCGGGGATGGCGAAGAGCACGGCCCCCGTTGCGCCGCCGTACCGCGCAGGGAGCAGCAAGAGCAGGCCGGGCATCATGATGAACAGCGGCCACCACAGGCCCAGCCCGGTCAGCAAAACTATGCCGAGCGCAATGAGCGCCATCGCCCCGAAGATACGCTTGTCAGAGTCGAAGTCGCAGCACATGGTTCCATCCTGTTCGTGATCATGATGAGCGATCCGTCTGTTCTCTTCTACGCAGGGGCGCTGCGAAAGTTGTGCGGGTGCGTGCAAACCCCGGGGGGCCCCCGGGGGGGTTTTTGGGGGGTTTTTTACCTGTCGGCGACGACAGCCGGAACTGCCCTCACCCCCGTCTCGGCGTGACCCTGCGGGCACCATGCCGCGTCGACCAGTAGGCAGCGCAGACGACTGACGCTGGGGAGGCACGTGGAGGTGGTGTTGGGTTGGTAAACCTGGGGTCTCTTGGTGGTGACCTACAGCGGGCGCTCACGCGCGGCGCCGCCGCCCCCTCTCCGTTGACGGAGAGGGGGAAAGCCGAGCGCAGCGAGGCTGGGGGTGAGGTCAATATCCCCGCGTCCAGCGAGTCGCTGTCAACCTTTGCACGCACCCAGTTGTGCGGCGCAGCGCGCCCCCTGCCCGAATCCGGGTATAATCGGGGGAGACTGGCGCGGTTGGCGGGCACGCCGGGGAACCTTCCATGCGTCGCAAGATCACCTACGATCCCCAGCGGGATTACTACGCCATCCTCGGCATCCCCCCGCACGCCAGCGTCTCCCACATCCGCCAGGCATACCGGCGGTGCGTCCGCGAGGTGCATCCCGACCTCAACCCGGAACGCGCTGGCTGGGCGACGCAGCAGCTCAAGCTGGTCAATGAGGCGTACCAGGTGCTGCGCGAGCCGGCATTGCGCCAGCAATACGATCAGCTTCGGGAGGGGCGCGCTGCCGCCCGCTCACCGTACAGGCGGCGCGATAGCAGCGCCTACCGCCGCCCGGCGGCTCCGCCTGACCGTCCCTGGTGGCAGCAAGCCGCCGAGCAGACAGCCCACAGCGGCGTATCGGACGCGGGAATGGCGGCGGGCAGTTCCCGCGCCGCCGCGCCAGAGCAGGCCCCCTGGCTGCGCGTCTCAATCTGGCTGCGGCGGCTGCATCTGAGCGGGCTGGAAGCCACCTGGCTGACATTGGTCGGCCTGTGGCGCAGCCCCTACGCCTGGCTGCTGGGGATGCTGGCGGCGGTGCTCTCGCTCAATGTCGCCTTCATCGTCTACGCCTTGCTTACCCCTGGCTGGCGCGCCGATTTCCCTGGCCTGTCCGTCCACGTGCAGACGCCCACGCCATCGCCCACCCTGGTGCTGCCCACCGCCACGCCCGACCGTCTCAACCAGACCTGTTCCGATCCCGCCGTGATGATCACCAAGCCGGCGTCTGGCGATCTGGTCGGCGATACTTTCACCGTCTTCGGCACAGTCAGCCCGCCAACTCTGTGGGCCTATACCCTTGAGATCGGCTACCTGGGGCGCATTCTGGTGCGGGGAACGCTGCCGGCGCGCTGGGAAGCTGTGCGCGCCCCGCCGCCCAGGCAGCGCGACGCCGAGCCGCCCGTCACTGAAGCGCCGCTGACCACCACGCCCGTTGATCTATCGGGCCAGCCCGACGGATACTACGTCATCCGGCTGCGCGTGGTGCAGCGCTACGGCGTCGAATTGCCCACCTGCGATGTGGTGGTGCGGCGCTAGAGCAGGTCGTCGGGGTCGGCGCGCTGGGCGTAAGCGAAGCCCTCGATGAAGCCGCGCGCGCGTGCGGTGTGCGGGTAGCGGGCCAGGTATGCCCAGAAGTCAGCGCTGTGGTTGGGGTGACGGCGGTGCGCCAGCTCGTGCGCGATGACGTAATCCACCACGTAGGCCGGCCACTCCCTGATCTGCTCGCTGATGCGAATGTCGCCATCGGTGCTGCCGCCGCTGGTGCAGCTTCCCAGGCGGTGCTGCATGGTGTCTACCCAGCGGATCGAGTGCCAGCTTAGCTCCCCGCCGAAGTACGCGCGGTTGATGTGCTGGGCGCGGCGCTCCAGATCGGCGTCAGCAAGACCGTAGGCGCGCTTGCGCTGCTTGAGCACGCGGGCGATCACTTTGTCGAGCAGCTCATCAAGCTGCTTGCGCGGCAGCGCTGCCGGGGCGCGCACCTGAATTGTCTCCCCCCTCAGCGTCCAACGGACTGACGAGCGCAACCGCCGGTCGCGGACGACCTCGACGGTGAGCGTATGCGGGCCATCGGCAACGTGGCGGACGATCTCTGGCTTGGCGGAGCGTGGGGTGCGAGTCATGGCATATGGGCAGGCCGCGCTGACACGGTCAGGAGCATCACAGCGTCGCCCACAAGCGGGAACGGCGCCGTGCTCAGGGCACAGAGCGAGACTCCGCGCCAGCCGTTAACCGGCGCGGATGGTGTCGAACAGGTTGCGCGTCTCTTTGCTGGGCGCGATCTTGAACATGCGGGTCAGCGTGCGCTCCAACTGGCGGTACTGGGTCACCGCGTCGTCAATGCGCCCCTGCTGATGATAGATCTTCATCACGTCGCGATGCACGTCTTCCCAATCGGGCTTTTCGCGCAGGGCGCGCAGCAGGTAGCCAAGCGCCTGCTCCGTCTCGCCCCGCCCGCGATGGTAGCGGCCCAGCCCGATCAACGCCTGGGCATACTTGCTCTGCAGCTCCTGGCGACGCTGTTCCACCCAGGGCATGGTGATCGTGGGCAGGAAGGGCGAGCGGTAAAGCTGGACGGCCTTGTACCACAGGGCGGGGGCATCGGTCTCGAACTCAATAGCGGCGTTGATGGCCTGCTCGAACAGGCTCGCGTCGTAGTGGATGCTCAGCTTCGGCGAGGGGATGTAGAAGCCGGATTGATAATTGGTCAGCTCGTGGCCCAGGCGCTCGGAGATTTTGCGCTTGGTGACGTGAAAGACATTCGTCGCCTCCTTGACCGACATCTTGGGCCAGAAGACGCTGAAAATCTCATCGCGCGTGACCATCGGGTGGTCGACGAAGAAGTAGAACAGGTGCTTGGGCAGCGAGCCTTCCCAACTGATGATCGGACGCCCGTCCATGTACACGTGCCCGCCGGACAGGGCGAAGACCTCAAGCTGACCGCGCCCTGGCTCATCGCCGAAGATGCCCCCGGAGATGGCCCGGTCGCTGCCCACCACCTCGGCCTGCCCGGCGTGGAGCAGGTCATTCCAGGGCTGCACACCGAGCAACCGCGCGTTGATCACGATCTGCACTTTTGCGGGCAGCTTGTCGGCCAGAGCGCGGAAGAACCGGTCAGCATCCGCGTCAAAGTCCAGGTTATCGAACTGGTCGAGCAGCAGCAGCACCCTGTCACGCTGCATCGCGGCCAGGTCCGCGGCCAGGGCGCTGGCCAGGTCTTCGGGGGTGGCCCTGGCGTCGAGCGCGGCGCGCGTCTGGTCGCCGAGGGATGCCACAGAGGCCAGGTCAGCAGTCATGTGCCGCAGCCAGTCCGGCAGGGAGGAATCGTCCGCGCCAAGCGCGTAATAGACAACCTGATGCGCATAGACATCGAGCAACATGGCCACCAGCGCCAAATGGCTGCGATGCCGGGGGTAAATCAAGATGAGCGGCTTGTCGCGGAGTTTCTGCTCGAAGAGCGGGTAGGTTGTCTCAGTGACGTATTCCAGTAGCGCGGGCATGTCTCGGCCCCCTTCCTCGCCTGATATGCGGCAGACGGCAAGTATCCCTAACCGGTTGTAGGGGAAAGCACAGCGATCACACCCTCTGTACGCACGCTCCCCACCCTGAATTACCCCGCGTCCATACAAGTTGGACCACTGTGGAGTGGCAGAGAACCTCTCTAGATAATTATGACTGCATAACGGGTTTGTGTCAATTATGATACAGCTTAACCGAAACAAGTGTCTGTTCGCGCCTGCTTATCCCCCTCCTTACTTCCTCTCAGGGGTAGGTTTTTAACGATTTGAGCGAGAGCGCATCGGACGGTTCCTCGCTCAAAGAATGAAAAACCTACCCCTGTCAGCTCCTTACTTCCCGAACCGGCAACTATCCCCGGCCCTGTGAAACCGCTATAATTCTGGCACGCTCCGATCGGCAAGCGCAGTGTGTGGAGAGACGCCCTCATGGTATCGCGTAGAACGCTCGTCTTCCTGCTGGTGATGGGGCTGCTCGCCCTGTCCGCGTGCGACTTCTCCAACAATGAGAGCGCCTCCGTTGTGCCCACGCTGGCCAGCCTGGAAACCATCCCTACGGCGATTTTTCTGACCGAAAACGCCCCGCCCCCCGGCTTTGCGACGCTGGCGCTCGATCCCATCGAGCGCGGCCTGTCCGCTCACTCCGGCTGGGCCTACGCCGTCACGGGCAGCTTCGAAGGCACATTCGACGCGACGGGCGAGCCAGCGGCGGGGACGATCAGCGCCCAGGTGCAAGGCAACGAGCCGGGCCAGACGCGGCGCGTAGTGCTGGAGATCGAAGGGCGGGCTTTCCTCCCAGGCGAAGCGCTGCTGCGCCTGGAAGGAGTGCGCTTCAGCAACGACTACTATACAGTGGACGTGAACGGTGTGTGTACTGCTGACGGCGGCGAGCAACCGGGCGGGGCGGCCATCGCCGATCTATCAGCGGGGCAGATCATCGGCGGCGTGGCGCAGACCATGCCCACCGGCCACCGCCAGACTCTCGACGGGCTGCCCGCCTGGCAATACACGTTCGCCCCTGCCGATGCCCGCCTGCCAGCGATTCACCCCGGCCCGGACGGGACGGTGACACTGGCGGCAGACTTGTGGTTCGCGCCGGAGGTGGACGCCGTGCTGCGCTACGAGGTCTCAGCAGAGGTGAGCGGCGTGCGCCTGCTGTGGGCCGATTCCGCCGTCTCTGGCACGCTGACGCTGCGCTATACGCTGGACGTGGCGGCGCTGGACACCCCGCCCAACATCTCTGTCCCACATGGGTGTTAATGGAGACACCAAAACGACATCGCACAATCGCTGTGGGTGATGAGTCCTGAGTCAGGAGTCTTGAGCCTTGAGCACAGGACAATCTTTACGCCTCACGCCTCACGACTCAGGACTGAAAACCCCTGATCATGCGGATTTGAATTGGTTCCTCCATCAATCCTCATCGCGTATTTCGTACTCGCCCTCGATGATCTGCGCGTTCTGCGGCGGGGTGTAGCCGCCGGGCTGACGGCGCGAGCGCAGGCCGCGATGCTCGTCCACCACGTCGCGCGGGGCGCTGCGGATGAACATCTGGAGTCCGAGCAGGAAGGCGCTCAGATCGTCCACGACGCCGAACGGCAGCAGCACATCCGGCACCAGGTCAATCGGCGAGAGGATGTAGAAGATGATCAGCAGCGGGATGAGCTTGGCTGAGCCGCTCACCCGCCGGTCGAACAGCAGCCGCCAGCCGAGCACGGTGTCGCTCCACAGCCGGGCGAGCAGATCGGGATTGGCCTCGCGCTTCTGTTTGGGCATGGCAGACTTCCTCACTGTCAGGGGGTGATGAGCGATGAGTCATGAGTCGTGAGTCAGTTCAGCGTCCGAGGTCGTGAACGGCGCGCGCAATCTCTCGCGCCTCCCGACTCATGACTCATGACTCCTGACTCATTCCCCCGGCACACGCTTTGGTCTAACGCCCTACACGTAGTATACGCAGGCGCAGCGCGCGGGTTGTGCCGCGCAAGCGCAGCGCCGCGCCCAGCACCGTCACCAGGGCGATCCCTGCAATCCCGGCGGCGAACGGCGAATCCGGGTTGGAGGCGTACAGCCACCCGGCGGCATTCGTGCCGATCAAGAGTCGCCAGCCCGGCCATCGCGTCCACGAGCGCGTAGGCGATGCCGTGCTGGTGGGCAGGCACGCGCTCGCCGATCACGCTGGCGGCCAGCGGGCGCGCGGCGTAGTGCGCGCCGAGCAGGAAAGCAGCCACCGCGACAACTGCCGTGTGGCCGGTGATCATCAGCAGGGCGAACGAGGCGAGCACGAGCAGCAGGCTGCTGAAGAAGCCGCGAGAGGAGGTCAGCCGGCCCAGCAGCAGGCTGAACACCGCCGTGCCCAGCGCGCTGAGCGACCCGAACACGCCGATGGCCCCCCGCGAGAAGCCCCGCGCTTCTTCCAGGTATTGCGAGGAGAGCGTCTGCCCGGTGAGAATGGCCACGAAGCCCAGCGTGAGCACGATCAGCGGCCCGGTGACCGCCCGGCGGCGCAGCAGCCCGCCGTAGTCGTAGCCGCCCGGCGGCGGCTCCGGCGTCGGGTAAGGGCGCGTGCGCATGATGGTCAGCGTGCTCAGCACGAACCAGAACGTGCTGATGATATACACGGTGCGCAGCGAGAACTGCTCGCCGATCCAGCCGCCGATGGCCGGCGTGACGACCAGCCCCAGCGAGTAAGCCGCCCACATCAGGGTGAGCGTGGCTTGCAGCGGCAGCCCTGGGCGGCGCGTGGGGTCATAGCGCCCCGACTGGGTGATGTACAGGTTGGTGACGGGGATAGCTGCCGCCGAAAAGCCGTAGACCAGGAAGCCCGGCGCAGCCCAGCGCCAGTCGGGAGCCAGGGCCATGATCGTCACGCCGGTCAGGCCCAGGTACCAGCCGGGCAGCATCAGCCGGCGCGCGCCGAAACGGTCGGCCAGGATGCCCGACGGCAGGATGAACAGCAGGCGGCCCAGCCCCCACAGCCCGATCATGAAGCCCGCCTGGTCTGGCGAGGCGCCGAGCGACTTGGCGTAGAGCGGCTGGATGAACATCCACAGCCCTTCGCCAACGCCCCACAAGGTGTAGGACCACATCACCCAGCGCGTATCGCGCCCGACATCCCGCAAAAGCGTGCGCACTGCCCGCCCTCAGTCTGGTGTGTGCAGCGGTGACTCGGCACCGCCCGCGAAGCGCACAGTATACAGTGCGCCCGGGCGGGTGCCTAGAGGGAGATCGGGGAGGATGCGCGCCAGCCTGCTCGTAGGGGCGCTGCTTTGCTGCGCCCTGGTTGACCTCACCCCCGTCTCGGCGCTGACGCGCCTCGCCTCCCCCTCTCCATGCATGGAGAGGGGGAAAGGCCGAGCGCCGCGAGGCCAGGGGGTGAGGTAAAGCGGCGCGCCGGGGTGCGTGCAAAACCTGTCAGGTAGGGGTGAGGCTGGCCGTCGCTCACCTGGCCAGGCTCACCTCGCGCACAAAAGCGAAGGTCATCGGGCGGCGCTTGGTCTCGGTGTAGAACATCTTGGACAGCGCATCCTGGATGGCGACCGTCAGGCTGCCGCGCTCGTGCTGGCGCACAATCTCGGCGATCCGCTCCTGGGCCATCTCGATCAGGTCGGACGCATCGCGCAGGAAGACGAACCCGCGCGAGATCACCTCCGGCGGCTCGACCAGCTCGCCCGTCGCGGCGTCAATCAACACCAGCACGCTGACGAACCCATCGCGGCCCAGCGTCTCGCGGTCGCGCATGACAATGGGGCCGACATCGCCCACGCCCTTGCCGTCCACAAACACGTACCCGCCGGGCACGCGCTCGCCCACTTCCAGGCGGTCAGGGCTGAGCAGAATCTGCATCCCGTTCTCGACCACGGCGATATTCTGCGCCGGGATGCCCAGTTCCTGCGCGAGCAGGCTGTGCTGAGTCAGATGGCGCAGCTCGCCATGCACCGGAATGAAGAACCTGGGGCGCAGCAGGTTGATCAGCAGCTTCAGCTCGTCGCGCCGCGCATGGCCGGAGACATGCACCCTGGCGATGGGGTCGTAGATGACGTGCGCCCCGCGCTGGATCAGCTTGTTGATCGTGCGGTGCACCAATTCTTCGTTGCCGGGGATGGGATGAGCAGACATGATCACCGTGTCGCCGCGCTCGATCTCAAGCTGGCGGTGCTGGCCCCAGGCCAGCCGCCCCAGCACAGCCGATGGCTCGCCCTGCGTGCCGGTGGCCATGATGACGATCTCGTGCGGTGGCATCTTGTTGGCCCGGTCAACGGGCACCATCAGGTCGGGCGGCAGCTTGAGGTAGCCGAGCTTGGTGGCCACCTTGATGTACTCGATCATGCTGTGCCCGGCAACAGCCATCTTGCGATCGTACTTCTGCGCGGCCTGGGCCACCTGCTGGATGCGCGAGATGAGCGAGGCGAAGGTGGCGACGATGATGCGCCCCCTGGCCCTGGCGAAAACCTCGTCGAAGGCCCGGTCAATCACCCGCTCGGATGGCGTCCAGCCTTCCTGATCGGCGTTGGTGCTGTCGGCCAGCAGCGCCAGCACGCCGCGCTGCGCGAACTCGGCCAGCTTGGCGAAGTCGGGCGGCCAGCCGTCTACCGGCGTGTGATCGAACTTGAAATCGCTGGAATGGACAACCAGGCCGACGGGCGTGTTGATGCCCAGCCCCACCCCGTCGGGGATGCTGTGGCAGACGTGAAACGTCTCGATGCTGAACGGGCCAAGCCGGAGCACATCGCCCGCCCTGAAGATGTGCAGCGGGTGATCGGTGTGGCCGAACTGGCGCATCTTGATCTCCAGCAGACCAGCGGTCAGCGCGGTGGCGTAGACGGGGACGGGCAGGGCATCGAGGACGTGCCCGATGGCGCCGGTGTGGTCTTCGTGCCCGTGCGTGATGAGGATGCCGTGCACGATCAGCCCCTCTTCCATCTGGTCAATGACGTATTGGAAGTCGGGGATGATGTAGTCAATGCCGAGCATGTCGTTTTCAGGAAACATGATGCCCGTGTCAATGATGATGCCGTCGTTCTCGTACTGGATCAGCATCATGTTCTTGCCGATCTCACCCAGCCCGCCCAGGGGCAGGATGCGCAGCTTTGCGGGATTTGGCATGGAGAAACTCCTCTAGGGACGCCCCAAGCGTCCCTGACTCAATGGATGATGTGTCTGCGGGTCGTTCCCAACGTCAAAACGAAGTCCTGCTCAGACCTCGTCACAGAGCCAGAGTGAGTCAGGCGCGCCTTCACAGCGCGCGGCGGCCCAGCCCTCGTGAGCCGGGCCGGTGCTCTCTTGATTGTAACGCACGCAGCAGGGTACGGTCTACCACCCCACGGTGGGCCAGACCGGATCAGGAGGAAGTGCTGAGAGGAAGCAGTCGCAGCAGATGAGCGGCGTCTCAGTGACTCGCCGACTCGTCCTGCACACACACAGCGCACAGCCCGCGCCGCGTTTCTTCGAGCACAAACGACACAAATGCACCTTCGCGCAGCGTGCGGACGCCCGTGCCGCGAATGGCCGAATAGCGGACGAGCGCTTCTCGCCCATCGGGCAGTGCAATCGTGCCAGAACCCCCATACATGTTAAAACTCTTGACCGTGCCATGATAACGTGTGGGCTTGACCATAATTCTGTAACTCCACAAACGGCGCGTCGGTGGGGTGCCCGCTGCGTGCGCGGGCACCTGGGCAGATGCGACGAAAACGTTTGCGCGAAACGTTTGCGCGAGAATGGGGAAATGATAGCAGCGATGGTGCAATTCGCCAAATCGAGGGGGTGCGTGGGTGCGTGCAAAAGTTGACAGCGTCTCGCTGGACGCGGGGATATTGACCTCACCCCCGTCCGGCCCGAAACCAGACTTCCGAAGTCTTCAAAGACTTCGGAAGTCTCTTGTCGCCGCGCCGGGCGAGGCTCACAGCAGCCGGTAGGACTGCTCGTGCCGGTAATAGACGGCGACCGGCGCGCCGACCGGCGGCATCGGACGGTCGCGCAGGTCGTTGCGAATCTGCCGCGCCTGCCCGGTGAGCGTCTGCCCTCGCGGGGTGAGGAAGCGGAAGCGCACCTTGACCTTGAAATCGCCGTCGTCGTCCAGCGCGCCCTCGCAGGCGATCACCTGCCCGGTGAGCACCGCCGGGGGCACGATGCGCAGCGCGCGCCGCCGGCGCAGCGCCGCCGAGAGCAGCATCAGCAGCGCCGCCAGAGTCAGCCCGGCCACCGCCGCCGTCAGCCAGTTGCGGAACTGTTCTTCGGGGCTGGCCGCGTCCAGCCGCGCTTCGGTGGGGTCGTCGGGCAAGGCCCTCACGGACACTGCCGCGCCGTCCGCCAGCGCCTTGTAAGCGGACTCGCTGACGCGCTGCTCGCCGGCATACGGCTGTCCGCTCACCGTGTAGTCGTAGCGCACGAAGTAGCTGTCTTCGCGCTGCTGGCGCTCGGTGACCGTCCCCGCGACGCTGACGCCATCCCACTCGAGCTGGAACCAGCGCCCCCACTCCGGCACCAGCACACCCCACAGCACCGCCATCATCAGCAGCAGCAAGGCCCCCAGGCGGAAAGTCCAGCGCGCAGTCTTCTTGCGCCTGGCGCGGCGGACGCGCTCCTGCTCGACAAGCGGGGCGTTGGACGGGTTGAGCAGGAAAGGCTGCCGCCAGGCTCTGCCGATGCGCCGTGAAGACCGGCGTACAACCGGCAGCGGCGCGGCGGCGGGGGGCACCAGCTCGGCCAGCGTTGGCTCCGGAGCCGGCTCAAAGGACGGCGGCTCTTCGCGGGGCGCGGGGGCCGGCACCGAAGGGTCCGTCGGCCAGATGGCGCGCCAGGCGAGCTGGCGCACCGATGGGTCGGGGTCCTTCTTGTACATGTGCTCGAACACCTGCTGCACGCGCGGATCGCTGCGCATGGCGCTCAGGAAACGGATGGCACGCTTGCGGTCTTCTGGATCAGGGCTGCGCAGGAGCCGCAAGCTGCGCAGCACTTCTTTGGAGGGGGAGCTGCCTGCTTCTGTCATGATCACCAGCCACTTCTTGTCAGCAATCGAACGCCGATTCGGGGATTACCTGAGATTCGGCCCACAGCCGGCTGAATTCTTCCAGATAGGCGCGCGCAACAGCCGGATTGTGGATGATCAGCATGTTCTCGTCGTTGTCGCTGGAGGCCCGTTTCGAGAAATTGAACGATCCCATGGCGACTATCGCCTCGTCGAAGATGAACACTTTGTGATGCATCACATACGGATTACCATCCTGGCGCACGTTCAGATGGGCGCACACCAGCGGCTCGATCTGGCTGCGGTCGCCCACCTCGTCAGGATCGGTCATGCCGAGCGCCCCTGCCCAGGCAGGGGCGCTGAGCAACGGCGTGACCTGGCTGCGGCTGCTCGCCTCGATGATCCCCCGCACTTCAAGCTCTCCCGCCAGGGCGCGGTCGCGCAGCAGTAACATCACACTGCGCGGCACGCCATCTTCAACCCATTCCAGGCTCTCGGTGAACGAGAAGGCCATGAAGCGCACCGATCGCGCCTCGCTGATAAGCTCGGCCAGGCGTGCGCCCAAATCGCCCTCGGACTCGAAATAAGTCTCGATCTGCGTGCCACTCACCATAACCGTCTGGTTGGGAATCTCCGCCGGCGATGTTTTGCCGAACTGCCCGGCGAACAATTCCTCAAACTCGGCGGTGTAGTTTTGCGCCAGGCGGCTGGAGCGGATGAGCATGGCGTTGTTGTTGTTGCGGTAGAAGGCATTGGGCTTGAGGTTGGTCGAGCCAGTCCAGACGTACAGGCCGTCAATGACCACGAACTTGTTGTGCATATAGCCGCGCCGCGTTCCGTCCGACACGATGGGAATGCCAGCCAGCTCAAGCTGGTCGAAGGTGGCGTCGGGACTTTCCAGGCCATACTCGCCATCCGTCACCACGCGCACCCGCACACCCCGCTCCGCGGCGCGGATCAGCGCGTCGGTGATCGGCTGCGACTCCAGCTCGTAGATGGCCACGTCCACCGTCTGCTGCGCGCCGTCAAGGGCGGTCACCAGCGCCGCTTCGACCGGCGAATTGACGTAATTCGCCGGGTCTGATGAGCCATCCGGCGATGAGAAGTAAAGCTGGAACCAGCCGCCGTCGTACCCGCCGGGGATGCGCGCCAGCGCCTCCGACGAGACCTCGACCGGCTCAGCGACCTCAGCAGGAGGCGGTTTGTCACCTGTGCTGGTCTCGGTGTTGAGCACATCAATGCCCAGCCCGTACTGGACAAACAAGATTATGGCGATGAGGAGGATGCCTGTTGTCCCCCCCAGCGTGATGCGCCGGGCATTCGAACGGGTGGGTGGGCGGCGGCGACGCCGGCTGCTGCTACGATCCATGCGTCTCTCCTGACGGCGGTGACGGGTCGGGTTCCTGCGGCGCAGTTGAAGTGCGTCCGGGCAGCAGGGACGCCGGCGGCAGACTGTCGAGCGGCGGCGGCACGGGAGGCACGGGAGGCCGTCCGGGCAGCGAGGGTGCAGCCGCCGGAGACTCGCTGCCAGGGTCCGGCGGTGCGGGTTCGCCCGGCGCGCTGTCGGGCGGCGCGGGGGGCGTCAGGCGGGCGACCAGGTCGCGCAGCAGGTCGGCGTTGGAGCGGGCGCTGTGCCCGTCCAGCCACGCCGCGATCTCCTCGTCGCTGAAAGTGGGAGCCTGCTCGCCGTACAGCTCGCGGCTGAGCTGGTTGACCATCTGGAACGTGCGCGTGAGCCAGGCAGCGTCCTTCTTGAAACGGTAGGTCACCAGCCAGTTGAGGCGGGTCATCAGGCGCGCCAGCCCATACCCCTGGTCAGCGATCTGCTCTTCGTCGGTGGCAAGCTGATCCACCTCCGCCAGCCGCGCGGCAAGCTGCCTGGCGCGTGCCAGCCCCCATTCGACAAAAGGGATCGCCTCGTCGTCGCGCAGGCCATCGCGCACCTTCTCGGTGGAGACGATGGTATCCTGCATCAGCCTGACGGCGCGCTCAACGTCTTCGGGGGTCAGTGGTGTCATGTGTTCTCAACTCCGGGCTTCACACACCAGTAAGCCTCATTCTAGCGAGAGTGTGGAGAATGGTCAATCACCAGCAAGGCCAGGCGACTCTCCATCTCGCTCCAGAATGGCGCGCAGCGTCGCCGCGTCCACGTTGCCGCCGCTCAGAATCACGCCCACGCGCCCGGCGGCGCGCACCGCTCCGCTGAGCAGCGCGGCTACGCCCAGCGCCCCGGATGGCTCAACGACGATCTTGACACGGAACAACAAGAAACGCACCGCCTCGACAATGGCCGCCTCGCTGACCGTGCGCATATCATCCACATAGGCGCGCACCAGCGGGAAGGTCAGCGCGCCCAGCGAGGGCGTGCGCGTCCCATCGGCGATAGTCGGCGGGTTGTGGACGGTGTGCAGCACGCCTGTATGAAAGGAGCGCGTCGCGTCGTCGGCCACTTCCGGCTCGATGCCGATCACCTGGCAGGCGGGCGCTGCTCCTCTGGCCGCAATCGCCGATCCGCTGAGCAGCCCGCCCCCGCCGCATGGCACCAGCAGCGCGTCCAGCGCGCCGACCTGCTCGAACAGCTCCAGCGCCGCCGTGCCCTGCCCGGCGATGATCTGCGGGTGGTCGTAGGGCGGCACGAGGGTGTAGCCGCGCTCGGCGGCCAGCGCATCAGCAATGGCCCGGCGGTCGCCGGTCTCCGGGTCGTAAGGGATCACCTGCGCGCCGTAGCCTTCGGTCGCGGCGCGCTTGGTGGCTGGCGCGTTGGTGGGCATGACCACATGCGCCGTCGCGCCGAGCACGCGGCAGGCCAGCGCGACCGCCTGGGCGTGGTTGCCGGACGAATAGGTGATCACGCCGCGCGCGCGCTCTGCGTCAGAAAGCTGGCTGATGGCATTGTACGCGCCCCGGAACTTGAACGCGCCGGCGCGCTGCAGATTCTCGCACTTGAGGAAAACTTCAGCGCCGGCGCGCGCGTTGAGCGTGCGCGAAGTGAGCACCGGCGTCACATGGGCCTGGCCGTGCAGGCGGCGGGCCGCCGCTGTCACCTGGGCGAATAACGAGGCGTGATCGTGTGCCATGCGCGCTGCCCCCTCTCAAGACGGCTGGCACTCTCCCTTACCATTATAGGTGAGCGCGGCGTATTGAACGAATCGTGTGGCTGGATTGGTGGGGCAATTGCTTCTGACGCGCGCGCCGCTTTACCTCACCCCCTGGCCTCGCTGCGCTCGGCTTGCCCCCTCTCCGTTGACGGAGAGGGGGCGGCGAGGCGCGCCAGCGCCGAGACGGGGGTGAGGTCAACCAGGGCGCAGCAGAGCAGCGCCCCTACCTGACAGGTTTTGCACGCACCCCGCGCGCCGCTTTACCTCACCCCCTGGCCTCGCTACGCTCGGCCTTTCCCCCTCTCCGTTGACGGAGAGGGGGAGGCGAGGCGCGCCAGCGCCGAGACGGGGGTGAGGTACACCAGGGCGCAGCAGAGCAGCGCCCCTACCTGACAGGTTTTGCACGCACCCCGCGCGCCGCTTTACCTCACCCCCTGGCCTCGCTACGCTCGGCCTTTCCCCCTCTCCATGCATGGAGAGGGGGCGGCGAGGCGCGCCAGCGCCGAGACGGGGGTGAGGTACACCAGGGCGCAGCAGAGCAGCGCCCCTACCTGACAGGTTTTGCACGCCCCGGCGCCGCTTGCCCTCACCCCCTGGCCTCGCTGACGCTCGGCCTTTCCCACTCCATGCAGGTGGAGAGGGAAGGGCTTCGAGGCACGCGCCAGCGCCGAGACGGGGTGGTGTAACCCCACAGCGGCTGCAGAGCAGCGCCCCTACCTGACAGGTTTTGCACGCACCCCGCGCGCCGCTTTACCTCACCCCCTGGCCTCGCTACGCTCGGCCTTCCCCCCTCTCCACGCATGGAGAGGGGGCGGCGAGGCGCGCCAGCGCCGAGACGGGGGTGAGGTACACCAGGGCGCAGCAGAGCAGCGCCCCTACCTGACAGGTTTTGCACGCACCCCGCGCGCCGCTTTACCTCACCCCTGGCCTCGCTGCGCTCGGCTTGCCCCCTCTCCAGGCACGGAGGGGGGGAGGCGAGGAACGCGCCCGCGCCGAGACGGGGGTGTGGGGTTAACCAGGGCGCAGCAGAGCAGCGCCCCTACCTGGCAGGTTTTGCACGCACCCGCGCGCGCTTTACCTCACCCCTGGCCTCGCTACGCTCGGCCTTTCCCCCTCTCCATGCATGGAGAGGGGGAGGCGAGGCGCGCCAGCGCCGAGCGGGGGTGAGGTCAAGGGGGGCGCAGCAGAGCAGCGCCCCTACCTGACAGGTTTTGCACGCACCCCGCGCGCCGCTTTACCTCACCCCCTGGCCTCGCTACGCTCGGCCTTTCCCCCTCTCCATGCATGGAGAGGGGGAGGCGAGGCGCGCCAGCGCCGAGCGGGGGTGAGGTAAAGCCAAGCGCCACCCCCTTATTCGATCCCCGGCAGGCTGGGAGCCAGCAGCGCGGCCATCACCGGGTCGGCCCAGGGATCGCACTCGGCAGGGACGACGCGCGAGGCAACTTCCGCCAGCGGCGCGGACGGGTTGAGCGCGTTCCAGGCCAGGCGCGACAACTCGCCGATGATCGGCGCGGATCGCTCGAACTCCAGCCAGTCGCGCCCATAGAGCGCCACCACGAGCACGTAGGCGCTCTCCGGCCCGATGACCAGCCCGGCGTCACCGTGCGTGTCGCCGATCCAGCCATGCTTGTGCAGCACGCGCGCGCCGGACGGCACGCCCGCCTCCAGGAAGACGCCGACGGCGTTGGCGTCCAGCGCGGCGAGCATCTGCCGGCACTCGTGAACGGTGAAGGCATCCGGGAAGCGTTCCAGCAGCAGCCCGCCCTCGCCCTGCGCGCACTGGTAGATGCTCGCCAGCAGCCAGCCGAGGTCAGCGGGCACGATCTGGTTGGTGGGATCGGAGAGCGTCCGTGCCTGGTCAGCGCCGGTGATGATCGTCCCCACCTCGATCACCGGCTCGCCCTCGCGGATGGTATAGGGGCGCAGGATGAACGTCCCGCCCAGCCCCAACTGCTGCATGGTCGCCGTGACGCGCCCCGCGCCGCGCCGCGCGTCGCCGTCGCCGATCTGCGCCAGCAGCGCATTGGTGGTCAGGTTCTCGCTGCACATCATCGTGTCGGCGACCAGGAAGGCGTCGTCGCGGCTCAGCGGCCCGTCGTGATGCTGGAAGTACGCCATCAGGATCGGGATTTTCGTCAGGCTCATGCCGCTGTAGGCCACGCCGCCGTTGAGGGTAAAAGTGTCACCCGTGCGCAGATCGAGCAGGAAGACAGAAGCGATCCGATCGCCAGCAGGGGCAAAGCCCTGCGACAACAGGTACTCATGCATGGCCATTCCCAGCGTATCCGCCAGGCGGCCCGCCGCGACCGGCGCGCCACCCCAGGGCGCGCCACCCACGATGACCGTCTGCGGCGTGGGCGTCAGCGTCGGATAATTGAAGACAGAGGCCTCAGTAACCGGCACGCTGCCCAGGTCGCCGCTGATCTCCACGATCTCGCTGTAGACCCACCCGCTGCCCGTCGGCGACTCCGCCAGGGCGACGCGCAGCCAGGGCACCAGCGCGTGCCGCTCGATGACGCGCAGGCTGGTGCCCGCTGGCACGCGCACGATCACCGGATACTGGATATCGGGGCCGAAGCGCAGGTTAGCCTCGCCGAGCGTTGTGGCCAGCGGCCCGCTGAGCGTGGGCATGAGGGTTGGCGTGGCGGGGACCGGCGCATCGCCGGCGGGCGCGCCCGGCGTAGGCGTGGCCGTGGCCGTCGGCGCGTCCAGCGGCGGGAAGGCGCTCACCCCCGGCACATCGGCCAGGCTGCCCGTCACCGTCACCAGGTCGGCGAAGACCCACGCTTCGGCAATGCCCGGCACATCCAGGCGCAGCCAGGGCACGTAGACGTGCCGGGCCAGCACACGATAGCGCGTTCCACCGGCAATGGCCCCCTCCTGCGCGTACTCAACGCCCGGCCCCGCGCGCAGATTGGCCTGGCCGATGGCTTCGGCGTAGACCTGCGGGGCGGGCGCGGACTGCGCGGAGGTAGGCGGCGCACTCCCCGGCCAGAACGGCACTGCAACCAGACTCAGCAGAGCGAGCAGAAACAACCATCCGTGACGCGGCATGGTGCGGCTCCTCGGGCGCGGGCCAACAAAAAAGGCGACTCCGCTGTGACGGATCGCCCCCGCAAATAACCAGTGAGCGTGGAGGGATTCGAACCCCCAACCAATGGCTTAAAAGGCCACTGCTCTACCGTTGAGCTACACGCCCCGACCAGTGGCGCAAGTATAGCATAATCCGGTCGGTTGGCAACGGCGAGTCGGCCTGGGTGCGTGCAAAAGTTGACAGCGATTGGCGGGAGGGTGAGGGGGGGGGGGTAGGGCCATACCCCAGCCTCGCTGCGCTCGGCTTGCCCCCTCTCCGTCAACGGAGAGGGGGCGGCGAGGCGCGCCAGCGCCGAGCGGGGGTGAGGTCAACCAGGGCGCAGCAGAACAGCGCCCCTGCCTGACAGGTTTTGCACGCACTCTGCGCGCCGCTTTACCTCACCCCCAGCCTCGCTGCGCTCGGCTTGCCCCCTCTCCGTCAACGGAGAGGGGGCGGCGAGGCGCGTGAGCGCCGAGCGGGGGTGAGGTCAACCAGGACGCAGCAGAACAGCGCCCCTGCCTGACAGGTTTTGCACGCACTCTGCGCGCCGCTTTACCTCACCCCCAGCCTCGCTGCGCTCGGCTTGCCCCCTCTCCGTCAACGGAGAGGGGGCGGCGAGGCGCGTGAGCGCCGAGCGGGGGTGAGGTCAAGGGGGGCGCAGCAGAGCAGCGCCCCTGCCTGACAGGTTTTGCACGCACCCATTCGCCTGGCACACCGTGCGCTGCGCCGCCTGGCTTTTGGGCGGTTTGCACGAGAGGAGAATTACACGGATCGGGGAGACCGTAGTATTATAGAGACCACGATGGCCCACAGAAGCTATCCACGAGAAGATTCGCGCATCGTTTGTCCGAAAAACACAGGCATACATAGGCACTGAGGAGAGAAGAGTCCATGACCAAGAGGAGACGCCTGATCGGGCTTTGGCTCGTGCTGGCCCTGATCGCCGTGCTGGCGCTGGCCGCGTGCGGCGACGACGAGAAGAAGGAGCCAACGCCGACAGTTCCACCGACTGAGGCCCCCACCGAGGAGCCGACCGAGGTCCCCACCGAGGTCCCCACTGAGGAGCCGACTGAAGTTCCTACTGAAGAACCGACTGAGGTTCCGACCGAAGTTCCGACCGAAGTCCCCACTGAAGTTCCGACCGAGGTTCCCACTGAGGAGCCGACTGAAGAGCCTACGCAGGTAGCGCTGGCGCCCGCTGCGACTGAGGTGCCGACCGAGGTGCCGACCGAAGTCCCAACTGAGGTTCCCACTGAAGTTCCGACCGAGGTGCCGACCGAAGTCCCCACTGAAGTCCCAACTGAGGTTCCGACTGAGGTGCCCACTGAGGTGCCCACCGAGGTTCCGACTGAAGTGCCGACCGAAGTCCCCACTGAAGTGCCCACCGAGGTTCCCACTGAGGAGCCGGCTGAGGAGCTGGGGTTCGTGGTCAAGGAGCTTATCCCCTGCGACGACTACGACCTGAGCGATCTGCAGATCGGCCTGGTGACGGATGTCGGGCAGATCAACGACAAGAGCTTCAACCAGAACTCGTGGGAAGGCGTGCTGGCGGCGGAGACGTGCGGCGCAACCGTGAACTACATCGAGACGGTGGACGCGGCGGACTACGCCGACAACATTGCTGAGTTCGCCGAGAACGATTACGACGTGATCGTGACGGTGGGCTACGCGCTGGGCAACGCCACGCTGGAAGCGGCGGCTCTCTACCCGGACGTGCTGTTCATCGGGGTGGATCAGTTCCAGGCCGAGGCGGTGGACAACGTGGTGGGCTTGATCTTCCGCGAGGATCAGTCGGGCTATCTGGCGGGCGTGCTGGCGGCGCGGCTGACCCAGACGGGGACGATTGCTGCCGTGCTGGGCACCGACCAGGTGCCGCCGGTGGTGGCCTTCAAGGAAGGCTACGAAGCGGCAGCGCGGGCGATCAACCCGGACATCAAGATCATCTCGACCTACCATCCGGGGTCTATTGACCAGGCGTTCACCGACCCCGAATGGGGGGCGACGACGGCCCGGCAGGCGCTCGACCAGGACGCTGATGTGGTCTTTGGCGCGGGCGGCAAGACGGGCAACGGCGCGCTGATCGAAGTGGCCAACGCGGTGGGGGCAGGGGGCCCGCCGCCGTTCTGCATCGGCGTGGACTCCGACCAGTGGCAGACCGTGCCCGAAGCGCACCCCTGCCTGGTTTCCAGCGCGATGAAGCTGCTGGACAAGGGCGTGGCCGAGATCCTGATGGCCCATGCTGACGAGACGCTGGAGCCGGGCAACTTCTTCGGCGAAGCGGGCCTGGCCGATTTCCACGACCTGGCCGACTTCGTGCCCGATGAGGTCAAGGCCGAGCTGGAAGAGATCGCCGCTGGCCTGCTCGATGGCTCCATCTCCACCGGCTACGGCGTCGCCGCTGAAGAGGAACCCGCTGAGGAAGAAGCCGCGACCGAAGAAGCGCCTGCTGAGGAAGCTACGGAAGAGCCGGCAGTTGAGGCAGCCCCCCAGAACCTGCTCGCGGTTGCCGCCGCGGACGGTCGCTTCACGACCCTGGGCCTGGCGGTGGACATGGGCGGCCTGACTGAGGCGCTGAACGCCGAAGGCCCGTTCACCATCTTCTCCCCGACTGACGAAGCCTTTGGCCAGGTGCCCGCCGATGTGGTCGGCGGCCTGATGGCCGACCCCGCAGTGCTGGTGGCGACGCTCAAGTACCACGTCGTGCCCGGCAAGCTCATGGCGGCGGACCTCGCTGGCGTGGAGACGCTGACCACGCTCGAAGGCACTGAGATCACCGTCGAGGTAGACGCCGACGGCAACGTGATCCTCAACGGCGCGGTCAAGGTCATCGCGGCGGACATCGAAGCGGACAACGGCGTCCTCCACGCCATTGACGGCGTGCTGCTGCTGCCCGCCGCCGAAGCGCCCGCTGTCGAGGCGACGCCCGCCCCAGAGGCGACCGAAGAAGCGGCGACGACCATCGGGACCGGGGCAGACCTGGGCGTGATCAAGGTGGGCATGAACGCCGAGTATCAGCCCTTCGAGTTCGTGGACGAGGCGGGCAACATCGCCGGCTTCGACCCCGACCTGGTGGCGCTGATTGCCGAGCGCGCTGGCTTCGACTACGAGCTGATCAACACCCGCTGGGATGGCATCTTCGTCGCCCTGGCCTCCGGTGAGTTCGACATGGTCGCTTCGGCAGCCACCATCACCGAAGAGCGTGAAGAGATCGTGGACTTCACCAACCCCTACTTCTACGCCAACCAGCGCATCGCCGTGCTGGAGTCGCGCGCAGATGAAATCCAGGACGTGGACGACCTGGCCGGGCTGAAGATCGCCGTCCAGGCTGGCACGACCGGCGACATCTACGCCAGCGAAATCCCCGGCGTGCAGATGCTGCGCTACGACGAGATCACCCTGGCTTTCCAGGCGCTGGCCTCCGGTGACGCCGACGCCATTGTCAACGATGGCCCGGTCAGCGCCGACATCATCGAGAAGAACCCCGAACTGGGCGCGGTGCTGGTTGGCCCGCCGCTCAGCGAGGAGTACTACGGCATGGCCGTTCAGCCCGATAAGCCCGAGCTGCTCGATGCCGTCAACAAAGCCCTGGCGGAGATCATCGCCGATGGCACCTACCAGGAACTGTTCGAGAAGTGGTTCGGCGTCAAGCCGCCCGACATGTTCCTGCCCCAGCAAGAGACAATCGGCGCGGGGGCAGACCTGGGCGTGATCAAGGTGGGCATGAACGCCGAGTATCAGCCCTTCGAGTTCGTGGACGAGGCGGGCAACATCGCCGGCTTCGACCCCGACCTGGTGGCGCTGATTGCCGAGCGCGCTGGCTTCGACTACGAGCTGATCAACACCCGCTGGGACGGCATCTTCGTCGCCCTGGCTTCTGGTGAGTTCGACATGGTCGCTTCGGCAGCCACCATCACCGAAGAGCGCGAAGAGATCGTGGACTTCACCAACCCCTACTTCTACGCCAACCAGCGCATCGCCGTGCTGGAGTCCCGCGCAGATGAAATCCAGGACGTGGACGACCTGGCCGGGCTGAAGATCGCCGTCCAGGCTGGCACGACCGGCGACATCTACGCCAGCGAAATCCCCGGCGTGCAGATGCTGCGCTACGACGAGATCACCCTGGCTTTCCAGGCGCTGGCCTCCGGTGACGCTGACGCCATTGTCAACGATGGCCCGGTCAGCGCTGACATCATCGAGAAGAACCCCGAACTGGGCGCGGTGCTGGTTGGCCCGCCGCTCAGCGAGGAGTACTACGGCATGGCCGTTCAGCCCGATAAGCCCGAGCTGCTCGATGCCGTCAACAAAGCCCTGGCGGAGATCATCGCCGATGGCACCTACCAGGAACTGTTCGAGAAGTGGTTCGGCGTCAAGCCGCCCGACATGTTCCTGCCCCAGGAGTGACGCGACGCACGGTAGGAGGAGAGGCGGTCTTCCCCGCCTCTCCCCCGACTGAACTGGCGCGGTGTATGCTGCTGGAGGTCTCCGATCCCGTGTGGCATACACCGCGCTGGGTTTAACAAGGTGTAGCCAGCGCTGCGCTGGTGGGATCAATGCTTCACACTGCCCGCCTTTGAACCGCTGAGAGGGGCAGTGTGTCGCCAAGAGGAACGTCGGAGCCTGCTGTCACACACACGGGGGAATCCGCGCGAGCCTCTAGCTGCCTGTACGGCAAGCATTTTGCCATTGGACATCCAAGTGAGACAGGCTCATGGACGAAAGAACGCGCACTGAGCAAAGCCAACCAATCCATCTGCCGCCGTCCGACGAGTCGGGCGAAGGCCTTACCCCACCCGGCCCCTATGAGCGCATCATCAACTGGCTGGCTGGGCTTCCCTGGTGGGCGATCATCCTGGGCGTGGTGGCAGTCGCCGTGCTGTACTCCATGCTCACCTCGGAAGCGTACCGGCGCGTCATTCAGTCGCTGACCGACAACCCCCAATCTTCTACCGAAGACCTGTACAACGTCGTGCAGATCGTCGGCGAGCCGACCATGATCGTCGGTCGCTATGCGGGCGAAACCCAGGATTCGGTCGTCACCGTGGTGGACGAGCTGCTCGGCTCGGTGATCGAGACCGCACAGGTCACGCGCACCGGGTTCCTCCTGGCCGAAGACCCGGCGTCCATCACCCTGCGCACGGACGGCGGCCTGGTGACCATCCCCAAGGACCGCGTCGTGGACGAGCAGCGCGAGACGGTGGGAGGTAACGAGCAGATCACGCTCACCTACATCGAGCGCGTCACCGTCAGCGGCACGATGACCAAGCGTACCGATAAGACGATGACGATCCGCACCGTGAACGAGGTGGCGCAGACATTCGATGTCTCGCGCGTGCTCAGCCGGACGGCTATCCCCTGCGCTCAGGTGAGCGCGCCCGGCTGTGAAGAGGGCGAGTACGTTACCATCGAGCGCCAGGGCGAGATCATCAGCGGCACGCTCAACACGCTGTCCAACACCAACCTGAGCCTTTCGCTCCCGGATGGCAACACGCGCGAGATCCGGCGCAGTGACATAGATCGCTTCGATGTGCCCACGCTGACGGTGGCCCTCAACGCGCGCAGCGCGGCGCGCGCGATTGCGCCGGGCGATGAGGTGCGCATCGCTTTCGCGCAGGGCACCGACATCATGGGGGCGCTCGACGAGCTGGAGACGCTGGACGATGTGCCTGTTCCGCTGCGCTACGCCGATGGTCAGTCGCGCGTGGCGCTGATTGGCTATGGGACGCTCGACGAGGCCCTGACCGCCACTGGCGCGGGCGAGACAGACGCCCTGCTCTACCTGGACGATGGCCCCGACCGGCGCTATGTCGAGACGTGGGTGGAGGACAATCCCCGCGCGGGCGTCGTCCTGCCTACGCCACCGCGCGAATGCCAGAAGGGGTGCAGGGTGACCGTCAAGCTCAACGATGACGTGCTCACCGGGCGCATCGCGTGGGAGACTGAGAACGAGATCCGCCTGGTCACAACCGAGGCCGAGTTCATCGAGCTGGATCGCTCCAAGATCGTCGAGAACCGGCGCATGGAACCGGGCGCGTGCGCGCTGAACAACCTGCGCGGCTGCAATGCCGGCATTTTCCTGACGCTGCGCGTGACCCTCCAGGCTTATGGGCTGGCTCTGCTCATCGGCCTGATCTTTGGGCTGCTGCGCGTGCAGACCAACCCCGTGCTTTACGCCGTCTCGACACTCTACGTCGAGGTCGTGCGCGGCATCCCCCTGCTGGTCATCCTGCTCTATGCCGGCTTTGTGGTCAGCCCGCAGATACGCGACACTTTTGGGGTCAATCTCAGCGACGAGCAGGAGGCGGTGCTCGGCCTGGCCTTCGGCTATGGGGCGTTCATCGCCGAGATCTTCCGCGCCGGCATCCAGAGCATCAGCCGGGGGCAGATGGAAGCAGCGCGCAGCCTGGGCATGAGCTACCCGCAAGGAATGCGCTTCGTGGTGCTGCCCCAGGCCGTGCGCGTGGTGCTGCCGCCGCTGGGCAACGACTTCATCGCCATGCTCAAGGACTCGGCGCTGATCTCGGTGCTGGCCCTGCCCGACCTGCTGCAACTGGGTCGTCTGTACGTTTCGCGCACGTTCCGCGCCTTCGAAGGCTACAACACCGTCGCCATCCTGTACCTGCTGATGACGCTGTTCCTCTCGATGGTCGTGCGCGTCATCGAGCGGCGCACGCGGCTGCCCCATTGAGCGCGTGGAGGTGATGCCATGAACCAGCACTCACAACCGATCATCCAGATTGAGAACGCCCACAAGCGCTTCCACACTCTGCGCGGGACAGTCCATGCCCTCAACGGCGTCAACCTGAACGTCAGGCATGGCGAAGTTGTGGTTATCGTCGGGCCGAGCGGATCGGGCAAGAGCACACTGCTGCGCTGCATCAACCGCCTGGAGACGCTCGACGGCGGCTCGATCACGGTGGACGGTATCCTGCTGAAGGGCGCGCGCAACATCAACAAGGTGCGCGCTGAGGTGGGCATGGTCTTCCAGCAGTTCAATCTGTTCCCCGACCGCACGGCGCTGGGCAACATTGTGCTGGCCCAGCGCGTGGTGCGCAAGCGCAAGAAGGCCGAGGCCATCGCCAAGGCGAACGAGCTGCTGGCCAAAGTGGGCATCCCCGAAAAGGCGGACTCGTACCCGACGCAGCTTTCGGGCGGGCAGCAGCAGCGCGTGGCCATCGCCCGCGCCCTGGCCATGAATCCCAAGATCATGCTCTTCGACGAGCCGACCAGCGCGCTCGACCCGGAGATGATCAAGGAAGTGCTCGACGTGATGCTCACCCTGGCCAAAGAGGGCATGACCATGGTCGTCGTCTCGCACGAGATGGGCTTTGCGCGGGCGGCGGCGGATCGGGCGGTGTTCATGGACGGGGGCGTGATCGTCGAGGAAGACACGCCCGACGTGCTGTTCAGCACCCCGTCGCACGAGCGCACCAAGCTGTTCCTGAGCAAGATTCTGTAAGGCGGTACCAGAATCAGCCGGGTGGCACACGCTCTGCCAGCTTATAGCTACATCCTGGCCCACCTCAGCCTGTTCGGGAAATCCTGCTGCGGGCGGGAGGACACCATCGCCGCGCACTATGTGGGGGCGTGAGCGCAATGACTCAAAAGCTGAGCGGGCCGATCACACGGCTGGGGCAGAGGCTTGAGCAAAGTCTGAGACCAGCCGGGCGAAAGCTCTTCTTTGCGCTCGCGGTGGACCCCTGGCTGCGCGAAGGGACGACGCGCCGCGTCTGGCTCGGCCCCTACCGCGGCCTGGCGTTTGAGCTGGCCGCCCCCATGATGGGCCGCCGGAGCGTCTTCTACCGGGCCTACGAGCCGGCGGTCACGCGCTGGCTGCGGCGCAACGTCAGGCCGGGCATGGTCGTCTGGGATGCGGGGGCGCATGTGGGCATCCACGCCCTGTACGTCGCCCACCTTCTGAAGGGGCGGGGGCAGGTGGTGGCCTTCGAGGGCTGGCCGCAGAACGCCGCGTGCCTGCAGCGCAACGTAGCCGCGAACCCTCGCCTGAGCGCCCTGATCACGCTGGTGCCGCAATGCATTGCGCGCCAGGCCGGCCCGGTGCGCATGGCCGAAGGGTCATCGGATGGCAAGCATCACCTGGCGGCGGGCGACGAGGCGCGGTGCCTGGACGTGCAGGCGACGACGCTCGACGATTACTGGCGCGAGACGGGCACTTGCCCGGACATTCTGATCCTGGACATCGAGGGCTATGAGCTAGACGCGCTCGAAGGGGGAATCGCTCTGGTGCAGCGTTGCCGCCCTCGCCTGGTAGTGGAGCATCACCGGCGAGCGGAGGCGCTGCGAGGCTGGCTCGCGGCGCAGCAGTACGCCCTCGAAACCGCGGACGACCGGCACATCTTCGCCCGGTGATGGGATCAGAGTCCTGTCAGGGCGTTCTGACGCCAGCTCATGTCTCTCGTGGGCGCTGGCTCTCGATTTCGCCCACGATCTCTTCCAGTGTCTTCTGGCCGAGCAGCAGCTCTCGCTCTTGGGTGTAGTCACCGAAGCCTGCTGTGAACTGCCTGAGAAAGCGAACCGCGTTGACGACACCCAACTCCCGGTAAAGCAGCCTGATTGCCTGCCGGTTAATCTCCGCTAGCGGTGTGACCTCGGTAGTCATCGCTCAATCTCCCGGAGCAGATCAGGCGCGGAAGCTGAGAATGTGCGTCGCCCAGGGCCGCAGGTCCACGTACAGCCCGTCGCGGGCCATCTCATCGCCGCTGCGCTGGTAGTCGGCCCCGTCCAGCGCGTCGTGCAGCGCCCACGTCCGCCCCTCCAGCCCGAAGTCGGGCAGGCGCACTCGCCCCTGCGCCGACGCCGCCGAGAAATTGACCACGACCAGCCGCCGCTCTTCGTCCGCCTGCCAGGTGAAGGCGATCAGGCTGCGATGCGTGGCGTTGAGGTCCCAGGCGGGCATGGTCTCGCGCAGCCGCCACGCGCCCCCGTGGTAGGCGGGGTGCGTCACTTCGGCGAGCAGCGCCCGGTAGAAGGCGAGCGTCGCGGCGTCGTCCGGCTCGGCGGGGCGGCGGCCAAGCTGCACCGGCACCCGGACGCGGTGCCCGGCAAGCTGTCCTTCATGCAGCAGCGTCGCGCCGGGCAGCGTCGCGATCAGGGCGGCGGCGGCCCGGTCGCGGCCTGCCCCTAGCGCCTCGATGGCGCGGCGCTCGTCATGGTTCTCAGTGAAGCGCACCATATGCCGCTGGTAAGTCAGATCAGCGCGCAGGTGCTCGCCGACTGTCCGCGCCGACCCCTCGACCAGCCGGTCGTACAGCCGCTTGTCGTAGGCGTAGTCGAAGCCCTGGGCCAGCAGTTCCCATTCCATGTCCCAATAGACCTCGGCCAGGAACAGGAAATCGGGGTTCTGCTCCTTGACAGCGGGGATGACCACCTCCCAGAACTCAGCTTCCGGGACGGAGCCGGCGCGCTCGCCCCACGTCTGGGCGAAGATGCGACTGGTGACCAGCATGGCCATGTCGCAGCGCAGACCATCGCACTGCCCGGCGATCTCCAGCAGAGTCGTGGCGGCACGGTTGCGCGCGGCGGGGCTGAAAACGTTGATCTGCGCGGTGTCCGTCCAGGGGGGGAAGTGTGGGTCGCGCCCGTGCGCGAAGATGCGCCCCTCCGGCCCGGCAAAGAATATCTCTGGATGCTCCACCAGGTCGCGGCCTGTGCTCTGCAGCAGGCAGTCCGGTGCGGAGAGCAGCCAATCATGGTCGCGGGCCACGTGATTGGGCACAAAGTCGAGGATCAGCTTCAGCCCGCGCTCGGCCAGGCGCGCCCGCAACGTCGCCAGTGCATCCGGCCCGCCCAGGCGGGCATCAACCGTGTACTGTCGCACGGCGTAGGGCGACCCGACGACATCCTGGGGCGCGAAATCGGGCAGGGCGCGGCGGTATTCGGCCAGCAGTCCACGCTGAGCCAGGGCCTGCTGCCGCCCGGCGGAGCTGCGCTCCCAGACGCCCATCAGCCACACCGCGTCGAAGCCCCAGGCGGCCAGCGCGTCGAGCGTCTCGTCGGGCATGGTGCCCAGTGTGACCGGTTCTTGCCGGGCGGCGCTCAGGCCGTGCAGCCACGTCCAGGTGTTGATCTCGTAGATCAGCGGGCCGGGTTGCCAGGGGGCAGGGGACATGGGCAGGATACCTCGCTGCTGGGATTTGACATTCAACACAGGTGACGCACACTGGGCGTCTTGTAGGGGAGGGTTTGCTAACCCTCCCCTACAGGTAGGTTACCGATTATGATCGTCAAATCACAATAGAAACGTCCAGAGTCCGAAGATACCCGCAAACGATCAGAAAAGCCATGCCCTCGCAGGGAGCATGGCTCCTCGTCACATGCCGGGCGCGCGTTATTCTTCGCGCTCGGCCAGCCAGCGCTCGGCGGACATGGCCGCCGCCGTGCCCTGCCCGACCGAGGTAGCCACCTGGCGGTAGATGCGATCCTGCACCTCCCCGGCGGCGAAGACGCCCTCGATATTGGTGCGCATCAGCCGGTCGGTGATCACGTAGCCATAGTCGTCGCGCTCAAGCTGGCCCTGGAACAGATCGCTGTTGGGGTCGTGGCCGATGAAGATGAACACGCCGCCGGTGGGGTACTCGCGCACCTCGCCCGTCTTGACGTTGCGCAGGCGCACCGCCCGGACTTTGTCCTCGCCGATGATCTCCTCTACCACCGTGTCCCAGACGAGGTGAATCTTCTCGTTGGTCTGGGCGCGCTTTTGCAGCGTGGCGCTGGCGCGCAGTTGGTCGCGGCGGTGGATAATGTCCACCCGCCTGGCGAACCGGGTCAGGAACAACGCCTCTTCGATGGCCGAGTCGCCGCCGCCAACCACGACCACGTCCTGGTCGCGGAAGAAAAAGCCGTCGCAGGTGGCGCAGTAGCTGACGCCGCGCCCGGTGAACTCCTTCTCGCCCGGCACGTTGAGGCGGCGCGCCGTCGCGCCCACTGTGACGATCACCGCGTCGGCCAGGTACTCGTCGCCGTCGTCGGTCTTCAGGCGGAAAGGCGAGCCGCCGCTGAGTTCCGCTTCCGTCACCGCGCTGTACAGCTTGATGCGCGCCCCGAAGCGTTCGGCCTGCGCTTTCATCTGCTCGACAAGTTCCTGCCCGCTCAACGCCTGCGGAAAGCCAGGGTAATTCTCGATCTCGTAGGTCAGCGAGACCTGCCCGCCCAACTCGTGCCCGGCGATGACCAGCGGGCGGAGATTGGCCCGCGCCGTGTAGAGGGCGGCGGTCAGCCCGGCAGGGCCGGAGCCGATGATGATCACCCGCTCGTGCTGGGCGTCGCCGGACTGGGCGGCCTCCTGCTCGCTGCGGGTGCTGGTGCTCAGGGTGAAGCTCAGGCTGTTGCTGCTCATAGATTCCTCGCTTGCTGGCTCGGTGATCAGACGTGCGGGGCACGCCTGGGGATGGCCCGTTCGTCCATAGCCTACCATATTTCAGATGCGCGGTGGGCCGTTCCGTTGTAGATTTTACGGGATTCTAATCGTCACCCGTGTGATGTGCCCATGCGCCTGCTCAACCGCCATGCTCCGCTCCTCGCTCTCCTGGCCATTCTGCTGGTCGCCGCGCTGCTGCGCGCCTGGCTGATCGCCGGGGAGCGCGTCTCCTTCGACTCCGACGAGGCGATCGTCGGCCTGATGGCGCGCCACATCGGGCCGGCGAGCCGGTGCCAACCTTCTTCTACGGGCAGGCGTACATGGGCAGCCTGGACGCGCTGCTGGTCGCGGGGGGCTTCGCGCCCGGCGGGGAAGCGGTGGCCACGATGCGCGCGGTGCAGTTGGCGCTGTCTCTGCTGGCGCTGCTCGCCGCTCACGCGCTGGCGCGGGCGGTCACGGGCAGCCGGCGGGTGGCGTTGATGGCGCTGCTGCTGCTGGCGATCCCCACGCCGCTGGGCGCGCTGTACGGCACCGCCACGCTCGGCGGCTACAACGAGCTGATCCTGCTGGGCAGTCTGGTCTTGCTGTGGAGCTGGCAGATCGCCGTAGAAGAACGCGACGCGCCTCTGCGTTGGGCGGCGCTGGGCCTGGCGGCGGGGATTGGCTGGTGGGTCAACGCGGCGATCATCGTCTCTATCGCCGTCGCCGGGCTGGTGGGGCTGCGCACCCTGCCGCGCCGGCCCTGGCGCGGCTACGCCCTGGGCGCCGCCGCCTTTCTGATCGGCAGCGCCCCCTGGTGGCTGTACAACCTGGGCCACGACTGGGCCTCGCTCGACTTCCTGCTGGGCGGCTTCGGCCACGCGGCGGGCGCTGAGCCGGTATCGCGGGCGGAGGCGTCGGTCGCGCTGATCGGATTGGGCCTGCCCGCGCTCTACGGGCTGCGCCTGCCGTGGGAAGCCGGTCTTGCCCTGGGAGCGGGGGCGCTCGTGGCGGCGCTGGTCTACGGCGCGCTGGTGATCGACTCGCTGGCGGGGGGCCTGGCCCGGCTGCGCGCTTTACCTCACCCTCGCTCGGCGCTGACGCGCCTCGCCGCCGCTAATAGCGCGCTCCCCTCGTGGGGGAGGGGCCAGGCTTACGACCCCGCGCGGCGCTGGGTGTGGACGGTGTTCGGCGTCTTCGCCGTCGTGTTCCTGCTCTCGCCGTTCTCCGATGGTACGGGCCGCTACCTGCTGCCGCTGTGGGTTCCGGCGGCGATTGGCGTGGCGCTGGGTCTTGACTGGCTGCGGCGGGCCGGGCGGATGGTCGCGGCGGGCGCGTTGGTCGCCCTGTTGGCGGCCCAGGCGGGAATAATCATCCGCGCCGCGCAAACGGAGACCGGCCTGACAGCGCAGCTTGTCGAGGCGCTGCGCGTCCCGGCGCGCTACGACGAGCCGCTGCTGGACTTCCTGGCCGCCGAGGGCTACGCGCACGGCTACGCGGCGTACTGGACTTCCTTCCGGCTCATTTTCCGCTCCGGGGAAGCGCTCATCCTCGATACGGCGCTGCCCTACGACGGGCAGGGCTACCGCCCGGTCACCGACCGCTACCCGCCGTACCGCGCCCAGGTGGAGGCCGCCCCACGCGCCGTGTGGATCACGCAGAACTTCCCGGCGCTGGACGGGTGCATCGCCGCCGAGCTTGGCGCGGCGGGCGTGACCTACCAGACGCGCGACTTCGGCCCCTACCGCGTCTACTACGACTTCTCGCGGCGCGTCTCGCCGCGCGAGTTCGGGCTGGACGCGGCGGAGCGCTTCGACGGCACCGAAGCCGCTCGCGCTGGCCGCTGACCGCCCCTCCCCGCGCTCCCTCATGGCCCTGCTTGGACTGCCCATAGTCCGCCGAAGCTGCTACAATGGGGGTATCGGTACTGGCTGTTCCCGATTCCGCGAACGAGCAGCTACGCTTCCGAGGTTTGGCCCACTATGAAAACCTTAGTCCACCTATCTTCTGAGGAACTTATTGCTTTGGAAGATCGCTACGGCGCGCACAACTACCATCCGCTCGACGTGGTATTGAGCCGGGGCGCGGGCGTCTGGGTGTGGGATGCGGAAGGCAACCGTTACCTGGACTGCCTGAGCGCCTACAGCGCCATCAACCAGGGGCACAGCCACCCACGCATCCGCCAGGCGCTGGTCGAGCAGGCCGCGCGCCTGCCGCTGACCAGCCGCGCCTTCCGCAACGATCAGCTCGGCCTGTTCTACCAGGAATTGTGCGAGCTGACCGGCTACGAGATGGCCCTGCCGATGAACACCGGCGCTGAGGCCGTCGAGACCGCGCTGAAGGCCGCCCGCAAATGGGGCTACGAAGTCAAGGGCGTGCCCGACGGCCAGGCGGAGATCATCGCCTGCGCCGGCAACTTCGCCGGGCGGACGATCACCGTGATCAGCTTCTCGTCCGAGCCGCAATACCGCGATGGCTTCGGCCCCTACACGCCCGGCTTCACGCTGGTGCCCTTCGGCGACGCCGACGCGCTGGAGGCGGCGATCACGCCCAACACGGTCGCCTTCATCGTCGAGCCGATCCAGGGCGAGGGCGGCGTCGTCGTCCCGCCGGACGGCTACCTGCGCCGCGTCCGCGACATCTGCACACGCCACAACGTCCTGCTGATCGCCGACGAGATCCAGACCGGGCTGGGCCGCACGGGTAAGCTGTTCGCCTGCGATCACGAAGGCGTGCGCCCGGACGTGATGACCATCGGCAAGGCGCTGTCGGGCGGCTTCTACCCGGTCTCGGCGGCGCTGTCCAGCCGCGAGGTGCTGGGCGTCTTCCGCCCCGGCGATCATGGCAGCACGTTCGGCGGCAATCCGCTGGCGGCGGCGGTCGGGCGAGCGGCGCTGCAGGTGCTCGTCGAAGAGAACATGATCGAGAATGCCGCCGCTATGGGCGAGTACTTCCAGGAGCGGCTGGCCGAGATCAACAGCCCGCACGTCCGAGAGGTGCGCGGCAGGGGGTTGATGATCGGCGTGGAGCTGAAGCCCGAAGCGGGCGGCGCGCGGCGCTTCTGCGAGGCGCTGCAGGAGCGCGGCATCCTGGCCAAAGAGACGCACCGCCACGTCATCCGCTTCGCGCCGCCGCTGATCATCACCCGCGCCGACATTGACTGGGCCATCGAGCGCATCGCCCCCGTCCTGCGCATGGCGTGAGCGCGCCTCGATAAGACGCAAACAATCGGGCGATCAACAACGTAGGGGAGGGTTTCGAAACCCTCCCCTACGCATCTGCGCCAGGCTCCCCGCCTACTGCGCGGCGCTGAGGCCCATCTCCGGCAAGTCGGGCAGCGCGGGAGCGTACAGCCAGGCGTCGAACAGGTCGCCCAACGGCTCTCCGGCGATCTCCTCGGCCACCGCGATGAAGTCCGCCGTCGTCGCGTTGCCCTGCTGGTGGCGCGCGTAGTAGGCGCGCAGGATGGCGGAAAACACCTCATCGCCGGCGCGCAGGCGCAGCGCGTGCAGCGTCAGCGCCCCGCGCACATAGACACCCCGGTTGAACAGCGCATCCGGCGGCGGATTGCCAGGCGGGAGGTAGCTGCTCAGCGGCAGAGCGGGACCGCTCGCGCCTCCCGCCTCCAGGCCCAGCAGGTCCAGCAGCGCCTGCAGGTCGGCGCTGCTCAAGGGCACGTCGCTGACCGGCAGCGTGCCGAGCAGGGCGATCAATTCCGCGCCGGTCAGCCCGTCGGCGGGCAGGGCGGCGAGCGCCTGCTCAACCTCATTGGTACTCGAAGGACTCCTCAGCAGCAAGCGGAGCGTTGCGCTGGCGGCCTCGGCGCTGAGGGTTGACTCGGCGGGCAGCCAGCCCTCCAGCAGCCGGACGAACTGCGCCCTGGTCAGCCGGGGCGAGAACGCCGCCTGGTCTTCGGCAATCTGCGCGTAGATGTGGCGGACGATCTGATCCAGCGCGTCCGTCCCCCGGTCGTGCTCGAACCACAGCCACGAGGCATAGGTGGCGAAGCCCTCGTTGAGCCAGATGTCGCCCCAGCGGGCCAGGCTGACGCTGTTGCCGAACCACTGGTGGGCCAGCTCGTGGGCCACCGCCTCCTCAGCCGCGCCCGTGCCCGTGATCCAGTTGCGCCCGAAGAGCGAGATCGTCTGCGTCTCCAGAGCGAAGGGCAGCGCCGCGTCAATGACCACCGCGCCATACGCCTCGAACGGGTAGGGGCCGAAAGCATCGCTGAAGAAGGCGATCATGTCGGCGGTGCGCGCGAACTCAGCGGCCACGGCGTCGGCGTGATCGGGCGGGTAGTACGTGCGCAGCGGCAGGCCGTCCGGCCCCGTTTCGTGCATCACGGCGAACTGGTCTATGTTGACCGTCACCAGGTAGCTGGCGATGGGGTCGCGCGAGGCCCAGACGTAGGTGATCGCCTCGTCGTCGGCGCTGGGGATCGTCTCGTGCAGCGTGCCATTGGCCGCCACCACATAGGGCGCGGGCACGGTAATGCGCAGCTCGTAGGTCGCCTTGTCCAGCGGATGATCGTTGACCGGATACCAGCCCATCGCCCCATACGGCTCGCTGGCGACGAACACGCCATCCCCGAAGTCCGTCCAGCCGACCAGCAGGGGGATGCTCGACCCGGCCACGCTGCTGGGGCGGCCCGCGTAGCGCACCGCGACGGTGAACGGCTCTCCGGCGGGCAGCGGCGCGGGCGGTGCGACGATCAGCTCGCGGTCGCGCCGATCCCAGCCCGCCGGCGCCCCGTTGACTTCCACGCTGAGCACGGCTGGCCCGGCGAAATCCAGGTTGAAAGCGCTCAGTTCCTGCGCCGCCAGGGCGGTGATCGTCGTCGTCGCGTCAATGGTGTTGGCGGCCAGGTCGGCGGTCAATTCGATGGCGTAGTGCTGGGCGTTGTAGCCGCCATTGCCCAGCGTGGGAAAGGTCGGGTCGCCGATGCCTGCAGGCCCGGCGACCGGCCCCTCCTGCGCCTGGGCGACACCGGGGATCAGGACGAGCAGGACGATGGCGAGCAGCCTAATCCGGCGGGACATGAGAGCCTCCTCGCGGCCAGTGAGCAGTGGGACGGTTATACCGCACGGCAAGCGGGGGTGCCAGAGTGGTAGGGTGTTCCCAAGACTTCCGAAGTCTGATCAGCGCCCCCGCATACGGCGAGCAGGGGTAAGGTCTCGTGAGGCGTATGGCCTACGCCCCTTTTGGAAGTTCACCTATGGCAGTAAAACGGGATGCGCACAGATAACAGGACAGAATCTTTACCCCGCCGCCGACCGTGCCCGCCGCCCGCGCCAGTTGACGACGACTACGCCAGCCAGGATCATCGCCGCGCCGATGACGATCTTCCAGTCCACCGCCTCGTCCAGGAACAGCGCGCCCAGCGTCACCCCGACGGGTGGCATCACATACGTCACCAGCGTGGTGCGCGTCGCGCCCCAGGTGGAGATCAGCGTGTAGAACAGAAAATAGGCCAGCACCGTGTTGACCAGGGCCAGCGTGATCACGGCCAGCACGTCCTGCGTGCCCAGGTCGGCGGCGGCGGGCAGCGGCGCGGCGGCCAGCGTGACGGCGATGATCAGCGCGCCGCCGATGATCAGCGAGCCGCCGGCGATGGTGAAAGGGTCTACGCCGCGCAGGTAGCGGCGGATGACGACCGCCGACATGGCGTAGCAGGCCGACGCGCCCAGTACGGCGGCCTGGCCCGCCAGCGGGTTGGGGCTGCTGGACTCGGCGCTGCGGCTGGCCAGCAGGGCCACGCCAGCGAAGCCCAGCGCCAGGCCCAGCACCTTCTGCGGATTGATACGCTCGTCGGGCAGGCCCACATGGGCGACGACCAGCGTGAAGAGTGGCACGGTCGCGTTGAGCACGGTCGCCAGGCCGCTGTCAATGTCCTGCTCGCCCCAGGTGATCAGTGTGAAGGGCACGGCGGTGTTGACCACGCCGACGAAGAGCAGGGCGGCGCGCTCGCGGGGCAAGGTCGGCCAGCGCCGCCCGGTGACGCGCAGGAAGACGGCCATGAACGCCGCCGCCAGCCCCAGGCGCACCGAGACCAGCGGCAGCGGGCCGAAAGCGTCCACCGCCACCTTGATCAGCAGGAACGACGATCCCCAGATGAGGCCCAGCCCCCAGAACAGCAGCCAGTTGCGCATCGTGCCCCCAAAGACAGTAGATAGCGATCAGCGGTCAGCACTCAGCCAGACGGGCACGGCTAGCCTTCCGTCCCTGGTTTCAGCGAGAAAAACGAACGCCCTGCCCGGCGGCAGAGCGTGTGCGGTCGCTGCGGCGCGCCCGCAGATCAGCGCTGCGGGGGCGCTTCCTCGATGGCGATGTCGGGGAAGAACTGGCGCACCGTGCCCGCGATCCAGCCGTGCAGCGTGTTCAGCGAGAGGGGGCAGCCTTCGCAGGCCCCGCCCAGCTCGACGCGAGCCACCTTGCCGTCGAAGGACACCAGGCGGCACCACCCGCCGTGATAATACTCGATGTATGAGGACAGGTTCTCAATCAGGCTCTGCAAACGCTGCTCGATCGGCGCGTCGGCGTTCGCCCCGTTGTCAACCGCGTTCGGACTATCTGGCATCACACCCTCTCCTGCGTCACTCGGAAGCGCAGCCTAAGCTCAGCCTGATCTTAAACGATCGGGGCGGCGGTGGCAATGCGTGGTGGAGGTATGCAGGGCAATCGCTTCAAACGTGCGTGTTGTTCTCACCCCAGCCTCCGCCCGCCTCCGTCAACGGGGGCGGCGGCGCGCCAGCCCGAGGGGGGACCGTCGAACGCCCGAGAGGCTGGGCGGGCGGACTTGATGCGTTTGCCCTGGGAGGTATGCAGGGCAATCGCTTCAAACGTGCGTGTTGTTCTACCTCACCCCAGCCTCACTGCGCTCGGTTTGCCCTCTCCGTTGACGGAGAGGGGGCGGCGAGGCGCGCCAGCGCCGAGCGGGGGTGAGGTCCGTAGGGGCGTATTGCGATACGCCCCTACGAGTAGGCTGGCGCGCGGCGGACTTTGATGCGTTTGCCCTGGGAGGTATGCAGGGCAATCGCTTCAAACGTGCGTGTTGTTCTACCTCACCCCCAGCCTCACTGCGCTCGGTTTGCCCCCTCTCCGTTGACGGAGAGGGGGCGGCGAGGCGCGCCAGCGCCGAGCGGGGGTGAGGTAAACCCAGGGCGCAGCAGAGCAGCGCCCCTGCCTGACAGGTTTTGTTCAGGCCCGCGGTGAGGCACATCGGGGCGTATCGCTCCACGCCCCTACGCAAACGCGCCCCCCTGCCTCTGGGCGCTGGCTGCCGCCCTACTCCATCACGCGCAGCGTCGAGGGGATGTCCATGCGGCGCATGCGGCGGATGCTCAGCAGCGGCGTCAGCCCGACGACGATCACGCCCAGCGCCGCCGCCAGCAGCACCGTCTCTGGCTCAAGCACAATGGCGAACTTGAGATCAGGCTCTTCGATCTCTAACCGCGCGCCGATGATGGCGATCAGGGATGCCCAGCCGAGCACGAGTCCGATCAGCGTGCCAGCGGCGCCCATGATGGCATTCTCCACCATCTGCATGCGGGTGACGGTGCGCAGGGGCAGCCCAAACGCGAACATGGTGGCGATCTCGCGGGCGCGCTCGTCCACGCTGATGCTGGTTGAGTTGAAGGCGATGAGGAAGGCCAGCAACACGGCGACTATCTGCACCAGGGCCAGCACGCCGGTGAACTTTTCCAGCAAGTCCTCAACGGCCTGAGAAAAGTCGGTGATAGACCTGGCCGAGGTGACGCCCGGCTGCGTCAGCAGCGCCGCCTTGATCGTGTCGCTGGTCACGCCGGGCATCGGGTCGAGAATCACCTGGTTCGCCACGCCTTCCACGCCCATCATGGCGGCGCTGTCCAGCGGCATGTAGCTGAGCGGGCGCAGCGGGTTATTGTGGATGCCGATCACCGGCACTTCGCTCTCAACCAGGCGGAAGGCCAGCGGCCCTTCGCGGCGAGGATGCTTCAGCGTGACCGTGTCGCCCACGCCCACGCCCAGGTCAGCGGCGGCCTTCTCAGAGATGATCAGGCCCGGCCCGTCCGCCGCCAGCGCGCCCTGCTTGAGGGCGGGCACCCAGATGGCCCGCGCCATGTCGTGCAGCTCCAGCGCCGTGTCAATGCTCACGTCGCCCTTAATCAGCGTGCCCGCAAGCTGCAAGGCGACCTCGCCCCGTGTGAAGAGGGGCTGCCCGTCCGGGCCGGTCAGCGCCGTCAGCGCGACGATCTTGTCTCCATCCACCTGGTAGAAGAAATCCAGGTCCACCAGGATGCGCCCGGCCCCCTGATAACGGTAGGCGTCGTCGGCGCGCTGCATGGTGGCCATGAAGCTGTCCATCACCCCGACGATGAAGGTCATGATCATGATGGCGAAGGCGATGCCCAGCGCAGTGAGCGCGGTGCGCCAGGGCGAGCGCAGCACGTTGCGCAAGGGCATCTGAGTGAAGCTCTTGCCTGGCAGGGGGACGCGAACCAGCAGGCGACCGAGTCCGCCGCCCTTCGCCACCAGGTAGCCGGAGGTCGTGGCGTCCACCGGAGCCACGCGCACTGCCCGCCAGACGGGGATCAGCGTGGCCAGGAAGGGCAGCGTCACGCCCAGAATGGTGGCCTGGATATAGCCGCGCAGGTAGAACTTGAAATCCCAGTACGGCATGGGGAGCATGTCCTGCACCAGGCGGGCGAAGCCTATGTTGACCAGCCGGCCAACCAGCAGTCCCAGGACGGTGCCGAGCACAGCGATCTGGATGCCAACCAGCATCGGTCGCAGCGCGATCCAGCGCCGGGGCAGGCCCAGCGCCATCCCGATGCCGATCTCGCGGCGCTGCGCCTCGACCATGCGCCCGGCCAGGTTGAAGGCACCCAGCGCCGCGCCAGCCAGGAACAGCATGGCCATGGTGTTCCACAGCCACTGGTCGCCTTCGGCGTCGCTGTAGAGAGCCGAATACACCGGGTCGTCCTCTTTGACCGTGAACTCAAAGCCGGTGCTGGGGAAGACAGCGGCCAGGCGACCTTCGAGCGCGGCCTGCACAGCGGCACGGTCGGCGCCGTCGTCCAGCAGGATCACGGCATCATTGACCAACCCCTCGCGACCGCTCAGCGCCTGGGCGGTCGTCAGCGGGACGAACAGCACGGCGTAGTCCGCTTCGGCGAAGTACGCGCCTGTCTCTGGCATGACCATGAAATACTCTGGCGAATAGCCTATCCCGACCAGATCAAGCGCCACGTCGCCGCTGACGCGGGCCGAGTCGCCGGGCCGCAGGTCGTGGTGCCGGGCGAACTTGTACTCGACGACGGCCACATTGTGCCCGGAGTCGGCGGGAGTCAGGGTGCGCCCGCTGTCTTCGTCCACATAGACGCTATTGACGCGCGGGCCGCCGTCGCGCACATCCACGCCGACGATGCGGCCACGCACCCTGATCACCTCATGGTCATGGGACACTTCGAGCAGTGTCGGCTCGGTCAGGCGCGCCTCCACCGCCCTGACGCCCGCCACATCTTCCAGCGCCGCCAGGAGTTCTTCACCGTCCAGGTAGCTGCCACTGGCCGGGGTCAGCTTGAGATCGTACATGTGCAGCCGGCCATAGCTCAGGTTGTGGGAGTCAATGCGCCACTTCTTCTGGCCGGACAGCCCGGCGAAGACGCCCGTGCCCAGGGCGATGATCAGCCCGATGGCAGCCACTTGCAGCCAGCGGGCGCGCAGATCGCGCCACGACCAGCGCAGCCACAGTCTCCAGTTCGTCATGGCCGCCCCCTCACCACTGCAGGTCGGCGATGGCCGCCTTGCCGTCGCGTGGCGGGCCGTCGCGCACGATGCGCCCGCTGCTCAGCTCGATCACGCGGTCAGCGATGCGCGAGATCTCGCGGTTGTGCGTCACGACGAGCACGCACTTGCCGTCCGCCGCCTGCCGCTGCAACAACCCCAGAATCTGGATGCCGGTCTGGAAGTCCAGCTCGCCGGTTGGCTCGTCCGCCAGCAGCACGGAATTCCCCGTCGCCAGGGCGCGGGCGATGGCCACGCGCTGCTGCTCGCCGCCGGAAAGCTCGTGCGGGAAGTGGTTGACGCGCTGGCCCAGCCCGACGCTGGTCAGCACGGCCACCGCCTGCTCGTGGCTGTTGGGCGCGCCGGCCATGTCCAGCACAAACTGGACATTCTCCAGGGCGGTCAGGCCGGGGAAGAGGTTGAACGTCTGGAAGATGAAGCTGACCGTCTCGCGGCGGAACTTGAAGCGGTCGCCGCGCTGGCCGAGCGGCAGCGTGTCGCCATTGATGCGCACGATGCCTGCGCTGGGCACGTCGAGCGCGCCGATGATGTTCAGCAGCGTAGTCTTGCCGCTCCCCGACGGGCCGAGCACGACGACGAACTCGCCCTGGCCAATGGTGAGCGACACGCTGTCGAGGGCCGTGACGCGCACCTGCCCCATCTGGTAGTGTTTGGAGACCTGCTCAAGATGGATCATCATAGGGGGCCATCCTGTTCTGAGTCCCCTGTGCGGCGAGCGCACGAGGGGCGCAACCGCGCGGACGATTGTCAGTGTAGCGGAAAACGGTGCGAGTTCGCCCCCCAAATCTTGGGGGTGCCTAATTATTAAATTAGATCAGCTTAAATAAAATGCGTCGCCACAGAGCGCGATAGTAGTTCTGATTCCGACTAGTAGTTCTACTATAAACCACTATCATCGAGAACGCAAGACACTCCCTGTCCCTGGGTGTGCGCAAAGGTTGTCAGCGACTTATTTGACGTGGGGGTGTTGACCTCACCCCCAGCCTCGCTGCGCTCGGCTTGCCCCCTCTCCGTCAACGGAGAGGGGGCGGCGAGGCGCGTCAGCGCCGAGCGGGGGTGAGGTCAGCCAGGGCGCAGCAGAGCAGCGCCTCTGCCTGACAGGTTTTGCGCGCGCCCCCTGTCCCTCTGCCGCACACGCACTCCGCGAATATTGCACAAAGCGCCGCTCTTCTGTACATTCCACAATACCGGCAACGCCCAATCGGGCCTGCCGCACTCCCACTGAGACGCCCGTCTTGTTTTCCAGGAGCAAGCCCATGCGTAAACAGACAATTCACCTGGTTCGGTTCGTGGGATGGGCGCTGCTGATCGCCGCGCTGATCCCGGCCAATGGCCTGCTCGCCCAGGATGACGCGCAGGGCGGACTCAACCGCGCGGCGCTGCTGCACGACAGCCGCGACGACCTCTACCGCACGCCGACCGGCCCCGTGCCCACCAATAGCGCGGTGACGCTGCGCTTCCGCACGGCGGCGCGCGATGTGGAGGCGGTCACCGTGCGCGTGTGGGACGACCGCGCCCAGACGCAAACGCTGCTGCCCATGAGCGTGATCACCACCACACCGGACGGCTATGACCTGTGGGAAGCGACGCTGAGCACGGGCAAGACGCCGACCATCTACTGGTACCGCTTCCTGGTCAGCCGGGGCGAGCAGACGGTGTACTACGAGGACGACACCCGCCCCGGCGCGGACGGCGTTTACTTCCCGGCCAACGAGGGCGGCCCTGGCGTCGCCTACGACGAAAGCCCCGACCTCAGCTACCAGCTCACCGTCTACGACCCGGCCTTCTACACGCCCGAATGGATGCGCAACGCGGTCGTCTACCAGATATTCCCCGACCGCTTCCGCAACGGCGACCCGTCCAACGACCCCGCCGACGACTCGCTGGAGTTCTACGACGGGCTGCGCTCGGTCTTCCACGAGACGTGGAACGAGCCGCCCGTTGACCCGCGCCAGCCGGGCGAGTACGCGGGCCGCTGGAACGTGGACTTCTTCGGCGGAGACCTGGCCGGGATCATCGAGAAGCTCGATTACCTGCAAGACCTCGGCGTGACGGCCATCTACCTGAATCCGATCTTCGACGCCCGTTCCAATCACCGCTACGACACCGCCGACTTCAAGGCGCTGGACCCTCTGCTGGGCGACCTGGAGACGTTCCAGACGCTCGTCGCCGAGGCCGAGGCGCGCGGCATGGTGCTCATCCTCGACGGCGTGTTCAACCACCTGTCGTCCGACAGCGCCTTTTTCGACCGCTACGGGCGCTACGAGGAAGTGGGCGCCTGCGAAAGCCTGGACTCGCCCTACCGCAACTGGTTCTTCTTCGTGCCGCCGAAGGGCGAGCAGCCCTCGCCATGTGTGGACAACCCGCAGGGCGCGACCTACTACGTCTCCTGGGCCGGTTACGACAGCATCCCCAAGCTCAACAGCGACAACCCCGGCGTGCGCCTGTACGTTTACACCGGGCGCAACAGCGTGGTGGCGACCTGGGGGCGCGAGGGCATCGGCGGCTGGCGGCTGGACGTGGGCGGCGACATTGACGCCGGCGGCCCGGCCAGCGACTACTGGGAAGGCTTTCGCAACGCCGTGCGCAACGCCAACCCGGAGGGCGTGATCATCGGCGAAGAATGGGGCAACGCCACGCGCTGGCTGCTGGGCAACGAGTGGGACTCGGTGATGAACTATCAGTTGCGGCGCGGCATCCTCGGCTTCGTGCGCGAGGAAGACTTCACCGACAACGACGCCAACGGCGACCGCATCCTCCACGCGCTGACGCCGGGCCAGCTTGATGGGATCATCCAGGACATCGCCGCCGACTACCCGCCGCTGGCCAACCACGCCATGATGAATCTGCTGGGCAGCCACGACACGTCGCGCCTGCTCTTCGTGGCCGGCGACACCGAGCGCCAGAAGCTGGCTGCCCTGCTGCAATTCGCTTTGCCCGGCGCGCCGACCATCTATTATGGCGACGAGATCGCCCTCAACGCGCCCAGCGTCAGCGACAGCAGCACCCTGCAGGACGACCCCTACAACCGCGCGCCCTATCCCTGGCCGGACGCTGCGGGCGACGCCTACGGCCCGCCCGACGAAGACATGCTCGCCTTCTACCAGGCATTGGCCGCGCTGCGCGGCGCCAACCCTGCCCTGCGCGAAGGGGCGAGCGCATCACTCTGCTGGCCGACGACGCGACCGGCGTCTACGCCTTCCTGCGCCTGGACGCGGCGGCGGGCAACGCCGCCCTGGTCGTCGCCAACAAGGGCGGCGCCGCGCAGACGGTGACGCTCGACGTGAGCGGGCTGCTGCCCGAAGGGTTCACTCTCGATCCGGCCTTTGCCCAGGTGGGCGAGGCGCGCACCGTCCCGATTGACGTGGGCGGCATCCTCAGCGGCGAGCTACGCCTTATGCAGCCGGCAGAGCCGGCGGTCGTCACCGCCGGCGCGCTGACGGTGACGGTTGGCGCGCTCGGCGGCAACATCTGGGCCGGGACGCGCCGGGCTTCGTTCGTCGCGCCCACGCCGCCCGCCAATGTGACCGCCGCAGGCGTCAGCGGGCGCGTGACCGTGACCTGGGACGCCGTCCCTGGCGCGGCGGGCTATCGCCTCTACCGCAGCCCGGTGGCGACGGGCGGCTTCGTCCCGCTGGGCGACGCCCTGGCGGAGGCAAGCAGCTTCGTGGACGCGACGACGACGGACGGCTACCGCTACTTCTACGCGGTGGCGAGTGTCAGCACGGACGGGCTGATCGGGCCGCTGAGCGCCAGCGTGCCCGCCGTGCCCAGCGCGGCCATCAGCGAGACTCACTTCCTGGCTGAGGACATGCCCGCCGAAATCACCCTGGCCTACGGCGCGACGACCACGGTCCGCGCGGCGGTGCGCATCCCCGGCGCGACCGAAGCAGACGGCCCGGCGGTCGGCGTGCTTGCTGAAGCAGCGCTGCTCCCCGCCGAAGCCGACACAACAGCCGTGCCCGCCTGGACGCCGATGCAGTACGCCACAGACGAGGACGGCGCGGACGTTTACCAGGTCGCGCTGCCGCTGAGCCTCGCCGGTGACTTTGTGCACATGGCCCGCTTCAGCAGCGACGCCGGCGAGACGTGGACGGTCGTCACCCTCCCGGATGGGACGTACCCGCCGCTGACGGTGCTCGCGCCCGACGACACGGAAGCGCCCGCCCCGCCCGCCTCGGCGGAGATTCTTCAGGCGTCGCTGGCCGGGGTGATCGTCACCTGGGAGGACTCGCCCGCCGAAGACGCCGCCGCCTATCGTGTCTACCGCACCTTCGAGGGCAAGACGACCCTGGCCGGTGAAGTCCCGGCGGACGCCGAAAACCGCTTCGCCGACCGGGCGGTGAGCGCCGGCAACACCTACGCCTATTCAGTGTCCGCTGTGGACACGGCGCTCAACGAATCGGAGCCGGTGAGCGCGGGCGAGGCGAAAGTGCAGCGGCGCGGCATCCCGGTGACTTTCATCGTCACCGTGCCCGACTACACCAAAGAAGGCGCGGGCAGCGTGTTCATCGCCGGCGACTTCGGCACCAAAGACCTGCCCAACTGGGACCCGGCGGGGATCGAGATGGCGCAGGTGGACGACCAGCACTGGAAGGTCACGCTGGAGCTGCCGGAGAGCGCCGCCATCCAGTACAAGTACGTGCGCGGGACGTGGAACGCCGTCGAGAAGGGGGTGGAATGCGAAGAGATCGCCAACCGCACCCTGACCGTGACCGTCCCCGAAGGCGCGTCCGAGTTGATCGTGGACACGGACATCGTCGCCAAGTGGCGCGACCTGGACAAGTGCGGGTAGAGGGGCAGCCGGGTCTCTTGTGTTCAGCCCGTAGGCGCGCCGACGCCAGACTTCCGAAGTTTCTGAAACTTCGGAAGTCTCTTGCGGCGGAACGCCCCTCCCCCTGCTATCCGGCGATCAAAGTCCCCCTCTCTGGCTCGGCTGGAGAGGGGGTTTAGGGAGAGAGGCCAGCGCAGGAGCCTTGCTCTGCGCGCCCTGGAGCACCATGCCCCTCCCCCTGGCCCCCTCCCCGGCGAAGCCAGAGAGGGGGAAGACACCGTGCAGGCGCGCCTCGCCTCCCCCTCTCCGTCAACGGAGAGGGGGAAGAGCCGAGCGTAGCGAGGCCAGGGGGTGAGGTTGATCGGTTGGCACCTCGCCTCTCGCCTTCGTAGAATTGACTCTATGCTGCTTGCGGGGGGCCTGGCTATGCAGCGCCGACATGTCGCCGACACACGGAGACCTGGCCCATGCCATCTACTTTCGCCTTCCGCCTGAGCGCCCTGTGCGCGCTGATCATCCTGCTGGCGCTGGCTGCCCCCACCGGGGCGCAGACTCCCCCGCCGATCACCGTCACCCCCACGCCCGACCCTTATGCCGGCCTGTCGGTTGACGAGCTGGCCGCGCGCAATTACGGGCGCGGAGCGGTCACCATCGTCGAGACGATGGGCAGCTACCCGGAGTTCACCCGCTACCTGGTCAGCTATCCCAGCGACGACCTGACCATCTACGGCTTCATGAACGTGCCGGTCGGCGAGGGGCCGTTCCCGGTGATCATCGCCCTGCACGGCTACATTGACCCGGCGGTCTATGGCACGCTGGACTACACCACACGCTACGCCGACGACCTGGCCCGCGCCGGATTCCTGGTGCTGCACCCCAACCTGCGCGGCTATGGCCCGTCGAGCAATGGGCTGAACCTGTTCCGCGTGGGCATGGCTGTGGATGTTCTGCACCTGGTGGGGTTGGTGCGCCAGACGGGCGGGCTGCCCGGCGCGCTGGCCCCCGCCGACCCGGACGCCATCGGCCTGTGGGGGCACAGCATGGGCGGGGGCATCTCGCTGCGGACGATCACCGTCAGCGCGGACGTGCGCGCCGCCGTGCTCTACGGGGCGATGAGCGGGAATGAAGCGTGGAACTACGCCAAGATTCAGGAATGGTCGGGCGGGACGCGCGGGCGAGCCGAGATGCGCGCGCCTGACGAGGTGATCCAGCGCATCTCGCCGATTGAGTACCTGGAGCGCATCCAGACGGCGGTGAGCATCCATCACGGCACGGCGGACGATCAGGTGCCGCTGGAGTGGGCGGCGGATCTGTGCCAGCGGCTCAACGCGCTGGGCAAATCTGTCGAGTGCTTCGCTTACGAGGGTCAGCCGCACACCTTCACCGGCGAGGGCGACCGGCTGTTCGTGCAGCGCACGATTGATTTCTTCAACCGCTGGCTGCGCGGGGGCTAGGCGATCTCAGCCGCCCTTTGCCGCGACGCGCATACTGCACCGTTGCGCTGGTTGCGAACGCAGGACGGCGAATCAACCGCAGCAGAGACCGTGACCGTCGCGTATAATAGGGGCAAGTCGGTGGCAATGAGCGAGGAACTGCGATGAGCACAGCGCGCGACACCGTGGAAATCAGAGTCGAAGTGACTCAAGACGACGACTATGGCACCGTGTATGTCGCCACCAACGACGAACTAGGGCTGGTGACCGACGGTAAGACGTTCGAGATGCTGCTCAATAACCTGCGCGAGGCGCTTGGCCTGTGCCTGGAAGATGCTGCTGCATTGAACATTGCGCCTGGGCCGCGCATCGTGATCACGATGGAAATGCCGCAGAATGCCCAAACTGCGTAGGCTCTCCGGCCCGGAAGTGATCGCTACCCTTGAATCGTTTGGCTTCATTGAGACGCGCGCGAAAGGCAGCCACCACCGCCTCAAACTGACGTTGGACGATCAGACATGTTACACGACCGTGCCTATGCATGGCAGCAAGCCGCTTCCAACCGGCACGCTGCGCGCTATCCTGCGGCAAGTCGCCCTCTGTATTTCCGAAGACGAGTTGCGTGCCCACTTCTACACAGATTGATCTCTCGTGATCATTCGTTGCAAAAGCTGAGAAGCGGGACGTCGGGCATGGTCATACCTCGCAAGCGGCTTTCAGCGGTGAGCAGTCCGCGAGAAGGGAGACCGCTCGCCAGCACAAGCGGCTGACGGCTGAAAGCTGAGTGCTCCTCTCACAGATTAGGCACCAAATACATCTCCAGCGCGTACAGGGCGAACAGGGCCAGCGCCGCGATCGCCGCCAGCGGCAGCCAGTCGGCGGGCGCGCGCCGCCCGAAAACCAGCCCCGCCCAGCCGCGCAGCCCCGCCGCGACGCCCAGCGCCAGCGGGATCAGCGCCGGGTAGAGGTAGCGGCCCTGGAACTGCACGAACTCGCGGTTGTAGAGCAGGAAGGCGGCGATCACCAGGACGATCACGGCGGCAAAGACGATCAGCGCGTCGCGCGCCGGCCCGTCCAGGGCGCACGGGAAGCGCTCGCGCCAGGCGTAGATCGCCGCGCCCGCCAGCAGCCCCAGCGTGATCAGCCACAGGGCGCGATACGCGGTGCCGGGCAGCGGCACGGCCATCCAGCCGAACTGCCCCCAGAAGCTGTGAAAGGTCGTGCGGAGCATGTTTTCCAGGTACTGCCGCTCGTCCCCGCCGAGCACACCTTCGATGTACTCGCCCGTGCGCACCTGGCCCACCGTCACCTCGTCGTGGCGGGCCAGCCCGGTGAAGTCCGTCCCGCCGTAGGTGTCCAGGTTGCGCGCCCACCATACGCCACCGATCAGCAGCGCGGGCAGGATCGCCGCCGCCAGGTGCGCGGCAGCGGTGCGGGGCGGCCAGCGCTCGCGCCGCCAGCGCAGCAGCACAGCCAGGGCGACGATGCCCGCCAGGAAATAGACCGTCGTCTTGGTGATCAGGGCGATTCCGACCAGGACGCCGAGCGCCAGCGGACGGGCGCGCGGCGCTCCGCGCAGGTAGACGACCGCCGCCCACAGCGTCAGCGCGACGACGAGATCGGCCAGCGCGTCGTTGTTGACGCTGGCGGCGATGCTCAACCGTTGCGGCAGGAAGGCGACGAAGCCCGCCCCGGCCAGGGCCAGGCTCGTTCGGCCCGGCAGCGCCGCGCGGATGACCGCCCAGGCCCCGATCACCGCGCCCGCGCCGAGCAGCGCCGACATCAGGCGCAGCGCGAGCAGGTCGCCGCCGGACAGCGCGTAGACGGGCGTTTGCAACAGGTAGTAGAGCGGGGGCTGATGATCTTCGTACTGGATGGTATCCAGCCGGTCGAGGAGGGCCGGGGCGAAGCCGCTGTCTTTCAGTTGCTCCTGGTATTCCTGCTGCCAGTCGCCCGGCGCAATGACCGGCAGCCGACCCTCGTCGGCGATCTGGCGCACGTAGTTGTAGTGCGCTGGCTCGTCGGGGGCCTGCCAGTCGGGCGTGCGGGCCGCGTACAGCCCGGCCAGGGCCAGATACACGGCCAGGATGACGGCCAGCGCCGCCCCCTCTGCGCGGCGAGTCATGCGGCTTCCTCCGCGCCCCCGCTGGTCACGGTTCCCGCGCTCTGCTGGCCGTTGTCCGCCGCTTGCTTCATGCCCCCGTGCCGTCGCCTCGCCTGACGGCGGCGGCGGACGGAGCCGGCCCCATCTCGCCGCGCCTGTACGCCGGGCGCAGCAGCGGCTCGACGCGCGTCTCGCTGTAGACGTATTCGACCTTCTTCGCTTTCATCCCGCGCGGGCCGCCGCCGATCTCCTTGTTGGTGTCGGAGACAGTGGCTCGCTCGACGATGGTGACGCTCAGCCCGGCGTTGGGCAGCACCCACAGCGTATGATATTCGTCCCACATCGCGTTGCGGTAATACTTGAGGATCGCATCCGGGTCCAGGGCGCGGATTTCCTTGCGCACATCTTTGAGTTTCATGGCGCTCAGGCGGCGGGCCAGTTGTTCGTGGGCAGCCTGGTCTATCATGGACTTCCCTCCACTTTCATTTGCTGAAAGGGGGTAATTGTACACGTACCGGCGGTAATTCTAGCACAGAATGGGCGGCGGGGGTGCACGAACAACCTGTTGCCAGGGGAAGTTCAGGAATGCTTGCTGAAGGCCTCCCCCCTCAGTCCCCCCTCCAGCAGAGCTAGAGGGGGATGGTCTGGCAGGGGTTCTCCCTTCCTCCCCTGGCTTTGCTGGGAGAAGGGGCCAAGGGGATAGGGGCGTTCTGGCGATTGCCTGACAACTTGTTCGTGGCCCCTGGGCGGCGGGGGTGCATAGCTTTGCCGCGCGGTGTGATGTACAATTCACCGCGACGGAAGGGGGTTGCGGCCAGGCATGATGACTCAACCCTATACCATCTGGCAGCTCACCAGCTACATCCGCGACCTGTTCGATCAGGACCCTCGCCTGTACGATGTGTGGGTGGAGGGGGAGATCAGCAATTTCACGCGGGCGTCGTCGGGGCATCTCTATTTCACGCTCAAAGATGAGCGCAGCGAGCTGCGCTGCGTGATGTGGCGCGCTCAGGCGGCGCGGCTGACCTTCGACCCGCAGCACGGCGACGCCGTGATCGCGCACGGCAGCGTGACCGTCTACGAAGCGCGCGGCCAGTACCAGCTTCAGTGCGACGCCCTGCAGATCGCCGGGGCAGGCGACCTCAACCGCCAGTTCGAGCTGCTCAAGGCCCGGCTGGACGCCGAGGGACTCTTCGACCCGGCGCGCAAGCGCCCACTCCCGCCCTTTCCGCGCCGCATCGGCGTCGTCACCTCGCCCACAACCGCTGCCTTCCAGGATATTCTCAACGTGCTGGGCCGGCGCTACCCGCTGGCCGAGATCATCCTCAGCCCGACGCTGGTGCAGGGCAAAGAAGCGCCGCCGCAGATCATCGCCGCGCTGCGCCGCCTCAACGAGCACAGCGCCGCCGACGTGATCCTGCTGGCGCGCGGCGGGGGCAGCCTGGAAGACCTGTGGTGCTTCAACGATGAAGAGGTCGTCCGCGCGGTGGTCGCCTCGCGCATCCCGGTTGTCACCGGCGTGGGCCACGAGATTGACTTCACCCTGGTGGATTTCGCCGCCGACGTGCGCGCCCCCACGCCTTCCGCCGCCGCCGAAATCATTGCCCCGGACGGCCCCGCCATGCGCGCCATGGCCGAGACGTGGTCCGGGCGGCTGACGGGGCGGATGGCGGCGGCCCTGGCCGACCGTCGCGCGGCGCTGAGCGGGCAGGCGCGCCTGCTGGAACGGCTGTCGCCCGCCGTACAGGTGCGCAGCGCCCGCCAGCGCGTGGACGATCTGCTGGGGCGGGCGGGGGCGCGCCTGCGGCTCGACCTGGAGCGGCGGCGCGAGCGGCTGGCAGCGCAGGCCCGCGCGTTGGACAGCGCCAGTCCGCTGCGGCTGCTGCAGCGTGGTTACGCCATCGTCACGCGGGCGGAGGACGGGGCGCGCGTGACCAGCGTGCAGCACGCCGCCGAGGATATGCCCATCACCATCACCCTGCACGATGGGCAGCTTACCGCCACCGTTCGCCGTCGCCTGTTCGGGGCCTAGCCAGGCCCGTGAGGATCGAGGGGCATTGATGAGCGAAGAGCGCGCGCTGATCGCCGGACGCTACCGGTTGGGCGAGTTGATCGGGCGCGGCGGCATGGGCGATGTCTTCAAGGGCACCGATACCCACACAGGCGAGGCAGTCGCCATCAAGCGCCTACACCAATCCGTCCTGGAGGAGAATCCGGACATCCTCGACCGCTTCACCCGCGAAGGCGAGGCGCTGCGCCAGCTCAACCACCCCAACATCATCACCATGCGGGCAATGGTGACCGAAGAAGGCCGCCACTACCTGATCATGGAATACATCGGCGGCGGATCGCTGCGCCACCTGATGGACTCGCAGGGTCGCCTGCCGCTGGAGGGCGTGCTCAACATCGCGCTCGACCTGGCCGATGCCCTGGCCCGCGCGCACCGCATGCACATCATCCACCGCGACATCAAGCCGGACAACGTGCTGCTGGCCGAAGATGGCACGCCGCGCCTGACCGATTTCGGCGTGGCTCACCTGGGCGACCGCACCCGCCTGACCCAGACCGGCTCGGTGATCGGCACCTACGCCTACCTCAGCCCGGAGGCGTGCAACGGCCTGGACCTCGACGAGCGGGCCGACATCTGGTCGTTCGGGGTGATGCTCTTCGAGGCGCTCACCGGGCGCGTGCCCTTTCAGGGAGACAGCATTGCCGCCATTCTCACCGCCATCCTGACCAGGCCCGCGCCCGATATTGACCGGCTGCGCCCCGGCTTGCCGCCCGCGCTGGTCAGCCTGGTCGCGCGCATGTTGGAGAAGGATCGCGCGCGGCGCATCAGCAGCGTGCGCCTGGTCGGCGCCGAGCTGGAAGCGATCATCCGCAGCCTGGACACGCCGCTGCGCGACCTGGTGCTCAACGCGCAGAACCTCGCTGAAGGAGAATCGCGCTTCGCCACGCCCTCCGACGAGCTGCCCGCCTCCGAAGTCCCGGCGATGGCGCGGGGCAACGCGCAGCAGACGCACGGTCTCACCCTCTATCCGCCGCTGGACACGCCGGACGGCGAAGCGCCGATGCTCGTGCCCGGCGTCACGCCAGTGACCGGCGAGTACGGCGCAGCGAGCGCCAAATGGAAGTGGATCGCGCTGATGGTCATAGCGGTGGCCCTGGGCTGCTCCGCCGTGCTGGTGGCGGCCATCCTCAGCGGCGGCACGCGCCCGCGCACGGACGAGCGCCTGACCGCCCCAACGGACGAAGCGCCACCCGCCGTCGTGACCGGGGCAGAGGCCACTGGCGAGCCGGGAACCGCGCTGTGGCCGGAGATCGCGCCGGTTGCGCCGGATCAGTACCAGGTGTTGGTCGCTCGCTTCGAAGACTTGTCGGGCATCGGGCAGGTCGCCGCCGGGCGTCAGGTGGATGTGACCCGGCTGATCGCCGATCATCTGGCGGAGACGCTGGAAAAGTCGGTGCCCTTTTCCAATGTCGCCGTGCGCGTGTATGGGAGCGTGATCACTTCCAGCGAACAGGCGCAGGCTGTCGCCAGGTATTACGGAGCGACGATCATCGTCTGGGGCAATTACACGCCCGATCTGATCGAAGCGAATGTTCAGATTGGCGTGCTCAATGCTTTCCGCTACAACCAGCTCCCGCGCGACACGCTGGAGCGCACGGCCAATGTGCGCCTGCACCTGGCCGACGCGCGGCGCAAATCGCTGGCCCCGTTCGTGCTCACAGCCCTCAACATCCTGCACAACGCCGACGGAAACGCCTTCGAGACCATGCGCAGTGGCGCTATTCTGGACGCGATCGCGGTGGAGCCAGCGGAGATCACTGGCAGCGGCGTGGCGGCTCAGCTTCACCGCGCCATGCTCGCCGACGACCCGCGCGAAGTCGGCGAGGCGCTGGACGCGGCGCTGGCGCTCGATGCTGGCAACCCTCTGCTTTACACCTATCTGGCGATTCTCAAGCAGACTCAGGGGCAATGGGAGGAGTCGCGCGCCGACGTGCTCACCGCGCAGCGGCTCGGCCCGTCGGGGTGGGCGATGCCACTCATGCTGCTGGCCCACGCCACGCACAACGAGTCTGTGCTGCAGGTCTTCGATGAAGTCATCGCCGCGCGGCCCGATGACTGGTTCCCGCGCTTCTATCGCGGCGCGATCTACTACGTGTATGGCAGCCAGGAAGCGGGCGCGCGCGATCTGGCCCGCGCCGATCTCGACGCAGCCATCGTCCTGCGGCCTGCGGCCAATTTTCCCTACGTGTTCCGCGCGCTGCTGGCTCTGCACGAAAGCCGCCTGGACGATGCCTTCCGCGACATCCAGATCGTCTTGACCCAGTACCCCAATCCGGGCTTCATGGAGCGGTTGGTCGTGGCAACCTTCGGGAACCAGTCAGCGGACCCGTATGCGGTCATCCTGTCGGCAGTGGCCAACCAGATGTTGGGTCGCCACGACCTGGCCATTGCGGAGACATCCGCCGGGTTGGAAGTCTTCCCCTATTTCACCGATCTGTACATGGTGCAGGGCGTATCACAGTGCTCGCTGGGGGACTACGCCGCCGCCGAAGCAGACTTTTCGGCGGCGCTGGCCTACGAACCCGACTTTCTGCTCGTGCGCCTGCTGCGCGCCGATGCCCGCCTGCGGCGCGGCGACGCCGAAGGAGCGAACCGGGACCTGCGAGAGATCGCCGCCAGCGCCCTGAGCGAGACGTTCGAGCCGTATGCGGAGGCGATCCAGGCCGGGGAGGTGGGCTGCGCGACGTTCTTCACGCCAGAGAACTCGCTCTCAGCGGCGGGGATGGCGCAGGGCGCTGGCGATGCGACACCTGTGCCCGACAGCACGCAGCTTGGCCCGCTGCTGACGCTTGCCTTGCGCGATGTCGCGCCGGTGAATGAGGGCGAGTATATGGTGCTGCTCGCCCGCCCGGAGGCGCTGGAGAAGGTGCCCCTGCGCGATGTCAACCGCTTCATCGCCGACGACCTGGAGCGAACGCTGGCGGGCGGCGCGCCCTACTCGCGCATTGCCGTGCGCCAACTGCCCGTCGTGATCACCTCGGCGGAAGAAGCGCGCATCGTGGCCGAAGCCGTCGGGGCGACCGTGGTCGTCTGGGGCAACTACAACCCTGACCTGATCGAGCTGAATATCCAGGTGGGCACGACGCGCGAGTTCCCCTACAACCGCTTTTCGCGCGATCTGCTGGAGAAAACGGGCAGCGTGCGCGTGCGCCTGACCAATGAGCGCAGCGAGTCCATCGCCCGGCCCATCATCGGCATCACCAGCCTGTTGAGCCTGGCCGACGGCGATCTGTTCGAGTTCGTGCTCAACCTGACCATCCTCGACTCCCTGCACGTTGTGGGGGCGTCGGTCGTTGGGGCGGATGTTGCCGCCCATCTGCACCGGGCGCTGGATTCCTTCAGCAGCAATATCAAGCTGGCGATTGGCGAGTTCGGCCTGGCTCTGGCCCTCGATTCGGGCAACCCGCTGCTGTACGCCTTTCGCAGCATCGCTCACCTTCGCAATGGCGCGCTCGATCGGGCCGCCGCCGACCTCGGCACAGCAGCGCGGCTTGCACCCGTCGGGTGGGCCATGCCCGTCTATTTGAGCTTCGACGAAGCGGCATCGGACACGGCCATTGTCGCTCAGTACAGCCAGGTCATCGCCCTGCGCCCGGACGACTGGTACGCCTATTTTACGCGCGCCATGCTGCGCTACGGCGACGCCTACTATGCAGTGAATGACCTGGAACAGGCCATCGCCCTCGGCCCAGAAGCCAACCTGCCCTACGTTGCCGCGCTGCTGATCGCGCTGCGCGAAGGGCACCTGGCCGACGCGCAAGGCCTGGCGCGCACCATCCTGGAGCAGTTTCCCGACCCGGAACTGACCAACCGTGCCTACGCGACGCTGTATGGCAGCCGGGCGCAGAGCCAGATCACAGGGGCGTACTTTGCGGCGGTGACCAACCTGGTGCTGGGACAGCACAATCGTGTGGTGGACGACCTGGGCACGGCCATCGCCCTGATCCCCCCCGAAGTGCTGAGCGCCCCCGCGCCGGATCAGGACGCGGTGCTGTCCGACCTGTTCCTGGTCTATGGGCTGGCGCATTGCAGCCTGGATCACCACGAGGACGCGGAAGCCGCGTTCTCCCAGGCGATCCGCTTCAACAAGGGTTACGCGCTGGCCTACGTGCTGCGCGGCCAGATGCGGCGCGCCCTGGGCGACGAGACGGGCGCGGCGCGCGACTTCGCGGGCGCGCGCGGGCACAAGCTCGGTGACGAATTCGACCGCTGGATTGGCGCCGCCGAACAGAACCGGTGGACTTGCGCGACCCTGTGGGACTACACCCCGCCAGAGTGAGGCACTCTCATGAACCAGGACGATGACCTGAGCACCTTGACGTTTGAGCAGGCGTATGCGCAGCTAGAGGAGATCGTGGCGCGCCTGGAATCCGGCGAGTTGTCGTTGGAGGACTCGGTGGCGCTCTACGAGCGGGGGCAGGCGCTGGCCCGGCTGTGCGGCGATCTGCTGGACAAGGCCGAACTGCGCGTGCAGCAGATCGCCGACGACGGGACGCTTGCGCCGCTGGAGTGAGGGGGAGATAGCTATTTCACACCTGGGCCAACGCAGACCCGCGTCATGGGAGAGAAGAGAGACACGTGACCTCTGCAAGTCCTGAAATCAGGAAAATGCTGGAACGCATCAATGATTGGCTCAGGGCAATATACCAGGAGGAGACACTCATCAGCGATCTGCTGATACGATCGGGTCTGCCAGAGCATGACCTTGAGCGAATTAAGAGACAGCATGTGGACGAGTTTATCGCTCAGTTGTCGGTGTATATCCGGAACTGTACTCATGGTCACGATGGTAAAAGACGGCATCTAATCATGCTTCGCTGTTTTGGTCTCTTAGACGGAAACACAGAAACTCTGCAATCAATCGCCAATGACTTTTCTTTGTCACGCGAGCGAATTCGACAGCTAAGAAACAGCCGCCTGAGCTTGTTCAGGCGGCAGAAGCAGAGGACGGCCCTTGAGGCCGAGTTGTATGCAATTGCGAAGAAGCTATTGGACGAATGAGCTTACAATACATAGACACTGAGCTAAGCCGCCTCATCCCCTCGAGGCTGTTATGCCCCGCACGCCCGGCGCAGCGTGCAGGGCACGGCGCATGGCTAGCACCCTGACCCCACACCCTGTGATCCCTCCTCGCCAACGAGGATGGGCAGGTTTCTCTCCTTTCCCTACTTGCGGGGAAAGGGGCCGGGGAATACAGGTTGAAAAGTGCATAACACGCTCGAAGCCACCATCCCCCGCAGCGAACGACCCATCACCCGGAACCGGCGTGCCGGGCTTCAGCCTCTGGCGCTGCCGGGCTGAGGGTGTCGTTGTCCTCGTACTCCACGATCTCCACGTAGTCCTCGGTGCCGCCGCGCTGCCAGTAGATGCGCGGGATGATCGAGTGCTGGATGATGCGGTCTTTGTACTGGATGATGCGCTTGATCACCTGTTCCACCAGCGTATCGTCGAGCAGGTGCGGCTTGAGGCCCAGGCTGTAAAGCTCGTTGTGATCCGGGTTGTAGTAGTGCTCCTCGGCCTCGACGCGCGGGTTGATGTAGTGGGCGATCTTGACATCCAGGCCCACCTGGCGCGCCGCCTTGCGCACGTGCAGCGCCAGGTCGAGCACCGAGAAGTGCTCCACCCACTGGTTGAAGACGCGCAATCGCCCCGGCTGCGGCGGGTGGAGCGCGGTCAGCTCGACGCATTGCAGCGTGTCGAGGATGTTGAGGTAGCCGCGCGTCTGCTGGCCCTTGCCGTAGAGCGTCAGCGGGATGCCGGCCACCGCCTGCACGCAGAAACGGTTGAGCGCCGTCCCAAATGACTCGTCGTAGTCGAAGCGGGTCAGCAGGCGGTCATCGAGATTGGACTCCTCCGTCTCGATGCCGTAGACCACGCCCTGGTTGAGATCGGTGGCGCGCAGGCCCCAGATTTTGCAGGCGAACATGATGTTGTGGCTGTCGTGCACTTTGGTCAGGTGATAGAACGAGCCGGCCTGCTTGGGGAAGGGCAGCACGTCTTTGCGCCCGCGATACTCGACCTCGAAGTAGCCTTCGGGGATGTCAATGTTCGGCGTGCCGTACTCGCCCATCGTGCCCAGTTTGATCAGGTGCGAGTCCGGCGCGAACTGGTGCATGGCCCACAGCACGTTGAGCGTGCCGTTGACATTGTTCTCGTGGACGCGCACGGCATGATGCACGTCAATCATGGAGTAGGGCGCGCTGGGAATCTCGCCGTAGTGGACGATGACCTCCGGCTTGAAGTCGGCGATCACTTTGCTGATGAAGAACCAGTCCTGGATGTCGCCGACGAACATCTCGATGGCCCGCCCGGTCACCTCGCGCCAGGCGTCCACGCGGGCGTGCAGCGAGTGGATCGGTGTCAGGCTGTCGGTGCCGCGTTCGGCGTGCATCTGGCGGCGCAGAAAATTATCCACCACGCCGACGGTGTGCCCGCGCTGGCTGAAGTACATGGCGGTGGCCCAGCCCAGGTAGCCATCACCGCCCAGAATAAGAATACGCATGACCTCCTCCTGAACTCACCGCCGCCCTGTCGCCGGCGAGATGACTCCGCGCCCGGCGACCAGGGACTACCCGGCCATTATAACGCGCAAACCATTTCCGGCGAGGGCAGCGTTTGTGCGGGGTGCGGAAGATAAAGAGACTTCCGAAGTTTTCGAAAACTTCGGAAGTCTGGCGAGGGCACTGACCTCACCCCCAGCCTCGCCGCGCTCGGCTTGCCCCCTCTCCGTCAACGGAGAGGGGGCGGCGAGGCGCGCCAGCGCCGAGCGGGGGTGAGGTCAACCAGGGCGCAGCAGAGTGTTACCCGCTGTAGGGTTACACCAAAGGCGCGCGGACCAGCCACGGGGGTGGGGTCAGCGGGGCCTCCCGACAGGGCCCCAGCGCACCGGCCTCACTACGTCGGCCTCCCCCTCCGTACGAGGGGCGGCGACGCGCCAGCGCCGAGCGGGGTGAGTCCCGGCCCGGCAGGCCCTCCCGACGGTTTTGCGAGACGGGCTTGACCTCAGTTCAGGCTGTCGTCGCCCCCTCCGGACGGAGAGGGCGCCAGCCCGAGCGCGGCCGGCGCAGCACACCCGGTAAGCGGGTGCATGCTGCGCCCCTACCTGACAGGTTTTGCGCGCACTCGCGCGCCGCTTTACCTCACCCCCAGCCTCGCCGCGCTCGGCTTGCCCCCTCTCCGTTGACGGAGAGGGGGCGGCGAGGCGCGCCAGCGCCGAGCGGGGGTGAGGTCAACCAGGGCGCAGCAGAGCAGCGCCCCTCCCTGACAGGTTTTGCACGCCCCCGCGCGCCGCTTTACCTCACCCCCTGGCCTCACTACGCTCGGCCTTTCCCCCTCTCCGTCAACGGAGAGGGGGCGGCGAGGCGCGCCAGCGCCGAGCGGGGGTGAGGTTTGTAGGGGAGGGTTTGCAAACCCTCCCCTACATGTGGCACCCTTACCCCTGCGGCACCAGGCTGACGACGGTCACGCCGTCGCCGCCCTCTTTGGGCTGGCCGGTCTGGTAGCGCCCCACCAGCGGGTGCCCGTGCAGCCGGTCGCGGATGGCCACGCGCAGCGCGCCGGTGCCCTTGCCGTGAATGATGCGCACGAAGGGCAGCCCGGCCATGTACGCCGCGTCCAGGTAGTCTTCCAGCGCCGGGACAGCGTCCTCGATGCGCTGGCCGCGCAGGTCGAGCTCCAGGCCGGGCGAGGCGACTTTGGTGCTGACCTCCGCCGTTGACGCGCTGGCCCCGCGCACGCGCGACACGGTACGCTTCTTCTTGTCGCGCTTGCTCTCGGTCTGCGAGCGAGCAGACAGATCGTCCAGCCTGGCCCGCAGCCGCAGCCGCCCGACCATCACCTCGGCCTCGTCCTCGCCGATCTCGGTGATCTGCCCCTCGGCGTTGATCGAGCCGACCCACACCAGGTCGCCCAGGCGGAAGCGCGGCGGCTCCTCGTCGCCGCGCAGGCTCTCGACCGGCCCCGGCACGAAGGCCATGTCGCTCTCCAGCCCCTTGACCTCGCCCTCCACCTGGCGGATCACGTCGAGCGGCTGGGCGGCGGCGCTCAGCCGTTTGCGCAGCCGGCGCATCTCGGCGCGCAGCGCCTCTAGCTCCTCCTGTGCGTCTTCGCGCGCCTGGGCCAGCACCGCGCGGCGCTCGTCCTCGATGGATTCCAGGCGGCCACGCAGCTCGGCGCGCAACTCTTCGACGGCGGTAAACGACTTGACGCTGGCTTCGGCGGCGCGGCGCGTCTCTTCGCGCTTTTTGTGCAGCTCGTCGAGCAGGTCGTCGGCGAGCAGATCGTCCTCGGTCAGCAGGCCGCGCGCGCCCTCGGTGATGCGGCGGGGCAGCCCCAGCCGCTCGGCGATGGCCAGCGCGTTGGAGCGGCCCGGCAGCCCGACGACCAGGCGGTAGGTGGGGGCGAGCGTCTTCAGGTTGAACTCGACGCTGGCGTTCTGCACGCCCGGCGTCTCGTGGCTGTAGATTTTCAGCTCTGGGTGATGCGTCGTCACCAGCGTGGTGATGCCGCGCCCCACCAGGTCATTGAGCAGCGCGCGGGCCAGCGCCGCCCCCTCAGCGGGATCGGTGCCCGCGCCTAGCTCATCGAGGATGACCAGCGACTCGTGGTCGGCCTCGTCCAGGATGCCGATGATGTTTGTCATGTGCGAGGAGAAGGTCGAGAGCGACTGCTCGATGCTCTGCTCGTCGCCGATGTCGGCGAAGATGTCCTGGAAGACGGTGAGGCGCGAACCCGGCGCAATGGGCAGGTGCAGCCCGCACTGGGCCATCAGCGCCAGCAGCCCGACCGTCTTGAGGGCGACGGTCTTGCCGCCGGTGTTCGGCCCGGTGATGACCAGCACGTAGGTCTGCTCGTCCATCTCCAGGTCAATGGCGACAACTGTTTTCGGGTCCAGCAGCGGGTGGCGCGCGCGCAGCAGGTGGATCGTGGTGCCGGGGTGCGGGTGCGGCGCGTCGCGGAAGCCGACCAGCTCCGGCGCTGCCGCCTCGATGGCCTCAGCGTACTTGGCTTTGGCGAAGGCCAGGTCGAGCAGGGCCAGCGTCTCGACGGTGCGCACGATGTAACGGGCTTCGTGGCCCACCAGGTCGCTCAGCTCGCGCAGGATGCGGCGAATCTCGTTCTCCTCCTCAAGCTGAAGCTCGCGCCAGGTGTTGTTCAGCTCGACGGTGGAGAGCGGCTCGATGAACAGCGTCGCGCCGCTGCTGCTCTGGTCGTGGACGATGCCGGGGATGCGCCCCTTGAACTCGGCCTTGAGCGGGATGACGTAGCGCCCGTGCCGCTGCGTGATCAGCTTCTCCTGCAAGTAGGTCGCGTTGTTGGTGTTGTTGATGATGTTGTGCAGCTTGTCCTGCAACCGGTCGAAGGCGACGCGCATCTCGCGGCGCACGGTGGCCAGCTTGGGGCTGGCCGAGTCCAGGATTTCGCCCGTCTCGTCGAGCACGCGCGCGATCTCGTGCTGCAGCGCGGTGCATTCCTCCAGCCGCCCGGCGATGTCCGCCAGGCGCGGGAACTGGCTCCCCAGCCGCCCGATGAAGCGGTGCAGGGTGGTCGCCTGGCGCAGCGTGGCGCGGATGTCGAGCAGGGTTTGCGGCTCCAGCAGCACGCCGCGCTCGGCGGCCAGGGCATCGGGCCGCACGTCGCGCGCCCCGCCGACGGTGATGTGGTCGTGGCTGGCCAGCAGCAGGCGGGCTTCGCTCGTCTCCTGCAGGCGCTCCTGCGCTTCGTCCAGGTAGGGCGTCGGCGACAGGGCCAGGGCCAGCTCGCGGCTGGCCGAGAAAGCCGTATGGCGCGCCAGCCGCTCCAGAATCTTCGGCAGCTCAAGAATTTGCGCCGATTTCTCGTTCATCGCGTGTTCCAATCTGTACAGGTTATTGGTGGTTGGTTATTGGTTGTTGGTGGTGAGTGGCGGGGTGTTTGCCGCTGACGGCCCCGGACTCGCCACCAACTTGCCAAACAAAAACGCCGTGGTGCGTCTCTTCGACTCCCACGGCGATTGGTCTCACAGGCCCGCCCGACGGCGAAGCGCGCTCAGCGATTGCGCCCGGCGCCGAGACTGGCGGCACGCTCGGAAGTCGAATTGTATGCATTGGCAAGTGCTGCGTTCACCGGGCGGCCTCCTTTCCACCAGACTCGTGCGCGGACGATACCAGCGAGAAGTATACGTGATGACGGCGGGGATTGTCAACGGTCAGCGCGGCGCGGGGACGAGTCTGTCTCGCCCGCCCCTGTCTTTCGCTGAAGGCTGACTGCTGACTGCTGACCGCCCCTCACCCCAACGCCGCGCGCAGGGCTTCCTCGCTGAGCGGGCCGGGGCGCACGATGCGCAGCTCGCCACCCTCGAAGGCGACGACCGTTGAGGGCACCCCGCCCAGGCACGCCCCCCCGTCCACGTACAGCGCGACGGCCTCGCCCAGGTAGCGCATCGCCGCCTGGATGGTGCAGGCCGGCGGCTGGTCGGAGCGGTTGGCGCTGCTCACGGCCAATGCGCCGCCCGCCGCCGCCAAAATCGCCCGCGTCTGGGGCAGGTTCGGCACGCGCACGCCGACCGTTGGCAGCGTCGAGAGGTTGGGGGGCAGGTCGTCGCGCCTGGGCAGGGCCAGCGTCAGCGGGCCGGGCCAGAACGCCTGGGCCAGCCGCCGCGCCGGAGCCGGAAATTCGCGGGCGACGCGCAGCACGTCGTCGAGATCGGCCAGCAGCACGGGGATCGCGCGCTCCGCCGGGCGGCGCTTGGCGACGAACAGCCGCTCGATGGCCGCCTCGTCGAGGCGCGCCCCGACGCCGTAGACGGTATCGGTCGGCAGCACGATCAGGTCGCCGCGCGCGACGGTCGCCGCCGCGATCAGGGCCGTGTCCGCGTGGTCGAGTGAGATGATGCGCGCCATCTAGTCCCCCCAGTCTGCGCTGACCACGCGGTCGTGCCCCGCGTAATCGGCGTGCACCGTCACCCGCGCGCCGGGCAGCGCCTCCGCCGCCAGCGCCGCCGCGCGCTCCCCCTGCGTCGCCTCAATTTCCAGCAGCAGCAGCCCGTCCGCCGTCAGGACGCGCGGCACCTGGGCCAGCAGCCGCCGGATCACGGCCAGGCCGTCCGGCCCGCCGTCGAGAGCCAGGCGCGGCTCGTGGCGGGTCACTGGCAGCGCCTCCAGCGCCCCCGCCGGCACATAGGGCAGGTTGGCCGCGATCAGGTCGAACGCGCCGCGCGCGCCCAGCAGCGGCCCCAGCAGGTCGGCCTGCACGCAGTGAACGCGCCCCGTCAAATCATAGCGCGCTGCGTTGCGGCGGGCCACGCCGAGCGCCGCCCGCGACACATCCAGCGCCCAGACGCGGGCCGCCGGCAGGTGGCGGGCCAGGGTCACGGCGATGGCCCCGCCCCCCGTCCCCACGTCGGCGATGCGCAGCGCTCCCTCGCGCCCGCGCGCCCAGGCCAGCGCCCGCTCGACCAGGTGCTCCGTCTCCGGGCGGGGGATGAGCACGTCCGGTGTGACGATCAGCGTCAGGTCGAAGAAGGCGCGCTCACCGGTCAGGTAGGCGACGGGAACACCGTTGGCGCGGCGCTCCACCAGGGCGCGGAACGCAGCGGATTGGGCGGGAGTCAGCGGGCGCTGCGGGTGGGCGAGCAGGGCGGCCCGCTCGCCGCCCAGGACGTGGGCCAGCAGCAGCGGCGCGTCGAGCGGCTCCGAGGCGGCGACCTCGCTCAGCGCGGCGCGCGCCCAGCCCAGCGCCCCGACGACGGTGGCCAGCGGGGTGGTTGGTTGGTGGTGATTGGTCATTGGTTATTGGTCATTGGTGATTGGTTATTGGTGATCAGTGATCGGTTTTCAGTGGTCAGTGGTCGGGGAGATTTGAGTCAGAGGCCGTTTGAGAACTCGTGCGCCTGACTTTGCCCCCCATCCCCGGCCCTTCCCCCCACGAGGGAGGGGGGAAGGGAGAAGAGCGTGCCCGCTAAGCCCCTCCCTCCTTGTGGGGGAGGGGTTTGGGGTGGGGGTGCCCCTTGATCATTGACCACCGATCACTGACAACCGTTCACCAGCAACCAAGAACCAAAAACCAACCACCAACAACCCCTCACGCGCCGAGGGCCTGCAACCGCTCGGCTTCTTCGCGCGTGGCCAGCTCGTCAATGAACTCGTCGAGCCGCCCGTCGAGCACGGCGGGCAGGTTGTGACTCGACACGTTGATGCGGTGATCGGTCACGCGGTTCTGCGGGTAGTTGTAGGTGCGAATCTTCTCGCTGCGCTCGCCGGAGCCGACCTGGCTGCGCCGCGCGGCGTCCTGCTCGTCGCGCAGCCGCTCCTGCTCCATGTCGTAGAGCTTGGCGCGCAGCACGGCCATCGCCCGCAGCTTGTTCTGAAGCTGGCTGCGCTCGTCCTGGCAGGCGACGACGATGCCGGTCGGCAGGTGGGTGATGCGGATGGCTGTCTCGTTCTTCTGCACGTTCTGGCCGCCCGCACCCGCCGAGCGGTAGGTGTCAATTTGCAGGTCGCGGGAGTCAATCTCGACTTCCACTTCGTCCATCTCGGCCAGCACAGCGACAGTGGCCGTCGAGGTGTGGATGCGCCCCTGGCTCTCGGTGACGGGCACGCGCTGCACGCGGTGCACGCCGCTCTCGTACTTCAGCCGCGAGAAGGCCCCCGCCCCGCGCACCTCGAAGACGACTTCCTTGTAGCCGCCGACGCCCGTCTCGTGGGCGCTGAGCACTTCGACCTTCCAGCCGTGATCTTCGGCGTAGCGCGCGTACATGCGGAACAGGTTGGCGGCGAAAATGCCAGCCTCGTCGCCGCCCGCCCCGGCGCGAATCTCGACGATGACGTTCTTGGCGTCGCGCGGGTCTTTGGGCAGCAGCATCCGCCGCAGCCGGTCTTCGAGCGCGGGCACTTCCTCGGTCAGCCGGTCGGCTTCCTCGCGGGCCAGGTCGGCCATGTCCGGGTCGTGCAGCAGCGCCTCGGCCTGTTCCAGGTTGTCGAGCGCCGCGCGGTACTGGCGCGCCGCGCCCGCGATGTCGGCGATCTCGGCCCGCTCCTGGGCGTACTCGGTCACTCTCTCGTAATCGCTGACGTTGGCCGGGTCGGCGATCAGGCGCTCTAGCTCATCGTAGCGCGCCTCGATGCCGCTCAGCTTGTCGAGCAGCGTCCTGTCCGCCATGCAGTCAATCCCTCACACAAAGGCCCCACCGGGGGCCTGGAAACGTCGTCGTTGCTGTGCGGCGATTATACCACACGCGCCGGGGGCCTGTTGAGGGCGGAGTTGGGGGGCAAGAGAGCACCGCAGAGGCGCAGAGAGCGCAGAGAAAGGCAAAGAGTCTTGTGGTTCTTCTCTGCGTCCTCGGCGTCTCTGCGGTTCAAGCATTTCGCCCCGTCGCAAAATGCATCCGCGCCGCGCGACCAGTTCCCTTCTGTACGGAAATGGTTTAGAATTGCTATGACTCATAGTATGTTTTTGTTGTGAGTCACCCATTGAGTCCGGTTTGTACTGCGCGCCCAGGACGGCGCAGCGAGCGATGCAATGGCCGACAATTCCTTCGTAGACACGATCCTGCTCGGCGACGCGCTGGACATCCTGCCGGCGCTGCCCCGCCGCAGCGCAGACCTGGTCTTCGCCGACCCGCCGTACAACCTGCAATTGCGCCAGGAGCTGTGGCGGCCCAACCTGACCCGCGTGGACGCCGTAGACGACGCCTGGGATCAGTTCGACGGGTTCGACGCCTACGATACGTTCACCCGCGCCTGGCTGCTGGCCGTCCGCGAGGTGATGAAAGAGACGGCGACGATCTGGATTTCGGGCACCTACCACAACATCTTCCGCGTGGGGGCCATCCTGCAAGACCTCGGCTTCTGGATTCTGAACACCGTCACCTGGTACAAGCCAAACGCCATGCCCAACTTTCGCGGCACGCGCCTGAAGAACGACGTTGAGTTCGTGATCTGGGCGCAGCACAGCCAGGGCGCGCGCTACACCTTCAACCACCACGCGATGAAGCAGTTCAACGAGGGCAAGCAACTTGGCAGCGTCTGGCCGATCAATGTCTGTGCGGGCGAGGAGCGCCTGAGAGACGAGGCCGGCAGGAAGCTCCATTCGACCCAGAAGCCGGAGGAGCTGCTCAAGCGCATCATCCTGGCCAGCAGCCTGCCGGGCGACCTGGTTCTCGACCCCTTCGTCGGCACCGGCACGACGGCGGCGGTCGCCAGGCTGCTGCATCGTCACTGGCTGGGGATCGAGCGTGACGAAGTTTATTTCCAGGCGGCGAGAAAACGTGTAGAGGCGGTCAGGCCACTCAGCCCCACCGACCCTCTCCTGGACACACCCTCCCGGAAAAATGCGGCGCGCGTGCCCTTCAAGATGCTCCTCGAACGAGGTTACCTCCGAGCAGGGCAGGAGCTATACCTGGAGCGGACCCATCAGCGGGCCGTCATCCTGGAAGACGGGCGGCTACAGGCCAACGGGCAGTCAGGCTCGATTCACCAGGTCAGCGCGCGCCTTAAGAATGCGCCATCCTGTAACGGGTGGACCCACTGGTATTATCGCGACGGCGCGACAGGCGAATTCAAGCTCATAGACTCGCTGCGCAAGGAGATCGCCCACCAACTGAGCGGGGGTGCTCCGTAGGTTTTGTGTGGGCGCAATCCACTGCAGCGAGCGCCGCTAAAGCCTCCCCTCGCGCTTCAGGGCGGCGGTGCAGTCGGGGCAGTAGCCCGTGAAGCAGGCGCAGGCGCTGGTCACGCTGACTCCCTTGCGGCGCACCAGCTCGCGGGCCATGCTGTTGAGCAGGTCGGTGGCGATCAGCACGCGCCTCCCGCAGCGCAGGCAGGTCAGGTAGTGCTGCTCCGGGCCGTCGGCCAGGCGGTACACTTCGCGGCGATGCTCCGGCTCCACATAGCGGCGATCCACCAGCCCTAGCTCGGTGTACAGGTTGAGCGCCCGGTAGACGGTTGCCAGGCTGATGCTGGCGTCCTGAGCGTGGGCCAGCGCGTAGATTTCCTCAGCGTCCAGGTGCGACGACTGCGCGGCCAGCACCTGCAGCAGCAGCGTGCGCTGCGGCGTGACCTTGAATCCCCGCTGGTGCAGTGTGGATTCGGCTTCGTCAATGATGTGCGGCATGGCGCTTCTCTGTCCTGGCTGCCCTGGTCACTCGCTGCCCCGGCGCGCGGCGGACTCGCGTTCGGCGCGGGCCTCGTGCAGCAGCAGCGCCTCCAACTCGTAGACTTCCTCATCGCTGAGTTCGTCCAGCAGGCGGGCGACGCGATCCCCTTGCAGACGCTTGCGCTTGCCACCCAGGGCACGGGCATCGGCGCGGCGTGATGTAGTCGCGCTATGCCACACAACCGCCGTCATGATTATCGCTATCACGCCCAGCACAATGACGATGCCCAGGATGGTCGGACTGTTGGCGTGGGCGATGGCCCCCACCGGCGTGGTCAGCAGCCCGCCCAGCAGGGCCAGCAGGGCGACCCAGATGATCATCGTCGCCACAATTCGCCCCGTGTCGTTCATGGCCCTCTCCTCACTGTGTCCGCGTGGAAGGATGGTTATTGGTTATTGGTTGTTGGTTATTGGTTATTGGTGAGAGCGGCTCCGGTCCGGGAACGTTCGGCCAACAACCAACCACCAACAACCAATAACCAACCCCTGTTTACCCTCAGAACTCCACCACGATCATGCGCCCGGCCTGGCCGATCAGGTGCCCCGTCGCCACATGATAGTAGAAATTGACCAGCGGCACGCCGACAATGAATACCGCCACGAACGGCGCCACCACCGCGGCCAGCAAGCCGAACAAGAAGACGTACATCACCAGCACGACCAGCGTGCCCGCGTTCTGGCGTGTGTCGCGGATCAGCGCGCCGAGGCGGAAATATTCCGAGAAGTTGCCCGTTTCGGCGTAGCGGATCATGCCCATGTAGGTGAGCATCAACGCCGGGATGGCGTAGAGCAGCGCCACCATCACCACGCAGCAGCCTGCGCAGACGGCCAGCAGCCCGCCCAGCGAGCTGCCATCGGTCAGGATGGCGGGCAGCGCGAGCACACAGCCGATCAGCACCAGCGGCAGGAAGTAGATGATGGCGGCGACAGCCAGCACCACCCCATCCACAAAGACCTCGCCCAGCCGCTCAGCGGACGGCAGCGGGCGCTTCTCGCCGCGCACGACGCCCCGCGCCACGCGCACCTGGTAGCCCTGGGCAAAGAACGGCACGAGCGACAGCAGCGTGCCAAGAATGACCTTCACTGGCCATTCTTCGTCGTCGAAGGGAAAGCTGAGGGCGCGTCCAAAGTCCATCGTCTGGCTCCTTTTCCGGCCCAGGAAAGCCGGGGCGCAGGTCGCCCGAAAACGCTCTGCAATGCTATACGCAAGGTACAAGGCCGCGTTGCGCTTGCCCTGCGCGGCACGCTGCCTATTATGCCATAGGCCACGTTTTCGCGGGCGATGTCAGCGGGCCAGGCGGCGCAGCCGGGGGAATGCCTGCCCGACGGCCCCGCCGATCTGCTGCTCGGCGAAGACGAAGATGAAGAGCGCCGTCGCTGTGAGCACAATCGCCGGGCCGGTCGCTACGTCCTGGTGGTAGGACACGTAGAAGCCGATGATGCTCGACGCCGCGCCGATCAGTGCCGCGATAAGCATCATCGGCAGCAGGCGCTTGCTCATCAGGTGGGCGGTCGCGGCGGGCGTGACCAGCAGGGCCACCATCAAGGCGATGCCCACCGTTTGCAGCGAGACGACGATGGTCAGCGCGATCAGCACCAGCAGCAGCAGGCGCAGCCGCTCGGCTGGCAGGCGCAGCGTCTGAGCCAGCGTGGGGTCGAAAGAGATGATCATCAGCTCCTTGTAGAACAGCGCCACCAGGCCCAGCACTACGGCGGCGAAGAGGACGATCAGGCGCAGATCGCCGGGCGATACGCCGAGAATCTGCCCGAAGAGGATGTGCGACAGGTCGCCGGCGTAGTTGTCAATGCGCGAGATCATGGCAATGCCCAGGGCGAACATGGCCGCGAAGACGACGCCGATAGCCGTGTCTTCCTTGATCTTCTCGTGACGAGTCAGGTAGCCGATACCCAGCGCGCTGAGCAGCCCCGCCACCAACCCACCCCAGAACAGGTTGTCCGTCTTGCCGTTGGCCCGCTGGTAGACGAAGGCCACGCCGGGCAGGATGGCGTGAGCCAGCGCGTCGCCGAAGAAGGCCATGCCGCGCACGACGACAAACGTGCCCAGCACGCCGCTGACGATGCCGACGATGATCGCCGCCTCCATGCTGCGCGCCAGCAGCGGGTATTCCAGCGGGGCGAGCAGCAGTCTGTCCAGGTTGAGCAACAGCGTCGCCCAGCCCTGGCGCAGCGCGTCCCACAGGCTGGCCGAGGCCAGCCAGGGCATCAGCGCAGCGGCCCCGATCATGGCCGGGCGCTCTCCCCGTTGCCCAGCAGCCGCTCCATGATCTCCAGCGCGACGCGCGCGGTCATGTCCAGCGTCAGCGGCGTCACGGCGACGATGCCCGCCCGCACCAGCGCCGCGTCGGACTGCTCGTCCATGATCGCCCTGGTGTTGAACATGTAGCCGATGCGCCCTTCGTCTTCCAGACGGCGGCGCAGCGGGGGCAGTGGCACGAAATACTGGGCGCGCTCCAGCCGGGCCAGCCGCCAGGGAGTGGCAGGCGTGGCGCTGGCGGGGATGTCAATCTTCAGCACGTCCACGTCCGGCGGGCGCTCGGCGTGCAGCCAGCGTTCGGCGAACAGGCGCGTGAAGGCGATGGCCGTGCTGAAGTCCACCGAGTCGTCGTGGGAATAGTGCAGCGCCGGGTCGGTCTCCAGCGAGATGGCCAGCGCCGGAATGCCGAAAGCAGCCGCTTCCAGCGCCGCGCCCACCGTGCCGGAGCCGGTGATGCTGGTGCTGACATTCTCGCCGTAGTTGATGCCGGATACGGCCAGCGCGGGCATCCGGTCGGCCAGCTCCAGCACGGCGTGGTCAATGGCCTGGGCGGGCGAGGCATTGGCCCCATAGCCGGGCCAGGTCTGGCCGTCGTAGCGCACCGTCGTCGGGAAGAGCCGCCCGTCGTTGAACTGGGGGAAGCTGCGGCCCATGCCGGACTGCTGTTCGCTGGGGGCGACAATCAACAGGTCACCCAGCGGGGCGAGCGCAGCGGCGGCTGCCGCCAGGCCAGGCGAGGCAATGCCGTCATCGTTGCAGAGCAAGATCAAGGGTCGAGTCATGAGGCTATCCTGTGCGAATGAGAGTGTCTGTGCATCGGGTCGTTGTGATCGTGGCACGGCTGGTCGGGGATGATCAGGTAGCGGTCGCCCTCGCGGACCAGGGCGATGCGCTCCCCGAACGTCGCTGCCAGGTTGTCCGGCGTGTAAATCTGCGCGGGCGACCCGTAGGCGATCACGCGCCCGCTGTTGAGCAGCATCAGTTTATCGTAATGGGTCGCGGCCTGCACCAGGTTATGGGTGGCCAGCAGCACGGCCACGCCCTCGGCGCGCAGCACGTCGAGCACCTGGAAGATGTCCGTCTCCGCCGCCGCGTCCACGCCGCTGAACGGCTCGTCCAGCAGCAGCACGCGCGCGCGCTGGGCCAGCGCCCGTGCCACGAACACGCGCCGCCGCTGCCCGCCGCTCAACTCGCCGATCTGCCGCTTGCGCAGCGCCCACATGCCCACCCGCTCCAGCGCCTCGCGCACAGCGACGCGGTCACGCTTGCGCGGCGGCAGAATGTAACCGATCTGCCGCGCGCGGCCCATCATGACCACATCCCACACCGTCGCCGGGAAGCGCCAGTCAATCGCCTCGTGCTGCGGCACGTAGCCGATCATGCCGTGACTGTCGCGGCACGACGCGCCCAGGATGGAGATGGCCCCCTGGTGCGGCAGCAGCCCGACCAGCGCCTTGAACAGGGTGGACTTGCCCGCCCCGTTCGGCCCGACAATGCCGATCCGCTCGCCCGCATACACGTCGAAGGTCAGGTCACGGATGGCCGGCTGGCCGTTGTAGCCGGACGCCAGATCGCGCACGGTCATGACCGGCGCCGACTCATCGCAGTCGGGGCCATTTTTTCTGGCAGAAACCAGAGAACGCAGCGGAATGCCCATGAGAGTCCTCGCAGGTCTCGGTTCGACGACGGGCTGCTATTGCAGCGCCGCGACGATCTGCGCGGCGTTGAAACGCATGTACGCCAGATAAGTGTCCGCCGGGCCGCCCGGCTCGCTCAGCGAGCCGGTGTAGAGCCGCACCAGCGCCGCCCCGGACTCGTCGGCGATCTGCCGGGCCAGGCTCTCGCTGACGGTCGTCTCGGCGAAGATGGCCGGGACGCCGTAGTCTCGGATCGTCTCGATCAGGGCCAGCACCTCGCGCACCGACGGCTCGGACGACGTGCCGCCGCCGGGGATGATCACGCCGACCAGCGTCAGACCGTAGCGCGCGGCGAAATAATTGAGCGCCTGGTGATTGGTGACGATGAAGCGGCGCTCGGCGGGCAGCGCGGCCATCTGCGCGGCGATCTCGGCGTGCAGCGCAGCCAACTGCTCAAGATACGCTTCGGCGTTGGCAGCGTAGACGGCGGCGTTGGCCGGGTCTGCGGCGCTGAGCATGTCGCGGATCATCAGCGTCCACAGGGCGACGGTCACCGGGTCAGTCCAGGCGTGCGGATCAGCCTCGGCCAGCGTGTCGAAGTAGGCCGCGTCCGCGCGCGTCACCGCGCCGGGCAGAGTCAGCGCCTCCAGCCCGAAGGCCGCGCGCACCATTGCCTCGTGCTCCGCGCACAGGGCGTCGAGCGCGTCGCCGGGATCGCTGGCAGGCGGCGCTTCGTCCGCGTGATCGGCCTCCTCGCCGTGATCGTCCAGCCCGGCCACTACCGGGCGAACCGGCAGGCAGCCCCACAGCTCATAGACGGTGCCCCCGCTCGCCTCGCGCACGACATCGAGCAGCCGCTCCTCGAAGTTCAGCCCGATCACGAAGACAGCGTCGGCCTCGCTCAGCCGCACCACGTCGCGCGCCGACGGCTCATAGGCGTGCGGGTTGGCCCCCAGCGGGATCAGCGTCTCAACGTCGGCGGCGTCCCCGGCCACCTGGCTCACCACGTCGGCCAGAATGCTGAAGCTGGCGACCACGCGCAGGCGGTCAGCCTGTGCCGAGACGGGAGGGCCGACCAGCGCGCCCGCTCCCACGACGGCAAGAAGGGCGCCGAGCGCAACCGCAGCGAGAAGGCGGCGAGGCGTCATTGTCTTGCTCTCTCCGATGCAGATCGCGGCCCGTCTTCATGCTGTTGGCAGTCCGCGCAGATGCCCGAAATCTCCAGCCAGTGACCGGTGATGGTGTAGCCGGTGCGCTGCGCCACGCGCTCCAGGAAGCCGCCCAGCTCGCAGCCGACGATCTCCACCACCGCATTGCACCGCTCGCAGACTACGTGGTGCGTGTGGCCGGGCGTCGCCAGCACATAGCCATGACAGCCATCCACCACGTGCACCGAGCGCACGAGGCCTACGTCGGCCATGATCTCCAGCGTGCGGTAGACGGTGACCAGCCCCAGGTCAGCGCAGAACGCCTGGCCGTGCGCCTGAATCTCGGCGGGCGAGAGCGGCTTGGAGGCCACCACCAGCGTCTTGAGGATGGCGCGACGCGGCTGGGTCAGCTTATGACCGCGCTCGCGCAGATGATCGGCCAGCATGTCGAAATCGGCTGCCATCGGTGCCTCGTCAAGCAGAACTTAGTGCGGCGGATTTGGCCAGGGCGTCTTAAATGAAAGACTTTTTCAGTTGCAGATTCTAAGCGCGAGGGCGAGGCGTGTCAAGGGTGGGTATAATTGCGGGGGAAAAGACGGTTATTGGTGGCTGGTTATTGGTGGTTGGTTTTCAGTGATCAGTAGTCAGTTGGGGGCAGGAACTGGGCGGGGCAGAGGGCGCACAGCTCACAGCGGTTCCGCCTGAAGTCTCATCACTGAAAACCAGCCACTGATCACTGACGACTGATAACTGACCACTGACGACTTCTAGCGCAAGGAGCGAACCGCCATGCGGCGAGCGTTGGCATTTGTGGGCGGCGTGCTGAGCGGGGGCGCGATTGGCACGGCGGTGGCGCTGTTCTTCTCGCCCAAGTCCGGCGACGCCATGCGCGAGGGATTGCGCGGGCGCTACCAGCGGGCCTTGCAGGCCGGGCACGAAGCTGCCGCGCAGCGTCGGGCGGAGCTGGAGGCGCAGCTTGCTGCGATGACCGGCGCGCAGAAGCCAGCACAGCGGCGTTAGGGCGCGCGCGCGATGCTGATCTTGTAGGGAGCGGGGGTCGCCGTGAAGGGGGCCATCGCGCCCACCGCCAGGGTCGCCGTCGCGCCGTCCGGCACCGTCACGCTGACGCGCCCGGTGTTCAGCGCGTCCAGCGGCACCCTCTCGACGGTGGCTGGCTGGCCGGGCGCCCGCACCACAACCGCCAGCGCCCAGCCCTGCGCCACGCGGTCGCGGATGCGCAGGAAGCCGTCCGCCGTCCACGCTGATGAGGGGTTCTCCACGTCGTCGAGTTCCCCTAGCTCGACAATGCCCAGATCGTCCAGGGCCACGCCGCGCAGCGCGCGCCCGCCGTCGGTCACGTACTCGAAGCGGACGAGCACCTGCCGCCCGGCGAAGTCGCTCAGGTCTACGCGCTCCTCAACCCACGCCCCGGACGGCCCGCTGTAGGCTGGCCCCGCCACCTGGGAATGGCCGCCCGCCGAAGGGCCGCGCATGGCTCGCCACGTGCTCCCACCGTCCCCGGAAACCAACACCTGGAACCAGTCCCCCTTCGTCTCAATGTCCCACCAGGCGCTGAAGACCAGTGTGGCCGTGCTCAGGTGGCTGAGATCGAAGGCGGCGGTGAGGTTGACCGCGCTGCTGTTGAGGTCGTTCGACCACCACATCCACTCCCCCGACGGCGGCTGTACGCCCAGCACAGTCGTCTCGTCCGCCCCGTCGAAGCTGATCTGATACGTCGCCGGGCCTTCCAGCAGCAGGTAGTCAGCGCCATACTGGTTGATCTGGTCGCGGTAGAGCACGCCATCCTGCGGCACAGCCAGCGGTTGCGGGGCGATGGCCTGCGGCAGATCGAGCGTGCGGTAGTAGTAGCGCCCGTCGCCCACAAACGGATCGTCAAGCAGGTTGGCCAGTATCCAGTCGGCGAAGACCTCATCCACGTTCGACGCGCCGTCCAGCCCGGCCAGCGCCGCCTGGATCGAGGCCAGTCCGTCATGTTCGCTGGTCGCCACCGTGTTGATGAAGTCCAGCCCGAACTGCTCGTAGAGGTAGACCAGGAACAGGTAGGCCGCGCCGTAGTTGCGCGCCACATCGCGGTCATTAAACAGCCAGCCGCTCAGATAGTGATCGGGCGCGGCCAGAAAGCGGCTGACGTTGGAGATGCCAATCGCCTGCGGGTCGAAACCGTTGAGGTGCTCGGCAAGCTGCGAGAGACCCTCATTGAGCCAGCGGCGCTCATTGCCGTCCGTGTAGAACTGCAAGAGGTGCTGGTGCTCGTGAGCCAGCGTCGTCAGGAACTCGGTTGAGCCGAGCGGGGCGGCGTCCTGGCTGAGGTAGATGATGGCGCGCTCGTTGCTGGTGGGGCAGCTCGCGCGCGGGCACAGATCGTTGGGGTTGAACGCGCCCAGGATGCCTGGCCCAATGCTGCGCTGGCTGATCACGTGCAGCGGGGCATCTCCCTCCAGGCTCGCATCGCCAACCATGCGGGCGTTGAGCGGCCAGATGCGCTCATCGAAAAGCTGCGCCGCGCGCTCCAGCTCGGCCTCAGCGGGCGTCAGGCCGCGCTCGAACCAGAAGTAAGCGTGCTGGCTGCGGTAGGCCAGCACAAAGGCGCGCGGCGCGCGGTCGCGGCTGCCCAGGGGGATGAACGCTTCCAGGTCGCCCACCCGGTACTCGCGCGTCGCAACGATGGCCGCTTCGTCCACGCCGGTTATGTCGGCCAGCGCACCTGCCGGCCCCGCAGCGCGCGGCGCAAGCGGCGCGTCGCTCCAGGTCAGCGCCTCGACGCGCTCACCGTCCTGGGCGTGGGCCGCTGCGCGGGGCCACGCGACCAGCGCGGTCAGCGTCACCGCTGCGATCAGCGCCAGCCGCGCTCCCCGGCTCGCCTGGCCAGCCAGTGTCAGTTGTCCCCACCCGTTGAGCACAGCCTCGAACTCATTTCACGCCTCGCGGCGCGATAATTAATCAATCTACGATGTCTTCATTCTAGATTAACTGTCGCTCTATAGAAAGGATCGTTGAGAAACCTATATGAAAACGTAACAAATCATAAAGAGGCCCGACGGACAGCAGGCGCGCCAAAGAGAGTGGCGCGCCACTGCGCGCCACTGGCGTATGGACGTTTACTCTCGTTGGAGGCTCATTCGGTGGTGGGACTCAGCGTCACCGTGTAGCGCGCCGGCTCGGTGGTGATGGGGGCCAGCCCGCTCACCACGAGCACCGCGTCGCCCGCCGCGCCGCCGGCGACGAACTCCCATTCGCCGCTGGCCCCATCGCCGGGGCCGAGCAGGCGGCGGACGGGGTTCGCGCCCGCCGTCGCTGGCTGCTGGATCAGCAGCACGAGGAAGTCTTGAGGGAGCCGGTTATTGGTGCGCAGCCACCCTTCGCTGACCCAGCCGCCCTCGCCGCTCTCGACATCATCGGCGTAGCCGATCTCCGGGATGCGGATGTCGTCGAGGACCATGCCGGGCTGGGTCACCGCGTCATCGGTGATGACCTCGAAGCGCAGGAGAATCTCGCGCCCCGCGTAGGGCGACAGATCAACCACTTCCTCCACCCACCCATCGCTCGCGCCAGTGTAGGCGGGGCCGTAGGCGTTGTGGTGCGGGTCGTCGGTGGTCGTGCGACCCGTGCTGAGCGGCGTCCAGGTGGCGCCGCCGTCGGTGGAGGCCATCACATAGGCGAAGTCCCACAGATTCTCGATCCGGTACCACGTCCAGAAGCGCAGCGTCGCCGTGCTGACACCGCTGAGATCGAAGGCGCGCGTCAGGCGGGAGTCGCTGTCGTCGGCGCGGTTCGACCACCACATGGCCCGCCCGCTGTGGGCTTCGGTGGGCACAATGGACACGGACTCGCTGCCGCTGAAGGTCAGGCGGAAACGCTGCGGCGCGCTGCCCCCCGGCACGAGCAGGTAGTGCGCGCCCCACTGCGGCGCCGCGGCCTCCCGCGCCAGGCCATCGGCGGGCAGCGTCTCGCGGGCGGGCGCTCGCGGCAGCATGTCCATACCGGCCAGGGTGTAGGCGTAGCGCCCGTCGTACAGAGCGGGATCGGCGAGCAGGTTGGCCGCCAGCCAGTCGGCGAAGAGGTCACCAACCGTCACCGGCGCGCCGGTTGTCGGGTCGGTCGCGCCAATGGTGAGCCAGCGTCTGGCCCAGGCTGGCGAGGCCGTTGGCGGGATTGCGGACGAGGGTCGTCGTGGCTTCCTCGCCATAGCGCTGGTAGAAATAGGCGGCGAAGAGGAAGGCGGCGCCGTAGTGCAGCCCGCGCTGCCCGCTCTCTTCGGGCCAGGTGTTGAGCTGTATGCCCGGCGATTGCAGGAACGGCCAGGCGAAGTCGCCCGGCCCATAGCCGGCGATCAGCGTCGCCAGCTCAGACAGGCCCTCGTTCAGCCAGGCTTCCTCGTTGGAGTCCACGTGCCAGTGAACCATATGCTGGAACTCGTGCGCGAGCACGCCCTCGTAATACCACGTGCCGATGGCCCCGCCCATCGTGTCCAGGTTGACGTAGAACATCTCGCGCTCGTTGGAATTGGCGACCGCCGCTGCCGGATAGGCGCTGTTGCTGCCGTAGTACGCCGCCACCCACTGCCCCAGGCGCGAAGCGTGCAGGATATATAGATGCGGATCGCCGTCAATGCCGGGCATCCACTCGGTGCCGAAGACCTGGTGAACGCGGGGCCGGATGACCTGCTCGAAGGCGTCGGCGGAGCGTTGCACGGCGGCCAGGTCAACCGGCTGGCCCACCTCGACGAACATGTAGACATGCGCCGTCTTGTAGACCAGCTCAGCATCCATCTGAAAGGCATAGTCGTCGTCGAGGTTGTCGGCCCAGAACGTCACGACCGCGCCCAGGTCAAGCTCCGGCGGAGGGGTGGTGGGCGGCTGGGGCACCTCGGTCACGCCGAGGAGGCGCTGCGCCAGGTCAATGCGGTCGCGCGGCGGGATGGTGATCTCGGCGAGTTGGCCGAGCGTGTCGCTGTCGAGAGTCTGGGCGATGGGCGTGGGCACCTGTCCCAGCGGCCCCTGGGGCCAGGGCATGGCTGCGCTGGGCATCCCCGGCGCGCACACGGCGATCAGCGCCCCGGCAAGGAGCGCCGCCAGCGCGCGGCGAACAAGGCGAAAGGAATGTTTGTGGGTCAAGAGTGCGTCGGTGCCCTCGCGGCTAATCGGCTATGGCTTAGGGCAAAGCGCTTGGGCGGGCGGCGCCGTGCGCAGTTCTGACTGCCTAACTCGCTTCCGGGCGTGCCCGCAGTGCGTCGAGTCGCTGCCTGTTCTCATAGGCCAGAATGAAACAGACGCGGTCACCTTCAGGGATTTCTGCACCCACTCTGGCTTGCACCTCCTCGTACACGACCAGGCGACCGGCAAGCCTGTCACACACATACTCCTCGCACTGCGAGCAGTTGTCCAGCCCTCTTTCTATGACGCACGGTCTCACCGGGCAGCTTTGATCGATCAGCCGGGGGTTGTCTGCCATGCAGCCGTCGCAGCAGATCTCTGACGGATCCAGATGGATGTCAAAATACTTACGCCATCCTTCACTAAGTTTTCGCGGGTTAGAGGGATTTGCAGCGACATTGGGTTTGTAGGCCAGGCAGAGGTCGCAGCGATACCCACATCTCGTGACAACCGGTTCCATAAGGTGTAGTCCTCCTCAATCAGTGTATACAAAGGCTCTATACTCAATAAGCGACCGCTGCGCAAGCATCCTCTGCAGTGCTCTCGCGCTTGAGACTGCTTTGCCCGCTCCATCTCATGATGCGATCACTGCCTGCCCGCGCGGGTGTGACGGTCACCTGTCATGGAGACTATGGCCTGGTTTTAACTGTTCTGCACGCAGTTGACCACGTACTTTTCTCCCAGACTGGCTGATGAGCAAGTGCCGGAGCACCCCGCTCCCCTCTCCCTGCTTGCGGGGAAAGAGGCCGGGGGATAGGGGTTGAGAGTGCATCACACGCCTTAGCGCCGAGCGGGGGTGAGGTAAGCCAGGGCGCAGCAGAGCAGCGCCCCTACCTGGCACATTTTGCAGGCATCCGCTGGGCCACAAATCTCTCGCCTGTGTCTCAGTGTGTGCTATCATTGGCGCAGAGTCAACAGTCTGGCGAATGCGGGACAGGAAATGGCTGCCATGAACAAATCAGTGCGTCGCCCACCCTGGCATGGGGGGACTCGGATAGTGCGGCTGGCGCTGCTGATCGGGATCGCGCTCGCGTTGAGCGCCTGCGGCGGCGAAGACCCCGCGCCTGCCGGGCCACCGCAGCCCGTCACGCCTGCTGCAAGCGACGCCACTCCGTCGCCGCACGAACGACTGCGCCTGCCGGCTGCCGAGGCGCTCGCCCTGGCCTGGTCGCCGGACGGGAGCGCGCTGGCAGTGGGCGATGGATCGCGCATCTGGCTCTACGACGCAGACCTCAAGCCGCTGCGCGCGCTCGAAGGGCACACGGCGGCAGTGCGCGACCTGGCCTGGTCGCCGGACGGAACGCGCCTGGCCAGCGCTGGCCTGGATAACACCGTCCGCGTGTGGAATCCGGACACCGGCACGGCGCTGGCGACGCTCGCTGGTCACACAGACTGGGTTTTTGCGCTGGCCTGGTCGGCGGACGGGGCGCAGTTGGTGAGCGGCAGTGCGGACAACCGCGTGCTCCTGTGGGATGCGGGCGGCGGCGAGGCGCTAACCGCGCTCGGCGAGGCGCACGTGCTGGCCCTCTCCTTCAAGCTGCTGGACAGGGAGGTGATGCGCACGGTCAACGCGCTCGAAGCGGCGCACAAGACGCTGGCCGCGCTCGAAGCTGAGCCACTCACCGATCTGGTGACTCGCCTGCGCGCGGCGGACTATCACCTGTTCGTCAGGTTCGAGAACGCGGACTTCGTGCAGATTCTGCTCGCCGTTGACTCCAGCGCTTACCGGTTGGCGCTGCGCACCGGGAACGCGGCCCTGGACGAAGACCTGGCCGCCCTGCCCAACAGCGAAGTGGTGCAACTGCTGGCCATGCCCGACGATGCGCAAGTCAACGCCGCGCTCGACACGCTGGAAGCGGCGGAAGCGGCCATCGCTGCCATTGACTCGCGCGACGACGCCGACCTGATCCGCACCGTGCGCAGCCTGCAGAACGAGGAGCTGGTCATCGTCATCACTGCGGCGGACGGCGAGTCCACGACCGCCGCCGCCGGTGAAGACTTCATCGCCACGCTGGCCGACCTGGGTGGTGAGGATTTCACCGTGTCGTTCGGCGTAGAGAATGGCCAGGTCATCGCCGCCAAACTCCAGGACCCGGACTTCGTGGCGGCGCTGCGCCAGTATGACGAAGCCGTGAACGCCATTGGCGCGTTCAACGCGCGCGAGGATGCCGCTCTGCTGCGCCTGTTCGGGCGGCTGCGCGACCACGACGCTGCGCTGACCATCGCCACCGGCGGCGCTGACCTGGACGCGACCCTGGCCGCGCTCGACGAAGCTGCGCGCGTCCGGCTGGCGCTGGCCCTGTTCGATGAGACGCTGCTGTCCGTTCTGCGGCGGCTTGGCGCGCACCAGTTCGACGTGGCCGCTGTGGACGGGCTGACTGCGCGCGAACTGGACGCGGCGCTGGCCGAACTGCCACACAGCCTGACCTTTGAGGTGAAAGATGACGAGGCGCTGGCCGCAGAACTGGCTGCCCTGCCTGAAAAGGACGCGCTGCGCGCAGCAATGCTGCTCGACGACGTGGTGTTCCTGGGCAACCTCAACGGGCGGGCCAGCGCCCAGCGGACGGTGGACGACATCGCTGCGCGCGAAGACTCGACGTTCATCCAGGCCGCCCGTGCGCTGCGCCTGGAGGCGTTCCAACGCGACGCGCAAGCTCACGTGCCCGTTGAGCGCCTCGACCGCCTGGGATTCTACCTGCTCATGGTGCCGCAGGGAGAGACGGCGAGCGCGCTGAGCACGCAGGACGACGCGGAGGTCGTGGATGCGCTGGAAGCACTGGGTGCGCAGGGCCTGGCCGATGAAATCAGCGCCGGGCGCTATACCCTGTTCCCCGCCCTGGAGCCAGCGCAGGCGGAGGCAATCCTGACGCGCGCCTTCAGTGATTCGTTTGCAGTACAGGTGCTGCGTGAGACGAACGGGCACACCGCCAGCGCGACGGCGGTCGCCTGGTCGCCGGACGGCGCGACGGTTGCCAGCGGCGGCGCAGACATGACCCTCCGGCTGTGGGACCCACAGAGCGGGCAACTGCTGGCCGTGCTGGACGATCACCAGGACAGCATCACCGACATAGCCTGGTCGCCAGACGGGGCGCGCCTGGCCTCGGCAAGCTGGGACAAGACGGTTCGCATCTGGGACCTCTCCGCCGGGCCGGACAAGGCGCGGGTGGCGGCCACGCTTAAGGGGTTTGACCGCTATGTGATTGCCCTGGCCTGGTCGCCAGACGGATCGGCGCTGGTCACTGCCGGGCGCGACGGGACGGTGCGCCTGTGGGACGCGGCGGATGGCGCGCAGATCGCTGTGCTGGGCGCGCACGATGGGGATGCGCGCGCGGTCGCGTGGTCGCCGGACGGCGCGCGGATCGTCAGCGGCGGGCTGGATGGGCTGGTTCGCGTGTGGGACGCCGCCGAGACACTGGCGGAAAGCCAGTAGGAGCGCAGCCGGACGCGGGGGTTGATTGGGGCGGTGAGGAGTCCTGAGTCCTGAGATGAATTGCAGAGGGTATTCAACGCTGAAGGCTCCTGACTCCTGACTCCAGACTCATGACTCACCCCCAACAGCGAGGGAGATGGACGCCGATGAAGATCACGCTGGGCCTGGCCCAGATCAGCCCCAGGCTGGGCGACGTGCCCGCCAACCTGAGCGAGCACCTGGCGCGCATTGACCAGGCGGCGGCGCAGGGCGTGGAGCTGCTGCTGTTCCCAGAGCTGTCGCTGACCGGCTACTATCTGCAAGACATGGTGTACGAGCTGGGCATCGCTCCCGGCCCCGACAACCCGACCTTCGGCCCGCTGCTGGAGGCGACGCGCCGGCACGCCCTCGACCTGACCGTGGGCTTCGTCGAGGAGGACGCGCGGCACCGTTTCTATATCTCGCAGGCGTACCTCAGCGGCGGGGCGGTTGTCCACGTGCACCGCAAAGCCTACCTGCCGACCTATGGCATGTTCGACGAGGGGCGTTATTTCGCCTGGGGCGACGCCGTGCGCGCCTTCGACACGCGCTTCGGGCGGATGGGCATGTTGATCTGCGAGGACTTCTGGCACGCCTCGCCGCCGTACCTGCTGTGGCTGGACGGGGCGGACGTGCTGCTGCTGCACAGCGCCAGCCCCGGTCGCGGCCTGGACGAAGACCCGCGCCTGCACAGCGCGCGCTGGGTGGAGATGGTCAACAGCGCCTACGCCAGCCTGTTCACCAGCTTTGTCGTGCACTGCAACCGCATCGGCTTCGAGGACGGGCTGAACTTCTGGGGCGGCAGCACCATCGCCGACCCGGACGGCGAGTTCCTGCTGCGCGGGCCATACTTCGAGGAGGCGCTGCTCGTCGGACAGATCGATCTCAACCAGCTTCACCGCACGCGCTACCGGCTGCCGCTGCTGCGCGACGAGCGCACCGGCCTGCTCAGCCGCGAGCTGGCGCGCATCCTGAACGACATCCCGCACGGCAATCGCTAGGCGTCTGGTAGCAAGAAAGGCTTGGCAATGGAGCGCATCCCGTTGACCACCTCCATCCAGGAAATCAGGGCGTTCTGCGAGCGGCACCCGATACGCCGGCTGGCGCTGTTTGGCTCCGTCCTCCGCGATGATTTTTCGCCGGACAGCGACGTGGATGTGCTGGTGGAGTTCGTCGCCAACTCCGGCGTGACCTACCTGGACATGGTGGTGATGCAAGGAGAGCTGGCCGCGCTGCTAGGCCGGTCAGTGGATTTGCTCACCCCAGGCGCGCTCAGCCCGCATTTCCGCGAGCAGGTGCTCAGTTCAGCGGAGACTATTTATGAACGACGCTGATCGTGTGCCCCACGAACTCCAGCTAACCGGCCCGCGCCAGATCGCCCTCGTGCCCTACGAGGAGCGCCCCTTGCAGCCCGACGAGATTCGCGCCAGGGCGGTGCTCAGCGGGATCAGTCACGGTACAGAGCTGAACCTCTACCGGGGCACCGCGCCGTTCCACAACCGGCGCTTCGACCCCGACCTACGCCTGTTCCTGCCCGCCGAAGAAGGTGCGCTCTATCCCGCATCCCTGGGCTACGAGTGGGTGGGGCGCGTGACCGAGGTCGGCGCGGGCGTGTCCGGCTTCGCGCTGGGCGACCTGATCCACCTGCCGCTCGGTCACCGGGCGACGCACACCGTCCGCCCGGACGAGCGGACGATGATCGGCAGGGTGGAGCCATTGCCGCCCGGCCTGACGCCCGACGCGGCGATCACCCTGGCCCTGGCGGGCGTGGCCCTGCAGGCGGTGCACGACGCGCACATCAAGGTCGGCGACCGCGTGGCCATCTTCGGGCTGGGCGTCATCGGGCTGCTGGCGATCCAACTGGCGCGGCTGGACGGCGCGGCCTGGATTGACGCGGTTGACCCGCTGCCGGGCCGCCGCGCGCTGGCCGAGCAGCTCGGCGCAGACCGGACGCTCGATCCCGCCGCCGGAGATGTCGCCTACGCCATCAAGACAGCCAGCCCGCAGCGCGGCGCGGACGTGGCCATCGAGCTTTCGGGCAGCGACGCGGCCCTGCACGAAGCGGTGCGGGGCGTGCGCGTGGCGGGGACGGTCGTCGCCGGCGGCTTCTACCAGGGCGGGGCGGCGGCGCTGCGCCTGGGCGAGGAGTGGCATCACAACCGCGTGACGATGGTCTCCAGCATGGGCGTGTGGGACTGCCCGCACCGCGATTATCCCGCCTGGGACAGGGCGCGCGTCCACGCGACGGCCACGCGCCTGCTGGCCGAGGGGCGGCTGCGCGCCGACGGGCTGATCACGCACCGTTTCCCTTTCGCGCAAGCGGCGGACGCCTACGCGCTGATTGACCGGCATCCGGCGGACGTGGTGAAGGTCGTGCTCACCTACGATTCCGCCTGACCCGGCGCGGCGACTCTCTGTGGACACCACCTTCTTGCTGCGCGGGCTGGTCATCGGCTTCTCCATTGCCGCACCGGTGGGGCCAATCGGCGTGCTGTGCATTCGCCGCACGCTGGCCGAAGGGCGGCTGCACGGGCTGGCGTCGGGGCTGGGCGCGGCGACCGCCGACGCGAGCTATGGCGCGGTGGCTGGCTTCGGGCTGACGGCGGTCTCCGGCCTGCTGGTGGAGCAGCAGGTCTGGCTGCGGCTGATCGGCGGGGTATTCCTGTGCGCCCTGGGCGCGCGCACCTTCCTGGCCCGCCCGGCCAGCGAAGCCGCATCCGCGCGCAGAAGCGGGCTGCTGGGCGCGTATCTGTCCACCTTCGCCCTGACGCTGACCAACCCGCTGACGATCCTCTCCTTCGCGGCCATCTTCGCCGGGCTGGGCATCGCCGAGGCAGGCGCGGACTACGGCGCGGCGCTGACTCTGGTGGCGGGCGTGTTCGCTGGCTCGGCGGCGTGGTGGCTGCTGCTCAGCGGCGGCGTGAGCCTGCTGCGCGAGCGCTTCACTCCGCGCCGGATGCGCTGGGTCAACCGGCTGAGCGGGGCGGTGCTGGTCGCCTTTGGGCTGGCGGCGCTGGCAAGCGGGCTGGTGTAGGGCAGGGGTAGCCCGGATGAGATTTGATCTTCAAGAGGCGCAGCAGAGCAGCGCCCCTACCTGACGGGTTCTGCGCGCGCCCTCGTGCGGATGCGAGGAGATAACCCCATGTGGCCCTCCCCGTAGGCGAGGAGGTTCAGGTTTTTCGAAACTTGCGGGGAAAGAAGTCTGGGGGCAGAGTGCATAACGCGCCCTAAGTAGCTCAGGTAAAGAATTGAAGAGGCGAGTTGCCGTGGCACCTAACCCCACCCCTCACCCCCGCTCGGCGCGGGAGCGACAGGTCTCCTCTCTCTCCATGCTTGAGGGGGGAAAGCGAGGCTGGGGAGAGAGGTTCACCAAATGTGCATAACTTTCCGCGCTCTAGATGACGTTCAGGCCGTCCAGCAGGACGAGCGTCACCAGGACGGGCGTGACGAACTTGACCACGCCGAAGAAGGCCCGGCTCACGCGCTCGTTGCGCAGAGCGCCATCGTTGCTCAGGGCGCTCTTCACCTGGTCATAGCCCCACACCCAGCCGACAAACAGGCTCAGGAACAGCCCGCCCACCGGCAGCAGGACGTTGGAGGTGGCGTAGTCGTACAGGTCGAACATCGTCTTGTCGAAGAGCTTGAAATCGTCCAGCGTGCTGCTCGACAGCGCGGCGGGCGCGCCGACCAGCGCCAGCAGGCCCACCGTCAGCAGCGTGGCCTTGACGCGCGAAAGGCCGAGCCGCTCGTTGAGCACGGCCACCGGCACCTCGAACAGCGAGAGCATGGCCCCCGTCGCGGCGATGGCCGTCAGCACGAAGAAAAAGACGATGAAGACCTCGCCGAGCGGCATCGAAGCGAACACCGCCGGGATGGTGATGAAGAGCAGCGACGGGCCGGCGTTGGGGCTGAAGCCGAAGGCGAACACCGCCGGGAAGATGGCGATGCCCGCCAGCAGTGACACGGACAGGTCGGCGAGCATCACCTTGCTGGCCGTGGCGGGGATGTTCTGATTGCGCCGGAAGTAGCTGCCATAGGTGATCATCGTGCCCATGCCGATGGACAGCTTGAAGAAAGCCAGACCCATCGCTATCAACAGGACCTCGCCGCTCAGCTTGCTGAAATCGGGGCGCAGGAGGAACTTCACGCCTTCTCCCGCGCCGTCCAGCGTCAGGCTGCGCACGCAGACCGCGATCAGCAGGACGAACAGCACGGGCATCAGGCGCTTGGTCGCGCGCTCGATGCCCTTCGACACGCCGAGCATGATGATCGCGCCGACCATCACCAACACCACCCACTGCCAGATCAGCGATTGCGCCGGATCGGTCGCCAGATCGTTGAAGACGCCGGACGTCTGGGCCGGATCGGTCGAGAGGATCGAGCCGGTCAGGGCCTTGAAGATGTAGGCGAACACCCACCCGGCAACCTCGGTGTAGAAAGCCAGGATCAGAAAGGCAGCCACGCAGCCCGCCGCACCGATGAGCCACCACGGTTGGCCCTTGGGGGCCAGCACGCGCAACGTCTGGATGGCGTCGGCGCGCGCGCGGCGTCCCAGCATGTGCTCCGAGATCATCACCGGCAGCCCGACCAGCAGCGTGGCTATGATGTAGACGAGGATGAAGGCCGCGCCGCCATTCTCGCCGGTCAGATAGGGGAACTTCCAGATGTTGCCCAGGCCCACCGCCGAGCCGAGGGTAGCGGCCAGCACGCCCAGGCCTGTGGTGAAACCATCGCGGCCAACCAGTCCTTTGGCGCTGCGTTTCACGCCCATCTCATGGGTATCGCTTGTCATGAATGCACCGATCTCCCACAAAAGCCCCGACCAGGACTGTACGAGTCTGGCCGGGGGAAAGCGAAAAAAGCCCGAAATGTGAACAGCTTCACAATTCGGGCGAACCATAGCAAGGATCGGGCGTTCTGTCAACCATCACGCGCGGCAGCGCCAGGGTGCGTGCAAAAGTTGACAGCGACTCGCTGGACACGGGGATATTGACCTCACCCCCAGCCTCGCTGCGCTCGGCTTGCCCCCTCTCCGTTGACGGAGAGGGGGCGGCGAGGCGCGCCAGCGCCGAGCGGGGGTGAGGTAAAGCGGGGCGCAGCAGAGCAGCGCCCCTACCTGACGGGTTCTGCGCGCGCCCTCGTGCGGATGCGGGAGATAAGGAGACTTCCGCGGTTTCGTCTGGCCGGGGCGTTGACCTCACCCCCAGCCTCGCTGCGCTCGGCTTGCCCCCTCTCCGTCAACGGAGAGGGGGCGGCGAGGCGCGCCAGCGCCGAGCGGGGGTGAGGTAAAGCAAGGCGCAGCAGAGCAGCGCCCCTACCTGACGGGTTCTGCGCGCGCCCTCGTGCGGATGCGGGAGATAAGGAGACTTCCGAAGTTTTCGGAAACTTCGGAAGTCTGGCCGGGGCGTTGACCTCACCCCCAGCCTCGCTGCGCTCGGCTTGCCCCCTCTCCGTTGACGGAGAGGGGGCGGCGAGGCGCGCCAGCGCCGAGCGGGGGTGAGGTAAAGCGGGGCGCAGCAGAGCAGCGCCCCTACCTGACGGGTTTTACACCCGCCGCGCGGGGTGTTCTCGAAAGGCGAACGCTCGTCAGGCAGGTATCATCCTGCCAGCCACCTTACAGCGCCAGCGGCTCCGCCTCCCGCTTCAGCGCGTCCCCGGCTTCGTCGCCAGCATGTGATTGATCCACCGGCGCGTAGTCCGGCAGCTCGCTCTCCAGGTGGCGCATACGCGGCCAGGCGTAGAACGCCACGCCCGCCACCGCGCTGATCAGCCCGTTGATGACGAACAGCAGGCCCATCCCCGCCCCCGGCTCGCCCCCGACCAGCGGCGCGACCAGGTCCCAGCCCGCCCCACCAACCGCCGGCTCCAGCACGCGGTCGGCCAGCGGCCCGGCCAACAGGTAGGCCAGCGGCGTGGCGATCATGGCAAGCTGCATGATCGCGGCGAAGACCCGACCCTGCATGTCGGGCGGCGTCTTGGCCTGCACCAGCGAGAACAGCGGCGCGTTGACCATCGGGTTGGGCAGCAGGAAGAGGAACATGACAACCGCCAGCGCGAGGGGCGTGCGGGCGACGCCGAGCAGCGCCAGGAACAGCGCCTCGACGATGATCGCCGAAAACACGATATGCATCCGCTTCGACTTGATCGTCCAGACGCTCACCAGCGCGCCGCCGACGACCATGCCCAGGCTGAGCAGCGCCAGCAGAGTGCCCAACATCGCCTCGCTGCCGGTCAGCAGCAGGACATAGGGCACGATCATCACGCCGGTCATGTTGGCCAGAAAGTTGAGCAGCGTCGCGAACAGGAGCAAGTAGAACATGGGGCGCAGCTTCCACAGCAGCGCGAAGCCGGAGAGCATCTCCTGCCACACCGACCCGCCGGCGGCGCGACCCTCATCGGTCTGCGCCGGGCGCGGGATGCGCACCGAAGCTACCACCGCGACAGCTACCAGGAAGGTGATGATGTCTAGGGCGATGACGCCCGTCACGCCGATGGCGGCGAACAGAACCCCGGCCAGCACCGGCGCAACCAATCCTGCTGCCGGCCCGGTGATCTGCTGGATGGCGTTGGCGCGGTCGCGCATGGCATCGGGGATGAGCTGGGTGACCGAGGCATTGAACGCCGGCCCCTGGAACATGCTGAAGGTGGCCTGCCAGATGGTCAGGGCGTACAGAATCCACAGCTCGAAGGTGCCGGTGGCGAGCGTGATCAACAGAATGAAGGTGGCCAGTGCCTGGCCAGCGTCAGACACGATCAGGACGTAGCGGCGATCCCAGCGGTCGGCCAGCACCCCGGCAAAGCTGGTCGCCAGGATACGCGGCAGCATGCCGAAGAAGCTGACCAGCGCCAGCGGCGTGACCTGCCCGGTGTCGTTGAAGACCTTGATGCCCACCGCCAGCTCGGTCATCTGGCTGCCGATGTAGGAAAAGGTCTGGGTGAGGATCAGGATGTAGAAGGTTCGGATCGAGGCTGTCCGGGCCATGCGCGTCCTTCCATGCTCAGCGCCCTGCGGGGCAGGGATGAAGGCTGACATTTAGTGTATACGCACGCGGCGCGCTGAGGGTGCACATCCCGCCAATTTCACCGTCCGACCCGCCTGGAGAGCGCTTTTTGATCTTGCCAAACACAGGGTCTTGGGCTATACTGGGGGCCAGTTGAGCCATGCGGGCGTGGTTCAGTGGTAGAACGTCTCCTTGCCAAGGAGAAGGTCACGGGTTCGAATCCCGTCGCCCGCTCAGCACAAGCCGCCAGCGCATCGCGTGGCGGTTTTTTGTTTCTTTACTATGCCTGAAGCACCCACCTCGGTTACAATGGAAGCAACTGGCCCAGGAGGGACGCCATGACCCCCACCGTCTTGAGCATTGATGCCATCGTCTCTGACCCCGCGATTCGCGGCGGACGCCCCAGCATCGCCGGGCGAACCGTGACCGTCGCTGACCTGGTGGCGCGCTATCTGAGATGGAGCACAACCCCGGAGGAATTGGCCGCCCAGTTCAAGCTGACCTTGGGGCAGGTACACGCGGCCCTGGCTTACTACTACCTGCACAAGAGCGCCCTCGATGACGAGATGCGCCGCGACCAGGACTTGGCCGACCGGCTGGAGGCGTGCGCTGGCGGGCCTCGATGTCGTCTCAGCCCACAGCCTAGACACGTTAGGCGACAAAGACCCTCAGCACCTACAGCGAGCCATCCAAATGGGGCGCGTATTGTGCACCTGCGATGTGGACTTCGTGATCCTGGCCCGGCAAGGCGCTGCGCATACTGGCATAGTCTATGGGGCAATGCAGCGCATATCCATTGGCGACTGGGTACGCTGCTTGCGCCGCCTGCACGCGACGAAGAACGCAGAGGAGGTTGAGGGCCTGGTCTTCTACGTGAAACGCTGACTCCGCAGAATATGGCGGTAGAGGCATCACTCACCCTCTTCACGGAAACGGAAATTGCAGTAGTCAACAGAATCTATTTGCAGGAGGTAGTATGTCATGGATCAAAGAGAGTTTTCGCAGGGACTCGCCGAAAAGATCGATCAGGTTTTCACCCATACCCGTCATCCAGAACTTTACGATCACCGTAAGGAATACCCGTGGCTCACCGGCTCGTTGGGCGATCCATTCTCGGGAATCTGGTTTGTTGGCGAGAGTCCAAGTTTGAGAATGGTGGAGCGCGCAAAAGGGCCCCACAACACGCCGCCGAACGAAGAAGCACAATGGTCAGCAAGCCGCGGCGACAAACTATTTCGGAAAGCTCTGGTCGCTTCTGGCTTCAAGGGTGGCAGCGTTGACTCTCCCGGCGGCTGGCATTGCTATATCACCAACGTGATTAAGGAAGCAGATTATACGAACCGCGTTCGAGAGAAGCCGCTTCAATCTCGAGAGCAGGCCGCAGACATGGGGTTCCCGTCTTTGAGGGGGGGGTAACCCCTCCCCCCCCCCTCTTTTTGGTGGGGTGGCCCCTCTCCTCCTTCATATAAAAATTTAATAAAACCCCTACAAGCCCCCCCCACCACATCAAAAACAAACCATTTTTTTTTGGGGAGAAGGAGAGAGAGGATATAGAGGGGAGGCGAGCGGAGAGGGGTTCGGCTATGAATATAATAGAAAAAAGAAAAAAAATAAAAATAATAAACAAAAAAAAAGGAGGTGTGTCTATTTTTTTTTTTTATTCTTTCCTTCCTTCCTATTTTCTCCTTTTTCTTCTTCTTTTTTTTTTTTTTTTTTTTTTTTCCAAGCCGTCCACCTCGACCGCCAGGCAGGTGGTGGTCGTCAGGATGCCGGGGATGGTCTGCACCTGGGCAGCGATGACCGTGCCCATCGCCTCCAGGTCGCCGGCATCAATGATGGCGATGGCGTCGAATTCACCGAAAGTCATCTCCGCCGTGCGCACGGCCTTGATGCGGTGCAGATGGCGAACGACTGACGTGACCTCGCCGGTGCGCGCTTTGATCAGCACATATGCTTTCACGGAACTACCCTCCTCGACCGCGCGGACGCAGATAGATGAACCAGTACACGAGCGCCACCAGCACGCCCCCACCGATGATGTTGCCAATGGTCACTGGCAGCAGGTTGTCAAGCAGAAAGCCGCGCATCGTCAGGCCAGACAGATTGAGGTCGGCGGCATGGGCGGCCACCCACGACGCATCGAACTCCTGAATGACCAGCCCGCGCGCGATGAAATACATATTGGCCACGCTGTGCTCAAACCCCGCCGCAACGAAAGCCGTGATCGGAAAGATGATGGCCACGATCTTGTCCGTAGTGGTGCGCGCGCTGAAGGTCAGCCAGACGGCCAGGCAGACCAGCGCATTGCACATGATGCCCAGGGCAATCGCCTGCCCGAAGCCCAGATCGCACTTGGCGGCGGCGATCTTCAGCGCCGTCCGCCCGACTTCGCCGCCCGCCGGCCCAAAGCGGTACTGCCCTGACCAGAAGACCAGGGCTACCGTCCCCAGCGCGCCGACCAGGTTGCCCAGGTAGACGATGATCCAGTTGCGCAGCAGCGCCCTGGTGGAGACTCTGCCCGCCGCCCAGGCCATGACGATCAGGTTGTTGCCGGTGAACAGCTCGGCCCCGGCCACCACGACGAGGATCAGGCCCAGGCAGAAGGTCAGCCCGCTGAGCAGGCGGCCCACCCCGTAGGGCAGCCCGTCGCCGGCGGTGACGGTGGTGGCGAACACCGCGCCCAGGCTGATGAAGGCCCCGGCCAGCACAGCCAGGGTGAACATGGACAGCGCGGGCATCTCCGCTTTGGCCGCGCCCACGTATTCGGCGCGGTAGGCCATTTCGGTAGGAACGAGCGCATCAATCTTGAGCTGACTCTCCATATCCCCTCTTGATTCACCGGGCCGCCAACGTATGGATGCGCGCCCGCAACCCGCTGGCGAGCAGATACAATCCTTTCTCATCATACTGGAAGTGGTCTGCCAAAACATAGGACAATACTCCGTGATGTAGCAGCGGCTCCTCACGTCTTGCGCTCGATTTTGCCTTTACAGGGTCTGCGAAGCGTGGTATAACGATGCTACCCTGCCGTGCGCGTGATCCGCACATCGGTTTTGAGCCAACACCCAAACCCGGGGTATCCAGGTCAAGGCACAGACGCATTAGGATCCGTCCAAAGCCGATGTGCCTGCCGGATACCCACCTGCGAAAGCAGGTTCAAAACGTAGCGGCACACGGCATGGCGGGAGTCATTATCCCGCGCCCGGCCTTCATCACCGGGCGTTTTTTCGCCCTGTTGCTGGTTTGTGGCTGGCCCAATGGGCTATTTCTAAGACTATTACGATATGGGATTTTTCTTGCTTCCGAGTCGGCGACTCGCTATACTGTTCAGACCTATCCGGTCCGCGCCCATCACCAGGAAACCGACGAGAGATGCAGCGAGAACGTGTCGCCGATGACATCTACGTCTTCACCAGCGAGCTATACGCGCAAGTCACCGCCGGAGCGATCCTCACCACCGAAGGGGCCATTCTGATTGATACCCTGGTCTTCCCCGAGGAGGCCCGCGCCATCCGCCACTTCCTGGAAAACCGGCTGGGCAGCCCGGTTCGCTACGTGATCAACACGCACTACCACGCCGATCACACCTATGGCACATGCTTTTTCCCAGACGCGCAGCTTGTCACCCATGCGCGCTGCTACGACCTGCTGGACACGCGCGGGCGCGAGGGGCTGGCTGCCGCTCAGCACAGCACCAGCGAGCTGCGCGACGTGCAGATCGTCCTGCCGCACATGGTCTTCGACGGCGGCACGCTGAGCGTGCGCCTGGGCAACAAAACCGTCGAGCTGCGCCACTCACCCGGCCACAGCCCGGACTCCACCGTCTGCCTGGTGCGCGAGGATCGTGTGCTGTTCGCCGCGGACACGATGATGCCCGTGCCCTACTTCGTGGACGGCAGCTACGATGACTTTGTGGCCAGCCTGCACGCGCTGCAGAACGGCGGTTTCGAGAATGTGGTGCAGGGGCATGGGGAAGTGATTCTGCGCGGCGAGGTCGAGGAAGTCATCCAGGGGCATCTCGGCTACCTGTCGCTGATTCGCCGACACGTCGAGCGCATCCTCGACCGGGGGCACCCGCCGGAAGCGCTCAACGCGATCACCATCGAGGACTGCGGCAAGAGTCGCATCCCGCTCAATGGGCTGGTGCAGGATTTGCACCAGGCCAACCTGCACGCGCTCTATCATCACCTGGCCGCCCAACGCCGGGGCCGGGCCTGAGCTGGTAGCTACCGGAGCGCACACGGGGAAAAACAAGACCCCAGTCTGGCCGACTGGGGTCTGTGTATCATAGCGGGGGCAGGATTCGAACCTGCGACCTCCGGGTTATGAGCCCGACGAGCTGCCACTGCTCTACCCCGCATCGTGGGGAGTACTATACCAGAGCGACCGCCCTCAGTCAAGACTGAATCGCCTGCGCACCCTGGTTCACCCCCCCCGGGGGGGGTTTACTGGGCGCACACTGACCCCCCAATTCACGCGAGCAGGCCCATGACCCTTCCCGACTCTTCACCCGAACCCCTCCCGCTGGAAGCGCAGGTCGGCGAGCGCCTGCGGGCGCGCGGCCTGACCCTGACCGTTGCCGAATCGAGCACGGGCGGGCTGATCGCCGAGCGCCTGACGGACATCTCCGGCAGCTCTGCCTACATGATCGGCGGGGTGATCGCCTACGCCGATTTGGTCAAGGTTCAATTGCTGGGCGTCCAGGACGAGACGCTGCGCGCGCACGGCGCAGTCAGCGCGCCCGTTGCGCAACAAATGGCCGAGGGCGCGCGTACACTCCTGAGGACGGACCTGGCGATCAGCGTGACAGGCATCGCCGGGCCGACCGGCGGCACGGCGACCAAACCTGTCGGGCTGCATTTCGTCGGGCTGAGCGCCGCCGAAGGGGCCTGGGTGCGCCGCCACGTGCTCGCCGGCGACCGGCGCAGCGTCCGCTACGCCGCCGCTGACGCAGCCTTGCACCTGCTGCTGGATTACCTGGATGAGAAGCTGTGAAGTTCCGTGTGACCACGGTGGAGGCTACCTTCACGCCGGACGGCTGGCCGGTTCCGCGCAGCGTGACCTGGGAGGGCGCGCGCCTGCCCATCGTGGACACCGGGCGGCGCTGGCGGGCCGCCGATGGCGTGCATATCCTGGCGCTGGTGGCGGATGGGCGTGTCTTCGAGCTGCACACCAACGGGTCGCTGTGGCGAGCGGTGGTCGTCTCCACACCGCCGCACTTCGCCTGAACAGGTCAACGCTGCGGCGCGGAGAGCCTCGCCCCAGCGAGACATTGACTTTGACGGCGAACCTCCCTATAGTGGTGTCATGATCAGGGAATTGATTCAGGCGGGCGCGATCACGACGGTCGTTGACCGCACGTTTCCGCTAGAACAGACTGCCGAGGCGCACCGTTATGCCGAATCTGGGCAGCGCACGGACCAGTTCTGGACTCAGGTTGGGCGCGCCGCAGGTCAATACAGCCATGGACCAGGGATAGTATCTAGCTCCCCGGCCAAACAGGGCCAGCGTTTCTCCTTGCGCGCGCCAAGAGCACCCACAAGCATAGGGGGCAACTAGAACCATGAAAGCAGTCGTCTACGAACGGTACGGTTCGCCGGATGTGCTGCATCTGGCCGAGATCGAGAAACCTACGCCGAAGGATAACGAAATCCTGATTCGCATTTATGCGACCACCGTGACTACCGGCGATTGTAATCTGCGCGGATTCGTCTTTGTCCCGTCAGGGTTCAAATCTGTATCGCGCTTGATGTTCGGCCTGCGCAAACCCAGGAAATCGGTCCTGGGGGTTGAACTGGCAGGCGAGATCGAAGCAGTTGGCAAAGCGGTGACCCGGTTCAAAGTTGGTGACGCGGTCTTTGGGATTGATGGTAGGCGATTGGGCGCGTATGCCGAATACAAGGTGATGCCGGAAAGCGCGGGATTGGTGCTCAAACCCGCCAATCTGACCTATGCAGAAGCCGCCGCCATCCCGAATGGGGCCTTGACCGCGCTAACCCTCCTCAGAAAGTTGGGCCTCGTTCAGCACGGGCAGACGGTGCTGATCATCGGCGCATCAGGTAGTGTTGGTTCGGCAGCGGTTCAGATCGCCAAACACCTGGGCGCAGATGTCACCGGGGTATGCAGCGCGGCCAATGTTGCGCTGGTCAAAGCGCTGGGCGCGGATCACGTCATTGATTATACGCAGCAGGATTTCACGCAGAACGGCCAGACCTACGACGTCATCTTTGATACGGTCGGCAAAAGTTCGTTTCCGGCCTGTAAAAACTCGCTGACTGCCAGCGGGCGCTATCTCGCCGGGGCGGGTGGTCTGCGCGAGTTCGGTCACATGTTGCGCACGTCATTGTTTGGCGGCCAGAAAGTGCTGGCCGGGGTTTCGTCCGAAAAACAGGAAGATCTGGCCTTCGTCAAAGACCTGGTGGAAACAGGCGCGATCCGACCGGTCATTGACCGCACTTATCCCCTGGAACAGATCGTCGAGGCGCAC
>JAOSJP010000005.1 GCA_027494015.1 Anaerolineae bacterium
AAGCCGCGCTACAACGTGATGCTCAAGGACGACAAGCGCCGCCACCTATACATCCGCGTGACGACCGCTGACGCCTTCCCCGACCGCCTGAGATGACGCGTGGCGCGTAGATCAGGCGACGGGCCACCGGGCGCTTCGGCCTGTTCGCACCGGCGGCGGCGCGCGCGAGACGCTCGACGTGCTGCGCCGCGCCTTTCCCCACCTGACTCGCGACCGCGAGATCACCGGCAGGACGCGCGCCTGCCCGTACTACGACACCGCCGCAGGCGCCGTGCATCGGAGCGCAGACGCTGACGAATACCGCGAGAGCATCAACGGCTGATGCGTTTCCGGCCGGCGCCCAGAAGTGCTGAAGGACCTGCGCGCGGATGGAGGTGGCGGCTGAGGCGCTCGACTCGAGCGGGCGGCCATCCTGCGCGACCGATCGGTCGTGGGCCCAGATCCTCGCGCCAGCGGGCCTCGTGGCGGACATAGACGCCGACCAGGACGTGATCGCCTTCGCCCAGGAGGGCAGCGACGCTGTCGTGCAGATGTTCCTCATCCGCAACGGGCGGCTCGTCGGCAGCGGAGTACTTCGCCCTGGCAGGCTCTGAGGACACCGGCGCGGCGGACATCGTGGCTGGCTTCCTGACGTAGTTCTGACAGGACGCGGCGGACATCCCGCGCGAGGTCGTGCCCGCCATCGCCGACTGCAGGAGGCGCGCATCATCGAGCAGTGGCTCGCCGACAGGCGCGGCGGCAAGAAGGTGAAGCTGACCATGCCCAAGCGCGGCAACAAGCGCGAGCTGGCGAACTTGCCGCGCAGACCGCCGCTGAGAAGCTGCAACTCCTGCGCGCGCAGTGGGAGTCCGACACGGTGAAGCAGGAGGCGGCGCTGCGCGAGATTGAAGAGGCGCTGGGCCTGCCGCGCCCGCCCAACCGTATCGAGTGCTTCGACATCAGCACGACGCAGGGCACGGGCCATCGTCGCCAGCCGGGTGGTCTTCGCCCAGGGCGTGCCGCGCAAGAGCGAGTATCGCCGCTTCAACATCCGCACGGTGGCCCACGAAGGCTCCGACGACTACCAGTCCATGCGCGAGGCGCTGACCCGCCGCTTCCAGCGCCACGCCGACGCCGTCGCCAACCCGCTGCCGGTCGAGCCGGGCAAGCAGGATCACGACGAGACGTGGCGGCTGCTGCCCGACCTGCTGATCGTGGACGGGGGCAAGGGCCAGCTTGGGGTGGCGGTGGAGGTGCTGGCCGGGTTCGGGCTGACGGAGCGCGTGCCGGTGGCCGGGCTGGCCAAGCAGTTCGAGGAGATCTTTCTGCCGGGCCGCCCGCACTCCGTCCTGCTGCCGCGCCGCAGCGAGGGGCTGTTCCTGTTGCAGCGCGTGCGCGACGAAGCGCACCGCTTCGCTATCACCAGCCACCGCCAGCGGCGGGGCAAGACGGGCCTGGCCAGCCAGCTTGAGGACGTGCCGGGCATCGGCCCGCAGCGGCGCAAGGCGCTGCTCAAGGCGTTCGACCGCGACATCGAGGCCATTCGCGCGGCGAGCGTCGAGGAGCTGATCGCCGTGCCGGGCATCACCCGCGAGATCGCCGCCAACCTCAAGGCGGCGCTGGGCGGGTAGCCGGGCGCAGGCAGGGGGACAAAGGCGCTCGAACCGGCGGCGGAATCCTTTTCTTCTTAGTTCACTTATTGGCGATGCTCACGATCGCTTGCGCGCCCTGTGAATATAATTACAATTCATTAGTGACTTACGGTCTGTTGCCACCTCTTCTATCCTCGAAACTCTCTGCATTCATCATATAAGGAGATGCAAACGACATGAAGCGCACACACTGGTTGAGTCTGGCAATCGTCGTCGTGCTGACGCTGGCTGTTATCGCGCCAGCCTACGGTCAGGACGGTTCACCGGCAACCAGCCTTGGGGAAGCGGGCCGCGCACCTGCGGAAGGGGGCGTAACCCTCAGCCCGGCTCCCGACTGCGCCGGCGGCCTGCAGAACGACGGCGGCACGTTCGAGAATGGGTACAGCTTCTACTCGGGCGCCGGTATCACCAGCGCCTACTTTGCCGAATACTACGCGCTGCCCGAAACGCCATTCAAGCTGACTCAGTTCTGCGTCTGCCTGGTTAGCTTAGGCTCGCCCACCAAAGCCTTTGACATGGTTGTGTTCGCCGACGACGGGGGCAGCCAGGCTCCGAGCTTGGGCGCGTCAGCGCCAACGCCACTGGCATTCCTGGCGCTCTGCCGGGGGCATGGTATGCGGTTCCGGCGGCTGTGCAGGTGACCACCTCCGGCATCTGGATCGGCTTCAATTTCAATGCAGTTACCGAACCCTCCGTCTTTCTGTGCAGCGACGAGAATGGGCCGGGCGGCGCAATTGCCGGCTTGACGTCAACGGATGGCGGCGCGACATGGGTAGGTCTGACAACCTACTGGCCTGGTGGCAAAGCGATGGCCATTCGCGCTGAGGGCGAAGTTTTCGTCCCGGATGACGAAGAGCCTCTCGTGCCCGTGCCCGGCCCCGACATGGTTCCCATCCCGGAAACGGCGGTGGTCGGGTCGGTGCTGGCCGACACGCCAGCCTACTACGCGCCGCAGGCTGACGCCCAGACCGGGATCACCATCGCGGCAGGAAAAACCCTGTGGGTCTACGGTGTGGACGCCAGCGGTACCTTTTACAAGGTCATGCTGTCCGGCCAGTTCTTCTGGCTGCCCACCAGCGTCATGGGGCCTAACTACGACGAAGTGTGGCAGGGCAGCCCGCTGCCACCCGACGTCGTGGAGTAGCTGGTCGAGATGCGGCGCAGGGGCGAGCATGGTAGCTCGCCCCTGTCGTTTACAGGCCGGGCACAGCGGCGCTTGCGCCTCTGCCGGCCAACCGCCTCCGCAAACATGCTCAGCGGCGGAACCAGTTGCGAGTCACCCCGGTCAGCTCATCCAGGCGCAGCATCTCGTCTTCGGTCAGGCGCAGATCAACCGCGCCCAGCAACTCGTCCAACTGGGCGACGGTGTTCGCCCCGACAATCGGCGCGGTGACGAAGGGCTGCGTCAGCAGCCAGGCCAGCGCCATTTGCGCGACGGTCGCCCCGCGCTGCTCGCCCATCTCGTGCAGCGCGTCCACAATGCCGAAGTTCTGCTCGGTGCGGTAGCCGGCGATGCGCGCGCTCTGCGCCCCGCGCGAATCGGGCGGCACCGTGTCGCGCGTGTACTTGCCGGTGAGGAAACCGCCCGCCAGCGGGCTGTAGGGGATCATGCCAATGCCCTGATCCAGGCACAGCGCGGCCAGGTCTGGCTCAGCCTCGGCGCGGTTGAGCAGGTTGTAGTGCGGCTGGATGCAGTCGTAGCGGGCCAGCCCGTGCCTGTCGCTGATCCACAGTGCCTTGGTCAGCAGCCAGGCGGCGTGATTGCTCGCGCCGATGTAGCGCACCTTGCCCGCGCGCACCAGGTCGTCGAGCGCGCGCAGCGCTCTCGTCGAGCGGCGTGTCCCAGTCGGGATGGTGCGTCTGGTAGAGGTCAATCGTCTCCACCCCCAGCCGCCGCAGGCTGTCTTCAACGGCGAGCATGATGTGCTGGCGGCTGAGGCCCTCGCCGTTCGGCCCGGCCCACATGCGCCCGCGCACTTTGGTGGCAATGACCACTGTGTGGCGCAGCTTGGTCTTGAGCCACTTGCCGATGATCCGCTCAGCAATGCCGCCGGGGTTGCCCGGCGCCCAGTTGCTGTAGATGTCGGCGGTGTCAATAAAGTTGATGCCCGCGTCATAGGCCCGGTCGAGCACGCGCAGCGCCTGCTGCTCGGTGCTCGTCCAGCGAAACGTCATGGTGCCCAGGCACAACGCGCTGACTTTCAGCCCCGTCCGGCCCAGCTTGCGGCACTCCATGTGCGCTTCCTCCTGCTCAGTGATCGCCATCCCCTGTTCGCTTCCTAGTTAAGACCCAAGCCAGCGAAAAGTCAAACGCCTCGGCGGGGGTCTCTCGCGATGGGGACGAAACACCTCAACCGCAGAGGGGCAGAGAGCGCAGAGAAAAGCAAGGAATCCCTACCGTTCGGGCCCACGCATGAGTTATCAGCGATTGCCGAAGGCCCCCATCCCCGGCCCTTCCCCCCCCAAAGCCAGGGGAAGGGGGGAGCTGCTCGCCAGATCGTCCCCCCCTCCAGCTTCGCTGGAGGGGGATTGAGGGGGAGGCCTTCAGCGAGCATTCCCGAACTTCCCCTGGCAACAGGTTGGTCGTGGACCTCACCGCTCTTCTCGGGTCCTCCTGCGCCTCTGCCGTTCAAACGTCTTTCAGCCGCCAGCAGGCTATAATCTGGATCGCAGTGACGCACCAAACGGAAACGCAGCCATGCCCATCCACGTCACCGACCCGGCCACCGGGGACACCATCACCGCCAGCCTGGCGGGCAGCGCGCTGGTCATCTCGCCACGCTTCGGCGAAAGCTACAGCTTCGACCGCGCTGGGCGACTGCTCGGCCTGTTTCGCGACGAGCGCAGCTACCAGCGGACGCTTGATCACCGCCTGCTGGAGCGACTGAGCGGTCGCAACAACGGCCCGCGTCGCCGCGAGCTGCTGCCAGACGAAGCAGAAGCCCTGCTGGAGCGGACGTTTGCCGGGCTGCGCGCGCTCGCCGAGACGCTGCCGTGCCTGGACGTGCCGCCCGACGACCGCCGCCTGCTGGCCGGCAGCCTGGCCGAAGTGCTCGCCTTCGGGCCGGAGCGCCTGGCCGCCGACGGGGCGACCTTCCGCCATCTCTACAAGCCGGTGAGCATCCTGCCGCCCGACCAGTACCTGGCGCTCGTGCTTCAGGCGACGGAGGGCTGCACGTGGAACCGCTGTACCTTCTGCGGCCTGTACCGCGACCGCGCCTTCCGCGCCCACAGCCCGGACTCTTTCCGCGCGCACTGCGCCGCCGTGCGCGACTTCTTCGGCGAGGGGATCAGCCTGCGGCGCGGCCTCTTCCTGGCCGACGCCAACGCGCTCGTGCTCTCGATGGAGCGGCTGCGCGCGATCTTCGCCATTGCCCAGGACTTCTTTCGGCTGCCCGGCGGGCCGCGCCCGGTCTTCTCCTTCGTCAGCGCGTTCGACGTGGGGCGCAAAGCGGCGGGCGAATGGGCAGAGCTGGCCGCGCTGGGGCTGCGCCGCGCCTACATCGGCCTGGAGACGGGCGACGACGCGCTGCTGCGCTTTCTCAACAAGCCGGGGACGGTCGCCGATGCGGTGGAGGCCGTGCGCGCGCTGCGCGCGGGAGGCGTGGCGGTCGGCGTGATCGTCATGGCAGGCATCGGCGGCGAACGCTACGCGGAAGCGCACGTCGCCGGGTCCGTAGAGGCGATCCGGGCAATGGGTCTCGGCCAGGGAGATCAGGTGTACCTGTCCAGTTACGTCTCCGCGCCGGGCACGGAGTACGGCGCGCTGGCGGCAGAAGCGGGGATTCGCCCGCTGAGCGCCGAGGAGAGTGATGCGCAGCGCCAGGCGTTGCAGGCGCGGATGCGGGCGGCGGCTCCAGAGGCCATTGTCGCCCCGTACCACGTGGACGGGTTCGCACTATGACGCTCTCGTGACCGGCGCGCGCCCGGCTCAATCTCTCAGATGCGAGTGAGGCGCTGGCGACGGGGGTGCGGGCGGCTTGTGAAAGCCAAAAACATTAATGCGCTTGTGCATCCGCTCCGCCTGAGCGAGCACGTGCGCGGCGAAATCCACCGCGTCGGCGCGCTCGTCGGTGGGGATGGGGATGGTCATGGTGCGGCCCTGGAAGGGGACGATGATCAGGGCGAAGGTGTAGGAAGTGGTCGTCTGGCGGTCGGTTGAGCCGTCCCCATCGGAATCGGCGAAACTGAAGCCAGGCTGCATCCGCACGCCCACGCCGCCAATGTCGGCCCAGCGCAGCGCGGCAGTGGCGCTGGCGGGGGCCGGAGTGCGCCGCCGCTCCACGCCCGCCGCGCTCAGTATGTAGATGGAACCGGAGGGCGACTTCCAGGACAGCACGCCCGTGCCGAGCGTGAGCGGCGCGATCTCGTGGTAGCGTTCCACAATGCGGCGCAGCGTGGTCTGGCAGCGCGCGTAGTCAAGCGGTGTCTCGCTGGCAGCCAGGTCCGGGTGCTGGTGAACGTAGCCGAGCGCGCGCAGAAGTACCACAACGGTCACAACGAGCAGGATCAACGCGGTGATGAGCGCAGCGGCCAGCATGAGCGCTCTCCCCAGCTAGGGGCCTGGCGGGATGCGCGTAGCTAGCACGCGGGTCGCGCCAGCCCGTCGCAAGGCAGCGGTTACCGGCGCGGCCTCCGCTTCGCCCACCAGGGCGATGATCGCGCCACCTCGCCCGCCGCCAGAGAGCTTGGCACCGCGCGCGCCCGCGTCACGCGCCGCCTGGCACAGCCTGTCCAGCAGATCGGAAGAGACGGTTAGCTCGCGCAGCAGCGCATGATTCTCGTCCATAAGCGGGCCGAGCGAGTCCAGATCGCCAGACTCAAGGCTCTGGCGAGCGGCGCGCGCGATCTCGCCTATGCGGGCGAAAAGGGCGTTCAGGCGGGGCGGATCGGCGTCGTGCAGGCGGCGCACGTCGGCGACGGTCAGGCGGGTGGGGCTGCTCTGGCCGCTGTCGGCGACGAGCAGGGTGAAGGGTCGGGCGACGGCGAAGGTCTGCGGCGCAGTCCCGCGCACGAAGTAGACGGGGCGGGCGTAGACGATCACGGTGTTGTCAATGCCGCTCGGCGTCCCGTGATGGCGCTTCTCCACCTCATAGACCAGCGGATTGAGCGCGTCATCAGTCAGTGGCGCGCCCAGCGCAGCGGCCAGCGCGCGCATAATGGCCGTTGCCAGGGCGGCCCCGCTGCCCAGCCCGCTGGCGACGGGAATCGTCGAGCGCACAGTCAGCCGCAGGTCAGGCGCGGGCGCGCGCAGGTGATTCAGGAGCAGGTGAGCGGGATAGATCAGCGCATCGAAGAACGGATCGCCTGGCGTGGCCTGCGCCGCGACGAGGGCCTGGCCGAGGCCGGCAGCGTCGAAGACCAGCCCGCTCCCCGGCGGGCCTGGCTCAGCAGCGGCAGTCACCTGGACGGCGGTCAGCGGCGCGGCGATGGCTGGCTGCCCATAGACGACGGCGTGCTCGCCAAAGAGGATGATCTTGCCCGGCGCTGAGGCGCTGACGGCGGCCATAGGCGTGCAGCGGCTCCCTCACAGAACGTACAGGACCACGCCGGCGGTGATCACCCAGAGGACGACGGCCAGCAGCAGCGGCATATCCTCGAACAGCAATTCGTCCGGCGCGCTGCCCTGCCCGCGCACGTGGATCAGGTACAGGTAGCGGAAGATGCCGTAGAGGACAAAGGGAATGGTCAGCATCATGCTGTAGCCGTTGACGCGGATAGTGGTCGCCTCGACGGTGTAGAGCATGTAGGTGAGCACGCTGCCGGTGGTGACCATGCGCAGCATGTCATCCAGCAGGGGCATGTTGTAGTCTTTGTACGTCGCGCGCACGTTCTCCGCGTCTTCGGCCAGCAGGATCAGCTCCTGGCGGCGCTTGCCGATGGCCAGGAAGAGCGCCAGCAACCCCGCGCACAGGTATAGCCAGGGCGAGAAATGGGTCACATCTATGACCACGATGCCAGCGACCACGCGCAGCACGAACCCGCCCGCGATGGCGAAGACATCGAGCAGCACAATATTCTTCAGGAAGAACGAGTAGGCGATGTGCAGGGCGAGATAGGCGAGCAAGACGACCGTCAACTGCCAGGCCAGCAGCAGGCTGGCGGCCAGCGCGATCACCGGCATGACGGCGGCGGCGGCAATCGCCCACCTGACCGGCAGTTGCCCGGAGGGCAGCGGGCGCTGGCGCTTGCGCGGGTGGAGGCGGTCGCGCTCGATGTCCACCAGGTCGTTGATCAGGTAGATGGTGCTGGCCGCCAGGCACAGCAGGAGGAAGGTGGCCACCACACGCGCCAGTGGCTCGGCCTGCGTGAACTGCTGGTCGAACAGGAGGGCGGCGAAGACGAAGCCATTCTTCGACCACTGGATGGGCCGCATCGTCGCAATCAAGCCCCGCACAGGGGTTGGCAGCGTGTTCCACAGGGGGCGCAGCGCGGTCTTCAGGGAAGTCACGCGATTTCCTCCACTCCAACACCGTTCACTGGGGGCGCATTATACCAGGGTTGCGCGCCCGCCCCTAGTCCGGCGGGGTGCACGAACAACCTGTTGCTAAGGGAAGTTCAGGAATGCTTACTGAACGCCTCCCCCTCAGTCCCCCTCCAGCCGAGCTAAGAGGGGGATGATCTGGCAGGCGACTCTCCCCTTCCTCCGGCTTGGCTGGGGGAGGGGCTGGGGGATAGGGGCATTCTGACAATTGCCCAACAACTTGCTCGTGGGCCGGGGGTGCGTGCACAACCCGTCAGGTAGGGGCGCTGCTCTGCTGCACCCTGGCTGACCCTCACCCCCGCTCGGCGCTGGCGCGCCTCGCCGCCCCCTCTCCGTCAACGGAGAGGGGGCAAGCCGAGCGCAGTGAGGCTGGGGGTGAGGTCCATATCCCCGCGTCCAGCGAGTCGCTGTCAACTTTTGCACGCACCCTAGTCCGGCGCAGGGTGGGAGCGCGCCAGGCAATGCGGTAGACTCGCCGCGCTAACGCGGAGACAGAGCAAGACGATGGCGGACAAGGTGCGGCTCGATGTGCTGGTCGCCGAGCGGGGGCTGGCCCCCAGCCGCGAGGCAGCGCGACGCATGATCATGGCGGGTGAAGTGCGCGTCGAGGGGGCGGTGCGCGACAAGCCCGGTATGCGCGTCGCGCGCCAGGCGGCGGTTGAAGTGCGCCAGACGCCGCGCTTTGTCAGTCGCGGCGGCGACAAGCTGGCGGCTGCGCTGGCGACCTTTGCCGTGAGCGCGCGCGACCGGACATGCGCTGATGTCGGCGCGAGCACCGGCGGGTTCACCGACTGCCTGCTCCAGCACGGCGCGCGGCGCGTCTACGCCATTGACGTGGGCTACGGGCAGCTTGACTACCGGCTGCGCTCTGACCCGCGCGTGGTGGTGCTGGAGCGCACCAACGCGCGCCACGTGGCGGCGCTGGACGAGCCGGTGAGCCTGGTGGTGGCCGACGTGTCGTTCATCTCGCTGCGCTATCTGCTGCCGGTGGTGCGCGGCTGGCTGAGCAGCCCGGCAGACCTCATCCTGCTGATCAAGCCGCAGTTCGAGGCCGGCAGAGGGCAGGTGGGCAAAGGGGGCGTGGTGCGCGACCCGCAGACGCACCGCCGCGTGCTGACCGACGTGCTGGACGCAGCCCAGGCAGAGGGGTTCGCAGTGGGCGGGCTGATTCGCTCCCCGCTGAAGGGGCCGGCGGGCAATGTGGAGTTCCTGGTGTGGCTGCGGGCTGGCCAGGGAGTCCCGGCCCTCTCCGCGCAAGACCTGATCGCGGCGGTGGTGGCGGACGAAGGAAGTTTGGCGGACAGGGGAGAGAATCGCTGAAGCGCAGATAGAGAAGGGCAGAGCGAATCTGATGCTTCTCTCCGCGCTCTCTGCGCCACCGCTGCGGTGATGTTTTGCCTCAGGAAAGAAACGCACCCTGGCAGTCCTTGACTCTCTGCACATCACCGTTGAAGGGTAGCAGACGGTGGTAGAATAGAGATCGTTCAAGGAGGATATTCATGGTTGCCCAACGAGTGGCTGACATGACATTAGATGAATTGAAGGCGCTCATCGCGCGCGAAATTGAACAGCGCATGGTCATGTGGCCGCGCCCCTACGACCCGCGCACGCCACAGGAGATTTTGGATTCCATTGACCGCAACATGTGGACGCCACCTCCTGGCTCACCCTCAACGCTCGAAATGCTCCGCGAGGATCGAGACCGCTGATGGCTGCCTATGTCCTCGATACGAGTGTCGTTGTTCAACGCCTCATTCAAGACACGCACACGCCCTACGTGCGCGCTTTGTTTCAGCGTTTGACCGAAACTGACGACCGCTTGTGGGTTCCGGAGTTCTGTCTCGTAGAATGCGCCAATGTGCTGTGGAAAGCGGTTCGTTTTCGCGGGATGCCCCCCGAACAGGCGGTTCAACTGCTTACCGACCTGGCCACCCTTCCTCTGCGTGTTGTACCTGTCAGCGACCTGCTGCCCCGCGCATTGACTCTCGGCATGACGCATAATCTGTCCATTTATGATTCCATGTATATTGCTATGGTCGAACGCCTCGCTTGTCCACTGGTCACGGTAGATGCGCGGCAGAGTCAGGCCGCTGCGGCGAGTGGTTTGATGCTCAAACCAGTCACTGATTTTTGATTCCACCTGGACTACGCTACGACGGCGTTTCAGGTCACGATACGCGACGAACCCGTTCCGGCTTATCGCATCATTCGCCGACCGTAAAATGCACCCATCACCGACAATGCCAATTGTAATTTCGCTGCCCAGCACGTATCATAGGTGCCGTGATGAGCGGGGTGTTTTTTCGTACGAAGGATGAACCATACGATGCAAGTCTGCCCCCACTGTGGCCGCCAGAGACCAGATGGAGAAGCCTACTGCTATGCCTGCGGCCACATCCTGCCCAACGCCCTCGCTGACGCCGAGCGCGACGCGACTGGCCGCTTGAGCGATGCGCTTTATGAGGCGATTGAGCCGCGTCGCCGCTGGGGGACAGCGTACTTCGACCGCAATAGTAAGCTCCGCCTGCACTTCCGCGACTCGGATGCTGTGATCGTCCTGGACGTTGACCGCGAGATCGTTCTGGGGCGCGCTCACAACGAGCCGGACGTGGCCCTGCCGGATGTGGACTTGTCGCCCTATGGAGCGCTCGAAAAAGGCGTGTCGCGCAATCACCTGGCGCTGATGCGCGACCACGACACGGTGGTGGTCAGCGATATGGGCAGCGCCAACAGCACCTACCTGAACGGGCAGCGCCTGATGCCCTACGAGCCGCGCATCCTGCGCGACAATGACGAGCTGCGGCTGGGGCGGCTGGTCATTCGCGTCTCGTTCACTTAGCGCCTATAGGGTGCTCACCGGGTTTCTGATGGTCGCCCGCGCGTGAAGATGCACACTGTGCAGATCAGCGCCGGGCCACTCAGCACCTGCTCAATCCACACCCTGGACGAGACTGGCTTCGTTTGTGCGATAGACGATCGAATCGTTTGGTGGGAGGAGTCTTTTTATGGGGTCAGTATTGAGGTTCATGTGGTCGGACTGGCGCACGAGTCTTGGTATTACCGCTGTGGGAGTGGCCGCTGCGGGGTTGGCCAACGCCTGGCTGATCCCACGAGGTCCGGTGAGTTCATCCCAGGCATTGCTGGCTATGGGCGTAGCTTTGGGGGTCGGCGTGCTGGCTGGCCTTGTCATGGGCAACCGCTGGAGCATGTTGGTTGCCCCGGTGGTGTTTGTCGTGGTGTTCGAACTCGGCCGGCGTGGAACCGATGGTCCCACGGTAGATAGTATCCATCTCGGCTCGACGTATGGCATTCTAGCCTTCGTCCTGGGGCGCGGTGTGCATGGCATTCTCGTGCTCGCGCCTATGATGCTGGGCACAGTCTATGGGGTCTGGTTGGCGGGCCGCCTGGGCAAAGCCGGAACAGCCACAACGAGCACAGCGGGATGGGTGCTTAGCGGGCTTTTCACCCTGGCGTTCATTGCGCTGGCCATTTTGATAAGCCGCCCTGCCACCACTGCGGCCATCGTCGGCCCTGACGGAAAGCCGCTGCCCGGCAGCATCGCGGAGCTAATCACGGTGCGCATCGGCGGGCACGAACAGGCGATGATGATCCGGGGGAGAAGCACCGAAAAACCGGTTATGTTGTATCTGGCAGGGGGACCCGGCGGCACTGATCTTGGTGCCATGCGTGCGGATACCACGCTGGAGCAGGACTTCGTTGTAGTCACCTGGGATCAACGGGGCGCAGGTAAATCCTATGCGGCGCTTGACCCGGTGAAAACGCTTACGGTCGAACAGATGGTGGCCGACACCGTCGAGATCACCGATTATCTACGTGATCGATTCGATGAGGACAAAATCTATCTGGTAGGCAACTCGTGGGGAACGATTCTGGGGGTGCTCACTGTTCAGCAGCATCCCGAACTATTCTACGCTTTTGTGGGGACCGGGCAGATGGTCAGCCCACGCGAGACTGATATCATGTTCTACGAAGATACCCTCGCGTGGGCAGAGCAGACTGGCAACAAGTCTCTCGCGGCGACCTTGCGCAAGCAGGGGCCTCCGCCCTACGACAACCTCTTGAATTACGAGCCTGCGCTTGCTCATGAGCATGAGTGGAATGAATATCCGGAACTGGATACCGGGAAAGAGATGCCGTCCAACCTGTTTGTCCCAGAGAACACGCTGATGGACCAGATCAACGGACTGCGCGCTTTCCTGGATACCTTCTCCATCCTATACCCACAACTACAGGGAATTGACTTGCGCAGCGATGTTCCGAGGCTCGATGTCCCCGTCTATCTCGTAATCGGCAGGCACGAAGCCCGAGGGCGAGCCGTCCTGGCCCGCGAGTGGTTTGAGCTGCTCGAAGCACCTGCAAAGGAGATGGTCGTCTTCGAACATTCAGGCCATCGTCCCCTATTCGAGGAACCGGCAGCGTTCGCTGCGCTCATGAAGAGGGTGTTGGAGGCTACCTATACCAGCAATTAGAACAGGGGCCCCCCGGGGGGCCCCCCCCCCGGGCAAAGGCGAGGACGACTCCGGGGTCGCCATCGCCCGAAGAACCTGTGCGGCGCGTTCGGGCGGGGGGCCCAATGGGGAAAAAAAAACCGAAGCAAAGTGGGGGGGCGCGGCGCTGACGGCGACAATGGTCGAGCGGTGATCGGACGCGCGGGCCGCTTCGGGACTCTGGTCTACCATCGCGCCGGTGAGCGGCAGCCGGTACATCCAGAGATAATCGAAGCGGGCGGCGGTGCCGTCAACCAGGAAGACGGTCATGGCTTCTTCGGCGCGCAGGCTGGCGACGGGGTCTTGCAGGGCCGGGTTGCCCAGCGCCGCATAGAGCGGCGAATCCGAGCCGCGATAGAGCGGCGAGTCCGGGCCGAAGTTGAAGGTGCCGCCGACGACGATGCGGTCGCTCCAGGCGGGGTTGTGCCAGGCCGCGATCCAGTCGAGCATCCGCCGGTACTGCCGGTTCTGGTCTTGCTCGCCTTCGGGGATGGGCTGGCCGTCGCGCTCGGCGACGCGGAAGCCGAGCCAGGCGTTGTAGACGTACAGCGGCCCCAGCCCCCCCGCCAGCGGATCGGCGACGAGGCGCTCCGGGTTGAGCGTCACCTGCATAACCACTGCCTGGTTGCCGTCGCTGGGCAGGCGCAGGCCGCGCACGGTCTCGATGGGCACGCGGCTGAGCACGGCGGTGCCCTGCAGGGCCTCGTTCTGCGGGTAGAAGGCAGCCTCCATACGCAGCCGCCGGGCCAGCCACAACACCTGATCCACGCCGAAGCTGGCCATGCGCCCCGTGTCCACTTCCTGCAGCAGCAGGACATCCACGCCATTCAGCTCGACAAGCTGGGCGACGCGCTCCAGGTTGGGGTCGAAGAACTGCGAGTAGCCGCCGTGAACGTTGAAGGTGGCGATGCGCAGACAGTCGGCGTTCGCCGGGCGGCGGATGATGCTGCCCGACGCGGCCAATGCCCCGGCGTAGCTGGCCCCGACGACCAGCAGCCCCCCCAGCAGCGTATAGAATCCGCGCCCGCCGCGCCAGGGGATGCGCCGTCGCCACAGAATCATGGGGATAGACAGCATAAGCGCAGCGATCAGCGCCAGGCCCAGCCCCATGCCCCGGAAGGAGCGCAGCAGGTCGTCCACGTTCTGGTATGGCTCGGCCAGGTCGCGCACGTAGGCGTAGTCATAGGTGAAGTAGTCGCCGACGGCCAGCGCCCCAAAACCGATGGGACACAGCAGCATGGCGATGCCGGTCAGGTTGCGGCGGGGCAGCCCCACATCGAACAGCCACCACAGCGTCAGGCCGACCAGGAATTGGGCGAAGACCAGCGCCAGGCCGGCCAGCAGGCCGTCGTAGCGACGCCCCGCGACGAGCAGCAGGCCGAGCAGCAGCATCCACAGCCAGCCGCGCCAGACGGTGTCGAACATGCCGGCGAAGCGCCGCGCCTGGTCGCGCACCTCCGGCACCAGCGGCAAGGTGGTGGCTGCCAGCAGCCAGGGCACCAGCGCAGTGTAGCCCAGCCCAGACCAGCGGGCGGCGGCGTTCGGCAGGGCCAGCACGGTGAATTCAAGGAACAGCAGCGCGCCCAGGGCCAGCCCGCCCCAGGCGTTCATCTGCCCGGCCAGCGGAGGCGCGTAGCCCTCCTCACGCTGCGCGGCCTCCGCAGAGCGCCGCTCCAGATACCACAGCAGCACCGAGAGCAGGATGAGGGCAATGGTTGCGCCGGCGATGAGCGCGCCCATCTCAATGTCCACCTGCCCGGCGATGTCCAGCCGGTAGTTGCGCTGCCAGCTATGGTCGAAGGTGTCGCCCAGCGCGCGGATGATCTGGTCGCCAGCGAAGCCAAGCAGCAGCGCCGATGGGAAGAACGCGGGCCGCCGCGCCACGAGCAAGGTCAGGTAGAGCAGCCCGCCCCCGACGACCAGCGAGGCGGCGGGCACCTGCAGGTCAGCCGCCTGCAGGGCCATCGAGCGGCCCAGAGCCACCAGGATCACGGCAAAGGGCAGGCTCCAGCGCCAGCGACGGAGGATGACGCTGAGCAAGGGCAACAGCAGCAGCCCGGCGAGAAGAGCGATCTCCTCCTGGACGGTCCCTAACTGGACGGTCCCCGGCACGCCGGCAATTGCCGCCGGGTCGGGCACGCGCCCCACGAGGTCGGCGCTGCTGGCCCGCGCGTAGAGCGCGGCATAAGTGAAGCGCACGGCCTGGACAAAGAACAGGCCGACAGCGCCAGCTTCCAGGGTGCGGAGAAGGTCCTGTCGTATGTGCGACATGGGGCAGAATGCCTCGCGTGTGCGGCTCAGAGCAACCGTTCCGGGTACTGGTGCGCGTTACCCCCGTATTGTACGCACAGTTCCCGTTCTTGCCAGCCGCCGCGACGAGAGGGTGCATCCCAGAACTGTGGCGAGTCTAATGTGCATAGGGGCGTATGGCGATACATCCCTACAGCGGGTGACACAGAGCAGCGCCCTGGTTTACCTCACCCCCGCTCGGCGCGGACGCGCCTCACCGCCCCCTCTCCATGCATGGAGAGGGGGCAAGCCGAGCGTAGCGAGGCTGGGGGTGAGGTGTACGCAGTCAGGGGCTACGGCGTGTCGTTGTACACGCGGTAGCTGAGCCAGACCGTCTCGCCGGAGCGGTTGTCCACGCGGATCACGGCGCGCCGCCCTTCGGGGATGGTCATGCCGAACACGACGCCCGGCTGCACCTTGTCCGTGCCGACTCCGACCGTGTTGTTGATCACGGCGGGCGTCAGCATGTCGTAATGCACATTCTCATAGGTGACGCCGCTCAGCATCCCGATCTGCGCGCCGTTGAGCATGGCGATGTTGTAGCCATCCCAGAAGAAGTCCGGCGTGCCGCCGAACATATCCCACTGAGTGTTCGGCCCAAGCTGGATGTTGACCTGGTTGGCCAGCAGCGGGTAGTCCACGCGGTAGGACACGTTGAACAGGTTGTTGCCCTCGTTCAGCTCGGCCACTTCGTTGTTGAGGTCGGCCACCACCGCCACCTGGAAGACGCCGGTGCCGATCAGCGTGCCGCTGAGCTGCACGGGGATGCTCTGCCCGCCGGCCAGCCCTTCCACGAACGCTGACGTGTAGACCGCGCCGGGTTCCCAAGTGGCCGCCACCGCGAAGCGCCCCGTCGCCCCGCCGCCCGCGTTGCGCACGGTGACGGTCGCCGTGAACGGCTTGTTGGGGATGGGCTGGCTGGGGCTGAGCGCGACCGAGTCGATCACGAGGTCCGGCTCCGCCGGCAGCGGCGGCGTGGGCGAGGCCGCCGGGGTGGGCGTGGGCGGCGACTGCACGACGGATACCAGATTGATGTCGCCGAGAATCCGGGTGTACTCGGCCCTCACCCAGCCGAAGGCACCCTGGTACTCGATGACCAGCCAGCTATAGTCGGCGGAGGCCCCCAGGATGCGATAGCGCTCGCCGGCTTTGATCTGGCCAACCTGGTCGAACTCGAAGCCCGGCCCGCTGCGCACATTGAGCACGTTGGCCGTCACCTCGGCCCACACGCCCTCCAGCACCTCGGTCGGGGCGGGAGTCGCCTCTTCCGGCACAGCGGTAGGCTCCGGGGTCGCTGGCTCTGGCAGCACCCCGGCCTGATCGAGTTCCAGGCGCACCATATCGTCAAAGCGGGCGACAACGGTCGAGCCGCCGCGCGGGGCAATCCGGTAAACGACACCAATGCGCGTCAGGTCGCCGTTGCCGAAGTCCACCGGGCGCAGCACGCCCTGAACCAGCGCCCGCGCCCTGCCGCCAAGCAGCGCGGCGCGCAGCCCCGCCGGGGTGACGCCGCCCTCGATCATCGCCGCGCGCAGCGCCCACATCGCGTCATAGGCGGCCACGGCCAGCGGTCCCGGCACCTCGCCGAAGGCCAGCACGTAGTCGCGCAGGAAGATGCGCGCAGCGGGCAGCGCGTCGGCGTAGGACCACGAGTCGAAGCCGTACACGCCATCGGCCAGTGCGACGGGCAGCACACCAGACTGCACCGCGGCCTCGGCCTTGCGATGGGCGAAGATGCCGTTCCAGCCCGCCGCGCGCAGCGCCTCCAGAAGCGCCGTCGCGTCCTGCGGTGCGCCCCACATCACCACCGCGCCGGGATTGACGCCGAGCAGACGCGGCACCTCATCGAGCAGGTCGCTGCCGCCCGGCAGCGCGATCGAATCGGCCAGCGAGCGGCCTGTGGCCTGCAGCGCCGCCTCAAAGTCCATCAGCGCCTCGGTGAACTCCACCTCGGTCTGCACGGCAGCCACGCTGGAGACGCCCAGGTCGCCGATCAAATACGTGGCGATGGCGTTGCTCAGCACGCGCTCCGGGGCGCGCGTGCGAAAGAGCACGTTGGCCGTGTCCACGTCGGTCATGGCGTTCTGCGTCGCCGGGGTGAAGACGGGCAGCCCGGTTTCGGCCAGCGCCGCGATGGTGTCCGGCGTGATCTGGGCGTTCGTGTCCGGGCCGAGCAGCGCGCCAACGCCCTGTCCGCGCAGCTCCGCCAGCGCAGCGGGCAGCGACTCGACGGTGGGCGCTGCTTCGAGCGTCACCAGCTCCAACTGAACGGTTGCCCCGCCCGCCGCGCGCACGCCGCCGACCGAGTTGATCTGGTCTATGGCAAGCTGCGCGCCGTTGGCCGTCGGGCTGCCCGCCGGGCCGAGGTAGCCAATGCGAAAAACGCTGCCCTGGGCGGCTGGTGCGGCCTGGGTCAGCGGGGCGATCAGCCCGGCCACGAGCAGCGCGGTGAGGGCCAGCCCGACGACGCGCCAGCGCCGGGTTCTGTTGTGAGCCATCGCTATTCTCTGCATCATCATGAGTCCTCCTGAATGGGAGAGGCGAGCCTATGTCGCACCATCGTCGCGAGTGATGAGTTCCGAGTCAAGAGTCATGAGCCTAGCCACCGGCCATCAACCGCCAGCGGGCAGCACAGGCGCGGCCAGCCCTTTGTGGCTGCGCTCACCATGCCTAGCTCCTTTATTATAGTCAAGCCCGATTTTTGGGATACAAGGCGAGCGCGCTGCGCAGTTGAAGCGAGAGTCTCTGGCCCGCAGAGGGCGTGCCGCAGTTCCCAACCGCTCTCTCTTCTCTCAACGCCGCCCGGCAGATGACGGCTCTGCCCCCTCGCCGTGCGTCCGCCGAATCCACATGGCGAGCAGCGTCAGGTTGCGAATCTCGCCGGCCAGCTCGCGCATCATGGCCAGGCTCACCTGGGGCTTGGCATACGACAGCGCCACGAAATCGGCGCGCGACAACGAGTAGACGGTCACCGCCTCCAGGCAGCTCACGCGGGTGGAGTCCGGCATCCCATCCACCACGCCCAGCTTGCCGAAGACATCGCCGCGCACGTAGGCGGTCAGGATCGTCTCCACGCCGTCGTCGTCAATGGCCGTCCACACCAGGCTGCCGGAGGCCACGATGTACAGCTTATCGCTCGGCACATCCGGCTCGATGACGACATCGCCCGCCGGAAAAGTGTGCTGGTTGAGCAGCAGGGCGACATCTTCCAGTTCATTGTCCCGCAATTCATAGAACAGCGGGTTCGGGTGCAGCAGCGCTTTGCGAGCTTCCACTTCGCTGTGCGGAAGGCGCGCGCGCTGCTCGTCCAGGTGCAGGATCAGCGCCAGCAGCGGCGTATCGGTCTGCACACGGGTGTTGATGCGCGCCCAGAGACGGCTCTCTTCGCTGGGCAGCACGGTGCGCAGCCAGATCAGCGTATACAGGCCCATCGAGCTGCGCAGCGCGCCCAACTGTTGCTCGGCGCGCGCGATCTCGCCGGCGAGGTAGCCGGATACATCGGAGCGCTGATTGACGGCGGCGCTGCGCAGCAGCATTCCCAGCCGCGCCTGAAGCGTCACATACTGCCGAATCTGGTCGGCGCGGTGGCGGTCAATCGCGCCCCGGTAGCGGGTGAGAATCTGGGCGATCTGCTGCGGATGGGCGGTCGCCGCCGCCTCGCCCGCGCCGGCCACCTCAGTCAGCTCTGCCAGGAGCGAGCGCCGTTCCAGGGCCAGCGAGCGCTGAATCAGCCACACGATCACCGCCGTGCCCGACAGCCCGATGATCAGGGCTGCCACCAACGCGGACAGGCCCTCCGTATTCAGCACCAGCCGGTTGAAGGCGGCGTGCAGGAACATGGCCACGGCCACGCCCACTCCCACGCGCAGAAGCTGCGCGCGCCGCGTCAGGAACAGGCTGCTGCCCGCGGCAGTGCCCACCAGACCGGTTGTATAGGCGTGCATCAGGCTGACTGACAGCACGCGGCTGAGCGCAATGGGCACAGCGCGGTCGGGATTGCTGATCGCATAGTCGAGGTTCTCGGCCATGCCGAAGCCGGTGCCGATGGCGAAGCCGTAGGCTGTGCCGTCCACCGTGTAAGCCAGCGCCAGACGCGAGGCCAGCACGACGATCAGCAGCGCCTTGAGCAGCTCCTCGACCACTGGCGCGCTGAGCGTGGCCACCTGCTCGAAGTTGAGCACGTTCCAGGCCAGCAGCCGGTCGTGCAAGGCGCTGGCGACGATGAAGACCGCCACCCCCCAGGCCATCGCCAGCGCCATCATGCGCACCCGGCTCTGGGCATAAACCTCCAGCATCCAGATGCCGAGCATGAAGGCCAGTGGGATGAGGATGGAGATGGCGATGCTGAGAGTCATAGGGGGTTACCGGGCCGCGCGACTGTGAATATCATGGGGAGGCTGCGCCCTGGCGCGGAGCGCGCTCAAGCACCTGCGGTTGAAACGCGACGCGGGCGCGCGCAGTCTCGGCGTCGTCCATCGCCGCGCTGATGACCGCCAGGGCGGCCCGAATCTCGGCGGCTTTGGCCTCGCCGAGGCGGTATTCCAGATAACCGGCGAAATCACCTCCGTCGAAGGCGGCGGCCAGCGCGTCAGCGGCGCGCTGCATGACGCGCGGGCGCACGAAGCGCCCAGGATGGACGAACGGACGCACGGGCAATCGGGCGTTGCGGTGCAGCGGGCTGAACAGGTTGGGCTTGGCGACCAGCTCGGCCAGCGCGCTGAGCGAGATGTCGGTGGGCAGCGCCAATGAGTTCGGGCGGAACAGCAGCTCGCCGCGAAACTCCAGCCGCGCCTGCCGGTCGTAGTGCGCCTGGGTCGCGGGCGGCAGCATGGTGTAAATCTGGCGCATCAGGCTCACGGACGCCGCTTCCAGGTCTGCCTGGCGCTGCTGGCGGTCACGCGAGGCGGGGACGGGCGGCAGCGCCAGGCCGATGGTCACCGTGACGCGCGGAAAGCGCAGCAGGAACATGCGCCGCCAGACCTGGTAGGTGCCGCCGAAGGCCATTGGCACGATGCGCGCGCCCGCCGCCTGCGACAGGTACGCCGCGCCGGACTTGACCTCATCAATCGGCTTTTCCCAGGTTCCGCCCTCCGGAAAGATGCCCAGCCGACCGCCGTTCTGCAGATGGGCCAGCATCCGCTTCAGCCCCTCGCGGTCTACCGCACCGCGCTTCATCAGAATCAGCCCGGCGTGGCGCACTACCCAGTTGGCTGGCCACAGCAAGGGGAAATCGCCCGGCCCGACAAACACCGTATCGCGCGGGAGCAGCACAAAAAGCAGCAGCGAATCAAAGGTCGAGGCGTGGTTGGCCGCGTAAATCACCGGGCCGGGCACGTCCAGGTGCTCGCGCCCGGTGACAGTCGGGCGCACCAGCAGCCGGAGCAGCAGCCAGCCAGCGGCACGCATCACCCAGCGGACGGTACGGGTGCGTCGGTCGAACATGGTTTTCCCTCGCTGGTTCGATGACCGGCCTGAGTCTAGCGTTACCTCAGACGGGTAGCAAGTAGCCCTTGCTCGCAGTGCGCACCCTGGTTGACCTCACCCCCGCTCGGCGCTGACGCGCCTCGCCGCCCCCTCTCCGTCAACGGAGAGGGGGCAAGCCGAGCGCAGCGAGGCTGGGGGTGAGGTAGAACAACACGCACGTTTGAAGCGATTGCCCTGTCGGAAGTCTCTTTCTGCGCGCCAGCGCCGAGCGGGGGCGAGGTAAACCAGGGCGCGGCAAATTGCCTGACAGGTTTTGCTCACACTCCCCTGCACATGCGTGCTGCGGACTTAGGCGCTTCGCGTTACAATCGGGCGCGCAACACCGCCAACCATCGTTGTTAGGCCCAGGGAGGAAAAGCGCGTGCAGGACGACATTCGCACCACGCAGGAAATCTTCGGGGACTTGTTCGGCGGGCTGGCCAGCCTGGGCGCGCGCGGCGTAGATGGGTTTGTGATCGCCAAGGCGCTCGCCCGGCTGCTCATCCAGCAGGGCATCATCCAAAAAGAGACGTTCATTGCCACGATGCGCGAAGTGGCCCACGAAGAGTTAGAAGAATCGGAGGAGATCACAAACTTCCTTAGCGAGACTTTTGCCGAGATTCTCGACCAGCTCGCAGTGCGGGCCGAAAAGTCAAGAAGCGGACAGTAAACCAGTCAGTTTTTCGCGCAGCGCTGGCCCGCTGTTCGCTCCAATTCAGCGGAAAGTGCAGCGGGGGGGCCAGGGCTGGCTCCCCCGCTTGGTTGGTGCGGCGGTCTGTGCAGCGTTCTTCGCGCTAGTGGAGCGCGCCCGATTGAGTCAGCAGTTCTCTGACAGCGGGACGAGCGCGCTGCAACGACGCACGACCAGGCAGCGGCTGATCTCCGCACGTGCCTGCGAATGTCCCTAGCTGCGAGCATTTCTCCGGGTTGTCCGAAGCCCCAAACCCGCGCAGGTAGAGCGTACCCCCTTCGATCTCGATGGCGCGCCCCGGCAACCCGGCAAATCCACCAACGGACGAAGTGGTTCCGGCAGGTGGGGGTGGCGTGCCAGCGGTCAGCGTCAGCGAGTACGGGCCGGCGGTAGTCCCCGCATCAATGCCGCTGCGCGTGGCGAGGATCAGGTAAGAGCCGCTCTCCGGCAAGCGAATGGAGATCTGGGCATCCAGGCCACCGGCGCTGTCGTCATCCTCGGCGATGACGGTGTCGCTGGGATCGAGAATGCCCAGGTACGAGTCCAGCCCGCCGCCGCCAGTCATGGTGATCGTGATCTGCTCGTTGGCGGTGCCTATGTATTCGTAGATATGGAAGTAGCTGTCAGCGGCGATCGTGCCCTTCATGGGGGTATCCACGCTGATCGCGCCCATGTAAACCATGCCAGGCGGAAGCTGTTCCTCGGGGGTTGGCTCCTCCACCACAGCGGTTTGCTCCGGGATGCCCGCGATGAGCACGTAGTCACCGCTGGTCGTCCCAGTCTCCAGCCCAGCGCGGGTCGCCAGGATGAGGTATGTGCCTGTCTGCGAAATGGTCAGGTCCAGGAAGGAGTCATACTGACCGCCTTCCACCTGCGGGCCGCTGTCGTCGTCTTCGGCCAGGACCTCGCCATCTTCGGTGCCGAAGCCCAGGTAAGGATCGAGCGTGCTCTGGTCCGCGGCGAACATCGCCACCACCAGGTTGGTGCCGGCCTGCAATTCCACCGTGTAAATGTGAGCGTAGGCGCTGCTGGTGATCGTGCCACCGATCGCCTCTCCCAGGGTCAGGTCGCCCATGAGGAAGATGCCGGGGCTGACCTCCTGCGGGCCGGTCGTGGTGGTGGTCGTCGTGGACACGTTGACCGGGCCGCCGCTGCCAGCCAGCGAGAGCGTATACCCGCCCGCCGAGGTCCCGGTGTCGAGATCGTAGCGGGTGGCAACGATGATGTACTCGCCCGACTCCGGCAACGCCACATTGAGATAGGCGTTGGAGTTGCCCCCGCTGTCGTCATCCTCAGCGATGATCTGTTCCGTGGGAGAGTAGATCAGACCCAAATAGGGATCGAGCGCGCCGTCGCCCTCCATCAGAATCTGGACACGATCACCCTTTGTCCCCGTGAACGTCCACAGCTCGAAATAGGTCTTGCTGCTGATGGCACCCGATACGACTTCCCCATAAGCGATGGCACCTCCGGCTGCGGCGGCGTGTGGCAGTGCGGGCACGGCCAGCGTGACTACGATGGCGATCATCAGCCAACGGACAAAACGTTGTGCCAACATGATGGTTTTCCTCCCAAGCAGTATGTCTCGCAGAGCGGCCATCCGTGGGGTGGCATCAGCGAGCACTCACGTTCTCATTATGGAACACTTAGCAGAGCCATGCAATACATGGTCAGTAAATAATCCATAAAGATGTCGTTGCAGCCGGCGCGCCAGCACGCCGGCTCCGGCGCAAGCCTGAGCCTTGACAGCGACCGCGCCGTCCAGTATCCTGTACAAGAACAGCTTGGTTAATTCCCAACGCGTTGACCGGGACGAGTACTGACCCATCCCCGGTTCCAGGGAGGGCGGATCGCCGACTGCAAGTCCGCTCATCCGGCCGGCCAGGAAAACCCCCCGCGAGCGCGTCGCCCAACGGCGCTTGGTGCGCCCAGTAAGCGATGCCGGTTGGCCCCGTTAGCAGCCGCCATGAGGACAGCGCGCCGCTTTTTGCCGCGCCCTGTCGAACTTGGGTGGAACCGCGTGGATGATCGTGACCCTCGCCCCAACTTTGGGCGGGGGTCTTCATTTTTGGGGTGTTATCGGTGTAGTATGGTGATATGAGTCTGTGCCGCATGAGACAGCAAGGATCAGCGCCGTGTTTGTTAAACGAGTGTGGATTGAGCCTGAGCCGAGGATCGGATTCGACCCGATCAGCGACAGCGCGGACGTTCTGGTGGAGATGGAAGACAACAAGCTGTGGCAGGCCCACTTCGTCACCCTGCAACATCTCCAGCAGGAAATGCAGCTCAGCCTGGATGTCGCCCGCCAGCACAACGGTGCGCTGGCCCCGACCCAATTCCTGGCCCTGGAGACGCCCCACATCATCGTCGAGAAGCTGACGCCGGAGATCATCGAAGACGTGGTGGACAACCTGATGGCGCTCGGCGTGTTCGAGAGCGTCTTCGTTGAGTTCGCCAGCGAGGCCGGGCCGCTGCCCGGCTGAAAGGAGCGTTGCATGGCCGATCTCCCCACTGACACTCGAATGCGCACGATTGCCGGGCGACCTAGGTAGGGGCCTTCTGCGCTGATCCCTGCCGGGCGTGCCGCACCGACGCCGGCAGCGGGGGGCAGCGCAGAGCATCCCTGCTCGTCCCCACGTGCCTCATCATCTCAGATGTGCCTGGTGCTGCCGGGCGCGCCGCGCCAGCCTTGACGCGCGCACCTGCCCGCAGCCGCAACGCAAGCTGACAGGAGAAGACCGACAAGCTCATGGAACGCTATCAGGACAGCAAGCTCTACCGCATCCGCCACTCGACGGCGCACGTCATGGCCCAGGCTGTGCTGGAGAAATTTCCCCAGGCCAAGATCGCCATCGGCCCGCCCATCGAAGACGGCTTCTACTACGACTTCGATCTGCCGCGCCCGCTGACCGACGAAGACCTGGTCGAGATCGAAGCGCGGATGCGCGCCATCATCCGCGAAGGGCACGACTTCGTGCGCAAGGAGGTCAGCGCCAGCGAGGCGCGCGCCCTGTTCCACGACCAGCCGTACAAGATCGAGCTGATTGACGGGCTGGAGCGCGGCGGCGTGGACGAGTACGGCGAGAAGACCAGCGAAGCAGTGGTGATCAGCACCTACACGCAGGATTCGTTCGAAGACCTGTGCCGGGGGCCGCACGTGGCCAACACGCGCGAGATCAACCCCGACGCGCTGAGCATCACCTTCAAGGCCCCGGCGGGCGCGTACTGGCGCGGCGACGAGAACCGCGAGATGCTCACCCGCATCTACGGCACGGCCTGGGAGACGACCGGGCAGCTTGAGGAGTACCTGGCGCTGCTCGAAGAAGCCCGCAAGCGCGATCACCGCGTGCTCGGCCAGCAGCTTGGCCTGTTCACCTTCAGCCAACTGGTGGGCAAGGGCCTGCCGCTGTGGAAGCCCAACGGCGCGATCCTGCGCGACCTGCTGGAGCGCTTCCTGCGCGAGGTGCAGATCGAGCGCGGCTATGAGCCGGTCATCACGCCGCACATCGCGCGCGTGGCGCTCTACGAGAAAAGCGGGCACTACCCGTACTACAAGGACAGCCAGTATTCGCCCTTTGAGGTGGAGGGCGACCTGTTCATGCTCAAGCCGATGAACTGCCCGCACCACATCCACGTCTACAAGGACGACCTGCACTCGTACCGCGACCTGCCGGTGCGCATGGCCGAGTTCGGCACGGTCTACCGCTACGAGAAGTCGGGCGAGCTGCACGGCCTGACCCGCGTGCGCGGCTTCACCCAGGACGACGCGCACATCTTCTGCACGCCGGAGCAGCTTGAAGACGAGTTCCTGGGCGTGGTGGACCTGGTGGAGTTCATCTTCCGCAGCCTGGGGCTGACCGACTACCGGGCGCGGGTGGGCGTCCGCGACCCGCAGAGCGACAAATACGTGGGCGGCGACGCCGTCTGGGAGCAGGCGACCCAGGCGATCATCGCGGCGGCGACCAGGCGAGGGCTGGACTTCACGGTGGAAGAAGGCGAGGCGGCCTTCTACGGCCCCAAGCTGGACTTCATCGTCCGCGACGCGCTCAAGCGCGAATGGCAGATCAGCACCGTGCAGGTGGACTACAACCTGCCGGCGCGCTTCGAGCTGGAGTACGTCGGCGAGGACAACGAGCGCCACCAGCCGATCATGATCCACCGCGCCCTGTACGGCAGCATGGAGCGCTTCGTCGCCGTGCTGATCGAGCACTACGCGGGCGCGTTCCCGGCGTGGCTGGCCCCGGTGCAGGTCGCGCTGATCCCGGTGGCCGACCGGCACATCGCCTACGCGCAGGACGTGGCGAACATCCTGCACGGCAAGGGGCTGCGCGTGCAGGTGGACGACTCCAACGGGCGCGTGGGCGGCAAGATACGCGCGGCGACGCAGCAGAAGATCCCCTGGATGCTGGTCGTCGGCGACCGCGACGCGGCGTCGAGCACGGTCAGCGTGCGCCTGCGCTCCGGCGAAGACCTGGGCGCGCAGCCGGTGCTGGCCTTCGCCGACCTGGCGACGCGCCTCGTGGAGAGCAAGGCGCTGGTGCTGGCGTAGGCTGGACGGCAGTCGGCGGCAACAACACCGCCCCCGCGCAGAGCGAGTCTGTGCGGGGGCGGTTTGTGTGAAAAACCCCCTTGATTTATCGCCTGTCTTCTGCCACAATACGTATTGTTATGTAATGATGCGTATCATTGATCATTGATGCGCAGACCGGTGAGGAGAGAGCACCATGCCTATCCAACGATCAACACCAGTTGCCATCCCCGCCACCACCGCTCACCGCCAGTTCGGCGACCTGCTGCGCCGCGCCTTTTCGGGCAAGGAGCATTTCATTGTCGAGAAGGACGGCCTGCCGGTGGTGGCTATCCTATCCATGTCTGAATATGAGGACCTGATGCAAGAACGTGAGCGTCACCAGGAACGGCTCAAGCGCTTTCGGGAGGCAGCCCGCGCCATAGGCGAAGCCTACGAACAGCATGGTCTGAGCGAGGACGAGGCTCTGGCCGAGTTGGAGAAGACCCGCGAGCAGGTCTACCGGGAACGCTATGGCGACGCCCCGGCGGAGTGATCTGCGCGTCATGGCTGACGCCAACATCCTGGTCGCCGGAACGGGATGGCCGCGTTTTCCCTATGAAGTGCTGCAACACGCCGTCCGCAGAGACTTCGTACTGGTTCTCGCGCCGATCATTATCGAGGAAGCGCGCCGGCACATTCTCCGCCTGATCCCTGAAGCCATTGGGCGTTTTGAGGAAATCTTGCAGGCCGCCAACTGCGAGATCGTGGGCGACCCTGCGCGCGAAGAAGTGGCTTCACATGCCACCCTGGTACGCGATCCCAAAGATGTGCCGGTAGCCCTGGCCGCGCTCAACGCCAAAGTTGATCTCTTGATCACCCAGGATCGCGATTTCACTGACGAGGCTGAGAGCACCCAGGAGCTACACCGGCGACTTACGATAGTGCTGCCGGGCACGTTCCTGCGTGAGTACATGGGGTGGACGAGCGAAGAACTTGAGGCTCTGCGCAATCGTACCTGGCAAGACTTAGCCGAGTAAACGCCACAGACTCTCGACCGCCAGCAAGCTCACCGCTGCGCGAATGTCGTCCATGTCCGCCGGCCTGGTTTGCGCGGGGGCGGGTGCGCTCCCCAAATGGATTTGTCTCCACCCCATTCGGGAGGATAATATGTGCTCAAAGAATGGCAGTGATTGAGCAACAGAGATGAGCGAAACGCAAGACCGGCTGCCGATTGATCTGCCGATGGATGATATTGCGGCGTTCTGCCAGCGGTGGAGCATCACCGAGCTGGCGCTGTTCGGCTCGGTGCTGCGCAGCGACTTCGGGCCGCAGAGCGATGTGGATGTGCTGGTGACCTTCGCGCCAGAGGCCGATCCTGTCCCCGACCGCCAGGCAATGCGCCGCGAACTGGAGGCGCTGCTAGGCCGCCGGGTGGATTTGCTCTATCGCCGGGTCATCGAGCGCGACCCAAACTATCTTCTGCGCAAGGCTATCTTGCAGTCGGCGCGGGTGGTGTATGCAGCGTGATCTGATCTACTTACTCGATATGCTGCAAAGCGCGCAGATGATCCAGACCTTCGTGCAGGGCATGGATCAGGCTGCCTTTGAGCAGGATATCAAGACCCAAGACGCTGTGATCCGGCGCATCGAAGTCATCGGTGAAGCTGTCCGGCGTACTTCTATGACCTTTCGCGCGACCCATTCGGAGATACCCTGGCAGCAGATCGCAGGAATGCGCAGCAAGCTGATCCACGAATATGACCGCGTTGACCTGGTAGCAGTCTGGGAGGTGGCGCAGCAAGACATTCCCGCTCTGATCGCTCAGATGGAGCCACTCATTCCCCCGGACGAGATCGAATAGTTACCCCCCACCTCCCCCACCAGCACCGCCGCCAGCAAATCCACCGCCGCGCGCACGTCGCCCATGTCCGCCGTCTCGCTGGGCGTGTGCACGTAGCGCAGCGGCAGCGAGATCGCCCCGGTGGGGACGCCCGCCCGCGCCGCCTGAATCGTGCGCCCATCGGTGCCGCCGACGGTCATCACTTCAAACTGGTAGGGGATGCCCCTTTCCTCGGCGCGCGTGATGAGCAGGTCGCGCACCGCCGGCGGGACGATCAGCGAGTCGTCGCGCATCTTGATCGCCGCGCCGCCGCCCAGCCGGATGGCCTTTCTCCTTGCTGTGGGGCTGGTCGCCGCAGGGGGTCACGTCCACGACGAGCGCCAGGTGCGGCTCCACGCCGTAAGCCGCCGGCCCTGCCCCGCGCGCGCCGACTTCTTCCTGCACGCTGAAGACGAAGTAGACGCTGTGCGGCGTCCCCGTCTCCTTGACACGGCGCAGCGCCTCAATCTGCACGGCGCAGCCCAGCCGGTCATCGAGACTCTTGCCGATGATGCGCTCGCCGCGCCGGAACACCTCGCCCACGAACGCGCCGGGGTCGCCCACGCCGACGGGCGCGCTGCTGTCCACGCCGGTACTGATGTCAATGTAGAACCCGGTCAGGTCGGGCAGATCGCGCCGCTTGCTGAACTGGTGCTCGACGCCAATCGTGCCAATGGCCCCGTTCTCGAAGCGCACGCGCGCGCCGAGCAGCGTCCCAGGGAACAGCGCCCCGATGTTGGCGAAGCGCGCGTAGCCCTGCCGGTCAATATGGCTGACGATCAGGCCGATCTCGTCCATGTGCGCGGAGACCAGCACGCGCTTGGGGCCATTCCCCACGCGGCAGATCAGGTTGCCGAGCGCGTCCACGGCGATCTCGTCGGCGGCATCGGCGACTTCGGCGCGGATCAGGTCGCGGATGTGGTGCTCATAGCCGGGCGGCCCCCAGGCTTCGGCGAGTGTTTTGATCAATGCGTCCACAGGTGCTCATCCTTAATTGAGTGCAGGGGGTTGGCAGCCGCCTGGGCGATGTTCCGCCTCACGGGGTGGCGCCAAGCCCCTGGTTGATGGCGTTCAGATCGAACGCTTCCGCGTCCCACTCTCCGCCAATCCATTCCAGATAATCGTCACGTTCAGGGTGATCCGGGTCCTGAAGCGCTGCCAGGAAGCCGTAATAGCCCCAAATGCCCCCTACATCCTCCGGCGGGCAGGCGCGTTTGCCTTTGATGCATACGGGCAGCTTTTGCTGGGGATCGGGCGGCAGAATCTTCTCGACCAGGATGACGTGCTTCCAGCTATCGCCGAAGTCGTACTCATAGACGAATCTGAACTTCTCGCCGAGGACGATGCGGCTGAGGACGGCGCGGTTCTCGTCCTTCACGCCCCCAACATACTCTGCTAACCCGAAGAACGGGTTGCTGTAACACAGGCCTCCAACGGTAAACTGGTGAAGGTGACCGTCTTCCCAGCCCATCGCGATCTGAATAACGTCATGCAGCTCGCCCAGGGTGATGTCGCCGGGCACCAGCACGCGCCGCCAGATGGGCGGCTTGCTGCCGTTCAGCGTCATCTTAAGCTGGTAAACCGGTGTCTCTGGCTTAACCTGAGTCTTGCTCATGGGTGTCCCTCCCACGTCTGGCGTCCTCTGTCAGGGGCGCGCAAGCACATTCTCGCCCAGCGTATTCCACGCTGCGCGCAGCAGGGCCGCCTGGTTCTCCCAGTCGGCGATGCTCATGATCGCATACGGCCCGTGAATGTAGCGGCAGGGGTTGGCCACGACCACGCTCGGCACGCCCGTCCCCGCCCGGTGAATGGCCCCCGCGTCGGTGCCGCCGGCGTGCTGCGGCGAGCGGAACTGGTGCGGGATGCCTGCCTCTTCAGCGGCGCGCACCAGGTGGCGCACCAGGCGCGGGTCGCTGACCAGCGAGCGATCCACCACGGTGATCGCCGGGCCGCCGCCCAGCCGGGTGATCGTCGTCTGGTCCGGCTCGTCGGGGTCTTGCGGCAGATCGTGGCAGGCGGTTGACTCCAACACAAAGGCCACATCGGGCCGGATACGCCCGGCGGCGGCCCGCGCCCCGCGCAAGCCGACCTCCTCCTGCACGGTGAAAGCCACGTGCAGGTCGAAGGGAAACGGATCGCCCTGCACCAGATGTATCAGCGAGGCACAGCCAGCGCGATCATCGAGCGCCTTGCCGCGCACGGTGGGCCCCAGCACGTCGAACGTGCTGGCGAAGGCAATAGAATCGCCGGGAGTCAGGGCTTTCTGGACAGCTTCGCGCTTGGTCAGGCCAATGTCTATGCGCAGCCGGTCAATGGTCACGGTGTCCTGGCTGTGATTGAGATGCACCGGCGGCCAGCCGATCACGCCCGGAATCCTGTCCGGGCCGACGAGCACGCGCGTCCCCGGCAGGATGCGCGCGTCCAGCCCGCCGACCGCGCTGAAGCGGATGGTCCCGTCGCTGTCGAAGCCCATGACCATCATGCCCACTTCGTCCATGTGCGCGGCGGCCAGAACGCGCAGCCTGGCCGCGCCGGTGCCGCGCTTGACGGCGAGCACGCTGCCCAGCGCGTCAATGCGCACATCCTCGACGTGGCCCGCCAGGTGCTTGAGCACCAGCGCGCGCACCTCGCCCTCGTCCCCGGAGATGCCGACCGCTTCACATAGCTCGCGCAGCACGTCCATCATGCGTCACGCTCCTTCCGGGGAGCCGCTTCGGGCCAGGCGAGGGTGTCCAGAAAGTCCGGCGTCAGCCCGGCGATGAACCCCGCCAGCAGCCGCCCGGCGCGCGTCACGTCGCGCAGGTTGACCACCTCCGCTGGCGTGTGCATGTTGCGCATGGGCACGCCAATCAGCCCGGTGGGGACGCCCTCGCGGCTGACCTGAATCTCCCAGGCGTCGGTGCCGCTGTGGCCGGGCGTCGGCTCGATTTGCACGTCAATTTCCAGGTCAGCGGCGGCGGCGTGCAGCGCCCTGACCAGCAGCGGGTGGAAGTTCGGCCCGCGAGCGATGGTCGGGCCGTCGCCCAGGGCGAAGCCTTCGTCATCACCGACACCGGTCTGCACGCCATAGGAGCCGTCAATGGCGATGGCGATGTCCGGTGCGATCTGGTAAGCAGCGGCCAGCGCGCCATAGCTGCCGACCTCTTCCTGCACCGCCGCCACGCCCACCACGTCCCAGGCGTGATCGCGGCGCGTCAGCTCGTCCAGGCACAGCGTCACTACGGCGACGGCCAGGCGATTGTCGAGCGACTTGGCGGCCAGATGATCGCCCTTGAGCGGAACGGCGGGCGCGTCCACGGTGATGATGTCGCCCACGCGCACGAGCGCGGCGACCTCGTCGGCAGGCAGGCCCACATCCACCCACAGATCATCAGCAGCGGGATATTTATCGCGGCTGCGGGCCATGTGCGGCGGTGCCGCGCCGAACAGCCCTTTGAGCGCCCGCCGGCCATGCACCAGCACGGGCTGGGCGAGCAGGGCGCGGTAATCAATGCCGCCCAGGGGCGCGGTGCGGATGAAGCCTTCGCGCACCTCGGCGACGATCAGGCCGATCTCGTCCATGTGCGCGCAGAGCATGATCGAACGGCGCGGCTCTGGCCCGCCGCCCCGCTTGACGGCGATCAGGTTGCCGAGAGCATCAGCGCGCAGCTCGTCAGCGCGCCCCTCCCAGGCGTCCTGGATCACAGCGCGAACCGGCCCCTCGTGGCCGGAAGGCGCGGGCGCAACACACAGCGCCCGCAAATGCTCCTGGAGGTCTAGTGGCATCGGCTCGTGTAGTCCTGTCGTGGCGTGAACGGGCGCATCAGTTCCCTTCCAGGCTTTCCTGGGTGGGCGTAGCCAGCGGCGCTTCCGTCGCCGGGGGCGCATCAGTTGGCGGCGGAACGTCAGTCGGCTCCACCGTGTCGGTGGGCAGCGGCGGGACGGTCGGAGGCACTGTCGGCGACGGCGGCACTGTCAGCGTGGGCGCGGTGGTGATCGTCGGGATGAACGTCCAGGTGGGGATGGGTGTCCAGGTGGCCGGCATGACGAACGGCGTGTTGGTTGGCAGGTAGAGCTGCGGCGGCGTCGGCTGGAGCGGCTGCTGGTAGGGCGTGTAGGTAGCGGTGAGAAACGGCGTGTAGGTCGGGATGCCGGGAGAGGCCGTTGCGCCGCCCAGCGTGGGATCGGTCGGGGCGGCTGTCTTGCCGCTGTCCGTCGGAGCATAGGCCAGCAGCACCGCGCCAAGACAGTAGCACGGCACGGTCAGCAGGATGATGGCCAGCAGCACCAGGCGAGTGGTCTGCCGGCTATCCAGAGGCCCCGAAAAGATGCCAGACATCGTCGTCTCTCGTCCGCCAGCGGCGCGCTGAGTCGAATGGTAGCACGTGCGCTGAGCGGGTGCCACTCAAGACCAACGCGCCCCAGGGCAATCGCATCAAAGTCCGCCGCGCGCCAGCAACATCGTAGGGGCGTCTCTCGACCTCACCCCGCTCAGCGTGGCGCGCCTGCCGCCCCCTCTCCGTCAACGGAGAGGGGGCAAGCCGAGCGCCGCGAGGCTGGGGGTGAGGTAGAACAACGCGCACGTTTGATGCGTTTGCCCTGCAACGCGCCCCAGGGCAATCGCATCAAAGTCCGGGCGCCAGTATCGTAGGGGGTGCTCTTCTGTTTACCTACCCCGCTCGGCGCTGGCGCGCTCGCGCCCTCTCCGTCAACGGAGAGGGGCAAGCCGAGCGCAGCGAGGCTGGGGGTGAGGTAGAACAACACGCACGTTTGAAGCGTTTGCCCTGCAACGCGCCCTAATGGGATTTGACTCAACACGGGTAACGCACACTGGGCGTCTCGTAAGGGAGGGTTTGCACCCCCCCCTACAGGTAGGTTACCGATCATGATCGTCAAATCACAGCAGCAGCCTCAGCAAACCCCCTCACTTGCGCACGTCCAGCCAGACGTCCGTTTCCAGCACGCGCGCCATATGCAGCGCGGCCTGATGCGCAGGGCTGTCGAGATCGGCCAGCCGGATGCGGCGGCGTCCGGGCTGTTTGAGCGCCGCGCGCGCCGCGTCCCACTGCCGGGAGGTGCCCTCGACCCGGCCCAAATCCACCACCTGCCGGAAGCGGTCACCTTCAGCGAGATGCACCCACACATCCTGAGCGACGCGCATCGGCCCGTCCTTGCCCTTGCGCCCCTGCGAGCGGGGAGCCGTCTGCGTCAGCAGGACGTAGCTCACCCGGTCGAACGGCAAGCGCCAGCGCGTGCTGCCCGTGAACCGGCTCCGCGCGCGCACTTCACGCCTCCTGACATCCATCACCACGTCGGTCGTGGTGATCACGCCCCACAGCGCGCGCAGCGCCGCCACCAACAGCGCCACCGCCACCACCAGCCCCAGCGCTGGCAACCAGGATGGACTCACGTCGGCCAGGCCGCTGTTCAGTGTCCCCGCGCCCAGCAGGGCGAAGACAACGGCCAGCACCGCCAGCCCCACCGCGCGCAGCAGGCCGCCCCATACCCAGCGCGCCCGCCGCTTCCACACCCAGCGCGTCTTTCGCGCGGCGAAGGCCCACGCATCGAAGGTGAGCGGCGGCTCGCGCAGCGGCGCTTCAGCGGGCGCGGGGGCAGGTGGAGCCGCAGGCGCGGGGATGGGCGCGGGCCTGGGCGGCGCAACGACATGCAGAGGGCGATCCAGCAGCCGGGCCAGTGCCTGGGCTGCGTGACGGGCGTCCCCTTCGTGTTCGGCTACTGCGCCCTGGGGCCAGCTTGCCAGCCCGCACCAGCGCAGTTCCTCGGCGCTCGCAGCAGATCCGCCGAGCAACAGCCCCAGGTGCCAGCGTTGGTATTCCGGTGCCCAACCGACCACCACGCGCGCGACTCCTGAAGGAGCCAGCCATCCCCCCGGCGGGAGGTGGCGGGCGCGAGCGAAGGCCGGCGCATAGGTCAAGCTAGCTGGGCGCGCTTCGACCAGCATCGGCGACATGCCCGTTTCCCGGCTGGGGGGGAGCGCGCCGTTGACCAGCCGCCAGATTTCGGGGCCGATCTCGATGGTCAGGTTGTGCGCGGCGCTGATCGTGTCTGTCACGTAGGACGAACTTGGCATAGCGTTGATCAACCAGTTTCCCTGAACACTACGGGCGCTGCTGCGCCGCGTAGGCTCGCCGTCGCAGAGCGCTTGGCGCTCCGCCCAAGTCTACCGCGCGTTGGGCGCGGCGGCGAATTGGCGGTGGAGCCGGGTGCGAGCGAAGGTTGTCAGTGACGCGCTTGACGCGGGGATATTGACCTCACCCCCAGCCTCGCTGCGCTCGGCTTGCCCCCTCTCCGTTGACGGAGAGGGGGCGGCGAGGCGCGCCAGCGCCGAGACGGGGGTGAGGTAAACCAGGAGCTACCCAAAACCGCTGGGGGAAAACAGGGCCGTCAGTGCATAACAGCCTCTAGGTTCACCAGCAGTATCCCTCGTGGGGGAAGAGCCGGAGGGACAAATGCAAGCGCGGGACTTCTCAGACGGCCTGCCAGCCCATCACGGCTTGAACGTGTAGTAGCGGATCAGCGCGTCGGTCAGATCGGGCAGGCAGGGTGTGATGTCATACCACTGCGCGCCAGAGCCAACGTTCCACAGGTGGAAGCCCTTCACATAGGGGTCTTCTTCAAGCTGGTAGGTGTACTGCAATGCATCGCGGACGATCCACTCGCAGGGCGGCAGGAACGTCCCCCCGCCAATGCCCATCTCGGTGATGTAGACCGGCAGGCTCGCGGCTTCTGGCAGGGACAGCAGCAGCCGCTCGTGCAGCACGCGGTGGCGCAGCGCGATCCACACATCGGACTCCGAGGTCAGGCGCGTGTCCTGCAAGCTATAGGCGTGCAGGGCGATGCCGTGCGTGCGCCCCGGCGCGCAGGGATTCTCCACCGCATACTTATAAGCGGGCAGCAGGTCATTGAAGACTTGCATGTCGGGGTTGCCGCCGGGGAACGAGAATAGCAGCAGGCAGCGCCCCTCTTCGTTGGCGATCTTCATCGCCTCGATGGAGAACTCGGCGATCCATTGCAGCGTCGCCGGGCATTCGTTCATCAACTCATAATAGTCGGCGTCCACCTGATCCCAGTACGGTTTCAGGCCGTCCATCCAGCGCCGGGCGGTCGCTGCCGGGTCTGGCCTCAGGCGGATGTCGGCGGGGCAATCGCCCATGCCGTCGGCGCTGAGCAGCGAGCGGTAGACGAGGACCGTCTCCGGCGAGATGGCTTTGGCCTTGGTGAGCGTTTCCTCGGAGCCGTTCAGCCCCTTGAGCGTGCCGACCGGGTAGCCCGCGTCCTTCATGCGCTGCACGAAGGTCAGAATCTCGGTCTGGCTGCGGTCGTTGAGGATGTGCAGCCCCAGCAGCGTCGTGTTCGGATCGCGCCCCTGCAGAATCTCGCAGGCGCGCACGTCGGTCACTTCCGCCAGCGTCCGCCCTTCCTGGCTGAGCGGCAGCCAGCCATCCGGCGTGGCGGCCCAGGGGTTGCCAGCCGCATCGGTGGTGAACTGGCCGATGATCAGCAGCTCGCGCTCCTGCGCCGGGCGGGCTACAGGCGCACCGAAGTCGGGCGATGTGTAAAGACTGGCTCCAGCCACTATCACCCGCGCGCGGCACGGCTGGACGCTCATCGTGGCCGGCAGCGCGGTATGCAGCGGCTCTGGCGTGTATTGCGGCCCCGTGATCGGGCCGAAGTTGACGCCAGGGGGTGGCGGCTCTGGTGTAGGCAGCGGCGTAATCGCCGGATCGGTCGTTGGCTGTGCGGCGACCCGCGCGGGCGTGGGCGGCGCGTCCGGCGTAGGAGATTGCGCCGGGGTTGGTGTGACGTAGACGGCGATGCTTTGCTGCTCGGCGCAGGCCGCCAGCAGGAGCAAGCCCACCAGCAGGCCCATCAGCGCGAAAGGTTTGAATTTGGTATGGATGCTCATAGAGGAGAGTGTATATCACGATGGGCGCTGGGGGCAAATTGGACGATGCGCGCCGAATCCGCCAGACGGTAGGGGCGCTGCTCAGCTGCGCCCAGTGGGACGTATCGCTATGCGCCCCTACGTAACCCACCCAAGCACCCACAGCGCGACCATGCCGACAGCAATGGACAGCAGGGTGCTGCGCGCACGCCAGGCGACGAGCGCCGCCACCCCCCCGGCAATGAGGTGCTCGTTGCCCGGCGACAGATCGAACGAGCCGCCCGGCATGAAGACCGCCGGGAAGACAATTGCCGACAGCGCCGCCGGGGGCACGTAGCGCAGGGCGCAGCGCACGGCGGGCGACAGCGCAGCCTCGCCCAGCAGGGCGATGACCGACAGGCGGGCGCTGTAGGTCACGGCGACCATGCCCAGGATCGTCAGCCAGGCGGTCATGAGGCGCGTTCCGCCGGCGACGCTGGCGCGCCACAGGGCGCGGCCCAGCCCGCGCGCTCCGCGCCGACCCCGGCAGCGATGCCGGCCAGCACCGCGATGATCAGCCCCAGGTTGTACGGCAGCCCATGCCCGGCCAGGGCGGCGATCCCCGCCACCAACGCGGCCAGCAACATCGGGCGATCTTTGAGCGTGGGGATGACCAGAGCGATGAAGGTCAGCGCCAGGGTGAAGTCCAGCCCCCAGCCTGGCGGCACCTGCGCGCCCAGCAGCACCCCCGCCGCCGTGCTGATCTGCCACGTCACCCACAGGGTGACGCCCGCGCCCAGCATATACCAGTGGCGCGATGTCCCGCGCGCAGGCGTGGCAGCGCTCGCCTCGTAGTGGGTGATGGCGACGGCATAGGCTTCGTCGGTGAGCAGGAAGGCGAGCAGGTACTTCCAGGCGCGGCTCAGGTGGCGGAGATACGAGGCTGAGCGAGGCGCTGTAGAGCATGTGGCGCAGGTTGACAACGAAGGTGGTCAGCATGATGATCGCGCCCGGCGTCCCGCTCGCAAACAGCTCCGCCGCGATGAACTGCGACGACCCGGCGAAGACGAACAGCGACATGCCGAGCGCCACCTCAACCGGCAGCCCGGCGTTGGTGGCGGCGATGCCGTAGATCATGCCGAACGGCATCGTGCCGAGCAGAATCGGGAGTTGGGCGCGCACGCCGCCCCAGAACTCCGCGCGCCGCGAAGACATGGGCCTTCCCCCACAAATGGATGAGAATCTTCTGACGGCGATCCAGTGTACCGCACCGCGCAGGGCACGTCCTCGTGCGATTTGCATAGAATGCCCCTGAACGTCTTGTAGGGGAGGGTTAGCAAACCCTCCCCTACAGGCAGGTTACCGATCATGATCGTCAAATCCCATCATAGATGAGGGGGAAGAGCCGAGCGCGGCAAAGCCAGGGGATGGAGCCAACAGAGCGCCTCTCTCCCTTGCCGAGGGTGCTAAGTTCAGAACACGCTCTGGCCGCCCAGGAAGTGCGCGAACAGCCGCCGGTCGTGCTCGGCGGACGGAGTCGGGCGCTCCGGGTGCCACTGCACGGCCAGCACGGGCAGCGTCGGGTGCAGCAGCCCTTCGATCACGCCGTCGGCGCACACGGCGAACGGGATCAGGTCTGGGGCCAATTCGGCGGCGGTGACGCCCTGGTGATGGTGCGTGTTGGTGCGCAGCGTTTCCGCCTCCAACAGGCGGCGCAGCGGGGGATGGACGAGCGCCATCTCGTGTGGCTCGTCGGACTCATGGGCCAGGAAGCGCGCGCCGTGCGCGGGCAAGTCCTGGATCAGACCGCCGCCGAAATAGAGGTTGATCACCTGAAAGCCGCGGCAGATACCCAACACCGGCAGCCCGCGCGCCAGGGCCAGGTCCAGCAAGGCCCATTCAGCCGCGTCGCGCTGCGCTGAGATGCCGCGCGAGCCGCCAGCCGGCTGTCCGTAGCGCGCTGGGGCCACGTCGCCGCCGCCGGTCAGCACGACGCCCGCCACGCCGAGCGCCGTCACATAGGCGGCGGGATCGCTCAGCACGTTGGGCACCAGCACCGGCGCAATCCCCAGCCCTTGCAGAAAAGGCACATAAGTCTGGCGCAGATAGTCCATCGGACGGCGCGCGTCGCGCACGTCCATCGTGACGGCGAAGGGTCGCATGAGGGTTATTCCTGGCGCTGCTGCGCCTCAAACCGCTTGAGCTGGGCCATTTGCGGGGGCATGATGCGGATGAAGGGGCGCGTCTGCTTGATCAGCGCGAGAGCTTCGTCGAGGGTCATGCCCTGCGCGATGAAGTAGGCGGCGGCCATCGTCGGGGCGCGGCCCACCCCACCTGCACAGTGAATGTAGACCTTGCCGCCATTGCACGCCACGCGCTCGATGAAGGCCGCGCCCTCAGCCAGATGTTCCAGCGTGGGCGCGGCGTCGTCTATCGTCGGCAGATAGCAGTACTCGGCCAGAGCCAGCCCGCGCGCGGCGTCGTCCGACTCGGCGCGCAGGTTGACCACGCCGGTGACGCCGAGCGCCTCCAGCTTGCGCTTGCCGCGCTGCCGGTACTGCCCGCCGACAAAGACCTGCGGCGTGATCTGGCTGAAGCGCACCAGCGGCACGCCGGTCAGCTTGGGCACGCCCCGGCCATAGAGCCACACCAGGGTCGTGCGCAGGCCCTGGGTGCGCAGCCGGCTGGTGACAATACGCAGGGCTTTGCGGGCGCGTTGGACGGGAGTGAGCATGAGAGGCATGGCTTCCTGTGCAGCGTGAAGGACAAGGGTGCGCTAATCGGCAGTCGGCAGGCTGGCTGGCCGCTCACGCTCCAGGTCAGGCTCATCGGCGAACACGGGGACGCGCTCAGCCGGTGGAGAGGCCGCGTCGCCGCGCGGGCCTTCGGAGCGCGACGAGACGGTGCGTGCCAGAAAGACAACGCCGCCCACCAGAGCCAGCGCCCAGGTGAGCACGCGCATGATGATGGCGATGACGCTGGCTTCACCGCTGCTGACGCCGGCCAGCCCCAGGAAGAAGATGTACGCCGATTCCTTGACGCCGAGCGCAGCGATTGAGATCGGCAGCATCTCGGCGACAGTCGAGAGCGCGATCATCGGCACAAAGGCGGCCAGCGGGATCGTGTCGCGCACGGCGATCAACACCAGATACGTGGCGCCCATGGTCAGGGCGTTGGCGACGATGGAGAGCAGGAACATGAGCAGCAGAATGGACGGGCGCAGCAACTGCTCGCTGAGCGCCGCCTGCAAGCTGCGCGCCATCGCCAGCAAACCGTGCAGCCGCAGCCGCGTCATAAGTATCACGATCGGCTCTATGAACCAGCCCTGGCGCAACATGATCAGCCCCACCAGCCCGCCCACAAAGGCCGCATAGACGGCCATGATGAAGGCGTGGGGCACCACGCCCACTTCGAGCGTGTAGGCGAACGCGCTGGCCATGCCAAAGATGGACAGCAGGCCGATGCCGCGCTCGATGAGCACGGACGACGTGGAGTCGGCCACGCGGCCTGTTTTGGCAGCAGTGTCCACCGCGCGCACCGCGTCGCCGCCGACCGAGGTGGGCAGGATGGTGCTGAAGAACGCCCCAACCAGGTACGTGCCGAGCAGCCGCCGGAATGACAGGTTCATCGCGCTCTGGTGCACCAGAATACCCCAGCGGGCCGACTTGACGACGGTGCTGAGCAGCATCAGCAGCCAGGCCAGCGGGATGAGCTTCCAGTTGACGTTGATCAGCTTGTCGCGATTGCTGGCCACCAACCCAATGACGACAGCCATCAGGCCGAAGGCAATGACCAGCCGCAGCCGCAGGATCAGCCGGGAGCGGCTGCGGCGGGGGGGGAAGCTCATCTCACCGGGCTGGTCAGCGGAGTGACGGTTGCTGGGCATCGCATCGGTGCTCGTCGCTCGGACAGGTGGATGCGCGCGCGTGCATGCTGCGCGCCAGTGGCCCGCGCCATTATAGCAGACCGGTTAGGCCCCGCCAATTGACAGTTTGCTGCGGGGTGTGGGCGGAGGTTGTCGGCGTCTTGTCTGGCGCGGGGGCATTGACCTCACCCCCAGCCTCGCTGCGCTCGGCTTGCCCCCTCTCCGTTGACGGAGAGGGGGCGGCGAGGCCCGCGTCAGTGGGCCGAGCGGGGGTGAGGTAAAGGGGGGCGCAGCAGAGCAGCACCCCTACCTGACTGGTTTTGCCCGCACCGTTTGCTGTTCGACGGACCGCCTGCATCAAGAGCGGATGGGGGAGGCCTCTCCTTTCGCGCGCTGGATTCGGCTGACAGTCGTGGTCGGACCTGTGGGCGACAGGAGACGGCTACCATATAATCTCAAGTATACGCTGCACAACTCTATTACAGGGAGTCCGCCCATGCCTCGCCGTCTCACCATGCTCCTCAGCGCGCTGCTCCTTGCCGGGAACGCGCTGACGCTCGCGCCAGTCGTTTCCGCCCAGACAGCGGCTTCCATCACCGACGAGCTGATCGCCGAACTCAACGCCTGGCGTCTGGAGGAGGCGGGCCTGTGGCCGCTCAAGCCCAATCCCCTGCTGACGACGCTGGCCGTTCGTCAGGCTCAATATGTGTTGAGTCTGCCGGAAATCCCCGACGATATTCACACCGGGCCGGATGGCAGCGCTCCGCCGGAGCGCGCCCGCGCTGCGGGCTGGCCGGTGTACGGACGCCCGGAGCAGATCGCCATCGGCGAGATCGCCCAGGTTGGCCCGGATGTTGAGGATGCAATTGCCTACTGGCAAAGCTCGGACATTCACCACCGCACGGTGATGAACTCCGCCTATCGCGAAGTGGGCGTTGCCGTGCTGCCGCACAAGTACGGTCACGTGTTCCTGGTGGTCTTCGGCGCGCGGCCCAACGTCCTGACCGCGTTCGCCAACCCGCTCACGCAGCAGCTCTACCTGTCCGACGAGCGCTTCCCTGGCGCGGCGCGCAGCACGGAATGGCTATTTCGGGCGAGCGAAGTGCGCCTGTTCGACGAGGACGGGCGGCCCCTGGGCGGCTGGATGCCCTGGCGACCTGTGCTGCCCTTGCCGGACGCGGGAGGCAACCACCTGTTCGTCGCTTATCGGAATGCGACTCAGGAGACGCTCGCCGCCGTGCACCTGAACAGCGACCTGGCCCTGCTGCCAGCCGCAGTGGCCGCCGCGCCGCCGTCGCCCACCGCCGCCGCGCCGGTTTCCACGCAGCCGTCCGCTTCACCTGCCGCACCAGCCGCGCCCGTAGTGTCGTCGCCGACGCCGCGCCCGCCCGCTGCGTCTGTTCCCATCGCCACGCCAACGCCCAACAGCGTCACCGACGTGCTGCTGGTCTATGACGGGCGCAGCCTGAGTCTGGTCAACGTGTCGGGGAAGCCGCTCGACCTGACGCCGCTGGTCATTGCGGGGGAGGCGCAGTCACTGGCGCTCACCCGTTGGCAGACGCCCTGGCTCAGCGGGTCACTGGCGGCGTTTCCCAGTGGAGACTGCGTGCAGGCCTGGGCCTGGACGGAAGCATCCGAGCCAGCTCAGCCGGGGGTGTGTCGTTTCCGGCGCAGCGTGATCAACCTCGCGCCGGAAGCGCGCTTCTGGACGACGGGCGCGTTCGCGCTGCGCCTGGGCGACGCTGTGCTGACAACATGCCCTGGCGGGATGGGGACGTGCGCCGCCGATCTGCCGTAGACGGGGCCGCTCAGCGCGTGATGAGGGTGATGCTGGCCAGGATCAGGGCAGCGCCGATCCAGCCGAGCGCGTGGGGAATTTCGGCGAAGAAGACCAGCCCCATCAGCACGCCGAAGACCGGCTCGGCCAGCGAGACCACGCTCACCTGTTGGGCGCTGATGCGCTGTAAGCCCTGGAAATAAAGCAGGTACGACAGGCCCAGCGAGAAGATGCCCAGCGGGATCAGCAGGTGGAGGTTGCTGGCGACCGCCGCCCCCGGCGCGCGCAGCGCCCAGGGGAACAGCACCAGCACGATCGTCCCGTTCGACCACAGGTTTTGCGTCAGCCCGCTGATGCGCCCGCGCAGCGACCGGCTGATCAGCATGGACAGGCCATATCCCACGCCGGAGAGCACCGCTGCGACGATGCCGGTCAGCTCGCTCGACCGCACGTCGAGCCGCGCCGGGCCGGTCATGAGCGCCATGCCGCTGAAGGCCAGAACCAGGCTCAGCCAGGTGTAGCGGGCGCGCGGCTCGCCCAGCAGCGGCGGGGCCAGCACCGCCACATAGATCGGCGCCGAATTGACCAGCAGGACCGCATTAGCCGCCGTCGTGTGCTGCACGGCGTAGGTGTAGAGTATCACCGTCGCGCTGACGGCCAAGCCCAGCGGCACCAGCCGGCGGATCGTGCCCCGGTTCAGGGCCTGGCGCACCGGCGCGCGGCTGGCGACGGCCAGCGCGCTCAGGAACAGGAAGCCGAACAGCGCGCGGAAGAAGGCGATGGTGCTCGTGCCCAGCCCGTCCGTCCAGCGGGTGAAGGGAATGGCCAGGCTGAAGCAGAAAGCGCCCACCACCACCAGGATGATCCCGGTGCGCTGGGCAGAGCTGGCGGCGGTTGCGGTCAGGCGCACGGAGACCTCGTGGCGGGTGAAGCGGGCGGCGCACGTCGTGCGATTATAGAGGGGGGTGGGCGTTCCGTCCATGCCGGTTTAGCAGGGGTGGAGTGGTAGCGTTGGGTGGCCCACTGACGCTGGACGTGGGAGGTATTGGCGATACGCCCCAGGCACCCACGCCTGGCTGCGCCTCTCCCTCCCCCCTCCAGCAGCGGAGAGGGGGGCGGGAGGCGTGGCAGCGCCGGGGGGCATGTGGGGCGTATGGAAAGAGAGGGAGAGTGGCAGGGTGGAGTGAAAACCTGTCAGGTAGGGGCGTACTGCAATACGCCCCTACGCAGACCTTTCGCCGACAGTATCGCGTGTGAAGAGGGGGCAGCGCGGCGCGCGAACGCCGCGCATGGGAGAAGCCAGCAAGCCGGCCGCCTACTGCGGCGGCTCGACCGGCTCTTCCGATACGACAGCGGGGGGCTGGTCTTCGTCGCCCTCGATGGTGATGCGCGCGGGCGGGGAGAATGGCTCCTCGCCTTCTTTCTTCTTGGCGGACTTGGCCATCTTGTCGAAGGCCGTGCGCACCTGATCCACCACCTGGTCCCCGACATCTTTCCAGTCAGCGTCCTCTCCCGCGCCGACCAGGTGACCGATCCAGCCGCGCACGTCGCGCTCGATCTTCGCGCCGATGTCCGACCATCCCGGCTCGGCGGGTTCCGCTTCGGGGGCCGGCTTTGGCTCGGCGCGCACCAGCCTGGCGATGCCGTGCCGGATGCGGTTCTCGATCTTGCCGCTGATCTCAGCCCAGTCCGCGCCTGGCTCAGCGCCCGCCCAGCCGCCGATGGCCTCGCGGGTGTTGGCGTCCATCTTGGTGCCGATGGTCTTCCAGTCGGCATCTTCCTGCACGCCGACCCAACCAGCGACCCGGCGGCGCAGCTTCTCGTCCACGCGCTCGTCCAGGTCTTCGAACTTGCTCTCGTCGGGGTTCTCGGCCCAGTCGTGCACGGTGCTCTTGATGTCCTCGTCCAGGTGTCCGCCCACGTCTTCGGGCTTGGGCGTGTTGTTTTCGGTCATGTTGCTTCCCTCTCATTCCTACTCAAGGCAGGCACGGTTCTGATTACCTATACGTGCAACCGGGCCGGGGCGTTGCTGGCGGGCAGCAATCAGCCATCGCCAGCGGTGAACTCCTGCCGCTTCGACGCTGGCTGAGAGCTGGCTGCTAATGGCTGTCTTCAGCGCAGCCGGCGCGACTCAGGGTCGGACGGCGCGACGCTGGGCCTGGGCGCGTCCTGGGTGCTGGCCGGGCTGACGCTGGCGTAGAAGTCGGCGTCGTAGGTGCGCGTCTTGACCACGACCGGCATGGGCACGGCGTGGCCCATGATCAGCGCCTGTTGGCACGTGTCCAGCCGGGCGATCACCTCGCGCAGCCCGCCCGCGCCGCTGACGCCGGTCAGCACGGCGGCGATGTCGCGCTCGTTGTCGAGCAGGGCGGTGACGCGCGTCCCGATCTGGCTCATCACCTCCTCGTCAATGCCGCTGGGCCGTTGGTCTACGATCAGCAGGGTGACATTGTACTTGCGCAGCTCGCGGGCGATGACGCCGAAGATGGTCTGCCGGGCAATTTGTGGGTCGAGGAACTTGTGCGCTTCCTCGATGGTGATCAGCAGTTGCGGCGGCTCCAGGGCAGTGTCACCCAGGGCTTTCTCCACGCGCTCCACGTACATCTGGTGGATGCGGCGCGTCAGATAGTTGGCGACCAGGATGTAGGCGTCCAGGGCGTTGCCGTAGCGTCCGAATTCCAGGACGACGTTCTTGCGGCTTTCCAGATATTCCAGAATCTTTTTGGCAGAGTCTTCGGCGGCATGAGGCTTGAGGAAGCCGTAGCGCTCGAAGCGCTGCACGCGCCGCTTGAGGGCCAGCACCGAGACAAAGCTGGCGGCAAGCTGGGCCTTGAGCGTTTCCAGCGTCTCCGCGTCGGCGCCGATCAGTTGCCCGATCCAGCCCTTGCCCCACACCTTGTGCAGCTCGTAGGCGGCGTCAATCATGGCGTCGGACAGGTCGAGCGTGGTCTTGAGCATGGCCAGGTCTTCCGGCTCGATCTCGTCGTAGCCGATGGTGACCTCGTGATCGTAGGAAGCCCCGCGCCGCCGCGTCGCCTCGCCGTCCAGGGTGAAGATGACCACGCGCCCCCCGAATAACTGCTTGAGACCCTTGGCCTGCGGCCCGTCTTCGGTCTTGACCGCCCAGCCATAGTCGTTGTGCATATCGAAGATCAGCGTCACCGCCGCGTCGTTCTTAATGACCCCGGCCAGCAGGATGCGCGTCAGGAAGCTCTTGCCGGTGCCGCTCTTGCCGAAAATGCCTACCGACCGCTCGACCAGGCGGCGCAGGTCGAGGTGCACGCGCGTGTCTTCCAGCTCCAGCGGCGCGCCGATGTGGAAGTGGGTGGCGTCTTCCTGGCCGAACACGTCGTCTACGTCCTGCGCCGAGGCGATCTCGACCGCTGTGAAATGGCTGGGGATGGTGCGCACTGGCTTCGGCTCGTCGCTGCCCTCGTCAATGCTGAGCATGGGCGCGACATGGACGGTGCCGAAGGCCGCCGTGCCGCTGTACACGTCGCGCAGGAAGGCGTCGTCCAGGTCGGGCGGGTCGCTGCGGATGGCCGGGTTGGTCGCGTCGAGCAGCACGTCGGTGATCATGCAGAAAAAGCGCTTGGAGCGCCCGCGCACGACCACGTAGCGCCCCACGGCCAGGTCTTCAATGGCCGCCTGCGGATCGAGCTTGATGTCCAGTCCCCGGCTGAGCGAGCCGCCGACGACCACGCCCAGCCGTTGGCCGGCGGCGGGCACTGCCGGTGCGGATAGCGCCCCGCGCGGGAACCAATCGTCCAGGCTGTCCGAGTTTGTTTCCGGGAAGAGCGGATCGCGTGTGGTCATGATGGCTGTATTCCTCGCATTTTCATCAATTCTTCATGGGTTATCGGCCCGGCATTCCAGAAAAGACGCTACAATGCGGTTGAGATCATCGCGTACCCTCATCAGATGGAGCGTCATGCTGGCTCATCCTACCGCTGCCCCGCCTCACAGGTCCATCGCGCAGATTTCGCTGGGGCTTGTGACTATCTTCGCCGTTACCATCTTGCTGGTTATCGTGCTGATAGATGTCTGGCCGATCGGTGCCGATTATTACTTCACCTTCCGCCCGGTTGCCGAAAGTTTTCTGCGCGGCGAGACGCGCCTGTACGATGCCGAGAGCCTGGGCTTTTTCAAAGCGCCCTGGACACTCCTCTACCTGATCCCGCTGACATGGTTCTCGCTCAATACCGGGCAGGCCATTCTGACCGTCAGCACGCTTCTCATGCTGATCCTGGCAACGCACCTGGTGCGCAGTTGTGAGTCTATCCCGCGTGTGGCCCTCGTGTTCGCGCTGCTCAATCTGCATACCTTCGACCTGCTCATTCGCGGCCAGGTTGACCACCTGATTCTGCTGGGAATCGCCCTGGGTTGGTGGTCCATCTGGCGGCATCGCCCCTGGGGACTGTCGCTGGCCTTCTGGCTGATGGCGATCAAGCCGATCAATGTAGTGCTGGTTGCTATCGTCTATCTGATCGCCATTCGTCACTGGTCGCGGGGCGAACAGGTGCGCGCCCTGGCGCTGCCAGTGGTGTCGCTGCTGGTGTCGTTCATCTTTCTCGGCGCTGACTGGCCTCTGCGCTACATTGACAACTACCGGGTTTTCTCCCCGCCCAAAGCGTACCTGACGCTGACCGTCTGGCGCGTTGCGCGCAGCGTTGACCTCCCGTTTTGGCCGCTGATCCTGCTGGCGGCGGCCTGCGTCGCCCTGACGTTGTGGCTGGCCTGGCGAGTCGGACTGAATCGCTGGACGCTGAGCCTGGCCCTGGCAACCAATCTCGTCTTCGCGCAGTACGCTACCGGCAATCACTACGTTTACCTGATCCCGGCAGTGTTGTTTGTGACTGCGCGGAGCCGCCGGGCAGGCCTTCTGGCGTATCTGACTACGTTCACACCGCTGCTGCGCCTGGTGTTCGGCGTGAGTATCGCCCCCATTGATCTCCTGTACCCGATAGCTCTGTTCGTCGCCGCATGGAATTCCGCCCGGCAGGATGGGCTGTTCGCCCAGGCGCGCTCCACTGTGCTTGATGCGCCGCTCACGCCGGCCTGATCAACTGCAGCACGTGCTGCAAGCGCGGCAAGTCCTGGCTGAGCAGCCCAGCCAGCAGCCGCCCCGCCTCCACCAGGAAGGCGCGCCGCTCGGCCTCCGGGCGCGCCGCCGCCGCGAACTTCAGCGCCGCCGCCAGCAGTTGCTCCGCCGGCACATCGCTGGCATTGAGCACCAGCCGCAGGAAGTCCAGCCGCGCCGTGAAGCGGGCAACCGTCGGCGCGTCGCAGAGCAGCACCGGGTCCAGGCTGAGCGGCGGGCGCGGCGGCAGCGTCTGCTGGATGCGCCCCCCCTGGATGTAGCCGACGTTGAGCACGCTGATTTCCAGCGGCACCATGCGGTTCTCGCGCTGGTCGCGGATGGTGGCCTGGGTCATGTTGTTGGCCAGGATCATCTGGCGGACGAGCGGATCGTCGTCAATGCTGATGGCGTGAATCACGCCGATCACGTCCAGATCAGCGGCGGCGTCCTGCCGCGTGCGCACGAACGCGCCAAACGCCGGGTGCGCGATGTGCTGGCTGCGCGTGCCGCAGACGAAGCCGACCGTGCTGGCGCGCAGCACCTGGCCGATGACGGGTGTTTGTTCTGCTTCGACCATACTGGTCTCTCCCCTGATGAAATGCTGTTTGAACCGCAGAGGCGCGGAGAGCGCAGGGACATTCTGCGGTTGCGCTCTCTAGAGGCTGTTATGCACTGACGGCCCTGTCTTTCCCCAGCGATTTTGGGTAGCTCCTGGTTTACCTCACCCCCGTCTCGGCGCTGGCGCGCCTCGCCTCCCCCTCTCCATGCATGGAGAGGGGGAAAGGCCGAGCGCAGCGAGGCCAGGGGGTGAGGTAAACAGAGCGCCCCTCTCCCTTGTTGAAGGTACCAAGTTCATAACACGCTCTACAGTAAAGCACACGCACCGGCTAGCGCGCCAGCAGCGCCCGGTAGACGGCGACTGTCTGCGCGGCGACCTGCGCCTGGGTGTAGTGCGCCAGGACGCGCGTCCGCCCGCGCTGTCCCAGGGCATGGCGCAGATCGGACTCCGCTTGCAGGCGGCCTAGCGCGTCGGCCAGGGCCGCGCTGTCGCCTTCGGGGACGATCAGCCCGCCTTCGCCGGTCACGTCCGGAATCGCCCCGCTCGACGAGCCGACGACCGGCACGCCGCAGGCCATCGCCTCGACGATGACGCGGCCAAACTGCTCCTTCCAGTTGGGGCGCGTCAGGGAGGGCACGGCCAGCGCGTCAATGCGCCGGTAGAAGTCCGGCATCTGCGTCGAGGGCAGCGCGGCGAAGGTCACGCGCTCGGCAATGCCCAGCCGCCGCGCCTGGTCGGCCAGCGCCGCGCGCTGCGGCCCCTCGCCGATCACGTCGAGCCGCCACGCGCCATTCAGCCGGGCCAGCGCATCCAGCAGAATCGCGCCGCCCTTCTCCTCAACCAGCCGCCCCACAAAACCGACGACGAACGGCTCACCCCTGCGCTGGCGCTCCGCTGGAAAAAACACGTCCGGGTCTACGCCAAACTGCGGGATGATCGCCAGCGGCCCGGCGTAGCCCTTCGCCCGCCAGACCTCCGCCGCGCTCTGCGTCCCGGCGATAGCGTAGTCCACCGTGCGCAGCACCCAGCGCTCGCCCAGGCGGAAGGGCAGCGGGTAGCGGCGGGCAATATTCTGCCACGAGAAGAACAGGGTCTGCGCCCCGGCCCGGCGCGCGTGCCACAGCGCGTGCCACGTGGCGAGGTTGTACGGCTCCTCGTCAATGTGCACGATGTCGGGGCGGAAGGCGCGCACTTCGCGCCCGAATTGCGGGTAATGGTGCAGGTGAAAGCTGCCATTGAAGCGGATCGGCGTGACTCGCAGATCGTAGCCGCTGACGTGCGCCCGCTCCAGACGCAGCACGCCGCGCGCGGCGTCGCGCCAGCCTGGTGGCACGAGGACGCGCAGCGTCACGTCCGGCAGCGCCGCCATCTCTTCGAGCTTGCGCTGGTAGGCGCCGACAACGCACGCCTTGGACAGCATCAGGACACGCATGGGCTGCTCGCCGGGAATGAGATCGCGCCCCAATCATGCCCCATGTGCCGCGCCCCGTCAACGGCATGGGCGAGGCTGTGCGCGCAAAAGTTGACAGCGACTCGCTGGACGCGGGGATAGTGACCTCACCCCCAGCCTCGCCCCGCTCGGCTTGCCCCCTCTCCGTTGACGGAGAGGGGGCGGCGAGGCGCGCCAGCGCCGAGCGGGGGTGAGGTAAAGCTGGGCGCAGCAGAGCAGCGCCCGGCCTCAGAATAGACTTCCGAAGTTTTCGAAACCTTCGGAAGTCTGGTGCGTCGTATCGCGATACGCTCCTGCGAGACCTCACTGCCGCGCCGCGAGACCGGGAACGAGGCTGTTCGGCGGCGTCAAATGAGTCACTTGACGTTAGCTGGCATCCTGCATTATGATGAGGGCGAAACGATTGCGCAATCGTTTCGATAGGTGAGGAGCTATGACGACCATCCGCGATGTGGCCGAAGCAGCCCAGGTGTCCACGTCCACCGTGTCCCACGTCATCAACGGGACGCGCTATGTCAGCCCGGACACCCGCCAGCGCGTGCTGCAAGCGATGGCCGACCTCAGTTACAGCCCCAACCGCCTGGCCCGCAGCCTGCGCAGCAGCCAGTCCATGACCCTGGGCGTGCTGCTGCCCAACAGCGCCAACCCCTATTTCGCCGAAATCCTGCTGGGCATTGAGGCGGCTTGCTTCGACCGGGGGTACAATATCATCCTGGGCAACGCCAACGACGACCGTGCCCGCGAGCTGGCCTACCTGGAGGTGCTCATCTCCCGCCAGGTGGATGGCATCCTGCTCATCTCGACCGGCGCTTATAACGAGTCCATCGCGCTGCTGGCGGCGCACGGCAAGCCGGTGGTCATGGTGGATCGCTCGGCGGATATTCCGGCAGTGGACGAGCTATTCACGGCCAACAAAGAGGGCGGACTGCTGGCAACGAGCTACCTGCTCAGCCTGGGTCATCAGCGCATCGGCTGCATCACCGGGCCATCGTTCCTGACGCCGAGCGCCGACCGGGTGACGGGCTACTACGAGGCGATGCACAGCGCCGGGCTGCCCATTGACCGGGCGCTCGTCGTGACCGGAGACTTCCAGCACGAGAGCGGCTACCAGGCCTGCCGCCAGCTTCTGGCGCTGGACGCCCGGCCAACGGCCATCTTCGCCTGTAATGATCTCATGGCGGTCGGCGCGCTGTGCGCCATTCACGAGGCCGGGCTGCGCGTGCCGGACGATATTTCGGTGGTCGGCTACGACGACATCCCGCTCGCTTCGTACACTGTGCCGCGTCTGACAACCATTGCTCAGCCCGCCCAGGAGCTTGGCCGCCTGGCCGTCGAGCGCCTGGTGGCGCGACTGCAAAAATCTGACAACATGCCGCCCGTGCAAGAGGCGCTGCCGGTCGCGCTGGTCGAGCGCGACTCGTGCCGGCGGCAGGCGTAAGCGGAGACGGCGCTCATGAAGAAGACGGCCCTGTTGAACCAACCGCTTTCGAGTGCCATCGCCGGGCTGGGCCACCTGGATACGCTGGTCATCGCCGACGCCGGGCTGCCTATCCCGCCGGCAACCCGGCGCATTGACCTGGCTGTGAGCCAGGGCATTCCGCCCTTCCTGGACGTGCTGCGGGCGGTGCTGGCCGAGATGCAGGTGCAGGGCGCGGTGATCGCCAGCGAGATGGCCAGCCACAGCCCGGCCATGCACGCGGCGCTGCTGGCCGCGCTGGGCAGCGTGCCAGTGACGGCCATCCCGCACGAGGAGTTCAAGGTGCGGACGGCGGCGGCGCGGGCAGTGGTGCGCACCGGCGAATTCACGCCTTATGCCAACGTGATTTTGATCGCAGGAGTAACCTTTTGATCGCGGCCAAGACCTTCCCCAAAGAGATCAACTGGCGCGCGTTCTTCCAGCGCTATGGTCTGTTGCTGTCGCTGATTCTGCTGTGCATGGCCCTCAGCCTGGCCTCGGATCGCTTTCTGACCCGCAGCAATCTGCTCAACGTCCTGCGCCAGTCCTCGATCAACGGCATCATCTCGATCGGCATGATGCTGGTTATCCTGACGCGCGGCATTGACCTGTCGGTGGGGTCGGTGCTGGCGCTCTCGACAGTGATCGGCGTGGATATGCTCAAGAACGAGGGGATGCCGGTGCTGCAGGCGATGGGCATCTGCCTGCTGGTGGGGGCCGCCGCCGGCGCGGTGAACGGCCTGCTGGTGAGCTGGCTGAACATCCCCCCGTTCATTGCCACGCTGGGCATGATGACCTTCGCGCGCGGCGCGGCCAAGTTCTACACCGACGGCCAGCCGATCAGCGGGCTGGACCAGCTTGGTCATGGCTTCCGTATGCTGGGCACCGCCGAGCCTTTGGGTATTCCCATGCCGATCATCGTCGCCGGGCTGGTGTTCCTGGCCGGGTATATCCTGCTCAACCATATTCCGTTCGGGCGCTACATCTTCGGCCTGGGCGATAACGAGGAGGCGGCCTACCTGTCGGGGCTGCCCGTGCGCCTGATCAAGATGTTCGTCTATGTGGCGGCGGGGGCGCTCTCCGCCCTGGCCGGGATCATCCTGGTCGGGCGGCTCAACTCCGCTCAGCCGACGGCAGGGGAGATGTACGAGTTCGACGCCATCGCCGCGGTGGTCGTGGGCGGCACCAGTTTTGACGGCGGCGAGGGGACGATCATGGGCACGTTGATCGGCGTGCTGATCATCGGCATCATTGACAACGGCCTGAACCTGCTGGACGTTTCCTCGTTCTACCAGGACATCACCAAAGGAGCGGTCATCGCGCTGGCGCTGCTGCTCCATCGCGCCATTCGCTGACGTCAATGGGCGTCGCAGTGCCACGTGGCAGAAGGAGGTGCGCAATCTGCTATTCGCGCGTTCGTTGAGTTCACTCACGTATTCACTCGCCTGGCTGTATGGTGATTGGTTGGAGGGATAAAAACATGTTCCGTAAAAGCATCATGCTAGTGCTGGCTGCGCTGCTGGCGGTCTTTCCGCTGGCGGCGGTGAGCGCCCAGGACGAGCCGCTGACCATCGGTCTGTCGCTGTCCACGCTCAACAACCCGTTCTTCGTCACCCTGCGCGACGGCGCGCAGGAGGCCGCCGCGGCGCAGGGCATCGAGCTGATCGTGCTCGACTCGCAGGACGACCCGGCGACCGAGGCGGCGAACATGGAAGACCTGATCGCCCAGGGGGTGGACGCCATCCTGGTCAACCCGACCGACGCCGACGCCATCGTGCCCTCGATCCTGGCCGCAAACGCGGCAGGCATCCCGGTCTTCACCATTGACCGCGGGGCATCCGGCGGCGAAGTGGTCAGCCACATCGCTTCGGACAACGTGGCCGGTGGCCGCATGGCCGCCGCCTTCCTGTGCAATGCGCTGGGCGGGGCGGGCAAGGTCGTCGAGCTGGAAGGCATCGCCGGCACGTCGGCGGCGCGCGACCGGGGCGAAGGCTTCAACGCCTACATGAGCGAGAGCTGCTCCGGCGTGGAGATCGTCGCCCGCCAGACGGCCAACTTCAACCGCGCCGAGGGTCTGACCGTCTTCGAGAACATCCTGCAGGCGCAGGACACCATCAACGGCGTCTTCGCCCACAACGACGAGATGATCCTGGGCGCTATCGAGGCCGCGACTGCGGCAGGTCGCGCGGCGGACATCACCTTCGTCGGCTTCGACGCGGTGGATGACGCGGTGGCCGCGGTGAGCGCGGGCACGCTGGCCGCGACCGTCGCCCAGCAGCCCGCCCTGATGGGCGTGCTCGGCGTCGAGACGGCAGCGGCGTATCTGGGCGGCCAAGCTGTCCCGGCCTACATCCCGGTTGACCTGCGCCTGGTGCAGAAGCTGACGCTCGGCCTGTCGCTGTCCACGCTGAACAACCCGTTCTTCGTCACCCTGCGCGACGGCGCGCTCCAGGCAGCGGCGGAGCTTGGCCCAGTCGAAGTGGTCGTGCTCGACTCACAGGACGATCCGGCGACCGAAGCGGCGAACATGGAAGACCTGATCGCCCAGGGAGTGGACGCCATCCTGGTCAACCCGACCGACGCCGATGCCATCGTGCCCTCGATCCTGGCCGCGAACGCAGCGGGCATTCCGGTCTTCACCATTGACCGCGGGGCGTCCGGCGGCGAGGTGGTCAGCCACATCGCTTCGGACAACGTGGCCGGTGGCCGCATGGCCGCTGAGTTCCTGTGCAGCGCGCTGGGTGGCGCGGGCAAGGTCGTCGAGCTAGAGGGCATCGCCGGCACGTCGGCGGCGCGCGACCGGGGCGAGGGCTTCAACGCCTACATGAGCGAGAGCTGCTCCGGCGTGGAGATCGTCGCCCGCCAGACGGCCAACTTCAACCGCGCCGAGGGCCTGACCGTCTTCGAGAACATCCTGCAGGCGCAGGACACCATCAACGGTGTCTTCGCCCACAACGACGAGATGATCCTGGGCGCGATTGAGGCCGCAACTGCGGCAGGTCGCGCGGCGGACATCGTCTTCGTCGGCTTCGACGCGGTGGATGACGCGGTGGCCGCGGTGAGCGCGGGCACCCTGGCCGCGACCGTCGCCCAGCAGCCCGCCCTGATGGGCGTGCTCGGCGTCGAGACGGCAGCGGCGTATCTGGGCGGCCAGGAAGTCGCAACCTACATCCCGGTTGATCTGGCGCTCGTCACCGAGTAAGCGACACGAGTGTGGGGCTGTGCAGGGGTGCGCTCCTGCACAGCCTTTTCACGTCAGCGAGCAGCATGGACCACACACCGCTTTTACAGATGCGGGGCATCAGCAAGGCGTTCCCCGGCGTCCAGGCGCTTCAGAGCGTGGACCTGACCGTGCATCCCGGCGAGATTCTGGCGCTGGTGGGCGAGAACGGCGCCGGCAAGAGCACGCTGATGAAGGTGCTCAACGGGATTTACGGGGCGGACGCCGGCGAGATCCTCTGGCAGGGCGAGGCAGTGACTATCCACTCGCCGCACGATGCCCAGCGCCTGGGCATCAGCATGATCCACCAGGAACTGGCGCTCATCCCCTACCTCGACGCCGGTAAGAACATCTACCTGGGGCGCGAGCCAGCGGGCAGGCTGCCCGGCACGGTGGACTGGCGCAGCCTGTACCGCCAGGCGCAGACCGACCTCGACCGGCTTGGGCTGGAGGTGAGCGTGCGCACGCCGGTGCGCTTCTTCCCCCTCGCCCAGCAACAGATGATCGAGGTGGCCAAGGCGCTCTCGATGGACGCGCGCCTGATCGTCATGGACGAGCCTACCTCGTCACTGACCGACCGCGAAGTGGAAACCTTGTTCGGCCAGATGCGCGCGCTGCGCGCCCAGGGCGTGGCCATCATCTTCATCTCGCACCGGCTGGAGGAAGTGCTGCACATCGCCGACCGGGTGACGGTGCTGCGCGACGGGCAGCTTGTCGGCACGCGCCCGGTGAGCGAGCTGAGCACCGACGACATCATCCGCATGATGGTCGGGCGCGAGATGGGCCAGATTTTCGAGCGGCGCGCTACCCCGCCAGCCGACGGGGTAATCCTTGAGGTGCGCGGGCTGAGCCGGGGCGAGCGCGTGCGCGATGTCAGCTTCACGCTGCGCAAAGGCGAGATTCTGGGCGTGGCCGGGCTGGTCGGCGCAGGCCGCACCGAGCTGGCCGAAGCGATCTTCGGCGCGCGTCCAGCCACCGCCGGCACGATCCTGCTGGACGGGCAGCCTCTGCGCATCCGCCACCCGCAGGAGGCAATCCGCAACGGCATCGGCTTCGTGCCGGAAGATCGCAAGCGCCAGGGGCTGTTCCTGCGTATGTCGGTGGCGGCGAACGTGGTCATGGCTGTGCTGCGCCGCCTGACGCGCGCGCTGTTCATTCGCTGGGCGCAGGTCGGGCAGATCACCGACGATTTCATCGGGCGGCTGGACATTCGCACGCCCTCGGCGGCGCAGCGCGTGCGCAACCTGAGCGGCGGCAACCAGCAGAAGGTGGTCATCGCCAAGTGGCTGACGCTCGACCCGAAGGTGCTCATCCTCGACGAGCCGACGCGCGGCATTGACGTGGGGGCCAAAGCGGAGATTTACCGGCTGATGAACCAGCTTGCCGAGCGCGGCGTGGGCATCTTGATGATCTCCTCCGAGCTACCCGAAGTGATGGGCATCAGCGACCGCATCCTGGTCATGCACGAGGGGCGGCTGGCGGGCGTCTTCGACGCGCGCACTGCCACCGAAGACGCGCTGATGAACGCGGCGACGGGCATGAACGCGAGCTAGAGGTGTGATGAACTCTGTATGAGGGGGGAACCACGATGCTGGTGATCATCTGAACCCCACCCCCCCCCCCCCGGGGGGGGCGAAAGGGAGGGGAGGGAAGCGGGGAAAGCTGGATGAGAGAGCGACTGATGAGCGCATTCACATCTGTTCCCTGGCAACAAACGCTCGCCAACGCGCTGCGGCGCAGCATCGTGCTGCTGGTGCTGGTGGGGCTGGCCCTCTATTTCGAGTCGGAGACCGGGCGCTTCCTCACCAAGCAGAACCTGACCAACGTGGCGCAGCAGAATGCGCACATCGTCGTCGTGACGGTCGGCATGGCGCTGGTCATGCTCGGCGGCGGCATTGACCTGTCGGTTGGCTCGATTGCGGCGCTGGGCGGGGCGCTCTCGGCGGGGCTGGTCGTGCGCAGCGGTGTGCCGCTGGAGCTGAGCGTGATGGTGGCCCTGGCTGTGGGCTTCGGCCTGGGCCTGGTCAACGGCGCGCTGGTCGTGTTCGGCAAGCTGCCGCCCTTCGTCGCGACCCTCTCCATGATGGGCGTGGCGCGCGGGCTGATGCTGCTCTACACCAGCAAGAAGCCGATCTCCATCGCCAACGTGAATGCCTACACGTTCTGGGGGCGCGGCTCGGTCGCGCTGCCCCTGCTGGGCGATGTGCCCGCGCCGGTGCTGGTGGCGCTGCTCATCGTCGGCCTGGCGGTGCTGCTGCTCACCCAGACGCGCTTCGGGCTGCACGTCTACGCCATCGGCGGCAACGAAGAGACGGCTCGCCTGGCTGGGGTGCCCGTCAACCGCATCAAGCTGCTCACCTACGGCATCAGCGGGATGCTGGCGGCGCTGGCGGGGATGTTGCTCACCGCCCGGCTCTACTCGGCGCAGCCGCGCATCGGCGTGGGGCTGGAGCTGGAAGCCATCGCCTCGTCCGTGCTGGGTGGGGTCAGTCTGTTCGGCGGCGTGGGCAACATTCCCAGCGCGGTGATCGGCGCGCTGTTGATCGGCGAGCTGGGCAACGGCATGAACATGCTGCGCGTCGAGTCCTACCAGCAGGAGATGATCAAGGGTCTGGTGCTGGTGGCGGCGGTGACGGTGGACAGGTACACCAAGCGGCTGGAGCGGCGCGGTTGACGGCGCGCCCTGGTTTACCTCACCCCCGCTCGGCGCTGACGCGCCTCACCTCCCCCTCTCCGTTGACGGAGAGGGGGAAAGGCCGAGCGTAGCGAGGACAGGGGGTGAGGTCAATATCTCCACGTCAAGCAAGTCGCTGTCAACCTTTGCACACCCCCAACCGTTCCGCCGCCTTGACAGCGCCGCCGCGCCCGTGCTATGGTAGCCGCGAGCGCCGCCAGGGTTCTCGGCGCGGCGGGCGCAGGCACGCGCCAGCAGGAACAGCATGACCACCATCCGGGATGTAGCGGCTGAGGCGGGTGTCTCCATCGCCACCGTCTCGCGCGTGATCAACGGGACGGGCTATGCCAGCGAGGAAGCGCGCCGGCGCGTCCGCGCGGCGATGCGCAAGCTCGCCTACCACCCCAATGCCATCGCTCAGGGATTGCGCCGCCAGGCGACACACTCGGTCGGCGTCCTGCTCCCACGCATCAACGAGCCGTATTTCAGCACGCTCGTCTTCGCCATCGAGAAGACGCTGTTCGCGCACGGCTTCCGCACGCTGTTCTGCAACACGGAGGAGAACAGCGCCAAAGAGGACAACTACGTGACCATGCTGCTCGGCCAGCAGGTGGACGCTGTCGTGTATTTCGTGGCCGCCGCAGACCGTCGCCCGCACGTCGAGCGGCTGATCGAGCGCAGCATCCCGGTCGTGCTGCTGGAACGCTCTCTGCCCGGCCTGCCCGTCAGCGAAGTGCGCGTCACCAACGAGCAGGGCGCCCGCGACGGCGTGCGCCACTTGCTGGACCTGGGTCACAGGCGCATTGCCGTGATCAGCGGCAGCCTGGAGATGATCCCGCACGACCGCGTGCGCGGGGCGCAGCGGGCGCTCGACGAGGCGGGCGTGCAGGCGGAAGTGCGCATCATGGGCGGGCTGCCCGACTTCGAGACCGGGCACGCGGCGGCGTTGAGTCTGCTGCGCGGCGCAGACCGGCCCACCGCCCTCTTCGCCCTGACCGATTCGATTGCCGTCGGCGCGCTGCACGCCGCTGATGAGCTGGGCCTGCGCGCCCCCGCCGACGTGTCGGTGATGGGCTTCGACGACATCCCGCTGGCGTCGTTCATCATCCCGCCGCTGACGACCATCGCTCAGCCGATCTATGCCATTGGCGAGACGGCGGCAACCATCCTGCTCGCCCAGTTAGACGAGCCGCAGTCGCCGACGCAATCGGTGCTGCTGCCCACGTCGCTGGTCGTGCGCCGCTCGACGGCCTCGCCCGCGCGCTAGTCCCCGAATTCCTCGTAGCCGAAGTACCAGTCTGGCGTTGTGCTCTCCGGCGGGGCGGTGCGCTTGCGCCAGTCGGCCCCGTGCTGCGCACAGACCTCGCCCAGTGTCCGCAATGCCCCGGCCCGAAGCCGTAGCCGGGATCGGCCAGCACTGCGCTGCACGCCGGCAGCACATGCTGCATGATGTCGCGCTTGAACGCGGGGAACTGCGCGTCCGTGATGGGCGACGGCGCGGCCTTGTTCAGGGCGTCGCGCAGCACAGAGCAGCGCCCCTACCGCCCGCCAGGTTTTGCCCATATCCCCGCCAGTTGCCTATTGCAGCGCGGGGCGGCGGCTTTTATACTGGACGGTGCCATAGAGATGGTGGCGGGGCTGGGAAATCGCGTTGGAAATGCTGATTCTGCTGGTCGTAGGGGTTGGCGCGCTGATCGCGTTCATGGCCGGGATCGCGCTGCTGGTGATCTATCTGCGCGCGGCCAGCCAGGCGGACGCGGGGCCGCGCCCGGCTGCGGGCGCGGGGGCCGTCCCCTGCCCGCGCTGCGGGGCGCCGAACCCGCCGGGAACTCCCGCCTGCGGGCAATGCGGGCAGCCGCTCGGCCCTGCGCTGCCGCTCCGTCCGGCGGGGCCGCCGCCGCCGCACGCCGGAATGCCGCGCCCCATGCCGCGCCCCTCCGTGTCCCCGATCATGACGCAAGGCCCCGCTCCACGCCCGGCGACCATGCCGCGCGCCTGGCTGGAAGGCAGCAGCGAGGCGCTGGCTGCCCAACGGGCCTGGCTGGACAACCCCGACACGCTGGTTGGGCGCTCGACCGCCTGCGACATTCAGATTTTCGACCCCAAAGTGTCGCGCAAGCATTTCCTGATTCGCTACGGCAGGGGGCGTTCTACCTGCAGGATCAGCACAGCTCGCACGGCACGCTGATCAACGGCGAGCGCGTCATGGCTCAACGCCTGCGCAATGGCGACCGCATCACCATCGGCGACACGGCGCTGATCTTCCACGTGGAGACTTGAGCGCGGGCAGTCGGCGGTGATCAGTGATCGGTTGTCAGTGATCGGTTGTCAGTGATCAGTCTTCAGTTGTCAGAGCGTGGTCGGTAAGCTGTTCTTGTCCCCTCATCCCCGGCCCCTTCTCCCTCCAGGGGTGCTGTACATTATCCACATCTTCGGCTGCACCTGTCCCCCATCCCCGGCCCTTCCCCACAAGGAGGGAAGGGAGAAAGGCGGCGAGCCTGCTCCCCTTCCCTCCGTGCAGCGCGGGGAAAGGGGCTGGGGGATGGGGGTATTTGTGGGTAACGCATAGCCAGGAGAAGAGGGGAGCAGGACAGCCGATGGCTGATCACCAACTGATCACTGACAACTGATCACTGAAGACTCCTCCCACCGCCCTACGGAATCCCCAGCAGCACCTGGGCCACCCAGCCGGCACGCCCATCCTGAAACTCAACTTCCCACCACCAGTGCTCGCCTGCCGGAATCGGCCCCTGGACAATTGTCCCGATCTCCCCCTCAGACGCGCTGCCGGAGTCGCACGCCAGCACATCAGGAATACGACAGAGGTTCAGATCGGTCTTGAGCGCGACCATGGTGCCCACCTCCCATGTCTCCACGCCGTAGGAGATAGACGGGCGCGTGGTGGACGTGGGCGTGAGCGGCGGCGCAGCGGGAGTGCCCGGCGTGCCAGATTGCGTGGGGCGTGGGGTAGCGGTCTCGGCGGGCGTGCGCGTCGGCGCGGGCGCACCTTCTGCGCCCGGCGGGGGCACGTCGAGCGGCTGCGCCTCGGCAGGCAGTGGGTCCCCGGCCTCATTCACCACGACGATGCGCGCGTGCAGGCTCGGCCCGTTGGCCCAGCGTATCTCCTCGCCCAGGTTGTCAATCACCTGATACCACGGCCCGGCGTCCGCCTGGCGATTCACACTGGACACGCGATAGTTGCTGCCCGGCTCCAGATCGGTCAGGCGCTCGGCGCGCAGGCTCGGCGCGTCGAAGGCTGGGATGGGATCGCCGGGGAGCACCTTGAACCACAGACCCGCCTCCATCTGCGGGCCGCTGGTTGGCACGGGCGTGGGCGGGGTGAGCGTCAGCCGGGCCGCTTCTGCAGAAGTCGCAGCCAGGGCTGCTTCGTTCGTCGCCTGGGCAATTGCCTGGGCCGTCCTCTGCTGTCCGACCGTCACGGTCTGCGTCAGCACCGCCGGCGGGATGGGCGTCGCTTTAGGTGTGGTTTTCTCGTCGCCACCCAGGCTGGAAATCGCCAGCATGAGCAGCACGAACAGCACCAGCGCCACTGCCATGCTCGCGCCAGTCAGAACTGTGTTGCCGCGCAGCAGCCGGTACACAGCGCTCAACAGGCTGGCAGCGGCCTGCGCGCTGGACGCCCAGCCGCCGGACGCAGAGGTCTCAGCCGAGCGCGCCCGTTCCGAGCGGCGCGGCACCCCCCACGCCTCCATCGGGTCGGGGATACGCGGCAGACTCGCCAGATCGTCATCCTGGCTCAGGCACAACACGATCACTGAGACATCGCTGGTGCCATTGCGCTCGTTGGCCAGGGCCACCAGTGTCTCGGCTGCCTGTTCCGCAGGCAGATCGATCACGGTCTGCGCCATCTCTGGCGGCGTGACGTAGCGCGCCAGACTGTCGCTGCACAGCAGGACCGTATCGCCGGCCCGCACGCGCCCGGTGATGATGTCCACCTGCGCCGAGTGGCTGACGCCCAGCGCCAACACCGGCTCGCCCTCCTCGCCGAGAGCGCCCTCGCTGAGCAGCTCTCGCGTCGGGAGTTCGGGCGTCAGGCGGCGCGGCTCGCCATCGCGGACGAGATAAACCGGGCTGTCGCCAACCGTGCCCAGGATCAGATCGTGCCCGCGTATCACCGCGCCGATCACCGTCGCGGCCATCTCCGCGTTGCTCTCCTGCGACTCGGCGTAGATGACGTTGTTCGCCTCGGCGATGGCGCGCGCCAGGCGTTCGGGGGGCGCGCCCTGCTCCTGCTCGTAGTAGCTGCTGAGGATGGTGCTGACGGCATACTGGCTGGCCAGGTCGCTGCGCGCCAGCGATTCGTCAGCATCGGCCAGCACGAACAACTGCCCCAGGCGGCCCAGTACAACCGGGTCTTCGGGGATCAGGTGCCCGATCGCGTCCTGGTTCTGCTCGCGCTGTTTCCCTACGTCCGTGTGCATGGCCACGCTGACCACCAGCGGCGCGGCGCTCGGTTGACTCATAGGCTGTGCACCTCAGTCTGGCAACAACTTGAAAACGAACAATGTCTCGCCAAGCCGAATCTCGTCGTTTTCGCGCAGGGGCGTCGCGCCCCGGATTTCCTGCCCGTTGATGAACACGGGATTCGTCGTCCCGAACGGCCATAGATGAAAGACGGGCGTGCCCTCCAGATCGTCGTGCGGTGGCTCCAGCGTGACGCGGGCGTGCTGGCGCGACAGGCGCGGATCGCCCCAGCGCACATCGCCCTCGCGCCCGATGATCTGGTTCGCCCGCACAGGCACGATCTCGCCGCGCCGCGCCGGCGGCGACTTGACAACCAGCCAGCCAAGCGGGGCCGGCGGCGCTTCTGGCTGAAGTGCGGCCTCTGCGGGTGTAGCTCCCCCTTCCCCGGCCTCTTCGCGGGGAAGCGCTTCGGTGGGCGCGGGAGCCTCATCCGGCAGCGGAGCGGCGCGCTGGATCACGTTGGTGCGCTCGCCCTCAGCAGGAACGGGCGGCTGGAGGGATGGCTGGGCGGTCCCCGCCGGGGGACCATAGGCGCGGCGCTGCGCCTCTTCCAACGCGCAGTAGGGGCACGTCTGGTTGGGCGGGTCGAAAGGGCCATGCCGGGCGCAAAAACCCCCACCAGCAGCCATCACGCAACTCATCCTCTCCGTTCGCCATCTGGCTCTCATTCTAGCACGGCATGGGCAAAGCGAAAACACGCTGCCTTTGGGTAGTGTATAAGTCGGTTGAAACTCGTCACACAGGGGCCCATCCCGGCCCTTCCCCACGAGGGGGAAGGGGGAAGAGGGTGAGCCTGCTCCCCTCCCTCCGCGCAGGCGGGGGAAGGGGTTGGGGGATGGGGGCACAAGCAGCCAGTACCCACGCCATTTCAACTGAGTTCGACACACTACCCTTGTGAGAGCAGAGCATACGCAGAGAGCAGAGAGCACAGAGAGGCGGAGAAAAGCGGTGAGCCTGCTCCCCTCCCTCCGGAGGGGGGAAGGGGCTGGGGATGGGGGGGGGAGGGGGGGAGGGGAGGGGAAGGACAACACGCACGTTGATGCGATTACCCTGCGTCATATCCTTCTCGCCCTCGACGCGCGCGCCCGGCTGCGCTATGATCCGCGCGGCTTTTCGCCAACCGCCATCATCACAAGCAGCCCCATGAGTGGAAGGCAGCCAACCCGCATGTCCAGACGCCGCGATACCTACTACCTGCTCAGCCTCGGCTGTGCCAAGAACACCGTCGACTCCGAGTCAATGGCGGCGCTGCTCGATGAGGCCGGACTGCGCAGCACCACCGCGCCCGACCGCGCCGCAGTGCTGATCGTCAACACATGCGGGTTCATCGCCCCCGCCCGCGAAGAATCGGTCGCGGCGCTGCGCGATCTGGCCGCCCACAAGCGGCCCAGCCAACTGCTCATCGCCGCCGGATGCCTGTCCCAGCGGAGCGGGCACGACCTGGCCCGCCAGGTGCCGGGGCTGGATGGGGTGATCGGCACGCGGCGCTGGATGGACATCGTGGACCTGCTGCACCGGCTGCGCGAGCGCAAACACCCGCAGCCGCTCTACCACCTGCCCGACGAAGCGCGCACCGTCGGCGCGGACGAGCGCGGGATCAGCCGCACAGCCGTGCAGGGGGCCAGCGCCTACCTCAAGATTGCCGACGGCTGCCGTCGCCCGTGCGCTTTCTGCGCCATCCCCGCCATCAAGGGGACTGCCGTCAGCCGGCCCGCCGGGCGCATCGTCGCCGAGGCGCGCGCCCTGCGCGACCAGGGCGTGCAAGAGCTGATCCTGATCGCCCAGGACACGACCGACTACGGCCACGACCTGGGCCTGCGCGACGGGCTGGCCCACCTGCTGGAGCAGCTCATCGCCGCCGTGCCAGACCTGCCCTGGCTGCGCCTCATGTACGCCTATCCCGGCTGCGTCACCGACCGGCTGATTGACACGATGGCCGCTCACCCGCAGATTGTCCCCTATCTGGACATCCCCCTGCAGCACGCCGACCGCCGCACTCTGCTGCGCATGCGCCGCCCGGCGGATGTGGACTGGGTGCGCGCCACCGTCGCCAGGATGCGCACCGCCCTGCCCGACCTGGCGATCCGCACCACATTCATCGTCGGCTACCCCGGCGAGACGGACGACGAGTTCGAGACGCTGCTGCGCTTCGTCGAGGAGATGCGCTTCGACCGCGTGGGCTGCTTCACCTACAGCTACGAGCCGGGCACGCCGTCCGCCGACTTGCCCGACCAGGTGGACGAAGACATCAGGAGCGCCCGCCGCGACCTGCTGATGAGCGTTCAGCAGCCGATCAGCCTGGCCCGCAACCAGGCGCTGGTCGGGCGGACGCTTGACGTGCTGGTGGAAGGTCACGCCGAGGCAACTGACGAGGATGGATCGCCCACCGGCCAGACGATCACTCTGGCTCGTTCCTACCGCGACGCGCCGGAAATTGACGGCTATGTGCTGGTGGAGGGCGAGCTTGCGGCAGGGAAAATCGTGCCCGTGCGCGTGACGGGAGCGCTGGTCTACGACCTGCTGGCCACGCCGAACCTGGTACCGCAGCAGGTCATCGCGCCGGGGATGGTCATCGGGCCAGGCGGCCCCCCAGGAATTGTCTGAGAAGTTATTTTCCCCACCCTAAGCCCCCCTCACAAGGGGAAGGGGCGAGAGTGTCAGGCGCTTTTCAACCCTATCCCCGACCCTTCCCCGAAGCGGAGCCGCTCTCCCCGCCAGCGGGGAGGGACTACGGGGTGAGGTCAGGGCGTTACCATGCGCCGTGCCCTGCACGCTACGCCGAGCATGCGGAGTTCATAACACGCTCTAGAGCACGTCATTTTCCCTTCCCCCCTCGTGATACCGTTGGCGAACTAAGCACGCGCTGGTTTCGTAGGAGCGCTGCTCTGCTGCGCCCCCGTAGGGGCGTATTGCAATACGCCTACGGAAGCATTTCGCCAACAGTATCCCTCGTGGAAAAGAGTCAGGGATGGGGGGCAAAAGCCGATACGGGACTCCTCAGCGACCCTCCTACGCTGATGCAGTTGGCGCAGAGACGGGTTGTGCCGCCCCCTCGACCGGGGCGGGGACGGCAGGCAGCGTGAACCAGAACGTGCTGCCCGCCTCCACTTCGCTCTCGACGCCAAGCGTGCCGTTCAGCTTGCGCACGATGCGCTGGGCGATGGTCAGCCCCATGCCGAAGCCCTCGACGTCCACCTGCTTGAGGCGGGTCAGCGGCGCGAACAGCCGCTCCTGATCGTGCGGCGAAATGCCGACCCCGTTGTCCTGCACTTCGTAGCGCACCACGTCACCTTCTGGCAGCCGGTTGCCGCGCACGATGACGCGGGGGGCGGGGTTGTCGGGAGCCATGTATTTGATCGCGTTATCAATCAGGATGGCGAAGACTTCTTCCACCCAGGGACCGTAAGCCAGCGCCGGGGGCAGGTCGGGGTCCACGGTCACCCGCACGCTGCGCCCGGCGATCACCATTTGCAGCCGGTCTACCGCGGCGCAGGCATGAAGCGTCATGTCCACCGGGCCGACCATCTGCGCGGTCTCGTGCAGTTGGGCGAACATCAGCAGGCTGGTGATCATGCCGCTCATGGTCAGCGCCGTTCGCTCGATGATCTGGGCCATCTCGTAGATGCTCGGCTGAGTGGCGCGATCCACATCGGACGCGATCAGGCCCGCGTAGCCCAGCACCAGGCCCAGCGGAGTCTTGAGGTTGTGGGCGACGGTGTGGCTGAACGAGTCCAGCTCGGCATTGCGCAGCTCCATTTCGCTGGCATAGTGCCGGACCAATTCCTCGGACTTGCGCCGCTCAGTGATGTCGTGCAGCACGACCAGCCGCCCGTGATCGCGATCATCCCCATTGCGCAGCGGCGACACCCGCACATCATACCAGCGCGACTCGCCGCTCTCACAAACCGTCAGCGCGCAAGGCTTCGCTGTGGACTCCGGCCCGCCGGCGAGCGACATAACCAGTGGGCCAAGCGCCTGCGCCGCCGGCTTGCCAACTGCGTGTTCCTCGGCGCAGCCCAGCACGCGCTCTGCCGCCGCGTTGAGGTCTACCACACGGTCAAGCCTGTCGAGCACGATCATCGGATCGTCCATCGTTTCGATCAGCATGTCGCGCGCGATAGGCACCACGTCCAGCAGCTTGAGCCGGAACAGGCCGCCGGCCAGGGCCAGGCTGCTCAGCGAGAAGGCAAACGGCGTGGGGTCAATGGGGCCGAACGGCTCGATGCCGGAGATATACAGAGCATTGCTGATCAGCGGTATGAACAGTCCGCTGAGCATCAATCGCCCCTGCCAGCGGTACAGCCCCCGGCCCGCGCGCAGCATGACACCCGACAGCAGCCAGGCACCCACCAGAAACATGCCGTAGGCCAGCAGCGCATGAACCCAGAAAGCCACGCCACTGGCGCCGTATACCGTCAGAAAATCGCCTCTCTCGTCCATGCGAATGTCGTGCCACATCAAGCCGTGCGATTCGGTCGTCCACATCAGGGTTGTGAACACGAGCGGAAACAGGGCCAGCAGCGCGCACACAGGCCGGGTCAGCCAGCGCGTACGCCCGGTGTACGTCAGGGCAAAGACCAGCCACAGCGGGGAAATGCTGGTCACTCCCACGTATTTGACCCGCGCCCAGAGGAACTGCGTCTTCAGGTCGGCGCCCGCCAGTTGCAGCGCGTAGGTGAACGACCAGAAAGCCACCGCCAGGATCAACAGGGCCAGCGGCGCAGCGCCATTGGCCGAGCGTCGCTGCCAGACCAACGTCGCCAGGGCCAGGAACAGCAGGGTCAATCCTAGCAGCGGCAGCGTATAAGGTGTGTGTTGCCAATCCATGATAGTCCCCACCAGTCAGGCCCAATGGACTCGCTGCGCTGCCCGTCTCTCTCATGGCAGGCAGCTAACCCCCAACCGGACGCTTTCGCCCGGCGACTAGCTTTATTATATCTCAATCTTTGATTGATTCTGGACTATAAGGGGGGCAGACGGAAATATCCATAAGAAATTCACGAACTGCCGCTCGGAGAATGCGGGGGATCAGGGGCGAGAGGGCGCTGCGAGTCTGGAGTTTGGAGCGGCGGTGAGAGCAGCCAGGCACGACTCCAGACTCTGCGCTCAAAGTCCTTTACGGCAGACTGGGGGTCCGACTCTGCGCCTCACCCGTGCAGCAACGGGGTTACATCGCGGTCGAGCATCTCGCGGGAGATCGCGCCGGGCCGCCACATGGTGACCAGCGTCCCCTGCGGGCCGATCAGGAACGAGCTAGGCAGCCCTGCGCCACCATACTGCTGGTAGATCGCGCCGGTGGTGTCCAGCGCGACGGGGAAATCGAAGCCATTGGCCGCCAGAAACGCCCGCACGGTCGCCTCATCCTCGGCCACGTTGACGGCCAGCAGGGTGAAGCCAGCGTCCTGGTACTGGCGGTGGTAGGCATAGAGATCGGGCATTTCGGCCATGCACGGCGGGCACCACGACGCCCAGAAGTTGAGCAGCACGTACTTGCCGCGAAAGTCAGCCAGCGCGACCTCGCCGCCCAGGCCCGGCAGCGTGAAGTCAGGGGCGGCGACCGCGGCATCATCGGCACGGCTGGAGGCTCCAGCGGCGCTGCCGGGGCCATCGTCTCGCGTCAGCAGCATCAGAGCGACCGCTCCCACGATGATCAGCACCGCGCCGGCGACGATCAGCCGGGGATCAAGCTGTCTGTTCGGTGTGCGACGCGTGGGGCGCGCGGGTGGGGCCATGAGGCACGGTCCTTTACCTGTAGCAGTGCTGTGTCGGCGGGCAATACCTGTTGGATGCGCGCTCCCGGCGCGCGGTCGCAGCGCCCCGATTGAGGGACGGCTCCCCCGTCCGGCGCAGAACGTCTATAATAGCGGAAAGCAGCGTATGTGGCAGCATTCCGCGCTGCCAGAGTTGAGGAGGAGCGCCCATGAACGCCGCGCGTTGGATGTGCGCAATGGCTCTGCTTGCTGTGTCGTTCAGCCTACCGGAAGCGTCCGCCGCCCAGGATGCTCTCGTCTTCCGGCTGGAGTGGGATGCCAGGATAGACCTGGCGCTGGCGGTGAGCACGCCCGGAGATAACCTGATGACTGCCATTACGCCCACCACGCCCGACGGTGGCATGCTCGACAGCAGCCAGGGCAACGGAGGCTGCGCCGGGGCCGCTGGCCCGTACAGCGAAGCTGCCTCCTGGAAGGCGGCACCGCCCGGTGACTACGTGCTGCTCGCCATGCTCTCTGACTCCTGCGGCAGCCCGGCTCCAGCCTGGACTTTCCGGCTGCAAGCCCTGGTCAACGGCGCGCTCGTGGCCGAGTACCGCGACAGCGTTCGCCCCGGCGATGACGGAAGCTGGGCGCACGTCTTCCATTTCGTGGGCAGCGCTGCGCATGTCCCGCTGGCGGGGCCAGCAGTTGCCTTGCCGGGCGGCGAGCCAGCGCCCGGCGACGAGGCAGCCGCTCCGCTGGCGGGCGCGCTGGGGACGCTGTTGGGGGCAGGCCAGGACGCGCCCCAGACCGGCCCGCTGATCATCGAGCTGACCTGGCCAGCCTCGCCAGTCTTCGATCTTGACCTGATGGTGAGCGATCCGCTTGGCATCCTGATCTCCTACGAGCATCCGATCTCAGCATCAGGGGGCGAATTGAAGAATTACGAGGGCAACAACTACTGCACCCCTGTCAGCGCAGCGCCCCGCGAAGTGATCACCTGGGCCGAGCCGCTGGCGGGCGACTATGAGATCAGCGTCGCCTTCAGTCTGGTTTGCGGCGGGACATTGGGCATGATCGTGCCGTCGAGCCAGCAAGCCGAGTTCACGCTGCGCATCCTCGGCGCAGACGGGCAGGAGTTGCAGGTCTATGAGCGCCAGCCGCTGACCGCCGAGAACTGGGCGACAACGTACACGCGCTGAGCGGGCACGAGGGAGACGGCTGGCCGGGTCCGTGCGCCGCCGTTCATTTCAGGCCCCGATCTTCCGACGATCGGGGCCGCACCTGACTGGAAGGAGCCATGCACCACGCAACAGGATCGATCATCGGGCTGAACAACACGGAGATTTTCACCCAGCACTGGCTGCCGGACAGCGCGCCGCGCGCGGTTGTGCTGATTGCGCACGGCTACGCCGAGCACAGCGGGCGCTATGCGCACGTCGCCGCGCACCTGGTGGCGCACGGATTCGCCGCCTACGCCCTGGATCACCGGGGACACGGACGGTCGGGCGGGCCGCGCGTGGACGTGCGCGACTTCGCCGAGTTCGTCGCCGACCTGCGCACCTACTTCAACGCCATCCGCGCCGATCATCCCGCCGCGCCCATCTTTCTCTACGGGCACAGCATGGGATCGCTGATCAGCCTGCTCTTCGCGCTGCGCTGGCAGGAGGAGCTGGCCGGGCTGATCACGACCGGCACCGCGCTGCGCCCCGCCGGGGCCAACCCCGTGCTGGAGCCGTTGGTGCGCGCGCTGAGCAGAGTCCTGCCCTCGGTTGCGCTGGTGCCGCCCATCGCCGCCGCCGGGATCAGCCGCGACCCCCAGGTTGTCGAGCGGTACCTGCATGATCCGCTGGTTCACGTGGGGCGGATACGCCTGGGGCTGGCCAGCGCCCTGCTGCGCGCCAGCCGGACGTGCGCCGGGCGGCTGGGCGATCTGCGTCTGCCCTACCTGGCTCTGCACGGCGGTGCCGATGTCATCACCTGGCCGACTGGCGCGGCGATCATCCGCGAGCGCTCCGGCTCGCCCGATACCACCGTCAGGATATTCGACGGGCTGTTCCATGAAGTGCACAACGAGCCGGAGCAGGCGGAGGTGCTGCGCACCGTGACGGATTGGCTGGACGCGCATCTGCAAGAGGCTGTTTGAGAAGTCACGCACCTGCCTTTGTCCCCCATCCCCGGCCCTTCCCCCACAAGGGGGGAAGGGAGAAGATCGCAGAGACTCCAGGCCCCTCCCCCTTGTGGGGGGGGGGTTTGGGGTGGGGGAGACGACTTCTCAAACGATCTCTAAGGCGCACGCTACTGCTAGCGGAATTCTTAAGGCAATTGACAGACCGCCCAGGGCGTGGTATACTGACCAGGCTCGCAGGAAACTGCGGGGGCGATTCGTCCCTGGCAGAGAGCCGCCGGGCGTATCCGGCATCTCGCCGGCGCGCAGCGTGCGCCCTGCGAGGCCAGAGCATCGGGCCGATGCTCAACGGAACAACAGCGGAAAGGCAAGCGTAATGCTACCCGGCTCGTCTTTGACGACCAGCGAATTGAATAGCGCGGACGAACCCCCCGGCGACGAACGGTACGCCATCCTGGGGGCTGGTTTCGAACAACCGAGTGTCCAACCGAATTTGCGCCATGCGCTGCCGGATTGCGTTGTTGTGTCCGTCTTTACCAGCGCCGCGTTCAGCGGAATAAGGTCTCACGAGCGTCGTGGGGCGGAGGGCTGCCTATAGGGTAGGCAGCGTCCGCTCCGAGGCTGCGACCCCTCAACCGGGGCGTGGGACCACCTGAAAAGGTTCCACGCCCCGGTTTTTGCGTTTGATCGCCAGGCGACGCACCTGGAGGGGATCGGCCAATCCTGGCTGACACTGCCTGAAGCGCCACCAGGGAGGTGCGAGAATGGATCAAATGGCTCACCGCAACATCGGGATGATGCGCGTTGCGCGGTGCCGGGCTTTTGCCGGGCGGGTGAGCGTCATTCTTGCTGACCACCGCAAGGCTAGCACCGGCGCGCGCTGGCTGACGAGAGAGGGAGAGACATGGTAGGTGACTACGCAAGGGACCCTGCCAGGCCGTGCGCCGCACGGACCGCCTCGCAGCCGCTCCCCCAGGCAGTGTGCACACCGCCGGGGGGTGGCGGATGCCACTCAACCGAATTGACACGTGACGAGCGAAACGGACATCGGCCCCGCCAGTGACTGGTAGGCACAGGCGCTGCGACAGGGTATGCGCGACACAGTAGAGGAAGCGTCGCCCGCCTGTAGGAACACAGAGGGGCATTACCAAGCTGAAGATCAATGACCACCGCGAGGAGTCTGGCGGTCTGTGTGGGAAGCCGTGTGCGGATGATGGGTGTTGGCTCCTTCCCACACAGGCCGCCCCTCCTGCGCCACAGGGCGTGCGGCCCACGAGCCGTCCGCCTGCGATCATCGTCCGGCAGGTCGCATTCGCGTCCTGGAGTGGGGAGAGCCGGCAAATGGGGAGTACGGACTAGAGCTAAACGTTCTCATTGATATTATGGAATTCGCTTTGGTCGGGTTGCTCGGCTTTATGCCGCTCAGCGTCATTCATTGGGCGCACCGGCAGCGGCGCAAGCGCGAGGTGCCCCCCTTACGTCGCCCGCTATGGCGGGCAGCAGTCACGGCAAAGCTGACCTTCCTCACCGCCCTGGTGACTAGCTGGATGGCGGAGTTGTAGCTCCGGCGTGTCACTGGCATGAAAATGCTTTCGACGACTTGATCTTGGGGCGCAGCAGAGCAGCGCTCCTACGGGGGGGCGCTCTGCTCTGCCCTACGGGGCCGGACGCGCTTTCTTCGCGCGACACACCCGCACGAGGAACACGATGGACGCCAGCATCATTCTGCAACTGGGCTACCCGCCGGGCAAAGCCATCGGGCTGGCCCTGCGCGCCTATGAGACAGCCCTGGCCGAAGGGACGTCTGCCGGCGACGCCCTGGACGATCTGGCCGACGTGCTGGCTGCGCCGGAGAATTACGCGGGCGATCCGCTCTACGGCGCGCTGGCCGAGGCGCTGATCGCCGACCGGCGTCGGGACAAGGACTCCGCCGGCGGCTACGACCTGGGCAGCGCCGCCCCCTACCGCGTGTGGGGCGCGCAGGACATTGAGGCGGGCGCGCTGGATCAGATGAAGCGCGCTGTGCGCCTGCCCGTCGCCGTCAAGGGCGCGCTGATGCCGGACGCCCACCAGGGTTACGGCCTGCCCATCGGCGGCGTGCTGGCCACCGAAAACAGCGTCATCCCCTACGCGGTCGGCGTGGACATCGCCTGCCGGATGCGCATGACTGTCTTCAACGCCTCCCCGCAGATTCTCGACCAGCGCCGCGAGCGCTTTCGTATGGCGCTGGAGGAGCAAACCGTCTTCAGCGCGGGCGGCGAGTGGAATCCGCCACGCGAGCACGAGGTGCTGGGCGACCCGGCCTGGGACGAGCACCCGCTCGCCCGCCGCTTCCGCGACGTGGCCTGGCGGCAGCTTGGCACCAGCGGCTCCGGCAACCATTTCGTCGAGTTCGGCGCGCTGACCGTGCACGCGACCATTGACTCGCCGCTGGGCCGCGTCCCGCCCGGCACGTACCTGGCCCTGCTCAGTCACAGCGGCAGCCGCCGCTTCGGCTACGAGATGGCCGAGCATTACACGAAAGTGGCGATGGGCCTGCGCGCCGCCCTGCCCAAAGACTTCCGTCACCTGGCCTGGCTGGGCCTGGACGAGGAAGCGGGCGCGGAATACTGGGCGGCGATGACCCTGGCCGGCAAATACGCCAGCGCCAATCACGCCGTCATCCACCGCCAGATCATTGACGCGCTGCGCATCCCCGTGCTGGGCGGCATCGAGAATCACCACAACTTCGCCTGGAAGGAAGTGGCAGACGGCCAGGAGGTCATCGTCCATCGCAAGGGCGCGACGCCCGCCAGCAAGGACGCGCTCGGCGTCATCCCCGGCAGCATGAGCGCGCCCGGCTTCGTCGTGCGCGGCCTGGGCAACGCGGACTCGCTGTCCAGCGCGGCACACGGCGCGGGCCGCCGCATGAGCCGCAAGGAAGCCTTCAGCCGCTTCGACTGGGAGGGCGTGACGCGGACGCTGACCGCGCAGGGCGTCGAGCTGATCTCCGGCGGGCTGGACGAAGCGCCGGGAGCCTACAAGGACATCCGCCAGGTGATGGCCGACCAGGCCGACCTGGTGGTGGCCCTGGCCGAGTTCCAGCCGCGCCTGGTCAAGATGGACCCGGCGGACAGGCCGCGTTATGGGCGTGGGAGCGGCAAGAAAAGCCGCAAAAAGGGGCGCGGGCGGCGCTAGAGGCTGTTATGCACTGACGGCCCTGTCTTTCCCCAGCGGTTTGGGGTAGCTCCTGGTTTACCTCACCCCCGTTTCGGCGCTGGCGCGCCTCGCCTCCCCCTCTCCATGCATGGAGAGGGGGAAAGGCCGAGCGCAGCGAGGCCAGGGGGTGAGGTAAACAGAGCGCCCCTCTCCCTTATCAAGGGTACCAGGTTCATAACACACTCTAGGCAGGCCGCCTCCGCCCGCCACGTCGGATCGTCGCGCCTCAGACACAGACTTCCGAAGTTTCCGAAAACTTCGGAAGTCTTTTGTTGCAGACCTCTCGCCCCCCCCCCGCCGCGCAACCGCCCGCCGGGCGGGTTTCGTTGCGCCGTATTGCCTGTGCCCGATCGGGCCATTTGATCTGTGCCGATCCCTCAAGTTGTTCCTTATAATCCTCACTATATGCCCCATGAAACGAGACGTCCAGAGTTGCGGAATGCAGGCGAGGCGGCTCCGGCCAGCCAGAGTTATATGGAAGACGAGCGACTATGACTGAACACGCCGCACATCACGAACACGGCGAACGCGCCCCTGGCACAGCGCACGAGCATCCCCACGCCGGACACGCAGCGCACGAGCATTCTCACGCCGGGCATGGCGCGCGCGTGGATCACACCGGACATGAGGTCATGTTCCGCAACCGCTTCTGGGTGTCGTTGGCCCTGACCATCCCGGTGCTGCTTTTCAGCCCGATGATCCAGGACTGGTTCGGTTTCACCATGCCCGACTTCACCGGGGACCGCTGGATCGGCCCCGCGTTCGCCATCGCCATCTTCTTCTACGGCGGCCTGCCATTCCTGCAGATGGCCGTGCCGGAGGTGAAGACCCGTCGCCCCGGCATGATGATGCTGATCTCGCTGGCGATCACGGTCGCCTTCGGCTACAGCGTCTTCGCGACGTTTGCCGCGCCAGAGAGCGGTTTCTTCTGGGAAATGGCCACGCTGATTGACATCATGCTGCTGGGGCACTGGCTGGAGATGCGCAGCGTGCGTCAGGCATCGGGAGCGCTCAATGAGCTGGCCAGGCTGATGCCCGACATAGCAGAGCGTGTCACTGTTGACGGGAGCACTGAGGAAGTCCCGGTCGGCCAGCTTCGCACTGGCGATTTGGTGCTGGTGCGGCCCGGCGCGAGCATCCCCGCCGACGGCATGGTTGAGGAAGGGCACTCCGATGTCAACGAGGCGATGATCACCGGCGAGTCAAGACCGGTCGAGAAAAACACGGGCGACAAAGTGATCGGCGGCGCGATCAACGGCAACGGCAGCCTGCGCGTGCGCGTGACGGCGACCGGAGCCGAGACCGCGCTGGCAGGCATCATGCGCCTGGTTGAGCAGGCCCAGCAGAGCAAGTCCAATACGCAGATTCTGGCCGACAAAGCGGCGGGCTGGTTGTTCTACATCGCGCTGGCGGTCGCCGCCGTCACTGCTGTGGCGTGGCTGGTCGCCGTTGGCTTCGAGATTGACGTGCTGGAGCGGGTGGTGACTGTGCTGGTCATCGCCTGCCCTCATGCGCTGGGGCTGGCGGTGCCGCTGGTCGTGGCGATCAGCACGGCGCAGGGAGCGCGCAACGGCATCCTGGTGCGCGACCGACTGGCGCTGGAAGAAGCACGCCAGATTGACACGGTGATCTTTGACAAAACGGGCACGCTCACCGAAGGTCAGTTCGGCGTGGTGGCTATGGCGATGATGGATGGCTGGGACGAGAGCCGGGCACTGGCAGTTGCCCTGGCCGTAGAGGGGGATTCCGAGCACCTGATCGCGCGCGGTATCCGCCGCGCGGCGGAGGAGCGCGCCCTCACCCCGCCCCTGGTCAGCGACTTTGAGGCGATCAAAGGGCGAGGCATCCGCGCCAGCCTCGGCGGGCGGACGGTCTATGTGGGCGGTCCGCGCCTGTTGGAGATGCTCGGCAGCGACTTGCCGCCGTCGTTGCAGCGGTTCAGCGAGGAGGCAGGGCGCAAAGGCCAGTCGGTGGTCTATCTGGTAGACACGACTCAGCCGGTGGCCGCCTTGGCGCTGGCTGATGTCGTTCGCCCGGAGAGCAAAGAAGCGGTGGCGCGGCTGCACGCGATGGGCATCGAAGTCGCCATGCTGACAGGCGACAGCGAAGCGGTGGCTCGCGCGATAGCGGAGGAGCTGGGCATAGACTCCTACTTCGCCGAAGTGCTGCCGGAGCATAAGGATCAGCAGGTCGCCAGGTTGCAGCGGGGCGGTAAGCGCGTGGCGATGGTGGGCGATGGCGTCAACGACGCCCCTGCCCTGACGCGGGCCGACGTGGGCATTGCCATCGGCAGCGGCACGGATGTCGCCATCGAGTCGGCGGGGATTATCCTGGTGCGCAGCAACCCGCTGGATGTGGTCGGCATCTTCACTCTGAGCCGGGCTACCTACCGCAAAATGATCCAGAACCTGATCTGGGCCACTGGCTACAACGTCTTCGCCTTGCCGCTGGCTGCCGGGGTCCTCGCGCCCATCGGGATTCTGCTGTCCCCTGCGCTGGGAGCACTGTTCATGTCGCTGAGCACGATCATCGTGGCCCTCAACGCGCAGTTGCTGCGCCGCCTGCGCCTGGCGGCGTAAGCGTGTGCCTGGAAACCCCTCGCCCCTACAAACTATTTGTGCATTTCACCCGTCTTGGCTGTCAAATCTCATCAGGCTCGCGGAGGGTGCTGCACGCGGTCATCGCCTGCCGCCGCGCAAACGCCCAGCGGACGTAGGCCAGCGGCATAGCGAACGCGCCGCTGAGCGTGTTAGAATCAGGGCGAGTCTGAGCAGGGGCAGTCTTCCGGCTCCCCACTCACCACTCCCGACTCCTGACTCACAAGAGCGACACGCCATGAGCTACCCGCCGCAGCAACCCTATCCGCCCTACCAGACCCCTCCGCCGCAAAAGAAGCAGCGCGGCAAGCGCGGCGCTCGCCAGCGGCGGCCCGCCACGCCCTCGCCAGGCGGCGCCATGCCGCCCGTGATGCACGGCCAGCCGCCCTACGGCAGCCCCGATCGCGCTCGCCGGCGGCGGCGGCGCGGGATCGCGCTGGGGCCGGGGATCATCCTGGGGTGTGTGGGCATCGTCGGCGTGCTGATGCTCGGCGGAATGCTCACCCTCTTCCTGGTCTACAACCACTACAGCAACCGGCTCGAAGGCGAGATTGACCGGCTGGAGGAGCTAACCAACTACCAATCGTTCGAGACGACGGTCATCTACGACAACAGGGGCAGCGAGCTATACCAGGTCATCGGCGAGGGACGCCGCACGCGCATCTCGCTCGACCAGATTCCAGAGCACATGATCGAGGCGACCATCGCCATCGAAGACGACACCTTCTACGAGAACCGGGGCATTGACCTCCCCAGCATCGCCCGCGCAGCCTGGCAGTACGTGCGCTATGGCTACATCGTCTCCGGCGGCAGCACGATCACTCAGCAGTTGATCCGCAACGTGCTCTTCACCGACGAATACAAGTACGAGCTATCGCTCAACCGCAAGATGGACGAGGCGCTGCTGGCCGTGATCCTCACCCAGCGCATGAGCAAGGACGAGATACTGGAGCTATACCTCAACGAGATTCCCTACGGCAACCTGGCCTATGGCGTCGAGGCGGCGGCGCAGACCTACTTCGGCAAGCCCGCCTCCGCCCTGACGCTCGGCGAGGCGGCGCTGCTGGCCAGCCTGCCCCAGGCCCCGGCAGAACTCGACCCGCTCAATCCCGACGCCAACGTGCAGCGGCGGGTGATGGAGCGCCGCCGCCTGGTGCTCGACCGCATGGTTGAAGAGGGCTATATCTCGCGCCAGGAGGCCAACGCCGCCTTCGCCGAGCCGCTCAACTTCGTCAGCCCGGACATCGCCCTGGACTCCGCGCCCCACTTCGTGGTCTACGTGCAAAGCCAGCTCGCCAGCCTGCCCGACCGCGTGCCGGCGCTCAACGCCGATGTCTTTCGCCGCGAGCTGGCGCGCGGCGGCCTGCAGGTCTACACCACCGTCAACATGGACATCCAGCGCCTGGCGGAGAGCATCGCCAGCACCCAGGTGGCCCAGCTTAAAGCGGCGCACAACATGAACAACGCCGCTGTCGTGGTCATCCGCCCGGACACGGGCGAGATTCTGGCGATGGTCGGCAGCGTGGACTTCAACGACGAGAGCATTGACGGCCAGGTGAACGTCACCACTGCCCGCCGACAGCCAGGCAGCGCCATGAAGCCCTTCACCTACGCCGCCGCCTTCGAGCACGGCTGGAACGCGGCGACCGTCATCTGGGACACCGAGACGCGCATCCCCCTCCCTGGCCAGCCGGACTACGTGCCGATCAACTACGATCGCGTCTTCCACGGACCGGTGCGCCTGCGCGAGGCGCTGGCCAACTCGTACAACATCCCCGCCGTGCAGACGCTGCGCCAGGTGGGGGTCGAATACCTGATCTGGCTGCTCAACCGCGTCGGCGTGACCAGCCTCTCCAGCGAGCCGGGGCGCTACGGCCTGTCGCTGACGCTGGGCGGTGGCGAGGTCTCGCCGCTGGAGCTGACCACCGCCTTCGCCACGCTGGCCAACGGCGGCGTCCACGTGCCAACCCAGAGCATCGCCTGCGTGACCGATTCCAGCGGCGCCATCCTGTACGAATACCAGCGGCGCTGCCCGCCCGACGCGCGCCTGACCGACCGCTCGGTGAGCGTGCTGGTCGAAGGGCAGCAGGTGCTCGATCCGCGCATCGCCTTCATCATCAGCCACATCCTGGCCGACAACGACGCGCGCACGCCGGCGATGGGCGCGCGCAGCCCGCTCTACACGCCGGGCATCCCCACGTCCGTCAAGACAGGGACGACCAACGACTTCCGCGACAACTGGACGGTCGGCTTCACGCGCAACATCGCCGTCGGCGTGTGGGCCGGCAACACCGACAACGCGGAGATGTTCAACATCTCCGGGCTGGATGGCGCAGCCCCGATCTGGAACGGGGTGATGACCGGCATCTACAACACGCCGGGCCTGCTCGACCAGCTCGGATCGCGCTCCCCCGACGACGCGCACCTCCAGCCGCCGGGCGGCGTGCAGCAGCGGCAAATCTGCAACATTTCGCGCACGGCCCTGCGCGACCCGGCCACAACCTGCCAGCCGGGCATCTTCGAATGGTTCCTGGACGGCCCGGCGGCCATCCCCGACGTGAGCGGCAACCTGGTGGCCCCCGCGCCAACCAACCCGCCGCCCGTCTCGGCCAACGGCCCGCAGCCGGTTGAGGTGGAGCCGGGGCTGATCCGCGTGCACGTCTTCCCGGTCGAGTCCAATCTGGCGAACGCCATCGCCGCCGCCGACTCGTCGGGCAAGACGGTGCCGCCGCGCTACTGCCAGGTGCCCATCGAGATCGTCAGTGCCGTCCCTGGCGTGGGCGAGCAGTTGTTCATCGTCGCGCCGCCCGTGCCAGAAGACGCCTTCTACGCGCGGCTGTGGGCGCAATCCAACGGCGTGGCCATCCTGCCGCAGTACGCCTGCAACGAGCAGATGCTCGCCGCCCAGCCGCAGCAAGCCAGCGGCGGCGCGCCCGGTGTGACCGCCTACATCGCCTCGCCCGTGCCAGGGCAGACCTACGCCGCCGGACAGCAGATAGACATCATCGGCACGGCGGCCTTCAGCCCCGGCGCGGCCATGTTCTACAAGGTTGAGATACGCGGCGGGCCGTTCGGCGACTGGACGACGCTGGGCGACGTGAACAACTGGCGCAACCGCAGCGGCGTCAGCGATGGCGTGCTGGAGAGCATCATGGCCGGAGGGGTGCCCCCCGGCGGCTACCAGGTGCAGCTTGTCATCGTCGGCCCGGACGGCAACATTCTGACCACCGCCGGATCGTCGTTCAACGTGGGGTGAGAGGGCAAAAATATGATGGGAGCGAACATCCTCATTGACCGCGAACGGCTAACGGCCTTCTGCCAGCGGAATCGCATCCGGCGGCTGGGGTTTTTCGGCTCAGTACTGCGGGCGGATTTTGGTCCGGAAAGCGATGTGGACGTGCTGGTGGAATTTGAGCCAGACCATGTGCCGGGTCTGCTGGGGATCGCGCGCATGGAGCGCGAATTGTCCGCCATGCTGGGCGGTCGCCCGGTTGACCTGCGCACTGCCGAAGACCTCAGCCGGTACTTTCGCCAGGAGGTGCTCAGAGAGGCGGAGTTCGTGTATGAGCAAGGATGATCGGATTCGTCTGCTGCACATGCTGGATGCGGCGCAGGAAGCCGTGGTACGTGCGATGTGGCTGATCTGGACAGCGGGCGCAGCAGAGCAGCGCTCCTGAAAGTCGAAATCATTGGAGAAGCAGCCAGCCAGATCTCGGAGAGCACCCGGCATCAGTGGTCGGCAATTCCCTGGGCAGACATCATCGGGATGCGTAACCGACTGGTTCATGCCTACTTTGCGAAATGGACACTCTGGCAGACGTAGAGGTCAATGCCCTGGTGTCCAGCGAGCAGCAATCAGACTTCCGAAGTCTGCCAGACTTCGGAAGCCTTGTGTTTGGGCACGCCCCCGATAGACGTACTCTCACTTCGCTGCGAGCAGCTCGCCCGCGCGCTCGATGTACTCCAGGCTCTGGTGGCGGAAGTAGGTGTTGTATAGCTCGGCGTAGTGCCCACCCCCGGCCAGCAGCGCCTCGTGATTCCCTTCCTCGATGATCGCCCCCTCGCGCAGCACGATGATGCGGTCGGCATTCTTGATCGTCGAGAGACGGTGCGCGATGACGATGGAGGTGCGGTTGGCCAGCACCGCCTCCAACCCCTCCTGAATCAGCGCCTCGGTCAGCGGGTCTACGCTGGCCGTCGCCTCGTCCAGGATGAAGATGGACGGGTTCTGCAGCAGGACGCGGGCCAGGGCCACCAACTGGCGCTGCCCCATTGACAGGCTGGCCCCCCGCTCGCCGACCTCGGTGTGCAGGCCGTTGGGCAGCACGTCAATCCAGTCGCCGCCAGCCACCTGCCGCGCCGCGCGCAGCGCCTCTTCGTCGCTGGCGTCCTGCCGCCCATAACGGATGTTGTCCAGCACCGTGCCGTCGAACAGGAACGGCATCTGAGTGACGATGCCCAGGTGATCGCGGTAGTCGTCCAGGCTCAGGCGGCGGATGTCGTGCCCGTCCACCAGGATGCGCCCACTCTGGAACTCGTAGAAGCGCGCGATCAGCCGGGCGATGCTCGACTTGCCGGAGCCAGTATGCCCGACCAGGGCCAGCGTTTCGCCGGCGTGAATGATTAGCGAGAAGTCGTGCAGCACCGGCTCGCTCTCGTTATAGGCGAAGTCCACGTTCTCAAAACAAATTTCGCCGCGCATGGCTGGCAGCGGCTCGCTGCCCGTCTGCGCGACCTTCGGCTCGGCGTCAATCAGGGCGAAGACACGCTCCCCGGCGGCCAGCCCAAGCTGGAACTGGCTCCAGAACGAGGCGATGCTGGTCAGCGGATACCAGAACATGGCCATGCCCTGCACGAACAGGTACCAGTCGCCCGTGCTCAGCGATCCATTCCTGGCCGACAGCCCGGCGAAGTAGACAATCGCCGCCGTGCCAATGGCCGAGACGATGCTCAGCATCGGGAAGATCGAGACGAAGACGTAGCCGGTGCGCAGGTTGATGCGGTACGACTGGGCGTTGACATCCTGGAACTCGTCGTAGATGGTGTGTTCCTGGCGGAAAGTCTTGGCCACGCCGATGCCGCTGACCGACTCCTGGATATGCGCGCTGACCTCGGCCAGCACGCGCCGCGACTGAGTGACCGTGCGCCGGGCGATCTTGCGGAAGCCGAGCGCCACGCCGACCACGACCGGCGCAACCGCCAGCAGGACGAGCGTCAGGCGGGCGTCCACGCTGAGCAGGTAGCCGATCAGCAGCACGACGAGCAGCACCTGGCTGAGCAGCTCGGTGGTCAGGGCCACCACCTGCGAGAACGCCTGCGTGTCCGACGTGACGCGGCTGACGATCTTGCCGGACGAGTACTGATCATAGAACGACAGGTCGCGCTTGAGCACGGCGTCGAAAGCGTCTTCGCGCAGGTCGAGCACCACGTTGCCAATCGCCTGCGAGGACAGGGCGCGGCGCACGGCGTTGAAGGCCCAGCCCAGGCTGCCCAGGACGATGGTCACAGCGGTGATGAACAGCAGCGTGCGCGTGCTGGTGTCCTCCTGCAGGCGGTCAATGCTCCACGAGATGAAGATGGGCAGCCCCGTCTGAGCCAGCGAAGTGAGCACGATGGTGACGGCGACTGCGATCATGCGCCCTGCCTGGGGGCGGAAGTAGCGCAGGATGCGCACGACAAGCTGACGATCGCTGTACTGGCGGTCGTAGTCTTCGGCGTCGAGGCCGTCCATGATGAAGCCCATGACAGTCGCTCCGTGTTAGTGCTTGTGGGTGATCAGTGATCAGTTTTCGGTTCTCAGTGATCGGTTGCTGGCTGCTGGTGATTGGTTCTTGGTGACTGGTGATCAGCAGCGGCCCCTCATCGTCGCCGACAACGGACTGCCGATAACTGACCACTGACTACTGATCACCGACAACTGACAACTGGTTGCTGACCACTTCCAACGGCGGCAGCTCGAGATCATAACGAGCGAAGATACGCCGGTAGTGCGGCGAGGTGCGCAGCAGGCCGTCGTGCGATCCCGCCGCCACCAGCCGCCCCTGATCCAGCACAAGGATCACATCCGCCCAGCGAATCTGTGACAGGCGATGCGTGATCAGGATGGTCGTGCGCCCTTGCTGCGCGCGGCGAATCGCCTTCTGAATCTCGTCCTCAGTGGCGCTGTCAATGGCGCTGGTTGAGTCGTCGAGGATCAGGATGCGCGGATCGCTGAGGAAGGCGCGGGCCAGGGCGATGCGCTGGCGCTGCCCGCCGCTCAGGGTCACGCCGCGCTCGCCCACCTTCGTCTGGTAGCCATCCTCGAAGGTCAGGATGAAGTCGTGCGCCTGCGCTTCGCGGGCCGCCCGCTCGATCTGATCCTGAAGCGTGCCCGGCGCGCCGAAGGCGATGTTCTCGGCGACAGTGCGCGTGAAGAGGAACACGTCCTGCTCGATCTTAGAGATCTGCGAGCGCAGCACGTCCAGGTTCCACTCGCGCACGTCCACCCCATCCACCAGCACGCGCCCTGCCGACACATCGTAAGTGCGGTTGATCAGCATCGAGAGCGTGCTCTTGCCCGACCCGGTCTGCCCGACGACGGCCACCGTCTGCCCGGCCTGGATGTGAAAGGAGACGTCCTCAATGACGGCGGCCTCGCAGCTATCGCCTTCGTAGCAGAAGCTGACGTTCTCGAAGGTGATGTCACCACGTATGGGCGCGGCGTAACCGCTGACGTTCTCATCCAGCTCGGTTTCGGCGGTGATGATCTGCAACAGGCGCTCCGCCCCGGCCAGGCCCAACTGCACCAGCGAGAACGAGAAGATCGAGCTGAACACAGGGAAGCGCAGCACGTTCATCAGCCCCATCACGGCGATGATCTCGGCCAGGCTGACGCTCCCCGCCCGGTAGAGCAGGATGGAATGCAGCAGCGTCAGGCCCAGCGCAATTCCAAAGAGCAGCAACGGCAGATAGCGCGCCTCGATCATGCCCTGCTCCACGAAATAATCGCGATACAGGCGAGCGTTGCGCCGGAAGCGCCCCCGCTCGTGGGCCTCCTGCACACTGGCTTTGACGACCTCGATGCCAGACAGCACTTCCTCCAGCCCGGCGTTGAGCTGGCCGAACTGCTCGCGCTGGCGGGTCATCACCGGGTTGAGGCGGCGCGTGTAATGGCGCACGGTGATGATGTAAGCAGCCACAAAGAGCAGCGGCACCAGCAGCAGGTTCGTGTTGATCGTAGCGATCAGGGTGATTGGAACGGCGATGCCCAGCACCATCTCGTAGATGAAGCGCAGGCCAGGGCTGACCATTGCGTTAAGCTGACGCACATCGTCGGTGGCGCGGGCCATGATGTCGCCCACGCGCTGCCGGTCGTGGAAGGTCTGGCTCTTGCCCAGCAGGCTGATGTACAACTCCTGGCGGGCACTGACTTCGAGGCGCTGCGCCAGCGTCTCGATCAGCAGACCGCCCGTCCAGAAGGCAACGCTGCTCACCATCAGCGCGGCGAAGATGAGCAGGGCGAGATGGAGCAGCGCGCCGTCCTGCGTGGGCGAGAGCAGCTCTTCGGCCACTTTGCCGATCAAGACCGGGTTCTGCGAGAAAGCGAAGTAGTCAACGACGCTGCACAGCAGCGCGCCGAAGAACAGCCACTTGGTGCGCCAGATGTGCGAGATGAGCCAGCGGGCCGCGCTGCTCTGGCTGCCGCGAAAGGCGTCCTGAACCGTGAATTCGCTCTTGCCGTTCGTCCCCATGATTGTCGTCACTCCGCCGCAGCGAGCGCGGAATCTGCGAACAGGCGTTCTAGCGAGTGTAACACAACGTGGAGATTCTTACACAAACTGGGGCCAGTGTCACGGGGCAAGTTGCGCGCGGGGTGCGAGCAAAGGCTGTCAGCGACTTGCTTGACGCGGAGGCATTGACCTCACCCCCAGCCTCGCTGCGCTCGGCTTGCCCCCTCTCCATGCATGGAGAGGGGGCGGCGAGGCGCATCAGCGCCGAGCGGGGGTGAGGTAAACCGGGGCGCAGCAGAGCAACGCCCCTACCTGGCCGGTTTTGCCCGCACCGTTTGCTGTGGGTGCGAGCAAAGGCTGTCAGCGACTTGCTTGACGCGGAGGCATTGACCTCACCCCCAGCCTCGCTGCGCTCGGCTTGCCCCCTCTCCATGCATGGAGAGGGGGCGGCGAGGCGCGTCAGCGCCGAGCGGGGGTGAGGTAAACCGGGGCGCAGCAGAGCAACGCCCCTACCTGGCCGGTTTTGCCCGCACCGTTTGCTGTGGGTGCGAGCAAAGGCTGTCAGCGACTTGCTTGTCGCGGAGGCATTGACCTCACCCCCAGCCCCGCTGCGCTCGGCTTGCCCCCTCTCCATGCATGGAGAGGGGGCGGCGAGGCGCATCAGCGCCGAGCGGGGGTGAGGTAAACCGGGGCGCAGCAGAGCAACGCCCCTACCTGGCCGGTTTTGCCCGCACCGTTTGCTGTGGGTGCGTGCAAAGGCTGTCAGCGACTTGCTTGTCGCGGAGGCATTGACCTCACCCCCAGCCTCGCTGCGCTCGGCTTGCCCCCTCTCCATGCATGGAGAGGGGGCGGCGAGGCGCGTCAGCGCCGAGCGGGGGTGAGGTAAACCGGGGCGCAGCAGAGCAACGCCCCTACCTGGCCAGTTTTGCCCGCACCGTTTGCTGTGGGTGCGTGCAAAGGCTGCCAGCGACTTGCTTGTCGCGGAGGCATTGACCTCACCCCCAGCCTCGCTGCGCTCGGCTTGCCCCCTCTCCATGCATGGAGAGGGGGCGGCGAGGCGCATCAGCGCCGAGCGGGGGTGAGGTAAACCGGGGCGCAGCAGAGCAGCGCCCCTACCTGGCCGGTTTTGCCCGCACCGTTTGCTGTGGGTGCGAGCAAAGGCTGTCAGCGACTTGCTTGACGCGGAGGCATTGACCTCACCCCCAGCCTCGCTGCGCTCGGCTTGCCCCCTCTCCATGCATGGAGAGGGGGCGGCGAGGCGCATCAGCGCCGAGCGGGGGTGAGGTAAACCGGGGCGCAGCAGAGCAACGCCCCTACCTGGCCAGTTTTGCCCGCACCGTTTGCTGTGGGTGCGTGCAAAGGCTGCCAGCGACTTGCTTGTCGCGGAGGCATTGACCTCACCCCCCCCCCCCCGGGGGGGCCCCCCCCCCCCAAGGAGGGGGGGGGGGGGGGCCGCCCCCGAGCGGGGGTGAGGTAAACCAGGGCGCAGCAGAGCAACGCCCCTACGCTGGCCGGTTTCGCACATGAAACCCCCCCCCCCCCACGAGCAGGTTGAAGCCCAGCACGAGCATGATAATCGCCGAGCCGGGGAAGACCATCACCCACCACTTGCCAGAGGCCAGCGATTGCTGGCTCTCGGCCAGCATCTTGCCCAGCTCCGGGAAAGGCGGCTGCTGCCCCAAGCCCAGAAAGCCCAGCGCCGCCGTCTCGACCACTGCCGTGCCCAGGCCGAGCGTCGTCTGCACGATCAGCGGGGCCAGGCTGTTGGGCAGGATGTGCCGCCACAGGATGCCACCATGCCGCGCGCCGACGCTCTCCGCCGCCATCACGTACTCGGTGTTGCGGATTGAGATAGCCATCGAGCGCGCCAGCCGGGAGAAGATCGGTATCTGCGTGATGGCGACGGCGATCATGCCGTTGCGCAGGCTGGGGCCGGCGACGGTGACGATGGCCACGGCCAGCAGCAGCGAGGGAAAGGCCAGGATCACATCCATCATACGCCCCAGCACGCTGTCTACCCACCCGCCGAAATAGCCTCCCGCCAGCCCTGCCACCGTTCCGATTGAGAGCGAGATGGCCACCGCGATCATGCCCGCCTGCAGCGAGACCGACATGCCATGCCCGACGCGGCGCATGATGTCGCGCCCGTTCTTGTCCGCGCCGAAGGGCAGCTTGCACTCCATCTCGCTCAGCGACATGTCCGGCTGGCTGTCGCTGAGGTTGGCGCGCAGCCAGCCCACGATGCAGTCCGGCTCGGCGTAGCGCAGCGGCAGCTTGCCGTCGCGTCTGGCGTTGTAGTTGTCCAGCAGCGGCACGAGGATGGAGATGGCCAGGGTGATGATCACGATGACCCCGCCGACGCGCGCGCTGGGGCTGCGCCGCAGCCGCCGCAAGAAGTCGCGCAGCAGTGCCAGGCGCTCCATCATGAGTTCGCGCTGGGTGGACTGAGCAAGCGTTACGGGTTTGGTTTCGTCCATGCGGCTAATACCTTATGCGCGGGTCAATCAGGGCGTAGAGCAGGTCAACGAACAGGTTCACGGCGATGAAAATGAGCGCAATCACCAGGGTCATGGACTGCACGATCGGGTAGTCGCGGGCGATGATCGAATCGAAGAGCCACTTGCCCACGCCCGGCCAGGAGTAGATGGTCTCTGTCAGCACCGCGCCGGAGAGCAGCCGCCCCAGTTGCAGGCCGATGATGGTCACGACGGGCAGCATGGCGTTGCGGAAAGCATGGTTCATGACCACGCTGCGCCCGCGCAGACCCTTGGCGCGTGCCGTGCGAATGTAATCCTGGTTCAGCACCTCCAACATCGCCGAGCGCGTGATGCGGGCGATGATCGCCAGCGGGATGGTCGCCAGGGTGATCGCTGGCAGAATCAGGTGCTCCAGCGCGTTCTTGAAGCCGCTCAGGTTGCCAGCGATCAGCGAGTCAACCAGATGCAGACCGGTGACCCGCTCGAAGCGCACGCTGGAGTCCAGCCGGCCCACAAACGGCAGCCATTCAAGCTCCACGCCGATCAGGAAAATCAGCAGCAGGCCGAGCACGAAGATGGGAATGGAGACGCCAAAGAGCGCCCCGAACATGCTGGCCGTGTCCAGGATCGAGTTGCGCTTGATGGCCGAGAGGATGCCGATGGGCACCCCGGCGATCACCGCGATGATCAGGGCGGCGAGGGCCAGCTCAATGGTGGCCGGGAAGCGGCTGGAGATTTCATCGGCCACCGGGATATTGCCGCGCACGGTATTGCCCAGATCACCGCGCAGCATGCGCCCCACCCAGATGAAATACTGCTCGTAGAGCGGCTTATTCAGGCCCAGCCGCTCGCGCAGGGCCTCAACATTCTCCGGTGTCGCCCGCTCGCCCAGGATCGTCGTCGCCGGATCGCCTGGGATGAGATGAAGCAGCATGAAGACCAGCACAGAGACACCGATGATCACAGGGATCGATTCGATGAGGCGACGGGCCAGGTATTTGGTCATGGGTCTGTCCGCTTGTGATGCGAAGATGCGCGGGCCGAATTGTAACGACGATAGGCCCCGCATACAAAGCGATTTCGCCAGGAGTGCACAGAATCTGCCAGGCAGGGGCGCTGCTCTGCCACGCCCTTGATGCGCCTTGACGATCACGATCGGTGGCCGCTTGTAGGGGCGGGTTTCAAAACCCGCCCCTGCTCTTCCTCGCATAGTTCTGGGCGCAGCGAGGCTGGGGGTGAGGTAAGCCTGTGTCCCAAACAGAATGGGACCGCCTGGCCTGGCAGTCCCATTCCAGTCTCATGCCAGGGTGCCTGGCAGCCTCACCCTTGCTTACTGAACCGAGACGAACTTGAAGTGCTCGGTCGCCAGCGGGTTGGCCACATAGCCCGACACGCGGCTGCTGAAGGCCAGCGGCACGCGCGAGTGGGCGATGTACAGACGGGCTACTTCGTCGTGCATCATCTGATCCACCTGCTGGTAGATCGGCTCGCGCTCGGCCTGGACGGTCATCACGCGCGCCTGCTGCAACAGATCCTTCACCTCAGGGTTGTAGTAGTATCCTTCGCTGGGTCTGGGCTGGTCCCCGTAGAAGTACCCCAGGAAGTTGTCGGGGTCACCGTTGTCGCCCGTCCAGCCGAGCTGGTACAGGCCGGTCAGGTTGCCATTGGTGCGCTCGTTCAGGTATGCAGACCAGTCACCAACCTGGCCGAGCGTAACATCCAGACCGATCTCAGCCAGGTAAGCGGCCTGCGCCTCGCCGATACCCGCGCCATCCGGGTTGTAGGGACGCTGCACCGGCATGAAGTACAGGGTCAGCGGCATGGTGCCCACGACTTCGTCGGTGACCATGTTGTTCTCGTCCACGCCGAGCAGGGTCACTTCGCTGAAGCCGTCGGGATAGCCAGCCTCGGCCAGCAGCGCCCTGGCGGCTTCGGGGTCATAGTCCCAGGCGGGCACATCCGGGTTGTAGCCCCACAACGAGGGCGGGATCATCGTCCTGGCCACTTCCGCACCAGGCGCGTAGAAGGCGTCCACGATCTCCTGGCGGTTGATGGCCATCGAGATGGCCTGGCGCACCAGCGGATCGCGGAATTCCTTCACGCGGTAGCTGAAAGCCAGATAGAAGACGTTCATCGAGGGGCGATACTGGATATACGTGTTGTCGCCAGTCTCAATGGCGGGGATGTCTTCCACGTTCGGCTGCTCGAAGGCATCAATGGCACCAGCCTGCAGCGCGGCCAGACGGGCGGCGGCGTTGGGGATCACCTGGTAGATGATCGTGTCCACGTTGCCAGGGATCTCGCCCCAATAGTTCTCGTTGCGGACAATGGTGATGTGATCATCGCTGATCCACTCGACGAACTTGTAGGGGCCAGTGCAGGAGTAGCCTGCCGACGGCGTGCCATAGGCCGCGCCCGCCGCCTCGACAGCCGCCGGGCTGGAGATGGCGAACATGGGCATGGCCAGGTTGTTCAGCATCGCGCCCAGGGGATCGCTGAGGGTGAAGGTCACTTCGTACTCGCTGGTGGCTTCAACGTTCGTGATGATTGATTTGTCGTCGAAACCGCCCCACATGTACTCGTAGTACTCGAAGACCAGCTCGGGGAAGTGGGTCGGGTGATCGGTGAAGCGCCAGCGCTCGAAGTTGTAGACCACGGCCTCGGCATTGAAGGGCGTGCCATCGTGGAAGGTGGCGTTCTCGACCAGCTTGAAGGTCCACACCAGGCCGTCATCGCTGACAGTCCAGCTCTCGGCCAGGCCGGGGATCGGGTTGGTGGTCTCGCCGTCGAAGAAGAGCAGCGACTCGCAGCCCTGCACGGTCACGCGGAAGGAAATACCATCGGTGACGATGGCCGGGTCGAGCGCCACGGCGTTGCCGAACTCGCCAAAGGTGAAGATGTTGCCGCCCTGGGCAGTGGCTGACATGGCCGGCACCAGCCCGGCCACCAGCATGACGATGAGAAAAACAGACAGTTTGCGCATGTGAATTCACTCCTTATGCAAATCACGGGTCTGAACAAACGGGAGGCAGAGAACAAACCCCCGCTGTCACCATGAGCAGGTGGCCATTCGCCCAGACGAAATCGCTACCGGGCAGTCATCAACCAGACGTTCCGCCCGGCACAGCAAAAGCTGAGAGCGCCCCCAGACAGGCAGCCGGAGATGGGACAGGGCCGCGCCGTCTCTGGGAATTCCCGCCGCTCTCTGCGGGTGTCCGCCACCTGTGCGGACCAAACGGCTACGCTTGTCACTGGGTGTTTTGCAGTACGGCGATAGTCTCTCCTTTCACGCATTCAAGGTGATCGCAGTCCGGGTTACAGTAAGCTAGAAGTCAGCGTCTGGGGTTCGACAAGAAGATGTAGCCAACTTAAAAATACCAAATAAGTAAGCCTAAAGCAAGAAATTACGAGATTGGGGTGCGTCTCGAAAGCCAGACCCACTCTTCTCCTTTTCGTGACAGGACGGACGCAGCCGGAGAACCAGGAATCTTCGCCTGCGGCGGCGCGGGATCAAGGCTGCCGCCGCAGGGTGGGGAGTATATCAGCCGATACATCAGCGGGCCTTGTGACAAATCCACAAGAGGCTTGTTCTCTCGCACGGCTGTTGCGATTCCCGGGCGATTGCCTCAAAATCCGCCGCGCGCCAGCCTGCTCGTAGGGGGCGCAGCGCAGCTCTGCTGACCCTCGGCCATTGACGCAGCCTCGCCGCCCCCTCCCCCGCTGGATGAAACCTCGGCCCACTGACGCGGGCCTCGCCGCCCCCTCTCCGTTGACGGAGAGGGGGCAAGCCGAGCGCAGCGAGGCTGGGGGTGAGGTGGGGCAGGTGTGCCCACTGATCCTCCGGGTGCGAGCAAAACCTGTCAGGTAGGGGCGCTGCTCTGCTGCGCCCTGGTTGACCTCACCCCCGCTCGGCGCTGACGCGGGCCTCGCCGCCCCCTCTCCGTCAACGGAGAGGGGGCAAGCCGAGCGCAGCGAGGCTGGGGGTGAGGTAGAACAACACGCACGTTTGATGCGATTATGCGATTGCCCTGGTTGCGATTCCCCCTGGCGTGCGCTAAGCTGTACGCACGTGCACCGTGGGGGAGTAACCGTGCTAGGTTCGCCGAAGAAGCGCCGGCTGCGTTTCACGCCGCTGAGCTGTACGATGCTCAGCGTCGAGTTCATTGTACTCATCTTCGCAGTCTGGCGACTCAGCTCGGCGCTGCTGCCCGCCACGTCCAGCAGCGCAACACCCCCGCGCACGCCGCCCCCACAGGGCTTGCGCCCCGAAGACGTGCTGCCCACCCCCACCCCCGATAGAACCGTCCCCGTGCGCCAGATCATGTTCCCGGCGGTGTCCGTCGGCGCGCCGATCATCCCCGCCGGGCGCGTGCGCGGCACCTGGGAAACGCGCCATCTCGGCGACTCGGTCGGGCATCTGGTCGGCACCGCCTGGCTGGGCGACTCCGGCGGGAATATCGTCCTGGCGGGCCATGTGGAGAGCTTCACCGGCGCGCCCGGCCCCTTTGCCTATCTCTTCGAGGCAAAGCTGGGCGATCTCGTGGTGCTGCGCGAGGGCACCCGCGAGGAACGTTACCGCGTCACGCAGATCGAGCACGTGGACCCCTACGATGTCTCCTGGCTGGCCCAGGACGGCGTGTCGCGCATCACGCTGATCACCTGCACCGACTGGGACTTCGACGCGGAGACCTATCTGGGTCGGCTGGTCGTCGTCGCCGAGCCGGTCGTCATGGCCGCCCAGAGTTCATCCAACTGACTGAGATCGGTTTCTGGTTCTTGGTGATTGGTTCTTGGTTGCTGGTTACTGGTTGTCGGTAGAGACACCTTACATCTTGGTGAGTTGGCTCTTGGGGGGGGGGTTTGTTGGGCCATGGTGGGAAATCGGATAGCACAGGTGCGAAGCGCGATTGCTTTCACCAACAACCAATCACCAACAACCAATCACCCCGGATCAGCCGGGGATCATGTACCCCACGCCGTGAATGGTGCGGATCAGCGCTTCTTCGTTGGACGATCGCTCCAGCTTGGCGCGCAGATTGCGCACGTGAGCGCGCACCAGGTCAGGGTCACCGGTGTGCGGCGGGTAGTCCCACACGGCTTCGAGCAAGTGCTGTGGCGAGAGCGCCTGGTTCGCGTGCTCCATCATGTACCGCAGCAGACGGTGCTCGGTCGCCGTAAGCTGAATGGGCACGCCATCCCCAACCACTACCTGGTGGGTGCTAGAATCAAGCTGCAGGCGGTCCACCGTCAGGAGCGGATCTTCGAGGAGGGCGCTGCGCTGTCCCCGGCGGATGAGGGCGCGCACGCGGGCAGCCAGCTCAGCGACCTCGAAGGGTTTCACCACGTAGTCATCACCACCAGCGTCCAGCCCGTCCACGATGTCGTCGGTGTGACCGCGCGCCGTCAGGAACAGGATGGCCAGGTCATCGTAGCGGCTGTCGGCGCGCACCCGCCGGCAGACCGCCAGCCCATCCAGGCCAGGCATGATGATGTCGAGGATGATCAGCTCAGGGCGGCGCGCGGCGAGCATCATCAGCGCCTCCAGGCCCGATGTCGCGCGCCCCACCTCAAATCCCTCGCGCGTCAGCGCCCGGTAGAGCGTGCCCAACACATCAGGATCGTCATCCACCGCCAGGATGTACGGCTTACTCATAGCTCGCCTCGTTCTGGGTAAACCGGTAAAAAGACAGTGAAACAGGCACCCTCATTATAATCACTCTGCACAGATATGCTACCACCGCACTTTCTCACAATCTGCTGGCAGATATGCAGCCCCAGGCCGGTGCCTTCGCCGGGCGGCTTGGTGGTGAAAAACGGGTCGAAGATTTGCGCATGCAGATGGGCGGGAATGCCCGCGCCGTTATCCCACACGCGAATTTCCACGCCGACGCGCTCAGGGCTTAGGCGTGTCGTAATGCCGATGCGCGGTTCGGGGTACCCGGCGACCGAGTCGCGGGCGTTCAGCAGCAGGTTGAGCCACACGTCTTCGAGCTGACCGTGCACCCCGGCCACCAGGGGCAGATCGTCGGCCAGCTCGACGGCGAGCGCAATGCGCCCGTGCCGGATGTGAGTCTCGGCCAGCATGAGGGTGTTGCGGATGGTCGTGTTGACATCGTGCGGCTCGAGCGGCTCGTCGCCAGAGCGCTGGCGGGCCATCGCCAGCAGCCGGCGCACGACCTCATGGGCGCGTTTGCCCGCCCGCGACACGGCTTCGAGCGGCTCGCGGTTGAGGTCGTCGGGCGGCAGATCGGCCAGGATCATCTCGGTGTCGCCCAGGATCGTCGTCAGCGGATTGTTAATCTGGTGGGCGACCGCCGCCGCCAGTTCGCCCATCGCGGAGAGGCGCGCTGTCTGCACCAGCCAGCTCTGCGTGCGGTGCAACTCCTGCAGGCTCAGTTCCAGGTCGCGGTAGAGGCGCGCGTTGTCCAACGCGGTGGCCGCTTGCAGCACCAACGCCTGGGCCAGCTCAACCTCGCGCCGCGAGAAGTCGCGCCGGGCCAGCGTATCCACCAGCAGCACCAGACCAGCGGTCTCCCCCTTGATGATCAGCGGCAGGGCCAGGAGGCTCTGGCCGCCCACCAGCCCGGCCAGCTTCTGGGCATCTCCCTTCAGCGGGCCGCTGATCGGAGTCTGCTCAGTCAGCACGCGGGCTATCAGGGGGAAGTCGCCCAGGGCCAGCGTTGGCCCGGTGTCTTCCAGCCAGATGCTCCCACCGCACGACAGCGCAAGGCTCATCTGGCGCTGGGCCGCGTTCCACAGGGCGATCTCCAGCCAGTCGGCCTTGACGGCAGCGATCATGCGCCGGGTGACGCTGAACAACTCATCCTGGTGCCAGCGCGCATCCGGGCCGGAGAAGACATTGAACAGATCGCGGGCGTGCTGCTGCAGCTCGCGCTGTGCGGTGCGCACCTGCTCTTCGGCGAAAGCCTCGTGGATGCGCGTCAGGACAATCGCGCCCAGCGGTTGCTCGTGGCTGAGCAGGGGCACGACGATGGCGCTCTCGGCGGCGTAGCGATGCGGCAGCATGGTTGCGGCGCGCGTGGCAGGGATCGGGGCAGCGAGCGTCGTCAGCAAGGGTCGCCGCGAGAGCAGGGCGCGCTCCAGCACTGGCTCGACCACCGGGCCAAACTGCGGGCCGTCGGTGGGCCGCCACAACACCCGATACTGCACAGCCAGCAGCCGCAGCGCCGAGTCGTCGCGCGCCCACTCGCCGATGTAACATTGGCCGACATCCAGCGCACCGATCAGCTTGTCGGCAATGGTCGCCAACACATGGTCAAGGTCGAGCGTGGAGCTGGCTGCTTCGCCCGCCTCGACGAGCGTGGTCAGCTCGCGGGTGCGCAGCACGCTTTCCTCGTACAGCCGCGCGTTTTCGATGGCGATGGCGGCGTGAGCGGCCAGGTCTTGCAGCAATTCCAGGTCGTGCTGGCTGAAGGTGCGGTCGGTGTACTTGTTGTTCACGCCCAGCACGCCGATGATCTCGCCCTTGATGGACAGCGGAACGTAGAGCAGCGACTTGACCAGATACTCCGTCTTGACCTTCTGCGGCCCCTGGTCGCCGACAAGCACCGGGCGACCCGAACGGTAGACGCTGCCAGCCAGCGTGTCCTGCGTCTTGATGCGAAAATTGTGAGCCGTCTCGGTGTCCAGCCCTTTAGCGGCGCGGATCAGCAGGGCCTGGTCTTCCTCATCCGGCAGCAGCAGCAGCCCTTCTTCGGCGTGACTCAGGCTGACGGCGGCATCCACCACCTGGGTGAGCAGCGCGTCAAGGTCGAGCACGGCGCTCAGCGCGCGAGCCAGCTTGGAGAGCGTCTGCTGCTCGGTCAGGCGCTGGGCGACCAGACGACTCAATTCGTCGTGCGCAGTGCGCCCGTCTTCATCGGGCAGCTCTGGCCGCCCGGCCAGCGACATGCGTTGGCCGCTGAGGGCGTTTTCGAGATGACGCAGCAGCACGCCGGACGTAAACGGGCGCTGCACAATGGCCGCCGCCCCGCGCGCCAGATACGATTGAGGTGCGCCATGCCGCTCGTCTACCACAGCAATCCAGGTCAGCGGGTTGAACTCCACCAACTGGTGGCAGAGCGGGCGCTGGTCCCGATCCGCCATCTGCGTGTCAATCACCGCCACGTCGAAGGTCTGGCGGCGCAGCGCGTCGAGCGCATCCCCGGCGTAATACGCCTTGTGCACAACGTAGCCGCTGTCCTCCAACAGCGCAGCAAGCTGATCCATGCGGTCGGGGTCGCGCTCGGCGACCAGGATGCGCGGGGTATTGGGATCGGGCAGGACGCTCATGGCTTGCTCCTGTCAACCGGCGCGCAGCGTGTCGCGGCCTGACGCATCCGGCAGGATCGTGCTGGCGGTAACCTCTGTTCTACACCAGATGCGTGAAATTTGTAAAGAGGGCGGGCACGCTGGGTGCGTGCAAAAGTTGACAGCGACTCGCCGGACGCGGGGATATTGACCTCACCCCCCGCCTCGCTGCGCTCGGCTTGCCCCCTCTCCGTCAACGGAGAGGGGGCGGCGAGGCGCGTGAGCGCCGAGCGGGGGTGAGGTCAGCCAGGGCGCAGCAGAGCAGCGCCCCTACCTGACAGGTTTTGCACGCACCCAGGGCGCTTTACAGGCTGAGGCGCGCGCGGCGGCGGGCCAGATCGTCTTCGACCGCCTGCTCGTCAATCCCGACCTCGACGCTGGGCGCGGTCGGGGTCGGGGTCGCTTCCTCGCCCGCCTGGCGCAGCCGCTCCGCCGGTGAAGGGACGGGCGCTGCATCCGTCTGGCGCGCGGGTTTCGTTCCTGGCTTCTCGGCGGCGAGCGCCTCCAGCGTGTTCACGCGGCGGATCAGGTCCGAGGCGGAGCGGCGGTGCTGGGCCTGCTCTGCCTGCACCATGGCAAGCTGCTGCTGGCGGCGCTGCATCTGGCGAACGATGTGGCGGGCGGTGGCCTCATCGCCGCGCGCCAGCGTCTCGTCCGCCTGACGATCCGCGCTGGCGATCTCCGCCTGGGCCGCCGCGATGTCGCGGGCTAGCTGCTCGTCGCGGTCGAGCGCGCGGTCAATCTCCGCGCGCAGGGCAACGATCTGCCTGGCGAGGTCGCCCGCCGGCGGACGATCCGCCCCCTGGCCGCTCAACACTCCCTTCAGGCTTGATCGTACCAGGACGGTGAGCTTGTCGCGTAAACCTGGCATCGTCTGTCCTCAATCTCCGTTCGCTAGCACGCGCACAAACCCCTTCCAACGGTGGGGGCGCAGCAGAGCAGCGCCCTGGATTTACCTCACCCCCGCTCGGCGCTGGCGCGCCTCGCCGCCCCCTCTCCGTCAACGGAGAGGGGGCAAGCCGAGCGCCGCGAGGCTGGGGGTGAGGTAGAACAACACGCACGTTTGAAGCGATTGCCCTGGGTAAGGTCTGCCCGACAACGGCGCGAGCGCCGGGTGTGCGTTATAATCAGAGCACGCTCACCTCTATTCTACCAGGTCACGTCCGGGAAGGCAGCGCGTGCAGCGTATCAACGGCCAGGGGCCAGTGTTCTACCAGTTCGAGCAGTGGGCCAGCGGCGACCGGCTGGTGCACGGCGTCTTCACGCGGCTGGGCGGCGTCAGCCGCGCGCCCTGGGACTCGCTCAACCTGGGCGGCACAGTCGGCGACGACCAGGCCGCCGTGCGCGAGAATCACCGGCGCGCCTACGCTGCGCTCGGCCTGGACGAGGTCTATGCCTGCACGGTCTGGCAGGTGCACAGCGCCGACACGGTTCTGGCACGGGGGCCGGTTCCGCATCGCCGCTGGCTGGCCCGCGC
>JAOSJP010000006.1:0-54098 GCA_027494015.1 Anaerolineae bacterium
GGCCATGCGCGAGGAGGCAGGGGTATGCAGGGAAGCAGCAGCTTTCGCTTGGTTGTGCGTCGCGGACCGCAGCCCAATCAGGTCTATCCCCTGGAACAGGGCATTGTCACGCTGGGTCGGGATATCACCAACGACATCGTGATCAACGACCCTGAGGTGAGCCGCCATCACTGCCGCTTCACGCAGGGCACGGGGGGATACACGCTCGAAGACCTGGGTTCGACCAACGGGACGTTCGTGAATGGGCAGCGGCTGGTGGGAGCGCGCCCGCTGTCTCCCGGCGATATGATCGGGCTGGGCGAGACGGTGACGGTTGCGTATGAGGCCGAAGTGGGCTACATGGCTGGGCCTGCTCAGGCGGCGACGATGGTCGGCGGTCCTCCGCAGCCAGGCGGCGTGGAGTTTCAGCGCCCGCCGGCGGGCTACCCGTCGCAGCAGGCCATGCCGCCCGCTGCGCCCGGCTATCCGGCTGGCATGGCCCCTGGCCAGCAACCCTACGCGATGCCCATGCAGCAGCCGGGCGGTTACGACTACCAGTACCAGGAAGAGCCTTATGAAGGCGGCGGCGCAGGGCGGTGGGTCGTGCTGGGCTGCGGGTGCTTCCTTGTGCTGTGCATCGTCACGTCGGTAATCGGCGGCATCATCATTGACGCCAAATGCTGGTGGGATGACATTCCTGTCATCTCGGATATGTTCGACCTGGGCATCCGCGAAGATGCTACGTGCCGCTGAGCCTGTTGGAGTTGTAGGGTGGGCGGATTGCTGTCCGTAGAGGACGCGCTGAGCAGGATATTGGCGCGAGTCCGCGTCCTGCCCGCCGAGCAAATTCACGTCGCCCAGGCCCTCGAGCGAGTGCTCGCCGAGGATGTTGCTGCTGCTGCGCCCATCCCGCCTTTCGCCAACTCGGCGATGGACGGGTACGCGGTGCGCGCGGCGGATGTGTGCGGCGCGGCCTCCGACGCGCCCATATTCCTCACTCCCGTGTTGGATATTCCTGCTGGAACGCTTGTCAGCCGCGCGCTGGGCGCTGGCGAGGCGGCGCGCATCATGACCGGCGCTCCGCTGCCCCCTGGTGCCGATGCGGTGATCCCTGTGGAGCAGACCGACGACCGCTGGCTGCCGGATGGACGCGCGGCGCTGCCTGAGCGGGTGGCGGTGCATCGCGCGGTTGCGGCGGGCGAGAACGTGCGCGCCGCCGGCGAGGACATCCGCGCCGGGCAGGTGGTGCTGCGACGCGGCGCGGTGCTGCGCCCGCAGGATATCGGCGTGCTGGTCTCTCTGGGCCGGGCGCGTATTCCAGTTATCCGCCAGCCGCGCGTCGCCATCCTGTCTACCGGCGACGAGCTGGCGGATGTTGATCAGCCGCTGGCCCCCGGCCAGATACACAACAGCAACAGTTACATGCTCGCCGGACTGGTGCAGCAGTGCGGCGGCGTGCCCATTCGCCTGCCAGTTGCCCGCGACACCCTGGACGACGTGCGTCGTCGTCTGCGAGAGGCGCTGGCGCACGCGCCCGATTTCATCATCACTTCGGCGGGCGTGTCGGTGGGGACGCACGACGTGGTGCGGACGGTGGTGGATGAGCTAGGGCAGGTGGACATCTGGCGAGTGAATGTCAAGCCCGGCAAGCCCCTGGCCTTTGGCGACGTGGGCGGGGTGCCCTTTTTCGGCCTGCCGGGCAACCCCGTTTCGGCGATGGTGACGTTCGACATTTTCGCCCGTCCGGCGCTGCGCAAGGCCGGCGGCGCCGATCCCCAGGCGGTTCCGCTGGCGACCGCCGTGCTGGACGAGGATGTGGCGCTGGACGGGCGGCGCACCTATCTGCGCGTGACGCTCAGCGAGCGGGACGGCGTGCTGATCGCCCGCACGACCGGCACGCAAAGCTCCGGGGCGCTGATGTCTCTCGTACTGGCCGATGGCCTGCTGATCATCCCTGAAGGGCGGACGGCGGCGCGAGCCGGCGACGCATTCGCGGTGCGCTTGTTGCGCCAGCCAGCTCGCGCCGATTGAGAAGGTGCCCCGCGCTCAAAGCACCGGCGCGTGGCGCGCCTCTTCCAGGGCGCTGAGCATTTCCTCCACGCGCGTGAACTTGCAGCGGGGCCGCCCCACTGCCAGGCCGCGCTCCATCTCCAGCCGGTCAAGCGCGCGCCAATCCTCGTAGGTTGTGTAGCGAATTCCCCGCTGCGCCAGCAGTCGGTCAATGGACTCGCGCGTTGGGTTGGCCGGGCAGAAATGCTGGTGGAAGGCCATGTCGCGCAGCAGCATCTCCACCGTCTCCTGAGCGTCCGGCTTGTTCGAGCCGATGATCCCGACCGGGCCGCGCTTGATCCAGCCGACGGCGTATTCGCCGCGCATCCGCTCGCCATGCTCGTTGATGACGCGCCCGCGCTTGTTGGGGATGATGCCCTGGCCGTCGTCGAAGGGCACACCGGGCAACGGGACGCCATGATAGCCGATGGAGCGGAAGACCAGCCCCACGGGAATCGTCTCGTAATCCTCAGTGGGGCAGGGACTCATGAAGTGGCCGCGCTCGCAGATTTCGTTCTTGACCACGCGCACGGCCTCCACGCGATTCGAGCCGAGCAGCTCGACGGGCGAGACGAGGAAGCGCAGGACGATCTTCCGGCGTCTGCCATTCTGCCCCGCGCGCGCAAGCTCCTGCAGAATCGCGTAGTTGCGCGCGGCGGTCTTGCTCTCACCGGAACGCAGGTAGTCCGCGCTGAGCGGGTCAAGCTCTAGCTCGGCGGGGTCAATCACCACAGCGGCATCCGCCAGGCTGTCCAGTTCCTTGAGTTCGGCGCTGGTAAACTTGGCCTGCGCGGGGCCGCGACGGCCCAGGACGAGGATTTCGCGCACGCGACTGGCGGCAAGCGCCTCCAGCGCGTGGTCAGCGATGTCGGTCTGGCGCAGCTCGTCCGGCGTGCGGGCCAGGATGCGCGCGACATCAATGGCCACATTTCCGTTGCCGATGACCGCCACGCATTCCTGAGACAGGTCGAAGCTCAGATCGCGGTAGTCGGGGTGGCCGTTGTACCAGGCGACAAACTCGGTTGCGGCGTGACTGTTGTGCAGGTGCTCGCCGGGGACGCCAAGCTGGCGGTCGGTCTGCGCGCCGACCGCGTAGACAACGGCGTGGTAGCGGACGGCGATGTCGGCATACACAAGATCGCGCCCGAAAGTCACGTTGCCAAAGAAGCGGAATCGTTCGTGCTCGGCGGTGCGCTCGAAAGCGCGAGTGACCGACTTGATCTTCGGATGGTCGGGCGCCACGCCGGCGCGCACCAGTCCGAATGGAGTTGGCAGGCGCTCGAACATATCCACTTCGACGACGAACTCCGGGTTGCTGAGCAGGGCCGCGGCAGTGTAGAAGGCCGACGGGCCAGACCCGATGATTGCGACGCGGATCGGGTTGGCGCGGGTTCCTGAGAAGATATCCATCGGGGTGGCTCCCGTATTCAGGGCAGGTGAATACATAGCGGATACGCTACCCTTTTGATGCGCCCATGCCCTCATTCGACGCGGATCGGTCGGCGTGGACGCACAGCCGCAGACCCCTGAGCCTGCTGAAACGGTGAGCCAGGAGTCGAGAGTCCTAGAGGCTGTTATGCACTGACGGCCCTGTCTTTCCCCAGCGGTTTTGGGTAGCTCCTGGTTTACCTCACCCCGTCTCGGCGCTGGGCGCCTCGACTCCCTCTCCATGCATGGAGAGGGGGAAAGGCCAGCGTAGCGAGGCCAGGGGGTGAGGTCATCAGAGCGCCCCTCTCCCTTATCAAGGGTACCAAGTTCATAACACGCTCTAGATTAGGACCTATGAGGCGAGCTGGGGTCGAAGCTCAAAGTTCTCGTTGCAAGGTGCGCCAGCGTGTCTCGGTCAGAAGAACCGCTGTCGTTGGAAACGCTCTTCCTTCCAGGGATCGCCGTCGTTGTGGTAGCCCGCCTGCTCCCAGAAGCCTGGCTTGTCTATCGGGCTGAACTCCAGCTTGAGCAGCCATTTGGCGCTCTTCCAGAAGTAGCGCTGCGGCACAACGGTGCGCACAGGGTAGCCGTGCTCTGGCGTGAGGTAATCGCCGTTGTACTTCCAGGCCAGCAGGACGTTATCTTCGAGCATGGCTTCCAGCGGGAGATTGGCCGTGAAGCCGTGCGCGGCGTGGGCGATGACGTACTTCGCGCTGGGCCTGACGCCGAAAAGCCCGACGAAGTCACGGAAGAGCGGCCCTTCCCAGGCGGTGTCGAACTTGCTCCAGCCGGTCACGCAGTGAATGTCGGTGGTGATCGTCGTCGTGGAAATCTGGCGAAACTCGTCCCAGCTCCAGCGCATCTCGCGCTCGACCTCGCCGAAGACGGACAGCGTCCACGTGCTCACGTCAATCTGGGCGACGGGGCCGTAGTGCAGCACGGGGAATTTCTGGGTGAGGGCCTGTCCGGGCGGGAGCCGCCCCGCCTCTTGCATCTGGCGCTCTTCGTCCCGCCGGCTCATGAAGTCCTTGAGCATGGCCGTCTCCGCTGTGATCTGCGCACACAGAATTCATATCCGAGCATAGCACAACGCCCCCGACAATCCAAAGCGCGGTTCAGCCGAGGTCCAGGCCATGTTGCCCGCCGCCGTCGCGCAGCATGGCGATAATCTTCTGGTCGGTGACGGGGAAGGCGTAGCGGTCCAGCTCGTCGAGCGTCACCCAGGCCCATGCCGCGCAGCCGAGGGCGGCTGGCTCACCGGCGAAGAGGCGGCAGGCGAAGGCGTGAAGCGTGATGCGAAAGTGGGTGTAGGCGTGGCGGACGGTGCCGATCTGCTCGCCGACCTCGACCTCGATGCCCAGTTCTTCGCGCAGCTCGCGGCGCAGGCAGTCGCGCAAGGATTCGCCCGGCTCGCGCTTGCCGCCGGGGAACTCCCACAGCCCGCCGAGCATCCCGTCAACAGGGCGCTGGGCGATCAGCAGGCGGCCATCGTCGCGGCGGGTGACGGCGGCGGTCACGTCGTAGTGCGGCATCCTGGCGCGCGGACGTCTGACGGGGCGCTCGTGCTGGGTGCCATGCGCCCGCGCCGCGCAGTGGTCGGTCAGCGGGCAGATCGCGCATTGGGGGATGTTGGCGTGCAGACGCGCCGTCCCAGTTCCATCAATCCCTCGTTCCAGGCTCCCGCGCGCCCGGCGGGGATCAGCGACTCGGCCAGCGCCCACAGCCTGCGCTGCGTGGCGCTCTGGCTCACGTCGTCGGGCAGGTCGAACAGGCGCACCAGCACGCGGATCACGTTGCCGTCGAGGACTGGCGTGTCCGCGCCGAAGACAAGGCTGGCGATGGCGCCGGCGGTGTAGCGCCCGATGCCGGGCAGCCGGCGCAGCGCAGCAGAGTCAGACGGCAGTTGCCCACCGTGCTCGGCGACGACGATCTGCGCGGCGCGGTGCAGGTGGCGCGCCCGGCTGTAGTAACCGAGTCCTTCCCACAGCTTGAGCACGTCATCCAGTGGAGCGGCGGCCAGGGCGCTGATCGTCGGGAAGCGGGCCATGAAGCGCTCGAAGTAGGGGATCACTGTGGCGACCTGCGTCTGCTGGAGCATGGTCTCGGAGACCCACACCCCATAGGGGTCTCTGCTGCGCCGCCAGGGGAGGTCTTCACGGTGCGCGGCGAACCAGGCGATGAGCGCGTCGTGCAGGGCTGAGTAGTCTTCAGAGATGCCGGTCATATTCTGTCTCGCCGCAGGATGCTGTAGCGGTTCACGTCGCCGCTGTGCCCGTCGGCGCGGTAGGTAGCCAGCTCGCGCAGGCCGGTCGCGGCGACGAGCGCGGTGTGCTCGGCATTGTCCACGTAATGGCAGTAGCGCGGCGCGCGCGCCCCACGCCGCCAGTCGAGCAGGTAATCGCCCGGCTCGGCGACCAGATCGGGCGGCCAGGGCAGGATGCGCTGGCGGAACCGCTCGTACTCATAGAAGCGCCACGCGGCGAAGATCAGCAGTCCGCCCGGCGCGACTCGCCCGGCCAGGCTGCGCATGAACGCGCGCCGCTGCTCGTGGCCGGGGATGTGGTGCAGCATCCCGAAGAGAGCCACCAGATCGTAAGTCCCTTCGCGGAGCGGATCGGTCAGCACGTCGCGCTGTTCCAGGCGGGCGTCGTGCCCGGCCAGTGCCGCGCGCGCCCGGTCGAGCAGCGCCGGGTTGCTATCCACTCCATGATAGGTTACGTTTGTGCCCAGGTGCTCGTAGAGAAACAGCCCGAAGCGACCGTTGCCGCAGGCCACGTCCAGCGCCGAGAGCGGGGCGGCCAGGTGGGGCGGCAGGGCGTCCCAGCCGGGCCAGGGGGCGGCGCGGGTCTGGTCGAAATCGGCAGCCGTGGTCTCGTAGAAGGCGCGATTGAGCGCGCTCAGACGCGCGATAGTGGTATCGTCCAACTGGCCAGACTCCGTCCCCGGAGCACGTGCGGATTGTGAGCGATGGGTAAGCGTTACCGGCCCCCCGCCGACGTTGCGGAATACCGTGAGTCGCTGCTGGCGATCTTACACGAGGTCGTCCGAGAACCCAACCTGACGGCCCCGCGCCTGATCCAGATTCTCAAGCAGCACCCGAAAGACGGGCAGGGGCTGTTCAACAAGAACGACCTGATCCACGCCTACCGGACGCTGGCCGGGACCGACGGCCTGCCGCCCTACGACGTGGGGGTGCTGGCCCGGCTGCGCATGAAGCCGGTGCGCACGCTGTCGGGCGTGACGCCGGTCACGGTGCTGACCAAGCCCTACCCGTGCCCCGGCGAGTGCATCTTCTGCCCGAACGACGTGCGGATGCCCAAGAGCTACCTGGCCAGCGAGCCGGGCGCGCAGCGCGCCGAGCAGAATCATTTCGACCCCTATCTACAGGTCATGTCGCGGCTGGGGACGCTCTACGAGACCGGGCACCCGCTCGACAAAGTGGAGCTGATTATCCTGGGCGGCACCTGGTCGTTCTACCCGGAGACGTACCAGGTGTGGTTCGTCAAGCGCCTCTTCGACGCGCTGCACGATTTCGGCGCGGGCACGGATCACACGGACGAAGTGCGCGGCCTGCTGCGCACTGCCTCGCAACTGCACCCCGACCAGGCGACGCCGCTGACACTACACGGTGCCGCGCTGGAGCAGACGTACAACCAGGCGGTGCAGCGCATCTACCGCGCGGAGATGCAGCGGTCGCGCGAACTGGCGCTGGCCGTAGGGCGCGGCGAGCGCCCGCGCACGGTCGTGGACGAGTTCGCCACGTGGGACGAGTTGGCGGCGACGCACCGTGAGAACGAGACCGCGCCGATCCGCTGCGTGGGCCTGGTGGTGGAGACGCGCCCGGATCACATTGACGCGGGCGAAGTGATCCGTATGCGGCGGCTGGGCGCGACGAAGGTGCAGATCGGCGTGCAGAGTCTAGACGATGCGGTGCTGGCTATGAACAGGCGTGGGCACACCGTCGCCATGACGCGGCGGGCGATCCGACTGCTGCGACTGGCCGGGTTCAAGATTCACGCGCACTGGATGCCGAACCTGTACGGCTCCTCGCCGGAAGCGGACGTGGCGGACTACCGGCGGCTGTTCGCCGACCCGGACATTCGCCCCGACGAGCTTAAGATTTACCCGTGCTCGCTGATCGAGAGCGCCGAGTTGATGCAGGTCTATCAGCGCGGCGAGTGGGCGCCGTACAGCGAGGGCGTCCTGCTCGATGTGCTGAGCGACTGCTTCCTCAGCACGCCCGAATATTGCCGCCTGACGCGCGTGGTGCGCGACATCCCCTCGACCGACATCGTGGCGGGCGAGATGAAGCCGAACTTCCGGCAGACGGTCGAGGCGGCGCTGCGGGCGCGCGGCCTGCGCAGCCCGGACATTCGCGGGCGCGAGATTCGCGGTGGGGCCGTGTCGCCCGGCGAGCTGAGCGTGGACGAGTTGCGTTACGAGACCGGCGTGGGTGGGGAAGTCTTTCTACAAGTGATCACCGCCGACCGGCGCATTGCCGCTTTTCTGCGGTTGGCGCTGCCGCAGGCCGATCCCATCGTGCCGGAGCTGGCGGAGGCAGCCCTGATCCGCGAGGTGCACGTGTACGGGCAGGCGGTGGCTATCGGCGAAGCGGAGGACGGCAAGGCGCAGCACAGCGGGCTAGGCACGGGGCTGATCGAGCGGGCGGCGGAGATCGCCCGCGCGCGTGGCTATGCGCGCCTGGCGGTGATTTCGGCGGTGGGCACGCGGGAGTATTATCGCAAGCGCGGCTTCAGCGATGGGGCGCTGTACCAGGTGCGCCCGTTGGCCTGACGCGCCCGATTGCGCAACCCAGGAACACCTTTCGCGTAGTCACTAACAGGAAAGCACAGCGCACACCCGGTGGCTGATGCCTCCAGGACAAACCTATGGCCGAGCCTAAGCCTTCCAAGCCCGATAGTCTTCCCGAAGTGCGCCCGGTTGACCAGATTCCGGCGGCAGCCGGCACGCCGCCGCGCCGCAAGCGGCGGCCTGCCAGCCCGCCCCGACGCGGTTGCTGGAGCACGTGTGCCTTCTTCACCGGGGCGTCGCTGCTGGTGCTGACGGTCGTTCTGTCCTGCATGGCGTTAATGTTGGCAGTCGGCGTGGCGGACTTCCTGGGCGACCCGGCGGACAATTTCCTGGCTGTCTTTGGGTTCGATGGCGATGCCGAGCCGGTGGTTGTGGACAGCCGGGCGCTCGTGCTGGATATCCAGAAGCTGGCGGTGCTGGAGACAGTGCGCAGCGGAATTCTGATCACCAAAACGGTGGTAGATGCCGGGGCCGCCCCCGATGCTGAAATGAACATCAGCTTCCTGGGCACAGTCAAGGCGGGGGTGGACCTGGCGCAGATGGGCGAGGACGACATTGTGCTTGGCGCGGACGGTGTACTGACGGTGACGCTGCCCCCCGCTCAAATCACTCACTGCGACCTGGGCAAGCCAGAAGTGCACTCCTGGACTTGCCGGGGGTGGGTGGGCCTGCAGGATTGCGGCGGGCGCTTCCGGCGGATGCAGAGCGAAGCCTACGACCGCGCGATGGGCGACCTGCTCGAAACCGCCGCGACGCTCAACCTGCTAGATTTGGCAGCGCAGAACGCCGAGGCGATGCTGTACGACCTGCTGCTGAAACTTGGCTACGAGCGAGTTGGGTTCCAGACAGTCGCAGAGGCGCTGCCCCCGGATCCCTCGTGCCTGTCGGACTAGAAACGCCCGTTCCACGTCTCGGCGGCGTACTGCTCTTCCCTTAGCTGAGCGGCCCTGGCGCTCTCCTCTGCGGTCAGCGTATCAGCCTGTTCGAGCGTGAGATCGAACACGCGGCGGAAGCTGTCGGCCATGACGTGCGCAGCGTCGTGCCAGGAGACGATGCGTCCCAGCGCGCGCTCCAACGTCGTGGCGCGCTCGGCAACGCGCGCGCGCACCCGCGCGCGCTGCTCGTCGCTGGCGAACACGAGCGCATCGCAGATGCGGGCAATGTCGCCGAAGAGGGGAAGCGTGCCGTGCTGGAGCACCGCGCCGAACTTGCGCACCTGGGCGCTGCCGATCAGCTTGCCGCCCCCGACGGTGATCTCGTAGTGGCTGGGGACTTCAAAGCACACCGGCCCGCTGGTGGCGTTGTGACCATCGGCGCGTTTGTCTGCTTCCGGCTCAACCCCCAGGGCATGTAATCCAGCGATCAGCGCCGCGCTGAGGCGGCGGTAGCTCTCGACGACGCCGCCGGAGACGACGGGATCGTCAGCGGGCAGGGCGACGCTGTAGGTGAGTTCGTCGGTGTGCAGGATCGCCCGCCCGCCGGTCATACGCCGGACGAGGTCCCAGCCGTGCGCGGTCAACCGCGCGTGATCCACGTCGGCGACGGGCTGCATGTAGCCCAGCGACAGGCAGGGGGGAGTCCAGGCGAAGAAGCGCAGCGTGGGCGAGACGCGCCCGGCGGCGACCGCCTCCATGATTGCCTGGTCAACCGCCATGTTCAGGGGGCCGTCAGCGGGCGGCGTAGTCAGCAGCCGCCAGCGTGCTTGTGTCATCGCGAAGCATACTCCTCAGGTGGGATTCCGTCATCGGACAAGAGGATTGTAGCACACTGAGCGGACATTGTGCTTTGGACGTTTGACGCTACAATACCGGTAATGACCGCAGTGGAGCCGCCTATGACGCCCGACGACCCGGCCCAGACGCAGCAGCATATGGACGCCGTGGTCCCGCCTGATGCGGCGGGGGGAGCGCCGCGCTCGCCGAAAGCTACCCCGACCGCCGGGCACTGGTACAGCTTTCCCGGACAGCCGGCGGCGATGTCCTCGCCGGAGCCGCTTTCAACGCCGCTGTACAGGCGCGGGCGGCGCGGCAAGAGCGCGCGCGACCGCGTGCAGCGACGCAAGGTGCGACGCGAGCTGGGAGCGCCGGAGGACTGGGCATGGGTGATCATTGCTGCGGCGCTGCTGGGCATGACCGTCATCATGAGCATGATGGCGTTTGTCTTGCTGCAGGCGACGCGTGACACTCAGGGCACGGTGGCGACCAGCGCCCCGCCGCTTGAGCCAACCTCGGTGCTGTATGGTCCCGGCGGCGTGCTGGCTGCGTCGGGCGATGCGCCGGTAGGCGGCATGTTGGGCGATGGTCAGAGCATGATCATCCGCCCCTGGGATGGCAAGGAACGGTTCACCGTGCTGGTCATGGGCATGGACTGGCGGCCAGGGGAGTTCGGCGCGTCGGTGCGCACGGACACCATGATCCTGATCAGCCTCGATCCGCGCGCCAACAGCGTGGGAATGATGAGCATCCCGCGCGACCTGTACGTGGATGTGCCCGGCTATGGACCGCAGCGCATCAACACGGCGTACAGCGCGGGCGAGCTTGAGGGGCCGGGCGGCGGGCCGCGCCTGGCGATGCAAACGGTGCAGTACAACTTCGGCATCCGCGTCAACGAGTATGTGCTGGTCAATTTCAACACGTTCACGCGGGTGATTGACCTGATTGGCGGGATCAACCTTGAGGTCGCGCAGGACATCTACGATCCGCTGTATCCCGACATGAACTTCGGCTATGATCCGTTCTACATCGAAGCGGGCTGGCACCAGATGGATGGTGCGACCGCCCTCAAGTATGCGCGCAGCCGCCATGCCAGCGACGACATTGACCGCAACCGCCGTCAGCAGCAGGTGATCTACGCGATGCGCGACAAGGTGACAGCCTACAACATGATCCCGGAGCTTGCTGTGCAGGCTCCGGCGCTGTGGTCCGAGCTTAGGGATGGCATTGACACCGGGCTGGGCCTCGACCAGATTCTGCAACTGGCGTGGTGGGTCAAGGACATTCCTTCGATGAACTACCGGAACGCGGTGTTAGGCTGGGAGTACGTCATCCCGACGAACTGGCAGGGCCAGGATATTCTCGTCCCTAACCGGGCGAAGCTTGGGCCGCTGATGGCCGAGGTCTTCGGCCCCGATTACAGCCAATGAGCAGGCACAGCAGCGCACAGGAGGGAAGGGAAGCGAAGGGAGCGTTGCTTCCCTTTTTTGTGTACGCGGCACATGGGCAGCGGGGCGCTCGCTGATGGGAGCGAAGGCACCTGCGGCCCGGTTCTTATCCGGCAAGCGTTCAGCACGCGGAGCGAGCCTGTATGACGGCATTGCAGGAGATCATCACGACGCTGCGTGAGAGCAAGCGCGCTCTGACGCAGCCCTACCACGTGCCCGGCCTGTGGATCGATCATGAGCAGCCGGCGGCACAGGCGGTCAACCCCTACGACTTCTACGCCGACAAGCTGCAATGGATCGCCGCGCAACCGGCGCAGCCGCTGATTCAGGGGGCAGGCGGGTCGTGGACGCGCTACGCCATCGTCTACAACCTGTTCCCGCGCGTGACAGCGGCTTACGACCACGCGCACGACGGCGTGCTAGGGATTGGCTCCTCAGCGGACGGCTGGCGCGAGACGGGGACGCTGCTCAAGAGCATCGTGCTGCTGCCGTATATCCGCAGCCTGGGCGTCAACACGGTGCATCTGCTGCCGATCACGGCGGTGGGGCAGGATGGCAAGAAGGGCACGCTGGGGTCGCCCTACGGCATCCGCGATCCGTATGCCCTGGACGAGAATCTCAACGAGCCGGCACTGGGCCTTGCGGTGGATACGCTGTTCGCGGGCTTTGTCGAGGCGGCGCACCGCCTGGGGATGCGCGTGATCATGGAGTTCGTGCTGCGCACGGCCTCCAAAGATGGCGCGTGGATCGGCGAACACCCGGAGTGGTTCTACTGGATTCGCGAAGACGTGCCGGATCGCACGCTGGGCAGCACTGACCCGAATGCTTATGGCATCCCGATCTTCCCGCCGGACGATCTGGCCAAAGTCAAGGAGAAGATCGCTCGCGAGGACTTCAGGGCGCTGCCCCCGCCTCCAAACTCGCACCGGGCCATGTTTGTGCCCCCGCCTCGCCCTGACCAGGTCTGGATGGAAGATGGGCGTTGGCTGGGCCAGCTTGACGACGGCACGCGGCTGCGCATCCCTGGCGCGTTCACCGACTGGCCGCCCGACGACAACCAGCCGCCCTGGACGGATGTGACGTACCTGCGCATGTACGATCACCCGGATTTCAACTACATCGCCTACAACACGCTGCGCATGTACGACGAGCGGCTGGCCCGCCCGGAGAACGCGGTTGCGCCGCTGTGGGATGCCATCGCCGGGGTGATCCCGCATCACCAGCGGGAGTTCGGCATTGACGGGGTGATGATTGACATGGGACACGCGCTGCCCATGCCGCTCAAGCAGCGCATCGTCGCGTCGGCGCGCGCCATGGACCCTGATTTCGCCTTCTGGGATGAGAACTTCGTCATTGGGCAGGCGAGCGTGGACGAGGGGTACAACGCGGTGCTGGGCTATCTTGTGTTTGACTTCCATCACCCGGAAAAGCTGCGCGAATTCCTGGGGAGGCTGGCCCACGAACGACTGCCGCTGCCCTTCTTCGCGACGGCGGAGAGCCACAACACGCCGCGCGCTGCCGTCCGGCCCTATGCGCTCCAGTATGTGCACTACACGCTGGCCTTCAGCATCCTGGTGCCGGGCATCCCCTTCATTCACAGCGGGTTCGAGCTGATGGAGACCAAGCCGATCAACACCGGACTGAACTTCACCGACGAGATGATCCGCGAGCACCCTGCCGAGTCGCTACCGCTGTTCAGCGCGTGGGCATTTGGCTGGACGCGACCGGATAACCTGCTCGGCTCGGTTCGTTATGCGCTCGCGCTGCGTCGGAAGTACGCCGATCTGCTCAGCGATCCCGACCCGGCGACGGTGTTTGTGGGCTACAGTGACAACCCGACGCTGACGGTCTTCGCGCGGCAGAACAGTGCGGAGACGCTGGTCATCGTGGCCAGCGCCAGCTTTGCCACGCGCGAGGACGGCAGAGCGTTCCTGCCTGTGTGCGAGTGTGATCTCGTGCCGCTGTGGGGGACTGATGCCGTTCACCGGGGAAAGGGCGCGGTGCACCTGGATGTCAGCCTGGGCAACGGGCACATGGTGATTCTGGAGGGCGGGCCGGACTTCCCGCCGCTGGAGAAGTAGGCCTGGAGAGCGCGGCGAGAACACCTTTGCGGGCGTTCTCGTGCTGTTGGTGGCGGGGGAGGGCGGCTGGAACGCTATCCTCCAGCCTCTTTCCTCACCAACCGGAGGGCCATAGAAGGCGCCGTGTAGCGCCTGCTACACCTGACGCGCAGTTCATAACGCGACTCTAGAGCGTGTTATGAGCTTGGTACCCTTGATAAGGGAGAGGGGCGCTCTGTTTACCTCACCCCCTGGCCTCGCTGCGCTCGGCCTTTCCCCCTCTCCATGCATGGAGAGGGGGGAGTCGAGGCGCGCCAGCGCCGAGACGGGGGTGAGGTAAATCAGGAGCTACCCAAAACCGCTGGGGAAAGACAGGGCTGTAAGTGCATAACGCGACTCTAGGGCTGCGCGGCCTTGATCAGGTCGCGCACGTCCTGGTAGATCGCTTCGATCGGGCGGTCGGCGTCCAGGGACCTGATCAGACCGGCGCGCTGGCGGTAGTAGGGCATGACGCTCGCTTCAACCTGGGCGTGATCGTTCAGGCGCTTCTCAATGACCTCTGGCCGATCGTCGGCGCGACCTTCCTGGCGGCCCAGCAAGCGCTGGCGCGAGACGGTCGTGGGCAGCGCGAAGTCCACCACCAGATCGAGCCTGCCCCCAAGCTCGTGCAGCAGATCGTCGAGGGCCTGCGCCTGGGCAGCCGTGCGCGGGAAGCCGTCGAAGATGGCGCCCATCTGCACGTCCGGCTGGGCAAGTCGCTCGCGGACCATGCCGATGGTGATCTCGTCGGGGACGAGCGCGCCCTTGCTCATGTACGCCTGCGCCCGCTGGCCCAGGGAGGTTCGCTCGCTGAGGTGTTTGCGAAATAGCTCGCCGGTCGAGATCTGCACAAGACCAAGCTCGGCAGCGGCTCGCTTGGCCTGGGTGCCCTTGCCGCAGCCGGGCGGCCCAAAGAAGACCACGAATGTCGGTGTCATAGAGGCTCCCTCAGAAAGGCGCTGTGAAGAATAGCCTGATGCGCATGGCGGCCAGGATTGTACCGGAAGTTGCGCCCCGGACAAAGTGCGCTAGAGCAGCTTGAGCTGACCCGCGCAGTCGTCCGCTGGTTCGGCCAGCATTTCCAGGTCACGGCGCTGCTTGTAAGAGTCGATCTCGGCCTCGGCCCAGGCGACGATGTACTTGATCGAGGCGCGCCAGGCGGCGCTCTGCTGACCCAGGCCGAGATCGCCGCGCGCCTGGCACACGATGTCGTAGATGCGCTCGCGGCCCAGCGCCGCCAACACCAGAGGGACAAACAGCCGATAATTGCTCACGGTCGGTGCGATGCACGAGTCCGGGCACCCCACGCGGCGCAGGGCTTCTTCGAGCGCCTGCTGGTTCAGAATCTCCGGTCGCTTGGGCATGGCTTGCGCTCCCATCCTCACGACGGCCATCTACGTGTAGTGTATGCGATCACGGGGGTGCCAGACAAGTGAGGAACGGCAGATCGGCAGCTTGGCAAACGAAAACTCGGCGGTGCGCCGAGTGTGAGGAGTGGCGACGGTGTGATTTGAACACACGACCCAGGGCTTATGAGTCCCCTGCTCTACCGCTGAGCTACGTCGCCGAACTAACCGCGTATTATACCAGCAGACGCGGGCGCGTCAATGGTTTTTCGCCTGCGTTTTCCGTCGCCAGCCGCTCAGCGAATGACTTCCCAGGCCAGGTGCGCCAGCTCTGGCGCGATGAGCTTTTCCCAGGCAAGCTGCACAGCGGCGGGTGATCCAGGCGTGGAGATGATGACCTTGTTGCGGTAGACGCCGGCGGTAGCACGGGAGAGCATCGCCGCCGCGCCCACCTGCTGGTAGCTGAGCATGCGGAACAACTCGCCGAAGCCGGGCAGCATCTTCTCCAGCCTGCGACTCAGGGCATCGTAGGTGCGGTCGCGTGGCGAGATGCCGGTGCCGCCGTTGAACAGGATCACGCGGGCCTCGCCTGCGGCCAATTCGTCCAGCACGGCCAGCACCAGATCCGCCTCATCCTTGATGATCCGATAGGCGACCACGCGATGCCCGGCGGCGGCGATCTGCTCGCGCAGGTAGGCGGCGTTCACGTCACTTTCGGGGGTGCGCGTGTCGCTGACAGTGACGATGGCCAGGGGGACCGGGCCTTGCTGGGCGGCGGCGGCTCTGTGCTGGTCGCTGCTCGAACTCATAGGACCTCGCTGGCGTGCTGGCTGCTGGCTGACGCCCATGATAGCAGCGGAGAAGGCAGGGGGCAACCCTTGAGGGCTGCCCCCGCCTGGAGTCCTGCGGCGCAGGAACGCGGTCTACACCGTGTGCATGTAACGTTTGATCTCCCAGCTTGTCACGTGAATGCGGTACTCGTCCCATTCCATGCGCTTGGCCCGCTCGTAAACGTTGTAGATGTGATCGCCGAGCGTCTTGAGCACAATCTCATCTTCGGCCAGCGCGTCCAGCGCTTCTTCCAGCGTGCCCGGCAGCACCCCCACGCCGTTGGCCTCGCGCTCAGCGGGCGTCCAGTGAAAGACATCATCGGAGACGGGAGGTGGCGGCTCAAGCCCGCGCTCGATGCCGTCCAGACCTGCTTCGAGCATGACGGCGAAGGCCAGGTAGGGATTGCAGCTTGGGTCGGGGAAGCGCAACTCAACGCGCGTGCTGTTCTCGCGGCCCGGCGAGTGGCGCGGCACACGTACCAGGGCCGAACGGTTGCGCTGCGCCCAGCACACATAGACAGGCGCTTCGTAGCCGGGGGTCAGACGCTTGTAGCTGTTGACCGTCGGCGCGACGACAGCAGCCAGGGCGCGGGCGTGGGCGAGCTGCCCGGCGACAAATTGCCGCGCGGTAACCGTCAGGTTGAACACACCGGACGGGTCGTACATCCTGGTCTCGCCGGTTCTGCGATCCATCAAGCTCTGGTGGACGTGCATGCCGCTGCCGTTGATGCCGAAGACGGGCTTGGGCATGAAGGTGGCGATCAGGCCGTGCTTGGCGGCAATGCCCTTAACCGTGTACTTGAAAGTCACGGCGTTGTCGGCGGCGTGCAGGGCCTGCTCGTAGCGGAAGTCAATCTCGTGCTGACCGATGGCCACCTCGTGATGGGCCATTTCAACATGGATGCGCAGGGCCAGCAGCGCGCGGGTGATGTCGCTGCGCACGCGCTGAGCCTCGTCACCGGGTGAGAAGTCAAAATAGCCGCCGACATCGTGCGGGACCGCTTCGCGACCATTCTCGCGGAAGAGGAAGAACTCCAGTTCTGGCCCCGTGTTGTAGATGAAGCCAAGCTGCTCGGCGTGGGCTACTGCACGCTTGAGCGCATAGCGCGGGTCGCCTTCGAACGGGGTGCCATCCGGGTTATACACGTCGCAGATGATGCGCGCGCGCCGCCCCAGCGGGTCGTCCAGCGTCCAGGGCAGGACGCGAAAAGTGATGGGATCGGGACGCAGAAACATGTCCGATTCCTGGATGCGAGCGAAACCCTGAATTGATGACCCGTCGAACCACACGCCGCGCTCCAGCGCCTCCTCCAACCCCACATCCTGGATAGTCACGCTTTTGGTCGCGCCGAAGATGTCGGTGAACTGTAGATCAATGAACTTCACGCCCTCTGCCTTGACGGTCTCAATGATTGCGTGCGCTTTGTCTTCCATAGTGGCGGCTCTCCTCTGCAACGGTCGGTACACGCTGATTATAGTGGCGCGGCGATCACCGTCCACTGCCAGACTTGTGCATTACTCACAAGAATCAAACTGCCCCGGCAGCCAATCTGGATGATCTGCCGGGGTAGCTCAGAAGGCGTTGGGCATATTGCCCAATCAGGACGGGGCACCGCACTCGCTGAGGAACGCTTGCACCGCTTCGGCGGAATTGAGCGTGTGGCGCTGCGCCGCGCGGTCAATGCGCTTGACCAGGCCCGACAGCACGTCCTTCGGCCCCAACTCGACGAACACCTCGATCCCGCGCGCGCGCATCGCCTGGACGGACTCCGCCCAGCGCACAGTTGAGGTGAGCTGCGCGCCAAGCTCGGCGCGGATAGCCTCAGCAGACTCCAGCGGCGCGGCGTGCACGTTGCCGATCACGGGCAGGCGGGGGGCGCTGAAGGGCGTGATCGCCAGCGCGCGGGCGAAGTCGGCGGTGATGCTCTCCATGAGCGGGGAATGGGAGGCCACACTGACCGCCAGCGGGACGACGCGCTTGGCGCCAGCCCCTTCGATGCGGGGCAGGGCCAGTTCCAGGGTCGGCTTGTCGCCGGAGATGACGATCTGGCCGGGGCAGTTGTCATTGGCGATGACCAGCGGGCGACCAGTCTGGGCGCTCGCCTCAGCGCAGAGGGCGGCCAGCACCTCCGCATCCAGCCCCAGGACGGCGGCCATCGCGCCCGGCGCGCGCTGGCTGGCTTCGTGCATCAGCCGTCCGCGCTCGCGGACCAGGCGCAGCCCGTCTGCAAAGGTCATGGCGCCGGCAGCGGTCAGGGCGGTTAGCTCGCCGAGGCTGTGCCCGGCAGCGCACGCCGGTTGGAAGGCATCGCCCAGCGCCTCGCTCAGGACGCGCGTCAGGGCGACGCCCATGACGAACAGGGCTGGCTGAGTGTTGAGCGTGTCGTTGAGGGTCTCGGCAGGGCCGTCGAAACACAGGTCGCTGAGGGGGAAGCCAAGCACTTCGTCGGCCTGGGCGAAGACAGCGCGCGCGCCAGGGAAGGCTACAGTCAGGTCGGCCCCCATGCCGACCTCCTGCGATCCCTGTCCGGGGAAAATCAGCGCCGTGGCTTGCCAACTGATCATGGGGCGTTCCTTCCTTGTGAATAGACGCGGGTCACGCGCCAGGGTTCATAACGCAAAGAGCCGTGCTCGTCAAGGCACGGCCCCCAGCATCTCTGGCAGGGAATGGCTGCCGTCGGTCTGTTAGTCCTCTTCGGCGACCTGCAGCACTTCGCGCCCACGATACATGCCGCAGTGCGGGCAGACCTCGTGCGCCGGCTTGTAATTGCCGCACTCATCGCAGAGAACGAGGTGACGCGGCGTCAAATGGTCGTGCGAACGCCGCTTATCGCGGCGGGTTTTGGATGTTTTTCGCTTGGGCAGCGGACCCATTGAAGTCTCCTTAAACAGACGCATGTCCGGCGTTCGGGCCGGGCAACGCGCAGAATTATAAGCAGCCTTCACGGGACTGTCAAGGCTGGGAGCAGCGCGCGCGGCAGCGGCAGGACGGCGAGTCAGTCACTTACACCTGGCTGGCCGCTGCTCTGATCAAGGATGGCCTCGGCATACTCTTCAGCAGGGACGGCAATGCTTTGCTGCCTCTCCTGCCCGGCAGCGGCTTGTGCCTGGGCGCGGCTGGCGGCGCGTGCCTCCATGATCTTGGCTACGCCGTTACGCGCCACGGTGAGGTTGTGCATGAGCTGCCCTTCCAGCTCTTTGAGCACTTCCATCACGTAGCTGTCGGCGTCAGCGCGAATGCTCTCCGCCTCGCGGTACGCCTGCTCGATGATGTTGCGGGCCTGGCTGCGCGCTTTCTTCACGATGGCGTCGCGCTCCACCATCTCTTCTCTTTGATCGTGGGCGATCTGCCGGACACGCTCAGCTTCCTCAGTGGCCTGGGCCAGCACGCGATCGCGCTGGTTGATCACGCGCGAGGCTATCTCGATCTGCTCTGGCACCGAAATGCGCATCTGGTCAATGATCTCCAGCGCGCGCTCTTCGTCAATGAGCGTGAATTTGCTGAAAGGAACGTGACGTCCCTCGTCTATCAGGTCTTCCAGGCGGTCTACCAGGTGTTGAATATCCATGTGCTGCCTCCCCAGTCCGGTGTGCTGCTACCCATCTATGCTGACCATATAGGAGGAGTTGGACCCTTGCGCTCTAAGCTCTTCGAATCGCCGCGTCAGGGCTGCGACTACATGCGGCGGCGCCATCGAAGACACATCCCCCCCCAACGACGCAATCTCACGAATCGTGCTCGAACTGATGTGCAGGTGTTCCTCGGCGGCGATGAACGTCACAATCTCGATATCCGGCGCAAGCCGGCGATTTGCCAGCGCCATGCGGAACTCCAGCTCGAAGTCCGAAAACACGCGCAGCCCGCGCACAATGGCGTGGGCGCCAACCTCTCGTGCATAGTCTACAGTCAGTCTATTGTATGACGCAACTCGCACACGCGGCTCGTCTTTGAGCGCTTCCCGAATGAGGGCGACGCGCTCTTCACCAGAGAACAGATTGGGTTTGCCGGGGTGCACATAGACGGCCACGACCACTTCATCGAACATGCGCTGCGCACGCCGGGCAATATCCACATGACCGTAGTGGACGGGGTTGAACGAGCCAGGGAAGATGGCGCAACAAATGTGATCGTGGCGCATGGTGTCTCTCCTGTATGGTCGCCGGTGTCCGCGCTCAGGGCGGCGAGCGGCGTCAGCTTATGTCGCCCCGGCGCTCGGCCAAAGCCTGAATGCGCTGGGCGAGCAACTGGTGCTCTGGGCGGGCCAGCGGCGGATCGTCGGCATAGACGGTGCGCGCTTCACGCTGGGCCAGCTCGACCAGACGCGGGTTCATCAGCTCGGCCAGGCGGAACTGCTGCGCGCCGCTCTGGCGGATGCCCAGCAGATCGCCGGCCCCGCGCAGCCGCCAGTCAATCTCGGCCAGCTTGAAGCCATCGGTTGTTTCTTCCAGGGCGCTGAGCCGCGCGATAGCCTCCTCAGAGGGCGTCTCGGTGATCAGCAGGCAGTAGGAGCGGTGCTCGCCGCGCCCGACACGCCCCCGGAACTGGTGCAACTGCGCCAGTCCAAAACGCTCGGCGTGCTCGATCAGCATCACGCTGGCGTTGGGCACGTCAATGCCCACTTCGATGACCGACGTGGCGACCAGTATCTGAAGCTCGCCGCTGGCGAAGGCGTGCATGACGGCGTCTTTCTCAGGCGGGGCCATGCGCCCATGCAGCAGCCCCAGGCGGTGGTTCGGGAAGATGCCGGCTTGCAGCCGCTCGTATTCCTCAACAGCCGCCTTGCTTTCCTCCTGCTCGTCGCTCGCTTCCACCAGGGGATAGACGATGAACGCCTGACGTCCCTTGTCAATCTGGGTGCGAATGAAGCTGTAGACTCGCTCGCGCTCGACCGGGCGCAGGACGCGCGTCTCGACAGGCGACCGACCCGGAGGCAGCTCGTCTATGATGGACAGATCGAGGTCGGCGTAGAGCGTCAGGGCGAGCGTGCGCGGGATGGGCGTCGCCGTCATGACGAGCACATGGGGGTTAAAGCCCTTGCCGCGCAGGCTGCCGCGCTGTTCCACGCCGAAGCGATGCTGCTCATCAATGATGGCCAGGGCCAGATCGCGGAAGGACACGCCGCCCTGAATGAGCGCGTGCGTGCCGATGACCACGTGCACAGCTCCTTCAGCCAGACCCGCATAGATTTCGTCGCGCTCAGCAGGCGACGTGCTGCCGGTCAGCAGGCGAATCTGCATGTGCTCCCCGCCGGGCAGCGCGCGCAGCAGCCCGGTGACATTGCGGGCGTGCTGCTCGGCCAGGATGCTCGTGGGGGCCATCAGCGCGGCCTGCTTGCCGCTCTGGACGGCGATAGCCAGGGCAAGGGCGGCTACGGCGGTCTTGCCCGATCCCACATCGCCTTGCAGCAGGCGATTCATGGGCACGTCGCGCGCCAGGTCGCGGCGGATGTCGTCAAGCGCGCGTTGCTGCGCAGCCGTAAGCTGGAAGGGCAGCGCAGCGAGCGCCGCTCCCAGCCAATCATCCGGCACGGCGAGCGGCTGGCCGGGGACCGACTGCCAGTCGCGCCGCGCCTCCATGACTGCCATCTGGAAGAGGAATAGCTCGTCGAAGCTCAGGCGCTGCCGGGCGTGCTCCAGGTAATCGTGCGAGTCCGGGAAGTGCGCCTGCTCAAGGGCCCAACTCAGGTCGGGGAAGCCGGTGCGTTCCAGAACGGGTTCGGGCAGATAGTCGGGGACGTTTTCGGCGTGGTCGGACAGCGCCTGGCGTACCAGCCGGCGCATCGTCCGCGCTGACAGCCCCTTAGTGAGCGGGTACACGGGAACGATGCGGTTGGTGTGCAGGTGCTCGCGTTCCAGAAGCTCCCATTCGGGGTTGGTCATCATCGTTTCGTTGCGAAAACGCTCGACCTTGCCGCTGGCGACGATCATGCTGCCACGCTTGAACTGACGCTGAAGCCAAAGCTGCCCGAAGAAGATGGCTTGCAGGGTGCCAGTGCCATCTTCCAGCACCACCGACAGATACGGGCGTCCGGCGCGCCCCTGCCGGCGGGCGACGCTGCGAATGGCGGCGACGACGCTCACCGTCTCGCCGGGCACCAGCCGGTTGAGCGTGCGCATTCGCGTGTAGTCATCGTAGCGGCGGGGGAACGTGAACAGCAGATCGCCGACCGTGACAATGCCCAGGCGGTCCAGCTTCTCGGCCATTTTTTCGCCGACGCGGTGCAGCGACTGCACGGGCGTCTGCAGGGCGGCCAGCTTCGCGGCTGCTTCTTCGGGCGAGAGCGCCGGGCGCCGTCCGCGTCGTAGGGGGAGCGAGCGCCGCCGCGCCGGTTCTTCGCGCGCGGCGGGCGGTGGCGGTGTGTAGCCCTCATCTTCGGCGTCAGCGCTCTGCCCGGCGGCAATCTGCCCGGCGTCGCTGGCAGGGGGGCCTGCTGTGGAGTCTGGCTCCTGGTCGCCGGCTTCCTGCGGCGCGACTATCTCAGATTGGACGGGACGTGAAGGCTGGATGCGCCCGGTGATGCGCCCCAGCATGTACTTGACTGACTCGCGGCGCATCTCCGTGCTGTCTCTGCCGTCGTAGTCGTGCAGGAGCTGAACCAACTCATCAATCAGCAGGTGGTGTTCCGGTCGCCTGGCCTGTTGGCGCGCATCCCGCTCCCAGTTGCCGACAAACGAACCCAATCCGCCGATGACGGCAGTGTTGCGAAAGCCGGTTTCCTGCTCCAGCTTCAGGATTTTGACCAGTGTTTCCAGCGCCGAGGGCATAGGACTATCTTTCTGATTACGCTTGACGTAGCACAGCAACACCGAGCGCGTTCGGCCCGACATGCACACCGAGCACCGGCGTGGCATCCACGACCGGAATCTCGGCGAGCGGCACGAGGTCGGACAGGGCCTCGGCGAGGCGCTGACCTCCCTGGGGAAAGTACGAGTGCATCACGGCCAGACGTTCCAGCGGAGCGGCACTGTGAGCCAACTCCACCAGGGCCGCGAACGCCCGCTGCGAGGTGCGCGTCCGGGTGACTGAGGATACCACACCATCGTACAGGCGGATGATCGGCTTGATGTGAAACAGCTCGCCGACCATCGCTGCCGCCCAACCGACTCGCCCGCTGCGCCGCACATATTCGAACGTGTCCAGCGCCGCCCAGACGTCGGCGCGCGGCACGGCGGCGCGCACTTCGCCGGCGATGACTGCCGGGGCGACGCCTGCCTGGGCGCGCTCGGCGGCCATCAGGACAAGCCAGCCCAGCCCCATGCTCGCGATGCCGCTGTCTATCAGCGTGACGCGATCCGGCGCGCTCTGCTCGGCGGCCAGCCGGAACGTGTTGAAGATACCGCTCAGCCTGGCCGGGGCGGTGATGCCGATGACGTGCTCAGCGTCGGCCAGGGCTTGCTGCATCACTTCAAGCACCTGGCCGGGCGGCGGCGCGGAGGTCTTGGGCAGCTCGGCAACGGTCGTCAGCCGCCGGTAGAACTCTGGCCGGGTGAGTTGCACCCCGTCATCGGCCAGGCTTTCCAGCCCGAAATGGACGTAGGTCGGCACGACGCGAATATCGTAACGGGCGATCCAGTCATGCGGCAGATCGCACGTGCTGTCGGTCATGACGAGGACGGACTTCATGATAGGCTATCCTCTGCATTCGGGTCTTCATAGACGACCACGCCAACGCCGTCCGGCCCGATCAGCGCCGCGAGGCTGGGCTGATACATGACGAGCGGGAACGAGCATCCGGGCAACTCGGTCGCCAGTTGCTCGTGCAGCAGGCGGGTGCGCTCGGTGGGGTGGGGCGCGCTGTGCAGGATGATCAGTTGCTCCAGGCCAGAGAACTCCGCCACGAACTCCACAATCTTGTCAACAGCCTGAGCCTGCGTGCGCACTTTTTCCATCGGGATCAATTCCCCTTCCTCGATGGTGAGGAAGGGCTTGATATCCAGCATTGTGCCCAGGATGGTCTGCGTCTCGCTGAGCAGACCGGTGTGGCGCAGATAGGTGAGTCCATTGACATAGAACACCGAGTAGACATGCGGTAACTGTGACCGGGCCTGGTGGACGATTTCTTCCAGGGGCGCGCCGCTCTCGGCTGCCTGCGCCGCTCTTTCAACCAGCAGGGCGAGGCCCACTGAGAGAGTCATCGAGTCCAGAGGTACGATCTCGCAGCGACCGAGCAGCGTCTTGCTGGCGCGCAGAGCGTTTTCCCAGGTCTGGCTGAGCCGGCGCGACATGAGCAGGGCCAGAACCTGGTCAGTCTCCCTGTTGAGGCGGCGGAAGACCGCCGCGAAGTCCTCTGGGCTGGGCGCGATAAGCCGGGCGGGGATGTCGCTCTGCTGGGCCAGGCGCAGGTAGGTTGCCGGGTCAATGTCCAGCCCTTCGCGGTAGACCCGCGTGCCCAGGCTGATTGACAGCGGGACAACCTCGATCCTCAGGCGCTCCACAATGGCCGGGTCGAGGAATTGCGCCGTGCTATCGGTGACGATTCGCACTCTGCCCAACGATTCTGACTCCCCATGTCGCTGGCGGCCCAGGCCGGAGCTATTCGGCGCTCAGGATGTAGTGATAGTGCGCCTGGCCGCCGTATACTACCTCAAATTCCTGATCGGGGTACACGGCGCTCAGGCTGCCGGTCACCTGACGGGCCTCCGCTTCCTGGATGCCATTGCCGTAGTACAGCGTGATCAGCTCACACACGTGGGAGCACATCTGCTGTAGCGTGGCGCGCAGCACAGAGCTGAGGTCGTCGCCAGAAACTGCCAGCGCCCCGTCCACCAGCCCGATAATCTGCCCGCTGGCGACCTGAACGCCGTTAAGCTCAACGCTGCGCGTGGCGGTGGTGATCTCGCCGGTCACGACGTTGTCCTTCGCCTGAAGCATGGCTCTGGCCACTGTCTCCAGGTCGCCCTTTGGATCGTAGGGCAGCAGGGCGCTGATGCCCTGGGGCATACTGCGCGTGGGGATGACGACGACCGTCTGGCCGGTAGCCAGACGCGCGGCCTGTTCGGCGGCCAGGATGATATTCTTGTTGTTGGGCAGCAGGATGATCTTCCTGGTGGGCACGTGCTGGACGGCGTCCAGAATCTCCTGGGTGCTGGGGTTGTTGGTCTGCCCGCCCATCACCAGTCCGGCGGCCCCCAGTTGGCGGAAGACGCGGGCCAGGCCCTCGCCAGAGGCCACGCTGACCACGCCAATGTCGTCCGAGTCAAGCTCGATGGGCGGGATGTCCGCCTGGGCGCTGGCTGGTTGGGCCGTCGCAGGTGTCTCCACCCCTTCGCGCTCGCGCACGTAGTCCTGGAACTGCTCCTGCATGTTTTCCACCACGATGTCGCTGAGCGCACCCAGGCTGACAGCGTAGCTGAGCGGGATGCCAGGGTCGTGCACGTGGACGTGAACTTTGATCGCGTCCTGGCTGCCGACGACCAGCGTTGACCAGCCCATCTGGTCAATGGCCGCACGCACGGTGTTCACGTCGAGGCCATCGCCTTTGAGGATGAACTGCACATCGTAGCCATAGCCAAGCTCGTCTTCAGGAGCGAGTGCTGTGGCCAGGTCGTGCGTTTCGGCTGGGACTGTCTCTTCCACCTCGATCTCTTCCCCCTGCAAATACAGCAGCATCCCTTCGAGAATGTACACCAACCCGCTGCCCCCTGAGTCCACGACGCCCGCTTTTTGCAGGATGGGCAGCAACTCCGGCGTGCGCGCCAGCGCGTCTTTGGCGCGCACCACCACACGGCGCAGGATCTCAACCATGTCGTGCGTGTCGCGCGATGATTCCTGAGCGGCTTCTGCCGCCTCGCGGGCGACGGTGAGGATGGTGCCCTCCACCGGCTTGATGACGCCGCGATAGGCCGTGTCCGACGCTTCGCGCAGGCCCTTGACGAGCAATTCCGGCGTCAGCGTTTTGTGATCGCGCAGCGCGTGGGCGAAGCCCTGCCACAACTGGGAGAGGATGGTGCCCGAATTGCCGCGCGATCCCATCATGGCCCCGTGCGCGATCTGGGCGGCGATCTGTCCAATGTGATCGCTGGGATTCGCCTCAATCTCCCTGATGGCGTTGCGCATCGTCATGAGCATGTTCGTGCCCGTGTCGCCATCCGGGACGGGGAACACGTTCAACTGGTTGACCAGCGCGTGGTGCCGGTCAAGCCAGTCGCGGCCCGCCTGCGCGAGTCGCTTGAAAGCCTGACCATCACAGGCGGTCGGCCCTGAGGGAGGGGGAGCTGTGTTGTCTGCCTTGGCGGTCATTACACCCTCATTCTGTTTTGCTGACGCGCAAGCCCTGGACGTGCACGTTGACCTGGCCCACCGGCAGGCCGGTGGCCTGTTCCACCGCGTAGCGCACGCTTTCGATCAGGCTGTTGGCAACGGAAGCGATGCGGGTGCCATGAGTGATGATGACATACACATCAATGACGACATGGGCACCATCCAGGCGCACCGTAATGCCGCGATTGGGATCGCGGGTGAGGCTCGCCGCAATGTCGGACGCCAGATTGGACGAAGCCATGCCCACCACGCCATACGTCTGCAGGGCGGCATGGCTGGCGAGCGTGGCAATCGCCGTGGGCGAGATCTCAATTGAGCCGCGAGGCGTTTCGTTGGTGGTCATGCGTTTGTCCCGTCACAAATCCAGTGATAGCCCTTGCATTGCGCTCTGCTCTATGGTAGCATGGCGTCCGCTTGTTTGAACAGACCTTCGTGAGGCATTCCAATGGCAAAGTGTGAAGTATGTGGCAAAGGGCCGCAGTTCGGGCACAATGTCAGCCACTCGAACCGCAGGACCAGGCGGCAGTTCCGGCCAAACATCCAGCGCGTGCAGGTGATGGAGAATGGCCGCCTGGTGAGCAAGTATGTGTGCGCCAGGTGCATTCGCACGATGGGCAAGGACGCCAAGGTTCGCACGAAGTAGTTCTCGTTCGCTGCGCCGCGAGCGTCACCTGAAGCCAGCCTTTGCTGGCTTTTTCGTTTGATCTCACCCGGCACTGGCTGCTGCCCGCAGACCCGCGATGGCCTCGCGGATGCCCTCGGCGGCCCCGAAGATGGAAGTCCCGGCGACGAGCACGTTCGCGCCGTGCGCCACGACGAGTGGCGCTGTCTGCTGGTCAATGCCGCCATCCACCTGTACATCTATCGAGCGGCCCAGTCCTGTGATCATGGCGCGAATCTGACGAATCTTGTGCAGCGTCAGCGGGATGAACTGCTGCCCGCCAAAGCCAGGATTCACGGTCATGACCAGAACCATGTCCACTTCTGGTAGAATCTCCCCGATCAGCACGGCGGGGGTATGCGGGTTGAGCACGACCGCCGGTTTCGCGCCAAGCTCGCGGATCTGCTGCACGACGCGGTGCAGGTGTGGGCACGTCTCTACGTGAACAGAGATGCTGTCGGCTCCAGCCTCGATGAAAGCAGGGATGTGTCGTTCCGGCTCGACGATCATCAGGTGCACGTCCAGCGGGAGCGAAGTTGCGCGGCGGGCGGCAGCCACGACGAGCGGCCCCATGGTAATATTGGGCACGAAGCGTCCATCCATCACGTCCACGTGGATCGAGTCGGCACCGCCGGTCTGCGCCTCGGCAATCTGCTCGCCCAGGCACGTGAAGTCCGCCGCCAGGATGGACGGCGCGATACGTACAGGTTCTGGCACGAAGGTCTCCTTGCAGCGTGTGCGCCGGGTATCTTAACCGAAGTGGCACGCAAAAACCAGTGCGCGGTTGGCGGCGCGCGCCAACGCCACTCTTTGCAGAGCTAGAACACCAGTGCTAGAATGAGGTGACAAAGCTGATGCGACAGGTTGCCGCGAGTGGGTATATCGGTGCTGGCAGGTGAGGGGAACGAGTCGGATGGCAAGGCAGAAGACCGCCGCTGGCGGTCGTTCTACTTCTGAGCGGCGAGGCACGCCCGGCGACAAGAAGGCGGCCAGGCCCTCCCCGCAAGGACAGAAGCCGCGGCAGGGCAAGGGCCAGCCGGCCAAACCCCAGGGGAAACCGGCTGCCAAGACTTCGGCGCAGCGCCCGGCAGCCGGGCAGCCCCCGGCGCGCAAGAGCAAGCCGGCTGCGGCGGGTCGGGCGCGGGTGCGCCCCACCATTCAGAAGCGAGCCAGCTCGCTCCAACAGATGCGCCAGATCGTCGGCAGAGTCGCGGCCAGGGCGACCGACCGCGGCTTCTGGCAGGGCATGGGGCAGAAGCTGCCTCCCTGGGTTGACGAGCTGGGCGCGCTGTTGTTGATCGTGTTGGGCGTTGTGACGCTCAACGCGCTGCTCAATACGTCCTCCGAGGCACCCCTGGCGATCACGCTCTCACGCACTCTGCGCCAGCTCTCCGGCAACGCCGCCTATGTCATTGCCCTGGGGCTGATGCTGGCTGGCATCACCGTGCTGATGCCCAAGTTTGGTCGCACCATCAGTGTGGGGTGGGGGCGCATCCTGGCTTTCGAGATGGGGTTCGCGGCGCTGGCGGCTCTGCTACATCTGCTGGCGAACGACCCGGAGCCGCGCGTGCTGGCCAGCGAAGGCGAGGGCGGCGGGTATCTGGGCTGGCTGCTCACGGAACTGCTGGGGCTGACGGGCTTGGGCCGCGTGCTGCTGGAAGCTCTCTTCATTGCCATTCTGATCGTCAGCGCGATCCTCCTGCTGCGGCTGCGGGTGCAGCATGTGCTGCTGGCGGTGCAGTGGGTTCGCGCGCTGCTTGAGCGCGGCCTGAACCGCCTGGGCGATCCGGGCGGACGCGCAAGCAGCCCTGATGCCCCCCCGCTGACAGGACCGAGTTTCCGCTGCGCGCCGATGCCGGTGACTCTGGCGCAGTGGAAGGTGACCCCGCACCCCCGCGAGGCAGAGCGGATCGCCCGGCGAAGACGGAGCGGCAGGAGATCGCCACGCAGACGCGCGATAAGCTCGGCGCGGCGAATGGGCGCAGCCTGGTATCGCCGGGCGGGCCGGGAGAGCGCGAGTCGGTTGTCCCGCGCGAGCTACCGCCCAACAACGGCGTGCGCGGGCGCATCCGCCGGGCGTCGCCCGATCCGGAGGGCGGGCGCACCTTCACGGTGGACGACTTCCGCGAAGTGAAGAAGGTCGGCAAGCGCGAAGCGAACCTGCCGCCGCTGGACCTGCTGAGCGACCTGGAACTGAACATCCCCACTGCTGAGGAGATCAACACCAACGCGCGCATCATCCGTCACACGCTGCTCGAGTTCGACGTGGAGACGGAGGTGATTGACGTGAAGGTGGGGCCAACGGTTACGCAGTACGCTGTGTCGCCGCTCACCGAGCAACTGACCGAGGACGGCGAGCGAGTCGTCAATCGCGTGCGGGTCAGCGAGATCACCAACCTGAACGGCGACCTGGCGCTGGCGCTCTCCGCCAGGCGGCTGCGCATCCAGGCACCGGTGCCCGGCGAGTCGTATGTCGGCGTGGAAGTGCCGAACCGCCAGCCCAGCACGGTCGCCCTGCGCCCGGTGTTGGAGTCCGAGGCGTTCTACAAGGTTCGCCACCGCCCCCTGGCGCTGCCCCTGGGACGCGACACTTCCGGCGTGGCGTTCGTCGCTGACCTGGGGATGATGCCGCACCTGCTCATCGCCGGGACGACCGGTTCGGGCAAGTCCATCATGCTGGCGGCGATGACGACGGCGCTGGTGATGAATAACACGCCGGATCGCGTGCGGCTGGTGCTGCTCGACCCCAAGATGGTCGAGCTAAGCCGCTTCAATGGTCTGCCGCACCTGTTGGGGCCAGTGGAGACGGAGCTGGATCGCATCATCGGCGTGCTGCGCTGGGCCACCCGCGAGATGGATCGGCGTTATCGCCTGCTGGAGCAGGAAGCGGCGCGCAACATTCACGTCTACAACGCGGGGCTTGGCCGCAAGCGGGCCGGAGAGGCCCTGCCGTACATCGTGATCATTATTGACGAGATTGGCGACCTGATGATGCAGCGTCCCGACGAGACCGAGCGAGCGCTGACCCGCCTGGCGCAGATGGCGCGGGCGGTGGGGATGCACCTGATGGTCGCCACGCAGCGGCCCAGCGTGGATGTGATCACCGGGCTGATCAAGGCCAACTTCCCGGCGCGCATCTCGTTCGCCGTCGCGTCGGGGGTTGACTCGCGGGTGATCCTGGACACGTCCGGGGCCGAGACGCTCATGGGCCGGGGCGATATGCTGTTCCTTGCGCCGGACGCTGCCGGGCCGCAGCGCATCCAGGGCTGTTATGTTTCCGATGAGGAAGCGAGCGCGGTGGTGGAGTACTGGAAACGGTGGCACGCAGAGCAAATCGCGGCGGGCGCGCTGGAGCCAATCACCATTGGCCCCTGGGAGCGCGGCATGACCCGCCGTGAGGTGCTGGCCGAAACGGACCCCATGCTGGAAGAGGCCATCGCGCTGGTCATTGAGGAGGGGGAGGCTTCGGCTTCGCTCATTCAGCGGCGGCTTGGGCTTGGCTACCCGCGCGCGGCGCGCATTGTGGACTTGCTGCACGAGCTGGGTATTGTCGGCGAGCCGAAGCCGGGCGGGCGCACGCGCGACGTGCTGGTCAAGCCGGGCACAGACCCGTTCGAGGGGCTGGTGGACAAGCGGCTGAAGGATCGCGAGTGAGTGTCGGCGGTGCGTGGGGAGCGCCGCCGTATGCTATAATGGCGCACGTGCTGCGCGGACAGGACAGGCGCAGGGGGGAAAAGCAGCAGGCCAGAGGAGCCGACATGAGCGAGCGGCCCGATTCTCGGGGAGAGGTCCCGCCGAAGGATATGACCGGCCAGGGCGAGGGCCGGCCACGTAGCATCGCCCAACCGATTGACCCAGGGCACCGGGTGCTGATTGTCGAGGATGATCTGGAACTGGGCGCCATCCTGCGAACAATTCTGGGGCGAATGGGGTTCGAAGCATGGCACGCAGCAGACGGCCACCACGCGCTGGAACTGTATGCCAGCGAGAAGCCCGACCTGGTGCTGCTGGACATCGCGCTGCCCGATATCACCGGCTGGCGATTGCTGGAAGAGATGCGCGAACGGCCTCATGGCGGGGCGCATCCGGCCTTTCTGGTTATCACGGCGTATGGCGACCCGGCCAACCGGCTGATGGGCAAGCTCCAGGGCGTGCAGGGCTACCTGATGAAGCCGTTCAAGGTGGAAGAGATCGGGCGGGCTGTGTTGAACGCCCTGCAGCTTCATGCATGACGAGCATCGCTTGTTGGCCTGTGCAACTCACCAGCGCAGCTTTGGGCGACGACGCGCGCGCTGGTTCCTTTTGCGCTGGCGGCTGCCCGCGCTGCTGCTGGGGTTGCTGGGGGGCGTAGCCAGCAGCCGCCCTGCCCCTTCCTGGTCGCTCGCCGCAGCGGTCACTTCCAGCCCCCTTCCCGCGCCAGCAATTCAGTCAACTCCGACGTCTGATGAAATTCCCAGCTTGCATGATCTGGCCACCGCGCAGATCGCCGCGCATGAATGGGACGCTGCCGGGCGCACGCTGCGCGCGCTGCTGGCGGCTTCGCCCGACGACGCTGTCGCGCACTTGCGCCTGGGGATGCTGCTGGCGCCGGTCGAACCTGAGGCGGCGGCGCTACACCTGCTGCGGGCGGAGACTGACCCCGCGCTGGCCGGGCAGGCGCGGCGCGTGCTCGACGCGCTGCCGGACGGATCGCGCAGGCGGGCGGAGTCGCTGACGGGACTGGGGATCGCATTGGGCGGGGCGGGGGAGTGGGCGCTGGCGCAGCGCGCGCTGGAACTCGCCCTGGAGTCGAGCGCGGCCAATCCAGTGGCGCTGGCCTACCTGGGATACGCGCTCGATCAGCAGGGGATGGACGGGCTGCCCAGCCTCGAACGCGCGCGGGCGATGGCGCCGACCGACCCGCAGGTGAATTACCTGCTCGGCCTGCATTGGCGGCTGGCCGGCGACTATGAGGCGGCCCATGCCGCCTTTCTGCGCGCGTACTGGGCTGCGCCGGACAACCCTGCGCTGGCGGCGGAACTCGGCCTGACGCTGCGCGAGTGGGGCGACCTGGCGCAGGCCGAAGCGTGGCTGCGCATTGCCGTCGCTTTGGAACCTGAGCAAGCTCAATGGATCGAGTCGCTGGCGGCATTCTATGCGGAGACCGGGTTTGGGTTGGAGGGCGAGGGGCTGACGTTTCTGAAAGCTGCCTGCGAGCGCGCGCCGGACAATGCCTCCCTGCGGGCCAGCCTGGGGTGGGCGCTCTATCACCTCGGCCAGACGGAGCGCGCGCACGAGGAGCTGAGCGCCGCGGTCGCGCTGGCTCCCGCCGACGTGCGCAGCCGCTACTACTTCGGGATGGTGCTGGAGAGGCTGGGAGACAGTGAAGGCGCGCTCGGCGCGTATGAGTTCGTAGCCGAGCACGCGCCGCCGGAGTCGCTCTACGCGGTCCTGGCGGCGCGCGGGCTTGTCCGGCTTGGCGCGCCGGGGCAGTGAGTCCGGCTCAAGTGCGGTGGCGGGAGAGAACGATAATATTCGCGGAACGCCTGATAACTCGATGCTGTTGGCGAATCAAGCACGCGCTGGTTTCGTAGGGGTGCTGCTCTGTGCGCACCCGTAGGGGCGTATTGCTATACGCCCCTACGAAAGGCATTTCGCCAACAGCATCAACTCGTTCGTAAACCCCCGCGCCGGTCAATCCTCGACAGCCGTCCGCTGTATGCTACAATCCGGCCTGTGATGAAGCACACGAGTTTCCGGGCAGGCGAGAGTGCCTGGCCACGGCAGGCCGCGCGCGCGGTGATCCTGGTTGGGGTCATGCTGATCGCGGGTGCGGCGCTGACGGCTCAGCGCGCCAGCGGTGCCGGGACTCCTGGGGGAGTTGCGGCGAGCACGCCCACGCCGCCCGCGACGGGGGTTGTGCTCTTCGCCGACGACTTCGCCACCTTCAGCGGACGCTGGCGCGAGAGCACTTCGGCCAAAGCGGTGGTCGCTTACCGCGATCAGGCGTTGCGCCTTCGCGTGGTGTCGCCGGGGGTGGCGGCCTGGTCGGTGCCCGATTTCCATATGCCGCCGGGCGAATTCCGCGTGGAGGGGGCGATCCGTTTTCACGCGGGCGGCGACGATGCGCTGTTCGGCTTTGCGCTGGACTACGCCGCCGATGATCGTTTCCTGGCCGTGCTGATCAGCCGGGGCGGCGATCTGCGGGCGCTGCGCCGCGAAGGGGACGGCTGGCTCGACGTGCCGCTGGACGAATCTGCGCCGGACGCGGGTGGCAGGCTCCCGGCGATGGTGACGGTGCGCGCCGACGTGCGCCGCGATGCGCTGACTATCTATGTGGACGAGACCCTGAGAGGGACCGTATCACTGAAGCAAGCGCTGGCCGGCGATATATTCGGCGTCATTGCGAAGGCGGGGCGCGGCTATGTGGATGTGTCGTTCGACGACATCACCGTGACCGCGCTGACTTCCGCAGAGGAACAGACACCTTGATCGAGCAGATTGAGCCGTTCCACCGTGTGTCAGAGTCCGGGCGCTCGCCGCGATGGATCGGTTGGACGGTGCGGGCGATGCGCGCCCATTTCGCGATAGTCGGGATCGCGCTGCTGATTGGCGCGCTGGCGATTCTGGCGTATCTGTTCGCTCTGGAATTCGAGCGCGTGACGATCACGCGCGGCCTGCGCATCACACGCTCTGGCAGCATCTACGAGCAGGATATCCAGGTGCAGATGGCGGGCGCGGTGTTGCTGGCGCTGGCGAGCGCGCTGGAGTTGCGGGCGGCGGGCGCATTAGGCGGGCGGAGACGGGGAGCGCCCGCAGCGGCGCGGCTGGCGGCGACACTCCTGCTGCTCAGCCTGCCCGCAGGCGTCTTCGCCTGGTGGCAGGCGGGTCGCGAGGTCGGATCGGGGGTGGTTGGCCAATTGCTGAGCAACCTGAGCCTGGGAGTGCGCCTGATGGCGGTTGTTCTCGCCGCCCAGGGGCTGCTGGCCGCGTGGTACTGGCTGGCGACCACGCGCCCGGCCTTCCGGCGATTGTTCGAGGCGCGTGACCGGAGCGCGGCTGTGATGCTGCGCCGCCTGGGGGGGACGGTGATCGGCCTGGCGCTGATCGCCGCGCTGGCGCTGGGGCTGGGGCTGGCCGTGGCGACCGACTGGCTCTACGAGTTGCCGGTGCCGCGCCCGGAGCCGGGCGAGCTGCTGTACGCAACCTCGTTCGATGCGTTCAACGACGAATGGGATCTCTACCCAGGGCGGGACTCGGTGCAGGTCGAGGCGCAGGAAGGCGGCCAGGGGGGTGGCGCACCGGACATGGCGCTGGTCATTCGCTATGGCTCTGGCGCGGCGGAGCAGGTGGTCTGGTCTGCGCTTGACCGCACGTTTGGGGATTTCGACCTGCGCGTGACGGCTCACCTGCTGGATGGCCCCATTGACCAGAATCAGTACTGCGCGGCTTTTCGCTACCGCGACGAGCGCAACTTCTACCTCTTCTGCATCACCGCCGATGGCTATTACTCGCTGGCGAAGGTGCGGGGCGGGGTGCAGGAGCGGATCAGCGACTGGGGCATGACCGACGCGATCCGTCTCGGCGCCGCGCCCAATGAGTTGCGCGTGATTGGACGGGAGGATGAGTTCCGCTTCTTCGTCAACGGCGAGCCGATTATGCTGTGCCTGAAGGGCGAAAACCTCAACAGCATGTGGATCGGGCCGGGCGTGTGTGTGGATGGTGGCACGCTGACCGACGCGTACCGCGACGCGGCCTTTGCCCAGGGGCGCATCGCCCTGGCAGCGGGCACCATTGACGGCAGCGCGGTTACGGTCGCCTTCGACGACCTGCTGATCGTCGGGCCAGACCAGATGGTGGAGTGAGCGGGTGATGCGCGTCTACCTGGAGTCCACTGGCTGCCGACTGAACCAGAGCGAGATCGAGACGCTGGGCAGGCAGTTCGAGCGCGCCGGGCACACGCTGGCGGAGGCGGCTGAAGACGCCGATCTGTGTGTGATCAACACGTGCGCCGTGACGCGCGAAGCCGCACGCACCAGCCGCGCGATCATCCGCCGCCTGAACCGGGCCAGCGCCAACGCACCGGTCGTGGCCACCGGCTGCTACGCGCACCTGTCGCCGGACGCAGTGCGGGCGTTGCCCGGCGTTCAGCGGGTGGTGGATAACCTGGACAAAGAACGCCTGGTGCCGCTGGTGTTGGGGCTGGCGGGGGAGATCGAGCCGTTCGACCGCGAGCCGCTGGCCCGCGAGTTTCGGCCAGGGGCGCTGGGGCGCACGCGGGCGTTCGTCAAAGTGCAGGATGGATGTGATAACCGCTGCACGTTCTGCGTGACGACCATCGCGCGCGGCCCGGCGCGCAGCCGTCCCCTGGGCGACATTGTGGCCGAGGTGCTGCACCTGGCCGCGGCTGGCTACCAGGAAGCGGTGCTGACCGGTGTTCACCTGGGGTCCTACGGGCACGATTGGGGCGAGCGCGCCGGGCTGAGAATGCTGGTGGAGGCGCTGCTGAGCCGGACGCCCATCGCGCGGCTGCGTCTGTCTTCGCTGGAGCCGTGGGACATTCCGCCGGGGTTCTTCCGGCTGTGGAAGGACTCGCGTTTGTGCCGGCACCTGCATCTGCCGCTGCAAAGCGGCTGCGATGCCACGCTGCGGCGCATGGCCCGCCGCACGACGCAAGTCGCCTTCCGCGATCTGGTGACCGAGGCGCGCGCCTGTATTCCTGACCTGGCGATCAGCACTGACATCATCGTGGGCTTCCCCGGCGAGACGGACGGCGAGTTCGAGACCAGCTACACCTTCGCGCGCGAGATGGACTTCATGAAGCTGCACGTCTTCCGCTACTCGGCGCGGCCCGACACGGCGGCGGCGCGCATGGCCGGGCAGGTGCCCGACGAGGTAAAGCGCGACCGCAGCGCGCGGATGCTCGCGCTCTCCGATGAGGGCGGGCGGCGCTTCTACGCACGCTTCGTCGGGCGGGTGATGCCCGTGCTGTGGGAGCAGGTGGCGGGGGCGTCGCCGGAAGGGTTCCGCAACGCGGGATTGACGGACAACTACCTGCGCGTTGCGCTGGACGCGCCCGACGTGCTGACCAACCAGATTGTCCCCGTCCGGCTGGCGCGTCTGGGCGATCAGGCGTTGGTGGGCGAGCGGCAGGCGGACGTGTGTTGCGAGAGAAACCGAAGGTGAGGCGAGCGGATGACGTGCGTATTCTGCGAAATTGTGGCGGGGCGGCAACCGGCGGACATCGTATATGAGGATGAGCGGGCGGTCGCCTTTCGCGATATCAGGCCGCAAGCGCCGGTGCACATTCTGATCATCCCGCGCGAGCATATCAGCGGGCCGCTGCACGTTGACGGAGACAACGCGCCGCTGATTGGGCACCTGATCGCGGTGGCAGCACAGGTCGCCGGGCGCGAGGGAATCGCCGAGGCCGGATACCGGCTGGTGACCAACCAGGGGCGCGCAGGTGGGCAGTCGGTCTATCACTTGCATCTGCACCTGCTGGGTGGGCGGCGGATGAGCTGGCCGCCCGGCTGACTGGCAGGATGGGAACGCGGTGGCTATAATGCGTGGCGGTGCGCACACACGGGGCGAGGGGGCACCATGCATCCCAAAGAGCAGATTCAGGCGGATCTGAAGGACGCAATGCGGGCGGGTGATACCCGGCGGCGGGAAACGCTGCGCCTGCTGATGGCGGCGTTCAAGCAGGTAGAGATCGATCGGCGCATCGAGCTATCTGAGGATGATGCGCTTGGCATCCTGACGAGCGAAGCCAAGAAGCGCCGCGAGGCCATTGTCGAGATGTCCGGCGCCGGGCGGACTGAGCTGGCTGCCCAGGAGCAGTATGAGCTGGACCTCATCGAATCCTACCTGCCGCGCCAGCTCGAGCGCGCCGAGCTTGAGCCGATTGTGCGCGATGCCATCGCCGAGGTGGGAGCTACCACGCCGAAGGACATGGGGCAGGTCATGAAGGTGGTGATGGCCCGTGTCAAGGGGCAGGCTGACGGAAAGCTGGTGAACGTCATTGTGCGCGAGCTACTCAGCTAGGTGGCGCACCTTCCGAGCGCAGAACTATCCTCTGCGACCGCGCCGAGCGACACTTCCCATCCATTGAGCGGGCGCAGTAGCGCCCGCTTGGGGTGAGGGGCAGGGCGATGCAAGCCGGGAACCACGATGCCAACGCTGCCAGCGAGCAGGAAGGTCTGCAGAGGACGCTGCGCAAGAGCGTCTATGTGCTGCTGCTGGCGGCCTTCGTCCTGAGCGGCTCTGTGATCATTGCTTCAGATACGCTGTTCCCCTCTGGCGCGAAGGTGGCGCTGGAAGTCGGCGACGTGTCGCCGCACGACATCTTGGCTCCGCGCAGCCTGAAGTATGAGAGCGAGGTGCTGTCGCAGGCCAAGCGCGATGCAGAGGTCGCCGCAGTCCGCCCGACCTACGATCCACCCGACCCCTCGGTTAGGAGCGAGCAACTACAGCGCGCGCGCCAAATTCTGGACTTCATCGAGAACGTGCGCTACGACGATTTCGCCACTCTCGCCCAGACCGAGGCGGATATTGCCGCCATCACAGACCTGGACCTCCCGGCACCCACGATCAGCGCGCTGCTCTCTATTGAGGACAGCGACCGCTGGCGCGACATTGACGCCCAGGTGATGCGCTTGTTGGAGCGCGTGTTGAGCGGCGAGGTGCGCGACGACAATATTCAGGCCAAGCGCGACGACCTGCCCAACCTGATCAGCGCCAGTTACAGCGAGGCTGAAGTCCAGATTATCACAGGTATCGTGGCCGACCTGATGCGGGTGAATACCCACTTCAATGAGGAACTCACCCGGCAGGCGCAGCTTCAGGTCGCCGAGAGCGTGCCGGTGGAGGTGCGCTCGTTTGCCCAGGGGCAGATGATCATCCGGGCCGGCGAGCTGGCAACCGCAGCCCATATTGAGGCGCTGGAGCAGTTTGGCCTCTTGCAGCCGACCCGCCGCCGTATCGAGCGATTTGTGGGGGCGCTGCTGCTGATGACGTTGGTCGCCGTTGTCCTGGGCGTGTACCTGTGGAAGTTCTATCTGAAGGTCTTTTTCAACCCGTCGCTGATGGTCGTGCTGGGAGTGGCCTTCCTGCTCTTCCTGGGCAGCGTCAGCATTATGGACGGAGAGGATCGGGTCCAGCCCTACGTCTTCCCGGCTTCAGCACTGTCATTGCTGGTGGCGACGCTTGTCGGGCACCAGTTCGCCATTGTGATCAGCGTCTTTTTCGCGGCGATGGCCGGCCTGGTGACGGGCAACTCGCTGGAGCTCACCATCTTGATCGGGCTGACGGGGACAGTGGGCGTGCTGAGCCTGGATCGTACCGAACGGCTCAACGCTTACTTCATGGCGGGCCTGGCGGTGGCTGCTTGCGGCATAGGTACGGCGCTGTTCTTCGCCCTGCGAGGAGAGGGCACGCCCGATCCGGTTGTTGTGCTCTCGCAGATGATCGGCTCGTTCGTCAACGGGCTGCTGTCGGCAGCGGTGGGGCTGGCCGCGCTGTATGTGACCAGCAACACTCTGAACATTCCGACCAGTCTGAAGCTGGTTGAGCTGATGCAGCCCAATCACCCACTGTTGCAGCGATTGCTGCGCGAAGCGCCGGGCACCTACCAGCACAGCCTGCAAGTGGCGAATCTGGCCGAGCTAGGCGCGCAGCGCGTGAACGCCAACGCGCCCCTGGTGCGCGTGGCGGCGATGTACCACGACGTGGGCAAGATTCTCAATCCGCATTTCTTTGTGGAGAACCAGGTTGACGGCGTGAACCCGCACGACGCCCTCGACGATCCGCTGCAGAGCGCCCGGATCATCATTGGTCATGTCAGCGAAGGACTGCGCCTGGGCCGCCAGTATCGTCTGCCGGCGCGTATTCGCGAGTTCATCGCCGAGCATCATGGCACGACCCAGGCCTTCTTCTTCTACCGCAGGGCACAGAAATTGGCCGGTAACGCGGAAACGGTGGACCCCCGCGACTTCACCTACCCTGGGCCGCGCCCACAGACGCGCGAGACGGCGATCCTTATGCTGGCAGACGGGTGCGAGAGCAGCGTGCGAGCGCGACGCCCTCAGTCTAAGGAGCACATCGAGGAGACGGTCAACTACATCTTCGATGAGCGCCTTGAAGAAGGTCAGTTGGACGAGAGCGGGCTGACGCTCAACGATCTCCACGCGCTGCGCGAGACATTCCTGGCGGCACTGCAGGGTGTGTTTCATCCGCGCATTGCCTATCCGGGCACGCCGTCGCAGAAGGCGCTGCCAGCGGAGGCCGCCGCGTCAGCAACCGAACCGGAACCGGTCGCGCCAACGGTTGGGGACGCGCCGGCACCTGCCAGGGATCGGGAGGCGCGCGACAGACGAGATGCGGGAGACGAGGGGCAGGAGCAACCGGCATCGGGCAACTCAGCTCCGCCATCCAGGAAGACCGGCACGACAGCAGCCCGAAAGGCCGCAGTGAAGAGCGGAGGCGATGGCGAGACGCGCGATTAGCCTGGTGCGCCAGGTTGCGCCTGCGGAAAGACTCCCCGTGCGGCGGCTCAAACAGGCGGCGGCGTGGGTGCTGGATCGTCACAGCGTCTCGCCGCAGGCGGGGCTGAGCATCGTGGTGGCGGATGATGAGACGGTGCGCCAGTTGAACCGCCAGTACCGCCAGGTTGACGCGCCGACGGACGTGCTGTCGTTCCCTGCCGGGGAGGCCGACGCGCTGCCGGGGGACGAGCCGCCCTATCTGGGCGACCTGATCCTGGGGTTGCCGACCATCCAGCGGCAGGCTGAACGCGAAGGACACTCGGCGAGCGACGAATTGGCGCTGGCTGTTGTTCATGGAACGCTGCACCTGTTGGGATACGATCACGATACGCCCGTGCGGCAAGCCGCGATGTGGGCGGTGCAGGACGAGGCGCTGCTGGCGCTGGGCGTCAACATCCGCGTGCCTGAATTCGATTTTCCGGCGGGCGCTGCGCTGGACTCCGGTCGCGGCGAGTTATTGTAGCGGGGCTGCAAGAAAGGGGAAGGGGCTGTGCGTTACTATCGGCGATCCAGGCTGCGCTCAAGTCGCGGGCATGTGCGCGTGGACCCTTCGTCTCCCTGGTCTGGCCCTGCGCTGTGGGTGGGCGCGGCAGTCTTGGGGGTGGTTCTGCTCATCCTGCTGATCTCGCAGGTGGTGGCGCCCGCTCTTGAGGGCGATGAAGAGCGAACCCACAACCGGACATGGCTGGAGTTCAAGTGGACGAGCGAGCCAGTTAGCCCGGATGCTGTGCAGAGCCTGGGCAAGCGCCTGGCAGAGCACAACATTGATCGTGTGTACGTCGAAGCGGCGGCCTGGCTGTCCGACGGGTCGCTGTTGTACGGAGACTATGCCGCGCAGTTCGCTCAGGCGCTGCGCCAGGCGTACCCCAAGATCGAGATTCTGCTCTGGCTGCGCATGACCGCCGAGCAGATCGCCAACGCAGATCAACGCGACCAGGTTGTGGAGCTGGCCCGCACGGGCGTGCGTGAATGGGGATTCGATGGCGCACAACTCAATGGATTTGGCGTGGTGAGTCAGAGCGGATCGTATATCACGCTGCTGCGCGCGCTGGGCGATGCGCTGGGCGAGAAGGTGCTGCTGTCGGTGACGGTTCCGCCCGACCGCATCCCGGCGGACCCCGATGTGCCTGCGAGTCCTGCGGGGGTGCCGGAGCTGACCTGGGATGTGGAGTACAAGCAGCAGGTGGGCCTGCTCAACGTGGACGAGGCGGTGATCATGGCCCACGCCAGCGGGCTGACGGACGCTGCGGAGTACGAAAGATGGGTGGCTTACCAGGTGGAGAGCTATGTGCAGGCATTCGCTGGCCTGGAACGCCCGCCAGATTTGATTATCGCCCTGCCTACGTATGACGCTGCGCCGGAACACGATCCTGCGGTGGAGGATGTGCGGGCTGCCGCGCGAGGCACTTACGAGGGAATCAAGCAAGCCGGCGAGGGCGCGAAGCTGATCAAGGGGGCTGGTCTGTACGAATACAAGACGACCGACTCGCTGGAATGGCAGTTGTACGCAGAACACTGGCTCGGCAAGAAGAAGTAAGCGAACGCGGACGATACGCGGTGCTGCGCGCGGGATGGGCGGATGTCCATTCCGCGCTTTTTGTGTGCCGGCTGTCACAAAGTGGCATTTGTCGCGCCACAAGGTGCCGAGTGACCGGTTCGCCTCCCGCGCGCAGCCCCTATACTTATCGTAGGCCAGAACTACCGTGATCGCGCGATGTGGTTGGTCAGAATGGACAGGGAGCACCAGGCCAACCAGACCAGAGCGTGTTATGAACCTGGTACCCTTGACAAGGGAGAGAGGCGCTCTGTTTACCTCACCCCCTGGCCTCGCTGCGCTCGGCCTTTCCCCCTCTCCAGGCATGGAGAGGGGGAGTCGAGGCGCGCCAGCGCCGAGACGGGGGTGAGGTAAACCAGGAGCTACCCAAAACCGCTGGGGAAAGACAGGGCCGTCAGTGCATAACAGGCTCTAGATGGTTGAGACAGCGTGCCGGGCGTGGACGAGGCTATGGACAACATTATGACTATGCAATCAAGTAATCTTATTATTTACAGAAAGGTGATCGTCCTTGATGGGGCAGGAGAGAGGATCGGAATATCAACATGTATTGAAGGTTTTAACGTTCATCGAGATACCCGTTTTCTGACGAGCACAGACTGCCCTGAGCACCGGCGATGGCCGGCAGGCTTTCGCGAATGAGGCTCGTGGCAGCCTTGCTGTGTTGTGGTGGCCTGACGGCCAAGGAGGTAAGTTTCCCTTGACAACGCGACAAGGAAACAGGTTCTTTGACCGGGTTGTGAAGGCTACGCCGGGAGGGGAACTGCTGGCCAAGTGCCTGCAATGCGGATCGTGTGGCGGGTCGTGCCCGTCCGGGGCAGACATGGATCACACGCCGCGCGCGCTCTTCGCCATGATCAGCGCGGGCATGGAGAATGAGGTGCTGGGCAGCAACACGCCCTGGTATTGTGTCTCGTGCTATGCCTGCACGACCCGGTGCCCGCAGCAAATCCCGATCACCGATCTGATGTACACCCTCAAGGAAATGGCGATTCGCGCCGGGCGTTACGATCACCCTCAGGCTGCCAAGTTCTCGGAGACCTTCATCGGCTTTGTGGAGCAGCGTGGGCGCAGCTTCGAGGCTGGCCTGGCGACGCGCTATCACCTCTTCCATCACCCTCAGCAGATGGTCAAGCTGGGGCTGATGGGCGTGGGGATGCTGCGTCGCAACCGGCTGCCGCTCCGCCCCAAGTCCATTCGCGGGACGGATCAATTGCAGGCGATCCTCGCTGAGGCAAAAGCCATCGCCGCCAAGGAGGTGGAGGCATGACCGCGACTCGCTACCCCTACTATCCGGGCTGCTCGCTGCAACACCGGTCGCACGCCTACCAGCAGTCTTCTGAGGCCGTGGCGCGCGCGCTGGGGTTCGACCTGGTGGAGATGGATGACTGGAACTGCTGCGGAGCGACCGAATACTTCTCGGTGAACCGCCTGCCGGCCTACGCGCTGGTGGCGCGCAACCTGGCGCTGGCCGCAGAGCAGGGCGCGACGGAGCTTATCGTCCCGTGCAGCGCTTGCTTCCTGAACCTGCACAAGACCGATAAGAACATGGGGCGCTACCCCAAGCTGGGCGAACGAGTCAACCAGGCGCTGGCGGCTGGCAGGCTGCACTACGAGTCGGGCGCGATCAAGGTGCGGCACCTGCTGGAAATGGTGATCACCGACATCGGCAACGACCGTCTCAAGGAGCGCACGCGGCGGCCTCTCTACGGGCTGAAGCTGGCCCCCTACTATGGCTGCCTGGTGGCCCGGCCCGACAGCGTCTTCGACAGCACCGAACAGCCAACAGCGATGGACAGGATGCTGGAGGCTCTGGGCGCGCAGGCGGCGCCCTTTGCCCTCAAGACGTTCTGCTGCGGCGGGCATATGACCCAGATCAGCGAAGACACCGCGTTTGGGATGATCCACCAGATCGTCCGCAATGCGGCGCAGAGCGGTGCGGATGCCATCGTCACGATCTGCCCAATGTGCCAGCTTAACCTGGACGTTTACCAGGACGCGGCCAATCGCTACTTCGAGACAGACTATCGCGTGCCGGTGCTCTATTTCACGCAGGTGCTCGGCCTGGCGCTGGGTCTGTCGCCGAAAGAGCTGGGCTTCGGCCAGGAATTCGTAGATGCCCGGCCTGTGCTGGACAAGATTCAGGACGTGCCGCCGCCGCGCGCTACGCCCACACGGCGTCCGAAGAACGCGCTGCCCATGCCTGCCATGCCGGAATAGGAGGGCACCATGAGCGAACCAAGAGTTGGAGTATACGTCTGCCACTGCGGACACAACATCGCCGGGACTGTGGATGTTGAGCATGTCGCCGAATGGGCGATGAACCTGCCCAACGTCGTCATCTCGCGCGACAACAAGTTCATGTGCGCCAGCACCGGGCAGGAGCAGGTCGAGCAGGACATCAAGGAGTTCGATCTGACCCATGTGGTGGTGGCTTCGTGCTCGCCGCATATGCACGAGAAGACGTTTCGCAATGCGTGCGCGCGGGCGGGCCTGAACCCGTTCATGTTCGAGATGGCCAACATCCGCGAGCACGCCTCGTGGGTGCACTCCCAGGACAAAGACGGCGCCACCAACAAGGCCAAGGCCCTGGTCAGCGCGGCGGTGCACCGGGTGATCTTCCACGAGCCGCTGGAGCCGATGCAGGTCTCCATCCGGCCTGAAACGCTGGTCGTCGGCGGAGGCATTGCCGGCATCCAGGCTGCGCTGGAGATCGCCGACGCTGGCTACCACGTCTATCTGGTGGAGCGCGAGCCGAGCATTGGCGGGCACATGGCCATGTTCGACAAGACATTCCCGACGCTCGACTGTTCGGCGTGCATCCTGACGCCGAAGATGTTCGACGTGGGCGCGCATCCCAATATCACCCTGCTGAGCTACAGCGAGGTGGAGCGCGTGGACGGCTACGTGGGCAACTTCACCGTGCAGGTGCGCAAGAAGGCGCGCATGGTGGATGAGGAACTGTGCACCGGCTGCGGCGAGTGCTGGGAGAAGTGCCCCATCCGGCTGGTTGATCCCGTATTCGAGGCGGGCCTCGGCCATCGCAAGGCGATCTACCGCCCGTTCCCGCAGGCGGTGCCCAAGTACCCGGTCATTGATGTCGAGAACTGCACGTTCTACAAGACCGGCAAATGCCGCATGTGCGAGAAGGTCTGCCCCACCAACGCCATCCGCTTCGACATGCAGGACGAGATCGTCGAGCTGGAAGTGGGCAACATCATCCTGGCAACGGGCTTCAAGCTGTTCGACGCGCGGCGCATCCCGAATTATGGCTATGGGCGGCTGGAGAATGTCTTCACCAGCCTGGAGTTCGAGCGCCTGACGAACGCGGCAGGGCCGACCGACGGCAAGATTGTGCTGCGCGACGGCGAGACGGTCCCGCAATCGGTGGCGATCATCCACTGCGTGGGCAGCCGCGACCGCAACTACAACACACACTGCTCGGCGATCTGCTGCATGTCGTCGCTGAAGTTCGCCCATCTGGTGATGGAGAAGACGGGCGCGCAGGTCTACAACTTCTACATTGACATGCGCCCGCTCCACAAGGGATACGAAGAGTTCTATCACCGCATCATGGACGAAGGGGCGCAGTTCATTCGCGGCAAGGTGTCTGAGATCACCGACGTGGCGCGCGGCCCCGAAGAGGACAGCAAGCTGGTCGTCGTGTGCGAAGATACGCTCATTGGCCAGCAGCGGCGCGTCCCGGTGGACATGGTCATCCTGGCGGCGGGGCTGGAGCCGCGCGCTGATGCCCAGCAAGTGGGCTATAAGTTCGGCGTGGGCTGCGGGGACACGGGCTTTTTCACCGAGCGGCACCCCAAGCTCGACCCGGTGGCCACGGTGACCGAAGGGGTGTTCATCGCGGGCGCGTGCCAGGGCGCGAAGGACATTCCGGACAGCGTGGCGCAGGGCGCTGCGGCTGCGGCGCGCGTGCTGGGCACGATCAGCAGGCGTGAGGTGGCGCTGGAGCCGATCCGCGCCTCGATTGACGAGGAGCGCTGCTCCGGCTGCCGCATCTGCAACAATATGTGCCCCTACCACGCCATTGACTTCATCGAAGAGCTGAGCGTGTCGCGGGTGAATCCTGCGTTGTGCAAGGGCTGCGGCACGTGTGTGGCCGCGTGCCCCAGCCAGGTGATCACCGGGGCGCACTTCACCTTCGACCAGTTGATAGCCGAGATTGATGGCATTCTGGTTGACGTGCTGTCCGACCAGCCCATCGCCGAAGTAGTGTGATGAGGAGCATGGTGCGATGAGTGATAACGGAACATTCACGCCCGTCATCGTGGGCTTCCTGTGCAACTGGTGCTCCTATCGTGCGGCTGACCTGGCCGGAACGTCACGGATGGGCTATCCAGCGACACTGCGCGACATCCGGATCATGTGCACGGGACGCCTGGACCCCACCTTCGTGCTGCGCGCGTTGCAGAAGGGGGCCGATGGCGTGCTGATCATGGGCTGCCACCCTGGGCAGTGCCACTACCAGGAGGGCAACTACAAAGCCATTCGCCGCTTCGCGCTGCTGCGGCGCACGCTGCGCCAACTGGGCATCGAAGACGAGCGCGTGCAGCTTCACTGGGCTTCTGCCGCCGAGGGTGTGCAGTTCGCCCAGACGGTAGCGCGCGTCACCGAGCAGATTCGGCAGCTTGGCCCGCTCGACTGGGCGCACAACTGGCCGAACGAAGACCCGTATGCTGTGGAGGAGGCCGTCCATGAGTAACCAGAAACCGAAGCTGGCGTTGTACTGGGCCTCGTCTTGCGGCGGCTGCGAGATCGCGGTGCTGGGGTTGCACGAGAAGATTCTCAATGTGGCCGAGGCGTTTGACATCGTGTTCTGGCCGTGCGTGATGGATTTCAAGTACGCCGATGTCGAGGCGATGGAAGACGGCGAGATTGACGTGTGCCTGTTCAACGGCGCTATTCGCAATGACGAGAACGCGCACATGGCCCATCTGCTGCGCCAGAAGTCCAAAGTGCTGGTGGCTTTTGGCGCGTGTTCCTATGGGGGGTCTATGCCGGGCCTGGCTAACTTCGCCGACCGCGAGGCCATGTTCCAGTGGATCTACTTCGACTCGCCCAGCACGGTCAACCCGGACGGCGTTGTGCCGCAGAAGCGCACCGATGTGCCGGAAGGCGAGCTGAGGCTGCCTGGCTTCTGGAACACGGTCAAGACGCTGGCCCAGGTGGTGCCGGTGGATTACTTCCTGCCGGGCTGCCCGCCAGAGGCGTCGTCCATCGAAATCGCGATCAACGCGATTGTGTCGGGCGCATTGCCGCCGCCGGGATCAGTGATCGGTCCTGATGTAACCGTGTGCGACGAGTGTCCGCGCAAGAAGAGCGAGAAGAAGATCAAACGCTTCTATCGCCCGCAGGAGATCATCCCCGATCCGGACATCTGTCTGCTGGAGCAGGGGTTGTTCTGCGCCGGGATCGCCACGCGCTCTGGCTGCGGCGCGAAGTGCCCGCAGGTGGGTTTTGGCTGTCGCGGCTGCTACGGCCCGAACGAGGGCGTGCTCGATCACGGGGCGAAGATCCTCACAGGAATCGCTTCGGTGCTTGACGCGATGACTGCCGAGGAGGCCGAGGCGATCCTCGACACGCTGCCCGATCCCGCCGGGTACTTCTACCGCTTCCATCTGCCCGATTCCCTGCTGCGCCGCAGGGCGCGCGGCAACGGCAAGCCCCAGTTGGTCGGCGAGACCGCCCAGCGCGAGCCGGCGTAGCCCAGGAGGAAGACGATGACACGCATTTCCATTGACCCGATCACCCGTCTCGAAGGGCATGGCAAGATCGAGATCTTCCTGGATACACAGGGCAATGTCGAGAACTGCTATTTCCAGGTCCCTGAGCTGCGCGGGTTTGAGGTGTTCTGCGTTGGCCGCCCGGTCGAAGAGATGCCGTTTCTGACCAGCCGCATCTGCGGCGTGTGTCCAGAGGCGCATCTGATGGCTGCCGCCAAAGCGTGTGACGCCGTGTACAAGGTCGAAGTGCCGCCGGCGGGCAAGAAGCTGCGCGAGCTGCTCTATATGTCCTTCTTCGTCACGGACCACACGACGCACTTCTACGCGCTGGGCGGGCCGGACTTCGTCGTGGGGCCGGACGCGCCCGCCGCTGAACGCAACATCCTGGGCGTCATCGCCAAGGTGGGGCTGGAGATCGGCGGACAGGTGATTGACACGCGCAAGCGCAATCACCATGTGATCGAGATGATTGGTGGGCGTCCGGTGCACCCGGTGGCGGCGATCCCTGGCGGGATGAGCCATCCGATCACCGAGGAACAGCGCCAGGAGATCATCGCCGTCGCGCGCAAGAATATCGAGTTCGGCCAGTTCACGATCGACCTGTTTCACGACATCGTGCTGAAGAACACGGGCTATGTGGACCTGATCACCAGCGCCGGCTATACGCAGAAGACGTACTACATGGGACTGGTTGACGAGAACAACCATGCCAACTTCTACGATGGCAAGGTGCGCGTGGTGGGGCCGGACGGGGTAGAGCACTGCAAGTATGCGCCGAACGACTACCGCGAGTACGTCGCCGAGCGAGTCGAACCCTGGTCGTACCTCAAATTCCCCTATCTGAAGAAAGTTGGCTGGAAGGGATTTGTGGACGGCAAGGACAGCGGAGTCTACTGTGCGACACCGCTCTCGCGGCTCAATGCGGCGGACGGCCTGGCGACTCCGCTGGCGCAGGCCGAGTACGAGCGCATGTACGAGACGCTCGGCGGCAAGCCGGTGCATCATACACTGGCGACCCACTGGGCGCGCATCATCGAGCTGCTGTACGCTGCCGAGCACATGCTCGAGCTGGCCGAAGACCCGGAAGTGGCCAGTCACGACATCCGCGCCATTCCCAGGGCGACGCCCTCGGAAGGCGTAGGGATCGTCGAAGCGCCGCGTGGCACGCTGACGCACCACTACATCACCGACGAGAAGGGTATCCTGCAGAAGGCTAATCTGGTCGTCGGGACGACGAACAACAACGCGCCGATCTACATCAGCATCCGCAAGGCGGCAGAAGCCCTGATTCAGAATGGCCAGGTGAATGACGGCGTCTTGAATAAGATCGAGATGGCGTTCCGGGCTTATGACCCGTGCCTGTCATGCGCCACGCATACGCTGCCGGGGCAGATGCCCCTTGAGCTGATCGTGCGCGACCATCAGGGTGAAGTGACTCACCATGCGAGCCAGTATGTCGCGCCGGAGCTGCTGGCGCAGCCTGAATGAGGAGTGATGGATGACTGGACAGCCTGGCGACACTGTGGTCATTGGCCTGGGCAACCCGATCCTGTCTGATGATGGGATTGGGTGGCAGGTGGCCGGGCAGGTACGCCAGGCTCTGGAAGGTCAGCGACACAACGGCAGCCCGTCCGCTCACAACCCCGTACATATCGCGGAGGCGTGCGTAGGCGGGCTGTCGCTGGCTGAGATGCTCATCGGCTATGAGCGGGCAGTGATCGTGGATGCGATCATGACGGGGAACGCGCCCCCTGGCACAGTCTACGCGCTCAAGCTGGGCGATCTGCCGGGGACGCTGAACATGGCGTCGGCGCATGACACAAATCTTGCCACTGCTTTACGCGCGCTGCGTCGCTATGGCGCGCGCGTGCCCAGCGATGAGGCCATAGACATCATCGCGGTCGAGGCACAGGATGTCTGGACCTTCCGGGAGGAGTGCACGCCGGAGGTTCAGAGGAGTCTCTCAGAGGCAGTGGCGCTGGTGCTGAGGCTGGTTGGGAGGCAGGGAGAGCAGTAGCCAGGAGCATCAGGGCAGATTGGGCGAAACTGAGGCTTGACACGCCCGGCAATGCCGCTATAATGCTCCCCCGTCCACCCCTGCTGACAGTGGGGGCAGGACGGCAGCTTGAGAATTTCACGGTTGGCTCTTGCCAGCGCTCCGGTTGTGTGTTAGGATAAGGGTGCGCTCGTGAGAGCGAGAGTGGGCTGCGCGATGCGCTTGGCTCACTGCGAACCGGGAGGTAAGAGACACGGAATTCGGTTGAGGTTGTGCGAGCTGAATGAAGTGTCTTGGCCGGCGCAAGCCGGGCTTTTATCTCGGTGCCCCTTAACAACAGCATAGTGACAGGAAGCAGCGAGAGAGAGCACAGGGCTATCTACCCTTGAGGGGGTAGGTGGCGAGGAATGACGGAGAGTTTGATCCTGGCTCAGGATGAACGCTGGCGGCGTGCCTAATACATGCAAGTCGGACGTGATCCCTGGTTACGACTGGGGTGAAAGTGGCGAACGGGTGAGTAACACATAGCTGACCTGCCCCTCAGAGGGGGACAACCGCTGGAAACGGTGGCTAATACCCCATACGCTCGCTCGGGTCAGAGGCCGGGCGAGGAAAGGCGAGAGCTGTTGAGGGAGGGGGCTGTGGCCCATCAGCTAGTTGGTAGGGTAAGAGCCTACCAAGGCGAGGACGGGTAGGGGACCTGAGAGGGTGACCCCCCACACGGGCACTGAGAGACGGGCCCGACTCCTACGGGAGGCAGCAGTAAGGGATATTGCGCCAATGGGCGAAAGCCTGACGCAGCAACGCCGCGTGCGGGAGGAAGGCCTTCGGGTTGTAAACCGCTTTTCCGGGGGAAGAGGAAGGACGGTACCCTGGGAATAAGTCTCGGCTAACTACGTGCCAGCAGCCGCGGTAAAACGTAGGAGGCGAGCGTTATCCGGATTTACTGGGTGTAAAGCGCGTGCAGGCGGTGATGCAAGTCGTGCGTGAAAGCGCTCTGGCTCAACCGGGCGAGGACGTGCGGAACTGCATAACTAGAGGCAGGTAGAGGCGTGTGGAATTCCGGGTGTAGTGGTGAAATGCGTAGAGATCCGGAGGAACACCAGTGGCGAAGGCGACGCGCTGGGCCTGACCTGACGCTAAGACGCGAAAGCATGGGGAGCGAACGGGATTAGAAACCCCGGTAGTCCATGCTGTAAACGATGCGGACTAGGTGTGGCGGTGAGGAGCCGCTGTGCCGCAGCCAACGTGATAAGTCCGCCACCTGGGGAGTACGGCCGCAAGGTTAAAACTCAAAGGAATTGACGGGGGCCCGCACAAGCAGCGGAGCGTGTGGTTTAATTCGAGGCTACACGAAGAACCTTACCTGGGCTTGACATGGCGGTGGTAGCGACCTGAAAGGGGAGCGACCTTCGGGAGCCGTCACAGGTGCTGCATGGCTGTCGTCAGCTCGTGTCGTGAGATGTTCGGTTAAGTCCGGTAACGAGCGCAACCCTCGCCGTCAGTTACAGGTATCTGGCGGGACTGCCCGTTGAACGCGGGAGGAAGGTGGGGATGACGTCAAGTCAGCATGGCCTTTATGTCCAGGGCTACACACACGCTACAATGGCCGGCACAGCAGGTAGCCAACCCGCGAGGGGGAGCCAATCCACGAAAGCCGGTCTCAGTTCGGATTGCAGGCTGCAACCCGCCTGCATGAAGTCGGAGTTGCTAGTAAACGCGCATCAGCCACGGCGCGTTGAATACGTTCCCGGGCCTTGTACACACCGCCCGTCACGTCATGGGAGCTGGTCATGCCTGAAGTCGGTGGGCTAACCGCAAGGAGGCAGCCGCCAAAGGCAGGGCTGGTGACTGGGACGAAGTCGTAACAAGGTAGCTGTACCGGAAGGTGCGGCTGGATCACCTCCTTTCTAAGAGCTAGGGGTGAGGGTGCGAGCCTTCAGCCCAAGCGGAAGGCGGGGCGCGGAAGCGTCTTGCTGGATGGATGCACGGAGTTGTTTCCTGTCACTGAGCTGGGGTTAAGGGTGCGCAGAGCCATCAGCTATCAGCGGTCAGCTTGAAGCTGCAGGCTGAGAGCCGTCAGCTTGAACGGGTCTGTAGCTCAGTTGGTTAGAGCACTCGCCTGATAAGCGAGAGGTCAGCCGTTCGAGCCGGCTCAGACCCACAGGGGGTTATTGGTGATTGGTGATTGGTGATTGGTGATTGGTGATTGGTAGGGTGAGCGGCACAGGATACCGGACCAGCAACCAACAACCAATAACTAACAACCAACAACCGACACCCTGAAGAGGGGACGTAGCTCAGGCGGGAGAGCGCCTGCTTTGCAAGCAGGAAGTCAGGGGTTCGAGTCCCCTCGTCTCCATGGGGGGTGGTCAGTTATCAGTTATCAGTTATCAGTAATCAGTTAAGGACTGAGGGGGCGCTGGGCACCGAGAACTGATCACTGAGAACCGAAAACTGATCACTGAGCACCAACAACCAACCACCAACCACCAACAACCAACAACGAGAGTAGGCATCGGGTGGGTGCGGGCAAGGGGACTTGCGAGCAGCCACGGGGTGCGAACTCCGGGCACGTTAACAAGTGAATAGCAAGCGGAAAAGCGCAAGAACATCAATTTCTCCGTATCACATGTAGGATAAGCTACGAAGGGCGTACGGGGGATGCCTAGGCGCCAGTTGCCGAAGAAGGACGTGGTACACTGCGAAAAGCTCCGGTGAGGGGTGTGCACCCGCAAGAGCCGGAGATGTCCGAATGGGGAAACCCGCGCGGGGGAATGCCCGCGCATCCTGGGGTGAACACATAGCTTCAGGAGGGGAACCCGGGGAACTGAAACATCTCAGTACCCGGAGGAGAAGAGAGAATTCCCTGAGTAGTGGCGAGCGAAAGGGGAGGAGCCTAAACCCAGTGGCAAGCCACTGGGGGTTGGAGGGCAAGGCAGGACGCTGCGGAACCGAAGTCGAACGGTATTGGGAAAGCCGGCCAGAGACGGTGAGAGCCCGGTAGACGGAAAGGGAAGCAGGGGGCCTTGACCCTGAGTACCACGGGGCACGCTAACCCTGTGGGAAGCTGGGGAGCCCACTCTCCAAGGCTAAATACAACTGGTGACCGATAGTGAACAAGTACCGTGAGGGAAAGGTGAAAAGAACCCCGGTGAGGGGAGTGAAAGAGAATCTGAAACCGTATGCCTACAAGCAGTCAGAGGCTCGGAAGAGCTGATGGCGTGCCTCTTGGAGAATGAGCCAGCGAGTTAATCTCTGTGGCGAGGTTAAGGGAGAGACACCCGGAGCCGAAGCGAAAGCGAGTCTGAAGAGGGCGACGAGTCGCAGGGATTAGACACGAAACCAGGTGAGCTAGCCATGGCCAGGCTGAAGCGACGCTAACCCGTCGTGGAGGGCCGAACCTTTCAACGTTGCAAAGTTGAGGGATGAGTTGTGGCTAGGGGTGAAATGCCAAACGAACCTGGAGATAGCTTGTTCTCCCCGAAATAGCTTTAGGGCTAGCGTTGCGCTAGGCTGTGCGGGAGGTAAAGCACTGGAAGGGCTAGGGGCCGCAAGGTTACCAAACCCTACCAAACTCAGAATGCCCGCACAGGGGCGCGGCAGTCGGACTACGGGAGATGAGTTTCGTGGTCGAGAGGGAAACAGCCCAGACCTACAGCTAAGGTCCTCAAATGCAGGCTCAGTGGCAAACGAGGTGGGAGTGTCCAGACAGCCAGGAGGTTGGCTTAGAAGCAGCCATCCTTTAAAGAGTGCGTAATAGCTCACTGGTCAAACGCTCCTGCGCGGATAATGTAACGGGGCTAAGCCTGCTACCGAAGCTTGGGGTGCCCGCAAGGGTGCAGTAGGGGAGCGTTCTGGGAGCGGAGAAGCCGGACTGGCAAGGTCTGGTGGAGCGACCAGAAGAGAGAATGCTGGCATGAGTAGCGAGAAACATGTGAGAACCATGTTCGCCGGAAGTCTAAGGGTTCCGACGGAAGGTCAGTCCGCGTCGGGTTAGTCGGGCCTAAGCCGAGGCCGGAGGGCGTAGGCGATGGACAACAGGTGAATAATCCTGTACCACCTGGAGGGAGCGAAGGAGGGACGCCGTGGGGTAGCTCAGCCGCCGCAGTGGATGGCGGTGCGAAGCGCGATAGCCAGCGAAGGGGTAGGGAAAGCCGCCCTGGAGGCGAAGGCGTGAGTGCGGAGCCTAAGGGCCACAAGTGAGCGAGCCACGCGGCCAAGAAAAGCTTCTAAGCGACGAACTCTGGGTGCCCGTACCGCAAACCGACACAGGTAGACGGGTAGAGGATACCAAGGCGAACGGGGGAACCCTCGTTAAGGAACTAGGCAAAATGGCCCCGTAACTTCGGGAGAAGGGGCGCCCCCAATGGGGGCCGCAGTGAAAGGGCTCTGCCGACTGTTTAACAAAAGCACAGGTCTCTGCAAACGCGCAAGCGGAGGTATAGGGGCTGACGCCTGCCCAGTGCCGGAAGGTTAAGGGGACGGGTCAGCGGAGACGCGAAGCTCGGAACCGAAGCCCCGGTGAACGGCGGCCGTAACTATAACGGTCCTAAGGTAGCGAAATTCCTTGTCGGGTAAGTTCCGACCCGCACGAATGGCGTAACGAGTGGAGCACTGTCTCAACGAGGGACCCGGCGAAATTGAAATACGTGTGAAGATGCGCGTTACCCGCAGCAGGACAAAAAGACCCCGTGGAGCTTTACTACAACTTGCTATGGCGTTAGGGCTTGGCTTGTGCAGGATAGCTGGGAGGCGGAGAAGCTGGGACGTCAGTTTCGGTGGAGCCGATGGTGAGATACCAGCCTGGCGAAGTTTTGACCCTAACCGTTTGCCGTGAACCGGGGACGGGACAGTGGCAGGTGGGTAGTTTGACTGGGGCGGTCGCCTCCGAAAGGGTAACGGAGGCGCCCAAAGGTGCCCTCAGGGTGAATGGAAACCACCCGCAGAGTGTAAAGGCAGAAGGGCGCTTGACTGCGAGGCCTACGAGCCGAGCAGAGACGAAAGTCGGGCTTAGTGATCCCACGGTACCGAGTGGAAGGGCCGTGGCTTACCGGATAAAAGCTACCCCGGGGATAACAGGCTAGTCTGGTCCAAGAGTTCACATCGACGACCAGGCTCGGCACCTCGATGTCGGCTCATCGCATCCTGGGGCTGGATCAGGTCCCAAGGGTCGGGCTGTTCGCCCGTTAAAGCGGTACGTGAGCTGGGTTCAGACCGTCGTGAGACAGGTCGGTCTCTATCCGCTGTGGGCGCAAGGAGGTTGAGAGGCGCTGCCCCTAGTACGAGAGGACCGGGGTGGACGCAGCGCTGGTGTGCCGGTTGTCACGCCCGTGGCATCGCCGGGTAGCCACCTGCGGAGCAGAGAACCGCTGAAAGCATCTAAGCGGGAAACTGACCTCAAGATGAGCCTCCTCACTGGAGAACCAGGTAAGACCGCTGGGAGACGACCAGCTAGATAGGCCGGACGTGGAAGCGCAGCAATGCGCGCAGCGAACCGGTACTAAGGGTCGAGGGCTTATCCTCCGTGGTACGGAGAAGTGGGTGTTTTTGCGAGGTGCTTGCTATTCACGCTGACGTGTTGCCAGCAGGCCAGCAGTTGGTGGTCATGGCGGTGGGGGTACACCCGGCTCCATCTCGAACCCGGTCGTTAAGCC
>JAOSJP010000006.1:55013-165569 GCA_027494015.1 Anaerolineae bacterium
TCCTCCCTGGCCTCTCAGGGTGGGTTTTCAATGGATCAAGCGTCTCCAATAGGGGTGCGAGGCAAGGAGGCGCAGGCAGGTGATGGGAAGAGCCCCTTTGGATGACGGCGGCCAGAAACCGAACCGCGTTTGAGCAGGCTCAGGCGCGGATAACGAGGTTGGGTCGAGCGGCGGCGCAGGGGCAGAGAGGGCCAAGGGATGCTGCGGCGGGGCGGGCAAGCCTTCGGCGGCGGATACGGCGCGTAGGGCAGCCAGGGCCAGGACTAACCCAACCGTTCGGCGCGTGCCGGGTCGGTTCATGCGCGTGCGCTCCCAATGAAAGCTCGAGCGCTCTTGAGCGCAATGAAAAGACCTCGATGCTCATGCATAAAGAAAGCGTACCAGGAGGCTTGCGCATGGGGAGGGACATCAGCCAGCAAGGACCAGGCTTGCTTTGACCCCGGCTCTCCTCCGCATGACCAGCAGGGTGCAGGGCAAACGCGCCTCGTCTTTGTTGCTGCAATCGCCCTGAGGAATCTCGCCCCGTGCGCGCCGGGAATGATGTATCATGGGTGCAAGGGGAGTCTGAGCAGCCATGACGCCGACGTTGGATTATGAGATGCTGCGCGAGCGCATGGTGCGCGAGCAGCTTGTCGCGCGCGACATCGCCGACCCGCGCGTGCTGGAAGCGATGCGCCGCGTGCCGCGCCACGCCTTTGTCCCGGAGCCGTTCCGCGCGCGCGCCTACGAGGATGGCCCGCTGCCCATTGGCAACGATCAGACGATCTCGCAGCCGTATATCGTCGCGCTGATGACGCAGATGCTCGAGCTGAAGCCCGCTGACGTGGTGTTGGAGGTGGGCACCGGCTCCGGCTATCAGACGGCGGTGCTGTGCGAGCTGGCCCGCTTCGTCTATTCGCTGGAGCGCTACCCGGCGCTGGGCGAGCGGGCAAGCGCTGCCTTGACCCATCTCGGCTATCACAACATGGAGGTCTACATCGGCGATGGCAGCCAGGGGCTGCCCGACCAGGCCCCCTTCGACGCGATCATCGTCACGGCGGCGGCTCCGGCCATCCCCGGCCCGCTGCGCACGCAGCTTGCCAATGGCGGGCGCATGGTCATCCCCGTCGGCGACCGCTTTCAGCAGATGCTCCAGCGGGTGCGGCGCAATGAAGAGGCGTGGCGCGTTGAAGCATTGATCCCGGTGATGTTCGTGCCGCTCTATGGGCGGCACGGCTTCGCGCCCTCCGACGATCCACTCGGAGACGAGTCCTAGGCCCTGGCCGCAGCGCGCGCCCGCCCGTTCAGGCCGTGCAGGTACCCGCTGGCGAAGCCCCCCCCGTTCGTGGCGACGATCACGCCGGCCAGCTTCTGCACCTGAAGCTCGCCGTAGTGCCGGATGAGGCGGGCGATCTGTTTCTCCATCACGTTCATGAACTCGTCCCAGGTCACGCCGGGAGGAAGCTGCGGCGCGCGGATGGCCTGCATACTGTTGAGGTAGTCCATCACCGGCTCGACATCGGGGAAGTGCAGCGCGCTGGGCAGATCGTAGCGAGCGACGGCGCGGAAGAAGCGGGCAGCCTGTACCGGACCGTTCTCCAGCGTGAAATTCTGGTGGGTGGGGATGAATTCCTGGCGGGGATAGCCCAGCAGCGTGCAGGCGCGCCGGGCCAGCGTCTCCAGTTCTGGCATGGTCGCGGCGCTGTTGGTGGCGGCGACCAGCAACCCGCTGGGCTTGAGCACGCGCTGTAGCTCGCGCAGGGCATGCGTGATGTCCGGGACATGGTACAGCATGTGATTGGCCAGCACCACGTCAAAGGTGGCAGCGGCGAAGGGCAGGTGCTGCACATCCAGGTTCAGGGCGGGGACGCCCTCCGCGCTTGCTCGCCGCGCCATGCCCAACGAAAGATCGCCAGCGAGATACAGACCATCCGAAATGCGCTCGCACACCAGGTCGCTGTAGGCACCCGGCCCGGCGCCGACATCCAGCACCCAGGCGTCGCGGGGCCAGCCAATCGTGTCCACAACCCAGCGCGGGTAGTCTATCTGCGGCTGGCTGTACAGCTCGTGAGTGCGCATCCGCACTGCCAGGTGCGTGTCGGTGGCGTAAGCGTCCTGTGTCAGAATGAGACGGTCGGTGTTGGGATTGATCTCACCCATTGCGAATCGTGTCCAGTGTGTGAGAGGCGGGCGCGGCCTGCCGTGGCGCGGTCGCCTGGCAAGCGTAGACAACAGACGCACTGCCACCATCGGGCCGCGCTGCCAGGGGAATTTCTGCCGTCATTAAGTTTAGCATGGTTATGGCGGACTTTGTGCCCTTCCTGCCGGAATTTAGATAGTTTTCACGTTTGCCGGTTTGCGTGATGGGCCGCCTGACGGCACAATCGGGGGTGGGCTGTGTCTTGAGTCACAACCATTGTCTCCTGACGACTGATGACTGAAAACCAATAACCAACAACCAATAACCAACAACCAGGGAGCGTGCGGTGGACGATCGAGTGCGGGCCGGGGGCATTTCGCCCGAACGGGTGCGCGCGGTGGCGGACGTGCTGCGCGCGAGCCGCTGCCTGGTCGTGCTGACCGGCGCGGGTGTTTCCAAAGAGAGCGGCATCCCCACTTTCCGCGATGCGCTGGACGGCCTGTGGGCGCAGTACGACCCGGCGCTCCTGGCGACTCCGCGCGGCTTCCGCCGCGACCCCAGGCTGGTCTGGGACTGGTACCAGTACCGGCGGCCGCTCATCGCCCAGGCGCGGCCCAACCCTGGCCATCTGGCGATTGCCGCCCTGGAGCGTCACCTGCCGCGCGTGGTCGTGATCACCCAGAACATTGACGGGCTGCACGCTCAGGCGGGCAGCAGCGATGTCATCCCCGTGCACGGCGACATTCACCTCAACAAGTGTTTCGCCAACTGCCAGGGCGACCCGACGCTCGTTGACATCAGCGCGCTGGACTGGGACGCCGAGGCCGGGCCGCCGCGCTGCCCGCACTGCGGCGCGTATGTGCGCCCGGCGGTCGTCTGGTTCGAGGAGACGCTACCCCCAGATGCCATTAACCGCGCGTTTGCCCTGGCCCGCGCCGCCGATGTGCTGCTCGTCGTGGGCACGTCCGGCGTGGTGCAGCCGGTCGCCAGCCTGCCCTTCCTCGCCCGCGAGCACGGCGCGACGATCATCGAGGTCAACCCCAGCCGGACGCCGATCACCCGCCTGGCCGACTGGTTCCTGGCCGGGCCGGCGGGCGTGGTGCTGCCGCAGGTCGTGGCGGCGCTCGCCGGGGAGGATGGCCATGCGTAGGCGGTGGACTGTCCTCGCCCTGCTCGTGCTCATGACAGCCGTGTGGGGCGCTGCCGCCCCGGTCGCAGCGCGGCAAGGCCCCGCCGGGCGTGTTGACGTGTTCGTGGGCGAGGACGCCGAGACCGGCCTGACGCGCCTCTACTTTCTGGACGCGCTGAGCGGCCTGAGCACGGTCGTCAATGTCGAGAGCGGGCGACACTTCGCCCTGGTCGGCGACTATGTGATCTATGAGAAAGCGCGCACCGGCGCGATCATGCGCGCCAACGCGCGCGGCACGCTGGAACCGCACCCCTTCATCCGGCGCAGCACCGGCATCGAGCAGATTCGCTGGGCGGCCTCGCCCGATGGGAGCGCCATCGCCTGGGTGGAGGTGAGCGCGGGCGGCGTGTCGGCGCTGTTTGTCGCCCAGGCGGATGGGAGCGGGCTGCGCCAACTGCCCATTTCCACGCCGGGAGCCGGAAAAATGTTGCTGCCCCTGGCCCTGTCCAACGGCATGACGCAGCTTGTCTATGACGCGGCGCATCCCCTGGAGTCCCTGTCCGACGCGCCCTTCGAGGTCTATGAATACCTCAGCGTATACCGAATCGAGGAGGAGCGTTTCGTGACGCTGGCGGGCGAGCCAATCTGCCCGTGCGCGGCGGCGGCAGCACCGGACGGGCGCACGGTGAGCCGCCTGGAAGCGGCGGAGGGGCGCGGGCCGTTCGCGCTGCGCGTGTGGGACGTGCCCACTGGCGCGGAGACGCTGGTGCCCGCCCCGAACCTGCCCTACCGCCTGGCTGGCGATCTGATCCTCAACGAGACGGGAACGCTGGCCGCCTACAGCGCCGCGACCGGCGATGGCCCGCCCTATGCGCTGATCGTGGTGGACGCAGTAGGCCGGCGGCAGCGGCTGGCCCGCTCGTCGGAGACGGTGCGCTATCGCGCGCTGGCCTTCATGGATGGCGACAGCGCCCTGCTGCTGACGGACGCAGAGGCGGGCAGCACGTTCAAGCTCGACCTGACAACCGGCGAGCTGATCCGCGCCTCCGACAAGCGCTATCTCGGCGCGATTGGCTTGCCGTGAGGGGGGCCGCGTAGGCGCACCTGGCGTTTGGGGCAAGACCTTCTGGTGTTGTTTTGCCCTGAAATCCAAAGACGCCCGGCAATGGGGCGTCAGGGCAGGGCGTTTTTTGTCCGCGCGGGCGGGCTGGTACAATAGCCGGCGCAGGCTCTCCTATCATCTGGACTGACACGTGATGCGAATGAAGGCCGGTCGCAAACGAAAAATCGTGCTGCTCGTCCTGCTCGCGCTGCTCGGCCTGGCCGGGCAGGTCGAGGCGTCGGACGGAATGCGCGGCGACCGCTGTGTGGTGGGGCAGGACGAGCACATCGTTGAGGACTTCTACTTCTTCTGCCGCCTGCTCGACGTGTACGGCACCATAGACGGCGACCTGGTTGGCCTGGCCGCCGAGGTGACGCTGCATCGCGGCAGCAAAGTCACCGGCGACCTGTGGGTGGGGGGCGGCAGGCTGCTGGTGGAGGGCACCGTCGGCGACGACATGCACTTCGCCGGGCTGACCGTGATCGTCACCGACACGGCGCGCTTCACCGACTCGCGCATTGACCTGGTGGCGGTGGCGCTCAATGTTGAGCTGCGGGCGAATGCCGTATTGCCCGGCGATCTGCTGGTGTACGGTTACCAGGCGCTCGTCGCCGGGACGGTCGGCGGCGATATTGATTTCGGTGGCGAGGCGCTGATCATCGAGGGGGTGGTTGTCGGGCGCGTGGATGCAGAGGTGGGCGACTCGCGGCGCAGCGCCGACGTGCCCGACCTGCCATTCTACGATCTGTCTTTTGAGAATCCGGGGCTGACCATCCTGCCGGGCGCGCTGATCGAGCGCGACGTGTCGTACCGCTCCGTGACACAGGCGGAGATCGCGCAGGGGACGGTGCAGGGGCGCGTGCGCTTCGAGCGCGTTGGCGGCCAGCCGGACATCACCAGGGTAGCCCAGCCGGACGATGCCGCTCAACTCATGCGCGAATACGCCGTCACATCCCTGCGCGACGTGCTCTCGCTGGTGATCCTGGGCGCAGTAGCGCTGCGCCTGGTGCCCAACGTGGTGCGCCACCCTGCCGTGCAGGTGCGGCGGCGGACGATCCCGGCGGTGGGCTGGGGCCTGGCGACGTTCATGCTGTCCATCCCGCTGGTCATTATCGTGCTGGTGCTCGGCCTGATCGTGGTGCTGTTGCTCTCTGTGATCAAGCTCAATTCGCTGACAATCATGGTCGGCGTTGGCGTGCTGCTGGTGACAGGCGGCATGGTCGGCGGCTTCAGCTTTCTGCTGTTCTTCATGGGGCGCGTCGTGGTCAGCTACACGATCGGACAGCTTGTCTATCGCTACATCCTGCGCATCGCCGGGCAGGGCAACTTCCGCCGGTGGGTGGGGATGCTGATATTGGGGGCGGTGCTCTACGCCCTGCTGACCAACATGCCCGTGCCCGCCCTGGGGCTGATCATCGAGCTGATCACGGCGCTGGCGGGCGTCGGAGCAGTGGCGATGTACGGGCGCGCGCTGTTTCAGGACGTGCGACAGCGCGGCCCGCGCCTGGCCGGGACGGGCGCAGCGGTGGCGACCGTCACCATCCCCGCCAGGGTGGAGTGGGCTGGCGACCCGCCCCCACCCGGCCTGGACAACCTGCCGGAAGGTTTCACCGGCTTCGACGAAGATTGGTGAGCGGACAGGCCTGCCTCGGCCCGGAAGGGCAAGAACAAGACTTCCGAAGTTTTCGGAAACTTCGGAAGTCTGATCGCACCGGCCTTCGCGCTTTGGAGAATCCCGTCCCAGGCGCAGAGCGGGGTCCACGAACAACCTGTCGCCCCCTCAGCCGGCCAAGCCAGGGAGGGGGAAAGTGCCGCGTCCAGCGATCCAAGTCCCCCTCTCTAGCCGGGCTGGAGAGGGGGATTGAGGGGGTGAGGTGAACAACGAGACTTCCGAATCCTGCGCAGACTTCGGAAGTCGTCTCACCCCTTGTGGTAGTACACGCCCCAGCCGAGGTACCTGGTCAGCGCCTCGTAGACGGCGTCGGCGACCAGCGTCTGGTTGACGGCGACATGATGCTCGTAGCCGTTCTCGCAGATGTAAGCCAGCAGCTTCTGGTAGTTGGGCACGCGCACCACGCCGTGCCCGCCGAAGGTGCTGATCGGGTCGGTGGTGAACTCGCCCTCGCCCACATAGGCGACGATCTTGCCGCTCAGGTCGTCGGTGCTGATGCGCAGGTAGGTGAACGGCGCCGCCTTGACGCGCCCCTGCAGCGTGCCCCAGGTGTTGTCCATGCCCACTGTGCCGGCGATGATGTCCTGGTAGTTGATGACCTGGACATCGTCCACGAAGACGCTCTTGGGGAAGTTGGAACAGTGAAAGACCACGCCCTTGTCCGGGTCGTCGCCATAGTTGTTGTTCCAGTCCACCAGCGCGCTCGGCTGGCCGGAGGCGAGGGCCATGGCGTACATGGCGGCGGTCCCGGCGATGTCCGTCTCGCAGGCGGAGGGCATCAGCCCCTCGCTGAGCATACTCATCAGCGTGCAGGGCACCACGCCGAAGAACTCCTGCATACTCGTCCAGCACTGGACAGCCGTTGCGTCGTACTCACCAGCGGCGATCCACTCGTCCATCACCACGCCCAGCTTGGCGATCTTGTTCAGCGCGACCGGCGGAATCCTGGCGATGCTGGCGTAGGCTTTGATCGCGTCGCGCTTGGCCGTCACGCGCGCATCCTCGTCGGCCAGGCGGGCGATGCGCCCGTAGGCTTCGGACAGGTCGAGCGTCTCGACGCTGATGCCGGCGTGCTCGAACAGCTTCTCGCTGAAGCGCACCGTGTTGAAGGCCACCGGGCGCGCGCCGAGCATCCCGAAGCGGGCGCGGCGCATCCCGCGCGCCACGCGGCACACCGCCGCAAACTTGCGCAGGTCGGCGCGGAAGCTGTCGGATTCGGGGTCAACGGTGTGCAGCGCCGTCAGGCTGAAGGGGATGCCGTACTGGCGCAGGTTGTTGCACAGCGACATCTTGCCGCAGAAGCTGTCGCGCCGCCATTGCAGGTCCATCTTGGTCGGATCGTCCGGGAAAGCGTGAATGAGCACCGGCACGCCCAGGTCGGCGAAGCGCAGCGTGTTGGAGGTGCCGCGCTCGTCGCCGAAGTTGGGCAGCGTGACCAGCACGCCGTCAATCTCGTCACGGTGCGCGCGGAACAGGTCGGCGCACTTGTGCGCTTCAGCCAGGCTCTCCACGCTGCCGTATTCGGTATCTTGCGGGCCGAGCGCGATGACCTTGATGCCCTCCTCGGCGAGCACCTTCAGCACCGTCTCGCGCCCGGACTGGCACAGATGGCTGGGGAAGAATCCCCGGTTGCCGACAATTAGCCCTAAGGTGATTTCTTTCTTCATGATTCTCCCTCGTGATAGATAGGCTCAGCCACTTGTTGGTTCATTCTCCTTCGCTCGCAACCTCACCCCCTGGCCCCCTCTCCGTTGACGGAGAGGGGGAAGTTGAGCGAAGCGAAACGGGGGTGAGGTCGGTTCTACTGCCCATAGACCGTCGTATAGCGCTCGTGCAGCCGGGCGATGTCCTCCGGCGCGATCGGGATCGGCTCGCCCAGTTGGCAGGCCAGGAAGACGGTGCGCGCCACGTCTTCGCACATCACCGCCGCCTTGACCGCCGCCCTGGGCGTCGGCCCGATGGTGAACACGCCGTGATTCTGCATGATCACCGCCGGTGAATGCGGGTTCGGCCCCTCGCGCAGCACGCGCACCACCTCGCGCCCGATCTCCTCGCCGCCGATCAGGGCGAAGCCGCCACAGGGAATCACTCCGCCGAACTCGTCGGCCATCGCCGTCAGCACGCAGGGGATGTCGCGGCCCAGCGCGGCCCAGGCGGTGGCGTAGGGGCTGTGGGTGTGCACGATCCCGCCGACCTGGGGCATGGCGCGGTAGATGGCGCAGTGCGTGGCCGTGTCCGACGAGGGCTTGTGGTCGCCTTCGACCACGCGCGCGTCGGCGTCCACCACGACCATGTTCTCCGGCCCCAGCTCGTCGAAGGTGAGGCCGCTGGGCTTGATCACCACGTGGCCCGTCGCCGCGTCCCGCCCGCTGATGTTGCCGCTCGTCCAGGTGACCAGGTTGTTGCGCGGCAGCTCGGCGTGCAGGTCGGCGACGACTTTGCGCAGTTGTTCGAGCATCAGTCGAGTCCTCTCGCCTGGTTGCGCATCTGGCGCAGGCGCTTCATCACGTCGTTCTGGCCGCGCCCGAAGTAATCGTACAGCGTGACGTACTCAGCGAACAGTTGGTCATAGACCGCCTGGTGCGCGGCGATGGGCTTGAAGACCTCATCCTTGAGCTTGCCCATCGCTTTGGCCGCCGCCTGGATGTCCGGGTAGGCCCCCGCCGCGACCGCCGCGTGCATGGCGCTGCCCAGCGCCGGCCCCTGCGCGCTGCCGATGATGCGGAACTCGCGGCCTGTCACGTCGGAGTAGATTTGCATGAGCAGCTTGTTCTTCTCCGGCAGGCCGCCCGCTGCCACCAGCTCTGTGATCGGCACGCCGCTGCTCTCGAACGCCTCGATGATCACCCGCGTGCCGAAGGCCGTCGCTTCGATCAGCGCGCGGTAGATGTCCGGGGCGCGCGTGCCCAGCGTGGCCCCGATCAGCAGGCCGCTCAGGTCTACATCCACCAGCACCGAGCGGTTGCCGTTCCACCAGTCGAGCGCCAGCAGGCCGTGCTCGCCAGGCTCCTGCCGGGCGGCTTCGGCCTCCAGGTAGGCGTGCAGGTCCATGTCCTGCGCTTTGGCCGCCTCGTGATATTCGGGCGGCACGGCGTTGTCCACGAACCAGGCGAAGATGTCGCCCACGCCGCTCTGCCCGGCCTCGTAGCCGTACAGGCCGGGGATGATCCCGCCGTCCACCACGCCGCACATGCCGGGCACTTCGTGCACCGTTTCGCTGAGCACCATGTGGCAGATGCTCGTGCCCATGATCATGACCATGCGCCCCGGCTCGGTCACCTGGGCGGCGGGCACGGTCACGTGCGCGTCCACGTTGGCCACGGCCACAGCGATGCCCGGCCTCAGGCCCATCCAGGCGGCGGCTTCTTCGGTCAGGCCGCCGGCGCGCCCGCCCAGGGGGATCAGCTCCTTCTTCATCTTGGTCTCGATCACGTCGGCCAGGTCTGGGTGCAGCGCCGCGAAGTACTTCTTGTCCGGGAATTTGCCGTCCTGGTAAATGGCCTTGTAGCCCGCTGTGCAGGTGTTGCGCGTCTCCACGCCGCAAAGCTGCCAGATCACCCAGTCCGCCGCCTCGATCAGCCGGTCGGCGGCGCGGTAGACCTCCGGCGCTTCGTCGAGGATTTGCAGGACTTTGCTGAAGAACCACTCCGACGAAATCTTGCCGCCGTAGCGGGCCAGCCAGCTTTCGCCCATTGCCTGTGCCGTCTCGTTGATCTGGTCGGCTTCGGGCTGGGCGGCGTGATGCTTCCACAGCTTGACCCAGGCGTGCGGGTTATCGCGCCACTGCGCCAGGCGGCACAGCGGCGTGCCATTGGCCAGGGTGGGCATCATCGTGCAGGACGTGAAGTCAATGCCGAGGCCGATCACGTCCGCCGCGTCTATGCCGCTGGCCTTGAGCGCCGCCGGCACCGCCTGCTTGAAGACGCCGATGTAGTCGTCCGGGTTTTGCAGCGCCCATTCCGGGGGCAGCCGCTCGCCGCTGGAGGGCAGCCGAACGTCAATGACGCCATCCGGGTAGTGGTAGACAGCGCTGCCCAGCTCCGCGCCATCGCGGACGCGCACGATCACCGCGCGCCCGGACTCCGTCCCAAAGTCCACGCCAATCGCGTATGTGTCGTTTGCCATAGAGGGTTCCGCTCCTTAAAGGCAACAGATAAGAACTCCCGGCCTCTGGCGAGATTGCGCTTGCCACATTTGTCTTGACCTTACCCCCAACCTCGCTGCGCTCGGCTTGCCCCCTCTCCATAGTATGCAGATTAACAAATTAGCGCCGACGCCACACACGGCACGTAGGGGCGCTGCTCTGCTGCGCCCTTGTAGGGGCGGGTTTGCAAACCCGCCCCTACGGGAGCGCGCCACCAGTCGCCCGCGCCATCGAGCAGCAAGGTACCCTGGATTATTTCTTAAAGTGCGTGAATGGAGAGGGGGCGGCAAGGCCCTCGTCTGGGGACCGAGCGGGGGTGAGGCAAAGTGAAGAGCCACCCCACGCTGCCCACCACTCACGCCCCCGATGCCGGGGCTGCGTCGCGCAGCGTCCGGCTGAATGGATACAACTGCCCGTAAAGGGCGAACCGGTCTTCGTACTGGCGATGGCGGCCGGCGTCGGGCGTGAAGACGCGCTCGACCTGCACCAGGGCGCTCACCGCCTCGTCCGTGCTGCTGAAGACGCCCGCGCCCATCCCGGCCAGGATGGCCGCGCCCAGCGCGCCCGCCTCGGTGATGCGCGGGCGGGCCAGCGGCTTGCCCATGATGTCCGCTTTGATCTGCAGCCAGGCGTTCGAGCGCGCCCCGCCGCCGGTGACGCGATATTCCTCGATGGTGATGCCCGCCGCCGCCAGGTGATCCAGCCCCTCGCGGAAGTAATACGTCACGCCCTCCAGCAGCCCCCTGATGAACTCGCCGCGCGACGTGGCCAGCGTCAGCCCGGCGATCAGCCCGTAGGGGTGCGGGTCGTAGGCGGGCGGGCCGGTCGGCGCGAAATGGGGCAGCACCAGCAGGCCGGTCGGCCCGGCGGGCATCTCGGCCAGCAGCAGATCGTACACGTCCTCGCCGCGCGCCCTCGCCGCCGCGTGCTCCAGCGGGGCGAAAGTGTCGCGGAACCACTTGAGCAGCGCGCCGCCGGTCAGGTTGTAGTAGAAGCTGACGAAGAGGCCCGGCACCGTGTGGTGCTCGACGTTCAGCCCGGCGGCGATCATCGGCGCGGCGGGCGGGATGGTGTCATAAACGGGCGTGATGCAGACGTAGGTGCCCAGGCCGTAGGCGGCCATGCCGGGGCGAACAGCGCCCGCGCCCAGGGCGTTGGCGCACTGATCGTGCGTGCCGACGACGAGGGTCGCGCCGGGCGGCAGGCCCAGGTCGGCGGCCACCCTGGGCGACACTGTGCCCACCGGCGTGCCGGGGCGGGCCAGGGCGGGCAGCTTGTCGGCGGGCATCCCCACCAGGGCCAGCGTCTCGCCCGACCACGCCTCTGCCCCCACATCCAGGAACAGCGAGCGGTTGGCCAGCCCGAAGTCGGTGATCGGCTCGCCGCCCAGCAGGTACATGGCCAGGTCCGCCCACGAAAGGAACTTGAATGTCCTCTCAAAAAGCTCCGGGCGATGATCGCGCAGCCAGATCAGCTTGGGGCCGCCATAGATGGCGGCGGGCGCGTTGCCGCTGCGCGCGAAGAAGGCGGACGGGTCGAGCGCGGCCAGTTTATCCAGCGTCTCAGCGCCGCGCGTGTCGAAGCCCAGGATACAGTTGCCGAGAATCTCGCGCTCCGCCGAGACGGGGGTCATGGCCTCGCCCATCGAGGCAGCGCAAATGGCGGTGATGGGATCGCGGGCCGTCTGCGCCGCGACCTCGCGGATGGCGTCGCCGATCAGCGCCCAGACATGCGCGCTGTCCAGCTCGGCCCAGCCCGGCTGCGGGCGCAGCGTGTCGTATTCGCGGGCGGCGGTGGCGATGATCTGTCCATCAGTGGCCAGGACGAGCAGCTTGCAGCCGGTCGTGCCGATGTCAATGCCCAGCAGACTCATCGCGCACCGACCTGGCGAGCGATGCCGGCGAGGAGAAACACAGAAACAACTGGCGCAGTCGTTCGCCGCAAAGAACAATTCATGATCAAAAATCCTTTGCCGAAAAGACCCTTGATCCGTGCGCTCGCTACAGTTTATGCGCCCTTGACCGCGACAGCCCGCACCCCCTGGCGCGGCGAGCAGGCGCTCTGCCGCTCGACTAACTGGGGGTGCAGCACGCGCTGGTGAACCGGCGTGAGCGGGTTGTCAATGAGCGCCACCAGGTATTCGACGCTCTGCTCGCCCAGCGCCGCGAAGTTCTGGCAGACGGTGGTCAGCGGCGGCTCGAAGTACGCGGCTTCGGGGATGTCGTCGAACCCCACCACCGACACATCCTCCGGCACGCGCAGCCCGCGCCCGCGCAGCGCGCGAATGGCCCCCAGGGCCATCTGATCGTTGCCGACCACCAGGCCGCTGAAGACAGCCCCCTCGTCCAAGAGACGGTTGGCGGCACAAAAACCGCCCTCTGCCGTCCAGTCCCCTTCGACAGACGGGCCAGGCGTCAGCCCGGCCTGGAGCAGGGTCTTGAGCCAGCTTTCGTGGCGCGCCTGCGCCCCGAACCAGTTGAGCGGCCCGCTGATCTCGCACAGCGCGCAGTGGCCCAGGTCAATCAGGTATTGGGTGACCAGGCGGCTGCCGAAGCGCTGATCAATGACAACCGACGGCACCTTCGCGCCTAGCTCTGTGTCAATCTGGACAAAGGGAATGTGACCGCATAGCGCCACCATGTCGGCTGCGCTCAGCCCGGTCACCGGCGTGATCAGCACCAGGCCGTCCACCACGCTGCCGCCCAAAGCGTCTATCGCGGCGCGAATCTCGTGCGGGGTCAGCGCCCGGATGGTCGAGAGCGTGACGCCATAGCCGCGCCCCCTGGCTGTCTGCTCCACGTGAGTCACCATCTGCGCCGGGCCATAGTGATCAATGCCGAAGGTGACAATGCCCAACATGCACGTGCGTTGGGTGGCCAGGCTGCGCGCAGCCCGGTTGGGGCGGTAGCCCAGCCTGCGGATCGCATCCTGGACGCGGCGGCGCGTGTCGTCGGAGACGTAGGGATGGCCGTTGACGACGCGCGACACCGTTTGCGATGACACGCCCACCGCCCGGGCAACATCATCCAGGGTCACGCGCTTTGAGTCTAGCTCCGCCATGCTGCCCCCAGTCTCCAGAATCATTCTGCTAGCGCTAACATCATATCACGGGACAAAGGCGCAGGTCAAGCAGAGCGCGGCGCGCCTCTCGTCTGCGGTGTGATTCAGACTTCCGCAGTCTTGCAAGACTGCGGAAGTCTCTGACTGAGGGGCCGCCGGATCGCGCAGGGGCACCTGGCCCTACGCCCCTGCGAATCCCGGGAGGGTGTATACTGGATGTGGGGCGCGGCGGTTCGCTGCGCGGGCAGGCTTCAAAACCCGCCCCTGGCCGAACCGCTTGACTCGGCAAAGCAGAGTAGCATATACTGGGAGTATGTTTGCGCTAACAGCGGCTTAGGGTGTAGGGTCGAGCGCGCGCCGCCCCGCCCTTGCGGGCTGGCTGGGCAGTCATTGACAAGCTCTGCCAGCAAGCATAAGCTTAAGGTGTGCAAGAGGACGCCAGGTCTCGCGGGAAATGGCACCCCCGTCGAGCCACGTCTTTTAGCAGGAAGCGCCCCCTCCGGTGGGATCGCTTCCAGCAAGAATCACCCGCATTGTTTACCTACTAAGGAGGACCGAAAAATGCTGAGAAAAGCGGGACTTGTTGTGGCTCTTGTTCTTGTGCTGGCGCTGGCACTGCCGACTGTGGCCTATGGACAAGGCTCCGATGGCCCCCAAGAGAAGTGGTGCAGTGGGGTCAAGATCGTCTTCTTCCCCGGCGGGCCAGCGGGCGGCGTCTTCGCCGTGAACGTCTACAACGGCGCGCTCCAGGCGGCCAGCGACCTGGGCGCTGATGTGGATTACGTCTGGTCGGATTGGAATCCACAGACGATGATCCAGCAGTTCGCCGAAGCGATGGCCATGAACCCGGATGGCATCGCCATCATGGGTCACCCAGGCTCAGAGGCCTTCGCGCCGCTGGTGGATGAGGCCGAGGCCAAGGGCATCATCGTCACCAGCCAGAACGTGGAACTGCCTCCCCTTCAGGAGAAGTACGGGGGCGTTGGCTTCGGCTATGTTGGCGCATCTAACTACAAGGCTGGGTTTGACCTGGGTAACGAAGCGGTCAGGCGCAGTGGCGTGCAAGCAGGCGACAGAGTGATGGTTTGGGGGTTGCTCTCTGACCCTGGGCGCGGCATACGCACACAGGGTGTCATTGATGCGTTTGAGGCAGCAGGCCTGGAGGTGGATTATCTGGAGATTGACGACGCCACCAACGCTGAGCCGGCTGCGGGCATCCCCAGCTTTGTCGGCTATGTCTCGGCCAACCCCGATGTCAAGGTCGTGGTCACCGATCACGGTGGCCTGACGGCGACGCTGCAATCGTACCTGGAAGGCGCAGGCAAGGGGCCGGATGACATCTACGGTGCGGGCTTCGACCTGTCGCCGGCCACCATCGAGGCCATCCGCAGCGGCTTCACCGACCTGGTCATTGACCAGCAGCAGTGGCTGCAAGGCTATCTGCCCATCCTGCAGATCTGCCTGACCGAGAAGTTCGCCTTCGCTGGTCTGCACATCGATACTGGCTCTGGTTTCGCCAGCGCCGACAACGTCGAGCTGCTGGCCGGGCTGGTCGAGGACGTGATCCGCTAATCTGATCTGGTTGCTGACCTGGGGGTGAGTGTGCCACTCGCCCCCAAGACAGCCTGGCATCCCTGAGGAGCAAGCGGCCCGCCTGAAGTGTCCGCAGCCCCGCAGCCAGCCGACGAGTCTCTGGCTGGGAGGGCGTCTCACACTCCCGCGTCGCTTGCTCCTCTGGCTTGAAAGGGAACGCTCAATGGGCAACATCCTCGAAATGCGTGGCATCTGCAAGTCGTTTGGCGAGGTGCAGTCGCTGACCGACATAGATTTCCGCGTTTGCCAGAACGAGATCGTCGGCTTGCTGGGCGACAACGGCGCGGGCAAGTCCACCCTGATCAAGATCATCACCGGCTATCACCGGCCCGACCGCGGCGAGATTCACTTTCACGGTAAAAAAGTAGAAAGCCTGACCGTGCCTAAGGCGCGCTCATTGGGCGTGGAGACGGTTTACCAGGAGCGCGCGCTGGCCGACCTGCAGACGCTGTGGCGCAACATCTTCCTGGGCCGCGAGCTTTCCAACCGCCTGGGCATTCTCGACATCAGCAAGATGAAGCGCGAGACGCACCGCCTGATGGTCGAAGCGATGGAATACACCTCTTCGGCGGTGAACCCCGACGCGGTGATCAAGACCTTCTCCGGCGGCGAGAAGCAGGGCGTGGCCATCACGCGGGCGCTCTATTTCCACGCCGAGCTGGTCATCCTCGACGAGCCGACAATGGGCCTTTCGCTGCAGGAGACGCGCAAGCTGATTGACTTCGTGCGCGGCATCAAGAGCGCCGGCAAATCGGCCATTTTCATTGATCACAATGTCTTCCACGTGTATTCGGTGGCTGACCGCGTGGTGGTGCTGGATCGCGGGCGCGTGGCCGGGGAATTCCTGACCAGGGACATCACGTTGGACGACCTGATGGAAAAGATGTACCGGGTGGCGCAGACCGGCAGCCTGGACTGAGCCGTTGGCCAAGACACATTCTCTAGGCACCTCTTAAGTTAAGGAAGGGTTCTGCATGACCGCAGGCGTAGAAACTCCAAGCCAGAGCCGTCTGTCGGCGGCGCGCGCGACCCAGCACATTCGCAAGAATGGGCTGCAATTTGGCATTATCGGCGTCCTGTTTGGGCTGTGGCTGCTGTTTATTGCTGGCGCGCCCACCACCTTTCTCAAGCCCGACATTTACCGCGCCCTGATGACCTCCGTGCCCTACTGGGGCGTCATCGCCCTGCCCCTGACGATGGTCATCATCGCCGGTGACATTGATCTGTCGTTCATTTCGATCATGGCTGTGGGCATGGTCGCCTTCTGGCAGGTGTACGACTGGACCGGCAGCCTGGGCGTGGCCTTCGCCGGCTGCCTGGCGGTCGGTTTCCTGGTGGGGCTGCTCAACGGCATCATCATTGTCCGGCTGGGCATCCCGGCGCTCATCGCCACCATCGGCACGCAGTTCTTCTGGCGCGGCGTCGTCGAGGTGATTCGCGGCGGGCAGGGCGAGTCCCTGGTGCTGACCAGGGGCACCATCCTGCGCGACAGCCTGGTGGGCAAGATCAACGGCTATTGGCCCGCCCAGGTGATCTGGATGCTGCTGATCGGCATCGCCGTCTGGATGCTGCTCAACCGCCACAAATTCGGCGCGCACGTCTACCTGATCGGCGACAACGAGAACAGCGCCCGCCTGATGGGCATCAACGTCGAGCGGACGCGCATGTTGCTCTTCGCGCTGGTGGGGCTGGCCGCCGCCTTCGGTGGCATCCTCCAGAGCGTGGACGTGTGGTACTTCTGGCCGAACCTGGGCGAAGGCTACCTGATGAACACGCTGGCCGCCGTCTTTCTGGGTGGCACGTCGGTCTTCGGCGGCACGGGCACCATCCTGGGCACGTTCGTCGGCTGCTTCATCATCGGCGCCATCCAACCGGGCATTATCGCCATTGGCCTGACCGGTTATTGGACCAAGCTGATCTACGGCCTGATCATCACCGTGTCGGTCGCCATGCACACCATCCTGCGCAAGCGCATCAGCTAAGCGAGCCTATGCGCGCCTGCCCGCTGGGGCCTGGTGGGGCTACCTGCCCGTTAAATATCATTTGGGAAGTTCTCCCCCACCCCAAACCCCTCCCCACAAGGAGGGGGGGTAGTGGGTGCGTCTTCTCCTTCCTGGGGGGAAGGGGGGATGGGGGGAAGCCAGGGCAGGAAGCGGCCTCTGAGGGACACATCTTGACCGACAAGGACGGGACAATGACAGCAGCACAGCAGGCCTGGTGGACGGTTGAGCTGGAAGGGATGCCCGGCTTCGAAGCGGCCATGAAGCGGGTCTACGCCTGGTTCGAGGGAGCGGTGCTCGACCGCCCGCCGATCCGCTTCGTGGCCCACAATGCGTTTGTCGAGCAGGCGAACCAGGCTTATCCTTCCGACAATCTCAAAGATCGCTGGTTCGATGCTGAGTTTCAGGTCGAGACGTTCCTCAAGTCCATCGAAGGGCAGCGTTTTCACGGCGAGACATTCCCCATTTTCTGGCCGAACCTGGGGCCGGAGGTCTACGCGGCGTTCTACGGCGCGACGCTCGAATACGGCGAGGTCACCTCGTGGTCGGTGCCCTTCGTGCGGACGTGGGACGACATGGCCCGCCTGAAGCTCGACCTGGGCAACGAATACTTCACCAGGCTCGAAGCAATCACGCGCTGCGCCCTCGAGCGGCTGCGCGACAAGGCGCTGATCGGCTACACCGACCTGCACCCCGGCGTGGATTGCGCCGCCGCCTGGCGCGACCCGCAGCAGTTCTGCGTAGACCTGATCGAAAGTCCCGACGAGGCGCGCCAACTGATCCACCTCGCCATTGACGACTTCGAGCGCATCTACGATCACTTCGACGCCATGCTCAAGGCCGCCGGACAGCCCTCAGGGAGCTGGATGGGCATTCCCTCCTTCGGGCGGATGCACATCCCTAGCTGCGACTTCTCTTCGCTGATCTCGCCCCGCCTGTTCGAGCGCTTCTGCCTGCCGGTGTTGCAGCGCGAAGTGCAGACAATGACCCACAACGTCTTTCACGTGGACGGCAGGGGCGTCGCCCGGCACCTGGACATGATCCTCAGCGTGCCCGGCGTGCACGCCATCCAGTGGGTGCAGGGCGTGGGCGACGACCAGCCGATCATGCAGTGGGTGCCGCTGATCAAGGAGATTCAGGCCCGCGCGCCGGTCATCATAGACCTCAACCAGCGCGAGCTGGACGACTTCATGGCCGCCGTCGAGCCGGAAGGCATCTTCCTATGGATGGCCACGCACAGCGAAGAAGAGGAGCTAGACCTGCTCAAGCGCGTCGCGCGCTGGGGCGGCAAGCGGGTATTTTGAGCGAGTGGTCAGTGGTCGGTGATCAGTTTTCAGTAGCAGCGGTCGGTTTTGCTCTGCCGCGCCCGATGTGAGAGTTGGGTCGGCAGGGGCGGGTATGGTGCACTTTAAGAAATCAGCCAGGACACCCTGCTGCTTGATGGCGCAGGCGGCTGATGCGTGTTTTCGTAGGGGCGTATGGCCATACGCCCCTACGGACCCCCGCCGCCGATCAAGGCGCCCCTGTAGGGGCGGGTTTGGAAACCCGCCCCTACAAGCCGCGCGTGGTATCTGCGCCAATTCGTTAATCTGCATCAACCCCGCCTCTACAAAAACGCCACCAGCCAGTTGCGTCTCTGCGTGACCGTTCGCCCGTGCCACGATGCACTTGCCCGGGGCCTGCGCTCCGCACGCCTGCTGATCACTGACTACTGACAACCGATCACTGACAACCGATCACTGAAAACCGATCACCGGCAACTTCCAACCAGAAAGGCTACCTCATGAAACCACGCGAGCGCATTTTGGCTGCACTGAGCCACGAAGAGCCGGACCGCTGCCCGATGCAGATCAGCTTCACGCCGGAGTTCGCCAACCGCCTGCGCGCCGACCTGCAGGTGAAGGGCCAGGGCGTTCACAACCCACACGGCGGCGGCAACACCTACGAGCTGGAGCGGGCGCTGGGCGAAGACATGCTGCTCACCTCGGTCGGCTGGGCCAACTCGTACTACCTGCAGCCGGGCGCGTACACCGACGAATGGGGCATCGGCTGGGACTCTCACCCCTACGAGACGCCGTTCGGCACCGGGCACTACACCGAGATCGTCTCGCACCCGCTGGCCGACGACAAGGCGATCCTCTCCTACACGCCGCCCGACCCGCACCGCCCGGAGCTATATGCCGAGGCCGAGCGCGTCCTGCGCGAGTTCCAGGACGATTACTGGATCGTCGGTGTGACGGTGACGACCATCTTCGAGACGGCCTGGGCGCTGCGCGGCCTGCAACAGATGTTGGTGGATTTCGTCGAAGACCCCGACCTGGCCGACGCCATCCTGGAGATTCCCTACCAGTATCACCTGGCCGCCGCCAGGAAGCTGGTGCGGATGGGCGTGGACATGATCTGGACGGGCGACGATGTGGGCGCGCAGCGCGCCATGCTCATCTCGCCGCGCCACTGGCGGCGCTTCCTCAAGCCGCGCATGGCCCATTTCATCGCCGAGCTAAAGGCGATCAACCCGGCGGTGAAGGTCGCCTATCACACCGACGGCAACGTGCTGCCCATCATCCCGGAGCTGATCGAGATCGGCCTGGACATCCTCAACCCCATCCAGCCGGCCAGCATGGACCCCGCCGAGATCAAGCGGCAGTTCGGCGACCGGCTGTGCTTCTGGGGCAGCATGGACGAGCAGCACACCCTGCCCTACGGCTCGCCGGACGACGTGCGCGCCGAGGTGTTGCAGCGCCTGCGCACGCTGGGCAGGGGCGGCGGGCTGATCATCGGCCCCACCCACCATGTGCAGCTTGACACGCCGCTGGAGAACTTCTGGGCGATGGTCCACACCATCCGCGAGACGGCCTACCGCGACCTGTAGCGGGGCGCTTGTGGGAAGCGGGGCGCTTCCTGTAGGGTTCTGCGTAGGGGCGTATCGCGATACGCCCCTACGGACCGCGCCCCGCGAACCGATGGTCGGGATGGACATTTGCTTGTAGGGGAGGGTTTGAAACCCTCCCCTATACCAAAGGCGAACACACCCTGAAGGACACACCCATGACCCTCACCCCCAAAGAACGAATGCGGCGGGCGTTGCGCTACGAGCCGCTTGACCGCCTGCCCACACAGATCAATTACACCGGCGCGGTGGGCGAGCGGCTGGCCGCGCACTTCGGCATTGCCCGCGCCGAACTGCCCCATCGCCTGGGCAACCACCTGCTGCGCGTGGACATCAGCCACACCCCGCGCCTGAGCGACGACGGGAAAGTTACCTATGACTGGTGGGGCGCGGGCTTCGACACCCAGGAAGAAGGCTACTTCATCCGCCACAGCCCGCTGGCGGAGAACAAAGACCTGGACGCCTTCCCCTGGCCCGATCCGCACGCCCCCGAACTGCTGCGCGACGCTGAGCGGGCCATCGCCGCCGACGCGGGCCAGCACTTCGTCGCCCCCAACTTCGGCTTCGCCCTGTTCGAGCGGGCCTACACCCTGCGCGGCTTCGACACATTCCTGGCCGATATGGCCCTCGACCCGGACTTCGCCGGGGAGCTGCTGGATCGCATCGCCGCCATCCAGGAAACGCTGATCCACCGCTTCCTCGCCCTGGGCGTGGACGGCGTGTATTTCGGCGACGACTACGGCGCGCAGAAGCACACGCTCTTCTCGCCGCGCATGTGGCGGGCGCTGATCAAGCCCCGCCTGGCGCGGCTGTTTGCGCCGGCCCGCGAGGCCGGGCTGCCGGTGCTGATGCACTCCGACGGCGACATCGCCGCCATCCTGCCCGACCTGGTGGAGATCGGGCTGACGGCGCTCAACCCCGTCCAGCCGGAGGTGATCGAGCACGGCTGGCTGCGGGCGACCTTCGGCGAGCGGCTGGCCTATTACGGCGGCGTCTCGACGCAGACGGTGCTGCCGCACGGCTCCCCGGCGGAGGTGCGCGCGGCAGTTTTCGCGGCGGCGCGCGCCCTGGCCCCCGGCGGCACGGGGCTGGTCATTGCGCCCTCGCACCGCATGATGCAGGACATTCCCCCGGCAAACGTCGAGGCGCTGCTGGACGCTTTTGCCGAATTGGAGGGAGACGCATGGCGCTGAGCGAGATGGACGAGCGGATCGCGCGCGTGCGGACGGCGTTTGCGGCGCTGTATGGCGGGGAGCCGACCCTCTGGGTGCAGGCACCGGGCCGCGTGGACCTGATGGGCAGCCATACCGATTACAACGAAGGCTATGTGCTGACCATGCCCATTGACCGCACGACGTGGATCGCTGCCCGCCCGCGCGCCGACCGCCAGGTGACGGTGCACTCGCTCAACCTTGAGGGCGGCGAGACCTTCAGCCTGGACGACATTCAGCGCAGCGCAGCAGTGCCCTGGACGGACTACGTGCGCGGCGTGGCCAGGGTGCTGCAGGACGAGGGCTACGCTCTGCGCGGCTTCGACGGGCTGGTGCACAGCACGGTGCCCTTCGGCAGCGGGCTGAGTTCGTCGGCGGCGCTGGAAGTGGCGACGGCCACGCTGTTCAACGAGTTGGGCGACCTGGGCCTCGCTGCGGTGCGGCTGGCCGTGCTCTGCCAGCGGGCGGAGAACGCCTTCGTCGGCGTCAACTGCGGCATCCTCGACCAGTACACGTCGGCGGCGGGGCAGGCCGGGCACGTCCTGCTGCTCGACTGCCGCCACCTGACGCACAGCGTCGCGCCCATTCACCCGGACATTCGCATCGTCATCTGCGACACGCGCTACAAACGCGCCCTCACCGGCTCAGAATACCCGCAGCGGCGCGCCCAGTGCGAGGCGGGAGCGGCGACGCTGGCGGCGATCACCCCCGGCGTGCGGACGCTGCGCGACGCCACGCTGGAGCAGCTTGAGACAGGGCGCGCGGTGCTCGACGATACGGTCTACCGGCGGAGCCGCTTCATCATCCAGGAAAATCAGCGCGTGCTCGACCTGGGCGGGGCTTTGTCGGCGAAGGATGTGCCCTGCATCGCCGCGCTGACGGCGGAGTCGTTCGCCGGGGCGCGCGACCTGTACGAGATCGTCGTGCCGCAGATGGAGGCGATGATCGCCGCCATGCGCTGCGCGCCCGGCGTGCTCGGCGCGCGGCAGGCGGGCGCGGGCTTCGGCGGGTGTCTGGTCGCTTTCGTCGAGCGCGACTGTGTGGACGAGTTCGGCGCGCACGTCCGCGCCGCCTACCAGGACGCGACCGGCATCGAGAGCGCGGTCTACGCGGTCGAGGCAGCGCCGGGCGCGGGACTGCTGGCGGTTGAGTAGCGGGAGAGATTCATCGCGAGACGCCCATGTTACCCACAGATACCCACCGGTGGGGAAGGGGGGGGGGGCAGAGGCGCAAAGATGTGGGTAATGAAAGAGCAGAGGGCACAGACCGGGAAACAGACTTCCGAAGTCTCCGAAGACTTCGGAAGTCTGTTCTTGTTCTCTCCGCGTTCTCCGCGCCTCTGCGGTATGCTCCACCTATCCCTGCGCCGCGCGCAACGCCGCAATCAGCGCGCGCAGCGAGTCGCACTCGCCCGCTGACGCCGCCCGCCGTGCAGCGCCAGCGCGGGCTTTCTTCCTCGCCCAGCACCTCGACGCGGGCGAACGCCTCGCCGCCCTCGCCCACCACGCGGTAGCCCTCGCGCTCCAGCGCGCGGCGCGTCCACAGCGCGGTCACGCCCCCGCCGATCAGCGCCACGCAGCCTGTGCGCGCCGCGACGATGGCGAATGTCCCCGTCTGCCGGTCGAAGGCGATCCCCTCGCTGTGGAAGGTCGCTTCCAGCGCGCCGCTCAGCACCAGGTCTTCGGGCGCGCCGTCGTGCAGCGGCCCGCCGCTCGGCAGCAGCCACAGCCGGTCGGCGCTGCGCAGGGCCAGGTCGAGGTCGTGGGTCGAAAGGAGGATGGCCCGCCCGGTCTGGCGGGTCAGGGCGCGCAGCACGCGCATGATCTCGACGCGGTTGGGCAGGTCGAGGAAGGCCGTCGGCTCGTCGAGCAGCATGACCAGCGGCTCCTGGGCCAGCGCGCGGGCGATCATGATCTTCTGGCGCTCGCCGTCGCTCAGTTCGCCGATCGGGCGCGCGGCGAGCGGTCTGGCCCCCACCGCTTCCATCGCCCAGCGGACGACCGCCTCATCGTGTGCGCTCAGCCGTCCCGTCCAGTCGGTGTAGGGATGGCGGCCCAGCGCCGCCAGCGCGTAGGCGGTCAGGTGCCCGTCTTCGACGCGGTCGGTCAGCACGACGCTCATCCGCCGGGCGCGCTCGCGCGGCTCCAGCGCGGCAACCAGGTCGCCGCCCAGCCGCACTTCCCCGGCCAGCGCTGGCTGCATCCCGGCCAGCGTGCGCAGCAGCGTGGACTTGCCCGCGCCGTTCGGCCCGGCCAGGCAGACCAGCTCGCCGGGGTAGAGCGCCGCTGCCAGGCGCTCGGCGACGACGGTCGGCGCGCGGCGCGGCGCGGCATAGCCGATGGTCAGGTCGCGGGCGGTGAGGACGGGAGCGGGTATCATCAGCCAGCGGGCACCTAGCCGGAAACCGGGGGCCGCGCGCCGCCCCGTCGCAGGATGACCCAGGCGACGACCGGCGCGCCGATCAGCGCGGTGACTGCGTTGAGCGGCAGCACCGTCTGCGTGCCCGGCATCTGGGCGATGATGTCGGCGACGAGCGCCAGCAGCGCGCCCAGCAGCGCACAGGCGGGCAGCAGCAGCCGGTGATCGGACGAGCGGAACAGGTTGCGCGCCAGGTGCGGCACAGCGATGCCCAGGAAGCCAATCGGCCCGCAGAAGGCGGTCACCGCGCCAGCCAGCACAGCAGCGCTGAGGATGATCGCCAGGCGCGCGCGGCGCACGTTGAGGCCCATCGTCTGGGCGTAGGTCTCGCCGAGCAGCAGCGCGTTGAGCGGCTTGGCCAGGGTCATCGCCACGGCCAGGGCCAGCAGCACCGCCGGAATCAGGGCGTGAAGCTGGCTCCACGTCACCCCGCCGAAGCTGCCGAACGTCCAGTTGATGTACGCCTGGATGCGCTCGGCGATGCTGAAGTAGAGCAACAGGCTGACCAGCGCAGCGGTCGCGTAGCCGACCATCAGCCCCATGATCAGCAGGGTCGTCGTGCTGGGCACGCGCCGGGCGACGAACAGCATCAATCCCAGCACCAGCCCCGCCCCCAGGCTGGCCGCCAGCGTCAGCCCGAAGTTGCCCAGCAGCCCCAGCCCGGCCAGCATCGAGGTCGCCGAGACGCCGGCCACGCCCACCGACAGCACGACCAGGGCCACGCCCAGGCTCGCCCCGGAGTTGATGCCCAGCACGAACGGGTCGGCCAGCGGGTTGCGGAAGAGCGTCTGCATCTGCAAGCCAGCGACGGCCAGGGCCGCCCCGGCCAGCGTCGCCGTGATCGCTTTGGGCAGGCGGAACTTGAGCACAATCGTCGTCCACGTCTGGCGCGCCGGCTCCTCGCCGACGAGAATCCTGGCGATGTCGCGCAGCGGAATCTCCACCGAGCCAAGCGTCAGGCTGAGCAGGAAGACTCCTGCCAGCGCCAGCAGCAGGCCCAGCAGCACAAAGCGGCGCACCCCCAGCCGCGGCCAGTCGGCGGAGCGCGCAACCGGGCCAGTGGGTGCCTGGGGGATGGGGCGTAGCGTGATCTCGGCCATGTGCGTTCCTTTGGGAGCGGGGAGGCTGTCTGGGCAAAACGCCCCTCCCCCTGGCCCCCTCCCCGGCAGAGCCAGAGAGGGGGAGCGTGCCACACTCGGCGGTCAAGTCCCCCTCTCTAGCTCGGCTGGAGAGGGGGATTGAGGGGGTGAGGCCTCTCGCCTCCCTACTCCACACTCACTTCAACTGACGATAGAATACCATCTCGTGATCGGGCAGCAGCTCCGGATGGAAGATAGCCACCAGGTCAGCCAGAATCCAGTGCGGGTGGGCGATGCCGCCCTCGTAGTAGTAATTGCCGCCGAAGTCGTTCAGGTACAGGTTGTTGCTCCAGGCATTGTCGTTCTGCACGGCAGCGAACTCGGCGAAACGCTCGTCGGTCGCCAGCATATCGGCCTTGCTCATCCAAAAGCCGCCCGCGTTGACCCAGAAATCGGCGTCGGCGGCGCGCTCCAGCACCGCCTCGAAGGCGAGCGCCTGGCTGCCGCTGGACTCGTCGTCCGCCCACAGGTAATCCGCGCCCGCGTCGGCCAGCAGGCGGGCGGTGTAGCTGCCGCCGCCGGCCATGTACCAGGTGCCCTGCCAGGGCGCGTCCACGAAGACGGTCGGGCGCTCCGCTGCGCCAGAGGCCAGCGCGACCAACGCCTGGTAGTCGTCCGCAATTTCGCTGAAGATCGCTTCGGCCTCGGCCTCGCGGTTGTAGAACAGGGCCACGAACTTGACCCACTCGGCGCGGCCCAGCGGCGTCTTCTCCAGCCAGTCGCCGGTCAGCACAACGGGCAGGCCCGCCTCGATCAAGACGGGGTGCGCGTCGTACTCGATCAGCCCGGAGCTGGAGGCGAAGATCAGGCTCGGCTCCAGGTCGAGCACCGTCTCCACGCTGACGCCCGCTCCCTCGCCCACCTCGACCAGCTCGCCCGCGTCAATGCGCGCGCGCACGTCGGGCGTGGTCACGTAGTCGAACTCGTCGTGGCCCACCAGGTGATCGAGCAGGTCCAGCTCGGCGACGAACGGCAGATAGGTGGTGGCCATCGTCACCAGCGACGCCGCCGGCACCTCGATCACCGCGTCGGCGTCCACGCCGTCCGGCGCGGGCGTGCCACACTGCACCAGGACGTAACGCACCGGCTCGGAGCCGCGCCACGTCTCATTGATGGAGACTATTTTGTAGTTAGCGAAATACTCGACGGAGAAGTTCTCGGCGTACCCGACAGTGGCCTTCTGCGGAAAGTAGTCGGCGGCAGGATCGTAGCTCTCGGCGCAGCCGGCGGTGATGTTGGTCGGCGGCTCCTGGGCGGCAACCGGCGCAAAGGCGGCGGCCAGGCTCAGAACCAGCAGAATACTCAGAATCAGGCGCGAACTCATGGCATATGCTCCTCTCGACGATGACTCTCTGCGACACAAAAACCTCGTTTGCGCGCATGGCCCGATCGTCGCGCGGATGGCGCGCGGAAGATGCAGCCGGAACGCCCCCTTGCCCGCCGCCAGCAGGCGGGACAGGATGCGCCTTCCCGCCACAACAAAAACGCCCGACGCGAAGGTCGGGCGCTGGCTGCGTGCGCTCGCTGTGAGCGCGGCGGGGCCGGTTCACAGCGGGAAGGCGGGCGCCGTACTTCCATCTCCCTCCGCGAGACGATGAAAGCGAGTAGAGGCGGGCGACCTGGCTCCCTGGCGCACGACACAGATCATGCGGTCAGGATACAGTTGCGGGACAGCGCTGGACTCACACCAGCTTCGCCTTTACGCTCCGCCATCCGGGGCGTTGAGCACCTCTACCACCACGGGACTATGCGATTGGTAATGCACTGCCCGGCAGGATAGCACGGAACGCGCCGGGCGTCAAAAAGGGAGCGATCGGTGATCAGTTGTCAGTGATCAGGGGTGGTTGGTGGTTGGTGATCAGGGGTGGCTGGTGGCGAGCAGCGGCAAGCCGAGCGCGCGTTAACTGATCACTGACAACTGATCACCGAAAACTGATCATTGACCACTCTTCCGGCTTCTCGCCCAGATCGGCATGTTTTTGGTATTCTTAGGAGTGACTCTGTCGGGGGGTGCGAGCGAGTCAGGGGAATTGGCCATGCCGACCATTCTGATCGTGGACGATCACGAAGTGGTGCGCCGGGTAATCCAGCACGTGTTGCGACCATTATCTCTGGACGTAATCGAAGCCGCCGATCCCCAGACCGCCCTCGAGCTGGCCCAGACCTACCGTATGGACCTGCTGCTGCTGGACACCAACCTGCCCGGCATGGACGGCATTGCCCTGATGAAGCGGCTGAAAGCCATCCCCCACCTGGCCGCCGCGCCGATGATCATCCTCTCGTCGCGTGGGGGCGCCGACGACGAGATCCGCGCTCTGGAGGCCGGGGCCGCTGGCTTCCTCTCCAAACCCTTCCGCACCCAGGAGCTACGCGACACCGTGCTGCGCGCCATTGCCAGCGTTTGACCCCGCCCGCACCCAGCGCCGCACGGAGGCGCGCAGCGCATCCAGCGCGATGGGCTTGGTCAGCACGGCGTTGACTCCGGCGGCCATGATGTGCTGGTGCGAGTCCTCGTCAGAAAGGCCGGTCATCGCCAGGATCGGCACGTCGCGGTTTGGCCCTTCCAGGGCGCGAATGTGGCGCGCCGTCGTCACGCCGTCCATATCGGGCATGGCGATGTCCATCACCACCAGCCCGAACCGCTCGCGCGCCAAGCGCTCCAGGGCTTCCTGCCCGCCGGATGCCACCACCACCTCGTAGCCGATCTGGGCCAGCACGCGCTCGGCAAGCTGGCGGGTGATCGCATCATCGTCGGCGACCAGGATGCGCGCGCCATTGGCGGGCTTGTCCGTCGCCGGGGGGCGGACGGCTGTATCACGGGGGGCGGGCGTGCTGGCCGGCTGCTCGCGCCCGGCAATGGGCAGCGTCAGCGTGAACTCGAACGTGCTGCCCTGCCCCGGCTCGCTGTAGGCCCCGATGTCGCCGCCCATAAGCTGCACCAACTGGCGGCTGATGGCCAGGCCCAGGCCCGCCCCACCCCGCGCGCGGGCCGCGACGCTCTCGCCCTGCACGAACCCGTCGAAGAGCCGCGCGATCTGCCCCGGCGGGATGCCCACGCCCGTGTCGCTGACCTGGAAGCGCAGGCGGCAATGCGTGGCGGTGGCGCTCATCGGCTGCACGGCCACATAGACATCGCCCTCGCGGGTGAACTTCACGGCGTTGTCCACCAGGTGCATCAGCACTTGCAGCAGCCGCGCCGGGTCGCCCACGACGCGCGCCGGGACGCTGTCCTCCACAAAGGTGATCAGATCGAGCTGCTTGTGCATCACCTGGGGCATGAACATGTCTTTGATCTCGGCCAGCAGGCCGCGCACGTCGAACGGGCTGGCGCCCAGCTCGACACGCCCCGCCTCCAGCCGCGAGAAATCGAGCACGTTGTCCAGCAGCTTGAGCAGGTTGATGGCGCTCTGGTAGGCGTCAGCGGCGAAACCGCGCTGCTCGTCGGGCAGCGTTGACTCCAGCAGCAGCTCCAACATGCCCAGCACGCCGGTCATCGGCGCGCGAATCTCGTGGCTGATGTTGGACATGAAGCGGCTTCTCAGATGGGCCAGGCGCAGGGCTTCGTCGCGGGCGCGCATGATCTCGCGCTCGGTCTGCTTGCGCTCCAGGATGCGCGCGTAGCTGTCGGCGACGGTGCGCAGCGTGGCGATCTGCTCCGGCTGCCAGGTGCGCACGCCATCGGCGTCCTCCAGGCCGATGAACCCCTCGACGCGCGTCTTGCCGTAGATGGGCAGGATGAGGGCGCTGGCGACCCCTTGCGACAGGAAGAACGCCTGGATGTCGGCGGGCAGCTCGCTCACGTCCGGCGCGGCGATGATGCCCTGCTGGTGCAGCACCGGCGACCAGGACGGCATGATGTCATCGAAGGGGATGTACTGGCGGCTGTGCAGCAGCGAGGTGACGCCCGGCGCGCACCATTCGTGGCTGTTGTCCATCACCCGCTCGTCGGCCCGGTAGCGGAAGACGTAGGCGCGCGACACGGCGAAGAACTCGCCGAGCAGTTTGAGCGCCTGGGTGATCGTTTGGTCGGGGTCGTCGCTGCGCAGGAAGCTGGCGGCGATGGAGCGGTTCAGTTGCTCGACGGACAGCAAATGCTGCTGGCGCTGGCGCGCGCGGACGCTTTCCGTGATGTCGCTGACGACGACGGTGAAGCCCACCAGCACAATCTGCGGGCTGATCAGCGGCGAGACGCGCCCGCTGTAATAGCGCCGCTGGCGGTCGGCAACCAGGCTGTACTCGAACAGGTCGGTCTGCAATATGGACGCCACCCGATCCAGCGCGCGGGCCAGCGGGCCGGCGAGTTCCGGCGGCAGCACCTCGCGGAAGGACTTGCCGACCAGGGCCTCCGCCGGGGTGATCGGCGTGTCGTGGGCGATGTCCGCCCCGGAATGGTAGACCAGGATGCGCCCCTCCAGGTCAACGGAGAGCACCTGGTCTTCCAGCGAAGCGATCAGCGAGCGAAGCTGCTCTTCGCTGCGGCGCAGGGCGTCTTCGGCACGGGCGTGCTCGCTGATGTCGCGCACAAACCCCGTGAACAGACGCCGCTCGTCCAGCCACACCTCGACGACCGACACGTGGAGCGGAATGGTGTGCCCGTCCTTGTGCTGGCCGACCCTCTCACGCCCGCGACCGATGACCTTCTTGAGGCCGGCCTGCAGGTAGTTGGCCACGTAGCGGTCGTGCTGGCCGCCGTGCGGCTCTGGCATGAGCATCCCCACGCTGCGCCCTACCGCCTCGTCCGGGCGATAGCCGAAGATGCGCGCCGCCGCGTGGTTGAACGACTCAATGATGCCGCGCTCGTCAATGGTGACGATGCCCTCGGCGGCAGTCTCCACAATGGCTTGCAGGCGGGCCTCGTTGTCGCGCAGCGCAGCCTCGGCTATCTTCTGCTCGGTGATGTCGAACAGCGAGATGACCACCGCGTAGGGATCGTCCTCGCCCGGCATGAAGACCGGCTCGGTGTTGACCGAGACCCACGTCAGCGAGCCATCCGGCTTGACGATGCCCATAATCACGTTGGACTGCGGCTGCCCACTGCGCAGGGTGAGCATGGCAAGCTGGGTGTGGCCCGGTGAAGGCGAGCCGTCTTCGCGGATGGTGCGCCAGCGCGAGTCAATGGGCGCGCGGGCCATCATCTGGTCGAGCGAGAGGCCGAGGATGCGCTCGGCGCTGGCGTTGCTGGCGCGGATGATGCCGCTGCGGTCTTGCAGGATGACCCCTTCGGCCAGGGCGGCGACGACCGTGCGGTAGCGGGCTTCGCTCTCGCGCAGGGCGCGCGCCGTCTGCTTGTGCGCGGTGATGTCGGTGCAATAGATGTTGGCCCGCTCGTCGTCAGCGGGCACGAATTTGCAGGCGTAGGTGCGCACGCCGGCGTGCCACTCGACCTCGACCACCTGCCCGCTCTCGAAGGCCTTGCCGAGCACGGGCAGCCACTCGTCGGGCACGGTGACCGTGTAGCCCTGCCCGGCCAGAACTGCGCGCGCCGCCTGGTTGCGATAGATCACCTGCCCCTCCTGGCTGGCGCTCAGCACGGGGTTGGGGTTTTCGTCGGTGAGCATATCGGGCAGAATGTCTCGTTCTCCAGCGGTCATGGCGCATCCTGGACGGCCAGCAGTCGCGGTCTGGGGGTGAGGGGCCAGGGCAAGGCCGCGTCTCGCGCGCCGTCGCGCCCGGCTGAGGACTCTATGGTACCAGTTTCCGGGGTGCGGCGCGAACTTGGGGTGCGCGGGGTGTGGGAAGACTTACAGCACCGGCGCGCGGGGATGCGGCTCGTAGGGGCGGGTTTAGAAACCCGCCCCTACACACGCGGCGGAGCAGCGCGAAGAGCAGACTTCCGAAGTTTTCGAAAACTTCGGAAGTCTGGTTTCGGGGCCGAGCGGGGCGAGGCCGGGGGTGAGGCCCATGCCGTCGCGTCGAGCGGCTCCCCGCCAGCCTCCGCCCGCTCTTGTGATAATCTACCACGTCCCCGCCCGGCGAAAGTACGATACAATGGGCGGGATTGGCCAACCGTTACAGACGCCGGAGCAGATCACCGTGAACCACTACATCGCCCTCACCTGCGAGGCCCTGGCCCGCAGCATCTACGCCATCGCCGCCGAAGCGCCGAACACCGTGTCCGTGCGCCTTTACCGCCAGGGACTGCACAACACCCCCAAGAAGCTGCGCGAGACGCTCCAGGGGCAGATTGACGCCATCCAGCCGGGCGAGTGCGACGCGATCCTGCTCGCTTACGGCATGTGCGGCACCTCGACGCTGGGCCTGACCGCGCGGCACACGCCGTTGGTCATCCCGCGCACGCACGACTGCATCGCCCTCTATCTCGGCTCGCACCAGCGTTATCTGGAGGAGTTCCAGGCGCACCCCGGCACCTACTGGTACAGCCTGGACTATATGGAGCGCAACGAGCCAGGCTCCAACGCCGGGCTGGGAGCGACGCAGGTCGGCGTGATGGAGGAGGTTTACGAGGAGTACGTCGCCAGGTTCGGCCAGGACAATGCCGATTATCTGATGGAAGTGATGGGCGAGTGGGGCCAGCACTACGAGCGCGCCGTGTACATTGAGATGGGCAACGGTGACGGCGCCGCCTTCGAGCAGTTGGCCCGCGATCAGGCGGAGCGGCGCGGCTGGATGTTCGAGCGCAAGCAGGGTGACCGGCGAATGCTGCGGATGCTGCTTGATGGCAATTGGGCGGAAAACGAATTCCTGGTCGTGCCGCCCGGCCACACCATCCAGCAGTCCGGCGACGAGACCGAGCTGATCGTCGCGCGTCCGGTGGATGGGGGCCATGACTGAGGTCGCCTTTCAGCCAATCGGACGGCGTATTGAGGCGCGGCCCGGCGATACCCTGCTCGAAGCAGCCCAGGACGCGGGCGTGGCGCTGTCGGCGGTGTGCGGAGGCGTGGGCGTCTGCGGTGACTGCCGCGTGCGCGTGCTGCAGGGCGCAGTCACCCCCCTCAACGTCGTCGAAGAGGAGATGCTCTCCGACGCTGACCTGGCGAGCGGGCTGCGCCTGGCCTGCCAGACGGAGATCGAGAGCGAGGCCCTGATCGTCGTGGACGTGCCGCCGGACTCGCTGAGCGCCGCCCAGCGCAGCCAGGTGGAGGGCGAGGAGATTCCTCTGGCGGTGGCCCCGGCCATTCAGACCTGCGATCTGAGCGCCGACCCGCCCTCGGTGGACGATCTGCGCGGCGACTGGGAGCGCGTGCGCGACCTGCCGGCGGGCGAATGGCGCGTCTCTGCGCCGGTGCTGGCCGAGCTGCCCGGCACGCTGCGCGGGCACGGCTGGCGGACGCGCATGGTCGCATTGGGGCGCGACGTGGTGCGCTTCCTGCCGCCGGAGGTCACGCCGCTCGGCTTCGCGGTGGACGTGGGCACCACCGGCCTGGCCGCCTACCTGGTGGACCTGCTGACCGGCGCGACGGTCGGCATCGCCGGGGCGACCAACCCGCAGATCGCCTACGGCGAGGACGTGATGGCCCGCCTGACGCTGTGCGTCCGCGACCCGGACGGGCTGTCCCGGCTGCAGAAGGCGATCATCGGCGGCCTCAACGACCTGCTGCGCGAGGTCTGCGCCCAGGCGAGCGTCTCACCGCGCCGCGTGGTGGACGTGGTGACGGTCGGCAACACGGCCATGCATCACCTGCTGCTCGGCCTGCCGGTTGAGCAGCTTGGCTCCGCGCCCTACGTCCCGACAGTATCGTCGGCCATGCACACGCCGGCCCGCGCCCTGGGCCTGGACGTGGCAGCGGGGGCCATCGTCTACCTGCCGCCCAACGTCGCCGGGTTCGTCGGCGGCGATCACATGGCCATGCTGCTGGCAACGGAAACCGCCACGCAGCCCGGCATCACGCTCAGCCTGGACATCGGCACCAACACCGAGGTCACGCTCAACGCGCGCGGCAAGCTGTGGAGCTGCTCGACGGCGTCCGGCCCGGCCTTCGAGGGCGCGCACATCCGCGACGGGATGCGCGCCGCCGATGGCGCCATCGAGCGCCTGGCCTGGAAGGACGGCGCGCTGGTCTGGCTGACCATCAATCACGCCAAACCGGTCGGGCTGTGCGGCTCCGGCATCCTCGACGCGGTGCACGCCCTGCGCGCCGCCGGACTCGTCACCGAGACGGGGCGGATGGTCGCCGGGCACCCCAACGTGCACGGCGAGGGCCACAATATGTGGTATGAGATCGTCCCCGCCCGCCAGACGGGACACGGGCGCGAAGTGATCATCAGCCGCTCGGACGTGAACGAGGTGCAGCTTGCGAAGGGGGCCATCCGCGCCGGGATCAAGCTGCTCGTCGAGCGGGCCGGGCTGGAGGAGAGCGCCATTGACCAGGTGATCGTCGCCGGAGCCTTCGGCAACTACATTGACCTGGCCGGCGCAGTGGCCATCGGCATGTTCCCGCCGCTGCCGCTGGAGCGTTTCCGCCAGGTGGGCAACGCGGCGGGCATCGGTGCCAAGCGCCTGCTGATCAACGCCCACGAGCGCGAGCGCGCCGCCGCCCTTGTCGGGCGTCTGCACTACATCGAGCTGACCAACCACCCGCATTTCACGGATCGGTTCAGCCAGGCGGTCAGGCTTGCGCCCGACCCCTGGGAGGAGTGACCCCTGGGAAGAATGAGCGTATCACCCTGAGGAGCTATTCGATCATGCAGACTGTTTTGCGCGGCCCATCGTCCGAGATCATCATCTCGCCCGACACGCCGATCGTCATGATCGGCGAGCGCATCAACCCAACCGGGCGCAAGGCGTTCAGCGCCGAATTGCAGGCCGGCGACCTGAGCCGTATCCCGCGCGACGCGCAGGCCCAGGCAGACGCCGGGGCGACCGTGCTCGATGTCAACGTGGGCGCGGCCAGCGTGGACGAGGTCGCCCTGCTGCCCCAGGCCGTGCGCCTGGTGCAGGACACGGTAGACCTGCCCGTGTGCATTGACTCGGCGAACCCGGCGGCGCTGGAGGCCGGGCTGAAGGCCATGCGCGGGCGCGCGCTGGTCAACTCGGTCAACGGCGAGACGGCCAAGCTGAAGGCCGTGCTGCCCATCGTCGCCGAGTACGACGCCGCCGTGATCGCGCTGTGCATGGACGACAACGGCATCCCCACCACGCCCGAAGCGCGGCTGAAGGTGGCCGAGAACATCCTCAACGAGGCGGCCAGGCTGGGCATCAAGCCCGAAGACGTGCTGCTCGACCCGCTGGTGCTGGCCGTCAGCGCCGACCCGACCGCCGGCCTGGTGACGACGACGACCGCCCGCCTGATCCGCCAGACCTTCGGCTGCAACATGACGGCGGGCGCGAGCAACGGCTCGCACGGGATGCCGGAGCGCGAAGTGCTCAACACCGTCTTCCTGGCGCTGCTGGCCCAGGTGGGCGTCAACGCGCCGATCTGCAACCCGCTCAAGAACGGCCTGGCCATCCGCGCCATTGACCTGCTGATGGGCCACGACGAGTGGGGCATGGGCTACATTCAGGCGTACCGCGCCCTGCCGAAGGGATAGCGACGAGGCGCAGCAAGTTCGCTTAGCTGGCCACACCTCTCCCCCTAAATCCCCCTCTCCAGCCTGGCTAGAGAGGGGGACTTTGACCGGCTGGCGTGGCACTTCTCCCCGGCAAAGCCAGGGAGGGAGCCAGGGGGAAGGGGCATTTCGCCCACACCAGGGCGCAGCAAAGCAGCGCCCCTACCGGATCAACGGCAATGTTCTGGGATCAGGACTCATGACGCGGCGAGTGTTATTGGGGGCGATGGTGATCGCGCTGCTGGCGGCAACCTGGCTGGCGACGGCCTGGGCGGGCGCGCTCACCCCCACGCCCACCCCGTTCGTCGAGCCGCCGGGCTGCTGGGAGCCGCCCGACGACTACAGCCGCCTGTGGGTCAACGGGGCGCTGCTCAACGCCCGCACGCTGGCCATGCTCGACCACGCCCAGGCGCTCTACGCGGCGGGCGGCGGCACCGTTGACTTTCGCCTGGCGCTCACCCAGGGCAGCTACAACGCCGGGGGGGTCGCGGCCAGCTTTGGCACGCACGACGGAGGCGGCGCGGCAGACCTGTCCGTGCGCAGCCGGGTAGACTGGTCGGTGCTGGAGGCCGAGATTGCGCCGATGATCGCCGCGCTGCGCGTCGCTGGCTTCGCCGCCTGGCTGCGCGACACGGACGAGCTATACCCCGGCTCGCCGATCCACATCCACGCCATCGCCATCGGCGACGCGGAGCTTGCGGAGGCGGCGCGCGCCCAGCTTGACGGCACGTTCGGCTACCTGCGCGGCTACAACGGCCTGCCGCAGATCGGCGGCGTCCCCCTGCCGGACGGGCACGGCGGCCCGCTGATCTGCGCCTGGATGGTGGCGCGCGGCTTCGGCGACCTGCGCGGCCAGCCCAACCCCTACCCGACGCCGGGCGGGACGACCATCCCGCAGTGGCCGATCCCATGAGCGCCGAGGCGCGATCCACTCCCCGCAAATGGGCCGGGCCCCCGCCTGCGCGACCAGATCATCCTGATCACGCTGGCGCGCCTGGTGCTCAACACCGGCCACCGCATGATCTACCCGTTCCTGCCGACGTTCGCGCGCGGGCTGGGCGTCAGCCTGGAGACGGTGGCGCTGGGCGTCACCGCGCGGGCGGGATTGGGGCTGGTCAGCCCGCTGTTCGGCTCGCTGGCCGACCGGCACGGGCGGCGGCGCTCCATGCTGGCCGGGCTGCTGGTCTTCGCCGCGAGTATGCTGCTGGTGACGGCCTGGCCGACCTACCCGGCGCTGTTCGTCGCGCTGGTGCTGGCTGGCGTGGGCAAGCACGTCTTCGACCCGGCCATGCAAGCCTACATCGGCGACCGCGTAGGCTACGCGCAGCGTGGCCTGGCCATTGCCGTCACCGAGGTGAGCTGGTCGGGCGCGTTCCTGTTCAGCATCCCCATCCTCGGCTGGCTGATCGCGCGCAGCGGTGCCTGGCAGACGCCCTACCCGTTGCTGGGTGGGGCGGCGCTGCTGGCGCTGGCCGTGCTGTGGCGTGTCATCCCGGCGGACTCGATGGGCACCGGCTATCGCCCCACCCTGCGCGAGGGCATTCGCCTGATTCTGGCGCACCGCCCGGCGCTGGCTATCCTGCTGATGGGCTTTCTGATCAGCACCAGCAACGAGACCATTGGCATCATCTACGGCGCGTGGATGGAGGGCGCTTTCGCCCTCAAGGTGACGGCGCTCGGCGCGTCGGCCATCGTCATCGGGCTGGGCGAGCTGACCGGCGAGGGCGCGGTCGCCGCGTTCGTAGACCGGATCGGCAAGCGGCGAGCGGCGGTAGGGGGCATTGCCGCCAACATCGCCGCTGCACTGCTGCTGCCCGCGCTGGAGTCTCGGGTCGAGACGGCATTGCTGGGGCTGTTCCTGTTTTTTCTCACTTTCGAATTCTCCATCGTCAGCGCCATCCCCCTGCTGAGCGAGCTGGTGCCCGGCGCGCGCGCCACGCTGATGGCCGGCAACTTCATGGCCTTCTCCGCCGGGCGTATGCTCGGCGCGCTGATCGGCCCGGCCCTGTTCAGCGCCGGGCTGCTGGCCAACTGCACGGTCGCCGCGCTGGGCGACGCGCTGGCCGTGGCCGCGCTGCTGCTGTTCGTGCCGCGCGATTGATGAGGAGTGTTCGGCGAAGGGGGGCCGGTTGTCAGTTGTCGAGCGGCTGCATCCGGCGTACAGTGGGGCGTGGACGGTATGAACCGGGGGTGTGTGCAAGGGGTGAGCCGGGGCAGCGTGACGAATCAGCGCGGAGGCCACGCGCGGCGCCCCTACCGGACAGGTTGTGCACGCACGAACCGCCTGCTGAAGACCGAAAACTGATCACTGACAACTGACAATTGACCACCCTGTGCGCCTTTGAGGGAAAGCGTATGACTTCTGCCAAACGTGTTGCGATCATGGTCACCTGCATGGTGGACCAGGTCATGCCGGAGGTCGGCGTGGCCGCGGTCAGGTTGCTGCGCCGCGCCGGCTATACGGTTGAGTTCCCCGTCGAGCAGACCTGCTGCGGGCAGCCGTTCTTCAACAGCGGCTTCCGCGCCCAGGCCGCCGATCTCGCCAAACGCTCGCTGGACATCTTCGAGCCATACGACGCAATCGTGCTGCCCGGCGGCTCGTGCGCGGCCATGATCCGCAAGGAATACCCGCACCTGCTGGAACGCTGGCCGGGCGGGACGGCCCGCGCCGAAGCCCTGGCCGCGCGCACCTACGAGCTGAGCGAGTTCCTCGTCCACATCGCCGGGTGGGAGCCGGCCCCCGCCGCCCATGCCCCGCGCGTCACCTACCACGACTCCTGCCACATGAACCGCCTGCTGGGGCTGGGCGCGGAGTCGCGGGCGCTGCTGCGCGCGGCGGGCTGCGAGATCGTCGAGATGCACGAGTCTGACCGCTGCTGCGGCTTCGGCGGCGTGTTCTCGATCCGCATCCCCGAAGTCTCCAACGCCATGACGCAGGAGAAAGTGCGCCGCGCGGACGCCACCGGCGCGGAGGTGCTGGTCAGCGCCGACCCCGGCTGCCTGATGCAGATGCGCGGCTTCGCCCACCAGACGGGGATGCGCCTGGCCCACCTGGCCGTGCTGCTGGAGGAGCTAACGCGATGAGCGAGGTGAGCTTTCACACGTTCCGGGCGAACGCTGCCCTGGCCATCGCCAACCCGCACCTGCAGAGCGCGGTTGACGGCGCGACGCTCAAGTTTCGCGACGACCGCCGGCGCGTCCTGGCCGACCTGCCCGACGTAGAGGCCATGCGCGACCACTTCAAGGCCATGCGCGCGGCGACGCTGGCCAGCCTGAGCGAGCATCTGGAGCAGTTCGAGCGCCAGGCGCTGGCGGCGGGCGCGCACGTCCACTGGGCGCGCGACGCCGCCGAAGCCACGCAGATCGTGATCGGCATCGCCCGCCAGCACGGGGCGCGGCTGGCCGTCAAAGCCAAGTCCATGACCTCCGAGGAGATTCACCTCAACGCCGCGCTGGACGAGGCGGGCATTGCCCCCGTCGAGACCGACCTGGGCGAGTGGATCGTGCAGCTTGCCGCCGAGTCGCCGGCGCACATCGTCGTCCCGGCGCTGCACAAGACGCGCCAGCAGGTCGCCGAGCTATTCACGCGCGAGATCGGGCGTCCGCTCTCCGCCGACGACATCCCCGCGCTGACCGAAGAAGCGCGCCGCGCCCTGCGCGAAAAGTTCCTGGCGGCGGAGATCGGCATCAGCGGGGCGAACATCGGCATAGCCGAGACGGGCAGCATCGTCCTGGTCACCAACGAGGGCAACGGGCGCATGGTCAGCAGCGTGCCGCCGGTGCACGTCGCCGTGATGGGCGTCGAGAAGGTCTGCCCCACCTGGGACGACGCGGCGGTCTGGGTCGAGCTGCTGGCGCGCAGCTCCACCGGACAGCCGCTCTCGGTCTATACGACGGCCATCACCGGCCCGGCGCGCGCCGGCGACGCCGACGGCCCGCGCGAGCTGCACATCGTGCTCTACGACGGCGGGCGGGGCGACATCCTCGGCACGGGCTACGAGGAAGTGTTGCAGTGCATCCGCTGCGGCGCGTGCCTGAACCACTGCCCGGTCTACCAGGAGATCGCCGGGCAGACCTATGGCCACGCCTACAGCGGGCCGATTGGCGCGGTGCTCGTCCCGCTGCTGCACGGCCTGGAGCAGTACGAGGCGCTGCCGCACGCCAGCTCGCTGTGCGGGGCCTGCCTGGAAGTCTGCCCGGCGCGCATTGACCTGCCGCGTATGCTGCTCGATCTGCGCGCCGAAGAAGTGTCGCGCGGCGTGATCGCCCCGCCGGAGCAGGCCATCGAGCAGTGGGCGGCCTGGCTGCTGGGGCACCGCCGCCTGTTCGGGCTGCTGACGGACACCGGGCGCATCTTCCAGCGACCGCTGGTGGGGGAGGACGGCCTGCGCGTGCCGCGTCGCCTCAACCCGGCGCAGGAGCGGCGGCTGCCCACGCTGGCCCCGCGCTCGTTCCACGCGCTGTGGGACGGGCTGGCCGCCGAAGAAGAGGCCGTCGCCGGAGCAGTTCCGGCCAGGAAGGCCGCGCGCAAGCCGTCGCGCGGGCGAATCGCGGCGGTGATTGGGGCGAGCGTCGTGCCGCTGGCCGTGCTGTGGCATTTGCTGCGCCGCAGAGGAGGGAAACGGTGATGAGCACTGCCCGCGAGGAAATTCTCACAGCCCTGCGCAGCAGGGAGCGCGGGGGGACGCCCCTGCCCGCGCCCTGGCGCTCGCGCCAGCAGTTCGACGACCTGGCCGCGCGCTTCACCGGCGACGCTGACCGGTCTGCACGGCGAGGTGATCCGCGCGGCGTCAGCGGCGGAGGCGCTCGACCGACTGGGTGATGCCCTGCGCGACCTGGGCGCGGCGCGCGTCGTGGTCAACGACGAGCCGCCGCTGGCTGGCGTTGACCTGGCGGCACGCTGGCCGGGCATCGCCTGGCATGTCGTCGGGCGGACAGAAGGCGATCTGCGCGCGTTCTGCGCGGGCGCGGATGCGGGCGTCACCGGCGCGGATGCGGCGCTGGCCGAGACCGGCTCGGTGATCATCAGCAGCGGGCCAGGGCGGAGCCGTATGGCGTCGCTGCTGCCGCCGGTGCACATCGCCCTGGTGACTGCCGAGCGCCTGAGCAGCGACATCCTCACCTGGGCCGCCGCCCGCTCCGGCGACCTGCCGGCCAACGTCACCGTCATCAGCGGGCCGAGCAAGACTGCCGACATCGAGCAGACGCTGGCCATCGGGATGCACGGCCCCAAGCGGGTGATCGTGATTCTGTACGGGGAGTCCTGAAGGGGAGCCAATCTCCTCCGCAATGTGACTTGACAATCATGATCGGTAACCAGTCTGTAGGGGCGGGTTTGCAAACCCGCCCCTACAAAACCGGCGCGCGCCCGGTTCGCTAACAGTGCCGCGTGTGAAGAGGGAATTTAAGGGTGTGGTAAAGCGGCGGACTTTCAAGAAGACTTCGGAAGTTTCGGAAACTTCCGAAGTCTGGTCTCATCCTCCCTAGTACACGTATTCCTCTTCGAGCATCTCGCGCAGGCGCAGGTAGCTGTCATAACGATCCGCGCTGACCGCGCCGCGCTCCACCGCCGCGAGCACGGCGCAGCCTGGCTCGTGGACGTGCGTGCAGTCGGGGAACTTGCAGCCTGCCACCAGCGGCGCGATCTCGATGTAGTAGCCGTCTAGCTCGTCCGGCTCCACGTCCCAGGGCGAAATGGCGCGGATGCCCGGCGTGTCGGCCACGTAGCCGCCCTCGGCCAGGGGAATCATCTCGCTGTAGCGGGTGGTGTGGCGGCCCTTCGTCGTCGCCGTGCTGACCTCGTTCACGCGGCGGCCCAGGTCTGGCTCGATGGCGTTGAGCAGGCTGGTCTTGCCCACCCCCGACGGCCCTGTGAACACAGAAATCTTGCCCACCAGCGCATCGTGCAGCGCGACGATCCCCGCGCCGGTCCTGGCGCTGACGTAGAGCACGGGGTAGCCGATGCGCTCGTACTCGGCGAACAGGGCGCGCGTTGGCTCCGGGTCAGGGACGAGATCGATCTTGTTGACGCAGACGCGAATAGTGGGGATGGCCGCTTTTTCGGCGGCGACCAGGAAGCGGTCGAGCATCCGCAGGTGCGGGCTGGGCTGAGCGGCAGCGAAGACGAAGATCGCCTGGTCAGGGTTGGCGATGATCACCTGCTCGCGCTCCTTCGACGTGCCCACTGCCGAGCGGGGCGACACGCGCGAGAGCACCCGCTCGCGCCCGGCGATGGCGACGATCACGCCGCCCACAGTGTCCGCGTCGGTTTCCAGGCGCTCAACCGTCACCCGGTCGCCGATGGCGACCAGATCCGTCTCCTGATATTCCTCTTTGAGCTTGCCCCGAAGCTGGCAAACGATGGGGCCTTGCGGGGTGTCAACGGTGAAGAAACCACTCTGCGTGCGGATGACCAGACCTGTCAGTTTCTCGCCCAAAGCTGCTCCCTTATAGCACACTCAACGCTGGCACGCGAACCGTGCCGGCAACAACAAGCGCTGCGAACCCACAGCCCACAGCGCCAGATACGCACCACGTCAGACCCTTGCCGATAGTCCCAGGTGCGCACCTCCGCGCTGCGAACAGGGAGCTATCGCGGCGAGCGCCGCGCCCTCCCCACCGACACACAGGCGGCTGGCAACCACCATCGCGCCGCCAGATTCAGCCTGCTTCAGCATAGCACGAGCCATCAGGCGGAGTCAACAGGGGGCGCTCTGCGGGGTGCACGAACGAGTTGTCAGGTAATGGTTGAAGGCCCCCATCCCCCGGCCCCTTCCTCCAGCAAAGCCAGGGGAAGGGGTGAGCGGCTTGCCAGATCGTCCCCCTCTCTAGCTCGGCTGGAGAGGGGGATTGAGGGGGAGAGGCGTTCAGCGAGCATTCCCGAACTTCCCCTGGCGACAGGTTGTTCGTGAACCCCGCTCTGCGCCTGGGACGGGATTCTCCAAACCACGAAGGCCGGTGCGATCAGACTTCCGAAGTTTTCGAAAACTTCGGAAGTCTTGTTCTTGCCCTTCCGGGGCGAGGCGGCCCGCCCGCTCACCAATCCTCGTCGAAGCCGGTGAAGCCTTCCGGCAGGTTGTCCAGGCCGGGCGGGAGCGGCTCGCCAGCCCATTCCGCCCTGGCGGGGATGGTGACGGTCGCCACCGCTGCGCCCGTCCCGGCCAGGCGCGGGCCGCGCTGTCGCACGTCCTGAAACAGCGCGCGCCCGTACATCGCCACTGCTCCGACGCCCGCCAGTGCCGTGATCAGCTCGATGATCAGCCCCAGGGCGGGCACGGGCATGTTGGTCAGCAGGGCGTAGAGCACCGCCCCCAATATCAGCATCCCCACCCAGCGACGGAAGTCGCCCTGCCCGGCGATGCGCAGGATGTAGCGATAGACAAGCTGTCCGATCGTGTAGCTGACCACGACGCGCCCCATGAAGAACAGCAGAAAGCTGAAGCCGCCGACCATGCCGCCTGTCACCAGCAGCACGCCAACGCCGACCATGATTGTCAGCGAATTGAGCTTGATCACAGAGAGCAACAGCACCACGATCAGGCCGAGCACCAGCACGACAATGACCAGCGGGATGGACAGCATGAACGTCGCCAGGCCCCAGCCCACCGCCGGGATCGTCCGCCGCCGCACCTGCACGGCAGGGTGGCGCACCACGTTGGGCACCAGGCGCAGCGCTACTGCGCCCAGGATCACCAGCGAGAGCACGTCGCGCAGGGATGTGACGGCGTATTCACGCATGAGCTGGGCGGCATCGTCCGGCTGGGCTACCCTGGTGATGTCCGGCTGGCCGCCAACGCGCTCGAAGCGCACGCGCCCCTGCACCGTCCCCTGGGCGATCTCCGCCTGTGTCACGGAGCGGTACGACACGTCGCGCTCGATCAGCGCGCCCGGCAGGATGGTCAGCCCCGGATTCTCAAAAGACAGATCGTAGAATGGCAGGTCGGGCACATCGGCGCTGCGCCGCGAGTCGCCCACCTCTGCATCCACGCGCCCGACAACCACCCCCTCGATGATCAACGCCTCGCCACCGAAGTCAATATCGCCGCCGACCGTCCCGGCGACGAGCGCCTGGTAGCCGTACACCAGCAGATCGCCGGGCAATACGGCATTCGCCCGCAGCTCGACATTGAGCGCCGCCGCCACCAGGTCAATGCGCGAGTCGGTGAAGCGCGCCGTGTCGGTGACGATCACGGTCAGCCCGGCGAAGTGTATATCGTCGCCAACGGTGCCCTCCACCAGCAGCCTGCCGCCCCCCACCCACAGGTCGCCAGTGACTTTGCTGCCGCGATGCAGCGTCACCTCGGCGGCCAGGCCAATCAGGTCGCCGTCTATGGTGCCGTATACGTCGAGCAGGCGGCAGAAGAAGTAGAAGTCCTCAGCGATGTGCTCGTCCTGCCCCACCACACAGCGGTCGCCGCGCATCCCGTCCGACGCCTCGACCTGCCCGGCCAGGCCGAGCAGCGCGAGCAGGACGAGCAGCGCGATTTTTCGTTTGCGGCCGGCCTTCATGCGCATCACGTGTCAGTCCAGACAATCAGGAGAACCTGCACCGGCTATTGTACCAGCCCGCCCGCGCGGATAAAAACCGCCCGCGCTGAGTGGGGTTGCGGCTGCCTGCCCACTTTACGGTACGCTGATCGCGCCGAGATAGCGCTTGTCGGAGGCGCGGATCAGCTCGCCGGTTGTCAGGTCGAGCTTGAACGTGCTGCCCGCCTCCGCATCTGTGAGCAGCAGGGCGCTGTCGCCATCCATGAAGGCCAGCGGGCGATAGCGCACCGTCTCCGACGACCGGGCCAACCGCTGCCGCCGGGCTACGGCGTCCACGACGATCAGCGCGTAAGGCGGCCCTTCGCTGGTCGCGGCGCTGTAGGCGGCCAGCGTCCCCGTCTCGTTGAGGATCAGATCGCCAGCCAGGCGGTAGGGCAGGTTCGGGGCGGGCACCAGCGTCTCCGCGCCAGTGGGCACGTCCCACACGCGCAGCGCGAACGGCCCGCGCCCCTCCGCCGCTTCCAGGCGACTCACCGTGCGCCCGTCGGGGGCCGCCGCCGCCGCGCACGGACAGATCGGCTCGCCCGTCAGCGCCACGAAACGCTCTTCGGCGATCCGGTACACGCTGAGGTGTTCATAGACCTCGAAGGGCGCGTCGGACAGGGACTCCAGGGGATGCGCCGCGTCATAGACAAGCTGCGTCATGCCGTTGGACAGCGCCAGGGGCAGCAGCATTTTCCCGCTGCCCGGCGTGGAAACCGGCAGTTGGCGCAGCCCGCTCCCATCCGCCTGGGCGACAAACAGCGCCGACACGCCGTCCGCGCTCACCTCCACCCAGGCGATGGCGCTCCCATCGGGCGAGGCCGCCCAGCGAATCTGCTCGATGCCGGTGCTGCGCCGGATGAAGGGGTGCGGCTCCAGCGTGCCGCGCGCGTTGGCGCGCATGATCGCGCCGGTGCGCGCTTTCTCATAGATCACATAGTCGCCGACCAGGGCGAAGTGTCGCCCGCTCTCGACATTGACGACCGTGCTCAGGCCGCTGAGCGCGTCCAGAAAGTAGAGGCGCGTCAGGCCAGTCTCGGCGTCCTCGCCCACGAACACGTCAACACGCCCGGCGGGGCCTTGCCGCGCTGCGACCGGGGCGGCAGCGCCCCACACGGCTGTCATGAGCACGAGCAGGGCGAGGACAGTCCACCGCCTACGCAAGGCCATCCTCCCCGGCGAGCGCCGCCACGACCTGCGGCAGCACCACGCCCGCCGGCCCGTCCAGAAACCAGTCGGCCAGGCGGGTGATCGGCGTCCGGCTGGGGTTGACCTCGATGATCGTCGCGCCGTGCTCGCGGGCGAGGAAGGGCAGGCTGGCGACCGGCTGCACCACGCCGGACGTGCCCACGACGAGCAGCACATCGGCGGCGCGGGCCAGGGCGAACGCGCGGTCAATGGCGTCCGGGGGCAGCGTCTCCTCGAACCAGACGACCGCCGGGCGCACATACGCGCCGCAGTGCGGGCAGCGCGGCGGCCCGGCCTCGGCGTCCCAGTCCAGCGCGCTGATGTCAACGAGCGTCGGGTTGCCCTGGCAGTTGGCGAAGCACTTGTTGAGGTGAATATCGCCGTGCACGGGGATGGCATCGCTGCTGCCCGCCTGGGCGTGCAGCCCGTCAATGTTCTGGGTGATCACGACCACGCGCGGCAGGTGACGCTCCAGAGCGGCAATCGCCAGATGGCCAGGGTTGGGCCGCGCCTGGGCGATGAGCGTCCGCCGGTACTGGTACCAGTCCCAGACCAGCCTGGGGTCGCGGCGGAAGCCGCGCGGAGTCGCCAGCAGCGCCGGGTCGTATTGCGCCCACAGGCCGTCCAGCGCGTCGCGGAAAGTGGGGATGCCGCTCTCTTTGGAGACGCCCGCGCCAGTCAGCACGACCAGGCAGCGGCTCGCGCGCAGCGCGTCCGCCACCGCGCGCACCCGTTCGGGCGAAATGCCCCCGGCCCGCACTCGATCGTCCACCGCACGCTCCCTGGGTTGTGGTTGTTGGTTGTTGGTTTTGGTTATTGGTTTTCAGTCATCAGTCGTCAGGAGACAGTGGTTGTGACTCAAGACACAGCCCACCTCCGATTGTGCCGTCAGGCGGCCTATCATGCAAACCGGCAAATGTGAAAAGTATCCTAATTTTCGGCGGGGAGGGCGCAAAGCCTGTGATAAACGTGCTAAACTGAATGACGGTAGAAATCCCCCTGGCTGCGCAGTTTCGTGGCGGCAGTGCGCCTGCTGTCTGCGCCTGCCAGGCGACCGCGCCACGGCAGGCCGCGCCCGCCTCTCACACACTGGACACGGTGCGCAATGGGTGAGCTAAACCCCAACACCGACCGCCTCATTCTGACACAGGACGCTTACGCCACCGACACGCACCTGGCAGTGCGAATGCGCACTCACGAGCTATACAGCCAGCCGCAGATAGACTACCCGCGCTGGGTTGTGGACACGATTGGCTGGCCCCGCGACGCCTGGGTGCTGGATGTCGGCGCCGGGCCGGGTGCCTACAGCGACCTGGTGTGCGAGCGCATCCCGGATGGTCTGTATCTCGCCGGTGACCTGTCGTTGGGCATGGCGCGGCGAGCCAGCGCGGAGGGCGTCCCCGCCCTGAACCTGGATGTGCAGCGCCTGCCCTTCGCCGCTGCCACCTTTGACGTGGTGCTGGCCAATCACATGCTGTACCATGTCCCGGATCTCACGCATGCCCTGCGCGAGCTACAGCGCGTGCTCAAGCCCAGCGGGTTGCTGGTCGCCGCCACCAACGGCGCCGCGACCATGCCAGAACTGGAGACGCTGGCCCGGCGCGCCTGCACGCTGCTGGGCTATCCCCGCCAGGAATTCATCCCCACCCACCAGAATTTCACGCTGGAGAACGGCCCGGTACAGGTTGCGCGCTTCTTCCGCGCCGTCGCCCGCTACGACATGCCCAGCGCGCTGCACTTCCCCGATGTCGAGCCGGTGATGGACTACCTCAACAGCATACAGGCCATCCGTGCGCCGCAGCTACCTCCCGGCGTGACCTGGGACGAGTTCATGAACGTGATGGAGAAACAGATCGCCCGCCTCATCCGGCACTACGGCGAGCTTCAGGTGCAGAAGCTGTCCGGCGTGATCGTAGCCACGAACGGGGGTGGCTTCGCCGGCAGGTATCTGCACGGCCTGAATGGGCGGGCGCGCGCTGCGGCCAGGGCCTAGGACTCGTCTCCGAGTGGATCGTCGGAGGGCGCGAAGCCGTGCCGCCCATAGAGCGGCACGAACATCACCGGGATCAATGCTTCAACGCGCCACGCCTCTTCATTGCGCCGCACCCGCTGGAGCATCTGCTGAAAGCGGTCGCCGACGGGGATGACCATGCGCCCGCCATTGGCAAGCTGCGTGCGCAGCGGGCCGGGGATGGCCGGAGCCGCCGCCGTGACGATGATCGCGTCGAAGGGGGCCTGGTCGGGCAGCCCCTGGCTGCCATCGCCGATGTAGACCTCCATGTTGTGATAGCCGAGATCGGTCAAGGCAGCGCTTGCCCGCTCGCCCAGCGCCGGGTAGCGCTCTAGCGAATAGACGAAGCGGGCCAGCTCGCACAGCACCGCCGTCTGATAACCGGAGCCGGTGCCCACCTCCAACACCACGTCAGCGGGCTTCAGCTCGAGCATCTGCGTCATCAGCGCGACGATATACGGCTGCGAGATCGTCTGATCGTTGCCAATGGGCAGCGGGCCATCCTCGTAGGCGCGTGCGCGGAACGGCTCCGGGACAAAGGCGTGGCGCGGCACGCGGCGCATCGCTTCCAGCACGCGTGGGTCGGCGATGTCGCGCGCGACAAGCTGCTCGCGCACCATGCGCTCGCGCAGCATCTCATAATCCAACGTCGGCGTCATGGCTGCTCAGACTCCCCTTGCACCCATGATACATCATTCCCGGCGCGCACGGGGGCGAGATTCCTCAGGGCGATTGCAGCAAAGTCCGCCGCGTGTCAGCCTGCTCGTAGGGGCGCTGTTCTGCTGCACCCCGGTTTACCTCACCCCCGCGCGGCGCTGGCGCGCCTCACCGCCCCCTCTCCACGTTGGAGGGACGGACAAATAAGATTGCATTGACGATTAATTGTAGGTTACGGAAGAACAATTCAAGGGAAGAAACGAACGAAGAAGGCGACTTCGGGGAACCGGTGGGAGGGGCGGGTGTGCAAACCCATAGGCATTAAGCTAAGCTGCCTCTTCCCCTCAATCCCCCTCAGCCAGCCGAGCTAGAGAGGGGGACTTGGCTCGCCGCGCGCGGCGCTTTCCCCCTCCCTGGCTTTGTGTATAGGCCGGGGAGGGGCCAGCTCTCAGGGGTAGGTTTTTAATGGAGAGAGTAGGTAGGACAGAGGAACCAGGGTATAGATCAAGCATCGCAAGGGATCTAGACCGGAGGAACCGATGCCCTATCAAGCTGAATTGTCACAATGGACGCGGGAAGTGTCAAGCAATCTAGCGCACTTGAGTCGTTGCCAAGCGTATGCGCTGGCGCTCTACAGCTATGCGGTGGTGCTGACGCAGAGTTGCGGGCTAAGCCAGGAGGCCTACTTCCTGGGGCAATTGCTGGGGCAGCGCGAGAACACGGTGCGGCAGCGTTTGCTGGCCGAGGTGAAGGGGAGCTTGAGCACAGACTACTGCGTCTGGGTGACGGCCGACCGAGGCTTGTATGCCAAGTGGCTGTTCAGCACTATTCAGGCTAACAGTTGGCACCCCCTGCTGCGCATCAACGCGCAAGGCACCTGTGTCGAGCGCCACAGTGGACGGCGTTGGTCGTTGGCCATGCTCGCTGCGCTGTGCCGCCAGCGGCTGTGGCGCGAGGAGGTCGTCTGTTTCAAAGACGAGGCGCGTTTGCCCTGCACCCTGCTGGCCATGTGGGAGGAGAGCCAACAGGAAGCCTGGCTCTTGCTGACTGATGTCCCTCCCCTGGAGGCAAGCCCCTCCTGGTACGCTTTGCGCATGAACATCGAGGCGGGTTTCAAAGCGCTCAAGAGCGCCGGCTTTCATTGGGAGCGCACGCGCATGTCCGACCCGGCACGCGCCGAACGATTGTGGTTAGTCCTGACCCTGGCTGCCCTACGCGCCGTATCCGCCGCCGAAGGTTTGCCCGCTCCCCCGCCGCAGCATCCCTGGCCCTCCCTGCCCCTGCGCCGCCGCTCGACCAAACCCCGTTATCCGCGCCTGAGCCTGCTCAAACGCGGCCTGCTGGCTTCCCTGGCCGCCGTCATCCGTGGGGCTGCTCTTTCCTATCACCTGCCTGCGCCTCCCTTGCCTCGCACCCCCTTATTGGAGACGCTTGATCCATTAAAAACCTACCCCTGAGAGGCCAGGGGGAGGAGGGCGGGGGGGCAGGGGGGAGGTGAGGGTGTGGGAGGCTCACAGCAATGACAACAGGCCAGGGAGTTGGCGGCGACCTACTCTCCCAGGGGGCTACCCCCCCAGTACCATCGGCGCGGGTGGGCTTAACGACCGGGTTCGAGATGGAGCCGGGTGTACCCCCACCGCCATGACCACCAACTGCTGGCCTGCTGGCAACACGTCAGCGTGAATAGCAAGCACCTCGCAAAAACACCCACTTCTCCGTACCACGGAGGATAAGCCCTCGACCCTTAGTACCGGTTCGCTGCGCGCATTGCTGCGCTTCCACGTCCGGCCTATCTAGCTGGTCGTCTCCCAGCGGTCTTACCTGGTTCCAGGAGGAGGCGAGGTCGAGGGGTGGGGGGGGGGGGGGGGGGGGGGGGGGGGGGGGGGGGGGGGGGGGGGGGGGGGGCGCGGGGGGCGGGGGGGGGGCGGGGGGGCGGGGGGGGAGGGGGGGGGGGGCCCCCCCCCCCCCCCGGCCCCGGGGGGGGGGGGGGGGCGCGCCGCCGGGGGGGGGGGGGGGGACGGAGCGGGGCCCCCAGGGGGGGGGGGGCGCCCCGGCCGGGGCGGGGGCCGCCCCGGCGGGCGGGCGGGGCGACCCGGGGGGGGGGGGCGGGGGGGGGGGGGAGGACCCCTGGACCAGACTAGCCTGTTATCCCGGGGTAGCTTTTATCCGGTAAGCCACGGCCCTTCCACTCGGTACCGTGGGATCACTAAGCCCGACTTTCGTCTCTGCTCGGCTCGTAGGCCTCGCAGTCAAGCGCCCTTCTGCCTTTACACTCTGCGGGTGGTTTCCATTCACCCTGAGGGCACCTTTGGGCGCCTCCGTTACCCTTTCGGAGGCGACCGCCCCAGTCAAACTACCCACCTGCCACTGTCCCGTCCCCGGTTCACGGCAAACGGTTAGGGTCAAAACTTCGCCAGGCTGGTATCTCACCATCGGCTCCACCGAAACTGACGTCCCAGCTTCTCCGCCTCCCAGCTATCCTGCACAAGCCAAGCCCTAACGCCATAGCAAGTTGTAGTAAAGCTCCACGGGGTCTTTTTGTCCTGCTGCGGGTAACGCGCATCTTCACACGTATTTCAATTTCGCCGGGTCCCTCGTTGAGACAGTGCTCCACTCGTTACGCCATTCGTGCGGGTCGGAACTTACCCGACAAGGAATTTCGCTACCTTAGGACCGTTATAGTTACGGCCGCCGTTCACCGGGGCTTCGGTTCCGAGCTTCGCGTCTCCGCTGACCCGTCCCCTTAACCTTCCGGCACTGGGCAGGCGTCAGCCCCTATACCTCCGCTTGCGCGTTTGCAGAGACCTGTGCTTTTGTTAAACAGTCGGCAGAGCCCTTTCACTGCGGCCCCCATTGGGGGCGCCCCTTCTCCCGAAGTTACGGGGCCATTTTGCCTAGTTCCTTAACGAGGGTTCCCCCGTTCGCCTTGGTATCCTCTACCCGTCTACCTGTGTCGGTTTGCGGTACGGGCACCCAGAGTTCGTCGCTTAGAAGCTTTTCTTGGCCGCGTGGCTCGCTCACTTGTGGCCCTTAGGCTCCGCACTCACGCCTTCGCCTCCAGGGCGGCTTTCCCTACCCCTTCGCTGGCTATCGCGCTTCGCACCGCCATCCACTGCGGCGGCTGAGCTACCCCACGGCGTCCCTCCTTCGCTCCCTCCAGGTGGTACAGGACTATTCACCTGTTGTCCATCGCCTACGCCCTCCGGCCTCGGCTTAGGCCCGACTAACCCGACGCGGACTGACCTTCCGTCGGAACCCTTAGACTTCCGGCGAACATGGTTCTCACATGTTTCTCGCTACTCATGCCAGCATTCTCTCTTCTGGTCGCTCCACCAGACCTTGCCAGTCCGGCTTCTCCGCTCCCAGAACGCTCCCCTACTGCACCCTTGCGGGCACCCCAAGCTTCGGTAGCAGGCTTAGCCCCGTTACATTATCCGCGCAGGAGCGTTTGACCAGTGAGCTATTACGCACTCTTTCAAGGATGGCTGCTTCTAAGCCAACCTCCTGGCTGTCTGGACACTCCCACCTCGTTTGCCACTGAGCCTGCATTTGAGGACCTTAGCTGTAGGTCTGGGCTGTTTCCCTCTCGACCACGAAACTCATCTCCCGTAGTCCGACTGCCGCGCCCCTGTGCGGGCATTCTGAGTTTGGTAGGGTTTGGTAACCTTGCGGCCCCTAGCCCTTCCAGTGCTTTACCTCCCGCACAGCCCAGCGCAACGCTAGCCCTAAAGCTATTTCGGGGAGAACAAGCTATCTCCAGGTTCGTTTGGCATTTCACCCCTAGCCACAACTCATCCCTCAACTTTGCAACGTTGAAAGGTTCGGCCCTCCACGACGGGTTAGCGTCGCTTCAGCCTGGCCATGGCTAGCTCACCTGGTTTCGTGTCTAATCCCTGCGACTCGTCGCCCTCTTCAGACTCGCTTTCGCTTCGGCTCCGGGTGTCTCTCCCTTAACCTCGCCACAGAAATTAACTCGCTGGCTCATTCTCCAAGAGGCACGCCATCAGCTCTTCCGAGCCTCTGACTGCTTGTAGGCATACGGTTTCAGATTCTCTTTCACTCCCCTCACCGGGGTTCTTTTCACCTTTCCCTCACGGTACTTGTCCACTATCGGTCACCAGTTGTATTTAGCCTTGGAGAGTGGTCTCCCCAGCTTCCCACAGGGTTAGCGTGCCCCGTGGTACTCAGGTACAAGGCCCCCCACTTCCCCTTCCGTCTACCGGGCTCTCACCGTCTCTGGCCGGCTTTCCCAATACCGTTCGACTTCGGTTCCGCAGCGTCCTGCCTTGCCCTCCAACCCCCAGTGGCGTGCCACTGGGTTTAGGCTCCTCCCCTTTCGCTCGCCACTACTCAGGGAATTCTCTCTTCTCCTCCGGGTACTGAGATGTTTCAGTTCCCCGGGTTCCCCTCCTGAAGCTATGTGTTCACCCCAGGATGCGCGGGCATTCCCCCGCGCGGGTTTCCCCATTCGGACATCTCCGGCTCTTGCGGGTGCACACCCCTCACCGGAGCTTTTCGCAGTGTACCACGTCCTTCTTCGGCAACTGGCGCCTAGGCATCCCCCGTACGCCCTTCGTAGCTTATCCTACATGTGATACGGAGAAATTGATGTTCTTGCGCTTTTCCGCTTGCTATTCACTTGTTAACGTGCCCGGAGTTCGCACCCCGTGGCTGCCCGCAAGTCCCCTTGCGCGCACCCACCCGATGCCTACTCGCCCTGCGTGGTCGTTGGTCGTTGGTTGTTAGTGGTTGGTTATTGGTGCTCAGGCGTCTCAGTCAGCCCTCCAGCGCCCCCTCACTCCTTAACTGAACTATAACTGATAACTGACAACCCCCCCATGGAGACGAGGGGACTCGAACCCCTGACTTCCTGCTTGCAAAGCAGGCGCTCTCCCGCCTGAGCTACGTCCCCTCCTCAGGGTGTCGGTTGTTGGTTGTTGGTTGTTGGTTGTCGGTTGTTGGTTTTGTGCCCCCGCCAGCTCACCGCCTTACCATCTACCAATAACCATTCACCACTAACCAATAACCCCTCACCCCCTGTGGGTCTGAGCCGGCTCGAACGGCTGACCTCTCGCTTATCAGGCGAGTGCTCTAACCAACTGAGCTACAGACCCGTTCAAGTCCTCAGCGCTCAGCCTTCAGCGCTCAGCCTTCAGCTTTATGCTGATAGCTGATAGCTGATAGCTGATGGCTAATGGCCCCCTTAACCCCAGCTCAGTGACAGGAAACAACTCCCTGCTTCCATCCAGCAAGACGCTTCCGCGCCCCGCCTTCCGCTGGGGCCGAAGGCTCGCACCCTCGCCCCTAGCTCTTAGAAAGGAGGTGATCCAGCCGCACCTTCCGGTACAGCTACCTTGTTACGACTTCGTCCCAGTCACCAGCCCTGCCTTTGGCGGCTGCCTCCTTGCGGTTAGCCCACCGACTTCAGGCATGACCAGCTCCCATGACGTGACGGGCGGTGTGTACAAGGCCCGGGAACGTATTCAACGCGCCGTGGCTGATGCGCGTTTACTAGCAACTCCGACTTCATGCAGGCGGGTTGCAGCCTGCAATCCGAACTGAGACCGGCTTTCGTGGATTGGCTCCCCCTCGCGGGTTGGCTACCTGCTGTGCCGGCCATTGTAGCGTGTGTGTAGCCCTGGACATAAAGGCCATGCTGACTTGACGTCATCCCCACCTTCCTCCCGCGTTCAACGGGCAGTCCCGCCAGATACCTGTAACTGACGGCGAGGGTTGCGCTCGTTACCGGACTTAACCGAACATCTCACGACACGAGCTGACGACAGCCATGCAGCACCTGTGACGGCTCCCGAAGGTCGCTCCCCTTTCAGGTCGCTACCACCGCCATGTCAAGCCCAGGTAAGGTTCTTCGTGTAGCCTCGAATTAAACCACACGCTCCGCTGCTTGTGCGGGCCCCCGTCAATTCCTTTGAGTTTTAACCTTGCGGCCGTACTCCCCAGGTGGCGGACTTATCACGTTGGCTGCGGCACAGCGGCTCCTCACCGCCACACCTAGTCCGCATCGTTTACAGCATGGACTACCGGGGTTTCTAATCCCGTTCGCTCCCCATGCTTTCGCGTCTTAGCGTCAGGTCAGGCCCAGCGCGTCGCCTTCGCCACTGGTGTTCCTCCGGATCTCTACGCATTTCACCACTACACCCGGAATTCCACACGCCTCTACCTGCCTCTAGTGACGCAGTTCCGCACGTCCTCGCCCGGTTGAGCCAGAGCGCTTTCACGCACGACTTGCGTCTCCGCCTGCACGCGCTTTACACCCAGTAAATCCGGATAACGCTCGCCTCCTACGTTTTACCGCGGCTGCTGGCACGTAGTTAGCCGAGACTTATTCCCAGGGTACCGTCCTTCCTCTTCCCCCGGAAAAGCGGTTTACAACCCGAAGGCCTTCCTCCCGCACGCGGCGTTGCTGCGTCAGGCTTTCGCCCATTGGCGCAATATCCCTTACTGCTGCCTCCCGTAGGAGTCGGGCCCGTCTCTCAGTGCCCGTGTGGGGGGTCACCCTCTCAGGTCCCCTACCCGTCCTCGCCTTGGTAGGCTCTTACCCTACCAACTAGCTGATGGGCCACAGCCCCCTCCCTCAACAGCTCGCGCCTTTCTTCGCCCAGCCTCTAACCTGAGCGAACGTATGGGGTATTAGCCACCGTTTCCAGCGGTTGTCCCCCTCTGAGGGGCAGGTCAGCTATGTGTTACTCACCCGTTCGCCACTTTCACCCCAGTCGTAACCAGGGATCACGTCCGACTTGCATGTATTAGGCACGCCGCCAGCGTTCATCCTGAGCCAGGATCAAACTCTCCGTCATTTCTCGCCATCCACCCCCGCAAGGGTAGATGAGCCCTGTGCTCTCTCTCGCTGCTTCCTGTCACTATGCTGTTGTTAAGGGGCGGCTCAACTGGACGATGGATGGTGGGGCAAAAAACCGCCGTCTGGCGGCGGGCGCAGGACAAGCTGAAAACATCACGGCTTTCAGGATGCTTGTCGGTGCGGCCCCCTTTTCGTATCGTTCAGTTTGTTAGAACCTGCGCCCGGCTTTGCCGTAGCGCGTTGTTCCCTTCGAGCGTGGAGACATCTTACCACCCCTCTCCAGGGGCGTCAAGGGTGATTCCTTGAGTTTCCGTAAAACAGATATAGAGCCTCCCACGAGCGCCTTTTACGTGTACGCCGGCAGCCACTCGCCATGCGCCGCGATCAGCTCGTCAACCAGCGCCCACACCTGCTCCAGGTCCAGCTCGGCGGCAGTGTGCGGGTCGAGCATGGCGGCGTGGTAGATGTGCTCGCGCCTGCCGGTCAGCGCCGCTTCGACGGTCAGCGCCTGCACGTTGATATTCGTCTGCATCAAGGCGGCCAGATGCGGCGGCAGCGCGCCAATCCGCGTCGGCTGGACTCCGTTCCCGTCCACCAGGCAGGGCACCTCCACGCAGCATTCGCGCGGCAGGTTATCAATCAGCCCGTCGTTCCTCACGTTCCCATAGATCACGCGCGGGACGCCCGTCTCCAGGCTGTGGATGATCCCTGCGCCATACTCATGGCTGGGCACCACGCGAACTGCCGCCGCCGGGTCTTCGTATTCGGCGCGCATCGCCTCCCAATCGGCGATTTGTGTCTCGCAGCGACGGATGTATTCGTCCAGGGGGATATTGAAACGCTCGATCAGGTCGGGGCGGTCGCGCTTGATGAACCAGGGCACGTACTCGGCGAAGTGCTCGCTCGACTCGGTGACGAAATAGCCCAGCCGGCGCAACATCTCATAGCGCACCCGGTTCCAATCCGGCACGCGCCCCTCTTCGATCACCTTGTGAAGCAGCGGGTAGAGGTCCTGCCCGTCTCGCTCAAAGCGCAGGTAGAAGGCCATATGATTGATGCCCGCGCACAGGTAGTTGATCTCCTCGTAGGGCACGCCGATGTCCGCCGCAAGCTGCGTAGCCGTGCCCTGCACGCTGTGGCACAGCCCAACCGTCCTGATCCGGCTGGCCCGGCTGATGGCCCAGGTGTTCATGGCCATTGGGTTGACGTAATTGAGAAACGTGACCTGGGGGCACACGTCTTCCATGTCGCGGCACATGGCCAGCAGCACCGGAATGGTGCGCAGCGCGCGCATGATCCCGCCAACGCCGAGCGTATCGGCAATGGTGGCGCGCAGCCCGTACCGCTTGGGAATTTCGAAGTCCAGCACCGTGCCTGGCTTGTAGCCGGCCACCTGAATCATGCAGAGCGCGTAATCAGCGCCGTCGAGCGCCGCGCGCCGGTCGGTGGTCGTTTCGATGATGGGCCGCGCGCCGAGCGCCTCGGCCACTTTGTGCGCCACGATCTCAGAAGTGCGCAGCCGGTCGGCGTCAATGTCGAACAGCGTCAGGGTGGACTCGGCCAGTTCCGGGAAGTGGAGAATATCGCCCATCAGGTTCCTGGCGAAGACGGTGCTCCCCGCACCGATGAAGACGATTTTGGGCATGTCGCAGGTCTCCCTCGCACATGATCACATGCAACGAGGCGCCTGGGTCAGCGCCTCGACTCCGATCTAGTTAAGAACAAGCCGCACGCGGCGATCACATCTCCTGCCGGCCCTGCAGGGCGCGCAGCAGCGTGATCGAGTCCACATATTCCAGGTCGCCGCCGGTGGGCAGCCCACGCGCCAGCCGCGTGACTTTGACGCCGGTGGGCGCAAGCTGGCGCTGCAGGTACATGGCCGTCGCATCGCCCTCCATGCCGGGGTTGGTGGCGATGATCACCTCCAGCACGCCCCCGGCCTGCACGCGCGCGACTAGCTCGCGAATCTTCAGGTCTTCCGGGCCAATGCCTTCCACCGGCGAAATGGCGCCGTGCAGCACGTGGTAGCGCCCCTGATACGCGCCGGTGCGCTCCACCGCCAGCACGTCGAGCGGTTCCTCGACGACGACCAGCGCCGTCTGCTCGCGCGCCTCGTCGCGGCAGATGGGGCACGGGTCTTCCTCAGTGATGTTGTAGCAGATGGAGCAGGTGCGCGTCTTGGCCTTGAGGTCGCCGATGGCCGTCGCCAGCGTCTGGGATAGCTCGTCCGGCGCGCGCAGCAGGTAGTAGGTGAGGCGCGAGGCCGTCCTGGGGCCGATGCCCGGCAGGCGCGAGAATGCCTCAACCAACTGCGTGACCGGTTTGGGGACAGCCTGGCTCACGATTCACCTCTAAATCACGCGCACGCGCGGTGCGCTGCCGCGCCCGGCACTCTGCGAGCAGCTCCTAGCCGAAAAGCCCGCCCGGCAGCATGGAGTCCAGGCTGCCGCTGATGCTCTGCATCCGCTCGGCGGCATACGCCTGGCTTTCTTCGACAGCCCGATTCACCGCCGCGACGAGCAAATCCTGCAGATCGGTCAGCCATTCATCGTCCGCGGTGTCAATGGCTTCGGGGTTGATGGTGATCGTCTTGACCACCTGGTGCCCGGTGATGACGATGGTCACCGCGCCGCCGCCCGCGCTGACTTCGAGCGTTTCCTCGCCGAGCGCGGCTTGCGCGGCTTCCATGTCTTCCTGCATCTTCTTGATCTGGCGCATGAGCGACGCCTGGCTGGGCACTCCGCCGCCCATAGGCCCGCCAAAACCGCTCTGTTTCTTCCTGGCCATCCTGATCACTCCTGTGCATTCGTCGCGCTGGGCGAAAAGATTGACAGCGTTCCCGTAGGGGCGGGTTTATAAACCCGCCCCTAGCGGCACGGCAGAGAGCGCGCCTCTATATCGGGCGCAACAGGGCAACGCCTCTCCATCTATTTCCCGGCCCGCCGGCGGGCCGCTCACCCCTCGCCGTCGTCCAGATCGGTGATCTCACCGCCCAACTCTTGGACGCCGAAGGCCAGCACATCGTCCGTCGCCAGCACATCGTTCGCGCCGGGCGTCTTGACGTGCGCCTCGTCCACCACGATCACCGACACCTTGAGCGGCACGCCCAGCACGGCGTAGAGCGCCTCTTCGAGCGCCGCGCGTTTGTCGGACACTTCGATCTTCTGTTTGAAGATGTCGCTGCGCACGCTGAGCACCAACTGATCACCACGCACGTCGCGCGGGGTGACGTGCTCCAGCAGCGCCGGCAGCGAAGGATGGTGCGCGCGCGCGCTCTTCTGCACCTGCGCCCAGGCGCTCAGCACATCGGCCACGCGCACGCGCGGCGGGCCGCCCGGCACGGGCGCAGCGGCGGCGACCGGAGCAGCGGGCGGCGGCGCAGGCTCTGGCTCTGGCTCGTCAACGGGCGGCGGCAAGTCGTGCTGTGTGCGCGGGCGCGGCTGGGCAGCGGGGCGCGGCGCAGGCTCTGGCTCGTCCTCCGCCACCGGCTTGATGCTCTCCAGGAAAGCCAGCTCCAGCGGAAGCTGCGGCTGCCACCCGGCGCGCCACTCGGCGACCGCTCCATTGAAGGCGCGGATGGCGGCGATCAGCGCCTTGCGCCCGATGGCCCCGGCCTGCTCGCCCAGCACAGCACGGCGCTCCTCGGTCGTGTCCACCAGCGCCTCGCCGGCCATCTTCACCAGCAAGACCTGGCGCAGATGGGCGATCACCTGCTGACCAAACTGGCGCGGATCGGCGCCGCCGTCAACCGCCGTGTTGATCAGGTCCAGGCCGCGCGCCGCATCATTGGCAATCAGCGCGTCCACCAGCTCCACGATGTTCTGCCCGCTGGCCGTCCCCAGAATCTGCTCGGCCATATCCAGCGAGATGTGCGCGTCCGGGTCGGCGATGAGCTGGTCGAGCAGGCTGATGCTGTCGCGCACGCTGCCGGTGCCCTCGCGGGCAATGAGCGTCAGCGCCGCCGGGTCAATCGAGACGCCCTCGGCCTCGGCGATCTCAGCCAGCCGCGCCGTCACCTCGGCCAGCGACACGCGGCGGAACTCGAACAACTGGCAGCGGCTTTTGATCGTGGCGGGGACTTTGGCGATCTCGGTGGTCGCCAGCACGAAGATGGCGTGCGCCGGCGGCTCTTCCAGCGTCTTGAGCAGCGCGTCGAAGGCCGCGCCAGAGAAGCGGTGCACCTCGTCTATAATATAGACCTTGTACTGGCCTTCGCCGGGAGAGAACGCGATCTTGTCGCGCAGGTCGCGCACGTCGTCCACGCCGGTGTGCGAGGCCGCGTCAATCTCGATCAGGTCCAGGTAGCGCCCCTCGTTGACGGCCAGGCAGTGGGCGCAGACGTTACAGGGCCGCCGGTCGGGATCGTCGTCCAGGCAGTTGACCGCTTTGGCCAGCAGGCGCGCCGTCGAGGTCTTGCCCGTGCCGCGCGGGCCGCTGAACAGATAGGCGTGGCGGATGCGTCCCTGGCGCAGCGCGTTGCGCAGCGTGCGGGTGATGTGATCCTGGCCGATAACGTCTTCGAACGTCGCGGGCCGCCACTTGAGATAAAGCGCCTGTGCGGGCACGCTTCAACCTCCCTGGGTGCTGTGCGCGCCTAGTGTAGCAGGCGGCTCCAACGGTGCGCAAATCTCTAACCAGATTCGCGCGGGCCTGATATAATGAAGTCGAGTGAATGCCGGGGCGGTGCCGCACTCTGAGAATTCACGCCGCACGCGCAGCGAGCGTAGGTATGAAGGAGCAAACGATGGGTAACTTTGGGACGACCGAGCTGATCGTGATCCTGGCCGTGGTGATTTTGCTGTTCGGTGTGGGGCGCGTGTCGCGCATCGGTGGCGAGATGGGATCGGCCATCCGCGAGTTCCGCAAGGGTTTGCGCGGCGACGACGAGGATAAGAACAACGAGACCAGGCAGTCCTGACGCCTCGCGCCGCCGTCTGGCCGAACGTTCTTTGCTCATTGCAATCCCTCACCGCCCTGAGCGCGTGTGAGGTTTGTGTTTTCGCCTGACCCAGAGCGCCTCAGAAACAGCTGATACAGCCCTGCTGGATCGAACAATAGGGGGGCGTATGGGTGCAAACCTCCCCTACAGGCCCCTCCAATGATCGTCAATCCGCATCGGAACCGCTTGCCAGCCTAGAACTCGCTAGTCCTTGTGTGCCGCTCATCCCCCTGGCTGGAGCGTCGCTTCCTGGAAGAGCGGGGCCGTTTCGCCCACGCGGAAGGTCGCCTGGGCCTGCCCCGCTGCATCGGCCAGCGTCACGGTGTCACCCTCGCGCCAGGCGGGAGCTTCGCGCGCCCAGAAGAGCGCGGCGGGGGTGTTCTGCCCCTGGCGCGAATAGACGCGCACCAGGCTGCCCTGTTGCAGCCGGAACTCCGGAAAGAGGTAAGTGTCGCCGCGCTCGTTGCTCAGCGTCCAGCCCTGCAAGTTGAGGACGTTGCCCACGTTGCGAATCTCGACCGCTTCGCTGGTGACGCTGCCCCACCCTGTCAGGTTGGCGATGACCACCTGCGCGTTGATGGCGGTGGGCAGCAGCGTAACCGTCGGCGCGATCTGCGTCAGCGAGAAGGGGGTATTGGTCGGCGAGGGCGCGGGCGTCGGCGTGATCAGCGCCGCGCAGCCCGGCACGGGGATGATCAACTCCTGACCGATCTGCAGGTTGGTCACGTCGGCTTCGGTCATGTCGTTGGCGAGCAAAATGTCGCCGGCAAACACGCCGTACTGCTGGGCGATGTTGATGATCAGGTCGCCCGACTGCACGACATGACGCAGACAGCCGTCGTCCTCGGTTTCGGGCGTCGGAGAAGCGACTCCGGGCGGCAGATCGGTCGGGACGGGCGGCAGCCGCGCCGGGTCAATGGTGGCGACAGCCGTCACGCCGGCAACGGCCAGCCCCCTGCCAGGTCCGGCGTCGCCGTGACCACGGCCACCACTTCCGCGCGCTCAAAAAGAGCCGTGCCGGTCAGTTGCAGCGCGTCAATCGTGCCCTGGTACTCGGCGGGCTGCATGTTCATGCCGGGGATGGGCGTCGCCGTCAGAATGACGATCTGCGTCGGCGCGGGCACTGGCTCGTCCTCGTCGAAATAACCGCCCAGGACGAGCACACTGAAGGCAACGAGCAGCGAAACAATCACATTCAGGACAATAAACCCGGCCAATACCTGGCGACTCATCGCGCTGCCCCCTCACTCCTCACCTACCGGTTCTGTCGCGCCGGGCGGCCATCAGGACCGCGTGACCGCCCGCATGTGGCAGTCATATTATCACACGGCTTGAGTCAGAGCAACGCGGGGAGGGGTGAAGGCAGGGCAATCGCATCAAAGTCCGCCGCGCGCCAGCCTACTCGTAGGGGCGTATTGCAATACGCCCCTACGGACCTCACCCCCGCTCGGCGCTGGCGCGCCTCGCCGCCCCCTCTTCGTCAACGGAGAGGGGGCAAGCCGAGCGCAGCGAGGCTGGGGGTGAGGTAGAACAACACGCACGTTTGAGCGATTGCCCTGGGGTGAAGGGGTGAGATAGCGCTCTCAGACTTCGGAAATCTTCGAAGACTTCGGACCTTATTTTTGCGCAAACACAGGCCATTTCTATTCGGACAACGCAAACACGGGCCATTTCTATTCGCTTTTGACGGTCTAGACCTGGGTTTTAGGGGTCTGCGCAGTACGTTTGCAGGCACTCCACCAGGTCTGTGGAGAATTGCTTTAGACTTAGCAGCTCGACCCGCACGAGGCGCTGGTTCTCAAAGACCAGGCGGCCTGGAATAGCCAGCAGGTCGCGCACAATACGCTTGGGGGCATAGTCTTCAAAGGGGCTGCCCACCAGCGCCTGATGGTAGAAATGGGCCAGCAGGTTGTGGGCCAGGTCGGTGAGCAGGATGTAGCCCTTCTGCCCCAGGAAGCTGTGCTTGCGGCGCGCTTCCAAGCCCAGGCCGCTCTTGTCGTTGCGGAACTGTTCGACTTCCGCTGCGCCCCGGTCATCGTAACAGGCCATCAGCGCCCTTTTGGAAGGCAGAGCCAGGGTGCTGAGGTAGTAACTGTGGCGGTAGCCCCCCTCCTTGAGTTGTCTCTTGACCAGCACGCGCACCGGGCGACCATAGTCAACGGGAGGCGGCACTTCGCCCAGCCAGGTATCAGGACGGTAGACATCCCAGCGCTGCACTTGTCTGGCTAAAGCTTGGGCACGGCGATTGTTCATCCCCTTGGCCACCACCTGGTAGCCCCGTTGCAGCAGCCAGCGCACATGGGCATCACTGCCACTCCCCCCATCGATGCGCCAGACGGTGCGCTGCCGTTGGGCGGGGGATAACTCTACCTTGATTGCTAGTTGAAGTCGTTCATGCAAGACCCGTTAGAATGGAGTTACCACAACAACATTCACAACGGAGGACTCACATGAACGACACCTATATTGTAACGGCTTATAGCGTGATTGATGACCTGTTGAAAGCGCATGGTTACACCGATGATGTACGAGCGACCATCAGCGCAGCCGAGATTTTGACCGTAGCGGTTGTCGCAGCCAAGTATTTTCAGAATCATCATGAACGGGCATTGTGTATCTTGATCAAGTTGGGCGATATTCCGCCCTTGAGTGTGTCGCGTTTTAACCGGCGCTTGCACGCCCTGAGTGATTGGTTGTTGGGGATCGTCACGTTGCTGGGCGAACTCTTTGCGGCAGGTGAGGTGTTTATCATCGACAGTATGCCTGTGCCGGTGTGTAAGCGGGCGCGGGCGCGACGGTGCAAGACGGTACGCGGCAAGATTTACTGTGGCTACTGCGCTGCCAAACGCGAGAAGTTCTTCGGTTGGCGCTTGCATCTGATTTGTACGGCAGAAGGCATTCCAGTGGCCTTCGATTTGTTGCCTGCGTCGTTGCATGACCTGACACCGCTGCATGAGTTGACGGTTCATTTGCCCCAAGATGCGACGGTCTTTGGCGACAAAGGCTACATTTCCGCACCCGATGCCCAAACCATCCTTGACGAATGTGGCGTGCGGATCGTTTCGGTTCGACGCAAAAATATGCCACCGAACTCATGGGCCGATGATTTTGACCTGCGGCTTTATCGCAAACGCATCGAAACCGTTTACTCGCAAATGGAGAAGATGGGCATTCAGTCGCTTCATGCGCGTACCAATCTTGGTTTTGACTTGAAAGCCTGGGCAAGCTTGCTCGCGCTCGCTTTCACCAATATCATCGACTAGCAATCAAGGTAACTCTAAAGCAATTTCGGTGCTTTCGACCGACGGCTGCAGGCAATGGCTGGTGTGCTTGCTGCCTGGATACACGTCGGAGTAGACCGTCTCGCGGTAGGCGCTGGCACTGACCCGCGCCAGTTGCCGCCCGGTCGTGTTTTTTTGTCGCTGAAATAGCCCTTCTGGCGTAACTACTCAGGCCAGAAGATGCGGACCTGAGGTCAAAAGCGATATAGTAGCCGCATGAACCCAGATGAAAAAGCACTGCACGAACTGGACAAGGCAACCCTGGTCGCTATCATCCTCGAACTGCGCGAGATGATTGGGCAACTGACTGCGCGTATCCAGGACCTGGAAGACCAGCTTGCCAAGAACAGCGGCAACAGCGGTAAACCGCCGAGCAGCGATGGGTTGAGAAAAAGCCTGCACCCAAGAGCCTGCGGGCCAAAGGGCAGCGACGGACGGGCGGACAACCGGGCCATCCAGGACACACGCTGGAACTGGTGAGCAACCCGGAGCACATCGAAGTGCACCGGTTGGCGACCTGCCCCCAGTGTCAGCACGACCTGAGCGAAGCACCGGTGCTGGCCGTTGAGCGGCGGCAGGTATTTGATGTGCCTCCGGTGGTCATTGAAGTGACCGAACATCAGGTGCCCGTCGTGTGTTGCCCCAACTGTCAGACGCACGTGAAAGCGGCGTTTCCAGCAGATGTGACCCAGCCGGTGCAGTACGGAGAGCGGTTGAAAGCCCAGGCGGTCTACCTCACTGGGTACCAGTTGCTGCCGGTGGCACGAACCTGTGAAGTCTTTGAGGACCTGTACGGTCATCGGCCCAGCGAAGCGTTGGTCTTGAGTGCGACAGAGGCGCTGCATGAGCAGCTTGACCCCGCCCTGAGCGCAATCCGCGACCAGATTATTCGGGCGGACGTGGTGGGCCGGGGTTGTAGGGCGCGTCCGCGCACCCGTTGCGCCGACTCACCACAGTCAGCCCCACTTCGGCGAAGAGCCGCTCCATCTCTGGCACGGTGGGCCACCAGACCTGCTGATGGTATTCGCGCCGGTGATGCGCCGGGCCGAAGACGACGGCCTGGTGATGGGCGATGCGCTGCTGTGCGTCAAAGCGCTCGCGGTAGATGATCGCGCCGTCCTGCCACTCGTCCCAGTGCTGGGCGCGCGCGGGTAGCTCCGGCTGCCAGTCTTCGCTGCCGAAGAGCAGCCGCCCGCCGGGCCGCAGCAGCCCGGCCACATGCCACAGCGCAGCGCGCGCGCTGGCATGGTCGGGGAACCAGGTCAGCAGGTTGCCGCAGAACTGGGCGATGGCGTCGAACGGCCCGCGCAGCGGCGGGCGCGCGATGTCGCCCTCCACCCAGTCAACAGTCAGTCCGCGTCTCCGGGCGTGGTAGTGAGCGAGCGCCAGCAGCTCGTGCGACAGGTCAAGCCCGGTCACGCGCACGCCGCGCGCGGCCAGGGGCAGGCTGTGCCGCCCCCAGCCGCAGCCCAGGTCGAGCAGACGGTCGCCCGCCGCCAACCGCAGATGGGTGACGGCGAACTGCACTTCCACTTCGGTGTTATGTGCCCATGTCGCCGGAGCGTCGCCGGTCATCATGCGGCGGGCCAACCCCGCCGCCATCTGGCGATTCCAGGCAAGGTTATCGCGATGAGTGAGTCCAGACACGTGCATTGGTAAAGACTCCTTCTCGGCGCACGGGCAGCGCGGCCATCAGCCGTTGCGCTTCAGCTTGCCCGTGCGCTTGGTGTACTTCTCTGCCCGCTGGAACAGGTAAATGCCCAGCGGCAGCATGATCAGGCCCATGATCAGCAGGGGCCACACGTAGCTGAAGGGGTCGGCAGTCGCCGTATCGGGCAGCAGCGCCGCCCGCATCCCTTCCAGCACATATGTCGCCGGCGAGATCTTCGCCAGGACTTGCAGCCAGCCCGGCAGCACGCTGACCGGGTAGTAGATGCCCGACACGAGCAGGAAGAATGCCTGCACGATGTTGGTCATCTGCGCGCCGCGCTCCGGGTAGAGCAGCGGCAGGATGGACGCCACCACGCCGATGCCGACGAAGGACAGGCTGCCCACCAGCAGGATCACGGTCGCGGCGACGAGGTCGGCGTCTGCGAAGCTCAGGTCGAAGAACGCCGCGACGACCACGCCGATGATCACGGTGAAGAGCAGGCTGTAGATGATGGCGAAGATTGTCTGGCCGATCATCTGGTTGAAGCGGTGCACAGGAGCCATGAAGGTATACTCGATGGTGCCTTCCCACCGCTCCCAGGCGATCATCTCGCTGATGTTGTTAAAGATGCTGGCCAGAAAGCGCCAGACCAGCGTCCCGACCAACAGATAGGTGATCAGGAAGTTGGTGTCAATCTGCGTTTCGCCGGTGATCTCGGCGGCCCCAGCCCCGATGAACGTCACCGAGAGCGAGTTGGCGATAGAGTAGGCCAGCCAGACGACCTCCCACCCCCAGTAGCGTTTGACCAGGTTGAAGTTGCGCGCCACGAATGCGTAGGATTGGCGCATCTCCAACTGAATGCCTTTTATCACGGTTACCTCCCACGAAAACGGTTGTCAGTTGTCAGTGATCAGTGATCAGTAGGCGCTGCTCTGCTGCGCCCTGGTTGACCTCACCCCCGCTCGGCGCTGACGCGCCTCGCCGCCCCCTCTCCGTTGACGGAGAGGGGGCAGAGCCGGGCGCAGCGAGGCGGGGGGTGAGGTTAACGTCTGGCGTCTGCCAGCCGCCCGCCCCCCTCTGAAAACTGACGACCGACCCCTGATCGCTTCTCCTCAACCCTACGACAGCACCTTCTCCGGCTCGAAATCCGTCACATCGTCTTTCTCGACCAGTTCCTTGCCGGTGAGGGCCATGAAGACCTCTTCCAGCGTCGGCTCGTGGCCGTTGCGCCGGATGCTTTGCTTGAGACCCTCCGGCGTATCGAGGGCGACGATCCTGCCATCGTCGAGGATGGCGATGCGGTCGCACAGCGCGTCGGCCTCGTTCATGTCGTGCGTGGTGATGACGATGGTCGCGTCGTGCGTGTCGCGCAGCTCGTTGACGAACGCCTGCACTTCCAGCTTCGAGCGCGGGTCCAGGCCGGTCGTCGGCTCGTCGAGCAGCAGCAGCACCGGCTGCGTCAGAAAGGCGCGGGCGATAGCTACCTTCTGCTGCATCCCCCGGCTCATGTCCTCCATCGGGCTGGTGTAGCTGCTCTCGCGCAGCCCCAGCCGCCCCAGGATCTCGCGGGCCTTGCGGTCGGCTTCCTTGCCAGAAACGCCGTACAGCCGCGCCCCATAGAGCAGGTTCTCCTTAGGGCTGAGCTTCTTGAAGAAGGCCGCCTCCACCGACACGCGGTTGATCAGCCGCTTGACGGCCATCTCGTCGCGCTCCACTTCCAGCCCGAAGACGGTGATCGTGCCCTCGTCCGGCAGCAGCAGCGTGGAGAGCAGGCGGATCAGCGTGGACTTGCCCGACCCGTTCGGCCCCAGCACGCCGAAGATTTCGCGGCGATAGACCTTGAACGAGACCTCGGAGACGGCGGTGACCAGCTCCTTGCCACGCCGGGCCTTGAGCTTGTGCGGGGCATCGTGGCCGTTGGCCGTCTGGCCGTTCGTGACCTGGCCGTTGGTCGCTTTATGACCGCCGAACATCCGCCGCCACCAGGGTTCGGCGGCGACATTGAAACGCTTGACGACGTTCTCGACAACGAGCGCCGCTTCCTGTGTGGGGATGGAATGCTCCATCATGGTGATGTCCTCAATAGTGCGCTGGTAATGCTCAGCTTTCGACGCGAGAAAAGCGGTGTCGGGCCTGTTGTGCCGCACAAAAAAGCCGCGAGCTGGGTGCCCGCGGCTGGTGTGGCCGGCGACGGACTCGTTGGACGAGTCATCGCAAAACAAAACCGCGGGCATTGCGCCCGCGGCCAGTGTCCCTCGTTGAAGCGAGTTTCCTTAGCGGCGAACAGGCGCAATACGGCAAGGCTCGTTCCCGGCGGGAACGCCGCTCATGCGAGTGCGGATGAAGCAACGATTTGCCATTGTGCGCCTTTGCTCCTTTCGTAGGATGCGGGCAGTATAGCACGGGCGGCGCGAGGTTGTCAAGGCTTTTGTTGGCAACGCTGTGTCAGGGCGTGGCTGAGCGTCTTGAAGGCTGTGTTTCAGTTCTGCGGTAGAGCATCACCGCAAAGGCGCAGAGAGCGCAGAGCAAAGCGCGAAAGGCGGACTTCCGAAGTCTCCGAAGACTTCGGAAGTCTTGTTCTTTCTGCGTCTCTGCGGTTCAGACGCCGCCTGAGAACTCGCGCGCCCGCCTGACAACTCGTTTGTGGACCCTTTGAGGCACGACGCTATTCGTTCGCCGCCCGGCCCCATGCTATAATGCTTCCCCAGGACGGAATACGCCGGCGTCGCGCTCTCCCCCTGGCAGGGTGCGGGCAGCCGCCAGGCGCACGCTTTTTGAAGGATGTTACCGCTATGGATTTTGCACTGAACGAAGAACAGATCATGGCCCGCGACATGGTGCGCGAGCTGGCCCGCGACAGAATCTACCCCACCCTCAAGGAATGGGACCGCAAGCACCAGCCACACCCCGACGTGCTGCCGCTGCTGGCCGAAAACGGCGTGCTGGGCATCAACATCCCCGTCCGCTACGGCGGGCAGGGCTTCGACTACATCACCCTGGCGCTGGCCTGCGAAGAGCTAGAGCGCATTGACGCCAGCCTGCGCGTGATCATGTCCGTGCACGCCGGCCTCAACAGCCTGGCGCTGCTGCAATGGGCCACCGAGGAGCAGAAACAGCGCTTTCTCGTCCCGCAGGCGCGCGGCGAGAAATACGCCGGCTATGGGCTGACCGAGGCCGACGCGGGCAGCGATCCGGTCAATCTGCGCAGCACCGCCCGCCGCGAAGGGGATGTCTACCTCCTCAACGGCGAGAAGATGTGGATCAGCCTGGCGACGCTGGCCGACAACTTCATCGTCTTCGCCAAGACCGATCCGCACGTCGAGCCGCGCTATAAGGGGATCACCGCCTTCATCATCACCAAAGACATGAAGGGCGTCAGCACCTACGACGAGAAGCACAAGCTGGGCGTGCGCGCCGGCTCGACGGGCAGCATCGTCATGCAGGATGTGGAGGTGCCCCTCGAAAACCGGCTGGGCGAGGAGGGCGAGGGCTTCTACATCGCCATGAGCTGCCTGGACAACGGGCGCTACACGGTCGCTGCCGGGGCGACTGGCTGCATCCGCGCCTGCCTGGAAGACAGCGTCAAGTATTCCAAAGAGCGCCACACCTTCGGCGTGCCCATCGCCCAGCACCAGCTTATCAAGCAGAAGCTGGCCTTCATGCAGCAGTGGTACGACGCGGCCTGGCTGCTGGTCACGCGCGCCGGCTGGCTGAAGAACCAGGGCCAGCGCAACACGCGCGAGACGGCGGTCGCCAAGTGGTTCGCCACCGATATGAGCGTCAAGGCGGCGCTGGAAGCGGTACAGTTGCACGGCGCGTATGGCTTCAGCGACGAGTACGATGTCGAGCGCTACCTGCGCAACGCCAAGGGCGCTGTGATTTACGAAGGCTCCAGCGAGATTCAGCAGCTCATCCAGGCCGACTACGCGCTGGGCTACCGCCACGACCGCCCGCTGCGCTGCGAGCCGGTGCCCTACGACGCCGCAGCCTGGCAGAGCGAGGGGTGATTGGTTGTTGGTGATTGGTTCTTGGTAATTGGTCAAAGCACCGCGTTTCACATGCGCTGTACCAACAACCAACAACCAATAACCTCCGCGTTCCGATAATCCTGTTGAGTCTTTGAGGAGAGTGACCTTTGCACGTCGTAGCGATTGCATCCATGACGCCGGACACCGAGGCGGCTGTCTCGGTGGACTCCGGCGGGAACGTCCAGTGGGGCGACAAGCTGGTGGTCAACCCCTGGGACGAGTACGCCATCACCGAAGCCGTGCTGCTCAAGGGCGCGCACAACGGCCAGGTGACCGTCATGACCGTCGGGCCGGAGCCGCAGGCCGAGGCGCTCAAGCACGGCCTGGCCATCGGCTGCGACCAGGCCGTTCGCGTGTGGGACCCGGCGCTTGCCGGGGGCGACAGCCTGGCCTACGCCAGCGCCGCCGCCGCCGCCATCCGCAAGCTGGGCGACGCTGATCTGGTCATCTTCGGCAAGGAGCTGTCCGACAGCGCCAGCGACCAGCACGTTTTCCAGACGGCGCGCAAGCTCGGCTGGACGATGATCGGCTTCGTCGCCAGGATCGAGGCGATTGACTTCGCCGCGCGCACCATCCGCGTCCGCCGCATGACCGATCAGGGCACCGAAATAGTCAGCGGTCGCCTGCCCGCCGTGATCAGCGTGCTGAAGGACATCAACGAGCCGAAATACCCGACCTTCATCGGCATCCGCAAGGCGGCCAAAGCCGAGATTCCCGTCTGGTCGCTGGCCGATCTGGGGCTGAGCGCTGCCGCCGTCGCCCCCAAGACGGCGATCAGCGGGCATCGCGAGCTGCCCAAGCGCGAAGGCTCCGCCGAGATCATCGAGGGGGCCAGCGCCCAGGAGAAAGCGGCCAGGCTGGTCGCCCGCCTGCTGGAGGAGAAGATCCTATGAGCGCCGCCATCTTTGTCTGGATCGAGCAGCACGGCGGCCAGCCGGCCAGCGCGTCGTGGGAAGCTCTGGGAGTGGCCCGCTCGCTGGCCGCCAGCGGGGCGGTGACGGCGCTCGTCTTCGGCGACGGCGCGCAGACTGGGGCCATCGCCCAGGCCGCGTTCGAGCACGGCGCGGATGCCGTCATCCAGGCGGGCGATGCCTCGCTGGCCCGCTACCGCTTCGAGCCGTATGTGGCGCTGCTGGCCGCGCTGGTCAAGGAGCGCGCGCCGGACGTGGTGCTGGCCGCGGCGACCATCGCCGGGCGCGAGCTGCTGGCGGGCGCCGCCGCCGACCTCGACGCGCCCCTGCTGGCCGACGTAACCGAATTGGCGCTGGACGGCGGCAAGCTGCGCGCCGTGCGCCCGGTGCTGGGCGGCAATGTGCTGCGCGCGGAAGCGGTCGTCGGCGACGGGCCGCAGTTCGTCGCACCCCGCCCGCGCGCCTTCCCCGTGCCGGAACCCCAGCCGGGGCGCTCCGGCGAAGTGATCATCGTCGCGCCCGCGCTGACCCCGGACGCCATTCCCACCCAGATCGAGCGCGTCGAGACGAGCGGCGGCCAGGTCAGCCTGACCGACGCGGGTGTCGTCGTCGCTGGCGGACGCGGCGTCGGTGGAGCGGACGGCTTCGCCCCTCTGCGCGCGCTGGCCGACGTGCTCGGCGCGGCGCTGGGGGCCAGCCGCGCCGCCGTTGACGCAGGCTGGATCGCCTATGAGCACCAGGTCGGGCAGACGGGCAAGGTCGTCTCGCCAGACCTGTACATCGCGGCGGGCATCTCCGGGGCCATCCAGCACCAGGCGGGGATGCGCACGGCCAAAGTGATCGTCGCCATCAACAAAGACCCGGACGCGCCCATCTTCAAGCTGGCTCGCTTCGGCATCGTCGGCGACCTGTCCGAGGTGATTCCGGCGCTGACCGAGGCGTTCCGCCAGCGCCTGGCCTGACGGCGATGCTGTGCGATGCAGGACACAGGTCTCCCCTCGTCGGGAGACCTGTGTTTGTCAGGTGTTGACATTAGGTGCGGATGTGCCGAATATCACTGGTGATAGGTATCGGTTGTTGGTTGCTGGCTGTTGATGATTGGCTGTCGGTTATTGAATGGGCGCTGCGAGCGCCCGCAGACTGTGCTCTGATGGCTGATCGCCGGTCATCAAACGCTGGCAACCCCCAAGCACACCAAGCACAAGGAGTATTCGTCATGCGCAAGACCGTATTTGCTCTCGTATTGATCGCTGCCGTACTTGCGGCGAGCCTGGCTCCACTGGCCGGGCGCACCCAGGCACAGGACGCGCCCAGGCTGCGCATGGGCCTGCTGCCGATCCTGGACGTGCTGCCCTTCTACGTGGCCGACGAAGCCGGTTACTTCGCCGAAGAGGGTGTTGAGATCGAGCTGATCCCGGTCAGCAGCGCCCTGGAGCGCGACCAACTGGTCATCGCCGGCGCGATTGATGGCATGGTCAACGACCTGGTCAGCACCGGCATTTTCAACCAGGATGAGCCGCTGGTGCAGATCGTGGCGCTGGCCCGCCGCGCTTACCCGGATGCCCCGCAGTTCCGCCTGCTGGCCGCGCCGCGCAGCAACATCACCATCCCCAGCGACCTGACCTACGTCGAGATCGGCATCAGCGAGAACTCGGTCATTCACTACATCGCCCAGCGCATTCTCGAAGCGGAGGGTATCAGCGCCGCCGATCTGAGCTTCCGCGCCGAGCCGAACATCGCCATTCGCTACCAACTGCTGATGGAAGGCCAGTTCAAGGCGGCCTGCCTGCCCGATCCGCTGGCTCAGGCGGCCATCGTCGGCGGGGCGAACCTGATCGCTGACGATACCGCGCTGGTTGAGACGCAGTTCAGCCAGAGCGTGCTCGGCTTCCGCACGGAGGTGATCGAGCAGCAGCCGGAGGCCGTTGAGGGCTTCCTGCGGGCGTGGATGCGCGCTGCTGAAGACATCAACACCGACCCGCAAGCCTACCGCGACCTGTGGCTGGAGAAAACGAACGTGCCCGACAGCGTGAAGGATACCTATGCGCTGCCGCCCTTCCCCACCTATGAGATCACCACCGAGGCCGCCTGGGAAGACACCGTCGCCTGGCTGATCGAGCAGGGCATTGTGGAGAGCACGGCGAGCTACGCCGACACCGTTAATCCGGCGTTCCTGGAAGCCATCGCGCCCGCTGCCGGTGACCCCGCGCAGGGCGAGGCGCTGTTCGCCAGCCAGGGCTGCATCGGCTGCCATTCGCTGGATGGGACGGCGGGCGCCGGACCGTCGGTGGCCGGTATCGCCGGCCGGGCGGGGAGCACGGTCGCCGGGCAGAGCGCGGAGGAATACCTGCACCAGGCCATCGTCGAGCCGGCGGCCTTCGTCGTCGAGGGCTTCGGGCCAATCATGCCCGCCTACGACGCGCTGAGCGAGGCGGACGTGGCGGCGCTGGTCGCCTATCTGATGACGCTGGAATAGCGAGACAGGCGCAGAACCTCACCCCCCAACCCCCTCTCCAAAATGGAGAGGGGGAGTCACGCGAAGCGTGGCGGGGGTGAGGTCAGCCAGGGCGCAGCAGAGCAGCGCCCCTACGCGAGAGGCCGCTGTCTTGGAGGGGCGGCGCTCTGCTCCGCCCTCTCACCTTTCACGACGGATCATGATCACCATCGAGCACCTCACCTTCCGCTACGGCCCGCGCGGGGCGCCGATCTTCCAGGATTTCTCGTGGCACGTCGCGCCGGGCGAAGCGTGGTCCATCATCGGCGCGTCCGGCTGCGGCAAGACGACGCTGCTGACGCTGATTGCCGGGCTGCGCCGCGCCGTCAGCGGGACGATCTGCGTCGGCCAGACGGTGATCCGTCGTCCGCGCCCCGAAACAGGGCTGATCCTGCAAGACTTCGGCCTGCTGCCCTGGGCGACAGTGTGGGACAACGTGGCCCTGGGGCTGCGCGTGCGCCGCTTCTACGGGCCGGACGGCACGCACGCCCCGCGCGGCGCGCCGTCGCCCTCGCGCAAGGAGGCGCGGGCGATGGTCGCCCACTGGCTGGCGCGGCTCAACATCTACGACCAGCGCGACAAGTTCCCCGGCGCGATCAGCGGCGGGCAGCGCCAGCGCACGGCCATCGCCCGGACGCTGGCCCTGCAACCGGACGTGCTGCTGATGGACGAGCCGTTCAGCAGCCTGGACGCGCCCACCCGCGAAGACCTGCAGAGCCTGATCCTGCAACTGCGCGCGGAGATGAATCTGACCAGCGTGATCGTCACCCACGCCATCGAGGAAGCGGCTATCCTGGGCCGCCGCATTCTGGTGCTGGGTCATCCCCCCAACACCGCGCCCGTCATCGTCGAGAACCCCGGTGCCGGCGCGTCCGGCTACCGCAGCACAACGGACTTCCTGGACAAATGCACCGAGCTACGCACTCTGCTGGGCCTGGCCCACTGACTCCCGCCGAGGCCACCACGAGCGCCGAGCCAGGCGCTGCGCGCCATGTGCTGCGCGGCATCGGGGCGCGCGCCCTCAACCTGACGCTGGCGCTGGCCATCTTCCTGGCTTGCTGGGCGGCGCTGGCCGCCGCGCTGCGCCGCGACATCATGCCCTACCCCTGGGACGTGCTGCCTGTCTTCGTCGAGGAGATTCAGGGCGACCTGTGGGATCACACCGTCGCCAGCGCGGAGCGCGTGCTGAAGGCGGTCGTCTTCGCCACGCTGATCGCCACGCCGGTGGGCATGGGCCTGGGCCAGATTCGCGTGCTCAACCGCATCTTCTCGCCGCTGATCGGGCTGGTGAATCCCATCCCCAAAATCGTCTTCCTGCCGGTGATCCTGGTCATCATGGGCTATGGCGAGATGTCGAAGGTCTTCCTGATCGCGCTGATCCTCTTCTTCCAGATTCTCGTCGTGGTGCGCGACGAAGCGGCCAGCCTGCGCCCGGAGCTGATCCAGTCGGTGCGCTCGCTGGGAGCGGGACGGCGCGCGCTGTTCCGCTACGTGTACCTGCCCGCCTCGCTGCCCGCCGTGCTGACTGCGCTGCGTGTCTCGGTGGGCACGGCCATCGCCGTGCTGTTCATCGCCGAGCAATACGCGACGCGCCAGGGCCTGGGCTACTACATCGTCACCCTGACCTGGCAGCGCCTGCGCTACGACAAGATGTATGCGGGCATCCTGGCCATGTCGCTGCTGGGGCTGACGCTCTACCTGGTTGTAGACGCGCTGGAGCGGGTTGTTGGGCGCTGGCGTCATGCGGGGGAGAGTTAGACCATGCCCACTGTCATGCGCATCAGCCCCTACCCTTTCTTCTTCTACCTGAACGAAAGCAGCGAGCCTCGTCACGTCCATGTGCGCTACGGCGACAGTGAAGCCAAGTTCTGGCTGGAGCCGCTCACGCTGGCATGGCCACTTGGCCTGAACGACCGCCAACTTGCTCAGGTCAAGCGTCACATAGACGACAACCTGGCGTTTCTGATAGAATCGTGGGACAAGCTCTTGGGAGCGCGCTCATGAGTCAAACCTACGATGCCCCTCAGGAAGCCGACCGTCCGGTTGCGGTCGAGATCAGCGCCGCCATGCTGCGCGTCACGCTGGCTGATGGCCGGATTATCGCCACGCCGCTCGATTGGTACCCGCGACTGGCACAGGCCACGCCCGAACAGCGGGCGCGGTACGAACTGAGTATCGCCGGTATCCACTGGCCGGACCTTGACGAGGATTTGTCGGTGAGGGGAATGCTGCGTGGAGAGCGCCCGCCGCAGGTCAGTCCGCAGGACACCGCCGGGACCAGTGCCTAGAACGTGATATGAACTCGGCACCCGCGACAAGGGAGAGCGGCGCTCTGTTGACCTCACCCCCCTGGCCTCGCTACGCTCGGCCTTTCCCCCTCTCCATGCATGGAGGGGGGGTGTCGAGGCGCGTCAGCGCCGAGACGGGGGTGAGGTAAACCAGGGCACAGCAGAGCAGCGCCCCTACTGCTCGCCCCCATGCCTTTGAAGCAAGCCTCGCCGAAAGGGAAACGTGCGCGAGGCGAAGCAACTCCATTGCTGGCCGCTGAACGCTGACTGCTAAAAGAACGCTCCCCCACCGGGCGGCGAGGGAGCGCGTTCTTGTTATCGCAATGGCGTTTGTAGCACTCTGGCAGAGGCTTACTCGCCGTAGCCGGTGGAGATGGAGCCATCGAGCAGGCCAGCGGCGACCTCTTCCAGCTCGGCCTTGACCTCATCGGGCACGAAGTCGGCCAGGTCGTGGAAGTCGGCCAGGCCCGCTTCGCCGAAGAAGTTGCCCGGCTCCAGCGTCTCATCAGCATGGGCCATCAGGATCTCGGCCACGCCCTTGTCCAGCAGCTTCATCGCGCTGGAAACCAGGCAGGGGTGCGCTTCGGGCACCGTCTGCCACTGGTCGGAGTCCACGCCGATGCAGAACGGCGGCGGACCCCCTGCCCCTACCGCGTTGGCCACTTCGATCAGCGCGCCGTTGCCCGTCTTGCCGCCCGCGCCAAAGACCACATCAGCGTCCTGGTCGAGCGCCTGCCGGGCCGTCGTCGCCCCCCATTCGGGGTCGGTGAACGCCTGGTCAATAGACCCCGGATGGTAGGTCGAGATGATCTTGATGTCCGGGTTGATCGCCCGCGCTGCCGCTTCGTAGCCTTCCTTGAAGGCCACCACCGGCGGCACCTGGTCGGTGCCCAGCACGGCAGCAATCGTCCCCGTCTGGGTCAGCCGCGCCGCCAGCACGCCCGCCAGATAGCCCGACTGATCCTCGCGGAAGATCAAGCCCACCACGTTGTCCACCGCCTCGGCCTGGAACTGATCCACCCCGATGAACAGCACGTCCGGGTAGAGAGCCGCCGCTTCCAGCGTGGCGTTGCCCAGCGCGTAGCCCACCGTCACGATCACGTCGTAATCGTTCTCGGCGAACTCAGCAATGTTGTCGGCGTAGTCCGCCGCGTCCACCGTCTCGATGTAGTTCACGGTTGCGCCGCACGTCTCCGCCGCCAGCACGCCTTCCCACGAGTTCTGGTTGAAGCTCTTGTCGTTGATCTGCCCGACATCCGTCACCAGGCCGATCTGCAGATCGCTCAGGTCGTAGTCGTCGCAGGGGATGAGGTCTTTGACCGTGAATTCCTCTTCCTCCTCCTGGGCGACGACAAGCTGTGCTGCCATGAGCACGAGCACTAACACGAGTAATGATGTCAACAGTCGCTTCATATCCGCAATCTCCTTGAAACATTCTATGCGCAATTTGGTGGGTCGGCAGACCCATTTATGAGTATAGCTGATCTTGGCTGAAATGTGGAAAAGAACTCAGGGCAGGGTGATTGTATCAAACGTGCGCGTTGTTCTACCTCACCCCCAGCCTCGCTGCGCTCGGCTTTCCCCCTCTCCGTTGACGGAGAGGGGGCGGCGAGGCGCGCCCGCGCCGAGACGGGGGTGAGGTCAACCAGGGCGCAGCAGAGCAGCGCCCCTACCTGACAGGTTTTGCACGCGCCCGCGCGTCGCTTTACCTCACCCCCTGGCCTCGCTGCGCTCGGCCTTTCCCCCTCTCCGTTGACGGAGAGGGGGCGGCGAGACGCGCCAGCGCCGCGCGGGGGTGAGGTCAACCAGGGCGCAGCAGAGCAGCGCCCCTACCTGACAGGTTTTGACGCGCCCGCGCGTCGCTTTACCTCACCCCCTGGCCTCGCTGCGCTCGGCTTTCCCCCTCTCCGTTGACGGAGAGGGGGCGGCGAGGCGCGCCCGCGCCGAGACGGGGGTGAGGTCAACCAGGGCGCAGCAGAGCAGCGCCCCTACCTGACAGGTTTTGCACGCGCCCGCGCGTCGCTTTACCTCACCCCCTGGCCTCGCTGCGCTCGGCTTGCCCCCTCTCCGTTGACGGAGAGGGGGCGGCGAGGCGCGCCCGCGCCGAGCGGGGGTGAGGTCAACCAGGGCGCAGCAGAGCAGCGCCCCTACCTGACAGGTTTTGCACGCGCCCGCGCGTCGCTTTACCTCACCCCCTGGCCTCGCTGCGCTCGGCCTTTCCCCCTCTCCGTTGACGGAGAGGGGGCGGCGAGGCGCGCCAGCGCCGCGCGGGGGTGAGGTCAACCAGGGCGCAGCAGAGCAGCGCCCCTACCTGACAGGTTTTGCACGCGCCCGCGCGTCGCTTTACCTCACCCCCTGGCCTCGCTGCGCTCGGCCTTTCCCCTCTCCGTTGACGGAGAGGGGGCGGCGAGGCGCGCCAGCGCCGCGCGGGGGTGAGGTCAACCAGGACGCAGCAGAGCAGCGCCCCTACCTGACAAGTTTCGCTCGCACCCCAAGTCGTGCGCCGCCAAGTCTGTTACAATTGCCGAAGATATGCTGCCGCGCACCCGGCGCGGCCCAGAACAGCCTCACACTCCTATGCACACACACACCACCTCACATGCTGACCACGCCGCCTACGTGCGCGATATGTTCGGGCGCATCGCGCGGCGCTATGACCTGATGAACCGGCTGATGACCTTCGGCCAGGATCGGCGCTGGCGGCGCTATGTCGTGGAGCGGGCGGCGCTGCGCCCCGGCGCGTGGCTGCTGGACATCGCCACCGGCACCGGCGACATCGCCTTCGAGGCGCGGCGGCAGGTCGGCGATCTGCACATCGTCGCGGCGGACTTCACCCTGCCGATGATGCGCGTCGGGCAGCGCCGCGAGAGTCTCAGCGGCGCTGATGGGCGGCGTCCCCTCTCGTGGCAGGCCGCCGACACGCTGCACCTGCCCTATGCCGCCCACACCTTCGACGCGGTGACGAGCGGCTACCTGTTTCGCAACGTGACGGACATCGCCGGGGCGCTGGCCGAGCAGGTGCGCGTGCTCAAGCCAGGCGGTCGGCTGGTCACGCTCGACACGACTCCGCCGCGCGGCCCGTTGCGCCCGCTGGTACAGCTCCACCTCAAGCTGGTCATCCCCCTGCTGGGGCGCTGGATCACCGGGCAGGCCGACGCCTACCGCTACCTGCCGGAGAGCACGCTCGGTTTCAAATCTGCCGAGGAGCTGGCCGCTCTGATGCGTGCAGCGGGCCTGGTGAACGTGGGCTGGCGGCGCTTCATGCTGGGCACGATGGCCGTTCACTGGGGCACCAGGCCGGGCGCGGGCTGAGGGAGCGAGGCCTGTAGGGGCGTATTGCGATACGCCCCTACAACGGGCGCAGCAGAGCAGCGCCCCTACCTACGTGCGTCGTGACTTGGCCTCCCGCTTTCAAGCCAACCTACAACGGGCGCAGCAGAGCAGCGCCTCCTATCTGCGCCTCTCCCCAGTGGTCAGATCGAGTGGCGCGCGCGTACAATCTTTTCACTATGCACTATGAGCGGGGTGGTCACGGGGCGCGGCGGGGGGTTAGCATCCAGGCGAGGAAGAAGCGATGAAGCGCTGGGCTGGAATCGTGGCGGCGGTGATGCTGGGCGTGGCGCTGATCGCGCTCGTGCTCAGCGCCGCTGGCGTCATCGGACGGGACAGGAACGCGCCGGGGCCGGGTGAGGGAGACGACATGACGTACACCTATTCGGGGAATGTGAATGCGCCGGACTTTCCCGCCGGCGCTGAGTGGATCAACACCTCCGCGCCGGTGAGCATCGCCGACCTGCGCGGCAAGATCGTGCTGCTGGACTTCTGGACGTATGGCTGCATCAATTGCATCCACATCATCCCCGACCTCAAGCAACTGGAGGCCGAATACCCTGAGGCGCTGGTCGTGATCGGCGTGCATTCGGCCAAGTTCACCAACGAGGGCGAGACGGAGAACATCCGCCGCATCGTGCGCCGCTATGAGGTCGAGCATCCGGTGATCAACGACCACGACTTCATCACCTGGCAGCAGTACGGCGTGCGCGCCTGGCCAACGTTCGTGGTCATTGATCCTCTCGGCAAGGTCGTCGGGCAGCTTTCCGGCGAGCCGCTCTACCCGCGCATCCAGCCGATCATCGAGACGATGGCCCGCGAGTATGGTGCAGCGGGCGCGATCAGCTCCGCGCCGCTGGCCCAGTGGCAGCCGGAGATGGCCCGCGACGATCACAGCGCGCCGCTGCGCTTCCCCGGCAAGGTGCTGGCTGATGCGGCAGGCAAGCGCCTGTTCATCAGCGACAGCAACAACAACCGGGTCATCGTCGCCGCGCTGGACACATTCGTAGTGCTCGACGTGATCGGCACGGGCGAGGCCGGGCTGCGCGATGGCGACTATGCGAGCGCCCGGTTCTTCCGTCCGCAGGGCCTGACGCTCGACGGGGACACGCTTTACGTGGCCGACACCGAGAATCACGCCCTGCGCGCCATAGACCTGGCCGCGCGGACGGTGACTACCGTCGCCGGCACGGGCGCGCAGGGCTTCGAGCGCGACGCGAGTGGCCCCGGCATCGAGATCGCGCTCAGTTCCCCCTGGGATGTGGTCGCGCACGCGGGCAAGGTCTATATCGCCATGGCCGGGCCGCACCAGTTGTGGGTCTACGACAGCGTCAGCGGCCAGGTGGGGCCGTATGCCGGCACGGGACGCGAAGCCCTGCTGGACGGGCCGCTGCGCCAGGCCGCCATGAACCAGCCGAGCGGCATTGACACCGATGGGACGGTGCTCTACTTCGCCGACCCCGAAGCCAGCGCCATCCGCACGGCGGATCTCGACCCCGGCGGCGAAGTGCGCACCGTCGTCGGCACGGGGCTGTTCGACTTCGGCGATGTGGACGGGGTGGGCGATGACGTGCGCCTGCAGCACGCCCTGGGCGTGACGGTGGCCGACGACGGTTTCCTCTACGTGGCCGACACCTACAACAACAAGATCAAGCGCCTCGACCCGGCCACGCGCGAGAGCGTCACCTTCCTGGGCACGGGCCAGCCGGGCTTCGCCGACGGCAGCGAGCCGCTGTTCCACGAGCCGGGCGGCCTTGACTACGCAGACGGCAAGCTGTACATCGCTGACACAAACAACCACGCCATCCGCGTGGCCGACGTGGCGACGGGCGTCGTCAGCACGGTGGCGTTCCCCAACATCGAGCGGCTGGGCGGCGCGGGCGCTGTGTCAGTCGCGCCAGGCGGCCTGACCGGGGGCGCGTTCGCCGCGGAGGGCGCGCTGCTGTTGGCTCCGCAGACGGTCGCCGCCGGGCCGGGCACCCTGCGCATCCAGGTGACCATGCCCGATGGCTACAAGCTCAACGGCCAGGCTCCCTTCACAGCCATCTTCCCAGACGATCCGGTGGCCCAGGTTCCGGCTGAGTCGCGCGACACTCGCATCATCCTGCCGGAGCTGCCGCTTGATGTGCCGGTCACGTTCGCGGTGGGGCAGACCGATCTGGCGCTCGACCTGACGGTGTACTGGTGCGAGGCGATCAACGAGACGCTGTGCTTCGTAGACCGGGCGACGCTGATCGTGCCGCTGACCGTGCTGCCCGGCGGCGACGCGCACGCAGGTCACGTTCGAGCGCGCGCTGGTGCCGCCGGTGGTGCCGAACACGCTGGGCTGATCGAGCGGGGCGCTGGAAAGAGCCTGTTGTGCACTCCAACCCCGATTTCCCGGCCCCTTGCTGCCCCGGCGGTCTAGGGTGGCGCTTGCTTTTTACCTCACCCCCGTCTCGGCGCTGGCGCGCCTCGCCTCCCCCTCTCCGTTGACGGAGAGGGGGCAAGCCGAGCGCAGCGAGGCCAGGGGGTGAGGTCAAGCGGCGCGCCCTCTTGTCGGGGGTGCCAGGCTCATCACGCGCGCCAGGGCTGGTCTTTGCTCTACCTCACCCCCGCTCGGCGCTGGCGCGCCTCACCGCCCCCTCTCCGTTGACGGAGAGGGGGAAAGGCCGAGCGCAGCGAGGCCAGGGGGTGAGGTAAAGCGGCGCGCCCCTCTTGTCGGGGGTGCCAGGCTCATCACGCGCGCCAGGGCTGGTCTTTGCCCTACCTCACCCCCGTCTCGGCGCTGGCGCGCCTCACCGCCCCCTCTCCGTTGACGGAGAGGGGGAAAGGCCGAGCGCAGCGAGGCCGGGGGTGAGGTCAACAGAGCGCCCGTCGCATCCTCAGGGCGATCTCAAGAATGAAGATCGCCCGGCTTCTCAATGTTGGATCGCGGGATTTTTCATACATCTTTCACACCAGGGCCGTCCAAAAGCCCCCTTTGTCACCTATACTTAGGCCAGACGACGGACGCACATGCGCCGAAAGGCCACCTATGTTCGCACGTAACCCTGGCCCCAACACCATACTCACTGTGCACGGCGACTCCGCAGCCCGCAAGGTGATCGGTCGCACCCTGGCTCGCGAAGGACACGCCGTCATCGAGGCTGCGGATGGGCAGACGGCGGTCAAGCTGGCGCGCGTGCACCGGCCCGACATCATCATCCTCGACACGGCGCTGCCCGATATGAACAGCCTGGAACTGTGCGCTTACCTGCGCACGCTGCCCTACGTCACCCACACGCCGATCCTGTTCGTCAGCGACCGGTCTGGCGCGCTCTACGCCGCCCAGGCGCTCGATTCTGGCGGCGATGACTACCTGCGCCTGCCCTTTTCTTCGCGCGAGCTGAAGGCGCGTGTGCGGGCGCTGCTGCGCCGGGCAGAACGCAAAGGCAGGCAGACGGCCTTGCCAGTTCTGCAACTGGACGCCAGCACGCGCAGCGTGCAGATAGACGATCGCCGCGTCCAGCTCACCGTCACCGAATACCAGTTGCTGGAGTATCTGTGCCAAGCCCCGCTCCGCCATCACAGCGCCCACGACTTGCTGCAGGCGCTGTGGGGTCACCCGTCTAAGAGCGGCGACACCGCCCTGGTGCGCAACCATATCCGCAATCTGCGGCGCAAGATCGAGAGCGACCCGCAGCATCCGCGTCTGCTCGTGTCGCTGCACGGGCGGGGCTACCTGATCAACGCCGTCGCCGAGGGCGCACGCTGACTCGTCGCCTGCAGTTCAATCCCCTGACGCTGACAAATCCTTATAAACTCCTCACAATAGCCTGACAGGGCGGCCAGACCATCTATGGTATCATTGCCAATAGGGGCAGCATCGCTCGCCGCCGGAACCGGCACGTGCGGGCCACTGTTTCGTTTGCTGTCTGGCGGCCCACTGGCATCTTTGAGGTGAACCATGCGGGGCAGACTCCGTAGATTACTGGCTGTGCTGGATGGCACCCCCACCGGCACGCGCGGCCAAAGCCTGGTGGAACTGACCCTGACCCTGCCGATCCTGCTGGTCATGCTGATGGGCCTGACCGAGATCGGCTGGTACGCCAACAACTACCTGACGCTGCTCGATGTCGTGCGCGAAGCCGGGCGCTTCGGGGCCACGCTGGACCCGCTGGGGTGGGCTGACGGGGAAGAGCTGAGCTACCACCGTATGGATTGCGATTATCCTGCGGAGCCTTATGGCGTCGAGTATTCGACCACTCATTTTGACAAACTTCCAGGTGAGAATCAGGCCACCTGGCCTGGCCCAGATTTGAGCACGTGGGGATACGCGCCCGGAAGTGAAGGGCTTTTGGGCTTCTACGATGGCGTGGCCTGCTCGGTGATCGGCAACATGCAGCCGCTGGACTTCAACGACGACACCGACGACATCGCCGTGTCGGTCTTCCAGTTCGTGGTGCTCAATCGCGGCCTGCCCACCGCCCAGGTGCGCATTGTGGGCCGGCTGCCCGCCCGCGCCAACGAATGTGAGAACGACGACGCGTTCGACCCCTTCGACTGGAATCGCGACGGCAGCGGCAGCGGCATAGACGAGGACTCCGCCCGTTTTGACTCGTCGTGGGACAACGTGCGCGGCTATGTCTTTCGCGGCAACCGCCGGATGAACTTCGGCGCGCCGAAGGACTGTCTAGGGTCTGCCTTCTCCACTGCCGCCGTCGAAGAGATGCTGGACTTCGACGGCCACCCGGACCGCGCGCGCAAGATTGACGAAGTGGCCAACTTTGGGCTGGTGCTGGTGGAGGTCTTCTGGCGGCACCGCCAACTGCTCGCGCTGCCCTGGTTCAACCTGGGGCCGCTCGCCGATGGCCAGATGATCCATGTCTGGGCGTTCTTTCCCGTCTCGGCTGCCGAGCCTGACCTGGACTATTAGCTACTTTCCGGTGCGATGCTGATGAAACTCCTGCCGATCCCTACCCCCTTCTCCAGGCACCTGCGGCGCAGCCAGCGCGGACAGTCTATTCTGCTGCTGGCGTTCGCTTTCATCGCCCTCATTGCGTTCGTGGGGCTGGTGACGGATGTGGCGCTGCTCTTCACGCGCTACGCGGCGCTGCGCCGGGCGGTGGACGCGGCGGCCATCGCCGCCGCCGGTCAGGTCCGCGAGGGGACGGACTACGCGACGGTGGCCATCGCCGCCGAGCAGTACATCGAGCTGCACAACCTCGACTCGCGCTCCACGCTGGTCGAGACCTGCGAGACGGACATCTACCAGTGGCGGCTGGGGCTAGGCCCCTGGGAAGGCGACCCGCACCCCGAATCCGCCGACCCCTGGACGTGTGGGGACGGCACCGAGAAATGCAATGTGCCCAATCTCATGCCCGAAACTGAGCTATGCAACTGGGACGATCCGCGCAAGCTCGTGCGCGTCAGCGCGCAGATCGAGTCGCCGACGACCTTCCTGGCCCTGATCGGCATTCCTTCGATCACCCTGGAAGCGACCTCGGTCTCGGAGACGGCGGTGCTCGACGTGGCCCTGGTCATTGACACGTCGGAGTCCATGTCGAAGGAGACCAACTCCACTGACTACACGCGCGTCGGCCTGTCCTACGGCGGGGGAGGGGGCCTGACCATTCGCGGCGAGTGCTATACCACGCCCGATGACCTGGCCGCCGGCCTGGCGGTCTATTCGCGCGAGCGGTGGGCTGGCTGCTGCAACGACCCCGGCACGGGGCAGGTCAGCGACGGCACGGTGCGCAAATCTACCGGGGGGTTCCTGTCCAACGGCACCATCTGGCACGATGCCAACTTCAACGGGATATGGGACCCCGGCGAAGACGGGCTGGCCAGCAGCACCGCCCAGAGCAGCAGCCTGACCGATCCCGACGGCTTCAACTTCACCACGCTGGTCTGCCGCCCCTTCAAGACAGTGAAGGACGCGGCGCGGCAGTTCATCAAGCAACTGGACTTCGTGCGCGGCGACCGCGTGGTGCTGGTGACCTTCGACCGGGCGGGCATCGCCTATGACCCTGATGGCGACGCCCCGACCTTCCGCCCCTTGCTGCGCAGCCAGCAGGCGGCCATTGAAACCCTCAACCAGAAGGTGGGCGTGCTGATCAACCCGACGGGCATCCACAATCGCTGCGAAGAATACATCACCGCCCAGATTCTGTGGCCTCAGTGGGTCGGTGGCGAGCTGACAGAAGAGCCGGCGCGCCGCCCCTTTGCTTATGAATCGATCGCGCCGTGCGGCAATACGAACGTAGGTGGGGGCATCCTGGCGGCCAGCAACGCCATCACCGACCCCGACGACATCCGTCGCGAAGCGGTCTGGGTGATGATCGTGCTGAGCGATGGCGCGGCCAACGTGACCGATCGCATCTCCGGCGTGAGCAACCTGCGCGACTACGGTCTCTATGGCTACTGCCCCTGGTGGACGTTCTGCCCGCTCAGCGGTGAGTATGTCTGGCCAGAGTGCACCGGGAACAATCCCGGTCAGGTTGAGATGAATACCCCCGTCTGCAACGACAACGACCCGAACACGCGCCATTTCTGCATTGACTGGGAGACGGGCGAGCCGGAGACCGGCAATGTGGAATGCACCGTCTCCGGGCACTACGACGCCGACGACTACGCGCGCGACATGGCCGACTTCGCCGGGCTGATCGAAGTGGTGCCCAACGGCAAACAGGGCAACTTCATCGCCATGTTCTCGATTGGCTTCGGCCAGGAAGTGCTTGAGGAGCCAACTGCTGCGCCGCTGTTGCGCTACATTGCTGACGCGGGCGACAATGGCTTCATCAACAACCGCCTGCAGCAGGACCTGCGCGAAGACCGTAGCTCGATGCCCACCTATCCCATTGGCGGCCCGTACCCGGACTATTACTTACCGTCGGACCCGTGCGAAGGAAGCCTGCACCCTACCCAGCAATGCGGGCAGTACTGGTACGTGGCCTACAATGCCAGCAACCCGGAAGCCAGCCTGGCCGAACTGAACGACGTTTTTGAGGAGATCGCCAGCCGTCTGTTCACACGCCTGTCGCGGTAGAGCCGCAAGTATCGCGAGTCTGTCGCGAGTTTGAGGGGATAGCATGATGAGTCCAGCAACCGAGTCTCAAGCAGTGCAGCAGCGCGGCAGGCGCGGGCAGACGTTGGTCGAATTCGCGCTGACGCTGCCCATTCTGCTCATGCTGATGTTCGGCGTGATCGAGTTCGCGCGCATCTTCCAGGCGTGGATCACGCTGCAGAACGCGGCGCGCGCGGCGGCTCGCTACGCCGTCACCGGCCAGTGGGACGAGAACATCCTGGCCGAGGCTATGGGCTACACCTTTCCCGAAGGGCTTTCGGTGGAAGACCGCCGCTGGGCCGTGCTGAACAGCCTGATGCCCTGCACCGAGGGTGCGGATGAGGCTTTCCAGCGGCACTGGGGCTATGACTGCCAGCCCGGCTCAGTGGAAGACCAATGGCTGCGCGCCGATGTGGCCCGCATTCCTTCCATTGTGGATCGGGCGCGCGTGGGCGCGTCGGGGCTGGCCCTCAAAGACGGCGATCACTATGTGGGGTTGCAATACCCCGAAGAGGACGACCTGAGCACGGGGACCGTCACCGACAGCGAGCGCGGCTGGTTCCACGTGTGGATCTGCAGCTCGCGCCCTGGTGTGTATAGCGACACGGCGGCTCGCTACCAGCCCAGCGAGGATCGCAGCGCCCGGCTGTGCCAGGTGCAGGAGCCGGGCATGGAGGGTGTCAACCAGTACGACTCTGGTGGGCCAGGCGATGCCGTCGAGATCGTGGTTTTCTTCAACCACCCGCTGATCACGCCGCTGGGCCTGGTGGACTACATCCAGCTTCAGGCGCGGCGTGTGATGATCAACGAGGCATTCCGCTCGACGCGCGTGATCAACATCCCGCCAGCGCTGGCGCTGCCCACCTTCACCCCGTCCAACACGCCGGTGCCCAGCGACACGCCGACGCCGACCAGCTCGCCGACCATCACCGACACGCCGACATCTACGCCAACCGAGACAACCACAGCGACTGTCACCTCCACGCCGTCGCCCGACTGCGCCCTGGTCACGCTGGACAGCGTGCGCCTGGTGGATAACGCGCTGGAAGTGCGCATCAACAATGCCAACCAGTATGGGCCGCTCTTCATCTCACGGGTTGAACTCCAGTGGGGCAAACACGCGGACTACTCCGGCATGTATACCAGCGCCATGCGCGTCGCCACCCGCACGCACTTCTGGCACGGAATGGACCTGACCCCGCCCACCATCGTGGACAACACCGATCCCGGCTGGGATGACGACGCGCCCGACTACTTCATCCGGCGCTTCGACGCCAACACCATCACTCCGCTGCGCATTGAGTTCCTCAATGGTCCGACGCGCCTCGCCGACTACTTCGTGCCGGGCGCTTTCGACGGCACGAGCATCTATCTCGGCACCACCTGGGGCGGGATCGGCTTCGACCCGGTCAACGACTGCCTCGTTGAGCTGACCGGCTATCCTACGCCCACCCCGACGAGCACAGCGACCGAAACGCCGCCTGGCTTCGAGCTGACGAACACGGCCACCTTCACGCCTACGCCGGTGTGCACCAACTATGAAGTGCGCTTCATCGGTTTTGAGACCAACGGCGTGGTGCACTTCACCGTGCGCAACACGGACATTGCCGTGGCCTATATCACCGGCTTCAGCATCAACTGGAACACCTACAACCGGACACTGGACCCGATCTCACTGGACTTTGTCTCGGTGGGCGGGCCAGATGCGTTCGACCCGACGGCGATCAAGATATGGGACCCGGTGGACAATGTGACCACACGCCCGGCGGTGGGCGTCTCTGGCGGGGCGGGCTGGCTGGTTGATCCTGTGATCCAGCCGGGCAGGACGCTGGATATCTGGTTCGACTTCGACGGCACGTCCGATCCGTTGAATCAAATCGGCTACCGCGACTCTGACTTCAACGATACGACCTTCGTGATCAACTTTGTCTGCTACGGCGAGGGGATCAACGTGTCAACGCCAGCCCCCACCCTCACGCCGAGTATCACCCGCACGCCCACCATCACGCTGACGCCTTCTAAGACGCTGACGCCGACCAACACGCTGACGCCGAGCAAGACCAACACGCCGACCTACACCTACACGCCTGGCCCGGCGACCGCGACCTTCACGCCCTCGAACACGCCGACGTTTACCTTCACGCCGGTGCTGACGCCGACCTTTACGCCGACGATTGATACCGGCGGCTTTGAGTAGGCCGAACACCGCCAGAACCCAACAAGACAAGCCCCAGGGCAAACGCTCTGGGGCTTTCTTGTTGACTTTACTTCGCCCCCAGCCTTGCTGCGCCCGGCTTGCCCCCTCTTCATGATGAGAGTTGACGCTCAAGACAGGTAATACGCGCAAATGTCTTGTAGGGGAGGGTTTGCAAACCCTCCCCTACAAAGCGGTTGCCGATCATGAACATCAAGGCGCATTATGGAGAGAGGGAGGGGAAGCGCGCCAGCGCCGGGCGGGGGTGAAGTCAACCAGATGGCTCAGCGCTGAGCCGCCTGCAAAGCGGCCAGATGCTGCTCGGCGCGGCGCAGCTTGTTGCCCACCGCTGCCCGCGCCTCGTTCATGGACGCTTCCAGGTAGGGGAAGGCCAGCCAGATGTTCATCAGCCCGAAGAGCGCCCCGGTGATCGCCCGGTAGTGGGGCAGCGATTCGCGGATCGGCCAGAACTCGAACGGCGTGTAGCTGAACATCTGGCTGAAGCCGTCCAGGCCGAGCGGCCCCAGCCCCAGCAGCACGTAGAGCATCACCGGCGCGGGGCGCAGCCAGCGCCGCGCGCGCGTGAAGAGCAGCCCGGCCAGCACCATCATGCCGTAGATGGCCACGTCGCGCTCGCACAGCGCCGTCTTGTAACCCATCTGCTCGTTGCCGTGAAACGAGCGCGACTTCAACTGCAAGTCCGCCGACCACACCGCCAGGTCAACGCCGGCGAAGTGTGGGTCCTGCGAGGCATAGGACTCGAACGACCCCAGGCTGGAACCCGCCACCTGGCGCGGGTAGACAAGCTGCTCGCCGAAGAGAAACCACGAGCGAAACGCGAACTGGTGACACATCGGCGCGTAGACCTTGTGGACGATGTTGGCAGCGCCTTCCCAGCCCGCTTTCATGAACAGGGGCGGCGTCAGCGACAGTCCCGTGTAGAGCAGCAGGAAGCCGAGCACGAGGATCAGCCAGTGGCGGGCCAGGCGCAGCGCCAGGCGATTGGTGCGGATGATGCGGCGCAGATCGCGCTCGTCGAGGGCTTGCACAGATGTCATGCGGCAGTGTCCTCCACGAAGAAGCGATCAGCCGTTAGCAAGAGCGTCACCGGTGGGAGCGCTAGAGGCTGTTATGCACTAACGGCCCTGTCTTTCCCCAGCGGTTTTGGGTAGCTCCTGGTTTACCTCACCCCCGTCTCGGCGCTGGCGCGCCTCGACTCCCCCTCTCCATGCATGGAGAGGGGGAAAGGCCGAGCGGGGCGAGGCCAGGGGGTGAGGTAAACAGAGCGCCCCTCTCCCTTGTCAAGGGTACCAAGTTCATAACACGCTCTAGCCCGCGCGCAGGTCGTCCAGCGCGGCCAGCAGCTCCGGCCCGCTCAGGCTGCCAGGAAAGTAGGCGGCGATGACTCCGTCGGCGTCCAGCAGCAGGCTGGTGGGGTAGCCGGGGATGGCGCTGCGGTACAGGCCGCCGTTGATCCGGCCATCGGGGTCGAGCGCCACCGGGAAGGTGATGCCCAGCCCTGCGGTGAACGCGACCACGTCGTCGCGCGCTTCCATGAAATTGACCGCCAGCACCACGAATTTATCTTCGCCGCCCTGCAAGTCATAGACCGTCTGGAAGTTGGGCATTTCCTCACGGCACGGGCCGCACCACGTCGCCCAGAAGTTGATCAGCACGGGCCGCCCGCGAAAGTCGGACAGGCTCACTGCGCGCCCGTCGAGCAGCTCAACGGTGAAGTCCGGCGCGCGCTGGCCCAGGCTCAGCCCGACTGGCACCGTCGCGCCCGCTGGAGCTGCGTCAGGCGGCGGAATCTCCAGGGCGGGGGCGTCCGGCGCGGGCACTTCCAGCGCGGGAATTGCCAGGCCCGCTGCTGCGGTCAGCACCTCTTTGGGCGCGGCGATATAGAAGTCCTCTTTGACCCCGTCGCCGATGCACGACCACAGGTTATCCAGGCGCACCCGCCCTTCGATGGCCCCGACCACGCAGTTCTCCATGTTGAGCTGGATGTCGCCCAGATCGCCTTGCGCGCCGAGCGCCGTCAGCCTCTCCAACTGCCCGCTGAAGACGAGCACGCCGATGAAGATCAGGAATGCGCCGCTGACCGCCTCGATGGTGCGCATGTGACGTTGCAGGCGGCGGAAGACGCCCTGGGCGCGGTCGAGGGCCAGCGCCGTCAGCAGGAAGGGGATGCCCAGGCCGATGGCGTAGGCCAGCAGCAGCACCCCCGCCCGCGACACCGATCCGCCCGTCGAGGCCAGGGTGAGCACCGCCCCGTAGATGGGGCCGATGCACGGCGTCCAGCCGGCGGAGAAGACCACGCCCATGAACAGCGAACCCAGGTAGCCGTAGCGCTGGCTGGGGCGCGTCTGGCGGCGCGTGTCCACGTAGAGCGCCATGTGCAGGCGGGCGATGATGCGCGACCAGAACTGGCCGGGCGTGTCGGCTTTCAGCGCGTCGCGGAAGACCTGCGCCAGCAGCAAAATGACCACCAGGGTGAGAAACCACGACTCGACGAAGAGCCAGTAGATGGCGCCGATCAGGGCGATGCCGATGGCCGTCGAGATCAGGTTGGCGTAGGGGCTTTGGTCGAGCCTGAGCGCGCGCGCGCCCAGCCAGGTGAAGGCGCGGTTGAGCACGCCCAGGATGTGCAGCCCAAAGAGGATCACCGCCGTGCCGCCAATGCGCGCGATGCCATCGCGCACGTCGCCCTCGGTGACCCCCAGCCCGGTCAGCGAGGAGACGGCGGCGGTCGTCAGCAGGCCGAAGACCACGAAGAACAGGGTGAAGCCCAGCACGAAGAAGAAGCCGTGCGTCAGCGTGCCGAAGCGCCGGCGAAATTCGCCCCTCGCCGCGCCGCCCGCTGCCACCTGCTGGGTCATCTGCCCGCCCATATAGCCCACGTAGGCGGGCACGAGCGGCAGCACACAGGGCGAAATGAACGAGAGCAGCCCGGCGATAAAAGCAAACCCTATCGTTACATCACCACCCAAGATCGTTCCTCCAGCGCCACCATGCCGCTGCTCATAGAATATCTCAGTCTATCCCGTAGAATGCCAAATCTGCGCCCAGGGTCGCGGCTTATGAGGCGAGGCTGCGCGCGCCCGGTCAGCGCACCGTGCGCCCGCGCAGAAGGAACCCGCGCACGACGACGCCCAATCCCATCGTCACCAGTACAATGCCCAGCAGCGTCTCGCGCAGCGCGGCGATGTCCTGCGCATCCAGCAGCGCGCTCAGCCCGACGCCGGCCAGCGCCGCCCCGCCCAGGAACGAGGCCGCCTGCCGCCGCACCAGCGCGATCAGCATCCACAGCGCGGCGACGATCAGCAGGATCGCCGGCCACCAGGCGGCGACCTCTTCGCGCAACCGATCCTGCCACAGCAGCGTGCCGAAGATTCCCCCGGCGATCAGGGCCAGGGCCAGCAGCAGCGCCCAGAGGCGAAGGCGCGCGCCTGTCGCCGGGCGCGGCAGGCGGCGGCGAGAGGGTGGCTCTCCCTGAACGGCGGGCATCTCGCCGGGTGGATAGGCGTAGGCGCGATCATCGGCGGCGTCCGCGCCGGAGACGGGCACGAACGGCTCGATGGGCATCTCCTCAGCGCCACCTATGGCGCTGTCAAAGCCGTCCGCCGACTGAGCGCTGGGCGTCTCGTCGGGCTGCTGGTAGGGTCTGCGTCGGCGCAGGAGCGGCATTTTCGCCTCCACTGGCACCCTGTGAACGGTGCCGGATCACAAACCAGGGCGAGCATCACGGCTCACCCTGGCAACTTTACATCAAAGGGGGCGAGTCGGACAACTACGCGCCGATCAGGCGGGGCTGCCCTCGACGCATTGCGCGCCGGACGGCCCGACGATGGTGCTGTAGCGCATCCCGCGCGGCAGGTCGAGCCGGTCGCCGGCCCCCAGCATGATGCGCTGTCTGGTATCGGGGATGGCGATCTCCAGCGAGCCTTGCACACAGAAGAGCGTTTTGGCATAGCCGTGACTGCGCACAGGAAGGCGGCAGTTGGGCGCGTTCACCCAGACGTAGGGGCGCAGACGTTCTTCGTGCATCAGGCGGGTGATCGCCTCCAATGTCGGGTGCTGACCCCCGCGCCAGCGCACTAACCGGGCCTGTGACTGAGTGGAAACGGCTGCCATACGCGCTCTGCGTTCCTTATGTTTGTTGTGCTGTACGGGACAAACGGGTGAATGGAGGGATCATACAGGATTACGGAATGTTTACAAGCCGAACGAATGTTTTCTGCGTTCTTCTAAGCGTTCTCTAATCTTGGCTGGATGGTTATTGGTTCTTGGTGATTGGTTGCTGGTAGAAGATATGTGGGACGAAACAGCCTTTACCAATAACCAGAAACCAATAACCAACAACCCGCTCTGTCAGGCAGGGGACTCGCCGCCCGGCGCGCGCAGGTCTTCGACCAGGCGCAGCAGCAGGGTCTTCTCCTCGTCCGGGGTGGCAATCTCGCCGTTGAGCCAGGCCGTGCGCAGCCGGCTCAATAGCTCGCCATAGATCGGCCCCGGCTTGATGCCGGTCAGCGCCTGGATGTCGCGCCCGCCGAGCGTCGGCTTGACGGCCCGCCACGTCCCGGCGAAACGGGCGATCTGGTCGCGGGCGGTCGCCTCGGTCGCGGCGGCCCACGCCGCCAGCCAGCCGACCTCATCGAGCGGCTCCAGCATCGCCACGATCTCGCTGGGGGGCCGCTCGCGGCTCAATTCCGGCAGCAGGGCGATGGCCGCCCGCGCGTCGTGCAGGTGATCGAGGTACACGCGCGAGAACTGGAGCCGCCGCCCCAGCGCCTCCAGCTCGTCCTGGGGCAGGCGGCTGGTGAACAGCGAAAAGGCGGTGAGCATCCAGTTGTCGAACCGGGCCAGCGATGGCCAGGGAGGGTGCTCGCGGGCGTAGCGCACCGCACAGAAAGCCGAGCGCACCCAGTCGTCCAGGTGTAGGTCGGGGTGAATGGCGGCCAGAATGCCCAGCCGCTCCAGGCGGGCCAGCGCGCGCAGCGGGTGGTGCTCGGCCAGAATGAGAGTCAGCTCGTGGCGGATGCGGTCGCCGCTCACCCGGTCGAGCAGGCCGAGCGCGTTGTGGATCAGCTCCTCGGTGCGCGGCTCAATGCGGAAGCCGAGCCGCTGCTCCAGGCGCACGGCGCGCAGCATCCGCGTCGGGTCGTCCACGAAGCTGAGGCTGTGCAGCACGCGAATCATGCCGTCTTTCAGGTCTTGCTCGCCCCCATAGAAGTCGAGCAGCTCGCCCATCGGCTCCGGCGACAGGCGGATGGCCAGGGTGTTGATGGTGAAGTCGCGCCGGTACAGGTCGGGCTTGATCGAGCCGCGCTGCACGGTGGGCAGCGCCGTCGGCTGCTCGTAGAACTCGCGCCGCGCCGAGACGAAGTCTATGAAGTCCGGCCAGCCGTTCTCTGCGCGCGCCCCGCCGAGCGCCTGGGCAACCGTCTCGTCGGGCAGCCATTTGGCCGTGCCGAACTGGGCATGGCTGCGCATGTCGCCGCCATAGGTGGCGCGGATGGCTTCCACCAGAGCGATGGCGTCACCCTCCACCACCAGATCGAGGTCGTGCGTCGGCTGGTCGAGCAGCAGATCGCGCACGAAGCCGCCGACGATGTACAGCCCCACGCGCTGCTGCTGCGCCTGGCGGGCCACCGCCTCGATCAGCCGCCACATGCCCGGCGCGAGCGCCGCCCGCGTCCGCCGCAGAATCTCCTCGCGGCGGCCATCGTCGGGGTGCTGGCCCCAGCGTTTGATCAGGTCGGTGCGCGTGACAATGCCCAGCAGGGTGCCGCGCTCATCCACGACGGGAATCTGCCCCCAACCGGAGCGCATCATGCGCTGCTGCAAGACCTCGATGGAGTCGTTGGGCTGCACGGTGATCTCGCCCGCCTCCATGATCTCGCGCACGCGGCGGTGGCCCATGCCGTGACTCATCGCCCGGTCCACGGCGTTGCGCGTCAGCAGCCCGACGATGCGCCCCCCATCCACAACCGGGAAGCCTTCGTGCCCGGTGCGCTGCATCCGGTCCAGCACCGAGGTGATGCGCTCGTCGGCGCGCACCGTCTGCGCCCCGACGGACATCAGTGACGCGACCAGCACCGAAGGGACGATGATCTCTGGCAGCACGCGCAGAATCTCCGCGCGCACGTCGTCGAGCAGGCGCGCGCGGATGAGCGCCGCCGCCGCGCGCCCGTGCCCGCCGCCGCCGAAGCGCCGGGCGATGGCCGCCACGTCCAGGGCGTCGGTCGTGCCGCGCGCGACAAGCTGGATGTCACCGTTGAGCTGCACCAGCACGAAGACCGCCGCCGGCTCGTATAGCTCGCGCAGCTTGTGGGCCAGCGTGGCGATCTCGTCCACCGGCGTGCGCGTGACGGCGGTGGCCAGCAGGATGGCGTGCCCCTTGACGACGTGCGTCTCGGTGCGCTCCAGCAGGCGCTCGTACAATTCGCGCTGCTCCGGCGTCAGGCGGTGAGCCAGGAACTCGCGCACCACGTCCAGATCGGCCCCGCAGTCGAGCAGCCAGGCGGCGCAGCGCGCGTCGCGGGCGGTCGTCGTGCCGTAGAGCAGCGAGCCAGTATCCTCATAGATGCCGAGCAGCAGCAGCGTCGCCTGGAGCGGCGCGATGCTGATCTGTTGGGTGTTAATCTGCTCGACGAGCAGCGTGGTCGCCGCCCCGACCAGGTCGCCGGTGAAGGTGTGGCTGGCTTCCAACTCACGGGAGAGCGGGTGGTGGTCAATGAAATGCACCGGTGTCTCCGGGCGCATCCCGCGCGCGGTGGAGAAGCTCTGCGTGTCTACGACGGTGACGCTCTCGACCGGCCCGCCGCGCCGCAGGTCGTCCCGCTGGACGAAGGGAAGCTCCGTGCCATAAAGGTTCAGGAACTGCTCGACATTGCGGTTGACGCGCGCGGGCAGCACGGGCAGCGCCCCGGTGTCCAGCAGGTGCGCGGCCAGCAGCGACGCCACAGCGTCGAAGTCGGCGTTGTCGTGCGTCAGAATCAGCTTCACCGGTTGCATCTCAAGTCGGGAGTGGGCAGTCATGGGTTGGAAGGTGAGAGCATCCTGGTGCGGCTCTTCACCTGACCTCACCCCCAGCCTCGCTACGCTCGGCTTGCCCCCTCTCCATGCATGGAGAGGGGGCGGCGAGGCGCGTCAGCGCCGAGCGGGGGTGAGGTCAACCAGACGCCTTCCCTGTCCTGCCCAGCCTGTTGCCCGCCCACGAAAATCACACCCCTAGCCCAGCGCATCCCACACGGCGAGCTTGGCCTGCACGCGGCGGATCACCTCGTCGGTGAACTCGCTGGTCGTCGCGCTGCCGCCCAGGTCAGCGGTGCGCACGCCCTCATAGACCGTCTCCAGCGTCCCTTCGCGGATGGCCCGGCAGGCGCGGGTGGCCCGCTCGTCGGGGATGTAGCTGAGCACGGTCGCCACGGCCATGATCATCGCCACCGGGTTGGCCAGATTCTTGCCCTGCAGCGAGGGCGCGGTGCCGTGCGGCGCTTCGGCGATGACCGCGCTCGGCTGCATGTCGTCGCCGAAGCTGATGATCAGCGATTCCGACCCGGCGATGGTGCCGAACATCTTGAGCACCAGGTCGGACATGCTGTCGCCGTCGCGGTTGAGGGTGGGGATGACCAACGCCTCGCCGGTCGTCTCCAGCAGCAGGGCGTAGGTGGCGTCAATGAGCTGCGGGTCGTAGCGCACGGTGGGGTGCCGCGCCGCCGCTGCGTCTACCTCCTCCTTGAACATGCCCTCGTAGATCGGGCTGACGGTGTATTTGGGGCCGCCGAAGACCTTCGCGCCGGTGCGCTCGGCGTAGTGGAAGGCGTATTCGGCGACGGCCCGGCAGGTGCGGCGCGTGATGCGCTCGGTGCGGAAGGCGACTTCGTCCAGTCCTTCACCCTCGCGCCACTCCTTCGCCCCGTAGGCGTCGCCGACGGCCATGCGCACGACGGCAATGGGCGCGTGCACGCCGGCGATGGGGCGCACCGGCGGCAGCCGCCGCCCCACGCGCAGAATCACCTGGGCGTCGATGGCTTCGCGCAGGAGGGCGTTGGGGCTGCCCACGTCGTCGGGGTCGCCGGGGGTGATCGTGGCCGCCTTGAGGCCCAGCCCGTGCTTGAGCACCGCCTCCGCCGCGTCATAGACCACTTTGTTCCTGGTCGCGCGGCGATTCTCCAGCGACAGGTCGAAGGTGACGAAGTGCACGTCCGGCGGCAGAATGCCGGACGCCAGCACGCGCAGCGCCTCGTCGAGCAGCTCCTGGCCGGTCTGGTCGCCCTGCATGACGACGATGGTGTGACTTTTCTCCACGATTTACCCGCGTCCTTTCTGCGCTGATGGGGGACTCAGGTCGCCGCTGCGCTCGTGCTGCCGGGCTATATGAGGTGATTGTCGCTGATTATAGCCTGTCGCCCGCGCCGAACAAAAGGGGGTGCCTGAGGCGTGCGTGTAGATGTGAGGGAAAGAGACTTGTTGAAGGCCCCGAAAACTTCGGCCTTCCTGAGCAAAGCCTAGAGGAAGGCCTCACCCCCGGCCTCGCCAGATCGTCCCCCTCTCTAGCTCGGCTGGAGAGGGGGGCGGCGAGGCGTTCAGCAGCGCCGAGCGGGGTTCTGGCGACAGGTTGGGCGCAGCAGAGCGGCGCCCTACCTGATGGGTTTTGCTCGCACCCTCTGTGACGGGCGCGGGAGATAAAGAGACTTCCGAAGTTTCCGAAAACTTCGGAAGTCTGACGGAGGCCTTGACCTCACCCCCAGCCTCGCTGGCGCTCGGCTTGCCCCCTCTCCATGCATGGAGAGGGGGCGGCAAGGCGCGTCAGCGCCGAGCGGGGGTGAGGTAAAGGGGGGCCTCACCCCCACACGTTCACCGCCAGCCAGACGATCATCGCAGCGCAGGCGGCCAGCATCGCGCCAAGCTGCAAGCGGCCCGTCGCGTCAATGGCCGCCGTCCCGCGCATGTCCGTGCTCCGCCGCCAGAGCAGCGCCGGCACAGCCAGCGCCGCCAGCACCGCGCCCAACCACAATGGCCACAGCCCCAGCAGGACCGTCAGCGCCAGCAGCAGCCCCGCCGCGCCCAGGCAGACGTGCATGGCGATCCGCGCCCGCGCCGTCCCCAGGAAGGCGGTCGTGTTGCGCAGCCCGGCGGCGCGATCCTGGGCGTCGTCGCGCACCTGGTTGTAAAGCTGTCCGTAGGCGGAGATCAGCCCGGCGGCGGCGACGACCCACCAGACACGCCCCGGCGCGGCGTCGAAGGCCAGGTAGCCGGCCAGGACGAGCAGGGCGCTGAGCATCAGCAGGTGGGCGATCACGTCGGCGAGCGGCCACGCCTTCAGGCGCACCGGTCGCCACGAGTAGAGCAGGCCGAGCAGCAGCGTTGCGCCGCCGGTCAGGGCGGCGGGGGCGGGCAGCGCCGCGTAGAGGGCCAGCGCCAGCCCTGCGACTATCGCACTCGCCCCCCAGCCCGTCCGCGCGGCGAGCATTCCACTGGCAACGGCGTTGCGCGCAGCGCGGGCCGGGTCGCGTGCGTCGTCCGGCGCGTCGGCGAGGTCGTTGACCATGAAGGCGAAGGTCACGGCCAGGGCGTTGGCGGCGAGGGCCGTCAGAACGCGGCCATCGAGCGTCGCCCCCGCGTGGTGGGCGGCCATGTTCGCGCCGAGCAGCGTCGCCGCCAGCGTGAAAGGGACGTGCTCCGGCCAGCGCGTCAGGCGCAGCAGGGCAGAGAGGGGCGCGGTCATGTGTACTGGCTGGCTTGCAGCGTGAACAGGTGCGCGTACTGCCCGCCCTGGCGCAGCAGCGCCTCGTGCGGGCCGTGCTCGACGATGCGCCCGCCGTCGAGCACGACGATGCGGTCGGCGGTGCGCACCGTCGAGAAGCGGTGACTGATGGTGATCGCCGTCTGGCCCTCGGCCAGCGCGTGCAGCTTGCGGAAGACCTCGTATTCGGCGCGGGCGTCGAGCGCGCTGGTCGGCTCGTCGAGGATGATGATCTCCGTGTCGCGCAGGAAGGCGCGGGCCAGGGCGATCTTCTGCCATTCCCCGATGCTGAGCTGCTCGCCATCCTGGAACATCTTGCCCAGCACCGTTTCGTACTCGCGCGGCAGGCGGGCGATCACCTCATGCGCCCCGGACTCGTGGGCCACGCGGGCGATACGCGCCCGGTCGGGCGGCGCGCTCACGTTGCCGAACCAGATGTTGTCCTCCACCGTCAGGTTGTACTGCACGTAGTCCTGCATGATCACGCTGATCGCCCGGCGCAGGTCGGCCAGGGCCAGGTCGCGCAGGTCAATCCCGTCCAGGGTGATGCGCCCTTCCGTCGGATCGTAGAGCCGGCACAGCAGCTTGATCAGCGTCGTCTTGCCCGACCCGTTCTCGCCGACCAGGGCGATTTTCTCGCCGGGCTGGATGGTCAGGGTGATGTCATGCAAGGCCTGGCGCGTGCCGCCGGGGTAGGTGAAGGAGACGCCCTCGAAGGCGATGCCGCGCGTCAGCGGGCGCGGGAATGGCCGGGGATGCGGCGGGTTGACCACGCGCGGCTCCAGGCGTAGGAACTCGTCCAGGTCGGCGATGAAGAGGTTGTCCTCGTACAGCCCGGCCAGGCTTTGCAGCGCGCTTTGCAGGTAGCCCTGCCCGCGCTGGAACGCCTGGAAAGCCATCACCAGGCCGCCCAGGCTGATCGCGCCGGACAGCGCGCGCTGCGCGATGAACCCGTAAGCGCCATAGATGGCGACGGTGGAGGCCAACTGCGCCACGAAGCTGAAGAGCGCCTGCCGGCGGGCGAGCTGCAGGCGCTCGAAGCGCAAGCGCACCCGCAGATCGCGGAAGCGATCCATGAACAGAGCGCCCAGCCCGAACAGGCGAATCTCTTTGGCGTGCTGCTCGCCGGTGAGCATCCAGGTGTAGTACCACGTCTTGCGCTCGGTGGCCGTCCGCTTGCGCTGCCAGCGATAAAGCGTGCCGGAATACCAGATGCGCACGGCGAAGCCCGGCACCACCGCCGCCAGCAGCACGACGACGAAGACCCAGTTGAACGACAGCAGCAGGCCGGAGATCGCCAGCAGGGACACGGCGTCGCGGCCCAGTTGCAGCAGGCCCTGCAAGATGCGCATCGGGCGCATGGAGGCCTCGCCCTGGGCGCGCCGCAACGTGTCGTAGAACTCGGCGCTTTCGTAAAACTCCAGGTCAATGGCCACCGACTTGGTGTGCACGATGTCCTGCATGTAGTCGGTGACGATCATGGCCTGCGTCTGCGAGACGATGCCGGCCACCAGCCCGATCACGGTGCTGAGCAGGGAGAAGGCCGCCATCAGCACCACATAGAGCAGGATGCGGTTGAGCGCCGCGCTCTGATCAGCCGCCCCCACGCTGGCCGTCACGCTGTCAACCAGCAGCTTGAGCAGGTACAGGTTGGCCAGCGGCAGCACGCCCTGCACCACCACCAGGGCGGCGTTGGCCACCGTCCAGCCGGGCGTGCTGCGCCAGATGAAGCGCAGCGCCAGGTCCAGGCGCAGCGTGAACCACAGCCTGGCGGTGAGAGTGTTGCGCGGAGGTCTGGAGTCGGTCATGGCCTATCGTCACACGCGCGAAGAAGCAAGGCCGGGGCCATCTCACACGGCGCGGATGGCGCCCAGCCGCTCAAGCTGGCCGAGAAAGGCGGCGACATCGCGCTCCGCCTCCGCAACGCTGACCTCGAACTCCGCCGCGACCGCCGCCGCGATCTCCTCGCCCGTGCGCGCGCCGTCGAGCAGGCTCCAGATGTGTCCGCCCACCTCGTTGAGCACGTAGGGGCCGGCGAAGCGCGCCGCGCCCGGCCCCAGCGCGACGAGGATCGTCTCGTCAATGACCTGCTCGGCGACCAGCGCCGGGTCGCGGGCGAAGCGCCTGTGGCGGAACGTGTCCATTGTCGCGCGGCCCTCCACCGCACCCTGGAGCGTGTTATGCACTTTACAATCCCTACCCCTGGCTCCTTTCCCCGCCAGCAGCCTGGGGTGGGTCTCGGTTTTACCTCACCCCCGTCTCGGCGCTGGCGCGCCTCGCCTCCCCCTCTCCATGCATGGAGAGGAGGAAAGGCCGAGCGTAGCGAGGCCAGGGGGTGAGGTCAACGGAGCGCTTCTCTCCCTGGCCGAGAGTGCCGAGTGCGTAACACGCTCTAGCGCGCGCTGACAGAAGCCCATCACCGGTTGTTCACTGGTTTACCCCACCCTAAATCCCTCCCCGCCAGCAGGGAGGGACTTGAGTCTGCTCCCCCTTGCTCCGTTTACGGGGAAAGGGGGCCGGGGGACAGGGGTAAACCAGGCCAAGCCGCCACTCATTTCCGCCGTGCCCTAGCCCCACAGGGCGTGCAGATAGCGAATCTGCTCCAACGTTTGGTGGCCACCGCCGCCCTCGTGGTTGTTGAACTGGTAGACGCGCATCTCTTTAGGCGCGGTCACGTAGTTGTAGGCGGCGAACACGGTCGAGGGCGGGCAGATCATGTCCATCAACGCCGTCGAGTAGAGAGCGCGCGCCTGCGAGCGGGCGGCGAAGCTCATCCCGTCGAAGTAGGACAGCGTGCGGGAGACTGTCTCCACCTTGTCGCGGTGCACGCTGAGATAGCGCACGATCTCCTGGTAAGGGTGGTCTGCGGTGAGGCCGATGGCCCGCCGGAAATGGCACAGGAACGGCACGTTGGGCATGGTCACGGCCAGGTCGGGCACCAGGCCGCTGACGGCGACGGCCAGGCCGCCACCCTGACTGGTGCCCGCCGCAGCGATGCGCGCCGGGTCAACGGCGGGGTGGCTGCGGGCAGCCTCGATGGCGCGCACGGCGTCGGTGTACAGGCGGCGGTAGTAGTAGGTGCGCGGGTCGAGGATGCCCTGTGTCATGAAGCCGGGCGTGTGCGGGTTGGCGCCATCGGGCAGATCGGGCGTGTCGCCCTGCCGCCAGGAGCCGCCCTGCCCGCGCGTGTCCATGACCAGGTAGGCGAAGCCGGCGGCGGCGAAAGTCAGCCATTCGTGCGGGAAGCCGCGCCCGCCCCCGTAGCCGATATACTCGACGACGCAGGGCAGCGGGCCGCGCTCCCCGCGCGGCAGCATGAACCAGCCCTTGATCGGCTGGCCGCCATAGCCAGCGAACGTGACATCCCAGGTGTCTACCAGGCGCAGCCCGAAGTCCACCGCCTCAAAGCGCGCGTTCAGCGGGTGCTGGCGGGCGGCGGCGAGCGTCTCCGCCCAGAAAGCGTCGAAATCGGGCGGTTCTTCGCGCGGCGGCTGGTACGCCCGAAGCTCATCAAGCGACAGATCGGCGCGGATACACCGTATTCAATCCTTGTAGGAGCAGTTGCCCGCCTTCGCTTTCGGATACACTGGCTGCGTGAACCACGATTTTCAGCAACAAACCATTGGTATCTACCAGGATGTGGCGTTTCCGCCCGTTCACCTTTTTGCCACCATCATAGCCTTTCAGCCCCCTTTTTCCGTCGTTTTCACTGACTGGCTGTCCAAAATGGCGGCACTCGGCTGGGCGTCTCGCCCGCTTTGCACCCGAAATTGCTCTCGTAAGACCGTATTGACCCGCTCCCAAACCCCGCTTCGCCGCCATTGACGGAAATAATAGAAGACTGTCTGGTAGGGAGGAAAATCATGGGGCAGCAAATGCCATTGACAGCCTGTCCGCAGCACGTACAAAATGGCGTTGACAATTTCGCGCCGTTCCCACTTGGCTGGCCTTCCCCCTGGCAAGGGCGCCAGGATGAGCGGAGCCAGTAGTTCCCACTCTTTATCGCTTAGATCAGTGCTGTATGGTTGTCGTCCCATTGCGCCAGGTGTCCTCTATCTACCTAAATAACCCCTTTCATTATAGCCGACTTTCAAAATACACTCTCAGAGATCATATGGAAAGACCCACGCTACGATTTACCTTACCCCTAAGTCCCCTCTCCACACGCGGAGAGGGGACTTAGCCCTATGCTTACTCCCCCTCTCCGTTTACGGAGAGGGGGTTGGGGGTGAGGTTTCCGCATGGTCTCTGAGAAACACCGGGGTCTTGACCAACGTTAATTCTTCCCCAAGCTGAGGGATTATGGGTTGTGATGAATGAGCACAGATCATCCACATCCCAGATTGATTGATAGTTTCTATCCGTGCCGATTTCATATCCGATATCTAGTCCTGCCATCTCAGCTTCCCCTCTAGTCTAGGTGCGCCTGCCATTTTACCTACAGCTTCCAGCACCCATTTGTCAAAACCTATTATGGCTCCGCTGGTTCCATACATGATGGTGCCTAATTCGGAACGATCAATGCATTTGCCGCACAGAGTCACCCCGCGTTCACACCCCCGTGAGGGACAACGTGAGAGTCCCGTGTCGAATGTCATCCATTTGTAGGGTATGCCTCGAGCATGGTTGAAGAATCCGCCAGCCCAAATCAACCCATGTCCGTTGACAATAGGTATTCCGAGATGAGAATGTGCCCAGGCCCCATGGATTGAAGTTCAGCTAAAAACCATTCTGTGATATCGTACCCACAACAGGCTTCTTCATACGCACACTTATCCCACTTTCCCGGCTTTTCTGCAATCATGCCACTGGGGTCTACAAAGTTTGTCGGATTCCCGGCAGCGTAGCTATACCGATTCAGCGACATGGGTGACATGATGAGTTCGCCAACAGCATCCATTATCGGGTTTCCTGCGACATATCCATATTTGTTCAGTGACATTGCACGGTGTGGATTACCCTCAACGGTCTACACTCAAAAAATATCCCCAGTGCCGGGCTGTAGTACCGTGCGCGCAGGTAGGCCAGCCCGTTCGCGTCCGCCCGCTCGCCAGGTGATGGCCCAGCTCAGGGCATATCTGATGGCGAATTGAGGGAGAAAGGCAGTTCTGTAAGTAAGGAGAGTATTGGAGAGAAAGAAAATTACTCAGGTCTAAAGACCACGAACGATTTATGTCCCATAGGGGCCTACGCACCACATCATTCCCCAAAGTGTTGTTCGCGATGGTCTTCGCGATTTCTATCTCGTATCGCGGCCTGATTTTCCCTCGGTCTCCTGTCTCCGATGGCACTTTGCCTAAATGTGCACGCAATGCGGAAATTCGTGCTCGTCATCAAAACGGCGAGTCGATAGCGACATTAACTGAGGTTTTTGGCGTCACGCAGCAACGTATCTGGCAGATCTTGAATGAACGCCGGAAGTGAGTTGGCATCGTAATCGTTGACCTGCTCCCGCACAGAATAAGTGGCAACCAGTAGGGAGCTACGCTATGGTGCAAAAGGAAAACCCGTGTGTACGAGGTTTTCTGGGACTACGGCAACAATTGAGGATAATCATGGGAGCCGGGGGAATTGAGTCCTCACAGACCGTGCTGTTACTACGTCTATGTAAAGTCTATATCAATAATACCAGAATCTGTACCGCAATATTTAAGGGCCTGGGTCACGGGTGTGTCTTCCCGCGTCACAGACCCCAACCTCCTCACCAGCTTGACAGGCTATGCGGAATCTCATATCATATAGAAAACGATTTCCACACGTTTGTGTTTTCCGGAATCCCCCTGACGAAAGACTGGCTATCGGATTAGATCTGTAAGGCGCGTAATCCGCAATAGAATTGGGTGGTTGCACTCAATGACTTGGAAATCGATTACGAAGACGCCCGAAATAACGCCAGCACACGTCACGATCGATGATGTCGCGAGATACGCGGGTGTCTCTAAAGCCACGGGTCTCGCGCGTGATCAACGGCAACTACCCCGTCTCCGATGAACTCCGCCAGCAGGTCCAGGCGGCCATTGTCGCCCTCGGCTATCAGCCGGACCGGGCTGCGCGGCGACTACGGGCCAACTCCAGCGAAATCCTGGGCGTCATCATCCCGGACATTCAGAATCCCTACTTTACTTCCGTAGTGCGTGGTATCGAAGACGCGGCATACACGCACAAGATGAACGTGTTGCTCTGCAACACTGACGATGACCCCGTCAGACAGGAGGCTTATCTCCGTGTGATGCGCGCCGAGCGCGCCGCTGGGCTGGTCCTCGCCCCAAGCTTCGGCATTCGCGCCGAGGTGCTGCAGCAATTGCAGAGCACAGGCATGCCTATTGTCCTCATTGATCGCCTTGTCCCAGGGTTGGCGATCGATACCGTCATGGTGGACAACGTTCAGGGGGCCTACATGGCAACCATGCACCTGGTGCGTCTGGGATATCAGCGAATTGGCGTGATCGTCGGAGATCAGGAACTTACGCCCGGCCTGCAGCGCTATCAGGGATATCAGCTGGCCCTGCGCGAGAGTGGCCGCACCTTGACTCCGGATTTGGTCCGCATCGGTCATTTCAAGATCGAGAGTGGGTACGCGCTCGGCAAAGAACTCCTGCAGTCTCCCTCAAGGCCAGATGCAATTTTCGCGGCCAGCAATCTGATCACGTTGGGCGTGCTCAAAGCCGTTCGCGAGCTGAAGCTGCGAATCCCCATGATGTGGCCGTAGTGGGATTTGACGATATGGCTTGGGCCGAGGAGCTCTATTCCCCGCTGACGACCGTGGCTCAGCCGATGTACGAAGTGGGTCAGGAAGCCGCCCGCCTCCTCTTTCAGCGAAAGAGCCAGCCGACAATACCCGTTCGCTCGATTATGTTGCAGGCTTCGCTGGTGATCCGCGAGTCCTGTGGCGCACGTACTGAAGGGAGGTGACTCGATCGTCGCAACCTGATCGCGTGAGAGTAACCACACGTTTTCAGTCCGCCTGTGAAGCAGAAACAGAGGAGAAAAAGCGATGTCTTGGCGCAAACTTGCAGTCTCAATCCTGTTGCTGGCCCTGATGGCCACCGCTGTGCTCCCGACGCAGATCTCGCACAAAGCTCAGGCGCAGGGCGGCACGATCAAGTTCTGGACGTTCGAATATGCGGAGGCTGTGGACCCCTTCTTCACCGCCTATGTCGATGAGTGGAACGCCACGCACGACATCAAAGTAGAGCGTCAGGAATTCCCCTGGGCGCAGTATACAGGCGAAATCCTGACCACTGGTATCGCCACGGGAGAGGCCCCTGATGTATTCTTTATCAGCCCTGGCGACTGGCGTCGGTATGCCGAGAGCGGGCTGGCGCTGCCACTCAATGACTATATGCCACAGTACTTAGTGGTCTATCGAAATGATTTAGCAAAAGACAGACGATAAGGATGGTCAACCATGTTCTGAACCTCCACGCACAATTGAATATGATCCAGCAGGTGAGTGAGCGACGAGAAGAGGCGGTTGGCATAGACCAGGTTTTTCAGGTGCAACCAGTAGCGCTCAATGAGGTTCATGTCAGGCGAATACTTGGGCAACCAGAGCACCTGGAGGCGCGGTTGGAGCAAGCTCAAGAAGGCCAAGACCGGGGCACTGCGATGGTAGGACACATTATCGAGGACGAGGAGCAAGGGGTCGTCGGGATAGACCTCCAGACAGAGCCACTCCAGGAACTCGATGAATGTCTCACTGTGCTTGCGCTCGACGGTCTGGGTGTGCACGGTCGCGCTGGCCCAGTCCAGAGCGCCGATGAGATGCGCTTGCTGGCGCAGGCTGGTATGAGCCGGATAGGTGCGTTGCTGACCGCGTTTCATCCAACAGCCTCTCAGGGGGAACTCAAGGCTGAAGGTGGTTTCGTCCACAAAGAGAAGGCGGCAAGCCCCGGCCTGGGCTGTTTTTTTTTTGCCTCAGCGAGCCACTCCTGCACGTGCGCGCGGGCTTGGGCATCTTGCTTGTGCTTGAGGGTGGCTTTCGGTCGCCGGTAGACATAGCCCCACCGCTCCAGCCACTCGGCCAAGCGCCCGACACTCAAGTGGATACCCGTCTCGCGGGCCAGATGTTGGCTGAGCCGCTCCAACGTCCACACGCTGAAGACATACCCCAACGCATGGGGGTCCGTCTCCAGTGTTTGCTCCAAGACCTCGCGATACGTGGCGTTGGCTTTGGGAGGACGACCGGGCATGGGCTTGTTGGCCAAGGCCTCCAGCCCCCCCTCGCGCCAGCGCTGATGCCAGTTCTGCACACTGGAGCGGCTCGCCGAAACCATCTCGCCCACCGCCTGTGGCGTATACCCTTGATGCAACAGGCGGATCGCGGTCGCTCGCCGCACCACTTCCGCACGCGGATCATGGGCCATGGCCCGCTCGACCTGGGCTAATTGCTCGTCTGTGAGGGTGTAGTTGATTCGTTTTGGCATATGCTCAGTATAACTCTTTTGCCAGTTACTTTCGATAGTTCACTTTGCTGGATGATCTGCTGCCCGCTTCGGTTGAAGCAGTGACGCTCGACGGCAACATGTATTCTGTGCCGTTCGAGATGGAGCCGGTCGCGCTGTGGTACAACAAGGATATGCTCGCCGAAGCCGGGCTGGAAGTCCCGAAGACCTGGGATGAGCTGCTGGCGGCTGCCGAAGCGCTGACGACGGACGATCGCTACGGCTTGCTGCTGCCCATGAACCCGGACTACTACGAGAACTTCGTCTTCTATCCCTTCCTGTGGATGGCGGGCGGTAGTGTGGTCAATGCGGACTTCACCGAAGCTACGGTGAACACCCCCGAGGCAGCCAGCGCCCTGGATCTGTGGGCTACAGCGGTCAAGAATGGTTGGGCAGCCCCCAATAGCACCGGCAACGATCCGGTCGACGAGCGCTTCCCCACCGAGCAGGCCGCGATGTTCGTCTCTGGCTACTGGGTCTGGGGCTGGCTGCAGGCGAGCTACCCGGACTTCGTGGCGAAGGTCGGCGTCGCACCTATCCCGGCCCCCGCGGGCAAGGACTTTGCCACGGTGTATGGCGGCTGGACGGTGATGGTCTATTCTGGCACCCAGTATCCCGCTGAAGCGGCTGAATTCGCGATCAACATGTTCGGCGCCGAGGACAACACGCGGGCCGCGGAGTGGGGGACGGTCTACAACACCAAGCTGTCGCCGCGCAAGTCCGTGGTCGCGGACAACCCCGATTTCTACACGGTCTTTCCGCACGATGTCTTCGCCTACGAGATCTTCCCGACCGCGCGTCCCGAGCCCTCCTACCCGCCTGAGATCGCCCAGTCCGTCTGGGATGCGATCCAGTCGGTAGTCTTCCTGGATGTCTCGGCTGAAGACGCCGTCGAGACCTGGGCCGAGACCATCGACTCGTATCTGGCTACGCGCTAGACGTAGGGCCCCTGCTGCCTGGTACGCTCGCTGCCGCCAGGCAGCAGTTTTGAACGAGACCGCACCCTGAGGCAAGTAAAATCCCTGATCTGGCCCGGCCTAGAGAGTGGAGACCCTCGCGATGACCGCAGCGGATGGTTCATCTTCCAGTGCACTCCCGCGCCGCAACCTGATCCAGCGGCTCAGGTCTATGGACCGCGATCGCCTGGAGCAGATCGTCGTCGGATATGCCTTCGTCTTGCCGGACGTGCTTGGTTTGTTGATCTTCATGGTCGGGCCCATGGTCATGGCCTTCGTGATCAGCTTCACCGATTGGCGGTTGGTCGGCACACCCCAGTATGTCGGCACGCACAATTACGGAGTGATGCTGGATGATCCGCGCTTTATCGCCTCGCTCAAGCGCACGTTCAGTTTCACACTCTATTACGTGCCCCTCGTGTACACGCTCAGCCTGGGCATGGCGGTGCTGCTGCGCAGACGGTCACGCGCCAACGGCTTCTTCCGCACGATCTACTTCATGCCCGTCGCGATGTCGCTGGTGGTCGCGGGCGTCATCTGGCGTTTCATGTTCGACCCGGGCAACGGCCTTATCAACACGCTCCTGGGGACGTTCGGGCTGCCCACCTTCAAGTGGATCGGCAGTGTAGACACTGCGATGTACTCGGTCATCATTGTCTCGGTCTGGAAATCCGCCGGTTACTTCATGATCATCCTGCTGGCGGGCATCGAAGATATCCCCCAGGACTACATCGAGGCGGCGCAGATCGATGGCGCGAACCGCTGGCGGGTATTCCGCCACATCATCATGCCGCTACTGAGACCTACGAGCTTCTTCGTGCTGGTGATCCTGGTGATCAATGGGCTGCAGGCGTTCGACCAAATCTACGTCATGACGCGCGGCGGTCCGGCCTATGCTACCCATACCTTGCTGATCTATATGTATGACAAAGCGTTCCGCCAGTGGAACTTCGGCTACGCGGCGGCGATGTCGGTGACACTCTTCCTGATCATCTTTGTCCTGACGCTGATCCAGGTCCGTTATTTCCGCGCCAGTGAAGTGAGGGAGTAACTCGGGGGCCCGCAATGAACAAATCACCCAGGCAACTCGTTGGCATTGTCTTGTGGTACGTCGTCTGCGCCGCGTTGGCCGTTGTCTTCGCCGGACCATTTGTGTGGATGGTCTCCAATTCCTTCAAGCCGTCCGATGAGATCTTCGCTGATCCGCCGATCCTGATCTCGCAGCATGCGTCCTTCGATAACTATCGCGAGGTGTTCAAGCAGGCGCCGTTTGAGCGCTATATGCTCAACTCCTTCATCGTGGCAACAACCGTAACCTCCGTTGCGCTGTTGCTGCACGCCATGGCCGGCTACGCGCTGGCACGCCTCACCTTTCCCGGGCGCAACCTGATTTTCATCGGGATCATCAGCACGCTCATGATCCCGTTCTACACAATCCTGATTCCGCTCTCGCTGTTGGTCAAGGAACTGGGCTGGTTCAATACGTATTTGGCGCTGATCGTACCGGCGATCCCGCATGCCTTCGGCATCTTCTGGCTCAGGCAGTTCTTCTTGGGCATCCCCGGAGAGCTTGAGGACGCAGCACGCATCGACGGGGCGTCGCGCGTGGGCGTTTTCTTCCGCATCGCGCTGCCCCTCGCCCGCCCCGTGCTGGCAGCGCTCTCGGTGTTCTTCTTCCTGGCAAACTGGGACTCGTTCCTGTGGCCTCTGATCGCAGCCAACAAGCAGGAAATGCGCGTGGTGCAAGTGGGCATCCAGTCCTTCACGGGTGAGCGCGGGATTGCCTGGCACCTGATCATGGCCGCCTCGGTCGTCGCCGTGATCCCGACTTTGTTCCTGTTCTTCACCCTGCAGCGGTTCATTGTCCAGAGCGCCAAGCTCTCAGGCCTGAAAGGATGACTCTGTGAAACGACTCGTTCCTGTGCTCCTGTTGGTTGTGGCCGTATTGCTCGACACCTTCAGTGTCCGCGCCCAGGGCCCCGGAACGGCGCTCCAGGAGATCACCGATCTGGAGTTCGTCGCCTGGGTGACAGGTCCTGAGCTGCCTAACCAGACCTCGGCGCTCTACAACGTGGACGGCACCGACCTTGGCAGTATGTTCGCCCAGGGGGATACGCTCTACATCGCTTTCGGGGACACATTCGGCTGCTGCCGTCCCCAGGGCGGCGGTGCGGGAGGCGATGATTGGCGCAACAACGTGCTGGGCTTCACCACCGATCGTGTGCTGGAGGACGGCATCACGCTGGATGGCATGATCACCGATGAGGACGGTGACGCCCGCGCTGTGCTCAAGCGCAAGAAGGAGGATATCACCGTCATCCCCACCTACGGCATCGCGATCGGCGACCGGTTGTATCTGCACTATATGGCGGTGAAGAAATGGGGCCCGCCCGGCGAATGGACACTCAACCGCTCTGGCTGGGGCTACTCGGATGACGGTGGCCAGACCTGGACGCAGCCAAACGACGCGATCTGGGAAGGCGATACGAACTTCGGGCAGGCGGCGCTGGTCGAGCATGAGGGCTTTGTCTACGTCTTCGGGATTCACGGCGGCCGATTCGGCGGCGTGAAGCTGGCACGCGTGCCTTCCGACGCGGTGCTCGACATGGCGGCTTACACCTACTGGGACGGAACCGCGTGGGTGGCGGATCTGGAGCAGGCAGTTGAGATCGCGTCTGCGCCCGTCGGGAGCTCTCAATCGCGTGGAACGACTACCTGGGCCGCTGGATCATGACCTATCTGGACGAAGTCCGGCGCGCGATCGTGCTGCGCGAGGCTCCGGAGCTCGTGGGGGCCATGGAGCGCCCCGATCAAGATGGTCTTGGCAGACGATTACCCGTCGCTGTATGGCGCGTACTTGCATCCCTGGGGCAGCAGCGGTGAGGTCATCTACTTCAATATGTCGCAGTGGGGGCCATACAACGTGATGCTCATGCGTGCCCGGCTGGTCAAAGCCGAGTAACCCGAAAATCATCTTCCGTCTGCGCTCATCATGAAGGAGGCACAACACGTATGTTCAAGGGCAGTCCACTAGGCGAGCTTGCTCGCGTGCGCAATGTCAGCACCCGGCGGATGTCGAGCTGGGACAAGACCGGCGGCAACGATGATCGGCTGCACATCCAGCCAGGTCAGACAACTGTGCTTGCCGATATTCGCGGAGCGGGGTGTATCAACCATATCTGGTGCACTATCGACTGTGCCCAGGAACACTACTTGCGGCGTATCATCCTGCGTATGCGCTGGGATAACGAGGCCAACCATTCGGTCGAAGTGCCAATCGGCGATTTCTTCGGCGTGGGTCACGCCAAGACGGCCAATTTCGCCTCGCTGCCGCTCCAGATGAGCCCGGCGGACGGCAAAGCCTTCAACTGCTTCTTCCCCATGCCCTACGCAGAACGCGCGCTGATCGAAGTGACCAGCGAATGCGATGTCGAGGTGTTGTTCTATTACTACATAGACTATGAGGAACATGCCCGCATCGACGCGGACCTGGGCCGCTTTCATGCGCAATGGCGGCGCCAGAATCCCACGCAGGGAATCAGTGACGCCGGCATGACCAATCCGGAGTGGTCGTTCGGCGGCACCAATATCGGCGGGCAGGGGAACTATGTCTTGCTTGAGGCCGAAGGACAGGGACACTATGTGGGCTGCAACCTGAATATCCAGAACCTCCGGCAGGGCCCGGAACAGACCTGGCCGGACGAGGTGCCGTGGCCGCTACGCGTGGAGGACTTCCAAGTACATGGAGAGGCCATCGGCAGATGTTTCAATTGGTACGGCGAAGGAGACGACATGATCTTCGTCGATGGCGAAGTCTGGCCGCCAACCCTGCACGGAACCGGCACAGAGGACTACTTCAACACGGCGTGGTGCCCCGCGGTTGAGTATCACGCGCCTTACCACGGGATCACCATTCCCGGCGGTCCAAACTGGTCCGGCAAGATCTCGCTGTACCGGTTCCATATCGAAGACCCAATCTGTTTCCGCAAATCGATCCGGGTGACGATTGAGCACGGGCACGCCAACCATCGCTCAGATGACTACTCGAGCACAGCGTACTGGTATCAGCATGAGCCGCATAAGCCATTCCCGGAGCTGCTGCCGGTCGCTGCGCGCCTGCCACGCCCGGACTAGACGCAAAGCCCAATATCCGATTTAGGCGAAGAACTATCTGAATCGAATGTCTTTGAATCGCACAGCTGACGTCCCTTCACCCTGGACAGATGCCCCATGCCCACTGAAAACGCTGGACGTGCACGACGTGTGGGCGGGGCGGCTGGAGTACCCAGGATAGGCTGGAATCGCTCTTCGACGGATAGTCGCTTAGCCTGGTGAGTATTCAAAGCCGTAGCTGCGCCCATCTGCCAGCTCGTGTTCATTCACATTGTACGCAATCACCCAGACGTAATAACTCACGAGTTCGCTGAGAGCCCAGTCAAGTTCGACGGACGTTTCACGAGTCGCCAGGGAAGGCCCTGCGGGATAGGAGTAGGGGCCTACGCACCACATCATTCCCAAAGTGCTATTTGCGGTCAACTTTGCTACAGCGATTGCCTACCAGGGCCGGATACTTCCGTCACACCCGGTTACTGATGGCACAACTGCCAAACACATACGCAACGAGGAAATCCGTTATCGGCACAGACGTGGCGAGTCTTTGGCGAGCCTGGCCGAAGTCTTCGGCATTTCGGAGCAGCACGTCTCGCAGATTGTACGAGGAACCCGTACATGATCGGGGTAACAGGCGGAAATAGGCCCGGTTGAGAAGATGAGGGCCATGCTAGTTAGTGGCCATGGCCCATTGTTACCTATAGCAGCTTCCACCAAGCGGCTTTGTTGCACGACCTTATTGGAGGGAAGGTCTTACCTTTTGTCAGGGGGATGACTCTTTCCTCGGCGGTTGGCGGTGGCGTCGTTGTTCCATCGGTGTAGCGGACAAACTCATAGCGTCCTGTTTGTGGTGCTGTATCTCCGGTCTTGTACATGGTTTCTTCTCCGAATCTCCACCCTGCCGGAATGAGTTGGACGAATGAGCATAACGCCCCAACCGAATTGGCTGGGGCTGTGTCGTTACTTCCGCTTAGGTGAACGTCCAGAGGTCCGAGTCTTGTCCACGATGCGGTATTTCTGACCGGGCTTAGGCGTAGGGGGCAGCTTCTTATCCTCCACGACGGTGCGTTCTTTGCCCCCTGCGTCACCGCCTCGTGGACCTACGATTTCGTACTGGCCGGAATCCGGGGCCTTCTGCCCCGGCTTGAGCAGATCGTCATCGGGCATTTTCTGAATCTCCCACATCGTGATACACTTGTTCTAGTGTAGGCGGTTTCACAGTAAGAGTCAATAAGGACTTGTCAGGTTTGATCATAGTGATGCGTTCACTACCTACATACAGCAAACCGCAGATACCAGTATTGAGCCTTGCCTTGCTTTTCGCAGCACGTTGTAGTAGCTATAGGGTCACTACCTGAAGTTGCTTCACCCTGGACAGGTGCCCCATGCCCACTGAGAACGAGGCTCGACAAGCCCTCCAGCGTCTCCTGGACGACTACCACCGCCTGACGCGCGAGGATCTCGCCCAGATGACCGAAGCCAGCGTCGTGCGCCAGTTCATTGACCGGCTGCTGCGAGACGTGCTCGGCTGGCCCATCGAAGACCCGGCGCGCTACAAATACGAGCTAGCGACCCAGGCCGGACGCCCCGACATTACGCTCATCCCCGACTCCGGCGGCACGATCTTCGTCGAGGCCAAGCGCTTCGGGGCGATCAAGGAACTCCGAGAAGCGCGGCGCACCATCGCGGGGGTGATCACACCGGGTGAACTGGCCCTGCCAGGGATGGCCGTAGACCGCACCGAAGAGGAGCAGCAGGCGATCAACTACGCCTTCGCCAACGGCGGCACCTGGGCCATCCTGACCAACTTCGAGAAGCTGCGTCTGTTCAACGCCCGGCGCGACTGGCTGGTGCTGTCGTTCGAGACGCCGGCGGCCTACCTGGACGAGTTCGAGCAGCTTTGGCCGCTCGCCTATCACAACATCCTCAAGGGCAGTCTGGACCCGGCTGAGCAATCAGCGTT
>JAOSJP010000007.1 GCA_027494015.1 Anaerolineae bacterium
GTGTCGGTGGTGATGCCCGTCTACAACGAAGAGAGCGTGATCGGCGACATTCTGGATCAGGTGGCCGCTCAACCGCTGGTGGATGAGATCATCGTCGTGGACGACGGCTCGACCGACGACACTGCGGCCATCGTCCGGGCGCACCCCGCCGCCCGCATGGTGGCGCACCCCTACAACATTGGCAACGGCGCGGCGGTGAAGTCCGGCATCCGCGCGGCCAGCGGCGAGATCATCCTGCTGATGGACGCCGACGGCCAGCACCCCCCGGCGGAGATTCCGAGCCTGCTCCAGCACATAGACCGCTACGATATGGTCGTGGGGGCGCGCAGCGCCGGCACGCAGGCCCGCCGGCACCGCACCTTCGCCAACCGCCTGTTCAACGCTTACGCTTCATACATTGTTGGTCACCCGGTGCCCGACCTGACCTCCGGCTTTCGCGCCGTGCGCGCGCCCATCGCCCGCAGCTTTCTGTACCTGCTGCCCAACGGCTTCTCGTATCCCACCACGCTGACCATCTGCCTGTTCCGCGCCGGCTATGCGGTGCATTATCAGCCGTTCGCGTCGCCGGCGCGCACGGGCAGCAGCAAGATTCGCCCGCTGCGCGACGGGCTGCGCTTTCTGCTGACGCTGACCCGGCTGGGCACGCTGTTCGTCCCGCTCAAGATATTTCTGCCGCTCAGCCTGCTCTTTCTGCTGGCGGGGGGCAGCTACACCATTGGCAAGCTGGCTACGGTTCACCGTTTCAGCGGCTTCGGCGGGCTGGCGATCAGCATCGGCGTCGTCCTGTTCATGCTGGGGCTGATCTCCGAGCAGATCGCCCTGCTGCGCTACATCAACAGCGACCGCTGACCATGCGCATCCTGGTGGACATCACCCACCCCATGCACGCGCACTTCTTCCGCCACGCCCTCGCCCGCTGGCAGCGCGAGGGGCACGCGCTGTGCCTCACCAGCCGCAATAAAGACATTACCTGGGCGCTGCTGGACGAGTTCGGCCTGGAGCATGTCCGCATTGGCCGCCGGGCGCGGCGCGGCGTCGCGGGGCTGGCTGTCGAGCTGATCGAACGCGCCTGGGGGCTGCGCCGCGCGGTGCGGCGTTTCCGCCCGGATGTCGCCGCCGCCGAAGCGGGGACGTTCCTCGTCTATGGCTGCCTGCCGGAGCGCGTGCCGGTCGTCGTCTTCTCCGACACCGAGCACGCCCGCGTCGCCAACGCGATCACCTACCCGCTGGCCCGCGCCGTGATCACCCCGCGCGCCTACGAGAAAGCGGCGGGGAGACGGCACATCCGCTACGACGGCTACCAGCAGCTTGCCTACACCCACCCGGCCTACTTCACGCCCGATCCGGCGGCGCTGGAAGCGGAGGGGCTGCGCCCCGGCGAGCCGTTCATCATCGTGCGCCTGGTCAACTGGGGGGCCAGCCACGATGTGAGGGATTTCGGCGTGCGCGACCTGCGCGCGGTGATCGCGGCGCTGGCCCCCTGGGGGCGAGTCATTCTCAGCGCCGAAAAGCCGCTGCCGCCCGACCTGCAGGCGCTGGCGTTGCGCGGCCCGCGCCGCAACATGCTGCACCTGCAGGCGTTCGCCCGGCTGTTCTTCGGCGAAAGCGCGACGATGGCCAGCGAGTGCGCCATGCTGGGCACGCCGGCGATCTTCCTCTCGACCTCGCGGCGCGGCTACATCGCCGAGCTTGAGCGGCGCTACGACATGGTATACGCCTTCCACGATCCGCAGACCGGCCAGGCGGACGCGCTGGCAAAGGCGCGGGCGTTGCTGACCGACCCGGCGACACCCGCCGCGTGGCAGGCCAAGCGCCAGCACATGCTCGCCGAGCTGATTGACGTGAGCGACTTCATCGCGCGCGCCGTGCCCCGGTATGCGCGCGATCAGCAGGGGGGGACATGAACGCGGCGGCTAACGACCCGGTCTTCGTCGTGGGTTACATGCATTCGGGCACGACGCTGCTGCACAACATCCTGGCCGCGCATCCCGCCGTCTTCGCCGCCGCCGACGAGACGCGCTACTTCGCCTATCTGCCACTCCTCAGCGGGCTGTACCCCGACCTGAGCGACGATGGCGCGCTGGACGACCTGGCCCTGTTGCTGGCCGACCTGATCCAGCGCGGCCAGCCGGCCCGCCTGCGCAGCCTGCCCCGCCGCTGGCGTCCAGAGCCGGAGGACGCCGCGCTGTCCGCCGCGGACCTGGCCGCGATCCGCGCGGCGGCCCAGCCGCGCACCTATGGTGCGGTGTTCCGCGCGGTGTTCGATCACCTGGCCGGGCGCGCGGGCAAGACGCGCTGGCTGGAGAAGACACCGCAGCACATCTTCCTGATAGACGAGATTCTGCGCAGCATCCCGGACGCGCGCTTCGTGGAGATCGTGCGCGACCCGCGCGACAACCTGGCCTCCAAGAAGAAGCGCAAGCAGGCCATCCGCGCCGCCACGCAGTTCGACCCGGCGGAGCAGCGCATCCGCACCCTGGAGCGCGTTTACGACCCGTTCTGGGACGCGCTGGAATGGCGGCTGGCCGTGCGCGCCGGGCAGGGCGCGCGCCGCGCGCATCCCGACCGGCTGCACAGCCTGCGCTATGAAGACCTGATCGCCCAGCCGGAGCCAACCGTGCAGGCGGTGTGCGTCTTCCTGGGGCTGGATTTCGCGCCAAAGATGCTCGACGTGCGCTGGTGGAACGCCGCCGAAGGGGATCGCAGCGAGCGCAAGGGCATCGTCGCCGACGCGCGCGGTCGCTGGGCGCAAACGCTGACGCCCGCTGAAGTGGCGCTGGCGCAGCGCGTGACCGGCGGCCCGTTCCGGCGAGCGGGGTACACCCCCGCGCCCACACCGCTCCGCGCCTGGCTGGGAATGCCCTGGCTGCTGCTGCGGGCGGGGGCGGGGCTGGTCGAGCGACTGATCCGGCGCTGGCAGCTTGGCGGGCCGCGCTTCCTGCTCAATACGCTGGTGAATTACGGCAAGGCGCTGCGCAGGCTGGTCCGGTAGCGACCAACGGAAACCGGCAGGAGCGGCAGACAAAGGGCAGATTTCTCCGCCGAGACGCAGAGGACGCAGAGAGAGATTTGCGGAGAGGCCGGGCGGGCGTAGGGGCGGGTTTCGAAACCCGCCTCTACACGTGCAGGCGCTCGAATGCCAGACTTCCGAAGTCTCTCGCAGAACAGCCCCCACCCGGCTCTTGCTGACGGCTGACCGCCGATGACTGACCGCTTATTTACAGCGCGCGCTACTTCAGGTACAGTGAGGGCAGGCCTGGACTCTTACCGGACTGCCGTGTATTCAGACGCGGGACGCCGGACATAAGGAGGTGCACAATGCTTCGCAGAATGGCGTTCCTGGCGCTGGCGGCCACTTTTGTGCTCGCCCTCGCCGGGGCACCGGCAGCCGCCCAGGAAGGCGATGCAACGACCAATTACACGCTCAACATGCGCACCGGGCCAGGTGGCACCTACGAGGTGCTGACCACGCTGCCCGGCGGCACGCCGCTGCTGCTCGAAGCGCGCAACGCCGACGCTTCCTGGGTGCTGGGCCGCACCCTGGATGGCGCGCAGCGTGGGTGGCTGGCCAGCCTCTACCTCGCTTTCTCGCCAGGAGTCAGCGCGATCCGCCTGCCGCCCAGCGAGGAGATTCTCCCCGCGCCTGCCGCACCGCCCGCGCCCGCCCCGGTGGAGAGCGGGCCAGAAGCGCCGGCAGCGGGCGGGGCAGCCGCAAACACCCGCTATCAGATGAACGTGCGCAGCGGGCCGGGCACCAGCCATAACACGCTGACCACGCTACCCGGCGGCACGTCGCTGCTGCTCGAAGCGCGCAATGGCGACGCGTCGTGGGTGCTGGGCCACACGTCCGATGGCCGCGTGCGCGGTTGGCTGGCCAGCCAATACCTGGTCTTCACGGAGGGTAGCGCCGCCAGCCTGCCGGTCAGCACAGAGATCGTGACTGCCGGGGCACCTGCGGCTGCGCCCGCTGTGGAATACGCCGGCGAGCGCATCATCGAGCTGCGCCCCTTCAACGCGGCGAGCGTGACCGGGATCAACCTGGCGGCCTACCCGGTGGTGGGCCGGGCGACAGGGCGCGCGCGGCAGGTATTCCTGGCCGGGCGAGCGCTGGGCAACAACCCGCATGTCGTGGCGAAGGTGGGCGACTGCTCGTCCGAACACTGGTATTTTCTCAAGTCCGTTCGCCTGGGGCGACTACAACCTGGGCGGCTATGGATCTCTGCAAGCCGTGATCAACCACTTCGGCGAATCGCTGGCCTATGATGGCGAAGCGACGCACAACGGTTTCAATGCCAACGCCGTGCTGATGTCCATGTGGGCCAACCCCGCCGCCTGTCAGGAAGGCGAATCGCCGCTGGAATGCGAGTTCCGGCTGCACCGGCCCAGCGTGGCCATCATCATGTTCGGCACGAGCGACCTGTTGGTGATGTCGCCCGCCCAGTTCAACACCTTCATGCGCCAGATCGTGGACGACTCCATCGAGGCTGGCGTCATCCCCATCCTGAGCACGTTCCCTGGCAACCTGGGCTTTTGGAAAGAGACGATCCTGTACAACCAGATCGTGGTGCGCATCGCGCTGGATTATGACATCCCCTTGATCAACCTGTGGCTGGCGCTGGAATCCCTGCCCAATCACGGGTTGGAGCCGGACGGCTTTCACCTGGGCGAGCCGCCGTATGGCGCGTCCTGCACGCTGACCGATCCGTACCTGTCAACGGGCTACACGACGCGCAACCTGGTGACGATGCAGACGCTCGACGCCGTGTGGCGCGGGGCGATGCAGTAGAAGCCCCCTTCACTCCCCCGTCGAAGGGTGTTGTTGTAGGGGCGGGTTTGCAAACCCGCCCCTACACATGCAGGTGACGCAGAGCAGCGCCCCTACGCTGGGGGCTGGGGTGCAGGCTTTTTGCGCTGCGCCCCAGCGCGGCCTCCTCTGGTCACCGGGCGCAGATCGCTGCCCCCCTCCCCTCTTCGTCCGCTAGGCATTCATGCCCAATTATGCTAATTTCTATCATAGAAATCCCGTGTGATTTTTCACAAGCAGTGAGAGGCTTCCCCCATGACTCCGGCCCAGCGACCCCACAGACCGCGCATCGTGATCATCGGCGCGGGCTTCGGCGGGCTGTACGCCGTCAAGCAGCTTGCGAAGACCGACGTGGACGTGCTGCTCATTGACCGGCAGAACTTCCACCTGTTCACCCCCCTGCTCTACCAGGTCGCCACGTCGGGCCTGGAGCCGGGCGAGATCGCCTATCCGGTGCGCGGCATTCTGCGCGGAATGCCCAACGTGCGCTTCCTGCGCGGTGACGTGACCGGCATCGCCCCGGACCGAAAAACGGTGACCGTGCACACCAGGCAGGGGACGCGCGAGGAGCGCTACGACTTCCTGATCGTCGCCGCCGGTAGCCGGACGCATTACTTCAGCCAGGATCACCTGACGCACCACGCCTTCGGGCTGAAGACGCTGGCCGACGGTGTGCTGCTGCGCAACCACATCCTCAGGTGCTTCGAGGCCGCCGCCTGGACGGATGACCCGACGGCGCGCGACGCCCTGACGACCATGGTGGTAGTCGGCGGGGGGCCAACGGGCCTGGAGACGGCGGGCGCGCTGCGCGAGCTGTACCGCTACGTGCTCAGCCGGGAATACGCCCATCAGGTGGATGGACTGAACGGGCGCGTGATCCTGGTCGAGCTGCACGATCACCTGCTGACGCCGTATCCGCCCCGCCTGCGCGAAGCCGCGCGGCGGCAGCTCGAAGACATGGGCGTGGAGGTCATCCTGGGCCAGCGTGTGACCGACGCCGGCGCGGATTTCGTGCGGCTGAGCGATGGCCGCACCCTCGCCACCCACACGCTGATCTGGGCAGCGGGCGTCACCGCGTCGCCCCTCGCGGCGCTGCTGGGCGTGCCCCTGCGCGGCGGAGATCGCGTGCCGGTTCACGCGACCATGCAGGCGTTGGGGCACGAGGATATTTATGTCGTTGGCGACATGGCCTACCTGGAGGACGGGCGGGGCGAGCCGTACCCGATGCTCATCCCGGTCGCCAAGCAGCAGGGCATCCTGGCCGCGCGCAACATTCGGCGCCGCCTGGACGGACAGCCGCAGCAGTCCTTCACCTACACCGGCCTCAGAGATCGCGGCATCATGGCGACCATCGGTCGCCGCCGGGCTGTCGCTTGGATCTTCTACCGCGTGCAGCTCACCGGCTACATCGCCTGGCTGGCCTGGCTGGTGCTGCACCTGATCACGCTGCTCGGCTTCCGCAACCGGCTGAACGTATTCGTCAACTGGATGTGGAACTACTTCACCTACGACCGCTCGGTGCGCATCATTCTGGAAGCTGAGCCGGGCGCACCCCCCGTGCGCGCGGACGGTGCGGGGGATGTGAATCGTGTGGGCTATGGAGACGGCGTGGCAGACATCGCCCCCAACGAAGAAGCGGCCAGAGCCAACGGGGATGATTCCGGCGCGACAGACGCGATAGAGAGTGGGATCGGCGCTCGATCGAATCGCTGATGAGAAGTCCTATTCTCATAAGTGATTTTTTTCCTTGCCTCATATGGCTCCTAATGGAGAGGGTGCTAGCTCTTCTCCGCGTCCTCAGCGTCTCTGCGGTTCAGGCATTTTCGCCCCCAGCGTGAGACACGCCCGTAAAGCAGGGGCCGCTTTGCGCCGGGCCGAGGCTGCCCGTATGATTGGGACACTTCGCCAAACACCACCCACCAACCCCGATCACCTGGAGGGCGGTCAGCATGAGAACACGTGGGACGAGCCTGGCGGCGTGGGCAGTGGCCTTGCTGGGCGGCGGGCTGTACGCGCTGCAAGCAGCGGGCGCAAATTCCGGCGGGCTGACGCTGCGCTACGCGGCGAGCGGCCTGCTGACAGCGGCGGCGGGGCTGGCTGTGGCGCGCTGGCGGCGGCGAGATGCGCGCGCGCCCCGCGCCCCGCTCCCCGACCCGGCGACGCTCGTCCTGGCGGGAATGACCGCGCTGAGCCTGTGGGCGGCAGCCTGGTGGCTGATGGATGGGACGAATCATATTCTGAGCCGCCAGGCGGGGTCTTTGGCGCAGCCTGCGCCGATCACCGCCCTGGACGACCGATTGCTGGGCCTCGACCTCGATCCGCTGAGCTACGAGTTGGGCATCCTGTGGGCGGTAGTAGTGCTGCCGCTGGCCCAGGGGTGGCTACTGTGGGAGCTGTTTCAGCCGGAGATGGCGGCGCGCACGGGGCCGCATCGGGCGGTCGTGATCGCCGCCGTCGCTGGCGGGGCGCTGATGACTCTCTCGGCGGTGCAGAACGTCGCGCCGGCCATGCCCTGGGGACTGGCCTCCTGGCCCGGCTACACGCTGATCGCGCTGATCGCGGCGCTGCTCGTGGCGCTGACGCGCTCCCCCTGGCCGGGCGTCGTTGCTTATGCGGTGTACGCTTACGCCTCGTTCGCCTGGCGCGCCGATCTGCTGCGCGAGTTCGGCGGCCTGGACTACTGGCATCCCAAGTGGCTGACGGTTGTCGTGGCTGGCGCGCTGGGGGCGGGGGTCTGCGTGCAGGTGATCCGCTTCCGGGCAGAGCACCCCCCGGCGCAACCCCCGGAAGGAGCGCGGACAGGTCGCGCGGGGAGCTGGCTGCCGCTGACGCTGCTGGCCCTTGCCGCGCTGACGATGGCCGCCCGCGACGTGGACGCCCGCCGCGCCAACGCGCAGGAAAATGCCCCGCAGGTCGCCCTGCTACAGACGCCGCAAGAGTGACACCAGCAGGCCCATCAGCCCCAGCGCTCCCAGCGCCAGGATGAGCACGATGGGGGGCAGAACGGTGTCGGCGGTGGTGGTGGGGTTGGAGCGCGGGACGATGACCGGCGTGACCGTATACGGCGGGAAGGTGAAGGTCGGCAGCGGCTGCCCCGGCACAAGCGTTGGCCCTGCGCCCGGCTCCGGCGTGAAGATGCCCGTAGGCGTGATCTGCGCCTGGGCGGTCAGCGTGGCCGCCGCGCCCGGCGTGGCGGTGACGGCGTCGGCGGTCTGCTGCGCGGCCAGGAACTCCGGGTCAATCGTGGGGACGCTCGCCAGATCAACTTCCTCAATCTGCGCTGCTTCGCCGGTGACTCTCACCACGCTCTCGTGCACCCAGGCGGTGCCGCTCGGCGAATCGGGGAACTCGATCCAATACCACTGAAAGCGTCGGCCCAGGATGGCGTAGCTTGTGCCTGGATAAATCAGTCCGACGCGGTTCTCGCTGATGTCGGGGCCGGCGCGGACGTTGGTGGCATCGGCCAGCGCCTCGGCGACAGGCCGTCCTGCCGAGGTCGGCGTGCGCGTGGGGCTGGCTGAGGGCGGGCCGGGAGTCTCGGTGGCGGTGGGGAATTGAAGCTGTACCGGCGTCGGCGAAAGCTGGGCGCGCGGCGCGGCGCGACCAGGGCCAGAGACGCCCCCCGCCCCGGCGAGCGACGCACCACCGATCAGGAGCAGCACAATCGCGACGATAGTCAGCGAAACGCGCCTGTTCGCAACGGTCACGACGTGCCTGCCTCCTTTCCGCGCAGTATTTTTACATCGTTCCGAGCGGCGCTTAGCATACCGGAAACGGACGGGCCGGGCAACGTGAGGCGGGGGTGAGGTACACCAGGGCGCAGCAGAGCAGCGCCCCTACCTGACAGGCTTTGCACGCACCCCGGGGGAGAGCGTCACCGCAGAGGCGCGGAGGACGCAGAGAAGAAGAGAAAGGGAGAAGGATTCCGGCGGACGGCTGCGAGCAGATTCCCAGGCTTCCGAAGTATTCGAAAACTTCGGAAGCCTGGCTTTCAGCGCGTCCGCGCCCGGCGTAGGGGTGCTGCCCTGTGGCGTCCGTTGTAGGGGAGGGTTTCTAAACCCTCCCCTACAGGCCTCGACTCCGCCTCGGCGCTGATGCTGTTGCCGCCCCTCTTTCGCTTGGGCTACAATGAGAGCCATCCAGCGATCAGGAGCAGATGCCGTGCACCTCAGCCCCAGCCGCATCGAGCAGCCGTTGCTCGCCAGCGAAGCCCTGCAGGACAACCTGCTCGGCGATCCGCACGTCCGCCGCCTGACGGTCTACCTGCCGCCCGGCCACGACGACCTGCCTGGGGCGCACTACCCCACAGTGTACCTGCTGAGTAGTCACGGCAATACTGGCCCGGGCCTGCTCAACTGGCGGCCCTGGGACACGACGATCAAGGAGCAGTTGGACGCCCTGCTCGCCGCCGGGCGTATCGCCCCGCTGATCGTCGTTCTGCCCGACATGTGGACGCGCTTCGGCGGGTCGCAGTACATCAACTCCGCCGGGATGGGCCGCTATGAGGACTACCTCATCCAGGAGGTTGTCCCGCTGGTGGATCACAGCTATCGCACCCTGCCCCACCGCGATCACCGCGCCGTCATCGGGCGCAGCAGCGGCGGCTTCGGCGCGATCACCCAGGCCATGCACCACCCGGAAGTCTTCGGCGCGTTCGCCTGTCACAGCGGCGACCTGTATTGGGAATACACCTGTCTGCCCGGCCTCAGCCGCATGCACCAGCAGCTCGCGCCCTATGGCTCGCTGGATGAGTTCATCGCCCGCATTCCGGACATCCGCCCCAAGAACAGCGCCTTCTGGGAGCTGATCATGACCGTGTGCTGGGCGGCAGCTTTCGGCAGTAACCCGGCGCAGCCGCGCGGCTTCGACCTGCCCATTGACCCCGACACCGGCGCGCTGAACGAGGCCGTCTGGCGGCGCTGGCTGGCCCACGACCCGATCCGCAAGCTGGACGCGCCCGCCTATGCCGACGCCCTGCGCCAGATGCGCCTGGCTTATGTGGATGTGGGGACTTATGACGAATACCAGCTTCAGGTGGGGGCGCGGCTGCTGCACCGCAAGCTCGAAGCGCTGGGCATCCCCCACACTTACGAGGAATACCCGGACGGCCACCGTCACACCGACTACCGCTACGCCTATTCGCTGGAGCGGCTGAGCAAGGCGCTGCGATGATCTTCTCTCCGCGACGACGCCGGCGCTCCGCCCGCCATGCTCTGCTCGTTCTGCTGCTCGCTGCGCTGGCTGGCGCGGGTGCGGCCTGCTCGCTCTCTGGCGAGCAGATCATCTACGTGACGGCCACGCCGGAATACGACGAGAGCGGCCTCCTCATCGCCCCGCCGACGATGACGCCCGACGAGCCGACGCCCACCCCCCTCCAGCCCACGCCCAGCGCGCCGCGCTACACCCAGGCCGCCGGCGGGATGCACACCGTCCGGCCCGGCGAAACCCTGGGCACCATCGCCGCGCTCTACGCCGTCTCCGTAGATGATCTGCTGACTCTCAACAATCTGTCTGACCCGAACCGACTCGATGTGGGCCAACTGATCAGCGTGCCGGGCGGCGGGGGCGTGACCACGCCCGCCGTCAAGCTGATCCCGGACAGCGAGCTGGTCTACGGCCCCACGGCCAGCGGCTTCAGCATCACCGGCGCGGTCAAGTTCCGCCAGGGCTTCCTGCGCGCGTACTCCGAGCAGGTCGGCGAGGAGTCGTGGAGCGGGGTCAAGATCGTGGATTTCGTCGCGCGGTCGTACAGCGTCAACCCGCGCCTGCTGCTGGCGCTGCTGGAATATCGCGGCGAGTGGCTGTCCAACCCCTACCCCGCCGAGGAGCAGGTCAATTACCCGATGGGCATCGTCAAGCAGGGGCGCGAAGGGCTACTCAAGCAGCTTCTCGACGCCGCCGACGCGCTCAATTCCGGCTATTACGGGTGGAAGTATCGCGGCACCATCGCCATGACGCTGAGCGACGGCCAGCGCCTGCTGTTCGACCCCATGCTCAACGCGGGGACGGTCGCCGTGCAGACTATGCTCGGCCTGACGGTCAGCGCCGCCCAGTGGCAGCGCGACGTGCACCCCAGCGGCTTCTTCGAGACGTATCTCAGCCTGTTCGGCGACCCCTTTGCGGATGCGCTTGAGCCGGTCGTGCCGCCCGACCTAGCCCAGCCGACGCTGACGCTGCCCTTCGTCCCGGGGGAAGAATGGGTCTACACCGGCGGGCCGCACGGCGCGTACAACAGCGGCTCGGCCTGGGGCGCGATTGATTTCGCCCCGCCGGAGCCGCCGGAAGAGCTGGTGCAGGCGCAGGGGGCGTGCTATATCTCGTCGCACTGGGCGACCGCCGTCGCGCCCGGCGTCATCGCCCGCAGCGGAGACGGCTATGTGATCCTCGACCTGGACGGCGACGGCAGCGAGCGCACCGGCTGGACGCTGGTTTACCTGCACCTGGACGACAGCGAGCGTATCGCTGCCGGGACGCGCGTGCAGGCCGGTGACCGGCTCGGCCACCCCTCGTGCCAGGGCGGGATCAGCAATGGCACGCACCTGCATCTGTCCCGCCGCTACAATGGCGAGTGGATTCCGGTCGCCTGCGAGGATTGCGCGCCGGGCGTGACCGTGCCGCCCTTCGTGCTCGGCGAGTGGACGGTCTATGGGTTTCCCAACCAGGAATACCAGGGCTACATGACCCGTCCCGGCGACGACGGCTATCGCCAGGCCGAGCAGTTCCGCGACAACGACCAGAACAAGATCATGTGGTGAGGGGTGGGTGGTTGTTGGTTGTTGGTGATTGGTTGTTGGTTGTTGGTGATTGGTAGGGGCGCTGCTCTGCTGCGCCCGGCTCTAAAATAGACTTCCGAAGTTTTGGAAACTTCGGAAGTTTGGCGGGGGAACGTCTGCGCCCGGCGCAGGGGCGTATGGCAATACGCCCCTGCGGGATGCGAGAGAGCGACTCCACGCCCACCCCGCCATTCTACTTCGCCGGCTGCGCCTCGCGCGCCCGCCGCCCGTTGGACGGGGCGGGCACGTCGCGCCGAAACTGGCTCATGTACAGGGTGTAGTAGACGCCGCGCGCCTCCAGCAGCGACTCATGCGTGCCCTGCTCGATGATCTGCCCGTCGTCAATGACGAAAACCTGGTCGGCGTTGCGGATGGTGCTCAGCCGGTGGGCGATGACGAAGCTCGTCCGCCCCCTGAGCAGCTCCTCCAGCGCCTTCTGGATCAGCCGCTCGGTGCGCGTGTCCACGCTGCTGGTCGCCTCGTCGAGGATCAGCAGGCGCGGGTTGGCCAGCGCCGCCCGCGCAATGGCCAGCAGTTGGCGCTGGCCCTGGCTGAGGCCGGCCCCGCGCTCGCCCAGCAGCGTATTGTACCCGTCTGGCAGGCCGCTGATGAAGTCGTGGGCGTGGGCCAGCTTCGCGGCGGCGATCACTTCTTCGTCGCTGGCGCCCATGCGCCCGTAGCGGATGTTGTTCAGCACCGTGTCGCTGAACAGGAACGTATCCTGCAGCACCAGCCCGATCTGGCGGCGCAGGCTGGCCCGCGTCACATCGCGCACATCGTGCCCGTCAATGAGCACCGCCCCCGCCGTCACGTCGTAGAAGCGCGGCAGCAGGTTGATCACCGTCGTCTTGCCCGCGCCGGTCGCCCCCACCAGGGCGATGGTCTGGCCGGGCTGCGCCTCCAGGCTGACGCCGCGCAGCACCGGCTCGCCGTCGTTGTAGCTCATATGCACATCGCGCAGCTCCACGCGCCCGGCGATGGACGGCATCTCCAATGCATCGGGCTTGTCGGTCACGTCCGGCTGCGTGTCCAGAAACTCGTAAATGCGCTCGGCCCCGGCGATGGCGCTCTGGATGTTCGTCCACAGCGTGGCGATGAGCTGGATCGGCTGGTTGAACTGCTGCGCGTAGGAGACGAAGGTGACGATCAGCCCCAGCGAGATCGCCGTCCCGGCCAGGTCTTGATCGCGCAGCATCAGCACGCCGCCCACGCCAGCGACAACCACAATCGAGACGTAACCGAGCGCTTCCAGCGCGGGGGCCAGGGCACTGGTGAAGGCGACGGCGCGGATGTTGGCGTCGCGGTTGGCCGCGTTCGCCTGGCGGAAGCGGGCGATGTTCTCGTCCTCGCGGGTGAAGGCCTGCGCCTCGCGTACCCCGGCGATGTTCTCCTGCAAGTCCGCGTTTACCTCGCCGATCTCGATCCGCGCCCGGCGAAAGGCTTTGCGCGCCTGGTCAGAAAACCACAGCGTCGCCAGCAGCATGAACGGGACCGTGACCATGCTGATCAGGGCGAAGGGCACGCTGCGGCTGAACATGGCGTAGATCAGCCAGATGATCAGCAGCACGCCGCGCACCGTCTGCACCAGGGCGAAGCTGATCGCCTGCTGCAAGGTGTCGGTGTCGTTGGTCAGGCGGCTCATGATCTCGCCCGCTTCGTTGCGCGCGTAGTAGCTCAGGGACAGGCGGTGAATGTGCTCGAAGATTTGCACGCGCAGGTCGCGCAGCACGTGCATCCCCACCCAGCGCGTCAGGTAAAACTGGCTGCCGGTGGTCAGCGCGCTGGCGATGAACAGCGCGACCAATAGCAGAATGATCGTGCGGATGCCGGCGATAGTCTCCGAGCGCGATAGGTTGGCCGTGTCGTCGGCGTACCAGCAGTTGCTCTGGGCGGACTGGGCCATGCCAGCCATCCCGCCGATCTGCTGCTGGCCGTAGGGTGTCAGGTAGCAGTCCACTGTCTGCCCGATCAGGTCGGGCGTGATCACCTGCGCCCACGCGCTGAAGATGGACAGCGCGAGCACCGCCAGCAGGATCAGGCGGCGACGGCCCATCTGCCGCCAGAAGCGGGCCAGCGTCACGCGGACGCTGCGCGCTTTGCGGGTGTCGCCTTCCAGGAGGTGGCGGCGGTCGTGCATCATCATGGCTGCACCTCCGGCTCGCTGGCGGCAGACCCGGCGGTTGCAAGCGCGGCATCCTCCACCAACTGCGAGCTGTAAATCTCGGCGTAGAGCGGGCTGTTTTCCATCAACTCCTCGTGGGTGCCGCGCGCGGCGATGCGCCCCTTGTCCAGCACCAGGATCAGGTCGGCGTTGAGCACGGTGCTGATGCGCTGGGCGATGACGAAGCTCGTCCGCCCGTGCATGAGCCGGTCGAGCGCCTGCTGAATCTGGTACTCGGTCGCCAGGTCTACGCTGCTGGTCGAGTCGTCCAAGATCAGGATGCGCGGGTCGAGCAGCAGCGCGCGGGCGATGGCAATGCGCTGCTTCTGCCCGCCGCTGAGCGTGACGCCGCGCTCGCCAACCGGTGTGTCGTAGCCCTGGGGAAAGCTCGTGATGAAGTCGTGCGCGGCGGCGGCCTGCGCAGCGGCGATCACCTCATCCAGCGCGGCGCCGGGCCGCCCGAAGGCGATGTTGTCGCGGATGGTGCCGCTGAAGAGCGTCGTTTCCTGCAGCACGATGCCGATGTGCGAGCGCAGGCTGTTGAGCGTCACGTCGCGCACGTCGCGCCCGTCAATGCGCACCGTGCCTTCCGTCGCGTCGTAGAAGCGCGGCAGCAGGTTGATGATCGTCGTCTTGCCGCTGCCCGTCGCGCCCAGCAGGGCCACCGTCTGGCCGGGCTGGGCTTCGAACGAGACATCGCGCAGCACGTAGTCGCCGCTCTTGAAGTAACGGAAGGACACGCCCGCAAAGCTGACCTGGCCGGCGATGGTCTCCAGCGTCGTGGCGCCGGGCCGGTCTTCGACCTCGTTGGGCGCGTCCAGAATCTCGAAGATGCGCGTGGAGGAGGCCGTCGCCTGCGAGAGCAGCGAGATGATGAAGCCCAACTGCCCCAGCGGGAAGAAGACATAGACCAGGTACAGGCTGAACTGCTGCCATTCGCCCAGAGTGAGCGTCCCGTCGAGAATCTGCAAGCCGCCCGCGTAGAGCACGGCGGCCTGGCCCAGGCTGGCGATCAGGAAGGTGGTGGGGAAGATGAAGGCGAAGGTGCGGCTGATCTTCAGATTCTGCACCAGGTGCAGGTCGGCGGCTTCCTTGAAGCGCGCCTGCTCGTGGGGTTCGCGGGCGAAGGCCTTGACCACGCGGATGCCGGCCAGGTTCTCTTGCAGGATGGTGTTCAGCGCGGACAGGCGCACCTGCAGCGTGGTAAACAGCGGCTGGGCGATGGTCCCGAAGCCGACAAACATGAGCAGGGCCAGCGGCAGCACGGGCAGTGCCACCAGCGTCAGCTTGAAGTTGGTCGTCAGCAGGATGATCAGCGTGCCGACCAGCAGCAGCAGCGCCTGCAGCGCCATGATCAGCCCCTGGCCGATGAACAGGCGCACCTTCTCCACATCGTCGGTGGCGCGGATCATAAGCTGGCCGGTCTGATTGCGGTCGTGGTAGCTGAAGGACAGGCGCTGAATCTTGGCGAAAAGCTCGTTGCGGAAGTCGAAGGCCACGCTCTGCGACAGGCGCTCGGCCATGTAGCCCTGCACGAAGGCGAAGAAGCCGCGCGCCAGAGCGAAGATCACAATGGCGATCCCGGCGGCAATGACCGCGTTCTCCGCGCCGCTGGCGTTCTGTCGCACCTGATCCATCGTCAGGCCGCGCTGAGCAGCCACCGCTGCCGGGGCCTGCGCGGGCAGCGACAGGATCATGTTGGCGGTCATGCCGTCGGTGATGCTGTCTATGATGTCGCGCACCAGCCAGGGCACCATGAGCTGCGCGCCGGTGGAGATGAACAGCGCGGCGTAGGCCACGAGCAGAGAGCGGCGATAGCGGCGCACGTAGCCGAGCGCGCGGCTCAGCATGGCGAACCCCTCGCGGCCCATCTTCTGCCGCCCGCCTGGCGGCGAGGCAAATTGCGCTCTCAAGTCCCTTTCCTTTCGATCATGCGGGAACCGGTTTCCGGTCGGCGATGTCAGGGACGCTCAGCAGGGGACGCCGTTCGGCGGGAGGCCAGCGCCTCGGCCCGCTGCGCCAGCCCTGCGTAGAGCTTATCCAGCAGCGCCATCAGCGAACGCTGCTCCTCAGCGGTCAGCACATCGAACAGGCCGCTGACGAAGGCTGCCAACTCCGGCGCGCGCGCGCGGATGAGGGCTTCGCCCTCCGGCTTCACGCGGACGAGCCACTGCCGCCGGTCGTCGGGGTGCAGATGGCGCTCGATCAACCCCTGCGCTTCCAGCCCGTTGAGCAGCGTGCTCACCGTGTTGCGGCTGATGCCCAGAAACCGGCTCAGCTCGCTGGGTAGCAGGCCGGAGTCATCGCCTTGCAGCTTGCTCATCACCAGGTGAGTGAGCAGGCGCATGCGGGCGTGGGAGAGCGCGTCTTCGCGGTGATGGCCGGCGATCAGCAGTCCGATCAGGTGGCTGGCCCGCTTCAGGCGATAGAAGACCTCCATCCCTTCGATGTTGGACGTGCCGAAGACCTCGGCCACGATAGGCGCATCGTGGGAGACGAAGGGCGGCGGCAGGTGATGACAAGGGGACATGGACGAGCCATTCCTCGAATAGATAGTTCTGCGCAGAATTATGCGTTATCGAATTGGTTTTGTCAACAGGGAAGGCGCTGGAAGAGACTTCCGAAGTTTCCAAAACTTCGGAAGTCTAGTGCGGCGGAAGGCCCCTTCCCCTGGCCCCCTCCCCGGCAAGTGTATAGACCGGAGACATGGTTGACAGGTGTTCGGGGACATGGTTGACACATGGCAAGCGTACCATCAAGTGCTCCGCAGGTCTGGAGGGGGGATTGAGGGGGAGAGGCATGTAGGGGCGGGTTTAGAAACCCGCCCCTACACAGGCGCAGCAGCGCCCCGCCCAGATCACAGATATCTGATCACCGACGACTGACAACTGACAACTGATGACTGGCGGCGGCTACGGCTCCGCGTTCAGGTCGTGGGCCTGCCAGTTGCCTTCTGCGTCGAACTGGTAGACCAGGCCATCCGGCCCGCTGAAGACAATCGTGCCGCCCTGCCGGACGATCAGCGCCGTGTAGGGCTGCGTCTCGCCAGTGGCCCAGCCCAACGAGTCGCGCACGCCCGCGTAGGTGCGCCACGCCTGCCCGAAGCGACGAGCTGGCTGAGCGAAGCCCGCCGGCACCTGGCTTTCGAGCGCCGGGTCAACCTCTGGCATCCCGTCCATCCAGGTATTCTGATACGCCTTGTAGGTGCCGCTCAACGCATCGGCCCCGTTGGTGAGCACGAAAATCTGGTTGGTGTCCTGGACCCAGAACATCACGCCGCGCTCCAGCGCCACGAACTCGGCCTGCGCCGGCCCGTAAGTGACCGGTGGCTCGGCGTCCGCTGCGGGTTCGAGGGTGGGTTCAGGTTGGGCCGCGCCGCCCACCGGCGTGGGCGAGGGGACGGCGGTCGGGACTGCCACAGCCTCGACAGGAGTCGCCACCGGAGCCGCGCCTGCGGGCAGCAGCTTGCCGGTGACGGGGTCTACCGAGCCGGGCGGCAGGATGACGACCTGCTGGCCGATCTGCAGGACGCGCGTGTTGGGCTTCATCGGCGGGTTGAGGGCGGCGATGCTCTCCGGCGTCACGCCGTACTCGAAGTAGGCGTAGGCGATGCCGGTCAGCGTGTCGCCCGACTGCACCGTGTGGACGATGCTGCCATCGGGCCGGACGCCCTGCGGCGTGACGAAGGGCGCTTCTACGACCACAGGCCCAGGCACAGTGACGGTGCCACCCTCGGTGCGCACAAGCGAGACCCTGTCCCAGTAGACGTTGTTGATCGCCAGACCGGCAGCCTGGGTCATGTGCAGGAAGACGGTGACGGAATCGCCCGCCGCCGCCGCCGTGACGCTCATCTCGGCCCACTGGTCGTAGGGCGCTGCCGACGCCGACCAGACGACGCTGGGCGCGAGCGGGTCGGCCCCGCCGTTGGGGTCAATGCCCACTTTCAGCGAGGCGCCCGCCGCTGTGTCGGAGCGGCGGTAGGGGTGTTCGGCGATGACGCACGACGTGGTCAGGTCATTGCAGGTGTAGACCCAGCCGTAAGCGGTCAGCCTGAGGCCCTGACCGGCGGCCAGGCCGCTGACGCGCTGGTAACCGGCGGCGGTGAAGACCGCGTGGCCCTGCTTGAGGTTCCACGACACTTCGCCATCGAGCACCTGCACTCTGTCATTGTGCGGAAAGGCTTCTGGCGCGCCCGCGCCCAGCCAGATATTCCACCCACTGGGAGCGGTGCGCGTCGGCGCGCCCTGGCCGTAGTAGGGTTGTTCCAGGCTGCCGTTCACCAGCAGATTGGGGTCCTGGGCCAGCGCGCGCTGCCCGGCCACTCCCCCGCCACTGATGACGACCACGATGGCCAGTGCCAGGCTCAGCCAGGCGTACCGGCCCGCTCTCATTGCGCTGCGCTTTACAGTCAACACCGGGTTCATCCTCCCCAACAAAACCGCCCCAGCCGAGCACTACCTGACGCCGCCGGGGGATGCCTGGTCGAAGTTGCTCTTACGTTCGCGGAACGGCTGCGGATTATAGCTTGCGACGGTGGGCGCTGCAATCGCGCTGCAATCGGCGTGGGGCAAGCGCGGGGATTGCGTCTCTGCTGTGTGTGTGGGGGGGACGGATCGCCCGGCGGTTAGGATGCGTGCAAAACCTATCAGGTAGAGGCGCTGCTCTGCTGCGCCCTTGACCTCACCCCCGCTCGCCCTCCCCCCCCCCCCCCCCCCCCCCCTTTGGGGGGGGGGGGGGGGGGGGGGGGGGGGGGCTGGGGGTGAGGTCAATATCCCCGCTTCCAGCGAGTCGCTGTCAACTTTTGCACGCACCCGCAATCGGCGTGGGGCAAGCGGGTCCACGAACAACCTGTCGCCAGGAGAAGTTCGGGAATGCGCTGAACGCTCTCCCTCAATCCTCTCCAGCGCGAGCGAGAGCAGGGGTGATGGTCAATACCTCACCCCTTCGTCCAGCTTTGGGGGAAGTCGCTGTCATGGGGGCTTTTCGACAATGGCCTGACACCTGGCAGTTAGGCGACTTGCGCCCCGCTAATGCGGTACAATGGAGATACGGACAGCGCCAGTGGGAGTGAGCACCCATGACCGACCGCCCTGCCCCCAGCGAAGGCTACAGCGAGGCGATTGAGGACTTCCTCAAAGCCGTGTACATGTTGCAGCAAGAGCAGGAGCGCGTCCAGACCTCCACGCTGGCCGAGGCGCTGAACATTACCGCCCCCTCCACCACCGAAATGGCCAAGAAGCTGGCCAAAGCCAACCTGGTTGAGCACGAACCCTACCGCGGCATCCGCCTGACTCCGACAGGCGAGCGCGTCGCGCTGGAGATCGTGCGCCACCATCGCCTGCTGGAACTCTTCCTGGTGCAGGCGCTCGGCTATTCCTGGGACGAAGTGCACGAAGAGGCCGAACGGCTGGAGCACGCCGTCTCGGAGCGACTGACGCAGCGCATCGCCGCCTACCTGGGCGACCCGCACTATGACCCGCACGGTGACCCCATCCCCGGCCCGGAGGGGGACATCGCCCCGCGCGAACTGACCCCGCTGGCCGAGTGGCCCGCCGGGCGGCGCGGGCAGGTGGCCCGCCTGCGCGACCAGACCCCGGACATGCTGCGCTACCTGGCGGACAAAGGGCTAATTGTCGGGGCGGCGGTCGAGGTGGTGCGGGCCGACCCCTTCGACGGGCCGATCACGCTCCGGGTGAACGAGGCAGAGCAAGTGATCGGCGTGATGGTGGCGCAGTACGTGCTGGTCGGGCCGGAGCGAGAATCTTCGCGTAGTCATACAGAAAACAAGATTCCGTAAGGGCACTGCTCTGCTGCACCCATGTAGGGGCGGGTTTGCAAACCCGCCCCTACACTCAAGCTGCCTCCCTCCTTGTGGGGGAGGGGTTTGCGGGGGGGGAGATAGCTTCTCAAACGGCCTCTCAGCGTCGGCGCGTGGTGACTGCGCCGCCGTTGGACGCTGATTTCTCCCCCGCCTCTTGCTTTTTGTAGTAGTAATAATAGTAGTAGTCGTAGCCATAGCCGTAGCCCTCATCGCGCCGGCTGACCGCATTGAGCACCAGCCCCTTGATGTCAATCTCCAGCGAAGCCAGGCGATCTCTGGCGCGCAGCGCACCGCCAGGGCGCGTTCTGCCGGCTTCGATAACCATGACAGTGGGGATGTCAAGATTCGAGGCGAGCACGGCGCTGTCGGCGGCGATCAGCACGGGGGGTGTGTCAATCAGGATGATGTCAATATCCGGCGACGAGCGGAAGAACCTGAACCACTGCTGCATATTGGCCGAGCCGAGCACTTCCGCCGGGTTGAGCGGGATGTAGCCGCTGGCAATCACGCTCAGGCCGGGGATCTCCGTCTCTTGAATGCACTCGGCGTACTGGGGCGGCAGCCGGCGCAGTGACATTTCTGTGGCCTGCAGATCGCCGGGGTCCAGCGACAGCAGAGTGGACAGACCGACGCGATTATCCACGCCGAAGATGTCGTGCAGGCGGGGGCGGCGCAGGTCGGAGTCAATGAGCAGGACGCGCCAGCCGGCAACGGCCATGGTCACAGCCAGGTTAGCGACGGTCACCGTCTTACCGTCGCCCGGCCCTGGGCTGGTGACGATGAACACCGCTTTGCCCCCGTTGGCCGAAAACATCAGGTTGGTGCGCAGCGTGCGGTATTCTTCAGCGATCGGCGAATCGGGCTGCCGGTAGGCAATCAGCCGCTCCGGGTAGCTGTCGCGCGATTTGCCGAACTTGGGAATGACCGCCAGCGTCGGCAGGCCCAACGCCTGGGTCGCCTGATCTACGGTGCGGATTGTGTCGTCGAGGTACTCGATCAGCAGCACCAGGCCGAAGGCCAGCGCCGCCCCCACGATGGCCCCCAGGATGGTCGTCTGAAACTCATTGCGCGCGACCCGGCCCGTCATCCGCGCCGGCTCGACGATTTCCAGTGCGTTGGTGCGCTGCTGCAGCCGGGCGATGGTGTCGGTGAACCAGGCGATGTTCGAGGACGCTTCGTTGATCTGTGAAATCACCGTGTTGTATTGCTCGTTCAGGCGCTCGACTTCCTGGGGATCGGTGGTTATGGCAAGCTGCGAATCGAGCGCCGCCAGCCGCTGCCGCGACTGCTCAAGCTGAACGTTCAGCCGCGCGATCTCGCTGTTGGCCAGGTCTACCTGGGCCTGTTGTTCGGGTGTCAGGTTGGTGGGGCTGTTGAGGATCAGTTGCTTGGCCACCTCGTCCACCATCTGCACGACGAGAATGGGGTCGGGATGGGTGGCGCTGAGCTGGATGAACGTGGTCTGTTCAATGACGCTGGCCGACAGCGATCCGCTGAGCGCCCCCACAGAGATGGGCAGATTGCCCACGTCAATCGCCGCCTGCAGCACGGAATGGCTCTCGGCCAGGATGACGTAGTTTTGGGCGAGCTGCATGCCGGTATAGATTTCGCCGGAGGTGGGGTTGGGTGCCTGGAAGTAGGTGCCCACCGAGATGGTCGCTCGCGCCTGGTACAGATCAAGCTGCCGGCTTGCCTGCAGATAGGCCGCGCCCCCCGCCAGAAATGCCGCCAGGACGATCAGCCACAGCCATCGCCGGACGAGCCGGATATACTGGACCAGTTCAGTTTCCATCGCTAAAGTCCCATCTCACATGCGAGCGTCTGTCCAGCGAGGCGCCGATCGTGCTCGTAACGTTGCGGGTGAAGAGGACGTCGCTGTTCCCCACAGACGAGTTGTCCGGTAGCCGGAATTGGCCCCCAATTCCCGCTCAACTCTCAGTGATGGTTCATTATACCGTGAGTGCTCCCATACGAAAAGGCGTGGTTAGCGGGGTGGTAAGTCGTCTTCAGGCACGATTCACAGAGCCGCCGGGCGTTCTCACCGAAAAATCCGCGCGGAAGCCCCCACCCTTAGGCGTGGGGAGGAAGCGCGGCTCGCGGTCGTGGGTTGGCAATCGCGCGCAGGATGATTATGATGAGTATAGGGGTCGGGCGCGGTGCCCTCTCCCCTTTCGCCAGTGAGTGGAAGGAAAAAATACACCCATGCAAGACCTAACTGATGCTTTTGTAGAGTTGATCCGCCGTGCTGCTACCCTTCTCCCCGCGGACATGGAGCGCGCGCTGCGCAAAGCCCGCGGGGACGAAGAACCAGGCTCGGCGGCGGAGGGCGCGCTGGACACGATCCTGAAGAATGTCGAGATGTCCCGCGCCAAGTCCACGCCGATCTGCCAGGATACCGGCACACCCATCTTCACCATTCATTACCCCCTGGGCGTTTCCACGCGCAAGCTGGCCGACCAGATTCGCCAGGCGTGCGCCATCGCCACCGAGAAAGGCTATCTGCGGCCTAACGCGGTGGACAGCCTCACCGGCAAGAACAGCGGCAACAACACCGGTATAGATTTCCCCACCATGCACTTTGAGGAATGGGACGGGGAAGAACTCAAAGTAGATTTGATCCTCAAGGGCGGCGGCTGCGAGAACGTCAGCACGCAGTACGAGCTGCCCAATGACGAATTGGGCGCCGGGCGCGATCTGGAAGGCGTGCGGCGCGTCGTGCTCGACGCGGTGCACAAGGCCCAGGGCCTCGGCTGCGCGCCCGGCGTGCTGGGCATCGCCGTCGGCGGCGACCGTGGCACGTCGTACAACAAGAGCAAGCAGCTTCTTCTGCGCCCCGTAGACGACACCAACGAAGACACCAAGCTGGCCGAACTCGAAGATCGCCTGCTTGAGGAGGGGAACCAGTTGGGCATCGGGCCGATGGGCTTCGGCGGCAAGACGACGCTGCTCGGCGTCAAGGTCGGCTCGCTGCACCGCCTGCCTGCCTCCTATTTCGTCTCGGTCGCTTACATGTGCTGGGCCAATCGCCGGGCCAGTATGCGCGTGGTCGGAGAGGAGATCACCTATGCGTAAGCTGACTATCCCCATCAGCGAGCAGGACATCCGCGCCCTGACGGTTGGCGAGCCAGTCAGCCTCAACGGGGTGATGGTCACCGCCCGCGACGCCGCGCACAAGTACATGATTGACAATTTCGTCAAGACGCACGGCGCGCCCCCCGCTGCTGAAGCGGCGCTCTACGAAGAACTCAAGAAGATTCTGGGCGGCGGGGTGATCTACCACTGCGGGCCGGTCGTCCAGAAGGCGGATGGCAAGTGGTTCTTTGCCGCCGCCGGGCCGACAACCAGCATCCGCGAGGAGCCGTACCAGGCCGACGTGATCGGGCACTTCGGCGTGCGGGCCGTCATCGGCAAGGGCGGCATGGGCGCCAAGACGCTGCAAGGCTGCCAGGACTACGGCGCGGTCTATCTGCACGCCATCGGCGGGGCGGCCACGCTCATCGCCGAGAAAGTCAAGGAAGTGCTGACCGTCTACAAGCTGGATTTCGGCGTGCCGGAGGCGTTCTGGGTCATCCGCGTGGAGGACTTCCCGGCGGTCGTCACCATGGACAGCCACGGCGGCAGCCTGCACAAGCAGATCGAGGAACAATCGGCCAAAGTGCTGGCCAGGCTGCTCTAGCAGCACCAGCGTAGGGGAGGGTTGGGAAACCCTCCTCTACGGGAGCGCCTTGATCGGCGGGAGTCCGTAGGGGCGTATGCGATACGCTCCTACGGGGGCGGGCGCTCGGAGATCAGACTTCCGAAGTTTCCGAAAAAACTTCGGAAGTCTTTTTTCAAGCCGGGCGCACAGCGCAGCCCCCTGCGATGAAACTCTCCCGCTGATCGCTGACGGCTGACGGCTGACAGCACATTGACAACACGGCTGACAGCAGCGTGACAGCACGGCGCGGCCGCCCCTACTCCAGCGACATTTCCGTATCCACGCAATCGAGCAGCGGCAGCAGCTCGTCGCGCGTTTTCTGCTGCGAGCGACTCTTCCCATAGTAGAACGTGTCCGCCCGGCAGACATGGCGCACCCAGGCGAACGGGTTATCCCACTTCGCCCCCAACTGCTGTGCCTCGTAGCGCGCCCTGCGCACCTGAGCCAGCGCCGCCTTGATGTGATACATCGGGTCTTTGCGCGCCAGCAATGGCTCTGGGCGGGGTTGGCGGCGGATGAAGCGTAGCGGCCCCGGATAGAGCAGCCCCCGGAACAGCAGACTCAGCCGCAGGCCCGGCCCGCCCGGCCAGGCTTCGGGATGCTCCTTGAGAATCCAGGCCCACATCGTGTAGATGGCCAGCCGGGCGCTGCGCGGAAAGCCCTGCTCGCGGCTCAGGGTTTTGGGGCGCAGCCGCTTGAGCGCCGCGCTCAATTCGGGGATGGCGTGCTCGGAATTCCAGCGGACGACGCTCAGCATTTGCAGCGCGCGCTCGATATGTGTTTCCAGCACAGCGAGCTGGTGAATCTCCTGGCGCTCGCGGATGCGGCGGGACAGACTGCGCCCACGCGGACCCTTCGCGCCCGGCAGCGGCGAATCCTCGCCCCACTGCACGCCGTATTCATGCACCATCTCCAGCCAGAACAGGTCTTCCGTCTCCAACCGGTATGTGCCGCCGTCCAGCCCGGCTGCCGGTTCGTCGGCGGGGACGCGGCGCACCCCCTGGCAAGGCGTGGGCACGTGGCGCTCCAGCGGGTTGTCGGGGCTGTCGCTGTGCCGGTCGTGGGCAAGCGGATCGGCGGCCACCCAATCTACGTTCTTAGGGTCGAGGCCGGTGACTCGCGCCGAGAAGCGCGCGTCCCAGCGCCGCCCGAAGATGCGCCGTCCGCGCACCAGCTTGCCCGGCAGGGCGAATGCCTTCTCCAGCGCGCTGAGGCGCGCCGACGCGGCATACCCCTCGATCTCCCAGGCGAAATACGACGCCGACGACCCGCGCGCAATGTAGACAATGGGCCGTCCGGCGGCGGTCTTTTGCACGTCCGCCCACAGGCGACGAAAGCCGTCTTCGTGGCTGGCATAGCCCACGTCGAGCACCTGCACACCAGTCAGCAGGGTCGCCTCGTCTAGCTCGCGCGTCTGGGCAAAGACCTGCTCCCCCAGTTCTACCAGCAGGGTGATCACTTCCCAGTCGCCCTCGTGGCGGTTGGCCCAGTCGTCGTAGTAGTAGTGAAACCAGTATTGCAGCGCCACCCGCGACCGCCGGACATCATATGGCCCCTGCTCCGGCCCCTTGCGCAGCAGCGCCTCCGTGGACGACAGGGCCTGATCCAGCGGGGCGCGCCCCTGAATCAGCCGGCCATAGACGATGCTGCGCCGGGTCTCTGGGGGCGTCTGGGCCAGCAGCGCGAAATAATGCTTCCAGAAACCGATGTTGTCACTGCGAAAGAGCGACAGGTCAAAGCCGCGAATCCGTTTGCTCAACTCCTCCTGGATCAGCCGCGTGCGGATGGCGCTGCGCAGCGCCTCTCCGGCCAGCCCGGCATAGCGCGGATCGTCCTGGTAGGCGCGCACGGCCTCGTCAATCTGTTGGCCGGATATCGCCTCCTCCACCGCCCTGATCTCGTCCTGAAGGGTGCGCGGCTTCAGCAGTCGGGCCAGGCGGCGCAGCAGGTGCAGTTTGTGATAGCGGAGGGCTGCTTGCTGCAAGAAGAACTCAACCGCGCGCGGGTGGTAGGAGCCGCGCATCGTGTAGATGGCGTCGCCTTCGTCGGGATAGGGCGCTTGCTGCTCAAGCTCCGGGAACAACACCAGCACGGGGGCGTAGCGTTGCAGGAGTATCTGGCGCTCAGCAGGCAGAAGGGATCCTCGCGCGTCGGGCATGTGTGTCTCCTGTGGAATAGCTGTCAGCCGTCGGCGGCCAGCGATCAGAGGGCGGAGACCGAGCGTTTCGAGATATGTCTCCACAGTGATCATTATAGGACGCTTACGGCGACGGGGCTAGTGAGCGGCTGGGGAGATCTCGAATGGGGGGTGAGTCTCATGCGCGCAGAGGTGCAGCCGAGCAACACCTTTGTAGGGACGGATTTTGAAACCCGTCCCTACGGCTTCATTGCGTGTATAGGTGGGGGTTTGTGGCTATTGACTACGCGAAGATTCGCGTGCGCCCGGTTTTTTACCTGCCTGACATCAACCGCTTGACCGGAATCCCGCACAGAAACCTGAACGTCTGCGCGCCTGTGTTCTCGTAGGTGTGTTCCGTGCCGCCCGGCACGAAAACCACGTCGCCCGGCCCCAGTTCGTGCCAGGCCCCGTTGAGCCACACGCGCCCCCTCCCCTCGACAACGAAGTTCTCGTGCTCATACGGGTGGCTGTGGCGCGGCGTGTGGCCGCCGGGCGCAACCTCGATCATGCGCAGCGCGTAGACCGGCGCGCCGTCGTGGTCGTCGTCAATCAGCCAGCGGATGCGCGTGCCGGGCGCTTCGCTGCCGAATTCCTGGGCGGGCACGGCGCTGTAGTGGGTGACTTTGCCGCGAGGCGGCATCTCGCTCGTCATTAGGGGATCGTCCTTTCGCTGGGTAGTGGTCGGTGGTTGGTTACTCCGCAGGAGCGTCCTCTCTGCTGCATCCGGCCCCTTCTCTTGCCGCTGACATCGGCTTAAGCGGCCTGCACCTACTCCTTCGCTTCATGGCGGTGCGACACATAGCGCCCGGCTTCGGTGCGGAAGGCAACGTTGATCCGGTTCCAGCTATTGATCGCGATGGCCGCCATCGTCAGGCTGATGATCTCGCGCTCGTTGAAGACGGTGCGCGTCGCCTCGTAAAGCTCATCTGGAACGCCATTTTCGGCCAGCAGCGTGACCGCTTCAGCCCAGGCCAGGGCCGCCCGCTCGCGCTCCGTGTAGAGGGCTGATTCGCGCCACGCGCTGATCATATACAGCCGCTCCTCAGTCTCGCCGCTGGCGCGCGCGTCTTTCCAGTGCATGTCCAGGCAGTACGCGCAGCCGTTGATCTGCGATGCGCGAATCTTCACCAGGTCCAGCAAGCTGATTTCCAGCCCCGCATGGGCCTGGTAGGTTTCCAGGCCGAGCAGGGCCTTGCGCGCTTCCGGGTCAATCGCGCCATAGTTCAAGCGTGATGTCATGATTGTGCCTCCTTGTCAGCAATGAGTCAGGCGGTTAAGGCAGTCGGGCTGCCGAAGTTTTCGAAGACTTTGGAAGTCTGCGGGGGCGCATGGCCATACGCCCCTACAAAGCCCGTTCTTCTCTGCGCTCTCTGCGTCTTTGCGGTGAATGTCTCTCCCTCACGCTGCCGCTACCCGGCCCCGTTGACCAGCGCCTCGGCCTGCGCGACCAGCTTCTCGATCTCGCCCAACCCTTCCTGCCAGAAATGCGGATCGGTCAGGTCCACGCCGAGCGGAGCCAGCGTCTTCTCCGGCCAGTCCGAGCCGCCGGCGCGCAGCACCTCCAGGTAGCGCGGCGCGAACGAGTCCCCTTCCTGGCGGTAGCGGGCGAAGAGCGCCAGCACCAGCAGCTCGCCGAACGCATAGGCGTAGACATAGCCGGGCGTGTGCAGAAAATGCGGGATGTAGCTCCACCACAGCGCGTAATTGTCGGTCATCTCGACGCTGTCGCCGAACATGGCCCGCTGCGTCTCCATCCAGATCGCGCCCAGGCGCTCGCTGGCCAGCTCGCCTTCCTGGCGGCGCGCCGTGTGCATCCCGTGCTCGAAGCGGTTCATCGCAATCTGGCGGAAGATGGTGGAGAAAGAGTCTTCGATCTTGTGGGCGAGCATGGCCAGCCGCACGGCGGAGTCTGATTCGTTGGCCATGAAGTCGCTGAAGACGAGCATCTCGCCAAAGGTCGAGGCCATCTCGGCGGTGGTCAGCGGTGTGTGCTGCTGGAGCATCCCCTGCTCCCGCGACAGGTATTGGTGGATGCCATGCCCCAGCTCGTGGGCCAGGGTCATCACGTCGCGGGCGTTGCCGGTGTAGTTCAGGAAGATGTACGGATGCACAGACGGCACGACCGAGGCGCTGTAGGCCCCGCTGCGCTTGCCAGGATAGGGCGGCGCGTCAATCCACGACCCGGCGAAGAACTTTCCGGCAACTTCGGCCATCTGCGGATGAAACCGGTCATACGCGCGCAGCACCATCTCGCGGGCCTGCGCCCACTCGTAGCGCCCCTCAGCGGCGGGCAGCGGCGCGTAACGGTCGTAGTCGTAGAGCCTGTCCACGCCCAGCAGCCTGCGCTTGAGGTGGTAATAGCGGGCGACGATGTCGTAGCGCGCGGTGACGGCGCCGATCAGCGCCTCCACCACGTCATCGCTGACCTCGTTTTCCAGGTTGCGCGACGCGATCCAGCTTGAGTAGTGGCGCAGCCGGTCATCGGAGACTTTGTCGGCGGCCAGCGTGTTGAAGATGAAGGTCAGCGTCGGCAGTTGCCCGCGCAGCACCCCGGTGAAAGCCTGGGCCGCGCGCTGGCGAACAGCGCGGTCTGGCTCGTGCAGCCTGGCCAGGATCGCCGCCTGAGTCAGCTCTTCCCCGTCGAAGGGGTAGCGCGTGTTGCCCATAAGCTCCGAGAAGAAGCGCGCCCACGCGCTGCGCCCGGTGACCGACTTCTCCGCCAGGATTTTCTCCTCCGGCTCGCTGAGGCGGTGCGGCTGGTAGCGGCGGGTCGTCTCCAGCCAGTGCCGGTAATGGGCCAGCGCGGCATCGTCCAGCATGGTCTGAGCGAACTCATCCGGCGCGTTGACCCACTCAAGCTCGAAGAAGACGAGCTTCTGCTGAAGCTGGGCTTCCCATTCCGTCAGGCGTTGCAGCAGCGCGCCATAGCGCGCATTGGCCGCGTCCGTCGTCCAGATCAAGTAGGCGAACGCGCCGAGCTTGTTGGCCGCCTCGACAATGCTTTCATACGCGCTCACCGCCGCGCGCAATCCCTCGGCGCTCAGCGATACGACCTTGCCCCGGTAGGTGGCGGCGAAATCGTCGGCGAGCGCGTTCGCCCGCGCGATGTCCGCCTCGATCTGCGGGTCGTCCACCCCGGCGTACAGATCGCCCAGGTCCCACAAAATATCTTCGGCTCCGGTCCGTTTCTCGTTGGCTTCGGCTGCCATAGTCTTCTCCCAAAAGCTGCGCGGACGTCCAAAATCCACAATATGCCAAGCATAACAGGAGTCGCCGCCCGCTTCCAAACGGGCGGGGAGGCGGCATAGACTTTCGAAGTTTCCGAAAACTTCGGAAGTCTGCCGGGGGGCGTCTGCTGCGCCCTGGGTTTACCTCACCCCCGCGCGGCCCACTGACGCGGGCCTCGCCGCCCCCTCTCCACGTTGGAGGGCCGGACATATTAGACAGTGTTGATTTAGCGTAACGACGAGCGATCACAATCAACGGGAGAAACGGATGGCTTGAAGGAGAAGCCCGGATGCCTGGTAGGGGCGGGTCTGGAGGGGGTTCCTGGGCCAGGTTCCGCGAAGTCGCCTTCCTGATTCGTTTCTCCCCTTGAACTGTCCTTTTGTAATCTATCGTCAGCCGTCAATGCAATCTTATTTGTCCGTCCCTCCACGTTGAAGAGGGGGCGAGCCGAGTGCGGCGAGGCTGGGGGTGAGGTAGAACAACACGCACGTTTGATGCGATTGCCCTGCCTGGCCTGCCCGCTCCCCTGTTCCTGGGCGGGGAATCGGTGTACACTGGGGAACGCAGTGGGGATAAACAACGCAGGCACCTGGCAAGGACAGAACTTATGATGACCCCAGCAGATGCGACCATTCTCGATACGCTGTTCAGCGGGCACACCTTCGCGTGCCAGCGCCATCCCGTCACGGTGCCTCCCGAAGAACTGACGCACGTCTTCGGCACGCAGGAGCCGGTGCGCAATTACCCCGACGACCGCGCCGTTTTCCTGCTCACATGTGGCTGGCTGCGCGTCGAGCATATCAATCCCGCCATTGCGCTCGACGACCGCCCCGCCCTGATCGCCGCCATCCAGCAGCAGGCCCGCGCCCGGCTCAAGCAGGAGCCTGCCCTGTCAGACAGCGAGCGCCAGCAGGTGCACCGGCTGTGGGAAAAGGCGCGCCTCCACGAGAGCACTCAGCAGATCACCCAGCGGGTCTGGCTGGCGGTGGTGCTCTACAACCTGGGGTTTCGCGGGCTGATCTTCGACGCTGAGGGGCAAATTCATTACGAGGGCGGCATGACGGCCCGCATCGGATACGCCCCCGATCTGGCCCTGGACCTGGTATGGAAGAGCGCCAACCCCACGCTCTACACCGCCAGCTTTCGCCAGCCGGATGGGATCGTCGCGCGCAGCAAAGGCCGCAACCGCTGGAACATCTACTGCCTGACGCTCGATCCCGCCGCCAAGACGCTCTTCGAGCGGCGAAAGCGCGTGGTCAAGGAGAAGGTCGCGTTGATCGTCGCCAGCGACATCCACGCCACGCAGCCCCAACTGCCCCGCGACTTCTACGGTGGCAACGAGTTCCAGCAGGCGTGTATAGACGCACAAGACCAGCACTTCGCCCATAACCTGGTGCTCTCGCCGCAGCACGGCATCCTCTCCCTGGATGACACCGTGCCTTCCGAGCAGTCGTGGGCCGAAGCAGCCGGGCATTCCCTCTGGTTCTGGCAGGTCAGGGCGGCTCATCGCCTGGGCCAATATCTTTTCGGCCCGCCGCCGCCCAACATCTCTCCGGTCAAAGACCTGGATTGGTGGGCGTGGATCAACCCGGAATCGGTGTACGAGTTCACCGTCTTTGGAGATGGCTACCCCGTGCGCATCCTCATGGAGCAGCTCGCGCACGCGCACATCCATATGCCGGCCAGTATGCCCCAGGTGATCCTGGTCGAGCAGCGTCGCGGCTACGACGTGGGCGACCTGGGTTATGACTGGTTCGGCCTGGAGGACAGCGACTACGAAGACGACTTCGACGATGAGGATGAGGTCTCGGACATCCTCGATTATCAGAAGTTGATGGCCTGGGCGAGTGAGTTCGTCGAACGGGTTAATATCTACGTCCTGCCCACCAATGAAATCTGGGACCTGACCCCAGACGATGGGCTGCTGCCGGTGCGCATTCTGGACGAGCAGGGGATTGACGTGGAGAGCGTGCTCGACCTGCTGACGGACATCAACCTGCTGCTGGAACAACCGCTATCCCTGACCGTGCTCGTCAACGCACCGACCATCGTGTCGATCTTGTTGCAAGCCAGCCACAGCCTGGTACACCAGGAGTTCGACGCGGTTCGGGAGACGATTTCCTCGTTTCCGGAGCCGCTCCTGACCCAGTACCTGGAAAAGGCGCTGCAGGAAAAGAGCCAGGAAGATCAGCTTTGCGCGTGCCTGTCGCTGGCCGAGCACCTGCACCTGATGACCCAGGCCATCACCCCGGCGATTAACGCGCAGCTTTTGGTGTGGCTGCAAACGTACATCTCCGGGCGCGTCCGCCAGCAAATGATGAGCCAGCCAGCGGGACCAGCGAAAGGCCCCGCCTGAACGACCATTTGAGAGTTATCCCCACCCACCCCAAACCCCTCCCCCACAAGGGAGGAGGAGCTTAGAGTCTACGATCTTCTCCCTTCCCCCCTCGCGGGGGAAGGGCCGGGGATGGGGGGCAAAAGAACACATGACCACCCTTTGTGCTACTGCTCGCTTAAAGGACTTCTTCTATGCTCACCCCCGTCGAAAAAATCCTGTTTGTGTTGGCGGCTGCGCTTTCGCTTTGGCTGGCGCAGCAAACCTTCCGCCGCGCCTTCGCGGTGATCCGGCGCGGCGAGGGGACGCTCTCCCTCGATGACCTGCCCCGGCGCGTCTGGCGCGCGCTGGACGTGGGCATCACTCAGCGGACGGTGCTGCGCGACCGGCCCCTCACCAGCCTGCTGCACAGCTTCGTCGCCTGGGGCTTCATCTTCTACGTGCTGGTCAACCTGGGCGACGTAATCGAAGGCTACTTCTCCGTCCAATTTCTGGGGTCAGGGCTGATCGGCGACCTGTACCGCCTGCTGGCCGACGTGTTCAGCGTGCTGGTCATCGCCGGCATGGTCTACTTTCTGCTGCGCCGCTTTGTGGCGGACGCCCCCGCTCTGCGCTTTCACGACGGGGTGCTGCTGCACGAGCGGGTGCTGTTGGGGCTGCGCCTGGATTCGCTGATCGTCGGGCTGTTCATCCTGACGCACGTTGGCGCGCGCTTCCTGGGCGAGTCGTTCTGGGTGGCGCTGCACGGCGGGAAGGATCGCTGGCAGCCGTTCGCCACGCTGGTGGCCGGGCTGTGGAGCGGCCTGAGCCACGACGCGCTAGAAGTGGGCGAGCACGCCCTGTGGTGGCTGGCCCTGGGCACGATCCTGGCCTTTGTCCCCTATTTCCCCTCCAGCAAGCACATGCACCTGTTCATGGGGCCGCTCAACTACTTCTCGCGGCCCGAACGAACGTCGCTGGGCGCGCTCGACCCGCTCGACTTTGACGACGAAGAGCGCGAGCAGTTCGGCGCGGCGCGGCTGGAGCACCTGAGCCGGACGCAGCTTTTCGACGCCTTCGCCTGCATCATGTGCAACCGCTGCCAGGACGCCTGCCCGGCCTACCTCACCGGCAAGCAGCTTTCGCCCTCGGCCCTGGAGATCAACAAGCGCTACGAGATTCGCCAGCACATGGCTCTGCTGGCGGCAGGCGGCGAATCGCCGCGCCCGCTGCTGGACTTCGCCATCACGCCCTCGGCGGTGTGGGCCTGCACGGCCTGCGGCGCGTGCGTGTGACATTTGTCCGGTGGGCAACGAGCCGATGTTCGACATCCTGGACATCCGCCGCGACCTGGTGCTGACGCAGGCGAACTTCCCCGCCGAGCTACAGGGCGCGTTCAAGGGCATGGAGAACGCGGGCAATCCCTGGCAGATGAGCGGAAGCCGCCTGGCCTGGGCAGAGGGGCTGGACGTGCCCACAGTGGAAGACGCGCCCGACTTTGAGGTGCTCTACTGGGTGGGCTGCGCGGGCAGCTTCGAGCCGCGCGCGCAGAAGATCGCGCAGGCGCTGGTGCACGTTCTGCGGGCAGCCGGGGTCAGGTTCGCCGTGCTGGGCGAGCGCGAAAGCTGCACCGGCGACACGGCCCGCCGCGCCGGGAACGAGTACCTGTTCTACGAGATGGCCGCGGCCAATATCGAGACGCTCAACGAGGTCAGCCCGCCGCGCATCCTGGTCACCTGCCCGCACTGTTACCATACCCTCGCCAAAGAGTACCCGCAGTTCGGCGGACATTACCAGGTGGTGCACCACACTGAGTTCATCGCCGAGCTGATCGGCAGCGGTCGGCTGCGCCTGCCCGCCGACGGCGCGCAGCGCGTCACCTTCCACGATCCGTGCTACCTGGGGCGACACAACGGGGTTTACAGCGCCCCGCGCGACGCCCTGAGCGCGGCGGGCGCGGCGCTGCGCGAGATGCCGCGCGCGCGCAGCAAGTCGCTGTGCTGCGGGGCGGGCGGCGCGCAGTTCTGGAAGGAAGAGGAGCACGGCAGCGCCCGCGTCAGCCAGGTGCGCTACGCCGAAGCGCAGGGCACCGGCGCGGGCGTGCTGGCCACCGGCTGCCCGTTCTGCCTGCGCATGTTCGCCGACGCGCGCCAGGACGCGGGCGAGAGCGGGCCGGCGGTCAAGGACGTGGCCGAGATCGTCGCCGAACGGCTGGGGGGTGCGGTGTAGCGATCAGCTCTCAGCGGTCAGCCAACGACAGAATAGACTTCCGAGATCTTCGGTGACTTCGGAAGTCTGCCGTTCGAGCGCCTGCACGTGTAGGGGCGGGTTTGCAAACCCGCCCCTACAAACGGCTACCGATCAAATCGTCAAGCGGCCACTCGCCGGTGAAGTATTCCAGGTCAATCCCGTCTTCCAGGTCCGGCCAGTAGATGCTGATGGGCGTTGCTTGATAATTTTGCTGCTGTTCCGGCGTCGCATTCTCAAGCCAGGGGAAGGCATCAAGCGGTAGGCCGATCGCGCGCTGATCGTCGAACGTGACCCACACCCGTTTGCTGTAGATGCTGACCGAAAGAGGGATCGCGCGACCTTTGACGCTCATGATCTCAGCTTCCTGAGTGGAATTCGTTCCACTTCCTCTTGATGTAGAGGCAGCACCCCGGAGAAGACTGGCGTTCAGCCCGGAATAGACTTCCGAAGTTTCCGAAAACTTCGGAAGTCTTGTGCCAGCGCGCCCCACCCCTCCGGCCCCTTTTTTCTTGCTCTCTGCGCTCTCTGCGCCTCTGCGGCGAGCTTTGCCTTAGCCGAAGGTTTGCTGGGAGCAGGTAGGATTCTTCCGCAGATCGATCAGTTCAACATCGAGCGCCTCCAGGCGGGGCTTCAGTTGGGCGAAATTGGCCCCTTGCTCTTTGATGGTGATGTAGGAGGCGGGGGAGGCGCCACCCTCTTCATGCCAGGCGGTGACACTGATGATGTTGCCGCCCGCGTCGGCGACAATCTGAGCCACTTTCGCCAAGACGCCTGGCTTGTTGGCCACCTGGAGGGTGAAGCGCGCGCCCTCTTCGCCGCCACCGAGCAAGGTCACCAGCACGCGGAAGATGTCCGTATCGGTGATGATGCCCACCACTTTCCTGCCCTCGACAACCGGCAGGCAGCCGATGTCTTCGCTGAGCATGACGCGGGCGGCCTCTTCGATGGGGCAATCTGGCGTTGTCGTGTGCACGGGTCGCGTCATGATCTGCTTGATCTGCAGCTTGGACAGCAACCCATGAATCTCATAGATGCTCAGCGTAGTCGCCGGGGAGGGTTGAGCAGCCAACAGGTCCTGCTCGACGACTATGCCCACCAGGTTGCCGCCCTTGTCCAGCACGGGCAGATGGTGAATGTGATGCTCGCGCATCAATTCGGCGGCCTGGCGGTGCGTGGCGTCGGGCAGGACGGTGATCGGGTCAGGGGTCATTCGGTCTTTGACAAGCATCGTGGTATCTCCGAGAAAATCACAAGGTAGCAGGGTCAGGCATGAGCGCTGCGCACCAAACCAACACTTTTCATCCTTTGCGCGGATCGTAGTCGCTCTGGGGCAGGCTGTCAACCGGCGGGGGCCATGTAGGGGCGGGTTTGCAAACCCGCCCCTACAGCCTCCCCTCAATCCCCTCCAGCAAAGCTAGAGGGAGGACGATCTGGCGCGTGGTTCTGCCCTCTCCCGCCCGTCTTGCGCTGGATTCCCGATGGACTAGAATAGTAACGACGCCTCTCGTTATTCGATCACCGTCTGGCCCTGGCCTGGGCGCGGGGGATATGATATATGTCAACCTGGATGGTCGTTGAGGACGAGCCCGATCTGTACGATACGCTGCTGGCCCTGTTTGGCATCTGGAGCATTGACGGGGTGGCCTTCACCAACGGCACCGATGCCGTCAAGTGGATTGACGATGTAGACGCGGGAATCGCCGAGACCAATATCCCGGAGCTGGCCATCCTCGACATCCGGCTGCCCGGCGTCGAAGGGCCGGAGATCGGGGCGCGGCTGCGCAAAAGCCCCGTGCTGAAGAATATCGCCATTGTGCTCGTCACGGCTTTCCACCTCTCCCCGGCTGACGAGCAGAAAGCTATCGAAAAGGCCCAGGCCGACGACCTGCTGTACAAGCCGCTGCCCGCGCCCGAAGCGTTTCGCGCAGTGCTGCAAAAGGCCATCGCCAAACGACAGGCACTCCAGCCGGAGGAACCCACCGCGCCAGAGACCGAGCAGCAGCCCCCCGCCGCCCAGGAAGCACAGAAAGAGGAGAAGCCGTTGCAAGAGAAGGAGGCCCCCGACGATGCCCGCAGCGGCAACGGCTGAGCGCACGGCCCCCTCCTCGCGCCAGGCAACGCTCTCCGGCCTGGTTCGGCGACGCTTCATTCACTGCATGAGCGCGCGCGGGCAGTCCGCCGCTGAGCTGGTGCGCGAGATCGGGCTGCCGCCGCTGACACTATGCCACCTGATCGCCGGGCAGAATCTGCCTGCCATCCCGCTGGTGGCCTACTATCGCATTGCCCGCTGGCTGCAAATGCCCTTGTGGAACGCGCTGCTGCTGGCCGGGGCAGGGCCAGACCTGGCAGCGCTGGTGCGCTTCGGCATGGAGAGGCAAGGCAGCCGGCCTTCCAGCACGGAGGATCAAGAGCAGGCAGCGCGTGTCATCGGGATCAGCGTGGCCGTCTTCCGGCGCGCGCTGCACGGCTACCCCAGCTTTCACCCCTCCATACAGACTTGCGACCGTCTCGCCAACTGGCTGGCCTGGATGGGCGTGAGCGCAGAAGATATTGCGCTGGCGGCGGGCATGGTCGTGCGCTACCGCGCCAACGGGCGCCGCCTGACGATCACGCAGCAGATGGCCCAGGCCGTCGCGCCGTATCCGTGTGCGTGTGACAGAGCCGGGTGCATGGTGCCCGCGCACATCCCCGCCGGCCCGCGCCGCCAGTGGCGCAGCGATGCCTGCCGCATGTGGGCCAAGCGCCACCAGTCCGCGCTCGCCCCAGTCTCCACGGCGTCCGCGCGCCCCCTGCCCCACCTCCCGGAAGTCGTGCGTTTTATCAGGATAAACGAACGCGCGGTTCCCGTGCGTTTTTGAGGAATCCTTCCACGTCTGTCGCCTTCCGATCAGCGGGGTAGGGCAGGTGTAGACTCATGCGCGCGAATCGGGCAGCAGCCCCCTACCCTGGGGGTTGTTGGTGATTGGTTATTGGTTGTTGGTCAGCAGTCAGCAGTCAGCAGTCAGCCATCAGCGGGCCGAACAGCAAGACTTCCGAAGTTTTGGGAAACTTCGGAAGTCTGATCGCGCACTCCCTCAGCGCGCCATCTCCATCTGACTGATCACCGAAAACCGATCACTGATCACTGACCACTGCCACCCAACGTTGCCCCGGGGCAACATAGCGCGGAAGCTGTCAGCCGTCAGCCGTCAGCTCAGCAGTCAGCCATCAGCGGGCCGAACAGGGAGACTTCCGAAGTTTTGGAAGACTTCGGAAGTCTGATCGCGCACGCGCCGCACAGTATCTCTGACTGATCACCGACAACCGATCACTGATCACTGACCACTCCCCCAACGTTGCCCCGGGGCAACATAGCGCAGGAGCCGTCAGCCGTCAGTAGTCAGCGGGCTGAACAGCAAGACTTCCGAAGTCTTCTGAAAACTTCGGAAGTCTGATCGCAGACGCGCCGCACAGTATCTCTACCGATCACCGACAACCGATCACTGATCACCAATAACCAACAACCAACAACCAATCACCCCCCTTCCGGCACCTGCCGCTCGACGATCTCCAACAGCCGGCGCAGCGCCGCCACCTGCCGGCGCACGTCGTCCGGCTTCTGGCGCTTGAGCCACTGGTCGGCCACCAGCGACAGGTCGGCCTGCGAGAACTGCCGCGCCAGCGCCGGCCAGCGATTCGCCACGCGCTCCGACACCGTCTCGGTGAACTCCTCCGCGCCCGCGCGCGACGGGGCGTCGCCGCCCAGCAGCGCGGCCAGGTTCGGCGACTCGACCAACTGCCTGACGCGCTCAGCGGACAGATCGCGGACGACGATGAAGCGCACCAACTGCACCTGCAACGCCTCGTCTTCGACCTTCAGCACGTAGCGCAGCCGCTTCTCTTCCAGGCGGTAGCGGTCGGCCAGCTCCCACACGGAGTCCGGCAGGCGCAGCAGCGCCTGCACCCGGCTGAACTGCGAGCGCTGCACGCTGCCCAGGGCGGCGCGCAGCGCTTCGCCCTCGCCGCGCGGCACGCGGTACTCCAACGCCTGGCGGTACCAGTCGTTGGGGATGGCGCGCGTGTAGTCGGGGTGAATGTCGTACAGGTCGAGCAGCAGCGTCGCCAACTGGCGGGCCAGGGCCATCGCCGACAGCCCTTCGCGGCTGGTGTTCTCCGCCGCCTGTCGCCAGGGACTCGCCTGGGGGACGACGATGCACTGAATCTGGTCGAAGCCGTTGGCGACCCACATATTCAGCCAGTGATGCGCCCAGTAGCGGCGCTCGCCCGTCTCGATGCGGTAGTAGCTGCCCCCATCCATCTCCACGACGGTGATCGGGCTGACCTGCCCGCCGTGCCGGATCGTCGCGGCGGTGGCCACAATCGCGCGCAGCATCTCTTCTTCGGGGCCGGACGTGCCGGGCGGATCGGCGTCGAAGACCTCTTCAGTCCGGTCGTCCGGGTCGCGGTTGAGCAGCGCCGCCCAGTCCGGGCGCGGGCGACCCCGCCGCGACGCCTCTTCGGCGACCAGCGCCTCCCAGCGTTCGAGGGCCTGGCGCGCGTTGATGTGCCCGGCGCTGAACTCAGAGCGGATCGCCTCTGGCAGCACGCGGCGCGGCTGAGCCGGGTCGGGGCGAATGCGCTCCAGCACGATGGTGACGACGCGCAGTCCCTTGCCGGCGATGTCGGGGGCGGCCTCGGCGATCCCGTCCAGGCTGCCCAGTTCTTCGAGCAGGGCGCGCGTGCCTTGTGAGCGGCGTTTTGTCATAGTCGTCAGGCTCCTGCGGGCTTCATCACCCGCTCGACCAGCTCGCGCACGAACATCATATAGGCACGGGCCGCGCTCGACTGGTCATCGTACATGAAGATGGACTCGCACGCATCGTGCGCGTAGGAAATGGCCACGTTGGTGGGGATCGGCGTCTCGAACAGGCGCGGCCCGTAGAAAGTGTGCTCTCCGTAAAGGGCCAGGTTCTCGCGCTCCAGGGTGATGCGCTGGTCGTACTTGACCGGCAGGATGCCGGTCAGCCGCACGGGGATCTCCCAGGTCTGCTGCACCTCTTTGATCTTCTCGACAATAGCCTGCAGACCAATCGTCTCCAGAAAGCGCAGCTCCACAGGGATGACGATGTCCGTCGCGGCGACCATGGCCAGCGTCGTCAGGCGCGAGAACGAGGGCATGGTGTCAATCACCACCCAGTCGTAGCGGTCGGCCACGCTGCGCAGGGCGTGGCGCAGCCGCACGGCGAAACCGTGATCTTCCGCCAGGCGCGTGTTGACTCCGTCCAGCGCGGGCGACCCCGGCACCACGTGCAAATCCTCGTCCCACGTCGTGGGGACGATCAACTGCTGCAAGACCGCGCCCGCCCGTTCCGGCCTGGCGACCAGCACCTCGCCCAGGCTTTCGGCGCGGCTCCAGTCGCGGCGACCGGTAGTCAGCAGGGTGGCGTGCGCCTGGGAGTCGGTGTCAATGAGCAGGACGCGGCAGGGCAGGTCGTTGTGCCGCAGCAGCATCACCAGCCCATGCGCCAGGCTGACCGCCGTGGTGGTCTTGCCGACCCCGCCCTTGTTGTTCGTCAGACAAATACTGCGCATGAGCCAGTCTCCCTGGGAAAGCCGTCGGCGGCTGGGCGCTGCAATTCAGACTTCCGAGGTTCTGGAGGCTTCGGAAGTCTCGCATCGAACCACCTACGCCGGGGGCGTATTGCAATACGCCCCTACGGAATACGAGTAAACGCCGCCCCGCGCCGTCACCCAAGCCCCCTCGTCCTTAGCAACTATTAGTAACAACCTGCGTCATAAATTTTTGATGTTATGTCATCAGAATAGGGCACATTTAGCCCCTGTCGTCCTCCACCCCCGCCAGATACCAGGCTGCCCCCAGTTCCAGCAGACGGTGCACGTGGATCGTCTTGCGCATACTCAGCCCAAAGCGCAGGCTCATCTCGATCAGCGCGTCCCACAACGGCTGATCCACATAGAGCGTCGTGCGCTGCTGTTCGTTCGCCTGGAGGTTCAGGTCGCGCAGCGGAGTGACAACCGGACGGCTTACCAGCTCGCGCAGTCCCAAAATACCGCTGAGCGACACCGCCCCGGCGGGCAGCCGCAGATCGTCGCCCAGCAGGCCGTGCAGATCGCCCACCATCTGCAACGCGGCCTCGTTGTACAGGTCGGACGCGCTGACGGCGTGATCGGCGCGGCGGGCGCGCTGGCGGGCCAGCGCCGTCATGCGCTGGTGAATGTGGCGGGCGATGTGCCCGGTGACGGCCACACGGTTTTTGGGCGGGCGTCCGGGGCGACCGGACGGAGGCCCTCCTTGCCGCCCGCGAACCAGTTCCATCAGGCGGCGAAAACTGCCATCGTGCTCAGCCAACATTCACGCCCCACTTTCGCCCCAGCCGGCGCGCTGCGCCCCGATCACTCGATCTCATCGCGCAGCCGGGCCGCGTCCAGCGCCGCCGCCGAAATGCGCTCCATGCCGAACTCGACGATGTACCACAGGGCCGCGCCGGCCAGCTTGACCGCCTTACGCGGATACCCCTTTGACAAATCATACAACAGGTCCCTCGCGTCGGGCATAAAGAGCGGTATCTTGCAGCCGGCGCGGTTCAGGCGAAAGTTGATCAGCTCGGCGGTCTCCGCCGGGGTGAACGGCTCCAGCGTCGAGCGGGCGGCCACGCGGTCGTTCAGATCGGGCGCGTTGTGCAGGTTGAGGCGCAGTTCTTCCTTGCCAATGAGCACCACCTGCAGCGGCACCAGCCCGCCCGCGTTGAAATTGAACAGTTCGCGGATGATGTCAAGCTGGCGGCGCACCAGCGTTTGCGCCTCGTCTATCATCACGATGCAGTTGCGCCCGGTGCCCAGGATGTCCATGACCATGCTGCGCAGGTCGTCCATCAGGCCGTCGTTGGTGCGCTTGCCTGTCTTGCCGCCCAACTCCTGGATCATACGCCGCTGTAGCTCGCGCGTGCCGGGGTGCGGCGGGTCGGGGATGTAGGCCACGACCGACGGCTCGCGGACATCGCCGGCAGTGTACGAGTTATAGATATAGCGAGCCAGCATGGTCTTGCCGGTCCCGTAGTCGCCAATGATCACGCTCAGCCCCTGGCGCTGGTCAATGGCGAAGGTGGTCTTGGCCAGCGTGCGCGCCGTGACCCCGGCCACGTACAGGTAATCCGGGTTCGGCGACAGCGAGAACGGAAACGTGTACATGCCGAACATGCGCTGCAAGTCTTCCAGGCGGCGCTGTGTCACCGTCGGATCGGGTCGGTACGAGGGCGCAGCGAGTCTGGGCGCGAGTTTCGAGGTCATCGTCAATCGGCGCGGAGTTCCTCTGTGCCTGAGAGAAGCCGTTTGAAAAGCCGTGTGCCTGACTTCTCCCCCATCCCCGGCCCCTTCCCCCTTTGCGGGGGAAGGGTGAAAAGCTCGTCTGCTAAGCCCCTCCCTCCTTGTGGGGAGGGGTTCGGGGTGAGGAAAACCCTCTCTCAACCGGCCCCTGAGGGAAAAAGCGCCATTCCCCCTTTCTATTCTCTTGCAAAATTAGAACAACTGTGCTAGACTGCAAGATAGCACCGGCGGGTGCGCGCACGGGCTGTCAGGCCGCCGAAAGGCCCCATCCCTCGGCCCCTTCTTTTGGTCAGACCAGGGAAGGGGAGCGTGCTGTGCCAGAGGCCCTCCTCAAGCCATGAGGGAAAAGGGGACATTCAGCGAATTTTTCTGAACGTCTCCAGGACAGCCATCCGTGCACCCGCTTACTTCTCTGCCTGCCAGTTGACAAAAACTATACCACACTTCTGCAAGATGCTGAAATCCTTCACGCCCGAACCGCGCCATGAATCGAAATGCCCCTCAACGCACATGTGGGGAGTCAGAAAAAGTGTAAAAGCCGTGTTATCAGCACCGCATTTGTTGACTCGGATGAGCATCAGTGATACTATTGCAACATCGTAGGGGGCTAGACTCCTGTCTGGCAGCAGGATGCACCCTCTGGATGGCAGCGCGGCGCGCGCAGCCGGGCACAAGACCCTTTGTGAGCCTTTGTTGCTGGCCACGAACTCTCTTACTGCTCTCGCCCGGATTGTCTGCGTCTTCGCCGTGAGGGACACTCTGCCCGCCGCGCGCGGCAGATGTTCCTGGCACCACCTCAAGGGGGTTGTCGGATGTCTGAGGCCACGCCGCCAACCGGGGACAGCGTGCTAGAGCTGTCCAAAGCCTATTCCACGCCCTACAGCGCCGTGCTGCGCGACGATGTGGTGATGGGCGTCCCCCGTTACTTCCTCGAACGCTGGCTGCCTTTGCTGGGGCCAGACGCCGCCACCCTGATCAACACCCTGCGCCAGCTTGACTACCGCAGCCCCGACGACACCATCACCATCAGCGGGGAGGCGCTCGCCCGCCAGGCGGCCATGTCGCGCCGCCACCTCTACACCTGCCTGGACGCGCCCTGGGTCTCGGCCTTCGTCCGCGTGCAGACCGGGCAGCGCCGCCAGGCGAAGAAAGGGACGATCATCCAGGAGACGAACCGCTACGCTGTGCGTATGGATGATCCTCTGGTGCCGGCGGACGCGGAGCACCTGTGCGACCTACTGCCGGCGCTCGACCCATCGCCCATCGCTGCCGCCCGTCAGGCGCTGAGCATGGAGCCGCGCCAGCTTTGGGCCGCCTCCCCCCGCGACCCTGCGCCGCGCTTCCCCAATGGGCAGGCGATCACCGCCCGCCAGGTCTTGCAGCGCGCCTTTCAGGGCTGGCGCGCCCCCGACCGGGAAGCCCAGCAGGAATGGGCGGAGGTCGCCGAGGCGTTGCACCGGCACCTGACCCTGGTGCGCGAGGACGGGCGCACCAGCAAAGTGATCGTCCCGCAGTATTTCCGGGCGCGCTGGTGGGCGCGGCTGGGGCACGACCTGGCCTGGGCTTATCTGTGGCTGCGCGGCACGGTTTACGACAACCCCGCCGAAGGTCAGCGGCGCGATACGTGCTGGCTGCCCGCGCTCGACGCCCTGCTGACCGCCATCGGACGCCCCCGCGAATGGTGGCGGCGCAACGTCGAGAACGCCCCTGCGTCCGGCGAGTCCGGCGAAGACTGGGCGCTGACCGACTTCTTCTGCCCAGCTTGAGACGCAGAAGGGCCGCGATCCGTCTCACCCGCAGCGGGTCGCGCGTCAGTTCCGCGTGGCGCTGGATATTCCGGTCGCGCCGGAAGACCGCGCGCTCTATGACACGCTGCTGCGCACGTGGCCAGCGCAGGGCATCGTCCTGGACGAGCACGCGCCCAACGATGGCGTCGCCCGGCCCAGCCCGGCCCCGTCCGCCACACCTGCGCACACCGGCGAAGAGGGGGTGCGCCACACCCGTGCACACCGGAGCGCACAGAGTCCGCCACAACCGGACACACCGGGAATCAGGGGGTCTGCCGCATCTGCGCACACCGGCGAAGAGGGGGTGCGCCACATCCGTGCACAGGGGTCTGGCACATCCGTGCACAGGAGTTCTGAGAATCGAGCCAAAGCATCTTCCAGAAAAAAACAGCATCCTCCAACAGCAGCAAGCATCCCGCGCCCGCCAGCCCGCCAGCGCAAGCCGAGGCAGACGCGGCGAGTGCTGCTGCTGCGGATTTTTCAGAGATAGACGCTCCAGTGAAACGCCTTCGGGAAATGCTGATCGAAGCGCTGCGCGAGCGCCCTGAAACCCCCTTTTACCAGGCAGCTCCGGTGCAGATGTGGCTGCGCGATTCCTGGCCGACGCCCGTCCAGCCACATACCCCCGCCTGGGACATGGTGAATTCGGGGCGATTGTCGCCGCGCGACCTGGTTGCCTTGATCCTGGCCATCTGTGGAGACAAGACGGTAGAGCAGCCGCCGCGCTATCTGAGCTGGTTGGTACAGCGCTGGCAGGCGTTGCCGGATATTCCGCCGGTCGAGCACTGGGATCGCTGGCAGATGCTTGCGCAACTCCCGCTGCGCAACTGGATGGGGCAGGGGCGCTACCTGTGGCGGCAGGTTGCCCAGCGCAATCGCGATTTGCTGCCCTTCGACATGGACCTGATTCTGGGCGAAGCGTTCGCCTCGCTGCCCCCCGCGAACCCCGCTCCAGGGCCGCTCGTTGTCGCGCCGCCCGCTGAGATCGCGCCGAAGCCTCCTCCGCCGGAAGATGGACTGGACGTGCGCCCCGGCGACGGGATGTTGTCTATGCGCGACATCTGGCGGGCGACGCTGGATCAACTGCACGCGCAGTTGAACCGCGCGACCTACGTCGGCTGGGTGGAGGGGGCGCAGGCCGTGTCGTATGCGGACGGCGTGCTGACGGTGCGCGCCCGCAACGTCTACGCGCGCGATCTGCTGGCTCAGCGCCTCAGCCAGTCCATTGACCAGACGGTGTCCGCGCTGGCCCGCCTGCCGGTGACTGTGCGCTTCACAGCGGGGTCGTAGGGGGGGTGATCCCGGAAAGACTTCCGAAGTCTTCGGAGGCTTCGGAAGTCTGATCTTGGAACGCCGCTCTGCTGCGCCCCGGCTTTTCTACTTACCATACCCTACTTTCTATGATACAAGGGGAGGGTTTGCAAACCCTCCCCTACGCGCGGTGTGCTGCACAGCTGTGCCCCCACAGCCCCACCCCCGCCCCCTGATCACCGAAAACCGGGAACCAATCACCAACAACCGTTCTGTGCTACAATGCCCTCCATGAGCCGCCGCCCGCCGATTCTCCTGCTGATCTTTCTGCTCGCTGTGCTGTGGTCGGGCGACGCGGCGCGTCCTCCGGCAGCGGCCCAGGACGCCCCGCCCCCTCCCCCACCAGAGGGCCTCACCGTTGTCGGACTGCCCTTCGCGGACATGTTCGACACCCCCGCTGACTGGCTGCCCTCGGGCACGTGGACGTTCGACGAAGAGACGGCGTTCGATGGGAGCGGCTGGCTGGCCGACGGCGCGCCGCGCTACACCGACAGCACGCTGGAATTCGCCCACGCCCTCAACCTCAGCGGGGCGCTGAACGCGCAGTTGCTCTTCCGCCAGCAGGGGAAGCTGCCCCCCAGCGATTTCGTCGCCGTTGACCTGAGCCTGGACGGGGGCACCACCTGGTTCATGATTGACCAGCAGATCGGGCTGGACGCGGACTGGGAGGTGCGCGCCGTAGACCTGACCTACTACCGGGGACAAATCATCCGTCTGCGCTTTCGCGTCAGCACGGGGGTGGCGCTGGACGCGGACGCCCCCCTGAACCCCAATTATCGCCTGGATAACCTCACTGTGCAGTATGTGTTTGTTCCGCCGCAGGTGATCTTCACTCCCGCCGACCTGGCCCCGCGCACGCTGATGGGCCTGCACCTGCTCGATGGGGCGCAGCAGGAGCCAATCCTGGACATGGCGCGGCGGCTGCGGGCGATTGGCTGGCCGCTGGGCACGCTCAAAGGGACGACGGGGACGGAAGCCATCCTCACGGCGGTCAAAGCGGCCTCGCCGGAGACGATCACCGTCTACCGCTCGCTGCTGGCGGGCGGCAGCCTGGTGGACTGTCCCGACGCGCACCGCGATCCGGTCGCTGAGGCGCATAGCTGGCTGGCGGGCCTGGCCCCTTATTGGGCGCGGGTCAACGCTGACTACTATGAGGTCATGAACGAATGCCTGCCCCCGGCAGAATGGCTGGTGCCCTTCGCCCTGGAAGCGATGAAGATCGCCGGGCAACAGGGCCAATGTCTGCTGCTGTTCTCGTTCAGCGCCGGGCAGCCCACGCCCGAATTCTTCGCCCAACTGCTGCCCGTGTTCGACTACGCGCTGCTCAACCCGTGCGCGTCCGGGCGGCTGCACGGCATCGCGCTGCACGCTTACAGTCTCAACACGTCCACCCTCGTCTCGGAGTCCGGGCTGTATCTGGGCTTCCGACACCGGCTGTTGTTTGGATCGCTGCTGCAATACCTGCCCGAAGCCCTGCTCGTGCCGGTTTATCTGACCGAGGCGGGGCCAGGCGACGGGCGCGCGCCGTTCACCTGCGAGCGGATCGTCCGCGACGTGATCCAGTACACGCGCCAGCTTGAGTACGACCCTTACGTGCGGGGGTTCCACCTGTGGAATGTCGGCCCCGGAGAATGGCTGGACGCCAGCGAGTGCGTGCCGATGATCCGCGACGCGCTGCTGGCGTACTACGCCGGGCGGGGGTCGAGCGGGAGTCCGTAGGGGAGGGTTTCGAAACCCTCCCCTACAACGGACGCCACAGGGCAGCGCCTCTGTATCGGGCGCGGACGCGCTGAAAGCCAGACTCCCGAAGTTTTCGAAAACTTCGGAAGCCTATGCCAGGCCCAGGGAAACGCATCAAAGTCCGCGCGCGCCAGCCTACTCGTAGGGGGCTGCTCTGCTGCGCCTGGGTTTACCTCACCCCGCTCGGCGCTGGCGCTCGCCGCCCCTCTCCGTCAACGGAGAGGGGGCAAGCCAGCGCCGCGAGGCTGGGGTGAGGTAGAAAAGCAGTTTGATGCGTTTGCCCTGTGCCAGACCCGCCGCCAGCCTGCGCCATGACCGGCTCTGCGGTACAATGCCCCTTCGTGCCCGCCGAACTGCGCCGCTGGAAAGGAAGCCGCTGTGCTGGCCATCCCTCGCGCTGCCCTGCGCGACTCGAGTCTGCGCTCACCCGCACTGGTTGCGCTGGAGCGCGCGCTGCGCCGCCTGACCGACTCGCGCTGGACAGTACTGTTGTTGCTGGCGCTGGGCGTGGCCCGCGCGCTGATCTTCCTGATCGCCTACCCGCCAGCGCACGGGGCCGACTCCGCTGACTATTTCCTCTACGCGGCGCAGTTCGAGGGGCTGGACGCGCCGATTGTCTTCGAGCTGATCTACCCGCTCTACCCGCTGCTGATCTACTTGAGTCATTACTGGCTGGGCAGCGTCTACGTGCTGATCGTCTTCCAATTGGTGCTCTCGGCGCTGCAAGGGGTGGTGTTCTATTGGGGAATTCGCCCCTACAGCCCGGCGCTGGCTTTTGGCGTGGCACTGCTGGCGCTCGCCGACCCGCAGACCGGCATCCTGTACAACTTCACCTCGACCGAGCCGCTCTACATGTTCACGCTCAGCCTGGCCTTCAGCCTTTTTCTGATCCAGGCGCGGCGGCGGGGGGGGCGCAGGCTGCAAGCGGGCGACGTGGCCCTGGGCGTCATGCTGGCGCTGACGCTGCTCATTCGCCCGGTGGGGCGCTATCTGATGGTTCCCTTCGGCGCGCTGTTTCTGCTGTGCACGCGCTCGGCCTGGCGGACGGCGGTTGTGGGGGCAGCCTTCACCCTGGCACTGCTGCTATCCGCCCTGTTCAACCAGTATGTCTTCGACCAATTCGCGCTGAACGGCGGCGGGAGCTTCATGCTGGCGCGCCCGATGATCAAGTCCGGCCTGCTGGAAGCGGACAACGGCCCGGCCTCGGCGGAGCTGGTCGCGCTGCGCGCTAGCTGCTCCGATGACGAGAGCTTGAACCGCTGCCTGGTCACGCTGGTGGGCGACTGGCCGTCGGTGCGCAGTCTCTACAACCGCGCCTACCGCGAGATGCTGCGCGCCCACCCGCTGGAGTTCGGCGAGCAGGTCTTCGATGCTTTCACCGATTACCTGCGACAGCCGGGGCTGCAATATAGCGGCAAGTGGCTGCCCAGCGACGCGCAGTGCGCCGACATCGAGGCCAAAGTTGCGCGTGACACGCGCGGCTACCTGGAGAAGGACTGGTTGCTCTATGGCGCGTCGGACATCACGCCGGAGACGCTGGCCCCCATCGTGCGCGACATTGCGACGGCCATGTGCCCGCCCTGGCCGGACAGTTGGGCTGTGCGCCAGGCGGTAGACTATGTGGCGCTGCGCTACCGCTCGCTGAGCCGCCCGCACCCGTACCTGTGGTATGGGGCGCTGGGGCTGGCCGTGCTGCTCGTCCCCTGGGCGCGACGGCTGCTGCCGCTGGCGCTGGTGGCGGGGGCCATCGTCGCCAATCACGCCGCCGCCAGCGCGGTGATGCTCAATGTTCAGCCGCGCTACATCGCCATAGTCAATCCTTACAAGGGGGTGCTGCTGCTCGTCCTGTTCTATGTGCTGGGCGCGCTCGCCCTGCGCCTGGCCGATGAAGTGCTGGCGCGGCGCAGGTGGGAGGGCAACAGGACGCGCTGACAGCCAGACTTCCGAAGTTTTCGGAAACTTCGGAAGTCTATTCCCGCCCAGGGCGCAGCAGAGCAGCGCCCCTACCAACAACCAACCACCAATAACCATTCACACCACTGGAGAGAGACACGATGAACTACCGCGAACTGGGCCGGACGGGCTGGCGGGTGTCCGAAGTGAGCTTCGGCGCGTGGGCCATCGGCGGGTCGTGGGGAGCAGTGGACGACGGGGAGTCCATCGCCGCGCTGCACAAGGCGCTTGACCTGGGCGTGAACTTCATAGACACCGCCGACGTGTACGGCGACGGGCACAGCGAGCGCCTGATCGCCGGCGTGCTCAAGGAGCGCCGCGAAGAAGTCATCGTCGCCACCAAAGCCGGGCGGCGGCTCGATCCGCACGTAGCAGACGGCTACAACGATGCCAACCTGACCCGCTTCGTCGAGCGCAGTCTGCGCAACCTGGACACCGATTGCCTCGACCTGGTGCAGCTTCACTGCCCGCCCACCGAAATCTACTATCGCCCGGAGGTCTTCGGCGCGCTGGACGATCTCGTCCGGGCGGGCAAAGTGCGCTACTACGGGGTCAGCGTGGAGAAGGTTGAGGAGGCGCTGAAGGCCATCGAGTACCCGAACGTGCAGACGGTGCAGATCATCTTCAACATGTTCCGCCACCGCCCCGCCGAGCTATTCTTCGCCCAGGCGCAGCAGCGCAGGGTGGGCATCCTGGCCCGCGTCCCGCTGGCCAGCGGCCTGCTCACTGGCAAGATGACGCCGCAGAGCGCCTTCGCCGCAGACGATCACCGCGCCTTCAACCGCTACGGCGAATCGTTCGACATGGGCGAGACGTTCTCCGGCGTGAATTTTCGCATCGGCCTGGAGGCCGTCGAAGAGCTTCGCCCGCTGGTGCCGCCGGGCGCGACGATGGCCCAGCTTGCCCTGCGCTGGATTCTGATGTTCGACGCAGTGTCGTGCGTCATCCCTGGAGCCAGGCGTCCGGCGCAGGCTGAGGACAACGTCCGCGCGTCGGAGCTGCCGCCGCTCTCTGAAGAGACGATGGCCCGCGTGCGCGACATCTACGACACCTATATCCGCACGCTGGTGCACCAGCGCTGGTAGGCGGACAGCAGCCCACACACAAGGCGCAACCCGCCATGAAACGGACAAACCTCTCGCTGACGGCCCTGGCCCTGCTCTGGGCGATGCTCGTGCTCGGCCTGTACTACTGGGCGCACAAGCCGCTCACCCCGCCGCTGGCCGGGGCGCTCGGCGGCGCGCTGCTCGATGGCGCGGTGGCGGGCGCGTTCGTGCTGGTCGGCGCGGGGGTGGGGCGGGGCATCCTGCGCCGCGGCGATCTGCTGTGGGGCAGCGCGCCCGAACAGATCGCGGCGGCGGGGGCGGTGGGCTTACCCGTCCTGTCGCTGCTGCTGCTGGCGGTGGGATCGCTGGCGCTGAGCGGGTGGAGCGTCGCGGCGGCGCTGGCCATCAGCGGGGCGCTGGCCGGGCGTGACGCGCTGGCCTGGGCGCGCCAACTGGCAGGCTGGCTGCGCGCCCCCCTGCCGCCCGGACGGTGGGCGCGCTTCCTGGCGGCGCTGACATTGGGGCTGGCCGGGCTGGCGCTGATCCTGGCGCTGCTGCCGCCGGGCAAGTGGGACGCGCTGGCCTATCACCTGGCCGGGCCGCAGCAGGTCGTAGAGCGCGGGCGTTTCTACGCCGCGCCGCACAACCATTTCCTGGGCTTCCCGCAGATCGTCGAGACGCTCTTCGCCGGGCAGCTCGCTCTCACCGGGCGCTTGACCGGCGCGGCGGTGCTGCACTGGAGCATGGGCGCGCTGCTGCTGCTGGCGGTGGGCGGGCGGGCGGCACGCCTGGGCGGGGCGGTCACCGGCTGGCTGGCCGCCCTGATTCTGCTCAGCGCGCAGACCGTCTGGATCGAGATGAGTATCCCCTACGTAGACTTGCTGCCCATGCTGCTGGCCGTCGTCGGGCTGGGCGTTGCCGAGCGTTGGGACGAGGCGCGACAGAAGGCCCCTCCCCCTGGCCCCCTCGGGATCGGATGGGCATTAAGGCTGATCTGTAGTCGGGGGTGTCGTTTCGCTTTACCTCACCCCCGCTCGGCGCTAACGCGCCTCGCTGCCCCCTCTCCATGCATGGAGAGGGGGCAAGCCGAGCGCAGCGAGGCTGGGGGTGAGGTCGTAGGGGCGTATTGCAATACGCCCCTACGGGAGTGTGGCGATCTAGTGCGGCAGAAGGCCCCTCCCTTCGCCGCCCTTCCCGGCCTGCGCCACGCGATCCTGCTGGGCGCGCTGGCCGGGTTCAGCATCGGCGTCAAGTACAGCGCGCTGTGGCTGGTGATCGCCTTTGGCGTGCTGCTGCTCTGGCGCGGGCGCGGCTCCGGCTGGCGCGCGGCCCTGGCCTACGCCGCCGTGTACGCGCTGGCCGCACTGCTGGTGTTCGCCCCCTGGCTGCTGCGCAACGCGCTGTTCTACGGCAATCCCGTCTATCCCCTGGTCTTCGAGTCGGCGGAGATGGACGCCATCCGCCAGGACTGGTACAGCCAGCCGCGCTCTGGCCTGATCTACGGCGAGAGCGCCTGGCAAATTCCGCTGCTGCCGCTGACAGCGACTGTGCTTGGCGTGGAGGGGGCGGGCACCTACGGGGCGGACAGCGGCCCGCTGTTTCTGCTGCTGATCCCGCTGCTGGCATTGGCACGCGGGCGGCTGACTCCGCCAGAACAGACCTGGCTGAGACTGGCGGGCGTGGTTACAGGGGTGATCCTGGCGGCGTGGGTGATCAGCGCGGCGTTTGGCTCGTACATCAGCCTGCAAACGCGGCTGGTGCTGTACCTGTTCGGGCCGCTGGCGATCATGGCGGCGCTGGCCCTGCGCGGACTGGAACGGCTGCCGCCCAGGCCGGTTCAGCTTGGCTTCGTCATCCAGGCACTGGCCGCGCTGGTCGTCGCGCTGACGGGGGTCGCGGCGCTGCGCTACGCGGGCGAGCGGCGCATCCCGCTCTACTTCTCCGGCGAAGAGGGGTATGAGCGCGCGTACCTGGAGCACGCCCTGGGCTGGCACTACGCGACCATGCAGCGGGTCAACGCGCTGCCGCCTGGCGCGACGGTGCGCTTCCTGTGGGAGCCGCGCGCGCTCTACTGCGACAGCGAGCGCCTGCGCTGCGTCCCCGATGCGCTGATGGACGGCTGGTACTACGCGCGGCGCGCGGTGGGACAAGGAGAACTGGCGGAGATCGCCGCGCGGTGGCAGGCGGACGGGGCGGAGTACCTGCTGGTGTACGAATTTGGGCGCGAATACGAACGCGAGCACGCAGCGCCCTACAACCCCGCCGATTGGCTCGCCTGGGAGGCGTTCGTCGGGGGTTCCTCGACGAAGTGTGGCGCACCGGCACCCCCGGCGACGACGTGCAGTACATCCTCTATCGCTGGCGCGAGTCGTAGGGGCGCTGCTCTGGCGCCTATCGTAGGGGCGCATGGTCATACGTCCCTACGGACCCCGCGCCGATCAAGGCGTTCCCGTAGGGGCGGGTTTCTAAACCCGCCCCTACACGGGCGCAGCAGAGCAGCGCCCCTCTGCTCACCAGTTGCGCGTGCCGGTGTAGTAGTAGACGTGCTGGCAGCTCGGCTCGCTGTTCAGCACCAGGCTCATGGTCATGGTCAGCGTCGTCTCGCTGCTGAAGCTCAGCGTCATGTTCACCCGCCCCGTGCCCAGGACGTTCGGCCCGGCATAGCCGTAAACGTTGGGCCGAATCCGGCTGAGGAAGTAGGGGCTGGCTTCCATACCCTTCCACGAAAGGCCGCCCGCCGCTGGCGCAATCGCCGCCAGGTGATCGCAGAAATTGATCGCCGGCGCGCCAGAGCACTGGCCGGTCATGTTGTCGCTGCCGGGGCGCATCTGCCAGACGGAATTCGCGGTGGGGGACAGATCCGCTTCCCCGGCGGGTAGCGCCTCGCCCCCTGCCGGAACTGGCGGCGGCGCGAAGACCATCGGCGGCGGCTCCACCTGGGCAACGGCCTGACACGCGCCCACCGCGCGCACCTCGGTCTGCGCCGCCCACGAAGGCTGCGCGCCTGTGTCAAGCTGCCACCAGGGAGCGCCGTCGGGGTCGTTGGCCCAGCCAATAGCCGTGTACGTCGTCGCCGCCGAAAGGCTGCCCAACGCCCCGCGCTGCGTACCTGGCCCCACGCGCAACGACACCTGCGCATCCGGCGCGGGCGCGCCCACCAGACAGGCGACCGGCTCCGCCAGCAAGTCAAGCGGCGCGTAGGCGACATCAGCGAAAGGGTAAGCGCGCATTGTCGCGGGCGCGGCAACCGGCGTCAGGCCGTCAGCGCCGCCCAGGTTGACCTGCGCCCCTTCCCCCGCCGCCACGTCGAGCGGGACGCCGCGCGCCGTGACCGTCCCCGCCCCGGCCAGCGCGCGGACGATCAGGGAGTCGCCCGGCGCGGCAGTGACCAGCAGCGTGGCATCGGCGAAGGCCAGCGTCACCTGGTTGACGGTGATCTCAGTCCGCCCCTCTCCGGCGAATTGCAGCAGCAGACCCGCAGGCATGGCCGCGCACGGCGCGTCCCCGCTCGCCAGCGTGAACGACTCGAACGGCACGCCCGCCTGTTTGACCGGCGTCACGTCGTTGGGCAGCAGCACCGTCAGCGCGCTGATGGCGCTCTGGTCACCCTCCCAGCCGATCAGCGGGGTGAAGGCCCAGGCGATGCCGCCCGCGAACTGCACGCGCAGCCAGTCGCCCTGCTCGTTGCGCCCGTCGGCCAGCGCTTCTTCGCCAGCGGCAAGCTGGCCCACTACCGCGTAATTGATGCCCGCCCCGTTGCGCAGATTGATCTCCGCGCCGCCCCGGTTGAAGATGGGCAGCGTGGGACGCTCTCCCCCGGCGACAGCGGGCCGCGCGATCTGCGCGTCGCCGAACAGGACGCCGGTGATCGTCGCGCCCTCGACGGCGGGCAGCCCCAGCAGCGCCACACCCCACCCCTCGCCCGCAGGATCGGCGGCGGTGACCAGCGCGTCCAGGGCCTCCAGGGTCGTGCGGTCGCCGGGGGTCGTCGCTGCGAGTTCGCCCGCGCCGGGGGGCCGGGCGCTGACCGCGCCGTGCCCGTAACACGCTTCGCCGGGCAGCAGCCCGCCGCAGTAGATGTTCGCTTCGGCGATGGCCTGTTCGGCCAGCGCCACGCACTGATCGCCGCCCTGCGCCGCCGTGCGGGTCACCGCAGCGACCCCACCGGTCACGATCAGCAGGCCGATCAGCAGTCCTACCCATACAGTACGCGCTCGTCCGTTTATCATCGCTCCGCTTCCCTTTGCTGTGATGATTGGTTGTTGGTTGTTGGTGATTGGTTGTTGGTTGTCGTCAGTGATCGGTTATCAGTGATCCAGTGATCAGTTGTCAGTTGCCCAGTTGCCAGGCAGTGATCAGTGCCTGGCTATCGAATCCCCGCTGAGAAGTCTGCAAAATTCGCCAGGCAGGGGCGCTGCTCTGGTGTCCGCGTAGGGGCGGGTTTACAAACCCACCCCTACACCCCCGCCTGGCGCGCATCAGCGCCGAGCGAGGATGAGGTCAGACCCGGACATTCCCAATACCTGCCCGCCCCTGGGCCAGCCAGGCCGGGCCTCCGGCAGGCGACTCTTCCCTTCCCCTGGCCCGGCTGGGGGAAGGGAGAAAAACGGCGGGCCTGCCCCCCCCTTCCCCTAGCTCGGCTGGGGGAAGGGGCCGGGGATAGGGGCCTTCCGCCGCAACCGCTTCTCGACCCCGCAGCCCCAAACATACTATAATCGCGGCGTGCGCGGCCCGTCTGAGATCATTCGCCCGGCAAAGGAACGCTCATGCGCCGTATCCATTCAGCCTCGATTGTGCTCGTCCTGCTGACCCTGGCTCTCGCCGCGTGCGCCGAGTCCGCCAGCGCGCCGCACGTCATCGAAAGCTACCTCAAGGCCAAGATCGCCGCTGACAAGAACAAGATCGCCGGCCTGTCCTGCGCCGCCTGGGAAGCGCAGGCCGTGCTCGAAGCGGCCCCCTTCCGCTCGGTGAAGGCCGAGTTTGACGGCCTGGCCTGCCGCGAGAACGGGCAGGATGGCGACGCAACCCTCGTCACCTGCGAGGGCACCCTGGTGATCACCTATCGCGGCGAGGCCCCACGCCAGCAAAGCCTGGCCGGGACGACCTACCGCGCCGTCAAAGAGGACGGCGCCTGGAAGATGTGCGGCCAGCAGTGACCGCTCATTTCCCCTCCGCCGTCTCTGTCGTCTCTGTTGTCTCTGTTGTCTCCGCTGCCGCCAGCACCGCCTCGAGCGTTTGCAGCGTCAGCAGGTTGCGCATGGTGAAGCCCGCCGCCAGGTTCTCGTCCACGAAGGCGCACACCGCGCCGGAGGCTGGCACCGTCATGTGCGTCGGGTCGGCGGGGTCTACGCCCCGGTCGGGCAGCGGCTCCAGCGCCAGCCACAGGTTGATCAGCGGCACGTCATACTCCAGCGCCACCGCCGCCACGATCTGGTTGAAGAGCACCGTCTGCTCCGGGAACTCCGGGCGGTGCGGGAACGTGCTGAGCACGGGCAGCACCCCGGCGCGCACTGTCTCCACGACCAGCGCCCGCAGGAAGTAGGCGAACTGCTCGGCGGTGAGGTACTGCACGTCGTTGGTGCCGAACATGATCAGGGCGATGCTCGGCTGCATGATGCGCAGCTCGCAGCCTAGCGGCGTCTGCCCCGCCTGGCAAAACTCCGGGTTGGCCCACATCGCGTCGAGGACGCTGGCTGCGTTGAAGCCACCCGCTGCCGCCTGACTCTGCCGGGCGAAAGAGTCGCGCTCCTCGCTGCGGAACTGGGCGATGACCGGCTCCAGATGCTCGTACTCGCCCAGGGCGTAGTCGCCCGCGCCGATGGGGATCAGGAAGTAGGGGTTGTCCGTCATGCAGTCGCCCACCTTGACAAAGGCGTGCGCATCGCCGCCGCGCGCGAGGCTGTGGGCGTAGATCGCCCGCGCGTTCTCGCTGATCTCCGGCACCAGCGGGAAAGACGCCAGATCAATAGCGGTCACCTCGTCCAGGTCCAGCGGGCCGAGGACAGGATCGGGCAGGTCAAAGGGCGTGGGCGTTGCGAGGGGGGCGGCTCCGGCCAGGGGATTGGCCCCCGCCGCCAAGCCCAGGGCCGCGCCCAGGATCGCGCCCCCTACCCCGGCCAGCGCCAGCAATCGTCGCAGCATGGTTCGCTCCAAACGCTCACCGCCGAGATGGCCCCTGCGGTTTGGGCGAGTTTACACCGGGCGGCAGATCGTGTAAAGTCGGGAGGTGATCAGGGTGCGTGCAAAGGTTGTCAGCGACCTGTTTGACGTGGGGGTATTGACCTCACCCCCAGCCTCGCTGCGCTCGGCTCTTCCCCCTCTCCGTCAACGGAGAGGGGGCGGCGAGGCGCGTGAGCGCCGAGCGGGGGTGAGGTCAACCAGGGCGCAGCAGAGCAGCCCCCCTACCTGACAGGTTTTGCCCGCACCCGGTGATCAGGATTCGGTTGCCAGCGAGCAGTTGCCGGTGATCAGAGCGTGCGGCGCTGCGGCGGAATAGATTTCCGAAGTTTTGGAAACTTCGGAAGTCTGGCCAGGGGAGTCTGGCGGAACGGATGCGACATATCTCCGCAAGAGGCCCCCTGCCCTGTTCTGAGAGAAACCTGCCGCCGGCAACCGATCACTGACCACCAGCAACCAATAACCAATCACCAATCACCAACAACCACTTTCCCATGTCCCGCCGATTCCTGCTCGCCGCTCTCGCTCTCGCTGCTGCCCTGCCCTGGATTGCGCCGCAGTCGCCACAAGTCGCCGCCCAGGCCCAGATTCAGGCGCTCGCCCCCTACGCCCTGACCGCCTACAGCCGCCCGGATCGCGCCGCGCCCATCGTCGGCGTGTTCACGCCCCACGCCAAAGTCGCCCTTGAGGGGCGCAGCGCCGACGCCGCCTGGGTGCTGGGGCACAGCACGGATGGCAGCGTGCGCGGCTGGATCGAGCGCCGTCATCTGCTGCTGCCGCCGGATGCTCCTGTCGCGCGGCTGCTGGTCAGCAACGAGGCCCTCTTTGCGCCGCCCGACGCTTCGCAAACGGGCAGCGCGCCTGTCGCCGTAGACCTGACCAGCTACCCGGTGGTGCCCGTCGGGATGGGCCGCGCCCGCGCTATCTACGAAAGCGGGCGCATCCTCGGCATGAATGCGCGCTCGGCGGCCAAAGTGGGCGACTGCATCTCCGACAACCAGCACTTTCTCAGCCCGTTCGGGCGGGGCCGCTACAACCTGGGCGAGTTCGCCCACCTGCAAACAGTGGTAGACCAATTCGGGGCGTCGCTGGCGCTGGACAGCCTGGCCGCCTACGATGGCCTGGTGACGGGCGCCGTGCTCGACCCGGCATTCGCCAACCCGCTGGCCTGCCAGCCCGGCGAATCGCCGCTGCGCTGCGAGTACCGCGTGCACCGGCCCAGCGTGGCCGTGATCATGTTCGGCGCGCAGGACTTGCTCTTCACACCCGCCGAGCAGTTCGAGCGCAACCTGCGCCAGATCGTCCACGAGACAATCCAGGCGGGGGTGATCCCGCTGCTGAGCACCTTTCCGGGCAACCTGGCGCTGTGGGGGCAGAGCGTCCGCTACAACCAGATTGTGGTACGGGTGGCGCTCGACTACGAGGTGCCGCTGATGAACCTGTGGCTGGCGCTGGAGGCGCTGCCCAATCACGGGCTGAACGAGGACGGGCGACATCTCAGCCTGCCGTATACTGACTCCGGCGACCTGGCCCCGGCCAACCTGCAGCGCGGCTACCCGCTGCGCAACCTGGTGACGCTGCAGGCGCTCGATGCCGTGTGGCGCGGGGCGATGCAGTAACGGGCAAGGGATGGATTTCACTGCCGCGCTCGCTGCGAAGGCGCGGGGGTGTAGGGATGGGTTTCGAAACCCATGCGCATGAAGTTAAGGCATCTGGCGGGAGCGTTCAGGCGCAACGCCCCTCCCCTGGCCCGCCGGGGCCAAGCCAGGGAGGCTGTAGGCTGCGGCGGAGCCAGGGTCCCCCCTCTGGCTCGGCTGGAGAGGGGGATTTCAAGGGAGGTGATGCGGGCCTGGGTTGCTCAACCAGGCATGGCGCTCCAGACAGACTGACTCTGAAGTCTGCTGAAGACTTCGGAAGTCTCTTCTCTTCACAGGGCCGGGCGCAGCAGAGCAGCGCCCCTACCAATAACCAATCACCAACAACCAATCACCAACAACTACCGACCGCTCCCCTACGGATGGGGCACCACCCAGTCCTCGGTGCCGCTGCCAGCCGCCGTCCAGCCGACGACCCCGTTGTAGTTGACCTGCCACCACAGGTAGCCGTCCGCGCAGCGCGGCCCGCCGACGACCGAGAAGATCGCCTCGCCGGGGATGCTGCCGACTTCGGCGGCGGCGGTGCCCGGCGCGCTGCGCATCTTGTTGGGCAGGCCCGGCGTCACGCGCCCCTGCCCGCCAACGGTCAGGTTCGAGGGCCGCACGCCCATGCAGGCCGGGTCGTCCAGGCCGCCGGGCGCGCTGGTCGGCGCGCTGGTGGGCACGCCTCCACCGGGCGGCGCGGTCGCGGGGAGGGCCTGATCCGCGTCGTAGAGGACATACTGCCACAGCGCGTAAAGCACCTGCAGCGCGGTGAAGTTGCGCACCGTGTAGCCATAGCGCAGGTTGGCCGCGTCGAAGATGGTCGTGATGCCCGACGGCGGCGTAGAGGGGTGCACGCCGTCCGGCGACAGCCCGCCATCGGGCAGGGCGATCATCGCCGAATAGTAATCCCACAGCGGCACGTCATAGGCGCGCGCGGTGGCCATGATCACCTGGTTGAACTCGGCCACGCGCCCATCGGTGGCCGGGTTGTAGCGCTTGGGCGGGATCGTGCTCAACACGGGGATCACGCCCATAGTGATCGAGGTCTGCACGATGGCCTGTAGGTTGGCCTGGAAGGTCGCCGTCGGCATCCCGCCGGCGTCGTTGGTGCCGAACATGATCAGCGCGACGGCGGGGCGCGTCACCCGGTATTCACAGGCGAGCGGCGTCTCCCCCGCCCGGCAGATACCGGCATCGGCGTTGGCCGGGTTGAGCACGCTCTCCGTGCTCCAGCCGTTGCGTGCGGCCATAGACGACGCGGCGAAGGGGTTGGCGCTGCGCCCGTTGGGGCCGGAGAAGAAGCTGATCGCCGTGCCCAGGTAGCCATACTCACCCAGTTGGTACGTGCCGCTGCCGATCTGCGTCAGGAACTGCGGCGCGGCGCTGATGCTGTCGCCCACGCGGGTGAAGGAGTGGGCCAGGTTGCCCTTTGCCAGCCCGTCGAGGAAGATGAGCCGCGCGTTCGACGATACGCCCGATACCACGCCCGTGCCCCCGGCGACGGCGGTGGGCGCATCCTGAACCGTGCCGGTCACGCTGACGGTGCTGAGATTGATGTTCAGGACGAGATACTGGGCGGCAACCCAGCCGCTCGCGCCGTCCGGTAGCACCACCTGAACCCAGGCGTTGTCCGCCGTGCGCCCGATGACGCTCAGCGGCAGGTTGGCAGGCAGCAGGGTGATGATGTTGCCCCCCGTGCCAGGGCTGGATCGCAGGCGCAGGTTGTCGCACGTGGGGCAGACCAGGGCCGCGGGCACCGACGTGGGAATCGGCGTGCTGGTTGAGATGATCGCCGGCGTGAACGAGGGCGGAACTGTCGGCGTGGCCGAGGAGGCGCGGGTGAGCGCTGGCTCCAGCGTGAGCATGGGCGCGCTGGTCGCAGTGGGAAGCGTCGGGGCGCTCGTCACAGCAGGGAGCGTCTCCATCGTTACGGTCAAAATCGGCGCGCTCGTCGCCGAGGGAAGCTCCCCCGTCGGCGCGGCTGTCGCTGTGAAGATGGCGAACTGCGTGCGCGTCGCGCTCGGCGTCAACGTCGGGGGCGGCTCTTTGGTGGGCAGCACCGCCTCGGTGGGTGGCGCGGCAAGAGTGGGCAGGGGAGTTGGCGAGGAGAAGACGAACGCAGTCGCCGTTGGCGGCGGGGGCGCGGGCACGTCGGTGCGCGCCGTCGCCCAGGCGATGGGCGTGCCGAGCGTGGGCCGGGGGACGGTTGTCGGTTCTTCGCCGTCTGTGCTGAAGTTGCACCCAGCCAGGATCGCTGCCACCGCGACGGCCATCGCCGCCATCACCAGAGGGTATCTGAAACGGTTCATCTGCGCGCTCCCCATCTCTGCGCCGGGTCTGTGCGTGTTGTCCTGCCTGCTGCCATGCGCGCGTATTGTAGCCCAACTTCTCTGGGCGCACATCTCGCGCGGGGACGCGGGGACGTCTCCGCATTGCGGCGAGTCTGCTGTGTGTCGGGGTGCGGTGATCAGACTTCCGAAGTTTCCAAAACTTCGGAAGTCTTCTTTCGCGCGGGGGGCGGCGAGGCGCGTCAGCACCGAGCAGGGAGGAGGTCCGTCGGGGAGGGTTTACAAACCCTCCCCGACAACGGGCGCAGCAGGTCGCGCGCAAAGCCGCTTGGGGAATAAAGAGCAGCGAAGAGAACGCTGGCATCAATGAAGACCCTATACATCTTCGCGGCCTTCTTTGTCGTATTTCTCCTCGTAAAGCTCCTGGCGTATCTTCTCGCTGTCTTTCATCAACTGCTCAAAGGTCACCCCCTGCCTTCTTGAGTTCCCTGGCAATCTCATCTAACAACTCCATTGCCAGAGCCACCCGAGGCACGACCATCAGGCCCTGGTCCGTCTCAACAAAGGACACGATGTCCCCTTTCTTGAGGCCGTATTTCTCCCGCCACTCAAATGGCAGCGTCACCTGGCCGTTCTCCTGGATGATATATGTTTGCTTCACTGCATCCTGCTCCTTAGCCCATAGAATCATAATCTATGAGCTAAAATATATTATCGCAGATCAGGCGTGCGGGAGTCAACGCTGGAGGCCAGCGAGGTAAACCAGGGCGCAGCAGAGCAGCGCCCCTACCACGCAGGCGCGCGGTGAGGCCGGCGGCGATGGCTGATTGCCAGCGCACACCCCTACCTCATGAAACACATCCCCCGACTCCCTTCCCTGCTGGGCGCAAACCGACTACAATGAGGGTGAGCCTGGCCCCTTTGCCCGCAAAGGTATTTTTTCAGGAGACTTATCATGAATATCACTGAGCGCGAACAGAATAGCGTCACCATTTTCGCCCTAGAAGGCCGCGTAGATAGCGAGGGGGCGCTGGACCTCGACCTCGCTTTGCAGACCGCTGTCTCTGAAGGCAAGCGCAAGATCGTCCTGGAGATGGATCAGGTTCGCTATATCAACAGCGCCGGGCTGCGCACGCTGGCCGACATTCTGACCCAGGTGCGCGCCGATCAGGGCGATCTCAAGCTGGTCAATCTGAGCCAGAGGGTGGCGCGCGTATTCCAGATCATTGGCTTCGAGAAGTTCTTCTCGATCTATGCGACGGTAGACGAGGCACTCGCCAGCTTCTGACAGCGCGTGGCGAGCGCCTGGCGGAGCAGTCCCCGGCATGTAGGGGGCTGTTTTTTTGGCGGGGGCGTTGGTGAGGCGGCCCCTGCCTCTCCCCCTAAATCTCCCTCTCCAGCCGAGCTAGAGAGGGGGACTTGCCCGCCCAACACGGCGCTTTCCCCTTCCCTGGCTTGTGTATAGACCGGGGAGGGGGCTGGGGGAGGGGCGTTCCGTCGCACTAGACTTCCGAAGTCTCCGAAGACTTCGGAAGTCTGATCGCCGCGCGCTTGCCCGTAGGGGCGCTGCTTTGCTGCGCCCGTTGTAGGGGCGTTCCCGCCCCGACGAGGCTCGCGCCAGCAGATGATGACCAGACAAGGCACTGCCCCATGACCTTTCTCGGTGAGCTTCGCGTCCAGGCCCGACAAGAGAACCTGCGCCTTATCTCGCACTTCGTGCAAGGCATCGGGCAGCGCCTCGCGCTGTCCGACAGAGCGCTTTTTGACCTGGAGCTGGCCATCGAGGAAGCTGCGACCAACATCATCCACCACGCCTACCCCGGCGAGCGCCAGGGTCACCTGCTGATATCTGCCAGCGAAACGGGCGATTTCGTCCAGGTCACGCTGACCGATTGGGGCGTCCCCCTGGACCCGTCCAAAGTCAAGCCGTTCGACATCCACGCGCCGGTTGAAGCGCGCATCAAGGGGGGCATGGGCCTGCATTTCATCCACGCGCTGATGGATTCCGTAGAACGCACCACCAGCGCTGAGCTGGGCCAGCCCAACACACTCAGACTGGTTAAGCTGATCGAGCGGGCCGAAGCCGGAGGCTCGGCGATGAGTCCCGTGCAAGAACTCAACGCCATGCGCTCGGTCAGCGAGGTGATCACCTCCAATATCAAGCTCGACGACCTGCTCAACCTGATCCTCAGCAAGCTGGTGACGACCATCAACGCCGAGCGCGGCACGCTCTACCTGGTGGACGAGGAGCGCGGCGAGCTGTGGTCGCGCGTGCTGCTCCAGGACGCCGGCCCGTTGTCTGAGATTCGCCTTAAGATGGGGGAGGGGATCGCCGGGCACGTCGCGGCGACCGGGGCGGTGCTCAACATCCCCGACGCCTACGCCGACCCGCGCTTCAACCCGCAGTTCGATATGGTCTCCGGCTTTCACACACGGACGATCCTCACCGCGCCGATGCTCAACCCCCAGCAGAAAGTGATCGGCGTGGTGCAGCTTCTGAATAAGAAGGATGGCGCGTTCACCTTCCGCGACGAGCGCCTGCTGACGGCGATGGCCGCTCAGGCGGCGATCAGCATCGAGAACGCGCGGCTCTACCAGCAAGAGATTCAGCAGCAGCTCATCAACCGCGAGCTGGAGACGGCCCACTCCATCCAGGCGAGCTTCCTGCCCGACCGCATCCCTGCGCTGGCGGGGTGGGATATCGGGGCGCTGTGGCGGCCCATCCGCAGTGTGGCCGGCGACTTCTACGACTTCCACGCGCTGGCCGACGGGCGGTGGGGGGTGGTGATCGCCGATGTCTCCGGCAAGGGCATCCCGGCGGCGCTGTTCATGGCGCTCAGCGTGACCGTGCTGCGCTATGGCATGAGCATCAACCTGCCGCCCGACGAAGTGCTGCGCCACGCCAACGAGATGATCATCTCCGAGCAGCGCTCGCGCATGTTTGCCACCGCCTTTGTTGGCTATCTGACCCCGGCCAGCGGCGAGATGCTGTTCGCCTGCGGGGGTCACAACCCGCCGCTGTGGTACCGCGCCGCGACAGGCGCGGTGGATTACGTCACGGCGCAGGGGGTGGCCGTCGGCATCTTCAAAGAGGCCGAGTTCGCGCTCGACCGGCTGCGCCTGGGGCCGGGCGACATCTTCGTGCTGTACACCGACGGCATCACCGAAGTGCTCAACAGCGACGAAGAGGAGTTCGGCGAAGACCGGCTGGAAGCGCTCATCCGCCAGCAC
>JAOSJP010000008.1 GCA_027494015.1 Anaerolineae bacterium
ATGCGAACTATTGTGCGAATAGCACGGAGCGACTCCTATGGAACGACACGCACTCTCTGAACGCCAGAAGAGGATTCTCAGATTCATTGAGAATTTTCTGACCGATCACGGTTATCCGCCGACCATCCGCGACATTGGCGAGGCGGTTGACATCGCCTCGACCTCGGTGGTCAACTACAACCTCAACAAGCTGGTAGATCGCGGGTACATCAGGCGCGATCCCAAGGTCTCGCGCGGGCTGTGGCTGGCGGCCCAGGAACCGCTGACCAAAGAACTTTCGGTCGGCTATGCAGACCCGGCCAGCCTGATCCAGATTCCGCTGGTGGGCAAGATCGCGGCCAGCGCCCCGGTGCCCATCCCCGGCGAAGACTTCGGCTACTACTACGACACCGACGATCTGATCGAAGTGCCGCAGTCCATGATCGGCGCCGCGCACCGCGAAGACCTGTTCGCGCTGCGCGTCACCGGCGATTCGATGATTGACGCGATGGTGGCCGACGGCGATATCGTCATCCTCAAGCGGCAGAGTATCGCTCACAACGGGGACATGGTGGCGGTGTGGCTCACCGAGCGCGGCGAGACGACGCTCAAGAAATACTTCCACGAGGGCAAGAAAGTTCGCCTGCAGCCGGCCAACCCGCTGATGGACCCGATCTATGTGGACGCCGACAAGGTGAACGTTCAGGGCCGCGTGCTGGCCATCCTGCGCGCGCTGCACTAGGGCTGCGCCTGCGCCACGCGCCAGGCCCCTACCTGTCATACCGACTCCTTCTCCTCGCCCGCCGCGTTGTCGCTCCGTGCTGGCGCAGGGGAAGGAGTCGGTGTGTGTTCGGGCGGCAGTGTGCTACATTCTGGGCGGGGATCAGCCTGCATTCAAGGGAGAGAGCATCTATGCCCGCCGTTGGTGAAAAAGCGCCCGATTTCGCCCTGAAGAACCAGAACGGGGAGACTGTCCGCCTGAGCGATTTTCGCGGCCAGAAGGTCGTCCTCTTCGCCTTTCCGAAGGCGGGCACGTCTGGCTGCACCACCCAGGCATGCGGTTTCCGCGACCAGTTCCCCAAGATCGAGGTCGCCCATGCGGTCGTGCTGGGCCTCAGCCCGGACGAGCCAGGGGACTTGCTCAAGTGGAAGCAGGACGAGAGCCTGCCCTACGACCTGCTCTCCGACCCCGATCACGCTGTGCTGGAGGCGTGGGGTGCCTGGGGCGAAAAGTCCATGTACGGCAAGACCTACATGGGCGTGATCCGCTCGCACTGGATCATTGACGAAGAGGGGCGGATCGCCGACGCGCAAATCAAAGTCAGCCCGACGGACAGCGTCGCGCGGGCTGTGGCGTTCCTGGGCGGGTAGCGGTGCCCGCTGCGAGAGCCTGTTAGTCACTTACGGCCCTGTCTTCTTTCCCCAGCGGTTTTGGGTAGCCCCTGGTTTACCTCACCCCGCTCGGCGCTGGCGCGCCCAGGCACCAGACTTCCGAAGTCTTCAAGACTTCGGAAGTCTATTCCAGGGCTGAGCGCAGCGAGGCCAGGGGGTGAGGTCAACAGAGCGCCTCTCTCCCTGGTCAAGAGTGCCAAGTCCGTAAAACGCTCTAGATCGTCACCGTGTAGACCATCAAAGCTGCCAGCCCCGCCGCATAAGCGACCGACGCCAGCGCCCAGCGCCCGACCGGGTTCTTATCTACGACGCTGAACCCGCTTTCGGCGGTGGGATCGCGCTGAAGCCGGTACGCTGGCCCGATGAACCAGGCCAGCACAACGCCCCCCACCAGCCCGCCGATGTGCCCGGCGTTGTCAATGCGGAAGCTGGTCGCCCCCGTCGAGGCGAAGAAGCCCAGCCCCAGGTTGATCAGCATCAGGACGACCAGGTGTGTCAGGTGTTGGCGTCCGGCGGTGCCGTGCAGCTCGCGGTGCTGGTAGAAGTAGACCATCTCCGCGCCGAAGATGGCGAAGATGGCCCCCGACGCGCCCACCGATGGCGCATCGGTGAAGATGAAGCTGGCGAGCGAGCCGGACAGCCCGCCGAGCAGGTAGATGATGGCGAAGCGGGGCGTGCCGAACAACGCCTCCACATCGCGCCCCAGCACAAACAGCGCATAGCCGTTGAAGATGAGATGCGTCAGGTTCAGGTGCAGGAACATGGAGGTGAACAGGCGGTAGTATTCACCCTGGCGGATCAGCTCGTTAATCTTGGCCCAGTCGTTCAGAAAAAGTACCTGCTCGCGGGCCGACAGGCTGAAGAAGTACAGGAAAATGAGCACGATGATGCCCAGCAGCACGTAGGTGAGGCGCGGCTCGGCGACCGTCAGGCGCACGGCGACGCGGCGCACGCCGGGCGGCTGGGGCGGTTCGGGCGAGTCGCTGGGCGGCTGAGGGGGCTGGAGGGGATATCTCATCAGGTCGATCCTTGTGGCCACGAGGCGTGAGCCTGGCCTCGTGGGCATGATTTCGCGGCTCAGCGCGCAGAACAGGCACTCCGCTGATCCGAATCTGGGCTGGTTCTGGGCCAGATTGTACCCCAATCCCCGCGTGCTTCGCTCGTGTTCTGCGTGAGAGTCGCGTTAGAACTCCGGCGGGTGCGTGCAAAACCTGTCAGGTAGGGGCGCTGCTCTGCTGCGCTCTGGTTGACCTCACCCCCGCTCGGCGCTGCCGCGCCTCGCCGCCCCCTCTCCGTCAACGGAGAGGGGGCAAGCCGAGCGGGGCGAGACTGGGGGTGAGGTCCATATCCCCGCGTCCAGCGAGTCGCTGTCAACTTTTACACGCACCCACTCCGGCTTGAAAAGTTGCTTTTGCGCGGTTTTCCACTAAACTGAAGGTAGCATGAGTTGCCTCATAAGAGGTGAGGCAAGGGTGTTTTTGTCACAGGGTGTTACGAGGAAGAGGAGCAAACGTATGTTGAAAAGACTCACTGTCTTGGCAGTTCTGGTGGCGATGCTCGCCAGCGGAGTCGCGTCCGTCGTCGCGCAGGAAGAGTTTATTTTCGGCGTGGTGCTGGTCGGCCCCAAAGATGACCGGGGCTGGAGCCAGGCGCACTACACCGCCGGGCAGTATGTGGAGGCGAACCTGCCCGGCACCAAGATGATCGTTCTGGAGAGCCTCAACACGGCGGCCCGCCCGGAAACGACGCTCGACCAGGTGGTGGAGGACATGGTGGCCCAGGGCGCAAAGCTCATCCTCACCACGTCGGCGGACTTTGAGGTTGACACGACGGTGGTCGCGGAGCTTTACCCGGATGTTGTCTTCATCAGCATCTCCGGCGATGACGCCCTGTGGGGCATCGCCCCGGACAACCTGGGCAATATCATGGGCGAGATGGAATACGGGAAGATGATCGCCGGCTGCGCCGCTGCCCTCAAGACGCAGACGGGCAAGATCGGCTACGTCGGCCCGCTGATTGACCCGGAAACAACCCGCCTGGTCAATGCGGCGTACCTGGGGGCGCGCCACTGCTACGAGAATTATCGCGGCATGGACCCCAACGCGCTGGACTTCGCTGTGACCTGGATCGGCTTCTGGTTCAACATCCCCGGCTTCACGCTCGACCCGACGGAGGTCTCCAACGCCTTCATTGATAACGGGCGCGATGTGCTGATCTCCGGCATTGACACCACCGAGGCGATTGTCGTGGCCAATCAGCGCGCCGCCGAAGGCGCGGCTGTGTGGGCCATCCCCTACGACTTCGAGGGTGCCTGCGAAGAGGCCCCCGGCATCTGCCTGGGCGTGCCGTACTTCAACTGGGGCCCTTCGTACCTGGAGACGGTTAAGGCAGTGCAGGACGGCACCTGGGAAGCGGCCTGGGACTGGAACGGCCCCGACTGGACGGACATCAACAACCCGGACACGTCCCATGTGGGCTATCTCTACGGTGACGGCCTGTCCGACGAGGATAAGGCCACGCTTGACGAGTTCATCGCCGGGCTGGCGGCAGGCGCTCTGGGCGAAGAGGGCGGCCTGCACCTGTGGGTTGGCCCGCTCAGCTTCCAGGATGGCTCGGTCTTCCTGGCCGAAGGTGAGGTTGCCACACCGAAGCAAGTCTGGTTCCAGGCGGCCAACGCCGACGAAGCTACCGCGCCTGGGGAAGTGACGCCGCACCAGCTTCTGGCTGGCGTGCAGGGCGCGAGCAAGTAGCCTTCACTAGGCGGTATGCAGGGAGAGGGGCGTTATAGCCCCTCTCCCTTAGTTTTAGCTTAGAGACCATTTGAGAAGTTCCCCCCCCACCCCAAACCCCTCCCCCACAAGGAGGGAGGGGCTTAGTGGGCGCGCCCTTCTCCCTTCCCCCCTCGTGGGGGAAGGGCCGGGGATGGGGGGCAGAGTCAGGCGCACGACTTCTCAAACGGCCTCTTAGGTCTGGCTGGTGAAAGACGCCTGTCGTTGGTTGTCGGTTTTGGGTCCCTGGCTGAAGAGGCGTCAAGCGGCCAGCCACCAACCATCAGCAACCCATAACCAATCACCAATCACCTGAGACGCTTATGCGTGTTGAGCTGCAACATATCTCCAAGACTTTTGGGCGCGTGCGGGCCAACCAGGACATCTCGCTGACTTTTGAGGGCGGGCGCATCTACGCCATCCTCGGCGAGAACGGCGCTGGCAAGAGCACGCTGATGAAGATCATGTCCGGCTACCAGTCGGCAGACAGCGGCGCTATCCTCGTCAACGATCAGCCGGTCACGCTGAGCGCGCCCACCGACGCCATCGCGCACGGCATCGGGATGCTCTACCAGGACCCGCTCGACTTCCCGCCCTTCACCGTACTGGAGAACTTCATCGCCGGGCGACCGAGCGGCTTCTTTCCCGACACCGAGAGCGCGCGGCGCACCCTCCTGACCCTGGCCGAGCGCTTTGGCTTCGCCCTCGACCCTGACGCTTACGTGGATATGCTGACCATCGGCGAGCGCCAGCAGCTTGAGATTCTGCGCCTGCTGTCGCTCAACGTACAGATGCTGGTGCTCGACGAGCCAACGACGGGCATCAGCGCCGAGCAGAAGAGCGCTCTGTTCAGCGTGCTCAAATCATTGGCCCGCGACGAGGGCTTGGCCATCATCCTGGTCTCGCATAAGCTCGAAGATGTGATCGAGCTGTGCGACGACGCTTTCGTGCTGCGGCGCGGGCGGCTGGTGGGCGAGAAGACTATCCCCTGCCCGATCAGCGATCTGGTGGCGCTGATGTTCGGCAAGGTCATCGAGCGCCAGGAGCGCCCGGCGGTGACCTGCGGCTTGCCGGTGCTCAGCGTCGCAGACCTGTGCGTGGTCAGTCATCGCCTGACAGTCGAGCATCTCTCGCTGGAAGTGTGCGCCTCCGAAGTGATCGGCCTGGCCGGGCTGGACGGCAGCGGGCAGGCCGAGTTCATGCGCGCCTGCACTGGCCTCTACCCGCCAGAGCACGGTGCCATCCGCATCCAGGGCCGCGACATGACCCGCGCGCCCTATCACGCCTTCAAACGGGCAGGGGTCTCCTTCTTGCCCGCCGGGCGCATGGAAGAAGGGCTGATCAAAGGCATGACGCTCAGCCAGCACTTTGCCCTGACCCTGCCCAGCCGCGCGCCCTGGGTCAACTGGGTGCACGCCCGGCGTGTGACGGGCGAGCGCCTCCAGCATTTCAATGTCAAGGGGCGGCCTGGCAGCCCGATCCAGACGCTCTCCGGCGGCAACCAGCAACGCTTCGCGCTCTCGCTGCTGCCGCACAGGCTCAGGTTGCTGCTGCTGGAGCATCCCACGCGCGGCCTGGACGTGGAGAGCGCCAATTACATCTGGGAGCAGCTTCTAGCCCGCCGGAATGAGGGCACGGCCATCGTCTTTATTTCCGCCGAACTGGATGAGATCGTCACCTACAGCGACCGCATCCTGGTCTTTTTCGGCGGGCGCGTGGCGCTGGTCGAAGACCCGACTGAGATGACGGCCAACCGTCTGGGTGAGCTGATTGGAGGGAGGCTGTAGCATGGCTCCATCAACCCGCCAGCGCCCGCCATCCAACGCGCAGACCAGCGATATTTGGCGTTCTGCGCTCGACCTGCTGCCAGCGGTCCTCGCCCCCTTCTTCGGCATCGCGGCGGCGCTGCTGATCATCGTGCTCATCCTGGAATGGCAGGGCGCCGACCCGCAGGTGGCCTGGGACTACGTCTACGAGGGCACGCTGGAGTCGGCGGCCAAACGCGCCGACCTGGTGGCCTTCTGGATGCCGCTGGCCATCACCTCGTTCGGCCTGGTGTTGACTTACACCGCCGGCTTGTGGAACATCGGCGTGGAAGGCCAGATCATGATGGGGGCCATCGGCGCGACGTGGGCGGTGCGCCTCTTCGCCGAGAGCAGCAGCCCGCCGCTGGGCCTGCGCCTGGGGCGCGACGGCATCCTGATCCTGTGCTTCGTCTTCGCGGCGTTCACCGGCGCCTTGTGGGCGTTCGTGGCCGGCGTGCTCAAGACACGCGGCGGCGTCAACGAGATTTTCAGCGGCGTGGCGCTCAACTTCATCGCCCAGACGTTCAACATGTACCTGATTTCCAACGGCGGCCCCTGGCAGCCGCCCGGCAGCCGCGCCACCGAGACGGCGCGCTTTCCGGAGAACGCCCGCCTGCCCAGCTTTGAGGAGTACCGGCGGCTCAGCCCCACCACGATCTACATCACCATTGGGGCGTTCGTGGTGGTGGCGCTGATCATGTACGTCTCGCGCTGGGGCTTGCAGCTTCGCGCCCAGGGCAAGAACCGCAAGTCGGCGTTCTTGCTGGGCGTGCGCACCGACCGCAATATGCTGTTGGCGATGGCCCTCTGCGGGAGCATGGCCGGGCTGGCCGGGGCATTTCGCGTGCTGGCCCCGGATGTGACCAAGCTCACCGCCACGCCGTCCGGCGGGATCGGCTTCCTGGCGATTCTGGTCGTGCTGCTGGCGAGCATGTCGGCCATTCTGACGCCGTTCGTCTCGTTCGTGTTCGCCGTGCTGTCGAAGGGCGGCCAGCGGTTGGAGAGCGGCTTTCAGTGGGATCACGACCTGCTGCTCGACCGCTCGCTGGTGCGCGTGTTGCAGAGCACGATCGTGCTGATGGTCGTGCTGGCCTTTGGCGCGCGCAACCGTCTCTTCCCGCCGCGCAGCGCCCAGCCCGCCGTTGAGGATGAAGAGGTTGACCGGACGTAGCAGCGATGGGGCGTTGGGAATACCTGACGGTGTATCTGTCGGGCGAGCTTGACTTCCCCGACGCGGTTGAGCGGGACGAGCGCCTGGCCTGGGCGGGCAAGTCGCTCACCCAGCAGCTCAACGAGCGCGCCGCGCAGGGCTGGGAGATCATTGACTTGCGCTGGCTGGCCGAGATCGAGCTGCTGGTGACTTTCCGCCGCCCGCTGACAAGCCAGGCGCGCGAGGATGAGGAAGGGTGATGGCGTTCTGCCTGACGCGCATCGCCCTACACGATACCGTTGGCGACAAGCTGCTTCTGCTCTTTTTTACCAACAACCAATAACCAATAACCAACAACCGACAACTGACAACTGACCACTGACCACCGAACGAGGCACTCATGACCGGCTTAGAAAGCACCCTGCGCGGGATCGTGCGCGCTGCCGCCCCGATCGTCATCGCCGGGCAGGGCGAGCTGCTCACCGAGCGCGCCGGCGTGATCAACCTGTCTTTGGACGGGACGATCATGCTCTCGGCCATGACCGCGCACGTCGTCGCCCGGCAGACGGGCAGCCTGGTGCAGGCGGTGCTGGCGGCGATGGCCGTCGGCGCGGCGGTGGCGCTGCTCATTGTCTTCTCCAGCATCGCCCTCAAGCTCAACCAGGTGGCGGTGGGCTTCGTGCTGACCATCCTGTGCGCTGACCTGGCCGTGTTCCTGGGCAAGCCGCACTTCAACCAGCCCGGCAAGGAAATGCCGCACATGCCGATACCGTTTTTGCGCGACATCCCCTTGGTGGGGCCGGTGCTCTTTGACCATAACATCCTGATCTACTTCAGCCTGGCCCTGATCGTGCTGATGTGGTTCTACATCTACCGCACGCGGCCCGGCCTGACCCTGCGCAGCATCGGCGAGCAGCCCGAAGCGGCCTTCGTGCGCGGCACGCCGGTCAATGCGCTGCGCTACGTCTATGTGGTGGTCGGTGGGTCGTTGGTGGGGCTGGCCGGGGCGACCTACTCGCTGTCGGTCAAGCTCGGCTGGAAGGAAGACCTCAGCGGCGAGGGCTGGATCGCCCTGGCCATTGTCATCTTCGGGCTGTGGGTGCCGGCGCGGGTGGCCCTGGGCGCGTATCTGATCGTCGGCCTGCGCTCGATTGCCATTGACCTGCAAGACAACAAAGTGATCGATCTGCCCTCGCAGATTGTCAACATGCTGCCCTGGTTCCTGATGATCATCACGCTGCTGCTGGCGACCAGCGGCGTGCTGACCCGGCTGGACCGTTACACGCCAGAACGCTTCCGCCCGATGATGCGCCGCTTCACGCGGGCCGCGCCGCCGCGCGCGTTGGGCACCACGTTCGAGAAGCATTAGCGGGCAGCAGCGGGGTGCGTGCAAAACCTGTCAGGTCGGGGCGCTGCTCTGCTGCGCCCTGGTTGACCTCACCCCCGCTCGGCGCTGACGCGCTCAAGCACCAGACTTCCGAAGTCTCCAGATTGACGGAGAGCATCGGGGCCGAGCGCAGCGAGGCTGGGGGTGAGGTCAATATCCCCGTCAACTTTTGCACGCACCCGAGCAGTAGTTGTGTCCATTCCTTGAGGAGCGCGACCCACACACGAGGAGGAGGTGTTCTGATGTATCCGTGCGAGTTGCAGGAGCAACCTGCCAGGCCCACCCTGTCCATCCGCTTTCGCTCGCCTGTCCAGGACTTGTCCACCCACTTCGGGAGGATATGGGGCAGCCTCATCGAGTATCTTGGGACCCTGGGCGAGCACCCCACAGGCGCTCCGTTTGCGGCGTACTACAACATGGACATGCAAGACCTGGACATAGAGGCGGGCTTCCCGGTCGCCAGGCCGCTGCCGGGCAAGGGCGAGATACAAGCCACAGAAATTCCCGGCGGGATGTTCGCCATCTGCCACTACACCGGCCCCTACAACCAGGTTGGCCCGGCCTACGGAGAACTCACGCAGTTCGTCCAGCAACAGGGCTATGCGCCCAGCGGCGCTGCCTACGAATGGTACCTGAACGACCCTTCTGCCGTGCCGCCGCAAGAGCTGAAGACCGACGTCGCCTTTCCGGTGACGCGCGTGGAGTAGCCATCCAGCAACCGTTAGAACAGGGCTGGATCAAGCAGCGATTTTGGGCATTCTCAACAGGGGGCGGCGCGCCCCTTGTTGCGTTCATGGGGTACAATGCACTGGACGATGGTCAGGCAAAGAGTCCGCGCGGGGGAGAACACACCATGCAGGCGCTCAAAGACAAGATTCGGGCCGAGGGCAAGTACCTCGGCGACGGCATCCTCAAGATTGACGGCATCCTCAACCATCAGATGGACCCCAGGCTGATCCAGGCGATGGGCGAAGAGATCGCGCGGCGCTACCGCGACGCGAGGCCGACGCGCATCCTCACCGCCGAGGTATCGGGCATCGCCCCGGCGCTGATGGCGGCGCTGGCCCTCGACATCCCCATCGTCTACGCGCGCAAGCACAAGCCAGTCACCATGTACGGCCCCATCTTCCTGGAGACCGCGCCCAGCCACACCAAAGGGGGCGAGATCAACCTGATGGTCGCCGCTGAATACCTGCCGCCGGGCGAGCGCGTGCTGATCGTGGACGACTTCCTGGCTTCCGGCAAGACGCTGTTCGCCCTGGCGCGCATGGTCGGCGAGGCGCGCTGCACGCTGGTGGGCATCATCGCCATCGTCGAGAAGGCATTTGAGGGCGGGCGCGAGACGCTGGAGCGCAAATATGGCGTGCCCGTTGACTCGCTGGTGGTCATCACCCACCTGGATGAGCACCGCATCGAGTTCGCCGGCGACCCGCCGCGCGGCGTGGAGATCTAGCCGATGGCTCCCGAAGGACGGCGGGGTCGTCATCCTCGACTACGGCTCGCAGACTGCCCAACTGATCGCCCGCCGCGTGCGCGAGCTGGGCGTCTTCGCCGCCCTCGTCCCCTACGACGCCAGCGCCGCCGACGCCCTGGCCGCCGCGCCCGCCTTTCGCGGGGTGATCCTCTCTGGCGGGCCGGCGGGCATCTACGAGCCGGATGCGCCGGCCCTGCCCGACTGGGTGTTGGCCAGCGGGCTGCCCGTGCTGGGCATCTGCTACGGAATGCAGCTTCTCACCGGGCGCTTCGGTGGGCAGGTCGCCGCCTCAGCGCAGCGCGAGTACGGCATGGCGACCGTCACCGTGCGCGCGGGGGGCGGGCTGTTCGCCGGGCTGGACGCCCAGCAGAGCGTGTGGATGAGTCATGGCGACCGCCTGGAGCGCCCGCCGGATGGGTTCGCCGCTGTCGCCTCCACGCCCAACGCCCCCTACGCGGCCATCGCCCACTCCGAGCGCCCCCTGTTCGGCGTGCAGTTCCACCCAGAGGTGCAGCACACGGCGCACGGGCGCGACATCCTGCGCAACTTCGTGGTCGGCGTGTGCGGCGCGGTCACCGACTGGACGCCGGAGAACTTCATCGCGGCCAGCGTGGAGAGCATCCGCGCCCAGGTCGGCGGCGGGCGCGTGCTGCTGGGCATGAGCGGCGGCGTGGATTCGTCGGTGGCGGGCGAGCTGATTCACCGGGCGGTGGGCGAGCAGCTTCGGCCTGTCTTCGTCAATCACGGGATGCTGCGCCAGGGCGAGGCGGACGCCGTTGTCGCGCTGGGCAAGCAGTTGGGCTGGCAGAACATGGTCGCCGTGGACGCCACTGAGGAGTTCCTCGACGCACTGCGCGGCGTGAGCGAGCCGGAGAGCAAGCGCCAGATCATCGGGCGGACGTTCGCTGAGGTCTTTGAGCGCGAGGCGAGTCGCCTGGGCGCGCTCGACTGGCTGGCCCAGGGCACCATCTACCCGGACGTGATCGAGAGCGCGGACACCGGGCGGCCCGGCGCACGGCGCATCAAGTCGCACCACAACGTCGGCGGGCTGCCCGACCGCCTGAAAGCGCGGCTGGTCGAGCCGCTGCGCGACCTGTTCAAGGACGAGGTGCGCCAGGTGGGGGCGCGGCTGGGCATCCCCGACGAGATCGTGTGGCGACAGCCGTTCCCTGGGCCGGGGCTGGGCGTGCGCTGCGTCGGCGAGGTGACGTGGGAGCGGCTGGAGATTCTGCGCGCCGCCGATCACATCTTCACCGGTGAATTGCGCCAGGCCGGGCTGCTGCGCGAGGGCACAGCCCAGGCGTTCGCCGTGCTGCTGCCGGTGCGCAGCGTCGGCGTGATGGGCGACAGGCGCACCTACGACGAGGTGATCGTCCTGCGCGCGGTGACGACCACCGACTTCATGACGGCGGACTGGGCACGGCTGGCCCCCGACCTGCTGGCCCGCGTCAGCAGCCGCATCGTCAACGAGGTGCGCGGCGTCAACCGCGTGCTGTATGACATCACCAGCAAGCCGCCCGCCACGATTGAGTGGGAGTGAACTCGCGCCCGCCTTCACGCATTGACCCTCATCTGGCCCCGTGCTATGCTCTGATCAACACAGCCAGCAAGGAGAGTCTGTCAATGCGCCAGATCGTGATCATCTCCGCTGAAGAGGGCGGCTACATCGTTGAGTGCCCCAGCTTGCCGGGCTGCTACAGCCAGGGGGAGACGTTGGACGAGGCCATCGCCAATATCAAGGAAGCCATCGCCCTCTACATCGAACTCCTGGAAGAAGAGGGAAGGCCCATCCCCGAAGACAAGCTGGATCGCTTGATGATGGTAGTATGAGCCGCTTACCCTCTGTGTCAGGACGCCAGTGTGTGAGGGCACTGGAGAAGGTGGGCTTCGCTGTTCGGCGGCAGACCGGCAGCCATCTCATCGTCCAGCGAGGTGATCCATATGCACAGATCGTGGTTCCCAATCACCGAACCCTCAAGCACGGCTTGTTGCGAAAGATCATCAAAGATGCCGGGTTGACAGCCGAGGAATTCGCCGAACTGCTCTGACGGTGGCTCCTTTCTGTGCCTCACACGTCGGAAGTCGCGCTGACTTCCGATGTCCTGCTGTGCCTGTAATGCGCGATTTCGCTCGTTAGCCCTGATACTGTCTGCCCCTTCAGATTGTCCCCGATCGGTTTCTGTGGCACGATCAGCGGACGACGCTATGCGTTTCCATTACCCGTAGCCGGAAAGCCGCCCATGACCCGCGTCTTCATCAGCTACAGCCGCGTTGACGAAGATTTCGCCCGCCGCCTGGCCACCGATCTCGACCGGCTGGGAGCCGAGGTGTGGATTGACGTGGACGACATTCCCCCCGGCGCCAACTGGAGCACCGCCGTCCAGCAGGGCCTCGACGCCTGCGACGCGCTGCTGCTGGTCATCTCCCCGGACTCCATGACTTCCAAGAACGTCGAGGACGAGTGGCAGTACGTCCGCGACGAAGGCAAGACGATCCTCCCCGTGCTGTGGCGGCCCGTCCCCAGGCTGCACTTCCAACTGCGCCGCATCCAGTACGTGGACTTTCATCGCCAGGGCTATGACTCGGCGCTGGGCCAACTGCGCGCCCGCCTGTTCGATGGCGCGCCTCCCCTGCCGCTCGGCCAGCCCACGCCCGGCACGCTCACCGCGAGCAGCGCGCGCCAGGTCATCGCCCTGCGCGCGCTCTCCGCTCACCGCGACAGCGTGCGCGCCGTCGCCTTCAGCCCGGACGGATCGCTGCTGGCGACCGGCTCCGACGACAAGACGGTGCGCCTGTGGCACACGGGCCAGCGGACGCGCATCCGCGCCCTGATCGGCCACGAGAAGCCGGTCAATGCGGTGGCTTTCAGCCCGGACGGATCGCTGCTCGCCTCGGCGTCGGACGACCGCACGGTGCGCCTGTGGGATGTACAGCGCCGCTTCTGCTTGACCGCGCTGCGCGGGCACAGCGAGCGGGTCGCGCACCTTGCCTGGCAGGGGGCGGGCGAGCGGCTCCTTTCCGCCGGCGACGACGGCGCGCTGCGCGTCTGGGACGTGGGAGCACGCCGCCAGGTCGCCGACGCCGGTCACCAGGGGGCCGCGCCGCTGGTCTTTGCCGCCAGTCGGAACGGTGAGGCGCTGGCCGAGATCGCTGGCGGGGAGCGCGTTCGTGTGTGGGATGGGCTGCGCCAGGGGGTGCGGCTGGAACACACCCTGCCCGCCGAAGGGTGCTGCCTGGCCCTCAGCCCGGACGGAACGCTGCTGGCCGTTGGCTTCAGCGATGGCGGGCTGGCCCTGCTCGACGCGGCCTCCGGCGACGAGCTGGCCCGCGTGACCTACGCCGATTACAACGCCAACTGCGTGCGCGCCGTCGCCTTCAGCCCGGACGGGTCGCTGCTGGCGGCGGCTTCGCTGGATGGCGGCCTGCGGCTGTGGAAGGTGGAGACGCTTCGCGCGGGGAAGGGCACGCGCGCCCTGCGCGCCCTGCACGCCCACGATGGCGGGCTTAGACCGGGGGCGTGGCCTTCAGCGCGGACGGACGGCTGGCCCCCCCCCCCCCCCCCCCCCCCCCCCCCCGGGGGGGACGGGGGCGTAGACCTCGGCGCGGCAAAACCTATGCTACACCCGCTTACCGCCGCCTGCTTGCAGCTCAGAATAGCGCCGGTTTCGCTCAAAGCACGCCTTAATTCTCTCGTCGGAAAAACCTAACTCCTGCAGGAAGCAAACCTGCATTGTATATATCAGGACTTGGGTCACGTCGTAGAATTGGTTGGAGTCGCGGTGGATCGAGTTCTTAGCGTCTCCCAGGTGAGAGAGGTAGTTGCGCGTCCCCACCACATGACGGACAAACTCCTCTCCATCGCTTATTAGGAGGTGATACGATAGCGCTCGTTTTGTCCAACAAACCATTAATGCGATCCCTCAGCATTGGTGCATCTATATAAGAGAGTCTCACCTGGATGGAACTCCAGTGTTCAAGCGGGATCAATTTGCGAATTTCTTCGCGCAAAGCCTTGCGCTCTTGTCTGGACAGCATATGCTGCCCTGGAAATCGCTGCTGATGATATCCTTCGAGAGCCTGGACGACGTTCAAGAAGATATTCGGCAGGTATAGTGTGCCCGATAGATACGCTGCTTCGAAAAACGCCGCCCGGATGTCCACAAGCTCCTGGGCCACAGCCAACCAACGCCTTACAATTACCTCGAAATCTTCGTCTATGTCCTGCAAGGTAAATAGCATGTCTTGAGGCAACAAGAACCTATGTTGGATGTCCTGAACCGGTGATATTCCAACAACCTCAATCGGGATTTCAAAGACACCCTTGCCGTCAGGCTGGTCATGAGTGTGTTCTCTGGAGAAAAGAGTAAGTTTTGAGACTGAGTTAGCCCGCACAGTGCCAAGCGTCAGGAAGTCCTGAAGCGGGTAAATGTATTTCGAAAGCCATTCCTGTATTGGCTTATCTTCTTCTGTCTGAATTTCAAATTGCACTACTTGATGCAAGTTCATTTCGCCAGCGCTGCCGGTGCTGAATGGCGAGAGCCAATTGATAGAGAACTTTCCGTCGTCAATTTCCACTTCAATTGGCTTGGGTTTGCTGAAAGCGATCTCGAATTCCCGGCTTTTCTCTGTTCCCCCCTTTTCCTGTGGGAGTCCGTACTGGATTCTTCGCATTGCCCAATCAGGCAAATGGCTATATTGGATAACCGCCTTGTGAAATCGAAGTGCTTCGGGATCTTCGAATTGTCCCCCAAAGTAGGCAAATAATGGGGTGAAGACCCACTTTACAAACCTTGCCGTCGGGCTAGTCTTTTGGCCTATCAAGAGGCATTCGGAGAGAGTGACTTCTTCGGTCTTTTCAGTCAACCCTAAGATCGTTCTTGCCGTTGGGGGAGTCAGTATGCTGGCTGAATCGTATAGTGGGTACAGTTCAAGCCGGAGGCCCTCATTACCAGTTTGCTTCAATCTTCCAAGGATTCCCTCGTCCGGGCCAGATTGAAACCACCAGTGTCCCCAATGTTCAAATTCCTGCATCGCTTGTCATCTCCAACGCCAAGATTCAGCGTCTGCGGGATAATCGTATCAAAGGTGCAGTTTCGCCCAAGACTTCCGAAGTCTCGCAGACTTCGGAAGTCTCTGGGAACCAGGTTGCGCACGCCAATATGCGCCATCTCAAAGCCGACCTGCTGCCCGATTTCCGCCAGGCAATCATAGGTGCGCGTGTCTATGCCCCGAATGACCGAACTACCTACGACGAGGATGGCGGCTCGTCCGGGTTTGAGGACGCGGATCATTTCGCCGAGCACCCGCGCCATCTCCGAATAATAGCGCTGCAGCCCGGTCCCCTTAGCGCGATCTCTGGCGGCGATAGCCTGGATGATTCCGGCGGTCGTGGAGGGCAGTTTCTCCATCCCGGTGCCATCCAGGGCCTCGCTGCCGATGTACCGCTTGCGATACTGGGATAGCGCATCTATCGGATAGCCCATCCAGACGAGCGAGAATTTATGCGCCCGCATGTAATCTATGGCGTTGGCGGGGTATGGCGGCGAAGTAACCACCAGGTCTATCGAGCTGCTCTTGAGCGGCAGGCTCTGGGCGTTGCCGCAGCCCAGCACAACCAGAGAACGAGTGGCTGGGAGGGCCGCCAGGCTGGTCAGGTTCTGTTTCAGGCGCTTCTCGAATTCCTTGATCGGCGACCGGTATGGCTTGTCTTTGGCACGATGGGGGCGCGTGTGCGCCAGGTCGAGCGCCAGGGAAACGCCCCCCGATTTCGTGATAATGACGGACGAAAACGCCAGCTCCAAAAAGCTGCGCACGCCGCCCTCTGGCAGGGCTTCAAGCTGCTTCAGGAGGGCCAGCAGCTCAATCTGTGCCTCTGGCGCAAACCAATAGTCTACGAACTCCTGGGTTTTGGCATCAAAACGCCCGGCAAGCTCTGCCCGCAACTCGTCGCTGGACTCAGAGGCGGCCAGCTTTGCCTTCCTGAGCAGCAGCAATCCCGCCTGGGCAGCGTCCAGCGGGGCGACAGAGGTTGTCTTCGCGTTGCACAGGCGCAGCGCCAGCGGATCAATATCGAACCCGACAGCGCAGCGACCCGCCAGCACCGCCTCCAGCAACGTGGTGCCCGATCCCACCATCGGATCGAGTATCACATCGCCGGGCCGAGTGAGGCCATCAATGAACTTGCGCGGCAGTTGTGGCGGAAACTTGGCCGGAAAGGCGTGCAGATCGTGCGTATACTCCCGGCTCGAACTGCTGTGAAAGTCCAGGTCGCTCGAAAGCAGCGAAACCAGCTTTGATTGGTATGACTCAGGCATAGTGCTGTTCTGCCCAGTGCGGTCAAGCGGACTGTCGCAAGGCGATTATACCCACTTAGGGGGAGCAGCCAACCTTCAACCTATGTTACAATGCGGGTAAGGGCACGCCAGCACGAGGAACAGCCCATGCTCCATCCCGAACCTGCGTACCGCCGCCTGCTGCGTGAAGGTGGCTTCCCCGACCGCGTCCGCGCGGCGCAGGCTGCGCTGCACGACTGCGACCTGTGCGCCTGGGCCTGCCACGTGGACCGCACGCAGAAGATCGGCTTCTGCCGCACGGGGGCGGAGGCCATCGTCAGCAGCGCCTTCCCGCACATGGGCGAGGAAGACCCGCTGACTGGCGTGCGCGGCTCCGGCACCATCTTCTTCGCCCAGTGCAACCTGCGCTGCCAGTTCTGCCAGAACTACGAGATCAGCCAGGAAGGCGAGGGGCGCATCACCAGCGTCGAGGGGCTGGCCGAGTTCATGCTGCGGCTGCAAGCGGTGGGCTGCCACAACATCAACTTCGTCTCGCCCAGTCACGTCATCCCGCCGATCATCGCCGCCGTGTGCCTCGCCGCCGAAGCCGGGCTGAGCATCCCGCTCGTCTACAACACCGGCGGCTACGATTCGCTGGCCGGGCTGCGCCTGCTGGACGGCATCATTGACATCTACATGCCAGATATGAAATACGCCGATCCCGTCCTGGCCCAACGCTACTCGAAGATCCTCGACTATCCGGCGCACAACCAGGCCGCCGTGCGCGAGATGCACCGTCAGGTGGGTGATTTGCAGCTTGACGATGAGGGTATCGCCACGCGCGGGCTGTTGGTGCGTCACCTGGTGCTGCCAGAGGGCATCGCCGGGACGGAGGCCATCGTGCGCTTCCTGGCCGAGGAGATTTCGCCCAACACCTACCTCAACGTCATGGGCCAATACCGCCCGGCATGGCGCGTCCGCGAGCGCAACATCGCCCCGCTCAACCGCCCGGTCACGCGCCAGGAGGTCGAAGAGGCGACGGCCATCGCGCGGCGGGCCGGGCTGCGTCTGGACGAGCGCCGGAGCAGCCTCCTGCGCTGGTTATGAGCGGCGGTCGCCGCCAGGGGAAGGGAGGAACGCTGTGGACTATCGCTATGTGGGCGTCGTGACGCACTACTTCAACCGGCTGGGCGTGGCGGCCATCTTGCTCGACGACGAGCTATACCTCGAAGACTGGGTGCTGTTCAACGGGCCGCACACCCAGTTCGAGCAGCAGGTGCTCTCCATGCAGATCAGTCGCGAGCCGGTCGAGCAAGGGATGCCCGGCGAAGAAATCGCCATCCAGGTGGATGATGTGGTGCGCGCCGGCGACGAAGTGTACGTGATCGTGGACTGACTCCTCGCTCAGCCCCGGTCTCTGGCCCCGGACAGGCTGGCGACGGCCCGGCGCGGGCTGTCGGCCTCGCTGCCCAGCTCCTCGTCGGCGAACTGGTAGTCGCTCTTGCGGATGAACTCAGCCAGCTCGCCTTGCAGCCGCCCCCAGATCGCCTGCTGGAGTGCCAGGAGCCGCGTTTTGGCGAAAATGCCTGCGCGCGACTCCAGCGCCGCGCGCAGGTGAGGCAGGCACAGCCCCGCCGACGCGCCGAACCCTGCGGCGAAGGCAGGCTGATTCAGGTGATCGAGCAGGCTGCGCAGCAGGTGTTCCTCGATGATGGCGCGGTGCGCGCAGACGGGGCACGCCGCCCTGGGCTTGAGCGCCTCGGCTGCCGCCGCGACCTGCCGCCGCCCGCTTTTCGGCGTAATCTCCCCCATGTCCTTGAGCAGGTTGCGCACCAGCCCTTCATAGAGCAGGGCGATGCCCAGCGCGCTGGCGTTGATCTGCTCGAGGGCGTGCCAGGCATGAGTCGCACAGAAGCCGCGCGCGTCGCGCACGGCGAAATGCGTCGCCGGCTCGTTGGCGTACTCGTACACCAGGCTGCCGATGTGTGCGTGCACGCTCTCCGCCACCAGCCGGCAGACGGGGCAGCCGGGCTGCTCGAACGCCTGGGCCAGTTGGTGGGCGCGAGCCGAAAGAGTCATCGAGGTCCATCCCCTCTGCTTGCCTGATCCGCCGCCGCAATTATAGCGCACCACCAGCGGGGGGTGCGTGCAAAATCTGTCAGGTAGGGGCGCTGCTCTGCTGCGCCCTGGTTGACCTCACCCCCGCTCGGCGCTGACGCGCCTCGCCGCCCCCTCTCCGTCAACGGAGAGGGGGCAAGCCGAGCGCCGCGAGGCTGGGGGTGAGGTCAATATCCCCGCGTCCAGCGAGTCGCTGTCAACTTTTGCACCCACCGCCAGCGGGTATTGCGTTGGCGGGTCGCTTCCGGTAAGATTAGGGCAGAATGGTTGCTGCGGGCATGGTGTAGCGGTAACACAACAGCCTTCCAAGCTGTTGTCACGGGTTCGAGTCCCGTTGCCCGCTCTGTCAGCGCCCGGTGCATGTGCTGGGCGCTGAGTTTAGCAGGGCCTGTAGCTCAGCGGTGAGAGCAGCCGGCTCAAGGCGCAAGTCGCGGATTGCGGTTTTGCGCAGCATGGGCTGTCTGGAGAGTAATCACCAGACGAAAACCTGTCAAATTCGGGGGAGCCTTCGTCATCGGACATGGTAATCCCGAGCCAAGCCCCGTGACCTGGGGAAGGTGTAGAGACTGTACGGCAGGCCCCCTCAATCGAGGGGTGAAGAGACAGTCCAGCCCACAAACCCGAAAGGGGCAGCGAAAGCTGTAGCTGGGAAGCATAACCGGTCGGTCGCAGGTTCGAATCCTGCCAGGCCCACTCTCCGCACCCCCGCCGCAAGATTCGTTCGCGGCGTTTTTTCCACCAGCAGCGCGCAGTGCACAAAGAACAGGGGCTTCCCGCTCAGAAAGCCCCTGCTGTGTTTCGTAGACCGGGCGGGCCGCGCTAAGGGTGCGGCGGCATACGCCCTTCCTTGCTGTTGATCTCCTCGTGCGGGTCGGACATCGGATACAGGTCGTCCGCTTCCACGTCGTGCGTCAGGCGCAGGGCAGCAGCGCCCGGCAGAGCCGGGTTGACCGAGAATAGCTCGCGCTGGTTGGGGTGGGTGGCGTCAGCCGCAGCGTCTGAGTGGAAGACGACAGCAGTATTGTCGCAGCGGAAGCTGGGCGCGCGATTGTCGGCGTCATCGTCGGTCAGGGCCGTCACCTGGGCAGTCGCCACATTCACCAGGAAGATATCGTAGTTCTCATTCACATTGGCGTGGAAGGCGATGGAGCGCCCATCCGGCGAGAAGGTGTGCCCGGCGACATCCACCCCCAGGTCGGTCAACTGGCGGCTCGCCCGCGTCGCCACGTCCATGATCCACAGGTTGTAGACGCCGGATTCGTCAGTCTGAAGCCAGGCCATGGACCTGCCGTCGCGCGACAGAATCGGCACCACATCCTCAGTGTCGTTGTCGGTCAGTTGCGTCAATTCGCGGGTGAACACGTCCAGCATGTAGATCTCCCACTCGTGAACACCGTCCTCGTCACCCTCGCGCTCGCGGTCGCTCTGGAAGACCAGGCGTCCACCGGGCGGCTCATAGCAGCCACCGTCCGGGAACCAGAACGGGTTGACATCGTTGGCGGGATCGTTGGTCAGACGAATGGGCTGCCCGTTGCCGGTCACATCGGCCATGTACAGTTCCCAGTTGCTGTCGCGGTTGCTTTCCCAGGCGATGAGGTTGGCCGGCCCCCACACCGGATTGACATCATTACCGCTGTTGTAGGTCAGGCGCACCTGCTGCGACCCATCGGGCCTGGCCAGGTAGATTTCCCAGCCCCCGTTCCTGTCTTCGTCGTTCTTGTCTTCGTCGCGGTTGCTGGTGAAGGCGACCCAGTCACCTTCTGGCGCGTAGCTGGGCTGAATGTCACTGCTCTCGTCGCCCCGGGTGACATTGTTGGCTGGCGTGTTAAGGCCCTCGTCGGTCAGGCGATAGATGTCCCAGTCGCCATCGCTGTCGCTGTGGTAGAAGACCAGTTCTGGCAGGCACACTGTGCAGATAAACGGCACAGGGCCGCCCACGCCAGACACGATAATGCCCAGACTGATCGGATCCCAGGCCGGGCGCGGCAGGGCAGTGCCCGGCTCGCCGGGGGTTTCCGGCACCACTGGGAATTCTGGCTGGCCCGGCTGCTGCGCCTGTGCGTGCTGGGGCGCTGGCGCGAGCGTGGCTAGCAAAACTATCACGCAAAGCATTGCTATTCTGAGATACATAGATAGCTCCTTCGTGCTCAACACGCCCCTGCAGAACAGACTGCTTTCAGTGCTCACGTGACGCGAACGTGAGAAATCAGGACCAGGATGCTCCCCACAAGAGAGCGCGCGAAAATCACCGCATGGGTCAAAGGGCCATGTATCTGTCTTCAGGTGCCAATAGCGGGCTGTCTGAGACCCCACGCCTTGCCCCTTGCCCTGGCGCACTGCAAAGGTCAGGAGGCCAGGAGCGCATAGCCGGCGCGAGAGGTGTCACCCCATAGCCTCGCGCATCTCCACCGGAGCAGATATGCTCTCCTTCAAGGCGCTAGCCTTGTGCCGTGTCCCCAACGAGACAGCGCGCCCCATCATGCGCCGCATCCTGACGTAATGCGGCCAATGTCCTGTGGGCAACTGCTGCGCGCAATGACCCGGCCAGGCAGACGTTGCCCAGGACAAATCTCTTTTATAGTACATGGTTTGGCCGCGCTAGGCAACTCCCCTGTAAGCATATTGGGTTATTTTGCGGAATCTGGCGGGGCTGATGAACGTTGCGGAATTCCGGGCATCCTATCACCGCTTCCTTCGGGTATAGACTTTCTGCCGCGCGCCAGCCAGTTGACCTCTCTTTTTGCGCCGTTGTCCGGCGATCACTCCCGCGCGTGTTTGTGCTTTTTGGGGTATTTCGCGTTATTGTTGCAGGCGAGATAGCGGTGAAATCGCGTGCACTGCCGAGGCTGGCCCCCGTCTGAAAGCAGATCATGGAACACAAGCTCATGCCAGATAGTGAGACTCCCTCCCTGCCCGACCTGCGCAATCCAGTAGAACAAGGGGTCCGCGAAAAGAGGCGGCGTCGGCGGCGGAGCAGGCGCCGCTGGTATAACCGCGCGCTGCGCCGGCTGGGGCGTTACAACTGGCGCATTCTCCTGCTCATGGCCGTCACTTTCTCGGCGGCTATCGTCATGGGCGGGCTGATCCTGGCTTTCAACGCGCGCACCCAGGTCGAGACCTCGTGGGAGAGCCTGGATCGTATCTGGTCTTCGCTGGGCAAGAAGTCCGGCACTGACCTGACCCTGACCGATTTCGAGCGCCTCCGTTCTGGCGTCCGCGATCTGAGTCAGAGCCTGGGGAGCGCCAGGAAGCAAACGCTGTTCCTGCGACCGTTCACCTTCCTCAGTGGTGACCTGATCACGACGTTCGACATGCTCGACGCGGCGCAGGAGCTGACCATCGCTGCCGATGATATGCTGGCCGGTCTGCAACCGGCGTTGTTCTTCCTGACGGGTGGAGCAGGAGACGAACGGGTCACGGCGCAGTTTTCGTCTGGCGAGCGCGTGGTCGAGCTATTGGGTCTGGGACGCGGGCGCTTCGTCAGCGCCGAGTTCCACCTTGACGCAGCCCAAGCCATCATCGAGCGCCTCGACCCCACCCGAGTCTCGCCTGGCCTGCTGGCGACGGTGGACGGCCTGATCCAAACCTACGGCGACCTGGCCGACTTCCACCGTGTGCTGCTCGCCTCGCCCGACCTGCTCACGGCGGCGCTGGGCCTCAATGAGACCCAATCCTACCTGATCCTGGCGCAGAACAACGACGAACTGCGCCCGTCTGGTGGCTATTTGAGCACCTATGGCTGGATGACGGTGCGCAATGGGCGCATCACAAAGTACGACTACCAGGCGACCACAACCACCAGCCCCAACCCGCCGCCAGAAACCCTGGCCAGCCAGGTGCAGATTCCTGAATGGTGGATTCAGTACCGGCAGCCGCTCTACGCCGCCTGGGACTCTAGCTGGCACGTAGACTTCCCCTCGACGGCGCGCATGGCGGCCTGGTACTACGACAACGGCGGCAATCCCAACAGCCCGGTTGATGGCGTGATCGGCATGGACCTGGTGGCCTTCGAGTACATTCTGCAAGAGCTAGGCAGCGTGTACGTGCCCGACTACGATGTGACTGTCTCCGGGGCCAATTTCCGCGAGACGGTGTACACCATCCGCGCGGCGGGCGAAGGCCACAAACGGTTCGTGGCCGCAGTCTACCGCCAGATTCTTGGCGACTGGCAGCGCGTGGATCAGGAAAAGAGCATCGAGATACGCGGGGCGCTGCTCAAGGCGCTGCTCGAAAAGCATATCATGCTCTATTTCCTGGACGATGCGCTCAACGATGCCGTGCGGGTGCTCGACTGGCAGGGCGAGCAGAAACCAGCCCTGGACACCGATTACCTGTTGGTTGCCGACGCTAACCTGGGCAATAAGGCCAATCGCTCGGTGCTGCGCCAGTTTACCTATGACGTGACCATTGAGGACGATGGCTCGCTGAGCGGCAGCCTGGCGATTGCCTACGACTTTTCAGAGCGGGTCGCCGAGCTGGACCCCGCCGTCGGGCCGGAGCACGGCGACGCCAACTACCGCAGCCTGACGCAGGTCTTCGTGCCAGCCAACAGTACCCTGAGGGGGACTGAAGACCTAGCGCTCCCCCGACTGTGGTCAACACGGACACGCACACGGCCTTTGTGGCGCGGATGGGTGTGGACTACAACGAGAGCGAGCGCTACCAGTTCGTCTACACCACGCCCCCTCTGGTCGAGCCTTTCGGGTCGTTCTACCGCTACCGGCTTCTGGTGCAGAAGCAGCCCGGCACGCTCAGCGATCCGGTCAGCGTGCAGCTCCGGCTGCCCCCCGGCGCGCGCTCGGTCTACACCGATCCGGCGCCAGCGGCCAGTTACAGCCTGGAACAGCCTGTGCTGGAGTTCCGCCTCAGCCTGACTTCCGACCAGACGATTGAGGTGGTCTTCACGCGGTGAGGTTAAGTCTGCCGCGCTCATACACGGCACGTCCAGCCCGTTTGTGCGCGATCCTTCACCTTTGCCTCCTTTTGGGTCGGGGGTTTCAGGGGCGAACAGCCAGCCAGAAAGTACGGAGATCGGCTTGCTTCGTTTACCGCACCCCCGGCCTCGCTGCGCTTGACCAGTCCCTTCTCCGACGTCGGAGAGAGGGCAATGAGGCGCGTCGGCGCCGAGTGGGGGTGAGGTAAAGTCAGGGACAGCTTCCAATTCTGCTTGCTCCCAACGCCTGTCCACCCCTAAAGGGTCAGAAGTGCGGGAAAGCAACGTCTCAGAAGATCTCTGGTAGTTTCTCCCCGTTCACACATTGATAACAGTTGAGTGCTACGCTGGCAGAAAACGGGACGTGTCTGGAATGCTCAAAACCTTGCGCAGCCGGTTGTTGCTCTCCTACGTGACGATTCTGCTGATCCTGCTCGTGCTGGTCGGCTTCATCCTGCTCGCCTTTCTGCGGACGCGACCGCTGCCCACCGATGAGATCACCAACGACCTGACCGCCGTGCTGCTCGACGTGCGCGCGATGGAGACCATCCGCCTTGAGATCGGGATGGGGCCGGAGCAGGGCATGGGGATGAGAGCGCGCCTGCGCGCCTATGGGCAATTGCTCACCGACTACCTAAGCGAACTCAGCGCAGAACGCGGGGTGCGGGCGCTGCTCGTCAGCGAAAACGGTGAGGTGCGCTACGATTCCGAGGGCATCCTGGCATCCGGCGACTCCGTCCGCGAAGCCGAGCGCACGCCGCTCGTCCCGCCCAGCCGCATTCGCCTGAGCGGTCTGTACAAAGGTCGCTTCGTGGACGCAGATGGCAGCCAGTGGCTGTTCGTTGCGCAGCCGCTCTTTCCGATGGCCCAGATGCGAGCGGACCCCTCGTACCTGCTGATCGCCGCGCCCGTGCCGCGCGCCACCCTGCGCGAGGTCTTCCGTCTGTTCGGGGACACATTCTTCGCTCCGCTGGCGAAGGCCGGGCTGGTGGCGCTGGCGATTGCGGTGGGGTTGTCTCTGCTGATCGCTGGCTCGGTGGCCCGCCCCCTGCAACGCATGAGCGCAGCCGCGCGGCGCATCGCCAGCGGCGACTACCGCCAGCGTGTGGAGGTCGCCGGGCCGCGCGAAGTGCGCGCGCTGGCCAGCTCGTTCAATGACATGACCGAGCGGGTGGCAACAGCCCAGCAGGCGCAGCGCGATTTCCTGGCCAACGTCTCGCACGACCTGCGCACGCCGCTGACCAGCATCCAGGGGTTCTCGCAGGCCATCGCCGAGGGCGTGACTTCCGATCCGGCGGCGGCGCAGCGCGCGGCCCAGATCATCCACGACGAGACGGCGCGACTGCACCGCATGGTCGAGTCCCTGCTCGATCTGGCCCGCCTCGATGCTTCTCAGATGGACATGCGGCGCGACCCGGTCGCGCCGGGCGATCTGCTCCGCGCGGTGGGGACGGGTTTTTCGGGCCAGGCGCGCGAGCGCCAGATAGACCTGCGCTTGATCGTCCCCCACAACCTGCCCCCCATCAGCGGCGACGGCGACCGGCTGGCCCAGGTCTTCACCAACCTGCTCGACAACGCCCTCAAGCACACTCCGTTCGGCGGGACGGTGACTCTGAGCGCGGCGCTCGCGGATGGCGGCATGGTTGTGACTGTGCGCGACACGGGCGAGGGCATTCCGCCGGGCGAGCTTAGCCGCATCTTCGAGCGCTTCTACCAGGTGGACAAGAGCCGCCAGCGCGACCGTCCGGAAGATGGGTGGGGGCTGGGGCTGGCCATCGTGCGGCAGATCGTCGAGGCGCACGGCGGGACGATCCGGGCGGACAGCACCGTCGGCCAGGGCACGACGTTCACGGTCTGGCTGCCGCTGGGCCAGGGGTAGCGGGGGGTGGTTGGTGATTGGTTATTGGTTATTGGTGGTTGGTGGTCAGTGATCAGAGGGCGCAGGTGCCCGAAGTCCAAGTCCTGCGTTTTAGGTCGGGTGCCGGAGCATAAACGCCTGACTCTTCACTTCCATCTCATGACTCAAGGACCCTCATCCCTGACGACTGAAAACCGATAACTGATAACTGATAACCAACAACCAACAACCAACAACCAACAACCAACAACCACCGATCACTGATCACCCATCGCTTCGTGCAGCCGGGCGATCTGCTCCGGCGTGCCGATGACGATCAGGATGTCTCCGGCCTGGAGAGAAGTGTCCGGGCCGGGGTTGAAGCGATAGCCGCCCTGGGCGGGCTGGATGGCGAGCACGATCATGCCGGTGCGCCCGGCCACGTCCGCCTCGCCCAGCGTCTTGCCAGCCAGGGCAGGCACGCGGGCCACGTGAATCTCCTCCACGCGCAGCGTCTGGCCGGGGACGCGCAGCATCTGGTCGAGGAAGGCGACGACGGCGGGGCGCAGCATGACCGAGGCCATGCGCAGGCCCCCGATCAGGTTGGGCGACACGACTTCGTTGGCCCCTGCTTTGATCAGCTTGCTCATGTTGGCGTCGTCGTTGGCGCGGGCGACAATGCGCAGCCGGGGGTTGAGCGAGCGCGCCGTCAGCACGATGAAGACGTTGTCCTTGTCGTCGCCCAGCGCGGCGATCAGGCCGCGCGCCCGCGCGATGCCCGCCAGGTGCAGCGTCTCATCCTGGGTGGCATCGCCTTGCAGATACAGGATGTCCCCGTGCTGGCGAATCTCGCCAATCACCGCCGGGTCTTGCTCGATGACGACGAACGGCGTGTGGGTCTGGTGTAGCTCGCTGGCGATGGGCCTGCCGGTGCGTCCGCCGCCGCACAGGATGATGTGGTCGGTCAGTCGGGCGATATGCTGGTCCATGTGACGCTCCCGTAAAGCGCGGTAGAACTCGCCTTCGACGACGAAGCTGATGATCGTCGAGACGGCATAGCCGGCGATGCTGATCGAGGCGACGATCAGGCCGATGGTGAAAACGCGCCCACCGTCCGAAAGCGGGCGCGTTTCGGCATAGCCGACGGTCGCCATGGTGATGACGGTCATGTACAGCGCGTCGAGCAGGTCCCAACCTTCCAACAGGGCATAACCGGCGGTGCCGCCGCCCACCACCAGGACGATCAGCAGCAGCGCGCGGTAGAGCCGGGTTTGGTGGCGGGCTGCACGCCGCACGAGCGGCGGCGCGAGAGGGACCGGGGACGAACGAAGACTGTTCACTGGGCGCTGAGGTCTCGCGGACGTTGCGCCCAGTGTAGTCCAAGTCTGTAAGGCGCGCCATGAGGTAACCAGGGATGGGTGCGAGTAAAGGTTGTCAGCGACTCACTTGACGTATTGACCTCACCCCCAGCCTCGCTGCGCTCGGCTTGCCCCCTCTCCAACGTGGAGGGTCAGACAAATAAGGTCGCATTGGCGGTTAATGATAGGTTGCGGAAACGCTGACGTGCCGCGTGGGGTATTCGCGCCAATTCGTTGATCGGCCTCAATGCGCCTCTGCACGCCCTTTGCACACACCCGCCCTATGGAGGTGGCCCCGCGCTGCGTTTCGGTGTATGGTACTGGGTAGCTATCAGGAGAAGCGCAGCATGATAACAGCAGTCCCCCGTTCCACCACCCGGCAGTGGCTCGCCGCGCTCCTGGCGCTCGTCGCAGCGCTGATCCTGGCCGCGTGCGATCGCGAGGAGGCGGATGTGCGCCTTTCGCTGGACGAGCGCGCATCGGCCTACGAAGAATCGCTGCGGGCCGAGCTGGATTGGCTGTGGCAGAACCGCATTGACGCGGCAAGCCTGGGGCGGCCCGGCGAAGGGCGCTGCGCCGTCCCGGACTTTGCCCGCGTCGCGCCGACGATGGACGACAACGCGCGCGCTGACGACGATCTCGGCGGCAAGATCGTGGATCAGCTCACCTACGCCAGCCAGTTGATCGCGGACAGCCGCGCGCGCTGGGAGCAGTTCTGCGCCGGGGGTTCCACCGCCTCAGATGCGGTCGCCTTCCTCGATTCGCGCCTGAATGCGGCGGCGCGCAGCCTGAATCTGGCCCGTGAATGGCTCGGCGCTCGCGCCGAGTCGCGGCGGCGGGCGGGCAAATGAGGTCGCCGGGTCGCTACGCCCCGATGATGCGCAGGCCGCGCGAAAACGTAGTCAGGCTTTCCGCGCCATCTGCCGTGATCAGCACGTCGTCCTCGATGCGCACGCCCACCTCGCCCAGCAGGTAGACGCCCGGCTCGACCGTGAAGACCATGCCCGGCTCCAATACCTGCGCGTTGCCCTCGACAATGTTCGGCCCTTCGTGTGCCTCCATGCCCAGGCCATGCCCGGTGCGGTGCGTGAAGTAGGGGCCGAAGCCCGCCTCCTCGATCACCTGGCGCGTGGCGCGATCCACTTCCTGAGCGGGCACGCCCGGCTTCGCTGCGGCGCGCCCGGCCTCATTGGCCGCCCGCACCACCTCGTAGACCTCGGCCAGCCGGGGCGACGGCTCGCCCACGCTGAACGTGCGCGTGATGTCGGAGGCGTAGCCGCGCACCGTCGTGCCGAAGTCGAGCAGCAGCGGCTCGCCCAGCGCCAGGCGGCGCTCGCCCGGCTCGCCGTGCGGCAGGGCGCTGTTCGGCCCGGCCAGGGCAATCGGCTCGAAAGGATGCTTGCCGCCGCCGCGCTCAAGCTGAGCGACGGTCAGCAGCCCGGCGACTTCGCGCTCGGTCATGCCGGGCCGGGCCAGGCCGAGGAGCTTTTCCAGCGCCGCCTCGCTAATGGCGATGGCGTCGCGCAGGGCGCGCACGGCCTCGGCGTCTTTGTGCAGGCGCAGCGCGGCCAGGGCCTGGCCCGCTGGCACCAGAGTCGCCCCCAGCAGATACTCGCCCAGCAGGTTCGCTTCCAGCACGCGCATCCGCAGCTCTTCCACGCCGACCCGCTTGTTGCGCAGCTTCAGCGCGCCCGCTGCCGCCGCGAACGCCGCGCCGAAGCCTTCACTGTCCGACCACGGGAACAGCGTCATGGGGATGCCGCAGGCGGCCAGGCGCGCCTCTTCGAGCGCCGGCACGACGGCGACGGGGTCTCTGCCCGGCACGAAGAAGACCACCAGCGGGCGCTCCATCAGGTGGAAGTCAATGCCGGTCAGGTGATGCAGGTTCGCGCCGGGCACCAGGGCGATGGCGTCCAGTCCGGCAGCGACGGCGATCTCGTGAATTTGGTGCAGCCTGGGGTGAGTCATTGGGCTATATGCTCCCTGAGAGTGTGCTTGACGGTTGGCTGAGAGCGCGCAGCGCGTTCTCCGCTGGCGAACCGCCTGTAATCGGCATGAGCCTATAAGCAGATGCGCCGCCTGTCAAGCGGTCAGCCCGCGATCAGCGGCACGGCGATCACGGCGGCGACAATCCCTGCGCCCTGCCAGCGGGCGATATGCTCGCCGAGCAACCCGCGCGCCAGCAGCACCGTGATGGCCGGGTAGAGCGACGACAGCACCGAAGCCACGTCGAGCCGCCCCGCCTGCGCCGCCAGCAGGAAGAAGGTGTTGCCGCCCACGTCGAGAACCCCGGCCAGGGCCACGATGCCCAGCGCGCGGCGAGGCGGACGCCACGCGCGCCCATTCGCCAGGGCGACGGCCAGCAGCGCGATCAGCGAGGCGCCCCGCGCCGCCACCAGCGGCCAGAAGACGGCGTCCTGGCTCACGCGGTCAATCAGCACGAAGAACGACCCGAAGCCCAGCCCGGCCAGCACTGCCAGGCCCAGCCCGCTGGGGCCGCCGCCGCTGTCCGCGCGCCGCGAGACCAGCCACACGCCGATCAGCGCCAGGGCGAACCCGGCCATCTGCGCGCCGCTGGGCAGCCCCTCGGCGACGGCTCCGAACAGCACCGGGATCGCGGTGCCGATCACCGCCGCGACTGGCGCCACCACGCCCATCCGCCCCACCGCCAGCCCGCGGTAGTGCGCTGTCAGCCCGGCGCCGCCGACCACCCCCGCTGCCGCCCCCCAGACCAGGTCGGCGGGCGCGGGCGCGGACTCGCCCCAGGCCAGTGCCAGCGCGACCAGCAGGGTCAGACCGATGACATAAGAGCCGACCATCACGGCGAAGACCGGTATGCGCCTGGCCGCCACGCCGCCGGTGAAATCGCTGGTCCCCCACGACAGCGCCGCGACCAGCCCCAAGCCCGCCGCGCCCAGTCCCGCGCCGCCGCTCATTGCCACCTCACTGCCAGTTGGTCGAGGGCAGCGCGCAGATCGTCTTCGGCCAGCTCGCCCAGATGCCGGAAGCGCACGATTCCCTCCCGATCCACAAAGACCGTCGTCGGAAGCTGCGCGACCTCGAACAGGCGGAAGAGCAGTCCGTCCTCTTCGGACAGGGCGACGGGCAGCGTCAGCGTGTAGCGCGCCAGAAACTCGCGGATGGCCCGCTCGGTCTGGCCCAGGTGCGGGTCGGTGATGGTGATCACGCGCACGTCCGCGCGCTCGTCCTGAAGCTGCTGGAGCAGCGGCATCTCGCGCTGACACGGGGCGCACCACGTCGCCCAGAAGTTGAGCACCACAATCTGCCCGGCCAGGTCGCGGAGCCGGACGGAGCTGCCGTCCAGCGTCTCCAGCGTGATGTCCGGCAGCGGCGCGCCGATCACGTCTTCCAGCGGCGGGGGGGTCGGGAGCAGCGCGGTGGGCAGGGGCGTCGGCGGGATGAACGTCAGCGGCGCTGGAGTGGGATAGCGGGGGAGCGCCTCACCGTCGCCGTTCAGGGCATCCCCCTGCGCCAGCACCAGCGCCGCGCCGAGCACGCCGATCAGCGGGAGGATCAGCAGCGGCAGCCAGCGCGTGCGCCGCCCCTCACGCTGGCGCGCGCGGCGCATGGCCTGCCGCGTGGCCCACACGACGCGCATGAAGTGGATCGTCTGCGGGATCGGCTTGATGTGGCTCTTCTCGCCCTCGTAGATGGTGCGGATGGGCACGCCCGCCAGCCGGTACCCGCGCTGCACGCAGGTGAGGATCATCTCGACTTCGAACTCGAAGCCCCCTTCGCGGCTGTCCAGCGTGGCTTCCATCATGCGCCGGCTGAGCAGCCGGTAGCCGGACTGGTTGTCGCGCACCGGCTGGCCCAGCGCCCACGAGAACAGCGCCCGCCCGATGGTGTTGGACAGGTTGCGCGGGAAGGGCATCTGGCGGAAGGCGCGCTCGCCGATGACCAGGTCGGCGCCCTGGATCGTGAAAGCATCCAGGAAGGCGGGAATCTCGGCGGGGTCGTGCTGGCCGTCGGCGTCGAGCGTGATCACGGCATCGTAACCGGCGTCCAGCGCCCAGCGGAATCCCGCGCGCAGGGCCGCGCCCTTGCCCTGGTTAGGCGTCTGGTGCAGGACAGTTGCCCCTGCGCCCTCAGCCAGGCGAGCCGTGTCGTCGGCGGAACCATCGTCCACGACCAGGGCGGGCAGGCGCTCCCGCACAGCGCTGACGACGCTGCCGACGCGCCCGGCCTCGTTATAGGCCGGGATCAGCGCCAGGATGCGCGGTGAGGGAGCACAGCCCTGGCCCATCGCGATCTGGCGGCTCAGCGTGGCCGCATCCCGACCGTGCGCTCGACGGGCAGCACAAAGGCCACGCCAGCGCCCCGCCAGTCGGGGTCATCCGCGCCGAGCACGTCGCCCGCCGCGTCAATCAGCGGGTCAACCAGATCGTCGTCCACCACGGAGAAGATGATCTGGTTGGTTTCTTCAATCTGGCGCATGAGGCTGGTCAGCGACACGATCAGATTGATCTCCAGCGTCTTGCTGCGCTCGCGCAGCCGATGCAGCCCGTGACTCTCGATCAAGGTGACTCCGGGCGCGCCCAGTTCCTCCCAGGCTTCGGCCACTTGCAAACCGCGTTCGATCTGGGTGGTGATCACCATCACCATCTTAGCCATACTTCGCTCCTACCCTTTCGCCTTCTGGCGCTGGGGGGTTTTCAGCGCTTCAGGCTCGTGGCCCTTGAAGACCCAGCGCACCAATGGCGGCGTCATGACGGTGGTCAGCAGGATGACCAGAAAAGTCGTCTCGAATAAGTCTTCTGACAGCAGCCCCGCGCTCAGACCCAGGCTGGCGATGATCAGCCCTACTTCGCCGCGCGAGATCATGCACACGCCCAACCGGAACGACTCGCCGCGCGTAAAACCGCCCAACAGCGCGCCAGAGCCGCTGCCCACGATCTTGGAGACGACGGCGATGACCACCAGCAGCATCGCCAGCGGCACCAGGTCCCTGCTGACCTGAGTCAGGTCAACATGCAGGCCGACGTTGACGAAGAAGATCGGCACCAGGAAGGCATAGGAGATGTGGTTCACTGTTTCGCTGATGAGCGCGTGCGGGCGCTCGCTGGTCTGGCTCAGCCCGACCCCGGCGATGAACGCCCCGGTGATGGCTGCCATGCCGCCCAGGACATCTGCAGACCAGCCGAAGATGAGCGCGGCGATCAGCGCGAACGATGCTGTGCTGGCCGTCAGGCGGCGCGAGCGGAAGATACGGTTGAACAGCGGAGGCAGCACGTACCAGGCGATGGCCAGGGCGCCCCCCAGGTAGAGCATCATGCGCACGAAGATCCAGACCAGATCGCCCGCCGAGGCGCCTGCATCCGTTCCCAGAGTGGCGATCACCACCGAGAGCAACAGGATGGCCAGAATGTCGTCCACCACGGCGGCGGCCAGCAGGCCAATGCCCTCTTTGGTGCGCAGCAGACCTAGCTCCAACAACGTCTGGGCGGAGATGCTCACCGAGGTAGCCGCCAACACCACACCGGCGAAAATGGCTTCCTCCCTGGAGAAGTCGAACAGCAGCACCGCCGGCACACTCAGCAGCACCGGCAGCACCGCGCCCAGCGTGCCGCCCCATATGGCAACCCGGCCCACTTGCAGCAGCTCGCGCAGGTGCACCTCCAGGCCGACGGTGAACATCAGGAAGAGCACGCCCAGCTCGGCTAGCTGCTCGATGGTCACGGCCAGCAGTTCCGGATCGCTGAGGAAGTCCCAATGCAGCATATTGAGCAGGGTGGGGCCGAGCACAATACCGATCAGCAGCTCGCCGAAAACGCGCGGCTGGCCTATCGCTCGCGCAGCCGCGCCGGCGACCTGCGCGCCGGCAATGATCAGCCCGATCACGAGAAACAATTGCGGAATATGAGAACTATCCATCAGCGATCCTTTCTGGGGCGTGCTGCAATACGCCCCTACGAAGCCAGCGCGTGCTTAGTTCGCCAACCGTATCGCTGGCCGGGAAGGACATCGTTGCCACCTCTAGAGGCTGTTATGAACAACAGACGGGATAGGGGTTGCCCAACTGCCCCCCCCGCTTAACAGCGGGGAAGGGAAAAAACGCATGGTTCTTTCGTAGGGGCGCTGCTTGCTGCGCCCTGAGTGGGCCTCAGCCCCGGCCCTACAAAACCGGTGGCGAACTTCTGCCAACGTGTACTAGGGCGAGAGAGGCTGGGTATCGTCGCTGTCCGGCTCGCTGCTGCCGGACAGTGTGAATTCCTGCTGGTAGCCGAAGCGCCGCTCGTTGTCAATCCAGCGCAGCCAGCGCGGGCGCAGCACGTAGAACTCGCTGGTGGCGATCAGCTCGCCGAACCGCTCGTTCACGAACGAAAACTTGGCGCTGTACACGGCCAGCGCGCGCTGGCGCTCCTCGTCGTCGGTCACGGGCATGGCCGTGCCCTCGATCTGCACGCCCTTGATGCCCGTCCAGTTCCAGGTATGGACATAGATGGCCGCCGCGACTTCGCTCCAGTCTTCGAGGTTGCGGCTGTGCCGGCTGTCCGGGTCGGACACCCAGTACAGATTGAGAGCATCGTCGCTGGCGAAGAAGAGCGGGGCCACCTGCGGGCGACCGTCACGCAGCCCGGCAGTGGCCAGCGCCAGCGTGGACTGCCTGCTCAGGAAGTCCCGCAGGAAAGGGCGCATTTCGTCGGGCAGCGGAAACAGCTTGCCCATCACGACCTGCCTTTCAGGCCCAGCCAGGTGAAGTAGAGAGCGTTCTCAATGCCCAACCGGAGCAGAATACGCCCCACCGTGCCGTTGATGATGTCGTCCACCGTCTGGGGCCGGCTGTAGAAGGCGGGGACCGGCGGCAGGATCGTCGCGCCGATCTCGGCGGCCTGCGCCATCAGCCGCAGATGGCCCAGGTGCAGCGGCGTCTCGCGCACGACCAGCACCAGAGGACGCCCCTCTTTAAGCTGCACGTCGGCGGCGCGCGCCAGCAGATCGCCCGCGCTGCTCAGCGCGATATTGGACAGGCTCTTGATGCTGCACGGGACGACGACCATGCCCATCGTCAGGAACGAGCCGCTGGCGATGCTGGCCCCGATGTTGTGCGGCTTGTGCACCACATCGGCCAGCGCCTCGACCTCGCTGATCGGCCAGTCGGTCTCCTGGGCGATGGTGATGCGCGCCGCCTCGGTCAGCACCAGGTGCGTCTCGATGGCGTCATCCTGGCGCAGCACTTCCAGCAGGCGAATGCCCAGGATGACGCCGCTGGCCCCGGAAATGCCCACAATCAGGCGGCGCGGCGTGCTCATAACGGGTCGGTCGTTCCTAGTGATCCACGCCGACCATGACGTTCGACGCCTTGATCACGGCATACGCTTCCTTGCCGATGGCCAGCCCCAGACTTTCGACCGAAGCCAGGGTGATGATCGCGGCGATCTCGGTGCCGCCGGGCAGCGCGATGATCACTTCGCAGTTGACCGCGCCGGGCGTGATCTGCTTGATGGTGCCCTTCAGGACGTTGCGCGCGCTCAGTTTCATGACGTATCTCCTCAGACTGATCCTGTCATCAACGATAATCCACCGCCGCTGTCGCGGCGCGCTGCGCACGGGCCGTTTGCCCGGCCACCATACAGTTATACCAGAAATGCGCGGCGGGCGGAAAAGAAAAGTGGGCCAAAGCTGCCGGCGAAGAGCGCGTTGCCCTGCCGCCCGCCTCGCCGCTCAATACGCATAGCGCTCCGGGTCGAACAGGTGCAGGTGCTCGCGCACCCAGGCGATGGTCTGGCGCAGCCCTTCTTCGAGCGTCACCTGTGGCTGCCAGCCGATCAGGTCGCGGGCCAGGCTGTTGTCGGCGCGCAGCCGCAGCACCTCGCTCGTCTCCGGGCGGACGCGCGCCGCATCGCTGACCAGCGGCACGTCGCGCCCCGCCAGCCTGATCGCCAGCCGGGCCAGGTCGCCGACGGTGATCGAGCGGCCCGTCCCCAGGTTGACCGGGCGGCCAATCGCCGCCTCCGCCTCCATCGCCAGCAGGAAGCCGCGCACCGTGTCGCTGACGAACGTCAGGTCGCGCGTGGGGTGCAGCGCGCCCAACCGCACCTCGTCACGCGCCAGCGCCTGGCTGATGATCGCCGGGATGACCGCGCGCGCGCTCTGGCGCGGGCCGAACGTGTTGAACGGGCGCACGATGCGCACCGGCAGGCCGTAGGCGGCGTGGAAGCTGATCGCCAGGGCGTCAGCGGCCACTTTCGACGCGGCGTAGGGTGACTGCGGGTGCAGCGGGTGCGCCTCGCCAATCGGCTCGACCTGCGCCGTCCCATAGACCTCGCTGGTCGAGGCGATGGCCACTCCCGCCACGCCCTGGTTGCGGGCGGCGCTGAGCACGTTGAGCGTGCCCCCCACGTTGACCGCCACCACTTCGCGCGGGTGCTGGTACGAGTAGGGAATGGTGATCACCGCCCCCAGGTGATAGACCTGCTCCACGCCGCGCATCGCCTCGGCGACGGCGTCGGGGTCGCGCAGATCGCCGAAGACCAGCTCGACTTCGGCGCGGATGTCCTGCGGCAGCAGCTCCAGGTTGCCGGCGCGGTGCGCCGAGTTGTAGCGCACGAAGGCGCGGACGCGCGTCCCCTGGCGGACGAGCGCTTCCACCAGGTGGCTGGCGATGAATCCGGCGGCGCCGGTGACGAGGGCGTGAGTGCTCATGGGCGAGGGGTCCTGTGGGATGAGATGGTTGTTGGTTGTTAGTTTTCAGTGACCGGTTCTCAGAAGTCGTGCGCCTGGCTCTGCCCCATCCCGGCCTTCCCCGCGAGGAGGGAAGGGAGAAGAGCGCACCCACTAAGCCCTCCCTCCTTGTGGGGGAGGGGTTTGGGGTGGGGGACTCTCGAATGGTCTCTCAGTGATCAGGTGCTGCCTGCTGTCCGCTGCTTGCTGACAACTGATCACTGAACACTGACAACTGGCAACCGACATGGTTATCGGTTTCCAGTTCTCGGTTGTTGGGCATTGGGCGTGGCGCGGCGGGCATACAGACCGCGTCTGAGCGCCAGCGCCGCGCGCGTCGGCAGCAGCAGCGCCGCCAGCAGCCACGCCGCCGCCCGCCCATGATATTTGCGCGTGTAGGTCAGCAGATCGGCCCAGTAGACGCGCTGCGTCAGGCGTGGCACCTGGCTGAGGCTGGCGTGCTCGTCGTGAACAATGGTCGCCCCGGCCACGAAGTGAATCGCCGCGCCTGCCCCAATGATCTGGCGGCACAGGTCGTCATCGGTGAAGAACAGCCTGAGCCGCTCGTCGAAGTAGCCGATCCGCGCCAGGATGGCCCGCCGGGCCATGAGGCACGACCCCGGCGCGACCTCAATCGCCCGCGTGGAATCGCGCTGCCAGCCCTCGTACCACATGGCGCGGCGGCGACGCGCGCGCCAGCACGGGAACAGCACGCCCAGGAACGTATAGCTGAGCAGGGCGTCGGCGTAGCCGGGGAAGCGCGAGCAGGTGCGCTGGAGCGCCCCGTCAGCGAAGGTCATGCGCGGCGTCACCGCGCCGACGGCGGGATGCTCATCCAGGTAGGCGGCCAGCGTCGCCAGCGCGCCCGGCGGAATGACCGTGTCCGCGTTGAGGATCAGCGCGTACTCGCCCCGCGCGGCGCGCAGCCCCAGGTTGTTGCCGCCGCTGAACCAGCGGTTGGCCCCGGACTCAATCACATTCACTGCCGGGAAGCGCTGGCGCACCATCTCCGCGCTGCCGTCGCGCGAGGCGTTGTCCACGACGATGATCTCGGCGGCGAGATCGCCCTGCGTCGCCAGCAGCGACTCCAGGGCGCGGGCCAGCGCGTCGCGCGTGTTGTAATTGCAGATGACTGTGGTGAGCTTCATCGTTCCCGCAGCGGATGAGTGGCCGGCTCAGCGTGCGGGGAGTATAGCGCAGATCGCGCCCCAGGCGAAGCGGCAAGGAGAAGCTCGGATGCTTGGTAGGGCCTGTAGGGGCGGGTTTGCAAACCCGCCCCTACAACCGGCTCCGCGAAGTCGCCTTCTTGGCTCGTTCCTCCCCTTGCATTGTTCTTCCGTCATCTATCGTTAGCCGTCAATGCCATCTTATTTGTCCGACCCTCCACATTGGAAAGGGGGCAGCGAGGCCCGCGTCAGTGGGCCGCGCGGGGGTGAGGTACACCAGGGCGCAGCAGAGCAGCGCGCCTACGAGCAGGCTGGCGCGCGGCGGACTTTGCTGCAATCGCCCTGGTCTCCCGCTCACGCCGTTTGACAGCCGTGCCGATTCACCGTACCGTTGGCGTCAGAGCGGCGCGCACGCCGCGCTCGCGCGATGCTACGGAGGGCGCATGGACCCGGTTGTGATCGAGCTTGGCCCGCTGACGCTGCGCGCCTACAACGCCTGGCTGCTGGGCGGGGTGCTCGTGGGCCTGGGCATCACCGGCTGGCGGGCGCGGCGCGCCGATGCGGGGCGTGCGGCGCGCTGGCTCGATGTGGCGCTGGTCGCACTGGCCGCCGCCGTCATCGGCGCGCGCGGGCTGCATGTGGCCCTCGACTGGGATCGCTTCGCCACCTCCCCCAACCAGATCGCGCGTCTGTCGCTGGGCGGCATGGCCTGGCACGGCGCGCTGCTGGCCGGGCTGCCCGCCGCGCTGATCGCCGCCCGACTGCGCCGAGTGCCCTTTCGCGCCTGGACGGACGCGGCGGCCCTGGCCTGGCCACCAGGACTGATCGCGGCCTGGGCCGGCTGTCGGAGCGCGGGCTGCGGCGCGGGCTACGAAGTCGCCACGCTGGCGGACTGGCCCGGCTGGCTGGTCGCCGAGCTGCCGGACGCTTACGGGTTTGTCGCGCCGCGCCTGGATGTCCAATCCGCCGGGATGCTGTTCGGCGGGGCGCTGTGGGCGCTGGCCGCCCTGCTCACCTGGCGCGGCTGGCTGCGGGGACTGCGGCTGTGGCTGCTGCTGGGGGTCAGCGGGCTGGGCCTGGCCCTGCTCGGCTTCCTGCGCGCCGATTACGCCCCCACCCTGCTCAACCGCCGTGCCGATCAGGTTTTCGACCTGGCGCTGCTGCTGGTCAGCGCGGTGATCGGCGGGGCGCTGTGGCTATACGACCGGCGGGAAGAGTAGAGCGTGTTATGCACTCAGCACTCTCGGCCAGGGAGCAAAGCGCTCCGTTGACCTCACCCCCTGGCCTCGCTACGCTCGGCCTTTCCCCCTCTCCATGCATGGAGAGGGGGAGTCGAGGCGCGCCAGCGCTGAGACGGGGGTGAGGTAAAACCGAGCACCACCCCAGACTGCTGGCGGGAAAGGAACCGAGGGATAGGGGGTTATAACGCTCTAGAACGCGGACGAAGGGCCTACGCCGCGCGCGGAACGGCTCTCCGGCGCAGAAACACGGCGAGCGCCCCGACCAGGAAGAGCAGCGCCGCGACGAACGCGGCCTCGTAGCTGACCAGCTCGACCAGCACCCCGCCGATCAGCGGGGCCACGAGCAGGCCCACCGCTGACATGGAGTTGAACAATCCGGCGTATACGGGGCGTTGGTCGGGCGTGGCATACAGAATCACCCAGTTGATGAAACTGATGCCCAGGCAGCCGAGCGCCACGCCGCCCAGCAGGAAAGCGAGGTAGAGGGGAGCCGGCCCCACCGCGCTGGCGATCAGCGCCAGCGCCGGCTGGGCGATGGCAAAGCCCAGTGCGCCCTCTATGAACAGCAGCGAGTGCCCTTCGCCAAAGCGCGAGAAAGCGAGCGCGCCGAAAACGCTGCCCAGGGTCTGCATCAGCAGCAGGCGGCTGACAGCCACATCGCTGGGCAGCCCCAGGCGCTCAGTGGCGAAGCCAATGTAGAACGGCGCGGCCAGCGTCGCCAGCGCCACCAGCACACGGGCAATGACCACCGCGCGAAATGGCGCGTCGCGGCGCAGGACGCGCACCAGGCCCGGCAGGTATTCGCTCATTGGCGGGACGGCTTTCACCGGCTTGCCATCAGGCAGCTCGCGGAGGGGTATGACCACTGGCACGGTGATGACGAAGAGCGCGCCGGAGACGGCGAACAGCAGCGCGTAGTTGTTGGGGAAATCCGGCCCGCTGCCGCTGAGAATGTAACCAGCCAGCGGAGCCAGGCCCAGAATGGTGATGCCGACTGCCGCGTTGCCCAGCCCGAACATCCGCGCGCGGCGGCGGTCGTCCAGGCTGCTGCCGATCAGATCCATCCAGGGCACGCCGACCAGCCCGTCGCCCAGGGCCGCCAGCCCGTAGAAGACCAGGAACGCCGCTAGAATCAGCCCCGGTCGCTCCGGGCCGACCAGCGCGATCACCCCGCTGAAGAGAAGGATCATCGTGCGCACCGGGATGTTCGGCCCCACAAACCACCACTTCTTGTGCGCCACACGCACCAGCCGCCGGGCCACCAGAAGCTGCGGCAGCAGCCAGCCGATCTCGAACATCTGGCTGGAGATGGCGATGACGATCTCCGAGCCAGTGAGCTTGCGCACGAAGTCCGGGATGACCGTCGTCGGGCCGATCAGGTTGAGCGCGATGGCGAAGATCGTGTAATCAGCCAGCAGCAAGACGAAATTGCGCTGGTAGGCGCGCTCGCGCTGCTCCGCTGTGAGAGCGGGGCGTCCAGCGGCGGGCGGGGTCGAGTCAGCCATCAATACCTCATCGGGTGAGCAGAGTGCGGCAGCCAATCGGCTATTCTACGTGAGGCCGGGGGAAGTGTCCAGCATGAGTCGGGCGAGGGGCGCGTGCAAAGGTTGACAGCGACTCGCTGGGCGCGGGGATATTGACCTCACCCTCAGCCTCGCCCCGCTCGGCTTGCCCCCTCTCCGTTGACGGAGAGGGGGCGGCGAGGCGCGTCAGCGCCGAGCGGGGGTGAGGTCAGCCAGGGCGCAGCAGAGCAGCGCCCCTACCTGACAGGTTTTGCACGCACCCCGTCGGGGACGCGGCGACTCAGGCAGCGTCCCTTTTTCAGGCGGAATTCATACCTGCCGCTTGGAACAGCTTTCGCCCGCGCATACAATAGAGAGATGAGTCTTGAGTCTAGAGTCAGGAGTATGATCCACACCAGACTCGTGACTCCAGACTCAAAACTCTCGACTCACAACCAACAACCAACAACCCGGCACCACCATGATCGAGACCTTCGAGCTGTGCAAAGACTTCAAGGACTTCCGCGCCGTTGACCGGGTGACGTTCACGGTCGCGCCGGGAGAGATCTTCGCCATGCTGGGGCCGAACGGCGCGGGCAAGACGACGACCGTGCGTATGCTCACCTCGATCCTCAGGCCCACGTCAGGCTGGGCGCGCGTGGCCGGCTATGACGTGGTGGCCCAGCCGACGGCGGTGCGCGCGTCAGTGGGCGTGCTCACCGAGCAGCACGGTCTCTACGAGCGCATGAAGGGCGAGGAATACCTCGACTTCTTCGCGCGCATCTACGACCTGCCGCCCGCAGTCCGGCGGCGACGCCCGCGCCAGCTCATGGAGCACTTCGGGCTGGGCGACGCGCTCAACAAGCGGCTGGGCGAATATTCGAAGGGCATGAAACAGAAGCTGGCCCTGGTGCGGGCCATGCTGCACGACCCGCCCGTGCTGCTGCTCGACGAGCCGACCTCGGCGATGGACCCGCAGAGCGCCAGGCTGGTGCGCGAAGCGATCAAGGAGCTGCGCCGCGAGGAGCGCACCATCGCCATCACCACACACAACCTGGTCGAAGCCGAAGACCTGGCCGACCATATCGCCGTCATCCGCCAGGGGCGGATCATCGCGCACGGCACCTTCGCCGGGCTTTCGGGGCGCTTCGTCGGTGCGCCGCTGATGGAGCTGCGCCTGGCGCGGCACCTCAACGGGGCGATTGACACCCTGCACGAGATGGTCACCATCGTCGAGACGGGCGATTGCTGGCTGCGCTACCGCACGCCCGACCCGGCGCTGACCAATCCCCAGGTGATCCGCCGCCTGACCGGGGCCGGGCTGGACATTGTGACGCTGAGCGAGGTCTCGCGCACGCTCGAAGACGTGTACCTGCAGATCGTTGCCGAGGATGAAGGGATGGCTTCGCATGGTCAGCCTGAGTGAGGGCATGGTGCAAGGCAGAGTTCCGCCTGCCGAGCCGGACAGCCAGTGGAGCCGGGCGACAGTCGCCCGCACGCTGCGCCACGCCCTGATCGTCACCCGCCGCGAAGTGCGCGACAGCCTGCGCGACTGGCGGATTATGACCCCCATCTTCCTGCTGACGCTCATCTTCCCGCTGCTGGCCAACCAGATGACACACGTCTTCACCGGTTTTTTCGAGGACAACGGCGCGGAAGACCTGCTGCCGGCGCTGCTGCCGCTCATGCCGATGATCGTCGGCTTCTTCCCGGTGTCCATCTCGCTGGTCATCGCCCTGGAGACATTCGTTGGCGAAAAGGAACGGCGCAGCCTGGAGCCGCTGCTCTCCACTCCGCTGACCAACACAGAGCTGTACCTGGGCAAGTCGTTCGCGGCCATGCTGCCGCCGCTGCTGGCCAGCTACAGCGGCATGGCCATCTACATGGGCGCGCTGATCCTGGGCGAGCAGCAATGGCGCCCGCCCCTGCTGCTGGTCGTGCAGATCGTGCTGCTGACCACCTCGCAGGCGCTGGTGATGGTCACCGGGGCGGTCGTTGTCTCCAGCCAGACCACTTCGACGCGCGCCGCCAACCTGCTGGCCAGTTTCATCATCATCCCCATGTCCCTGCTGATCATGCTGGAAGCGACGATCATGGTGCAGCCGCACCGCCGCTATTTGCTGTGGGTGATCATGGCCGGCGTGCTGGTCGCGGTGATCCTGCTGGTGCGCATGGGCGCGCGCCTGTTCAACCGCGAGGAATTGCTGGGCCGCGCGCTGGATCAGCTCAACCTGCGCTGGATCGGGCGCACGTTCTGGCGGGGCGTGCGCGGCCCGGCGGAAGAAGCCTTCTCGCTGCGGCGCTGGTACCGGCTCGGCGTGTTCCCCGCCGCACGACGTTTGCGCGGGAGCGCCGCCGTCGTGCTGATCTGTGTGATCGGCGCCTTCGTCGGCGGGTGGATCGCGGCGGGGCAGTGGCGCATCCCGCTCGACCAGTTCAGCGCGAACGACGAGACGCTGCTGGACAACCTGCGCTCCTGGTTCGACCTGGGCCAGGACAACCCGCACCTGATCGTCATGGCGCTGGTGCAGAATACGCGCGTGCTGCTGGCCGCCACGCTGCTGGGGATGTTCACCTTCGGGATGATGGGGCTGGTGCTGGTCGCCGTGCCCTTCGGCATCCTGGGCTTCATTCTGGCCCAGGTGACGATGGCCGGACTCAGCCCGCTGCCCTTCCTGCTGGCCGTGATTCCGCACGGCGCGCTGGAGATCCCGGCGATTGTGCTGGCAGCGGCGGCGGCGCTGCGCCTGGGCAGCGTGGTCACGCGCCCGCCCGCCGACGTGACCGCCAGCGAAGCGTGGCTGGCGGCGGCGGCAGATGTGGTCAAGGTTGGCGTGGGGCTGGTGCTGCCGCTGCTGGTGCTGGCGGCGCTGCTGGAAGTGAGCCTGACGCCGCGCGTCGTCGAATTTGTGTTAACGCTATGATCCGTGCTATACAGGGGAGCGTCTTGCCACAACATGCCCCTGCGCCGGGTTCTCACCGACGGCTGATGGCTTCTCACAGGACATGCGATGGCCCGTCTGATCATCCTCGGCTCGGCGGCGGCGCTCTCGGACGCCACGCATGACAACACGCATTTTGTGCTGCAAGGCGATCACGACCGCGCTGTGCTGGTGGACTGCGGTTCGAACCCGCTGAGCAAGCTGGCCCGGCACGGCATCGGTCCCAACCACCTGACCGACCTGATCCTCACTCACTTTCACCCCGATCATGTCTACGGCGTGCCCATCCTGCTGATGCAGTTGTGGCTGGTGGGGCGGCGCAGGCCGCTGGATGTCTACGGGCTGCACCATTGCATGCAGCGCTTCGAAGACATGCTCGACGCCTTCATGGTCAACACCTGGCCCGACTTCTTCGAAGTGCGCGTCCATCGCCTGGCCGAGCAGCCGGACGCGCCCCTGCTGGACAGCGACGACTTCCGCATCCGCGCCTGGCCGACCCGGCACTTCATCCCGACGATCGGGCTGCGCGTGGAGGTCAGGTCGTCCGGCCAGGTGATCAGCTATTCGGGCGACACCGAGCCGATTCCCCACATCATCGCCCTGGCCCGCGACGCCGACCTGCTGCTGCACGAGGCGGCGGGCGAAGGCGCCGGCCATTCCAGCGCGGCGCAGGCGGGCGAAGTGGCGACGCTGGCTGGCGCGCAGCGGCTGGCGCTGGTGCACTACCCGGTGGGCGACGCCGAACCTGAGGCGCTGATCGCGGAGGCGCGCACGGCGTTCGCCGGCCCGGTGACGCTGGCCAAAGACCACGACGTGTACGCGATTTAAGAGAGGGGACGTCTCTCTGAGACTTCCGAAGTTTTGGAAACTTCGGAAGTCTGCGGGAGCGCCTGGGGGATATGCTCCTGCGTAACCTCACCCCGGACTTGGCTGTGCCAGAATCGCCGCGCTGACATCGCACGCATAGGCGAAGTGGGCCTGGCAGCGCTCCGGCACATCGGCGCGCACCTCCACGCCCAACCAGCGCAGAACGCGCAGCAGGTGACACAGCGGCAGCCCGACCACGTTGGCGAAGCAGCCGCTCGTCAGCGCGGCGGGGCGGAAGCCCGCGTGCTGGATGGCGTAGCCGCCCGCCTTGTCGAAGGGGTCGCCGCTGGCAATGTAGGCGGCGATCTCGTCGTCGCTGTAGGGGCGCATGGGCACGTCGGTCACGGCGATGTCGGTGATCGCCCGCCCCGCCGCCACCTGGATCACCGTCAGCGCCGTGTAGACCTGGTGCGCCCGCCCGCGCAGTTGGCGCAGCATGGCCCACGCCTCGTCCGCGTCGGCGGGCTTGCCCAGGATGGCCTCACCGTCGGCGACGGTGGTATCGGCGGCCAGCACCAGCGCGTGCCCGGCAGCGGCAGCGAGCGCCGCGCGCGCCTTGTCCTGGCTCAGGCGGATGGTGTAGGCGCGCGCCGACTCGCCGGAGAGCGGCGTCTCGTCAATGTCGGCGCTGGTCGTGGCGAAGCTCAGCCCGGTCAGGCGCAGCAGCTCGCGGCGGCGGGGCGACCCGGAAGCGAGCAGGAGGGTGGGGGGTGGCGTCACTGGGCGATCCTTCAGAGGTGGATAGGTATTCAGGTAGGTCTGGTGTGGCGCTTCACTTCACCTCACCCCCGCTCGGCGCTAACGCGCCTCGCCACCCCCTCTCCATGCATGGAAAGGGGGTAAGCCGAGCGCAGCGAGGCTGGGGTAAGGCGCGATCTCGCGAATAGTATGAGATGCAGCGTGCGCCGTCAGCGATTCTGGAGCATCAGGCCAAAGCCGCGCCGCGTGATGATGTAGTCGTGATCCGGATCGGCCTCCAGCAGCCGCCGCCGCAAGCGGCTGACCAGCGCATCAATTGTCTGGTCGCTGACCTCCACGCCCGCGCCCCACACCGCGTCCACTATCTCGTCGCGGGTGACGATGCGCCCAGGGTTGGCCGCCAGCAACGCCAGCAGCGCGAACTGATTGGGGCTGAGCGGGGGATAGAGCAGCGTCCCCCCAACCATGACCCGCGCCGCCGCCTCGTCAATTTTCAGGCCGGGCCGGGGCAGCCGCACTGCGGCGATCTGCGCGGTCGTGGCCGGGTCGTCGAAAACCCAGACGCACACCTGCCCAAAGGTAATTTCATCGCCTGCGCGCAGCCGATACTGCTCGCCAGGAGCCAGTCGCCGCCCGTTGACGAAGGTGCCGTTGGTGCTGCCGGGGTCTTCCAGGTAGATGTTCTGGTGATCGCTGGTGCAGCGGGCGTGCAGCCGCGAGATAGCCGTCGAGTCCAGCACGTAGTCGCAGTCGCGGGCGCGCCCGATGGTGAACGGGAAATGGGCCAGCTCGACCGTCTTGCCCGCGTTCGGGCCTTCCTTGATCAGGAATCGCTGGATGGATGGCATGGTCTTCCCTGCCTGCTCATGCTGATCGCGCCGTCCCCAGTATGGGATGCGCTGCTACCCCCATCATGACGCGCACCCGATAGCTCCCCCACGCGCACCCGGCGCACATTCTCCGATTCGTTACCACTCCGGGGTGCGTCGGGTGTCAGGCGCGGCGCTAGGCCGGGTCTCCCTCGTCGTCGCTGAACTCAGCTTCCGCGCTGCCGAAGGTCGTCGCCTCCAGGCCGATGCGCCGCTCGAAGTCGGCCAGCGCCGCCTGAAGCGCCCCCTGGCGCACGCTGCTGGTCACGTCGCCGCGCGTGCGCTCCAGCACAGCCCGCAGCGCGTCCACACGGCGGCGCAGCCCGCCAGTGATCGCGTCGTGGAAGTCGAAGCCGATCAGCACCCCGTAGATGGTGTCCATCGCCGCCAGCAGGCGCTCGGCCTCGCCGGAGTGCCCCCGGCGCAGGATGTCGAGAATCTGCCGGCGCAGCTCGCTGGCCGCCTCGCACAGCCCGTTGAGGTAGGTGGACGGCTCCACGCCGAGCGACTGCGGCGTAGGCAGGGCTTCGTCGCGGGCCAGGGCGTAGATGGCACACGCTTCGACGTATTCTTTGAGCGCGTCCTGCGTGTAGCCGCTGTGATACAGGTCGGCGTAGTCGGCCACGACGGCGCGGATGGCGTTGGCGGCGTCGCGGGCCGTGTCCAGGCGGGCGCGCGCGGCGTCCCACTCGTGGCGGTGCACGGCGCGGATGGCGTTGGCGCAGTGCTGGATCAGCCCGCGCGACTGGTTGATCGCCGCGTCGCGGGCGGCGCTCTTGGCCTCGAACTGGGCGCGGATGTCCTCCACAATGGCGTCGAGGATGTCCAGGTTATTCATGGGGGGAGTCCTTGTCTTCTGGCCCACCCTCGCCCTCGTCCGGCGGGCGGACGCCGCCGAAAAGCTGGTCGGCGAGCGTTTGCGGGCGGGGCGGCACCTTGATCTCGCCGTGCTGATCCTCGTAGCGGGCGATGTTGTCCTGCAGCGCGGTCAGCAGCATCTTGGCGTTGGTCGGCGTGAGCACCAGGCGCACCTGCACGCGCGCTTTGGGCACGTTGGGCAGAATCTGGGCGAAGTCCAGGAAGACCTCCCAGGGCGAATGGGTGATGATGGCGAAGTTGGCGTAGGTGGCGGCGAGGTCAGCGGGAATTTCCAGGCTGAGCCGTCGCTGGGCGGGTTGCTGCGGTTCGGCCATGTCAGGCGCTCCTCCTCCTTGTGAAGGATGTACCTCCGGGCAGGTTGGCCCTGCGCACACGAAACAGCCGCGAACACCCCCTCGACCCGACTGTTCTCATGCGTATTCTACCCCGGTGCGATGCGCAGAAACATAGCGGGCGCATGGCACCCTGCGGGCGAGCCGGGTCTTGTAGGGGAGGGTTTGGAAACCCTCCCCTACAACGGAATGTCGCGCCTCAAATCCGCACTGCCCCCGCGATTCGCGCGCTAGAAGGGCAGATCGTCGGCTTCCGTCGGGGCTTCGCCGGCGGTTTCTTCCGCCTCGCCGCGCCGGCCCAGGAACTGAATGTCGCGGGCAGTGATCTCCAGCGAAGCGCGGGGCTGCCCATCCTGGCCCACGTAGGCAGAGGCGTCCACCTCACCGGCGACCATGATCTGCATCCCTTTATGTACGTACTGGTTGGCGGTTTCGCCCAACTGCCGCCAGGCCGAGACTTTGAACCAGGTCGTCTTCTCGCGCTGCTCGTTGGAGTTCTTGTCCATCCAGCGACGGCTGACGGCAACGCTGAAGCTGCACACGGCCACGCCCGACTGCGTGTAGCGCATCTCCGGGTCGCGCCCTACGTTGCCGATGATCACTGTATATTGATACCCTGCCATGATGACCTCCTGGAAAGCCGCACTATGGCGTTGCTCGTAGCGAGAGATTGTCCAGATTATAGCAGAAACGGAACGCTTGTTCTAATCACGGATCGCTCTGCCGCCGCGCAAGCTGCTCGGCGAGCAGGCGCGCCACCACCTGGGCATCGGCCTGACCGCGCATCTCGCGCATGACCATCCCCATCAAGAACTTGAGCAGCTTCTCCTCGCCCGCCAGATAGCGCGCCACCTCGCCGGGGTGCGCATCCAGGGCGCGGGCGACGGCCTCGCCCAGCACGCCCGCGTCGCTGACCTGGGCCAGCCCGCGCGCTGCGACCAGGGCCGCCGGGTCGCCGCCTTCCGCGTAGAGCGTTTCCACAAGCTGCCTGGCCACGCCGTGAGTGATCGTCCCCTGCCCGACCAGTGTCACCACGGCGGCCAGGGCTTGCGGCGTCAACCGGATCGCGCCGATGTCCTGCCGGTCGCGGCCTTCGCCGTTCATCAGGCGGAAGACTTCGCCGGCCAGATAGTTGGCGACTCCCTTGGGATCGCCGCCCGCCGCCACCGCCCGCTCGAAATAGACCGCGACGGCCTGCTCGGCGACGAGCACCGCGGCATCGTAGCGGCTCAGCCCAAACTGGCCCATGAAACGGTCGCGCCTGGCGTCGGGCAACTCCGGCAGGTCCGCGCGCACCTGCTCCGCCCAGGCCGGGCTGATCTCCAGCACGGGCAGGTCTGGCTCCGGGAAGTAGCGGTAATCGTCGGCGCTCTCTTTGACGCGCTGTACCACCGTGATCTGGCGCGCCTCGTCCCAACCCATCGTTGCCTGCTGCACCTGTCCGCCGGATTCCCAGAGCGCGATCTGGCGCTCGATCTCGTAGGCGGAGGCGCGGGCCAGGCTGCGGATGCTGTTGAGGTTCTTAATCTCGGTGCGCGTGCGAAACTCGCTGGAGCCGACCGGGCGCACGCTGATGTTCGGCTCGATGCGCAGCACGCCCTTGCTCATGTCGCCGCTGTTGACGCCCAGGTAGCGCAGGATGGCGACCAGCTTGCGCGCGTAGATCTCGGCTTCTTCGGCGCTGCGCATGTCCGCCTCGGACACGATCTCCAGCAATGGCACGCCGGCGCGGTTGAGGTCCACCAGGCTGTGCCCGTCGGTGTGGGTGAGCTTACCGGTGTCCTCTTCTAGATGCGCGCGCCGGATGTGCACGCGCCTGGTCGCGCCGTCGGGCAAGTCAATCTCCAGCCAGCCATTGACCGCCAGCGGGGACTCGTACTGGCTGATCTGGTAGCCCTTGGGCAGGTCGGGGTAGAAGTAGCTCTTGCGCGCGAACTGGCTGAACGGGGGGATGGTGCAATGGAGCGCCAGCCCGACACGCAGCCCCATCTCCACCGCCCGCTGGTTGACCACCGGCAACACGCCAGGCATCCCCAGGCAGACGGGACAGACGACCGTGTTCGGCGCGGCGGACGTGCTGTCTACCACCGCGCAGGCGCAGAACATCTTGGAGGCGGTTTCCAGCTCAGCGTGGACTTCCAGGCCGATCACGGCTTCGTAGGCGAGCATCGGGGTTTCTCGCTGCAAGGGCGGCACGGGTCATCAGCGCCTAGAGGATAGCGCACAGCGGGGGACGCTGCCAGCTTCGCCAGACATCGTGTGCTAGTCAGTCCTGCGGGTAGGGATGCATCGCCCTACGCCCCATATGCGCCAATTTAAGCCTGGCTGCGCGGGCCTCTCCCCCTCAATCCCCCTCTCCAGCCGAGCTAGAGAGGGGGACTTTGACCGCTGGTTGGGGCGTTTTCCCCTCCCTGGCTTTGTATAGACCGGGGAGGGGCCAGGGGCATTCTGAATATACCACGCACCCGGAAGCCTTAACTTGACGCGCATGGAGTTCTCTCCCGCGCAAACGAACAGGAGCAGCGCGCTGGCTGCCCCTGTGACATGGTAAGGCTGGTCTGTGCTTGCCTAGGCGATGGTCACGCTCTCATCCAGGTACACGTCCTGGATGGCGTTCAGAATCTCGACGCCCTCGTTCATCGGGCGCTGGAACGCCTTGCGCCCGCTGATCAGGCCCATGCCGCCCGCCCGCTTGTTGATCACAGCCGTGCGCACGGCCTGCGCCAGGTCGTCCTTGCCGGACGCGCCGCCGCTGTTGATCAGCCCCGCGCGGCCCATGTAGCCATTGGCCACCTGGTAGCGGCATAGGTCAATCGGGTGATCGCTGCTGAGCTGGCTGTACATCTTCTCGTGATATTTGCTGAAGCCGATGGCTTTGAAGCCGCCGTTGTTCTCCGGCAGCTTCTGCTTGACGATGTCCGCCTCGATGGTCACGCCGAGATGGTTGGCCTGGCCGGTGAGGTCGGCGGCGACGTGGTAGTCCACGCCGTTGTGCTTGAAGGCCGAGTTGCGCGTGTAGCACCACAGGATAGTCGCCATGCCCATCTCGTGCGCCACCTTGAACGCCTCGCTGACCTCGACAATCTGGCGAGTTGACTCCTGGGAGCCGAAGTAGATCGTCGCGCCGACGGCGACCGCGCCCATGTCATAGGCCTGCTCGATCTGGGCGAAGAAGACCTGATCGTACTTGGCCGGATAGGTTAATAGCTCGTTGTGGTTGAACTTGAGCACGAACGGAATCCTGTGTGCGTACTTGCGCGCCACCGCCCCCAGCACGCCGAGCGTCGAGGCAACGGCGTTGCAGCCGCCTTCGACAGCCAGCTCGACGATCTTCTCCGGGTCGAAGTAGATCGGGTTCGGGGCGAAGGACGCGCCCGCCGTGTGCTCAATGCCCTGGTCCACCGGCAGGATGGACAGGTAGCCGGTGCCGGTGAGCCGCCCGTGATCGAACAACTGCTGCAGGCTGCGCAGCACAGGCGTGGGCCGGTCGGACGGCAAGAAGATGCGGTCCACCCAGTCCGGGCCAGGGATATGCAGCATTTCTTTGGAAATGGTCTTGCTGACGTGACCGAGCAGGTACTCGGCGTCTGCCCCCAGCAGGGACTCAACGTTGATTGCACTAACCGTAGTCATGTCTGGCTCTCTTTCTGCACTGACCGAGTGTGATTTTGGCATCAACCCTCAATGATCGCCGATAGCGGCCAGAAACGGTATGGCCATTGATCATAGTTCGAGGGGTCAACTGGCACTCACCGACCAATCGGGGCGATCATAACACGCTGCGCAGAGGGCGCAAGACTGTAGCGCGGAGGGGTGCGTGCAAACGTGTCCGGTAAGGGCGCAGCAAAGCAATGCCCCCTCGCCGTGAGATGCACCTCCAGGCGGGGCCACTTTCGCGTTGGCGCGTGATGAATACAATAGTCGGTAACGCAGGCTGATGAGGGAACGATTATGCGCCGCGCGGAGATCACAGAGAAGTTGCAGCAGGCCATTGCGCTGGCCCAGGCCGGCCAGCGTTCGGATGCGCGCCGCCTGCTCGAAGAAGTGGTCGCAGCAGACCCGCAGCAGGCGCTCGCCTGGATGTGGCTGGCGACCGTCGCTGACGATCGTGACGAGCGCGTGCGCTGCCTGACGCGCACCCTGGAATTGGAGCCGGGCAACCGTGCGGCGCAGGAGGCTTACCAGCAGCTCACCGGCCAGGTCTATGCGCCACCGCCAACGCCGCCCCCGCGCACCGGCTGGCGACGCGCCCTGCTCGGCGACGCTCCGCTGGGGCTGGGCAGCTACCTGATTCTCCTGCTGGTCGGTGCGGCTGCGGTCGTGGTGATTGCGTTGGCAGCGGGCGCGCGCGATGACAAGAAGCAATCCGACCTCCCTCCCACGCCGCGTTTCGTGCTGCCCTCGGCCACCGACGCCCCACGCCTGTCGTCAACGCCCAGCGTCACACCCTGGCCCACGCACACGCCTGGCCCGTCGCCCACCCTGCTGTGGGATGCGCCGCCGCCCACCTGGACGCCGGAGCCAACGGATACGCCGGCACCAACCCGGACGCCCGCGCCGACGGAGACGAACACCCCCACAGCGAGCCGGACGCCGCCGCCGGTGCCGCCCAGCGCCACCTTCACTCCGCCCTTGCCGACCAGCACGCGCACGCCCAGCCTCACCGCCCAGCCCACAACGGCAACACCTGCGGCGACTCATACGCCGACGCGAACGGTCACACGGACAGTCACGCGGACAGTCACGCGGACGGCAATGCCCTCGCCGACAGAGAAGAGTTCTGTCACTGCGCCGCCGGGAGAAGGTGAAGGCGGCGAAACGGGCGTGTCCTGATGCTGGTAGTTAGCTGGGCTGGGCGTGTATGGCACCCCCGTCCAGACCGGAAAAACCGCCGAAAAAGCGCATCACAGGACGCTTGCATGAAGGACAAGGAGGGCCATGAGAGAACCTGAAGGGAAAAAGTGTGCACTTTCTCGCGTATCGTGGTACAATAGGCAAGCGTAAGGTGCCATATGCACTTACGCAGGTGCTAGAAAGAGACCATAAGAAGGAGAGATGACAATGGCGATTGAATTCTATGATGTGAAAATCCGTCAGAAGGTGAAGGTTGATGAGAAGGGTGTCAAGCGCGTGACCTTCAAGACGAAGGGCGGGCAGGTCCGTTACGGCCTGCAGGCGAAGACATCCGATGGCCGCAACCTCACCAAGTTCGTGTCCAAGGCTGACTGGGACAAGTTGACAAACCTGCCGATTGCCAAGTAAGTAGCAATCGGCAGCGATTTTGTCATAACAGTCAGACGACAGGGGCAAGCCCGCGCGTCACCCGTGCGGGCTTGCCTCTTCTGTGGAGCAGCGCGCTGTCGTCCTGGACGCCCCAGGCGATCAGGGCGTGGGGGCAGTCACTGTGATCGGCGCGAAGGCTGGCTGCCCCGCGTAGGCCAGCAGCACGGCGCTCGGCGCACCCTCGGCCAGCCAGTAGAGGGCCGGCTGCGGCTGGGCCGCACGCAGGGCCAGCGCATCCCCGCCTGCGCGGAATGCCTCGACCAGCGCCAGGCCGCTCGGCACCACGCTAAACAGCACACCGCTGCCGTCCGGCGCGGGGGCGATGCGCCCCACCGCGCGCCCCTGCCCGCGCCAGAGCAGGGTTTGCGCGCCGCTCGCCGCGTTCAGGCGGACGAGCGCCAGATCGTACACGCCCACTTCCATCGGCCAACGCCCGAAGGCTGTCTCAGCACCCGCCCGCTCTGCCGGATCGTCGAGCATCACCTGATCCACGAGAGTCTCAGTTGCGTAGAGGATCGCCGTTCCGTCCGCTGCCCAGGATAACGCGCGCACAGCGCTGTCGGCGGGCAGATCGTCCCGCTCGCCGCTGGCCAGATCGAGCACGGCGATGCCCACGCCAGTCCGCGCGGCCAGGCGCGTCCCATCCGGCGCGATTGCCACACCGAGCAGGTCGGCGTCGAGCGGCTGCGTCTCACCGGTCACCGGAGCGATCAGGGTCAAGCCGCCCGCGCAGCGCGTCGAGACGATGAAACGCCCGTCGGGCAGCCAGACCAGCGCTGCCGGGCCGTCGCCCGGCCCGGCCTCGACCGCGATCAGATCATCGGCGGGATCGGCGCTGGGCAGGGCGCAGTCGTCGTTGAAAGTGAAGGTCGCCAGGCGCTCGGCATCTCCGCCCAGGGCAGGCACCGCGTCAAGGGCGAGCAGCGTGCCGTCCGCCCCTTCCTGCGCGCCGTTGCCGCTCACATAGGCGATGCGCGCGCTGTCCGCACTCCAGGCGGGCGGGAAGCGCGCGTCCACCTTCTGCGCCACACGGCGCGGCGACAGCCCGGCAGCGGTGTCCATGGTGCGCAGCTCGCTGTTGCTGACGTCCACATAGGCCAGCAGCAGGCCGTTCGGCGCGAAGCTGATGTAGCGCCGGTCGAAGGTGGGCACGGTGGTCAGGCCGCGCCCCGGCACGTCGTTGAGCGCGCCGAGGAACACGTCGCCGGCGAAGCGCAGGGCCAGCGGCAAGGCGGGGCGCTCAGCGGCGGCAGAATCGGCGCTGCTCTCCACCGGAGCAGCGGCCCCCGCCGGGCTGAACTGGCTGAGCATGTTCTCGAAGCGAATGTTCCACTGGTCGAATTCCGCGCCGGGCGCCCATTGCAGCACGCGGTAGGCGCTGCCAAGCTGCACAAAGGCCGACACGCGCCAGCCACGCGTCCCGCCGTCGCAGGGCGTCTCGTAGCGCGTTGAGCGGCCCGCCGTGCCGGCAGGCTGGCGGCTCGTCGGGGTGTCGCCCCGGCCCGCGCCGGTCAGGTACTCGTCGAGCAGGTGATCGGGCGTCACCCCGGCGGCGACGCGCCCCAGCGCGGTGACGGCCATGCCCGGCAGCGCGCAGTCGGTGGACGGCCCCGGCGCGAAGAGCGTCTCAGCATCGCTGCCGGTGCTGAAGACCAGCCACGAGTCCGGCACCAGAATTGAGAAGTCGCGCCCGGCGTAGGTGCTCATGCGCACTTCAGGCGCGATGTTCACCGACCCGCACAGCACGGCAGGGGTGCCTCCCAGGCCGCTGTGCACCTCGTAACGCACCATGTTGTCGAAGGTGAAGCTCCAGCGGTAGCCATGCACCAGACCGGGCGTGATCGCCTGGCCCGGCGTCGGGCAGCCCAGGCTGGAATCCGGCCAGCTTGTGCTGGAAAAGGTGTACTCGACCAGGATCAGGCCGGGCTTGCCCAGCGCTTGCAGCAGCCATCCCTGCACGACCGCCCGCACTGTGTCCACGTCGGTCTGCGCGCGGGCGGTCGGCGTCGGCGCGACCCCGGCAAGCAGCGCGGCTAGCCCGATGATCAGCGCCAGCCGCGCGATGTTCCGTCTGTGACCTGCCATACCTGCTCCTCAAACAGCCAGTGGGGGCCGCGCCCCATATGCACCAAATCAAGCCCGGCTATGCGGGCCGCACCCCCTAAATCCCCCTCCCCAGCCGAGCTAGAGAGGGGGACGATCTGGCAAGCCGCTCACCCCTTCCTCTAGCTTTGCTGGGGAAGGGGCCGGGGATGGGGGCCTTCGACCATTGCCTGCCAACTCGTTCGTGGACCCGCGTTCTATCGGCGTATTGTTGCCCCTGCGCCGCCCTATCGCTTGGGCGCGGCCTCGATCTGAACGAAGGCCGGGCGCAGCGGGTCCTCGCCGCCGCGCAGCAGCGCGTAAGCAGCGCGCGGATCGCGGGCGTCAATCAACTCCTGGTTCGAATAGTTCAGGTTCCACAGGATCATCGGCCCCATGTAGGGCTTGCTCTGGGCGATCTCGAAGGCGCGAATGATGTAGTGAGCCTGGGTCCGCTGGTCGAGCCAGTGCAAGTACGGCGGGTCGTCTGGCGGCGGGGCGGGGTCGCCCTCCTGGGTGGTGAAGCCCTCATACGTGCCCCAGCCGAACTCGGTCGCCCACAACTGGCGGCCCGCGTCGCCGTTCTGCTCCATAATCGCGCGGTAGTCTTCGAGCGTGTTCAGAAAGAACCACGACGGGTGATTGTTGTAGCCGGGCGCGCCGCAGTCGGACTGGCCGCACCAGCGGGCGTCGGGGGCGTTGGCCGCGCCGTAAGGGTGGACGCCAATGGCGATGTTCTGGTAGGCGGGGTTGTTCAGGCCCGCCGCGTACATCTGGCGCAGGAACTCGCGGTCGTCAATGGCCGAAGCACTGTCGTTGATGCCGGTCGGGGCCAGGCCCGCCGTCACCACCGTGACGCTGTGCCCGCCCTCGCCGGCGCGGATGCCGTTGTAGGCCGCGTCAAAGAGGCGCATGTACTCGGCGCCGCTCAGCGTCCCGCCGTTCCACTCGCGGCGCAGGTTCGGCTCGTTCCACACTTCGATCGCTGAGAAGTACGAATTGCCATAGAGGTCTACGCGCACCTCGCCCATCATGCGCGTCAGAAAGCTGGCCAGGTCCGCCGGGTCGCGGGGTGGGCCATCCTCTTCCAGAGTGGCGCGCGCCCAGTCCGGCGCTTTGGCGACGCTGACCATCACCTTGAAGCCTTCCTGGTTGGCGCGCTGCACAAAGACGCGATAGCTGTAGAAAGTCTGGCTGAGCGCGCCCCGCTGCGGCTCCAGGATGTCCCAGGCGAACTGTAGCTTGACCCACTCCACGCCCAGGCGCTTGGCCAGCCAGAGCATGGTCTCGAACCCGTCCACAGACATGTTCGGGTTGATCTGGATGCCCATCAGCCCGGCGGTGAAGGTGGGCAGCGGCGTGGGGCTGATTGTCGGCGTCAGCGAGCCGGCTGGTGTCACGGTAGGCGTGGCCGAGGGGCGCGGCGTTGCGGCGGAGGTCTGAGTGGGAGCCGCGCCAGGGGTTGGCGTGGGCTGCGGCGGCGCGGTGATGATCGGCCCGAAGCCCTGCGTTGGGGTGGGCACCGCCTGAGCGACGTCTTGTGGAGCGCCCGCTGCGCCCGGCGAGTCCGCGCTCGACCTGGCAGCGAGGACCTGCGAGCCGATGATCAGGCTGGCAGCCAGCACGACGACAAGCCACAGCGCATAAGAGCGTTGGATTCGGAGACGCATAGAGTTTTCCTCTGGCTCGACTGGACGGAAAGGGATGTGCAGCGTCGCGCCCGCGCCATCCGGCACTGCTGCAAAATGATCGCGGCGCTGATACTGCGAGCAGACAAAACTATAAAGGAAGTAGCACCGTTCGGCAAGGCTGCGCCGGGAAAACGCAGCGGAATCAGAGGACTCCGCATCTGCGCCCACAAAGAACTTCCGAAGCCTCGCTCACTCCGGGAGTTTGTCACCTTCTCGATGCGTCCCCGCCTGACAGGTTCTGTACGCCCTCGGCGGGCGGAATCAGGCGCCGATCACCGGGCGCCCTCGCCCTCGCCCGCCGGCAGCGCGTCGGTGTCCAGCCAGATCGTCACCGGGCCGTCGTTGTGAATCTCGACCTGCATCCGCGCGCCGAAGACGCCCATCGCCACGCGCTGCACCCCCGCCCGGCGCAGCATGTCGGCAAAGCGCGCGATCAGCGGCTCGGCGACCTGTGGCGGGGCGGCGTCGGTGAAGCTGGGGCGGCGGCCCTTGCGCACGTCGGCGTAGAGCGTGAACTGCGAGACGACCAGGCAGCCGCCGCCCACATCCAGCAGCGAGAGGTTGAATTTGCCGTCGGCATCCTCGAAGACGCGCAGCCCGGCGATCTTGCGCGCCAGCCATTGGGCCTGCGCGTCACTGTCGCCATGTCCTACCCCGACCAGGATCACGAAGCCGTGCTCAATCGCGCCAACAATCTCCCCGTCAACGCGAACGGCTCCGCTCCGCACCCGCTGCAACACAGCGCGCATGGCCATTCCTCCCTGCTGAGCAGTTTTGAGAGCGCGTGCGACCGCCGTTGCTATTCTACGCCGGCGATCCGCACAAACAAAACGCCCGCCGATCCGGGCGGGCGGGTGTGGACCTGAAGGGATCTCGAACCCTTGACCTCTACAGTGCGATTGTAGCGCTCTCCCAGTTGAGCTACAGGCCCGCGACACCAGGGCAAGCAAGGGGGTACTCGCCCCAGTGTGCCGGAATTGTAGCAGCGCGCCCCGGCAGTGTCAAGGTTGGGTGCCGCGCAAAACCCGTCAGGTAGGGGTGCTGCTCTGCTGCGCCCCCCTTGACCTCACCCCCGCGCGGCGCTCACGCGCCTCGCCGCCCCCTCTCCGTCAACGGAGAGGGGGCAAGCCGAGCGGGGCGAGGCTGGGGGTGAGGTAGAACACCGCGCACGTTTGATGCGATTGCCCTGCTGGTGTGCCGCGCAAAACCCGTCAGGTAGGGGCGCTGCTCTGCTGCGCCCTGCTTGACCTCACCCCCGCTCGGCGCTGGCGCGCCTCGCCGCCCCCTCTCCGTCAACGGAGAGGGGGCAAGCCGAGCGGGGCGAGGCTGGGGGTGAGGTAAAGTGAGGGGCGCTCATAACGCCAGACTTCCGAAGTTTTCGCAAACTTCGGAAGTCTCTTTATCGCGCTTATCGCCGCGACGGGTGCGCGCAAAACCTGTCAGGTAGGGGCGCTGCTCTGCTGCGTCCTGGTTGACCTCACCCCCGCTCGGCGCTGGCGCGCCTCGCCGCCCCCTCCGTTGACGGAGAGGGGGCAAGCCGAGCGGGGCGAGGCCAGGGGGTGAGGTAGAACACCGCGCACGTTTGATGCGATTGCCCTGCAGGAGTGCGCGCAGAACCCGTCAGGTAGGGGTGCTGCTCTGCTGCGCCCTGGTTGACCTCACCCCCGCTCGGCGCTCACGCGCCTCGCCGCCCCCTCTCCGTCAACGGAGAGGGGGCAAGCCGAGCGCAGCGAGGCTGGGGGTGAGGTAAAGTGAGGGGCGCTCATAACGCCAGACTTCCGAAGTTTTCGAAAACTTCGGAAGTCTCTTTATCGCGCTTATCGCCGCGACGGGTGCGTACAAAACCTGTCAGGTAGGGGCGCTGTTCTGCTGCGTCCTGGTTGACCTCACCCCCGCGCTGGCGCCCCCTCTCCGTTGACGGAGAGGGGGCAAGCCGAGCGGGGCGAGGCCAGGGGGTGAGGTAGAACACCGCGCACGTTTGATGCGATTGCCCCGCAGCGCCCCCATGACAGAAGGCCCCCAGCCCGGTACAATGAGGGCGGGTTTGATACTGGGAGGGACAGACTGTGACACAGGAATTCGTCAGCCGGGCCGATGGCTACGTCAAGTGGCTGCGCGAGCGCGTCGGCCCCCGGCTCATCTATCTCGTCTACGCCACCAACCTGGTCTTCGATGAGGCCGGGCGCATCCTCGTCCAGCGCCGCTACGACTTTGACTGGCTGAGCGTGCCCGGCGGCGCATTGGAGCTGGGCGAGGACATCCGCGCTTGCGCCGAGCGCGAGACGCTGGAAGAGACCGGCCTGCGCGTCGAAGTCGAGCGGCTGGTCGGCGTCTTCAGTCACCCCGACTATAACCTGCGCTATCCCAACGGAGACTGCGTTCAGCAGTGGACGGCGTGCGTCGTCTCGCGCCCGGTCGGGGGGCAGATTCGCGCCGACGGAGCCGAGACGCTGGCTGTCACCTGGATGGCGGTGGATGAAGCCTTGCCGCACTTCCCGCCCGCTTACCGGGCGATGGTTCGCGCCGCCCTGGAGTCGCCGGACGAGGCTGTGCTGGAGCCGGTCTACGCCGAGCCGGTCCTGACGCCCTACTACCCGCTGCTGCGCGCGGCGGTCGGGCACGCGGCGGTGATCCTGCCAGGAGGCATGGGCCTGGTGCCCAATGAGCACGGCGAATTGCTATGCACGCGGCGCACCGACGATGGGCTGTGGCATCCGCCGAGCGGTTACGCCGATCTGGGTGAGACGACCACCGCCACCATCGTGCGCGAGGTGCGCGAGGAGACAGGACTAATCGTGGAGCCGGTCCGCGTAGTGGGCCTTTACAGCGAGACGGCGCTGATGCTGGCCCGCTTTCCCAACGGCGACCTGGCGCACAACCTGGGCCTGGCTGTGGAATGCCGCGTCACCGGCGGGACGCTCCACGCGGATGGTGAGGAAGCCAGCGCCGTTGCCTTCAAGCCAATCGAAGAGCTGCTGGCTCAGCCGTTCGTAGACTTCACGGACACGCCGCAGATTCTGCGCGACTACCTGCGCCGCGAGACGTGGCCGGTGCTGCGCTGAGGCCCTTTGCTTATTGGACAGGCGGTATTATCGCGCCAGAACTTTACCTCACCCCCACCTCGCTGCGCTCGGTTTTCCCCTCTCCAAACATGGAGAGGGGGGTCGAGGCGGTTCACCCGGTCAGACAGGCGAATTCGCGCCGCAAGGGAACTAGCCAGGTATGGACTGGAGCAAAGAAGCGACCATCACCCTGGAACGGCTGCTGCCGCGCGCCCTGTCCCTGCTGCCGGAAGGCGCGGCGCGCGACGAGTTCAGCGCGCGGCTGGCGCAGCACTTCCCGGCAGCCTTCCGCTCCCTGCACGCGCTCTACGGGGCGCGCTACGACTTCTTCTACCACCTGGAGCAGATTCTGCTGGCGGCGGCGCGCCTCTATGCGGAGCGTCCCGCCGACCTCAAGGCGCTCGACCGGGCGCACGAGGCCGATCCGCGCTGGTTCCAGGGCGAGCAGATGGTCGGCGGCGTGTGCTACGTAGACCTGTTCGCTGGCAACCTGGCCGGCGTGCGCGCCCGCATCCCTTACTTCAAGGAGCTGGGCCTGACCTACCTGCACCTGATGCCGCTCTTCCGCTGCCCCGCTGATCAACAATGACGGCGGCTATGCCATCAGCAGCTACCGCGAGATAGACCCGCGCCTGGGCACAACCGCCGAGCTGCGCGACCTGGCTGCCGCTCTGCGCGCCGAGGGATCAGCCTGGTGCTCGATTTCGTCTTCAACCACACCTCCGACGAGCACGACTGGGCGCGCAAGGCCCTGGCCGGCGACCCGACCTGCCAGGCGTACTACCTGATGTTCCCCGACCGGGCGCTGCCCGACCAGTACGAACGGCACCTGCGCGAAATCTTCCCGGAGCAGGCGCCGGGCAGCTTCACCTACCGCCCGGAAATTGACCGCTGGGTGTGGACGACCTTTCACAACTTCCAGTGGGACCTCAACTACGCCAATCCTGACGTGTTCCGCGCCATGCTCGGCGAGCTGCTCTTCATCGCCAATCTCGGCGTGGAGGTGCTGCGCCTGGACGCGGTAGCCTTCATCTGGAAGGAGATGGGCACGCCCTGCGAGGGGCTGCCCCAGGTGCACACAGTCATCCAGGCGTTCAACGCCCTGGCGCGCGTCGTCGCCCCGGCGCTGCTCTTCAAGTCCGAGGCCATCGTCCACCCCGCCGAGGTCGCCCGCTACATCAGCCCCGGCGAAGCGCCGATCTCCTACAACCCGACGCTGATGGCCCTGCTGTGGGAATCGCTGGCGACGCGCAGCGTGGCCCTCCTGCACCACTCGATGCAGAAGCGCTTCGCCCTGCCAGAAGGCTGCACGTGGGTCAACTACGTGCGCTGCCACGACGACATCGGCTGGACGTTCGCCGACGAGGACGCCTGGGAACTGGGCATCAACGGCTTCGATCACCGCCAGTTCCTCAACGCCTTCTACACTGGCAAATTCCCCGGCAGCTTCGCGCGGGGGGTGCCCTTCAACTACAACCCGCGCACGCGGGATATGCGCATCTCCGGCATGGGCGCGTCGCTGGCCGGGCTGGAGCACGCCCACGAGACGGGCAACGACCGCTACCGCGAGCTGGCCCTGCGCCGCATCGCGCTGATCCACGCGGTGATTCTGAGCGCGGGCGGTATCCCGCTGATCTACCTGGGCGACGAGATCGCCATGCTCAACGACTACGGCTACGCCGACGATCCCAACAAGTCGGAGGACAGCCGCTGGGTGCACCGCCGCGCCTTCGAC
>JAOSJP010000009.1 GCA_027494015.1 Anaerolineae bacterium
CAATGTCCCAACCCCGCCGGCCCGCTCACATACCACGCCGTCGCCACGTCCACCTGGTAGCGCGCCAGCGACCACCACGCCGCGATGTCTCCAAAATCTGGCGGTTCGCTGCCGTCCCCGCGCGCATACTCGGTGACGATCACCGGCACTCCGACCAGCTGGTGACGGTACATCTCGTAGCGCCACGTCGTCCAGGCTGTAAACCCGTCGCGCACCGCCAGTCCCGTATTCCCCCGTGCCGGGTAGACGTTCACGCCCCAGGCCAGCACGATGTCAGCGTTTTTGTAAACCGGTGCCAGTATCGGCAACCAGTCCAACTCCGGTGAGCCAGGATTCCAGATGACCGGCACCAGCGCCCGCACGCCCCGCTCCGCCGCCACTTCTGCCGCCGCCGCTATCCAGTCGCGCGTCCATTCCGCCGACGGCCAGCCGCATTCATTGGCCAGCACAATCGCCTGCGCGCGCACGCCTACAGCGTCCAGGACGCTCGTAGTGAAGCGTTGTGCGCTCACTGTTGGGTCTATGTCAAAATCTGGACAATCGGCCACTGCTGCTGCTCTCAGCAGCACGAACCAGCCATTCGCCAGCAGCAACTCGGCGGTGTACGGTTCTCCGTAAATGGTGGCGGCGGGCTGTACACCCGCCGCCTTCGTCTGCGCTCCGAAGCGGAGCAATTCATCGCGGTTCGCCCCTGGCCCGGCCCACACTCCCGGCAGGCCACGCACCAGATCGGCAGGCGGTGCCAAACCGGGCGGCCAGCCCGGAACGTCTTGGCACAACTCCGTCGCCCCACTCACGCCATACACCCACCACGTCGTGCCCTGACGGGTCACGAACCAGCCGAACTCGTTGCGCGCGAAGAGGTATCCTTCGACGCTGGCGAACTCGAACACCTTGACAATGCTCCCTGCCGGGATGGGGCTGGTGGCCGTCTTCGGCGCGCTGGCGCTGGGCGCGGTGCGCTCGTTGATGGCCGAGCCGAACGTCTTGAGCAGGCACGCTTTCGGCTCACCCGGCACCGGCGTGGGAAGCGGCGTCAGCGCGACCTCCTGCGTTGGCGTGGGGCTGCTCACGGGCGGTGACGTGGCGCTCGGCGTGCTCGTCGGCGCAACGGTCGGCTGTGGCGTGAGCGTCGCCGTTGGCGTTGGAGTGCTGGCCAGCGTGGAATCCGGGATTCCTGGAAGTGGCTGGACGCTGACGTGGTAGCTGCTGTCGTCTACCGTCACCACAAACGAGCAGCCTGCCAGCAGCAGTGTCAGAGCCATGTTACGGAGAACTCGGCGCATCGTCTAACGCCTCCAGTGGCATATCGTCCGGCTCCAACGGCTCTGCAACGCACGACTGCATGGGATCAGTCGCCACATATCGGAATGGGAATACCACGTCCTTGATCAAGCCATCAATCGGCTCGACATCTACCTTTGCCGCCAGACATCTGGCGTGATACGGATCGTTGCATATGTCGCCGTAGAGCGGACGCCCGCAGATAGCGCATAGGTAGGGGAGATCAGCGTTCGTTGCGCGCCAGAAGGGTAGTGTGAAGCTCATTCTGCCTCCGGGTGCCACCAGGCTTTGTCGCAGCGGCAGCGGAAAAACGAATACGCCCCGCCTCGTTCCTCGCAGATGGGCTTGCCGCAGTGCGGACACAGCCAGCGTTGCATCTTGCCCGTCCGCGAATCCTCCCACTGTCCCGTCGTGCGCCACTCCACAAGTCTGCGCGGACGCACGAACGGGGCGATAGTCTTGAGCATTTCTGCCAGCGACCGCCTATTTCGCCGTGTCGCCAAGCGCCACCTCAACCGGAGGCTCCTCTGACTCGTCCGTCAGCAACTCGTCCAGCAGGTCGTTGAGCGCATCTCGCAACGTCTGCGTTTTGACGCCTTCCTGCCACTGCGCGGCGATGTCAGTGAGCGTGTGGCCAGTTATCGCCAGGAAGCCGAGCACGAAGACCAGCGCCAGCATCTCGCTGAGCATGTCTGTCGTCTCCGGCTCCAGGTCAAGGCCAAGTGTCGGCAGTAGCGCGATGATCAGTGCCGCCAGGAAGGTCCCGACGGTGTAGGCCAGTTTTCTGCTGCGGTAAAAAGGCTTCGGTTCGGTTTCCATCTTCGTCTCCTTGCTATTGTTTCCCCTACGTGCTATACTAGACGGGTACGGGTAGCCTACCGTTCGCGACGGGAAAAGCGGCACTCACACCGCCTGGCTGCCCCCAATATGTGAGCCTGGCATGAGTGAGGATGCTATGAACGCCATTCCCCTGAAACGGTGCTCGAAGTGTGGCACTGAATACCCTGCGACAACTGAGTTCTTTCCTCTTCGCACCGATACAGGCAAACTCCGAGCACAATGTCGCCCCTGCTGTTCTGCCCGCCGCCATCGCCACTATGAGAACAACAGGGAGCACATTCTTGAGCAGAGCCGCCGCTGGAAGCAAGAGAACAAAGAACGGCGGGCAAAGACTCACCGCGCCTGGTACGATGCTAACCGAGAGACCATTCTTGCCAAGGGGCGACAGGGCTATCACGAGAACAGGGAATACAATGCCCGACGGGCCAGGCGCTACCACGAATCCCACAGAGAACAGCGTAGCAAGGCTCGCCGTGAGTATTACGAGAACAACCGAGAGCGCACGCTTTCCCAGAACCGCCAGTGGTACCAAAACAACAAGGAGAAGCGGCTTGCAAAGTCGCGTCTTTGGCGGCAGGCAAACCCGGAACGCGCCAGGGCGCTGTGCCGCGTGTCTCAGCATGTGCGCCGCGCTCGCAAACGCAACGCAGCGGGAACACATACGGCAGACGACATTCAACGCCAGTACGAAGCGCAACATGGGCGCTGCTGGTGGTGCAACTGCGACTTGAATGGCGTTTACCATGCCGATCACTTGATTCCTTTATCTCGCGGTGGCGGCGACGCGCCTGAGAACATTGTAATCGCCTGTTCCTCGTGTAATAGCTCGAAGGGAAGCAAGCTCCCTCACGAGTGGTGCGGGCGGCTGTTCTAGATTGGAAGCCATAAGGCTAAGACATTTGGCGGCTCCCATCCGGGCTGTGAAGTGTGAGACTGTCGGCACTCATACTCTAGCCCGCCATAGAATACGCGCTGCCCAATGGTGTAAGCTACCCACGGCGCCCACTCATCAGCGGCGGGCGGCTCGCAGTCCTCACAGTGCCACAGGTTTTCAGTTCCAACAGTGCCAGGTTCCCAGACATTGGCGTCGATTAGGCTCGTCCAAATGTGCCCAGTGTGCAGCACCCGCGCACCGAGTGGGTAACTATCATGGGCACCTGTGGGGGCGACAAAAGGCCACGGATCGTCGCTCGGTTCGTAGTACCGCTTGAACAGCGCGGGCACGATGTTCGGCGTCCAATCGCTCTGCGTCTTGTGCGCCTGTATGACCTCATACAAATTGCCCGCGTAGTAGTAGACAGCGCCCGCCACCACACTCAGCCCCGCTTCCCAGGGCGGGCGCAACACCGCCCCTTTCACCGCCTCAGTGATGGCGTCCGGGCTGGTCGTGTCCTCCGTGACCAGCTTTGCCACGTCAGGCGACAGCACCGCCGCCACTTCGCCGCGCACCGTGTCCACTTGCTCCGGCGTGAAATCAGCGGGTGGCGCACCGCCTACCTCGGCCAGCCAGAGCACGGCGAACCGCGTATCAGCCTGTAGCGCCGTGACCTGCGCCTCAGACAGCCCTTCGCCCAACGCAATCAGCCGATTCAGTTTGTCCGCGCCAATGTGCGGGTCAGCCTGCCAGGTGAGGTCAGTCCATGCGGCGGGATATTCCTCAGCGACCAGCATATCGTTACGGCCTTCGTCACATTTCCAGGGCGTGAGAACTTTCGCTTGGTAGGTCATCGTTACACCTTGTCCAGTTCTGCATAAGCTGCTGAGGTGCGCGGCCAGCTTGTCAGACGGCCCAATGTCCAGCCCACACCCGCCACTGGCTTTACCATCGTCTGCGAATCTTGATGCGATACGTTCACTTCGCTGCCACGCTTCGTCCATGTCGTGCCAGATAATGTGTAGCAGTTGTGCTTGGTGCCGTCACAAATGACGCGAATGGTATACGTATTGCCCGCTGTTGCCACCGCTGCCACGCTGATGCGGTTGGTCGCTACGCCGCCCGATACACTATCCAGTTTGAACGCCCCCGTCGCGTCAAAGTAGGCTGTCCAGTAGTTGTTATCATCCAACACGCGATAGCGTAACTCACAGGTATTTGCCAGCGGATTCGGTGCGGTCACGATTAGGTCGTGGATGGCATTAGCAACTACTGTGTACGAAGTTCCAGAGACACCAGGATTCACGTCCAGCGCGGCGATGCCATAGTCCGTGTCGAACGGGGCGGGAAGTTGGCGGACGCGGAGATAATCTTGAGTTCCTTGTGCAGAACCATTAGAAAGCGCGGGATATACTGGCGTGGATGTATCTAATGCATCTACCCACCATAACGTCCAATTTGTATATGCCCCTCCCTTTATGAACCAAAGCGCCCCTACAGATCGTAAAACCAATGCAAACTGATAATCTGTAGCCGCAACTATTAAATGAGGTACCTGTAGATTTGTACTTTTACTTATTCGCTCAACGGCACCAAAACCAGAAATATACCATCCATTAGCAGAGTTGCTGTTCCACCAACCAAGAACCTGTGCAGAGTTAAATCCAAAATATAAAAAAGATGAAATATTAACAAGATTCAACTGATAAATGAGCAGCGCACCCGCAGCGCGTGAAACAGCAGGCCCCACATAGCCTATATCTGCACGTGTGTCGATAGTTCCTAACGGAATTTGTAGCTTTCCACTGCTGATACTGAGATCTGCCTCTGTCTGCACCAGCGTCAGCGTCCCCGGCCCCGGCTCGCAGGTGCGCGGCGAGGACAGCGGCGGGCCTTCGGCAGTCGTGAATTCGTCGCGCAGCAGATACGTCAAATCTGTTTTGTTCGGTAATGGGATACCCAATAGCGCCAGTCCCCTGCCCATGCTACGCCTCCCCCGCCCGTTCCGGTTCCAGTTCCCGTGTCTCGCCCGGCTCCGCGCCAACCGACTTGCGCTCCGCCCCGACCAATTGCAGCGCCCGCTCATAGGCCGCCTTAGCCGTTTCCAGGTCGTGTTTTTCGGCGCGCAGTCTGTCTCGTTCTTCGCGCAGGTCGCCGTTCTCGCGCACCAACTGCGCCTCGCGGTCAAGTGCTGCCTGTAGCGCCTCATTCAGGTCGCGCACCTTTTGTTGCAACGTGCTCATCTCGGCCAGCAGCGTGCTCACCTGGCTCTCCAGTATCGGGACGCGCTTGGCCCGCTCCTCAAGGTCGGCCACACGCAGACGTAGCTTGCTGAGTTCCTCATCTTTCGCCTTGAGGTCGGCCCTGCGATGTGCCTCACTATCGCGTTCCAGCCTGATGAGACGCGCCAGCAGATAGCGCGCTACCAGGCCGATGCTGCCCAGGAGTACTGCGACTGACCCGACGATGAGTTCTGCCGATTCCACGCGCTATCCCTCCCACCGTGCTATACTCTGCTCAGGCCCGTGTCAGGCGCTCATACCGCCGCGCGCTCCCCGCCGGGCGCGCAGCACGGGCCACCCACTGCCTTAGCTCACCTCGCGCGCCCACAGGATGGCGGGATTCTCATTCGTCGCCGTTGCGTCAGATGTATCCGAATGCACATAACAGGTGCCCGCATCCACTTTATACATCGGCGCGAAGGTATGTTGTCCCGCCGCCAGTCCGCTGATCAGCCAGTCCAGGTTCACAATCTGCGCCACGGTGGTCAGCACTGCCGCCCCCGCATAGCCGCTGGCGTAGCCCTGACCCTCGTAGAGCGCCGCGCCGCCATCAACGCTCAGGTCGAAGAACACGCGACGGGAGGTCGCGCTATCTGCATGGATGGTGATCGTCATGTGCACCCACACGTCCCCGCCCGTCGTGGTGATAGTCGCCTTGAAATTGGTACTGTCGATGGCGACAAACGATGTGCTGTTGGTGCTGTAGAGCGCCGTGTTGTCGCGCTCGATTTCGTGGCTCGGCGGGTCTTTCAGCGCCTCGATGTTCGCCTTGACGACATTGCCCCAATCCGTGCTGCTGATCGTCTCGCCCGCGCTAACGGTTGGAAGTACGCTATAGGCCATTGGCTAGATGCTCCATACACAGTTATCCCATGTGCCGAACGTGTCATCGTCCCAAATCCCATACGTCGCATCGTCCAGCCGCCAGGTATGCCATTGCAGCGTGGCGACGTTGCCCTGCCCTATCGAGCCGCCAACGCCAGTAATCAGTAGCCGCCTCCCACTGATGGCTGTCTGCGTTTCGGTCACGTCCAGAATGTCTCCGATGTCCAGGCTGTACAGGTTCGTGCCGTCCACTTCCGTCACGTTGCGGAACGATAGCGGCTCCTGGTAGCTCGTCGGGTTCGCGTTGCGGCGCAGCAGGTAGCGCGCCAGGATGGGCGCAAACATGTGCGTGTTCGTCGCCGTGAAGGGCAGCCCGAATGTGGTCTCCTGCAGCCCGTAGTTGGTGATGCTGGTCGTATCCTCAACAGTCACGTCCAACGGGTCGTACTGGATGATGGCCGTCCCGCGCACCTGCAGGTCTTTGACGTACAGCGTGCCCATCGCCGAGTTCTGCATGGTCACGTCCACGCCGCTGCCCGTCGCCGCCACGCTGAATAGTACCCGTTTGCTGTTTGTATAATCGAAGCCCGTACCATCCCCAGAGTCGTTGACGGTGAAATCTGTGCCCGCCACCAGCGGCAACGTCAGGTCTTCAGCACCAATGACCTGCCCCGTTTCTGTATCCACATAGGACAGACGGGCGAACGCCGTGTTATCCGGGTTGGGCAGGTTGTCGCTCTGATTGTGCCGCTCATTCTTGACCAGCGACGAGCCGGATAGCCCCGTGCCCGGCACCGAGACGATGCCGGTAGACTGCGCGATGATGCCCGTGGCGCGCGTGTTGCGCGGGCGGTAGCGCACCGTCACGCGGTTGGTGATGTCCGCCAGCGACACCGAGACGTTGGCCTGCTGCATCTCGCCATCGAGTGTCAGGTTCGCCGCCTCAGCCTGGCGTGTGAACAGCCAGTCGCGGTTCTTGAAGGTCAGCGTACCATCGCCCGCTGCCCAGAACAGCGCCGTGCCCTCGCTGTCTACCACGTCCTGAATGGCGCGCAGACCAGACGTGCGATCTTGCCCCCATGTCGCCCCGATCTCGTCGAGCGTGACCGTGCTCGCCTCGTAATCGAACAGTCCCGCCGGGCCGTCCGCTCCGCCTTCCAGCGTGGCCGCGCTCAGGGCAATGTCGCCCGCGTCCGTCGCCAGGCCGACGCTGTTGCCCCACGCCCCGCGCGCCACAGCGGTCAGGAAGACATCCGCCTCGGTGATTTCGCCGGTGGTGATGCGGACGGACTGATCTAGCTGCGGATAAAAAACCCAAGCTCCCCCATTATAACTATCCGCACATACGCCGGCGGCATAGACGGTATCTCCATAACGCCAGCGCCAATAGTTGTTTGAAGTGCTCGGCGTATTCGTACAGCGTAAAACAATCCAGTAATTGGTATCAGCGTAGAGCGAAACGCCCGATGCAACAGCTATTACATTCCATTGATTTTCGGCTGGCGCAAAGCTGCCAGATTGCAGGATGTTGCCAGGCGCGCCACCTACCTCATCGCGTACTTCCCACGTCAGCGTGCCCGGGTTGCCCGTCTTTGTGAGAATATAAAATTGAATCTCAACAAGAGTACCGGCATCTATTCTAAACTGTTGTGCCACTACGATAGTGTTCCCGGATGGTTCCCTGCCGATAGCGATATAGTTCAGATTGTCCGTCGGCTCGATATTCGTACTGCCGCCCGCCGCGCCCCCAAGCCCCTCAGATACCGCCGACACGTCCGGGTGCTTGATCGTATCCGCGCCGTACACCGTGTCGGCCCCATAGCCGAACTCAGTGGCCGTCTGCGCCGCGTTGATGGCCGCTGCCAGGTTCAGCGCCGTCGCGCTCGGCGTCACGCCCACCTTTACCTTGTAAGCCGCGTCCAGCGCGCCCGTCTCGAAGGTGTACACGGTATCGCCGATGGTCAGCGTCTCGCCGTCGCCTGGGTTAGCCGTTATCGTCACAGTACCCGTTGCCCGCGCACTGCGGAACACGGCGGATGTGACCAGCTTCAGTGCGGCGTCGCCTTTCAGCAGGTAGCGCATAGGCAAGCTGATGCGCGTCCGGCTCAACACGCCTACCAGGTCTTCGGCACTGATGCGCGCCTCGCGTCGGCCCAGGTCGCCGCTATCCGCGTTGAAGTCGGTGATGACGCCCCGGAATACTGGCCAGGCCGTCAGGCCGTCCGTCGCGTCGATGCGAATGGGCAAGTTCGGCTTGAAGCGTCCGTAGTAAGGGCTGTCCGTGTTGTCGGGCGAGAAGCGCCGGTCGAGGTTGGTCAGCGTGATGCTGGCGCGCCCGGCCCGCGCGACGTTGCTAGTGCGGTCCCAGATGCCCGCCTTCCACGACACGCCCTTCACATAGGCGCTGATGTCGTCGTCCGTCTCGGTGAACGCCCCATCCGCGTCCCAGTCTATGTAGACGTTGGCCGCGATCATGCTACATCACCGGCACGACTTGCGAGCCGCGCATCCGCGCCGCGTCGGTCAGGCGGTCAAGCCACCGCTGCGGGTCTTCGTCCTGCACGTACACGGCCTGAATGACGATGGTCTGGCCACCCATCGCATGATTAGGCACTACCATGCCGGACGCATGGGGCACAAACATCTCAGGGCCGGCCTCACCTACCAGATAGCGGCGCCCGCCCTGAACCGGGCCGCCGTGCTGTCGGGTTTGGTGATACTGTCCATATCCCCCCTCGCCCCAATGCCCCTCATACTCATAGGGCATTGAGCCACCGCCGCCAAAGCCAGTGTGGGCAACCTTGTCAATCCACCCCGCAATATCACTGAATACCTGCCACAATTCCTTGAGCGATGCCGGAACCTTGATGCTATCCAGCGCCTTTAGAAAGCCGTAGACCTTTTCGGGCAGATAGGTGATTTTGTCAAAGATGTCTTTCCAGGTGAAATGTAGCGCGATCACGTCGCCCGGCAGAGTAAAGGTGCGCTGCGTATCAAAGAAGGCGTTGATCGCTCCCGGCAGCGCGTCGATGATTGTTTTCAGGTTGTTCCACGCGCCGTAATAGGCTTCGAGGCCTGCCTGCACATCCACGCCGATCATATCGCCCAGCTTGTTGGCGAGGCCTTCAGGGATGTCGATAAGAAGATTGACAAAGTTCTCAAACGCGCCCAGGAAGTCGCCTTCTGTAATGGCCTTCTTGAGGTTGTAACAGTGCTCGGCAAACTCCTCGAAGTTCAGCAGAATACCCGCGCCGAGCACAATCCCCAGCCCTGACGCGGACAGGCCCAGGAAGCCCACCGCCGAGGCCGCGCCGCCAGCCACTTTCATCAGCGTACCGATGAGCGTTACAGCCGGGCCGAGCGCGATGAGCGCCCCTGCCATGTAGATGCCCATCTTCAGTGTCTCGCGGTTAAGCTCGTCAATCTTCAGGGCGGTAGTGCCGAAGTCCTCGGCAAGGTCGGCGACAACGGGCAGCAGGTATTGTCCAATGGTAATCGCCGTCTCGTTCAGGCGGTTCTTGAGTTCGTTAATCTTGCTTTCCGTCGTTTCGGCTCGCTTCTCAGCCTCCTCCATCGCGGCGGTGTTTTCGTTCCAGGCAATCGTCGCGCCTTCTGTCATGGTTTGGATCAGTTCGGTATTATCGGCCAGCGACAACAGCAGTGGGGCGAGTGTGCCTGCCGTCCACCCGAAGCGATCCAGCACCTTGAACTTTTTTTCGTCGGGCAGCTTGTTAAGTCCATCAAGGAACCTGAACAGCCCCTCGCTCGGATCAGCCTCCCACAACTCTTTGAAGCCCGACGTGTCCATCCCGGCGATAGCCGCGAACTCTCGCAGGTCTTCCTTGTTCTCGCCAACGATGCGCACGATATCGAGCAGCCACATGCTCAGGTTCGTACCCGCCCGTTCCGGCGCGAAGCCCAGCGACAGCGCCGCCGCTGCCAGTCCCATGATCTCCGGCTCGGCCAGTCCCGCCGCCGTGCCCGCAACCGCGATGCGCTGGCTCAGCGCCAGGATGTCGCCCTCAGTCGTAGCCGCGTTGTTGCCCAGCCAGACCAGTGCCGAGGCGAACTGGTCTACGTTCTGCATATCCATGCCGGTGATGTTGGCGAACTGCGCCGTCAGCACCGCCGCCTCCTGAGCGGTGACGTTGGTTGCCATGCCCAGGATCGCCATATACTCGGAGAACTTGAGGATGTCCCCCGTCGCCACGCCCAACTGCCCGGCGGCCTCGGCCACGCCCGCCAACTCGACCGCCGCGTTTGCCAAGCCAGCGACCGGGCTGCCTGTGCGCCCGGTTGCCAAGTCGCGCAGCCCGCGTTCCAGGAAGTCCAACTCCTCCGCGGTCGCGTCAACGGTTTTGATGACGCCGGCAAAGGCGGTTTCCCAGTCTATCGCCGCCTTGACGCTGTACGCCCCGACAGCCGCCAACGGCGCGGTCAGCAGCGTGATCCGCGCGCCGAACTTCTGGACATTTGCGCCCGCCGCGCCCAGCTTGCTACCCATCGTCTGCAAGCCGCCCTCGGCCTTCTTCAGCCCGGCGGTCATGTTGTCCTTGAGTTCGATCACCCCAAACAGCGAGGCTACTTTAATCCCTTGCACGCTGTCACTCCCTATCGGTTACGCGATAGTTTAGGGTTCCGGCGGCGGTCAGTAGAGATAACCTCGTCAGCCCGCCACACCTCCAGAAAGTCGCACTGCTGCGCGTAGGACATCGCTTCCCATTCGTCCGGCGTGATGTGCAGGCGCTCACACGCGCGCACCGTGACCAGCCGCCAAATCTCCTCAGCATCAAACGTGACCGCGCTAGAACCGTCCGGCGTGCGGCTGTAGTGCGCCAAAATGAGCTCGTGCATCTTGTTCATGGCGTTGTCCAGGCCCGCAGACATATTGTCTTTGAGTTCCAGGACGCCAAACATGGCCGCTACTTGCGTGCCGCCGAGAGCCATCAGTTAGCCCTTCTTGTTTGCGTCTTCATCGGCCCGCCACACTTCCAGGAAGTCGCACAGGTCGGGATAGGCGATCTGTTCGAACTGGCTTGGCGTGATGTGGAGGCGCTCACACACCCGCACCCGCGTTACGCGCCACTGCTCATCGGCATCGAGCCTGACCTGCTCAGGGAAGCGGCGCTTGAGTATGAGCGCCGTGCCTAGTTTCCCGACACCGCCTCGGGTTTGGACGCCTCGGCCATCATCGTCTGCAGTTGCCCAAACGCCGACCCGCGCAGCCAGTCCAGCGACGCCGGCTCTGTCCAGTCTAGGGCATCCGGCGCGCCCGGTACCAGCCAGTCCGCCGGCACGCTTACCAACACGCGCGTGATGTAGCCCTGCAACTCCTCAAAGATGGCGTCCTGCTCATCAAGGGCGCTATCGAAAGCGGCCCGGTCAAGCAGCGCCTCTTTGGTTTCAAGCAGGGCGGCAACGCGCGCCGCCCTCGCCTGCAGACGGGTGATGGCCTTCGCGTCGCGCCAACTGAACCGCGTGAAGTCAAACTCCGGCTTGTCGCTCATAGGCCACCTATGCCCACACGCCGCCGTTGAAAATGTCCGTCGTCGGGGCAGCCGCGCCCTCGCCCGACACTGAGAACACGACCGGCGTCTTCTCCACATTCACCTCAAACGGCGCGCCCGTGAAGATGAACGACTGCACGTGCTTCGGCTTACCCGCCGCGTTGCCTTCCGGCCCATACGTCACGGTGTGCGCGCCCGGCTTGAACAGCAGCAGTTGCGTAGCAATGTCGGTGGTATCGTAGGCCACCTCGATAGTGATGCTGTAGTCCTTGAGGCCCACCGCCCGCGAGCGGAAGTCCGTCCCACTGCCGCTGGTCGTATCGTTTGTCTCGATGGCTGGTTCTAGAGATACGCGCTTGAAGTAGGAGCTAACCGCCGTGCCGTCGATGTCCAGGTAGATGTCATTGTCTGCGTACTGTGCCATTGTTACAGTTCCTCCATGATGAGGCGATAGCGCGCCCCACACTGATAGATAGGCATAGCCCCTGCGTAGGGCGTGTACAGATGCACCGCATCCTCTTCGGTGATGCTCATGATTTCCCAGTACGTTCCGCCGCTGATCGACGTGCTCTCGTGGTCTTGCGTCCCTTTGTCGTTCAGCGTCTCGGCGATCTGCTGCGCACCGGCGAGCGCCGTACTCAGGTCGTCCGCTATACACTCGACAGTCAGCACCACCGCCGCGTCGCGCCGTTGCAGCCAGTTCAGTTCACCGCCGCCGCTCCAGAACACCCACACATACGGGTACTCTGCGCCATGCGGCACCACGTCCGAATACACGCGGTCGCCCCAGACGCCCGCCTTTGCGTGCAGCGCGTCCACAGCCGCCCGGTACGCCGCTGCGATGGCCGTCTCGCTCACTTGACCAGCCCCTCCTGGCGGGCGTGTTCAGCAAACACGCGCTCCTCACGCACCAGCGCCGGCTTCATGAAGGGCCACACGAAGCCATGCCGCGTGCTGCCCAGTTCCAGGGGAACGGCATACTCTGAGCCCGCCGTGATGAGCCGCCGCTCGTTGCCGTCGCGCTCCCACCCGATGTTATTGCGCAGGTTGCCCGTATCCACACCGGGCGGCTCGTTGGCCGGCGCGGGCGACGTGCCGAAGCTCTGCTTGATGTCGTTCACCACGAACTCGGCTTCTTTGTCCATAAAGCGCCCGATATTCTCCGGCAGATTGCGCCGGATTTGCTCAAGCACCTTCTTATCCACGGTGAAGCTCCACTCGACCTCGGCCATCAGTCGCGCACCCTCACGATAGTCGCCTGCGTATCCGTCTCATCTGTGCGGTTCAGCAGTACGTCCACCACATAGTACACGTCCCCGCTGCTGAGCGTGATGCGCTGGTCAGCCTCAAGCGCCGTGCCCGCCGGACAGATGAGCCGGTACACTTCCCCGATGGCCTCGCGGCCCGCTACCGTCTCGGCCTGGGCGCGCAGGCCCGATTGCGACAGGTTGACCCGGCACGCGACGCTCGTGCTCACCACCGTGTACGCCTCGACAGGCTGCCCGAACTCGCCCACCGCCAAACTGCGCTGTTCGATGGTGCAGGTGTCTGTCAGGAACTTGCCTGTTACGGACTTCATGTAGCCGAGCGCCCCGTTGGTGATCATGCGCCGCTTCCTTCCGGCGATGATGCCTCAAACAGCCCAGCTGGTCTGAGGCCCATGAACGGCACAACTGGGCGTATAACCACACGCCCTACCAGATCACAGGCATAGATTGCCATACCATTCGGCGTGTTGAAATAGACGGTCATCCGGTGTGGCCCCGCCGGTTGCGCGCTCGGATAGCAGTCGTAACTCCATTGCTCCCCATAGCCCTCACCGCCCTCGATCTCGACCTGCACCGGCGCGACGGCATAGAACGGCTCCGGCTCCTGCGCAGTGGCGACGATTGCGATGGCCGATGCCAGCAACACCAGTAGGACGACCAGCGTTTTACTCATCATCGACACTCACCGCGCCATCGCTATAGTCCGGCTCCGCCGTCGCCAACGAGTCCGCCCGATACACATGGGTCACGGTCGCGCTGATGGCCGCCACGCCGAACTCGCGTCGCTTCTCAGACAGCAACATCTCATATCCCTTGCGCGCCTCGGCGTTGCTCACTTGCAGCCAGTCGGCCCGGAAATCAGGGCGGGACAGTTGGGTTAGGATGTACTTCAGTCCGGCGATCACTGCCCCGCCCACACTGCCTTCGCTTGCTATCAGCGCCGTGATGGTTTCGTCTGGCAGCCAGTACCCGTCCGACGAGGTATCTCCCAGATGGAAGCGTACCTTGTCTAAGTCAGTCGCCAGCGTGCCCAGCCAGGTAAACGTCACAGCGCAGCCTCCTACATCGTCAGCACGCAGATGTGCATCGTCAGGTCGTTCGCGTCCGCGTAGTCCGGCGTGCTGTTGTTCGCCACGAGATAGAAATACAACCGGTTGTTGGGCAGGTTGTCGAACCAGATGTAGTCATCGGTCACAACATCCTTGCCTGCCACGATTGCGCAATCTGCCTCGCTGCCGGTCGTGTTGTAGTCTGCCGCTGCGATATCGATCTGGCCTAGAAACTTCAGCCAGTCGGCCTCCAGCGGTGCCCAGGCCGCGTCGTTGGCGATGGTGCTGGGCGGACTGTTGAACACGTATAGGTCATACGGCTCGGCCTGCGTCGCATCGTCCACTAGCCGCACCCAGGCGATGTACCCGCCGCCGCTAAGCTGCGGGATTTCGTCGCTGGTCAGCAGCCCGCCTACCACGTCCTCGGCGGTATAGGCGTCCAGCGTGACCGTGATGGGCACCTCGATGATGTGCGGTCGCCAGTGTGGAATCATGTTTGCTCCTTCCTGGATGGGGGCGCTATGATAGCCGCCCCCTATCCCGCTATCGTTAGGTGTCCACCGCCGGCAAAATGATGCCGGAAGCATTCAGCGCGTTGGAGCCGTAGTTCTGACTGTAGGCCAGCCCCGTTCCTGCGAATGGGGCAACGGTATCCTTGAGATTGGCGACGTGGTTGTTTGCCACGAAACCGGTACTGTCATTGTGGAACCCCACTGCCAGACCCGCGCCCGTATCGATGTTGATGAACAGATTGTTTCTCACCACCACACCGACACTGGCCGCCGTTACTGCGTCAAGGATATAGTCCGATGCATCGCAGCGAATGAACGAGTTGACCATCTTGAAACGGTCAGCCGCCCCCGCCAACAGAATGCAGTTGGTCATACCGCCCGCCAGCCCATGAAATGCCAGGCCGTCGATAGTCACGTCGGCACATGCCGCCGCAACCGAGATGGCGACTAGAAACTCCTTATTAGAAGCTCCATCTCTCATCTCGATATTGCGCAGCGTCAAGCCATCTGCCGTCGCGCTGGCAGTAATGCCCACCGCCATGTTGTCGATATTCGCTACGAGAATCAGGTTCTCTAGCGTACAGTCCGCCCCAGAGACGGCAATGGTACTGGTATCAGCGGAAAAGGTCAGCGTCGGGCGCAATGCCCCCTTGCCAAGCCCTACCACATACACACCAATGGTATCCATTACCAGGGACGTTGCTGAGCTAATCGTCTCGGCATGACCCGGAAAGACGACGATTACATCACCATTGCTGGCCGTGCACTTGTTCACGGCCTGGTCAATGGTCGCCATCGGCTCCGCAAAGGTGCCAGGATTGGTGCTCAGTCCGGTTCCACTATCAACGAAGTAGTAGTTCCCCGTTGTGAATGGAACTTGTGGCCCGCCGCCCATCACCGGCACCCCAAACGATGTGAGACCATTGGGGAAGTTAGTCAAGCTCATGTCACGCCCCCCTTAGCTCGGGTTGTTCCCATAGACCCACTTCCAGTCAGTCCAGCCGTAGCTGTACCGCATGTAGCTGATCCATTCGGCGACAACCTCATCCTTGAGGCCCTGGTACTTGATGTACGGCGCGATGCGGTCGTACCAGATGAGGCACTGCTTCATCAGGTTCGTGTCGAGCATGAACCACGCATTGCTATCCGTCAGGTAGTGCCAGGTCAAGACCTGGAAGCGGCCACTCTGCGGATTGATCGCGTTGTTGCCGCTCGTCGGGTCAAGCACCGAGCCGGCGATCACCAGCGCCTCGTCTTCAAGACCGGGCGGCACCAGCAGCGCATTGGGCGTGACGCCGACCTTGCTCCCGGTGTCGTCGGTGAAGGCCATCATCGCCTCGCGCACCGTCGCCACGTTCGCCTTCGTCAGCGAATAGGTACCTTCGTTGCTCTGGGTCGTGCCCGATTTGTGTGGGCCGTAGGGGTGCGCCGTTGAACACAGGCCCACCGCATCCGCGCCAGCGAAGGTGTCGTTGAAGCCGTTATTGAACACCGACGCGGCATCCGTCTCGCGCTTTAGCCCCATGCTGTCACCCACGCGCTCGCCCATCGAGAAGATTTGCGAGAACAGGTTGTCATCATAGAGCTTACGCTCAACGTGGATTTTGAGCACCTTCTCGCTGTGCGTGAAGGTCTTCTTGTAGTTCTGGTCGAAGTCAGCGACGCTGACTGCACCAGCGTTTTCGTAGTTGTCCCACGCATCGATCCCCAAAGCGCCCACGCCAAACAACTCTTCGCTGGCGCGGTCTGAGGTGCGAACGCTGAACAACTGAGCGCGCATAGACTCCCGGCGCGAGAACGCAACTTCCCACGCGCCCCGAATGCCGGGATCAATCGCGTAAGTCCAGTGAGCAGAACGCATAGACATCGCTCAGTCTCCTACAGGCCCAGGAAGGCCGCTTCGCCCGGCAGGATCATGACCAGGGTTTCTTCGGTAGCCGAGCTTTCCGCCACCACCACCACGTCATGATTGCTGTCGGTGGCAACCGTCATCGCGCCCGTGGTGCCCGTAATGTCAAGCTGCGCTCCGGCCAAGCGCGCATTCGCATCGTAGACGCCGTATACCGCGTCGGGGTCAACGATAACATCGATGCGCGTGGTGCTATCCGTCCCGGCCTTCGTCTCCAGCACAACACCCAGAATAGCGGTGTCGTTGGTCGCAGCCAGGTCAACTTCGCCCGTCTCCAGATTCACCAAGTCGCCCTTTGTCAACGTCTCAGTGTCCTTGAAGAGCAGGCTTTGAACGGTGAAGGGCGCGCCGCACAGCCGATAGCGTGGACGGAACCCTTTACTCGTGTCTGGCATTGTCGTAACCTCCGTTACGTGCGCGGAATGTCGTCCCGCGCCTCAAGTACCTGTCCCTGGGCGCGATATTTCGCCCATTGCTCAGGCGTCAGGCCCGCGATGCGCGCAAGCTGTAGCTCCTGGTCGCTGAGGCGCGGCACGCTCTGACCGGCCTCGCCCCGCGTTCCAGCATCCGTGCCCGGCGCAACCGGGCGCAGCAAGCGCGCTTCGTTGGCGTCCAGCCAGGCCAGCGTCTTTCGCGGGTCTTCATACTCCGGCACCAGCCCGCGCATATCTTCGGGCAAGCGCTCGACCCGCGCCTTGACGGTGGCTTGCAGCGCCTCGGCGATCTCCTGTACGCGCTTGGCGACAGGCTCCAACTCACTGATGCGCGCTGCCCGCTGCTCCGCCAACTTCTGCCACTCTTGCTGGTCAGCAAGGCGCTTATCTTCGTCGGCTTTGCGCGCGGCCTCCAACGCCTCAATCCTCTGCCGCAGGTCGTTTCGCTCGCTGATCACTTCCGCGAAACGCGCATACGGCACCGACTCATGCCCAGTGCTTTGCGCCCCTGCGGGCGGTGGCGTCTGCGCCTGTGTCTGCGCTTGCGCCTGCTGTTCTTCAGCCATCATATCCTCCGGGTTTTACGTGTCCGCCACGAGTTAGCCTAAAGTGGCTTGCCATCAAGTTCTACTGCCACGTCCCAGTCGTCGCCGTTCCAGTCAGCCCACACCACGAACGACCGCCACTGCATAACCTTCGCCCGGTCGCCCGCCTCCGCCGCTGGCAGCGCGCGCCGCAGGACATCCGGCAACACCACCGGCACCCCGCGCCGCAACTGATCCTGTAGCATCTGAAGCGCCACCACCACCTGGTCGCCTATCGCAACCTCATTAAGAATGCGTGCCACTACGTCTGCCTTCCGTGCCATCGTGCCCTCCCCTTAACGCCCGGGCCGGCGGTGTTGTTTGTCGCTCATCACATTGATGTTCAGGGGTAGGTGGAGTCAGGTGGAGTTGTGTAAGTACAGGTATAAACCGTGTTGCCCTCCGCCTTGTAGGGCATCAGCCTACCCCGTAGAACTCGCGCGCGCCGCTACCCAGGATGCCCTTCAACGACGCCTCCTGGATCATGCCGCCGAACACATCATCGACCGTGCGCTGCGCGAAGTCGTCTAGCCGCACCTTGCCCGCGTTCCAGGCTTCCCACGCCGCCGCGCTCATGTGCTCGCGCTGCTTGGCTTCGGGTAGCTGCCTGAACCAGTCCGGCCCGCTCTGCACGTCCGGCGCGGCCCATCCGCGTATCTTGGTGATGCTCGTGCAGCGTCCATTGTGGTGGTCGTCCACCCGCTCGCCCAGCTCCATCACCGTGCCGTGTAGCGCGATGCAGGCCACACACGTCCGGTCATCCAGCGCCGCAATGCGTATCTGGTACTCTAGGATGTTGGCATTGGCGACACGATGCACGGTCTGCGCGTCTCTGAGACTGGTAAGCTGCAATGTGCGCATCAGCGTGTTAGCGGTGTTGGGCGGTATGCCCTCAACCATCCGCCGCATCTCGCGCGCTGTGCGAACCGGCCCCCAGCCTTCCAGCGCGCCGCGTACCGCCACTGCCTTCACCACGGCCACTGCATCATCTCCGTACTTACCCACCAGCCCGGCCCAGGCATCGCTGCTCGCGTAGTTCACCAGTCGGGCTACCGCCTCCGGGTTGGGCACATTCCAGGCAATGCCCATCGCACGCAGCATCTCGTCTGTAAAGCCGGGCAGTGCCATCTGGCGGGCAATCGGCCCCGCTGCATCAATGCCCGTCTGCTGTACCGCGCCCGCCGCGCTGTTGAGCAGGGCTTGATTGGCGCGCATCGTGTCTTCGAAGTCGGCCATGAACGCGCGCACCACAGCATTGTCAAGGGTCAGCCGCGCGCCCTCTGCGGCCAGCCGCGCCGCCTCACGCTCCAACTCCTCAAAGCGCCGCGCCATGAGGCCCGTCGTGCTATTGCGCGTGATGGCCTGTAGCACCGCCCCGCTTGCCTGGACATAGCCCCGGTCGAGTAGCCGGTTCATCAGGTCAATTGCCGTCTCGCCACGTCCCGGCATCAGGCCCATATCGCACTAGCCCCCTGCCCCGGCATCGTCCAGTCCCGGCTCCGGCTCAGGCTTGCGCTTGCGCTTCGGTGCCGCGTCATGCTCGATGACGTGCACCACGAACGACCCATCGTCCATCTGCATCACGACCGCCTCATCGACGAAGCGCCAGCCGCCCATATCGACCGCGTGCGCCTCGGCCTTGAGGTTCCAGGCCGCGACCATCAACTGGTGTAGGATGTTGTCCACAACGCTGATCATGGCTGCACCTACACGATGCCCGCGGCCTGCACGCCGCTCGCCTTGATGCATAACTCTAGCGACGTGGTGCTCTTGGCCACACCAATGATCGTGATGTAGTCATTGTTGGCGAGGTCTGCCGCCGGGCAGATAGCGCCCGACACACTCAGAATATAGACCGGTGAGGCCAGGCTGAGATGCGCGCTAGTGATCAGCGCGCCGCCCGTCTGGATGACGCCCCACTGCCCGTTCCCGCCGCCCGTCAGAGCAACGCCAACTGCCGCCGCCGTGAGGACGCTCGTCTCGCAGTCAGCCGCCTCATAGTCCCCATCTGCCGCCTGATAAACGACCAGGCCCGGCGTCACAGTGCCGCCCCAGCGCACTTCCTGCGTCTGCGCGCCCGTGCCCGGCTTGATGCTTGCTGCGGTGAATGATACATCTGCCATTGTCTAGTCTCCTACGGCGTCTTGTAGCCGGTCACGACAAAACCGACCTTGAGATTGGTCGCGCTGGACGCCGCGCCAACTACCGTGCAGTAGTCCGTCGCCAAGTTCAAGTCAGCCACCGGGCATATGTTACCTGTCGCTGATAGTACGTACACTGTGCCTGCCGTCAGGCCATCGCAGGTCAGATCGCCCGACTCCATGATCATGCCCGGCTGTCCATCCGCGCCCGACGACAGCGCAAAGGCGCTAGCCGCGTCCGTCGCCGCATCGGTGCAGTCGGCAATCTTGTACTTATTGTCGCTACTGTCCAGGTACAACACTTTGCCCGGCGTGATCGTCGCGCCGAACGTTACACGCCGCTTCTGCGTGCCCGCCGCCGGCTTGATCGCCGTCGCTGTGAACGTTACGTCTGCCATCGTGCCTCCTACGCCACCACCGGCGCACTCTGCCCGTTGCCGGGCACTCCAAATGTTGCCGCGCTGAAACCGGGCAAGGGCAGCAACGACAGCGCCGTCGTCCGCTCCTCTTGCCGCTCGACGATCAGTTCCTCAATCTTGGCTGCATCCCAACCGAACACGCCAGCCAACTGCCGCAATGTCTCACGCTCACCTATCCGGTCAGCCACCGCCAGCACATTCTCTATAACCTCTTTGTTGTTGCGCATCTCGGCGTCGCGCCAGCGGGCGTACAGGCGCTCGTACTGCGGCGGCTTCTCGCTGCCGTAGGCCAGTTGGACGCGGTGGCTCAGCGTCACCCAGTCCTCCCAACTGTTGCCCGCCTTCGTCTGGAAGCGCCGCACCTTGCCCAGCAGCCCGATCTCGCGCTGCTTCAGCGATTCGCCGCTGGCCGTGTCAGCACCCATGAACTCGGGCGCGGGCGTGCGCGTAATCTTGCCCATCTCGCCGGTAATCCACTGCGCCTGTGCGATGAAGGGCACAATCTCGCCCTGCTCCATCACGCCCAACTCAGCGACCGCGTCCTTTTGCAGCCCCTCGCCGCCGATGATCACCCACGAGCCGGGCGCAAGTCCAGCGGGCGGATTGAAGCCCTTTGCCCAGCGGATTTGGAACGCGGTCAGCTCGGCGGCCATGACCATGCTGTACAGCGTGCGGTTCAGCGCGTCTTGTAGCGGGATGGCGTTCTCAATCTCAGACATTCCGTACTCACTGCCCGCCGTGGCGCGGTTCAGGAAGCGAATGAACGGTACGCCAATCGGTTCGCCGTTGGGCAGCTTCCAGGGCGCGGGCCACGCCTCGCCCTCGACCCTGCGCCGCGCCAGCTCGCCCCCGTTGCGCGAAACGTACTTCTCGATGCGATCCGGGTAGTAGACATTTACGTAGAACGTGTCGCCCAGACTCTCGACGCTGCCCCGCCAGATTTTGAGCGCGATGTCCGGATGAGTCTTGCCCTCAATGCCGACGACGCCGCTCACCCCGTCATAGGCCGGCTCATGCACCATCACCGCGCGCTGCTCGTCGTTGTCCCAGTAGGTGTGGCCGAACGTCACCCCGTCGCGGATGACCGCCTCGTGCAAGTCAGCCTGCAACCCATCTATGCGGTTCGCCGATAGCAACGCGGCGATAGCCTCATTCGCGTCTTCGTTGTCCGCCTCAATCGCCGTAACCTCCAGGCGATCCACCATCGTCTGGATGATCAAATCCTGGTAATTGCAATTGAACTCGTTCAGGCTGCCCGTGTCGCTAATGCGCAGCAGCTTGCGCATCTCCGCCGTCAGGTTCGCCCGATGGTCGCCGTCGGCATAGCGTCGAAACAGCGCGATTTTCTCGCCCGCCATTTGCACATCAGCGGCCCATGCCTCGATGGATTGGCCCCGGAAAAGATTGGGGTTGCCGCGCAGGGCGGTCTCAATAAGCTGCTGGCTCATCAGGCCCACCTGGAGGTCTTGACTTCAATCGGTTTGCGCCCCGCATCCACGCCCATCACTGCATACCTCAGCGCGTCCATACAGTGGTCATTGGCCTTCACCGGCTGGTCTTTCATTCCCTGCCGGTTCTCTGCCCACTGGTAGCTCTCAAATTCGGCAATGGTGTACACACAGTCCGCCGACACCGTTAGGCGCGGTCGGCCATCGCCCTGCACAACCAGCCGGTTCTTGACCGCCTGAAGTCCCGTGTTCACCGCATTGTTGGCCTGCTCTGCGTGCAGCCCGGCCTCTCGAAACTGGCGGATGTAGTCCGGCTCCGATGGGTCGCAGTAGAAGGTACGGATATTCCAGGTATCCCGTGCCTGTTTAGCGACCCCGACCCATTCCTCAACGCGGCGCTGACGCTGGTAATGTTCGGCCACCTGCCACATACGTCCGTCTCCATCTGCGCCGAAGACCAGCACAACACCCGGATTGGCGAAGCCCCAGTCAACGCCAGCAATAACATACTGGAAGCCGGCGGGTAACTTGGTGGCAACATGCACTTCGCGCCGGAACTCCGGGTAGATTAGCCCCTCAAAGGCGACGAACTCCCCGCCCAACTCCTGCGCGGCGAAGTCCCCACTATAGGTCTGCCGCCAGATATCGAGCACGGCCTGGTCAAGGTACACGTTGTCGGCGCTAGTGGCCCGATAGATTGCCCGGCCCGGCTTCTCCGCCTGGATGAAGTGCTGCCAGACCCAATTACGGCCCTTCGGCGTGGTGGCAATCCAGGCATAGCCCAATTGCCCGAACTGGCGCAGGCGGCCCATCATGATTTCATAGGTGCGATACTCACACAGCGCCGCCTCATCGCCGAACCACCACGAAATGGACGGCCCGCGCAACCTGTCCGGTTCTGAGGCCGTGCGAAACAGCACCTCACTCCCATTGCGCATCGTGGCCGTCATCTCATTGCGGTTGAAGCGCGCCACTGCTGGCCCAGATAAGTCTAGGAACGTGCGCAGTGTGGCATCCCGCAGCATGGGATAAGTCGGCGCAGTGATGACGCCGATATTGGGTGCCTGTATCTGGGCGCGCTTGCCGATGATGCCCTGCGAGGCGGATAGCGCACGGACACATCCCGCCCACGTCTTGCCGCTACCAATGCCCCCGACGAATGCCGCCTCTCGCGCCCGACTGCCCACAAAGCGCCCCTGCATCGGGTAGCGCGACAGGCTGATGGTCACGTGCTGCGGGCTATTCGTCGCCGTCGCCAGCGTCATCAATCACGCCCTCAATGCGGATAGTCACCGCCCCACCGTCGCGCCCGGTGATCTCCTGACGCTGCGGCCGGTTATACACTTCCGGCTTGTGTGACTTCAACAGGAAAATCAGCAGCGTATCACTATATCGGTTAATCGTGCCGCAGTATTCGCCGCGCTGATAAATCGGCTCTTCTACGCCTTCAAGTGCACGCCGAACCGCCTCATCTTCAAGCGTGCCAATACCGATTTCAAGCGCCCGGCTCCACTTTTCGGCAAAGCTATCATCATGACGCCGATGGTTATAGGCGTTTTGGCGCGTAATGCCCGCCGCCGCCGCCGCCGCCGTCACGCTGGCGCTTTCCTCAAGCGCCGTCAGGAACTTGCTTTCCCATCGCCTTGCCATCGTGCGCCTTTTTTCTAGCGTCAACTAATGTAAAATCGCGTGACGATTCTGGCGCTACCTTGCGCACAATCTGCGGCTTGGTGTCGCTTACCTCCACCGTCACGCGCAGCACGGCGTCGCGCAGCGCAATTAGTCCGATTGCCGATACCATCTCACTCTCTGGCACGTCCAGTTGCACGCGCATCCCATCTGAGCCGACTTTGATGGCGCTCTGAATGGGCGGGAATGATGCCAGGAATGTGATTGCGCCCTTTGCCATAGCTTCCTCTGGGGGGCGGCCCCGTGCGCGCTAGCCGCCCCCACGCCCTGAGAGGAGTGCCGGATAGCGTCCGGCCCGCAGCGCGGCGTATGCCACGCGCACGCTCTGGCGGGGCGGGAACTCGGCTCCCTTTCCGGCGGCGGTTGACGCTGCTAGAGCGTCCACGTCCGAGTCCGCACGCCGCCCGCCCCGCTTCCGTACTCGCAGACGCTCACGGATGCTGGGCACCACTGCGGAGCGTCGCGCCACGCCGCCGAAGCGAACGTGGGGGACAGGCCAACGTCTTGTTACGCGCTGTTGGCATGGTGCGCGTCCGGTATCCCACGCCCCGGAATTCCCGCCCCGCTTTCGTACCGCTGGCGCTCACGGGTGCTGGGCACCACTGCGGAGCGCCGCGCCGCACCACCGAGGCAGTGCGGGGGATTGGCGATCAGTCCCGCAGCCTCCGCTCAGCACATGCTGAGGTATCAACAACTGCGGTGACTGTCGCCCTGGCCCGGTTCCCGCGAACAACAGTCGAGCAAAGCAGGTCGCCGGGCCGTTACGGTGCCTACAACATGGTAGGGCCGCAGTGCGCGTTGTTAGGGCTGACGCGCCCCAGCCGGGCGGCTCCTACTTGCCGGGATGTGCCCAGTTTCAGAGCCAGGTCGCCCCAGGCACCAGGAGCCCCCGCTCTCAGGCGGTGTGCGCTCAATGCGCCCTGGTGTTTGCCCTGCGCTTGCGACCCAGTGACGCGGCGGGGGCATGATCCCCGCACGGCCCCGGTCACTGCGTACTCGCAGCCCTGCCTCACGTCATCTCCCGGCGCATCGGGCGGTCAAAGGTATAGATGCGCGTCGGCGGCAGGCCACGCCGGGCCTCGCTCATGCACGGTGCGCGCCATGATATGGGATGCGCCCCGCGCCGGGATGGGCTATTCGCCCTCTACTACTAGTATAAACGGGAAATTAGGTGAACTGTTCGGTTCTGGCCGATCACATGGAAAGTGGAGTGAATTCGGGGTTAGTTCATTGTCTTGGCGAGGCAACCGCGATACTCATAGCGCCGCCGTGCGCCGTTGGTCTGCGCGCCGTAGGGGATGCGCTCCACTAGGCCCGCCTCCACGAGGCGTAGCAGATGCGCATGGACGGTGCTAGGCGAGCGGCCCGCTTTCTCGGCAAGCGCGCGGATGCTCATGCACTTGCCGAGCCAGAACAGACGCCCGCCCGCCTCCCAGATGTCAATGCTAGTCTCGGTAAGGATAGGCGGGCGCACAGGCACGACGGTGCCGCACCTGGGACAGATGCTACGCTGCGGATGGATGATCACAGTCCATACCCGAAGAGCCGTGCAGTAGTCAGCGAAGCCAACACGCGCACCTTCTGCCCTATTCGCGCGTCATTCATCGCAAACCCTATCACGCCCGCTATCGAACTCGGCTCATTCAGATCAACCGACACTACGCGCAGCGGCTCTTTATCTGCACCTTCATCGGACGCTTCAGAAACGAGCGGGCGTACCAGTTGGCCGAGCGCAATAGGCTCGGCTGCAATAGCGTATATCAATTCCATCGTCCTCACCTCACTCCGTTTTACCGCCCACAATGTCCTCAATGTTGGCCGAAATGTCAGCGCGCCCGCTTGCCAGGAAGGAAACCTCTGGTATCCAGTTCCCATCGCGGTCGCGGAAATACGAAGTCCCATCTTCATCTATCCGCACACCGCCAACGACGAAAGCCCCGCGTCGCCTAGTTGGAATTGGCCTTCGAAATAGGCGGTATACGAGCCGTTTCCAGCGGGGCAATACTCCAATCAAATCGTCTGACGAAAGCCAGTGCGGGCCAGAAGTCGGGTTCTCAATATGGATTTCTACGCCACTATCCGTCTTGCATACCTCATAGTGCATTCTGGTTTCGGCAGAGTATTTGTCGTGATTGCTCATCATCCTCTCCTCTCCACGCCTATTGCTCACTTTCGCTCTGTTTCACCATCCAAGCCTAGCGGCCCCGGTTGTGGTCTGTCTTCGATTTCTTCAAGCCCGCGCTTAAGCTCCAGAAATCCCCTGGCGGCTAGATGACAAAGCATTGACAATTCATGTGCCTCCACTTCAATGGCCTGATTGCCCAAACCCTGAAAAATCAACTGGCTGGATTGTTTCCAGTAATCCATGAGCATATCATTCAGCCCCCTGGTTTCATCCATGACTGTCCTCTCCTCTCCACTACTGCCCCAATTGTAGCACCCACTGCATCGTCTCGCGCAGCGCGCTATGCATCTGGCGCACTTCGGCGCGCAGTTGCTCCAGTTCGGCACTCAGTGTTGCTATCGCACCTACTATGTCACCATCAGCGCGTGGGGTAGGGCGCTTTTCAGACAGGCCATAATACTGGGCCAACGCGCGCCTGCATATCTCCGACGCGCTGGTACCGTTGCGCACGTCGGTTTCGAGCCGGTGCCGAATAGCCAAGTCCCTACTCTTTCCGGCCCGCAGATAGCATCGCACCATGCGCGTTCCGCTTCCCTGCATTAAGTCCTACCTCGCCCTATGCGCGTCCTACCCTGGCCTATGCTGAAAGCGGCCCCAAAGCCGCTGGCGTAGTGTGCCTCATTGCGCTCGCACCGCTCAGTCATGTCTCTTCTCCGCCATCCGCAACCGCCGCGCCAGCAGCGCCGCCAAGCGCGTTGCCCGACACAGCGCCGCCAGGTCGTCGGCGCGCACGTCCAGCACCCACTCCGGATGGCCGCGCCACTCACAGTTCGCCGCCGCGCGCTCCAGTTCGGCGAGGCGCTCAGAAGTTAGGGTCATCATCCGTCTCCGGGATTATCCATGCCAGCAGCACGATCACCAGCGGCGCGACCAGTAGCGCGGCCATCAGAGCGCCGCACAGGAACTCACTCACCAGCTCGCCACCTGCCACCGCTTGTGTAACTTGCGCACACTGTGCCTGTAGATACGGTATCCGTATCCACCATCCGGCCACCAAACCACGCCCTCGCGGTAGACGTAGCGACCATCAGTCAGAGCATCTCGCACATTGCGAAGTGTCAGTCGATCTCCGGTCACACGTCGTCGGATGAAACGTTCCGGCCAAGTCGTATCCAAGATGACCTCAACCTCAATCACCACGCGCCTACCTTAATCTCCCGCGCGCTCACGCGCACTGTGCCGTCCGACGGCACCACGCACACTGTCGCCGTCGCGTACTCACGTCCGCCTACCAGCCAGGCGGCCCGCGCCACACTCATGTCCTTGCGCGCCGCCCGCAGCACTGCGTAGTCCAGCACGACGCTCAACTGGCCGTCGGCGGCGCAGTAGTCGAGCAGGCCGGGCACATCGGTACTCCAGCGCGTACCGAAGCGCACGGATAACGTGCCCTCAGAACGGAAATCGCTCACCGGCTTCCGCCCCCCCCTCGTCCGCGTCCGCCCGACGGCCCAGGAATTGCACGTCCCGCGCCGTCAATTCCAGCGACGCGCGCGGCTTGCCATCCTTCGCCGCGTACGCGCTAGCGTCTATCTCGCCAGAGACCATGATCTGCATCCCCTTGCGCACGTACTCATTGCACGTCTCCGCCAGTGCGCGCCACGCCGACACCTTGAACCACGTCGTGCGCTCCTGCTGCGCGCCCGCGCTATCCGTCCATCTGCGCGATACCGCCACGCTGAAGTCGCATACCGCCACGCCCTGCGGCGTGTAGCGCATCTCCGGGTCGCGCCCGACATGCCCGATGATCATCGTGTAGCTGTATCCGGCCATCTACTCACGCTCCTTGTCAGGCCGCAGCAGCGCCTCAATAAACCGGTCGTTGGTAATGAGCGCGTGGCCGTCTAGCGCTCGTTTCTGGCGCGGCGTCAACTCGCCACCCGACTCGATGATGCGCTGATACTTCGCTAGCGTTGCGCCGGATAGCCGACGCAGGGATAGGGTTGCCATTACTCGCCTCCTCTATGCGTGCGCGAGGTTCATCTCCACGCGCTTTAAGTCGTGAAACTGCGTTAACGCCCGGTCGAAGTACAGCGACACCGTGCCCGTCGGCCCGTTGCGGTGCTTGGCGATGATCACGTCCGCCTGCCGCTTGCGGTCGCTGTTTGGGTTGTAGTAGTCGTCACGGTAGAGCATCAGCACGACGATCAGCGGCGCGACCAGCAGCGCGGCCAGCAGCGCGCCGAGCAGGAACTCGCTCATCACTCGCTCTCCTCGTCTCCCCGCACAATGTCCTCGATCCGCGCCGATATGTCCTCCCGACCGCTCGCAAAAAAGCCGGATTGCTCCTGTCCCTCTATCGCCGTGCGTACCATATCCACAAATCCATGCGGGTCGTCGCGTAGCATGTCCGCCGTCACCCGAAATACGCGCCAGCCCAGCGCCGCCGCCGCATTCAGCTTCTCAGCGTCGCGCCGGTAGCCACCCCCGCGCGTATGCCGCCCTCCCGTGTAGGTGCCGCCGTCACACTCTACTGCCACGCGCTGCGCAGGCCAGGCAAAGTCGAAACGCCAGCGCCTCGAACGCGCAAACATAACCTCGCGCTCCGGCTCTGGCAGGCCATCAGCCAGCGCACGCCAGTAGAAAGCGAAGGCGCGCTCCAGCGTACTCATGGCGTCCGCTTCCTTTCCGCTGCGCGCAGCACTTCACCCACGCGATTGCGCACCATGAACCAGTCCCACGCGCGCCGCTCCAGCGCCCGACCAACGAACCAGATACGCAACATCAGCCAGGCAGTCGTGACGACTCTCTCCTCTCTAGAACGCCGACAGATCAACCGTCTGGCGTGTCAGATTGCTGAACTTCGTCAGCACTGCGTCAAAGTATAAGCTCGCCGCGCCCGTCGGCCCGTTGCGCTGCTTGGCGAGAATGAGGTTGCACTCCCCCTTCGCCGCGTGCGGGTCGTAGTACTCCGGCCTGTGAAGAAACATCACCACGTCCGCGTCCTGCTCGATACTGCCACTCTCTTTCAGGTCGCTCAGCAGCGGCTTCTTATCCGCCCGGCTCTCGACGGCTCGGTTCAGTTGCGCCGCCGCCACTACCGGCACGTTCAACTCCTTCGCCAGCGCCTTGAGTGACCGCGAAATCTCGGTGACTTCCTGTACACGGTTCTCAAAACGCCCCCCGCCGCGCATCAGTTGCAGGTAGTCCACCATGATCAGGTCTACGCCGTGCTGCGCGTGCGTCCGTAGCACCTTCGCCCGCAGCTGCTCCGGCGTCAGATTGCTCACGTCGTCTACCCACACCGGCAGATTCTCCAGCTGCGCAATGCCCGCCGTCAGCTTGGCGAACTCTGCATCAGTCACCTGCCCGGTGCGCTGGCGCTTGGTGCTGATCCCCGTCTGTATCGCCAGCAGCCGCGCGCCGACCTGCCGCTTCGTCATCTCCTGTGAGGCCACGAAGACGCGCGTCCCCTTGCGCGCCGCGTTCATGGCGACGGTCAGCAGCCAGGCCGTCTTGCCCATGCCCGGACGCCCGGCCACGATGATCAGGTCTGACTTCTGCAACCCGCCGAGCAGCCCGTCTATCTCGTCAAAGCCGGTCGGGATACCGGACGCTTTGGTCAGTCGCGCCCGCTCCAAGTCGTCAAACGTCTCACTCAGCACCGCCCGAAGTGGCTGTGTCTCGCGCGGTCCGGTACGCCCCGCCGCCACCTGCGTGATGCGCGCCTGCGCCTCGTCTAACAGCGCCGTCACGTCGCGCTCTTCGTCCTGCGCGAGCTTGGCGATGTCGCTCGCCGCCACCAACAGCCGCCGCCGTAACGCCGCGCGCTGCACCAGGCGGCCATACGTCTCAGCATAGATACCCGATGGCGTCTGGCTGATCAGCCCCGTCAGCCGCGCCGCGCCGCCGAATTCGTCAAGCTGCCCGCGCGCCGCCAACTCCGCCACAACGGTGAGGTAGTCTATCGCGTCGCCGCGCCGCCACACCGACAGGATGGCAGCCCAAGCCCAACCGTTGCGGGTGATGAAGAAGTCGTCGGCTTGCAGGAACTCGGCCAGCGACGGGATGGCGTCCGGCATGAGCAGCACGGAGCCGATGGCCGCTTCCTCTGCATCCACACTGTGTGGTGCCAGTGGCACCGATGGCTTGTGTCCGTTATCGCCGCTCATGGCCCAACCGCCTCTCTCTGCGCCTCACTTGCGCGCGCCGCCTTCACGCACACCGGACACTGTATCGGAGTGTTCGCGCGCGGGTCGCCGTCCTCATACGCCCCCAACGCCGGGAGCACCAGCCCCGTCCCGCCGCACTGCTCGCAGTTCGGGATAGGCTTCACAGCGGCGGCCTCTTGCTGCGCATGGTGCTTCGTCAGCCACCCACCCACGAAGGCCACGAACTTGAGAATGTCGTGCGGCGGCGACGCCTTCGGGTACTCCACAGCCCACGCCTTCTTTGCCGCCTTCAGCAGCGCAGGTGTCACCTCATACTGACAGCCCGGTATCTCGTGTACCTCCCGTTCGCCGGTGTCTTCGTTGCGCCGCTTGACGGTGATGGCCTTGCCCGATAGCCACGCCGCATGAAGGCCGATGCGCGAACCGAGCGCCGCAAACTCCGGTGTGTTCGGACGCTTCTCAAACCACTCCGTCGCCACCATGTCGTAATGCGGATTGCGTGCGCGTGGCTTAGATGGTGCAGTCCGTGTCTTTGCCTTCTTCTTCGGCGCACGCGCATCAGCATCGTTCTTTGATGCTGATGCAATATCTTTAGAAGTTTCTTTAGATGTTTCTTTAAGTACTCCCGTAGATTGGTCTACTTCGTTGCCTAGTTCTGGTCTACTGGGTAGACTAGTACTGGTCAACGTAGTAGACTGGTCTACTAGCTGACTAGTCAACTCAGTAGACTGGTCGGAGAAATTTAACGTGAACAGATTCACATGGCGCTTCCCCTGGCTGTGTATCTTCACATACCCCCGTTTAATGGCGCGCTCTATACCATTGCGCACGCCCTGACGCGATAAGCCGGTAAGCTCCTGCAACTTGCTATAGCTCACGGGTTCCGGCCCGTCTTTATGAAAGCCAACGATTTTCCGCACAATTGCCAATGTCACTCGCAGTTCGGCGTCGGTCATTTCGGTCATGCATTCGAATAAGACATTAGGCACCTGGGTATAATGTGGCTTAATGAGAGTCATTGTGCGTACCTCAAAACACAAAGCGCCGTCAGCGGGCGTTCTTGCAGGAGTAGGGTGGGGCGGTCACTCATTGCCTGATAGCCTCAAGGCGCTCATACCATCTGGGATCATATTCCGCTAACGTATCCACAACTGCATCAATGTCAAACCATTCACGGCCATACATCAAATCGTCGGAGAAATAGACATGAAAGGCAGCTTCTACCTCTTTGAAATGCACGGTAGGAGCAAAGGCTAGAATCTTTGGCTTTTCACCCTCAGAACTCCAGAGGGTTTTTATTCTTGGCACTAGAGATTTTGTTTGCCCAATCTTTACTGCACCGGGGTATTTTTTCATTATGGCCCAATAGACACAAGGGCCACTTGAGCGCATATCGGCAGGGGCGGTTGGAAAGATATAATTCAGGCGTTCCAGATGATAGGCGAAGCTCTTGAGCAATCGCCGATTTCTTGAGTAGATTTTCGATGCAGTAATCGCCCGAAATAGACGTTGTTGTTCGTCCTGCGTTATGCCCTTGCCATCGTCGCGAAAAAGGAATTCCTGGCCGTCTGGTGTAACGATTAGGCGATACGTCATCATTAGCTTATTGAGTTCCATCCCGTCACCTCACTCTCCCCCAAACGCAACGCGCCCACTTCGTGCCAGTCACCATGCTTGTCGAGGGCAGGGCCACCAGCGCACGAAAGGGGCGCGTTGCGGGTGACTGTTGGCGGCATGTGCCCTCGACGTAACTGAATCTACCACGTCTCGCCCCCGCTGTCAAACAGCGCCAGTTGCTCGACGCCCAGCGCCCGCGCCTGCTCGCGCTCCGCCGCCTCGCGTTCGTCCGCGCCCGCCGCGCTGTGCGCCTGCTCGTAGCTGCTGAACTGTCCCCACCACGCCAGCCGCACCCGTGCGATGTCCGCGTACTCTGCCGACTGCTCGATGCCATCTACCACGTCCCAGCCCGCCAGCTGCGCGCCTATCATCTCCGAGCCGCTGCCCGCGAAAGGGATCAGCAGGCGGCGCGGCTCTTGCAGGGGCGGCGGCAGAATGAGGCGGGCCAGGTACTCGGTGAGGCGGATGGGCTTCACGGCCCTCAGGTGGGGTGGGTGTTCTTGCGAGAACCCACCCCACCTGGCACCTCCTCAAAATACGGCATTAAATCAGCCGGAATCTCATACGAGAAGTAGCAGTCTTTCATGTTATGCGTTATACTCCATAGGCTTGATAGTGCCGAACGGGAGTGCGATATGCCTTATGAAACTCGCGTCTGCAAAACGTGCGGTAAGTCGTTTGAGTACCGCGTTAGCCCCGGCCGTGTTGGTAGGCGCGTAGGCATATATTGCTCTGCCGAATGTCGCGTTATCGGTACTCGTACCGGCTATCATCCCTGCCCAATATGCGGCAAGGTTATTGACAGCCAGCATAGATTTTGTTCGCGTGAGTGCAGCCGTAAAAGCAACGCCCAAAAACGAAATAACGGCAAGGTGGTAACTTGCGAGTGGTGCGGCGATTCGTTCTACCTCTCTCTCGGCAGGCTTGAAAAAGCCAAGCATTATTTTTGTTGTCTGGAGCACCTGAACGAATGGCAGGGGCGCAATAAGATCGAGTACACATGTAAAATCTGCGGGCAGCCGTTTCGTGTATCGCCATCCGTCCCTGGTCTTCGCGGCGCACCGATCTACTGTTCTCTTGAGTGCCGCGATAATGATCCTGAACGCTCCGAGATGCTGCGCGAGATGAACATGAAACAACAGACGTTGAAACCTAACGGCGTCGAGCGTGCGGGCTATGCCATGCTTGACCGCATAGGCGCTGAGTACAAAGCGCAGCACATGATCGGCGGGAAGTTCTGCGTTGATGCCTTTGTGCCTTCCTGCAATCTCGTTGTGCAATTCGATGGTGATTACTGGCACGGCAACCCCGCCAAGTTTTCCGGCCTCGACCGGCGCCAGCGCCGACGGGTCAATACTGACCGGTCGCAAAACGCCTACTTTGCCGCGTGCGGTTATGCCGTCGCCCGCTTCTGGGAGTCCGACATCCGCAACCGGCCTGAGTGGGTTGAAGGTCAATTGAGACACCAGATTACAGCCCTCTCCGCGTGAGTTCGGCTTCCACCCACGCGCGTTTTTCGGGCGTCAAATCCCGCCGCAACTGGAACTGCTTTAGGCCACATTCCCTCTCGAATGCGCCCGCCTTCGCCGTGTAGAAGAAGCGATCAGCGGTGACCGGGGTTTCACTGAAATGCGCCGGCGTATCACTGAGGCTGAACTCGCCATACGTATTCTTCGTTTTCGGCGCGCGGCCAGAGAGTTTCACGGGCCGTCTTTCGGCGTGCGGATTATTGTCAGTTGATCGCAGCGCCTCAACGGGGCAGTCGGCGTCGTGCTCGTCTCCGGCGCACGCGCAGCCTAACAGCACGTTGCTGGGCCAGCGGCCAAGCGCATCACTGCCACCGAGATTTTGTGAGGCAGTGGTAAACCAGGGGGATGATTCACCGCGCCGCGTTGGGGCGGGCGTTTTGCCGTCACCCGTCCCCACCCTTGCCCCATCCACGTTCAGCGCCCCCGTGCCGAACTCTCGCGCCAGCGCCGCGTAGGTGTGGCCGTTGCGGGGCGCGCGGGCAAGCAGCACCGGCTCGTAGGCGGGCTTCAGCGCCGTGCCGTAGCCGTCCCACTGCGCGGCCAGGGGCGTCGCAGGGGCGGTGATGGGTGCACCATCGCGCTCGCCCTTGAAAGGATCACCGGCGGGTCGGTAGCCCATGAGCGCCTGAAAGTCGCGCCTATATGCCCCTACAACGGAAGTGCGCCCCACTACCTCCCGCTCAGCGCCCGCTTCACGATCCAGCGCCTTGCTGATATCGTGCGATTTCGGGAATCCTGAGCCGTAGCCCCAGTACAGCAGGCTATCCGCAATCTCCCACCCGGCATCTTCAAGGCCCGCCGCCAGCCGGTGGTAGGTGCGCGTCCCGCCGAACGCCAGCAGCACCGCGCCGGGGTACACGAACGACAGCAGCAGCCGCGCCCACTCGGTCACCCAGGCGTGGTACTGGTGCGGCGTCATAGCGTCCCAGTGCTGGCCCATGAACGCGAGGCCATACGGCGGGTCGCACAGCACGGCGTGGTAGCGCGGCAGGTAGCCGTTAAGCACCAGCCATTCGCGGCCCCGCAGCCACGCTACCACGTCGTCAACGTACACGGTCGTCATCAGTACGCCCCTTGCAGCGTCGCCCGCACGATGTCGCCGACGCCATACGTATCCGCTATCTCCAGCGACAGAAACTGTACGGCGGCGGCCAGATCGCGCGCCACGAATACCTCAGCGCCCGCCCAGGGCGTCTTGCCCGGCGGGACGATGAGACACTGCCCGTCCGGTAGCGCCTCAAAGCGCCAGCCCTGGGCGATTGCCGCCTCATAGCGCCGGACGTCCAGATGCACAGCGCCGAGGGAGGGTATGATGCGGATGGTGGTGTTCACCGCGCGCCCCCGTTCCCGCGCTTGCCGTTCCCGTTGCGCCCGGCGTCGGGCATGACTAGTGTCCAGCGCCGCCGCCACTTCCAGCACTCTGCGCCCCGTTCGTCCAGGCACTCACCGAATCGCACCCAGCCATCGCCCGCCGGGTAGCAGTAGCGGCCCGTGACGGCCTCTTCCACGATGTCCCCGGCGTGCGTGCCGGGATAGACGGCCAGCGTAATGCCCGCGCTGGTCATGAGGCGATGCGGCGCGTCAACCTCCAGCGCCCACACCGTCCCGTCCGGGGTATCGTACCGAAACTGTGTCATCTCGTCTCCTGTGTAGGGTAGGGGGCGGCGCGTGGCCGCCCCATGCGTCTAGTCGTTCTCCGGCACGCCCCAGGCGATGATCAGCAGCGCCGCCGTGAGCGCGAACACGAGCACCGCGAACAGCGCGAAGGCCATCACGTGTGCCCCCTGGACGGCTTCACAGGCTTCCAGCCTAAGCGCCACTGCTGCCAGCCCTCTCCGTTGCAGAACGGACAGGGATAGCCAGGGTCGCCGCCCGTGATGGCATCGTGTTCACATTCCAGAACGCCATGCCCCCAACATTTCGGACACTCGCGCTCAAGCCGTCGCCACTGGAAGTTGTACCACCACCATTTCGGAAGGCCCGCCAAGCGACGGATGTGGAACCACAACTGTGTAAAAGGGTTCATTGCTCACCTCGCAGGTTCATTGCTCACCTCGGTGGACGCGGGTGCGCCGCACAGGTAGGGCGGGCTTGTCGGCCTGTGCGTCGGCGGCGGCGCTGGCGCACGCTGTGCACAGCCCGGCAATGGGCGCATTCGGGTCAATGGGCGCTTCGCCGCACGCCTCACACGGCGTGGGCACGTCTTCTGGCGCGCGCTCATCTTTGTAGGCGCTGAGCGTTGCCCATGCGTCCTGCGGGCTACCCTCGTAGGCGGCAATGGCGTAGGTGAGCGCCTCAATTTTCCCCTTCGGATTGCTGAGGCCAAGCGCTTTCGCCACGCGGTTAATGGCGTGCGGGCGCGGGATGCTCCACATCTGCTCGGCGGCGGCCAGCATCTTGGTAATGCGGGCGTTATCGCGCGTCCAGGTGAGGTCGGCGAACATCTGCTGCTCATGCCCGTTGTCGGGCGGGGTAGGGGGCGCTTGCACCGGGCCGGTCTGTATGCGCCGCGACTGGTCGGCGATGGGCTGGTGGATGGGGGCAGGTGAGGCGGGCAGGTCAATGACCTCGGCCTCAATGACCTCACCATCTTCATCTACCGCTGCGCCCAGTTCGTCAGGGGTGTAGATGGGACTGCCGCCAAAGGCGTCCGGCGTGTACCACTTCGCGCCGTTAGACAGTGCCCGCGCAAACAGCATATTGCGCGGGAAGCGCGCCCAGTTGTCACCGCTCAGCTTCGCCTTCAACGCGTCCTGCATGGTGAAGCGCGAGATGCCGATGACTTGCCCATTCTCGCTGAACTCAATTTCGCACGCGGTGTCGCTGAGTTCGGTGACGCGGTAGTTGTAATGGCCACTGCGCTTTATCAGCGCGGCCATGAGGTTGGCGCTCAGGGTGACGCGCCCTTTCACGATGTAAATTCCGGTCATCGCCGCGATGCTACCGATGCCCATCTCTTGCCCGGCCAGCACCTTCACGATGGCCTGCGCTGCGTCGCGCGTGTCCTGAAAGTAGCCGCTCTTGGCCAGGATGTCACCGAGGCTGGCGATGTCAAGCCCGGCGCGGACAACAAGTTCCTTGTTCATTTCATTCTCCCGTTTGGTTTCTCGCGCCACACGTACAGGCGCGCTTGCGTATCTGGCCCGCACCGGAAGGCTGTCCGCAAACCGGCTTGCCCGTTCCGGCGAAAGTACTGAAGCAGCGCTCTTTGCGCCATTTTCGCCTCCTCAACAGTGTCGAACGGGTATTCGAGCGCCTGTTTGTCGCCGGTTCGCTCCATGCGGAGCATCACGTCGTGATACAGTGACGCCCAGCGACTCTGATGGTTGCGGGACGGTATGGCGTGCACAGGCACCTCACGCGCCGCGCCCCAGGACTTCTTGTAGATGGTCATGGTTTCGCCTCCTCAAAGTGCACACCGCGCTCGGCGGTCACCTTGTATTCAAACCCGGCGGCCTTCGCCGCCGCGATGATGCGCTTCTGGCCGGACATTAGCTGCTCGGCGTTCGCCTCGGCGATGCGCGCGCGGATATGCTCCTCACTGTAGAGGTTTGTGATCGCGAGGTCTACCAGCGCGCGCACCTGGTCGGCGAGGTTGCCGATTACGAGGTGGCGCAGGCGCGGGTGCTCCAGCTTGGCCGCGCTCACGATGGCGCGCACTTCGTCCAGGCCGCTGCGCAATGCGTCGCGCTGGTCTTGGAGGCGCGCGATTTCGTCGGCGACGGCGATGTCGGCAGTCACCGATGGGGTAGGGCCTGTGGCTGGCTCGGCGGCCAGCCACAGGCCCCATTCGACTGAGTATTCGTCACAAAGCATGTCATAGGTGTTCATCTCTCAACCCCTCGCAACCCGGCCCCTTCCAGGTTAGCCCCTTCCAGGCTGGCCCCTTTCAGTTTGGCCCCTCGCAGGTTAGCCCAGCGCAGGTTGGCCCATTCCAGGTTGACCCGGCTCAGTTTGGCCCCTTGCAGGTTGACCCGGCTCAGGTTGGCCCCTTGCAGGTTGGCCCCTTCCAGGTTGGCCCCTTCCAGGTTGGCCCCTTTCAGTTTGGCCCCTCGCAGGTTAGCCCAGCGCAGGTTGGCCCATTCCAGGTTGACCCGGCTCAGGTTGGCCCCTTGCAGGTTGGCCCCTTCCAGGTTAGCCCAGCGCAGGGTGGCCCCTTCCAGGTTGACCCGGCTCAGGTTAGTCCCTTCCAGGTTAGCCCAGCGCAGGGTGGCCCCTTCCAGGTTGGCCCCTTGCAGGTTGACCCGGCTCAGGTTGGCCCGGCTCAGGTTGGCCCCTTGCAGGTTGGCCCATTCCAGGTTGGCCCCTTTCAGTTTGGCCCATTGCAGGTTGACCCGGCTCAGGTTGGCCCCTTGCAGGTTGGCCCCTTCCAGGTTAGCCCAGCGCAGGGTGGCCCCTTCCAGGTTGGCCCGGCTCAGGTTGGCCCCTTGCAGGTTGGCCCCTTCCAGGTTAGCCCCGGCACACCATCCCCAACGAATCATGCGCCAGAAAACACGCGGCGTTACCCGCCGCAAGCGCACTTCAATTGCGCCAAATTTCTCCTCGTCTTCACCTACTACCCCCCGCGCCTCAGCAAACCATACCCGCCATGATTTGGGCGCATAGCACGCATCTAGCCGCCGCATTATGTGCCAGCGGCCTGGGCCGCAAACCTTTCCGTCCGGCTCCGCGGGCGCAGGATGGCGCATCCACGCCCCCCACTTTTCCCCCTGCGCGGGCAGAACATAGACGTACTCCACGCCTTCCCGCACGGTAGCCCCGCGCGGATTCAGAAACTTCCATCCTCGTTCAGTGTTCATCTTCCCCTCCTCTCATGTAGGGCGAGCTAAAACGGCAGGGGCGGCTCGCTCTCTTGGCGCTGGCACTCCGGGCAGGGCAGCAAGTCCGGCACCATGAATGCGCCGTGCCGCTCTAGCGTCTCGATGACGCCGCTGCCGCCACAGCGCGGGCACACCAACAGGTCGTACAGTTCGTCGGGGTTCTCGGCGTGGATGTCTAGGTCGCCGAGGTAGCGGCGCTCGTCATCGCTGAAGCGGAACACGCCGCAGGTGCGGCTGCCGCGGAACGGGACGACGGCGATACGCTCGCTGTCGTCCTCGATGATGACGCCCATATGGTAGCTGAGCGTCAGGCGGACGGGGCCGATGCCCCAGGAAGCAGCATGGTCGCGCGCCCACCAACGCAGGCGCGCGATGTTGCTCTGTGTATCGGTCGGTGCCAGGGTGAACTCGGGCATGATGTCCTCTCCTCCAAACTAACCTGCTCTATCAACAACTATACCATGACTTGCATAGCCTTGTCAAGCAAGTCGTTTTGAGTGGCGCTTGACACCGTAGCGCATAGCACATATAATGAATGGCAGGAGGAAACCACGATGTCAGGCAGCCAACTCATTAGTGTGAAGCTACCGCGGGCCATGTACCGTGAGGTGATGCGCGCTGCGCTGCGCCAGAACAAGTCGCAGTCGAGCATCATCCGCGAGGCCGTGGCCGAGTACCTGGACGCGCACATGGGCGTCGCAGTCTCGCCCGTGCTGACACGCGGCGGCTGGCGCGAGCGGAAGGGAGGGTAGGGGGCGTGGGCGCAGAGACGAAACGATGCAGTAGGGGCGACGAATGCCTGACGCCCGGTGGGCCTGAACTGCCGCGTACATCATCTACGACGACATGGAGCACTGCCCGACCTGCAACGCCGAACTGAACGACTAACCCACCACGCGAGAGGGGCGGCGCGAGCCGCCCCATAGCACAGGAGGCACGACGATGAACGTGCAGTTATGGGAAGAGTACCTGAGCCTGGGAACCATCGACACATCAGCGCCGGCTCGCAAACCTGACGCCCCCGCGCGCGACGTGTTCGGGCATTACGACGACGACCGCCCCAACATGGGCGGCGGGCAAGGTTCGCGCAACTTTGCGGAGGAGCGCGGGCTGGCAGCGGCGGGCCACAGCATCGGCATGAAGAAGGCCGAGTGGCGGCGCACCCATCCTTGCCCGTTTGAGGTGGGCGAGACAATATGGGCAGACTTCAACCCCGGCCAGCCCCGTGGCGAACGGGCCATCGTAACGATAGTATCAACTGCTAACTGGGCATTGTATGGCGAAATCGCCGCCACCTACACGGTGATTACGGCGCTTCAGGGCGCTGTGGAGCGCAAGAAGGTGGTGGGCCTTTGGTGTGACATCCGCCCGGAGCCGCCCGCCGACTGGGAGCCGCCGGCACCCCCCGCCCCCCGCCCGATTCTGAAAGGTGCGCCGCAACCCTACAAGCCCGATTTCGGGCCGGGTTTGCGGCGTAAGTAGGCGGCCATGCTCACCGTTGACGAGGCCGCCCGCCTCAAACAGGTACACCCGGAGACCGTCCGCCGCGCGCCGTGTGACCAGCACGGCGCGCTTATTTTTGCCCTCGCGCCGCCTTCAGCCCGGCCACCAGCACGGGCCAGTTGGTCAATGTCGGATAGGGCGTGAATAGATGTCCCACCCCGCTGACGAGCAGCACAAAGCCGCGTGCCATCACCGGCATGTTGCTATCTGTCAGCTTGACGTAGGCCATCTTGCTGTCGTCGTGCAGCCCGCCCGCGTCTATGATGGTGTAGCGGTTCCAGGAGTCGCGTTGTACCGCTACATGATGCTGGTGGAACGAGAGCACGTTTGACTGGTATTTCTGTGCCAGTTGATCAGCCAGGCGGCCCTTGATGCGACTGTAATTGCGCTGGTGCGTCGCGCGCCAGACCTGCCCGCCACTCTCGATGATGGCGTGCGAGTATGGTGAAACGCGCAGCTTGCCCCCGGCGGCACTGAGGATATGGCCCAGCATCGTCGCAGTGAGATTGCCGTTGCTGCGCCTCAGCAGGCGATGTTCATGGTTGCCGAGCACCAGTACCATCTCCTCAAAGTGCTCGGCGAAGCGGGTTATCAGGCGCACGGCGACGCGCACCTCTGTCTCGAAGTCCGGCGGCGGCACCAGGTGCTCAAACTTGCTGAATGCTTCGAAGTTGCACAGGTCGCCGACGATAAGCAGGCGGCGCATATCCAACTCGCGCGCCGTCTCTAGCATCCGCTCGGCCAGCGCGAAATCGGTGGTCGGCAGGTGAAGATCGCCGCAGACTACCCAGTCGCCCGTCAGGTGCGGCTCGCCGTCGAAAACGGGTAGGCGCACGTCCGGCCCCGGCTCATCCGTCAGCGCGCCGAACGTGTATTCGCGCACGCCCAACGCCGGAGCGCCCGCGTGCTTGCCCCCGCCCCACCGCTTTTCCAGCGCGGCGATGTCGCGTAGGCACGCTTTGATGCGCCCCTCAGTGGTGGCCCATTCCGGCCAGCCCGCCGCAATCAGCGCGGCACGCTTGTCTTTCCAGGTGCCCAGCGTCTCAACCGCCAGGCGCG
>JAOSJP010000010.1 GCA_027494015.1 Anaerolineae bacterium
GGGCTTTTTGCTGTGAGAGGTTGTCAGAGGTGACGGCGCTGAATGCCGGTCACGCGGTACAGCTCGGTGTAGACCGGGGCGGCGTTGGCCTTGCGCGGGGGCAGCGTCTCGACGGTTACCACGTCGCGGACCAGGCCGTAGGTGTGCGGGCTGAGGATGATCTCGCCTGCCAGCGCGTTTTCCTGCAGGTACTTGGCGTGGTTGAACGGCGCGCCGATGGCCGTGAACTCCTTGCGGCTGGGGCTGCCCACGTTGCCGAGCACAGCCACGCCCGTGTCTACGCCGATGCCGTAGAACAGGCGCTGTTCCGGCGGCAGGACTTCGTGCAGAGCGCGCACGTCGTAGGCCATGGACAGCGCGGCGCGCACAGCGCGCACAGCGTGATCCTGCTGTGGGTTCAACTGCGTGTTGAACAGCCCCACGACGGCATCGCCCATGTACTTGTCAATGATGCCGTCGTGCAGTTGGATGGCGTCCGTGCACACGGTCAGGTATTGGCTGATGATGGTCATCAGGTGTTCGGGATCAAGCTGCTCGCTGAAAGCGGTGAAGCCGCGCACGTCAGCGAAGATGACCGAGATTTCGCGCTCGTCGCCGCTCAGCCCCAGCCGGTCAATGCTCTGGATATTACGCACCAGCGAAGGGGGCAGGTAGGTGCGCACGACCTTGAGCGTGGCATCGCGCTTGCGAATCTCGGTCAGATCGTCCACGACGATGGCCGTGCCGACCGTGAACCCCTGCGCATCCTTCAGCGGCGTCAGCTTGAGGCTCAGCGTCACCGCGCCGCGCCCCGGCAAGACCGGCTCGATCTCGAAGGCCTGCTGCCGATTCTCCAACTGGACGGTCTGCGCCACCTTCCTGAAGCCAGTGGAGAGATCGGGCAGCACCGTCTCGATGGGCTGCCCCGGTGCGCGGTCGGCAGGCACGCCCAGAATCTGCTCGGCGGCGCGGTTGAAGATGACGATCTGGTTGTGCCGGTCGGTGGTGATCACGCCGCTGGGAATGGAGGCCAGCACGTTGTCGAGGAGCTGCTTAAGCTCGGTGATCTCGGCCAGGGCGCGCCGCGCGCGGGCGAACAGGCGCGCATTCTCGATGGCGATGGCGGCCTGGTTGGCGAAGGCCACCAGCAGCGCCACCTCGCGCTCGCCAAAGAGATCGGCTACCTGCCGGTTGTCGGCGTAGAGCACACCGGTCACCGCCCCCTTGTGGATCAGCGGGACGCAGATAACCGAGCGGGGGCCGTGCGCCATGATGCTGCGCTGGATGCCGTAGCGCGGGTCGAGCAGCGCGTCACCGGCGATCACCGGCTGGCCGGTCTCAGCGGCCTGACGCATGACCGTCTCGCTGACGGCGAAGCGGCTGGCGTCGAGCGGCTGGCGGTGCAGATCGCGCCCGATGCGGAATTCAAGCTGGCCCGTCTCGGACGAGCGCAGCACAATGTAGGCGCGCTCGGCCCCGGTCATGGCGATGGCCGTGTCCACGACCTCGGCCAGCACCGCCTCTGGTTCCAACGACGAGCTGAGCAGCCCGGTCGTCTTGGCCAGGGCGCGCAACTGCTCTAGCTCCGTGCTCTCCACAACCAACTGGTGCATCAGCCCGTGCAACTGGGCGCGCACCTCCAGCAGGTTCTGCAGCGTGCCCGGCGGCGTGGTCATGCCGCGCTGGCGCAGGGTGTCCTGCACCGCGTCCAGCGCAGCGGTGAGTTCGTCCATTTGCTGGCGGAGGCGCTCGATCTTGGCCTGCGCCTCGCGGTTGATGTTCGCCGTTTCGAGCATCGCGGTTTTTGTCCCTGTTGCGGCGGCGGATCAGGCGCGCCGGCGCTGTAGCTCGTAGATGGCCGTGGCCTGGCTGCGGCCCTTCATCTGCGCGCTGCCGCGCGCGATGACCAGCAGGCCGTTGGCCGGGTCGGCCAGCTGGCTCGCGCAGGCGCGGCAGCAATCCTCGCTGATGATGATCTGGCCGGGCGCGGCGTGCTCTTCCAGGCGCTTGGCCAGGTTTACGGTGTCGCCGAGAGCGGTGAAATCGCGGCGCGAGGGGCTGCCCACATTGCCCACCGTCGCCACGCCGCTGTGCACCCCGATGCGGAAGCGGGGAGCCGGCTCTTCGCCGAGGGTGAGAGCCAGGGCCAGGAAGTCGTCGGCGATCTTCAAGGCGGCGAGAACGGCCTGCCAGGCGTGGTCTGGGGCCGGGTTGAGCTGGGTGTTGAACAGGCCCATGATCTCGCTGCCCATGAACTTGTCAATCACGCCGTTCTGGGTGTGGATCGCCTCCGCGCCAACGGTCAGGTAGAGATTGAGCCGCTCCATCAGTTCCTGGGCGCGCAGCGCCTCCGGGAAGGACGACAGCGGGCGCGATTCGACGAAGAGGATGGTGATCACGCGCCGCTCGCCACGCAAGCCCAGCCCGTCGAGACTCTGGATATTGTCCAGCATCGCCGGGGGAAGGTAGCGGCGCACCGCTTCGAGCGTGGCCTCGCGTCGCTTGAACTCGGTGAGGTCGTCCACGACAATGGCCGCGCCCTCGATGGTCTGCTGGTTGACCAGCGGCGACAGCTTGAAAGCCAGGCTCACCTCGCCCCGTTGCGGCAGCACCGGCTCGATCTCGATCCAGTCGTGCGCGCCGCTGGCGATCACGCTCGCCAGCGAGTCGGCCAGGTGCTCGTAAATGGGCGGCAGCGCCTCGGCGAGCGCGTAGCCCACTACGCCCTGGCTGGCGACGGTGAGAATGCGCTCTGCCGCATGATTGCAGATGGTGACAACGGTCTCTGTGTCGGTCGTGAGCACGCCGCTGGCGATGGAGGCGAACACGTTGTCCATCAACTCGGTCATGGCGGTGACTTCGCTGAGGGTGGTCTGCACGCGGGCGAAGAGCCGGGCGTTCTCGATGGCGATGGCCGCCTGGTTGGCGAAGGCGGACAGCAGCGACAGCTCCTTCTCGCCGAAGACGCCATCCTTGACGCGGTTATCCACGTAGACCACTCCCGTCACTCGCTCCCGCAGCACCAGCGGCACGCAGAGAATCGAGCGCAGGGCGTGGATGACCACGCTCTCCTGCGTGCTGAAGGCGGGATCGGCCAGGGCGTTGGTGGCGAGCACGGGGCGACCCGTCTCGGCCACCTGGCCGACAACTGTGCGGCTAACAATGAACGCGCTCTGCTCCAGCGTCTCGCGGTCGAGATTGCGGGCGACGCGAAACTCCAGGTCGCTGGTCTGTTCGTCGCGCAGCACGATGTAGCCACGCTCGGCCCCGGTCAGGGCGATGACCGTATCCATCACTTCGTTGAGCACCTGATGGATGTCCAGCGTGGAGTTGACCAGGGAGGTGGTGTGGGCCAGGGCGCGCAACTGTTCCAGCTCAACGGCGGAGGCGCTCAGGAACGTGGAGAGGGCGCGCAGGTCCGCGACGACCTGCACCAGCCCGCCCAGCAGATCGGGCGGAAGGCCCAACCCGCGCTGGCGCAGCAGGCTGTGCTGGGCGTGCAGCGCGTCGCTGACATCCTGGACGACATGGCTCAACTGAGCGAGTCGCGCGGCAACCGGCTGAGTCTTCCCGGAGCCAATCATGACAAGAGGACTCCGCTGACGAGACACAAGGGCGTTGGGGTTGATTATACCCGTGCGCGAAAGGCCAGCAATGCATCGCGGGGGGCGTGCAAAAGTTGACAGCGACTCGCTGGACGCGGGGTATTGACCTCACCCCCAGCCTCGCCCCGCTCGGCTTGCCCCCTCTCCGTTGACGGAGAGGGGGCGGAGAGGCGCGTGAGCGCCGAGCGGGGGTGAGGCCCGTAGGGGCGTATGGCGATACGCCCCTGCGAGCAGGCTGGCGCGCGGCGGATTTTGATGCGAATGCGCCGGGGAGGGCAAGGGCGCTCAGCGGAGCGCCCGGCAGGCGGCTACCTGGCGCTGGCAGACTTCCGGCGGCGGGGCCTGGCCGTCGCTTTCTTCGCCAGCAGCGCCAGCGCCGACTCCAGCGTGACCTGATCGGCTGCCGTCCCCTTCGGCAGGCTCGCGTTCAGCTTGCCATGCTTGACGAAGGGGCCATAGCGCCCGTCGTAGAGGCCAACCGGCTCGCCATCGTCGGGGTGAGCGCCCAGCTCGCGCAGAAGCTCCGTGCGCTGACGTCCCTTCGCCTGCGCCAGCAGCGCCAGCGCCCGCTCAAGGGCGATGGTCAGCACGTCGTCGCTCGCCGCCAGCGAGCGGTACTCGCCGTTGTGACGCACATACGGCCCGAAGCGCCCGATGCCCGCTTCGACCGGCTCGCCGGAGTCGGGGTGCGTGCCCAGCGTGCGCGGCAGGTTGAGCAGGGCGATGGCCTGTTCCAGCGTCACCGAGTCAGGGGAGATGCCTTTGGGCAGCGAGACACGCTGCGGCTTGGGCCTGGACTTGCCCTCGCCGTTGCCGTTCTCGCCGCGCTGGACATACGGCCCGTAGGGGCCTTGCAGCACGAAGATTGGCTCGCCGCTGGCCGGGTCATGGCCGAGCGGGGTGGGGCCGGTCTGCTTCTCGGACAGCAGGCGCGCGATCTCGCTCTCGACCAGGTCGGCGGGCGGCATGTCATCCGGCAGGGAGACGCGCACCACTTCGCCGTCGCGCTCTTGCTCCAGGTACGCGCCGTAGCGCCCGACGCGCACGCGCGCGCCCGCTTCGTCCAGGGTCAGCGCGTGAATGGCGCGCGGGTCAATCTCCTTCTCCTTGATCTTGACCTGCTGCTCCAGCCCTTTGTCACCGAGGTAGAACGTGTTCAGGTAGGGCTTACCAGCCTGCCCACCCTCGGCGATCTCATCGAGCACCCGTTCCATCTGCGCGGTGAAATCCATGTCCACCAGGTCGGGGAAGTGCTGCTCCAGCAGGCAGTTGACGGCGAAGGCGGTGAAGGTGGGGATCAACTGCTTGCCCGCCTTGTGCACATAGCCGCGCTCTTCGATGGTGCTGATGATGGTGGCGTAGGTGCTGGGCCGCCCGATGCCCTCGCTTTCCAGGGCCTTGACCAGCGTCGCGTCGGTGTAGCGCGCGGGCGGCTTGGTGTCGTGGCGGACTGGCTCCAGCGCCTTGCAGCGCACCTGCTCGCCTGCTTTCAGCGGCGGCAGCAGCGTCTCCTGGTCGTCGAGCGCGGCGGAAGGGTCGTCGGCCCCTTCCACGTAGGCGCGGAAGAAGCCGGGGAAGAGCACGCGCTTGCCCGTCGCGCGGAACTCGGCGTTGTCCACTGTGATCTGCACCGTCGTCAGCCGCAGCCGGGCGTCGGCCATCTGCGTGGCGATGGTGCGCTTCCAGATCAGGTTGTACAGCCCATACTCCTGCCCGCTGAGGCGCAGTTCCTCGGCGGTGGGCATCTGCGCCCCGGCGGGGCGAATCGCCTCGTGGGCTTCCTGCGCGCCTTTGGCCTGCGTGCGATACTGGCGCGGCGTCCGGCTGAGGAACTCCACGCCGTACTGGTCTGTCACGCGCTGGCGGATGGTGCGCAGCGCCTGCTCGGACAGGTGTACGGAGTCCGTGCGCATGTAGGTGATCAGGCCGCGCTCGTAGAGCCGCTGGGCGGTGCGCATCGTCTGCTGAGCAGAGAGGCCCAGCTTGCGGTTGGCTTCCTGCTGGAGCGTCGAGGTCGTGAAGGGCGGGGCGGGCGAGCGCGTCTGGTCGCGCTCAGTCACGTCCGTCACCAGCCAGTCGCCCGCCTTCAGCCGTCGCGCCAGGTCTCTGGCCTGCTCCTCGTTGAGCAGAAGGACCTTCCTGCCCTTCGGAATCCGGCCCGTCGTCTCGTCGAAATCCTTACCGGTCGCCAGGCGCACGCCATTGAGCGCTGTAAGCTGGGCGGTGAAGGTGCTGCCGTGCGCCTCCAGCGTCGCCTTGAGGTCCCAGTACGCGCCAGAGCGGAAGCGACGCCGCTCCTCTTCGCGCTCGACGAGCAGATGCACCGCCGCCGACTGGACGCGGCCCGCTGACAGGCCGGGCGCGATCTTCTTCCACAGCAGGGGCGAGATGGTGTAGCCCACCAGCCGGTCAAGGACGCGGCGCGTCTCCTGGGCCTGCACCAGCTTGTCGTCAACGGCGCGGCAGTGCCTGATGGCGTCCTGGATCGCCTCTTTGGTGATCTCGTGGAAGACCATGCGCTTGACCGGCACCTTGGGCTTGAGGACTTCGGTGAGGTGCCAGGCGATGCTCTCGCCCTCGCGGTCTTCGTCGGTCGCCAGGATCAGCTCGTCGGCTTTGGCCAGCGCCTCGCCGAGCGCCTTGACGACCTTCTTCTTGCTCCTGGGGATCACGTAGAGCGGCTCGAAGTCCGCCGCGACGTTGACGCCCAGCCGCGCCCAGTCCTCATTCTTCGCTTTGGCCGGAATCTCCGCTGCCGAAGCGGGCAGGTCGCGGATGTGGCCCATGCTCGCCTCGACGCGGTACTCGGCGGGCAGGAAGCCGCGAATGGTGCGCGCTTTGGTCGGTGATTCGACGATGACGAGTTTGCTCACGGTGACCCCAGGTGACTAATTGGCTGTTGTGGGCGTCCGGCGCATGGTGCACGTCGGGCCGGGCGAAACGCAGCGAAGGGTACCATCATGTCGGGCGGCTGGCAAGAGCGAGTCGGCGCGGGGTGCATGCAAAGGTTGTCAGCGACTTGTTTGACGTGGGGGTATTGACCTCACCCCCAGCCTCGCTGCGCTCGGCTCTTCCCCCTCTCCGTTGACGGAGAGGGGGCGGCGAGGCGCGTGAGCGCCGAGCGGGGGTGAGGTCAACCAGGGCGCAGCAGAGCAGCGCCCCTACCTGACAGGTTTTGCACGCACCCTCGCCGCGCTCGCAGCTTAATCCACCTTCGGCGATGAGTCGCCCGCCGGCGCGTAGACCTGTGCCGCCGGGAACTCCGCCAGCCCATCCACGTCGAGGAAGGAGACATCACCGGGCGTCAGATGAAGGGCCAGGTGCGCGTCGGGGGGGACGGTCAGCGCCAGTTCCAGGCGTGCCGCCGCGCCCACGACCAGCTTGCGCCGGGCGACGATGTAGATGCCCGCTTCGTCCTGCTCGGCGGTCAGCTCGACGCCGAAAGATCGCGCCAGGCTCGCCTCCAGCTCAACGCGCGGCGCGTCGTGTCGGCGCACCGACACGGCACAGTGCGACCCGCGCACGTAAACAGTCAGCGGGCGAGAGACGGCGAAGACCTGGATGAACGAGCGCTGTCCGCTTTTGGGCACCGCTTCGACGGCGGCGCTGACCGCCGACTCCACCGCCGACCGTCCGCCGTGACGCAGCAGCGTGCTGAGAGCTGCGTGCCCGCCGGCGCGCACCAGCCAGCCCATAGCCCGCCTGACCAGACTCACCATTGCTCTGCCTCCAACCACCTGGTGATGGCGCGCGCGACTTCGGCGGCGCGCTCCAGGGGCACCATGTGCCCGGCTCCCCCGATGACGACCAGCGTCGCGCGCGGGATGCGCTCGGCCAGCGTCTCGCTGAAGGAGAGGGGCACCATGCGGTCGTCTGCCGCGCCGATGATCAACGTCGGCGCGGCGATCTGGTGCAGCCGATCGCGCGCGTCGAAGGACTGGCAGGCCAGGTAGTCACCGCGCAGCACGGCGGGCGGCGTCTGGGCCATGCGCTCGTGGGCCTGCGCCCGCAGACCATCCGTCAAGGGGTGTCCCCAGGCGTGGGTGATGATCCAGTCCAGCGTTGTGTCAGGCTCGGCGAGGATACGCTGGGGCAGGGCGGGGTCTATGGGCAGTTTGCTGCCGGTGGCGATCAGCACCAGCCCGGCAATGCGGCCAGGATCGCTCAGCGCGACCTGCTGGGCAATGGCGCCGCCCATGCTGTGCCCGACCAGAATCGCCCGCTCCAGGCCCAGACGGTCGAGGAACAGGCGCACGTCCTGCGCATACCCTGCGACGGTGGCCCGCCCCGGCCCGGTCGAGCGCCCGTGACCGGGCAGATCGAGCGTCAGCACGCGCGCGCCCGGCAGTCGGCGCAGCGCGGCGGGCCAGTCCAGCCGAGAGCCGCCCGCGCCATGCACGAGCAACAGCGGCGGCCAGCGCCCCGCGCCCTGTGCCTGGCTGGAGAAGTCCGAGTAGTGGATTGCGCCGTGTCCGGCTGCGACTGCTGGCATTGGCTCTCCGCCGCAGAATTCCGTGAAACGCTCACTTTGTGCCAGTGTAGCGCGGAGTGGGGGGCGCGCGCCAGCGCTTGACGGCAGCCGCGCAGCAGGGCTATACTGGCGACGTGCAATTCAAGCCCAAGCTGGAGGAAACCGATGGCCGACGAGACTTCGCCCGGCGCTGCGATCAGCCCGGACCTGCTCGAAATCCTGCGCTGCCCCGAAGCGGTGCATTACACGGACAAGGGCGATGACCCAGGCCGCCTGGAACTGGTGCACGGATGCTGGCTGGTCTGCGCGGATTCGGGCTACAAATACCCGATCCGCGATGGGATTCCGGTCATGCTCATCGAGGTCGGCAAGAAGTATAAGGACGTGCCGGTTGCCGACCTGCCGGTGCCCCCGCCCGACGAGGACTGAGCGCAGCGCCCCTTCGGTCCGTCCCACGCTCAATGAGAATCGCGTAGCTCGTGCCGCCCGGCTAGTGCCAGCGGGCGGCATTTGCTATACTGCTGGCAGGACTTGTGCCCCAAACCGGGCTTCGCGTGAGTTGACGGGTGGTTTCCATGAACGGACAACTTCCTTTTCGTGATGGTGCGCCGCTTCACGGCAGCCGCTATCTGCCGGGCCGTCCGCTGCAGGGACTGGTGGGCCGCCAGGCCGATCTGGACGCGCTGCACGCGGCGCTGAAGACGGATGCCGCCGTCCTGCTCTACGGTCAGCCCGGCGTGGGCCGCACCGCCCTGGCGAATGCTCTGGCTGCCAGCCATGCCGAGCATCCAGGGGGCGTGTTGTGGCTGGACGGGCACGACGAAACGCCCCTTGCCCTGGCGAACCGCGTGGCGCGCGCTTATGGCACGGCGCCCGCGCTGCCCGGCGCTGACCGGGCGGAGTGCTTCGCTCAGGCGCGCGCGCTGCTGGAAGCGCAGCGCCCGTTCATCGTGCTCGACGGGCAGGTGCGGCTGGACGCGGCGCGCGAGTTTGCCGAGATGTGCGCGCCAGGACTCCCGCTGGTAGTTGTGGCAGGCCGCCCGGTTTCTGGCCCCTGGACGCCGCTCGAAGTGGCCGGGCTGGGGCGCGAAGCGGGCCGAACGCTGCTGGTGCGCCTGGCGGCGGGGGCGTTGGACGCTGGCGATGAGGCGGCGGGGCACCTGGCCGACGCGCTCGACGGCAACGCGCTCTCGCTGACGGTGGCTGGCCTGCAGCTTGCCGCCGGAATCGCTCTGGAGACCCTGCTGACGCAGATGCCCGATCTGCCGCCAGGCCCGGCCAACCGCGTCATGGCGATGCTGATGGCGGCCTACCGGCTGCTGCCGCAGGACTTGCAGGGCATGGTCATGCTCATCGGCACGGCGTTCGCGGGGGAGGCGAGCGACGAGCTGCTCGCCGACGTGACCGGCGCGCCCGCTGACGGCATCTGCGCGCGGATGCGCCAGCTTGTCGAGCGCGGCTTCGTCACCGAGCGCATCGCCGATGACCGCCCCACCTTCAGCGCCCACGAGATGGTGCAACGCTTCGCCCAGGCGTTTCTGCGCGGCAAGCGCCGCCTGGACACGATGCGGGCGCGCCACCTGCACGGGCTGCTCGTCTACGTGCGCAGGTATTCGGACGAGACCGGTGCCGCCCAGTACGAGCGTTTGGCCGCCGAAATGCCCAATATCATCGCGGCGGGCTGCTATGCTGCCCTGCACCACAAAGCCGACTTCCTCCAGGAGCTAACGCACATGCTGGCTCCGACGGACGAGGCGCGTTTCGTCCGGGCCTGTGGTTATCTGGCGGAGTACGAGTGGCTGCGCCATCTGCAGGGGACTCCTGAGGCGGCGGAGGCGGGCGTCCTGGGCGGAATCGCGCCAGGGCCGGACTTACCCGCGCCCGATCCCGAGCCTGGCGACGAGACTGAGGCCGGGGACGCGCAGGCGGCGGCTGAGACTTCACCCGCTGAGCCACCCGCCGACTTTGCAGAAGCGGATGCCGGGACCGCGCCTGCGCTTGAGATAAGCGTGGCAGAGGCAGGGAGCGAGGCTGACGCCTTGCCTGTCCCGGCGACAATGCCTGAGGAAGCCGCCGTCGCTGAGGAGTCTGCTGCCGCGCCGCCGGGCGCGGAGTCAGTTGGCGAGTTGGAGCTTCCGTCCGACGCTGAGTCGTTGGAGCGACTGGCCAGGACAGTCAAGGAGCGCGGCGATCCCCACGAGACCATGGGGCGCTATGCACAGGCGCTGGACGGCTTCAAGGCAGACGGCAATGTGGATGACGAGCTGGCCGCCATTGAGGCGCTGGCGATGCTCAGCCTGGAAGGCGAGCGCTATGAGGATGTGCTGGCCTATGTGGACCGGGGAGTGAAGCTGGCCCAGGAAGCCGATAACCCGCGGCGCGAGGGCGAGCTGCTGGTGGTGCTCGGCGATCTGCAGGTGACGCTGGGGCGGTGGACGGGGGCTGAGTCTGCCTACAAAGAGGCGGTCGAAGCCTTCCGACCCGGCGAAGCCTGGCTGGACATTGGCGTGGCGCTCGACAAGCTCGGCTCGGTCTACTGGGAGACGGAGCGCCTCCTGGACGCGCTGACAGTGTGGGAGCAGGCAGTAATCCTCTTTGAGCGCGTGGAGCGCGACGACCTGCTGCGCGACACACTGCACAAGATTGCCGACACGCGCGCCGAGCGCCTCGAATGGGACAGCGCCCGCGCCGGATACGAGCGCCTGCTGGCACTGGCCCGCGCCAGCGGCAACCAGGCGGCGGAACATGAGCAACTGATGAGCCTGGGCGCGCTCTTCGAAGCGCAGGGCGATCCCAGCCGCGCCCTGGCGAGCTACCGCCGCGCGCTGCACGTGGCCTTCGACCTGGCGCAGCGCGAGCCGCTTGGCGCGGCGCTGCTGGCGCTGGCCCGGCTGCTCATTGACGACACGGTGCAGCTCAACCGGACGCTGCAACTGTTGGAGGCAGCGGAGGCCGTGCTGCCGGATGATTCTGAGGTGAGGCGGTTGCTGGGGCGCGCCAAGACGCGCCAGGAACGGCTGATGCGCGGCGGCGTGGCGCTGCCAGTGGTCAGCAGCAGCCTGCAGGACTACGCCCGCGAAGCCTACGAATCGCCCGCCGACTGAGCGGCTAGAGCGGGGCTTTTTCCTCAATAGCGCGGGATTGACGCATTCACCTGGCGCGACCAGGCGTCAATCCCGCCCTCCAGGTTGATCAGGTTGGCGTGGCCCTGGGCTTGCAGCCGCCGGATCAGACGCACGCTGCGTATCCCGTGATGGCACAGGACAACGACGGGCCGGTCGTCGGGAATTTCGCGCCAGCGCGCGTCCATCTGGCTCAATGGGATATGGAGGGCGTTCTCCAGGCGGCTGAGCAGAAGCTCGTATGGCTCGCGGATGTCCAGCAGGATGGGCGGCTCGCCGCTGGCCATGCGCTCCTGAACCTGGCGCGGAGTCAGCGAGCGCACTCCTTGCTGCGCGTCCTGCACCCTGTGGTAGGCGCTGCCGTCGTGGGCCGGCGCGCCGCAGAACTCCTCATAATCCACCAATTCCGTAATTGTCGGTGTATCGCCGCAGAGCGGGCACGCGGCGCGCCTGGGGAGGATGATCGTGTCGAAGGTCATGTCCAGCGCGTCGTAGAGCAGCAGCCGCCCGACCAGCGGCTCGCCAATCCCCAGAACCAGCTTGAGGGCTTCGGTGGCTTGCAGCGTGCCGATGGTGCCCGGCAGGACGCCGAGCACGCCAGCCTCGGCGCAGCTTGGCACGAGGTGAGCCGGCGGCGGTTCGGGCAGCATACAACGATAGCAGGGGCCGCCCGGCGCGCCGAAGACGCTGACCTGGCCCTCGAAACGGTAGACGCTGCCATAGACCAGCGGCTTGCCGAGCAGCACGGCGGCATCGTTCAGCAGGTAGCGCGTCGGGAAGTTGTCGGTGCCGTCGAGGATGATGTCGTAGCTGCCCAGGATGTCCAGCGCATTGTGGCTGGTCAGCGGCGTCTCGAAAGTCTCAATGGCGATGTGCGGGTTCAGCCCGCGCAGGCGCTCGGCGGCGGAGAGCACTTTGGGCCGGCCCACCGTTGCTTCGCTGTGGGCGATTTGGCGCTGCAGGTTGGTCACATCAACCACGTCGAAGTCCACCAGTCCGATGCGCCCAACCCCTGCCGCAGCCAGGTAGAGAGAAATGGGGCTGCCCAGCCCACCTGTGCCCACAACGATCACGCTGGCTTCCTTCAGGCGGCGCTGTCCGTCCATGCCCACCTGGGGCAGGATCAGGTGACGGCTGTAGCGGCGGAGTTCGTCCCTGGACAGCGCGGCGGCGATCTGAGGAAGCTGGCTGTTGCTCACGTTACGATGGTTCCTGCGCGTATGCCTGGTCTATCGGGCGAGGCGAATGCTGCCTGCCAGAGATTAGCACAATCCCCGGCGGCCCGCGAGGGCTGGGGAGCTTCTCTGCCTGGATTCTCTCCCGCTCCCGTGCTACCTGAATGGCTGGCTTCTCACGCCCGAATCTGAGCCTGGAAATCTGCGCAAAACGGCGTATGATGGGCGCGGCGACCGGAGCGAAGGTGCCGGTATGGACGAGACGAGCTATGTGCCGGATGCGTGGATGCGTATGCGGTATTACGGTTGACAGATCGGCAGGCTATGGTATAATACTTATTCTTGTACCCCATGACTGTCTAGACAAACCATTGACCTCGAAAACGGCCTAACCAGTGTTGAGGACACGTTGCAGTCTCCCCGTCCCCACGGCGACCACGCCTGGCCGGTCGCAGCCTTTGGCGACAAGTGACCTCAAGGAGTGATGCATGCAGCGGCGGCTTGATGAGAAGAACTACGCACGAGCGTTAGACGTGCAGGATCTTCCTTCGCTCATTGACATTCAGCTAGAATCGTTCAACCGCTTCCTGCGCGAAGGGCTGAACGAGTTGTTCGATGAGATCAGCCCGATCGAGAGCTTCAACGGGAACCTGCGGCTGTACTTCCCTGGCAGCAGCGTCGAAGCAGAGCAGTTCGGCCTGACCCACTGGTTCGATGATCCGAAATATCCAGAAGAAATCTGCCTGGAGCGCGACATCACCTACGCGGCTCCGCTGTATATCAAGGTGGCGCTGGTCAACCGCGCCGCTGGCGATGAGGTGGTGATCTCCGACATCTTCATGGGCGATTTTCCGCTGATGACGGACAAGGGCACGTTCATCATCAACGGCACCGAGCGCGTCGTGGTCAGCCAGCTCATTCGCTCGCCCGGCGTCTATTTCGCCGCCGAAGAAGATCGCACGACGGGCCGCTTGCTTTCGACGGCCAAGCTGATCCCCGATCGCGGCGCGTGGATGGAGTTCGAAACGCGCAAGAGCGACTACCTGGCGATCAAGTTCAACCGCAAGCGCACCATCCCCGTCACCATCCTGCTGCGCGCGCTGGCCGCCGTCCGCGACGGCTTTGACGCGCAGTCTCCGATCCAGGAAGGCACGGACGAGGAACTCCTGGCGATCTACAAAGAGGTTGACAACAACCCGGATCACCATTACATGGAGGGCACCATTCGCATGGAGCCGCAGTGGGACCTGCGCGACCACATGACCATCGCCCAGGCCGCGCTGCTGGAGTTCTACAAGCGGATGCGCCCCGGCGACCCGCCGACTCTCGACAACGCGCGCGAATATCTGGAAAGCCAGTTGTTCGACCAGCGCCGCTATGACCTGGAGCGGGTGGGGCGCTACAAACTCAACCAGCGGCTGCATATTGACGACCCGGTGCTGCCCACCATGCGCACGATCACCAAGTACGATCTGATCAAGCTGATCGCGCGCATGATCCTGATCAACAACGGCCTGGAAGAGCCAGACGACATTGATCACCTGGGCAACCGCCGCGTCAAAACGGTGGGCGAGCTGATCCAGAACTCGCTGCGCATCGGCTTGCGCCGCATGGAGCGCGTCGTGCGCGAGCGCATGTCCATCCGCGAGTCGGACAGCGTCTCGCCGATGACGCTGATCAATATCCGCCCGGTAGTGGCAGCGGTGCGCGAGTTCTTCGGCTCCAGCCAGCTTTCGCAGTTCATGGAGCAGACCAACCCGCTGTCCGAGCTGACGCACAAGCGCACACTGTCGGCCCTGGGGCCGGGTGGCCTGCGCCGCGAGCGCGCAGGCTTCGACGTGCGCGACGTGCACCACAGCCACTATGGGCGTATCTGCCCCATCGAGACGCCGGAAGGGCCGAATATCGGCCTGATCGGTCGCCTGGCCAGCTACGGGCGCGTCAACGAGTACGGTTTCATCGAGACGCCTTACCGCCGCGTCTACCGCGAGATGGCGCTCGACGACGAGCGATTGATCGGGCGCGTGCTGCGCGCGGATGTGACGGGCGAGTCCTCTGGCAAGAGCATTACGGCGGGCACTGTCATTAATGCGAAGGTGCGGACGCAGCTCACCAAGTGGCAGATCAAGACGGTGCCGATCGTGCCCTTTGTCAGCGAGGAGATCGAGTATCTGTCCGCTGACGAAGAGGATCGCTATACCATCGCCCAGGCCAATGCTCTGTTGGACGACAGCGATCATTTTGTCAACGAGCGCGTGTCGGCGCGCCTTCACCAGCGTTTTCTGGTGACATCGCGCGACCGCGTTGACTACATGGATGTGGCTCCGCGCCAGATCGTCGGCATCTCGGCGGCGTTGATCCCCTTCCTGGAGCACGACGACGCCAACCGCGCGCTGATGGGTTCGAACATGCAGCGCCAGGCTGTCCCACTGCTCAAGCCGGACATTCCCATCGTCAGCACGGGCGTCGAGCAGCAGGCGGCCATTGACTCCGGGCAGGTGCTCATCTCTGACCGCGACGGTGAAGTGGTCTCGGTGCAGGGCGATCAGGTGGTGCTGCGCACTGAGGATGGCCCCAAGACCTATCGCCTGCGCAAATATCACCGCTCCAACCAGTCTACGTGCATTGACCAGCGCCCCGTTGTGCGCAAGGGGCAGATGGTGCGCAAGGGCGATGTCCTGGCCGATAGCTCGTCAACGGTGGTCGGCGAGCTGGCGCTGGGTCACGACGTGCTGGCCGCGTTCCTCTCGTGGGAAGGCGGCAACTACGAGGATGCCCTGCTGATCAGCGAGGAGTTGGTGCGTCAGGACAAGTTCACCTCGATTCACATCGAGAAGCACGAGATCGAGGCGCGCGACACCAAGCTCGGCCCGGAAGAGATCACCTACGACATCCCGAATGTCGGTGAAGAGGCGCTCAAAGACCTGGATGAGTTTGGCATCATCCGCGTCGGTGCGGAGGTTGGCCCCAACGACATTCTGGTGGGCAAGATCACGCCGAAGGGGGAGAAAGAACTCAGCCCCGAGGAGAAGCTGCTGCGGGCGATCTTCGGCGAGAAGGCGCGTGAGGTCAAGGATTCGTCGCTGCGTCAGCCGCACGGCGAGCGCGGCAAAGTGGTGGACGTGAAGATCTTCACCCGCGAAGAGCACCGCGACCTGCCCGCTGGCGTTGACCAGATGGTGCGCGTCAGCGTGGCCCAGAAGCGCAAGCTGACCCAGGGCGACAAGATGGCGGGGCGGCACGGTAACAAGGGCGTCATCTCGAAGGTCGTGGCCATCGAGGATATGCCCTTCCTGGAAGACGGGACTCCGGTTGACATCATCCTGAACCCGCTCGGCGTGCCGGGCCGTATGAACATTGGCCAGGTGCTGGAGACGCACCTGGGCTGGGCGGCAGATCGCCTGGGCTTCCGCGCGATCTCGCCTGTCTTCGATGGCGCAGAAGAGGATCAGATCGAGGCGGAGCTAGGCCGGGCGTGGATGATCGATCGCGCCTGGGATGCCATTGGCGAGCGCGCCTGGGCGTGGCTGGCTGCCGAGGAGTACGACACAGAGTATCTCGAAGACGACGAAGAGGTGCGCCGGCTGTACGCTGATCACTGGCTGGGCGTTCTGGGCACCTATGACGTGGAGCGGCTGGCTCTGGATTATGTGTACGCGCGGCGCGCTGTCCTGCGCGAGTGGCTGCGCGAGCGCGGCTTTGACCCGGACGAGACTCTCGATTTCGGCCAGGAACCACTCGAACTGGAAGTCCGCCAGCGGCGCGATGCCAACGCGCGCTGTGCGGCGCTGTTCCTGTGGATCGAGCACATCAGCGGTGAGCGCCCGCCGGAAAATCTCCCGGAGCCGGAGCTGCGCGAGCTGGCGCGGCGAGTCGCGCTGAAGCACAAACAGCCCGTGCCCATCTACGGCAAGCAGCGCCTCTTCGACGGGAAGACCGGCGAAGAGTTTGATCAGCCGGTGACAGTGGGCATCATTCACATGCTCAAGCTGGCGCACCTGGTCGAGGACAAGGTGCACGCCCGCTCGACCGGCCCGTACAGCCTGGTGACGCAGCAGCCGCTTGGCGGCAAGGCGCAGTTCGGTGGTCAGCGCTTCGGCGAGATGGAAGTGTGGGCGCTGGAAGCCTATGGCGCGGCGCACACCCTCCAGGAAATGCTCACCGTCAAGTCCGACGACGTGCAGGGCCGCGTCAAGACCTACGAGGCCATCGTCAAGGGCGAGCCGATTGAGGAGCCGGGCGTGCCGGCGAGCTTCCGCGTGCTGGTCAAGGAGCTGCAAAGCCTGGGCCTGGCCGTCGAGGCGATCTCCGACACCGGCGAAGTGATCAAGTTCGGCAAAGACGAGGAAAAGGCGCGCCAGCCGAAGATGCCGATGGGCCTTCTGGGGCTGGCGGGCAACCGCTAAGCACGGCGCGCTGTGACGCGAGTCCGGGCGGGCGAGGCAGTGTCCTGGCCCGCCTTTTTATATCCGTCGGCCACGCATCCGGTGCTGCTCACAGCGCCGGTTTTCGTTGCTGCGGCCTGCTGCGGGTGGGGGTTGCGCACAGCGCGCGTGGGGCAGGCGCTTTGTACGGGCCAAGCAACGGTTGTACAATGAGGCTGATACTGGAGGATAGGCGGACAAGAATTGCCGCGTGTTGGCTGGAGTCCTCATCTGGATGAAAGGGTGGCGAGATGTTTAAGCGACGTTCAAAGCTGGCCCGGCTTGGGCTGGCGCTGCTGATCCTTGCCGTCATTGCGACGGGATGCAGCCTGAGCGGAGGTGACGGGGGGCAAGGAAGCTGAGACGCAACCGACCGCGCCGCCGACCATCACGCCGCCCATGACGCGCACGGCGTTTCCGACGTTCACGCCCTTTCCGACGCTGACGCCGGGCGGGCCGATCTTCACCGGCCCGACGGCGACGCGCATCGTGCTGGCCCCGACGTTCACGCCGTACCCGACGCCGTTCTTCACCTGGACGCCTCAGGTGACGGTGTATCCGTATGACGTGCGCATCTCCTACCCGGTGAGCGGCAGTCAGGTGGCCGGCTACATCACCATCGTCGGCAGCGCCAGCCATCCGCGCTTTCTACAATATGCGCTGGAGTGGGGGCCAGACCCTAATTCGGGCAATCTGTGGTACCCGCTGATGATGCCGCGCAACCAGACGGTGATCAACGGCGGGCTGGGCGCGTGGAACACGACCAACGTCAACGACGGCGTGTACCAGATTCGGCTGCACGTGTGGCTGAACGACGGCACCGAGACATTCGCTGTGGCGACCGGCGTGCGCGTCTCCAACCGCCAACCGACCGCTGTGCCGACCCTGACGCCCACGCCCAAACCGAACCGCCCTCCCACCATTGACCCCATCGCCAGCCAGGAGATCAACGCGGGCGCATCGCGCGACATCAGCGTGACGACCAGCGATCCCGATGGGGATACCGTTAACCTGTTCGTGGCGTCGAGCAACGTGGCCATTGCCACCGTTCAGGTGACTTCCCCGACGCAGATTCGCGTGACAGGCGTCACCGCCGGCACGGCGACCATCACAGTGACCGCCAACGACAATCGCGGCGGCCTGACCAGCACAGCTTTCATCGTCACGGTGAAGGGTCTCAACCAGGCCCCGACGATCAGCCCGATTCTGGAGCAGAAAGTGGATGTGGGCGCGTCGAAGGACGTGACGGTATCCGCTTCGGACCCGGACGGCGACGCGCTGACCATTCTGGCGGAGTCCGACAACGTGGGCGTCTCCCTGGCGACTGTGCTGAATACCAGCACGCTGCGGCTGACCGGCGTTGGCGAGGGGACGGCGAACATCACGGTGACGGCCAACGATGGCAAGGGCGGGGTGATCAAGACCGCCTTCCTTGTCCGCGTCGGCAAGCCAAACCTGGCCCCCATCGTCGGGACGATTCCCGCTCAGACGCTGGCCGTCGGCAGCACGCTGGATGTGCCCTACATCGCCAGCGACCCCGATGGCGACGCCATGAACCAGACTGCGCTCTCGGATACGCCGGGTGTGGCCACGGCCAGCGTAACCGCTCCGGGGACCATCCGGCTGGCCGGCGTGAGCGCGGGCACGGCGACGGTGACGCTCACGCTGAACGATGGCATCAACGCGCCGACGATCACCACCTTTGCAGTGACGGTGGTTGCGGGCAATGCCGCGCCGACGATCAGCCCGCTCGGCCCGCAGACGATGGGCGCTGGCGAGGCGCGCGACGTGCCCTATGTCGCCACTGACCCGGACGGCGACGCGCTGAGCGCCTCGGTCTTCTCGGATAACACGAACGTAGTGACGGCGGCGCTGGGGCAGCCCAGCCTGATCACGCTGAGCGCGGTTGGGGCGGGCACGGCGACCGTGACCCTGACCGTTGACGACGGCAAGAACGCGCCCGTTACTGCGTCGTTCACGGTCTCTGTGGCGGCGGCCAACCTGCCGCCGGCGATAGAGACGATCTTCCCGCAGACGCTGGGCGTGGGCGACAGCCTGGACGTGCCCTATGCGGCGGTTGACCCGGAGAGCGATGCGCTGGCGGCGACGGTCAGCGTGGACAACCCGACTGTCGTCACGGCGGCGATCCACACGCCGGGGACGATCAGCCTGACGGGTGTGAGCGCCGGCTCGGCGACGGTGACGCTGTCGGTGAACGACGGCATGAACGCGCCGGTGACCATGCCCTTCACGGTGACGGTGATGGCCAACGCGCCGCCGAGCGTGGCCCCGATCGGTCCGCAGGCGCTGGGGCCGAACGAAGCGCGCGATGTGCCCTACGCGGCCAGCGACCCTGAAGGCGATCCGTTGACGGCGACGGTAAGCTCGGACAATCCGGGCGTGGTGGTGGCGGCGGTGAATCCGGGCGCGATCACGCTGAACGCGGTGGGCGCGGGCGCGGCGACGGTGACGCTGTCGGTGAGCGACGGCGTGAACGCGCCGGTGACGACTTCCTTTGCGGTGACGGTCAGCGCGCCGAACATGCCGCCGAGCGTGGCCCCGATCGGGCCGCAGGCGCTGGGGCCGAACGAAGCGCGCGATGTGCCCTACGCGGCCAGCGACCCTGAAGGCGATCCGCTGACGGCGACGGCAAGCTCCGATAACCCCGGCGTGGTGGTGGCGGCGGTGAATACCTCCGGCCTGATCACGCTGAACGCGGTGGGTGCGGGCGCGGCGACGGTGACGCTCTCGGTGAGCGACGGCGTGAACCCGGCGGTGACGACTTTCTTCGCCGTGACGGTCAGCGCGCCGAACATGCCGCCGAGCGTGGCCCCGATCGGGCCGCAGGCGCTGGGGCCGAACGAAGCGCGCGACGTGCCCTACGCGGCCAGCGATCCCGAAGGCGATCCGCTGACGGCGACCGCTAACTCGGACAATCCGGGCGTGGTGATGGTAGCGGTGAATCCGGGCGCGATCACGCTGAACGCGGTTGGGGCGGGCGCGGCGACGGTGACGCTCTCGGTGAGCGACGGCGTGAACGCGCCGGTGACGACTTCCTTTGCGGTGACGGTCAGCGCGCCGAACGCCAACCCGGTCATCCAGCCGGTGCCCGACCAGACGGTGAATGTGGGGGCCAGCGTGAGCGTGCCGGTCAGCGCCTCCGACCCGGACGGCGACGCGGTGACGCTTACCGCTGTGTCCGATAACCCCGGCGTGGCGACCGCCTTCGCGGGTGGGCCGGGCGAAGTGATCCTGGGCGGCGTGGCGCCGGGCACGGCGACGATCCTGGTGGACGCCAGCGACGGGCGCGGCGGCTCTGCGTCGGTCAGCTTCCTGGTGACGGTGCAAGGCGTGAACAGCGCGCCGGTCATCCAGCCGATCCCCGACCAGTCGCTGTCGGTTGGCGAGCAGATCGCGGTGGCCGTGTCCATCTTCGACCCGGACGGCGACCCGCTGGTGGCCTACACAGTGGCTCAGAATACCGGCGTCGTCTTCAGCGAGATGCCGGACACCAGCACAATCACCCTGCAGGGGCTGGCGGAGGGTGTCACATCGGTTGACGTGTACGCCGACGACGGCAAGGGCGGCCTGACGACGGCGACCTTCACGGTCACTGTCTCCAGCCCGACGCCGTCGTTCGACCTGATGTCGTACCCGGTCGTGCCGCAGATTTCCGACAGCATGGCCGCCTTCCTGGGCCAGCTTTACGGGAGCGCGGTGGTCAACTTCGGGACGCAGGCGGGCGTGTTCGCCAAGGTGGGCGATGACGCGATGGACAGCCCGAACTTTATGGCTCCCTTCGCCGTCAGCGGGTACGACCTGGGCGGCTACGGCGGCTTGCAGGCGACGATTGACTTCTACGCGGCAACGGCGGTGCGCTCGGCCATCGATCCGGCGATCAACAGCTTCAACGTGGACAGTGTGGCCGCCAGCGCTGGCTGGGGCGTTGAAGACCTCTCCGGCTCGGCGCCGGGCGGCGCGCCGTGCGACGCAGTCGGCGGCGGAACGCGGCTGTCGTGCGAGTATCAGATCGCGCGGCCCAGCATCGCCCTGATCAGCTTCAGCGCGGCGAATGTGACCTATCTGCCGGCGGAACAGTTCCGCAGCGAGCTACAGACGCTGGTCTCCGAGAGCATGAGCAGCTACGGCGTGATCCCGGTGCTGGCCACCATCCCGGCGGATGGGAGCCACTCCACCGAGGCGCTCGCTGAGTACAACCGGGCCATCGTCGAGGTGGCGTCGGAGTCGGATGTCCCGCTGTGGAACCTGTGGCGGGCGATGCAGGAGCGCGGCATCGGCGATCCGTTCAGCGTGGCCCCGCAGGGTGCGGGCAACCTGACTGACGCGGCGCTGAGCTACGGCTACAACATGCGCAACCTGACGGCGCTCCAGACGCTGCAGGCGGTGCGCCAGGCGGTCGGCATCAACTAACAGAAGTGGCAGACTGCTCACAGACGCCCCCCGGCGCACAATGGCCGGGGGGCGTTCCTGTACGGGGGCGGACGGCAGTGCAGGGACCGTCAAGATGGCGTCTGATTGACCTCACCCCCAGCCTCGCTGCGCTCGGCTTGCCCCCTCTCCATGCATGGAGAGGGGGCGGCGAGGCGCGTTAGCGCTGAGCGGGGGTGAGGTAAAGTGAAGAGCTACACCAAACCACAAACCAGCCTTAATGCCTGTTCGCCCCTGAGGGGTGTTCCTGTACGGGGGCGGACGGCAGTGCAGGGACCGTCAAGATGGCGTCTGATTGACCTCACCCCCAGCCTCGCTGCGCTCGGCTTGCCCCCTCTCCATGCATGGAGAGGGGGCGGCGAGGCGCGTTAGCGCTGAGCGGGGGTGAGGTAAAGTGAAGAGCTACACCAAACCACAAACCAGCCTTAATGCCTGTTCGCCCCTGAGGGGTGTTCCTGTACGGGGGCGGACGGCAGTGCAGGGACCGTCAAGATGGCGTCTGATTGACCTCACCCCCAGCCTCGCTGCGCTCGGCTTGCCCCCTCTCCATGCATGGAGAGGGGGCGGCGAGGCGCGTTAGCGCTGAGCGGGGGTGAGGTAAAGTGAAGAGCTACACCAAACCACAAACCAGCTTTAATGCCTGTTCGCCCCTGAGGGGTGTTCCTGTACGGGGAAAGGGCAGGCGGTGTGCCGCTCAGCGCTCGCGCGGCGGCAGCGTTATGCGCGGCAGGGTATCATCATCAGCCGTGGCGCCCACCGCGCGCATGGACTGTGTTCTCTGCTGGCTGGCGAGGGACTCCAGCCAGCCGGGCAGCAGGCACCAGTAGCCGGGGCCTTCTGTGTGGGGCTGTGGCCGGAAAGGCAGCGGGCGCACCTGCAGGACAGAGAGGTCCGTCTGGCGTCCGTTGACGGACTGGCGGTAGTAGTACAGGCGGAAGACATGCGCGCCATCAGTGGCGGCGAAGGCGGGTTCCTGGCCCTGGTTGCGCACGTAAGCGCCGGGACTGATGATCAGGGCCACGTCCAGGTAGGCGGCGTCCAGGGCGAGAGTCTCTGTCGGGAAGATGAAGCAGGTCGCGCGATCGTCGCGCGTCAGGTCGAGCCGCGAGCGGTAGACCGGCAGCACGCGCCCGCGTCGCACGAGGGGGAGGTAGCGGCTGGGGAACGACCCAGGGACGAGGGCGACATCGGTGCTCTCTGGCTTGCGCCATTCGCGGGCCTTGTGATAACCCCCGGTGCCGGCCTCGATGACCTGGTAGATGCGCCCTTCTGCCCAGAACAACGTCCCTACCGGCAGGCGCGCCGTATCTACTTCTGGGAGATTCTCCAGATACTTCAAGGTCGCCGGGTCCACTACGTCGCCCACCCCTAAACTTGATCAAAGCGCCGCGTGACGTATACCATATGGTACAACCTGTTTTAACCGTTTTCGTTGCGCATGGCAATTCCGGGTGCGTGCAAAGGTTTTCAGCGACTTGTTTGACGTGGGGGTATTGACCTCACCCCCAGCCTCGCGGCGCTCGGCTTGTCCCCTCTCCGTTGACGGAGAGGGGGCGGCGAGGCGCGCCAGCGCCGAGCGGGGGTGAGGTAAATCCAGGGCGCAGCAGAGCAGCGCCCCTACCTGACAGGTTTTGCACGCACCCGCAATTCCGGTGGCTGAGCGCTAAGCGGGCAGCGAGTCATGTTGTTATGATTGGGGTTGGGCGAATGCGTAGACTCCGTTGGATAGTGTTCTGGCTGGCCCTTCTCGGCGTGCTGGTAGCGTGCGAGGACTCTGGCTCCATCGGCCAGGGCGACCTGACGATCACGGTGGATGTGGACGGCGAGCGCCTGGTTTACCGCTTTGACCGGGCGGTCTCGGTGGGGCAGTTCCTCAGCGAGATCGGCGTGACGCTGGGCGAATTCGATGAGGTCAACCCGCTGCTGCAAACGCAGGTGCGCGACGGCATGACCATCACCGTGACGCGCGTTGTGCAGCGCCAGGAGTGCGAGAACAGCGACATTCCACCGGGCACCGAGCGCCAGTTCACACAGAGCCTGCCGCCCGGCGAGGAGCGCATCGCCCAGACCGGCGAGAATGGCGTCGTGCAGGTGTGCTACCGCATCACCCAGAAGGACGGCGTGCAGACCAGCCGCGTTGAGGTGAGCCGCATCGTGATCAAAGAGCCGCGCAACGAGATCGTTTACGTGGGCAGCCAGCCGCCGGAGACGCTGGTGCCCATTGACGGCGTGATCTCGTTCATCTCCGGCGGGCAGGCCTGGATCATCGAGGGCAACACCGCCAACCTCAACCCGCTCACGCAGGAGGGCACCCTCGATGGGCGTGTGTTTGATCTATCGGCGGATGGGCGGCGGCTGCTCTACACGCGGCGCACGGCGGACACGACCGATCCCGAATTCGCCAACGAGCTGTGGGCGATTCTGGACACGACCGCGCCGTTCCCGCGCGCGGTGCAGCTTGCCCCCTCCGACGTGCGCTACGCCCAGTGGGTGTCCGGCGGGCGCGGCGCGGCGTTCAGCTACTCGACGGCCAGCCCCTCGGCGGAGGGCGCGGGCTGGCGGGCCTATAACGATCTGTTCCTGATGCAGATTGACCCGGCAACCGGGGTGGCGCTGGCCGAGGGCTTCAAGGAGATCGTCTCGGCCAATGCCCTGGGCATCTATGCCTACTGGGGACGGCGCTTCGCCTGGTCACCGGACGGGACGCAGGTGGCCTGGGCCAACGCAGACAGCGTGGGCGTAGTCAACCTCGAAACCGGCGAGTTCGAGACGCTGCTGACCTTCCCGGAGTACAGGCCGCTGCTGGAACGGTTCAGCGGCGCGTCGGTGTGGATTCCCACGATCTCGTGGTCGGAGGACGGCTATCTGGCGACGACGGCGCACGGGCCGCCCTACGCCGACGAAGCGCCGCAGGACAGCATCATCTTTGACGTGGCCGTGATCAACCCGGAGATGGGGCTGGAGATCAACCCCTTCCTGGAACGGGGCGGCATCTGGGCCAGCCCGACTTATTCGCCAGTGGCACAGGCGGCAGGTGGCGCGCCGGAGTATTCCCTGGCCTATTTCAAGGCGCGCGAGCCGCTCAACAGCCCTGGCGCGCAGTACGATCTGGTGGTGGCCGACCGCGACGGGAGCAACGCGCGCATCATCTTCCCTGGCGGTGAGCGGCCCGGCCTGCGCCCTGACCCGGAGGATGGCATCGCCTGGAGTCCTTCCGCGCGGCAGATCGCGCTGATCCACCAGGGCAACCTGTGGGTGATTGACGTGAAGACGGGGCAGGCGCACCAGATCACGAGCGACGGGCAGGCGTCGCGCCCGCGATGGTCCGGGGTGCGATGAGGGCGCGCTGGCTCGTCTTCTGGGCGTGTCTGATCCTGATCGCGGGGAGCGCCGTCGGCGCGTGGGCGGCGTTGCAGGCGCGCGCGGAAGACGTGCGCGGCTGGGAGCAGGCAACCGAAACGCTCGACCTGCCGTACCGCCTGCCGCTGGCCGGGGTCAACGTCGAATTGACGCAGGTTGCGCCCGACGACCTTGCCCGCGAGCTGGAGCGCATTGCTGACGCCGGGTTCACCTGGGTGCGCCAGCCGTTCCTGTGGGCGAGCATCGAGCCGGAGCCGGGCGTTTTCGCCTGGGACGCCTACGACGCGATTGTGGAAGCGGTCGCTGCGCGCGAGGGGCTGGCGCTGGTCGCCGTGCTGGACGGCACGCCGCCCTGGGCGCGCCACGAGCTGGCCCCCGATCACCCGTATGCGCCGCCCGCCAGCGTGACCGCCTACGGGGAGTTCGCCGGGGTGGTCGCCGCGCGCTACGCCGACCAGATCGCCTACTACCAGCTATGGGACGAGCCGAACATCACCTCGCACTGGGGCGGGCTGGACCCGCGCCCGGCGCATTACGTCGCCATGCTGCGCGAGGCGTACACGGCCATCCACGCGGCGGACGCGACGGCGAGCGTCATCGCGGCGGCGCTGGCTCCCACGGTGGAGCGGGGGCCGCATAACCTGAGCGATGTGCTCTACCTGCGCGCGATCTACGACCTGGGCGGGCGCGATTTCTTCGACGCGGCTGCCGGGAAGCCGTATGGGTTCAGCACCGGGCCGGACGACCGGCGTGTGGACGAGGACGTGCTCAACTTCTCGCGCCTGATTCTGCTGCGCGAGGAGATGGTGCGGCGTGGCGACGGCGACAAGCCGCTGTGGGGCAGCAACTTCGGCTGGAACGCGCTGCCCGACGACTGGCGCGGCCCGCCGTCCATCTGGGGCAGTGTCACCGTTGCGGAGCAGGGGCGCTACACGCGGGACGCCTACGAGCGCGCCCGGCGCGAGTGGCCCTGGGTTGGCGGGCTGATCCTGCAGCACTGGGAGCCGGACGCCCCTGCGGACGACCCGATTCAGGGTTTTGCCGTTGCGCCGCGCGTCGCCGACTGGCTGGCGGATGGACTGCGCCTGCGCGACGACGCGCTGATCCCCGGCCAGCACCCGGCGCAGAACGCGCACACGGTCTACTCGGAGAACTGGCGCTTCAGCGATCTGGGCGCAGATGCCGAGCTTCCCGCGGGGGCTGATGCCAGTGGGGTGGAGAACCGGATCACGGTGCAGCTCGAAGGGACGGATTTCGCCATCGCCCTGCGCCGCGACGACTATCTGGCCTACCTGATCGTGACGGTGGACGGGCATCCGGCCAACGCCTTGCCGCGCAACCGGCAGGGCGAGGCGTTCATCGTGCTCACCTCGCCGGAGCGGACGCCGGAGCTAAGCCTGATCCGCGTGGCGGAGGGGCTGGCCGAGGGGCCGCATACGGTCGAGATCGTGCAGCGGCCCGCCCAGGGCGACGACCGCTGGCCCATCGCCGGGTTCGCGGTGGGCGTCGCGCCGGACACAGCGGCCACTGCGCGGGCGCTGTGGGCGTGCGGAGTCGTCGGCGGGCTGGCGCTGCTGGGGCTGGCGCTCGCGGCATGGCGCTTGCCCTGGGGCCAGCTCGCCGTGCCCGCGCCGCAGACCTTCCGGCGCTTCCTGGAATGGCTGCTGAGTCTGTTCGTCTCGTTTGTGCTGCTGCTGGGCACGCTGGTCACGTGGGGCGAGGCGCTGCCCGCCCTGCTGCGCCGCGATCAACCGGCGCTGGCGATAACCATGCTCACGGCGGGGATCGCCGCGCTCTCACCGGCGTTTGTGATCACGCTGGCGTCGCTGGCTGTGCTCTTCGTGCTGGTCTACAACCGTCCCCTGCTCGGCCTGCTGCTGATCATCTTCTGGTCGGCGTTCTTCCTCTCCACGCTCGATCTGCTCTTCAGCGCTTTCACCACGGTCGAGGTGTACCTGGCGCTGACCGTCGCCGCGCTGCTGGCGCGGGGAGTGGTGGACTGGGCGCGACGCCGCCGGCGGGCGGAGCCTGGGCGCGTTGTCTTCCGGCTGACGCGGCTGGACTGGCTGGCGCTGGCCTTCGCCGCGCTGGGCGTCGTCTCGCTAAGCTGGGCGGAGTTCCCGGCCCCTGCCGTGCGCCAACTGCGCGTGGTGGTGCTGGAGCCGGCACTGTTTTACTTCCTGATCCGCTGGCTGCACCTGTCGCGGCGCGACCTGCTGTGGCTGGGCGATGCGCTGCTCTTCACGGGCGGGGTCATCGCCGTCGTGGGGCTGTACCTGTACGCGACGGGCGAGTCAGTGGTGGAGGCCGAGGACGGCGCGCGGCGGTTGATCAGCGTCTACGGATCGCCCAACGGCGTGGGCATGTATCTGGGGCGCTGTTTGCCCTTCGCGCTGGCTTATGCGCTGGTCGCGCCGCGCGGCTCGTGGCGTTGGCTCTATGGGGCGCTGGGCGGCGCGGTGATGCTGCTGGCCGTGCTGCTCAGCCAGAGCCGGGGCGCGATTCTGCTCGGCCTGCCGGCGGCGCTGATCGTCACGCTGGTGTTCTGGCGCGGGCGGCGCTCGCTGGCCCCGGTGATCGGCGCGGCGCTGTCCCTGCTGGTCGCGCTGGTGCCACTGACGCTGCTGCTGCCGCGCCTGGGCGATCTGCTGGGCAGCACGGCGACCTTCCGGCGGCATCTGTGGTACAGCGCCTGGCAGCTCATCCGCGAGCGACCGCTGACCGGCGCGGGCCTCGACCAGTTCCTGTACTGGTACCGCAGCCGCTACCTGCTGCCCGAAGCGTGGGAGGAGCCGAACCTCGCCATCCCGCACAACCTGGTGCTCAACCACTGGGTGAGCCTGGGCCTCCTCGGCGTGCTCATCATGCTGGCCTTCCAGGTCGTGTTCTGGCGGGGGCTGTGGCGGCTGCGCGGGCGGGTGGCGGGGGCCGACCCCGCCGCGTTCGCGCTGGTGCTGGGATTGGCCGGCAGCATGGCTGATTTCCTGGCGCACGGGCTGGTAGATGTGGGCTACTTCGCCATCAACCTGGCGTTCGTGTTCTTCCTGTCGCTGGCGATGCTGGGCCGGCTGGAGGACACAGCCCCCGGCGCTGACAGGGGAGGGCAGCCTATGGCACCGGATAGAGGGGCGTCTGCCTGAGCGCGGCGATGTCGGCGGCTCCAGCGGCGAACATCGCCACGCGAAGCTGCGTGGCAATTTCCCAGATCAGCTTGTTCACCGCATCTACAGACTGCGCGGCTGCCTTCAGGAACGGCCCGGCCATGCCCCCAGCTGCCGCGCCCAGGGCGATGCACTTGGCGAGGTCCACGCCGTCGCGCAGGCCGCCGCTGGCAAAGACCGGCAAGTCGGGGGCCGCTTCGCGCACGTGGCGCAGACTGTCCGCCGTAGGGATGCCCCAGTCGGCGAAGGCACGGGCGACGTTGGCGTGCTGAGCCGTTGGCGCGCGGTGATATTCCACCTCCGACCACGATGTGCCGCCGGAGCCAGCCACATCAATGGCGGCCACGCCCGCGCCGGCTAGTTGGCGGGCCGCTTGCGGCGAGAATCCCCAGCCCACCTCCTTGGCGACGACCGGCACTTCCAGCCCCCGGCAGATAGTCTCCACCCGCGCCAGCAGCCCGCTGAAGCGGCTGTCGCCCTCCGGCTGGACGGCTTCCTGCAGCGCGTTGAAGTGCAGGATCAGCGCGTCCGCCCCCACCATGTCCACCGCGCGCTGGCACTGCTCAAGGCCGTAGCCGTAGTTAAGCTGCACCGCCCCCAGATTGGCGAAGAGCAGGATGTTCGGCGCCACCCGCCGCACGTCGTAGGTGGGCGCCAGCGCCGGGTCTTCGAGCGCCGCGCGCAACGACCCCAGCCCCAGCGCAATGCCGGCGCTCTTGGCGGCCTCGGCCAGCGTCAGGTTGATCTGCCGGGCGCGCTCGGTGCCGCCGGTCATCGAGGAGATGAGCAGCGGGCTGCTCAGCGACTTGCCGAAGACAACCGTGCGCGTGTCAACAGCGTCCAGGTTCAACTCCGGCAGCGCCTGGTGCATGAAGCGCAGCCGTTCCAGCCCGGTCGTCACGCGCGGAAACTGCACGTTTTCGTCGAGATTGATGCGGATGTGGTCGTCTTTGCGCCGCTCGGTGAGCGCAGCGCGCGTAACTTTGCTCATGGGGTGGTGTTCCTTAGTCTTGTACACAGTCTGGACAGCCGTCGCGGGACCGTGTAGACTCTGCGCCTGGAACAGAGTATACCAATGCCCTGTTCGGCACGGCACACATGGTGTAGAATACGTGCGAGCACTGCTGAGCACCTGGACTTGCCAAGACAAGCCACATATCTAGGAGGCAATAGACATGGCTACGACTCAGGAGCGCGTGACCGACATTATCGTCGAACTGCTGGGGGTGGATCGCGAGAAGGTCACGCTTGACGCCAGTTTCCGTGAAGACCTGGAGGCCGACTCGCTCGACCTCGTTGAACTGATCATGGCCTTCGAAGACGAGTTCGGCGGCGAGATTTCCGATGAAGAAGCGCAGAGCATCGCCACCGTCGGCGACGCCGTGAAGTACATCTCCGAGAAGATGGGCGGCTAGCTCCCCGGCTCGCATATCCAACCAGGCAGGACCTTCAGGCGATTGACTTCTGTCAACCGCCCTTTTTGTTTGCCGGGCCGGGGCGTTCCGCCCGGCGCAGCAAGCTCAGCCCCAGCAGCGCGACCAGGGCGCTGAAGGCCGTGTAGCCCACGGCCCCCGCGCCGACGCTCACGGCGATCTCGAAGTTGTCCAACAGGGTGTGCGCGCGCGCCAGTCCCCACCAGCCCGCGCCAATCCCCAGCACCAGCGCTACCGCAACGAGCAACCCTTGCCAGCGGTGCGCCAGCTTCTCAGCCAGGATAGCTGCCATCACTCCACCCACGCCGAGCACGGCGAGCAGCATCATCTGCCGGAAGTTCGGGTCGCTGGCAGCGCTGCCGAAGAACTCGCGCGGTGGCAGGAAGCGCAGCGCGATCAGCAGGGCGGCGGCCCGCAGGAGCCAGCGCGCGCGCGCATCGCCAGGCCCATTGGCGAGCAGCGCCAGCACCGCGATCAGCGCAAGCTGCGGCGCGCGCAGCAGGAAGCTGGTCAGCAGCGCCGGAGAACTCGCCCGTACCGCCGGGTGCAGGCTCGTCCACTCGGCCAGGTCAAAGGCGTTCAGAGTGAAGGCCGCCGTGCTATGCGTGTACCAGGGCGCGTAGGTGCAGGCCAGCGCCAGCGCCAGCCCGATCCCCCCCGTCAGCCCGATCCACGTGCGCCGCACGGCTCCTGTCTTCCCTGCTGTCTGCTCAGCGCTCATTGTGGATGAGCGCGTCCAGTCGCTCGCGGATGGCCGCGTCTTCTTCGCTCTGCTGGGCGAAGAATTCGGCCATGAACTGGCTGCGCCGCTGGCGCAGCGCCAGCGCCGCGACGGCGCGCAGATCGCCCACGTCCGCCACGTCGCGGCCATCGGCGGCGGCGTGCGCGCGCGTCGCCTCGAACATGGCGTACTCGGCGCGATGCGAGTCAATGCCGAGCGCCTGCACCAGCGCCAGCCCGACCTCGACCGCATCGCCGCTCAGCTCGGTCTGCCTGAGCAGCTCGCGCGCCAGGCCGATCTCGTCGCGGGCCTGCGCCGTGACCTCGGCCCACTCTGCCAGGAAGCGACGGCGGCTGCTCTGGTAGCGGCGCACCCGCCTGTAAACCTCGTAGCGCTCCGCCTGCTCGGTCAGGCCGTGCACGGGCACGCGCAGCCCAAAGCGATCCATGATCTGCGGGCGCAGCCGGCCTTCTTCCGGGTTCATGGACCCCACCAGCACGAAGCGCGCCCGGTAGGTGCCGACCATTGGCCCGCGCCGGACGGTGTAGCTGCCCTGGGCCGCCGCGTCCAGGATGGCGTCCACGATCAGATCGTCGAGCAGGTTCACCTCGTCAATGTAGAGCAGGTTCTGGTCGGCGCGGGCCAGGATGCCCAGTTCCAGCCGCACGCGGCCCTGCTGCACGGCGATGCGCTCGTTGATGCCGCCTACCACATCTTCCAGCCGCGCGTTGAGCGGCAGCTCCACCAGCTTGACCGCTTCATAGTGGCTGATCGGCTCTCCCGCCTCGAGCTTACGCTGGCAGTCCGGGCAGAGACCCGCCGCGCCGTCCCCTTCAGCGCCGGGGGGCAGGCACCCCTCCGGGCACAGGCTGACTTCGACATAAGGCAGCACATCGGTCAGGCTGCGCACGCAGGTCGTCTTGCCAGTGCCGCGCGGCCCGATCAGCAGCACGCCGCCGATAGCCGGGTTGATCACCGCCAGCAGCAGCGCCATGCGCATCTCGTACTGTCCCACCATTGCCAGGAAGGGGAAGGGCAGGTGCTCGGCCAGGCCGAGATCGGGCGCTGGCTCGCGCAGCACGCGGCGCGCGCCCGCCTGGTCGAGCAGGTCCAGCAGGCGCGACCGCGGCTCGCCTGCGCTGGCTTCGGGGAGGTCGTCGGGCATGGCGCGCTCACTCCTCGTTGGGCTGCGAGCCAACTCGCTGGCGCAGGACTTGCTCGCGCTGATGCCGCTCTTTGCGCGCGCGCTGGCGCTCCGCCGCTTCCTGGAAGCGAAGCTGCTCCTCTGGTGTCTCGACGGAGAGCGGCAGGACGGGGTGTGGACGACCCTGGCGGTCAATGGCGACATAGACGAGGTAGGCCGTGTTCGTGTGGACGCGCGAGCCGGTCAGCGGGTCTTCCGCGACGACGGTCACCCGCACCTCCATTGAAGTGCGACCCGTGTAGGTCAGCTCTGCGGTGAGCGTCACCACGCTGCCCACGTAGATCGGCTCGTCAAAGGTCATGGAGTCAATGGCGACCGTGACCACCGGCGAGCGCGAATGGCGCATGGCGGCCAGCCCGCCCGCCTCGTCAACCAGCTTCATGATCACGCCGCCGTGCACATTGCCCAGCCGGTTGGCGTGCTCTGGGTTCAGCATCATGTTGAGCTCCACGCGCGACTCGGCGACTCGTTTTCCTGGCATCTCGTCCGCCATGGCCATACCTCAGTCTCATCGTGCAGGTGGTTCTTGGTGATTGGTCTTTGGTTTTTGGTGATTGGTTTTTGGTTAGGGCGACTCCTTGTCAGGCATGTTCTACCAATAACCAACAACCAACAACCAACAACCAATTACCATCGCGTCAATCCATGTCTGGGCGCAGGTCAGAAATGCGCTTGAAGATGTCCGGTTCTTCTTCGAGCACATCTACCGTGCTGAAGTCCAGCTCGGCCATCATCGGCGGCAGCGGCGCGCGCGCTGGCAGCCGCTCTGGGCGCGGCGGCTCGGCAGGCGGGTGAGGATGAAAGGGACGGCGGCGCCCGCTGCGCTTGCGCAGGATGCGCCCGTCACGGCTCAGCCACCCGATCCACTCTCCGTCGCGCTTATAGACCTCGCCGGCCTCGACAAAGCCGATGTACTCGCCGCGCGTGTTGAAGAGAAAATCGCCGAATTTCGTCGCCTGCCAGTCGCCACGTGTGTCGAATATGAACACGGGCCGGATGGGGGTTTGCGGGGGGGGGCCCCCCCCCCCCCCCCCCCCGCGGGGGGGGGGGGGGGGGGTGGTGTGGTGGTGGGGGGGGGGGGGGGGGGGGGGGGGGGGGGGAAGGGGGCCCCAAAAAAAAAAAAAGAGGGAAGAGGGGGCCCCCGAAAAAAGGAGGGGGGGGGGGGCCGGGGGGGGGGGGGGGGGGGGGGGGGGGGCCCCCCCCCCCCCCCCGGGGGGGGGGGGGGGGGGGGCCCGGGGGGGGGGGGGCCCCCCAGGGGTCGCTGACGCCAGTGAATTCGGGGATTTCGCCGGCGAACGCCCTGGCGTACATGCCCTTCACGTCGCGCTGCACGCAGACTTCGAGCGGCGCGTGCACGAAAACCTCGATGAAATTGGTCGTCTCGGCGCGCACCATGGCCCGCGTCTCGCGGTAGGGCGAGATGAACGAGGCCAGCACCGCGACCCCGTTGCGCGACAGCAGCCTGGCCACGAAAGTCACGCGCTCGATGTTCTTGTCGCGGTCTTCTTTGGAGAAGCCCAGGTCGCGCGTCAGGCTCTTGCGCACCGTGTCGCCGTCCAGCCGCTCAACCTTCACCCCCCGCGCGCGCAGTTCTCTCTCCACTGCCAGGGCCGCCGTTGTCTTGCCCGCCCCAGAAAGACCCGTAAACCAGAGCGTGAAGCCTTGCTGATCGTTCATGATCGTCCGCTGTCCTTCGGTATACTCTATGTCGCACCCGCAGCCTCAGTCCGCCGGCGAGAGCGACGTTCCAGTCACAGAAAGGGCCGCCCGGCTGGGCAGCCCGAAGCACGGGCATTGTACCACATTCCACCACTGTGCATAGGCTGGCGCGCAGGCGGAAACGTGGGAGCCTCCCGCATCTCCCGCCGAGCAGTTTCGGGGAGTGCGTGCCAAACCTGTCAGGTAGGAGCGTTGCTCTGCCGCACCCGGTTTACCTCACCCCCGCTCGGCGCTGACGCGCTCAGACACCAGACTTCCGAAGTCTTCGAGATTTCGGAAGTCTATTCCAGGGCCGAGCGCCGCGAGACTGGGGGGGAGATCAATCCCTGCGCCCAGCGAGTCGCTGTCCGCCTTTGCACGCGAGCAGTTTTTTACCGTTATTGGCAGGGACGGTATAGTTGTCTTAACGACCGCAACTCAACCAGGTCTGCACAGGGAGGAACACACTATGAACCGTCGAGCCGCTGGAGTCCTGCTATTCCTCATTGGATTGGCTGCAATTGTCGTTGGTCTGCTGCTGATGCTCGTCATCGTGCCCGGCATGAAGCAGTTCCCCGACGACGTAGATACAACGCGCAATTACGAGGGCACCATGCCCGTCCTGCTCAACGCCGAAGCGCTTCAGTTCCTGACCGACATCCCCGTCGAGCTGGTCCGCCACTTCAAGACCGAAGCGACCGATGGCGACCTGGCGCTGGTACTTGAGGAGCAGACGCTGAGCAGCCAGGGGACGCCGCTGCTGGAAATGACCAAGCACCACGCCATTGACCGCAAGACGATGGAGTTCGTCAACGACTACCCCGCAAGCTGGGGGGACAAAGAGGGATTGATCGAGCGCAGCGGCCTGGTCCTGGGCTGGCCATTGGACGCTGAGAAGAAAGACTATGTCGGCTGGAGCGACGACTACCGGGCGACCGTGCCGCTGACTTTCGCCGGCGAAGAAGAGCACGACCGCGCCAAGATCAAGACGTACCACTACACATCCTCGTCCGAGCCGCAGCCCATTGATCCGGACGCTGTTGCCGCGATGGGCCTGCCCACCGAGCTATCGCACGCGCAGCTTGGGCAGATGATCGGCGGACTGGACATCAACCCGATGGTCGCGGCGGCGCTGCCCACGCTGATCGGGCAGGCCAACTGGCCCGATCCGGTGCCGCTGACCTACGTGTATGGGTACGAGGCCGATTACTGGGTCGAGCCAGCCACTGGCGTGCTGATTGATACGCGCAAGGTCGAGATTCGCAGCGTCGGCTTTTCGGACGAACTCATGGGATCGCTGGTCGAAAGAATCAGCGCGCTCGGCCTGGTAGACCCGGCCCTCGTTGAGCAGTTCCTGCCGGTGACCGTCTTCCACCTGGACTATAAGGCCACCGACCAGTCCGTCCAGGACGCCAAGCAGGATGCGCTGGACGCCAAAGACCGGATCGCGCTCTTCGGCACCACGATCCCCTACATCGCTATTGCGGCGGGCATCGTCCTGGCGCTGCTGGGCCTCGTCCTGGCGCTGCGCAGGTAGCTCGCCCCCACAGAATACCGTTACAGTCACACACCGCGCAGGTCTGGCGCCCGGCCAGACCTGCTTTGTTGTCAGCACGACCGCTCTCACTCGCTGATAGTCAGGCGATCTACCACCACCTCGATAGGTGCGAACGCGCCCTGCATGTCGTAGAGGATCAGGCGCACTTCCGCCGGGCCGGGAGGCATATCCGGTGGGACGGTCAGCGCGTAGCGGCCCAGCACCGGCTGGCCCAGCGCCCAGTTCTCCTGGCCGAAGGACGGCCCGGCGGGCGGCTGGTCTGCCTGCGCGTAGAGTCGCCCATCGTCCGCGTACAGGCGCACGCTGGCGCGCACATCGGGCATGACGGACTCGCCACGCCGCCACCAGGTGTGCAGGCGCACCACGCCCCCGCGCGGCACTGAGTCCGCGCCGGGCAGCAGGTAGCCGCCCAGGAAGAGCGGGCCATCCGGCGGGGCCTGGACGACCGCCTGCAGAGCGTCCACACGCGTGCGCAGGTCGGCGGGGTCGCGCAGCAGCCGATAGCGCGCCAGCGACACATCGCCGAAGCCGAACGCGCCCGGCAGCGGCTCCGGCTCGCCAAGATATTCCAGCATCCCGCCGACGAGGTTCTGCGGGTCCATGATCTCGCCCTGCCAGGCCAGCACCCATACGCGCTCTGCGCCGTGCGCGTCAATCAGCGCGTCGAGCGCAGCGACCGCCTCGTCGAAGAACAGGAAGCGGTTGACGTCGGTCAGTTTGTCCGGCGGCAGCCCGATCCAGGGCACGGCGGCGTCATAGTAGCCGGCGGCGGTGAAGAGCGTGCCATCGCGCAACACCAGCACGTCGCCGGCTTCGGCGTGCTGGCGGATGTAGGCGAAGGCTTCGCGCAAGTAGCTGTTGTAGGTTGGCGGATAGCTGGCCGTTGCCGGGAGCCACAGCACCAGCAGCGCCCCGGCCCAGACCGGCCAGCGGGGCCAGCGCGCCTGTTTCAGCGCCGCCAGCCCAACGCCAGCGATCAGCGCCGCGCCCGGCCAGGCGACCCAGCCGTGCCGCCCGGAGAGCTTGCCCTGCACGCCGTAGACCATCACGATCAGCCCGGTCAGCGGGAGAAGTGTCGCCAACAGGGGCAGCGCCAGCCCGCGCGCGGGGAGGCGATGTCGGCGGCGCAGCGCCAGCCACAGCGCGCCGGCCCCGGCGATGACCGCGACCATCGCCGGGCCGTAAGGGGGCGCGTCTGGCGGCACGGCTCGCTGACCGTGCGCGTAGAAGGTGAGGTAAGCGTCCAATGCCTCGCCCGGTGTGATGCGCTCGGCGAAGGCCGTGCCCGCCCGCACGTCGCGCCCGGCCAGGGCCACAGCCCAGGGCAGATACCCCACCGCAAGGCCCGCAGCAAGCGCCGCCGCCACCGCCCAACTGCGCCGCGAGCGAGCGCGCAGGGCGCGCCAGCCGACCGCCACGCCGTGCACAGCCAGGATCAGCGCGCCGGTGTAGTGCGTGTAAAGCAGCCCCAACGCCAGCAGCCAGTAGGCGGCGAACAGGCCGGGGCAGCGCCGCTCGCGGGGGGACGCTTCGCCGCAGCGCCGCCACAATTCGCACAGCACGACGCTCGACCAGGCCGCCAGCGCCAGGGCCAGGCCGTAGGGCCGCACCTCGAAGGCGGCGTAGGCGAAGCTCTGCGTCACGGCGAAGGCCCCCGCCGCCAGCGCGCCCGCCGTCGCGCCGCCCAAACGCCGGCCCAGCGTCAGCAGCCCGGCTGCGGCCAGCAATGCGCTCCAGAAGGAGACCGCGCGCAGGGCGAATTCGCTGGTTCCCCCTACCCCCGCCCACAGCTTGAGCAGGGCGAAGTGCAGCGGCACCTGGTTGTCAATCCGCGCGCACCACTCCCACAAGGCTGACCAGGGCTGCCCGGCAAAGTAGGCATTGACCGTCTCGTCGTACCACAGGCCGCGCCCCGGCCACTGAGCGGCCAGCCCTGCCGCAGTCGCCAGCAGGATCAGCCCCGCCGTCCACAGCCATCGCCGCCCGCCAGGAGACAGTGCGCGCATCGCATCACCGGGTCCGGGTCAGGGTCAGCCGGGCTTCGGCCCCCGCCGGGCAGACTTCGAGGAGGATCACGCGGTCACCCTGGCCGAAGTCGGAGGCGATGCATTGGCTTCTCTCGCCCGAAGGCCGCGGCTTGCCATGCACCGCCTGCCATCCACGCATTGCGTGCCATCGCCAGTCCCGGGCGCGGTCAAAAGGGCACAGCCAGGGCCAACGTCCGTGTTTCGCCCGGCTGCAATTCGACCAGGCTCGCCGCGAACGCCTCGCGCTGCGCCGTCGGCGGGCCGGGCCGCCAGATTTCGTAGCTGAAGCCGTTCATGGGGATGGCCTCTGCCGGGTAGTACGCCTCGTACACGGCGTCCAACACCGGCGGCGGGTAGAACTGGGCGCGGAAGATCACCGCCGCGAAGTCGTGCGCGCGCAGCGCCTCCACGAGAGTGGACGGGTCGTACAGCCCGTTCTCGTACAGGTTCTTGAGCTGCGTCGGGTTGGTGATCACGTCTTTGTCCGCGTGCAGGCTGAAGGCGGCTTCTTCGCTCATCACCGGGCCGTCTGCCGCGCGCACCAGGTCTACGATGCGCCAGCCGTTGTTCACGTCGGTCTGCGTCGGCACATGACCGATGGTGGCGTAGCCCTGCGTCCAGCCCGCCGCGTCGTAAAAGGCGTAGCGGCTGCCGTGCGTAGACTCCAGGCCGAGCGCATCGCTCAGCCAGCCGAAGAAGCGCCCCTCGGTGGGCATCTTGACCACGCTCAGCGCGTACACGACATAGACGAGCGGCACGGCCACCCCCGCCGCCGCCTGCAGCGCCGCCCGCACGCCGCCGGGCCACTTCCACGCGCCGCGCAGCGCCCGCGCCGCCGCCAGGCCGGACAGCACGCACGTCGCAGCAATCGCGGTCGCAAAGTAGCTATCGCCCGCGCCCCATTTGCCCGCCAGGACGGTGCTAACCACCGCCACCGCCCACCAGATCGTATACAGCGACAGCCGCGCAACATACAGTTCGTAGAGCGCGAACAACGCGGCGACGACGATCAGCGCGCCGTGCAACCGCAGCCATTGGCGGAACAGCCCGGTGAACTGCGCCAGATAATACTCGTTGACGTTGGCGGCGATGATGTTCGTCCACCACGCGCCGCCCGTCGCCCAGTCAATCCACAGGAACAGCCCGCCGGCTACGACGGCGAACCCGGCTCCCCAGATCACCGCGCGGCGCGGATTGCGCAGCAGCAGAAAGGCGAAGACGGCGGCGCACGTCACCACGGCGTGCTGCTTGGTGTAGCCAGCAGCGAGCAGCAGCACCATGCCGCCGGCCAGCGTCCAGCGCCGCCGCGTCGCCTCGCGGATGGAAGGGGCCTGCGCGAGCACAGCGACGGCCAGCGTCTCGAACATGACCATCATCATGTGCTGGCGGAAGAGCGGGCCGACGTGATAGACGTAGTTCGACGCCAGGAAGGCCAGCCCGGCCAGCGCCGCCGCCCCTCGATGTCGCTCCTCGCGGTAGACAATTCCCCCGATCGCCACCGCTGTGATCAGCGTCCCCACGAAGCCGGCCAGTCGCCCGTACCAGTACGCCGGGCCGAAGACCCAGGCAAAGGGGGCCAGGATCACGTGGAACAGCGGCGGGTAGTTGCTGGCGTAGAAGGGATAGGTTTCATTGTCGCGGTACGGCCATTCCCCCTGGCTGAACAGCATCGTGTCAACCAGCTCGAACCCTTCGCCCTGGTCATAATCGAACGGGAAGCGGATGAGGCCAACCGCATAGTGCACGTAGATCAGCAAGTGCCCGATCAGCAGCGCAAAGGCCAGCCCGGTCAGCAGCCAGCCGGCGAAAACCCAGGGTGAACGGCTCCGCAGACTCAAGGCGCGCCTCATCGCCATGCCCGCCCCCTACGCAGGCCTGTCGCCCAGCGGCAGCAGAGTCAGCCCTATCAGCAGCCCGGCTCCCCCCGCCGCCGCGCTGAAGATCGCCGTCAGGCGCACTCCGTCCAGGGCGGTCAGCGCCGCCGCCCCCAGCAGCAGCGCCGCGCCCAGGACGATCAGCGCCGCTCCCAACTGGCGCTTGCTGACCGTGAAATCCTCGCTGAAGACCTGGCGCATGATACCCCCTTCCTTGCAGCGCCCATCAGTATACCGCGTCTCGCCGCGTCCGCCGGGATTCCGTTATGATCGGGCGCGCAACCATCTGCTGGAACCCTGCGTATAGTTGGATGAAAGCTGACCCATCGCCGCGTGGCTGGCGACGGCGGCAGGTGCGATGGATCCCAGCCCAGGAGAAACATCATGGACGACGAGGAGCGCAACACTCACGAGGAGACACCCGATGCTCCGCCCTCCGATCGCGCCGTAGAGGGGGAAGGCGAGCCAATCCCGGCGCGGCTGCGCGCAGCGGTCGCGGACCTGGCCCAACGCGCCAGCGAGGGAGAGCGCGGAGGCGAGGAGATCGTCCGTGAGTACGAAGAGCGCTATCACGGCGGCGCGCGCAACCGGCTGGCAACGCCGGACGCCCCGATCGAGGGCGTGCGCCCCCCGGTCAAGGTTAAGCGCGCAGGGGCTGCGGGCGCTGTCAGCGAGAACGAGCGCAAATGGGCGGCGCTGGCCCACGCCAGCACGCTGCTCACCGCGCTGGTCGCCCTGGCCAGCGGCGGCCTGGGCGTGCTGCTGACCATGTTCGTCCCCCTGACTATCTACTTCTCGTACCGCAAGCGGTCGGAGTACGTGGCCTTCCACGCGCTCCAGGCGTTCACCATCCAGCTCATCGGCACTGTAGGCTGGCTGCTGCTGATCGTGGTCGGCACGGTGGTGGGCTTGGCGCTGCTCTTCGTCTCGATCATTCTGATTATCGTCTTGGTCGGCAT
>JAOSJP010000011.1 GCA_027494015.1 Anaerolineae bacterium
GCTCAGCGGACTGAACCCTGGCGCGCGTGATGAATTCTGTTCCCCGCACGGTAGCGGTCACCTTGCTGCCGCTGAGTTGGATGTCCACAACCTCAGCCTGGGCGAACTCGTCCTCCAGCACGGTGCGCACCTTGCTCATTTCTTGCTCCAGGCGAACGGCCTCCCGAAATGCGCCGACCAGTGGCAGGGCCAGAATACTGAGAACGGCGAGCAGCACGAGAATCTGCCGCCGGGTATGACTTCCCGGCACCGGGCGCAGGCCAAGCCACGCAAACACCGCCGATCCAGCCAAGCTGATGCTGACGATGTTCGTCAGAAAGAGCAGCGCCGCACCCGACGCGAGCTGGGCCTCACCGAAGGCCAGCGCTAACCCCACCGTGCAGAGGGGCGGTACCAGCGCCGCAGCGATAGCCACACCGACCAGTGCTGCGGGAATGTCACGGCGAGCCATCGCATAAGCGCCCGCCGCGCCCGAAGCCAGAGCAACCCCCATATCGAGCAGCGACGGCTCTCCGCGCGCCAGCATTTCGGCAGTGGACACGTCAATGGGCATGACAATCCCGCTGACGAACGCCACCCCCAGCCCAAGCAGAACGCCGGTGAGCGTCGTGAACGCGGCGGTGCGCATCAGCCGCAGGTTCCCCAGGAGCAGCCCCACCGAGAACGACATCAGCGGCGACATGAGCGGCGCTACCAGCATCGCGCCAATGATCACCGCCGCGCTGTTTTGCAGCAAGCCAAACGATGCCAACAGCGAAGAGAGCAGCATCAGGAATGGGAAATCTATCCCAGGCACGCTCAGTTCTAGAGCCTGTCGCACGACATCGGCCTTCTCCGAGGGCGTGAGCGTCGGCGCGAGCCGGGCCAGCCAGCGCCGCCTCATCTTCTCAGCCGGACTCAGGTCAGGACGCGCCGCCCGCTTGGCCAGCACCACTGGCCCAGGCACCTTCGCGATCATGCGCTGGGCGATGTCGCCAAAGATCCACCGGTCGAGCGAGCTTCTCTCCGAAAAGCCAAGCACAACCATGTCGCTCTGGTCGCAGCGGCTCACCACGCCGCTCACCACATCATTGGCGCGGATGACCTGCCGCCGGTAGCGGCGCGCATCGCTCAAGCCGCTCAGCGACGCCTCAATCCGCGCCAGGCCAAACCAGTTTGGCAAGTCCGGATCGATCTGCACGTAGACTGCGGTTGGCTCAGCATCGTAGGCCTCCGCCAGCACCAGCCCCAGGCGGGCCGCCACTTTCGAATTGTCGCTGCCATCCACTGGAACAATGACCTGCTTGATGTCTTCCAGCCGGATTGCAGCGCGTGAGGGGTTGCGAAACACAACCAGATCGCACGGCGCTGTGCGCGCCACTGCCTCGACGACAGGCCCCAGACTCAGCCGGCCACCAGTCGGAGCCTGGAATCCCACCACCATAAGCGAGACGCCCTGCTCAAGCGCGGCATCCAGAATGCCACGCGCTACGCTGGGAGCCGTGCGCGTGACCAGTTCGGCCCTGATCTCATCATTGACGGCATCATCCACGATGGCCGTGAACGCTTCAAGCGCATCTTTGTTGGTTTCCGCCCCCGTCAGCGTGACGTACAGCACGTACAGCCGCCCTTCTTCGGGATCGGTCAACTGCCAGGCCATGCGGAGCAATGCAGGCGCTGTGGCTGGATTGGCTACGGGCACCAGGACACGCTTGGCCCAGGCTTCAGGCGCGTGATTATTCGTTGTCATGGCTTCCCCGCCCATGTCTTTGTGAAGACCAGTGGACAACTGCGCTGGCGGTGCGGGAGATGCACAAGTGTCGCCGTCTCAGAGACCATTTGAAAAGACCAGCAACCCCACCCTAAATCCCTCCCCGCAGGCGGGGAGGGACTTCAAGAGCAGGCCTTTCTCCCTTCCCTCGCTTGCGGGGAAGGGCCGGGGATGGGGGTAAAGATACTTATCAAATGGCCTCTCAACAAGCCTATAACCTGACGAACAGTCTGATGAGTACAGCATGGGGGCGCAGTTCTAGCTACGCCCCCGGAATGCATCACCCGGCAGCCTGGCGATAGCGTTCGACAATCGTCGGAATCAGGTAGTCGTTGAAGGCACGCCTGGCATCGTAGTCGGGTGCCCAATGCCAATCGCGCCGCGCCGCGCTGTCGTCCACCTCGGCAGGCCAGCTATCCACAATAGCCTGCCGCGCATCTGACGGCTCGAACGTGATCTCCGCCCCAGAAAAGGCCGCTTTCACCATCTGCGCAAACTGCTCTGCCGAACGGCTGAAGCTGGTCACGTTGTAGACAAGCTGAGTCAGCGCCTCACGCGGAGCATCGGCCAGCGAGAGCAGTGCCTTGATCGCGTCCGGCATGACCATGAAGGGGATCGCCGTGTCTTCGCGCACGAACGAGGCGTAGGGCTTGCCCTGCGCCGCCGCGTGCAGCATCTCCGGCGCGTAGTCGCTCGTCCCGCCCGTCGGCACCGTCACGGCGCTGATCAGCCCCGGAAAGCGGACGCAGCGGAAGTCCACACCCACCGACCGCTGCACCGACAACTGTCGGTAATGGCGCGCGTAGTAGCGCCCCAGATGCTCGCAGTACAGCTTGTTGCAGCCATACATGGTGATTGGGGCGAGGTACTGGTCTTCGCGCACCGCGCCGGCGGCCTGCTTGGTGGCCAGGCTGGGCATCCCATAGGCGGCAATCGAGCTGGCGTAGATGAACTTGACAGGCTTGCCGCGCGCCTGTCCCTGGTCAACAGCCAGCTTGAGCAGGTTCACCGTCCCCTGGACGTTCACCCGGTGCGCGTTCTCCGGGTTGAACTCCGAGCTTGTGGAGAGTAGCGCGGCCAGGTGAATGATCGTGTCTATCTCGTATTCGGTGGATAGCGTCTCCAGCAGCTTGTTGTCGAGGATGTCGCCCACGATGATCCGGCTCACAGCGGGGCGCAGCGCGTGATCCAGCTTCCTGATGTCCAGCACAACGATTGGCAGATGGTCGGGCCGCTGGCCAAGCTGCTGGATGAGGCCGTGACCGACCTCGCCATCCGCCCCGGTGATCAACATAATCTTTCTGCGAATCAAGGTCTCTTCCTTTCTATGCAAGCGCTAACCATAAGAACATTCGGCCCAGACCGGGCGCGCCGCGATCATATGGTTCTGACGGCCCGCTCTGCCCCGGCCCTATGGCGCTTACCTCCCCGGCGACATCACGCCCCCAGGCGACCACGAAGGCCATCGCGTGCTCGCGGGTATGGCTCAGGCTGACCTGCCACGTCTCCAGGCCCAGGTCTGCCGCGCGAGCCGCCGCCGCCCCGTGTAGATGCAGGTGCGGCTGGCCGCCGTCATCCGAGTCTACTTCGATGTCCAGCCAGCGCACCAGGCCAATGCCTGTGCCGAGCGCCTTCGCCGTCGCTTCTTTGGCGGCGAAGCGGGCGGCCAGCCGCGCCGCGTTGTCACCGCACTGGGCGCGCTCGGTAGCGGTGAAGAAGCGGGCGAAGAAACGCTCGCCGTGCCGCTCAATCGCCTGGCGGATGCGCGCCACTTCGATCAGGTCCACGCCAATGCGCAGCATAATATGCCGCCTCTTGTGCTGCCGTACCGCGCGGCTACTGCGCCGCGCCCCGATCCGGCCCGGCCACCGCCAGGGCGAAGGCCTCTGGATCGAGGTAGCGCCGCGCAGCCGCCAGCACCTGGTCTGCTGTGATCGCCTCGATCTCCGGCGCGTAGCGCTGCAGGTAGTCCAGGCCGAGTCCGTAAAGCTCCATGCTCAGGATAGAACCGGCCACGCCTTCGCTCGACTCAAGCTGAAGGGGCAGCCGACCGATGAAGTTCGCCTTGCTGTCCGCCAGCTCGTCTTCCGTGACCGGTTCCTGCGTGATGCGGCGCAGCTCGGCCACGACCGCCTGCACGGCCTCTTCGACATTGGCCGGGTTGACGCCGGCGATGACCCGCCAGGGTCCCGGCCCCGGCCCGCCATCCAGACGGCTGAAGCTGTAGTAGGCCAGGCCGAGCTTCTCGCGCACGTGCGCGCCAATGCGCCCATACATGCCGAAAACGCCGAGGATGTGGTTCGCCATGTTCGCCGCCTGCCAGTCTTCGGCAAAGCGCGATGGCCCGCTCGCGCCGAGCACGACGTCTGTCTGGCTCTTTCCGGGCAGAACTGCCTCGCGCCGCACAATACCTCCCAACAGCGGGACCGGAGGTAGTTCCTGCGCAAGTCGCTGGGCAGGGTTGGCCCAGTCGCCAAAGTGCCGCTCGACGAGCCGGCAGACCACCTCCGCCTGAACGGCGCCTACCACCGCAACGATCATGCCGCGCGGGCCGAAGCATTGCCGGTGGAAGTCCACCAGATGGTCGCGGGTGATCCCTGTCACGGACTCCAGCGTCCCATCCGGGGGGCGGTGGTACGGGTGCGCTTCGCCGTACACCAGCTCGCGGAACATGCGCCCCGCCACATAGCGCGTGTCCTGCTCGTGAATCTTGAGCGCGGTCACGACTTGCCCGCGCAGCCGCTCGATCTGCTCGTCGGGGAACGAAGGGCGGCGCACAGCGTCGGCCAGCAATTCGGCCAGCAATGGCAGGTCTTCGGCCAGGCTCCTGCCGCTGAAGCCCGTGTGGTGCAGCCCGGCGCTGAGTCCCAGGGCCGCGCCGCTGCCTTCTAGCAACTCGTGAATGGTCTGGAAGTCGCGCGTCGCGGTGCCACGCAGGAGCATCGTCGTCGCGAACGACGCCAGACCCTCCTGCCCCGGCCCGTCGTCCAGGCTGCCGGTGTCGAGCGCTCCCTGGACGACGACGGAGGCCACCTCCGGGTTCCCGCGCACCAGAATCACGATGCCGTTAGGAAGCACATGCCGCGCAATGTCGTGCGGACCTGGAAGCGCCGTCATGCCGGGGTATTCTCCTGGGCGGAACCATTGACGGGAATGAACCAGCCCACCGTGCGCTGCGAGCGGCGCAGGTAGCGCCCGGCTGCCTCGCGCACATCGTCCAGCGTCACCGCCGCCAGGTGGTCGAGGTAATGCTCGTACCAGGTGTGGTCGGAGAAGTTCTCCGAGAAGGCCAGCCAGAACGCCTGGCCAGTGACGCGCTCGGTGCCGTAGGCGAAGAGGGCTTTGGCCTGCTTGCGCGCTTTGTCCAGCTCCTCTTGTGACACATCGCCGGCCGCGACGCGCTCGATCTCAGCGTCCAGCGCCGCCTGCACTTCCTCCGGCGTGCGCCCGTCGCGCACCGTCGCCAGCACGCTGAACAGGTAAGGGTCCGCCGACGGGTACAGCCCGCCGCCCACTCCGGTCGCCAGCTCCGTCTCGACCAGCGCCCGGTACAGCCGCGACGTGCGATTGCCAATGCCGTTGCCGCCCGGCGCGCTCGCCCCGGCCAGAATGCTATCCACCAGCGCCAGCCGGAACCAGTCCGGGTCGGTCGCCGCCGGCGCGCGGTACCCGACGTAGACATACGCCGCGTTCCCCTCGCGCTCGATGCGCACAGTGCGCTCTCCGCGCTGCGCTGGCTCGCGGCGCGTGACCGGCGGCGGCTCTGGCCCGCGCGGAACGCCGCCAAAGTGTGCTTCAATACGTTCCAGCATGTGCCCGGCGTCGAAGTCCCCCACAGCAACGGCGATGGCGTTGTTCGGGTTGTAGTGCGTGCGGTAGTGCTGGTAGAGGTCGTCGCGCGTCATCGAGCGCAGATCGTCCATGTCGCCGATGACCTGGTGATGGTACGGGTGCACCCGGAAAGCGGCGGCGCGCGTCTCTTCATGCAGCCAGAAGGTGGGCGAGTTCTCTGATCCTTCGCGTTCGGAGATGATCACCGTGCGCTCCGCCTCGACTTCGCGCAGGTCGAAGAGGGCCTGCGTCATGCGGTCGGCCTCGATCTCCAGCGCCAGGTCAATACAGTGCGCGGGCATCGTCTCGAAGTAGGCCGTGTAATCGAAGGAAGTCTGCGCGTTCCACACACCGCCTTCGCGCTCGATCCGTTTGTCGAGCGCGCCCGCCGGAAAACGCTCGGTGCCTTTGAACATCATGTGCTCGACCCAGTGCGAGACGCCGGTCTGGCCAGTCGGCTCGTTGCGGCTGCCCACGCGGTAGAGCACCCACCAGCTTATGACCGGCGCGGTGCGCACTTCCTTCAGGAGCACGGTCAGTCCATTGTCGAGCACGTGGCGCAGCACAGGCGTCGCTGAATCGGCCATGACTCCTCCCTCGCTGGAAAGCGACGTTCTGGCCTATAGTTTAGCAGGGATGCTCTGGCGGAGCATCCCTGCCGTGACGATGGGGCTGGAAGACAGACGCAAGCGAGCGTCAGTCCAGGTCCGTCCCGTTATAGCCGCGACCGATGCCGCGATACTCAAACCCCATGCGGCGCATGATCGCCGGATCGTAGAGGTTGCGCCCGTCAATGAGCACCGGCGTGCGCATGGAGTCCTTGATGCGCTGCATATCTAGCTGCATGAACTCGTTCCAGGGCGTCACCACAACCAGCGCGTCGGCGCCCTGAGCCAGCTCGTAGGGACTTTTCGCCATCGCCAGGAACGGCATGAGGCCCTGGGCAACTTCCATCGCCACCGGGTCATAGCCGCGCACCTCTGCCCCGTGATTGTGCAGATATTCGGCGATGGTGATGGACGGAGCCTCGCGCATGTCATCGGTGTTCTGCTTGAAGGCCAGCCCCAGCAGCGCCACCGTGCGCCCCGCCAGCTTGCCCAGAAGCTCGTGTACCTTCAGCAGCACGTGCTTGCGCTGGTAGGCGTTGATGTCCATCACCGCCTGCAGAAGCTGCGGGTGCTTGCCATGTACCTGGGCCATATAGGCCAGCGCCTTCACGTCCTTGGGGAAGCACGAGCCGCCATAGCCGATCCCCGCTTCCAGGAAGTGATGGCCGATGCGCTTGTCGAAGCCCATGCCCCGCGCCACTTCCTTGACATCCGCGCCGAGCGCCTCGCAGATGTTGGCGATCTCGTTGATGAAGCTGATGCGCGTCGCCAGGAAGGCGTTGGACGCATATTTGATCATCTCCGCCGTGCGCAGATCGGTCACGACGATGGGCGCGCGCAGCGGCAGATGAAGCTGCGCCACGCGCTCGGCGGCCTCCTGATCCTCCGAGCCGAGCACCGTCCGGTCGGGGGTCAGGAAGTCGGTCAGCGCCGACCCTTCGCGCAGGAATTCGGGGCAGCTCACCACGCTGAACTCGATGGGCGAGGGCAGGTTTTCGCGCACGATGTCCGCCACCCAGTCGCCCGTGCCCACCGGCACAGTGGACTTGTTGACGATGATCAGCGGGTGATCCATCGTCTTGGCGATGCTCTCGGCAGCCATGCGGACATACTTGAGGTCCGCCTCTCCGTCCACGCCCTCTGGCGTGCCCACCGCGATGAAGACGAACTCGGCGTCCTTGAGCGCCTCCGGGTACGACGTGGTGAACGACAGGCGGTTCGCCTTGACGTTGCGCGCCACCAGCTCGGCCAGCCCTGGCTCATAGATGGGCATGACGCCCTTCTTCAGGTTCTCGATCTTGGCTTCGCTGATGTCCAGGGCCACCACGCGGTTGCCCAGGTCGGCGAAGCACGCGCTCGTAACCAGGCCAACATACCCTACTCCGACAACGGTGATGCTCTTCATGGGTCATTCCTCATGTGCGTCATGTAGCGTTCGATGTGTTTGTGATAGATTTCACGAATAGATTATACCACGTTGCCGGACTTCGCCAGCTCACCTTCCCCTACGGTTTCCCGGCGCTGTCCAGGACTCCCCTTCCCCTGCCCCTTGCGCAGATCATCCAGCACCAGCCCGGCCACGCGCCGCCCCATCTCCACCGCGTAATTCGTCCCGCGATCCCAGGGATACACCTGGCTCATGCTGGCCAGGTATACGCCGGGCAGCGGCGTGCGCAGATCGGGCAGCGCCCGCTCGTGATTCACCAACGGCACGGGCTGCGCGTAAGGCGTCCGAAACACCCACCACTTTCTGATCCACCCTGGCGTGAACTCAGCGTTGAAGCGCGGCAGCACGCTCTGAAAACGAGCGACCAGTTCCTCTTCGGGAATGCGCAGATACTCATGGTCTGGGCTGACGTAATCACCGCAGTAGACAAGCCGGTCGCCCCCGTAATGCGCCGGGTCCATGTAGTTCGTGTGCTCAACCAGCGCCAGGAACGGGAACTCGGCGTTCTGCTTGTCCGGTCGGGACGCGGGCAGGCTCAGCCAGTATGTCCCATCGCACAGAAGCTGCTGGCTGAGCGCCAGAATCACCACCACCGCCCCCATGCTCTTCAGCGCCCGCACCTTATCCGCATAAGGACCATCCAACTGCGGGGCGAGGCGCAGCATGACCTGGGGCGACGATGTGCTGATCACAGCGTCGAAGGCCTCTGTCTGCCCGCCGACCACCACGCTGAGCGCACCCGTACCGTCGCGTTCGATGCCCTGCACCGGTGTGTTCAGGTGAATGCGCGCCCCCTGCCGCTGCACCACCCCGGCCAGCAGATCGAGAAACGCTTGAAAGCCACCCACGAACGTGCCCAGCCGGGGCGTGCGCTTGTAGATGCGCGCCCACATCCAGGCCATGTTGACCTGATCGTAGTAATCGCCGAATTTGCCGATGAGCAGCGACCGCCAGAGAGTCTCATACGCTTCGCGGCCCATCGTGCGCCGCAGCCAGCGGTCGGCGGTCGTGCGCTCCAGGGGCCGCCAGTTGCGCGTGAAGCGCAGATACAGGCCAGTGAAGCCGTAGCGCATCTTGGCCGGCCACGACAGCGGCAAGCGCAGATTGGCGGCGACGATATTGGGCTTGTCCATCGGGTAGATTCTGCCGTTCAGCCACAGCGAGGTGGTCGGTCGAGGGAACAACACCCTGTCCTTTGCCCCAAGCTCGTCAATCAGGCCGAGGATCGCGTCGTCGTTGGCGAACCAGTGATGATAGAACTTCTCCAGCGACCACGCCCAGGCATCGTCGCGGAACCCTGCGGCCAGGCCCCCGACTTCGGCCCCGGCCTCGTAAACGTGCACCTCGACGCCTAGCCGCGCCAGATCATAGGCCGCGGCCAGGCCCGTCGCCCCGGCGCCAATCACCGCCACACGCTGCATCAGGCCGTACCCTCCCGTTCCACCGGCGGGGCCTGCTGCAGCACTTCTCCGTCAACCGCCTGGCGAGCGCGCGCGAAATCCCGCCACCCCAGCCCCTTGCGATAGAGAAAGAAGAAGCCCAGGACCGTGATCGGCAGCCACAGAGCAGCGTGCAGCACCAGCGTGTAGGACGCCGCCACCGTCTCCCGGACTCCATAGGCAGTCAGCACCTTGATGCCCGGCGTGTCAAACGTGCCCACATAGCCAGGTGAGGAGGGCAGCGTCGTCGCCAGGTTGACCACCGCTGTCATCACCATCAGCACAAAGAAACTTACCTGAAAGTCGAAAGCGTGCATAACAAACCAATACTTCGTCGTCTCGGTCAGCCAGATGAAGACCGACGAGACAAGCGTCATGAACAGGTCGCGGGGTCGGCGCAGGTTGTCCAGCCCTTGCATGAAGTGCTCCGCCAGGCCCTTGGCCTTCTCGCTCAGGCGCTCCGGCAGCAGCCGGTCGAACACAGCGGTATACAGCCGTCGCATCTGGTTCGGGCGCAGCGCCATGATCAGGAAAGCCAGGAAAGCGCCCCAAAACAGCAGCGTCGAGAAGAAGACTACATCGCGCAGCCAGCGCTCTTTGAAGTCGGCAAAAGGCAGCGCGACAAAGACGAAGATGAGCATCACCAGCCCGTCGAAGATGCGCTCGACCAGAATCGTCGCCAGGCTGGCCGGCATACTCACTTGCTCGTCACGCCTGAGCACATAGGCCCGAATTACCTCGCCCGCCCGGAACGGGTAGACGTTGTTGCCCATGTAGCCGATCACGACGATCGGAAAGAGGCGGCTCAACGGCACAGGCTTGATCGAGCGCAGCAGGTAATGCCATCGCCAGGTGCGTCCCCACACGGCGAAGAAGTAGATGGCGGCGCCCGTCGCCAGCCAGCCCAGGTGAACGCCGCGCACATCTTCCCACACGTCCGCCAGCTTCAGGCCGCGCAGCCCCACATAGAGAAAGGCCAGGCTCACCACCAGGCCGAGAAGGACGGCCCCCCACTGGCGCGTCATGCGGAGTGCTGAACGCTTTATCACGCAGCTCGATTCCTTTCGCGCGCGCCCGACCCAGGGGCTGAAGCGCGTATTCTACCCGAAGGGCCAGGCGAAAGACAACCGGGAACGCCCCCTGGGTGCAGGCAACGGTTGTCAGCGACTTGCCTGACGCGGGAGCATTGACCTCACCCCCAGCCTCGCTGCGCTCAGCTTACCCCCTCAGCCATGCATGGAGAGGGGGCGGCGAGGCGCGTCAGCGCCGAGCGGGGGTGAGGTAAAGGGGGGCGCAGCAGAGCAGCGCCCCTGCCTGACAGATTTTGCGCGCACCCTGCCCCTGCCGCCTAGCGATCTTACACCAGTAGCCGCCAGATTCCCCAATGAATCATCCAAACAAAAGAGCGGCCAGCGATCAGCCGCTCTTCCCGGAAGGTATCAGGTTGTCACATAAGTCTAGGAATCCACGTTCACGGACTCTGGAAGCATCCCAGCAAGGATTCGCTCTAAAGCCATCGTATGGCTGCATACGCCGCGCGACCGGAAGAAGCTGCAATCGCACTGCCATCGGCGGTCCGCATACTGCACTGTATGTGGGCTGTTGTCGCCATCGAACGCCACTTCAAACGAGAGAAACTGGATGCGATCACGCTGCTCTGCATAACGCTTGGCTTTCTCGATCTTGCTGATCATCCCGTAGTCCATGTCGTACCCTCCTTCACTCTGTTGACGGGCCTCCCGAAAAGCAAAAAGCACACTGGTCCCATCCAGCGTGCTTTGTCACCCAGGCACTATGTCGTCAAGGCAGGGACGCACGATCATCTCCCAGCGCCACCCGACCGACCCAACACAGCCTTATGTCCCACCATCACCTTACTCATTAAAGCCAGTATAAGAGACTTCAGCGGTTGAGTCAATTGCGCCCGCTGGCGCGCCAGGGCAATCGCATCAAAGTCCACCGCGCGCCAGCCTGCTCGTAGGGGCGTATTGCAATACGCCCCTACGGACCTCACCCCCGCTCGGCGCTGACGCGCCTCGCCGCCCCCTCTCCGTCAACGGAGAGGGGGCAAGCCGAGCGCCGCGAGGCTGGGGGTGAGGTAGAACAACACGCACGTTTGAAGCGATTGCCCTGGCTGGCGCGCTGGTGAGAAGTGTCAGAAGAGAGACCGCTCCAGGGGCAGCGACGGCAGCCACGAGAGATGCGCGCAGCACAGCGATCTCCCCTGCACAAAGACCAGTGTGCCGTCGTCCGCCACCACCAGCCAGTCAATTCCCTCGCCAAGACCTCCCTCTGTCCCGAACAACTGCACCGAGCGCGACGCGGCCCGCAGATCATCTCCCGTGCCCTGGCGCACTGCCGTCAGATGCGCATCGTACACGCGAATGACGCCGCGCGCCCCGCCGTAACGGATGATCCATTCGCCCGCCGAAGCCGCCGCCGCTGAACGCAGCTCTTCCGGGCAGATCGCCTGCTCCAGCACGCGGCCCGCCGTGTCGAAGATGCGCGTGCGGCTCCCATCGCTCACGACGAGCGTCCCCGACCCGTCCGGCAGGAAGATGGCCGGGCGGCAGCCGTCCAGGGCCAGGTCGAGCGGGTACACTCCCACACGCACATGCTGCTGGAAAACATGCAGCGCGCCATCGCCGGTCAGCACGCCAACCGTCCCCAGTTCCCGATCCAGGCCAGTCGCCAGCACGCCGGCGGGGTGATCGCGCAACAGGTCCACGCGCTCCCCGTCAATCATCAGCGCGACGGTATGTCCGCCGCTCTCTATGGCGTGCAGCCGGCCATCGTAGCTGCTCAGCACCGTCGCGATGCCGATCTGCACGCGAGGGAGGGGCGCTGCGTTGGGCGCGCGCAGCGCGTCGAGCAGCGCGGGGTGCAGACCGTCGAGCAGATCGTGGGAGTGAGGTTGCGGCAGCACTTCGCGGCCATAGAGCGCGCCTGACTCTGTGGCGTAGAACAGCAGTGTCTCTTCCGCCGTGTGCAGGGTAATCAGAGGCGGATCGCCGCTGGTCAGGGCAAGGTCGCGCACTCCCCGTGTGTCAAGCTCCAGCAGCCAGCCCACCCGCGCTTCTCCTTACGGAGCGTCCGTAATCGTTAGCTGCGCGCCATCTTTCAGCCACACGTCCAGCACGAACTGAAACGCGGGCACGTTCCTGCGCCGCAGCTCGCCGTCGCGCAGCAGGTCATAGCGAAAGCTGTCATAGACATATTCTGGCTCGCCGCTGCTCGCGCCGAGTTTGACATCCAGGGCCATCTCCGCCGGAACTGCCAGCTCAATATCGCCATCGCGCGTCGCCACCCGGCCCTGCATGACGTCGAGCGTGGGCAGGCGCACCGTCACATTTCCCGCGTCAAGGTCAAGCACAAGCTGCGCCACGCGAAGCTGCGTCAGGTCCGCCGTCACGTCGCCGCTATCCCCCGCCATCTGCAGGACTTCCACCGCTGCGCCCGCCGGAAATCGCAGTTCCAGCGTGCCGCGCCCATAGTCTTCCAGCCTGGGAATGGCGTTGCGCGCTTCCTCGCTGATCGTCAGTACGCCGGTGCCGCCCTCCACCGACCAGGCCATTGTCACGCGGCTCTCACGGCTGCCCGCGTAAACCGCGCGCACCTCACCCGAACCGTCCTCCGCCGCGCCGACCATCACCGTTGTGCGCGTCACCTGCGCATCCACCCGAATGCGCTCAACGTCCGCGCCGAGGGCCTGCGTGAGCGTTTGGACATTCTCTGTGCGCACCACATCGGCCTGCTCGCGGTAGGCCAGCACTACCACAACCGCCACTAATGCGGCAGTCAGCGCCAGCCCGACCCAGCCCATCTCAACGCCTAATCGCCCCAGACGCAGCCGCTGCCGCCCCAGCAACACGTCGAAGCCGAACAGGACGAGCAGCGCGGGCCAGGCGCGTTGCAGCAGGTCGCTGACGGCGCTGGGAATCGCCCCAGCAACGGCCAGCAGCCAGACCGCGCCGATGGCGACAACCAGCAATGGCCATATGACACGGCGGCGCGCGGTCGTCATGCTGCCCTCCAAAGCTGCTTGGCCAGGAGCACCAGCCCAAAGAGAATCACTGCCAGCGGCAGAAAGGTGTCGCCATTCTCGGCGGAGAGCATCCCCAGGTTGCGCGCCAGCACCACCAGCCCCATGCCAATGACCACCGCACCAATGAGCACCACGATTTCCGGGCGGCTCACTCGTGCCGCGCCCTGCGGCCCGGCTGGGATGTCGGCCAGCGACTGCGGCGGCAGGATGAGCCACAGCGCCACATAGAGCAGCAGGCCGGTGCCTGCTGTGAACACCCCGAGAATTACGAACAGCACCCGCACCCACCAGGGGTTGACGCCCACGTAGGCTCCCAGGCCGCCACACACCCCCCAGCGTCCGATCGGTCAGACTGCGGGTCAGCCGTTGGGTTCTCATCGCTTTCGCCCTCACCGCGTCGCGTCCACCACGCACACTGACACTATACCCCGTCCGCCGCGTTGCGCAAATGAAATCATACGAACCGGGCGATTTCTGCGCTAGAATAGCGCCCGATGTCGCGCGGATTTCGCGGGTGGCCAACCCGTTCGCTCAGGGAATTGTCCATGCCTCAGATCATTTACTGCCCAGTCAGCCAGGTGGACTTCGAGCAGTTCACCAATGCCTTCAATCATGCCTACAGCGATTACTTCACCCCCATCGTCATGACGCCCGGCTCGTTCCGCGCCCTGATCCGCCAGGACGATCTGGACCTGGACGCTTCGGTCGCGGCCCTGGCCGATCACCACATTGTAGGCACGGGAATGCTCGGCCTGCGCCAGGACGAAGCATGGATCGGCGGCATGGGCGTGGTTCCCGGATGGCGGCGGCGCGGCATCGGCCTGCGCATGATGGAGCACCTGCTGGAGCAGGCCCGGCTTCAGCGCGCGCGCGAAGTCCGGCTGGAAGTCATCGAAGCCAACGAAGCGGCGCGCCGCCTGTACGAGCACCTCGGCTTCGTCCCTACCCGGCGACTGCTCGTCCTGGAGCGCACACCAGGCGATGCCCTGCCCACGCCGGCTGGCTACACCATCCGCACCTGGCCCGCCGCCGACCTGCTGCGCTATTTTTACGCCTTCCACGACTCGGCCAACTGCTGGCAGCGCGACCTGCGCTCGCTGCAACATCGCTCGGACACGGTGCGCGGCTGGGCAGCGTTGTGCGCTGAGACCGTTGTCGGCTACGCGTTGGGCTGGAGCTACCGCCATGAAATTCGCCTGGCGGACCTGGCCACTCGCCCCGGCGAGGATCGCCCGGCAGTGGCCGCGGCCATCCTTGCTCACCTACACCGTATGCAGCCGGAGGCGTTCGGGCACAGCTATAACGTCGCCGAAGACGACCCGGCTCTCGCCGGCTACTTGGGCAGCGGCTACGAGGCATCTCTGTGCCAGCACGAGATGCGCCTGCCTCTGGACACTGGCACACCCTAGCCGTGCCGTCCTGTGCTTGCTCGCCACGCGCTGCCAGACAGCCAATCATTGCCCAAGCGTTGGTTTCGCCCTTCGCGCTTGCGCTACAATTGCGCCCGCTTCGATCCCACACCACCATCACGTGAGCGAGAATTATGCGAGTTGTTGCGAGATCCACTCAGTTGTTCCTGCGCATCGTCATTGCCCTGACTCTCTTGGGGCTGGGGTCATCCCAGTTGGCCTATGCCACGTCACCCGCGCAGCAGGACGGCGCACACACCCTGCGCCTGGCCATGCCCCAGCCCGAAACGCTTGACCCGCTGCTTCAGTCGCGTTTCGACCCCTATACCCGCGACCTGGTGGAGAATCTCTTCGTCGGACTCACCCGCTTCAACCCCTACAGCGGCGAGATTGAGCCGATGCTGGCCAGAAGCTGGGACGTGAGCACCGACGGACTGACCTGGACCTTCGACCTGCGCGAAGACATCCAGTGGGTGCGCTACAACGCGCAGAGCGCCACTGTCGAAGCTGTCCGCCCGGTCACGGCGGGCGATGTCGTCTACGCGGTGCAGCGCGGCTGCGACCCGACACGTCCGGGGCCGGTGACGACGAACCTGATGGTCGTGCGGGGGTGCCTGACGGTCGCCAACGCCTTTCCAGAAGTCGTGAACGATCTGTTCATCGCCCGCGAGATCGGCGTGCGCGCGACCGGTCCCCATACCCTGGAAATCAAGCTCCTCTTCCCCACCAGCTACCTGCCCAGCCTGCTCAGCACGCCGGAATTCTTCCCCGTCCCGCGCGAAGCGGCGGCCGGCAGCGCCGAGTGGACGAAGCCCCCCACCCTGCTGACCAGCGGCCCCTACACCCTGCAAGAGTGGTCTGCCGCTGGCATGACGCTCATCCGTAACCCGCACTGGCCCGATCTGGTAGAGGGCACTATCGCCCAGGTCGCGGTCACCTTCACCAACGAAACCCTGACCGCGCTGACTCTCGCCGCGAGCGGTCGCGCGGACTTCGCCCGCCTGCCCGCCAGCCAGATCGCGGATGCGCGGAACCGCCTCCCTGACCTCCTGCACACCGGCCAGGGGTCTACCCTCATCCTGGTGGGCTTCTCCTACGAGCGCGCCCTGGTTGATCAGGCAGAGGTGCGCCGCGCTCTGTCCGCTGCGCTGGACCGCCGCGCGCTCGCCCAACAGGTGCCAGGAGATCAATTCCTGCCTGCCGACCAGTTCGTGCCAGCGGGGATTGTCGCCGCCCCGTCCAGCCTGGTCATGCCGGATGCGGACCAGGCGCTGGCGCAGGGCAGCTACAGCGCAGCAGGCTACCCCGGTTGCGCAGGGGTGCCGGAACCGCTGCGACTGCGCGTGCCGGAAGACGATCCTGTGTGGCTGGAAATTGGCGAGGCGCTTGCCGGGCAGTGGAGCGCCGCCCTGGGCTGCGCCCCGGCGCTGTTCTCCGTCGAAGGGCTGTCGCGCACGCTGCTGATCGAGCTGGCGCACTCCACCTATGACACAGAGCTGGTCACCCGCCCGCACGCCTGGCTGATCGCCTGGAGCGCCGATTACCCGGACGCGCACGCCTGGCTCAATGACGCACTGCATTGTCGCTATGGCTATTTCCGCACCGGGCGTGAGTGCGACCAGGCCGACGCCGCCCTGGACAGCGCGGCGAATGCGCTCGACCCTGCCGCGCGCGCTCAGGCCTACGAGCAGGCCGAGCAGTTGTTCTTCGGCGAAGAAGGGACGTATCCCGTCATCCCCTTGCTGTTCTCGGTGAGCGCCTGGCTGCAAAGCCCCGGCCTCGCGGGAGTGAACCAGGTGGGCGCAGCCCGCTTCGACAAGTGGTCGCTGAGCGCCAGCGGATAGTGGAGGGGTCAGCGCAGATTGAGGCTGTTGGCGAGATGCCTCCGTAGGGGCGTATAGCAATACGCCCCTACATACGCCCCTACGGGGGCGCACAGAGGCACTGCGCTGCCGCGCCCCGTTGTAGGGGAGGGTTTCTAAACCCTCCCCTGCAGCGCACACTGCGTTAGTTGGCGCGCTCCTGGAAGTTCACCCAATAGGAGGTCATCGCCTGTCGGCCATCCTGCGCCGTGCAGGAAACTGCCTCGACCACTGGGGACGACGAGGCAAGCCCCGGCAGGCTGATCGTGTAGGTACGTCCCGCCTCCATGGCAAAATCAGCATAGCCCGCTTCGCGCTCAGCCTTGAGACCGGTGAAGAATGAGTCCCGCTCGCTACCGCTCCAGGTCACGGTCACTGGCACGCCAGCGACCCCCTCACCGCGCCGGTCGTAGACGCGCACTTCGATGACGCCACTCTGGTCGGGATCGCAGAACGATTGCAGCCGCCCCAGGACATACGCGCCCGCAGCGGGCGTGCTTGTGGGACGCACATCCTCCGCCGCGAGAGGCGTAGGAGGCGGCTGCGTGGGCGTCTTGGACGGCGGCGGCATGAGCGTGGACGTTGGCGACATCGCCGGCTCTGGGGTAGAGAGAATCACCGGCGCCGGCGTGGGGTACAGGCCGTCGGCGCACCCACTGACCCCCTGTGGCGCGTACAACTGCTCCAACGCGCGAATCACGCGAATGTCGCTATTGCTGATCGTCTTGCCCGTCTTAACCCGGTCGCAGGCGATCTCCGCGACCATCTCCCACACGTTGCGGTTGGGGCCTGCGGCGCGCAGCCGGTCTACCGCCAGCAGCAAATCCTGGTTGGCCGCGTAGCTGAGCGCGACCGCCACCACATAGTCCTCGCGCGCGGCATCGCCGAGTTGCCAGGGCGCGGTGTTGCGCTCGATCACCGGGTCAATCTCCCAGGTGTAGACCAGGCCCGCCGCCAGCCCCAGGGCGACGCCGAGGATGAGGGCCACCCACGAGATACCCTTGCCAATGCGAACGTGCTTGCTCGTAGCCATGCGCAGTCCTCACGAGGCAGGCGGCGCGGAAGAAGTGGCGGTTGGCGTGGGCCGGTACAACTGCATGACCGCTGGCAGGTTGTCCGGCCCAATGATCGCCTCAACAAGGGCAACCATGATCGGAATGGCCCGAATATTGCTCTGGCTGATGTAACGCTCGGTCAGGTCAATCACGTAGGCAATCGTGTTCTCTTTGCCCAGCGGGCGCAACCGTTCCAGCGCAGCATTGACGTCCGCATCAACCCTGTAGCCCTCGGCAACCATGACCGTGTACTCTTCCTGGTAGTGCGGAGCCAGCGCCGACAGGGCGCTGTTCTTGTACTCCACAGGGAATGGCCCCCACCCCAGGAATACCCCTGTGCTGAGGCCGAGGAGAAGGCCCACCAGCAGCGATCCAAAGGTCCGTCTGTTCATCAGACAACCGCCTTGCGCGCTAGCCCGCTGTTCTGTGCCCTGTTATAATCCGCGTCCGCCAGTTTGCACAAGAGAGGCGATGGCGAAACAATGCGAGCCGGGACAATCTGCTGTGCCCGGCCCGCGATCCGAATGCCGAAGGTGGGAGTCGAACCCACACGGGTTTTACCCCGCGCGATTTTGAGTCGCGTGCGTCTGCCTGTTCCGCCACTCCGGCTGATCCGGTGCAAGTATAGGCCGTTTGCGGCCTCCCGTCAATCCCGGCGCAGTCGCCAGATGCACTTCACCATTGGGGCGAAGTTCTTGAACCGCAGAGACGCAGAGGCCGCAGAGAAAAGCCCTATACACGTTCCTTGCTGTTCTCTGTGCTCTCCGCGTCTCTGCGGTGGGACTCGGCCCCTGAGTTGAATCTACCCGTAACCGCCAGGCCGGGCGGACGGCCAGCCCGTCAGAGGCGCACCATGCAGGAAAGCCAACTGATCCAGGCTGCCAGGCGCGGCGATGTCCACGCCTTCAATGAGCTGGTGCTGTGCTACCAGGACACGGCCTTCACCGTCGCCTACCGCATCCTGGGCCATCCCGACTCCGCTGCCGACGCCGCCCAGGAAGCGTTCATCGCCGCGTTTCAAAAGCTGCACCAGTTTCGTGGCGAGCACTTCAAGCCCTGGCTGATGCGCATCGTCACCAATGCCTGCTACGACGAGTTACGCCGTCAGCGCCGCCGCCCTACCACGTCCCTTGACGACCTGCATGAGATCCAGCCAGCAGACGGCTCACCCCTGCACAGCTACGAGGAAAACCCGGAGCAGCACGCCCAGCGCGTTGAGCTTCAGATCGCCATCCAGCGCTGCCTCGACGGGCTGCCCGACGATCAGCGTGTGGTAGCTGTGCTCTCCGATGTGGAGGAATATGCCTACCACGAGATCGCAGCGATCACTGGCTGGCCGGTGGGCACGGTCAAGTCGCGACTGAGCCGGGCGCGGGGCCGTCTGCGCGACTGTCTGCGCGCCGTGAGGGAACTTTTGCCAGCAGAATACCGTCTTAAGGATGAATGACTCGCCGCACAGGTGAGACTGAACTGTCGTAGAGATCGAGCGAACCAGCATGTCAGGACTTCACAGCCCGCTCTCCGAGCGCGATCTTGAACTGCTTTCCGCCTACCTGGACGGCGACCTGGCCGCACAGGACAAGCGGGCGCTGGACGAGCGGCTGGCCCGCGAGGAGAGCCTGCGCGCCGCCCTGGGCGACCTGCGCGCCAGCCGGGAGCTTCTGCGCAGCCTGCCGCTGCTCAAGGCGCCGCGCAGCTTCGCGCTGGACCCGGCGATATACGGGCGGCGGGCCGCCTGGTGGCAGCACATTCCTGCGTTCGAGAACGCCTTTCAACTGGCGGGCGCGCTCGGTGCTGCGGCCTCGCTGCTGCTGGTAGTCGTCGGGTTGCTGCTCGCGAGCACCGGCCACGTCCAGGAGGCAGCGCCACTGCCCCCCGCCGCAAGTCCCCTGCTGGAGGTCGCCGTTCAGCCCACTGGCGAAGCCCTGGCAGCCAGTGCGCCCGCCGCCAGCCCCAGCCCGCCGCCGCTGGGGACTTCCACACTGCCGGCCCTTGCCGCGCCGACGGGGACGACTGCTCCCCTCGCCTCCCCGCCGTCGGTAACCGAACCTGAGGAAGCGGCTGATTATGCCGCGCCGGCCATGGACGAAGGTGCAGCCACGCTTGGTATGGAAGCGCCTCTGGGCGCAGCCGCGCCCGCGCCCGCCCCGCAGACGGACGCCTTCGCGCCAGGCATCATGGCCGCAGCACCCGAAAGCGCGGCAGGTGAGCCGGCCGCGGAGAGCCAGCTCCGCGAAGGGGCGCAGCAACCGCTTCCGTCGCCCACGCAGCAGAAACTGGAGGCCGGGCCGACTTCCACCAGCGAACCAGTGCAGCCCGGCGAGATGGCCGCGCCAGACAACGCGCAGACCGTTGAGGACACAGAGGCGGACGCGCTCGCGACGGTGAGTCCGGTCGAGAAGCGCGCTGCCCCTTCCAGCGATGATCAGATGGGGGCGATTCTTGTCCTGGCGGGGCTGGCAGCGCTGGCCGCATCCGCCGTGCTGTATCTCGCTGGCAGACTCAGAGCGCGCCGCCCATGAGACCGCCCGCCAACTTCTGCCAGGTGTGCGGTCATCCCCTCGAAGATCGCCTGGCGCGCGGCAGAATGCGCCGCGTCTGCCCGGCCTGTGGCTTCATTCACTTCGAGGACCCCAAAGTGGCCGTAGCCGCCTTCGTCGAGGATCAGGGGCGCGTCCTGCTCGTGCGACGCGCGTACAACCCGCAGCGCGGCAAGTGGGCGCTGCCTGCGGGCTACGTGGACTACGGGGAAGACCCCGCCGCTGCCGTCATCCGCGAGGTGAAAGAGGAGACCGGGCTAGATGTCGCCGTTATCGGGCTGCTCTCAGTCATTGGTGGACCCACAGTATCCGGCGCGTCAATCGTCATCACCTACGCCGTGACTGCGCTGGGCGGCGCGGCCCAGCCGCACGACGACGCCGACGCCCTCCTGTGGCTCAGCCCTGGCGATGCGCTGCCCGACATCGCCTTCGACAGCACGCGCCAGGCCCTGGCCGCCTGGCAGCGGCGCTGGAACGACGGGCGCTCCAGGGGAGACCCCCGCTAGCGCCAGCCTCCGCCGTTCGCGTCCTCCTGCCCGATCTTGCGCATGGTGGAGACCCACTCCGGCGTCATCCACAAGCGCCAGTAGATGCTCAGCAGCAGCGGCGCGTACCGCTCCGCCAGGATTCCCAGGCGCGCTAACACCCCGCCGAGGACGATCTCGTGCTCGCCGCGCACCAATCCCAGCACAGCCCGCTCCGCCACGAAGTCAGGGTGCTCGACGGGCAGGCCGTAGCGCCCGACCAGCTCTTCCACTTCGGGCGTGATCATGTCGGTGTGCATCCAGCCGGGCAGCACCAGCGTCAGGTGAACGCCGGTGCGGTGCAGTTCGCGGCGCAGCGTGTCGGTGAAGCCCGCCAGCCCGTACTTGGTCGCCACGTAGGGCGCGAACATCGGGATGGCTGCCCGCGCCAGGCCGGAGCCAATGTTGAGGATGTACCCGTGATTGTTGGCAAGCATCGTCGGCAGGACAAGCTGAGTCAGCCGCATCGCCGCCCACAGGTTGACGCGGAGCATGGCCTCCACCCGCGCCGGGTCTTGTTCCTGGAACGGCCCCCCGGTAGAGATGCCCGCATTGTTGACCAGCACGTCAATCCGCCCGAAGCGGGCCAGCGTCTGCTCCACGACGCGCCTGAGATCGTCTTCCTGCGCGATGTCGGCGGGGATGACCAGCACATCGGACGTATATGGCTCAATCTCACGGCGCACCGTCTCCAGGCGATCCTCGTGCCGCGCCACCAGCACGACTCTGGCCGCTCGTCGCGCAAAGGCGAAGGCCAGCGCCCGTCCCAGGCCGGACGAGGCCCCCGTGATGATCACGACCTTCTCGTTGAGCACCAGGGTTGAGTGGCGGGGCCGGAAGTAGCGCACAAGCCAGTAGGCCGCGCCCGCCAGCAAGCCGCCCCACAGCGTATGTCGCAGGAGTCGCATCCCGTTCGCTCCTTCTTCGCGCCGCGCCTGGGCCGGCGACTACTGCCCATGCGCGCAATGACCAACCAACTGACGCCCAGCGTCAGCAGGCCATACTTTCTATACACCCCGTCCAACAGGTTTCCTGGCCAGACCAGGCGCGATTGTAGTCTGGCGTGGGCGTCCGGGCAACTTCAGCAACAACGAGGCGACCTGTCCGGTCGCCTCGCTTGACTTCAGAAAACACCGGCCAGCCTATGGGCCGAACGCCAGCGTGATCTCGTTGGTCATGTCCGACAGCAGGTAGGGGAATATACCCAGCACCAACGTGCCCACCGTGGCAATGCTGATCGCCCAGGCCAGCGGAAGGGGGACGTGAGCCTCGCCCTCGCCCGGCTCAAAGTACATGTACCACACGATGCGCAGGTAGTAGTACGCCGAGACAAGGCTCGTCACCACGCCCACCACGGCCACCGGAATCAGGTCGGCAGCGATGGCTGCTTTGAAGACGAACCACTTGCCGATGAATCCAGCAGTGAGCGGAATACCTGTCAGGCTGAACATGAAGACCGCCATAGACGCAGCGAGCAGCGGCTGCCTGGCCGCCAGCCCGCGCATACTCTCCAGCCCCGTGTTGGACGCATCGTCGCGCTCAACCGCGATCACCACCGAGAAAGCACCCACGTTGGTGAAGGCATAGGCCATCAGGTACATGATCACGGCGCGGGCCGCCTCGTTGGCGACCGGCGCCGATCCCGCTGCCGCCACACCGATCAGTATGTAGCCAGCATGGGCGATGCTGGAATAGGCCAGCAGCCGCTTGAGATCGCTCTGCACGATGGCCACCATATTGCCCAGGATCATGGTCAGCGCGGCGATCAGCCACACCGTATCCTGCCAGGCGGCTACCAGCCCGCCATCCAGAGCGAAGTTGGCCATGCCGGTGCCGAGCACGCGCACGAGCGCCGCGAAGCCCCCCACTTTGGCCGCCACGCTCATATAGGCGACGACCGAGGTCGGCGCCCCCTGGTAGACATCGGGCGTCCACATGTGGAACGGCACCGCGGCCACCTTGAAGCCCAACCCCACCAGCAGCATCCCCGCCCCGACGAGCAGCAGGTACTTGCTTGACGCATCTTCAGCGATGATGTCTTCCACCGCCGCCCAGACGCCCTCGAAATCCGTCACCCCGGTCGCGCCGTAGACCAGCGCAATCCCATAGACGAGGAAGCTGGAGGCGAACGCCCCCAGGATGAAGTACTTGAGCGCGCTCTCTTCGGACGCCTCCTGCGGCCAGCGAAAGCCGCTCAGGATATACAGCGGGATCGAGAGCAATTCCAGCGCCACGAAGACCACCACCAGATCGCCCGCCGCGCCCATGATCATGACGCCCAGGGTTGTGAACAGCAGCAAGTAATAGTACTCACCGCGTTGGCGCTTGATCCGATCCAGGTAATTGTAGGCGACCATCACACCGAGCAAAGCGGTGATCAGCGCGATGACGTTCACCCCATCGCTGAACGGATCGGCGATATACATCCCGCCGAAGGCCCGCTCGCCGTCGCCGAAGCGAGCGACGCCGGCCAGGGGCAGCAGTGCCAGCACCAGCGAGATCGCCAGCCCCAGCATGGTCAGGCCGGCAGTGATGTGCTTGCGAGTCCGGGGGATGAACAGGTCAACGATCATCAACAGGCAGGCGTACAGGGCCAGGAAACTGGCCGGTAGCGTCGCGGCAAGGTTGAGATCGCTCAGACTCGGGACACCAGACATCCGTCACCGCCTTTAATGGCCAGCCGCCGACAGCGCATAGCCGTTCACGTAGTCCACCAGGTCCTTCACCGAGCCGTCCATGAACTCGAAGAAGTATCCGGCTTGCAGGCCGATCACGAACACCATGACCAGGATCGGCACCAGCGACCATAGCTCCTGCCAGTTCAGGTCGGGCAGGCGTTTGTTCTCTTCTTTGTCGAGCGCGCCCATGAACACCGTATTGAACATGTACAGCATGTACACGGCAGCCAGAATGATGCCAATCGCCGCGAAGAAAGTGAACCACCAGCTCAGCACGCTCGACCCCGCCGAGCCAAGCAGGATCGTGAACTCGCCGACGAAACCGTTCAGGCCGGGCAGCCCCATGCTCGACAGCACGATCACCAGGGCAATGCCGCTGTAGAGGGGCATGGCCCGCCAGATGCCACCGAATGCGCTCATCAGCTTGGTGTGGCGGCGCTCGTACAGCACACCAACCAGGAGAAACAAGCCGCCCGTGCTAATGCCATGATTGACCATTTGCAGGATGCCGCCCTGGATGCCCGCAGGATTCAGCGCGAAGATGCCCAGCATGACAAACCCCAGGTGGCTGATCGAGGAGTAGGCCACCAGCTTCTTGACATCCTTCTGCCCGTAGCTGACCCACGCCCCATAGATGATGCCGATCACCGCCAGCACCGCCACGTAGGGGGCGAAGGTCTCGCTGGCCTCCGGGAACAGCGGCAGGTTGAAGCGCACGAAACCGTAGGTGCCCATTTTCAGCAGCACGCCCGCCAGGATGACCGAACCGGCGGTCGGGGCCTGCACGTGAGCGTCGGGTAGCCACGAGTGTAGCGGCCACATCGGTACCTTGATGGCGAAGGCGATGCCGAAGGCCAGAAACAGCCAGCGCCCGGTCGCCGTGCTGAACGTCAACTCGCCGCTATCCAGCTTGGCCAGAATATCGGGCACGCTGAACGTCCCCGCCTCATTGCCCAGCCACAGGATCGCCAGCAGCATTAGCAGGCTGCCTGCCATCGTATAGAGAAAGAACTTGATGGCGGCGTAGATGCGCTCTTCAGCCCCCCAGATGCCGATCAGGAAGTACATCGGCACCAGCGTCACTTCCCAGAAGATGTAGAACAGGAAGAGGTCCTGGGCCACAAAGACGCCGAGCATCGCCCATTCCATCAGCAACATGAACACGTAGTACAGGCGCACGCGGTCTTTGATGGGGTTGAACGAGGCCAGGATGGACAGGGGCATAATGAACGTCGTCAGCAGCACCAGCCAGATGCTGATGCCATCCACGCCCACGTAGTAGCGGATGGTGAAGGAGTCCGCCGTGATCCAGTCCACCCGCTGCACCATCTGCAAACCGGACACGCCCGTGTCGAAGTTGCGCACCAGCAGCAGCGACGCGCCAAAAGTGACCAGCGAGGTCACCAGCGCCCCCCATTTGTAGGCCTGCTCGGTGCGCGAGAAAAGCATCATCAGCACCAGGCCCACGAGCGGGAGCATGAGCACCACAGTGACCAGCGAAATGTCTTCCATAAGTTCGGTCCCTCTGGGTTACAGACCTAGCCAATCGCGGATCAAAGGAAGCAGGATCAAGACCATCACCAGCAGCGCGCCAAAAAGAACGCTCATGGCGTAGATGTGCACGTAGCCCGTCTGAATCCGGCGCAGCCGCGACGCGGCCCGCCGCGCGGCATGGCCGAGGCCGTCGAACGAGCGATCAATGATCTGCTTGTCCACGCGCCACGTCAGGGCGCGCGTCGCCGCGTTGAACGGGTCGCGCAGCAGACGCTCGTGCACGTAATCGTGCAGGAACCGCCAGTCAACCTGTTCGGCCAGCCAATAGGCCGCGTTGCGATAGGGATAGACCACATAGGTGAAATAGAACTCGTCCCAGTAGAGCTTGGCGTTGGCCAGCGTAAACGCGCGCTGTGTCCGCGTGTTGAGGGCCAGCGGGTCTTCGCGCAGCACGGCCAGCACCCGGTCGTTGTACACCGAGCGCGCCAGATAGATAGCCCCCAGCGCCAGCAGCACAGCGAAGGTTGCCAGCAGGAAGCTGAACGTGCCCGCGTGGGCATAGGGCACGCTGTGCTCCAGGAAGCTGGTGAACTGGTGCTCGCCCAGCAGCCAGCCCAGGATGGGGAACCCGCTCGGCACGTTGATGAAGCCAATCAGCAGGCTCAGCGCCGCCAGGATGATCAGCGGCACAGTCATCACCCGCGAGGACTCCTCAGCGTGCGCCGCCGCCGCGTGGCGCGGCTTGCCCAGGAAGATCAGGCTGACCTGCCGCCACATGTAGAACGCGGTGAAGGCTGCCGCCGTCAGCAGCAGCACAAAGCCCACATAGCCGCTGAGCAGCCCTTTATCCACGCCGGCCTTCAGCGAGTCCAGCAGAATCTCGTCTTTGGACCAGAAGCCTGCAAACGGGATGATCCCGGCGATAGCCAGCGTCCCAAAGAGATACGTCCAGTAGGTCACGGGCATCCGCTCTTTCAGCCCGCCCATGAAGCGCAAATCCTGCGGGTCGAACTCGTCGTCGGCGTGCCCTGCGTGGCCGTGTGTGGCGTGATGGTGCCCGTGCTCCATGCCGTGAATGACCGAGCCGGACCCCAGGAACAACAGCGCCTTGAAGCAGGCGTGCGTCACCAGGTGGAACATAGCCGCCGCGTAGGCGCCCACACCCACCGCCGCCACCATGAACCCAAGCTGGCTGATCGTGCTGTAGGCCAGCACGCGCTTGATGTCCCACTGCCCCAGGGCGATGAAGCCAGCTACCAGCGCCGTCGTCGCGCCGATGGCCGCCACCACGAACGAGGAGAACTCGGCGGCGTGGTAGAACACGTTGGCGCGCACCATCATGTACACGCCCGCCGTGACCATCGTCGCCGCGTGGATGAGCGCGCTGACGGGCGTGGGGCCAGCCATCGCGTCCGGCAACCACACAAAAAGCGGAATCTGCGCGCTCTTGCCCGTCGCGCCCAGCAGGAAGAGCAGCGTAATCAGGGTCAGCGTCGTCTCGAAGCTCAGCGAGACCATGCCGAAGTCAACGTTGTGCCCGCCCTCTTCCAGCCACAGCTCAGCCTGGTTGAACACACCCAGCGGCCCAGAGACCGCGTGAGCCTCCTCTTCGGCGGGCAGCGCCGGGGCGAACAGGGGCGCTTCTTCCTCCGCTGCGGCGTGGGACACAATGGGCGCTTCGCCTTCCCGGTAATAGTCGAGCGTGCCGAACGTCCAGAAGGTGATCAGCACGCCCAGGACCAACCCGAAGTCGCCCACGCGGTTGACGATGAACGCCTTGCGCGCGGCGTCGCTGTTCCTCCAGCCAACCCCGCCGGGTTTGTCGAACCAGAAGCCGATCAGCAGGTACGAGCACAGGCCCACGCCCTCCCAGCCGACGAACATCATCAGGAAGTTGTTGCCCGTCACCAGGATGAGCATGAAGACCAGGAACAGGTTCATGTAGACGAAGAAGCGTGGAAACCGCTCATCGCCGTGCATGTATCCGACGGCGTAGAGGTGGATCAGCGTGCCGACGCCCGTCACCACCAGCATCATCGTCACGCTCAGCGAGTCCACGCGGAAAGCCCAGGGGATGGTTACATCCGCCGACGGGATCACAATCCAGTCGGCCAGGATGGGCATGTCAATCACCGCCGCTGCCTGTCGGCGAACAGATTGATCAGCAGGCCGGCCAGCGGGATCAAGACAACCAGCGGTACCAGGTCAAAGAAGTTGTCCATGCGCGTTCCTTTGGGCCTCTGCGCCACGTTGGGCCAGGCCAGACACGGTTAGCCCCAACGCCTATCCCTTGAA
>JAOSJP010000012.1 GCA_027494015.1 Anaerolineae bacterium
TCTGGATTCCACAGGCGAGTCACGGCGTCCGTCATTGGCGGACGCCGTGTGCGTTCGCGCCTCATGCGCCGGGCGGCGGGCAATAGGCCGGCGCTATGTTTTCCCCAGGTGTGCTATGATCTTGCCGTTACGCTATCGCTGGAATTCATGTCTTTTTTATATCTCGTCGCGTTTCGACTTCATTAAACCGCTCAATCCGGGCTATACTGGAAGCAGACCGTCTGGGGCGCGCGCGCCATGTTCACGGCAGGCTGTGCTCGCTGTGTGGGAGGGTGTGGATGATGCAGGGGACTCATAGGGTTCTTCAGCGGGCCGGGCTGCTCTTCGCAACGGTGATCGCGCTGCTGCTGACCGTGTCGCCCGTCGCAGCGGCCCAGATGGATTCGACGGCGATGAGGGTCGGGTCGCTGGCCGGCGACTCCCTGGCGTCGGGCCTGGCCCAGGATTTGCCGGTCAAGCCGCCGATTTCCGGCGCGCAGCCAAGCCCGCTGCGCGTGATGGTGCCCACCGACCAGACCTGGCAGGCGCTGCGGGCCGCCGGCATCACCAACATCGCGCAGATTTCGCCCTACCTCGACCCGGTCGCCTCGTTCTCGCCCGGCCCGCGCATGGAGCTATTCCCCGCATCGGGGGGCGCGCCCGGCCTTGCAGCGGCCCCGGCCAACCCCTTCCGCACGCTGGCCATCCTGGTGCAGTTCACCGACAAGCCCGCCCAGGTGGGCGCGACGTTCTTCGATACGCTGGTCTTTGGGGCGAGCGGGGGGACCGTGCGCGGCTACTACCAGGAAGTGAGCTACGGCCTGCTGGACATCGTTACGCTCAACCTGCCCAGCTCCCTCGGCTGGCGGACCGCTCCGCAGACTTACGCCTACTATACTAATGGGGCTTACTGCACGGGCAGCTACCCGCGCAACTGCCAGCGCCTGACCGAAGACCTGGTGGCGCTGGTCAACCCGGTGGTGAACTTCGCCAACTACGACAACAACGGTGACGGCTATGTGGATACCGTGTTGATTATCCATACTGGCACGGGGGCGGAGGCCAACGGTGGCGACCTGAACACCATCTGGTCGCACTCGTGGTGGACGTACAACGAGCCGCTTGTGGACGGCGTGCGCGTCGGCTCGTACATCACCATGCCGGAATTCTGGTACACGCCCGGCGACATGACGCACGGCGTCTACGTGCACGAGCTGGGCCACGCCTTCGGCCTGCCCGACCTGTACGACGTTGACAACTCCTCGGCGGGCATCGGGAGATGGAGCCTGATGTCCGGCGGGTCGTGGAACGGTAGCCTGGGCAACTCCCCGGCGCACCTCGACGCCTGGTCGCGCGTGTACCTGGAGTTCAACCCGGTGGTGAACATCACCACCTACAACGGGACGATCAGCCTGCCGAACGTCCAGCAAAACCGTACCAACGCCATCTACCGCTTCAATTCCGGCAAGGCCAACGAATACTGGCTGCTCGAAAACCGGCAGAAGATCGGCTCGGACGCGGCGCTGCCGGGCAGCGGTCTGCTGATCTGGCATGTGGACGATAATCTGCCCGGCAGCAACCAGTACGAGTGCAAGCAAGTCAACAACTACCAGTGCTCGGCGGCCAACCAGCACTTCCGCGTGGCGCTGGAACAGGCGGACGGCGCGCTGCACCTGGAGTTCGGCGTCAATTCGGGCGACACCGGCGACCCGTTCCCCGGCTCGACGGGCAACACGGCCTTCAACTTCAGCACGAACCCCAACAGCACGTCTTACTACTCGACGACCAACTGGGGCCTGAGGCTGAGCAGCATCAGCTCGTCGGCCAGCACGATGACGGCCTACCTTGACAATCCGGGGAATCAGCCTCCTTCGCTCCTTTCTCCCGTCAATGGCAGCACAACCAACGACAACACGCCGACCTTCACCTGGGGGGCGGTGACGGGGGCCACCTCGTACCGCATTCAGGCGAGCACGAGCGCCACCTTCGCCAGCACGGTGATCAACTCGACCAAGAGCGGCACCACACACACGCCGGCGACGGCGCTGGCCGACGGGCTGTATTACTGGCGGGCGCAGGCTAAGGGGGCCGACGGCATCTGGGGGCTGTGGAGCGCCGTCTGGACGGTGACTGTTGACACGGTCAAGCCAGCCAAGCCGACGCTGCTCTCGCCGGTGAAAGACGACCTGGTCACGACCAACCTACCCAGCTTCGACTGGGGCGACGTGCCGGATGCCGCGCGCTACGACCTGCAGGTGGACAACTCCTCGGCCTTCGGCAGCCCGGAAGTGGTCGCCGCGCCCACAGGCTCGGCCTACACGGTGACGACGCCGCTGGCGGATGGGCGCTACTACTGGCGGGTGCGGGCGGTTGACCTGGCGGGCAACGTGGGGTCGTGGAGCAGCGCCTGGACGGTGTGGATTGACGTTGATCCCGCCCCGGCCCCGACGCTGGTCTCCCCGGCGAATGGCACGCCCACCAATGACAACACGCCGACCTTCACCTGGGGAGCGGTGACGGGGGCGACCTCCTACCGCATTCAGGTGAGCAAGAGCGCCACCTTCGCCAGCACGGTGGTCAACTCGACCAAGAGCAGCACCACGCATACGCCGGCGACGGCGCTGGCCGACGGGCTGTACTACTGGCGGGCGCAGGCCAAGGGGGCCGACGGCATCTGGGGGCTGTGGAGCGCCGTCTGGACGGTGACCGTTGACACAGTGGCCCCGGCCAAGCCGACCCTGCTCTCGCCGGAGACGAAATCAATCCTCAACACGGGCCAGCCCGCGCTCGACTGGAGCGATGTGGCCGACGCTGCGCACTATGAGCTACAGATTGACAACCTGTCCACCTTCGGCAGCCCCGAAGTGTTTATCACCGTGACTCCCTCGGCCTACACGGTGACGCCACCGCTGCCCAATGGCAAGTACTTCTGGCGCGTGCGCACCTACGACCTGGCCGGCAACAAGAGCGGCTGGACATCCGCGCGCAGCTTCACCCTGACCTACGCGCCCGCGCCGCCGGAGATGGCTACGCCCACTCCTACCCCCACTCTCGCGCTCACGCTGGAGACGCCGGTCAGTGGGCCGGGCCTGATCGAGGCGGAGAGCGACGGGGTGGGGCGCAGCGGGGCCTGGACTGCGCACGAGACGGCGGCGGCCAGCGGCGGGAGCTATCTCTACAGCAGCGGCAGCAGCGAAGACGCCCTGAGCCTGACCTTCCAGGGCGCGCAGGTGAGCGTGATCTACGTCCAGCACCCGGCGCTGGGCGTGATCGTCGTCGAGATTGACGGAGCGCCGATCCAACTGCTGGACAGCGCGGCCCCGGAGAGCGTCTTCGGCGTGCAGGCGACGTTCGTCCTGGCTGAGGGCCAGCACACGCTGCGCGTCTACCCGATGATGGGCACTATCGCCCTGGACGCCTTCCTGGTCGAGGCCGGGCTGACGCCCACCCTCACGCCGGAGGCGACCGCAGAGGTGCCCGCTACGCCGGATGCCGAACTGACGACTGAGCCGACTGCGGAACTTCCCCCTGAGCCGACCATTGAGCCAACCGTTGAGCCGACGGCAACGCCCCCGCCCCTGCTCACGCCCACGCCGACCGTCACGCCCGACGCGCTGACCCTGATCATCGAGGCGGAAAGCGTGAACGTCCTGCCGAGCGGCCTGTGGACGCGGGTGGAGAGCCTGGTGGCCAGCGGCGGCGCGTACCTGATGAGCAGCGGCCAGGAGGCCAGGGAGCCGGACGCGCTGACGCTCGTCTTCAGCGGCGCGCGCGTTGAGGTGATCTACGCGACCGGCCCGGCGCTGGGCAAGTTCATCGTCGAGGTGGACGGAGTGCCCGTGCAGCTTGTGGATGCGCGGGCGGACCTGCCGGACTTCGCCGCGCGGCTGGCCTTCCCGCTGGGGGCGGGGCAGCACACGCTGCGCCTCGTCGCCAGCGAGGGTGTGATCGCTGTAGATGCGTTCGTGGTGCCGCTGGAAGTGTTCCTGCCAGCGACGCCCATCCAGCCGCCCGCAGCAACGCCAACGGAGCCGCCGACCCTGACGCCGACCGCGACGCCGCTCCCGACGGAAGTGCCGCCCACGCCGGAGCCGCCGACGGCCACTCCTCTCCCGCCGGAGCCGCCGACCGCGACGCCGCTGCCCACTGAGCCACCTCCGCCGGAGCCGACCGAGGGCGCTAACGCGCCGGGTTAAGCCCGTCTGACACGGACGAGAACTCGCCGTAAAGCAGACTTCCGAAGTCTCGCAGACTTCGGAAGTTTTGTTGTTTCCCTCACCCCCGGCAGAGAGTGAGACGTATGTGCCCCCCGCGCAGGCCCGATCAGGCGGTTTCCAGCAGGGCGGCCAGGCCCAGCCTGCGCAGGCGCTCCGGCGTAGGCACCCCGTCGCGGTCCCAGCCCATGATGCGGTAGTACTCGTCGAGCATCGGCTCCAGCTCGACCACGTGCCCCGCCGCCGGACCACCGGCCATCGGCTGGCTCAGGTTGCGGGCGGGCAATGTGTCCTGGGCGCGGGCGAAGCCCTCGCGCACGTTGAACAGGCGCGCCAGCGTCGAGACGCGCTCGCCGAGCAGTTGCAGGTCGGCGGCGGTGGGATAGTCGAAGCCGGTCGCCGCCGCCACAAGCTGCCACAGCTCCTTGAGCGTCATGCCATAGCCGGGGAACAGGCACAGGCAGGCGCTGTCCCAGGCGGCGGTGTCGGCCTGCGTGTCGCGGAAAAGCTGTGGCTTGCCCTCGATGACCAGCGGATCGGCGGCGCCGCCGAACAACTCGCCGAGCGGCGCGCCGCGCAGGTGGCACGCCCCGCGCTCCGAGATGGCGTAGGCCAGGGCCGTGCCTTTGGCCGCGTTGGGGTGGTAGGCGGGCATCTCCAGCCCTTTGGCGTGCATGGCGAAGGGCCTGCCGCCAGGGTAGCGTTCGGCGATGGCCGCTACGCCCTGGGCCAGCCACTCGCCGCAGCCTTCGCCCCTGGCCATCTTCGCCACCAGCGCCTCGGCGGCGGCGCCATCGCCCCAGACGGGCGCGATGCCGTCCAGATCAGCGGCGCTGATCAATCCGCGCTGGAATAGCTCCATGACGAAGCCGATCACCCCGCCGGCGCTGATCGTGTCCATGCCGTATTCGTCGCACCACCAGTTGAGGCGGATGATCGCCTCGCGGCTGCCAATGGCGCAGTTCGGCCCCAGGGCGAAGATCGTCTCGTACTCCGGCCCCTCGATCACCTTGCCGTCGTCCAGCGGGATCGTCCACTTGCCGCAGCCGATGGGACAGCCGAAGCAGGCGTAGTCTTTCTTCCAGTTGTGAGCGCGGAAGGCCGCGCCGGACACTTCGTCAGCCTCGTCGAACTGCCCGCTCTGGAAGTTGCGCGTGGGCAGCGCGCCCATCACGTCAACGATCTCCAGGATGTTGGCTGTGCCCTCGCGGGACATCAGCGTTGTCTTGCTGGACATGCGCACGGCGCGATAGGCCAGTTGCAGAGCGCGCTCGTACTTGCCCTTGTCGAAGACATGCACCGGGCGGCTGCCGCGCGTGACGATGGCCTTGAGCCGCTTCGACCCCATCACCGCGCCGACGCCGCCGCGCGCCAGGGCGCGCGTCTCGTTGAAGATGCCGGCCACGTTGCGCAGTTGCTCGCCCGGCGGGCCGATGACCAGCGACTGCCAGTCGTGGCCGAAGCCGGCGCGCAGCCGCTCGGCGGCCTCGGTGACGGTGGTGCCCCACAGCGACTCGGCGGGACGCAGCTCAACCGCGTCGTTGTCAATGACCAGCATGACCGGCGTCTCAGCAGCGCCGGTGACGACCAGCGCGTCGTAGCCGGCGTACTTGAGCATCTGCCCCCAGTAGCCGCCGCAGTAGGCGTCGAAGTAGGTGCCCGTCGCCGGGCTGCGCGTGGTGACGCCGAAACGCCCCGCCGTCGGCGCGGTGGTGCCGGTCAGCGGGCCGTTGTGGAAGATCAGCATGTTGGCGGGGGAGAGCGGGCCGGTGCCCGGTGCCTGCTCGGTGTAGAGCAGCCATGCGCCCAGCCCCTTGCCGCCCAGCAGCAGCGGCATCATGTCGGCGGGCAGCGGCGTGGTGGTGATCTGGCCGCTGGTCAGGTCTACGCGCAGGATGCGGTTGCAGTATGCCCGTTGGGTGAGGTCCATGCTCGCTCCCTCCTAGTCGGTCAGCGGATCGAACGCCGGGCGTTCGTCAATGAAGATGGCGCCGGTCGGGCAGATGCGCGCGCATTCGGGCGCGCCGCCGCACAGATCGCACACCACCGGGTACCAGGGCAGCTCCCTCTCCGGCGCGGCGGATGTGCCGCTGCCCACGATGCGCACGCCCTCGTCCGAATGGACGATGACCTGCGTCGGGCAGATCTCCACGCACTTGCCGCAGTTGTCGCAGCGCTCGACCAGCAATTCGACTGCGCCGCTTTCGGGGTGCCAGCGCAGGGCGTCGGTCGGGCAGACGTCAATGCACTTGCGGCACAGCGTGCAGAACATGACTTTGAACTGCCCGGCGTTCCTGCCGGGATCAATGCGCAGGCGGGTCAGGTGCGTGCCGTAGCCGCCCCCGTCGTGGCTGGCGACGCAGGCGACGACGCACAGGTTGCAGCCGGTGCAGTCCGCCGGGTGCGCCTTCAGCTTGACGTAGTCCCACACCTCGCCGCGCAGCGCCTCGTCCACCGTCCAGCCCTGGTGGGCGATGCCGCAAAGCTGCCCGATCATGCGCTGCGGGTTCGGCGACTTGGTGACGTTGCGGCCCATCAGGCAGCCCGCCGCGCCCGCTTCCTGCGCTTCGGCGTAGAGTTCCAGCGCGTCGCGCTCGTGGTCGGAGCGCGCGCCGCCCAGCACCAGCACCGGCACGTCCGCCGCCTGCACCAGCGCGCGGAAGCTGTCCACATCGCCGGTGTAGGGGATTTTGAGCGCGTCCGCGCCGATCTCGACCGCTTCGCGCGCGCCCAGGATGAGCAGCTCGACGATGTTCGCGCCGGTCACCTGGCCGCCGTAGGCGATTGGCTCGATGATGCAGGGCAGTCCGGCGCGGCGGCACTCGCTGACGAAGCGGGCGCACTTGTCCACGCCCTCGGCCTCGATGCGGTCGGTGTAGCCGACGAAGAGGTAGATGGTGATCGCCGACGCGCCCAGGGCGACCGCCTGCTCGGCGGTGAGCATCTTATAGTTGCGCAGCAAGCGCTGCGGGACGGCGTTGGCGACGTTGGAGGTGCCCAGACGCGGCATGTTCATCCAGTCCGCGCGGACGATCAGCGCCGGGCCGTCGCGCCCCTGGAAGAGCGGGGCCAGGCGCACCGCCTGGCCGGGGCTGAGCAGAATGCCGTCCACGCCGCCGCGAATGACCGCTTCCGTCACCGGGCGAAGCTGGACGACGTTGGGCGTCACGTCGCTCATGTAGCCGTGATCGGCGGCGACGCACACCGCGCGCCCGTCGCCGTGCCGGTTGAACAGCCGATCCATGCGAGCCTGCAAGCCTGCTTTCATGGCACCCCTCCTAGGCTGTTTCGGGCACGGAGCCGTGCACGAGCGTCTTGAAGGCCGCCACGAGCGCCGCCGGGTCTGCGCTGGCGAAGACGCGCGCGTCCAGCCAGAGGCCCGCCGCGCCGAGGGCCAGCGCCTCGTTGAGCGTCGCGTCCGCCGGGTCGAGCGACTCCGCCTTGACCCACACCGGCAGGCCAGCGGCCATCGTCAGAATGGTGCGCAGCGAGTCCGCGCCGGGCCAGGGGATGACCAGGCCATCCGCGCCGCACTCGACGCTGTACGAGACGCCCAGCTCAATCGCCTTGGCCGGCAGCACGACGCGCGGGCCTATCGGCTGCACGTCGGTGAGCAGCGGCAGGCCAAGCGGCGTCCCCGTCAGGGCAAGCTGCACGACCTCTTGCAGGCAGCCCGCCTCGATGTCCTCGTCGTGACCGAGCAGCACGTGCGCCACCAGCGCGCTCGCGCCGAGGTCGAGGGCGTCGGCGGGTTCCAGCAGGGGGAGGTGGAAGATGGTTTCGGGCGGCAGCACGAAGTCCTCGCCGCGCAGGGCGTTCGTCCACCCGGCGCGGATGAGCAGGGCCGCGTCATTGCGGGTACGCCCGCCCAGGCGACGCGCCTGGCCGGGGCTGGTGACCAGGCCATCGGCCAGGGGCAGCACCGGCTCCACTGCCGGGGCGAAGCGCTCCAGGCCGGGGGGCGCGCCCAGGGCCAGCCCGGCGCTGGTATCCACGACCAGGCTGCGCCCGTCGGCGGGACGGACGAACTCGTTGATCCGGTACAGCTTGTTGTCCATGGCCTCTCCTTTGCGCTCCAACGACGGGCAGCCCTGCCCGCGCACGCCCATTATAACGCCCCTGGCGGGCCGGTGGGCGCTCGCAGGGGCGAGGAATGGAACGATTTGCGGCGCGAATCGGCACTTACGATCTGGGCCGTTGGTGCAGACCGGAAACGAGCGTGTAGTCTTATGTGCGTGGACGCCACTGCCATATATTGACGGGCGTAACCCACTTAGGAGTACCGGTACCCAATGAGGGCAGTCTGGCTTCTGTGGCAACGAAATCGCACAACTCAATCTTGGCCGAACGACGTATCTCCTGGTTCCAAGCACCTTGTATGGCACCAACAAGAACGTCAGCCAGTTGAATGATCACTTCGTTGTGTGAATTACGAGGTTCGATCTGCTTAATTGGGCGTTTCCTGCTTATCCCCCAATGGTAATTGTTCACAATCTCCTGCAATTCAGGAAAGGGATCATTCTGCCGATCAGTTTGGTGATCAGGATAGATCCAGTAGCTCAGTCCTGCTGACGTATTCCTGCTCAACAGGTAGAAATAAAACTTGTTGAACGCCAGTGTTCGATTGTTATTGTGATAAACTCTGTAGTTAACAATCGTCTTGTCAATCACTATGCATCTGAAGAAGACCTCTGGGAATTCGAAGAGGACACCGACGACAGCCTTATACTTATCAAGGTAAGAGCTTGATACTTTGCTCCACTTCGCTTCTGCCCAGATTCCTTGTTCTTCTTTCACAGCCAGTAATCTTGTTCGGAACCGATTTTCCAGGCTTCTCGGACACCATATCCCACCGATCACCAGGAAACGATTGTTCCTGGTTGAACTTTCGTCGCAGAATACGCTAAACTGTCCTGGTAGAGAGTTTGTCGATTCTCTCGACAAGAGTTGACTTGCTACATCGAACACCGTATAATCTCCTTAGTCTCAGGCGTCACTAGTCACCGAAAGCCGCAGCATTCGTTGCGATGAGTCCGTCGGTCAACGGAAGTTAGGAACTAGGGCGTACTGTGACGGATCAAGGTCAATGCAGGCGTGGCTTGATGTGTGGTTGGCTACACGTCGTACCCAGGGCGAGGTAACCAGCCAGAAGCAACGCCAATTGTCCTGAGTGGAGCCGCATCTAGAAGGTGCAGGCTCCATTTTGTATTGGTGGTCACTAACTCCCAGCCTAACGATCCGATTTTATTCGATTTAGCGCGCCCTGTCAAGGGGGTGGCGTTAAAATGTTAGCTAAGATCATCTTGACTTAGCGCCGCTTGCATAGTATAATGTGTCTACTTATCGCAAATAGAGAAACGGGGAAGATGTAATGGTGGACGTAAAGCCTCAGGCAAAACGCAAGCGAAGTCCATCGTATCCTTACATCAATCTACAACAGGCTGTTGATTTGATGCGGAGATTCTATGAGGCGGAGGGTTCTAGGTTCACCCCTGTCAGTGTGGCACTTGAACATATGGACTACAGAGCTACCAGTGGTTCAGGAGTTCGAGTTCTCGCAACACTGACACAGTTTGGATTGCTGGAAGTAGAGGGAACCCGTGACGACAAACGTGTCCGAGTGTCCGAGCTTAGCCTGACTATTCTTGAAGCTCCTGATGAGGATACTCGTTTATCTGCAATTCAGGAGGCCGCGCTGACTCCTGATATTCACAATCAGCTTTGGCACAGATGGGACTTGGCCGATAACCCGCTTCCTTCTGATTCAACCATGCGTTTCGTGCTCTTGAAAGAGTATGGGTTCCAGAAGAACGCTGTCGATTCGTTCATCGAGGAATTCAAAGACACATATGCGTTTGCAGAACTCGATAAGGAATTGCAACAATCGACAAATCAAGTGCTTAATCGGGAAACCATAAGCGAAAGGCCTAATGTCGTCCCGCAAAGGAGTGCCGTAAGTCCGGCTGGTGATTATGTTCCAGGGGGTATGAAGGAGCATACAATACAGCTTATCGGACAGCCAATGGCTCATCTGCTCTTACCGCATCCTTTGTCGGAAAGGAACCTCGAACACCTAATCAAGTGGCTCAACCTAATGGGTCCAGCTCTCACGGTTCCCGAAGACGAGGAGTACGATCCAGCAGATCAGGCAGATGATGAATTGCCTTTCTGACCGCACGCATCCCCCCACGGAGCGCGATCCCCATGCCCCGACCGCGCTCCCTACGCCCACGCCTGCCCCCCTCACCACCACAGCGGCGTGAACTCGCGGCGCAGGATCGCCTGCACCCACAAGCCATACAGCCGCCCGGCGCTGCTAAAGCGCCCCGTCTCCGCGTCGGTGCGCTCGGCGGGCAGCGGGTAGCGCGCCTCGACCAGGGCCACAGCCAGCCCGTCCCCCGCGCTCTCGACCACCGACGCGCTCACCGTCGCGCCGAACTCCTCGGCCAGCACGATCTCAGGCCGCGTGGAGAGCCGGAAGTCCGCGATGCGCCCGGCCAGCACGTCGGCGGCGGCCTGGGCGGTCGGCGCGTCGGCGTAGACCAGCCCGATCAGATGCACCTGGTCGTTCCCCTCCTGGCGGTCGGCCAGGACGGCCAGCGCATACGGCGGCAGCGGGCCGAGGTCTGCGGCGGGGGGCGTCACGCCCAGCGACGCGGGGTCGCCGGGGACGGCTCCCAGCGCCGCCCCGCCGAAGAACAGCGCCTGGATGAGCAGGCCGTCCGGCGCGGCAATCGCCCCGGCCAGCGCGCGGTACGCCGGGTCGTCGGCCAGGGAGGGCAGCTCGCCCTGCGCCGCGCCGATGACGCCGTTGATCAGCGGCCAGCTACGCGCGTTGGCCAGCATATCCGGCAGCAGGGCAATGCGCGCCGCCGCGCCCAGGTGCCCGCCGAAGGGGTCGGTGGTGTCGCGGTCTGCGATCAGAGATGGCCAGGTCGTCGAAGCGGTGCCAGACGGTCACGCCGCTCACGTCCGCCTGGCTGAAGTCGCGGGCTTGCAGCGCCGCGCCAATCGCCGCCGCGTCGAAATCGCCGCCCAGCAGCAGCCCAACGCCCGGCGGGTCGCCGAACTCCAGGCTGCGATCCACGTCGAGCAGCCACTCAAAGCCGACCGCAGCGGCCATCTGCCCCGTGCTGGCGAAGACGTAGCTCAGCGCTTCGGGGCCGGCGGCGAGGCGCATCATCATTCCGGGGAGCGGCACGGCGGTCATCAGCAGGTCCACGTTGCCGAAATCGCGCAGCTTGGTGATTCCCTCGGCTTCGTACAGCGCCGCGTAGTCGGTGTAGCGGACGGTCGCCCAGCCGCTGTCGGCGGGAACAGCGTCCTCTGGCACGCCAGCCAGCATCGCCAGCAGCGGGGAGGGGGCGGGTCTTCCTGGGCGAGGGCGCTCGCGCCGGGCAGGAGCATCAGCAGCAGGGCGAGGAAAAGGGACAGTCGGGCGTTCATGGCAGCCTCCTTTAGGGTGACGTCTAAGCTACAGGGGAACCCCTGGGAGAGGGGGGGGAGGGAGGAGGGTGACGTCTAAGCTTACCCCTGCCCCCTGCCAGCGGCAAGCAACAGGAGCCGGGGGGTGCGTGCCGCCCATCCCCCCACGCGGCGAATGTGCTATGATCGGGAGTGTACCTGTGCCCGCGCATATTCTGCGAAAGCGCCGCCCATGCCCGTCACCGCCCCTGCTCTCTCCAGACTCCACCAGCAGATCTTCGACGAGCTGCCCGATGGCGTCGTCGTGGCCGCGCTGGACGGGCATGTGCTCGCCGTTAACCCGGCGCTGTGCCGGATGCTCGGCTGCGCCCGCGACGAGCTGATCGGTCTGCCGCTGAGCGCGTTCCTGACCCTGCCGGGCGAGGACGACGCCACGCCGGTGCTGGAGGTCATCCGCCAGGGGCCGGCGGTATCGCTCAACCTGGTGCGCAAGGACGGCACGCCCGTCTCCGTCGAGCTGCGCGGCGCGCGCTTCGACCACGACACGGGGCCGCACCTGCTGATCACCATGCGCGACGTGACCGAGCAGCTTCAGCGCACCCAGCGGCTCATCCGCAACGAGCACGAGAAGCGCCTCATCGCCGAGGGGCTGCGCGGCATCCTCGATGTGCTCAATTCCGAGCGCCCGGCGGGCGAGATTCTGGACTACATCATGGTCGAGGCGCAGCGCCTGCTCAAGGCAGGCGCGGTGGCCATTTTTCGGCTGCGCGATGACGTGCTCGACCTGGAGGCGGCGCGCGCGCTGCCCCCCGACTACGTGGCGCGGATGCAGGTGCCGCTGGGCGTGGGGGCCATCGGCACGGCGGTCGCCGAGCACCGGCCCATCTACGTGCCCGACATGCGCTCGGAATTGCCCGCCTACGAGCAGTTGGGCGACCGGCGGCGCTATGACCTGCTGCTCAACCTGATGAAGCGCTACCGCGCAGTGCTGGCCGTGCCGCTGTGGATGCGCGACGAGATGTACGGCAGCCTGGTGCTCTACTACGCCGAGCCGCTCGACCTGGCTACCGAGGACATCGAGCTGGCCTCGGCCTTCGGCGACCAGGTGGCGCTGGCCATCGTCAATGCGCGCCTGCGCCAGCAGTCCGAGCAGGCGGCAACTCTGGCCGAGCGGCAGCGCCTGGCGCGCGAATTGCACGACGCGGTGACGCAGACGCTCTTCTCGGCCAACCTCATCGCCGAGGTGCTGCCGCAGCTTTTGCAGGAGAATCCCGACGAGTTCTACCAGCGCGTGGCCGATCTGCGCCGCCTGACGCGCGGCGCGCTGGCCGAGATGCGCACGCTGCTGCTGGAGCTGCGCCCCAGCGCCCTGCTGGAGACGCCGCTGCGCGACCTGGTGCGCCAGCTTGTCGAGGCGATCACCGGGCGGACGCGCCTGGATGTGCAGTTCACCGCTGAGGGCGGGCAGCACGTCTACCCCGCCGAGATTCAGATGGCGCTCTATCGCATCGCGCAGGAGGCGCTGCACAACGTGGTCAGGCACGCGCGGGCCAGGACGCTGCGCGTGGCCCTGACGACCAGCCCGGCGCTCGTCCGCCTGGCTGTGAAGGATGATGGACAGGGCTTCGACCCGCAGGACGTGCCGCCGGATCACTTCGGGCTGCACATCATGCGCGAGCGGGCGGCGTCCATCGGGGCGGCGCTGGACATCGCCAGCCAGTGGAACCGGGGCACGCGCGTCAGCGTGCTGTGGGGCGATTCCTCACCGGAGGAGGGAGCATGAGCCAGCCGCGGCCTATTCGCGTGCTGATTGTGGACGATCACGAGATGGTGCGCACTGGCCTGGCGGCTTTCCTGCTGGTGCATCGGGACCTGGACAACGTGGGCGAGGCGGACAGCGGCGAGGCAGCTGTCCGGTTGTGCGAGCGCGTCTGCCCGGATGTCGTGCTGATGGATATGGTCATGCCGGGCATGGACGGCCCCGCCGCCATACGGGCCATCCGCCACCTGTGCCCGGCCACGCAAATCATCGCCCTGACCAGCTTCAAGGAGCAGGAACTGGTGCAGGAGGCGATCCAGGCCGGGGCGCTGGGCTTCCTGTACAAGAACGTGTCGTCCGACGAGCTGGCCCGCGCCATTCGCGCCGCAGCCGCCGGCCAGCCAACGATGGCCCCAGAGGCGCTGCAGGCCCTGATCCGCACCCAGACGGAGACGGTGCGCGTCGGCCATGATCTCACCGAGCGCGAGCGCGAAGTGCTGGCGCTGATGGTCAAGGGGCTGAACAACGTCGAGATCGCCGACCGGCTGGTGGTCAGCCGCTCGACGGTCAAGGTGCACGTGAGCAACATCCTGGCCAAGCTGGGCGCGAGCACCCGCACCGAGGCGGTGGCCCTGGCCGTTGAGCATAAGCTCGTGGCGGTGTGAGGGGCGGGTCTCTCTCGCGCGGCGGGTGTCATGCGGAGCGACCTGGTGACGCGCCTGATGAGATTTGACATTCAAGACGGGTAATACGCGCAAATGCCATGTAGGGGCGGGTTTGCAAACCTGCCCCTACAGACCTCACCCCCGCTCGGCCCACTGACGCGGGCCTCGCCGCCCCCTCTCCAACGTGGCTATACATTACCCACATCTTTGGCTGTGCCTGTCCCCCCCCATTCCTGGCCCTTCCCCCACGAGGGGGGAAGGGAGAAAAGCGGCGGGCCTGCTCCCCTTCCCTACGTGCCGCGTGGTAGGGGAAAGTGCCGCGCCCGGCCCGCGACCAGACTTCCGAAGTTTTCAAAACTTCGGAAGTCTCTTTTTCCCCTGCGCTGCGCCCGACATCGGCCATCTGGCCAATGATAAATCAGGCGGGTGGCCAATACCGCTGGGCGCATTCTCAGCTATGATCACAATGATTGTGCCACAGAGCGCCTGCGGGCGAATGTGGCACAACTGCTGCTGGCCGCCTGAGCGAGGCCGTCAGATGAGGGGAATTAGCGCAACGGGATGAGGGAGACACACACGATGGAAGAGACCCGTATGGTTGAGACTGAGGAGCCTCCTGGGCCTGCTGCGGCGACGACTGTTGCCGAGCCTCCAGCAGGTATGCCGGTCCTGGCAGCCACGCCACGACCGGCCATCTGGGCAGATGTCCCCGACGAGCAATGGAACGACTGGCGCTGGCAGCTTGCCCACCGCCTGAACACGCTGGACGATCTGGCTCAGATCATCACGCTGACCCCCGAAGAAATCGAAGGACTGACCGCCGAGAACCGCTTCCGGGTGGACATTACGCCGTATTTCGCCAGCCTGATGGACCCCGACGATCCGCTCTGCCCGGTGCGCCGCCAGGTGATTCCCCTGGGGCGCGAGCTTGAGGCGTTCGAGGGCATGATGGAAGACAGCCTGGCCGAAGACCGGCACAGCCCGGTGCCCGGCCTGGTGCACCGCTACCCGGACCGCGTGCTGATGCTGCTGACGACGCAATGCGCCAGCTATTGCCGCTACTGCACGCGCAGCCGCATCGTCGGCAACCCTGGCGCGAACTTCAGCCGCGCTGAGTTCGACTTGCAGCTTGATTATCTGCGCCGCACGCCGCAGGTGCGCGACGTGCTGCTCAGCGGCGGCGACCCGCTCACCCTGGCCCCCAAAGTGCTGGAATATATCCTGTCCAGCCTGCGGGCCATCGAGCACATCGAGATCATCCGCATCGGCAGCCGCGTGCCGGTCTTCCTGCCGCAGCGCATCACCGACGAGTTCGCCGAGATGCTGGGCCGCTACCACCCGCTGTGGCTGAACATTCACGTCAACCATCCCAAGGAGATCACGCCGGAGCTAAGCCAGGCGCTCGACAGGCTGTCGCGCGCGGGCATCCCCCTGGGCAACCAGAGCGTGCTGCTGGCCGGGATCAACGACAGCGTGGACATCCAGCGCGAGCTGGCGCACAAGCTGGTGCGCAACCGCGTGCGCCCCTACTACCTCTACCAGTGCGATCTGGTCAAGGGGGCCGGGCACTTCCGCACCACGGTGGCCAGGGGCATTGAGATCATCGAGGGGCTGCGCGGGCACACCAGCGGCTACGCCGTCCCGACTTATGTTGTGGACGCGCCGGGCGGCGGCGGCAAGATTCCGGTCATGCCCCAGTACCTGATCAGCCAGGCGCCGGGCAAGGTCGTCCTGCGCAACTACGAGGGCTACATCACCACCTACGATGAGCCGCTGGACTACGACCCGCACGCCATTGACCATCTCGACCGCCAGGCCGCGCACCGCTCGGAAGCGGGGCAGGTGGGCGTCTCCGGCCTGCTGGACGGGCGGATCAGCGCGCTGAAGCCAGAAGGCTTCGACGAGATTCACCGGCGCAATGGCATCCAGCACCGCCTGAACAGCAACGAAGAGAAGTGGCAGCGCTTCCACATGGGTGAGGCGCTGGGCACAGAGCCGCAGGCCGCGCAGCCCGGCAATGGCCACGCCAACGGCGACAGGCCGAATGGCAAGCGCAACGGCAGCAGCAACGGTAACGGCAACGGCAAGCGCCGCAACGGCAAAGCACGCGCCAACGGAGAAGCCTAGTCCGATGCGGATCGCAGTCCTGGCTAACCTGAAGAAGAACGCTCCCCGCTGGGAAGGGATGCCCGACGACCAGTGGGACGATCTGGACAGCCCGCGCACCGTCGAGGCCATTGTCGAGGCGCTGCGCAACGGCGGTCACGAAGCCGAGTTCGTCGAGGCGAGCATCCACCCGCCGCATGATGTCATCGAGCGCCTGCGCGCCTACCAGCCGGATTTGTGCTTCAACATCGCCGAGAGTCACTTCGGCGACGGGCGCGAGTCGCAGATTCCGGGCATCCTGGAAATGCTGCGCATCCCCTACACCGGCAGCCAGGTGCTCACTCTGGCCCTGGCCCTCGACAAGCCGACGACCAAGCGCCTGCTGAAGTATCACGGCCTGCCCACGCCGGAGTTTCAGGTCTTCGAGCAGGCTGACGCGCCGCTGGGCGCTGACCTGCTCGACGCGCGCGGCGACCTGCGCTTCCCGATGTTCGTCAAGCCGAGCCGCGAAGGGACGAGCATGGGCATCAGCGCTGAGTGCATCGTCCGCTCGGTGGGCGAGCTGCGCGCCCAGGTGGACAAGCAGCTCGGCCTTTACCAGCAGCCGATCCTGGTCGAGCGCTACATCGAAGGGCGCGAGATCACGGTGGGCATGGTCGGCAACCTCGAGCCGGAGGACCGGCGGGTCGCCGAGGGTGCGCTGGCGGAGGCGCTGCCCGTTGGCCTGACCTTCCTGCCGCCGATGGAGATTGACCTGAGCTATTTCGCCCAGTCCGAAGATCAGCTTTACACCAACCGCATCAAGACGGAGTGGGCCGAGACGTTCGAGATCTATCTGTGCCCGGCGCAGATTGACCCGGCGCTGGAGCACCGGCTGAAGGTGCTGGCGGGCAACGTCTTCCGCGTGCTGGACTGCCAGGACGTATCGCGCGTGGATTTCCGCGTTGACGCGGCGGATGGCGAGCCGTACATCCTGGAGATCAACACGCTGCCCGGCCTCAACCCCGACCTGAGCGACCTGTGGCTGCAGGCGCGGGCGGCGGGCTGGAGCTATGACCGGTTGATTAATACCATCGCTGAGCTGGCTGCCGAGCGGCAGGACATTGCCTGGCGAGAAGGGGCACGGGCACGGCAGTGACGGGTCTGATGGTGCGGCAGGGGCGATTGGCCCACGAGTCGGGCGGCACGCCGGCGCTGGCCAGTATGTCGCGCGTCCTGGTGATCGAGGCTCACCCCGACGTGCGCGACGCGCTGCGCGTGCTGCTGCAGCGCCAGCACGCAGCACCGTTGGAAGTGGTGGGCATTCTGGACACGCTGGACTGCCTGCCCGATATGATCGCCCGGCTGCGGCCCACGCTCCTGCTGATGGATTGGGAGCTTGCGGCGTCGCAGAAAGCCACGTTGGCGACCATCCGCGCGCGCTTTCCCGGCGTGAATATCCTGGCTCTGAGCGTCAAGCCGGAGATGCGCCAGATGGCGCTGAAGGCCGGCGCTGATGCCTTTGTGAGCAAGGGCGGGCCTGCCGACGATCTGTTGCAGGCGCTCGTCGCGCTCATGTAACCCGCGAGGGGCCGCCCGTCTCTCGCTGAGTTCCCTTGATGTGAAGGCCCCATCTCCGGCTGCTGACAGCGGGCTGTGTGCACAGCCCGCTGTTGTTTGCGCGCCGGGTGGCGGGGTATGCTAGCTGTGTCGTCTCTGAGAAAGGTTCTGGTGTATCTGGTGAGGAGAGGCAAAACATGACGCTTGCAGCGGTCGCCCTGGCCCTGGCTATCTTCGGGCTGCGCGTGATCAACAATGCCATCAGCACGGTGCGGCTGGTGGTGCTCAACCGGGACCAGCGCCTGCTGGCCACTGTGCTGGCCGTCTTCGAGTCGCTGATTTTCGCTCTCTCGCTTGGGCCGGTGCTGGCCGACCTGGGCAATATCCTGAATCTCACTGCCTATTGCGGCGGCTATGCCATCGGCGGCTATCTGGGACAGGTGATCGAGGCGCACTTCGTCACGTCGTTCATGACGGTGAATGTCATCGTTCCCGGTCGGGCGCGCACCATCGCCGAGAGCCTGCGCCAGCGCGGTTTTGGCGTCACCGAGACGGTCGGCGAAGGGGCCAGCGGCGTGGTGACGACGCTGCGCAGTGTGGTCAATCGCCAGGACGTGGGCAGCCTGATCAGCGTGGTGCGCCACGAGCACCCCGATGCCTTTGTGACGGTTGAGGAGGCGCGCGCCGTGCAGCGCGGCTGGCTGCGCGCGGCCCGCCCGGCGCGGTAGGTGGCTGAGCGGCCTCACCCCCTCAATCCCCCTCTCCAGCCGAGCTAGAGAGGGGGACTTGGATCGTCGAACGCGGCGCTTTCCCCCTCCCTGGCTCTGCCGGCTGAGGGGGCCAGGGGGAGGGGCATTGCGCCCAGACTCCGCCACAAAAAGAGCCTGCGCAGCCAACAGGGGCGCAGGCTCTTGCCGTGCTCTGCGAGGCGCGGCGATCAGGCGGCGGACTGCACAGCGGCGTTGAACTCTTCGATGGCCTGCTGGGTGAAGGGGTGGTCGCCCAGGGTCAGGATCAGGTCGAGCGGCAGGGTGACGTGCTGCGCGCCGGCCAGCAGAGTGGCGACGACCTCATCCATCGTCTTGAGGCTGGCGGCGAGCACTTCCGTCGGCGTGCCATTGAGGATGCGCACCATGTCGCGCACGATGGCGATACCGTCACCAAGCTGCCGGGAGAGCCGGTTGACGTAGGGCGCGACGTACTCGGCATTCACCTGGGCGGCCAGGTACGCCTGGGCCGGGCTGGCCACCGCCGTGACCAGGCACTCGACGCCGGCCTCGCTAAGCTGGGCGACCAGCCGCATGTTCTCCGTCGTCCCCGGAATCTTGATCACGACCTTGTCTGGGCGCAGCGCGTGCGCTTCCCAGGCCTGGTCGAGCCGCCCGGCCAGCGAGTCGGCGGTCACCTGGTAGAACACCGGCCCGTCCACCAGGTCCACGATCTCGGCCAGCACTTCCAGGCCAGGGCGGCCCGTGCGGGCGATATGCGTCGGGTTGGTGGTCACTCCCTCGACGAAGCCGAGCTGCAAGGCGCGTTTGATCTCGTCAATCTGCGCCGAATCCAGAAAGATGCTCATGGTGTTGGCAACCCTCACCGTGTGTTGCTGAGAACCTGAGACTGATTATAGCAAACGCCAGGGCGCAGCAGAACAGCGCCCTGGTTTACCGGGTCCACGAACGATCTGTTGCGGGGGGACAGGAATGCTCGCAAAAGGCCTCCCCCCTCAATCCCCCCTCCAGCCGAGCTAGAGAGGGGACGATCTGGCAAGTGATTTTCCCCTTCCCCTGGCTTTGCTGGGGGAAGGGACCAGGGGATAGGGGCGTTCTGGCGAACGTCCCACAACTTGTTCGTGCACCCTGGTTTACCTCACCCCCGCTCGGTGCTGGCGCGCCTCGCCGCCCCCTCTCCGACGTCGGAGAGGGGGCAAGCCGAGCGTTGCGAGGCTGGGGGTGAGGTCAATTCCCCACGGCACTAGACTGTCTGCGCGGGCGGCGACCCCTCACCCCTTGATCGCGCCGGCGACCAACCCGCGCGTGATGAAGCGCTCCAGCAGCAGGCCCACGATGATCACCGGCAGCACGGCGGTGATGGCCAGCGCCGAGATATACCACCACTCCACGCCGCGCTGCGTGTTCTGCCCGGCGATGTACACCGGCATGGTGATCGCGTTGAAATTGGTCAGCATCAGCGCGTACAGGTACTCGTTCCACGAGAAGACGAACGAGAAAATGGACACCGAGGCCAGGCCCGGCGCGCTCAGCGGCAGCACGATGCGCACGAAGGCCGTCCAGCGCGAAGCGCCGTCCACGCGGGCGCTCTCCTCCAGGTCTATGGGCAGGCCGTCGAAGAAGTCGCGCATGATCCACACGGCGAAGGGGATGTTGAACATCGTATAGGCGATGATCAGCCCGGCGTGGGTGTCAATCATCCCCAGGTTCGCGTAGGCGATCAGGAATGGCACGACGAACAGCGCTGGAGGCAAGAAGCGCTGCGAGATGATCCAGAAGGCGATGTTGTCGTTATTCCAGTTCAGCTTGGGCCAGCGGTAGCGGAAGCGCGACAGCCCGTAGCCGGCCATCGCCCCGATGAACACCGCGCCCACGGTGCCGCCCGACGCCGCGATCAGGCTGTTGCGAAAGTGTCGCCAGGTCACATCGCGGCGCATGTTGAGCAGGTAGTCCCAGTGCTCAGTAGTCGGCTCGAAATCGTAGAACGGGACGTATTTGGGCAGTCGCAACACGTCCAACTGTCGCTTGAACGAGGTGGTGCCCAGCCAATAGAAGGGGAAGAGCACGATGAAGCACCAGAAGATGACTACCGCGTAAAGCAGGATGGACTGCCCGATGGATCGGCGCGTCATGGCTCTCTCTCCCTATGCTGCGCGCGGCGCGGCGCGGCGCCCCACCGCCAGGAAGACGGTGGCGAAAACGATCACCAGCACCAGCAGCACGAACGAGATCGCCGCCGCGTAGCCGTAGTTGCCGAAGGTGAGCGCTGTCTTGTAGATGTACATGGTCAGCGACTCGGTGGCCGACCCCGGCCCGCCGCCGGTGGTCACCACGATCACGTCAATGATCTTGAAAATCTCCAGCCCTCGGATCAGGATGACTGTCATTGAGAGGGGCAGCAGGATGGGGAACGTGATGCGCCAGAACATCTGCCACGACGACGCGCCGTCCACGCGCGCCGCCTCGTAGATGTCGTCGGGGATGGACTGCATCCCGGCCAGCAGGATCAGTGTCACAAAGGGGATCCACTGCCAGCTATCCATCAGGACGATGGAGGCGCGCGCCCAGCTTCCGTCGGTCAGCCAGGGGATGATCGGGTCCAGTTGGGAGCCGATCAGTGGCACATCGGCAAACCATGCCACGACGTGCCGCCACAAGTCAGCGATGGGCGAGCGGTAGGAGTCGAACATCATGCGCCCGGCGTAGGCTACCACGACGGGCATGGTCATCATCGGCATCAGGAAGATCACCCGCACCACTTTGCGCCCGATGAAGTTCTGATGGAGTACCAGCGCCAGCATCATGCCGGCGATGAACTGCACGGTCACGCCCACGAAGACGTAGTACATGGTGTTGCGCGCGGCGGTGTGCAGCCGCTGGTCGTCGAACAGCCGATCATAGTTGCGCAGCGTGACGCTGAAATCCATCCCCAGGAACCCCTCGCCCGCTGTCTCGGTCATCGCCGCCTCGCGCGCGGTGGTGGAGCCGCCGCGCAGGATGTCGGTGAAGCTGATGCCCAGCGACCAGAAGAGGGGAAAGATGGAGAGCGAGAGGAGGACGATGACCGCCGGAGACAGAAAGACGCGCTTCATGAGGCGGTCTTCGCGGCTGATGTCGGTGATCTCCGTTTGCCTGGCCGGCCCAGGCTGCTTCTTAGTTCGCTGCAAGGCGCACTCTCCTCTCCATCACTACCCAAACAGGCGAAGTGAGTTCACAGGCCGAACCTGCTGCGCTTATTGTAGCACCAAGCGCCACATCGGGTACGGGTGATGTGGCGCCTGGCGATGCTCTGCCTGACGTGCGCCGAACGCAGACGCCGCCATGCTGATGCGCCTTGACGATCAAGATCGGTTGCCGCCTGTAGGGGCGGGTTTGCAAACCCGCCCCTGCATGACAACTGCGCGTATTACCCGCCTTGAATGTCAAATCTTAGGGGTGTAGGGGCGTATGGCCTACGCCCCTACACGAGCATTCACGAGAGTGACTGCGTCAGGCGCGCTCGCGGGCCGGCTCAGCCGGTCCAGCCCACCGACGCGCGGTACTGGGCGAGCTGACTCTCGCGGCCATAGCGGTTGGTGATCTCTTCCCACTGCGCGGCAGCGTTGTCCAGCGCTTCCTGGGCGCTGATCTCACCGGCGATGGCGCGGGTGATCTCCACATCCAGTGTCTGCTGGTACTCCGGCGTGCCAACGATGCGCAGGTCGAGCACGGCGTTCGGGTGCGCGATGCCGGTCAGGATGGCATCCAGGTAGTCCACCGCGCTTTCCTCGTCGAAGCCGGCATCCACCCACAGATCAAGAGCCTCGAACTGGCTGTAGCGGGCCGGGTTGATGCCCGTGCCGCCAGTGACCGCCAGGACCTTGACCAGCTCAGGCCGGGCCATGAAGGCCGCGAAGTCCAGCGCCGCTTCTTTCACGTCGCTGTCCGCCGCCACGCCGATGATCCAGCCACCGAAGGCGATGAAGGGGGCTTCGTTGACGCCGCTCTCAGGCGTCACCCACTCGCCCGCCACGTAGTCCCAGTACTGGTCGCCACCGGGCAGCGGGGCGAAGCCCACGTCGCCCTTGACCAGCGATACGTTCTCGTCAATCGAGATGGTGCCGACATCGCCCCAGTCAATGTTGAACACGGACAGGCCAGCCGGGAAGTAGTTACGGGTATCGGCCACGTCCCAGTTGATCTGCTCTGGCGGGCCGAGCTTGGTGCTCAGCATGTAGTCTTCGAGCGCCTTGACCCAGCCGGGGTTATTGACCTGCGGGGTCATGTCGTCGCAGCTAAAGAAGAAGCACGGGTTGCCGGGGATCTTGCCGTAGCCGGCGGCGTGCGAGAAGTAGACATAGAAGGCCTGAGTGCCGCGCCTCTGCGCTTCCATCACGCCGAAGATGGGGGCCGTCATGCCAGCGGTCTCGACATCCTTGCCATTGAAGAACTCGGCGATGTCGTAGTACTGGCTCCAGCTCTTCGGCTCGGCCAGAGGATAGCCGTACTCGGCCTCGAACTCAGCCGCGTACTCGCCGCCATCCACCAGGTCCTTGCGATAGTAGAGCATGTGCGAGTCACCGTCGTAGGGCAGGGCGTAGATGGTGGGGCCCCAGGCGATGATGCGCTCGCGGTAGAGCGGGATGACATCGTCCATGTCCACGGCGTCCAGGATCTCCTGGGGGATCGGCTCCAGATAGCCAGGGGCCATGTAGTCGCCCGACCAGGCAGCCGGGAAGACCAGCATGTCGTAAGCGCCGGAGCCGGTCGAGAGGGCGGTCACCGTCTTCTCGAACAGATCGTTCCAGGCGAACTGCTGCAGCTCGACCTCGCCGCCGGTCAGCGCTTCCCATTCGGGAGCGTAGTCTTCGATCGGGCCACCGATGGAGCGCCCTTCCTGGGTCACTACCACCACCTTCTGGCCCGCGAACGGCTTGTCCTGGGCCACGGCGGTGGGCACGAGTCCCACAGCCAGGGCCGCGATGATCAACAGCACGAGCAATTTCTTGTTCATAAAGCTGCCTCCAACAGGCTAACTAGCGAAAGAAACCCTAGGACGAGTCGACAAGCTGCGTGCGAAGTCCCGATCCCGCCTGCCTCCTTTCTGTGCTCTGCCGTCGCTGTAGATGGCAAGAGTGGCGGCGAAGTGGGGTGTACTTATGGCGCGCCACCATGCACAACTAAGGAACTGATGTTACGCAGTTGCTCACTTTTGCAAGGGGAAACCGATTGTCCGTCCAGACAAAAAATTTCCCTCAGGTGCGTAACGTCAGTAAGGAATATTCCAATTCATCCCACATCAAGTTTTTCGGCTTCGGGCAGACGCTACTGCGCACTCCTGGGCACTTCGGGCCATAGAGTCAATTTGCCTCTTGCAGGATTCTCGTAACTTGTAGCTTGACTTCTGGCAGGCGCTCCTCAATCGTCTTCCACACCAGTTCATAGTCTATCCCAAAATAAAGATGAATCAGCCGATCTCTCATGCCAGCCATCTCTCGCCAAGGAACTTCTGGATGTGCCCGCCGAATCTCATCGGGAATTCCTTTGGCAGCCTCGCCAAGTATCTCAAACTTTCTGACAACTGCGCTTGCTGTTTTGTCGTCGGCCCGGAAAGCTGTTAAGTCCATCCCTTGTGTGAATGCTTCGATACTCTCTATCGCCGCCAGGATGTCCTGCAAATAGAGCCTGTAATCCCTCATACCAGCACAACCTCTTGCAGGACCGACTCCCGAAGCTCTTCCCGCAGGGCGCTCTTAGAAACCACATCCACTTTTCGCTGAAGTTGTTCCTCCAAGAACAGGGCCAACCCTACCAGATCGAACAGGTCGGCGTTTTCATCGAAATCCACCAAGATGTCAATATCGCTGGCTTCACTCTGCTGTGCTCGCACGAAAGAGCCGAAAAGCCCGATCTCCCTCACCCGGTATCGTGCAGATAGCTCCGGCTTCAGCTTCCCTAAGAGTACCAGAAGCTGCTCTGTGTCCATAGGCAGCATTAGGAGAGGCCTTCTTCTAACGGCTGGATCGCGGCTTGTTCCTCACAATCCAGCGTACAGCAAACGTTTTCCCCTGCAAAACGTCCTCCTGGCGCTGCTATCCTTTGTGCGCCCCGCTCTTGCCGTACAGCGCCTCGCCCTTAGGCACCAGCACCACCCCCTGGTTTACCATCTGGAGATCGAAGTGCTGCTCTATCAGCGTCTGCCGGTCGCCCGGCGTGCGCACGCGCACCAGCTCGACCTCGAAGCGCGTGCGGTCGCCACGATGCAGCGCGTGATAGTACTCGACAGGCGTGCCGTCGCTCAGGTAGCTCACGCTGTCGAGCATGATCAGCGGCGCGCCTTTCTTCACCTGCAGCATCTCGGCTTCGACCTCGTTGGCGGCCACCGCCTCCACCGTGCGGTGCCCGCGCGCGATGACGATGCCGCACGCCTCGTCCAGGAAAGCGTACAGCGACCGCCGCGAGAGGTCAACGTCCAGCAGGGCCGGGCAAACGACGTGCGGGATGTAGGTTGTCACAAGCTGGATGGGTTCGTCCTGGACGAAGCGCAGGCGCTCGATGACGATGATTGGCGCCTCCGGTGCGACGCCCAGCCGCTCGGCGACGCGGCGACTGGCTGGCACCGACTCCTGGCGCAGGACGCGCGCCGTCGGGGTGTAGCCCTGCTCGACCATATCCTGGTAGAAGCCGGTCAGCTTCTGCACCAGGCTCTCGGTGATCTTGGGCGGGGCGGCGTAGGTGCCCTTGCCCTTCAGGCGCGTCACCAGCCCGTGCTGGGCCAGGTCGTTGAGCGCCTGGCGGATCACCGGGCGGCTGACGGCGAACATCTGGCATAGCTCCGGCTCGCTCGGCAGACGGTCGCCGGGCTGCCAGATGCCTGCCTGCAGGTGTTCGCGCAGGGCATTGCGCACCTGGATATGGTAGGGAATACCATTGGTGCGGTTAATCGAGAATTTCAATGCGGCTGCCTGTCATCTTGTCATTACAGGTGCTTGGCTGTATTATAGACTAAACTGATGCGACATGCAACTGGTCCGTCGGGCAGGGCGGGGTACATGCAAAGGTTGTCAGCGGTTTGCCTGGCACGGGGGCATTGACCTCACCCCCAGCCTCGCCCCGCTCGGCTTGCCCCCTCTCCTGCGAGAGGGGGCGGCGAGGGGTCAGGTGAGGGGGGTGAGGTAAAGCAGGGGTAGCAGGAGGCCTATGACAGGTTTGAGCACTTTGCTGTGGGTGTGTGCAGAAGTTGACAGGACTCGTTGGAGGGGGATATTGACTCACCAGCCTGCCGCTGGTTGCCCTCTCGCAGAGAGGGGGGGAGGTAGGTGAGGGGGGTGAGGTAAAGAGGGGTAGAGAGAGGCCCTACCTGACAGGTTTTGGACGCACCCTTTGCTGTGGGTGTGTGCAGAAGTTGACAGCGACTCGCTGGACGCGGGGATATTGACCTCACCCCCAGCCTCGCCCCGCTCGGCTTGCCCCCTCTCCGCTGCGGAGAGGGGGCGGCGAGGCGCGTCAGCGCCGAGCGGGGGTGAGGTAGAACAACACGCACGTTTGATGCGATTGCCCTGTCTGTCGGGGGACGTTCAGAAGTGCTCGCTGAAGGCCTGCAGTTCCCCAGCAGAGCCAGAGGGGGACGATCCGGCAGGCGGTTCTCCCCTTCCCCTGGCTTTGCTGGGAGAAGGGGCCGGGGGATAGGGGCGTTCTGGCGATTGCCTGACAACTTGCCTGTGGACCCTTGCTGGGGCGAGATTCTCCGTGTTGATGTTCTGCCGGGTGCATGACCGTTGCGCCGCGAGGCGTCCAGGCTGCTGAGCGCAGCGAACAAGGGGGATCGGATGACATTCCGGGTGCTGGTCACCGCGCGGTCGTTCTGCACCACAGACGGGCCGCATCATGAGTACCTGAGCGCCAATGGCTGCGCCGTTGATCTGCGCCCGCCCGATCACCCGCTGAGCGCGGCGGAGCTGGCAGCGATCATCCCCGGCTACGACGGCGTGATCCTGGGGCTGGACGCCTGCGACGCCTCGGTCATCGCCGCCGCTGACCGGCTGCGCGTCATCTCGCGCTATGGGGCCGGCTACGACAAGGTGGATGTCGAGGCGGCGACCGCGCGCGGCATCGCCGTCACGACCACGCCCGGCGCCAACCGCATCGCCGTCGCCGAGCTGGCCATCGGGCTGATCTTCAGCCTGGCCCGGCGCATCCCCCAGGTGGCCGCCAACGCCCGCCAGGGCGTCTGGCAGCGGGCGCAGGGCTGGGAGCTGACCGGCAAGACGCTCGGCCTGATCGGGCTGGGGGCGATTGGCCGCGAAGTGGCCCTGCGCGCCGCCGCGCTGGGGATGCGCGTCGTGGCCTACGACCCGTATGTGCAGGGCGAAGTGGAAGGCGTCCGCCTGGTGGACCTCGCTGCGCTGCTGAAGCAGGCGCACGTCGTCTCGCTGCACTGCGCGGTGACGCCCGAAACGGAGAGCCTGATCAACGCCGAGCGCATCGCCCAGATGCGCGATGGGGCCACTCTGGTCAACACGGCGCGCGGCGAGCTGGTGGACGAGGCGGCGCTGCATGACGCGCTCGTTTCCGGCAAGCTGGCCGGCGCGGCCAGCGATGTCTTCCGCCACGAGCCGCCCGCAGGCAGCCCGCTGCTGGCGCTGGACAACTTCATCGCCACGCTGCACATGGGCAGCACCACCGCCGAATCTGTCGCGCGCATGGCTTTCATGTCCGCGCAGAACCTGGTCGCCGTGCTGAATGGCGAGCCGTGCGAGTTTGTGCTCAATCCCGCTGCCTTGAAATGAGGATGTGACTGATGACTGCCTACATGCCTCCCTTCACCCACCTGGTCAACCTGCAGGACGGCACGATCCCCACTGCGCCGCTGGTGCAGCAGCGCCGCCTGTCCGACATGCGCGGGCTGTACGCTGACCCCGCCGCCGAGTACGCGCTGATGAGCGCCAATCCGTTGATCTACGAGGTCTACGAGGCGGCGCAGAACCCGAAGGAAGCCGGGCCACCTGCTCTACTCGACGACGGTCATCCGCCCCGGCAAGGTCGGCGACGAGTATTTCATGACCAAGGGGCACTACCACGCCAGGGGGGAGTGCGCCGAGCTGTATTACGGGCTGCTGGGTGAGGGCTACCTGCTGCTTCAGACGCCGGAAGGCGAGGTGAGCCTGCAGCGCATCGTGCCCGGCGCGGCGGCTTACGTCCCGCCCTACTGGGGCCATCGCACGATCAACACGGGGACGAGGAACTTCGTCTTCCTGGCCGTCTACCCGGCGGACGCGGGCTACGACTACAAGACCATCGCCGAGCGCGGCTTCGCCTCGATCCTGGTTGAGCGCGACAGCGCCCCGACGCTGGTGCCCAATCCGCGCTATGGGTAGGGGGGCGCGGGGGGCCGTGCTGGTGCATTTTGAAAATTGACCAGGATACCGGCCTGCTCGATGGCGCGGGCGGCTGGTGGCGTGCCCCCGTAGGGGCGTATGGCAATACGCCCCTACGGGCCTCACCCCCGTTCGGCCCACTGGCGAGGCTGGGGCGTAAGGTAAATCGAGCGCATATCTGGTCTCATGTAGAACTGATACAACCTTTTGATTGTCAGGGAGGCCACAATGCCAGATTTAAGGGTAGTAGTTCAGGGGATGACCCCGACTCCCTGGGGAAGTAGCGAGTGGGATTGGCGTAGGGCCATCGCCGAACAAGCGCGCGCCGAACGCCAGCACCAGCAAATTGCAAGTCGAAGGCAAGTTTCTGTAACCATTATCTTTTCATGAGGAATACCAACGTCCTGATCTCGATAACCTTGCCAAGCCAGTCCTTGACACCCTTTTCCTCCCTCGTAATGCGCAAGTACACGACAAGAGTCTGACAGGCGCATTGTTCGATGTGGACGATGATTGCGTGTTTAAGTTATCGCTGGAAAAGGCAGTTGTTCAAAATGCTCAAGATGAGGGTATGCAGGTGATGATCTCTTGGGAATAGCAGAGGTTCGTGTTAATAATCGCTTGCAGCCTTAATTCTTCAATCCACCAAAAACACGAATCAGTTTTCATTAAAGGGAGACGAAATCATGTTCGCAGGCAATGTGCAGGGCTTCCAGCACCTCGGCTTGCCCGTGACCGACATCGCCCGGTCGCGCGCGTTCTACGAGCGCCTGGGCTTCCGCGCTGTCTTCGAGACGGCGCTCCCGGCGGAAGGCGGCGCGATCCAGGTGGCCATGCTGGACCTGAACGGGTTCATTCTGGAGCTATACCAGTTGGCGGGCGCGGATCGGGCGGAGATCGCGGCGCGGGGCGATGGGCACGTGGATCACCTGGCGCTGAATGTGGCCGACATTGAGCAGGCATGGCAGGCGGCGCGCGCCGCCGGGCTGACCCCACTCGAAGAGGCGCCGGTCTACCTGCCGTTCTGGGACAAGGGCTGCAAATATTTCACGGTGCGCGGGCCGGACGGCGAGAAGGTCGAGTTCAACCAGATTTTGGGCTGATCGAACAGGCTGCTTGTGAAGGGGAGACCCATGCAAAAATACATTATCGCCCATGACCTGGGCACAACCGGCAACAAGGCGACCCTGTACGACGCCGACGGCGCGCTGGTCGGCAGCGCCTTCTACGGCTATGGCACCGAGTTCGCGCACACCGGCTGGGCGGAGCAGAACCCCGAAGACTGGTGGCGCGCCGTGTGCGCGTCCACGCAGGAATTGCTGCGCCAGACGAAAGTCCGTCCGGCGGACGTGGCGGCGGTCACCTTCAGCGGGCAGATGATGGGCGCGGTTGCCCTCGACCGCGCGGCGCGCCCGCTGCGCAACGCCATCATCTGGGCGGATCAGCGCGCCGTGCCGCAGGAAAGCTGGCTGGGCGAGCGCATTGACCCGGCAGACGTGTACCGCATCACCGGGCACCGCCTCAGCGCGTCGTACTCGCTGAGCAAGATTCTGTGGCTGCGCGACAATCAGCCGGACGTATACGCCGCGACCTACAAGTTCGTCCACGCCAAGGATGCTATCGTCGCCCGCCTGACCGGCAACTTCGTCACCGAGCCGACCGACGCCTCCGGTATGAACCTCTACGACCTGGACGCCTGGGACTGGTCGGGGCGCATCATCGAGGCCGCCGGGCTGGACGCGGACAAGCTGCCCGCGCTACGCCGCTCGATTGACGTGGTGGGCGAGGTGCTGCCCCAGGTCGCCGGGGAAGTGGGGCTGCCCGCCGGGACGCCGGTGGTCATCGGCGGCGGCGACGGCATGTGCGCGGGGGCGGGGGCGGGCGTGGTGGACGAGGGCGCGGCCTACAACTACGTCGGCTCGTCGTCGTGGATCGCGCTGGCGACGCGCCAGCCCATCTACGACTCCGGCTACCGCACTTTCACCTGGGCGCACCTGGTGCCGGGCATGTACAGCCCGTGCGGGACGATGCAGATGGCCGGCGGCTCGTATCAGTGGACGCGCGATCAGCTTGCTCCCCAGGAGCGCGAAGCGGCGGGCGCGCTGGGCCTCAGCGCCTACGAGCTGATGAACCTCAACGCGCAGAAGTCAGCGCCCGGCGCGAACGGCCTGCTCTTCCTGCCCTACCTGCTCGGCGAGCGCAGCCCGCGCTGGAACCCTCGCGCGCGCGGCGCGTTCATCGGCCTGACGGTGCGCCACACGCGCGGCGACATGGTGCGCGCCGTGCTGGAGGGCGTGACGATGAACCTGCGCGTCATCCTGGAGGCGTTCACGTCGCAGGGAGCGCGCATTGACGCCATGCGCGTCATCGGCGGCGGGGCGCGCGGGCGCTTCTGGAACCAGCTTATGGCCGACATCTACGGCGTGCCGGTGCAGCGCCTGGCCATCCTCGAAGAGGCGACCTCGATGGGCGCGGCGCTGGCCGGGGGCATTGGCGTGGGGCTGTACAAGGACTTCAGCATGAGCCAGACGATGAACACCATCGCCGAAACGTTCCAGCCCGACCCGGCAGCTCAGGCGGCCTACGCCAGGGTCTTCCCCATCTTCGAGGCGGCTTACCACGCGCTGCTGCCCATTTACGACCAGATCGCCGAGGCGGGGCTGTGAGCGACTCGTTGCTGATCCAGACGGTGACGGGGCCGCTGCCCGCCGCCGATGTGGCGCTGGCCGATGGGCACGCTCACGCCTGGATTATGCCGCCGGACGGCGCGGACCCGGCGGCGCGGCTCGACCTGCACGACGAAGCGGCCATCCGCGCCGAACTGAGCGACTTTCGCGCGGCGGGCGGATCGCTGCTGGTGGACTGCCAGCCCGGTGAGGCCGGGCGCGACGCGCGGGCGCTGGCCCGCCTCTCTGCCGCGACGGGCGTGCGCATCACGGCGACGACCGGCGCGCACCAGCGCAAGTATTACGCGCCGGACTGCTGGCTGTGGTCGGCCTCCGCCGAGGCCGCCGCCGCGTACTTCGTCGAGGAGCTAACCGTCGGGACGCGCGAGTCCGGCGGGGCGGTGCGCGCGGCGACGATCAAGATCGGCTATGAAGGCGTCATCGAAGGGCAGACGCGCGCCCTGATGGAGGCCGCCGCCGAGGCGTCGCGGCAGACCGGCGCGCTGATCCTGTTCCACACCGAGCGCGGGGCCAACGTCGAGGCGCTGCTGCCCTTCTTCGCCGGGCGGGGCGTGCCAGCGGAGCGGCTGTATCTCTGCCACGTGGACAAGCGGCCCGACCTGGGCCTGCACCGCGAGCTGGCCCAGGCGGGCGCGTTGCTCGGCTATGACACGTTCGCCCGCCCCAGGTACGATCCCGACCGCACGACGTGGCCGCTGCTGGCCGCGCTGGTCGCCGACGGTCTGGGCGGGCATATCGCCGTCTGCCTGGACATGGCCCTGGCCGAGATGTGGCAGCACTCCGGCGGCGGGCCGGGGCTGCTCTTTCTGCCGGAGCAGATCGTGCCGCGCCTGCGCGCGCTGGCCCTGCCCGCGTCTACCATCCGCGACCTCACGGGAGGCAACATTGCCCGGCGGCTCGTCTGGCGCGCGCCGGGCGCAGAGGAGAGGCTATGACCGACCAAACTCATGTCCTTGTCCCGCGCCGCGTGCCGACGATGTACTTCATCGGCGTGACCACGCGCCAGTCGTCCATCATGAAGGTGTTCCCTCGCTGGTCGGACGTGCTGGGGCTGGGCGCGGAGATTGATGGCTACGACGCGCCGCTGCACGCCCCGGCAGAGCACTACCGGGCTATCGTCGAGCATATCAAGCGCGATCCGCTCTCGATGGGCGCGCTGGTCACGACGCACAAGATTGACCTGCTGGAAGCGACGCGCGACCTGTTTGACTATCTCGACCCCTACGCCGAGCTTTGTGGCGAGATCTCGTGCATCTCCAAGCGCGACGGGGTGCTGCGCGGCCACGCCAAAGACCCGATCACGTCCGGCCTGTCCTGGGAGGCGTTCGTCGAGCCGGGCTATTGGGGGCGCAGCGGTGGGCACGTGCTCTGCCTGGGCGCGGGCGGCTCCGCGGTGGCGATCAGCGTCTACCTGACCGAGCGCCCCGACCCCGCCGACCGCCCGGCCAGGTTCATCGCCGTCAACCGGGGCCAGCCGCGCCTCGACGAGCTACAGAATATCCACGCGCATATCGAGAGCGACATCGCCTTCGAGTATGTGATCAACGAAGACCCCCGTTTCAACGACGCGCTGATGGCCGCGCTGCCGCCCGGCTCGATGGTCATCAACGCGACGGGCATGGGCAAGGATCGCCCCGGATCGCCGATCACCGACGACGGGCTGTTCCCGCTGAATGGCATCGCCTGGGAACTGAACTATCGCGGCGCGCTGGACTTCATGCATCAGGCGCTGCGCCAGCGCGAGTCGCGCGGGGTGAAGGTCGAAGACGGGTGGGTGTATTTCCTGCACGGCTGGAGCCAGGTCGTGGCCGAGGTTTTCGACGTGACGCTGACCCCGGCCCTGTTCGCCGAGCTGGATCGCGCGGCGGCGTCGATCCGCGCCTAGTGCGTCACACGAGTGAGGAAGGGAGAGATCATGGCTCGTTTTGATCGCCTGACCGTGCTCAACACGGTGCTGGATGATGGGCTGGTGCCGCTGTTCTATCACAGCGACCTGGAGATGGCCAGGAAGGTCGCCGGGGCATTGGCTGCCGGCGGCGGGCGCGTGCTGGAGTTCACCAATCGCGGCGACTTCGCCATCGAGGTCTTCAGCCCGCTGATCAAGCACTGCGCCCAGGCGCACCCGTCGCTGATCATCGGCGTCGGCTCGGTTGAAGACGCGCCGACGGCGGCCCTGTACATCGCGCATGGGGCGAACTTCGTCGTCGGGCCGAACTTCAACGAGGAAGTTGCCCGGCTGTGCAACCGGCGCAAGATCGCCTACATCCCCGGCTGCGGGACGGTCAACGAGATCACCCGCGCCGAGGAGTGGGGCGCGGAGATCGTCAAGGCGTTCCCCGGCGCGGCGGTGGGCGGGCCGGGCTTCATCAAGGACGTGCGCGGGCCGCGCCCCTGGTCGCGCATCATGCCGACCGGCGGCGTCAGCCCGGACGAAGCGAACCTGCGCGGCTGGTTCTCCGCCGGAGCCGCCTGCGTGGGCATGGGCAGCCAACTGGTGCGCAACGAGTGGGTGAAGGCGGGCGACTTCGACGCCATCGCCGAGACCGTCAAACAGACGCTCGCGCTGATCCGCAAGATTCGTGCCGAAATGTAGCCAAAGAATAGGTGGATGATGACCGATCTGAAACAGCTAGTCGAGCAGGCCAAGCAGAGCGAGCTATTCACCGCGCCGCACCTGGAAGCCGATCTCGCCGCGTTCCTGGCCGAGCAAGGTGAGGCGATCAAGGCCCTGGCCGCCGAGGCCGTGGCCAGCGGCGTGCAGCACATCTACTTCGTCGGCAGCGGCGGGTCGTGGGCCAACATGCACTCCGCCACGTACCTGATGGAGCGCTTCACCACCATCCCCAGCGATGCGCTGACCGGCTACGAGCTGGTCTGGCGCGATCCGGCGCGGCTGGGGCCGGACTCGTGGGTATTTGCCACGAGCTACTCCGGCAACACGGAAGACACCATCGCTGCGCTGCGCCACGCCAAGAGCAAGGGCGCGCGCACGATTGGCATCGCCAGGCGACGCGAGAGCACGATCAAGCGCGAGGCCGACGTGCTGATTGACTACGACTCGACGGCGCTGTACATCCTGCCGCTGGCGACGGTGTACCTCTTCGCGCTGGAAGTGGCGCGCTTGCAGGGGAACAAGGCGGTCGAGCCGGTCATCGAGGGGCTGCTGACCCTGCCGCCACTGTTGAGCCGTGTCTACCGCGCGAGCGAGGCGCGCGCCGCCGCCCTCAGCGAGCAGTTCGCCGACTCGACGCTGCTGTATGCAGTCGCCGCCGGGCCGCTCTACGGGCTGGCCTACAAGTTCGCCCTGACCGTGTTCATGGAGAACATCCGGGTGCACGGCTCGGTGATCGCCAGCGACGAGTTCCGCCAGGGGCCGGTCGAGGCGCTCGACCGCCAGGGGATGGACATCGTCTTCCTGCTGGGCACGGACGAGTCGCGGGCCATGACGCAGCGCGTACTGGACACGGTGCGCGCCCGCCCGAACGTGCGCACCATCGTCTACGACATGGCCGACTACCCGGACGTGCACCCGCTGCTGGCCCCGTTCGTGCTGCTCATCCCGCTGCAATGGTTCGTCGTGTATTCGGCGCTGCGGGCCGGCATTCACGACCTGGACGAGCGCGTGTTCATGGGGCGCGGCGTCCTGGCGACGGGCGGAGCGACCTGGCCGTAGAGAGCGAGGATTGCGAATTGCGGATTGCGAAGTGCGAATTTCGAATTTCGATCCGCAATTCGCAATCCGAATTCCGCAATCTCTCACGGGCTGACCACGCCAACCGTCAGCAGGATGTTGGCGTAGAGCCGCTGCTCGCCGGTGGCGATGACCAGGCACACGTCGCGGTCGAAACACTTGTCGTAGAACTGGTAACGCTCGGTCGCGGTCAGCGCCAGGCCGGGCAGCAGCCGGCGGAAGTCGGCGTAGATGTCCGGCTCTGCGCCGCTGTCGGTGATCATCACGTCGGCGGCCTCCACCGGGATGGCCGTCAGCAGCGTCTCCAGCACGTCGGTGACGGTGAGCAGGCCCGGCGCGAGGTTCAGGTAGACGCGCCGCGCCGCCGGGTTGGCCCGCGTGCTGAACGGGTAGTTGCCGTCGGCGATCAGGATTTTGCCACCGTGACCGCTCCCGCCAAGCACTCCCAGAATCTCCGGGTGCAGCAGCCTGGATTTGAGCATAGGGGATTCTCCTTAGCGATTTTCAAGACACAGAGATATTTCACGAGCCGCCGGGTGGTTTACCTCACCCCCACTCGGCGCTGACGCGCCTCGTCGCCCCCTCTCCATGCATGGAGAGGGGGCAGGCCGAGTGAAGCGAGGCCGGGGGTGAGGTAAACGGTCGGATTTCACGGAATTCCCCTGAGATCACTTCCGCCAGACTACGCGCCGTCGCGCCTGCGCGTGTAGCGCGCGATGAAGTTGTACGGCGAGGGCAGCCCGATGGCGCTGACCTCGTCGAGCCGGGCCAGCTCTTCGGGGGTCAGCCGCCAGCCGACGCTGCCCAGGTTCTGCTCAAGCTGCTCCGGCGTGCGCGCGCCGAAGATGGGCGCGGTGACGCCCGGCTGGCACAGCACCCAGTTGAGCGCGACCTGGGCGGGCGTCTTGCCGCGCGCCTCGCTGATGGCCCACAGCGCGTCAATGATCTGCCAGGTGCGCCCGGTCTCACGCTGTTCGGGCAGGTCGTCCCAGCGGTCGGCGCGCCCCACGCGGCTGTCGGCGGGCGGGGCGGCGTCGCGGCGGTACTTGCCGGACAGCCAGCCGCCGCCCAGCGGCGACCAGGCAATGAAGCCGACGCCCTGCTCGCGGCACAGCGGCAGCAATTCCCATTCGGTGCTGCGCACGAGCAGGCTGTACTCCGGCTGGAGGCAGTCGAAGCGCGCCCAGCCGCGCATCTCGCTGAGCATGAGCGCGCGCATGAGCTGCGACGGCGTGTAGTTCGACGCGCCGATATAGCGCACTTTGCCGGCGCGCACCAGGTCGTCGAGCGCGCGCAGCGTCTCGTCGAGCGGGGTGGAGGCGTCCCAGCAGTGCATCTGGTACAGGTCAAGGTAGTCGGTCTTCAGGCGGCGCAGGCTGCCCTCGACCTGGGTGAGGATGTGCTTGCGCGTCAGCCCGGTGTCGTTGGGGCCGTCACCCACCGGGAAGAAGACTTTGCTGGCGATGACCAGCCGCGAGCGGTCGGGCTGCTGACTGAGCCAGTTGCCGAGCATGGTCTCGGACTGGCCCTCGTTGTAGATGTTCGAGGTGTCGAGAAAATTGCCGCCAGCGTCCACGAACATGCTGGCCATGCGGTGCGCCGTCGGCTCGTCAGCGCCCCAGCCAAAGGTCTGCGTGCCCATGCACAGCTCGGACACTTTCAGACCGGTTCGTCCCAAGAAGCGATAGTCCATTCCCTTCCTCCTCAGGGCAGTTACGGGCAGTGCGTTGCGCGTGTTGACGGGCGATTATACCCGCAGCCGGGCGACCGCACACCTACAGGCAGGCGTAAGGCAGGGCAATCGCATCAAAGTCCGCCGCGCGTCAGCCTGCTCGTAGGGGCGTATCGTCATAATATCCTTACGGACCTCATCCCCACGCCAAACAAGTCGCTGACAACCTTTGCGCGCGGGTTCACGAACACTCTGTCGCCAGGAGAAGCTTGGGAATGCTCGCTGAAGGCCTCCCCCCTCAGTCCCCCCCCCGGAGAGAGAGGGGGGGGGGGGGGGGCGGGCCCCCCCCCCCTTTCCTCTAGCTTTGCTGGGGGAAGAGGCTGGGGGATGGGGGCCTTCAGCAATGCCCCAGGTTCACGAACACCCTGTCGCCAGGAGAAGCTTGGGAATGCTCGCTGAAGGCCTCCCCCTTCCCCTGGCTTTGCTGGGGGAAGGGGCCGGGGATGGGGGCCTGCGGCAATGCCCCAGGTGCACGAACAACCTGTCGCCAGGAGAAGCTTGGGAATGCTCGCTGAAGGCCTCGCCCCTTCCTCTAGCTCTGCTGGGGAAGGGGCCGGGGATGGGGGCCTGCGGCAATGACCCCAGGTGCACGAACACCCTGTCGCCAGGAGAAGCTTGGGAATGCTCGCTGGAAGGCCTCCCCCTTCCTCTAGCTTTGCTGGGGGAAGGGGCCGGGGGATTGGGGGCCCGGCAATGCCCCAGGTGCACGAACACCCTGTCGCCAGGGGAAGCTCGGGAATGCTCGCTGAAGGCCTGAAGCCCCCTTCCTCTAGCTTTGCTGGGGGAAGGGGCCGGGGATGGGGGCCTGCGAGCAATGGCCCCAGGTGCAGAACACCCTGTCGCCAGGAGAAGCTTGGGAATGCTCGCTGAAGGCCTCCCCCCTCAGTCCCCCCTCCAGCAGAGCTAGAGGGGGATGGTCTGGCTGGAGCAGCTCTCCCCTTCCTCTAGCTTTGCTGGGGGAAGAGGCTGGGGGATGGGGCCGCCTCAGCAATGCCCCAGGTTCACGAACACCCTGTCGCCAGGGGGGAAGGCCCGGGAAGCTCGCTGAAGGCCCCTCCCCGCCCCTTCCCCTGGCTTTGCTGGGGGAAGGGCCGGGGGATGGGGGCCTGCGGCAATGCCCCAGGTGCACGAACAACCTGTCGCCAGGAGAAGCTCGGGAATGCTCGCTGAAGGCCTCCCCCCTCAGTCCCCCCTCCAGCAGAGCTAGAGGGGGGATGGTCTGGCAGGCGGTTCTCCCCTTCCCCTGGCTTTGCTGGGGGAAGGGGCTGGGGGATGGGGGCCTGCGGCAGTCGCATCAAAGTCCGCCGCACGTCAGCCTGCTCGTAGGGGCGTATGGCCATACGCCCCTACGAACCTCACCCCCGCGCGGCCCACTGACGCGGGCCGCGCTGCCCCCTCTCCACGCTGGAGAGGGGGAAAGCCGAGCGCAGCGAGGCTGGGGGAGGTGGAACATCACGCACGTTTGATGCGATCGCCCAGTTTGTACTACCATGTGATTTGTGATATAAGTCTCTGAAAGATACGGTCGGCTGGGTGCGCCGCGCGTCAATGGGACCTGCCGGGTGTGGGCTTGCCATCCTTTGCCCCCAACGTAAAGCGACCGAATCTATTTTGGAGCGATTGTCTGGAGGTCTTAATGTCTCATCTTATGGCACGATCTGTGCGCGCGCCATTGCTGCGGGTGCTGGTGCTGACAGCCTGGGTTCTCGCGCTGGCGGGGGCGCTGTTCGGCGGGCAGCCCGTGCTGGCAGCAACCGATACTTTCGCCAACCTGACTGCTATCGCCGCCGGCCCGCCTGCCGGGCCTGGCAGCCTCTACCCTTCGCAGATTGTCGTGGTGGGGTTGGCGGGCAATATTCTGGATGTCAATGTCACGCTGCATGGCATCAACCACAATCGCCCGGATGATCTGGACGTGCTGTTGGTAGGCCCCTGGGTCAGACCGTCATCCTGACGTCAGATGCCTGCGGTGATCGCCGGGCGCGAAGCCGTGCGTCAGCGTGCCGAAGCACACGTCCTGGCTGCAATCGCCGGGACGGTTAATCTGGGCTGCCCACTGTGCCACATGGCCAAAGCGGGAGAACTGGCTGTAGTAAGCGTAGGCCAGCTCCAGCGCCGAGTCGTGCTTCCACTCGGTGTTGCTGTCCACGATGATCGCGTCAATGGCCCGCTCGATAGACCCCCGCCCTGCGATCAGAGGCGTGGTGTGCGACTTGCCCTGGAAGTCCACAAACGTGTAGTCGGGGATGTCGGTCAGGTCTATGTTGTCGTAGCACGAGCGGTCGCCGCGCCGCAGCAGCAGCTCGCACTGCTGGATGATGTTGCCCAGGTGCACCTGCGGGTAATTCTGATACTCGCCGTTGTAGCGCGGGATGTTGCAGGCTTCTTCGCGGCGGGCGTCTTCGGAGATGATGCCTTTTTCGGTGATCTGCGACTTGACGGGCGGCCAGTCTTCGTATTGCTGATCGCCGCTCATGAGGTCGCACGCGCTGCTGGAATGGTACTCGACGCGGTAGCCGTTCATGCGGTCGAGCGCCAGCCGGTTGGCGTGCTCGTAAGCCTCTGCCGGGGTGAATAGCGCATCCTGCCCGCCGTTGATCTGTGGCGGAAAGCGATGCGCCAGCAGCACGTCGGGCCGGTTCCACAGATAGTCGGCGATGGCCGCCAGCGTCGCCGTCGCCGCCGCGCCCCAATTGCTCTGGCTGTTCTCGGCGGTGTACGACACCACGTAGTAGGGGTTCTTGACCAGCCAGTTCTGGAACAGCGCCTTACAGTCGCCCGTGCCGATGGTCGTGTCGTCGTAACGGGTGCTGAGCGGCCCGTTGCAAAGCTGGCCCTGCCAGTACTCCTCGATCAGGTCGGCGCTGGCGACCAGCTCCGGCGTGCCCCAGCCGAAGTTGAGCCGGCACTGCTGCTTGCTCAGCGAGATGGTCAGCACCTCGCTCATGATCTGTTCCAGGATGGTCTTGACTTCCTCGGCGTAGTGCGCCTCGTCGGTGAGGTGGTAGGCCAGCGCCCTGGCATAGAGCCGCTTGACCCCACGCTCGTTGTGAATCCAGGCCGGATTGGTCGAGCTGCTGCACGACTCGTTGGCGTCGAGCTTGTAATCCCATTCGCGATCTGCCCAGTTGAGCACGTCAGCAACGGCGCTCTTGTACGGTTCCAGCCCGGCCTCCGCTTTTGTGGCGATGATGCGCAGCTCGTCGGGCGTGGTCTGGTACCCGCGCGACGTGCCCGGCGCGGGCTGTTGGGCGTCCAGCCGGGCAGCGGGGGCCGCGCCCAGCAGCATGGCGATTCCTAGCAGGGTGACGAGGCGTGTGATGAAGAAGTGCATGGTCAATGCTCGCAAGGGTGATCGGTCGTCGGTTCAGTGGTCAGCGGGCGGGCCGATGGTTCGCGCCTTCAGCGCAGTGAAAACAGCGCGCGCAGCGTGGGTGCGTCGCGCTCCGCAATGGATCGCACGAGCAGGCGCACATACGGCCCCTGTGCCAGCCGGGCCGGGTCGAGCAGGGTGGACTGCTTCAGCGCGCGGTGCATCCAACACGTATAGTATAGCGGTTCTACGAGCTGTGTCGGTATCTGAACTTGCGCGCAGTACGCGCGCGTTGCCTCAACCACCAGGCGGCCCAACTCCGTCCCCGCGAAGAGATGCCGGGCGAAGCCAGTCTCGCGGTCGGCGGCGCTCTCGGCGCGCGCGGCATTGACCACGAAGGAGCGCAGAAAGTAGAACAGGTCCCACAGCGGCACACCCTGCGGCTCGGCGGATTCCCAGTCCAGCAGGGCCACGCGCCCATCGGGAGTGGCCAGCATGTTCCAGGGGCCAGGATCGCCGTGCTGGAAGACCAGCGGGAAGTCCCCGGCGGCCTCGCCCAGCCGGGCGATCTGCCCGGCCAGAAAGTCGCGCTCGACGGCGGGCAGATGATAGATCGCCTGGAAGCGCGCGAACAGTGTCTCCAGCACACCAGCGGCAGCAGCGGGGGTCACCGGGCGCGGATCGGCTGTCGCCACGCCCAATGCCGTCAGCCAGTCAATGGCGGCCCTGGCCAGGGGACAGTCCGCGCGCAGCGTCGTGCGCTGCAAGAACGGCGCGCCCTCGATGATGGTTTGCCCCACCAGCGCCAGCCCACCCGCATGCCCGGCGAAAGTCACCTGGGGCAGCGGATAGTCGCGCGAGAAAGTCAGCGCCTGGAGCAGGGTGAGGGCGCGCGCTTCGTTTTCCAGGCGTGCGTTGAAGATCGCTGCGCGCACCATCTTGACCAGGTGACGCGGCGACGGATCGTCGCCTTCAAACAGGAAGAACAGCAGCTTGCGCGAGCTATACTGCCCGCCCGCCCACAGCCCCCAGCGGTAGCCGTCCAGGTCGAGGCCCGCTTCTCGTGCCAGGGCGCGCAGATAGGCGGGTGGGTCGCCATCGAGCCTGTCGGCGGACGCGGTGAGCAGCGTCCCAGTGCGCTGGACGCCCCAGGCACGTTGCAGCAGCCGCCCTTCGGTGGCGGCCAGGGTGCTCAGCGCGCGCGTGCTGGCCCGGCGCAGCAGTCCGCCGCCGCCTGGATGCACATCTTCAGAGCTGGGTTCCGGCGCGCCGGCGCTTCCCTTCTCAGTTCGCTGGCGAATTCGCCGGGACATGCGCTTCAGGCTGTGTATGGTGATCGCCGGGCTGAACAGGGCGCGCTGCACGAAGGTGCGCCGGGTGATGCGGTCGTCGGCGGGCACTGCCGTGTGCATCGTGCCGCCCAGCGGCGTCAGCCAGAAGCGCCCCGCCATATGCAGCGTCTTGAGAAGCGGGCGCGCTTGCCGGCTGCTCCCCAGCGTCCACGTCTCGTAGTAGACAGCCCCACTGGGGGCCAGCACGCGCGCGATCTCCGCCTGAAGCGCCGCGCTCGCCCCGACGCGCTGACGCGCCTGGTGCCCGGCCAGGATCACCAGGTCGGCGCTGGCAGCGGGGCAGGGGAGCGCCTCTCCGCTGGCGAACGGGACAAAGCTGATCGCCGCGCTGTTCTCTATGCGAGTGAGAGCGTCCAGCGCCTCGTGATCGCCGCACACGATCACTCGCCCGGCCAGCGCGGCCACGGTGCGCAGCGCGCCGGGCGACGGCGTTCCCAGCCACAGGACTGTGCCCAGGGCCAGGTCTGGCAGCAGGAAGGCCCAGTTGGCCCCGGCGACCGCGCCGCGCTGGTTGCTGCCGGGCACGAAGTCTGTGGACAGAGTGCGTTCTAGCATCGGCTATCCTCGTTCATGCGCCGAACAGCCAGCGCACGCCCGGAACGCGCAACAGCTCCGGGAACATCGTGTCCAGGTTGAGCAGGGCGCGGTTGAGGCGCAGCACCAGCAGCGACATCAGCACGGCGATGACGATGCCCATCGCCGCTGGAGGGTTGACCAGCACCTCCAGCAGCAGCAGGCCCACCGCGCTCAGGATGATGATCAGGTACATGTGCAGGGTCCGAGGGTCGAAGATGCGAATGCCAGTGTTGAACAGCAGCCCAGCCTGCTTGAGAATGTTGTACAGAATCATCGTGCCCATCGTGCCCACCGCCGCACCAACCGCGCCATAGCGCGGGATGAGGATCAGGTTCACGACGAAGTTGATCACGGCCACGAGGATGTCCACGCTGACCACGTAGCGCAGCTTGCCGAGCACCTTCAGCGTCAGGCCGTTCTGCCCGGTGGCGGCGTTGAAGTAGTAGCCCAGCGAGAGCATGGCCATGATCAGCGCCGAATCCTCATAGCGCGACCCGTAGAGCAGGACGGTGATCGGCCCGGCCAGCGAGAAGGTGAGCGCGAACAGCGGGAAGGAAATGATGGCCATCCAGGCGGCGTTCTGCCAGTACAGGGCGTTGATGCCCTCGCGGTCGTTGCGGGCGAAGAGCCGCGCCGCCGCCGGAGTGAACAGCAGGGCGAACGTCTGCAGCACGATCTGGTTCAGCCGTGCGGTCGGCTGCACGGCGCGGAAGGCCGCCACGTCCACTGTGCCGCCGCTGCGTTCCAGCAGCACGGCGTCCACCGTGTTCATGACCACATAAACGAGGTCGGTTGCCAGCAGCGGCACGGTGAACATGAGCACTTCGCGCGCGGGAATCTGCACCGTGTGCCGGTTGAAGCGGGCGAGCACGCCCTGCTCGCGCAACACGCGCCACAGCACCACCGAGAAAATGGCTACGCCCAGCGCCCCCGCGCCCAGATAGCCCCAGGCCAGGAAGATCACGCCGCTGTCGCCCAGGATGAGCAGGGCCACGATGAGAATCTTCAGGCTGGGACTCAGCACGTACTTGCGGAAGAAGATGGCGCGCGGGCGCGAGAAGACGGCGAACAGGCCGTTGAGCGTATTGTCGAGCGCCTGCACCGGCGACAGCGCGATGAGGATGACCAGCAGCTCGACGGCGCGCCGATCGCTGATCAGCGTGCCGGAGACCGTGTCTTGCAGCGCGACCATGCCCACGATCAGCACGACGCCCAGCCCCAGGATCGTGCCCAGCACCATCAGCAGCGTGCCGAACATGCGCGGGTAGTCGTCGCGCTCCTGGTAGATCGGGATGTAGCGCGATACCGCCCGATCCAGGCCCATCGTGACGACCGTCTCGCCCAGCGCGACGATGGATAGCGCGTAGGCGAACGCGCCATAGTCGGACTTGCTCAGGTAGCGCACGGTGAGCACCTGCACCACGAAATTGACCACCATGGCGATCAGGCGGCCCACCAGCAGCAGGCCAGAGCCGCGAATCTGGCGGCGAGTCGCGGTCGCTACGCCAGACTCCGCCGGTAGGGGGCTGCCCCCCGCCAGCGCAGGAGTCAGTGGGAGCGGGCCGCGCGCGGCGTCCGTGAGGTCTGGATTCATAGAGATGGAGTCCTCGTGACCGGTTCAGTGTTCCAGGGTGGAAGCGATGGTGCCTGGCGGCCCGGAGCGTCGCCGCTCTTCGATGTGAATGGCCGCGCCGGCCAGCGCCAGCAGAAACCAGTAGTAGCGCGCATACGACAGATGCAGGAACACGGCAGTCACCAGGTAGGTGATGATGCTCAGCAGCAGGCCGGACGCCAGGAAGAATGTCGCCCGGTCGCGCCCGAAGGCGCGGCGACGCATCCCGGCGAGCCGCGCCATCGTCAGGGCCACGATGCTGCCGAACAGGGCGAAGCCCACCACACCGGTGTCGGCCAGCTCTTCCAGATACAGGTTGTGCGCGCGACGGCTGGGGTCGAGCAGCTTGAAGCCCACCCCGCGCCCGTAGTCGCGGATGAAGCGCGGCGTCTGCCCCGGCCCGACGCCCAGCACCGAGTGATCGAGGAAGATGAGCAGCGTAGCCAGGTTCTCGGTGGCGCGCCCCTGTACGGAAGTGTCCGCTTCGGACGTGTCGCCGCTGAGCAGGCCGCTCACGTTGCCCAGCGTGGACAGGCGGTAGACATAGCCGGGGCCAGGGAGAGGATCAGCACGATGGCCAGCCCGCCAGCGATGATTGCGGTGCGCGGGCGAATCATGCGCAGCGGCAGCAGGGCCAGCGCCATCACCACGACGGCCACGCCCGCCCCGCGCGAGAAGGTGTACAGCGCCCCGCCCAGGATGAGCAGGGCCAGCGCCCCTGCAGCCAGGCGCAGCGCCCGTCGGCGCTCTGCAAGAGCCAGCGCCGCCGCCAGCGGCAGCAGCACGACGAGAATCTGGGCGAAGCGGTTCTTCTCGCCAATCGGCCCGGCGAAGCGCCGCGTCACCGGCTTGTTGCCCAGATAATCCTCTTCGCCCACGCTGACCTCGGACTCGGTGACCTGAGCGAAGCCGCCAAAATCATTGTCGAACGTCTGGGTGATGCCCTGGTAGAGCGTCACCCCGCCCATCAGCGCGCCCGCCAGCAGGATGACCCACAGGCTCCGGCGCAGCATCTCCGGCTGCCGCACCACGTTGACCACCAGAAAATAGAGCACCAGCCCTTCCAGCGCGTAGTCCTGAATGCGCTTGAAGGTGAGGTTGGGGCGCTCGGAAGCGGCGGCGGAGAGCAGCAGCGCCGCCAGGTAGCCGATCATCAGAATCATGAACGGCGTGATGATGATCCGCTCGCGGCGCACGATCAGGATATGGAACAGCGGCAGGCCCAGCAGCAGGAAGAAGCTCCCGGCAAGCTGGGAAGGCACCCCGCTGCGGATGGCGACGACGGTGATGTTGGAATAGAGCACGAAGAAGACTACCAGCGTCGCCCGCTGCGGGTTGGAGAGAATGCCCAGCGCGACGGCGGCGATGAGCAGCCCGGCGAACCCAAACAGCGGGTTGACCGTCGCCAGCAGCAGCCCGATCGCCGTGCTGCCCAGCGCGGCCAGCCCGGCCAGGATCAGCAGACTCCGGCGGTTAGCGGGGGCGCGCTCTGCGTGCTGTTCCCAGGTGGTCATGTGCTCTCGCTTGTCTGGCTTGCGCGGGCGCTACTGCGCCGCCGCCTGGCGCTGCGGCGTCCAGTGGGTGATGCGCTGGCCGCGCAGCAGGTTCCAGGTGGCGATCAGCGCCGCCGCGTATACCACGCAGAAATAGAACGGGATGGTGAGCGGCTTCAGCCGCCCGATGCGCGTGCCGCGCAGCAGCAGCCCCAGCAGCGCGCAGCCGTAGAAGGCAAGCTGAGCCAGCAGCGCCAGCCGGTAGAACCAGCCAGCGTCCCACAGCAGGATCGTCGCCAGGAACAGGACGATCAGCGGGAGAAACATCAGGCGGCGCAGCAGCTTGTGGGTGAGCAGTTGCAGCGCGTAGAAGCCGTGCCGGAACGGGTTGAGTAATTCGCGCATGACCAGCACGCCGCGCAGCCCGCGCGTGATCACCCGCACCTTGCGCCCGAACTCGACTTCGCTGGACCTGGCGACCGGCTCGTAGGCGACCGCGTCCGGCGCGAAGACCAGCCGGTAGCCCTGGGCGATCACCCGCGTGGAGGTCACGAAGTCGTCGGTTACGCCTTCCGGCACCGGCAGGAAGAGCGAGCGGCGGATGGCGTAAATGGCCCCCGTCGCCGAGATGGTGCTGCCCGCCCGGCTTTGCGTGCGCTTGAGCAGCCGGTCGAAGCTCCAATAGCTCCGCTCGCCCGCGCCGGTCATGCCGGCGTCGCCGCCGCTCAGGTAACGCTGGTTGCCGGCCACGCCGCCCACTGATGCATCTGCGAAAGGCCGCATCAGCGCGCGGATCGCGTCCGGCGCGTACATGCTGTTGGCGTCCGAGAAGACCAGAATCTCGCCGGTTGCGGCGCGCGCAGCGTCGTTGAGCGCCTGCGCCTTGCCCTGGCGGGGCAGGGCCAGCACCCTGATCCGCTCGCCCGCGTAGCGCGAAGCGACCTCCACCGTGCCGTCGGTTGAGCCGTCGGAGGCGATGACTACCTGTAAGCGCTCCGCCGGGTAGTCGAGCGCCAGCAAATTCTCGATCTTGGCGGCGATGCTGCCCGCCTCGTTGTAGGCGGCGATGATCAGGCTGACGCGCGGCTCGATGTCGGCGGCGTGCACCGGTCTGCGCCAGAGAAGCCCGCGCACGGCCAGGATCGCCGGGAAGAGGGCGTAGGTGTAGGCGAGGAGCGCGAGCGCGCCCCAGAACAGGATCAGGCTGATGCTCATGGCTGCACACTCACTTGGAAGCGCTCCACCAGCCGGGCGGCATTGGCCGCCAGGTCGAACTCGCGCAGGACTTTGGCCCGCCCGTCGCGCCCCAGCCGCGCGCGCAGCGCCGGGTCGTGGGCCAGCCGCTCCAGCGCGGCGGCGATGGCCGCCGGGTCGCCGGGCGGGACGAGCAGCCCGCTCGCCTCGTGCTCGACCAGCTCGGGGATGCCCGACAGGTCGCTGGCGACGACCGGCACGCCGGCGCTCATCGCCTCCATCAGCACAACGGGGATGCCCTCGCGCCGGTTGTCGCGCGAAGGGACGCTCGGCGCGACGACGACATCGGCTTTGCCCAGCAGGGCGATCACTTCCTGGCGCGTTTTGCGCCCGGCGAAGTCCACCGCTCCGTTGAGCCTGGCACGGGCGGCCTGTTCGGCCAGGCCGGGGCCGTCTGGCCCGTCGCCGACGAAGCGGCACACAAAGTCCAGGCCCCGCTCAGCCAGCAGGCGGCAGGCTTCGATCAGGTGTGTCTGTCCTTTGACCTCGTGCAGCGTGCCGATGCACAGGATTTGCAGCGGCCCAGCGGCTTCTCTTGCGCCGCCATCCGGCTGGAAGGCGCTGCTGTCTACGCCGCAGTGCAGCACTTCGACTTTGGCGCGCGCCGTCTCGCCGCACTCGGCGATGAAAATGTGCCGGTTGAACTCGGAGATGGTCACCACAAAGGCGGCCTCGGCGGTCTTGGCGCAAAGCATGTGCCTGTCGCGGTGCAGGTCGGAGCCGTGCGCCGTGAAGCTGTAGGGGATGCCCGTCAGGCGGTGAATGACGAACGCCGCCGCCGCCGGGTGGCTGGCGAAATGGGCGTGGATGTGCTCGATTCCGGCGGCTTCCATCATCTGGGCGAAGCGCACCGCCTTCGGAAAGAAGGCCAGCGCCCCGAAGAAATAGCGCCGGCTGCCCCAGGTGCCGCGCAGCAGATCGCGCAGGGCGGCGACGTAGGCGCGCGGCTTGCGGCGCAGATAGTGCAGATGCGCGCGCAGAATCGCCGGCGAGAGCAGCGGCTGGTAGTGCGCCGCCGCGACGAGCGGTTCCGCCTCCGGGTGCATGACTGATGTGCGCTCGCGCTGCAAGGGATACAGTTCAACGGGCACGCCCTGCGCCTGCACCGCGAGAATCTCGTAGAGGATGAAGGTCTCGGTCAGCTTGGGAAAGCGCGAGACGAGGTAGGCCACGCGCGGGGCGCGCGCTGGCGCAGGACGTGTCTGAACCTCACCCCCTGGCCTCGCTGCGCTCGGCCTTTCCCCCTCTCCGTTGACGGAGAGGGGGAGGCGAGGCGCATCAACGCCGGGCGGAGGGGAGGTGAATTGAAGCGCCGCCCCCTGATCAACCTCGGTGTCCATCGTCAAGTGGTCGTTCATCGCTGTTTCCCCGTCCTGCCGTTGCTGCGGGCCACGCACACATCCCAGATGGCGGCGCTCGCCTGCTGCCGCGACTCGCTCGCCGCGCCGCCCGTCTCGACGATGCGCGCCTGGGGCAATTTCCCGGCCAGCGCGCGGTATGCCTGGCGCTGCTTTTGCAGGGCTTCCGGCGAATGCTCGCCCTTGCGCGCCCACAGCGTTTCGGTGGGCGCATCGAGCACCAGCACCAGATCGGGCGGCGGGCAAGACCGCGCCAGAATCCAGCGCCGCGCCCGCTTGAGCGCGTTCTGTCGCTGCGGCGCGTGGAGCAGGGCGTCGTAGGAATAACGGTCGAAGAGCACCAGGTGCCCCCGCGCCCCGGCCAGGCGTGCGCGCAGAGCACGCCGCCACTGCATCAGCAGCAGCCGGGCAAAGCGCACGCCGGGCAGCCGGTCGAGCGCCGACGGGCGGCGTGCGCCCTTCTGATAGAGGCCCATGTACACGGTGGTCACGGGCTGGCAGAAGCCCTCGCTCAGCCCCTTCACCAGCGTGGATTTGCCCGCGCCGTCCGGCCCCAGCAGGGCCACCGTTGGCAATGGCGGGCGCAGCAGCCCGGCTAGCCGTCCGGCAACGCGCGCTGCCCGGCGCCGGGCGCGATCCAGGCGCGCGGGAGGGACGTGGTGAGTCAGGTGGGTGATCACGGCGGGGCGCTCGGCCAGCAGAGCGTCCCACTGCTCCCCTGCGATCAGCGCTTCCAGGCGCTCCCAGGTGGCGTCCGGCGTCCAGTATTGGGCCAGCAGTTCCGTCATGCGCGCCGGATCGCTGATCTGCTGGCGCAGAGCTTGCAGGCGCTGCTGGCGGTGCGGCGCGAATTGCCCTTTGTCGAGCGCGGCGTGCAGCAGCAGTGTCACCAGCTCTTCCTCCGGCGCGGGCGCGTAGACCGCGCCCAGGCGACGGCGGCGGCTCAGGCATGCCTCGGCCAGGTCGGTCGGGATCGTGTGTGTGGGCCGCCCGTAGGCGATCTGCGTGACCACGTCGAGCTTGAGCCAGGCGTCGCCCTCCTGGTCGTAGCCGATGAAGAAGTGATGTGGCGCGCTGCCGGGCGCGGGCAGGGGGACGAAGCCCTCCTCGGCCAGCGTCCGGCGCAGGGCGGCAAGCTGGTTGGCTCGCACGAGCAGGTCTACCTCGCCGCCGCGCGCCGCGATCTCCTCAAGCCGGTCGGCGTCGCGCAGCAGGCAGGTGACGATGCCCGCTCGCTCCAATGCGCCAAAGGCGCGCGCCAGTGTGATCTCCACGATGGCTACGACTCCGCTGTCTTGCTGGATGGGTGGCGCTTGGCGGGTGTCGCCTGGACGCGGGCGGACTGCACCGAGGCGTGCGCCCGCCGCACAAGCGGCCACCGGCGCAGGCTGCGCGCGCGCTTCGCCAGGACGACTCCGGCGATCTGCGCTTCCACTTCGCCCAGGCTGTCAATGGCTTCGCGCACGTGCCGGCGATGGCTGTGTCCGCTGCGGGCCACCACGACCGTCCGGTCGGCGCGGGCGGCGAGCACCGTCGCCGCGACGACCGCGCCCAGCGGCGGCGCGGCGATCACCACAATGTCGGCCAGTTCATCCAGGCTGGCCAGCGCGTTGGCGAAGCGCGGCGACGCGACGAGGGCGAAGAAATCGAGCGCGTGCGTCCCGGACGGCAGGATGGCCAGCCCCTCGACTTCGGTGGGCAGCAGCAGATCGGCGATGGCGCTCTGGGAGTCGTGCCACTCGGCCAGGCCGGGCTTGTTGGCCACGCCGAAGATGCGCGAGGCTGTGCGGTCCTGAATGTCAGTGTCGAGCAGCAGAACGTTGTCGCCAAGCTGGGCGAGCACGACGGCCAGGTTGGCGGCGACTTCGCCCCCGCTTCCCTCCCCGTGCAGATCGCTGACCAGCAGACGGTTCAGAGCCAGGGCGCGCCCCGCAAGGCGCAACTTCATCGCCAGGCGGCGATAGCTCTCCGCTGTGGGGGAGGTGGCATGAGTCAGCACGACAGGCGCGGCACGGCCAGGCGTCGGGCGCGTGACAACGTCGCCCAGGTACGACGCGCCCGCTACCCCGCGCAGGTCGTCCGCGCTGCGGATGGTGTCGTTGGCGTATTCAGCGCCCAACACCAGCGCGCCACCCGCGATCAGCCCGGCCAGCAAGCCGAGCGCCGTCTTGAGCGGCACCTGGCGGTCAATGGGCCGGCCACGCACTGCCGGCTCCACGATGGTGATGCGGTTGTTGGGCGTGCTTTGCAGGGCCGAGTAGAGCGAGATGAGCAGCTTCTCCGCCTCGGATTTGTAGGTGCGCTCCTGTCGAATCTGCTCGGAGATGAGCGCGCGCTGCTCATCGGTCGCGGCGCGGCTCAGCTCCCCGTCCAGGCGCTGCAGCGTCTCTTCGGAGCTGGCGATGGTGCCTTCTACGCGCGCGATCTGCCCCTGAAGCTGTTCCCAGGCGGTGACGTTCTGCGCGCCGCTGGCCGGGCTTTGCGCCACCAGTTGCTCGGCGATGGCGTTGGCGATCAGGGTGGCCTGGTCGCGGTCGTCCTGATCCACGCGCACGGTCAGAATCTGGGTGGTTGTGTCGGTGGTCAGGGTGATGTCGCCCTCAAGCATGCCGGGGCTGGTGTCCAGCCCCAGGTCGGCGATGATGGTCTCTAGGAAAGGGCGCATGGTCGGCAGCACGGCGTAGATTTCCATGAGCTGGGCCGCCGCGCGCAGGTCGTTCACTTCAGGGCTGAGGCTGTCCACTGCCGGGCCAACCAGCAGCTTGGCCCTGGCCGTGTAATGCACCGGTTCGCGGCTGCTCAGCGCGTAGCTGCCCGCCCCGGCGAGCGCGGTGGTGAGCGCCAGCAGCCAGAGCCAGCGGCGAAGAACATTAGAGTAACTGCGGATCATGCGCCTCCCTGCTTTCTGCTTCTTGCCATTCGTTTTCTGCGTCTGCACTGTGTCTGTATCACGACAAAAGCGCCGGCTGCACCAACCAACGCTCACAGGAGCGGACTGCCGCCCCTGTGAGTGGTAGGCTGTGTGCTGGTGCGGCGGGGTGCGGTGAAGTATCGGTGCAGCCGCCCAGCGCGCCGGTCTAGCGCGCGCCGTTGGTGAACTTGAGCACGGTGCGCAGCAGGATTTCCATGTCGAGCGACAGGCTCATCTTCTCGATGTACTTGATGTCCCAGATCAGGCGCTTGTCGAAGTCGGTGTCGCCCCGGTCGTAGATCTGCCACAGGCCGGTGATGCCCGGCTTGACGCTCAGGCGCTGCGTCTGCAGCAGCGAGTACTTGTCCACGCCGAACGAGGTCGGGCGCGGCCCCACCAGGCTCATATCGCCGACGAGCACATTCCAAAGCTGGGGCAGCTCGTCCAGGCTGGTCTTGCGCAGGATTTTGCCCAGCCGCGTGATGCGCGGGTCGTTTTCCAGCTTGTTGCCGTGCTCGTCAACGGTTTCGCCGCGCTCGTTGACGCGCACGCCAAGCTCGGCCAGGCGCTGGTCGGCGTTGGGGATCATCGAGCGGAATTTGAGCATCTTGAACCTGTGCCCGCCCAGGCCGATCCGGTTCTGGACGTAGATCGGCGAGGCGCGATCCTCCAGCCAGATGAGCGAGGCCAGCGCCAGCCCCAGCGGCAGGGTCAGCGGCAGGGTGAGCAGCACCGCCGCCAGGTCCATCAGCCGCTTGACCCGGAGATAGATGCGGCGCGCGTGGGTGCCCTGGTAGGGCAGGCGATTGATCCAGAAGTCGGGGTCGTAATAGGGCGTCTCCGAGCGGATCGTCGTCTGCGCGTGCGACAGGAATGGCTGCACCAGCTCGTCCCAACTGGCGAGCGCCCCCAGTCCCAGCGAGTAGAGCACGCGCGTGAAGGGCGGCTGGCGCAGGGCCAGCGTGCCGTTGTTGCCGCCCAGCGAAAAGCGCGCCAGCTCGACGGGCAGCTCGCGCGCCGGGCTGCTTTCCTCGCGGGAGGCGGGGCGCGCCGCAGCCGGCGCAGGGATGCGTATGTCGGCCCCCTGAACGAGCTGGCGTCCGGCGGCGGCCACCAGGTCTGCGTAGATCAGCCCGTCGTCGGGGAAGGTGGCGGCGCCGATGGGCAGCCGGATGTTGAGCGACATGCTCACCAGGTGGTGAATTTGCTCGGCCAACTGCTCGGCCTCGTCGTGATTGGTCTCTGGCAGGCACAGCACCAGGTTGTCGCCCTGCCAGGCCAGCGGGTCCGTGCGGTAAACCATCGACTCGATGAGCTGGCCGATGCGCGCGCGCAGGTAGCTGCGCTGGAGCGCCGCGTGAAAGTCGAAGCGATCGGTGGGCGCGCCGCGCAGTTGGGGGATGTCGGCCAGGCGCAGCAGCAGGAAAGCGACGGGCCGGCTGAAGCGCCGCGCGCGGAACAACTCGTCGTTGGCGGCCCCTTCGCCGTCGGCGGCGGGCAGGATGCGCGACGTGTTGGCGTCAATGACCACGCTTTCCATGATCTGCTCCAGCTTGGCGACGACCAGCGAGGTCGTGCTCGCCAGGAACTGGGTGATGAGCAGCACGATGATCTCAATCGGCGTCTCCGGCCAGGCCAGGGCGCTGTGCCCCAGCGCGCCCGCGGCTCCCAGGCCAAAGTAGATGAGCAAGCCGGGGATGGTGACAGCGGCCCAGTGCCACGCGCCGATGTCCGGCAGGAAGAAGATGACCAGGACGATGGTCAGCACCAGGACGTAGAGGGCCAGCGAGAGTTCCATGCCCACCAGGTCTGGGCGGGCCAGACCGAAAAGAAAGATCAGCCACAGGGCTGCCGCGACAATGAGAATGCGTAGCTGAAACATGGGTGCCACCTCGACATGAATGCTGTGATACCGTCGCGAGCGAGGGCGGGCGTATCAAGTAATTTCGCGTCCCCACAGAAGGATTGACAGAGATTGTACTGCCGAGGAGAGGGCATTAAAAATAATTTTACGGAACTTTTATAAGATTTATGGATTTATTGACATACAATAGTAGAGGCGCGAGTGTCCAGGAGAACAGAGATCGAAGCGGAAATATGACAGTCCCCCGTGAGTTCATCGCATCCCCACGCCGCACGGGAAGACTGCAAGATGTCTGCCTGGCTCGCTGCGCTGCGCGCCCGGCGTCACTTGCACCAATCGTAACTGAAATATTTATAATCTGCCCCTGCAATTAAATAAACTAGCTAGTATAATACTATAGACGCCTTCGGGATTGAAGTCAATAACTCTCTTTGATGTCGAGAAAATCAGCTTAACGCGCGGACCAGCGATGCGCTGCCGCCGCAAGCGGCGCGTCACACTGCTTCAGGACGGGATTCGGCATGGCAGGCTCTCAGCGGACGGTGGACTTCAACCTGCACGACCTGGTGGGGATTCGCCTGCACGATCCCCGCCCCGGCGACGTGCGCGCGCTGGCCCGCCAGCTTGGCCCCATCCAGCGCCCGCTGAGCGGCCCGCCAGACATCGCCATCCGTTTTGTCGCACAGTTGCCGGTGAATGGGTCGCTGCGCACGCTCGGTCTGCATGAAGCCGCCTTCAGCGACGACGCTTTCCTCATCCTGCGCAGCAAGCACAAGGCCCAGGCGCGCGTGCGCGTGGACTTTCAGCAGATCGGCGCGGGGCCGTGCGAGATCGTCTGCGAGAGCGGCCTGCCCGCCGTCCCGCTGCTGATCCCGATCGTCAACCTGACCATGCTCAGCAAAGGCGTGCTGCCGCTGCACGCGGCGGCCTTCACCTACAACGGCACGGGCGTGGTGACCACCGGCTGGTCGAAGGGCGGCAAGACCGAGGCGCTGCTGGCCTTTGCGGCGCGCGGCGCGGCCTACGTGGGCGATGAATGGCTGTACCTGACCGGCGACGGACGCCGCGCCTTCGGCATCCCGGAGCCGATCCGCGTCTGGGACTGGTACCTGCGCCAGCTTCCTGCTGTGGCGGCGCGCGTCGGGCGCGGCAACCGGCTGCGTCTGGCGGCGCTGCGCGGGATCACGGCGCTGCACGGGCGCGCGCCGCGCGTCGTGCCGGGGCGAGCGGCCCGCTTCCTGGAGCGGCAGCGCTACGCCGACCTGCACCCGCGCGATTTGTTCCCGGCGGAGCGCCTGGCCCTGTCCGGCTCGCCCGACAAGGTGGTGTGGGTGGTCAGCCACGACGCGCCGGCGATCACCGTCGTGCCCATCGAGCCGGGCGAGATTGCGCGGCGCATGGTGCACTCGCTGCATTACGAATGGCTGCCGTTCATGGCCTGGTACCAGATGTACCGGTTCGCCTTCCCCGGCGCGCGCAATGAGTTGATCGAGGGCCTGGAAGCGCGTCTGGCCACCCTGCTTGAACAGGTGCTGGCGGGCAAGCCAGCCTATGTCGTCGCCCACCCCTACCCGGTGGATTTGGCCGCCCTGTTCGAGGCGATGCGCCCGCTGATCGAGGATGGCGGGCGCGGGGAGAAGATGAGTCAATGAGCGCCCCTGCGCCCGAAGTTGATGCCGACGCTGTGGCGAACGCAGTGGTCGCAACGCCACCCGCCGACCTGCGCCAGGCCATTCGCCGGCTGGACTGGCGCTTCCTGCTGCCCGATCCGGCGCTGGGCCGCGTGGCCTGCCTGGGGCGGGCGGAGGGCAGCCTGGCCGAAGCCCTGCGCGCGTCCGGCGCGGCCCTGACGGTGATCGCCGGGCCGATCGCTGAGGGTGATCGCGCGGCCTTCGATACCGTCGTCGCGGCGAACCCGTCGCGCGAGTTGCTGATCGCCGCCGCCGACCTGCTGCGACCGGGCGGCTGGCTCTACGCGGAGGTCTCTGGCGCGGGTCGCGCCGGGCGGATGGCGCGGCTGGCGCAAGGCATGGGCTTCGGCGAGGTGCAGCGTCACTGGCACTGGCCGGATTTCGAGCGCGGCACGCGCATCTTGCCGCTCGACGACGGCGGCGCGCTGGTCTACGCGCTGCTCAAGGGGCGGCGCGGCGCGGCGGGGGCGGCGCTGGCGGCGCTGCTGCGCACGCTGCATCGCCTGGGCGCGCACCATTGGGCGGCGCGGCACGTCAGCCTGACGGCGCGGCGGGAGGGGCCATGAACACGGCGCTGACCTTTCTGCGCGAGCACCGCGCGCGGCTGGCCCTCGATCAGTGGGGCGTGCCGGAACGCCTGGCGAGCGTCGTGCTGACGCCGCGCTTCGCCGCGTCGCGCCATGTGATCGTGCTGCTGCTGCCCGCCGGGCGATCTGAGCCAGTGCTGGTGGCCAAGCTGCCCCGCCTGGCCGGGGACGGCGCGGCCCTGGCCCACGAGGCGGAGGTGCTGCGCGCGCTCCAGGCGGCGCGGCCCGGCGGTCTGGACTCCGTGCCCGCCGTGATCGCCTTCGAGGAGGTGGGCGGCTACCCGCTGCTGGTCGAGACGGCCCTGGCTGGCCCGCCGCTGGACCGGGCAGCCGTGCGCCGCGATCCGGCCCGCGCCTGCCGCCCTGGGCGTGGAGTGGCTGGCGGACGTGGCCGCGCCCCTGCGCGGGACGCTGGACGAGGCGGCCTTCGCCCGGCTGGTGAGCGAGCCACTGGCGGCGTTTGCCGCTGGCTTTCCGCTGGCGCGCGAGGACGAGGCGCTGCTGGCCACGACGCGGGAGTCGGCGGAGCGACTGCGCGGCGCCGGCCTGCCGCTGGTGTTGGAGCACGGCGACCTGAGCCATCCCAACCTGATCCTGCGCGCGGGCGGCGGCCTGGGCGTGGTGGACTGGGAACTGGCCCAACTGGCCGGTCTGCCGGCGCACGACCTGTTCTTCTTCCTGGCCTACGTCGCCTTCGCCCGCAGTGATGCGCGCACGACCGAAGCGCAGATTGCGGCCTTTCGCGCTGCGTTCTTCGAGCGCGACGCCTGGGCGCGGCCTTACGCGCTGGCATACGCCGGACGGCTGGGGCTGGCGACGGAGTGGCTGGGGCCGCTGTTCGTCCTGTGCTGGGCGCGCTATACCGGGCGGCTCTGGGAGCGAGTCAACGCGGCGGAGGGCGCGCCCTCCCGCAACGGCGACCGGGCCGCCTGGCTGCGCGGCAACCGTTACTATGCCCTGTGGCAGGTTGCCGCCCAGCACCTGGGCGACCTGGCCTGGCTGTGAGCGAAACGAGACCATCGGCGATGCGCGTGCTCTACCTGACCAACGGTTTTCCGTACCCGCTGACCAGCGGCTACCTGCGCCACTACTTTCTGATCCGCGAGCTGGCAGAGCAGCACGCGATCACGCTGCTGGCGGTGGTGGGGCCGTCCTTCCGCGCGGAGCACGCCGAGGCGCTGGCCCCGTTCACCGAGCGCATCCTGACCTTTCGCTCGGCGGGGCGCGGGCGCTCGCGGGCGGGCAAGGCGCTGGCTTGGGCGGGAGCGGCGCTGCTGGGGCGCGGGGCGGTGCAGGAGATGCGCGCGGCGATCCGGCGGCTGCTGGCCGAGGAGCACTTTGATGCGGTGCTGTTCAGCGGCAAGGAGACGCTGGCCGCCATTGACGGGCTGAGCACGCCGCCGGTCATCGCCGATTTCACCGACGCGGCGTCGCTGCGCCTGCGCGGGCAAATGGCGGTGTCGCGCGGGGCCAGGCGGCTGGCGCTGCGCCTCAAGGTCGTCCAGATGCGCCGCGTGGAGCGCCGCATCCTGGCGCGGGCGGCGCACGGGCTGTTCGCCTCCGCCCGCGACCGCGATGCGGTGGCTGGCGGGCCGCGCCCCAACATGACCGTCGTGCCCAACGGCGTGGACGTGGCCTACTGGCAGCGCCAGACGCCCGCGCTGGGGGCGGGGACGCTGGTCTTCACCGGGGCGATGAACTACGCGCCCAACGCCGACGCCGCGCTGCACCTGGTGCGCGACATTCTGCCGCGCGTGCAGCGCGAGTTCCCGCAGGCGCGCGCCCTGATCGTCGGGCACAGCCCCCGGCCCGCGCTCGCCGCCGAGCGCGAGCGCCCCGGCGTCACGGTGACCGGCTGGGTGGACGACGTGCGCCCCTACCTGGAGCAGGCGACGCTTTTCGTCGCGCCGCTGCGCTTTGGGGCGGGCATCCAGAACAAGCTGCTAGAAGCGATGGCCATGCAGGTGCCGGTCGTCGCCTCGCCGCTGGCGGCGGACGGCCTGCGCACCGAGGACGGGACGACTCCGCCGGTGCGCGTGGCGGAGACGGCGGAAGGGTTCGCGGAGGCCATTGCGGAGGAGCTGCGCGCGCGGGCCGAAGCTCCCGCGCCAGACGCGGACGCGCGCCGCTTCGTCGCCGCGCATTTCGACTGGCGCGTCAGCGCCGGGCGCGTGCAGCACATTCTTGAGACGGTCGCGGCGGGATGAGGAAGAGGTGATTGGTTGTTGGTTATTGGTGATTGGTTGTTGGCGCATGGACGGGAGCGCACAAAACAGGCTCCCATGCTCTCACCAAAAACCAATCACCAATAACCAACAACCACCAAAAGGGAGACGTATGCGAATGTTCTCGGTCGCTGTGGTGGGGCCGGACGGCTCCGGCAAGACGACGATCTGCCGGCGGCTCGGCGAGTCCTTGCCGCTGCCCACGCGCTACGTGTACATGGGCGTCAGCCCGGAGTCGAGCAACCTGATGCTGCCCACCACGCGCCTGCTGCGCGCCGCCAAGCGGCGGCTCGGCGCGCCGCCCGATACACACGGCCCGCGCGACCCGCGCTCGGTGCGCGCTGCGCCGCGTCACCCGCTCAAGCGCGCGCTGTGGACGGGCAAGTCGCTGCTGGCGCTGGCCAACCGCGCCGCCGAAGAATGGTTCCGCCAGGGCGTGACCTGGTACTACCAGTGGCGCGGGCATGTGGTGCTCTTCGACCGGCACTACTTCCCGGACTACTACAGCTACGACATCGCGCCCACCGCCGAGCCGAAGCCGCTCGCCCGCCGCCTGCACGGGGCCATGCTGCGCCATGTCTTCCCCAAGCCGGGGCTGATGATCTACCTCGACGCGCCGGCGGAGGTGCTGCTGGCGCGCAAGGGCGAGGGCACGGCGGAGGTTCTGGAAGAGCGCCGCCGCGCCTACCTGGAGATGGGCCGGATGGTGCCGCATTTCGCCGTGATTGACGCGACGCAGCCGGAGGACAAGGTGCTGGCCGACGCCCAGGCGCTGATCCTGGACTTTCACGCGCGGCAGGGACGCCAGTGAGGAATGAGCATGGCTGAGCACAGGAATCACCAGCCCGCCGCGCTGGTCACCGACGCCGAGCGGGGCAGCGCCCTGGCCATCATCCGCTCGCTGGGGCGGCGCGGCTGGCGCGTGATCGCCGCCTCTGCCGCGCCGGACGCGCCGGGCTTCCGCTCGCGCTACGCGGCGGCGCGCGTCGTGTATCCGTCCCCGGTGGATGACCCGCGTGGGGCGACTGCGGCGCTGCTGGGTGCGGCCCGCGCGCACGGCGTGGACTTGCTGATCCCGGTCACCGACGACGTGGGGCTGCCGCTGGCGGCGGCGCGGGCGCAGTTCGCGGGCGTCTGCCGCGTGGCTATGGCCGGCGACGAGCAGATCGCCCTGGTGACGGACAAGCAGCGCACGCTGGCCCTCGCCGAGGAACTGGGCGTGCCCGTGCCGCTGACGCGCCAGGTGCGCACCGCCGCCGAGGCCGACGCAGTGGCCGGGGACTTCGGCTGGCCGGTCGTGGTCAAGCCGCAGGTGTCGCGGCTGGTGGACGAGGGCAGCGGCGTGGATGTGCTCGAAGTGACCTATGCGGCGGATCGCGACGACCTGCTGCGCGTTGTCGGGCAGTTCGAGGGACGCTGCCCCGTGTTGCTGCAAGAGTACTGCCCCGGCGAAGGGCACGGCGTGGAGCTGCTCGCCTACGAGGGGAAGCCGCTGGCCGCCTTCCAGCACAAACGCCTGCACGAGGTGCCGGTCACCGGCGGGGCCAGCGCCCTGCGCCAGAGCGTGGCCCTCGACCCGCAACTCTACGAGTATGCGCGGCGGCTGATCGCGGCGCTGAAGTGGACGGGGCTGATCATGGTCGAGTTCAAGGTGGGCGCGCGGGGGCCGCGCCTGATGGAGATCAACGGGCGCATCTGGGGGTCGCTGCCGCTGGCCGTCTTCAGCGGGATGGATTTTCCCGCGCGGCTGGCCGACCTGCTGCTGAACGGCCCGCCATCCCTCTCCGCTGCGCCGGACACGAATTACCGGATTGGCGTGAAGGCGCGCAACCTGGAGAAGGACATCGTGTGGACGCTGGCTGTGCTGGCCGGGCGGCGGCATCACCCATTCCTGCCCGCGCCGGGACGATGGGCGGCGCTGGCGGCGCTGCCGGGCCTGCTCGACCCGCGCACCCGCACCGACAGCTTCGCCTGGGACGATCCGCGCCCGGCGCTGGCCGAGTTGCCGCAGATCGCGCGCAAACTGCTGCGCAAGCGGGGCAAGGGCAGGGAAGCAGGGCAGGGGAACAGGGTCACGAACGACCTGTCAGGGCCGATCTCTGGGGCACGGACTTTCTCCCCATCCCCGACCCCTTCCCCCACGCAAGCGGAGGGAAGGGGAGCGCCTCGCCGGATTCTCCTCTTCCCCCTGTGAAGGAAGGGCCAGGGAGGGGGGGGACTGCGAAGCGGGCGGTGACTGCGCTGGCGAACAGCGCGGCATTTGCGGGCGCAGTGGGGCTGCTGGAGCGGCTCGACGGGCGGCCTGATACGCTCGCTGTGCTGACCTATCATCGCGTGGACGAGCCGGGCGCGCGCCCGCATCTCAGCCCGGCGCAGCTCAGCGCGACGCCCGCCGCCTTCGCCGCGCAGATGCGCGCCCTGGCCGCGCGCTGGCATGTCGTCTCCGCGCAGGGCGTGCTCGACGCGATGCGCGGGGGCGCGCCGCTGCCGCCGCGCTCTGTGCTGGTCACCTTCGACGATGCCTACGTGGACTTCACCGAACACGCCTGGCCGGCCCTGCGCCAGCTTGGGCTGCCGGTGACGCTCTTCGTGCCGACCGCCTACCCGGATCACCCGGAGCGCGCCTTCTGGTGGGATCGGCTCTACGCCACCCTCAGCGACCCGGCGCGAGAGGTGCTCGACACGCCGGAGGGCCGCCTCATTCTGGGGACGCCCGCCGAGCGGCGGCGCGCCTTCAAACGGCTGCGCGAGCACGTCAAGACGCTCGATCACGATGCGGCGATGGCCTGGGTCGAGGTCGTGTGCGGCGCGTCCGGCGCGCCTGCTCAGCCCACCGTGCTCGGCTGGGGCGCGCTGCGCGACCTGGCCGCCCAGGGCGTGACGCTGGGCGCGCACACGCAGACGCACCCGCTGATCAATCGCGTCTCTCTGGCGCGGGCGCGGGCCGAAGCGCTTGGCTCGCTGGACGATCTGCGCCGCGAGGCGGGCGACATATTGCCGATCTTCGCCTATCCCAGCGGTGGCGTCAGCGCGGAGGTGGCGGCAGAGCTAGGACGGGCTGGATTCGCCCTGGCCTTCACCACCGAGCGCGGGATCAACAACCTGCGCCGGGCCGATCCGCTGCGGCTGCGCCGCATCAATGTGGGGGCGGGGACGCCGTTGGCCGCGCTGCGCGCACAAATGCTGCCGGCGACAGCGTCGCTGGCGGGAGCGTTGCTGCGGTGAGGAACGGTTTCGAGTCGTGAGTTTTGAGTCATGAGGTGAGGGTGCCTCAATCTCATGACTCAAGACTCCTGACTCAAAACCTGCTAGATATGCCTAACAAGCGAAAAGGAAAGCTCATGTTTCGTCGTCATCCTGGGTATCTGCTGCAATTCGTCGCGGTCGTTGCCCTGCTGCTGGGCGCGGCGGCGACCGCATCGCGCCTGCAGGCCGGGCCGTCGCTGCAAGACGCGCCGCGCCTGGACGGGGCGCGCATCTACTTCAGCGAGGACAACAAGGAGGTCACGCCATTTGATCGCTCCGGTGACGGGCTATCGCGGCTGGGCGGACTGCTGGTCAGCCTGGGAGCCGAGATCCAGGTGCTCGACTGGCGGCGCGACATCCCCGCCGACGCCGATCTGGTGGTCATCGCCGGGCCGACCAAAGACCTCGACGACTATCAGGGCGCGCGCCTGTGGTCGTACTTGAAGGAGGGCGGCGCGCTGCTGGTGCTGGCCGAGCCGCTGGTGACCTCCACCGTCGAGGACGGCTCGACTCTCGTCGAAGCGAACAAGGCGCTACAGGCCACGCGCGGGTTGTTCATCCTCACCTGGGCCGATTATGGCGTCCGCGCCCGCGATGATGTCATCGTCGCACCCGCTGATGAAGGCTCCCTGGCGCTCGACGTGATCGCCAGCGGAGCGCGGGCCGATCACCCGGTGACCGCCGGGCTGACGGGCGACCTGGCCTTCTTCGGGGCGCGCTCGGTGGCTTTCGATGCATCCATCCAGGCCTTCACCGCGACGCCGCTCATTTTTGGCGGCGGGACGCTGTACGGCGAGACGGCTTACGTCGCCTATGTCGAGATCGGTGAGGCGGCTTACACCGCCAACCAGGACACCGCGCCGGAGGCATTGGCCCTGGCCGTGGCGGCGGAGGAGGCCGCGAGCGGCAGCCGCGTGCTGGTCATCGGCGACCGCGATTTCGCCACCAACGCCGGTGGACTGCGCACGTCACCGCCCAACACGGCGGCCTTTGTCTACCCGGCCAATGTCGAGTTTCTGCTGCGGGCGGTGGCCTGGCTGGTCGGCGCCGACGAGACGGCGACTGCCCCGTTGAGCTTCCCCACGCCCGCGCCGACTCCCGCAGCCGGAACGGAATAGCCAGGGCGGACGTATGCGCATCCTACAGTGGGTGATGGCGGGGATGATGCTGGTTGCGCTGCTGGCGACCGGCACCGACGTGGGGCGGGCGCAGACCGGCGGGCGGCCCCTGGTGGTGATCGTCGAAGGGCGGCGCCCGCTGAACACGGCGGCGATGACCAACGTCGGCCCGGCGGGGATCAGCCAGCTTGCGGACGTGTTCCGGGGCCTGGGGGCGCGCGTGCAGTTCGTCCGGCTGGACGCGCCGCTGCCGGAGGAAGCGCGTGTTGTGGTCGTCGCCCGGCCCCTGCGCAGCACGCCGCTACTTCAGGCGGTCTACCTGTGGCAATACCTGGAGCGCGGCGGGAATCTGTTGCTGGCGCTCGACCCGGAGGAGTTCTTCCTCGACGGGAGCAACGTCCGCCCGCGCTTCAACCGGGGCGGGCTGGCCCCGCTGATCGAGCAGGATTTCGGCATCGCGGTCGGCAATACTTTCCTGGCCGAGCCGCTGGCCTCTGCTGACTCGATTGAGACGCTTGAGGGCACCTATGCGCTGACATTCGCCGAGCTGGAAGGCGAGCCGATCACCGCGCCGCTGGCCCGCTACGGCGTGCCGGTGTGGGTGTGGGGCGCGCGCAGCGTGGCGGTGGACCCGTTGGGCATGGGCAGCGAGGCCGCCCCGCTGTTGGCGACTGGCACGGCCTATGGGGAGACGGAACCCGGCGTCTTTCGCACGTCGAGCGCGCCGGCGGTGGCCGCGCTGGAGTTCAACGCCGGGCTGGATGTGCCCATCAGCCTGCTCACCGTTGGCGCGCGAGCGCTCAGCACCCCGTCGGGCGCGCGCATCGTCATCCTGGGCGATTCCGAGCTGCTTCAGAACGGCTATGGTCTGGTGCGCGATGGCACGGTGCCGCGCCATCCGGGCAATCTGATCTTCGCGCAGCGCACTGCTGCCTGGCTGCTGGGGCTGCCAGAAGAGTCGTGGCCGGGGCTGCCCGCAGGGTGGACGTGGCTGGCGCTGGACGGCGACCCCGCCGACTGGGAAGGGCGCGGTCTGCGGTCTGCCTCGGATGGCGAAGATGTCGCCGCTGCCGGGCACGACCTGGCGGAGGCGGCGGCCTTCGCCGACGACCGCTACCTGTACGTCCTGCTGCGCACGCGCGGCGCGCCCTCAGCGCCCGTCTGGGTGGGGCTGGCGCTCCCTGGCGGGCGGACGTTGCGCGCCGGGCCGGATGGTGTCGTCGTGACGGAAGCGGACGGCACGCAGGCGCTCGTCTCCGACGCGGCACTGGCTGTGGGCGCGGCGTTGGAGCTGCGCGTGCCGCTGCGCGTGGCCGGGTCAGCGCGCGCTCTGGCGGGGGTGTGCCTGGGCGCGGAATTCGGCGCGGACGCCCGCCCGGTGGACTGTCTGGAAACGCCACTGATCATGAGCGTCGCCCAGACGCGCGCGCCCTTCGACTACGCGCTGGCGGAGGAGACGCTGGTCACTGTGCGGGCGGCGAATGGCTTGAATCTGCGGGGCGGGCCGGGTCTCAGCGCGGCGATCCTCACCCGGCTCGACACTGGCGCGACGCTGGCGGCGCTGGGGCGCAGCGCAGACGGGGATTGGATTCGGGTGCAGGATGCGCGCCATACAGGGTGGGTGGCGGCGTACCTGGTGACGCCCAACGCCGACCTTTCGCGGCTGCCGGTGCTCCCGCCATCGGAATAGGTCACGTGGACGCCCGCTGGGGCGACAAGGCGTGATCGGACGAAGTGCTAACGTACAAAGGAGCCTGCCATGCTACGCAACCGACTTTTGACAGGGATGGCTGTCATTGTCCTGACTGCACTGGTCGTGATCATCGTCGCCCTGCTTGTCTCTGATTTTTCGTCTTCCGCAGCGAAATCAACGGCGACCGCGCCCGCTGAGCCGGCGGCAGAAAACACCAGCGAGGCAGGCGACGCGCTCGCGGCGCACAAGGAGGCCATTCAACGGGTGATCGCGGAGGCTTTCAATGCCGGCGATGTGGCTGTGCTGGAAACGCTGTATTCCAGCGAATTCGTCGCGCACCTGCCGCCCAGTGAAGTGAATCGCCCGACGCTGACCCGCGACGATCTGTATGAGATCGTGCTGCTGCTGCGCGGGGCCATGCCAGACCTGGCGGTTTCGTCCGAGCGCGTGATCGCCGAAGGAGACTACGTGGCGGTGCAGGCTCGGCTGCAAGGCACCTTCGCCAGCGAGTTCTATGACTTCCCGCCGACGGGAGAGCTGGTAGAGATGACCTTCATCGCGATCCATCGCTTCGACGCGGAGGGGGCCATCGCCGAGGCGTGGGTGAGCTACGATACGCTGGCTCTGCGCCAGCAGCTTGGCCTGGGGACGGGCGAATAGCGCCCGCCCCAGGCGGACGGTGTGCCACCTGTCTGTGAGGGTCAGCGTCTGTTAAGAACGTTTTGCAACTTTTAACGGGTTTTTATCATCATTATGTGGTATAGTGCCGAAGTGCGTATTGATTCGACTCTAATCCATTCACTGACAGCAGTCTGTTTCTCAAGCTCTTGTCTCAGTCCGCGACGGCTGGACTAGTGTGTTACGAGGAAGTGTTCGGTGAGTGCTCCAAGCCGCCTTCTGACTCTATTCTTCAGCCGACTGCTCAAGCTCGGTGTCGGCGCCGTCGCGGTGTTCCTGCTCGCCAACGGGGGCCTGGCTCTCCAGCCGCCAGCCACAGCGCTGGCTCAGGAGGGCGACGTTGGCTATGTAGACTTCAGCTATGGCTCGTCGGCGACCTCTTCCCCGACTGGTGAGAAGCCGCAAAGCAAGCTGTGGTGGAATGACGGCGTCTGGTGGGGCATTCTGTACAGCACGGCAGGCGGCGAATACCGCATCTACCGGCTGGACTGGACGACGCAAACATGGGCGGATATGGGCACGCCCGCCGACGACCGCGAATCCACCAAGGCGGATGCGCTGTGGGACGCGGGCGCGCAGAAGCTCTACGTCGTGTCGAATGTTTTCACCACCAGCGCGGCGGCGACCACGCAGTCCGGTTGGGGGCGGCTCTACCGCTACAGCTATAACAGCGCTGCCAAGCAGTACAGCCTCGACGCCGGCTTCCCCGTCACGGTGACACAGGGCAAGTCCGAGGCGCTGACCATCGCCAAAGACTCGACTGGCACGCTGTGGGTGGCCTATGTTGAGAGCCGCAAGGTGTTGGTCAACCACAGCCTGGGCGACGACGCCATCTGGGGCACGCCCTTTGTGCTGCCCACCTCCGGCGCGTCCAACGTGTCGAGCGACGACATCGCCACGATTATCGCCTTCCAGGGCAACAAGATCGCTGTGCTGTGGAGCAACCAGATTGCGGACGCCATGTACGCGGCCATCCACAACGACGGCGCGCCCGACTCCGCCTGGCAGGAAGAGGTGCTCATTCAGGGCAGCGGGCAGGCGGACGATCACCTGAACGCCGCTACGGATAGCCAGGGGCGCTTGTTTATAGCTGCCAAAACCAGCCTGACCGGCAGCAACCCGATGATTGTGCTCTATGTGCGCGCTGTGGCGGGCGGCTGGACGCGCTATACGTTCGGCACCGGCAACGATAGCCACACGCGCCCGATTGTGGTGCTCGACGAAGAGCACGGCGTGGTGCATATGTTCGCCACGTCCGGGCAGAGCGGCGGGGTGGTCTACCATAAACAGAGCGACATCAACGCCATCGCGTTTCCGCCGGGCAAGGGCGAAGTTTTCATCAGCAAGTCCACCACGTCCAAGACCAACGATCCATCCTCCACCAAGCAGACGGTGAACAGCGCCACCGGCCTGGTGGTTATTGCCAGCAACAACTCCACGCGCTTCTACTATCACAATTTCCTCGATCTGTCGGGCGGGGAGCCGCCGCCGACGGCGACGCCGACCGATACGCCGACCGTGACTCTGACTCCTTCTGACACGCCGACGCCTTCTATCACGCCGACGCCCTCCGACACGCCCACGCCTTCTGATACGCCCACGCCCTCCGACACGCCGACGCCTTCTGACACACCCACGCCGTCGGATACGCCAACGGACACACCGACTTTCACGCCCACATTCACCCCGACGGACACACCGACGCCGACGAATACGCCCATCCCGCCGTCGCTGTTGAGCTTTGCGCCCAGCGACGATGCGCGGGTGCTTTCGCGCAATCCGGGCAGCAACTATGGCTCCACAGCAGAGCTTCGCCTGCGGCTGCACAGCACAGAAATCTACCGCACGTACCTCAAGTTTGCGGTGAGCGGCGTGTCGGGCACGGTGACGCGGGCCACACTGCGCCTGTTCACCTACGATGGCGGCCCCGACGGGGGGACTGTCTACGCCGTGTCGAACGACTACGTAACTGGCGGTGCCTGGCTGGAGTCGGGCCTGACCTGGAACAACGCCCCGGCGCTGGGCGGAGCGCCCCTGGCTGCGGCGGGCGCGGTGGCCGACAACACGTGGATCGAGCTGGATGTGACGGGGGCGGTCAGCGGCAACGGCACTTTCAGCTTCGGGCTGGAGAACGCCTCGACCAACAGCGTCTACTTCTACAGCAAAGAAGCGGGGATCAACCCGCCGGAGCTGGTGATCGAGGTGGATACGGGGATACCTCCAACCCCCACAGAGACGCCCACGCCGACGCTGACTCTGACCCCATCTGAGACGCCGACGCCTTCTGACACACCGACCGAGACGCCGACGCCGACCGAGACGCCGACGCCGACCGAGACGCCGACGCCCACGGAGACCCCGACTCCATCTGAGACGCCGACGCCGACCGAGACGCTGACGCCGACGGAGACCGACCCCATCTGAGACGCCGACGCCTTCTGACACACCGACGCCTTCTGACACGCCGACCGAGACGCCGACGCCGACCGAGACGCCGACGCCCACGGAGACCCCGACTCCATCTGAGACGCCGACGCCGACCGAGACGCTGACGCCAACGGAGACCCCGACTCCATCTGAGACGCCGACGCCGTCGGATACCCCCACGCCTTCTGACACGCCGACCGAGACGCTGACGCCAACAGAGACCCCGACTCCATCTGAGACGCCGACGCCGTCGGACACGCCGACCTTCACGCCCACCTTTACGCCGACGGACACGCCGACGCCAACGAATACGCCGGTGCCGCCCTCGCTGCTGAGCTTTGCGCCGAGCGACGATGCGCGCGTCTATTCGCCCAGTCCAGACAAGAACTATGGCACTGGGAATTACCTGCGCACGCGGCTGACCGATGTTGAGGCCTATCGTACTTACCTCAAGTTCTCGGTGAGCGGCGTGTCGGGGGCGGTGACGCGGGCCACGCTGCGCCTGTTCGCCTATGACGGCGGGCCTGACGGCGGGCGCGTCTACGCCGTGTCCAACGAGTATCTGACCGGCGGACCCTGGAACGAATTGGGCATCACCTGGAACAACGCGCCGGCCCTGGGCAACAGTCCCCTGGCCTTAGCGGGCGCGGTGGCCAACAACACGTGGATCGAGCTGGACGTGACGGCGGCCATCAGCGGCGACGGGACGTACAGCTTCGGGCTGGACAGCACTTCGAGCAACAGCGTGTACTACTACAGCAAAGAAGCCGCGATCAACCCGCCGGAGCTGGTGATCGAGGTGGATACGGGTGCACCTGCGGCGTTTGCGCCAGCGAGCGCGCCAGCTTCTCCGGCCACGATTGACCCGGCCAATGGCCGCATCACGGGCGACGCGCTCAACGTGGAGCCGACCGCGACGCCGTTCGTCGAGCCGACGCCGCTGCCCACGCCAACTCTGGCTGCGACGCCTACCGTCACGCTCGCCCCGCCGCCAACGGCGCTCCCTGCGCTGGTTCTGCTGGAGGCGGAGAGCGGCTACGTCCAGCAGACTGGCGGTTGGACGGCCTACGCCAGTGGCGCGGCCAGCGGCGGAGCCTACGTCTTCAGCAGCGGCAGCCCTGCCGACGCGCTGACCCTGACCTTCAGCGGGCCGCGCCTGGACGTGATCTATGTCGGGCACCCGGCGCTGGGTGCGCTGGGCATCGAAGTGGACGGCGTGCTGCTGGAGACGCGCGATACGGCGACGGCGGACAGCGCCTTCGGGCTGGTGGCCTCGCTGAGCAACCTGGGCGAAGGGCCGCACACGGCGCGCCTCTTCGCCGCGAGCGGCACGGTGGCGGTGGACGCTTTCGCCGTCGTTGAGCTGGCCGCGCCGCCCCCGGAGACGCCGCTCCCGCCGACACAGACTGTGCCGACGGACATCGCGCCAGCCGAGAGCACGCCAACCGAAATCGCGCCGCCCACGCCGGAGGCCAGCCCGACGGCTCCGCTGGTGACGCTGCCCGCCCTCACGCCGACGGCGACACCCCTTGCGCTGCTGCTGCCCTGGGTTGAGACGTTCGACACCGGCGCGGGCTGGACGGCGGACGGCGCGTGGCGGCACGACGCGCAGACCGCCTACCAGGGCGCGGCGTGGTTCGCCGCCAGCCAGGAGCGCGGGCAGCGCAGCACCCTGACCGCCGAAAGCTGGCTTGACCTGCGCTGGGCGGCGCAGCCCTCCCTGACCTTCTGGGCGCGCGAGATGCTCAGCAGCGGCGATACGCTGGCCGTTGACCTGACCATCGCCGGCAGCGGAACCTGGGTGGCGCTGGCCGAGCGCGCGGGGACGGTGCGCGACTGGACTCAGCACACGCTTGATCTGACGCTCTACCGGGGCATGGTGATCGGGCTGCGCTTCCGTTTGGAGACGGGCGGCCCCGTGGCCAACAGCGAGACGGCGCGGGGAGTCTGGATTGACGAGCTGCGCGTCGAAGACCTGGCCCTGGCGCTGCCACCTACCAGCACGCCCCTGCCCCCGACTCCGGCCCCGACCAGCACGCCGCTGCCGACGGCAACGCCAACGCCAATGCCAACGCCAACGCCGATCCCGGTGCCTACCGTGACGCCGTCCCCGGAGCCGACGCCAGCGCCCACGCAGCCGCCAACCGCGCTGCCCAGCCCGGCACCGACTGCGACGGAGGAGCCGCCGTCGCCTGCGCCGCCTGATCCCCCCGGGCAGGAACCGACCCCTACGCTGGTGCCTTAATGCTGCTCCGGGCGTCCTCTTGAGGGACGTCTACGAGGGCAATCCCCGGCTGGCCGAGCTTGATGCCCGGCCAGCCTTTTACTAATTTCACGATGTCTCAAGAATCTCAGCAATTCTATACTCTTTCTACTATTATCAAAACACTAAAACCATGCTATGATGAATGTGGAGATGAGCGCAATTCTGAGAGCCAGAGCTGCCCGGTCTTCGCACAGACAGGTACCGTGAGCTTTTTCGTCCGTCAAGTTAAGCTGTGCCGGATGGAGCCGACAGCGCCTGAGTGCCTCACACGACGTACCAGGGGAGTTATGGCGGTCAGCCAGCGGGTGCTGCCGCCCCTTCCCACGGTTCGCCGCATCGCAGCCTACATCGCAGCCCCGTGTCATGTCACAGCGCGTCGCTGATTGACTGCTCCGCTTATAAGTAGTGCTCCGTGGCGGGCCATCCGGTCTGACACGTGCCAGCTTGATTCATCACTCACCGCAAAGCTCATAGGTTCAGGATGTGCTGTGCGGTGGGTGCACAGCATCGTTAGTGGCATCTCATCCCTCTGATCTCAGAGTGCTCAACACTGGCACAAGGCACCAGGTTGGTGTGGGGAGGTTGGGAGTTGATGCAGGCGCAGACAGTGGTCTCTGCTATCCAGATGGAACGGCGTCTTTACTTCCTGTGCAAGCGGGTAGCGGATATTGCCCTGGCCTGTCTTCTCTTGCTGGGCCTCTCTCCCTTGTTGGCCCTCATCGCCATCCTGATCAAGCTGGATACTCCCGGCTCAGTCTTCTTCGTGCAGGAGCGAGTCGGCAGCCGGCGGCGCACGGTCGGCGGGCGGACGGTCTGGGAGATCGGCAGCTTCCGCATGATCAAGTTCCGCTCGATGATCTGCGATGCTGACCCGACGCTGCACGAGCAGTACATCCACGCCTATACGTCGGGCGTGGCAGATGCAGCAGAAGTGAGCGGTGCGGCGGTCTACAAGCTGGTGAACGATCCGCGCGTCACGCGCGTGGGCCGCGCCCTGCGCCGCGCCAGCCTGGACGAGCTGCCGCAGTTGATCAACGTCCTGCGCGGCGAGATGAGCATCGTCGGGCCGCGCCCCGTCCCGCACTACGAGTTCAAAGACTACAAGGACTGGCATAAGGAGCGCATGGCCGCCACGCCAGGGCTGACCGGGCTGTGGCAGATCTCCGGGCGCTGCGAGAATTCGTTCGACGAACAGATGGAACTAGACATCGCGTATGTCCGCAACCAATCGCCGTGGCTCGATACCATGATCCTGCTGCGGACCCCGCTGGCGGTGCTGTCGGGGCGAGGTGCCGGGTGAGGTGCTCAGGGCTTTTTGTACTCAATGAGGTGTGCAATGGCTGACCAAATGGGACTTTTGATTGTGGGATGCGGGTATTGGGGGGTGAACTATGTTCGCAACTTCACCGAGATGCCCGAAACGCGCGTGGTGGCCATGTGCGACCAACGCGCCGAGCGTCTGAACGAGCTGCGGCGGCGCTTTCCGGAGCCTGTGCTGACGACCGATCTGGAGGAGGCGCTGCGCCTGCCCGGTGTGGACGCGGTGGTGGTCTGCACCAACGCCACGGCGCATTACGACGTGGCGCGCCACTGCCTGGAGGCCGGCAAGCATGTGCTGATTGAGAAGCCGATGGCCACCTCTACGGAGCGCGCGCAGCGGCTGGTTGACCTGGCTGCGGCCCGGCGCCTCACGCTGATGGTGGGGCACATCTTCCTGTACAACGGCGCTGTCCGCAAGATCAAATCGTACATTGACGAGGGCGCGCTGGGCGAGCTGTATTACCTGTACGCGCGCCGGACGAATCTCGGCCCTGTGCGCTTCGATGTGAACGCCCTGTGGGACCTGGCGCCGCACGACGTGTCCATCTTCAACTATCTGCTCGGCGCGCGCCCTGAATGGGTCAGCGCCGTGGGCACGCAGGTGCTGCACAACTGCCGCGAGGACGTGGGCTTCATGGTGCTGGGCTATCCCAACAAGACGCTCGGCCATGTGCATGTGAGCTGGGCCGATCCGCTCAAGGTGCGCGAAGTGGTGGTGGTTGGCAGCGACAAGCGCATCGTCTTCGACGATCTCAACCCCCTGGAGCGCGTGCGCATCTTCGACAAGGGCATCGCCGCGTCGCCGGTTGGCTCAGAGCCGACCACCTACGAGGAGTACCACTTCTCCATCCGCGATGGCGAGATCAGCAGCCCGAACATTGACTTTGGCGAGCCGCTCAAGACGCAGTGTCTGCACTTTGTGGAGTGCGTGAGCCAGGGGTGCCCGCCGCTCAGCGACGGCCTTGAAGGTCTGAATGTCGTGCGGGTGATGGAAGCGGTAGGACGCTCGATTGCGCAGCGTGGCGCGCCGGTCGAGCTTGAGTGGGAGGAGGCCGAGGACAAACCGGCCCGAGTCGTCATGGAGAGCACTTATGAGCGCCGAACCAGTACGGGTGCCGTTCATTGATCTAACCGCCCAGCGCCTGCCGCTTGCGCAGGAGATTGACGAGGCGCTGGCCAGGGTGATGCGCTCGAACAGCTACATCCTCGGCGAAGAGGTGGAGTTGTTCGAGCAGGAGTTTGCCGCGTACTGCGGGGTGGCGCACGCGGTGGGGGTGGATTCGGGGACTTCGGCGCTGGAGCTGATCCTGCGCGCCTATGACATCGGCCCCGGCGACGAGGTGATCACGGCGGCCAACACCTTCGTCGCCACGACCTTCGCCATCAGCTATACGGGCGCGCGCCCGGTGCTGGTGGACGTAGACCCCTACACCTACACGCTCGACATCTTCCAGCTTCAGGAGGCGATCACGCCGCGCACGCGGGCGATCATGCCGGTGCATCTCTACGGTCAGCCCGCCGACATGGAGCCGATCCTGGCCCTGGCCCACCAGCACAACCTGATCGTCATCGAGGACGCCTGCCAGGCGCACGGCTCGCGCTACAAAGGGCGGCGCGCCGGCTCGCTGGGCCACGCCGCTGCTTTCAGCTTCTACCCGGCCAAGAACCTGGGTGCGTTCGGCGACGGGGGCATGGTGGTGACCAACAACCCGGACATCGCCGACACGATCGGTAAGCTGCGCAACTACGGCCAGAGCGCGAAGTATTATCACGACCTGCTGGGCTATAACCGGCGGCTGGACACGCTGCAGGCCGCTGTGCTGCGCATCAAGCTGCGGCACCTGGACGAGTGGAACGCCGCGCGGCGCGCTCATGCCCGGCTGTACCAGCAATTGCTGGGCGGCAATGGCATCCGCCTGCCGGTGGAAGCCAACTACTCCGAGGCAGTGTGGCATCTGTACGTCATCCGCACCGTCGCTCGTGATGCGCTACAGGCTCACCTGAAGGAGCGGAACATCGGCACGGGCATCCACTATCCGGTGCCCGTTCACCTGCAGGCTGCGCACTGCGACCTGGGCTACGGCACGGGCGACTTCCCGGTGACCGAGCACAGCGCCGGAGAAATACTGTCGCTGCCGATGTACGCTGAGCTAACGCCTGCGCAGATCGCCTATGTCGCCGACACAATCAAGACGTTTCTCGCGGAGCATATCCGGCTGCACGCGGTCGGCTGATCGTGGAATTGCGGATTGCGAATTGCGGATTGGAAGCGTCTGTTTTGGCGCGCGGAGAGGGGACTCAGCCACAAACGTGACTCCCCCTCTCTGTTTATGAAGTTGGAGACCGGAGGGTAAGGGCCTCCGGGGATTCCATTCGCCGGGCGGCAGCGAGCCGTCACAAGAGGTTGGCTATGTCCGTCATCACTGTAGACCCGCGCACCGACGCTCGCTGGCAGACGCTGGTGCACCAATACCCCAGCAGCGTCTTTCATTCGGTGGAGTGGCTGCGGGTGCTCACCGACGCCTATGGATTCGACATCCAGGCGCACCTGGTAGTGGACGCCGATGGAGCGCCGCAGGCGGGCCTGCCGTTTTGTCGAATCTCCGATCTGCGCGGCGAGCGGATCGTGTCGCTGCCATTCTGCGATTACCTCGACCCGCTGGTGGAAAGCGCAGAGCAGTGGAATCTGCTCCTCGATCAACTTGTTGCCGAGGGCGTGCCGGTCATCTTCCGCTGCCTGCACAATGCGCTGCCGCTGGCGAATGGGCGGCTGAGGGAGTTCAAGCGGGCCAGGTGGCACGGCATTGACCTGCGACCTGATCTCGACACGCTCTGGATGAGCCTGAACGGCGCTGCCAGGCGCGCCATCAAGAAAGCGGAGCAGAACCACCTCCGCATCGTGATGGCCGAGGATCCGTCCATGATGCGCGCGTTCTTTGAGATGCACCTGCGCGTGCGCAAGTACAAATACCATCTGGTCGCCCAGCCCTACCGTTTTTTCGAGAGCATCTGGCAACATTTCATGGAGCCTCAGAAGGGAATGGTGCTGCTCGCCCTGCAGGGGGAGGAGGTGGTGGCGGGGATTGTCTTCCTGCGCTGGCAAGATACGCTCTTCTACAAGTTCAACGCCTCGGCCCTGACCAACCTCAGCTATCGGCCCAACGATCTGCTCGTCTGGATGGGCATCCAGCAAGCAAAGGCCCAGGGGCTGCAGCGATTTGACTTCGGCCTGAGTGACTGGGATCAGACCGGATTGTTGCAGTACAAGCGCAAGTTTGCCAGCGAGGAGCGCACGATCCACTTTCTGGAATATACTCCACATAACGGCGCTGCACCCTATGTCCAGCAGGCACGGGCGCTCTTGCCGCAGCTGACAGACCTGTTCACGGACGAGACAGTGCCGGATGACATCACCGAAAAGGCCGGGGATGCGCTCTACCGGTTGTTTGCCTGACAACACTGGTATTTGAGCATATCACCTGGCACCTTCAAGAGCGTTGGAGCTAAGCCTATGATGGACACGCCACCAGTCTGCGACTATGAGGGGTCGGATTATCGCGACCGCTTCTGGGAGAGCAAACCCCGCAACTACGAAGATCAGACGGAGCATATCGCGCTGCGCCGCCTGCTCCCGCCGCGCGGGCGCAGGGTGGTTCACCTGGGCGCGGGCTTCGGGCGGATGACCCGCGAGCTGGACGGTTATGATCAGGTCGTCGTCCTGGACTACTCGCGCACGATGCTGCGCGATGCCCAGGCGCGCCTGGGCAGAGATGGCCGCTATCTCTATGTGGCGGCGGACATCTATCGTCTGCCCCTGGCCGACGGAAGCTGCGACGCCGCCGTGATGGAGCGCGTGATTCACCACATGGCCGACGTGCGCGCAGCGCTGCGGCAGGCCCGCGCTGTGCTCGCCCCTGGTGCGCCGTTCGTGCTGGAATACGCCAGCAAGCGCCATCTCAAATCCATCCTGCGCTTCCTGGTCAGGCGTCAGGCCTGGAGTCCCTTTGATCGCGAGCCGGTCGCATTTGACGCGCTCTATTTCAATTTCCATCCCGATTACATGGCGCGCTGCCTGCATGAATGCGGTTTTGAAACCCGGCGCAAGCTGGCGGTCTCCTATTTTCGTGTCGGCATACTGAAGCGGCTGGTGCCCCTCAGCGTGCTGGTGGCCCTGGATCGGCTGGCGCAGCCCACCGGGCAGATCGCCCTCTACTCGCCGAGCGTGTTCACGCTGAACTTTGCGACAGAGAGCGCGCCCGCTGCTGCCCTGGACGGCCCGCTGTTCAAATGCCCACTGTGCGGCGCCCTCTTGCAGGAGGAGGCCGGCGAGCTGATCTGCCCCGAAGGCGATGGACGCTGGGCGGTGCGCGATGGACTCTATGATTTCAAGGAGAACCTGGTTGCTGAAGGGGGCAAAGCGGCGGTTCAACAGCCAGGAGCATAAGCCCCGGACCTGTTCTGCGCCGACTGGTGGTTCCGAGGGCGGATAGCTCGCCTGGGTCGGGCTGGTGGTTTGTTGCGCGGATGCATCAGGAAGGTAACGCGCGGTGGAACTCTCAGGATATCTTCAAGTTCTGAAACGGCGCAAGCTGGTGGTCATCGTCACGCTTGTCGCTGCCCTGGTGGTGGCGCTGGCGATCGGCTCGCAGTTGCCTTCCACGTACAGGGCGACGGCGACGCTGCGAATGCTGACCTCCACGAGCGGTTCCACTGATTACCTTCAGTACGATGTTCGCTACGCCGAACGCCTGATGAATACCTATGCCAACCTGGCGACAAGCCAGCCCGTGCTGGACGAACTCGCGCAACAGCTCAACCTCGCTGAAGCGCCCAAAGCAACAGTCTCGATGATCACGAATACAGAATTGCTTGAGATAGGTGTCGAAGACAGCGATCCGGAGCTGGCTCGTGATGCAGCCAATACGCTGAGCGAGATTCTGATCGCGGAGGCACGGGCGCGCTATGAAGAGCTGAGCAAAACGACCAGCGACACACTCAGCGCAGAGCTGGCCCAAAGCCAGGCCGAGCTAGAGCAGACCCGCCAGGACTACGAAGCGGCCCTCGGAGCGGACTACCCGGATGCAGAACAGATTCAGATTCTGCGTGACCTGCTCACGCTCCGCGAAGGACGATACACCACCTTGCTGGCGCAATATGAGCGCATTCGCGCGCTGGTCGAGCTGCAGGCTCCGTCCATTTCTGTCGTCGAGCCGGCCCGCACACCCCGGACTCCTTCTCAACCCCAGAAGCCGCTGATCCTGGGGCTGGCTGCCCTGCTGGGCCTGTTTGGCGGGCTGGGCCTGGCTTTCATTCTGGAAGCGCTGGACACTCGCCTCTACTCCAAAGAACAGATCGCATCCTTGAGCGGCTCCCCTATCCTGGGCGAGATTCCCACTTTGTCCAGACAGCGGCGCGCCGGTTTCTTCAGCGACTTTTCCATTCAACAAGAGGCTGTCCATCGCCTGAGCGTCAGCCTGTTCCCGCCAGAGGCTATCCGCAGCCGCCGGTCTGCGCGGCAAGTGCTGCTCATTACCAGCGCCATGCTGGGCGATGGCAAGTCCACCGTCACCGCCAACCTCGGCGTGGCCGTGGCCCGTTCGGGCTATAAGACGCTGTTGATAGATGCGGATGCGCGCAGGCCGGCGCTTCACCGGATCTTCAGCCTTCCTAACGATAGCGGCCTCAGCACCATCCTGGCAGGGGAGACAGAAATCAAGCTGGGGCAGACGATCCTCCTCAGCGAGCATGAACGGTTGCACGTGCTCACCAGCGGCCCCTGGACGCCGAACTTTTTCGCGCTCCTGGGATCGGCGGCGATGGCCGATCTGCGCAGCACCCTGCTCGACTACTTCGATGTCATTTTGATTGACAGCCCGGCATTCCTGGCGGTTGCTGATGGGGCCATCCTCGCTTCGCTGGTGGACAGCGTGCTGCTGGTTTTGCGCCTGGGCCATGTGCGCCGCGATACCATTTTGGCCCTGCTTGAGCAGTTGACGAACCTGGATGTTGAGTCCATTGACATTGTTCTGAACTGCGCCCCGAACAGCGATGCTCACCGCGACTATCGCCCGAAGACAGAGGCAGCGCCGCGAAGCCCACAGCGCAGAGAGAAAAGCTCTGCTGGGCGGCCCAGTTCACGGGGCGCGGCCCACCGGGTAGTGGATGCGCTCGCAGAGGAGGGGGCCGACGCATGATCGCGGCGGTGCTTCGCCGGCTTCAGCTATGCAAGAATCTCGAACTGGCGTTGTTAGTTGAGACCGTTATCCCCAGAATGGCGCACAGCCACTGGCAGCGCGCTGGGGCGCATGGCCAGAATTCGAAAGAGTATCTATGCCCGACTTATCCGTTGTCCTGATTGCCCGGAACCAGGAGTGGAATGTTGCCCGGCTGGTCGAGTCTGTCCTCGAACGAACTGCCGACTTCGCCTCGCGCGAGATCGTGCTGATCGACTCGGCCTCGGGCGATGGCACCGTTGCGCAGGCGGCGCGCTACCCGATCCGGGTGTATCGCCTCCATGCGGAGCAACGGCTCACCGCGGCTGCCGGTCGCTATGTGGGGCTGAGCGCAACGTCAGGAGACCTGGTTCTGTTCCTTGACGGCGATATGGAGCTGTGCCAGGGCTGGCTGGGGAAAGCGGTGGAGGTCCTGAGGCAGCAGGCAGACGTTGCCGTAGTGACCGGGCTGGTGATTGACCGGCCTCTGCATACACAGCGCAATGATGTCTTTGTGGTGGAGCGGGCAGAGGTTCCTGTCCCCCTGGTTGATGTGAAGCACGGCGGCGGCGCGGCCCTTTACCGACGCGCGGTGCTCAATGAAGTGGGAGCCTTCAACCCGCATTTCTACTCCGATGAAGAGCCAGAACTCTGTGTGCGCATTCGCCGGCGAGGCTATCGCGTCGTTGAGCTAGCCTGTCCGGCGGTGTGCCACTATACAGAGCCACATGAGGCGATCTCCACACTGCTCGCCCGGTGGAAACGCGGGCTGTATCTCGGCCCTGGCCAGATTCTCCGCTACCACCTGGGCAGCGGAGTCTTCTGGAGCTATCTCGCAGAGCGCGGCTTTGGCTGCTTGCCTGCCCTGGGTCTGGCTGCCGGTGTCGTGAGCCTGCTGCTGTCCCTGGTGACTCAGCAATGGGCGTGGTTCGGGTTGTGGGGGCTGGCCCTGGTTGCCCTGGTTTTGTTGATGCTGTACCGCAAGCGCAGCGTTCACCAGACGCTTTACACGTTGGTGCGCCGTGTGCTGATGATGGCGGGGATGTTGCGCGGATTCCTCATCCGGCCCCTGGCTCCAGACGCCTATCCGGCCCGGATTGATGAGATCGGGCGCGAGGAATAGGGGAATGCTCATGGAAGCTCGTCTTGCCGCCCCCATGCGCCTTCATGACTACCTTGTTTCCGCTCATTGGCGGGAACAGAAGTTGCTGGGGCCTGACCCAGGGCTTCGCCTGAACTCGCGCATATTCCGCTTCGTCAAGAGCGCCCTTAGCTGGCTGCCCTGGTCGGACGATGTGTGCTTCATCCAGGCGCAGGCCTATTGGGTGCTGGACAACTGGACCCTGCGCGAACTCACCGGGGAGGAGCGATTCGAAGAGATCGCGCGCGCGTGCTCTGACTCAATCCTTGAGCAGCAGCGCCCCGATGGGGGATGGGATTATCCGGTGCGCGAGTGGAAGGGGCGCACGGCCACTGTCGAGGGCATTTGGGGGGCCACTGGCCTGCTGGCGAGCTTCCGGCACACCGGGGAGACAAAGTACCTGGATGCCGCGCTGCAATGGCACAGCTACCTGGAGGATCAGATCGGGTATCTGCAGGATGGCGATCAGATCGCTGTCAACTACTTTGCGAATGATCGCAGAGCGCGGGTTCCCAACAATTCCGCTTTGCTGCTGCGCTTCCTGGCGGACCTGGCCCAGGCGACGGGCGAGGCGACCTATCTGGCGCGGTGTCCGGGGCTTGTCGCTTTCATGCGCGCCGTCCAGATGCCCAGTGGCGAGATTCCCTACGCGGTCAGCGGCCTTGAGGAGGAAGAACGCATCCATTTCCAGTGTTATCAGTACAACGCTTTCCAGGCGTTGCATATCATGCACTACTACGAGGTCACGTCCGATCCTTCTGCGCTGCCGATCATCCGCTCGATTGTCAGCTTTGTAGCCAATGGCCTCGCTGAGGATGGGCGCGCGTACTACGATTGCTCTCATTCCCGGCGCACAGTGATCTACCACGCTGCTGCCCTGGCTGCCACGTTCGCCAGAGCGCAGCAGATGGGCCTGGGCGACTATGCGCCGCTGGCGGAGCGGGCGTTGGCCCATGTGCTGCGCGCGCAGCGGCCCGGTGGCAGCTTCCCCCACTCACGGGGAGATTACGGCTTCTTGCGAGACGATCGGGCCTATCCGCGCTATCTGGCGATGATCCTGTACCACCTGCTCGCGATCATGGCCCCGCAGCCAACAGCATCCGAACAGGCGGAGGCCGCTGGGGAAGACGAGAGCCGGGAAGGGGAGCTCTGATGCGCGTTCTGATGGTCACGCTGCCGCTGCCCACCTCAGCGGCCCCGAACTCCATGTCTCCGCTGGTGCACCAGATCAACTCCCTGCGCGCCCTGGGGATCGAGATCGGCGTGTGCGAGGTCACGGGGACGCGCAAGCTCAAGTACGCGCTGGCCGCGCCGGGCTTCTGGGCAGAGGCGCCGGCCTACGATCTGGTCCACGCCCATTTTGGTCATTGTGGCTGGCTGGCTCGCACGCAGTTTCGCCGGCCCATCGTGGTGTCCTTCATGGGGTCGGATCTGCTGGGAACACCGAGGGCGGGAGGGCACATTCCCTGGCTCAGCCGGATGGTTGTGCGGGCCAATAGACGGTTGGCTCGCCTGGTGAAAGGGGTGATCGTCAAGTCGGAGCAGATGGCGCGGGTGGTGGCCCCCCTTCAGGCCCACGTGATCCCAAACGGCGTGGACCTGCAGCTATTCCAGCCGATGGACCCTGCGGAAGCCAGGGCAGCCCTGGGGCTTGATCCGCATAAGCGATACGTGCTCTTTCCAGGCCACCCGTTGAACCCGCGCAAGGCGTTTCCGGTGGCAAAGGCCGCCGTTGAGATCGCCGCGCAGCGCGCAGGAGAAGACATCGAGCTTGTGACGCTCTACCCGACGCCGCCGGGCAAAGTGCCTCTGGTGATGAATGCCTGTGATGTCGAGCTGCTCGCCTCCTATATCGAAGGATCGCCCAACGTTGTCAAAGAGGCCATGGCCTGCAACCTCCCTGTGGTCGCGGTCAACACGGGCGATGTGGCAGAGTTGTTGGCCGGCGTCGAGGGGAGTCGTATCTGCCCGCGCACGCCGGAGGCGTTGGCCGAAGGGCTGCTGGCGGTTCTGGCAGAGGGCAGGCGCAGCAACGGGCGCGAAGCTCTGCAACGCAAGCGCCTGGACCTGGTCAGCGTGGCAGAGCGCATTCGTGGAGTGTACGAGAGTGTGTTGAATGGGCAGTAGGCGAGGGGGCAAGCGCCGGCTCGAATTTCGAATTTCGGATTGCGAATTGCAGAATGTCAAATCCGGGCGGTCTCCTTGTTGAGCGTTGGCGTTAGGATGGCAAGAGTTCTGACCTGGTGGATCACCGAAGATCACGCTGTCGATCAGGCAAAAGCGCTACGAAGCTCGCTGTCATATCAGACCGATTCGCCTAACAACATCCGTCAGGGAGACTACCCAAATCCGCAATTCGCAATCCGCAATTCGCAATTCGCAATCCGAAGCTCCCTGGCGCGCGTTCTATGGAACTGGCCTTATGGCAAACCCTGCTGATCTCAAAGTGTGCATGATCGTCCACCAGTACTACTACTACGATGGACGTGTCAGATCCTATGCCGAAGCCCTGGTGGAAGCGGGTGCCAGGGTAGATGTGTTGTGCGTCAGTGCTCCCCGGCACGCTGTCGTTCCCCCCCTTGAAGGCCTGCGGGTGTTCACGATCCCCGTGAGCCGGGCGTACAGCGGGCCGGGCAGCTATGTGGTGGAATATGCGCTGGCGCTCATCTTGTACACCATCCGGCTGCTGGCTCTCTACGCGCGCAATCGCTACCCGGTCATTCACGTGCACAACATGCCGGACTTCCTGATCTTCGCGGCGCTGTTCCCCCGGTTGCTGGGTGCGAAGCTGATCCTGGACATTCATGACCCAACGCCAGAATTCACCATGTCCAAGTACTCAAAGCCGGCGACTTCCAGGTTGGTGCGCGTGATGCGCTTGCAGGAACGCCTGTCGGCGCGGCTGGCTCATGCCATCATCACCGCGAACCCCATTTTCAAGGAGCGCCTTGTGAGCCGGGGGCTGCTCCCCGGCGCGATCACGGTGATTGGCAATGAGGTGGACACGAGGCTATTCGACCGCCAGCGGTACGAACAGGATCGCCTTCTGCGCGATCGGCGCTTTGTGCTGATCTACGCTGGGACGATTGCGCCCCGCTACGGCCTTGATGTGGCGGTCAATGCGCTGCCGCTCCTCGTCGAGCGGATTCCTGGGATACAACTCCAGATCATCGGCAAGCAGACTGCATACTCAGAGGAGCTGTCCGCGCGCGCCGAACAGCTTGGGGTCTTGAACCACCTTGAGCTGGTTCCGGCCATTCCCCTGGACGCGGTGCCCCGCTACCTGGCGCAGGCAGACATTGGAACCTACACGGCCATTTCGGATCCGCACATGGACGTGGCGGTGCCCACCAAGGTGCTCGAATACGCCTTTATGGGATTGCCGGTCGTGGCCTCCCGGCTGCGCGTGCTTGAGGAAGGCTTCTCCCCGAAGGCGTTGCTGCTCTTCGAGCCGGGCAGCGCCGAGGAGTTTGCACAGCATGTTCTCGCGCTGTACGAGCACCCCGCCCGCCGCACCCAACTCGTCCTGGAAATGGATCGAACGTTTGTCGAGGTTCAGCGCCAGCAGCAGCGGCGCCAGAGTTACTTCGCCTTGTTAAATACCCTGCTGGGCGCACAGGAGGCCAGGCTGCCTCTTGCTGTGCAGGAGCGGGCAGACGACGCACGCAGGAGGGCACTTGATGATTAGGGCGCGAGTCGGCAGCAAGGCCGCTCAGCGGGTGATGATCTTGGTTGTGACGTCGCTTGTAATGGGCCTGGGGTGGGTAGGAGGGTCTGATCGCACGGTGGGGTCTGCCTCCTCTCCGTTTGCAGCTATCAGCGGGCACCCCCGCCTGTTCTTCACTGCCGAGGACCTCCCGGCCCTGAGAGCGCGGGCACTCACCACCCACGAGAGCATCTGGGCACCGATTCGGGCCTTCGCAGACAAGCAGCTTGACACTCGGCCCCCAGCCGCAAGCCCGCCGGACGAGGGTTTGAGGTTCTACCGCAATGCCGGCAACGGGCTGGTTGCGCTGGCGTTCGTCTGTGCGATTACCGAGGAAGACCCGTACTGCGATCTCGCCAAGACTTACCTCCTCACCTATGCTGGCTGGGAACAATGGAGCGAGCGGAGCCAGCGCGACCTGAGTCTGGCCCATATGCTGTATGGCAGCGCGCTGGCCTACGATTGGCTATATAACCGTCTGTCTCCCGACGAGCAGAATGTTGTGCGTCAAAGCCTCGCTAAATGGGCGCAGCGCATGTATGAGGCAAGCACGCAGCGCAACGAATTTGGGTGGCGCAACTGGTGGCACAAGTCGTACCTGCAAAACCACTACTGGGTGAACAACAGCGCGTTGGGCATGGCCGGACTGGCCTTGATCAATGATGGTTTCCTGGTGGCCCAATGCACCATCTTCCCCGCTGGTGACACGGCGGTGAATATCCGGGCCTGGAGCAGCTCGACGTCTGAGATCATTGGAACGCTTGCGCCCGGACAAAGTGCAGTGGCTATCGGGCAGATGGAGGGCACAGACGATCACGCATGGTGGCATCTGGCCGAAGAGGGCTGGGTGCGGTCGGATGTGGTTCGCGGGGCCGAAGACTGCCAGGCCGGCCCATTGGATCCGCAGCTCTGGATTGACCAGGCTCAGGATCGGTTGGCGTTAGGGCGGTTGTTTTTGGAAGGCATTGAGGACGGAAGCTGGCACGAAGGGTTCAACTATCAGGGCTACCTGCTGACCATGTCATTGCCGTTCTGGATCGCCATGAGAGACCTGACAGGCATTGACCTGATGCCGCACACCTACCTGCGCAACTACACCTACTGGTGGCTGTACAATTACCTCCCTGATGCCTCAGGTGTCCTCTTGTCCTTTGGCAACCTGGATGCGGGATGGGTCAACAACCGCCCGCTCTACAGCGTGTTGCGCTTCAACGCCCAGGAATATGGCGACGGCCATGCTGAATGGCTCACTGAGCAGATCATTGCTGCATTGGGTCGGGATAGCAATGTCTATACCGCCCCCTGGTACGTCTTTGAGTATCTTGTCTACGACCCCACGATCGCGCCTCAGCCACCCACTGATCTGCCCGGCTCTCGTACATTCCCCGATCTCTCCGCTGTCATCTGGCGCACGGGCTGGGCCGCCGACGATCTGATCTTCGGGCTAAAAACGGGCGTGCATGGCGGGCAGTTCGCTTTCAACACGTTTGTCGAGGAGGCGTCCCCCTGGGAGACTCCATGCAGGGAGACGCATTGCCAGCTCAACGTTGGGCACGATCACGAGGACACCAACAGCTTCTACATCTATCAAAATGGCTGGCTGGCACCGGAGGACTCCGAGGTGGGCCGCCACGATACCCCCTATCACAACACGCTGCTGATTGATGGCGAGGGACAATCCGCCCCGCCGTCGAACCGTAGCTGGCGCTTCCCGGAGGACTTCGCTGACTCTGAGGGCTTCCTGAAAGCAACCGCCGACTCGGCACACTTCAATTTCCTGGTCGCTGATGCAACCCAACGTTACAGCAATATCGAGGGGCTGCAGGACGTAACCAGATACGTGCTGTTCATCCGCCCGGACTACCTGGTGATGTTCGACCGCATTGAGGCCAACGCCCCGCACCAGGTAGAGTGGGTCGTGCACCTTGAGGCCGGGGCCTCGGTGGAAGGGACATGGATACGGGGCAACGGCGACAACGGCCAGTTGCTCGGCATCGGGTTTGCTGCGCCTCAGCCTTTCGTGGCGACCATGGGAGCCGATGCCATCCCCTACGTCCGGGTCCGTCCTGAGTCTCCTTCGGACTCGGTTCTTTTCGCCAGCGTTCTGTACCCTACAGTCAGCGAGGAGTGGGACGCCCGTCCGACGCTGACGCTGATGGACAGAACGTCCGAGGCGGTCGTCCTGCACCTGCAACCCCATGATGCAAGCCAGCGGGTGATTGACGTAGTGCTGTCCTTCGACAAACCCCAGTCGCCCATTGAGATTGGCCCTTACCGCTTCGATGGGCGCATCGCCGTTGTCGGCTGGGGGCCGGGCCATACGCTTGAGAGGCTGTTCATCTACGATGGCACGTTCTTGACGGATACCACTGCTGGCGATCAGACGCTGATCGAAGGCCTGGGCACGGGCGCTGTTTTCGAGGCGGTCTTCGGCGGCAGCGCAGTTTCGGTGTTTGGCAATCTGTCTGGAGCAGTGACGCTGTTCGCCCCCGCGACAGAGGAAGTGACGCTGAACGGACGCCCGCACTCTTTTCTCCAGATCGGGGCAGGACATTATTTTCTGACCGGTGTGGAACGCGCCATCCGGGGCGGCGAGCGCTGAAACGCCGGTGGGCTTTGACGAGGAAAAGGTGGACAACATGAGAACCAGCGCGGTTGAGATTGAAGAAAGACGCCTGGCGGGCATTGAGAGCGTCGAGCAGTACCCCAGCTTTCACGAGCGACACCGCGTCTTCCCGGCCATTTTCGAGGATCGCGCCCACAAGCGCATCATTGACCTGTCTGCGGGGGTTGGTCTGGTGGGCGAGCGGATCAAGAATGGCTATCCGGCGGAGATCATCTGCAACGACATCACCCCTACCTGCCTGAAGATTCTCCAGAAGCTGGGACTCCAGACAGTCTCCTTTGACCTGGACGATGAGCAGACGCCGTACCCCATCGAGGATGGCACCTTCGACGCCGCCATCTCCCTGGCGACGATCGAGCATCTGCTGCATCCCGATTACTTCCTGCGCCAGGTGCATCGCATCCTGAGCGATGACGGCTATCTGTACATTTCGACGCCCAACTACGCGTCCATCCTGTATCTGCCGCGCCTGGTGCTTAAGGGCGAAACCTTTCATAACCCGCTGTCTGGAAACGAGCGCACTCGTTACGAGTTCTATGGTCATGTCCGCTACTTCACCTACAAGACCTTGCTGGAATTCGTCAGCTCGTTTGGATTCTCCCCGCGCGTCGTGTACATGCCGTTGCCTGCCGAGAGCGCCCATTACAGGCAGCGTCTCGCCCGTTCCAGGCCCAAGGCGCTGGCGTACCGTTACTTCATGACCTTCATGTATCGTTTTCTCTCACCGCGGTGGGCACCTGAGCCTGTGCTGTGCTTCCAGAAGTCGGCGGATGGGAGCAGTAGAGTCCGCAAAGTCTTGCTCTGAAAGAGGCTGACAACTCCAGAGGATACCCTTACAATGCAACCGGCAGTCGTTGTGTCCAGTCATACGATGGGTTTGGGCGTGATCCGCGCGCTTGGGCAAATGGGCGTGCCCAGCGTTGTCTTCTATCATGAGAAGCGCGATATGGGCTACACGTCCAGGTACGTCCAGGAGCGCCATCTTGTCCCACACCCTGTGCAAGATCAGGAAGCCTTCATCAGCGCCCTTCTTGACCTGGCTCCCCGGTTCGAGGGGTGCCCGATGTTTCCCACTTCGGACGCGGCATTGTCTGCTGTGTCCCGGCATGTGGACGCCCTCAAGCCGCACTACAGGCTGGGATTCACCGAATGGGCGATCACCGAGTTGTTCGTGGACAAGAAGCGTACCTACGCCCTGGCTGATGCCAACGGCGTGCCTGCTCCGAAGACTATCGTCCCGCAGTCTGTGGCCGAAGCAGAGCAGTTCGCCCAGCAGATCGAGTTTCCCTGCCTGGTGAAGCCGTGCCAGAGCCATCTCTATTATGCGGTGTTCAAGCGGAAGATGGTGCAGGTAGAGACGGCGCAGCAGATGGTAGAGGTCTACCTGGAAGCGGCGCGGGCAGGGCTGGATGTCATCCTACAGGAGATCATCCCCGGCGGCGACGACTGCGGAGTCAACTACAACGCCTATTTCTGGGACGGCGAGCCTCTGGTTGAGTTCACAGCGCAGAAGATTCGCAGCGCTCCACCGACGTTCGGCTCTCCTCGCGTGATTGTGAGCAAGGTGATTCCAGAGGTGATCGAGCCGGGGCGCAAAATCCTTCGGGCGATGGGCTTCTATGGATACGCCTGCACCGAGTTCAAGAGAGACCCGCGCGATGGGGTCCACAAGCTCATGGAAGTGAACGGCAGGCACAATCTCTCCACACTGCTGGCCGTGAAGTGCGGGATGAACTTCCCCTGGCTCCATTACCAGCATCTGGTCAACGGCATACTCCCTCAGGCCAGCGAGTATCGGACGGGCGTCTATTGGATTGATGAGTTGCGCGATATCGGATACAGCGTCAAGAGCTACCGCCAGGAACGCTATCGGTGGTCGCAGTATGTTCGCCCCTATCTCAAGCCGCATGTACACGCTATTTTGAGCTTGCGTGACCCCCAGCCGTTTGTCAAGCGCCTGTTCGATAGCGTGTGGCATAGAGGCCACTAAGGCTAAGAGGGTTGCATGGGCCGGGCTTGCTCCCGAAAGGTGGAGAGACCACGACCTTGTCAACACAGGCTGTACATTGCCACTTGGGAGACAGTCATCCGGCATGGGATGCGTTTGTAGAGCGTGCGCCGGGCGGTCAGCACATCCAGACCAGCCTGTGGGCGCAGGTCAAGCGCACCCTGGGGTGGCAGGCTGCGCGGGTCACTCTGAGCGAGGGGGTGAGATTGTCGCGGGGGCGCAGGTGCTGTACCGGCGCTTGACTCCCCTGCTGCACGTGGGCTATGTTACCAACGGGCCGCTGGCCAGAGACGATGCGAGCGAATACCTGGAGCAGATCGTTCATGAGCTATGCTGCTTCAGCCGCCGCCAGCGCGTAGTTGTGCTGACCGTGCAGCCACCCAAGCAGGACGCGGTGTTGGTTGACCGCCTGCCTGCATTGGGGTTCCGACCTGGGCGGGTGGCTGTTGCGCCGACAGCCAGCGTGGTGATTGATCTGAGGGATGGCCTGGAATGCATCATGTCCGCCATGCATGCCACGACACGCCAAGGCATCCGGCGAGGCATTCGCCGGGGCGTGACGGTGCGTCAAGGGACCGGCGAGGACATCCCGCTGTTCTGGGCGCTTCATGCTGTTTCCAGCCGGAGACACGGTTTTGCGCCATATCCGCTGGAGTATTTCACGACGATGTGGCGCGTGCTGGGCGCGCATGGCTACGTCCGGTTGTTCATCGCGCAGGTCAGGGGTGAAGATGTGTCGGCGGTGCTGGTTGTGCCGTTTGCCGACACGGTGATCAGCAAGGTGATTGGCTGGTCGGGCGCGCACGGAGATTGTCAGCCCAACAGAGTCCTGGACTGGGCAACCATGGAATGGGCGGCTTGCCAGGGGTACAGTTTCTTTGACATGGAAGGCATTAATCCGAGCGTGGCGCGCCTGATTCTGGAGGGCCAGCCCCTGCCAGCGTCGCATCATCAGTCTCCAACCACCTATAAGCTGGGCTTTGGCGGAAACATTGTGCTCTACCCGGAGCCATATGACTACCTGTACAACTCCTTGCTCTGCTGGGCCTATGACCGCGCAGCAGGCAGCATATCAGGCTGGCCGGTTGTGAAACAAGTTGTTGGCCGTGTCCAGGGCCGGCGGGCACTCAGCGACGACAATATTGAAGTGGGGTGAGGGTCGAGGCGGGATCAGAGGGGTGCTTCTGAGCCAAGATAGCGTGCATTGCGCGCGCAGACCCGGCATTCTGCTGTATAGTGTGGGTGATTGCTGCCATCCACACAAGAGCGATCCTGGTATCGCGTTGAGAGGGAGATAGACATGCACCGAATGAGGCTATTCCTGCAAACGGGGCTTCTGGTGCTGCTTCTGCTGGGGGGCGTTGTAGGTCTCAGGATGCCGGTGTTTGCAGATGTCTGCTGCCAGCAGGACGTATATCGTCTCGATGGGTACTCCATTTACTTCTCCCAGGATGATCACGAAGCCCACCCCTATGATCGCTCGGACGAAGGCGCGTCGCGCTTTGCCGGCTTGCTCAGCAGCCTGGGCGCACGAATCCTGACCCTGGACTGGCGGGAAGGCATTCCCGAAGAGGCCGATCTGGTCGTGATGGCCGGTCCGGTCCGGTATGTGGGTGTGGCGGAGTGGGCGCGGCTGTGGCACTACCTGAGCAATGGGGGTGCGCTGCTGATGTTTGCCGACCCCTTGCTGGTCACAGTGGATGCGGGTGGCAATCCGGTGACTGACATCAATCGCTCCATCCCCGCTGAGTTCTTTGACCTGACCTGGCAGGATTTCGGCAGCCGGGCGCGCGGTGACGTGGTGGTGGTAGAGTCGGGCACTTCCGGGTTGAATGCTGACATCTTCACCTCAGACATCAACCCCGGCCATCGCATCACCGCCGGCCTGCGCGATCCTTTGGCTTTCTTCACAGCTCGTTCTATCGCCTATGATGCTTCGATTCAGTCCTTCCGCACAACGCCGCTTGTTTTCACGAGTGACGACTACTATGGTGAAGCAAGTTTCGCGGCCTATCTACTGGAAGGCGCAGCCACATTTAACATCGGGATTGATACGCCACGAGGCCCCCTGGCGCTGGCGGTCGCGTCCGAAAACCTGTCAACAGGGGCGCGGGTAGTCATTGTCGGCGACCGTGACTTCGTTACTAACGGCAAGGGGATGCAAACCGCGCCAGCCAACACAGCAGGATTCCTGTATCCCGGCAATGCGTATTTTCTGGTGAATGCAGTCGGGTGGCTGGTGGGCGCCGATTCGGCACCGATCGAACAGCTTGCCTTTCCAACTCCTGGGCCGACGGCTTCTCCCACGCCTGTGCCGACGCCAACGCCAACTCCGGCTGCTACATCCCCCTCATGAGGGCGGGTGCACCGGCCTGTGGCGTTCGGCTGCAGGGCCTTGTGGCAATTGAGGGTGGTCGCGGCGCTGTTGGCTTGATGAAAGAATGACCCCCATGACCAGGTTGCTTTCTTTAGCGATATTCTTGCTCATCACGGTGAGTCTGTTCGGCGGAGCTTCGCCGGGCCATGCTCAGCCGCAGCCCCCCCCTCTGGTGGTCTTTGTGCAGGGCCTTCTGCTCGAGTCGGCGGAGATGACGGATACCGGACCGGCGGGCGCCAGCGAGCTGGCCGCCGTCTTCCGGGGCCTGGGGGCCAGGGTCGAATACATCGATCTGAGCGCTCCCATCCCTCAGCAGGCGAAGGTGGTGGTGCTCGCCGGCCCCTTTCGCAGCCCCGGCTTTGCCCAGGTGCTCTATCTCTGGCTGCATCTCGCTCGCGGCAACAACGCTTTGCTTGCCTTCGATCCGGAAGGCTCCTATGACGGCACCCGAAATGTCAGGGCGCGGCTCTCTGCCAGCGGTCTGAGCGCCTTGCTGGACTGGGACTATGGGATGTCGGTCTATGACACATTCCTGGCCGAACCCTGGTTCTCTGTAGACACCGTTTCGGACCTGTACAAGACCACCATGTTGGCGTATCCCGACGTGGTTGACGATCCCATGACCGATCCACTCAGGCAATATGGTCTGCCTGTATGGGTGTGGGGCGCGCGCCACTTTGCTATTGAGCCGTATGGAATCGGGAGCACAGGCGTGCCGCTGCTGTATTGCGAGTCGGCATTCGGCGAGACGGCCCCAGCCATTTTCAGGACACAGGGAGGCAATCCGGTAGACCGCCTGGAGCCGAACATTGGCACGGATGCCTTAGGCAGGCTCAATATCGCAGTCCAGGCGCAGCGCACAACGACTGGCTCCAGGGTGGTGCTGCTGGGCGATTCCGAGTTGCTGAAGAATGGCTTCGGTCTCATGCGCATCGAGTCAACTCCTCTTCACCCCGGCAACTGGATTCTGGTCCAACGCATGGCCGCCTGGCTGCTCGATCTACCGCTCGACCAATGGCCCTCTTTGCCGCAGGGCTTCACGTGGATGGCTGTTGATGGGCAGAATGCGGACTGGCCGCAGCTCGCCGGCAATTCGGTGGCCGATGGCCATGGGGACGCGCTGGTTCCCGCGCTTGACATCACGCGGGCACAGGCGTTTTCCGATGGCGATTACCTGTATGTGTTGCTAGAAACCGGGGCGATGCCCCCTGCCAATGCGCGCGTTGAGCTGACCCTCAGCACGGGGACTGACAGTGCCGCTGCCGCCCTGCTTGTGGCCGGGCAGTCTGGTGTGTATCGCGTAGCGAGCGACGGCGCTGAGATGCTGGTTGCGGATGCCAGCGCGGCCATCGGGAGCGTGATCGAGCTGCGCGTGCCACTCCGCGAGGCGGCGGGATGGCAGCGCATTGAAAGGCTGTGCGTGGGGGTGGGCGATGCTGTTCCCGGCGCTGCCGATGACTGCCTCGATCAGGCGCTCGAACCGCTGGTTGCCGACTCTCAAGCGCCTTTCGACTTCGCGCTGGTGGGTCACCCTCTGGTAACAGTCGCCAGGGATGGTGTGAACGTGCGCAGTGCTCCTGGGACAGAGTCAGAACAGGTGGCTACGGCCACCAATCGGATGGTATTTGCTGCCGTTGGGCGCAACGACGACGCCACCTGGATTCGCGTGCGGAACGCGCGTCTTGAGGGGTGGATCGCGGCGCACTTGCTGATGCCAGGCGGCGATCTGAGACTGCTGCCGGTTCTTGAGACTGGCGGCATCCGCTAATCTCTCCAGGCTCACCCTGGAGTGCGAGACGATGGCTATGAGCAGCACGGAGCGGCGCGAAGTGATGGCAGGGAGGCTGCACCAGCGAGCGGGTGGCACGTTGGGCGGGCGCTTCATGCCGCTTGCCGCCCATAGGCAGCTTGATTCGCTTTGGGGCGTGATGGCCGCCGCCGGAATAGGCATTCTGCTGGGCACCTATGCGGTGGCCATCACCTATCTTTCCAGGACGTGGGCCACGCTTTTCACCGCTGGGCTTCTGGCACTGTTTGTCGCCATGATCGTGAGGAATGTGCGGAAGCTGCTCCTGGCCATTCTTATTCTAGACATCCCTCTTCAGCTAGACATCAATCTCTACTATCGCCAGGATGTAGCCGACCTGGGTTCACTTGGCGGGCTGAACGTCTCATTAACGGCTCTTGCGCTGGTTGGGCTTTACAGCCTGTGGCTGAGTGACTCGGTCATTACAAGAAACGGGCCTCTTTCGAAATGGTTCTTCATGAGTTTTCCGGCGGGGCTGTATGTTCTGTTTGCGGGCCTGTCGCTGTGGGCCGCTCATGACAAGACATTGGCGCTCTTTGAGTTTGCGCTCGTGATACAACTTATGCTGATCTATGTCTATATTCTTGGCACCGTTCGTACCCGCGAAGATGTGCTGTACATCATCGCACTCCTGCTGATCGCGTTGTTCTTCGAAAGCATCATCATTATCGCCCTGCGATTCGCGGGGAGCACGATCAAGATTGCTGGTATTACTGGCCGGGTTGATGGCACACGGGTGTCTGGCACGGTTGGCTCGCCCAACAATGCCGGCGCGTTCATTGTCCTTTCTCTCGGCGCGGCCATTGGCTTGCTGATGGCAAAGATCAACAAGGCCACCAATTGGCTGGCGATGTTCGCCTTTGGCAGTGGGGCTATTGCCCTGATCTTCACCTTGTCACGCGGAGGATGGCTGGCCTTCGCCGTGTTCATGGGCCTTCTCAGCGTTTTGGCTCTCCGCCGTGGCTGGTTATCGGCGAGAGTGGTTGCGGTGGTGGTGCTGGTCGGTCTGGTCCTGGTTTTGGCGCTGCACAATGTGGTCATCGAGCGTCTCACGGCGGACGACCGGGGCGCCGCAGAATCCAGGATACCGTTGATGCGGCTGGCGTTTCGGATGATCCAGGACTACCCGATTCTTGGGGTCGGGATCAACAACAGTCCGATCATGATCCCCTCTTACATCACGCCTGAAATGGGCTATGTTTGGGTCTACGGGGTGCACAACAAATACCTGGCTGTCTGGTCTGAGATGGGGGTGGGGGAATACTGGCCTATATGTTGTTCCTGGGGGTGACGCTGCGAAGAGGATGGAGCTGCTTCAGGATGGGGGATCGGTTGCTGGCACCTTTAGCCCTCGGCCTGACAACCGCAGTATTCGGCCACATGATCCACATGATGTTTGACACGTTTCGCAGCCGACCGAACACACAATTGCTGTGGTTGTGCGCGGCATTGTTGGCAGTCATGCAGATTATAAGTCGCGGGAATGACGGGCAGTAGGATATTGAGAGAACGCATGGCTAAGTCTCGGCGAAATAAGGATGGCTCTCTGTGATGCGTAGTCTGCCCAGCAGAAAGCTATTCAAGCGATTCTTGAAGCAGTCCTTTTGGCTCTATGGAGGGATGGCGGTCGCCCAGGTAGCCGGCGTGATTGATCTGGCCGTGCTCGCCCGTTCGCTCACGCTTGTTGAGTTTGGCCAGCTTGCGTTGATCATCAGCTATGGCTCAATTGTCAGCGCCCTGATTGATTTTCGAGTCTGGGAAGCCATCCTGAAGTTCTTCAATGAGCACTTCGCGGCTCACGACTTTGGCAGAGCATTGGCGGTATTACGTGTCTGTCTCGCCATTGACACGGGGACCGGCGTGGTGGCGACTGCTGTTATGGCCGTGACAGCCAAACCTGTTGCCCGCCTGCTTCTGGATGATCCCAATCTGGCCGACGAGATTGTGCTATATGGCCTGATGCTGCTGTTCACGACTTCGGAAACGACGGCCACCGGGCTGTTTCGCGTTTACCGGCGCTTTGATCTTCTGGGGTTGAAAGACGGCTTGGGGAGCATCATCCGGCGCTCGCTAAGCATTGTGGCCGCCCTCAGTTTCGGATCGCTCCATGCCGTGATGCTGGCCCTTGTGTTGGGCGGACTGATCGAGGCGCTGATCTTCAACGGCCTGGCGTACCATCTCACACGGCGCCAACTGGGCAGGGTGACCGGCCACACTCCCCTGGACTCAGGGGAACTCAGGCGGATACTGAGCTTTATCCTGGGCACGAACGTGCTGGGGACGCTCAAGTTGCTGACTGAACACTGGGATATGTTGCTCCTGGGGTGGTTCGGAGGTCCCAGCGTGACAGGTGTATACAAGGTGGCAGCCAGCGCCGCGCAATTGCACCACAAGCTGAAGATCCCCATCACCACGATCTCCTATCCAGAGATCGTGCGCGCGCGTCAAGCTGGGCCTGCCCATCTGCGTTCAACGGTCCTTGTGCTGGTGTCCATCAGTGCGCTGGTGACTTTGCCTTCTGCGCTGACCTTCGCCATTCTCGCCGATCCCATCGTCAAGCTCGTGAGCGGCAGCATAGACTATCTGGCGGCAGCCGATTATTTTCGGATCATGATCTTGGGGAACATTGTCACCGGGCTGCTGTTCTGGTCTGGGCACCTGCTGATGGCTAATGAGCGGGTGTGGCTGGTCAACCGGATCCATCTGGCGCGTTCCCTCTCTTCTGTTGTTGCTCTGGCGATAATCATTCCCACATGGGGAGCGCTGGGAGCGAGCTGGCTCTATGTGTTTAACCAGAGTGCGGTTACCATCGCGGAGTTTCTTGCCTGTTTGCGGCTGGACTATCTGTTTCTCAAGCACCGTTTTGCGCTGGCACCGTCTGAGAAAAGCTGAGCGACCCAACCGGAGGCCCGCTCGCTCTCGAAAGGCGGGCTTGAGATGGCGCTCTGTTGACACGATCAAGTGACGGTATCTGCCGGTGAGCGAGCGAAGGAGGCCTGCTCAGTGGGAATTCGCTATCTGGGCAAGAGTTTGCGGCACCACATCGGGTCGTGGCTGTTCCTGATTCCCTGGAATCCACTTGTGCGGCTTCGTACCATACCGATCGCTGCTGTGCGCTGTCAGGAGCGGCCATTTTCTAAGCGCTTGGGCTTTTCGGGTAGACCCATCGAGTATTTTCCGCCGTGCCGTTTCTATGAACTGGCATTGACCGATCCACAGAAAGCGCGTGAATCTTTCGCTGATTGGCTGCGAACGTGCCTGCTGGACCTGGAAGCCTGGAAAGTGCCTCAGTCAGAAGGAGGTTGGCAGAACGGCTCTCTGGTCAGGGCAATCTACGAGGTTCACCGAGAACGTGGGCGTGCCTTGACCAGCCTTGAGCTAGCCGACAGAGCGTTGGTTGATCAAGCCATTGACCAACGGGCCACCTATTACCTTGGACTGCTCGAAGCCATCCAAAGAGCCGGGTTCAAGAAGAGCCTGTATCCTCCCATCTACTGCTGGGCCAGGCACGATCTATTCTTCCTCGATAATGGACACCATCGGGTGTCCGTGCTAAGGGTGCTCGGTTATCCGACCGTTGATGTCCGCATGCGCTGAGGCCGCCGGGTTCCTGGCACGGAGACGTGGCCGCGTGCCCTTCTACACTTGCCCGCTGCGCCGGCTGACACACAACGCGGGAGCGACCGGGTAGGGGCCGCTCCCGCGCTCGATCTCTTCGGAGGCTCAGCAAGTCAGCGCCTAGCCGACCGGCACATCCCCGCACAGGTGGACGCGCAGGCCCATCGCCCCGAACATGGCCGCCTTGGCCGCCAGCGCCTTGTCCGCCTCCGCCGCCGAGGGCGCGTAGACGACCTGGATGTGGTTGGCCTGGTGGCGGCCCATCATCTGGTCGCGCGAGACGCCGTGTAGCACCGCGTGCATGATCGGCCACTGCGGGCTGGTGAGCTGCCAGCGGCGCTCGGTTTCCGCGTCGGGCAGCCTGACCACATGCGCACGCCCGATGTCCACGTGCAGCGCGCCGCCCCGCACATAGACGCGGCTCCACACGATCTCGCCCGGCTTGCTGACCCCCTTGAGCGTGCCGCCGCCCAGCCGGAAGTACATGGGTGGCTGGCGCTCGCTGGACGCGCCCGCGTAGCCGCCGATGAAGTGCGAGGCCGGGGCTGCGCCGGAGATGAGGAAGACCCACACGTAGTCGTCCACGCCGTCGCCGCTGAAGTGTTCGCCCCAACGGATGTCGTGCAGGGTGGTGGCCGGGTCGAAGCCCATTGCCCGCCAGACGCGATTCGTCACCAGCGCGTCGAGGGCTGCGCCCTCGTCCACCTCGTTGAAGTGCGGCAGCGCCTGGCCGGGGTATAGCTCTGCGCCCGTCTGCGCGTGATAGACCGGCGGGCGCTCGACGTTGTTGAGCAGGCCCTCGGCCAGGTCGGAGGCGGGAACCAGGTCCTTCAGCCCTTGCTGGTACTGGATGCCGATGGCGTCGCAGCCGAAGTCGTGGGCGATGCGCACGGCGGCGATGTACATCTGGCACTGCTCAAGAATCTGGCGGTCGGTCAGGTCGGTCTCTTCGTCCGGGCCGGTGACGAAGGTCATGCCGCGCGCGTCGAGCCAGTCGCGCACTTTCTGCGCTTCGGCGTCGCTCACCAGGCGCATCGCCGCCACCAGCGCCGACTGGCTGAGCCGTTCTTTATAGACGCCAGCAGGGTTGAGCAGCTCGTCGTCAATGATGGCGTTGTACATGCCCATGCAGCCTTCGTCGAAGACGCCGAGGATGGCTTTCTCGCGCTTGAGCTGCGCGGCCAGCGCCTCGCCCAGTTGCCGCTCGGCGGCGGGCAGGCGGGCCGGGTCGAGCGCGCGCACGTGATGGGTGTCGTGATCGATCTGGCCCTCGCCAATCCACTGGCGGATGCTGCGCACGAAGAACTCGTCGGTGAAGTCTTCGCTCCAGATCGTGCTGTAGCGCACGCCCGCTTTGGTCAGCGAGCCGTTGAGGTTGAGCATCCCCACCAGGCCGGGCCACTGTCCGCTCCAGTTGGCGACGGTGAGGATGGGGCCGCGATGAGCGCGCAGCCCGGCCAGCACGTGATGGCTGTACTGCCACACCGCCTCGGCGACGATCAGGCGCGCGTCGGGATCGATCTGCATAAAGACATTCATGCCCATGCGCTGGCTGGAGATGAAGCCGTGCTTCTCCACCGGGTCGTAAGGGTGCCCGCGCCGGACGGTGATCCCCTCTTTGGCGAAGGCGGCGATGATGGCCCGCTCCATCGCTTCCTGGGCGGGCCAGCACATCTGGTTGGCGGCCAGGCGCAGGTCGCCGCTGGCGACGAGGATCGCCTCGTTGGGGCCAGCTTTGGGCGGGTGGGTCAGTTGAGGCAAGGTATATCCGCTCATGAACTATCTCCTTGAAATCGTTTAGGCGGGGAAGTCCCGCAAATCACCTGCACAATGGGGGACAGGCACGTATCGCTGCCCGTCCCTATGATACTACAGACAGACGGGGATCAGCGCCTTCCCTGTGTTCTGCGGAGCGAGGAGCTTTCAGGCGAGGCGCGCGACAGGGGCGATGACCTGCTTCTGGCATGTCATGCATTGACTCGTGAGATCGGCTTTGCTACGATTTCTGTGAGGGATGCAGTGTCGTTCGAAGCACCGAGTGGGCGAGCGCAGCGACGTTGGGCCGTGCGTCGAGATAGCAGAGGGAAAACACGATGGTCAGGACGGTTGAGGCGGTCATTGATGAGCAAAACAATGTGCGCCTGCTAGAACCTGTTCAGGTATCAGGTTCGCGGCGAGCATTCGTTATCATCCTGGACGAGCCAGGATGCGATATGCCCGAAACCGCGCTTCTGAGCGAGCAGGCGCTGGCAGAGGACTGGAACAGGCCAGAGGAGGATGCCGCGTGGTCACACCTGCAGCGGGCAGTGTAGTGGTCGTGCCCTTTCCTTTCTCCGACCTGTCGCAAGCGAAACTGCGCCCCGCTCTCGTTCTGGCGGATGCCGGACGCGGAGACTGGATTCTGTGCCAGATCACCAGCAACCCCTATGGCGATACACGAGCGGTCAGGCTGACCGACGCCAGCTTCCGCACTGGCTCTCTGCGCATGGTGAGCTATGTACGCCCTGGCAAGCTGTTCACCGCCAACCGTGACCTGATGACAGCCCAGGTTGGCAACCTCGAAGACGAAAGACTCAAGGTTGTCATTGAGGCGGTTGTCAGTATCTTGAGAGCCAGCCTCAAACCGTAACCTGTTGAACCCGAGGTAGGTCTGAATATCTCTGATCGCCGGTTTGCTTCCCGCCGGATGCGTTTCCCCCGGAATACGGCGGGTGCGTGCAAAACCTGTCAGGTAGGGGCGCTGCTCTGCTGCGCCCTGGTTGACCTCACCCCCGCTCGGCGCTGACGCGCCTCGCCGCCCCCTCTCCGTTGGCGGAGAGGGGGCAAGCCGAGCGGGGCGAGGCTAGGGGTGAGGTCAATATCCCCGTCCAGCGAGTCGCTGTCAACTTTTGCACGCACCCAATACGGCCTGTTGGCGAAAACAGGCAAGCCAACTATAATGACAAGTAAGCTCAGTAGACCGAGATGCAGGGACAGCGCTCGCGGCGTGGCTCGCGCCGCTGGTTGGAGGTGATCGAACCTTTAACGAGCGATGGCGCTGGCTTGCTTCTGACCCAAGAAAATACCTTAGACAACGAGATATCTCCATTGCTGCTCGCTGTTCGTGCCTTCATTCTGGAATCTCACTTCTCAGACAGGGTGTCTGTCTATCCATCTGCGCATGGGCAGCGGGTAAGCTGTGCGACGTTGTCGCTGGTGTGTGAGCGGCACGGCGCGGAGCCGTGTGTGCCTCAATAGAAAGGCAGAGTATCTCTGACCGTCTTAGTTGCCAAAGGAGTTGACAGATGAGTGTTCGTCGCTTAGTTCCCGTCTTGTTGATCGCCGCCCTGTTGCTGGCCCTGGTGCCCGCAACGGCGGCCCAGGAGACCGTGACCATCCGCGCACGCTGCCGCGCCGGGGCGACCGAAGAGTGGCGCTGCAACAACTTCGCCGAAGTCGAGGCCGAGGTCGAGGCCGCGCTGGGCATTGACATTCAACTTGAGTTGATCCAGGACAACCTGGATTGGGGTCCGTACAAGCAGGAGTTCCAGCTCTCGTCTGAAGCCGGCGAGGCGGTGGACATCATCCTGTCGGGGCACGAGGACATCGGGGCCTGGTCGGTCGCCGGCTTCGTCATCCCGCTGGATGACCTGATCCCGAACTATCCGGAGTTCGCCGATGTGGTGCCCAGCCTGTGGGAGTCGATGAAAGCCCCGGATGGCAAGATTTACGGCATCCCGCAGGACGCCGAGGCCCGTCCGCTCTACTTCAGCAAGCCCCTGCTGAGCGATCTCGGCTGGAGCGATGAAGAGATCGAGGCTCTGCCGGACAAGATCATGGCCGGTGAGTTCACCTTCGAGGATATGCTCGACACAGCCCAAGAAGCGGTTGAGTTGGGCGTGATCGAAGAAGGGAACGGCTACTGGCATCGCCCGGTGAACGGCCCCGATCTGCTGTACTTCTACTACGGCATGGGCGGCAGCGTGCTTGATGACGAGGGCAACATGGTCTTCGACAAGCAGGCTGCGCTCGATGTCTACACCCAGTTCGCCGATGCCCGCGCGCGCGGCGTGATGAACGGCTCGCACCTCGGCATCGCCTGGGTGGACTGGCACACGGCGGTAGCTCCTGGTGAGAAGGTCCTCTTTGCCAGCGGTGGCACCTGGTTCTGGTTCGACTGGGCGCTGAACTACGTCGGCGACCGGGGCGGCGAGGACTACCTGTGGGAGAATATCGGCGCGGCGCTGATCCCGGCCATGAAGACCGGCCAGCCGATCACGCTGACCCACCCGCTGGCCTACATGGTCAGCAGCAGCAGCAAGAACGTGGACGTGGCTATGGCCCTGCTGGCGGCGATCACCACGCCAGAGGCCAACAACCGCCATGCCATCGGCAGCGCGCATCTGGGCATCCTCAACGCGCAGCTTGAGTCTGAGGAGTACAAGAACGCCCGTTTCCTGAGCCTGGCCCACTCGATGCTGGACTACACGACCTTCATCCCCAACCATCCGAACTGGGGTGCCTGGTCGGAAGCGTACTGGACTGGTGTCCAGAGCGTGGAGAGCGGCGAGCTGTCGCCTGAGGCGGCGCTTGATGTGGTGGTGAGCCGACTGCAGAACGAGATTCCGGACATCATCATTCGCTAGCCGTGCCCGTCCGCGCAAGCATGTTGTTCCGTTCGCTATCCACCAGCCGGGGGTCTGCGCGGCCTCCGGCTGGTCGGTTACGCCGGTGACCGGTGCTCGCCTGGGGCGGGCGGCGCGGTGTGGAGATGCGTGCAAAACCTGTCAGGTAGGGGGCGTTACTTTGCTGCGCCCCCTAGGGGCGTATTGATGCACTTTAAGAAATAACCCAGGATACCTTGCTGTTCGATGGCGCAGGTGGCTGGTGGCGTGTTCCCATAGGGGCGTATGGCAATACGCCCCTACGGACCTCCGCCGATCAAAGCGTTCCTGTAGGGGCGGGTTTGCAAACCCGCCCCTACGTGCCGCGCGTGGTATCCGCACTAATTCGTTAGTCTGCATCAATACGCCTCTACGGAACCTCACCTCGCGCGGCGTCAAGCCAGACGCTGACGATGTTTGCACATACTCCGGTGAGGAGGTGCTCATCATGGCCTATGCGACACAGATGGCGCCCGCCGGCGCGCGCAGCCGCAGCCAGGCGGCCCGCGCCCGGCTGACCGCTTATGGGTTCCTGGCGCCGGCGGGGATGCTCGTTCTGCTCTTTTTCTTCATTCCGATGATCCTCATTTTGTTCCTGAGCATCACCAACCTGGCCACCACCAATTTCACGACCGACGTGCTGAAGATGGCCACGTCGCACGACCCGCGCTACATCGTCTGGGGCGGCAACTTCGAGCGCATGTTCGCCGACGAATACGCGCCCAAGATTCTCTTCAATACCTTCTTCTACGTGCTGTCCACGCTGCTGCTGTTCAACGTGGGGCTGGGGCTGGTCATCTCGCTGCTGACGACGCACATCAACCGCCGTGCCGGGTTCTTCTTTCGCGCGCTGTGGATTCTGCCGCGCATCACCTCGCCGGCGGTGTACATCCTGATGTGGAAGCGCATCGTCGCCGCCTCGCCGTTCGGCATCCTCAACCAGTTCAACGAGCTGCTGGGCCGCCCGGAAGCCAACTATTTCCAGGAAGAACCCTGGGTGTTCATTGTCATGCTCAATGGCTTCATCGGCGCGTCGTTCGGCATGATCATCTTCACCTCGGCCATCGAGTCCATCCCCAAAGACCTGCTCAACGCCTCGCTGGTGGATGGGTCGTCGCTGCTGCAGCGCGTGCGCCATGTGATCCTGCCGCTGCTGCGCTGGCCGCTGCTGTTTGTGATCACCTACCAGACGCTGTCGCTGCTGACCTCGTTTGAATACATCCTGCTTTTCAACCAGGGCGGGGCCGCCTCGAACAACGAAGTGTGGTCGCTGGCGGCGTACAACCGCGCGCTGAACACCTATTTCGCCAACGCGCAGTGGGGCTATGGCTCGGCGTTCGCCGTTGTGCTGGTGGTCATTGGCGTGGTCATGGCGACGGCGTACATGCGCGTCTTCCGCTTCAGCGAGCTGGTCGCCGAGCCGAAGATCGAGGTGCTGTGATGGCTGTATCCGCGCGCAGTTCAAGGATGGGGCTGCCGCCCAACGCCGAGGAACTGGAGTACCGGCGAGCCGCGACGGGCGAACTGATCGGCCAGGCGGTGTTCTCGGCGCTGATCGTGCTGCTGTTCTTCCAGGTGGGCGTGATCCTGTTCAAGGTGCTGGAGCCGCTGATCCGCTCCGCGCCGGGTCTGCTGGGGTCTGACCTGAAGGTTGCGGAGACGCTGACCCGCGCCATTGCCAGCGCGCTGACGCTGCTGGCGCCCTTCGCTGCTTATGGCGCGTGTGGCGCCAAGCTGCGCGGGCTGGCCGCGTTCGACCGGCGGCGGGCGCTGCGCGTGGCGCTGCTGGCCGGGGCTGTGGTCTATGTGATCGTCACGATGGGCCAGTGGGTGTTCCAGGTGGGGCCATTCGCCGAAAAGCCGTCGCTGGAGATGTCCTTCGAGCAGACGGCGGACGGCGTGCTGGTCACCGGGATCGTCGAGGGCGGGACGGCGGACGAGGCCGGGCTGAAGGTCGGCGACCTGATCATCGCCATTGGCCGCGCGCCGACTGACCTGGCCGGGCTGAAGGGGAAGATTGCCCTCGCCGCCTTCGAGAGCCGCATCGGGCTGCGCATCGTGCGCGATGGCGAAGAGGAATTGGTGCCGGTCGAGGTCGTGCCCATTATAGAGGTCGGCCTGGCCCCGCTGATCGGGGGGCTGGCCCTGGCGCTGTTCATCGCGGCTGTGGCGGTCGTCTGGCCGGGCGGGCTGATGCCCTACGTGCTGATGGTCGTGATCATGGTGCCGCTGCTCATCGGCTACCTGTGGCTGATCGTGGCCTCGTTCTCGTATCGAACGGAGGGGCTGCTGCCGGTTGGCGCGGCGGGCGAGTTCGGCGGCTTCACCCTGAACAACTGGGAGTTTCTCACCCGCGCGGGCACCAGCTCTGACCCCAGCATCTGGACGATCACGCTGAACACGCTCGTCATCGCCAGCCTGATGATGGTGCTGGTGCTGCTGGTGTCGTCTATGGCGGGTTACGCCCTGTCGCGCATGAACTTTCCCTGGGCGCAGGTCCTTCCTCTCGCTGACGCTGATTCTGCACGGCTTCCCGGCGGTGACGCTGCTGATCGCCATCTTCTTCGTGCTGCGCAACGTTCGGCAAGGTGCCCCTCGTCGGCGACTACTTCGGCTTCAACACGCGCGGCGGAATCGCGCTGGTGATGGTCGCCTTCGAGCTGCCGCTGGGCGTGTGGCTGATGAAGGGCTTTTTCGACAACATTCCCTGGGACATGGAGCGCTCGGCGCTGATTGACGGCGCGTCGCGCTGGCGCACCTTCTGGCAGATTCTGCTGCCGCAGATTCGCCCCGGCATCCTGGCCCTGGGCATCTTCGCCTTCATCTCCGGCTGGGGCGCGTACCTGATCCCGCAGACGTACAGCATCGGCACCAAGACGGCGACGCTGGCCGTGTTCATCAGCCAGCGCACCAGCGAAACCGCTCCGACGAACTGGAACGAGCTGGCCGCCATTGGGCTGTACCAGATGCTCCCGGTCTTCATCATCTTTGTTTTCGCCCAGGAGTACCTGCTCAACATCTACGCGGGCGGCACGAAGGGCAGCTCGTGAGGGGGATGACGCGATGAGAATCACGCTTGAGAGCCTGACCAAGCGATTCGGCACCGTCGTTGGGGTGGACGACATCACTCTGGCGGTAGAAGACGGCGAGTTCGTCGCTTTCCTGGGGCCGTCGGGCTGCGGCAAGACGACCACGCTGCTGATGGTCGCCGGCATCTACAAGCCGACGGCGGGCACCATCCGCTTCGGCGAGCGCGCCGTCAACCAGGTGCCGCCCAAAGACCGCAACATCGGCATGGTCTTCCAGAGCTACGCCCTCTACCCGCACATGACCGTCTTCGGCAACATGAGCTATCCGCTCAAGCTGAAGAAGGTGTCGAAGGAAGAGCAGATGATGCGCGTGCAGGAAGTGGCCGCCAAGATGGGCATCGGCGACCTGCTCGACCGGCGGCCCGGCCAGCTTTCGGGCGGGCAGCAGCAGCGCGTGGCCCTGGGCCGCGCCCTGGTCAAGCAGCCGGACGTGCTGCTCTTCGACGAGCCGCTTTCTAACCTGGACGCGCGCCTGCGCCTTTCGATGCGCGGCGAGATCAAGCACCTGCAAAAGGAGCTGGGCATCACCGCCATCTACGTGACGCACGACCAGGTGGAGGCGATGACCATGGCCGACCGCATCGCCGTGATGAACCGGGGCAGGCTGGAGGCGTTTGACGCGCCCGACGATCTCTACGACCGGCCCAAGACGCTGTTCATCGCCGGTTTCGTCGGCAACCCGCCGATGAACTTCCTGGAGGTAGAAGTCCGGCGGGAGGGCGACGCCTTCTACGCGGTCAATGAGGCGCTGCGCGTGCAGGTGCCGCCGGAGCGCGGCGAGCCGGCGGCGCGGCGCGGCGGGCGCGTGATCCTGGGCATCCGCCCGGAGGACATCACCCTCTCCGACGCCGGAGAGGTCAGGGGCGAGGTCTTCCTGGTGGAGCCGCTGGGCCGCGATGATCTGCTCGATGTGCATCTCGACGCGGCCAACCGCCTGAACGTGCTGGCCGATCCAGCGGCGCGCATTCGCGCGGCGGACAGCGTTGCCCTGGCGCTGGACATGCGCCGGGCGCAGTTCTTCGACCCGCAGACGGAGCAATCGCTGCTCTGGCGCTGACGATGGGCCAAAGGCATTGAACCGCCGAGGCGCAGAGGGAGAGCCGGCAAAACAGACTTCCGAAGTCTTTGGAGACTTCGGAAGTCTTCCTTGATCTCTTCTCTGCGCTCTCCGCACCTCTGCGGTGATGTTATTCCACGCTGAATGAAAGAGGGGGAGGGGACACTCACCTATGACCAACTGGATGGCTGCGCTGGCGGCGTACTGCAAGCATGTGCGCCAGCAGCACCCCGACGACCGGCTGATGGTCGTCTTCGATGCGGACGGCGCGCTGCTTGACCGGCGGCGCTCGTTTGGCGCGGCGCTGCGCCCATGCTCCGGCGCGCTGGAGACGGTGCGCTGGCTGGAGACGGGGCTGGGCTGCGCGGTGGGGCTGGTCTCGGCGCGGCCAGAGTCAGCGCGCGCGGAGATGCTGGCCGCGCTCAACGCGCTGGGCGTGTCGCGTCGCGTCCAGTTCGAGGACGCGCGCCTGCATCTGCGCCCAGGTGGCCCGGCGGGCGATGATGCGGCGGCCAGGGCAGCGGGCGTGCGCGCATTTCAGGGGACGGGCTGGCGTGTCATCGCCGCCCTGGACAGCGCGTCGGAGACATTGGCGGCGGTCGCTGCGCAGGACGAGGCGGGCGAGATTCTGCTGCTGCACGCGGCGCTCGACGGTGCAGCGCGCGCGGGTGCGCTCCCGGCGCGCGCCCTGTCCGGCGACGCCTATCGCCTGGCCGATCTGATCGCCGAGCGCGACCTGCCGCCGGATGTGGGGCTGGTCTGGCACGGGCTGAACGACGAGCCGAACGTGCGCCAGTTCCTGGCGTCGGAGATTGAGTGGGGCGAGTGCGACATTCACCTCGACCCGCGCACCGACCGGTTGGTGCTGCATCACGACAGGCTGGACGACGCGCCGGCAGACGACGTGGCCGCGCTGCTGACGCTCGACGACCTGCTGGCGCGGATGCGCGAGCGGGGCAAAGCGGTCAAGCTCGACCTGAAGGGCGGTGGGCTGCTGATCGGGCGGGCGCTGGCTCTGGTCGAGCGGCACGGCTTCGACGACGATCACCTGTGGCTCAACGGCTACCTGCAATTCCTGGGCGAGGCGGGCGTGCGCCAACTGGCCGAGGCACGGCCAGGGGCCATCCTGCAAGCGCCGGTGGACTTCATGGGCGTGCTGGCCGTCAGCCTGCCCGATCACACGAAGGTTATCCTCGACACGCTGCGCGGCTGGGGGATGAACCGTTTTTCGATCAACTTCATGAGCGCCGAGCGCCCGCAGTTCTACGACCTGATGCTGCGTTGGGGCTTTGAGGTCAACCTGTACGGCGTGGTAGACCTGGAGACATTCCTGGCGGCGGTGCTGCTGCACCCGCGCTCGGTGACAACGGACTTCAACTTCCCGCAGTGGCATTACTATGGGCGCGGCTCCGGGCAGGGCGGGCGCTACTACGAGTACAAACAGCGCGCGCCGTGAGGAAGGCGCTGCTGCGAGTGCGCAGGTGCAGGGCGTTTCTGGAGGATTCGGGGGCGAGCTTCTCTGAACCGCGCCCTCTGCGTCTCAGTAAGCTCAGGAGAGCGTTTCGTAATCCAGCGGCATACCTCTCCACTCGCTCGGCGCTGACGCGCTCAGACACCAGACTTCCGAAGTCTTCAAGACTTCGGAAGTCTATTCCGGGACCGAGCGCAGCGAGGCCGGGGGTGAGGTCAATATCCCCGTGCCCAGCGAGTCGCTGCCAACCTTTGCTCACAGCCGATGCACTACCCCCGGTGACGCCAGACGGATTCTCGGCTATAATAGAGATTGGATGGGTGCTCAACGGTGCGTTGCGTATTGCCCCTGAAAGCGCGCGGCAAAAGACACATCCCAGGTTTGGTCGGACAAATGGCCATCGTCTGTAGGAAAGGAGCAGGCTGACACCTTCTGACATGATAAGCATCCCAGCCCTCACCAAACGCATGAGCCATTTGAAATATTTTCGCAGCCTGTCGCTGGCGGACATAACGGGGATCGTGACTGCGGGCCACATCAGAACGGTGCGGGCCGGGTCGGTCATTGTGATGGAAGAGACGCCCTGTGCGGGGCTGTTTGTGCTGCTGTCCGGGCAGGTACACCTGTTCCGGCTGGGGCCGCACGGGCAGGAAGTGCTCATTGACACCCTGAACTCCATCACCATGTTCAACGAAGTGTCCATCCTCGACGGCGGCTCCAATCCATTCACCGTCATCGCAGCCAGAGACTGCATCATCTGGAACGCCGACTTCCAGACGCTGCAAGGGCTGGCCGACCGCTATCCACAGGTTGCGTTGGGGTTCCTGCCCGTGCTGTCGGCCCGCACCCGCGTGCTGATCGCGATGGTCGCCGATGTATGCTTCCGCTCGGTGCGCGGGCGCACGGCCAAGCTGATCCTTGATCTGTCCGGTCATGGCGAGCGGCCCATCTCCCGCCAGGATCACTCGATTCACAAGCTGGCCGCACAAATCTCTACCGCCCCAGAAGCCGTCAGCCGCGCGCTGAGCTACTTCCGCGACGAAGGGTACATCTCCACGTCGCGCTCCACCATCAAGGTGTGCGATGCCAAAGGATTGGCGGAGTTCGCTCAGGTCGAGTGCGGGCCAGGCCCGTCCCCTCTGGTTCGGACGTCTCGAACGGAGTGGTTGTGTTGATCTCCCGTCGGCAGCTCGCGCCCTACCGCGCGAGCCGCTAACTTCACGCCACTTGACGAAAATCAAATACGTCTTCGAATGTTTGTGATACGATGAACAAAAGGCCTGCCCAGAGAGCAGGTAGATTGATCGCGGCTTGGGGAGAGAAGCCGGCACAGTGCTGTGAGAGGTGCGTTCGGGGGCAGGGCGCACGCCATGGTTGGGCTTCCCCGGTAAGGAGAAGAGAATAGATGCAGGCAATTCAGTCCCGTTTCACGTTTCTGTTCCGCTCCACCAAGGGGCTGGTGCTGGTCGCCATCGCCGCGATCGCGCTCGTGACCGCGATCTTCGGCATGTTGTCCGGCCCGATGGTGGAGTGGGGAGTCAAGGATGTGGTCGTGCGTCTGCTGAACCTGGACCTGGTCTCGGCAGAGCGCGAAGGCCGCATCATCATGCTCTATCACGCGATAGCGATGGCCGTTGTGGCCATTGCCGTGTATCTCATCACGGCGGTCGTGCCCATGAAGCCGCACGAACAGGTCACCATCAACGCCACGGTGACAGCCGGTTATTTGCTGTCCATGATCTTCGGCCTGGTGTTCGCCTATCTCGGCCACGAGTGGGTCTTTCACGGGCTGTGGCTGTTCGGCCTGTCGCTGATATTCTTCGCGGGCATCCTGCTGGCTGCCGCGCTGTGGCCCTGGCGACGCGAGTACCATATCAAAGACACCGCCTACGCTCATTGGGGTCGCATTGATCTGGAGCGCGTCGCCTTCTTCGCGATGGCCGTCACCACCCTGGGCTCGGCGCTGTTCGGGGCGGTCACCGGCTCCTACTGGGGCAAGGGACATGAGACCTTCCTGGCCGAAGATCTCATCCGGGATCCGCACAAGACTGCCCTTGAACTGGCGATCATCGGTCACCTGCACATCATGCTGACTTTGATTGGGGTGGCGGTGACTCTCATCGTCGGGCGGCGCTTCGACTTCAAGGGCTTGCTGCACAAAATCGCCATGCCACTGATGATCATCGGCACGATTGTGATCACCCTCGGCGCGTGGACGGTGGTGCCCATCGAGGATCTCGCGCACTGGATCATCTACGCCGGCTCGGTGCCTGTTCTGATGGCCGGGCTGTTCCTGGTCATCTTCGGCTTCCGCAAGCTGATCCTGGAGGGGCTGGCCGAGAGCGGCAGTAAGGGCTTCTTGGCGGGCCTGAAGGCGCTGGTGCGCGATCCGCTGCGCTTCGGCATGTTGTGGCAGATGGTCTTCATGAACTTCACGACCACTTTCATCGGCCTCTTCGTCGCCGTCAAGCTGGACGAGATCTTCCGCGTGTGGCCGGCCCGCGAAGAGCGGCTGATCCTGACCGGACACTGGCACATTCTGTCCGGAATCATCGCCACGATCATTCTGTTCTACTACGCAGATGTGATGGGGCTGAAGGGCAAAGCGCGCCAGTGGTTCGGCTGGCTGGTAATCCTCGGCTCAGATGTCGCCTTTGGCGCGGTGACCATTTTCGAGGTCAAGCGGCTGTTCGTGTCGGAGGCTGACCAGCAGCCGGTGGTCAACTGGACGATGGCCCTGGCGGACATCGGGCTGATCGTGGTGCTGGTGATGCTGGCTGGGCTGATGGTCTGGCGACTGGTTGATCTGTTCAAGCGCGAGGGACAGTGGCGGACGGAGCTGCGCGACGATCCTCACCTGGGCGTCGCACGGGGTGATGCTTCCGAATCGCTGGCGGCTGCGCAGGAGTTGTCGAAATGAAGCGCATAGGCTTAATCTTTGTACTGATAGTGGCAGCCGGGCTGCTGACCGCCTGTGGCGGTGAGGCTGAGGCAAAGCCGCCGGTCATTGACACGGGCGTGGACCCGGAGTCCTGGGCGGTTGTCCCGGCGGGCGAGTTCTTGGAGGGTCAGCACGAGCACCCGACCCTGGTGGACTACGACTACGAGATCATGGTGACGGACGTGACGAACGCCCAGTACGCGCGCTATCTGAACGAGGCGCTGGCGGCGGAGGCGGTCAAGCTGGTCGCCGAAGATCAGGACATCGTTGGCTATTACCCTGGCGACGAGTTTCGCGGTGCCAAGCATGAGGAGCCGATTGCAGAGGGCGACTGGCTGCACGTTGACCTGGATGAAGGGGGCCTGCGGCTGAGCTTCGACGGCACGACCTTCACGCCCCTGCCGGGCTACGAGAACCACCCGATGGTGCAGGTGACGTGGTTCGGCGCGCGCGCCTACTGCGAGTACTACGACTGGCGACTGCCCAGCGAAGTGGAGTGGGAGAAGGCCGCGCGCGGCACGGACAACCGTCCGTACCCCTGGGGCGATGAGCTTGAGCGCAACAACGCCAACTTCTACAGCAGCCATGATCTGTACCAGAAGATCACGGACAGCCGCGGGGGCACAACCCCGGTTGGCTTCTACAACGGCAAAACCTACGACGGCTACAAGACGCTCGACTCGCCCAGTCCCTATGGCCTGTACGACATGGCCGGCAATGTCTGGCAGTGGACGGGTAATGTGTACGAGGAGCAGCATTACCGCTACATGCGCGGCGGCAGCAAGATGGAATATGAGCAGTGGCTGCGCGTCTGGGCGCGCAACAACGCCGCGCCCAAATACTTCGGCCCCAGCGTGGGCTTCCGCTGCGCGCGCGACATCACGACGACTGAGTAGGCCCGGAGCAGAGACGTGACGGCGACATCCTACCCCCCACAGAGACAGCCGTTGAGCCTGGGCGCGCGCCTGCGCGCCTACTGGCAGCTTATCAAGAGCCTGCAAACGGGGCTGCTGCTGATCACGGCAGTGGCCGGCTTCATGAGCGTGTGCTGCCCGGTGAAGAGCTGGCGCGCGCTGTCGGGCCTGGTGCTGACTCTGTTCTGCGCGATCAGCGGCAGCACGGTGCTCAACATGGTGTATGACCGCGACATTGACGCCAAGATGGCGCGCACTGCCCGTCGCCCGCTGCCGTCTGGCAGGATCGGTGTGCGTCGGGCGCTGCTGTTCGGGCTGGCTCTGTCCGCGGTGGGGGTGGGCGGCGCGCTGGCGCTCAACCCACTCTACGGCCTGATTGTTCTGGCGGGCTTGTTCTTTGACGTGGTCATCTACACCATCTGGCTCAAGCGGCGCACGCCCTGGTCTATCCTGTGGGGCGGCATCGCCGGGGGCATGCCCGTGCTGGCCGGGCGCACGCTGGGCATGGGCCAGGTGGAGACGGTGGGCCTGCTGCTGGCGCTGTCTGTGCTGCTGTGGATTCCCACGCACATCATGACCTTTGGCATCAAGTACGCGGCGGACTACAAGCGGGCCGGCGTGCCCGTTTTCGCCACCGCCTACGGCGAGCGGACCACGCGCCTGATCGTCAGCGTGTCTACCGCGCTGGCGGTGAGCGTCATGGCGCTGGCCGTGTGGCAGATCGAGCTGCACGTCAAGTGCCTGTATGCCACGCTCAGCATGGGCGCAATCCTGGTGTTCTTCACGCTCATCAGTCTGGCGTTCCCCTCGCCCAAGCTGAACTTCGGCCTGTTCAAGCTGGCATCGCTGTACATGCTCGGCTCGATGGGGCTGATCGTGATCGGCGTCTAGAGGGAATAGCCCCGCGCATTCTCCGCGCACTAAAAACAGACTTCCGAAGTCCGCGCAGACTTCGGAAGTCTGTTTATATTCCACGCCCGTGAGGGGAAGCGCCCTGTTGATCTCCCCCCTCGGCGCTGCTCTGCCGCGTTGTAGGGGCGGGTTTCTAAACCCGCCCCTACAGGCCTCTCCCCCTCCTCTCAATTTTTCTCCAGCCGAGCTAGAGAGGGGAGCTCCTCGCTCAGGGCCGCGACGTCGTGCGCTGCCTTGGCCCCTCAGCCCGGCCCTTGGCCGGGAGGGGGCAAGGGAGAGGGGCGTTGCGCCTGAACGCTCCCGCCAGATGCCTTAACTTAAGGCGCATGGGTTTGCAAACCCGCCCCTACGCAATACGCCATCAGCCACCGCGCCGGGGACGGGGTGTCTGCCAAAAGAGACTTCCGAAGCCTTCGAAGACTTCGGAAGCCTGTGTCCGGTACCTATGCGGGGGCGCAGCAGCACGCCCATCGGCTGTGTGGCGTCTAGGGCCGCATCTCATTGACGAGAATGCCTGACGGCTGGCGGACGACGGCGGCTGCTGCCTTCAGGAAGACGCTCAGGCCGCCCACTGTGAACAGCAGCCCGACGATGCTCAGGCCGGGCTGAAGCACGTCCGTCCAGTCCGTTCCCTGGTAAGTATGCGAGGTGCCCACCCACAGCGGCATGGTCAGCATCATGCCGCCGACAATCAGGGCAGCCATGCCCCCGGCGGCGGCAGCTTCTTTCTTGCCGCGCGGTTTCGAGAACGACACGCCGCCCCGGATGGAGGGCAGCCCCATGATCAGGAACAGGACCAGCGTGAACAGGTTGATGTAGAACTTGATGTTGGCCGGGACCATCTTGCCGCGCAGCACCAGCGACGAGCGCGCGTGCAGCTCGCCCATCACGACGCCCGCGATCAGCACCAGCAGGGCGTTGCGGTAAGCGTGAGAGCCGCCGCGAAACAGCCCGAAGGTGGCCGACACGCCAGCGATCCCGATTCCGATGGTGATCAGCATCATGCGCTGGTACAGCCATTGATGATCTTTGAGGACCAGCATCGGTGGAAAGTTGTCGGTCAGGAAGGCCGCGCAGACCGTGCCGATCCCGCCAAACAGGTTCATCGCCGCTGTCATGCCCATCGCGACGACCGCGACGATCCACAAGATTCGGGCAGATTTGACAGTCATGAGACACTTCTCCAATTACTCCCGCCCCCGAATGAGGCGAGGTCAGGCCGCTTAGCTACTTGAACTTCCCAGGGAGCACCTCGACATGGCAGCCACTGCGATTGCAGCTCACCTCGCTCGTCAGCGCGTGGGAGAGATGCGGGAATGGCTCCTGGCCCTCGCCGCCCGCGAAAGTCACCCACTGCCCGTCGCGCGTCTCGTCGGGGCCAACTGCCATCCCGCTCGAGTCATGGCAGGCCACGCAGTGGACGATCGCGTGATCGGTGTCGTGCCCAGGCGTCTCCTTAAGCGTCTCATGGCAGCCGGACGCACGGCAGGACGCCGTTAATGCGTGCGAATCGTGGCAGTCGGTGCAGACCAGGCCGGCGTCGGCGTGCCCCCCGCTCACCACAATATCAGCGTGCGCCTCGGCCTCGGCCCCGCTGTGGCAGTACTGGCAGAGCTGGCTGGTCGAGGAGACTTTCGCATATTGCTCGATGGCGGCCACTTCAAGCCAGCTCACATCGGCCTGAACCGCGCCGTTACGGTCTAGCTGGTGGCAGACCTTGCAATCCACCGAGTGAGCGTTGGCCGGCTCGGTCAGGGGCGGCGGCGGCTTGACCTCAAATTTGCAAACCGTGCAACTGGCCGGCATGTCATCCATCGAAGGGATGTAGTTGAGCGGATCGTGGCACTGGTTGCAGGTGCTGTTGGTGCCATCGGCGGCCACCACGTAGGTATCCGCGTGCTGCCCGGCCAGCCACCTGTCCAGGGGCGCGTCGGGCAATGCCTCGCCCGTGCCCCCGGTCGCGCCGCCCTGGCCGATCATTTGCGAGGCCGCACCGCCCGTGTTCTTGACGATGGGAACTTCTTCGGTGTTGCTCGCTTCGATCTGGTAGGCCGCGACAATTGCTACGGCGGCGGCGACCAGCAACACGGCGATGACCGTATCGCGAATCTTGCTCAAGGGAGAGGGTTGTGTAGGTTTGGCATTGCTGGGCTTCATCATGTCCCCGCTGTGTGAACGGTAGGGTGAGAGGAGTGCTCTCGCTTTCTCACCCTACCAACCATGGGTTGCGGATTGGCTCGCGGTGCGCCAGCACTGACTGCGCGCACCGCGAGCCAGGCTATCTTATTACGGGGCCGTGCCGTCTGCGTTCAGGACAGTCAGTCCCCACTCGTTGTCGGCATAGTGGCAGCGGTCGCACGAGACTTCCCACTGGACGCTGTGCGACACGATAGCCGTGACGGTTGGCTCACCGCTGCGGCTAACGCTCTTCTCCAGCGTTGTCCAAACGCCGCCCATCGCCTCGACGGGGTGCGGGCCTACCGCAGCGCCGGAAGCGTCATGGCAGGCGATGCACTGCACCTTCTCGAGGTGGATGGCGTTCATGCCCTTGATATGCGTGTCCAGCTCGGCCACATTGCTGTGGCAGTCAACGCAGGCCATTGGCTGCTGGGTGTGCGGATTGTGGCAGTCGGAGCACTGATCGGGGCGGTGACCGCCGATGGTCGCGGCCCAGTTGCGGTGTGCGCTGCCGCCCAGGATGATCTCGTGATCCACGCCACGCCCGCCGGTTTCGGAGACGCCCGTCGAGTTGGTGTGGCACTTGCCGCACAGCTCGTTCGCGGTCGCAACCGGCTCGTATTCCTCGGCGATCGGGTTGAACCACGCATTCGACGAGGTGTTGATCAGGTCACCTTCGACCACATGGCAGGTCGAGCAGGCAATGCCCACCCAGTCCTCGCGGCTCACGAAGTCCATCGTCGGGGCGATGCGCAGCTCGGGATCGGTTGGGAACTTGCACGTGATGCAGTTGGGCGGCGCGGACGGGGACGAGGCGGGGTCCCAGTTCTGTGGTGAATGGCAGCGAGAGCAATAGGTGTTGGGGCCTTTGCCCTCATCGTAGGTGTTGCCGTGCGCGCTGCCTTCCCACTCCTGGATGACGTCGGGATAGTCGGAGAGCGGCTTCATCTCGTCCCCCTGAGCCTGGGCCGAGCGAATCGAGCCGATGGCCAGCGCTATCGCCAACACGACGCAGGCGCAGGCAAGCAACCTGAGCCAACTGGAGAATCCTCTTGTCGTTTGCATGTGTATCTCCTCAGTTTCTTTGTGTGTTCTCCGCGCAAAAACAAGCAAACACAGCGCCGCCTGAACCAGTGAGAGCGATGCCCGGCAGTGGACCGGGGGTGGCGGGATGACGTAACGGCCAGGTGTGCGCTCAATGCAGCAGGCGAACACGTCGTGATGGTTCGCCCCCCTTTGCGTGCATCATATCACAAATGATAGGGAGCGTCTTTGACTTTTGTCAAATGGGGGCGAGACGCGGTTTGTGGGCAGAGGCGAACGCACGAGGAGGCGCTGGGAGTCTTGATTGGGTGCGAGCAAAACTCGTCAGGTAGGGGCGCTGCTCTGTGTCACGCGACGTAGGGTTATGCTACGGAATCCGGTCATAGGGTTTTACCACCTGTCGGCAACGACAGCCGGAACTGCCCATCAACCCCGTCTCGGAGCGTGACCCTGCAGGCGCTCATGCTCGCGTCAGACTCAGTAGGCAGCGCCGCAGACGACTGACGCTGGCTTGTGAGGCACCCGCTGGACGGTTCCTGTCCCGTGTTGGGTTGGTATAACCCTGCGACGTGTCTTGGTGGTGTAACCCTACAGGGGTAACACTCTGCTGCGCCCCGCTTTACCTCACCCCCGCTCGGCCCACTGACGCGCCTCTCCGCCCCCTCTCCGTCAACGGCTAGGCGTTACCCACAAATACCCCCCATCCCCCAGTCCCTTCCCCCACGCTGCGCGGAGGGAAGGGGAGCAGGCTCGTCGCTTTTCTCCCTTCCCCCCTCGTGATACTGTTGGCGAACGGCCCCCCTTGGGGCGTAGTGCAGCACACCCCTACGAACCCCGCGCCGATCAAAGCGTTTTTGTAGGGGCGGGTTTGCAAACCCGCCCCTACGAAACCGGCGCGTGCCTGGCTCGCCAACAGCATCCCTCGTGGGGGAAGGGCCGGGGATGGGGGGACAGGCACGGCTCAAGATGTGGGCAAGGTATAGCCGTCCACGGAGAGGGGGCAAGCCGAGCGCCGCGAAGCTGGGGGTGAGGTTGGTGTCCCTGCGCGTCAGGCAAGTCGCTGACAATCTTTGCACGCACCCGTCTTGTAAGTGCTTATTGCAAGTGCGTCTCATTCGCGTTACGATGATGCCCGCAACACTTGTGGCCGCTTATCATGACTCACGGAGGAACCCAGTGGCCGGACAATTCTTCACTCTCATTCGCCGTGCCGGCTGGCGCGGGTCTGCTGCTCGCCGCGCCGTGACTGCCGGGGCTGTGCCTGCCCGATCCCTGGCGCTGGTGCTGCTGCTCAGCTTGCTGGGAGCGGCGCTGGCTGCGTGTGGGTCGGACCAGAAGGAGAGCGCGAAGGGGGGACTGGCGGTGGGGGATGCGGCCCCCGTCTTCTCGCTGTCCGCATCCGATGGCAGCAGCGTCTCCCTGGCCGCGTACCAGGGCCAGCCGGTGCTGCTCTTCTTCCACATGGCCGACGGTTGACCGCCCTGCAACCAACAGATCGTTGATCTGGAAAAGGACCCCGCCTTTCAGGCACTGAATGTGGCGATACTCAGCATCGCTTTCGATACGGCAGAACAGCAGGCAGCCGTCAAGCAGGAATACGGCATCGCCGCGCCGATGCTGGTGGACGCGGACAAGCAGGTTTCCACGCAGTACGGTGTCTTGCAGTGGGCTGTTGGCACCGGCGAGCCGGGCCATACGTTCGTGCTGGTGGATGGCGCGGGGAAGATCGCCTGGATTCGCGATTATGGCGCGCCGGAGAACGGCGGCACGATGTATGTGCCTGTGAACGACCTGACCGAACAGGTCGCGGCGGCTCTGCGCTCCTGAGCCGCCTGGCAGAGAGCTTTCAGACAGGCGCGAGACAACCGGTCAGGTAGGGGAGGGTTTGCAAACCCTCCCCTACGTGCTGGGAATTCCTGGTCCGGCAGGCCGCGATGCCTCGTGTGGTGTCTGCGGGCGCGCGCTGCGGCTAGAGGCTGTTATGCACTGACGGCCCTGTCTTTCCCCAGCGGTTTTGGGTAGCTCCTGGTTGACCTCACCCCCGTCTCGGCGCTGGCGCGCCTCGCCGCCCCCTCTCCAGGCATGGAGAGAGGGAAAGGGCGAGCGCAGCGAGGCCAGGGGGTGAGGTCAACAGAGCGCCCCTCTCCCTTGTTGTGAAGGTACCAGGTTCATAACACGCTCTAGGGCAGGCCATTGAGCGTATCCACGACGCGGAACAGATCGCCGAGGGCGTAGAAATCAACGGCGACGAAGTTGGGCTTGTGCCCGCGCTCTTCGGCGCAAGCGAGGGCGCGCGCCAGCAGGAAATCATACTGGTTGACGGAGGCAGCATCCACCCGCCCAGGGGCGCGCCGCGCGATCCAGTGATTGAGCAGGAACAGCGGCTTGCCGGTGCCACCCCGGTTCGGCGCGCAGGTGAAATCCTCCGGGCGGCGATAGTTGTAGGACGTTTCCTCGGTGTAGTCCCACAGGTGCAGATACCAGCCAGGCGGTGGCCCGCCGCGCTCGGCGAAGACGACCAGCCGCGTATTGGCCTCGATCATCTCGCGCAGCGTAGGCCATTCGCCGTCGGGGGAGGGGGTGAAGACATAGCGGATCAATCCGCTTTCTTCAAAGGCGGCGGCGGTATCCTGCGGACTGACTTCATCCTGCAGGATCAGCACGACCACCTCGTTCCAGTTGCGGTCGAGGAAGGCGCGAATATCGGCGAAGGCGGCGTCGAGCGGCGTTGCGCCCAGCGCGCACAGGTTGTGGCAGACGAAGCGGTTGTCAGGATTGCGGGTCTGCGGGTCGGCGGCGCTGATGATCCGCTCAACGAGCGAGCGGCTGGCGCTGGGGAACGTGGCCAGGTAGCGATCAATCTCCTCCTGCGTGTCGCCGTAGTGCGTGTCGAGCAGAAAGGCGCGCACGCCCGCTTTGAGCTGGATGGACAGGCCGCCATCGTGATGCGGCCAGACCCAGCCGAGGTTGGAAGCGGACATGGCATTATGCGTCGCCGGGAACACGACTTCGTTGAAGCGGCGGTCGCAGAGCGCTTCATGCCCGTTGCAGACCAGCGCGCTGGAACGCGCCGCGCGCTGTGGGGTGAGCAGCCAGTCGAGCAGGATCGGCAGCCCGACCAGGGACACGATTGCCAGGGCCAGGGCCAGGCGCGGGCGCGCGGCCAGCGGTCGCAGCAGGTGGGCCAGCCAGGTCACAACCTTCGGCGAGGCCCACGCGCCGAGCAGCACCCCGCCCAGCAGCACGGCCACCGCCGCCCGCTGGCGGATCGAGTCGCCTACGCCGCCCTGCAGCGAGGTGAGCACGTCGGTCAGCATGGTGCGCAGCGAGCGAGGCAGCTCAGCGCCATTGAGCGCGGAATCTGTGAATTTCTCGAAGGGCAGGCTCACGCGCGCCTCGATCAGCGCCCAGGCCCCCACGGCGCTGGCCCCGGCCAGCACCAGCATCAGCCCCAGCAGGCCAAACGCACGATGGATGCGCGTGCCCTGCAGCGCGGCCAGCCCGCTCAACGACAGCACCAGCGCCAGGATGATCACGGGCATCAGATCATGGCGAAAAAAGAGGGCCAGCTCGCGCGTGTCGTTCAGTTCGTGGATGATGGTGTTGGTTGTCTTGTCGGCGAGCCGGGCGAAGGCATCTACACCGCCAATGGTGCCCGTCCTCAGCTCGCTTTGCAGATTGCGCGCTGCTTCTTCGACCTGCACCGCCAGCAGCTCGCCCGACGCGATGACGATGGCGCCGGTCAGGTCGTTATCGGCCAGCGCTGCGTCCACTTGCAGGCGCGTCGCATCCGTCACCCGCGCCCCTGCGGGCGCGAGCAGAATCCGGGCGATCTCGCGTTTCTGCGCCTCGGACAGGCCCCGAATAGAAAGATTGGTGATGTCGAAAGGCAGCGCTTCCAGGCGGCCCTCGGCCAGGGCGCGCACGTAGTCTTCAATCTGGCCGTAGAGGGTCTCTGGCGTCAGCACGGGCACGCTCAGCTCGTCCTCGCCGATCAAGCGATTCTGTCTGGCCCGCGCGATCAGTTCTGTCTGGATGGTTTGCACCGCCGCGATGATCTTCTGTTGAAGCTCCGGGTCGTTGATCGCTTTGGACAGGTGAATGTTGGAGCGCAGCTGCTGGCGCTCGCCGGAGAGGTAGGCGGTCAACTCGATGAAGAGCCGGTCGGCGGCGCTGCGCAGCACATCGGGGGGCAGCACCAGGCGCAAGGCCGATACCACATGGCTGTAGCTTTCCTGAGAATAGCGCTTCTCGATGCGCAGGTCGCCGAGCAGCCGCACGGTCACATCGCGCAGCGCCGGGTCGGCCAGCAGGTCGGTGTAGATGCGGTCGTAGATGCGGTTGCGCTCCAGGGCGCGGGTGTAGAAGCGCGCGTTGAGCAGGTCCTCGGTCATCACCTGGATGGCCAGGTAGGTGAGGAAAGAGACGATGAATACGACCATCAGGACGATGGTCAGCAGGCGTTCGAGCAAAGGGTACGATCCCCGCAACATGGAATGGATGGCGTTCTCTGGTCGCCCGGTTACGCGCGATGCCTGGTGCTCACCAGATCATACGCCAAATGCGCTCTGCGTGCGGGCGATTGTGTCGTGGATTGGGGAAGGATTGTATGATAGAGGCTGGCGCACGGCTATGCTCAGTGTGTGGGTGTGAGGGTGCGTGCAAAAGTTGACAGCGACTCGCTGGGCGCGGGGATATTGACCTCACCCCCAGCCTCGCGGCGCGTCAGCGCCGAGCGGGGGTGAGGTCAAGGGGGGCGCAGCAGAGCAGCGCCCCTACCTGACAGGTCTTACACGCACCCAGGCGAGCGCCCCGCGCCCATTCGGAATGCTGGAAGGGTACCCTTTGCCTTTTTGAGGAGAGAACAACAATGACCGCTTTTCCCCCAGGGACGACCGTCCGCGTGCTGCAAGAGGACTGGGCACCGTTCTACAACCTGCCCAACAGCGCCAGGCGCTTCACCGCCCAAACCGGCGCACAGGTCGAGGTCACGCTCAGCCACATCCCGGAGTTCTGGGAGCTGATGGATCGCGCCTTCAATGAGGACGATCCGCCCTTCGACCTGGTGGGCTGCGACGAGCTGCTGCTGCTGCAATACGCCCGCAGGGGGCGCGTCGAGCCGCTTGACGGCTATGTGACCGCCGACCAGTATGCCCTGGACGACTTCGAGCCGGCGGCGCTGGAAGCCGTCAGCCTGTGCGGGGCGCTCTATGGCCTGCCCTATTGCGACGTATCGAGCGTGCTGATCTACCGCGCCGACCTGTTCGAGCGTTACGGCATCCCCGTGCCGCAGACGATGGAGCAGCTCACCGAGGCGGCGCTGGCCGTGCAGGCCGCCGCCCGCGCCGACGGTCACGCCGATTTTTACGGGATCACCCTGCGCGGCGCGCCAAGCTGCGGCCTCAATTTCTGGCTGCTCGGCTCGACGTGGGCGCCGTCGTGGGGCGTGCGCTGGTACGACAAGGACGGGCAGCCCGCCTTCAACACGCCGGATCACCGTGCCGCCCTGGAGCATTACGTAGACTTGCTGCGCCGCGCCGGGCCGCCGGAATCGGCGACGATGGGCTTCGAGGAATGCATGGCGGCCTATCGCGCCGGGCGCGCGGCGATGGTCATCGAGCCGGCCAACGAAGCGTCCATTGTCTACGAGACGGGCGGGCCGGTCGCCGAGGGCACGCTGACGACGCTGGTACCTGCCGGGCCGCTCGGCACGCGCCACGCCGGGCTGTACTGCCCGCCCTACGCTATCCCGGCGCAGTCGAAGGCCAGGCGGGCGGCGTGGGAGCTGGCTAAGTATCTGTGCGCGCCGGAGCAGCTTCTGGAGGACGCGCAGCGCAGCGGCTTTGTCGAGGTCTCGCGGCGGTCGGTGCTGGACGATCCGCGCTTTGTCGCGCGCTTCCGCCCCGACCTGGTGGCGACGACGCGGGCGACCCGCGCCTTCGCGCGCGGCGAGCGCCCGGTGACGCGCCATTCGTTCGAGTTTGGCGACATCCTGGGCGAGGAGGCCGCCCGCGCGCTGACCGGCGAGCAGACCGTCCAGCAGGCGCTGGATCGCGCCGAGGCGCGCGTGCGGGCGCTGGGCGCGCCGGAGTAGGGGGACGCCGCGAAAAAGAGACTTCCGAAGTTTTCGAAAACTTCGGAAGTCTGGGTAGGAACACAGGCCCACTTCTGAGATGTGGTTGGCGGATGGCTGGCCAGCGGGAATACTGCTATTCGAGGATGGGGAGACTTCCTGTGTCTTCTGTCGTGGAGACCAGGAAAGCGGCGACCCAGCCCTCCACGCCCTCGACGGTGACGGCCAGCCAACTGCCATCGGCGTTGCGGCCCCTGAGCGCGATTTCCGTTCCGGGAGCCGCGACAGCCACGATTTCGAATGTCGCGCCGGGGCCGCTACGGATGTTGACGTTCGAACTGCCCGCGATCGTGCCTAGAAGCGGGCTGCTCTCCAGAGTCGCCTCCCCGCTGCCTACGCTCAGGCTGAAGTCGCCCGTTGAGGCTTCGTTGAAGGCATAGACAACAGCCGTGAGTTCCTGGTCGCCGGGAAGCGGGCCGCTGTAGGCGCTGAGAGAGGATGGGCTGCCATCGTCGTTGAAAGCGATCACGCTGCCCCCGTTGTCATAGACGACGAGCACCGGGTCTAGCGCGCTACCACCAGCCGGGCCGACCTGGATGCCGATCTGTGCCTGATCCCCCGGCACTATGGTGAACGCCACAGCGGAAGTCGCTGCACTGATCGTCGCCGTCACCTCGTCGCCAGCAGTGACCGCCGCGATCGGCTCAGGCAGGGGCAGGTTGGCGAGGGACCCGATGGCCTGGCACGCAGGACAGGTGTTGTCGGCGCGGATGATCGCCGAACCCCCGAAGTAGCCCTCGTCTCCGCTGGGGCGATCCACATAGCTCACGATAAGAAGGGCAACACGGCCATCGTCCCTGGCGACGAGGATCGCATCACGCAACCATTTCGCCTGCTCGGTGACGCTTGTATCCTTGCCCCAGGCTAAGTACTCTGGCCAGGACGCTTCATACCCTTCGGCAGAGAGATACCCCAGCCCTGTGAAACACAGCGGGATGTCCTGCCCCTCAAAAGGGGCCGCCATGCGCTCGATCATCGTCGGGAAGTAGCGGGTCGGGTAGTCGCCTCCCGGATCGCCTTTGGTCTGAGCCGGGCTGACGGCACCTTCGAAGTAGTGTACTCCAACGCAGTCCGCGAAGTCGGCGGCCCCGGCTTCGGCCATCTGCTGGGCATACACATCATCGTTGCAGCCCTGGGCGGTGCAGCCCGCCGCGCCATAGAAGCCGGTTGGGTTCAACGCGCCGGTGATCACCAACGTATCAGGGTTGGCCGCCTTGATGGCGTTGTAGGACTCAGCCAGCAACCGCACGTAGTTAGCCCCGTTCACCTGACCAGCGGGCCATGCGCGGTCAATGTTCATCTCATTCCAGACCTCAATGCCGTCAGCGCCCAGCGCGGCGACCTCGCCCAGGAACGCGGCAAATGCCGGGACATACTCATCGCCCAAAGCGTCCATGTCTGCGGAGCTGCCAGTGATGTTCAGCAACACCTTGAAACCGGCCTGGTGCCCGTCGTTGATGAAGTCGCTGATGGCCGTCAGATCGGCACCAGACCGGAAATAAAACGTCTGTGTGACCCAGGTCATTGCGGCGGTCTGCATCGCGCTGGCCGTGTCCGCATCGAAGGTCAGTACGTGGCCGCCCACAGGCAGCGGCAAGTCTGTGTCACCCAGGTCTGCGTCGCCCTGCGCGGAAACAAGCGAGGTGCTCAGAAAGAGCAGGCAGAGACAGGTGAGCAGTAACTTATGTGTCATTCCTCATCTCCCTTATTATTGGAAAGTGATTAAGTCTATTCTATCACAAGAAAAACCCCCGGAGTCTGGCGTGCCTCCGAGGGCGTGTTCTGCAGGACGGAGCGCAGCGTGCCCGCTAGGCGACCGGGTAGGCGCGATACTCCCTGACCGCCTCGTAGAGCGCCACCAGGTTCGCCTGCGGGATGCGCGACTGCACGTTGTGGATCGGGTTGAAGACGAAGCCGCCGCCCCGCCCGAAGATGCGCATTCGCTCGCGCACTTCCGCGCGAATCTGCGCCGGCGTGCCGAAGGGCAGCGTCTTCTGCGTGTCCACCCCGCCGCCCCAGAACACGATCCGGTCGCCGAACTCGGCCTTGAGCCGCGCCGGGTCCATCTCCGCCGCGCCGGTCTGCACGGGGTTGAGCACGTCGAAGCCGGCGTCAATGAAATCGGGCAGCAACTGGTAGATCGAGCCGCACGAGTGGATCATACTCTTCCAGGACGTGTGCTGGTGAATCCAGTTGTTGACCGTCTTGTGGAAGGGCTTGAACAGGTTGCGGTAGGCGCGCGGCGAGATGAACGGGCCGTTCTGCGTGCCGAAGTCGGTGCCGGTGACGAAGGCGGCGACCACGCGGTCGCCGACGACGGCGTGAATCTTGGCCAGGTTCTCCAGCGCGATCTCACACTGACGCTCGAAAATCTTGTAGACGTAATCGCGCCGCGAGACGGTGCTGACGTACCATTCCTCGATGTCGCGGATGCCTTTGGGGTATTTCATCCAGGGCGCGGGCACCAGGGCGATGTCGCCGAAGCCGGTGCCGCCGAAGTTGGCCAGGATCGCCTTGTCGGTCTGCTCGTAGAGTCGTTTGGCTTCCGCCTCGAAGTAGGCCAGTTCCTCTGGCTTGAGCGGTCCGAACTCCTCCAGGTTGTCCGCCAGGTTGAGGTTATCGTCGTCAATGGGCGGCTGGCGGACGATGGTGTCGGAGTAGTAGCCGTCTTTGGGCATCCGCCCGCTGGGCGGCGCGGACTTGTCGCCCTCCGGGTATTGCAGGATGTCGCCGTTCGGCTCCGGCTCGGTGTTGAAGCCGCCGGGGACGAGCATCGGCGTGCCGTCATGCAGCGTCCAGGGCTTCCAGTCGCGGCGATGGTAGCCGAAGAACGTCTTGGTGGACTCCAGCGGCACCACGTCGGCGCCAATCGCTTCGATCAGGTCCATGTCGATCTCGCCGAGCATCTGGTACGGCTCGATCAGCTTGACGGGCGTGTCCGGCGCGCCCAGGCCGAGCGCCTGGCGCAGCAGGTACACCGAGCTGATCTGCATCCCGCTGGTGACACACCCGCCCAGGTCCAGGGGCACCATATCGGCTTCTTGGTGGTTCAGGGCGCGCAAGACGCGCTCGCGTGACGTTAACATTTTCCCCTCGCAAAGAGACTTTCGCCGGTCAATATGGCCGTGCGCGGACTGTGTGTGGCATCGCTTGTGCTGCTGGCCCTAATGGCGTACTTCCGGCAGTGTGTAACGAACCTGCTCAAACCCTTGAATGCTGAAATACGCAGTAGCAACATCGACCTGCTGGCCGAACTGTCGCTGAAGTAGCTCATTCAGTACATCGGCCAGCCGGTATTCGATATTGCCGATGACATAGGGGATTCGCTGGTTATGCATAGGGTTTGACAGCCAGTTTGCCGATCAGGGGGACCATATCTTTGATATTATGCGTATAGAGGGGAACTCGCAGCCGGTAGGCAACAGACGCGATCTGGCAGTCGTTCATACCGATATGATGGCTGAACTGAAAATGCTCAAGCTGCTGCATCGCCCATACCTGATCGGCTGTCGTGAGATGCAGCATCTCGAATTGGGCAAGAATCCCCTTGGCCTGAGTCTGATTGGCTTTGCTGGTCGTGCCTTCCATAACTTCTAGCCAGGTGGTTGAAGTCACTCCGTAGACCTGATTATTGTTGAACCAGGCCAACGCTGGCTGATAGCGGCGCAGCAAGTGGATAACAACCGTCGTATCGAGAAGAGCATCCATTATTCCTCCGTATTCCAGTACGGTTTGAGCTTATCCTGCCGTTTCTGCCGCTGTGCTTTGACCCACTCGACCGGGTCCTCAATCTCAGGGTCTACCAGCTCTATTGGCCCATCCATCGCTTCCAGCATGGCAACAATATCTGCGCCGGTTTTGGGTTGATGGCCTTCCTGCGGCGCATCCATCATATCAATCAGCATCTTTGCCAGTTCCTTGCGTTCCTGTGGACTGAGAGCTTTTGCCTGTTCCAGTATTTCCGTGATTGTCATTGCTCGATCCTCCACCACTCGCCAAAGCCCCTTTAATATTTTTGAGAGTTAGCTCTACTCCCTGATCATAGTCCATTGCGCCGGGTGCGGCCAGTTGTGATCGGCAGGGTGGCTCGTGCCGACACTCACACGGTGCGCGCTTTGCTCTGTTGCGCCCTGTGATGCTCGCCAGGATATTCTGCCGCCGGATGGCGCGGGGTAGAGGCGTATCGCACTACACCCCTACGGACCTCTCCGCCGCCCGGCGCTGATGTGCCGCGCTCCCTGACGAGACAAGACCCGCCCGCGAAGAGTGGGGACACTGGAACAAGAGAACGGGGCTGAGCGCCCCGTTCTTGATCCGCTGCAGGCAACACCCTGCTCAGTGCAGCGCGCCCTTCGGCTTACAGCCTTCGGCATCCGAGCAATACATATCGAAGCCAACCATCAGCGCCTCGGCTGCCGCGTCGCGCACGGGCGAATAATTGTCGCGCAGCAGGACTTGCAGCGGGTCAATGGCCCGCGGATCGCCGATCTTCCCCAAGGCCCAGGCGGCGGCGGCGCGCACCTCAAACGCTTCGTCCTGCAACGCCGCGATCAGCGGCTCGACCGCCGCCAGCGAGTATTCGCGGAAGCGATCCGCGCCCAGCATCTTAGCCGCAATCGCCCGTTTGCCCGGATCGGGGTCGTTCTGAAGCTGGTTGAGCGCGTCGGTTACCTGCTGGGGCAGAGCGGCCACGTCCACCGTCGGCACAGGGGTGATGGTGGGCGTTGGCTCCGGGCTGCTGAACGCGCCGCCGCTCACCAGCAGACCGGCGATGATCAGGATGGCCGCCAGCACTGCGGCGGCGATGATCCAGTTGCGGCGGCGGGCGCGCGCCTGCCGGGCGACGGTCAGTGGCGCGGCGCGGTCGGCGATCTGGTCGTGCAGGCGCTGCAACGCAGCCTCGCGCTCTGCGACGACCTTCGCCAGCCGCTCCGGGATGGGGCCGCCCATGATCATGTTGGAGATCTCTTCCTGCGAGACCTCATCTTTCATGAAGTCGCCGACTTTGTGCCCGTGACTGATGATCGTGAAACGGTCAGCGACCTGGTAGACGTGGCCGATGTTGTGGGTGATGAAGATCACGCCCAGGCCGGCCTTCTTCGCCTCCTGTGTGTAACCGAGCACTTTGCGCGTTTCGCCGACCGAAAGCGCCGAGGTCGGCTCGTCGAGGATGAGCACCTGAGACCCGAAATACTTGGCGCGGCCAATGGCGACCGACTGCCGCTCACCACCCGACATGCGCAGCACTTCTTCTTCCGGGCGACGAATCTCGATGCCGATATCGCCCAGCGCATGCACCGTCTGCTGGCTCATATCGTCTTTGTCGAGCATCTTGAACGGCCCCAGGCGGCGCGTTGGCTCGCGTCCCAGGAAGAAGTTGCGCGCGATGCTCATCAGGTTGACCAGCGCCAGGTCCTGGTAAACCGTCTCGATGCCCATCATACGCGCCACTTTGGGCGAGGTGATGCGCACCGGCTGGCCGTCGAAGTAGATCTGCCCCTCAGTGGGTGGATGCACGCCGGTCAGCACCTTGATCAGCGTGGACTTGCCGGCCCCGTTGTCGCCCAGCAGCCCGACAATCTCGCCGCGATCCACCGCGAAATACACACTCTCCAGCGCGGCGATCAGACCAAAGCGCCGGGTGATGCGCTCCATATAGACCAGGGGGTTTCCGTTCCCGTTGCCAGCCATGTTCATCTTTGCCTTCTAATATTCGTATTGAGGACAACGGCAGCGATCATGATGATGCCCAGCACGCCGCGGAACCAGTCCGCCTGGACGCCGATCAGCACCAGGCCGGTCTTGAGCATGAACGCGATCAGGATGCCCAGCACGCTGCCGATGATGCTGCCATACCCGCCGGTCAGCAGGGTGCCACCGATGACCGTCGCGGCGATCACGTCCAGCTCGTAGCCCTGGCCACGCAGCGGCTCAACGACCTTGAAGCGCCCCACCTCGGTGATGCCGGCCACAGCGGCCAGCGTGCCGGAAATGACGAAGTTCATCACCTTCACCCGCCGCACGTTGACGCCCTGGGCGCGCGCTGCTTCGGGGTTGCCGCCCGCCGCGAAGACCGCGTTGCCATAGCGCGTGCTGGTCAGCACGACGGTGAAGATGGCGGCGATCACGCCCCACCAGATGATGGCCGCGCGGAAATTGTATTTGATGAACGACAGGTTGCCGTTGATGATGTCGAAGAAAGGCGCTTTGACCGGGTCGCTGACCTTGCCGCCATAGGCGATGATGATCAGCGCGCCGACGACCACGACGGCGGCCATCGCCGCCGCCACGACGACCAGCCGCAGCACCGACTGGAACTTACTCGCTCCCCCATTCTCCTGGGCGTGCTGATAAGCGCGGCGCAGCGCCGGCCACAGCAGGATCAGGAGCAGCGCCACCACCAGAACAGCCAGCCCGATGATGACCAGCGGGGAGAAGCTCCACACCATCTCCTCGCGCGTGTAGCGGGCGATGGTGCCGCCGGGGATGATGCTGAGCATGACCGAGCGGTAGATGTACAGCGTGCCCAGGGTGACGATGAAGGACGGGATGCGCGTCCACACCAGCAGCAGCCCGTTGATCAAGCCCAGAAAGGCCCCCGTAAGCAGGGCGACCGCAATGGAGGCCAGACCGCTCATGCCGGCGCGTGAGATGTCCAGGTTGTCCACCAGCCGGTCGCCAATGCCAAAGGGGATCAGTGCGACCAGCCCCGCCGGGCCGCTGCTGGCGGCGATGATGAACATGAGCGCGCTCAGGCCCAGCGTCGAGCCGACCGACAGGTCGAACTCGCCGGAGATCATGAGCATGGTCACGCCGACGGCGATAATACCCTGCGACGCGGCATTGGTGACGACTGAAGCAATGGAGCGCCCATCAATAATCTGCGGCGGCCAGCCCGTGTTGGCCCAGGTGGCGATGATGAAAAAGAGCAAGACGGAGACAAAGCCAAAAATCGCCCCCGACTCTGGGAAGCGGCTCCACGATTCACGCCCGTGTTCCCAATACGCAAGGAGCCGGCTGCCGCCTTTGCGCTGTGTCAAAGTCACTTGTCTGGCCAAAGCGTATCGTCCTCTTATGAACTTATGGAGAAACCAGGTTCAGTGAATCACGGATTCGTCGTTCTGATACGATCCGGTTGTTTATTATGCGTGTCCATCGTAATATCTTCGCTTCCAAGAAAATATCGGCTTCTATGCAATGCATTAATTACGACGATGGCTTGTTGTAGATTACGGGCATCTGCCCCTTCCACTTGTCCCATAGGTCATCGTCAGTGATCAGATCTGCCATGAAGTGCCCTACGTTGATTCTACTGGTCTCCCCCGCATTAAAGACTGCGCTCCGGATCGGTGAAGGGTACACGGTGTACTCGGTCACCCCGTTTTCATTGATCAGAGTGTCCGGACGAACCACAACCCATTCGATCATTGCGTTGTTCTTGCCAATCTTGGTTCGCAGATAATCCGCAGCCTTCTCGCTGTCAACGTATGGAGGTAGCAGCAGACGAAAAAGCCCGACCGCGCACTTCTGAGCAAATGAGACCCTTTCGGGGATGTCACGGTTGCTGGTGCCAGCGGTGTTCATGAGCACAAACCTGGCTGGCTCTTGTGGCTTGTTTGACTTGATGGCATCACACAACCGGCGAGTCGCACCGGTCACAAGTCTGCGCGGACGGCCGTAAATGCCCTTGAGATTTATGTTATGTCCCAGACAGGAAGCCACCGCACCACATCCGTTGACATGCTGGGCCATCTCGGCGTCGCTTAGGTCTAGAACGCTGGCACAGATCAAGGACAGGTTGCCGTGCTTCCGGGTATCTTCAGGCAGCTTATCGGGCGATCGTACAATGACCCTGACGTTCAGGCCGCGATCTAGCAGGTGCTTCACCAGCAGCCGACCAGTCGCGCCGCTTGCGCCAACTACGAGGACCGTCATTGTCTTCCGCCCCACATCTCAGCAGATGCCATCTAGTACTTCTGTGTGTTTCTGTCACGTCCGAAGCGGATGAAGATCGGGCGCTTCGGATTCTAGAGGCTGTTTGAGAAGCCGCGCGCCTGCGCTACCCCCATCCGGCCCTTCCCCACGAGGGGGAAGGGAGAAGAGCGCACCCACTAAGGCCCTCCCCCTTGTGGGGGAGAGGTTTGGGGCAAGGGGGAACTTCTCAAATGGTCTCTGAGAGTGTATTTTGAAAGTTAGTTGCTAAGCATTAGCTGCCGCCAACCGCCGCAACAGCAGGCGTCCCATCGTGAGATAAGCCCAAGTTTCGGTGGTTCGCGGCAGCAGTTCATAATCTTTGCTGAGGCGACGCTGTTTACCAAACCAGGCGAAAGTCCGTTCAACCACCCAGCGCCGGGGTAATACCTGAAAACCACCAGGGTAACGTCGGGCGAATTCTTCTTCCCCCAGTAGTTCACGCATCGCCTGAGCGGTATCACCGCGTGGCGTATAAGGAGGCTTAACGACTTCAACGGTCCAGCCCAGGTGCTGCTCCACCCAGGTGACAAAAACCGGCTTGTAACCCTGGTCGGTCCAGAGATGGCGCAGGCGTGGGAACAGGTTCATCAAGCCTAGCAGCACCAGACACCCGCCCTCACTTTCCGACAGCTCAGCGGTATGGACGACGATTTTCAACAACAAGCCATTGGTATCCACCAGAATATGGCGTTTCCGTCCCTTCACCTTTTTGCCCCCATCATAGCCCTTCAGCCCCCTTTTTCCGCCGTTTTGACGGATTGACTATCGATAATGGCAGCACTGGGTTGGGCGTTTCGCCCACTTTGCACCCGAAATTGTTCCCGTAAGGCCGTATTGACTTGCTCCCAGACCCCACTGCGCCGCCATTGACGGAAATAATAAAAAACCGTCTGATAGGGAGGAAAATCATGCGGCAGCAAATGCCATTGACAGCCTGTTCGCAGCACGTACAAGATGGCGTTGACAATTTCGCGCCGTTCCCACTTGGCGGGTCTCCCCCCCGGCAAGGGAGCTGGAATAAACGGAACGAGCAGTTCCCATTCCTTATCGCTCAGGTCAGTGCTGTATGGTTGTCGTTCCATCTCATCCTGAACCTCCTATCTAGACCAACAACTCCTTTCATTATAGCCAGAGCACAAGCCCCTCCCATGTTGGTGATTCAACCCTGAACGTTTAGCGGTAGCCCGCCGCGTTCAGCTCGATCACGCGGTCCACATTGCCGGCGTTCACAATGTTCGGGCCGGTGAAGATGTCGTTGGCCGGCTTGAGCAGGTACTGGCTGCCCAGGAAGAGCCAGACGACCGTCTCGAAGCCCTGGACGTAGGGCTGCTGATCCACGCACAGCAGGCTCCGGCCTTCCTTGATGGCCGCGAAGATCGCCGGGCTGGTGTCGAACGTGGCATGGATCACCTGATCCGGGGTCACGTTGTTCTCAGTCGCATAGGCGTAGAACGACTCCGCCGGGCCAGGGCCAAGCGTCACGATGGCGTTGGCATCCGGGTTGGCCGCGAAGGCGTCCCCGACCAGGCCAGCCGCACCGGACACGTTGTAGTCAATCGTGAAGCGCACCACAGGGATGCCCTGCTCGGCCATGATGCTCTCGACGCCGTTGCAGCGCGCCTCAAGGCCGATGTGCCCCACTTCCTGGATCGGGCACAGCACCGAGGCGATGTCGGGCTTGGCGGCCAGCAGACGACGCGCGACCGCCTGGCCGGCGATGAACTCGCTGGTGCCGATGTAGAACCAGTGTGGCAGGCGCTCGCCCTCAGGACGGGTGTCCTGGGTGTTGAAGGCGATGACGGGGATGCCCGCCGCAGCCGCACGCTTGACCGCGTCCTCGATCAGGGCCGGGACAGGCTCGGTCGTGCCGATGCCATCGGGATCGGCGGCCAGGGCATCATCCCAGAACCCTACCATCGCTTCGTTGGAAGCCGTGTCCGCGCCCAGCCAGGTCGCATCCACATCGAGGAAAGCAGCAGCGTCGGTCATACCCTTGATGACGGCGACCCAGAAGACATTGCCGGGGCCGCCGTGCGCGATCAGGAAGAACTTCGGCTTCTCCTGGCGGGCCGCTGCGCCGCCAACCAGCGACAGCAGAATGCCAACCACCAGAATCAGAACTACCAGCGTCCGCTTCTTGGACATGTTCTCAGCTCCTTAGAAAACACTCGTTACCTAACGTACTAGACATGCCTTGCGGCGCACGCACGACAGCCACGCCGCCAGTCCAGAGTGAGGTGGACTGTTTTCCTCGCGCGGTGGGCAACCTCCTTTCGCTCGCAGAGGACCTCTGGAACAGGCCCTGTTTATTTAGTTGCGCCAACCAACTAAAGCTCATTCTAGGCTAAGTGCTCGAAAAAAGTCAAGCGGGTAAATCGTGTAGCCTTTACGCACTCTCGATTCTTCTCTAATGAGAACGCTAACGGCGGAAATTCGGACGCTGAAGCAATCACTATCCCCGCACCGTCTACCGCCTGTCATTATATCTCACCTTACAGACACAGGCAACCTGGCGGGCGGCGGAGCCATGCACTATACTACGGCGCAATCTGGACGGAGCACGCCATACGGACACAGACGCTATGCAGACCATCCAACGCCTGATCGCCGCCCTTCGGGGTTTCTGGGCCAACCACCAGCAGCGCCGCACCATCATGTGGGTGTTGGGCGCGGTTGGGCTGCTGGTGGTGGCCTACGGGGCCTACACCTACATAGACGCCCGGCGCGAGTACAACCGCATCGAAGACGGCAAAGACCGCTTCCTCGCCGCTTTTCCGACCGCCGAGGTTCAGGGAGAGATGCAGACCGACCTGAGCGAAGCCAGCCAGACCGATCTGCTGTGGCTGGCCCTGCAGCGGCGCAACCAGGCCAAAGCCGATCAGCGCAGCAGCCAGGGGATCATGCTCACCGGCATCGGCATCGTCGTGCTGGGGCTGGCCTACCTGGTGGCCCCAACCGGCAAGCCCGCCGCCTCTCCCGACGACGGCGCGCCGCCCCTCACCTGAGGCAGTCCGGCGGTCGTCCCGCCACGCCATGACAGACGCCGCTCCCGTCCCCCGCTTCCAGCGCGACCGGTTCACCTGGCTCGCCTACCTGATGCTGGCTTACTTCGCCTACCAGCAGGCCACGCTCGGCCCGCTGATGCCTTTCCTGCGCGACGAGCTGCACCTCAGCTATACCGTCGGCGGGCTGCACCTCAGCGCCTTCGCCCTGGGCATGGTGCTGGCCGGCCTGCTGGGGGACGCGCTGGTGCAGCGTTGGGGCCGGCGGCGTGTGTTCTGGGGTGGTGGAGCGGGCCTGGCTCTGGGATCGCTGTTGTTCGTCAGCGGCCACCACCCCGCGCTGACCATCGCCAGCGCCCTGCTGATGGGCGCGCCCGGCACGTTGCTGCTGATCGAGGTGCAGGCGACGCTCTCCGACCGGCACGGCGCGCGGCGGGCCGTCGCCCTCACCGAGTCGAATGTTGCGGCCAGCTTCGCTGCCGGGTTAGCGCCGCTGCTGGTCGGTAGCCTGCAGCGCGCCGGAGTCGGCTGGCGGGGGGCGCTGGTACTGGGCGTCCTGGGCTGGGGAGCGCTTGCCCTGCGGGGCCGCGCCGTGCCCATCCCGCCGCACACACCGCGCCCGCCTCGCAGCCCTGCCGCAGGACGCGCGGCGCGCCTGTCCGCCGTGTTCTGGGCGTATTGGCTGGTCGTCTTCCTCAGCGTGTCGGTGGAGTGGTGCGTCATCTTCTGGGGCGCGGACTTCCTGGAGACGAGCGTCGGGCTGCGCCGGGTGGACGCCTCGACGCTGATGAGCGTTTTCTTCGCGGCGCATCTGCTGGGGCGCATCGCCGGCAGCCGCCTGTCGCGGCGAATGCCCACCGGTCCGCTGTTGCTGGCTGCCGTGCTGGTGGCCGCCGCCGGATTCATCCCCTTCTGGCTGGCGAGTGCCGCCCCGCTCAACATCGCCGGGCTGTTCGTGGCCGGGCTGGGCATCGCCAACCTGTACCCGCTGACGCTCTCCGCAGCCAGCAACATCGTCCCCCGCGAGCAGGCCGACGCCGCCAGCAGCCGGGTGACGCTGGCATCGGGGCTGGCCATTCTGATCACGCCCCAGGTGCTCGGCACGCTGGCCGATGAGATTGCCATCAAGAACGCCTACGGCGTGGTTGCTGTCTTTCTCGTCGTGGCAGGGGGGGCCATCCTCGCCGCCAATCATCGCGCGGGTCGGGCGGCGCTCTCGTCGGCGTAGAGGCTGTGTAGAGACTTCCGAAGTCTTCGAAGACTTCGGAAGTCTGTATCCGTATTTACCTTGATTGACCGTGATTGACCTCACCCCCGTTTCGCTGCGCTCAACTTCCCCCTCTCCGCCAGCGGAGAGGGGGCCAGGGGGTGAGGTTGCGTGGGGGAATGAACGAACCAGCAATCAAGGTCCGTATTTGTGCGCCTGCCTTTGCTCCCCATTCGCGGCCCTTCCCCTACGAGAGGATCAGGGGGAGGGGCGTTCTGGCGAATGTCCTCAACTTGTTCGCGCGCCCCTGCTACGCCCCTACGGAGGCACTTCGCCAACAGTATCGCCAGCAGGGAGGGACTTGAGTCTGCTCCCCCTTTCTCCGTTTACGGGGAAAGGGGGCTGGAGGGATAGGGGTAAACCAGGCCAAACCGCGCACCTATTTCCGCCGTGCTGCTCTAGCCCCCGCCCACCGGCGGGATGAGCATCACGCTGTCGGTCGGCTGGAGGGGCGTTTCCAGCCCGGCCAGGAAGTCAATGTGCCGCCCGTTGACCAGCACCTGGGTGCCCTTGTTCAGGTCCTGCTGCGCGTCGAGCAGGCGCTCAGCCAGGGCGGCGTTGGCCGCGCCGATGGCGTACAGCAGCGCCCGCACAGTCGTGCCCGGCGCGCAGGGCACGGTCACCTCTTTGGCGCCGGCGGCGGCGCGCAGGCTGGCCGAGAGGCGGACGGTTATCATCTGCTCGCGTTGCGCTGTGCTCATCCGGGCGATCTCCGCGCAGGGCTACCAGTTCTTATACGAGTCGCTCATGCGCCGGTACTCGATCATCTCCTCGTTGAGATGCCTGGCGTGCAGGATGATCTCGGCGGCTTCTTCCAGGGCGTCCGTCCACTGGAAGGCTTCGTCGAGCGTTTGCCCGGTGGCAAAGCTGCCGTGCCCGCGCAGGAAGACGATCTTGTATGATTGTAGTGCCTCGGCCAGCGTTTCGGCCATCTGCCTGGTGCCGGAGGCGAACTCGACCGAGACGACCGGCACCTTCTTGAGCAGGTACGACCCCTCGTTGTCAATGGGCACGATCTCGTCGCGCGACAGCGAGAGAGCGATAGCCACACGCGGGTGGGCGTGAACGACGGCCAGAGCCGGAGTCGCTTTGTAGACGGCGCGGTGCACGATCAGCTCGGTGGAGGCCAGGGCCACGCCGCTGTCGTTCTTCTCCAGGCCGGTCTCGATCAGGTCGTGGGGCTTCAGGCGGCCCAGCATGGCCCCGCGCCGCTTGATGATGATGCGGTCGCCAAACCGCACGCTGATGTTGCCGCCGTGCGACGACACCAGGTTGTGCACATACATGTCCCGCCCGATGTCGCGGAACATCTCATACACGCGCTCGTCAACCATGCAGCACCTCCGCCGCCAACTCCGCTAATTTCAACTCCTCCAGCTTGGCCGGCTTGGGCACGCCGTTTTCGTCCCAGCCCCGCCCGCGATAGTACTCGGCCAGCATCGGCTCCAGGTGGCTGACCCACCCGGCGCTGGCGCCGGTCGCCGGCTCGTTGAGCAGGCGCGGGGGCAGCGTGTCGTCGGCGCGCGAGAACCCTTCGCGCAGGTTGTACAGCCGCTCCAACGTCCAGATGCGCTCGCCGGCGCGGATTAGCTCGCCGGTGGGATAGCTGACGCCGGTCAGCGAGGTGAGGGCGCGGGCCAGGTACTCCTCGGCGACGGCGATGTTGACGAATTTGCAGGCCACCAGCGAGTCGAGGATGGCCGCGCTGTTCTGGTGCAGGGTGACGAAGCTGGCTTTGCCCTGCACCTGCAGGCGGTCAATGAGCTTGGGCAGGCCGAGCACCTCCAGGCCGAGCATGTTGCCGCGCATGTGGCAGCCGCCGCGGTTGCTGGTGGCGTAGAGCAGGCCCTGGCCCTGCATCCCGCGCGGGTCGTAGGCGGGCATTTCCAGCTTCTTGACGGTCATCGAAAGCTCCGGCGCGCCGTGCTTCTCGGCCAGGCGGTAGCTGCCCTCGGCCAGCTCGTCGCCCAGCCCGCGCCGCACAGCGATGTCTTCGAGCGTCTGGGCGAAGAGGTCGGCGCGGCCAAAGCGCAGGTCGCTGGTCAGCAGGCCGCGCTCGGTCAGCTCCATCGCGCAGGCGATGGTCGAGCCGGCGGAGATGGTGTCCAGGCCCAGGTCGTTGCACAGGAAGTTGGCGTTGGTGATGGCTAGCAGGTCGTCCACGCCGCAGGACGCGCCAAAGGCCCAGGCGGTCTCGTACTCCGGGCCTTCGCCTTCGCCCAGGTCGGTCTTGCTGATGCGCGTGCAGGCGATGGGGCAGGCCCAGCAGGCCGCGTTCTTGACCAGAATGGTCTCGGTGATGGCCTCGCCGCTGATGGCGTCGGCCTGGTCGAAGTGCGTTTGCTGGAAATTGTAGGTGGGCAGCGCACCGAGGGCGTTGATGATGTTCATCACCACTGCCGTGCCGAACTCCGGGAACGCCTGCGAGGTGACGGGGTTGGCCTTGAGCATCTTGGTCGCCTCGTACTGCACGAAGCGGAAACGCTCCTTGTCGTCCATTTCCACGCGCAAATCGCCCTCAACGACGATGGCCTTGAGGTTCTTGCTGCCCATCACCGCGCCAGGGCCGCCGCGCGCGGCAGCGCGCGTGGCGTCGTTCATGATCGCGGCGAAGCGCACCAGGTTTTCGCCCGCCGGGCCGATGCACAGCACGTTGCGCTTGTTCTTGTCTTGGCCCAGGGCGTGCGAGGTTTCTTCGACGCGCTTGCCCCACAGGTGCGCCGCGTCGTGCAGAGAGACGCCCGCCTCGGTGATCTCGAGATACACGGGCCTGGGTGCCCGGCCCTTGATGATCAGGGCGTCGTAACCGGCGCGCTTGAAGCGCATCCCCCAGTAGCCGCCGGAGTTGGCGTCCAGCACGGTGCCGCTGAGCGGCGACTTGGTGCTCACCGAGAAGCGGTTGCTGGTCTGGAAGCCGGTGGCGGTCATCGGGCCGGTGGCGATGATCAGCACGTTCTGCGGCGAGAGCGGGTCAACCTCCGGCCCGACCAGGTCCCACAGCAAGCGCGCGCCCAGGCCGCGCCCGCCGAGGAACTGCTGGGCCATGCCGGGGTCGAGCGGCTCGGTGGTGATGGTGCTGTGTGTCAGATCAACGATGAGAATTCTACCTATCCAGCCCTTCATCAAGATCACCTCGTTTGCTCGAGAAGCGTCTGCATATCAGCACTCTTCGGATGGGCCATCCTTCACCAGACCAGCGCCGCATAGCGCGGCAACACCTGCTCCCACGCCGCAGTGTGGCGCGGCAGGTACTCGATCACGTCCGCCGACCGGCTGAGCAGCTCGCGCCCCTGCTGCACGCCGGATAGCTCGCCCAGCGCGATGAGTTGCACGATGGCGTTGCCCAGCGCCGTCGCCTCGACCGGGCCGCCGTAGACAGGCACGCCCAGCGCGTCGGCGGTCATCTGGCACAGCAGCCGGTTCTTCGACCCGCCGCCGACGATGTGCAGGCGGCTGATGGTGCGCCCGGTCAGTTCTTGCAGCGTGTCGAACACCAGGCGGCACTTGAGCGCCAGGCTCTCGTAGACAGCGCGCATGAACTGGCCGACCGTCTCCGGGGTCGGCTGGCCGCTGCGCTGGCAGAACTCGCGGATGCGCGAGGGCATGTCGCCGATGGGCATGAACAGCGCATCATCCGGGTTGACCAGGCTGCGGAACGGCTGGGCCTGCCGGGCGAGCGCTACCAGCTCGTCCCAGGTGTACTGCGTCCCCTGGCTCCCCCAGGTGCGGCGGCACTCCTGGGCCAGCCACAGCCCCATGACATTCTTCAGGAAGCAGAACGTCCCATAGGCCCCGCCCTCGTTGGTGAAATTGGCGGCAAAGGCGGCGTCGGTGATGATCGGCTCGGTCACCTCGACGCCCAGCAGGCTCCACGTGCCGCTGCTGAGGTAGGCGAAGTCCTCGGACGTGGCCGGGACGGCGACGACGGCGCTGTTGGTGTCGTGGCAGGCCGGGGCGATGACCGGGATGCCCTGATACGCGCCCAGGCGAGTGCCCGGCTGCACGACTTCGGGCAGAATGTCCAGCGGCACGCCGAGGGCGCCCAGCGTGGCCCGATCCCAGTCACAGGTGCGCGGGTTGTAGCACTGCGTGGTGGTGGCCATGGTGAACTCGCCCACTGCCGTCCCGCTCAGCCAGTAGTTGAACAGGTCGGGCAGGGTGAGGAGCCGGCTGGCGTGTTCGAGCAGCGGGCTGTTGGCGTGGACCAGGCTGGCGAGCTGAAAGAGCGTGTTCACCGACAGATACTGGATGCCCGTCCGCTCGTAGATCTCGCGCATGGGCACGCGCCCGGTCACCCATTCGGTCATGCCCACCGTGCGCCCGTCGCGGTAATGGACGGGGTTGGCCAGCAGGTTGCCGTCGCGGTCGAGCAGGGCGAAGTCCACGCCCCAGGTATCTATGCCGATGCTGGCGGCTCGCTGGGCAAATGAGGCGATGCCGGCCCGCACTTCGTGCCACAGGCGCAGAATGTCCCAGTAGATGGTGCCGCGCACCTCGACCGGGGTGTTGGGGAACTGGTGGATGTTTTCGAGATGGAGGCGCTCTCCGTCGAAGCCGACGCGAATCACACGGCCCGACTCAGCGCCCAGGTCTGCGGCAATAACGTACTTTTCAGCCATCATGCCACCCTGGAACAGTATTTCGCCCGCGAGTTTTCGGGCGTAGGCGCGCAAGACTACTAAGTGAAAGCTATCAGCTTTTGAAACTTTTGATCTGAAAGAGAGTATAGGCCAATGCGACGGGTGAGTCAATTCGCTTTAAGGTGATCAATAACAGCTATATTGCTCATAGAATTCGAATTATTTTCCCCGCACCGGCGAGCTTGTCCGTCGCGTCAGTGGCGGTCAACGGGCACCACATCCACCGTCACCCACCGGTTGCATAGGTCGCTCACCAGGTGCGGCGGGGCGGAATCGTCGGTGATGATGCGGCTCACCTGGTCGAGCGACGCATAGGTGTACGGTGCCACTTCTCCCCATTTGCGCCCGTCCACGGCAATAATCGTCTCCAGGCAGTGCTCGATCATCATCTGGCGCATCCTGACTTCTTCGGGATTCACATCGGTGATGCCCGCGATGAGCGAGACTCCCCACGCTCCGAAGAACCCCAGGTTCAGGTTGATCGGGGGGAGGCCGTTCAGGCTCCCCACGATGGTCGCCGACTCTCCGCGCAGCCGACCGGGTGTCATGAGGACCGTATGATGAGCGGCATCGCGGAACTGCTGGGCGATGATCAGGCTGTTGGTGACGATGGTCAGGTTGGCGATTTGTTTGAGGTAGGGGACGAGGGCGCAGACGGTGGTGCTGCCATCCAGGGCGATGCCGTAACCGGGCTTGACGAGCGCGGCGGCGTGACGACCGATCGCGTCTTTCTGGCGCGTGGCTTCTCTGGCGCGCACCTCAAAGGATAGCTCGGACAGGGGAGGGCCAGCCGCGCGCAGCGCCGCGCCGCCATAAATCCGGTCTACGATTCGATCCTCGGTCAGGGTTCGCAAGTCCTGGCGGATGGTCACTGCGCTGACGCCCAGCCGCTCGCTGAGCGCGTTGACCGACAGGCGTCCCCCCTCCTGTCGGAGCAGCTCGACAAGGGCTTTGTGGCGTTCGTGGATGGTTGACATGGCTTTCGAATTGATATAGATTGGAAACAAACTTGAAAGTCTGTATAAGTCATTCTAGTATGTTTCTGGCATTTTGTCACCTGGATCACCGCAAATGCCGCAAATTGGGTGCATGTCACGATGGGGCGAAATGCTTGAACCGCGGAGACGCAGAGGACACGGAGAAGAGCTGAGGGTGCGAGCAAAGGTTGCCAGCGACTTGCTTGACGCGGGGGGATTGACCTCGCCCCCAGCCTCGTGGCGCTCGGCCCCGGAATAGACTTCCGAAGTCTCGAAGACTTCGGAAGTCTGGTGCCTGAGCGCGTCAGCGCCGAGCGGGGGTGAGGTAAACCGGGGTGCAGCAAACTGCCTGACACATTTTGTCCGCACCCAGAACTGACGCCCTCTTCAACGTGGAGCGGGGGTGAGGTACACTGGGGCGCAGCAGAGCAGCGCGCTCCTACTCAGGCGCATTGCAAGGGCAGATACATCAGAAAGGGAAACATCGTGGACATCCATCTCGATTACGGCAAGACCGGCCTGACCGTCACCCTGCCCGATGACGCAGATATCACCGTCGTCAGCCCGCGCGCCATTGACCCACTGCCCGACCCGGCGGCGGCGCTGCGCCGTGCGCTGGCGGAGCCGATGGCCTCACCGCCGCTGCGCGACCTGGTGCAGCCGGATGACACGGTGGCCATCATCTTCAGCGACATCACCCGTCCCGCGCCCAATCACTTGCTGCTGCCCGCCGTGCTCGAAGCGCTGACCCATGTGCCCGCCGAAAACATCGTGCTGTGCAACGCCCTGGGCACGCACCGCCCCAACACGCCCGCCGAGCTGGATCAGATGCTCGGCGCGGAGATCGCCCGGCGCTACCGCATCGAGCAGAACAACTGCTTTGACCCAGCCACGCAGGTCTACCTGGGCGAGAGCAGCAACGGCCACCCGATCTGGATCAACCGCGTCTATATGGAGGCCGATGTCAAAATCCTGACCGGCTTCATCGAGCCACACTTCTTCGCCGGCTTTTCGGGCGGGGGCAAGGCGGTCATGCCGGGCATGGCCGGGCAGGTGACTGTGCTGGGCAACCACGACGCGGGCATGATCGGCAATCCGCTCGCCACGTGGGGCGTGACGGCGGGCAATCCCATCTTCGAGGAGGCGCGCGAAGTCGCCCTGCTCACTCACCCCACCTTCCTGCTCAATGTGACGCTCAACCGGGCCAGGCAGATCACGGGCGTCTTCGCCGGCGACATGATAACAGCGCACGACGCGGGCATCGCTTTCGCCCGCCAGACGACGATGGTCCCGGTGCCAGAGCCATTCGACATCGTGATCACCACCAATTCTGGCTACCCGCTGGACATGAACCTCTACCAGTGCGGCAAGGGCATGAGCGCCGCCGAGCAGATCGTTCGCTCGGGCGGGGCGATCATCATGGCCGCCGAGTGCAGCGAGGGCATCCCCGATCACGGGCTGTTCGGCGAGATGCTGCGCGCGGCGCGCTCGCCACAGGAGATGTACGACGCGGTGCTGAGCGCGCCGGAAACCCGCCAGGATCAGTGGGCGGCGCAGATTCAGGCGCGCATTCAGATGAGGGCCGACGTCTACCTGTATTCAGATCATTTCGACGATGAGGCCACGCGCGAGGTCCTGCTGACCCCCTGCAACGACATCGCCAGCACTGTGGCGGCGCTGCGCGAGATCTACGGGCACGCTGCGCGCCTCTGCGTGCTGCCGGAAGGCCCGCAGACGATCCCCTACGTGGCCGAGACCGCGCGGGCCTAGAGCGGGCGCGGGCAGTTACTCCCGGCCTTTCGGGTGCGCGCAAAATCCTGTCAGGGAGGGACGCTGCTCTGCTGCGTTCTGGCCTGAATTCAGACTTCCGAAGTTTTCGAAAACTTCGGAAGTCTATCATTGGCCCCCTTTCCATACGTGGAGGGACGGACAAATAAGATTGCATTGACGGCTAACGATAGATTACGGAAGAACAATTCAAGGGAAGAAACGAACGTGGAAGGCGCTGAAGGAGAAGCTCGGATGCTGATGGGGGAAGAAACGAACGTGGAAGGCGACTTCGGGGAAGCGGTTGTAGGGGCGGGTTTGCAAACCCGCCCCTACAGGCCCTACCAGGCAGCTTCTCCTTCAAGCCGCCCGTTTCTTCCGTTGATTATGATCGCTCGTCGTTACGCTAAATCAATACTATCTAATAGGTCCGACCCTCCATGCGTGGAGAGGGGGAGTGAGGCGCGCCAGCGCCGAGCGGGGGTGAGGCAAACCTGGGCGCAGCAGAGCAGCGCCCCTACTGCCTGACAGGTCTTGCACGTTCCCCGCGCTCCGTGCTGCTTGCCTGGTGCTCTCCTGTCATGTACAATGGGCGCGCTCCCCCGGACAGTCAGGCCACTCAGATCCTCGCTGGGCACAGAGATGCTGGAAGGCAACCATGAGCTTCTTCGCCGGCATTTTCAAGGTTCAGCAGCCTGCTCAGCGAGCCTTCGGCTGGGCCGACGTGGTGGTGATCGCCATCGTCGTCGTGCTCATCTACGCGGGTGTGCGCCTGTCGTTTGGCGCGCCGGCGGCTGTCGCCGGCCCGTCCATCTCGCTCAAGCCCGAAGTCCTGCCCTACTACGCCATCCGCTCGGTCGGGCGCATGGCGGCGGCCTATGTGCTCTCGCTGCTCTTCGCCCTGGTCTATGGGCGGGCCGCCGCCTATCACCGCCGGGCCGAGCAGGTGCTGATGCCGCTGCTCGACGTGCTGCAGAGCGTGCCGATCCTGTCGTTCCTGCCGGTGGTGTTGCTGGGCCTGAGCGCGGTGCTGCCCCAGGCAGTGGCCGCCGAGCTGGCCTCCATCGTGCTCATCTTCACCAGCCAGGCCTGGAACCTGGTCTTCGTCTGGTACCAGTCGCTGACCACCATCCCCGGCGAATTGAACGAAGCCTCGACCATTTTCCGCTTCAACACCTGGCTGCACTTCCGGGCGGTAGAGCTGCCCTTCGCCTCTACCGGCCTGATCTGGAACAGCATGATGAGCTGGGCGGGCGGGTGGTTTTTTCTGATGGCTGCGGAGATCTTCACGGTCGGCGACCGCGACTTTCGTCTGCTGGGCCTGGGGGCCTATCTGCATGAAGCGGCCAGCCAGGAGGATTACGGCGCAATCGCCTGGGGCATTGCCGCGCTGGTGCTGGTCATCGTCTTGCTCGACCAACTGGTGTGGCGACCGCTGCTGGCCTGGTCGGATCGTTTCTCGCTGGAGATGGTGGAGAACGACAACCCGCCCCGCTCGTGGTTCTACGTGCTCTTGCAGCGAGCGTATATCTCTCGCTGGCTGGATCATCACCTGCGCCAGCCGCTGCTGAACGGCATAGACGCTGTGCTGATTCGCCCGGCAGCCACGCGGCCCGCCCCCGCCGAAGAAGGGGCCAGGCGGCCCTGGGCAGCCTACGCCCTGCTGTTGCTGATGGGCGCGGGTGTCGTCTACGGGCTGGAACAGGCCGGCGAGATGCTGGTGCAGGTGCCCGTCGCCCAGTGGAGCGAGATCGCGGCGGGCCTGGCGGTCACTCTGTTGCGCGTGCTGGTCGCGTTGCTGGTGGCGTTGGCCTGGACGATCCCGGTCGGCGTGCTGATCGGCACCACCCCGCGTGTCGCTGCTGTGCTACAGCCGCTGGTGCAGATCGCGGCCTCCATCCCGGCGACGGCGCTCTTTCCGGTGCTGCTGCTGGTGCTGCTGGGTTTGCCGGGCGGGCTGAACCTCGCCGCTGTGCTGCTGATGTTGATGGGCACGCAGTGGTACCTGCTGTTCAATGTCATCGCGGGCGCAGCAGCCATCCCCGAAGACCTGAAGTTCACCAGCAGGCTGCTCAACCTGGGCCGGCGCGAGCGTTGGCGGACCTTGATCCTGCCCGCGTTGTTCCCCTATATCATTACCGGCGCGATCACGGCCAGTGGCGGCGCGTGGAACGCCAGCGTCGTCGCCGAATACTTCCAACTGGGCGGCAAAACGCACCAGGTGACCGGCGTGGGCGCGCTCATCGCCTCGGCGACGGCGAGCGGCGATTTTCATCTGTTGCTGGCGGCCACGCTGAGCCTGATCCTGGCGGTGGTGCTGATCAACCGTCTGTTCTGGCGGCGGCTCTATCGCCGGGCCGAAGAACAGTTTCGCATGGAGTAGCGCGCGATGGCACACCTGCTCGAATTGCAGGGCATCACCCAGAAGTACGGGCGCGGCGACCGCCGCTTCACGGCGGTGGACAACGTGAACCTGACCATTGACGAAGGCGAATTTGTGGCGTTGCTGGGGCCGTCCGGCTGCGGCAAAAGCACCTTGCTGCGCATCATCACTGGCCTCAACCCGCCGGCGGAAGGGCAGGTGCTCTATGAGGGGCAGCCCTTGCGCGGCGTGAACCCGCACGCGACCATCGTCTTCCAGACGTTCGCCCTCTTCCCCTGGCTGACGGTGCAGCAGAACGTCGAGGTCGCGCTGAAGGCGCGCGGCATCCCGCCCAGGCTGCGCGCGGTGCGCGCCATTGACCTGCTGGACATGGTTGGCCTGGACGGTTTTGAGATGGCTTTCCCGCGCGAGCTATCGGGCGGGATGCGCCAGAAGGTGGGCTTTGCGCGGGCGATGGCCGTTGAGCCGGAGCTGCTGTGCCTGGACGAGGCGTTTTCGGCGCTCGACGTGCTCAGCGCCGACTCGCTGCGCGGCGAGCTGCTGGAGCTGTGGATGAGCGGCTCCATTCCCACCAAAGCGATCCTGATGGTTACGCACAACATCGAAGAGGCCGTGTTCATGGCCGGCCGGGTGATCGTGATGGACAAGCAGCCAGGGCGCATCATCGCCGACCAGGTGATCGATCTGCCCCACCCGCGCCAGCGCAAGTCACCCCGCTTCCTGGAAGTGCTGGATCGCGTCTATGCTACGCTGGCCGGGCAAACGCAGCCAGAGCATATCGAGCTGGGCGCCGCGCCGGGCGAAGCCGGAGTGACGCGCGCGCTGCCTCTCGTCTCCATTGGCGAGCTTTCTGGCCTGCTGGAATTCCTGGGCGAGATGCCCGGCAACCGCACCGATGTCTACCGGCTGGAGCAGGAACTGAACCTGGGCGCTGCCCCGGTGCTGCAACTGACCGAAGCGGCGGAGCTGCTGGGGTTCGCCACCATCGCCAAAGGCGACATCACCCTGACTTCGCTGGGCGAGACCTTCGCCGAAGCCAGCATCCTGGCCCGCAAAGAGATTTTCGCCACGCGCATCCGGCGGCTGCCCACCATCAAATGGCTGCTGGCCATGCTCAAGGCGGCGGACAAGGGGCGGCTAGATCGCGATGTGATTCGGCTGGCGCTTGAACTGGAGTTTTCACCCGAAGACGCGGCCCGCCAGGTGGAGATCGCCATCCAGTGGGGCCGCTATGCCGAGTTGCTGGCCTACGACGACAGCACGGAGACGCTCTACCAGGAGGCTCCTGTCCCTGTGCCTGCCTGAAGCCGTCTCACTCTTCTTTGTCGGAGTCGCCGAGCAGACGGCGCAGTTCCTCTTCCCACACGTCCGCCAGCGGGTCGAACAGCGTCTCGGTGAATTCCTCGGCTAGGCGGTTGAAATACTCGTGCAGGCCGCTCTGGGGCGAGGCGCTGTCCAGCTCCTTCACTTTCGCGTCCACAAGCTGGATGAGCTGGGCGCTCCTGCGCTGGAGATCGGCCAGATCGAAGCTGGTCTTCAGCAGGTAGTTGACCCGGCGCATGACATCGTGCCAGGCGGTGAAGTCGTTCTCCAACTGGATGGTGTTGGTGATGTGCGGGAACTGGGCGAAATCGTAGGTTGGCACGAAAGCGTACAGCCCGATGAACTCCTGGTCAGCTTCTCCGGCGCGACGGCACAGGTAGGAGCTGAGGCTTGCCCCGCCATGATAGTCGGAGAACTGCACGGACAGGCGATTCAACTCGTGCCGCAGCCGAGGCAGGCTGTAGACGCAGGAGATCAGGCGCGCTTTGTTGTAGGGAAGCTCGCCGTAAACCCCGCCCAGGCTGACGATGCGCGTCACGCCGAGCGAGCGGGCCGCTTCCAGGAAGAGAGCAGCGTAGCGCTCGATGTCCAGGTGCGGCTCGTCGCCCAGGAAGATGACCACCCCCAACGACTCGTCGCCGGTGTAGAAGAACTCATTGCGCTGCGTGTCCAGCGCCGCCGGAAGCCCTTCCTCGAAGCGCACGATGGGCCGCACCAGGTCGTGCGTGCCCGGTATCTGGAACAGGTAGAACCCCTCCGGGCGGATGGTCCCGATGCGCCGGGCACCGCTGCGCTGGATGAGGTGCTGGGGCAGGCCCGACGAGACCGATCCGGCGTCGGCCCACTGCCGCCAGCCAGCGATCATCACCAGATCGCCGGCCTGCGGTCGCTCGGTGAACTCTAGCGCGTCAGCCATCGGCAGGGCCTCCTTTGCAAGCAGCTATCAGCCATCAGCCGTCAGCCAGGGCAGGGCTGCTTCCTGCTCGCCGAACTCCCTGGTGCAGAGTATACCGCATTCTGCGCGGTGCCTGGGGTGAATGGTGTCTGCGGATTTCAGAGTTTCCCGTCCCCAAGTCCTCACGCCTCTGTGTGAGGGGCGGCGCGGCGGCGCGGCGCGCCGTGACAGTGCTTGAACTTGCGCCCGCTGCCACAGGGACAGGGGTCGTTGCGCCCGGCGGCGGCGAACCTGCGCGCGAGTTCGGCGTCTTGGCGGGCCAGCAGGGGCATAATGTTGGCGGGCAGGCGACCGCGCGCCAGCTCAGCAGCCATCAGGCGCATGGGGCGATCAATGTGCGTGAAGAACGCCTTGAAGCCCACGCACAGATAGTTCAGCCCTGGCTCGCCGTCGGGCGTGGTCAGCAGGCGGTCTTTGGGGCAGCCGCCATTGCAGACGAAGCGCACCGGGCACTCGCGGCATTGGCGGGGCAACGTGTCGCGCTTGGCCTGCCCGAACTGCCGCTGCTGCTCCGAGCCGACCAACTCGGCCAGGGGGACGATCTGCATGTTGCCCAGCCGGTGTGCCGGCTCGACGAAGTGATCGCACGAGTACACGTCGCCGTTGTGCTCCATCGCCAGCGCGTAGCCGCACGTCTCTTCGAAGACGCACAGGCCGGGCCGGTGCCCGCTCCAGGCGGCCAGGGCCACGTCGAAGATCTGGACGAAGACGCGGCCTACGTCGCGCCGCACCCATTCATCGAAGATGGCGATCAGAAAGCGCCCGTACTGCTCGCCGGTCACCGCGCGCGCGGTGACGGCGGCCCCTTCCTGGAAGCCGGTGTCGTTGGCGCGCTCGACGATGGGGATGAACTGCACGAACTGCGCGCCGACCTCATCGCGCAGGAAGCGGTACACATCGAGCGGGTGCTCGGCGTTGGCGGCGTGCACGCAGGTCAGGATGTTGAAGTCCGCGCCGTGCGCGCGCAGCCGCTCGACGCCGCGCATCACCCGGTCGAAGGTGGGCCGCCCCCCCTTGTCCACGCGGTAGGCGTCGTGCAGCGGGCGCGGCCCGTCCAGGCTGACGCCGACCAGGAAGCCGTGCTCGGCGAAGAAGCGGCACCAGTCATCGTCGAGGGTGGTGGCGTTGGTTTGCAGCGCGTTGAGGATGCGCATCCCTGGCCGGGCGTATTTGCGCTGGAGCGCGACCGCCTGCGCGAAGAAGTCCAACCCCAGCAGCGTTGGCTCGCCGCCCTGCCAGGAGAACGTCACTTCGGGCACGCGCTGCGCGGCGATGTACTGGCGGATGAACGCTTCGAGCAGCGACTCGCCCATGCGAAAGTCGCTGCCGGGGTAGAGCCGCTCTTTGGACAGGTAGTAGCAGTAGTGGCAGTCCAGGTTGCAGAGGGGGCCGTGCGGCTTGACCATGACGTGGAAGGCGGCGGGTCGGCTCACCGAGTCCTCGTTTCAACAGTTCTTGCGGCGCGGCGCACCCCTGATTTACCTCACCCCCTGGCCTCGCTACGCTCGGCTCTTCTCCCTCTCCGTTAACGGAGAGGGGGAGGCGAGGCCCGCGTCAGTGGGCCGAGCGGGGGTGAGGAGGTCATCTGCCCGCGTCCTCAATCCCGCCCCCGCCCCCGCCCTCGCTGACCGCTGACCGCTGATAGCTGCCCGCTACCCCGGCAGCGGCCCCATTCCAACGCGCAGCAGCACTTCCCATGTCCGGCGCTCGCCCGGCGCGAGGACGGGCACAGCCCGCTTCTCCCAGGCGGTGACCAGGCTGTCGTGAAAGCCGGTGCTGATCTCCAGGGCGACGGTGCGCACGCTGCTGACCGCGCCCTCGTCCACCCACAGGCCCAGGTACGGCACGTCTTGCGGCGACCATGCCAGGCGCAGCCAGTGTCCCGCGCCCTCCTCGACCAGCGCCGCCCAACCGATGGCTACCTCCGGCGGGACGTACAGCTTGCGACAGGTGCCGGACTCCGGCGGGGCGACGCGATCCAGGTCTCTCCACTGTCCACGCCGGTCGCGGGCGCGCGGCCAGGGGTAGCGCAGGCCCCACGCGCCCCAGTCCGGGATGTCGCGCACGTTGTATAGCTCGCGCACGGTGCCCGGCAGGGCGATGCGCGTATCGTCGCCGGCGGTGAACTGCGGGTGCGCGGCCCACAGCGCTGCCACCGGGTGCGCGCTGGTGTTGGCGGCAGTATAGCTCAGGCGCAGCGTGGCGGCATCGTCCAGGCGCAGCGTCCGCGTCAGGCGGTAGGGCAGGGCGCGCCCGTCCACGCCGAGCGTCAGCGCCCCATGCTCCGCCGCGATCACCTCCCAGGGCAGCGCCCACACTTCGCCGTGATCGGGCAGCTTCGCGCCCGCGCAGGGGCCGGGCTGTGGGTACGCGCAGGCTTTGATCGTGGGGAACATCTCATCCCAGCCGCTCATGTCCTGCTCGGTGAAGGTCGCGCCGTAGGCGAGCGGGCCGAAGGGGCGGTCGGCGGGGGCCACCAGCCACTCGTGCCCGGCGGCCTTGTCGGTGATCGAGACGATCTTGGCTCCCACAACGGGCGTCGTCACCACGCGCAGCCGGGCGCTTTCCAGCGTCCAGGCTGGCTGCCCGCGCCAGCCAGTCTGGAGAAGCGTGGCCTCACCAGCCACGAGGCTGCTCATCGGCGCTCACCCCTTCAGCGCGCCCAGCGTCATGCCCTTGACGATGTGCTTCTGGGCGATGAAGACCAGGAACAACGCCGGGATGGTGGCGAAGAACGCGGCGGCGGCCATCTCGCCGTAGCGGATATTCCATTCCTGGGCGAAGGCGGCGATGCCGACGGGGATGGTCATCGCTTTGGGCGTGCTGCTCAGCGTGAGGGCGAAGAGAAACTCCTTCCAGCTAAAGACGAAGACCAGCACGCTCGTCGCGGCGATGCCCGGCTTGGCGATGGGCAGGGCGATGTGCAGGAAGGTTTGCAGGCGGCTGCACCCGTCAATGGCGGCGGCCTCCTCCAGCTCGATGGGGATGTCGGCGAAGAAGCTGTGCAGCATCCAGAAGGCCAGCGGCAGGTTCATGATCGAGTGGGCCATGGTGATGGCGATGGGCGTGTCGTAGAAGCCGAGGGTGCGGGCGATGATGAAGAACGGCCCGACGAAGATGATCGGCGGCAGCATGTTGATGAACAGCAGCCAGCCCATCACCAGCCCGCCTACCAGCTTGCGCCAGCGGAAGCGGCTCATGCTGTACGCGCCCAGCGCGGCGATGGCCTGGACGACCAACAGGCTCAGCACGCCGACGACCAGGCTGTTGCGCGTCAGGTCGGTGAAGTTGCTGCGGTCGCTCATGAAAAGCTGCTCGTAGTTACGCGAGGTCGGCTCGAAATTCCACGAGCCGGAGATGATGTCGCGGAACAGCTTGAGCGAGGTCAGGAAGGTGTAGACCATCGGCCCCAGGATGATCAGCGCGAAGACGATCAGCACCAGATGCAGCAGCAGGGTTCGGGGTTTGAGCTTGATCATGGCTGTGCCGCCTTCTCACCGCGTCTTGTTGACATAGGAGTTGAGCCACTGGTAGGCCACCACGAAGACCGACATGATCAGCGCCGTGATCAGCGCCAGCAGCGCGCCATAGCCCATGCGCCCCTGCACGAAGAAGACCTTGTAGACATAGAGGCTGATCACCTCGCTGGACGTGCCGGGGCCGCCGCCGGTCAGCAGGAAAATCTGGTCGAAGACCTTGAAGGCGAGGATGGTGCGCAGCATCAGCGCGACAATGATCGTCGGGCGCAGCAGCGGCAGGAAGATGTGCCGGTAGACCTGAATCTCGCTGGCCCCGTCCACGCGGGCCGCTTCGCCCAGCTCGTGCGGCAGCGATTCCACCCCGGCCAGCATGATCAGAAAGAGGAAGCTCGTCCAGTGCCACACGTCCACGATGACGACGGAGGCCAGGGCCAGGTCGGGGTCGGCAGTCCACAGCGGCGGCTGCCGCGCGCCCAGCTCGATGAGAATCTGGTTGATGATGCCGTAGTTGTAGTCGTACATCAGCCGCCACATGGCGCTGATGGCGATGGGTGGGATGAGCAGCGGGATCATGTAGACGCTGCGGTAGAACCAGGCGAAGCGCGTCACGCGGCTGACCAGCACGGCCAGCAGCAAGCCCAGCGCCCCTTCGATGATGACCGAGGCCGCGACGAAGACCAGCGTGTTGCGCAGCGCGTCGGGCACCACCTGGTCATGGCTCAGCGTGGTGAAGTGATCCAGCCCGACATACGACCAGACGAGCTTGCCCTTGACAAACGCGGCATCCGACAGGCTGAGGCGCAACAACTGGCCGACGGGGTAGAGGGTGAGCACGGCCATGAAGACGAGCGTTGGCAGCAGCGCCCAATACTTGAAGTGGTGATCCAGAAGGGTCCCCAGGCGGCGCTGCCCGGCGCCTGGTCTGCGAAGGGCTGTGGTCGCCATTGTGCGTGCTCTCCAGCGATAGGTTAGGTGCCGGGCGTGCTGCTCTCACCGGCCCGGCGACTCGGCGCGGGGGCGCTGCGCGGGGATGAGCGCAGCGCCCCCGGTCTGTGCCGGTGCCTGTCGGGGCCGGCTAGGCGAGCGGCTTGACGCTGTACCCGCCGCTGACGAGAATCTGGTGAATCTCCTGGGCGGCCTCGGCCATCGCCTCCTCAGGCGACAGTTCGTCAATGAGCGCCTGCGTGGTGCGGCGGTCAATGACCTCGACGATCTGCGGTGTCTCGGCCAGGCGCGGCTGCGCCTTGATGAAGGGCGTGCTCTCGCCCATCGCCTTCATCCACCAGCCCAGCTTGGGATCCTCGGATAGCTCTTCGTAGACATCCTGGCGGACGGGGATGGCGCCGGACTGGGCGTAGTAGAGCTGGGCGTCTTTGGTCAGCGCCCACTCCAGGAAGGCCAGGGCAGAGGCTTTGCGCACTTCGGGCAGGTTGTGGGGGATGCCCATCACCCAGATGCCGGACAGCGTGGCGCGCCCGCCGGGGCCGCCGGGCACAACGCCGGCGCCCATCTTGCCGACCACGACCGACGTATCCGGGTTGTCGTAGTTGGGAGACGCCGCGCCGACCATGTGCACCTGGGCCAGCCGCCCGCTGGCCATCAGCGCCAGGTTTTCGGCCTGGCCCATCGCGTTGATGTTGGCCGGGCCGTATTCCTTGCCCAGCCGCAGCCACGTCTTGAGGGCTTCGACCGCGCCCGGATCGGCCAGGCCGACCACCCACTCGCCGCTGGCCGGGTCGAGGCTGACCACGCTGGTGCCATAGCTGTGCAGATACGCCTGGAACTCCCAGTTGCCGCCGATGGTGCGCAGCGAGAAGCCATGCATCTCCGGCGGGTTGTGGAAGGTCTGGGCGATGCTCTCCACTTCGTCCCAGGTGGCGGGGGCGGCCAGGCCTTTCTCGTCGAACAGGTCCCGGCGATAGAAGAACAACTGGACATTGCCGTTGATCGGCAGGCCATAGAGCGCGCCCTCTGGCGAAGAGTAGCGCAGGGCCTCATCCCAGCGCGTCGCGGCGTCGTACTCGATCACGTTCGGGTCCAGCTCGAAATCCGGGTTGATGTCGTGGATGGGCGTCACCAGCCCGCCCGCGTAGAACTGCATGTACCACTGCTCGTTGAGGTTGAGGATGTCGAACTCGCTCTCGCTGCCCTGCACGGCGTTGCGCGACTTTTCGAGCATACCGGCGAAGGGCGTGACGTTGAGCTTGACATCGTTGCCAGTGGTCTCGACGTATTGCTTGACCAGCGCCTCGAAGCCGGGGAACCAGGGCGAGTCGTTGATCAGGATGGTGATCGTCTCGATCTGGGCGCGGCGGCGCAGGAAGTGGATGGAGCTGACCTTCTCGGCGAAGCTGACGCCGGGGGTGCTGGCCAGCAGCACGCTCGAAGCGGCGGCTCCCTTCAGGAAATTGCGGCGGGACATGCGGCGATTGTTAAGGCTCATCATGAACTCCTTTGACTGGCAGAGACCTAGCCATGAGAGAATACCACACAAGCTCGACGTTGAACCTGGCAAAGCTGTACAGATGAATGGGGATCGGCGCTCCTCCTGTGGCAGGTGACTTACGTTGAGCGAACTGGCCCGGTTGAGCCGCGAACGACAAGCTCGGTCGGCAGCAGTATCTGGCGCGACGGAAGGCTGTTCGCCCGCCCGCCAAGCTGCTCCAGGAGCATCTCGGCGGCCAGGGTCCCCTTGCGGTAAGCGTCCTGGCGGATGGTGGTCAATGGCGGGCTGGCCAGCCCGGCGATCAGCGCGTCGTCGGAGCCGACGACGGAGAGGTCGCCGGGCACCTGGTAGCCAAGCTCCTGCAGAAGCTGGATCAGTTGGATGGCCATCATGTCGTCGCTGCAGGCGAAGGCCGTGGGCGGGTCGGGGCGCTCCAGCAGCGCCGTCACCACCGCTTTGCTGGCGCGGACATAGGGCTGGCTGCGCACGGTCAGGTCTTCGCGGATCTCCTGGCCGTGGTCAGCCAGCGCCCGGCGGTAGCCGCGCAGCAGCAGGCGGGCGTAGGTCTTGTTGGGTGGGCTGATCAGGAAAGCGAACTGACGATGGCCGAGCGCCCACAGGTGCTCCAGCGCCCGCGCGGCTCCGCCCTCGAAGTCCACATCCACCCAGCGGGCGGGCACCCCGTTGTCGTTGACGCGCTGGGTGAGCACGTAGGGGATGTCGCTGCCCAGCACGACCGACAGGAAGGGATTGTCCACTGGCATACTCATCAGGATCATCCCGTCCACGCGCCGCTGGCGGTACAGGTCGGTGTAAGGCGTGTCGCGGCGCGCGAAATGGACGAGCATGTCGAAGTTGTGGCGGCTGAGCACGCGCGAGATGCCGCGCAGGTTCTCGCTGTAGAGGGGGTAGGCGAATACGTCTTCGGCGCTCTCGTCAATGATCACGCCGACGGTGTAGGTGCGGCCCTGCACCAGGCCGCGCGCCAACATGCTGGGCTGGTAGCCGAGCGCGTCAATTACCGCCTGGACACGCTGGCGCGTGGCCTCGGCCACGTCGGGGTGGTCGTTGATCACCCGTGACACGGTCTTTTTGGAGACCTGGGCGGCGCGAGCGACATCGGTGATGGTGACCACGAGCACGGCTCCGGGCGCTGGGTGCGTGCAAAACCTGTCAGGTAGGGGCGCTGCTCTGCTGCCCCCTGGTTGACCTCACCCCCGCTTGGCGCTGGCGCGCCTCGCCGCCCCCTCTCCGTCAACGGAGAGGGGGCAAGCCGAGCGGGGCGAGGCTGGGGGTGAGGTCAATACCCCCGTGTCCAGCGAGTCGCTGTCAACCTTTGCTCGCACCCCGGGTGCTTGTCCGTTTGGCGGGCGCGGAGTATCATGAGTCGCGGTGCCTGCTGACAACGATGCCGACACCGGTATCAATACCCTAAATCATAGGAACTTTTGTCCGGCGCGTCAAGCAGGTCGCAGGGGGCGGGAGGTGTGTTCGCGTTCGGGGCGAGATGCGCTCAGTCGCGGTGATCGTCTGATCCGGCCATCGCAAGGAGTCCGCTGATGAAAGCACTTCTGGTCATGTTCGATTCGCTCAACCGGCACATGCTGCCGCCCTACGGGGCGCAGGGCATCCACGCGCCCAACTTCGAGCGTCTGGCGCAGCGCTGTGCCACCTTCGACCATGCCTACGTGGGCAGTATGCCGTGTATCCCCGCCCGGCGCGAATTGCACACGGGCCGCTACAACTTCCTGCATCGCAGTTGGGGGCCGATTGAGCCGTTCGACGACTCCATGCCGGCCATCCTGGGGTGCAGCGGCGTCTACACGCACCTGGTGACCGATCACCAGCACTACTTCGAGGACGGCGGCGCGACCTACCACAGCCGCTACCACACCTGGGAGTTCTCGCGCGGGCAGGAGGGCGACCAGTGGAAGGGCCACGTCGCCGACCCGGACATCCCGCCGACGCTGAGCAGCCGCACCATCGAGGGCTGGCAGTGCGACTTCGAGCCGCGCAAATACCGCCAGGACTGGGTGAACCGCCAGCATATGGCCGGCGAGGAAAACTGCCCGCAGCGCGTCACCTTCGACCGGGGGCTGGAGTTCATCCGCACCAACCACGAGCAGGATCGCTGGTTTTTGCAGATCGAGTGTTTCGACCCGCACGAGCCGTTCTTCAGCTACCAGCACTACAAAGACCTCTACCCGCACGAGTACGACGGGCCGCACTTCGACTGGCCGGACTACGCGCCCGTGCGCGAAGACCCGCTCACCGTGCAGCACATGCGCTTCGAGTACGCGGCGCTGCTCAGCCAGTGCGACGCCTCGCTGGGGCGCGTGCTCGACGCGATGGATGCGCTGAACCTGTGGGACGACACGCTGCTGATCGTGACCACCGATCACGGCTTTCTGCTCGGCGAGCACGACTGGTGGGCCAAGAACCAACAGCCCTGGTACAGCGAGCTGGCGCGCATCCCGCTCTTTGTGTGGGATCCGCGCAGCCGCCAGGCGGGCGTGCGCCGCGACGCGCTGGCCCAGATGATAGACATACCGGCCACGCTGCTGGAGTTCTTCGGCGTGGAGCGCCCCCCGGATATGCAGGGCATCCCCCTGCGCGACGCGGCGGCCCGCAACGCTCCCACGCGCGAAGCGTGCCTCTTTGGGGTGATGGGCGCGCACGTCAACGTGACCGACGGGCGCTACGTCTACATGCGCGGCCCCGCCACGCCGGATAACGCGCCGCTCTACGAATACACGCTGATGCCCACCCACCTGCGCGGGCTGTTCGCGGCGGAGGAGCTGCAGGACATTCAGCTTGCCGAGCCGTTCTCCTTCACCAAAGGCTGCCGGACGATGAAGATCGCTGCGCGCGCCTGGGCCGCGCCGACGCCCTTCGAGACGCGGCTCTTTGACCTGGCGACCGATCCCAAGCAGGAGCGCCCGCTCCGCGATGCCGCCATCGAGCGGCAGATGATCGCGCACATGATGCGCCTGATGCGGGCCGCCGATGCGCCGCCAGAACAGTATGTGCGGCTGGGCCTGCCGCGCCCGGTCTTCGCGGAGTGAGTACGTAGGCAGAAGCGGACAAGTCCTGTACAATGAGAAGCGCTGAGCGGACGCATCCGTTTCTTTGAGAAGAGGGCACTATGCCGAAATTCGGGGCACATGCATTCCTGTGGATTGGCGACTGGACGACCGAGGCGGGCAACCACGCCATTGAGCAGGCCGGGCGGACAGGCTTCGACTTCATCGAGATTCCGCTGCTGAAACCGGAGCAGTTCGACGCCGCGGCGCACAAGAAGGCGCTGCGCGAGGCCGGGATCGAGGCGACGGCATCGCTCGTGTTGCCCAAAGACGCGCACATGCCCGTCGCGCCAGAGAAAGCGCGGCGCTTCCTGTCGGGCGCGCTGGACAAGGCGGAGGAGATCGGCAGCACGTACCTGTGCGGCTGCATCGCCTACTCGCTGGGCACGCTGACCGGCAAAGCGCCCACGCCCCAGGAGCGGCAGACCATCATCGAGACGCTGACTGAGGTGGCCGAAGACGCCAGGCGGCGCGGGATCACGCTGGGGCTGGAAGTCTGCAACCGTTACGAGACGTACCTGTACAACACGCTGGAGGACGGGCAGGCGGCGGTCAGGGCGCTGCGCGCGCTGGGCTATGACAACATCGAGCTGCACGGCGATACCTACCACATGAACATCGAAGAAGAGGGCTTCTACAAGCCCATCGTCGCCTGCGCCGAGACGCTGGGCTACATGCACATGAGCGAGAGCCATCGCGGGCTGGTTGGCACGGGCACGGTCAATTGGGACCAGGTGTTTCGCGGCCTGACCGACGCGAAGTATCGCGGGCCGCTGGTGCTGGAGTCGTTCGCGGCGATCAACCCCGACCTGGCGGCGGCGACCTGCCTGTGGCGTCCGCCGAATCAGCCGCCGGGCGTCTTGGCGACCGAGGGGTTGCGCTTCCTGCGCGAGGGCGCGGCGCGGGCCGGGCTGGTCTAGGACGTGTTATGAACTTGGTACCCTTGAAAGGGAGAGGGGCGCTCTGTTTACCTCACCCCCTGGCCTCGCTGCGCTCGGCCTTTCCCCCTCTCCATGCATGGAGAGGGGGAGTCGAGGCGCGCCAGCGCCGAGACGGGGGTGAGGTAAACCAGGAGCTACCCAAAACCGCTGGGGAAAGACAGGGCCGTCAGTGCATAACAGGCTCTAGGGCGCGCTGCGCCGCAGGTTGATTCACAAGGGACACGTTGGCACCCGCCGCAATTGCACGGCGGGTGTCTGCATTGCGCAGTGTTCTGAGCGATAACTCGCGCCAGGGCGAAAGCGTGCGCCTGGGGCGCGCCAGAAATGACGAGCAAAGGGGGCGCTATGATCCGCTCACTCCATTACGGCGAAGATGGTGCGCTGCGCGTTGACCTGAGCATGGAGGCGATTGCTGCCGCCCGGCAGAGCGGCGACGGCCTGCTGTGGCTCGACCTGTACGATGAGCCGCCCGCCCAGTGCGAGCCGATCCTGCGCGACGTGTTCGGTTTTCACCCCCTGGCTGTGGACGATGCTCTGGCCGAGTCGCATCACCCCAAGATTGACGACTGGGGCGAGTACCTGCTGGTGGTGCTGCACAGCGTCGTCTTTGACGCCGCCGCCGACCCGCAGGTGCGCACGCAGGAGTTGGACGTCTTCCTGGGGCGGAGCTACGTTCTCACCTACCGGGCGGAGGCAATCGCCGCCGTTGAGCGGGTGTGGGCGCTGTGCCAGCGCGACGTGCGCCATATCCAGCATGGGCCGGATCACCTGCTCTACAAGCTGGCCGATGAGGATGGTCGCCGACTACATGCCGGCGGTGGAAAGCATTGACGAGGCGATTGACCGCATTGAGGACGACCTGTTCGACGGGGCGCGCACTGCCGTGCCAGGAGAGATTTTCCGGCTGAAGCGGGGGCTGCTGCACCTGCGGCGCATCATCGCCCCGCAGCGCGAGGTGCTCAACAAGCTGTCGCGCGGCGATTTCCCGGTCATTCTCGACGATGACCGCGTTTTCTTCCGCGACGTGTACGACCACCTGGTGCGCCTCTACGACATCACCGAGAGCCTGCGCGATCTGGTCGCCAGCGTGCTGGACTCCTACCTGTCGGTGATCAATAACCGCATGAACGACGTGATGAAGACGCTGACGGTCATCGCCACGCTGTTCATGCCGCTGTCGTTTGTGGTGGGCTTTTTCGGGATGAACTTCTTCCAGCCGGTGACCTCGCTCGACGCCTGGACGGACCTGCCCGCTTTCCTCGTGACCCTGCTGATTTTGATCGCTGTGCCGGCGACGATGATCACCTGGATGCGCCGTCGCCGCTGGATGTGAGCGTAAGGGCCTTCTGCCGCGCCTTCCTCAATCCTCTCCAGCAGAGCTAGAGAGGGGGACTTGCTCGCCCAACGTGGCGCTTCCCCCTCCCTGGCTTGGCCGGGGAGGGGGCCAGGGAGGGGCCTTCTGCCGCGCCTCCCCTCAACCCCCTCTCCAGCAGAGCTAGAGAGGGGGACTTGCTCGCCCAACGTGGCGCTTCCCCTCCCTGGCTTGGCCGGGGAGGGGGCCAGGGGAGGGGCCTTCTGCCGCGCCTCTCCCCTCAATCCCCCTCTCCAGCAGAGCTAGAGAGGGGGACTTGCCGCCCAACGTGGCTTCCCCTCCTGGCTTGGCCGGGGAGGGGGCCAGGGAGGGGCCTTCTGCTCATACCACGCAGCCGCAGGGGCGTACCGCAATACGCCCCTACGGGCGCGGGCGCGCCGCCGCCAGACTTCCGAAGTTTTCGAAAACTTCGGAAGTCTATTCCGGGGCCGGGCGCAGCAGAGCAGCGTCCCCACCACCCGGCAGGTTTCGCATACACTCGCGCGGGCTGCCACTCAGTCGCCAGCAGCGCCCACTTCAGCGCGCGGCACCGTCGCGTCACCCGTGTAGTAGCGCCGTCCCAGCCACAGCGCCACATAGACCAGCCCGATCAGCACCGGCACCTCGATCAGCGGGCCGACGACCGTCGCCAGCGCCTGCCCCGAAGCGATGCCGAACGCGCCCACCGCCACCGCGATGGCCAGCTCGAAGTTGTTGCTGGCCGCTGTGAAGGAGAGCGTGGCCGACTCGCTGTACTTGAAGCTGAGCCGGTGCGAGAGAAAGAAGCTGAGCAGGAACATCAGCGTGAAGTAGACCAACAGCGGCACGGCGATGCGCAGCACGTCCACCGGATTATCCACGATCTTCTCGCCCTGCATGGAGAACATGACCACGACGGTGAACAGCAGGCCGATGATCGCCGAGCGACCCAGGCGCGGGGCGAACTCGCCATCGTACCAGGCGCGCCCGCGCTGGCGAATCAGCGTGAAGCGGGTGATGATCCCGGCCAGCAAGGGGATGCCCAGGAAGATGAGCACGCTCTTGGCGATCTCCCCCATGGTCACGCCGACCTCGGTGGTGCTGGCCCCGAACCACTTGGGGAGCACGGTCAGGTAGAAGTAAGCCAGCGGGCTGTACATGATGATCTGGAAAACCGAGTTGAGCGCCACCAGCGCCGCGCAGTCCTCGCTGTCACCACCGGCGAGCATGTTCCAGATGAGCACCATGGCGATGCAACGCGCCAGCCCGACGATGATCAGCCCCGTGCGGTAGTCGGGGTAGCCGGCCAGGAACAGCCAGGCCAGGGCCGTCATCAGCGCCGGGCCGATGATCCAGTTCTGCAGGATGGAGACGCCGAAGAGCCGCCCCTGCCCGCGCAGGCGGCCCATCTCCTCGTATCTCACTTTGGCCAGCACGGGGTACATCATCCACAGCAGGCCGATGGCGATGGGGAACGACACGGTGTCAATGCGCAGCGAGTCGAAGGCGTCCTGAATGCCGGGGAAGATCGCCCCCAGGATCACCCCGGCGGCCATGGCCAGAACGATCCACAGCGGCAGGAAGCGGTCGAGCAGTGAGAGCCGCCCGAAGACAGCGCCCGTCTGGGCGGCGGTGGAGGTGGTGTGGCCTGTCATAGCTCTTGTGTCTCTCCTGATAGATGAAGCCTGGATTCGATGGGCTAAAACGCCGCCAGCGCCGCGCCGAACAGGTAGCCGGCGACCGTGCTGAACAGGGCGACGAGACTCACATAGGTCGCCGTCTTGGCCCGGCCCATGATGCGGCCCGTGACCAGGATGCTTTGCAGGCTCAGTTCCGGGTCGGCCAGCAGGTAGGCCAGCAGCGGCCCGCGATGCATCCCCAGGTCGAGGAAGGCGGCGGCGACCGGCACCTCGACCAGCGTGGGGAAGTACATGAAGACGCCGAAGGTCACGCCGATCAGGTTGGCCCAGATCGTGTTGCGCCCGGCAAGCTGCTGCACCCACTCCTCCGGCGTGATCTCGCGGATCATCCCGGCGAAGAACACGCCGACGATCAGCAGCGGGAAGATCTGCTTGACGAAGCGCCACGTCTCCCACAGCCAGCTTGCCAGCTCGTCGTGGGTAACGTGTTTCGTCACCACATAGACCAGGCCGCCCAGCAGGGCGATCTCGGCGAAGAAGCGCCCGGTGAAGTGGATGACGACGCTGCCGGACTCGGTCGTCGGCGCGGCCAGCAGCAACGTGGCGGCGACCAACCCCAGCGCCGCCCACGTCCAGCGGTTGAAGCCGCTCAGCACGTTGTTGAGGCCCTTCCAGGCGACGGGAGCGATCACGGCCAGCAGCGCGATCAGCAGGGCACCTTGCAGCGTCAGGTCGAGCGCGTCGAGAGCGTCCTGCACGCTGTCCGAAAGGGCCAGCGGCAGCGTCGCGCTGAAGACAGCATTCTTCAGGGGGCCGATTTGCAGTGTGCCAGCGATGAGCACGGCGATCAGCAGGGCGAAGAGCGCCCACAGCGCCGGGCGCAGCGTCGCCGTTTGCTCGAAGAGAGCAGCTTTGGCCGGGTCGGCGGCAGGCTGCTTGAAGAGGGCCGCCATGATCAGGCCGATGACGATGCCGAAGCTGATTGCCAGCACGAGGCGCGCGATGGCGATGTCCATGCCGATGGCCGAGCCAGTGTAGCTGATGGCCAGGATGTTGACCGCCGGGCCGACGAACAGGAAGGTGACCGCCGGGCCAAGGCCCGCCCCGCGCTTCCAGATGCCGGCGAAGAGCGGCAGGATGGTGCACGAGCATACGGCCAGCACGAAGCCGCCGATGGCCGCCGCCGGATAACTGATGTATTTCGGCGTGCGGGGGCCGAGATAGCGCGTGACGACCTCTTTGGGCATCAGCCCGCTCAGGTAACCGGCGATGAAGAACGCCGGAACCAGGCAGAGCAGCACATGCGCCGCCAGATAGTCCAGCAGGCCGGCCCAGCCCGCGCCGAGCAGATCGAGAATGAGACTCATTTGTGCCCGCCTCTATATTCAGAAAACTGAATGAGGTGCGCCCGAAGAAAGCCCTGCCTGTGGGCAGGGCGATGAGCGACGCGAGCTATTCGGCGGCCAGCAGCGCGTCGGCCAGCCAGGTCATGATCTCCGACGGATCGGGGATGCGCCCCTGGCTGACGACCTTCTCATTGATGACCAGCCCCGGCGTTCTCAGCACGTACTCGCTGACGGCGAACGGGTCTTTGACGTGGGTCAGCTCGTAGCCGCCCGCTGGCCGTAGCATAGCCAGTGCCTGGCGCGCGTTGGCCTCGACTTTCTGACAGTTGGGGCAGCCTGCCCCCAGCACTTTGATGGTGAGCATCGTGTTTTCTTCTCCTGAGGGTTATGAGACTTTCTCAGCCGCCGCCGCGCAGTGCGGGCACGGGCAGCCGGCGATGGTTGCCGGGCCGCTCCCGCTCGCCGGGCCGAGCGCGGCTGCGAGCAGATCGCGGGCCGGGTCGTCCACGAGCCGGTAGAAGACTTTCAGCCCGTCCCGGCGCGACTCGACCAGCCCGGCGTCGCGCAGCACCATAAGCTGCTGCGAGATGTACGCCTGGCGCTTGCCGAACGCCGCTTCCATGTGGCAGACGCACACTTCGTCGTCGGCGCGCAGCATGTCGAGAATCTGCAGGCGCACGGGGTGGGCCAGTGCTTTGAGGCGTACGGCAGTGTGCGCGTAGCAGTTAGCCATGAGCGGCCTCCATATTCACAAAGCTGAATATAGTATAGATGCCAGGCTCGATCAGCGCCAGCGCCGAAGATCACCGCTTGGCGGTGAGAGTCGGCACGCGCGGGCGTTGACCTCACCCTCAATCTCGCTGACTCGCCCGCCGCCAGACTTCCGAAGTTTTCGAAAACTTCGGAAGTCTCCTTCATGCGCCCCCCTACGCACACGCTCGCCCGCATTGGCAGGGGCGGCGGGACCTGCTACGATTGGGCCGGGAGGAGAGACCCGTGCCCATTGACCCTGACTCGCCGCTGATCACCGCCCAGGACGTGCGTCACGCCCTGATCTGCGCGCGCCGCGTGTGGCTGGACGCGCACGGCGACCCGGCCCTGCGCGACGAGTCCGCGCCGGAGGTGGCCCGCGCCTTCGCTCTGGGCGTGCAGCACGAGGCGAGCGTCCTGGCGGCGGTGGGCGCGACGGTGGAGTATCTGCCGGTCGAGTCGTGGGCGCACGGCGTGGCCCTGACGCGCCGCCTGATGGCGCGCGGCGTGCCGGGCATCGTCGGCGCGTGCCTGGAACATCGCGCTCCGCTCGACCTGACCGAGCGCATCTTCACCGTGCGCGGGCGGCCCGACCGCCTGGTGCGCATCGCCTACGCCGGGACGCAGGTCTACGCGCCGGTCGAGATCAAGCGGCGGCGTGAGCCGGAAGCGCCGGACTGGGTCCAGCTCGATCTCTACGCCTGGCTGCTGCGCCAGATGCAGGAGATCACGCCGCCGGGCGAGCTATGGCTGGGGGCGACCGACCTCGGCGCGCCCGCCCGCCGCGATCCCCACGAATACGACGAAGACCGGCTGATGGACGCGCTGCTGCGGGCCATTGCCGCCCTGGACGCCAGTGAAGCGCCGCCCGTCCGCCTGGAGACGCACTGCAAGACGTGCCCCTGGCAGACGGCGTGCCGGGCTGATGCCGAGCAGGAGCAGAGCCTCGACCTGCTGTACGGCGTCCCTCGAGCGACGCGCGACGGCCTGGCGGCGGCGGGCCTGACCTGCCTGGCTGATGTTGCGACCTGCGCGCCGCAGGATTTGCAGCAGGTGCGCGGCATCGGCCCGGCGACCGCGCCGCGCCTGCGGGCCAACGCCCAGGCGTGGGTCGAAGGGCGGCCCGTGTGGTACGGGGCGCTGCCCGACGATCTGCGGCGGGGCGGCTGGATGTTCGATCTGGAGACCTACGAGGCGCGCGGCAAGACAGTGCCCTGGTGTATGGGCTGGTGCGACACAGCGGGCGCGACGCAGATCGCCCTGGTCGCGCCGGTGCAGCTCCCAGAGCCGCTCACTCTGGCCGATGGGCAGCGCGTCACGCTGGTGCCGGACAGTGACACGGCCTGGGAAGTGCTCGCCGAGGCGGTCTCCGTGCGGGATGGGCCGCTCTTCCACTGGACGGGCTACGACGCGGCCATCCTGCGCGGCAGCGCGCCGGCGGCGGCCCTGGCCCGGCTGGAGCCGCGCATGTTCGACCTGCACGCCGCCTTCAAGCGCGCGGTCAGCCTGCCGCTGGGCAGCACCTCGATCAAAGTGGTGTCGGCCTACCTGGGCTTCGTCTGGCCGGAGAATCCCGACTGGTTCGCCGCCTATCTCGACTATCAGTTCTGGCTGGAGTCCGGCGACGAGGCGGCGCTGGCCCGCGCCTGCGCCTATCAGCGCGCCGACGTGCAGTCTATGGCCTGGGTGTGGCGCTGGCTGATGGCGAGCGAGCCGTAGCGCCCGGCGAGGTGAGCCTCGCCCAGGGGTGTGTCTGTTCAGGGACAAAGCCTCATCGCTGAGGCGTAGAGGGCGCAGAGAAGAGCAGGAAAGGCAGACTTCCGAAGTCTGCGCAGACTTCGGAAGTCTTGTTCTATCTGTGTCCCTGCGGTTCACGCTTTTCGCCCTCATTGCGCCGTGCCCCCGCCGCCGCGCTCGAAACCGGCTCCGCTTTGCGGTAAGATAGGGAGTATCGGACAAGCCCAACCCTGTCGCAGCGTGGGTCAGTTCCAGGTGCCCGCGCGGAAATGATACCAGGAGGCTCCCGTGAACACATCCGACGAAACTGGCGAACGTCTGCTGGAAGGCGGGCGAGAAGACAATCCCCTGATCGTGATCGCGTCCAACCGGGGGCCGTTCTCGTTCAGCGTGAAGGCGAACGGCGATCTCGAGACTAAGCGCGGCAGCGGCGGCCTGGTGACGGCGCTGGGCGCATTGGCCGAGCGCCACGATGTGCTGTGGGTGGCGGCGGCGCTGGGCAAGGGCGATCAACGCTGGATGGAGCAGACCGAAGGGCGGACCACCGAGATCGAGGGCATTCGCCTGCGCCTGGTGCAGCCGTCCAGGCGGCGCTACGAGCAGTACTACAACGTCATCGCCAACCCGCTGCTGTGGTTTATCCAGCATCAGCTCTACGACATCCCGCGCAAGCCGATCATCACCCGCGAGACGTGGAACGCCTGGAAGAACGGCTACGTGGCCGTCAACAAGCTCTTCGCCGAGGTGATCGCCGACGGCGTGCGCGACAGCGAGCGCCCGGTGATCATCTTCCCGCAGGACTATCACCTCTACCTGGTGCCGCGCTACCTGCGCGAGCTGCTGGGCGAGCGGGTGCAGATTCAGCCCTTCGTGCACATCCCCTGGCCCGGCCCGGATGCCTGGCGGCTGTTGCCCGGTGACATGCGCGACCTGATCCTGACCAGCCTGCTGGCCTCGGACTGCGTGGGCTTCCACACCCGTAAGGACGCTTTCAATTTCGTGCAGTGCTGCCGTTTCTACGTGGCGGATGCGCACTCGCGCGGCAGCCGCGACGCGGTGTACTACCAGGGGCGGCGCGTGGATGCGCGCGCCTACCCGATCTCCGTTGACGTGGAGAAGGTCGAGGCGCTGGTGGCCGAGCCGCAGACGCACCTGCTCAAAGAGCAGCTTCTGCACAGCACCGGCGACCGCAAGCTCATCCTGCGCACCGATCGCATCGAGCCGAGCAAGAACATCCTGCGCGGGCTGGAAGCGTATCGGGCCTTGCTGGAGCAGCACCCGGAGCATCGCGGCAAGGTGCAGATGCTGGCCCTGCTGGTGCCTTCGCGGATGGAGGTGGACGAGTACCAGGATTATCTGCAGCAGATCATGGCCCAGGCGGGGCTGATCAACGCCGAGTTCAGCGACGAGTACTGGGAGCCGGTGCGCATCCTGGTCGGCGACAACTACTACCGCGCGCTGGCAGCCATGCAGCTTTACGACGTGCTGCTGGTTAACCCCATTGCGGACGGCATGAATCTGGTGGCCAAAGAGGGCGTGCTGGTCAACCAGCATGATGGCGTGCTGGTGCTCTCGGAGCACGCGGGCGCGTTCTACGAGCTAGGCGACCATTCGCTGGTCGTCTCCCCGTTTGACGTGTACGGCACGGCAGAGGCCATACACCGCGCGCTGACCATGCCCGCCGAAGAGCGCCACCAGCGAGCCGAGGCGCTGCGCCAGCAGGTGCGCGGTGCAGATGTGCGGCGCTGGTTCTACGATCAGGTGGAGGACGCGCTGCGCGCGCTGAGCAGCCAGGAGAAGAATGCCTCTACATCGTCCACGCCGGACAACGAGAGATCGGCCTGATCGCGGACGATGGCTGGCGTCTCGGCCCCCAGCACGCCCAGGCCGAGCGCGTAACAAGTTCCGTCCTGGCGCAGGCGGCGGGCGGCTTGCAGGGCGTCGGCGTCGGTGGTGTCATCGCCCAGGTAGGCGGCGGCGTCGAGATCGTAGCGCGTCACCAGACGGGCGAAGGCGCTGCCTTTGTCAATCTCCAGCGGTGGGCGCAGCTCGAAGACCCTGCGGCCCTCGAACAGGCGCAGTCCGCTCGCGCTGGCGATGCGCCCGACGACCGGCCTGAAGGCGGCAGCGGCGGCGTCCGGGTCGTCGGCCTGGCGGTAGTGAAGGGAGAGCGTGGCTCCCTTGTCGTCGAGGGTCATGCCGGGCGGCAGGGTGCTTTCCAGGGCGCGCCGCGCCGACTCAAGCGCCGGGCGGTACGCCTGGAGGTCGGGTGGGACTTCGACCTGATCGCCAGCCCACCATTCCAGGCCGTGATTGCCCACGTAGACCAGGCCGGGGACGCTCACCCGCGCGCGGACATCGTCCACCGCCCGCCCGGAGATCACGGCGACCAGCGCCAGTTTCTCGGCCAGCGCCGCCAGCAGCGCGCGGTTGCCCGGCGTCACCTGGGCCGCGTCCGGCTCGGCGACGATGGGGCTGATCGTCCCGTCCACGTCGGTGACGATCCCCAACCGGGGCGCGCCGATCAGCGGGGCGAGCAGCCCGCCCGTAGCATTTTGCCAATGCACAACGCCCTCCATCTCAGTGACAGGATTGGGAGGAGCAGCCCTCAGAGCGCCCGCCAGCAGGCGGCACGCCGGGGCCAAAGGAGGAAACACTCATGGGCGAACCAACCAGCCAACCCAAAGTCATCACCGTGACGCTCAATCCATCGCTGGATCGCACGCTGGTGACCCATTTCCTGGCGCTAGGGTATCACAACCAGACGACCGAGGCAACGCGGCTCGACCCCGCCGGGCGGGGCATTGGCGTGTCGCGGGCGCTGCACGCGCTCGGCGTGCCGACGCACGCCATCGTGCTGATCGGCGAGGACGCGACGGGCCGTGGCTACCAGGCCCTGCTGGCCGAGGAGCAGTTCCCGATCACCGTTCTGCGACGGGCGGGCCAGACCAGCAGCCGCACGATCATCAAGGACACCGGTCACGCGCACGAGACCGAAATCTGGGAGGCCAGCACCAACGTATCGCAGTCCGACCTGCAGGCCGTCGCCGACGCGCTGAGCGCATTGGTCAGCAAGGGCGATCACGTCGTCTTCGCCGGGAGTCTGCCGGGCGGGGTGCCCAGCGATACCTACGTCTGGCTGACTGACCTGGCCCAGGAAGCCGGCGCACGGGTAGCGATCAATGCCGGGGGCGGCTCGCCGTTGCGCGAGTCGCTCCGCGCGCGGCCCGACCTGGCCTACCTGACTCAGAACGAGGCTGAGGCGCTGTTCAACATCCCGGTGCGCGCCGAGGAGGACATCGTCTTTTGCGCGCGCAAATTGCGCGAGGAGGGGGCGGGCGCGGTGCTGATCACCAGGATGCAGAGCAATACCGCCCTGTTCGACTCCGAGGAGGGTGACTGGACGCTCAGTTGGCCGGAGGGTGTAGGCACTCACAGCGGCCAGAACGCGGCCATGATCGCGGGCTTTCTCGCCGGGCAGTTGCGCAGCGAGAACGTGGATCAGGCGCTGGCCCTGGCTGCGGCGGCGACGGCTTACACGCTGACGCGGGTCGGCCACGAATTTGGCTCGCTCAAAGATGTGCGCCAAGCTGCCCGATATTGACACCATTCACCTTGCTTGCTACTCGCTGTTCCATCTTTCCCTCTCTCTCTTTTCTTTTCATCTTTCTAGAATCACTTACCTCTCGTCAGACTCAGATACTCACCACACGGTCGGCGGAGACAACGATCTCGGCATACTGGCAGGGCGTGATGAACTGGGCGTTCTTGCCCTTTAGGTCGGCTTCAGTGACCCCATGGGCCTTGCTGCACCCGCCTCAGACAAAGATGGGGACGCCGTGCTCGATCACACGGTTGAGCAGTTCGCGCAAGGGAGGCCACCCCACGCCGTGAATCTGGTCAGCCACAGGGTCTTTCATCAGGAAGGTCGCCTCGCCAACCAGCGCGATCTGCGCAGCGAACCCTGCGTCGAGCGCCCCGCCTCCTCCCACAAACGCGAGCGTGGCACAGGGTGGGGTCATCGGAACCAAAGCTGCTGACATATAGAGATCGTCGTCATGAGAGACCTCCTGTGCTTGTTCAAGCCTGGGATTGGGATAGAGAGGCGCGCACGTCGGCCAGGTGGGGGACTTCACAGGTGAGGGCGGCCAGCGCCGCCGCCCATTCGGCCTCATGGACGGCGCGGCGGGCGCGGAAGGTGATGCCCAGCGTGCCGAAGCTGGCGGCACTGCTGGCCTGAGGCGCGTCACTGAAGATGTCGGCACGCGCCGCGATCTCGAACCCGACAAACCCGGCAGCAACGACCGTCGCTCCTAACTCTGCTTCCAGCAGAGCACCGGCAATTCAGCCGGCCCAGAGGTCAATCTTGCGTTTGGCGCTGCTCGACACCGCCTTTTGCACCAGGATGTCGGCGATCTGCAAACGCCCGCCCGGTTTGAGCACACGCGCCATTTCGCAGAGGGTGACATATTTATCGGGGGTCAGGTTGAGCACGCCGTTGGAGATCACTACGTCCGCCCAGCCGTCGGGGACGGGCAGCACTTCGGCGTAACCGGCGCGGAACTCGACATGGTTCAGGCCGGATGCGGCAGCGCCGCGCCGGGCCTTGTCGAGCATGGCGGGCGTCATGTCCACCCCCGATCACCTGCCCGCTGGGGGCGACCATGCGCGCGGCGATCAAGCTGTCGAACCCCGCCCCGCAACCGACATCTACCACGCACTCGCCAGGCTGCAACAGGCCGAGGCTGAACGGGTTGCCCGTCCCGGCGAACGACTCAAGCGAGCCTTCTGGAACGTGTTCGAGCCATTCCTCCTGGTAGCCCAGCTTGCGGGCCAGGGGTGACCAGTATGAAAATGGAAACCACGCTCCGGCTCCAGCGCCACCTGCGCGTACTCATCCTGGATGGCGGCGCGCAACTCTTCCAACTTTATACCAAGGTCTTCGATTACCTCACTCACCTTGCTGCCTCCGGCAAGAATGGGGGAACGATGAAAACCGGACGAGACGACTGAGGCATCTTGAATACGGTCAATGGGCCCTGGCGATAGGCCCCACCTCCTTCTGCTGCGCACTCGGAGGGACACATCTCGATAATTTTGAATATTATTCTAAATATTTATAAAAGTCAATAACGTCGGTGGCCAGTTCTCCGACCTCACCCCCGCCCGGCGCACTGGCGCGGGCCGCGCCCAGGCCAGGCGTAGCGAGGCCAGGGGGTGAGGTCTACGCCCCAGCGCAAGGGTGCACGAACAACCTGTTGCCAGGGGAGTTCAGGAATGCTCGCTGAACGCCTCCCCCTCAATCCCCCTCCAGCGAAACTAGGGGGGACGATCCGGCAGGCGGTCTCCCCTTCCCCTGGCTTTGCTGGGGGAAGGGGCCGGGGATGGGGGCGTTCTGACAACCGTCTGCGCAACCTGTTCGCGGACTCCCGCGCAAGAAACCCCTTGATCACTGGGCCAGATGGGAGTATAGTTCTGGCGCGCCAGGTGGTAAAGAGCCTATTAAACTGCGACCGGTGGTGACGAAATCACTGGCAGTGGCGAGCGTGTTGGGGGGACGCCGGTGCGAAGTGGCATCATCGTGCCAGGTAGCCCCGTTGTCAGGTATGCCAGCAGCACGGCGCGTGCTCTGGCCTACGAGGTCTTACGCGGGCCTGATCATTCTCCGCATATCCCCTGTTTCTTCCGTCCTGCAGAATCAGGATAAAACCGACTATTCGACGCGGGCGTGTGCCCGGGGTCTTCCATGAACGTGACCTTCACTACTGTCAAACGCCTGCTCATCGGAGAGCCATTCCCTACCAGCCGCGAAGTCCACGAGCGGCTCGACAAGGTGCGTGCGCTGGCGATCTTCGCCTCCGACCCGATCAGTAGCAACGCCTACGCGACCGAAGCGATCATGCACGTGCTGATCGTGCTGGGCAGCGGCGCGCTGGCCATGACCCTGCCCATTGCGCTGGCGGTGGCCGCCCTGGTGTTGTTGGTGGTCTTCAGCTACATCCAGACGATCATGCACTATCCCGACGGCGGAGGGGCCTACACCGTCGCCAAAGACAATCTGGGGCGCTACCCTTCGCTGCTGGCCGCTGCTGCCCTGCTGACGGACTACGTGCTGACCGTCTCGGTGTCCACGTCCGCCGGCGTGCGCGCGGTGACATCGGCCTTCCCGGAGACGTTCGAGTACCGGGTGATCATCGCCCTGTTCGCCATTGGCTTCATCACCTGGATCAACCTGCGCGGCGTGCGCGAGAGCGGCACCATCTTCGCCTTTCCCACCTATGCCTTCGTCGGCGGGGTGCTGCTGGTCATCATCATCGGCTTGGTGCGCTACGTGGGGTTGTTCGGCGTTGCGCCACTGCCGGAGCTTCACGAGACAGTGCCCGCGCAGAAAGACCTGACGGGCCTGGCCTACATCTGGCTGTTGCTGCGCGCCTTCGCCGGCGGATGCACGGCGCTGACCGGCATTGAGGCGATCAGCAACGGCGTGCAGGCCTTCAAGCCGCCAGAGTCCAAGAACGCGGCCAAGACGATGGTCGCGATGGGCATCGTGGCCATGACCCTGTTCATCGGCATTGCCTTCCTGGCGACGACGATGGAGTTGGTGCCCGAAGAGGCGGAGAGCATCCTCTCGCAGTTGACCCGCCGGGTCACGGGGGGCGGCCTGATCTACTTCTGGGTGCAGGCGTTCACGGCGCTGATCTTGTTCCTGGCGGCCAACACGGGCTACCAGGACTTCCCGCGCTTAGCTCGTTTCTGGCCAAAGACGGTTTCATGCCGCGCTGGATGCAGAATCGCGGCGACCGGCTGGTGTACAGCATGGGCATCCTCACCCTGGCCTTCCTGTCGTCGGGGATCGTGCTCATCTTCGGGGCCGACGAAATCGCCATGCTGCCGCTCTACGCGCTGGGCGTGATGCTGAGCTTCACCCTGTCGCAGGCTGGCATGAGCCGCCTGATGAAGAAGGTCGGCTCGCTCCAGCCGGGCAGACCCTGTTCACCGGTGTGACGACCATCCATTACGAGAAGAACTGGCGCTGGAAGCAGCACGTCAACCAGGTGGGGGCGACCGTCACCGCCATTGTCTTTGTCGTGCTGGTGGCGACCAAGTTCCTGGAAGGGGCGTGGATCGTTGCCCTGGTCATCCCCCCCCTCCTGGTCTACATCTTCGACCGGATTCATGTCCACTACGAGCAGGTTGCCGCTGCGCTGAGCACGAGCACCATGCAGGAGAGCGAGTTGATTGAGGTGGCGAATGTGGTGATTGTGCCCATCGCCGATGTGCACAAAGGCACCCTGCTGGCGTTGCAGTATGCCAAGCGCCTCTCCAACGACGTGCGCGCGGTCTGCATCTCCACCTCGCCAAAGATGCGCGAGCGCGTCACCTCGCGCTGGGCGCGCTTCCCCAAGCTGACCGAGGGCATCAAGCTCGACATCATAGACTACGACTACCGCGACATTCTCAAGCCGCTGGAAGACTACATCGCGCACGTCAACCGCGTCGAGTTCCCCGATCAGCTTGTCACCGTTGTCGTGCCGGAGTTTGTCTCGCCGGAGTTGGCGGCCCAATGGCTGCACAACCAGACCGCGACGATCCTGCGGGCGCGGCTGCACCACTATGAAGGACATTGTGGTGATCAGCGTGCCATTCCACATCACCGAAGAGAACGGCGCTCACGAAGCATAAGGGAGCGGGCGGCGCGTACGCTCCGACGCCAGACTTCCGAAGTTTTCGGAAACTTCGGAAGTCTCTTTCGGGGCAATGGCCATCACGCCCCATAGGTACCAACCTAAACCTGTTCGCGCACGCCTCTCCCCTCAATCCCCCTCTCCAACCGCGCTAGAGAGGGGGACTTGATCGCCGGATGTGGCACTTTTCCCCCTCCCTGGCCTGGCCGGGAGGGGGCCAGGGAGGGGCGTTTCCGTCCAGTTCGCGCTCCTGTGGGACCTTTACTTGGTGTGCATGGGCGCGGCAGAACAGCGCCTCTACCTCCCCCCCGTCCGGCGGGAGAGGGCGCGCCGGATGGGCGAGGCCAGGGGGTGAGGTTGGTGACTGGGCGTCAGGCGCTGGCGAACTGATCGGGGGCGATCCAGCGGCAGCGTGACCACGAACGTCGTGCCAGCGCCCAGGGTGCTGGAGACTTCAATCGTCCCGCCCAGTTGATCCCACCATCTGCTTGACAATGGGTGCAGGCCAAGACCCGTACCCGGCGCGCTTACCCTGCGTTGTCCGCGCGGGAAGAACGGCTCGAATAGCCGGTCGAGATCGGCTGAGGCGATGCCAATGCCCTCATCGCGCACGGTGAAGGTCGCGCGCTCTGCGGTGCAGGTCGCGCCGAAGGTGATGGTGCTGCCGGCGGGCGAATACCTGGCCGCGTTGTCCCGCAGGTTGCTGAGAATGTGGCGCAGCAGCGGGGTCGGTCACGGCGTCCTGCCTCTGCGCCTCGAAGTCAAACCCCCACCCTGTGCTTCGCCGCGCTGGTCTGCTCGATCTCGGTCACGATCTCGGGCACGGAGAGCCCGGCAAGTCCACCCGTTGCAGGTTGGGGGTCAGGGTGTGGGATTCTGCCCTGCCAATGAGCAGAATGTCGTCCAGCAGCGCGATCATGAACTCGATGCTCGCCTGGATGCGTTCGTAGCGTTCCTGGCGCTGCGCGTCGGTCATGCGCTCGTTGTAGCGGCGCAGTAGCTCGATGGCCGTCTGGATGACCGACAGCGGGTTGCGCAGGTGTTGGGCGGCCATCGCGCCACGAAGCGCGACTTTAGCTCGTTCAGTTCCACCTGCTGGGCCAGGGTCTGGCGAAGCTGCGCTTCCAGGCGCTTGTGGGCGCTGATGTCGTGGATGCTGCACACAATGGCGGTGACTGTCCCGGAGCGATTCTCAATCGGCGAGAGCGACCCTCGGCGTCCAGGCTGGCGCCGCTTCGCACTGGCAATGAGTTCCACGCGCACCGACTGCACGGCGGCTGATCGCGCTGCGCAGACCCTCGGCCAGGGCTGCGGCTTGCTCCGGCGCGACCAACTCGGCAGGGGGCCGCCCGACGACCTCGCTGAGATCGTAGGGGAAGAAGCTGGCAAAAGCTGGATTGACCCGCTGGATGATCCCGTCTGTGTCGGTGAGCAGAATGACATCGCTGGTGTTGTTGAAGATCGCCTCGAGGCGCTCTTTGGACTCGTTCAACTCGGCGGTACGCTGCTCCACGCGCGTTTCCAGCATATCCGCATGGCTGCGAATCTCGTCGTAAAGCCGTGCGTTGTGCAGCGCGGTCGCCGCGCGGTCGGCGAAGGCTTTGAGCGCCTGGGCGTGATGCTGGTTATAGAAGTTGGGGGTGGCGCTCGCCACGTTCAGAAAGCCGATCACTTCACCGTGCAGGCGGATCGGAGCGCCGGCCCGCGCCGCTCAGGGCCTGCGGGTCGTCCCAGATGTCAGAACAGGCCGTGTCGCCGATGACCAGCGGCTCGCCTGTTTCGGCCATTGTTCGCAGGCGCGCAACGTCGCTGACGACGAGGCGCGACCGGCGACCCAGTCGCTGCGCCGCGCTCGTCATAGCCGCGATGACCGACCACGTGGGCGACGCCTTCTTCCACCAGCATGATGTTGGCGAAGTCGTGCGGGATGACCTGCCCGACGTTGGCCAGAATGCGGTCGAGGATCTGCTCAAGGTCCAGGGTGCTGTTGATGGCTACCACCGCGTCCGTCAGCGCCTCGACCAGGGCGCGCTGCTCGCGCTCGGCTCGCTCGACCTGCTTGCGGGCGGTGATGTTGGCGATGACGGCCATGATGCGCGCGATGGCCCCCACTCTCGTCGTAGAGATGGGGCGGTGGAAACGCTGACCTCAAGGGGCGTGCCATCTTTGCGCTGGCGGATTAGCTCCAATTCGGCGAGTGCTTCACCACGCCTCACACGCTCGAGCAGCACGCGGAACTCGTCCTGCCTGTCCGGCGGGACGATGGGCAGCGTGCGGCCCACTACTTCCGCCTCGGCCCAGCCAAAGATGCGCTCGGCGGCCTGGTTCCACGTCGCCACTTGCCCGTCCAGCGTCAACGAGATGATAGCCAGCGGCGAGGCCTGGATGACGGCCTGCAACTGCTTGTTTGTCTCGCGCAGGGCTTCGGTGGACTGTTGCAGCGCCTCGCGGGTGCGCAGCGCGCGGATGCCGAAGGCCAGGTCGCCGGCCAGCTCCTTGAGCAGCGCCACCTCTTGGGCGTCAAAAGCGTCTGGCTCAGTGGAATAAGAGGGCCAGGACGCCGGTCGCGCCGTCCTGAACGAGCACCGGCAGGGCGATAGACGACCGGTAGCCCCGGCGCAGGGCCTCTTCGCGCCAGGGGACGAAGGCCTGGTCGTCGGCGATGGAGCGGGACGCCTGGGCCGTACCGGTGCGGATCGCCCGACCCACAGGGCTTTGCCCGTGCTCGTCCTCCGCCCACGTGACGTGGATTGTCGCCAGGTAATCCGCCTCGTGCCCGGCCCAGGCCAGCGGGCGAATGGTGCGCGCCTGGTCGTGCTCGGCCCAACCCACCCAGGCCAGCCGGTAGCCGCCCGGCGCTACCAACCGGTCGCACAGGTCGTGCAGCAGGGTGTTCTCGTCTTCGGCGCGCACGATCACCCTGATTACACTCGCTCAATATACGGTAGGGTGCGATGCGGCGCGCACGCTGCTGGACAAGCCTCTCATCGCCCGCCTGTCGGTGATTGACCCCGACGGCTACCCGCACACGGTGCCGGTGTGGTTCATGCGTGACGGCGACGATCTTGTCTTCATCAGCGTGCGCAGCACGCGCAAGATACCCTACATTGAGGCGAATCCGAAGGGCGCGGTCACCGTCGGCGGCGCGCCGGGCGACGGCGGGGGCTACCTGATCAAGGGGGAGATCACCATCGAGCCAGACCCGGACGATGTCTGGGTGCGCCGCATGTGCCATCACTACGAGGAGCCGGAGCAAGCCGAGCGCGATGTCGCGGACTGGGCCGATCTGGACATCATCGTGCTGCGCCTGAAGCCGCGCAAGGTGATCAAGGTGGCCTGATCGGCGGGCCGGGCGCAGCATCCCTCAGCCCCCTCCCCGGTCTATACACCAAGCTAGGGAGGGGGAAGACGCTCCATACGGCGAGCAAAGTCCCCCTCTCTAGCTCGGCTGGAGAGGGGGATTGAGGGGGTGAGGCCCATAGGGGCGGGTTTCGAAACCCGCCCCTACAATGGGCGCAGCAGAGCAGCGCCCCTGCTCAGGCCAGCAGGCCCGCCAGCGAAACCTGTACCAGCCGCCCGCCGAGGGCGAGCAGCAGCAGCAAGACCAGGCGGCGGAAGGTCGCCTCATTCACGAAGCGATCCAGGAGCAGCCCGCTGCCCGTCCCCACGCCGGCGGCCAGCAGCCCAACCGGCAACATTTCCCACACGTCGCCCGTGATGTTGCCCGCCAGCGCGTGTGCGATCACCACCGAGACGCCGTGCAGCATGGACAAGACCTGGATGTTCGCCTTGAACGTGCGCGGGGGCCAGCGGCGGCTGTTGCCGTAAATAACCAGCGCCGGGCCGCCGGTGTTGTACGCGCCAGAGAGCACCCCGCCGACGAACCCCAGCCCATAAGCGGCGCGAGCCGTCCCGCGCCAGGGCGGGACAGCCCAGCGCAGCGCGTATAGCCCGTAGCCGATCAGCACCAGGCCCAGCACCAGCATGACGATCTGCTCGTTCACCAGGCGCAGCAACATGACGCCGACAGGGATGCCCAGCACCGATCCCCAGGCGAGGGATGTGATCTCGCGCCATTCTAGCTGGCGCCGGTAGCGCCAGGCGATCAGCGCCGGGCTGAGCAGGCTGAGCAGGGCGATCAGTGGCGCGGCGGTGCGAATGCCCAGCGTGACGGCGAGCAACGGCATGGCGATCAGCGCCATGCCGAAGCCGACCACGCCCTGGGTGAACGTGGCCGCGAAGAGGATCAGCCCCACCTGGATCAGCACGGCACGCGGCCTCTCATGAGAGTCATGAGGGTTCGACCCAGATCGGCGAGCACCAGGCCCAGTGCCCATTCTGCTGGCGGACACGCACGTAGTACCAGTCGCGCTGGCTGCTGCGCGCGCGGTCGGTCAGGGCGAAGCGGGCGGTGGTCTCGTGCAGGGGTACTGCGCGATGGAAGTAGTAGGCCGGCGTCAGAAAGCCGTCCAGGTAAGTGGCGCGCGGCCCCGCCAGCAGATCCGCCAGGCGCACATCAACCGCCCGCCCGTTGATCGTCCCCACGAAGCGCGTGCTCTGGCCCCCGCGCACCTCGAAGCACAGGCCCTGCGTGGCCGGAGTGGTCGTGGTGGGGTTGCCCCACGTCCGCGTGACCAGGTGCACGCCGTCCGCGCCCACGCGCTGCCAGTCGCTGAAGGCATAGCTGTCTTCCTCGCCCGCCTGCGGCGCGACGATCTCGTGGCCGCGCAGGCGCGGCTCGACGCTCAGCAGGTCGCCGTCCATCACGCGCAGATCAACGCGCCAGTCCACGTTCTCGCCGCGCTCGCCCCAGCCCAGTTCCAGGTGCACTTTGAACACGCCGGGCAGCGCCGGCTCAGCGGGCGGGACGGGCGGCGTCCAGCGGTGAATGACGCGGTTGTTGTGCAGCACCTCAACGGTATCCAGCGCGTCACCCCCGCTCACGGCGACCTCGATCTGGCGCTCGGCGGCGGGCGGCAGCAGCGCGCCCATTGGCGCGCCATTGAGCGCGAACCGCAGGGCGATGCGGTCGCCGGTGAGGGCCACCGTGCGGCGGGCGGTCAGCGCGTCCCAGATGCCGTCGCGCGTCAGGTCCGTCGCCCAGACGGCGACGCGCCCATGCCCGTAGCTGCCGGGATGGGCGCTGTGATGGTCGGTGGAGCCGATCACGCCGACCACGTGCCCCTGGGCCAGCCCGTAGTGCAGCGAGCTTTGCCAGTCGAGCGGCCCCATCGTGTGCAGGTAGCGGTTGGGGATGGTCTCGCTCTCGCCCGCGCCGTGCATGGACATGATCTCGACCAGGTGGATAAATTCTGGTTTCACTTCGGCCCAGTTGATGCCCCGGTAACCCGCCTTGTAGCCGATGTGGTGAGGGATGAGCATCGTCTCGATGCCGCGCGCCTGGTACTGGCGCAGGGCGGCGCGCAGCGCGTCCATGTCCTGCGCGCGGATGATCTCGCCTTCGTCCCCTTTGAAGTAGATGTTGTGATCCCCGTAGCGGCACGAGTGCCACTCGAAGCCGAGGAAGGTCACGAAGGCTCCGTCCTGGTGGTTCTGGCGCACCAGCTCCTTGACACGCTCCCACTGCTGGGCGGCGCGGGCGAAGCCCTGGCGATGATACTCTACCAGGGAAGCCAGGCGCGGCTCGTCCGCCGGGATGTCGTGCCACCAGCCGTGCGGCGTCAGGCAAACGAAGTCGAGCTGCAGGTGGGCGTTGTGGAAGGCGTCCTCGGCGGAGCCGTGCCCATAGCCCACGGCGGAATGGCTGTGCAGGTCGCCAAGGAGGCGGGGGGCGCGGCGGGGGGGGGGGGGGGGGGCCTGGGGGGGGGGGGGGGGGGGCCCCCCCCCCCCGGGGGCCCCCCCCCCGGGGGGGGGGGGGGGGGGGGGGGGGGGGGGGGGGGGGGGGGGGGGGGGGGGGGGGGGGGGGGGGGGGGGGGGGGGGACACGCTCTAAGCGAGCGCCCCCTCCGGCGACTGCACGTACAGCTCGCCGGCCAGCTCATTGCCGAGCACCAGCCGCTCGCCGGCGTATTCAAGATGCACCGGCCCGTTGAACGGGCTGCGATGGCGCACCAGCAGCGCCGTGCCGGGCACCAGGCGGACGCTGGCCAGGTAGCGCAGCTTCTCTGGATCGTGGGTCTTCACGCGACTCACCTGGGCTTCGGTCTGCTCCGGCCACTCGGCCAGCGGCTTGTCGTCCAGGGAGGGCATGATCCCGTCGGCGGAGGGGATCGGCTCGCCGTGCGGGCAGCGGGTCGGCTGGCCCGCCATGTCGAACATGCGCTCGATCAGCCGGTCGTCCACACCGCGCTCCAGTCGCTCGACCATCTCGTGCACTTCTTCCCAGCCAAAGCCCATGACCTGCACCATGAAGGCTTCCAGGATGCGGTGTCGCCGGATGACGTGCAAGGCGATGGCTTCGCCGGCGGCGGTCAGGCGCACGCCGCGATACGGCTCGTGCTCGATGTGCCCGTTCTCGACCATGCGGCGGATCATGCGCGAGGCTGCCTGCAAAGAAACGCCCATGCTGTCCGCCACCATCGAGAGCGTGACCCAGGGGGTTGTCTCCTGCAAGCGGTAGATTTCGCCGAGATAGAGCCAGACAGTCGGGCACATGCCGGGCTTTCCTTTGCCGGATCAGGGTAGGCTGGCGGGTGAGTGCCCATCATCTGATCGGGCCAGCCCGCCAATTTTCTCTCATGTTTGTTATGGAAAATATAACCGTTTCGCGCGCCGTTGCACAGCGGGCCGCCCTGCTCGTCTTCCCTCAGCTTTCAACCGGGTTGAAAGTCAGGATACGCCTCAGGCGAAAGCGCATTTACACCAACGGGTCTTGATGGATGGACGACACTCCCTTAGAATAGCGCCAAATGAGAATAAGTCGCAATAACTCTGGGAGGCTTGAATGTCCCGTATCCGTCTGATGCTGGCCGCTGCGCTCGTTGTGGCGGCGCTTCTGTCCATCGCGCTGCCCCTGCCGGACAACCGGGCCGGGCATCTGCTCGCGCCCGCCGAGGCGCAGGGAACCACGCTGACCATCTACTCCGGGCGCAGCGAAGAGCTGGTCGGGCCGGTCATTGCCCAGTTCGAGCGCGACACGGGGATCGCGGTCGAGGTGCGCTATGGCGGCACGACCGCCCTGGCGCTGACCATCCTGGAGGAGGGGGCGCGTACCCCCGCCGACATCTTCTTCGCCCAGGACGCGGGTGCGCTGGGCCTGCTGGCGAAGGAAGACATGTTCGCCCCGCTGCCCGCGTACATCCTGGATAGTGTTGAGCCGCGCTTCCGCTCGCCGGAGGGTCTGTGGGTGGGCATCAGCGGGCGCGCCCGCGTGATCGCCTACAACACCGACGCGCTCGACGAAGCCGACCTGCCTGCCAGCCTGTTCGACTTCGCTGCGCCAGAATGGGCGGGGCGACTCGGCTTCGCGCCGACCAACGCCTCGTTCCACGCGCACCTGACCGCCATCCGCGTCAGCGAGGGCGACGACGCGGCGCGGGCGTTCGTGGCCGGGCTGCTGGCTAACGACGCGCGGCAGTATGAGAACAACTCAGCGGCGGTCGCGGCGGTCGCTGCCGGAGAAATTGACGCGGCGCTCGTCAACCATTACTACCTGTTCCGGCTCCTGGCCGAGAATCCAGACGCGCCCGTCGCCAACTACTACTTCCCCGGCGACGACATCGGCAATCTGATCAACGTGGCCGGGCTGGGCATCCTGACCTCGTCCGACAGCAAGCCGCTGGCCCAGCAGTTCGCCGCCTATCTGCTCTCGCGCAGCGCGCAGCGCTACTTCGCCGAGAAGACGTTCGAGTACCCGCTGCTGATCGGCCTGGACGCCGACCCGCGCCTGAAGCCGTTGAGCGAGATCGAGACGCCCGTGGTAGATTTGAGCGACCTGGATGACCTGCAGGGCACGCTCGACCTGCTGGACGAGCTGCTCGTTCAGTAGAGGCCGTTTGAACGGGCCTGCAACCCCACCCTGAACCCTTCCCCACAGGCGGGGAGGGGTTTCAAAAAGCAGGCCCTTTCTCCCTTTCCTCACTTGCGGGGGAAGGACCAGGGGAGGGGGGTAAAGATACTTCTCAAGCGGCCCCTAAGCCGGTCGGCGCACCGCGTGCCAAAGCGCCCAATGCTCACCCGATGACTCAACGTCGCTTCACTCTCATCCTGCTTGCCGTCAGCCTGCCGCTGGCGGCTTTGCTGCTGCTCCCCGCCGGCTATCTGATCCTCCGCGCGGGCGCGGTGGAGCCGGAGCGGGCCATCGCCTACCTCACCCGTCCAGGCACGCTGCGGGTCGTGGGGCGCAGCCTGCTGCTGGTGATGACGGTCGCGGCGGCAGCCTGTGCGGTGGCGATTCCAGCAGCATGGCTGACCGTGCGCAGCGATCTGCGCGGGCGGCGGGCGTGGACGGTGCTGCTGACCATGCCGCTGGTCATCCCTTCCTATGTGGGGGCGCTGGCCCTGGTGAGCATGTTCGGCCAGCGGGGGATGTTGCAGGGCTGGCTGGCGCCGCTGGGCGTGGGGCGGCTGCCGTCGCTCTATGGCTTCTGGGGGGCGTGGCTGGCTCTGACGCTGTTCTCCTATCCCTACGTGTTCCTGAGCGTGCGCGCGGGCCTGCGCGGGCTGGACCCGGCGCTGGAGGAGGCGTCCGCGACGCTGGGCCGCTCGCGGCTGGCGACCCTGTGGTACGTCACGCTGCGCCAGTTGCTCCCCTCGATCACGGCGGGCGCGCTGCTGGTCGCCCTCTACACGCTGAGCGACTTCGGCGCGGTGTCCATCATGCAGTACAATGTCTTCACCCGCGCCATCTACCTGCGGCTGAGCCTCGACCTGGGGCTGGCGGCGCTGCTGTCCGTCGTGTTGATCGCCCTGACGGTGGGGCTGCTGGTGGCGGTGACGCTGGCTGAGCGGCGTGGGACGTACTACACCCGGCGGACGCCGCGCGCGCCGCGCCGCGTTCGGCTGGGGCGCTGGCAGGTGGCGGCGCAGGCGTTCTGCGGGCTGGTCGTGCTGCTGGCGCTGGTCGCGCCGGTGGGCGTGCTGGCCCACTGGCTGGTCAACGGCCTGCAGCAGGGCGAGGTGCTGCGCGATGCGCTCGGCCCGCTGCAACGGTCGCTGCGCGCGGCGGGGCTGGCGGCGGCGGTCAGCGGCCTGGCCGCGCTGCCGTTCGTGTTCTTGCAGGTGCGCGCCCCTGGCCTGCTGACCGGCCTGCTGGCGCGCGGTGCATACCTGGGCTATGCCCTGCCCGGCGTGGTCGTGGGACTGGCTTTCGTCTTCCTGGGGGCCAATGTGCTGCACGACCTGGGCGCGCGCTTCGGGCGGACGGATTATCGCAGCCTGGGGCTGCTCGTCTTCGCCTATACGGTGCGCTTTCTGCCGCAGGCGCTCGGCCCGGCGCGGGCCAGCCTGCTGCAGGTCAATCCGCACCTGGAGGAGAGCGCGCTGACGCTGGGGCGCAGCTACCCGCGCGTGCTGCTCAGCGTCACCCTGCCGCTGATGCGCTCCGGCGTGGTGGCGGGGGTGGCGTTGGTCTTCCTGACCACCATGAAGGAATTGCCGATCACGCTGCTGCTGGCTCCCACCGGCTACGACACGCTGGCGACGCGCATCTGGTCGGCCAGCAGCGAGGCATTCTATGCGCGGGCGGCGGCTCCGGCGCTGATCCTGGTCGCCATCTCGGCTCTGTCTCTCGTCTACATCCTGGAACCTGATGACTGATCCCATCTCTCATCTTATGCCCGATCCGGCCCCGGACTCTGAGGCCGTCGCGTGCCGCGACCTGCGCAAGTCGTTCGGCAGCGTGCGCGCCGTCGAGTCGCTGAGCTTCACCCTGCAACGCGGCGAATTGCTGGCGCTGCTGGGGCCGAGCGGGTGCGGCAAGACCACCGCCCTGCGCCTGATCGCCGGGCTGGAGCGGCCCGACGGCGGCACGGTTCACCTGGGCGGGCGACTGGTCAGCGGGCCGGGCGTCTTCGTCCCGCCCAACCGGCGGCGGGTGGGCCTGGTCTTCCAGGATTACGCGTTGTTCCCGCACATGACGGTCGAGAAGAATATCGCCTACGGCCTGGCCGGGCGGGACGACCGCCGCCGGCGCGTCGCGGAGATGCTCGCCCTGGTGGGCCTGGGCGGGCTGGGCGGGCGCTATCCGCACGCGCTTTCTGGCGGTCAGCAGCAGCGCGTGGCCCTGGCCCGCGCCCTGGCCCCTCAGCCGGACATCGTACTGCTGGACGAGCCGTTCTCGAACCTGGACGTGGCCCTGCGCCGTCAGGTGCGCGAGGAGGTGCAGCGCATCCTGCGCGAGGCGGGCGTGTCGGCCATCCTGGTGACGCACGACCAGGAAGAGGCGATGAGCCTGGCCGACCGCGTCGGGCTGATGTTCAGCGGGACGCTGCACCAGCTTGGCACGCCGCGCGAGCTTTACGAGCGCCCGGCGTCGCGCCGCGCGGCGCTGTTCATGGGCGCGGCGAACCTGGTGCCCGGCCACGCGCACGGGGCCGTCGCCCGGACGGCGCTGGGCGAAGTGCGCCTGATCGAGCCGCGCCAGGGCGCGGTCGAGGTCGTGCTGCGCCCGGAGAATCTGGTGCTGCTCAACGGGGCGGGCGGCGGCACACCGGCGGTCGTGGATCGGCAAGCCTACACCGGCGCACAGCAGGATGTGTGGGTGACGCTGCGCGACGCTCCGCTATCTCTGCACATCACCTGCCGGGCGGGCGCGTCCTGGAGGGTCGGGCAGCCGGTGAGGGTGCGCGCGGACGGGGCGGCGCTGGCGTTCCCGGCCCCGCCGGATTCCTCCTGAGTCGGGAGTCCTGGGTCTGGAGCCTGTTATACGCTTTTCGACCCCTGCCCCTCTCGTGGGGGAAGAGCCGGGGATGGGGGCACACGCAGGTGCGGGGCTTCTCAGACGGTTTCTCAGCGGGTCACGGCGCGTCGCCGGTTGAGTTCCTGAACGGTCAGGGCGCGGAGCGGGGGGTGTTGAGGGCAGCGTCGCTCATGGCGCGGCGATCACTAACGTCCGGCAGGCGCAAGCTCGATGATCAGGCCGTCGCTCCACTCGTATTTGGCGTCCATCAGCGCGCGGACTGCGGAGGCCAGCTCCGGCTCCTGGGCGGGGTCTACGATGCGCCCGGTTCCGGCGAAGGTCTTGTCACCGACATGAAACGTCACGGCGGGGATGTGCCGGATATTCTGCACCCAATGCGACTGCCCGCCCTTCTCCGACACCAGGTAGTAGCGCCCGTCGTGCGCGACGAACCAGATTTCGATCATGTGGGGGCTGCCAGAGCGCCAGCCGGTCGTGGTCAGGTAGAGGTACAGCGGCTCATCGGGCATGGGGCGCATCCTCGGGATGGTAGGCTGTGGGAGCACTGCCCGCCAATTCTACACGCGATTCTAGTGGTGCGCAGGATGCGGACAGCGCGGCGGGCCGCCCCGATAGTCAGGAGCGGCCCGCCGTATGCCAGCTTACAGGTGACGGGGTTTGGCAGCGATGGCTTGCTGGAAGCTATGCGTCCACGACGGCGACCGGCAGGAAGGCGTGCCGCCAGATCAGCGACGCAGCGTCGAAGAACCAGTCTGCCGCCAGCGGATTGCCGGCATCGCCGCCGTCCGGGTTGAAGGCGCGGCTGTAGGTGGACAGATGGAAGCCATAGGCCCCCTCAGGCCGCGCGCCGGGCAGCGAGAAGATCGCGTGGCGGATCACGGTGTTGTCGCCCTGGTTCATGTGCCAGTGATCGTAGGGATTCTGCGACGGGCCAGCGGCGGCGAACTGCGCTGGCGTGAGCGCCGGCCAGTCCGGCTCGGCGGTCGGCGGGTCGGACCAGCCGGGCGCGCTGAGCCGTTCCGGGCCGCCCGCGCCGCAGCCGCTGCCGGAGACGATGGTCTTCAGCAGGTGCTCCGCCGACGCCAGGTAGCTGACGCGGAACTCGATGGTCGCCGGCGCGCCGCCGTTGCCCGCTGGCCGGCTGACCACCGGGCAGACCAGGCTGGGGAAGACCGTCCACGCGCCGGCGCCCGCCACGCGCCAGGCCAGGCCGGTGAACTGGGCGGTCGGCGTCGCGTTGTCCACGCGGAAACTGACGCTCGGCGTGGTGTGCACGACCGCCTTGGCTGCGTTGCCCAGTTGCATCTGCACAGTGTACAGGCCGTTGGTGAAGTGGTGCGTCGGCCAGTTGAGCAGCAGGTTAGCCGGGTGCCAGTCCATTGGGTTGGCCAGGATGGGGTACCAGCCCTGCGCGTCGGGCACGACGTGGTGCGCCGCGCCGCCCGCCCAGGGGTAGATGTACCAGGCCACGTTGGTGAAGGGCACTGCCGCCGAGCCGTTGAACGAGTACCGCAACCGGTAGAACTGCGCGCCGTCGTGCCGGTTGCAGCCATACAACTGCACCACCGAGTGGAATGGTGCGGTGGCCGACAGGCCGGGCACGGGCGCTTCGCTGAGCAGCCCGTGCGGATGCGGGCGGTTGGGCCGCACTGCGTAGCCGGTGGCCGGGTTCAGGTAGCCTGCGTCAACGGGCATCAGGCCAGCGAAGCGGATGCTGGGCACGCCGTTGCAGTCCACAGGGGGGGTGTCGCAGGCCGGGCTGGTCAGGGCGATGGAGGAGGCGTAGAGGGTGATGTTGGGGATCGCGCCGCTGTTCCAGCGCACGTCGAAGAAGCTCTCGCCGTAGATCGTCTCCTCGTCGCCATCGCCGTCCACGTCCTGCGTGACGCGGAAGGTGATGTCCGGCACGTCCAGGATCGTGGTGAACTCCGGCACCCACACATCGCGGCAGCGCAGCAGCGGGCCGATGAAGCGGTCGAACCTCACCTCGAACTTGCGCTGCTCGAAGTGTTCGGCGGCGATGTTCATGCGCGCGGCCATGCCCTTGAGACCCTGCTCTTCGAGCGTCTCGCGGACGTGCAGCGGCAGTGGCGGGGGCACTGGCTGGCTGAAGGCGGGCCGGTCCAGCACGCGCTGCAGCGCCGAGTTCTTGGTGCCAAGCTGAGCGGTGTGCTCGATAGCGCCCAGTTCCAGGGCGATCTCGTGACCCAGCACGGCCTCGATCCGCTGGAATTTCTGCCCGCTCGCCTTGAAGACGAAAGGCGGCGGATCGGGCTCGGGCTTGGGCGGGCGGATGATGGGCGGTTCGGGGAGCAGCTCGAAGTGCTCCAGGATGTCGCGGATCGAGGGCCTGACCAGGAGATCGGGCAGGCACCAGCGCTCGCGCCGCCAGCGCAGAATCCAGTCCACGTCGAAGCGCGGAATCCACACGCAGAAGCGCCCGCACTCGTCCGTCGTCACAGTGGCGATGACCTCGCGGTGACAGTGCAGCGGGAAGAGCCAGCCCCACGGCTCTGCTGGCGGGAAGAAGCCGAGGAAATGGCAGTCGGTATCCTCAACGTACACCGTCGCGAAGGGAACCGGGCGCGTGACGCCGGTGACGGGATCGGTCTTGACGACCTGGCCGCAGATGCGCCGGAACAGGAACAGCTCCGGGTCAATGCGCCAGCGGTAGCGCTCGATCAGATCGGCAATCGTCTGATCTTGCAGCGCGGCAACCTCCACACCGGACAGCGCGGACAGATGGCTGGCTTGTAGCGCGGTGAGCTTGATCTTGTCCGGCGTTGCGCGCGCGGGACGGCGTTTGGGACGTTGTTTCTCGACCATCTCAAAGACCTTTCCACACTCTTAAGTCTGCTTACGGCAAAGGGGGAGTCTGCTACCGGTGCTGCCAAACCCCGTCTGGGTCATGGTGTGCAGGGGAAGGACTCGCGAGCGGACTGGGGGAGGGTTGCGCGGAGCGCGGGCGCTGCTGCCCGCCTCAGCAACCAGCGGCGGCCCTCAACAGGGGGCAGAGGTGCCCGCCATGAAGAGGAGGACAAGACGCGATAGTCATTAATAGTATTATAAATGAGATTATGAAAAGCGCGCAAATCGTGCCGCTGTGAGGGGGTGCATCCCTCATGATTGCTGTGGATGACGTCTTACGCTCTGAGGCGAATGATCCCGGCTAGACTTCCGAAGTTTTCAAAACTTCGGAAGTCTGGTCTGATGAGATTTGACGATCATGATCGGCAGCCTGCCCGTAGGGGAGGGTTTGCAAACCATCCCCTACAAGACGCCCAGTGGGCGTTACCCGTGTTGGATGTTCAGACCCATTAGGGACATATTGCCATACGCCCCTGCAGCACATTGTCGCACTCAGCGCTCAATGAATCGCTGACAGTCTTTGCGTACCCTGGTTTACCTCACCCCCGCCCGGCGCTGACGCGCCTCGCCGCCCCCTCTCCGCAGCGGAGAGGGGGCAAGCCGAGCGCAGCGAGGCTGGGGGTGAGGTCAAACTCCACGCCGCACCGTTCGCCCGCGCACGGGCGGTACGGTATGATCGCCCCGGCGCGGGCCGAACCGCAGGAGGGTGCCATGAGCGTGATCGCCTCAGCGAGCTGGGATGAGTGGGTTGAGAAATCGGCGGCGCTGCTGCGCGGCAACCGTATCGCGGGGGATGGCTGGCGCTACACTGCCCCGGCGACCAGCCCCACCGCGCACGCCGCCTACGCGCACCAGTTCTTGTGGGACTCCTGCTTCCACGCGCTGACCTGGCGCTGGTTCGACCTGGCGATGGCCCGCGACGAGCTGCGCGCGCTGGTCGCGGCTCAGGTGCAGGACGGCCCGGACGCCGGGATGATCCCGCACATGGTCTCGCGACGGGGCGGGTCCGAGCAGTTGTGGGGCCGCCCGGATCACAGCCTGATCACCCAGCCGCCGCTGATCGCAGTGACGGCCATGCTGCTCCAGGCCGATGCCCCCGACGCGCCCTTCCTGGCCGAGCTTTACCCCGCGCTGTGCGCCTATCACGCCTGGTTCGAGCGGCGGCGCGACCCCGATGGCGATGGGCTGGTCTGCCTGATCCACCCCTGGGAATCCGGCTGGGATGCTTCGCCGCGCTGGGATCGGGCGATGGGCCTGCCGCACGATATGACCTACGAGCAGGGGCGGCTGGCGCGGGTGGCGCTCGCTGGGCGCGTGGTCGAGTCTGGCTGCGATGCGGACGCGCTGCTGCGCGCGGGATCGTATTGCGTCGAGCCGGTGGACTACAACGCCATCCGCGCCGCCGACCTGGAGGCGCTTGGCGAAATGGCCGCCGCGCTGCATCGCCCCCAGGAAGCGGCGGCGTGGGCCGCGCGCGCGGCCCAGGTGCGCGAGGCGTTCCAGCGCAAGATGGTGCGCGACGGCGCTCCCTACGACCTGGACGGCGCGGACGAGCAGCCCGTTGTGCAGGAGAGCGCGGCGCAGGTCGTCGCCCTGTTCGGCGGCTGCCTGACGGAAGCGCAGGCCGAGCGATTGGTGGCGCAGCTTCGCCAGCCGCAACACTGGCCGCGCTTCCCCGTGCCGACCTCGCCGACCGACGCCCCGGCGTTCGTCCCCGATCGCTACTGGCGCGGCAACGTCTGGCTGAGCGTCAACTGGCTTGTTTACATGGGCCTGCGGCGCTATGGGTACGCTGCGCTGGCCTCCGAGCTGGCCGAGCGCAGCCTGGCGCTGGTGGCGCAGAGCGGCTTCTGGGAGTACTACCACCCGCTGACAGGGCAGGGCCTGGGGTCCGCGCCGTATAGCTGGTCGGCGATTGTGCTCGACATGCTGGGCCGCGAGCGTGGACTCGTGCCGCCGCGCCAGGCGTGAGTGCGAAGCCAGGGTGAGGTCCGTAGGGCGTATTGCAATACGCCCCTACCCGCCTGGCAGGTTCTGCACGCACCCTGGGCCGCGCAGCGCCTTGACTTCTGCCTGCCCACACCGTATGCTAGGCCCAACAGCGCCCTGGGTTTGCACACAGGACGAACGGACCGATGTCACTCACTGAACGCGCACGCGAAAAACTCACCTTGCTCTACGGCCCGGAACGCGGCGCCGCCTGTCTGGAGCGATTGCTCGCCCGGTTCGCGGACTTTCGCGCCCGCCACCCCCGGTTGTCGCAGCAGCCCGTCGCCCCTCAGGGGCGCTTCACCGAGCGCGATGTCGTGCTGATCACCTACGGGGATTCGCTGCGCGCGCCGGGCGAAGCGCCGCTCAAGGCGCTGCATGGCTTTCTGCGGCGCAGGCTGGCCGGAGTCGTCTCGACGGTGCACATCCTGCCCTTCTTCCCCTATTCGTCCGACGATGGCTTCTCGGTCATTGACTTCCTGGCCGTGAACCCCGACCTGGGCGACTGGGACGACGTGGACCGGCTGGCGAGCGATTTCAAGCTGATGGTGGACGTGGTGATCAACCACGTCTCGGCGCACAGCGCGTGGTTCCAGCGCTTCCTGGCCGGCGACCCGGCTTATCAGGATTTCTTCATCAGCGTGGACCCGGCCACCGACCTGTCGGGCGTCGTCCGCCCGCGCACGCTGCCGCTGCTCAGCGCGGTCGAGACAGCGAACGGCACGCGCCACGTGTGGACGACCTTCAGCAGCGACCAGATCGATCTCAACTTCGCCAATCCCGACGTGCTGCTGGCGATGGTGGATGTGCTGCTGTTCTACGTGGCGCACGGCGCGAGCCTGATCCGCCTGGACGCCATCGCCTACCTGTGGAAAACGGTCGGGACGGGCTGCATTCACCTGCCGCAGACGCACGCGGTTGTGCGCCTCTTCCGCGACATCCTCGACGAGGTGGCGCCGGACGTGGCCCTGATCACCGAGACGAACGTCCCCCACGCCGAGAACGTCTCCTACTTTGGCGACGGGGCGGACGAAGCCCAGCTTGTCTACCAGTTCACGCTGCCGCCGCTGCTGCTGCACACCTTCGCCACCGGCGACGCCACGCGGCTCAGCGAGTGGGCGGCAGGGCTGGAGAAAGTCTCTGAGCAGACCTCGTTCTTCAATTTCACCGCGTCGCACGATGGGATCGGGGTGCGCCCGGTGGAGGGCATTCTGACGCCGGAGGAGGTGGCTGCGCTGGTAGCGCGCGCGCGGGCGCACGGTGGCGACGTGTCCTTCAAGACCAACCGCGATGGCACGCGCAGCCCCTACGAGCTGAACATCAACTACTTCGACGCGCTCTCCGACCCGGCGGGCGGCGAGCCATTGGTGCTGCAGGCGCGGCGCTTCCTGGCCTCGCAAGCGATCCAACTGGCGTTCGTCGGCGTGCCGGGCATCTACGTTCACAGCTTGCTTGGCTCGCGCAACTGGAGCGAGGGCGTGGCCCAGAGCGGGGCGCTGCGCACGATCAACCGCGAGAAGCTGTGGTGCGACGCGGTGGACGACGCGCTGGACGATCCGGGGTCGCTGCGCAGCTACGTCTTTTACGCCTACCGCGACCTGATCGTCCGCCGCGCCAGCGAGCGCGCCTTTCACCCCAACGGCGCGCAGCAGGTGCTCAGCCTGCACCCGGCGACCTTCGCCCTGCTGCGCACGTCGCCGGACGGCGCTGAGCATATTGTCGCTCTCACCAACGTGTCGGACGAGCCGATCACCGTTGACCTGGCCGGCGTGCCGCTGGAGGGCGTCCGCGCCTACCGTGACGCGCTGACCGGACAGAAGGTCGTGCCCGTCGCGCCGCTGACGCTGGAGCCGTACCAGGTGGCCTGGCTGAAGCGGAGTGATCAGTGATCGGTGTTCAGTTGTCAGCGTGAGTGCACGAACGCGCCGCGTCCTGTCTGCGCGCTGTCCTCTACTGATCGCTGACGACTGATCACTAACGACCGCCCACAGGAGCGATCCCCATGCGCATCGGATTCGTCGCCACACGCATCGCCGGACTGGACGGAGTCTCGCTGGAGATCGCCAAGTGGGCCGAGGTGCTGCGGCGGCTGGGCCACGAGCCGTATTTCTGCGCGGGCGAGCTAGGCGAGTACGCCCAGCCCGGCCTGGAAGCGCCGCCCTTCCACTTCCAGCACCCGGAGGCGGTCGCGCTGCACGATGAGGCGTTCGGCGGCGCGGAGGAGTCGCGGGCGCTCTACCGGCGCATCGCGGACTCGGCGGCGCGGCTCAAGGCGACCTTGTACGAGTTCGCGGATCGCTTCCAACTGGACTGGATCATCACTCAGAACGCCCAGGCCATCCCCATGCAGATCGCGCTGGGTGTGGCCCTGCGCGACTTCGTCAGCGAGACACACCTCCCGACCATCGGCCACCACCACGATTTCTACTGGGAGCGCGAGCGCTTCATCGTCAACCGCATCCCCGACATCCTGCTGACCGCCTTCCCGTCCGAGGGCACTTCGACGCGCCACGTGGTGATCAGCACGGCCATGCAGCGCGAGCTATTCATGCGCCGTCGCCTGAGTGCGACCTACGTCCCCAATGTGTTCGACTTCCGCAACCCGCCCCCGCCGCCGGACGATTACGCGCTGACCGTGCGCGACGAGTTGGGCATTGCCCCGGACGAGCGGCTGATTCTCCAGCCGACGCGCATCGTGCGCCGCAAGAATATCGAGCGGGCGGCTGAGCTGGTGCGCCAGTTGAGCGAGCGCGACCCCCGGCACCGCTACGTCCTGGTCGTCACCGGCCACGCGGGCGACGAGTCCGGCTCGTATTACGACTGGCTGCTGCGCCAGGTGGAGGCGGCGGGCATCCGCGCCCTGTTCATCGGCGACCGTATCGTGGAGCGGCGCGGCGTGCAGGGCGGGCGGCGCACCTACACGCTGTGGGACATCTACCCGCACGCCGACTTCGTGACGTACCTCAGCTCGTATGAGGGCTTCGGCAACGCCCTGATCGAGACGCTCTACTTCCGCAAGCCGCTGGTCGTCAATGCGTACACGGCCTATCGCTCGGACATCCGGCCGGCGGGCGTGCGCGCGGTGGAGATTCGCGAGGAAGTGACGCCGCAGACGGTGCGCGAGGTGCTGGCCCTGCTCGACGATCTGGCGGAAGTGGCGCGCATGGTCGCCCACAACTACGCGGTGGGGCAGGCGCATTTCTCGTATGAGGTGCTGGAGGCCAGGCTGCGGGCGCTGCTGGCGTGAGGGGGGCGCCAGCAAAGAATCGAATGGGCATTGGGGAGTGGGATTAGAATATACTCGCCTTAATACGAAATGAATTGACATCCGAAACGTTTTGGATTATGGTAGAAGTATCTATCCAAAACGTTTTGGATGACGCGATGAAAATTACACTTAAGACAATCGCTGAAGAAGCGGGCCTTTCCATCACCACAGTCTCACGGGCGCTGGCCGGGTACGACGATGTTAACGAAGACACCCGCCGCCGCATCGTAGCCATTGCCCAACGCCTCGGCTACCAGCCCAACCTCGCCGCCCGCCATCTGCGCAGCAAGCAGACGCACACCATCGGGATGGTCATCCCGCTCACCTCGTACTTTTCCGACCCGTTCTTCATGGAGCTGCTCTCTGGCGTGGGCCGCCAGGCCGCCGAGTATGGCTATGACCTGCTGCTTTCGGCCCAGCAGCCGGGCGAAGAAGAACTCAGCGCCTACCGGCGCATGGTCGCCAGCAGCCGCATTGATGGTGTGGTGCTCGCCCGCGTGCTGGCCGACGACCCGCGCATTGATTTCCTGAAGGAGGCGCATCACCCGTTTGTCGCTTTCGGGCGCTCGAACGCCAACGACTACCCGTACATTGACGTGGACGGGGCGACCGGCGTGTATCACCTGGTGAAACATCTGATCGAGCGCGGGCACCGACGCATTGCCTTGATTCTGTCGCCGCGCAAGCTGGCCTTCACCACGGCGCGCTTCGAAGGGTATCAGCGGGCGCTGAACGAGGCCGGCATCGCCCTGGCTGAGCAGTACATCGCCGAGTCCGATCTCACGCAAGAGGGCGGGCGCACGGTGGCGCAGCGCCTGCTCGATCTTCCTTCCCCGCCAACGGCCATCGTCGCCTGCAACGATGCGATGGCTATCGGGACCATGCAGGCCATCCGGGCCGGCGGGCTGGTCGTGGGGCGCGATGTGGCCGTCGCCGGTTTTGACGACATTCCCACAGCGGCCTTCACCGATCCGCCGCTGACGACGGTCCGCCAGCCGATCTACGACATCGGGCGGCGGGCGCTGGACATGCTGATCTGCGTCATCCGTCAGAAGCCGCTGGACGAGGCGCATGTGCTGCTGGCTCCAGAGCTGATTGTGAGACAGTCGAGCGGCGCACCCCCCATCAGATGAGCAGTCGTGTCAAGGAGGTGACCAGGGAACCCGGACGCATCTCAGTTTCGTGGAGCACGTCGCGTAGCAAAGTGGTTACGTACAGCCGAAAACAGGAGAGAAGCACATGGCTCGTAACAAGTTTCGCGTGTTAGCTGGTTTGCTGGTGGTGGTCTTGCTGACCGGAGCGGTGGGTGTTTCCGCCCAGGATGGCAAGGTCACGTTCATGTCCACGCAGTTCAACATCGTCGAAGAGACCGACAAGGCGCGGGTTATTCTGGCCGACTTCGGCGCGGTGGACTTTGTGCCCAGCGAAGAAGGCCCGATGATTGACCTGCTGAAGGCCGAGGCCGAGACCGGGTCTGGCACGGTGGACCTGGTGGGCGCGCTGCATGGCACGTTCCCGGTGCTGCAGACTGAAGACCTGCTCTTCGACCTGACCGACCTGCTGGCCGAGATCGAGGCTGAGGTTGAGCTGCCCGCCGCCTTTGTCGAGCTGGGCAAGCTGGGCACGGCGGACTACCAGTACTACATCCCCTGGATGCAGGCGACCTACATCATGGCCGCCCACGCGGACGCTCTGCAATACCTGCCCGAAGGCGCGGACATCAACGCCCTGACCTGGGAGCAACTGGCGGCCTGGGCCAAGAATATGTACGACGCCACCGGCGAAGCCCAGCTTGGCCTGCCGGTTGCGGGCCTGTTCCACCGCTTCCTGGAAGGGTATCTGTACCCGTCGTTCACCGGCGGCATGGTGACCGGCTTCAAGACTGCCGACGCCGTAGCCATGTGGGAATGGTTCAAGGCCGATCTGTGGCCCTACGTCCACCCGCAGTCCATCACCTACGAGTTCATGCAGGAGCCGTTGCTCGCTGGCGAAGTGCTGGTCGCTTTTGACCACACGGCGCGCCTGATCAACGCCTTCAACGAGAAGCCAGAAGAGTTCGTGGGCTTCCCGGCCCCGACAGGCCCGGCGGGCCTCGGCTTCATGCCCGTGGTGGTCGGCTTCGGCATCCCCTATACCGCCCCCAACCCGGACGGCGCTGAGGCGCTGTTGAAGTACATGCTCCTGCCGGAGACGCAGGCCCGCGTGCTGCAAGACCTGGCCTTCTTCCCGGTGGTGGGTGGTGTTGACACGTCGAACCTGTCGGATGGCGTGGCCATCGAGGCGGCTGCTGTGGCGGCCCAGGCGAACTCGCCCGACGCGCTGCCGGCGCTGCTGCCGGTGGGCCTCGGCTCGCGCGGCGGTGAGATCAACGAGATCTTCCGCAACGCCTTCACGCGTATCGTGCTGAACGGCGAAGATATCCCGACCGTGCTCGACCAGGAAGGCGCCAGCTTGCAGACGCTGCTGGACGAGACCGGCGCTCCCTGTTGGCCGCCCGACGCGCCCAGCGAAGGGGCCTGCCAGCTTCAGTAGCCCTGCCTGACCGGGCGTGATGAGGTAAGCTGAATTCCTTGACAGGGGGAAGAACGCAACCGGTTTCTTCCCCCTGTTACCATCTTGAGCGGAAGGGCGGCGCACTATGAAAAGATTAAAGCTCAATCCCGCACCGTATCTGCTGATCCTGCCCTCATTCATTTACCTGGCCGTGTTCTTCGCCTGGCCGATGGCGCGCTCGCTGCAACTGGCCTTCGTGCGCGACAGCCCGATTCTGCCCGTGCTCAGCGAGCCGCAGGAGAAGGCCGATGTCGTCGGGCACCTGGAAATGCAGGTGGATGTGGCGGTGGTGGATCGCATCAAGCGCGACGAGGTGCTGCCCAACGGGCGCACGCGCCCCGTTTACTGGTTCAAGATCGCCAGCGAGACCGAGAGCGGAGAGCCGGTTGAGGGCTGGGTGCACCAGAAGAACCTGTTCATCAAGTCGCGCACCGAGTCGGACACAGCCCGCGTGGTCAGCGGGGAGGGCGCGAAAGAGTGGACGCTCGATTACGTCAGGCGCATGGTCAACGACTACCGCTTCCGCGAGGCGCTGCGCACCACGCTGCTGCTGATCGTGTTCATTCTGCCGATCCAGTTCGTGCTGGCCATCGTCATGGCCCTGGTGCTGCAATCGCAACTGCGGGGCAACAGCCTGTTCCTGTACATCTACGCCATCCCGCTGGGCATCTCCGACCTGGCCGCCGGCCTGGTCTGGGTGACGATCTTCACCCAGCGCGGTTATCTGAACACCCTGCTCACCAGGTTGGGGCTTATTGATCAGCCGTATATCTTTCTTTCTGCGGAGAACCAGCATTGGATGATCGTGGCGATTGTGCTGGCCGAGGTCTGGCGGGCCACATCTATTGTGATGGTCATCGTCGTGTCCGGCTTGCAGGCCATCCCGCGCGAATATCTGGAGGCGGGCGAGCTGTTCGGGGCCAGCCTGTGGCAGCGCCTGCGCCACATCACCTTGCCGCTGCTCAAGCCCAGCTTGCAGGTGGCGCTCATCCTGCGCACGATCCTGGCGTTTCAGGTGTTCGCGGTGGTGGTGGCCATCACCGGCGGGCGCGTGCTGACTGTGCTGGCCTACGAGACCTATCGCTGGTACGACCCCGGCGACAGCGGCTTCAACAACCCTAATATGGCGGCGGCCTATGCCGGGTTTATCATGCTGATCTCGCTGGCTTTCGCCGTGTTTTACCTGCGCACCGTCCGCACCCAGGAGGAGGCAGCCAGAGAATGACCACCCGCGCTCTAGACTCTGTGCAGCGCCGCGCCATTCGCCGGCGGCAGCTCAACCGGGCCGGCGTCTATGCGCTGGCGATCCTGATCGCGCTCTGGATTCTGCTGCCGATCTGGTTGATCGGCACGATGGCCTTCAGCACGCGCGGCGATGTGTATGGCTTCCCCAAACAGATCGCGCCGATCCCGTTCACGACGGACACGATGCAGTTCTTCATTGATCAGCCGGGCATCATTGATGGCACGCGCAACAGCATCGTGGTCGCCGTGATGACGCTGGCGCTGTCCACGGTCATCGCCGCGCCCGCCGGCTATGCCATCTCGCGCTACTTTTTCGTGGGCCGCGATGCCTTCCGGCTGGGCATTCTGGCCGTGCGCGCTTTCCCCATCGTGATCCTGGCGGTGCCGCTGGCGGTGACCTTCATCGAGTGGGGCATGTTCGACAAAGTGTACAGTGTGGCGCTGATGCACACCGCCCTGACCCTGCCCACGACCATCCTGGTGGTGTCGAGCGTGTTCGCCAGCGTCCCGCGCGAGTTTGAAGAGGCGGCCAAAGTCTTCGGCTGCAACGCCTACCAGGCGTTCATGCGCGTGGTGCTGCCGCTGGTGCTGCCCGGCATCGCGGCCTCGGCGATCTTCACCTTCGTCATGTCCTGGAACGAAGTGTTCGCCGCCACGCTGCTGACCATCCGCAACCGGACGCTGCCCGCGCTGATCCTCTACCAGCTCAACAAGTCGTCGTTGCAGTTCCAGTACGCGGGTGGCTTTTTCATGCTCGTCCCGTCGCTGATCTTCATCTTTTTCATCCGGCGCTACCTGTTCAACATGTGGGGCCAGATCACGAAATAGGGGAAGGACTATGGCTGAAATCCGCGTTGAGAATGCAGTCAAGACGTTCGGCAAGGTGGTTGCCGTAGACAACGTGAGTCTGACGGTCAATGAGCATGAGTTCGTCGTGCTGCTGGGGCCGAGCGGCTGCGGCAAAACCACGCTGCTGCGGGCGATTGCCGGGCTGGGCCTGGTGGATTCGGGGCGGATCATGATCGGCAGCCGCGACGTGACCTACCTGCCCCCCAAAGACCGCAACATCTCGATGGTCTTTCAGAGCTACGCCATCTTCCCCCACATGCGCGTGTTCGATAACATTGCTTTTGGGCTGAAGATGAAGCGCCTGCCGAAGGACGAGATCAGGCAGCGCGTGCAGTCGGCGGCGGAGCTGCTGCATATCGAGAACTTTCTGGAGCGCTATCCATCGCAGATGAGCGGCGGGCAGCGCCAGCGCGTGGCCGTGGCCCGCGCCATCGCCGTGCACGCCGAGGTGCTGCTGATGGACGAGCCGCTCAGCAACCTGGACGCGCTGCTGCGCCTGGAGATGCGCGCCGAGCTTAAGCGCCTGCTGGCGGAGCTAAAAGCGACGACGGTCTATGTGACGCACGATCAGATCGAGGCGCTGAGCATGGGCGACCGCATCGCCGTCATGCGCGAGGGCAGAATTCTCCAGTTCGATTCGCCGACCACCGTCTATGACATGCCCGCCGACCGCTTCGTGGCTGGCTTCATCGGCACGCCGCCGATGAACTTCCTGGAAGGGCAGGTGCGCCGCCAGAATGGGGCGGTCAGCGTCTACATCGGCGACTACGCCCTCAAGCCCATCCCCGAGCTGGCCGAGACGCTGGCGCGCTACGATGGCCGGCCAATCGTCGCCGGCATCCGCGCCGAGAACATGGAGGCGCTGGGCCAGCCCGCCGAGGACGCGCTGAAGGTCACGGTGCTGGTGGTGGAGCCGCTGGGATCGCAGAACTTGCTGACCATCCGCATCGGTGGCGACATTATTAAGGTTGCTACCCATCCGGACTTCCGGGCCGCGCCCGACCGGGACATCTGGATTCGCTTCCCCAGCGACAAGATTCGCTGGATTGACCGCGACAGCGGCAAGACGCTGCTCCCCGACCTGGGCAAGTTGATGGCATGAGCGAGGGCGAGAAGGGGCGGGCGCTGGACCCCGCCCGGCACAGCAAGCCGCTGGACTTTGGGGCGGACGGCGTCATCGGTAGCGTGGATGCGAGCGGGCGCTTGATCGCGCTCAACACGTACCACGAACGGGTGGGCTTTGTCACGCTGACCACCGCTGATCCCTTCCCCGAAAGCCAGCGCTACAACCCGGACGCGGTGCGCCATTATCGCGCCGGGCTGGCGCTGCTGGACGGCTTCGGGCCGCAGTTCGCTTCGCCGGTGAGCAGTCGCGCCGCGCGGCTGCTGGCCGACGCCATCCCGCAGGTGACGCTGGCCCTGGCCGACGGCGTGCCAGCGACCATGACCGCCTGGGCGGGCGGCGGCGCGGCCTTCCAGCGATGGACGGCGAGCGCGCCGTATCGCTGGCGCGGGCGGCTCTCGCTGCAACGCTGCGCCTACACCCAACTGACCGAGGGCGGGCCTGTGCCCATGCCGCCCACTCAGACGCGGGCACAGTTCGCCGACGGCGTGCTCACCGTCGAGAATCCCGCGCTCCCCTGGGCGGCAGCCATCGCCGGGTTCGCGCCGGGCGAGGCGTGGGAGCGCAGCGCCGACGGCCCGCTCGACGTGGACATTGCCGGTGAGCAGGACACGGCTACCCTCGTCTACGGCTTCGGCCCGACGGCGGCTGAAGCGCGCGCGGCGGCGCTGCGCCTGGCCCACGACCCGGCCCCCAGCCTGGAAGCCGCGTGCCAGGCGTGGCGCGCGCGCTTCGACGGCGCGCCCGACGCTCTGATCGTGCGGCGCGGCCTGGCTTACGGGCTGATGTTGGCCGTGCCGGTGGGCGAGACGCGCTGCCTCCTCACCGATCACATGTTGCTGCCGCTCTCGTGGAATCGCGACGCCTACTACGTGGCCCGCGCGCTGCTCTCCTGGCGGGGGGAGATGGCCGACGTGGTGCGCCGGCACCTGCTGTGGATGTTCGAGGTGGCCGAGCGGCCCGACGGGGAGTGGGGTCGCTGTTACCTGGCCAACGGGCGGATCAAAGACGCGGCGTTCCAGCTCGACCAGCAGCTTTTCCCCCTGCTGGAGCTGGCCGAGTACGTCAGCGAGACGGGCGACCGCGCCACCTGGGAGCGGCTGCGCCCCGCCGTCGGGCCGCTGGTGGAGATGCTGCTGGCGCGCAAGGCGGCGCACGCCTGGCTCTTCCCCACCGACGAGACGCCCGCCGACGATCCGGTGGCGCTGCCCTATCACCTCTCCAGCCATCTCCTGCTGTGGCATACGTTCCGCCGGGTTGCCGCGCTGGGCGCTGACGCGCACCTGGCGGGCATTGCCGAGGACGTGCGCCGGGCGGTCTTCGAGCACTTCGCGGCAGAGCGCGACGGGCGGACGCTCTACGCCTACGCCACCGATGGCGCGGGGCACCACCATTTCTACCACGATGCCAACGACATCCCGCTGATCCTGGCTCCGCTGTGGGGCTTCACGCCCGCCAGCGATGCGGTCTGGCGGGCGACGGTGGATTTCGCCTTCTCGGAGGCGAACGAGGGCGGCAGCTACGCGGGGCGGCTGGGGTCGGTGCACACGCGCGCGCCCTGGCCGCTGGGCGACGTGCAGGACGCGCTGGCCGCCCGTCTGCTGGGCGACGCCGGACGCGAACGCCGGGCCTGGGCGCGCCTGGACGAGGCGATGCAGTGGGATGGGGCGCTGCCCGAAGCCTGCCATCCGGCGACGGGGGCGGTGGTCTCGCGGCACTGGTTCGCCTGGCCGAACGCGGCGGCGGCGTGCCTGGCGCTGGGCGCGTTCGGCGCGTAGCGAGCAGAGTCCCGTAGAGGCGCTGCTCTGCTGCGCCCTGGTGTACCTCACTCCCGCTCGGCGCTGACGCGCCTCGCCGCCCCCTCTCCGTTGACGGAGAGGGGGAAAGGGCGCGCGCAGTACAGGGCTTAGCGGGCACGCTCTTCTCCCTGCCCCCCTTGTGGGGGAAGGGCCGGGGATGGGGGGCAGGGTGCGAGCAAAACGTGTCAGATAGGGGCGCTGCTCTGCTGCGCCCTGGTGTACCTCACCCCCGCTCGGCGCTGACGCGCCTCGCCGCCCCCTCTCCACGTTGGAGGGCCGGGCAAATAAGATTGTATTGACGATTAGTTATAGGTTACGGAAGAACAATTCAAGGGAAGAAGCGAATGAAGAAGGCGACTTCGGGGAAGCGGTTGTAGGGGCGGGTTTGCAAACCCGCCCCTACAGGCTCTACCAGGCATCCGGGCTTCTCCTTCAAACCGCCCGTTTCTTCCGGTAATTGTGATCGTTCGTCGTTACGCTAAATCAACACTGTCTGATATGTCCGACTCTCCACGTTGGAGAGGGGGCAGACCGAGCGTAGCGAGGCTGGGGGTGAGGTAGAACAACACGCATGTTTGACGCGATTGCCCTGCGTCCCATTCAGACTTCCGCAGCCTTCGAAGGCTTCGGAAGTCTTGCTTTTGCATCCCACTTGCTTGACTCGCCGCTCAGCCTGTCATATGATGAAGACACCGACCATACAAGTCCGTACATGTACGCATGAAACCGTTTACACTCATCCGCGAAAGCGCGTTGCCCCTGCACCGACAGCTCCTCAACGAGCTGCGTCATGCTATCCTGACGGGCGCGCTCAAGCCGCACGACCAGTTGCCCGGCGAGCTGGAGCTGGTGGCCCAACTGGGCCTCAGCCGGGCGACCATCCGCCGAGCCTGGGAATCCGCGCTGGAAGAGGGGTTGCTCTATCGCGTGGCGGGCAAGGGGACGTATGTCTCGGACCTTCAGCCACCCCTGCCCAGGCGCAAGATCGTCGGGTTCCTGGTGCCCGGCTTTCACAGCGCGTTTGACAGCCAACTGCTGGCCGGCGCGGAGAATGTCTTGCGCTCGCAGGGGTACGGCGTGCTCTTCGCCTGCACCGAGCGCGATGTGGACGAGGAGAACCGGCTGCTGCGCGAAATGTGCGACGATAGCGTGGCCGGGCTGCTGATCTGGCCGGCGGTCACCTCAGTCACCAATGGGCGCTACATCCTCAGCGCCCAGTATCGCCTGCCGACTGTGCTGCTCGACCGTCCGCTGCCGGGGGTGGCGCTGCCCTGCGTCACCAGCCACAACTATCACGGGGGGGTGCAGGCCACCAATCACCTGTTGGCGCTGGGGCACCGCGAGATCGCTTTTCTGGCCAGCCCGCTGCTGGACTTGTGGCCCATCGCCGAGCGTTGTCGCGCCTACCAGGAAACGATGCGCGGCGCGGGCCTGGAGCCGTTGCCGCCGCTGCTGGTCGGCCCGCGCGAGGAGATCAGGGTGGATGCGGTGCGCCATTCGGTGGCCGAAGCCTACGCCAGCGAAATCAGCGACCTGGCGGCGGCGCTGGCGCGTCCTGGCCGCCCGACGGCAATCTTCGCCATGAACGATCTGATGGCCCTGCTGACCGTCATTGCGGCGGGTCAGGCGGGGCTGCGCGTCCCGCACGACCTATCGGTGGTCGGCTTCGACAATCTCAGCCTGGTCGAGCACTTCGCCCCACCGCTGACTACGGTCGCTCAAGACCCGTTCAAGATGGGGGCTGAGGCGGCCCGGCGTTTGCTGACAATCGTTGAGGGAGAGCCAGCGAACGACGTGTGGACCTTGCTGCCAACCTGTCTGGTAGTCCGGGCCTCCACAGCCCCGCCCCCGGAAGGAGGTGACCCTCAAAAGGATAGCCAATTCTACGACCTGAAGCTACCTCGTCATAACGCCCTATGAGACCGTCAGACTTAGGTTATGGAGGTATTCACCCAATGTCACGTTCCAAGTTCCTTACCCTTCTGCTGGTGACCGTCCTGGCCCTGGGCGCGCTGAGCGTTGGCCCGGCCCTGGCCCAGGAACCGGTCAAAGTCACGATCACCTGCCGTTGCGTGGTGGGCGGCGTGAACCACAACCTGGCCGTGTGGCTGACCACCTTCGTCATCCCCACCTTCGAGGAGACGATGCAGGCCCAGGGCACGCCGATTGATGTCGAGCTGGTCGAGTTCGGCGGCGGCGACGAGCAGCTCAAGGAGCAGTACGCGCTCGATCTGAGCGTCGGCAGCGGCTACGACATCATCTCCTTCGACGGCTTCTGGGTGCCGGAGTTCGTCGGTGCCGGGCTGCTCAAGCCGCTGGCGGAAGTGGCTGGCCCGGAAGTCAATGACTGGGACGGCTGGGGCCACATCTCGGAGGGCATCCAGGCCATCCTGTCCTATCAGGGCGAGCGCTATGGCATCCCCGCCGGCACCGATGTCCGCCAGATCTTCTACCGCAAGGACCTGTTTGAGCAGGCTGGCATCGCGCTGCCCTGGCAGCCCACCAGTTGGGAAGATGTGCTGAATACGGCCCGCACGCTGAAGGAAGCCGGAGTTGAGATCCCGCTGCAGATCAACGCGGGCACGGCAATGGGCGAGGCCACGACCATGCAGGGCTACTTCATGGTGCTGCTGGGCGCGGGCCATCACCTCTACGACTGGGATGATGGCAAGTGGATCGTCCAGAGTCCGGGTATCCTCGACACGCTCAACTTCTACAAGACCGTCTACGTGGACGAGGGCCTGGGCGACGCCCGCATGCAGCTTCTGCAGGACGGGCGCAACCGCTCGTTCGTCGCCTTCCGCGACGGGCAGGTGGGTATGCTGGTTGAGGGCGACTGGTTCTGGCGCTCGGTGATCGCGCCGGGGTCGGAGACCGCCGTCGAGAACCGCAACGAGATCGTCGGCTGGGCGATGATGCCGGCCAAGGAGCCGGGCGCGGGCTACCGCGGCCAGGACTTCGTGAGCATCTCCGGCGGCACCGGCTGGCTGATCAACCCCAACAGCCCGCACCCCAAGGAAGCCTGGACTTTCCTCTCGTACATGTCGGGCCGGGACCCGGTGCGCGCCTTCGAGCTGATCCAGCCGCGCATCAGCTTCCGCGACGATGTGGAAGTGGCCGGCGATCCGGTGATGACGGCCATGGCCAATGCGCTGCTCCAGTACTCCACCGTGCGGCCCATGCTGCCGGAATACCCGCTGATCTCCACCGAGATTCAACTCATGACCGAGCGCGTGGTCTCCGGCGAGATGTCGCCTGAAGAGGCGATGAGCGCCTTCGCCGAGGCGGTGACCGAGATCGCGGGCGCGGACAACGTCAAGACGCTTGAGTAGCTGCGGCGCTTCGTTGCGCCAACGACCTGGGGCCAGGCCACGCGGCCTGGCCCCCAAGTCTTCTGGAGCGCACTGTGGAACGAAAGCACGCGATATTCCCGGCCAAAGTGGGAATTATCTTTCTGACGCCCGCCATCCTGTTTGTCGTCGTATTCTTGCTGTACCCGTTTGTGCGCGTGTTCCTGCTCAGCTTCACCAACCAGACGTTGCTGGGAACCACCGCGCCCAACCCCGAATTCGTCGGCCTGGACAACTACCGGCGCCTTTTCGACCCCGAACGCTGGATGCGCCTGGGCGAGTTCGGCAGCGCGCTCAAGCTCACCACGCAGTTTGTTGTGGGGTCGGCGCTGATCGGCCAGGCGGGGATGGGGATGCTCATCGCCTGGGGCTTCTACCGCAAGCGCGGTATGCTGCGCGAGGTCGTCTTCACGCTGGTCATCCTGGCCTGGATCATCCCCGAGACGGTGGTGGCTTTCACCTGGGTGGCCTTCCTCGACTGGGAGTTCGGCACGCTCAACAGCGTGCTCGAAACAATCGGGCTGGGGCGGCCCGACTGGCTGTTCGACCGCCCGCTGCAATCCATCATCCTCTTCAACTCGTGGCGCGGCACGGCCTTCTCCATGCTGCTCTTCTCTGGCGCGCTGGAGACGATCCCGCCCTCGTATGTGGAGACGGCGGAGGTCGTCGGCGCGACGGCCTGGCAGAAGTTCCGCGACATTTTCTTCCCGCTGCTGCGCGGGCACATCCTGACCGACCTGATCCTGATCACGCTGTGGACGTTCAACGTCTTCACGCCCTTCCTGCTGACGGGCGGCGGCCCGGCCAAGCGCACGGAAGTGGTCTCCATCTACACCTACCGCACGGCGTTCATGGGGCGGCATGAGTTCGGCAAGGGCAGCGCCATCGCTGTGGTGATGATGCTGATCAACCTGGGGCTGGCCCTGATCTACCTGGCGTCCATCCGCCGCCGGAGGGCGACATGAACAGCTTTGTGATGCGTTCGTGGCTGGCGCGGGGGCTGCTCTTCGCATTCTCGGTGGTCATCGCGGCGTTCTTCGTCACCCCGCTGCTGTGGCTGGTCACCGCGCCGTTCAACACGCAGGCCAACCTGGCGGTGACGATCCCCTCCAACCCTTCGCTGGCGAACTTCGAGGCGGTCTATAACAACAAGTTCGCCATGCGCGCGCTGTTCCAGAACAACCTGATCATCGGTGGCGGGGTGATGGTGCTGGTGGCGGGCGTGGCGACGCTGGCCTCCTACGGCCTGTCGCGCACGCACGTGCCGGGGCGCGATGTGCTGGTCTACGTGCTGATCTTGTTCTCGTCGGTGGTCAGCGGCACGGCGGCCATGGTGCCCATCTTCCTGCTCGTGTTCCGGCTGGGGCTGATTGACACCTACGCGGGCGTCATTCTGGTGATGACCGGCGGGCTGCTGCCGTCAGCGATCTTCATCATGCGCGACTTCATCGACTCGATCCCGCGCTCGTATGAAGAGGCGGCGCTGGTCTGTGGGGCGTCGTCGCTGCGCGTCTTCCGCGACGTGGCCCTGCCGATGGTGCGGCCCGGTGTAGTGGTGGTGGCCATCTGGGCCTTCGTCAATGCCTGGGGCGCGTTCCTCATCCCGTCGGTGCTGCTGCGCAGCCCGGATCGTATGCCGGCGTCCATCGCCTCCTACTCGTTCTACACGGAGGCCGGCACGCCCAACCTGACCCTGCTCTCGGCCTATGCCTTCCTGTACACGATCCCGGTGCTGGTGCTGTACCTGATCGTCAACTGGCGCTTTGGCTTCCGCTTCTTCGGCGGCATCAAGAGCTAACCCTGAGCTACGGACAAACAACACGATGACGCAGATTACCTTTGAGCATGTCGTTAAGCGTTTTGGCAGCGTGACCGCCGTGAACGATGTGAGCCTGACCGTCAGCGACGGCGAGTTCGTGGCCTTGCTCGGCCCGTCGGGCTGCGGCAAGACGACCACGCTGCGCCTGATCGCCGGGCTGGAATTCGCCGACGAGGGGCGCATCCTGATCGGCGACCGCGACGTGACGCGGCTGCCGCCGCGCGCCCGCGACGTGGCCATGGTCTTTCAGGACTACGCGCTCTACCCGCACATGACGATCCTGGAGAACATCGGCTACCCGCTCAAGGTGCGCGGCGTGGGCAAGCAGGAGCGCACCGAGCGGGTGAAGGAAGTCGCCCAGCAGCTTCAGATCGGCGATCTGCTGGATCGCCGCCCAGGGCAGATCTCCGGCGGGCAGCAGCAGCGCGCGTCAGTGGCGCGGGCAGTGGTTCACCAGGCGCTGTGCTTCCTCTTCGACGAGCCGCTGAGCAACCTCGACGCGCAGCTTCGGCTGGAGGCGCGCGCCTTCCTCAAGCACCTGCAGCACGAGCTGGGCGTGACGACCGTCTACGTGACGCACGACCAGGCCGAGGCGATGGCCCTGGCGGATCGCATCGTGATCATGAATTACGGGCGCGTCATGCAGATCGGCGCGCCGCTGGAGGTCTACCGCCGCCCGGCCAACACCTTCGTCGCCTCGTTCATCGGCAGCCCGCCGATGAACCTGCTGGCGGGCACCGTAGACCTGGGGCGTGGCCTGTTCCGCCTGAACGGACAGGAGCCGGAAATTGACATGAGCGCCCTGTTTGAGCGGCTGAATGGCAAGCTGACCGACGGGCAGACGATCACCCTGGGCGTGCGCCCGGAGAATCTGGCTCCCCAAACAGAGCCGACACCGGGCGCGATCCCGGCGCAGGTCTACGCCGTGCAGCCGATGGGCGGCGAAGTGCTGATTGTGGTGCGCGTCGGCGGCAAGCTGGTGTCGGTGCGCCTGTTCCGCGACGAGCCGCCGGACCTGCCGCACGAGATATGGCTGGTGCCCGATCTGAACGTGAGCTATGCCTACGGCGCGGACGGCAACCTGCTGCAATGAGCGCGCTCACCGCGTCTACTGAGCGTGTGCTGGTGGGGCACGCAACGCCGGCGCAGGAGGGCGGCTTCCTCACCCTGCCGTTCGAGATGCCGGAGGGGGCGGGGCGGCTCGATGTGCGCTACGAGTACAGCGACGCCATCGGCTCTGACCCGCACCTGACCGGCGGCAACACGGTGGACATTGGGCTGTTCGACGAGCGCGGTATCGCCTTCATGGAGGCGGGCTTTCGCGGCTGGAGCGGCAGCGCCCGCCGCGAGTTCTTTGTGACGCCGGCGGCGGCGACGCCCGGCTATCTGCCCGGCCCGCTGACGCCGGGCACCTGGCACATCTTTCTGGGGCTGTACAAGGTCGCGCCGCGCGGCTGCGATTACCGGGTGGCGCTGCGCTTCAGCCCGGCGGAGGGCCAGGGCGCTCCCCCGCCCCCCGCCATGCTGCCCCTGCGCCGCGACGCGCCGGGCTTCGCCCCCAGGCCGGACGGCTGGTATCGCGGCGAGCTACACTGCCACACCTACCACAGCGACGGCGATTCCTCGCCCGGCGAGGTGATCGCGGCAGCGCGCGCGTTGGGCCTGGACTTCCTGGCGATCACCGATCACAATACGCTCAGCCACCTGATCGAGCTGGCCGCGCTGGACACGCCAGGTCTGATCCTGATCCCCGGCTTCGAGGTGACGACGTACCGGGGGCACTGGAACGTGTGGGGCGACGGCGGCTGGATTGACTTTCGCACGCTGACGCCGGAGCTGCTGGCCGAGGCGATCCAGGCGGCGCGGGCGCGCGGCTACCTGACCTCGTGCAACCACCCGCGCCCCTACGGGCCGCCCTGGGAGTTCACCGAGGTGACTGGCTCGCACTGCCTGGAGGTGTGGAACGGCCCCTGGAGGCTGTTCAACGCTGTCTCGCTGGCCTATTACGAGCGGCGCTTGAACGCGGGCGAGCGGCTGGTCGCCGTCGGCGGCAGCGACGCACACCGTCTGCGGAGCGGGACGGACGAAGTGGCCCGCGTGGGCACGCCGACGACCTGGATTTACTGCCCTGGCCCGCCCAGCGCGGCGGCGCTGCTGGGCGCGCTGCGCGCCGGGCGCGCTTTCGTCAGCGAGGGGGCGGATGGCCCGCGCCTGACGATGGGCGCCGGCCCGGCGATGATGGGCGATGTCGTCGCGCGCCCGCCCGACGACCGCCTGGCGCTGACCATGCGCGCAGTGGGCGGGGCCGGGTCAATCCTGGAAGTGCACGGCGCGCCTGGTTTGCTGGCTCGCCACCCCATCGGCGGCGAGGATGTGGTCATTGAGGCGGCGCTGGACGTGTCCGGCACGACGTATGTACGCGCGCAGCTTGTCAGCGGCGAGGACAGCGACCTGCTGCGCGCGCTGACGAATCCGATTTATCTGGGGTGATTGGTGGTTGGTAAATGGTGGTTGGTTTTTGGTGATTGGTTCTTGGTAAAAACAACGCAGCGCCTGCTTAACTAACAACCAACAACTAACTAACAACCAATAACCAATAACCAACAACTCTGCACAAAGTGAGCGAGCTATGCCAGCACCTGTCTATGAAATGATTGTCGTCTCGCACACGCATTGGGACCGCGAATGGTACCGCACGTTCCAGGACTTTCGCCTGAGCCTGGTGCGCCTGGTGGACGACCTGCTCGACATCCTGGACGGCGACCCGGCCTTCCGCAGCTTCATGCTTGACGGGCAGACGATCATCCTGGAAGACTACCTGGCGCTGCGCCCGGAGCGCGAAGCCGATCTGCGCCGCCACATCCAGTCCGGGCGGCTGGTCATCGGCCCCTGGCACATCCTGCCCGACGAGTTCCTGGTGGGGCCGGAGTCCACTGTGCGCAACCTGATGCTGGGCGCGGCGATCTGCGACCGTTTCGGCGAGCGGATGCCGGTCGGCTACACGCCCGATCCCTTCGGGCACATCAGCCAGCTTCCGCAGATTCTGGCGGGCGCCGGCGTGGAGACGGCCATATTCCGACGCGGACTTTCCGAAGAGCCGCTGGAGCTGTGGTGGGAAGCGCCGGACGGCACGCGCGTGCTCACTCTCTACCTGCGCGAGGGCTATGGCAACCTGGAATGGGCGCCCACCGATCCCGCCGTCTTCACGCGCACCGTCGAGCGGCAGATCGCGCTGCTGGGGCCGCACACGCGCACGAATTGCCTGCTGCTGCTCAACGGGACGGATCACCAGCCGCCCCAGCCGGAGATTCCCGCGCTGATTGACGCAGCCAACGCCGCCCTGCAAGGCCGCGCGCGGCTGACGCACAGCACCATCCCCGCTTACGTGCGGACGGTGCGCGCCGCCCTGGGGCCTGACCCCGACCTGCCCGTCGTGCGCGGCGAACTGCGCTCTCCGCGCCGCCATCACCTGCTGCCGGGTGTGCTCTCCACGCGCATGTGGATCAAGCAGCGCAACCAGGCGTGCGAGACGCTGCTGGAGCGTTACGCCGAGCCGCTGGCGGCGCTGGGGACGTTGTGGGGCGCGCCCAGCCGCCAGGGAGACCTGTGGCAAAGCTGGCGCTATCTCATCGAGAACCACCCCCACGACTCGATCTGCGGCTGCTCGATTGACCAGGTGCACGACGAGATGCGCACCCGTTTCGATTGGAGCGAGCAGATCGCCGGGCGGCTGGCGGACGAGGGGCTGCGCGACCTGGCCGCTCACCTGGACACGGCGGCGCTGCCCGTCCCGCCCGCGCCAGGGGCGGGCGCTCCGCCCGATTACGAGGTCACGACGCTGCCCGCAGACCTGGCGCTGGTCGTCTACAATCCCGTGCCCGGCGCGGCGGCGGGGCGCGTCGAGGCCGACGTGCCCTGGCCGGGACCGGATCGCCACTACGCGCTGAGCGACGATTGCGGCGAGCCGGTGCCTGCCGTCTGGACAAAGGGCCGCGAAGAAGTGCTGGAGCAGCGTTGGCTGGCGCGCGACGATCTGCCCGCCTTCCTCGACCAGCTTGAGATCGGTATCTACCTCAACCGCCTGATCCGCGACGCCCGCGCCTGGCTGGGCGACGGCGAGCCGCGCCTGGAGCTGATCCTGACCGAGCAGCACCCGCGCGACGTGATCAGCCTGGCGCGGCTGGCGCACACGCTGCGCGGACATCCCGCCCTGCGCTCGGCGGTGCGTTGCCATCTGACGGTGCGCTTCGGGCGTCCGCGCCGGCTGGCTTTCGAGGCGCGCGACGTGCCCGGCGTCGGCTGGCGGAGCTACCGGCTGCGGGCCGCGCCGGGGCCGGTTGAGGAGCGCCTCGCGGCAGCGACGCGCGAGACAGTCATCGAGAACGCCTGGCTGCGCGCCGAGGCCGACCCGCTCACGGGCCGCCTGAGCGTGCTCGACAAGACGACCGGGCGCGCCCTGCGCGACCTGAACGGCTTTGAGGACGGCGGCGACCGGGGCGACGAGTACAATTACTGCCCGCCGGAGCAGGACCGGGTGGTGCGGACGCCCGCCGCCCCGCCGCTGATCGAGCGCGTGGACGCTGGCCCGCTGGGGCAAACGCTGCGCATCACGCTGGCGCTTGACCTGCCCGCGCGCCTGACCCCGGAACGCAGTGCGCGCAGCGCGGAGACGGTGCGCCTGCCGGTGACGACGACGGCGACGCTGCTGCCGCACAGCCGCCGCGTGGACATTCACACCGAAGTGGACAACTGCGCCGAAGATCACCGGCTGCGCGCCCTGTTCCCCAGCGGCGCGCGCAGCGAGCGGGCCATCGCCGACGGGCATTTCGACCGCATCGCCCGCGTGCCCCAGCAGCATGGCGACACGTCGGATTGGGTCGAGCAGCCGCAGCCGACCGCGCCGCAGCGCGGATTCGTGGCGGTCGAGGCGGACGGGCGGGGCCTGCTGGTGGCCGCCCGCGGCCTGCCGGAGTATGAGTTGATCCCCGCCGAAGAGGGCGCGACGCTGGCCGTGACCCTGCTGCGCTGCGTGGGCTGGCTGTCGCGCGGCGACCTGTCCTGTCGCGTGGGGCACGCCGGGCCGGAGATGGTCACGCCGGGCGGGCAGTGCCCCGGCCCCGCCGCGTTCGACTACAGCGTGATCCCCTTTGGCGGCGCGTTCGGCCTGGACGCAGCGGCGCAGGAAGCGTATGCCTTCGGCGCGCTGCTCCGCGCGGCGGTTGCGCCGCTGGCCGAAGGGCCGCTGCCCGCTACGCAGACGGCGGTCGCGCTGGAACCGGCGGCGCTGGTGCTCACCGCGGTCAAGCCCGCCGAAGCGAGCCAGGCGTTGATCGTGCGCTTCTACAATAGCAGCGAGGCGGCGGTGGAGGGCCGGGTGCGCTTCGGCTTCCCCGTGCGGGAGGTTGTCCCGACGAACCTGCTCGAAGCGCTCATTGGCCCGCCGCTGGCTCCGGCGGAGGGGGGCGCGTTCGCCCTGACCGTGCCCGCCAAGCGCATCGTCACCCTGGCGGTGACGCCCGCGTCGCTCGGCTGACCGCTGCGGGCGCAGGTGTTCTCACAGCCGCGAGATGGGCGGCCTGGAGACGGGTCGCCCGTTTCTGTTGTGAGAGGCCGTTTGAGAAATCATGTGCCTGACTCTGCCCCCCATCCCCGGCCCTTTCCCCACGAGGGGGGAAGGGAGAAGGGCGCGCCCACTAAGCCCCTCCCTCCTTGTGGGGGAGGGGTTTGGGGTGGGTGGGGAACTTCTCAAATGGTCTCTGAGGCACTGAGGGCCTGCCTACCCTGTGTTCTTCATGCCGGCGGCGATGCCGTTGACGGTGAGCATGAACGCCTGCCACGCCTCCTGGTAGGCGGGCGTCGCCGGGTCAAGCTGGCGCAATTCGCGCAGCAATTCCACCTGGATGAAGTTCAGCGGGTCAATGTACGGGTTGCGGCGCTCGATGGAGTGGCGGATGACCGGCATCTCGGCCAGCAGATCGTCCTGCCCGGTGATGGCCGTGATCCAGTGGCAGGCGCGGGCGTATTCGCCCTCGATCTCGCCGAAGATGCTCTCGCGCAGGGCCGGGTCGCTCACCAGCGAGGCGTACAGCCGGGCGATGCCCATGTCCGCTTTGGCCAGGTCCAGCTCGACATTCTGGATGAGCGCGGAGAAGAACGGCCACTGGCGGTACATGGCGTGCAGCAGGTCGAGGCCCTCCTCAGCGCAGTCGTGCGCGGCGCAGTAGGCTTCGAAGGCGTGGCCGACGCCGTACCAACTGGGGATGATGGCCCGGCTCTGCATCCACGAGAAGACCCAGGGAATAGCCCGAATCTGGGCGAAGCCGCCCTGGGCACGCCGGGCCGGGCGCGAGCCGATGGGCATCTCGGCCAATTCATTGATCGGCGTAGCCTGCTGCCAGTAGTCGAGGAAGCCGGGCGTCTCGTAGACGAAGCGCTGGAAGGCGGCCTGGCCTGCGCTGGCCAGCTCGGCCATCGCCGCGCGCCACTCCGGGCGCAGGTCTGTCAGCGCGGGCGTGATGGTGCTCAGCAGGGCGGCGTGCGTCACCTGGTGCAGGTGGCGGCGGGCGATGTCGGCGTTGCTGTAGCGGTGGGCGATGACTTCGCCCTGCTCGGTGATCTTGATGCGCCCGCGCATGGCGCCGGGGGGCTGGGCGAGGATGGCGCGGTTGGTGGGGCCGCCGCCGCGCCCGATGCTGCCGCCCCGCCCGTGAAATAGCTCCAGCGTGATGCCGTGCGCGTCGCAGACCGCGCCAAGCTGCTCCTGCGCCGCGTACAGCCCCCAGCTAGAGGCCAGGTAGCCACCATCTTTGGCGCTGTCCGAATAGCCGAGCATCACCTGCAAATGGCTGCCGCGCCCGGCGAGATACTCCTGAAAGGGGGGCATGGCCAGCAGGTCGCGCACGATGTCCGGCGCGGCGCGCAGGGCGTCAATCGTCTCGAAGAGCGGCACCAGGTCTACGTCGCGCTGCACGCCGACTTCGCGGGCGAAAAGCAGCAGAGTCAGCACGTCGCTGGGCGCGCTGCACATGCTGGCGATCACCGTGTCGAGGGCCGCCGGGCCGTAGCTGGCGTGGGCGGCGGCGATCATGCGCCAGGTGGCGATGACGCGGTTCGTCGGCTCGGAGAAGGCTGGCTCGACGGGGAACAGCGGGCGCGGATTGACGATCTCGCACAGCAACCGCGCCTGTCTGTCCGGCTCCGGCAGAGCCAGGTAGTTCGGGCAGATCTCGAAGGCGCGCAGAATCTCGTCAAGGGCCGCCGCGTAGAGCCGCGCGTCGTCGCGCACTTCCAGCGGCACCAGGTGCAGCCCGAACAGCCGCACCTGGCGGATCAGCCGGCGCAGCGCGCCGTCGGCGACGCGCCCGGCGCCGCGAGCGGCCAGACTGTCCTCGATCAGGCGCAGGTCGGCCAGCAGGTCGTCGCCGCCCCGGTAGCTGCCCGCGCTCAGCTTCTCCCCGATGATGTCCAGCATCTCGCGGTAAAGCTCGCCGGGGAAGCGCAGCGCATCTCCGCCGCGCTGCCGGGCCACCGCCGCGCGCAGTGCGTCCGTTGCGGGCAGGTCGTCGGTGGACTGGGTGAGGTGCTCGCGCAGGAAGGCGACGGCTTCGCGGTAGACGGCGCTGATCGCGGCGCGGTGCGCGCGCAGCGTGTCCAGCGTGACCTGGGGCGTGACGTTGGGGTGGCCGTCGCGGTCGCCGCCGACCCACGAGCTATAGCGCACCAGCGGGGGCAGGGTGCGCCAGTCGCCGGCGGGGTAGTGGGCCTGCAGGCTGGCGCGCAGATCGTCCGTCAGGGCGATGAGCACGTCCATGACCACCGTAGTCAGGAAATAAACAACGAAATCCACTTCGTCGGCGATGGAGGCGCGCGAGGCGCGGGTGGGGCGCGTCTGCCACAGCTCCTCGATCTCCTCGGCGAGCGTCGCTTCGAGGGCGCTCATCTCGCGCGGCAGCAGGGCTTCGCGCTCGCGGCGGGTCATCATCTGCACGATGTGCCGCTGCTTGACCAGCACCTCTTTGCGCTTGGCCTCGGTGGGGTGGGCGGTCAGCACCAGGCGCACGCTGATCTGCTCCAGCAGCGCGCGCACCTGGGCGGCGCTGAGACCCGCTGCGTGCAGCGCGCGGATGGCGTCGCCGATGGATTCGCTCAGCGCGCCGTCTGTCTCGCGCTGGCGCAGCACGCGGATGCGCTGCTGGTCTTCGGCGGCGTTGATCAGTTGGAAGTAGTTGCTGAAGGCTTTGATCAGGATGCGCTTGCCCGCCAGGTCTTGCTGGCGGATGCGCGCGAGCAGCTCGTCGGCAGCGCCCGGCTCGTTGGCGCGGCGCGCTTTGGCCGCCGCGCGCACGGCCTCAACCGTGTTGAAGGCGTCGTCGCCGTGCTGCTCGCGGATGACCACGCCCAGCAAGCCGCCGAGCAGCCGGATGTCAGCGCTGAGAGGGTTCATGGCCTGTCCTGACTGTGCGATCCGCCAAGATCATAACAGCAGAGAGGGGAATTGTCGTGTGCGGCTGACCGGGCGTAGTGTCTGCGCCTGCCTCACCCCCTAAATCCCCCTCTCCAGCCGAGCTAGAGAGGGGGACTTCAACCGCCAGATGGGACGATTTCCCCCTCTCTGGCTTAGCCGGGGAGGGGGCCAGGGGGAGGGGCCTTCTGCCACACCAGACTTCCGAAGTCTGGCGTAGGGGAGGGTTTCTAAACCCTCCCCTACAAGCCTCACCCCCTAAAATCCCCCTCCAGCCGGGCTAGAGAGGGGGACTTCAACCGCCAGATGGAATGATTTCCCCCTCTCTGGCTTGGCCGGGGAGGGGGCCAGGGAGAGGGGCGTTGCGCCCGTACTACGTGCCCTAGGCCACCTTCTTGGAAGCCTGGGGGTCGAACGCATCGCGCACGCCGTCGCCGATCAGGAACAGGCACAGCACGGTGATGACGATCATCAGGCCGGGCATGATGACCAGGTGCACCCCCATCGTGTAGAAGGTCTGGGCGTTGATCAGCATGTTGCCCCAGCTTGGCGTGGGCGGGCGCACGCCGAGGTTCAGGAAGCTCAGCGCCGACTCCACCAGGATGAAGCCGCCGATGTCGGTAGCCAGGTTGATCGCCAGGACGGAGAAGATGTTGGGCAGGATATGCAAGAACATGATGCGCGGCGTGCCGGCGCCGATGGCGTGCGCGGCCACAATATACTCGCGGTTGCGGTGCGACAGCGTCTCGCCGCGCACGAAGCGCATGGTGCTGGTCCACGACAGCAGCGCCAGAATCAGGATCAGCGTGAACACCGTGGGCGAGAGCATGGCCGAGATGATCAACAACAGGAACAGCGACGGCACCGAGTTCAGAGTGATGACAAACCACATGATCAGGTCATCAATGAAACCCAGCCGTCCGCCCTGATAAAAGCCCGCGACAACGCCCACTGTCGTGCCCACAATCAGCGACACCAGCGCCGCGGAAAAGCCGATGCCCAATGACACGCGCGCTCCATAGAGCAGGCGCGACAGATGATCGCGGCCCAGGTCGTCGGTCCCCAGGGGGTGGCCCGGCGAGCCTATCGCCGCGAAGGTGTTGCGCAGGTCCGTGCGGCGGTAGTTCACTCCCAGCGCGTCTGAGATGGCTGGAGCCAGCAGCGCTAAAATGGCGAGCAGCAGAATCACTCCAATGGCAATCAGGGTCAGGTAGTCGCGCCGCAGGCGTAGCAGGGCGAGCTGCCAGAGCGTCTGGCCGCGGTATTCGTCTTCGTCATACAAACTCAGCACAGCAGCTTCCGAAGCTGACATCATCGCTCTCCTACGACAGCCGGATGCGCGGGTCAATGAGCGCGTAGAGGATATCGGACAGCAGGTAACCGATGATGGTGGTCAGGGACACCATAATCACCGCGCACATGATCACCGGATAATCCAGCGTCAGCACTGCTGAGTAGGTCGTGCGCCCCACGCCAGGCCAGGAGAAGATCATCTCCGTGATGAGCGCCCCGCCAATAATACCTGGGATGGCCGGCCCCATAATGGTGGCGATGGGGATCAAGGCATTGCGCGCGGCATGGACGAACCAGATCTGGCGGTAGGTGAGACCTTTGGCCTGCGCCGTGCGCACATAATCCTGGCTGAGCACGTCCAGGGTGGAGGCGCGCATGAAGCGCGACAGAATAGCGACCCAGCCGGTGGACAACACAGCGACGGGCAGGATCAGATGCTCGATCCGGTCTGTGAGGGTGACTTCGCCGGTCAGGAAATAGTTGGTGGGGTAGCGCCCGCCCATGGGCAGCCAGCCCAGCCACGAGCCAAAAATGAGCAGCAGCGTCAGCCCCAGCCAGAACACGGGGACGGCGCTGAAAAGGACCGCCATGACGCGCGTCAGGTTGTCGAAAACTCCTCCTCGCTGGACGGCGGCCAGCACCCCAATGGACACGCCCAACAGGACGCCGACCAGCAGCGACAGCGATCCCAGCTCCGCAGTGGCCGGGAATTTCTCTATGATGAGCTCCAGAGCGGGCCGCTTGGTGACGAACGAAGTCCCGAAATCGCCGCGCAGGATGCCCTTCTTGGTGCCGCGCTCCACAACCTGCTCGCCGTTGCTGTCCAGAACCGGGTTGCCGCGCCCGTCAACTTTGGGGAACTTCTGCCAATCGTTCCCGATCAGCCAGCGAATGTACTGCTTGTAGACCGGGTCATTGGTGCCGAGCTGGGCGGCCATGGCCACCCGCTGTGCTTTGGTGGTCCTGGGCCCAAAAGTCAGGGTCGAGACAGGATCGCCTGGCGCGGCCACAATGATCGCATAGGTCAGGATGGTGATGCCAAACAGGGTGGGAATGGCCTGGACGAGCCGCCGCAGGATGAATTGCGTCATTGTCTCGTTATCCGCCTCCTTTCGCGGGAGACGCCAGAGGACTCTGGCCGGCAACCCGTCTGGGCTGCCGGCCAGGAGTTCTCAGAGCGTCAGAGCTTTACTGGGCAATCGTCCAGGTGTGGACATTCCACAGGGGCACGTTCGGGTAAGGCGCGAACCCTGCCACCTCAGTGGAAGCCGCGTACATGGTATCCTGCACGAACAGCCACAGATAGGGCTGGTCGTCCTGCAGAATCTTCTCGATTTCGTAGTAGATCTCAGCGCGCGCAGCCGGGTCGCAGCCGGGCAGCGTAGCCGCCTGCAGCGACAGTTCCTCGAAGCGCGGGTTGTAGTAGGACATGGCGTTGCTGGACTGGTTGGCCGGGTCGTCGTTGGCGCTGCCGAAGAGCTGAATCTGATCCGGATCGTCGGGGAAGCCCTGACGCCAGCCGATGATGTAAGCATCGAAGGTTTGCGCACCGAACGTCTTGTCCAGCAGCGTCTGCCAGTCAATGGCCTGGAAGTCCACGTTGATCCCCAGGTCGTAAAGCTCGTCCTGGATGATCTGGCCGATGGCTTCACGACGGGTGTTGCCCTGGTTGGTGATCAGCTCGAACTCGAAGGGCGCGCCCTCTTCTGCATAGAGGCAGCCCTGGCAGATGCGCACGCCGTCCGGCCCCAGCGGCCAGCCAGCCTCGTCGAGCATCTGGGCGGCCAGCTCGGGGTCGTAGGGGATCGGCGCCAGGTTCGGGTCTTTGGCCCAGGAGGTCGGAATCTGGCTCGAAGCCATGGCCGAGCCTTCGCCAAAGACCGCACCGCTGACGATGTCCTCAACGTTGATCGCGTGCTGGAGCGCGCGGCGGACGCGGACATCCCCGAAGATCGGGTGGTGACCCTGGTCAATGGGGTTGCCGTCCGCGTCGCGGCCCGGCTGCGGGTTCTCCGGGTCGGCCAGGTTCAGGCCCATGTAGTCCCACGAGTTGCCGGGCATGTCAACGGCCACCACATTCGCAGCCGTGCGGAGGTCGGGGCGGCGCTGCACGGGCGGCCCGTCAATGAAGTTGGTCTCGCCGGCCAGGAATTGCTCGACCAGCACGGTCTGATCGGGCACGTCACGGAAGATGTACCCGGAGGGGATGACCACGCCATCGGGCCAGGTGGTGGTCGCCTTGATGGCCACGGCCTCGCCGGGGTTGAAGCTGGCGAACTCAAACGGGCCATAGGCGATCGTGGGGGCGGTGTCGAAGGGGTGATCCTTCATCACCGAGAAGTCGAAGTCCGGGCTGCCGTCGTAGTCCCAGACATGGGCCGGGACAACGGCGAAGCCAGCGCCGAGGCCGAGCGCGGTGCAACTGGCGATCTCGAAGACCGCCTCGTAGGTGTAGTCGTCAATGATGCGGATTTCCTTGACGCCGGTGGGGTTGCCGTCGGCGACGTAGTTGAAGTAGCCGTACAGCGGAGCGTCAATGACACCGCTGGCGATGGCATCGAAGCTGAACTTGACGTCCTTGGTGGTGATGGGCGTGCCATCGGTCCAGAACGCGTCTTCGCGCATCTTGAAGGTGTAGACCAGGCCATCCTCCGAGACGCTATACTCGGTGGCCAGCACGCCGTAGACGTCTTCGTCGCCGGCGAGGGCGTAGGTCTGCGTGATGCCGCTGGCGCCGATGACCGACGGGAACAGCAGCGCGGTGATGCGGAGCGTGGCCGTGTCGTTGCTGCGCAGCGGGTTCATGGCGCCGAAGTTGACCGAGCCACCGAAGTTGCCTTCGATCACTGGGCCGCCGCTGCCCGGCTCCTGCGCGAACACAGTCATCGGGGCCAGCATGGTGGCCAGGATGACGATAACAAAAAGGGTCGTCCTCTTCATCACAAGTGCCTCCTTAGGCATAACTTATACAATGCAGTGAGTTGCTTTCTCCGATAGCGCAGTCCTGCAATAGGGCCTCACCTTTCTCCCAGCACCTTACGGTTCGCTGGAGCAATGCTTGCCGATGCCGTTTGCTATGGGCTGATAGTTATACCAACGTCCGCGCCATGATGCAACGCATTTGTGTGGGGCACGAGCAAAACCTGCCGGGTAGGGACGCTGTTCTGCTTCGCCCTGGTTTACCTCACCCCCGCTCGGCACTGACGCGCCTCGCCGCCCCCTCTCCATGCATGGAGAGGGGGCAAGCCGAGCACAGCGAGGCTGGGGGTGAGGTAAACCATCCTGCACCCAGCGAGTCACTGTCAACCTTTGCGCACACCTTTTGTGTGCGCCCAACCATACAGCAACCAGACCTACAATTTTTCTGCACCGCGCACGGCCACTCCCCACAACTGGCGGATGGCGATGCTGCGCGCCACGAACGTCGCCAGCGCCGCGGGCAGGATGACCAGCGGGGTCAGCTCGATCAGGTACCCGGCGAATGGGCCGAGCACGATCATCGCGGCCAGGCTGAACCCAACATCTCTCACTTGGCCCACCGGCTGGACCGCCAGCACAGCCACGCCCACCATAACATCTATGCCCCAGGCCAGCAGCGAAGCCGTCACCGCCGCTGTCGCCGCCTCGCGGACAGAAGATGAGCCGGTGCTGGCCGCCAGCGCAGCGACGATCATCAGGGTGAGCTGCTGCGCGCGATCGAACAGGTAGCCGACAATGAGGGCCAGCACCAGACCGATTGCCCCGAAGCACAGCATATTCTGGGCGGAGCTGCCCCATTCGCGACCTGAGATTCCAAGCGCGCCGGCCACCAGGGTCATCCCGCTGCCGATAAGCAGGCTGGCGATCAGGCCCTGCACCTGCACATACCACAGCCACCACAGCCGGGCGCGCAGCGACGCCAGAGCGCCCTGTGCCTTGGCCAGCAGGAGTTCCTCAGTGCTGTATGGCGCGGTTCGCAGCACTTCCCAGGTGCCCCTTTCGCGCTCGCGGGCGATGATCGGCGCCAGCGTCAGCCCCAGCGGGAGCGCCCACACCAGCAGGGACGGGACGAACAGGGCGAGCGGCGCCAGCAGCAGCAGCAGCCCATTGAGGCAGAAAGGTGCCTGAGATGCGCGCGAGTATACCACAGCCGCCACATAGAATCCCCCCACGGCAATCCAGGCCAGGGGCGGAATGCGGTTCACGAGATCGGCGATGCGCTCCAGGGTCAGCGAGCCGACTTTCTCGTGGCGGGCGATTGGCAGCCTGCTGGCAGGAGCATCCTGCCAGGGGAGCAACTCGCGCACTACGTCCCAGCAGTTGATCGCCCGCAGCCACTCTTGAACTTTACGCATTGCTTCAGCCAACGGCTGCTTCTCATCCCCCCTGCCGGAGCGCCTTCAGGCCCCATCGCGGGCAGTTTCTGCTGCGCGGTGATGCGCAAGGTGCTGTATAGTGAAGTATATCATATGGTCAGGGGGGATCAACCGGGCGAGGGCGGCATTGCGAATTGCGAATTGCGGATTGCGGAGGTCTGATGCGCGCGAGGGGGCTGAGCAAGCTGTCGCCAGGGGAAGTTCGGGAATGCTTGCTAAACCCCTCCTACCTCTCCAGCCGAGCTAGAGAGGGGGATATCGCCAACAGTATCTCCAACGTGGAGAGGGGGCAAGCTGAGCGCAGCGAGGCTGGGGGTGAGGTCAATGTCCCGCGCCGGGCGATTGACAAGCGACATTTGCGCGCGTCCCAGAATTTCCTTGCACCTTGCGGATTCCATGTCATAATAGGACAACCTGATCGTTCTGGGTATCGTATTTAAGTAGCCTGGGAGGATTCTGTATGGCTAAGAAAGTCCGTGTCACACTTTTCTTCGTGCTCGTTTTGTCGTTGGCGCTCACCGCGCTTGGCCCGGTGGGTGCCCAGGGGAAAGTTCTGAAAGTCGTCATGGGCGCCGCCGGCACGAACGTCATCTTCGATCCGGCGCTGGCGTCCGACACAACCTCGCACACGTTCATCACCATCATGTTCCCAGGGTTGGCCCCTCGTGAAGAGACCACCGGTGTTCCGGAGCACGGCATGGCGGAAAGCTGGACGATCTCCGAGGACAACCTCACCTACACCTTCGCGCTCAAGCAGGGCGTGCCGTGGGTAACCTACGATGCGGCCACCGGTTCGGTCGTGGAAGTGACGGATGAGGCGGGCGCTGTCCGCTACGTGACCGCCCACGACTTCGCCTATGGCGCGCTGCGCACGATGGATCCGGCCATCGCGTCTGACTACGGCTTCCTGGGTGGCGAGTGGACTGTGGGCGGTACCGCCTACAACACTGGCGAGGGAGCAGTCGAAGATGTGATGGTCAAGGCGCTGGACGACTACACGCTGCAGATCACGTCGCCAGAGCCGGCGGGCTTCCTGCTGCAGGTCTACGGCGAGTGGCTCTTCTCCGCCCAGCCGCGCTGGACGATTGAAGAGAACGGCGACGCCTGGACTCTGCCCGGCAACTACCACAGCTACGGCACCTTCGTGCTCAAGTCGCACGAGCCTGGCTCGCACACCGAGATCGTCAAGAACCCCTTCTGGACTGGCACCGAGAGCCACCCCGTGCCCGCGCTCGACGTGATCGAGGTGAACTTCCTGGACGCTTCGGCGGCGCTGGCGGCCTTCGAGGCCGGTGAAGTGGACACGATTGAAGACGTGCCGCTGGCCGACCTGCCGCGCCTGCGCGTTGAGCGCCCGGATGAGCTGTATATCGGCTCGCGCGACTGCACCTACTACTACGGCTTCAACGTAGAGAAGGCGCCCTTTGACAACGTCCATATGCGCCGCGCGTTCTCGCTGGCCATTGACCGCCCGACGCTGGTCGAGGCTGTGCTGGGTCGCGGTGAGCAGCCCGCCGGGTTCTTCTCGCGTCCCAACTTCGCCGCTTCCCCCACCCAGGAAGAGTACCCCGACCTGGGCACGCGCAGCGATCCCGAACTGGCCCAGCAGGAGCTGGAGCTCTACTTCCAGGAGACTGGCAACACCCTGGCCACCATCCCGCCCATCACCCTGATGTTCAACACCAGCGAAGCGCACGCCACCATCGCCCAGGCTGTCCAGCAGATGTGGAAGCAGAACCTGGGCATCGAGGTGAGCCTGGCCAACCAGGAATGGCAGACCTACCAGGACACCCTGGATCAGGATGCACCGCAGATCTGGCGTTTGGGCTGGTGCTGGGACTACGGCGATCCCCACAACGGTCTGGGCGATGTGTTCCGCTCCACCTCGGGCAACAACTACACCAACTGGGGTAGCGAAGAGTTCGACGCGATCCTGGACGAGGCCAAGGTCATGACCGACTTCGAGGCGCGCAAGCCGCTCTACGCCCGCGCTGAGCACATCCTGACCTGGGAAGATGCGGCCATGGCGCCCATCTACTTCTACACCAAGGTCAGCATGATCGGGAAGAACCTGGTGTCCTCGCCGTCCATCATCGGCATCGAGCGCTACGACAAGTGGGACATCGCCGGCTAGTCGCAGTCCGCATCGTTTCAGGATCGCAAATGAAATAGGATGTGTTGAGAGAGAGCCGTCCGGCTCTCTCTCCCCTATCCTGGTCTTGCTGGACTCATAAAAAGGATTAAGCTCAATCTGTGTAGGATTTGTAGAAGCTAATGAGACCTGACGATCATGATCGGTAACCTGCCTGTAGGGGAGGGTTTGCAAACCCTCCCCTACAAAACGCCCAGTGCGTGTTACCTGTCTATATAGAACAGCGCGGCGCAGCGAACCCGCCTCAAAATTCGCTGTGTAAGAGAATCGCGCCGCTGGCTGGCAGGCAGTCACCCAGAGGTTCGGGTGAGCGTTCAGTGTTTGTCGGACGTTAGCAACGGCAGGAGAGGACCTATGGCACAGTACTTCACACGCAGTTTTGTGGGCCTGCTGTTCGTGTTGTTCTTGGTTTCGGTCATCACCTTTTTTCTGATGCACCAGGTCCCCGGTGGGCCGTTTGCGCGCGAGAAGAAGCTGCCTCAGACCACGCTGGATAACCTCAACGCCAAGTACAATCTCGACGATCCGGTCTGGAAGCAGTACGTTGACTATATCAGCGATCTGGTGATCCCTACCGTGACCACCGGGGAGAGAAAGTTCTCGGTCATAGATGATCACCTGATCAACATCGAGCTGCCCTTCGGCGACAAGACGACGATCCGCTGGATGAACTTCGGCCCGTCCTACACCGACCGGACGCGCTCGGTCAATGGGATTATCGGGACGCATCTGCCAGTCTCCTTCAAGCTTGGCGTGGCTGCGATGCTGGTGGCGATGGTCATCGGCATCCCGCTGGGCACCATCGCCGCGCTGCGCAAGAACTCCGCCGCCGACTATTTCAGCATGAGTGTGGCCATCCTGGGCGTGTCCATCCCGGCCATTGTGCTTGGCCCGCTGTTGCAGTATGTGGTCGGGGTGGAGCTAGGCTGGCTACCCACGTCCGGCTGGGGCAGCTTCGAGCAGCTTATCATGCCCGCCGTCTCGCTGGGGTTCGCCCAGTCGGCGCTGCTGGCCCGTCTGACGCGCGCCAGCCTGCTGCAGGTCCTCAACGAGGACTACATTCGCACGGCGCGGGCCAAGGGGTTGCACGGTCGCCAGGTGGTCGTCATTCACGCCATGAAGAACGCCATGATCCCCGTGGTGACCGTGCTGGGGCCGCTCTTCGCTGCCCTGCTGACTGGCACCTTCGTGACGGAGCGGGTCTTCGGAATAGCCGGCATGGGCCAGTACTTCATCATCAGCATCAACCAGCGCGACTACGCGATGATCATGGGTACCACCCTGTTGTTCGCTTTCTTCATCGTCGTCGCTAATTTCCTCGTGGATCTGACCTATGTCTGGCTCGATCCGCGCATTCGTTTTGACTAGCCAGGGAGAGGCTCGATCATGACCACCAAGACATCGGAACAGGCGACTCAGCCGCTCCCTGGAACTGTGCAACTGGGCAAGGAGCTTGAGCACAGCCGCGGCCCGTGGGTGGACGCCGGGCGGCGTCTGATTCGTCACCGGGCGGCGCTGGTGGGGCTGGCAGTGATCATCGTCTTCGTGCTGATCGCCGTCTTCGCACCCTACCTGACCAGCCATACCTACGCAGAGCAGAACTACACGGCGATCAACACCGCGCCCAAGTGGGTGATTGATCTCTTCCCCAAGATGAAGCCTGTTGGCGAAGAAATGGGGTACGTCCGCGTCAACAACGACTATCTGCTGGGCACGGACGCGCTGGGGCGCGACCTGTGGACGCGCATCATCTTCGGGGCGCGTATCTCGCTGGCGGTGGCCTTCATCGGCCCGCTGACCAGCCTGCTGGTGGGCACCGTTTTTGGGATGATTTCCGGCTACATCGGTGGCCGGACCGACAACATCCTGATGCGGCTGGTGGACGTCATGTATGCCTTCCCCACGCTGCTGCTGATCATCCTGATGATGGTCTTCTTCCGCTCCAGCTTCACCCAGAGCGAGGTGGGGTCGCTGGCCTACCGCCTGAACAAGATCGACTCGGCTTTCGGCGGGATGCTGTTCATCTTCATCGGCATCGGCATCACGTCGTGGATGGATACGGCGCGCCTGGCGCGCGGGCAGGTGCTCTCCCTGCGCGAGAAAGAGTTCATTGAGGCGGCGCGCTCCATCGGCGTGCGCGATACGGCGATCATCTTCCGCCATGTGCTGCCCAACATCATGGGGCCGGTCATTGTGCGCGAAAGCCTGGCTATTCCGCGCTATATCTCGTTTGAGGCGTTCCTCAGCTTCATCGGCCTGGGCGTCAACCCGCCCACGCCAAGCTGGGGCAGCATGATCTCCGAGGGGGCGCAGGCCATCAAAAGCTATCCGAACCAGGCGATCTTCCCGGCGCTGGCCCTGTTCTTCATGATGTTCGCTTTCAACTTCCTGGGCGACGGGCTGCGCGACGCGCTCGATCCGCGCGCTTCGGAAGCCAATAAGTGAGCCGTCGCTGACCGGCTCCCTGCCGGGGGCCGCCTTCCTGGGCGGGATGAGGCCGCCAGCGCCATGGGCAGGAGACAGGTCGCGCGCAAGCTGCCAGCACGATGAGTTCCTGGAAGCTGTTCGTCCACGCGCTTGCCTTCTGGAGTGCCTTCGAGAACCCTGTCTTCTTGCTGGAGATCAAGCGCCAGCCCATCTGGTATGGGCTGGCGCGTCGTTTGGCGGCCTTCCCCGCCCTGACGCTGGGCGTGGTGGGGGCGCTGAGCCTCGGCTGGGCGCTGATCGCTCTGTACCTCGGCACGCTGTGGATATGGCTGCTGCTGGCCTTGCTGCTGCTGGCCGCCATGACCAGCGCCGCCCTGGGGCCGATGGTGGTCGAGGAGCGCGCCAAGGGGCGCTGGGAAGTGCTGCTGACCATCCCCGACGGCGTGGAGAGCGTGCTGCTGGGCAAGGTGGGCGGCGCGCTGTGGTGGATCCGCTACCTGATCATCGCGCTGGCCGCGCTGCTGGCGCTGCTGGCGGCGGGGGTTGGCTTTGTCAGCCTGGTGCTCATCCCTACGGGCTTGACAACCCTCGAAGACCTGCCGATCTTCCTGCTGTGCGGGGCGGCGGTGGCGCTGCCGGCTGCCAGCGCGGCTGTCTTCGTCGTAGACCGCACGCAGCAATACCTGCTGATGGTGGCTGCTGCGATGGCCGCCAGCACATCGGCCAGCTCCATGCGCGCGGCATTCACCAACTCCGCTGCTGCTGTGCTCCTGGTGTGGGCCGCCGAGTTCACCCTGGCGGGCATTGTGCTGGCGCTGCAGGCGGGCACCACCCGGCTGGCGGAGGCGCCCTACATGCTGGCCCTGGCCGTGCTGGGGCCGATGGCCGGCTACATCGTGGATCTGACCCTGGCCCAGGCTGTCCTGTACATGGCTGTCACCCTGGCGCTGCGCGAAATCCTCATTGACACCCTGTGGCGCTTGTCGCTGCGGAGAGCGGGGCCGTAGAGGGAAGGCGTCGGGTCGCGCGGAACGCACCTCGGCTCACCCGTCGTCTTCAGGGGCGGACAGGTGTTGAGATTGGCCTGGAGTCCGAGGCGGCCCTCACTTTACCTCACCCCCGCGCGGCCCACTGACGCGCGCCTCGCTGCCCCCTCTCCACGTTGGCTATGCATTACCCACATCCTGGGCCGTGCCTGTCCCCCCATCCCCGGCCCTTCCCCCACGAGGGGGGAAGGGAGAAAAGCGGTGGGCCTGCTCACCCCCCCTCCCGCGCAGCGCGGGGGAAGGGGCGCGCCAGGCGATGGGGGCATTTGTGGGTAATGCATAGCCGCGTTGGAGAGGGGGCAAGCCGAGCGCGGCGAGGCTGGGGGTGAGGTAGACCACGTGCACGTTTGAGGCAATCACCCTGACCCACAACCTCCTGCGGGGCGAGCCGACCACCGCAAACATGGTATAATGCGGGCATGGTGCGGCCCGGCTGGGCTGCGCCTCGCGTCAATGTGGAGCAGGCGTGCGCACAGGGCAGCGCGCCCGTAGATTTCGGAGGCAGGACATGTTTTCTCGTCGTTTGACGCACGTCGGCATCGCGCTCATTGTGCTGGTCCTGGGCATCGCGCCGCTGACCGCCTTCGCCCAGGACTCTCCTGACCAGCAGTACGTCTCGGCGTCTGGCACCCTGAAGTTCACCTATCCCGCCGGGTGGGTTGCGGTGGAAGAACAGGGCGTGGTGTTGCTCACCAATGATGAGGCGGCCCTGGAAGAAGATACTGTGCCGTCGGGAATGATTGGCATCGTGATCGCTGAGCCGCTGGCTGTCCGTTTGGTGGCATACGAGCTGTCAGACACAAGTCCGGAGGGCGTTGCGGCTGCCATGGCCGAGTCGATCAGCTTCGGCGCGATTGATGTGCTGCCTGTGCCGGAGAGCTTCACGCTGGAAGGGCGGGACGCGGCGCGCCTTTCATTCAGCGTGGAATACGGCGAAGTATTGGTGATCGCCGTAGATGTCGGCAACGACAACACGCTGGCCCTGGTCGCCGTCACCGCCCCTGGCGAGATGGGGCAATTTGAGCAGTCCATTCTGGATGTCGCTGCGTCAGTCGAGTACACTCCCGTCTGGCGCGCGGCGTTGTACGGGCACGAAGACTGGGTGAATGGTGTAGCCTTCAGCCCGACTGGGACACAGGTGGCGTCCGCCGGCGATGATGGGACGGCGCGCGTGTGGGATATTGAAAGCGGCACAGAGCTGCTCACCATGCAGCACCCCGACTACGTGAATAGCGTTGCCTACCACCCCCATGAAGCGCTCCTGGCTTCGGCCTGCGATGACGGTTTTGTGCGGGTGTGGGACGCTGCCTCTGGTGTTGAGACATTGGCCGTTCAGGCGCACGATGGTTATGTGTACAGCGTGGCCTTCAGCCCGGACGGCGCTCGCCTCGCTTCCAGCAGCAGCGATACTCTGGCGAAGGTGTGGGACGCCATCACCGGCGATCCTCTCGCCACGCTGGAAGGTCACACGTCTACCGTGAGAGGCGTGGCCTTCAGCCCGGATGGGACGCTGATCGCCACTGCCGGCGATGACTCCAGCGCGCGCGTGTGGAACGCAGAGACCGGGGCTGAAGTGCTCACTATCGCGCACCCGGACTGGGTAAGCTCTGTGGCGTTCAGCCCGGACGGGACGCTGCTGGTGACCGGTAGCGACGACGGCTTTGTGCGTCTGTGGAAAGTGACTTCTGGCGAAGCCGTCGCCGAGCTGGCTGGCCATACGGACTACGTTAACACGGTGGCCTTCAGCCCGGACGGGACGCTGATCGCCTCTGGCAGTGACGACTCGACGGTGCGTGTGTGGCAAGCTGACGCCGAAGGCTTGTTCGCTGAACTGGTGGTGCTAACCGGTCATGCGGATTGGGTCAATGGCGTTGCCTTCAGCCCGGACGGGATGTTGATCGCTTCCGCTTCGGACGACGGGGCTGTGCTCATCTGGGACATGCTCCTCTGGAATCCGACTGACTAGAGGTACGCGATCTACCCTGATTCATCTCACCCCCGTTCGGTGCTGGCGCGACCGAGCAGTATCCTCACCGCAATCAGACTTCGGAAGTCTCTGAAGACTTCCGAAGTCTCAATTTCGCGCTCTTGCCGCCGCTTGCCAGGTCGTCTACACTCGGTCTCATCGTCCCTGGCCGTGATGACGACAGCCATGACTCGCCCTGATGCTCCCCACATTCCTGTGCTGCTGGACGCCGTGCTCGCCGCGCTGCGTGTCGCCGAGCGCCCGGCGGGGCGTTTCGTGGACGGCACGGTGGGCGCGGGCGGACACGCGGCGGCAATCCTGACCGCCGCGCCGGACGCTCACCTGCTGGGGCTGGATCGCGATCCGGCGGCGCTGGCTCTGGCCCGCGCGCGGCTGGCTCCCTTTGAGGGGCGGGTGGCGCTGCGCCACGCCAGCTACGAGCAAATTGGCGCGCTGCTTCCCGCCTGGCTGGAAGCGGTGGGCGGCGCGGGGCAGGGCGCGGACGGGATTCTGCTCGACCTCGGCCTGTCTTCGATGCAGGTGGACGACCCGGCGCGCGGCTTCGCCTTCATGAGCGACGGGCCGCTCGACATGCGCTTCGACCCATCCGGGGGCGGGCTGACCGCCGCCGATCTCGTCAACACGTGGGACGCTGAGGCGCTGGCCGAGGTGCTCTTTCGCTTCGGCGAGGAGCGTCACGCCCGGCGTATCGCTCGCGCCATTGTTGCCGCGCGCCCGCTGAGCAGCACCCGCCAGCTTGCCGGGGTGATCGCCGGGGCGCAGCGTGGCCCGCGCGAGAAGATTCACCCGGCGACGCGCACCTTTCAGGCGCTGCGCATCGCCGTGAATGACGAGCTGGGCGCGGTCGAGCGCGCCTTGCCAGTCGCCATTGGCCTGTTGCGCCCCGGCGGGCGGCTGGCCGTGATCAGCTTTCACAGCCTGGAAGATCGCATCGTCAAGCAGACGTTCAAGACCGAAGCGACCGATTGTCTGTGCCCACCGCGTCAGCCGGTCTGCACCTGCGGGCATGTGGCGCGCGTCCGGCTGGTCACGCGCAAGCCGCTGCGTCCCGCCGACGAGGAGATCGCTGCCAACCCGCGCAGCCGCAGCGCCCGCCTGCGCGTGGTGGAGCGGCTCGGAGGTGCGTCCGTGTTGGACGGCGAGAGTTGCTGAACCGCAGAGGCGCGGAGGACGCAGAGGTATTGACCTCACCCCCACTCGGCGCTGGCGCGCCTCGCCGCCCTCTCCATGTATGGAGAGGGGGCAAGCCGAGCGCAGCGAGGCTGGGGGTGAGGTAAACTGCGGTGATGCTTTGCTCTGAAGTCCGAGTGCGCTCCGGTTCTACGGCGGCGGTTTGCCGGACCGGTTTGGAGTATAATCAGTCTGCGGCCCAGTCCAGGCGACGCGCCAGCCAGGGCCGAACACGGAGAAAGATGAGCAGCGACGAGTCCCGCTTCCTGGCCAGGCCGCACACCGTGCAGCAGCCCTGGCGCAACCAACGGCAGTTCGTGGCCACGCTGGGCCTGATCGGGGTCATCGGCCTGATCATCGCTGCGCTGTACCTGCTGCAAAGCTCGCGCAGCACGATTTCGGCGCGCGAGCTGGCCGAGATGAACGATTACCGCGCTCGACTGGAGCGCGATAATGAGCGCGTGCGCGCTGAGATCGCCAGCTTGCAGAGCCTGCCCCGCGTCATGACACGGGCGGCGGAGATGGGCTTTCGCCCGGCGAACCCGGACGAAATCCAGTACATCATTGTGGATGGGTATCGGTACAACCGGCCCATCGTCACGCCAACGCCCTCCCCCACCGCGCAGTCTGCGGAGCAAATCTACGATGAGACGCTGGGCGGCTGGCTGCGCAAGCAGTGGGATAATCTGAAGCGGCAGCTAGACTCGTGGCGCAGCGGCTAGGGCGCCGCGCGCAGGACTCTCTGGGACCATGATCCGCGACGAGACTCTCAGCAGACGGCTCACTCTGGTTGGCGTGGTGCTGATCGGCATCAGCCTGGTGCTGCTCGTGCGTCTGCTGTCGTTTCAGTTCCGCATGAACCCGGAGATCAAGCAGGCGCTCGCAGACCAGGCCAAGAACCGCTATCAGCAGACGGTTGAAGTGCTGCCCAGGCGCGGGCAGATTTTCGACCGCAACGGGCACCTGTTGGCGACCAATTCGTTTGAGTACCGCATCGGCATCAGCCCCAACCAGGTCGTTGACCGTCAGGCAGTGGCGATTGCCCTTGCGCCATTGGTGGGCCTGCCGGAGAACCGTCTCTACAACCTGCTGCAGCCCAACGCAGACGGCACCTTTCCGCCGTATGTGCTGCTGGCCAGCCGCGTCAGCGCCGAGGTCGGGCAGGCCATCGCCGATCTGGGTGTGCCCGGCATCATCATCGAGCCGCTGCCCATCCGCATCTACCCGCAGGGCGAGCTAACCGCCCAGATCGTCGGCTTCTTCGCCGGGGCGGACGGGGCGCGGGCCAGCCAGGGCTACTACGGCGTGGAGGGCTACTACCAGACGTTGCTGGCCGGCCAGAGCAAGCGCGTCACCAAGAGCAACATCCCGCTGCTGGAGGAGAGCCAAACCCAGGCCACCCGCATCCGCGACGGGATGAACCTCATCCTGACCATTGACCGCGACCTGCAATACCTCGCCCAGGAAGTGCTGATGGGCTTTCTTGAGAAAGACCCGACGGCGACGGGCGGCACAATCCTGATCATGAACCCGCGCAATGGCGAAATCCTGGCGATGGCCAACTATCCGTACTTCCAGCCCGGCGATCTGTCGGAAGAGAATATGAAGTACGCGCGCAACCAGGCCGTCGCCGATGTGTACGAGCCGGGGTCGGTCTTCAAGGTGGTGACCATGTCCCTGGCGCTTGATGTCGGGGTGCAAGACCTCAACTGGTCGTACTACGATCCGGGGTGTTTTGAGGCGGGCGGCGTGGCCATCTGCAACTGGGATCGCTCGTCGCACGGCAACCCCGACTTTGCGCAGGTCTTCATTGATTCGCTGAACACCGGCACGGCTACCATCTACAAGGAGATCGGCCCGTACACGGTCTATCCCAAGCTGCGCGAGTTTGGCATTGGCAGCCCCACCGGTGTAGACCTGGAGGGCGAATCGCCGGGCATCCTGGTCGAGCCGGGCGATTCGTTGTGGAGCGAGGCGCAGTTTCTCAACAACAGCTATGGCCAGGGTGTGTCGGTCACGCCGCTGCAGATGCTCACGGCGGCCAACGCCATTGCCAACGACGGGCTGATCATGCAGCCGCACATCGTCAAGGCGCGCATTGATGGCGGCCAGGTGATCGAGACGCAGCCCGCAGCTACCCATCGCCCGATCAGCGAGGAGGCGGCGCACAAAGCGCGCGACATCATGGTGCGCGTGCTGCGCGAGAGCAAGGAAATCGAGTTCGAATTCCCCGGCTATCTCATCGCTGGCAAGACGGGCACCGCCGAAATCCCCGCGCCCTATGGCTACGAGCCGTTCGCGCCGGGCAACTCGATTGCCTCGTTCCTGGCCTTTCTGCCCGCCGATGACCCGGTGGTATCCATTCTGATCAAGCTGGATCGCCCCTGGGGATACTGGGGCAGCATGACCGCCGCGCCGCTGGCCCAGGAGCTGCTGGAGCGCCTGGTGGTGCTGATGGAAATCCCCCCGGACAATCTGCGCTACCAGCTCGTCGCCCAGGGCGGCAACCCCCTCGCGCGCGAATACTGACGAGCTGGCTGGTCCAGCAGGCAGAGGAGTGGCTCCGGCGATGCCATCGAGGAGTAGCGCCGTATGCGTGATATGCCTGACCCTCGTGACGCACATGTGCTCGTTGTAGAAGCGAATCCACCCCGCTTCGTGTCCATTGCCCGGCTGCTGGCCCATCTGGGCGTCATCCACTGCGAGTGGAAGACCAGCGGCTGGCAGGTGGTGCAGTTCGCTGACACGCTTCCCCCGCTCGACCTGATTCTGATGAACATCGCGCTGCCCTATGAGGATGGCCCTCAGGCGTTGCGCAAAATGCGCAGCCACCCGCGCCTGAGCAAAACGCGCATTGTGGCGCTGGCGGAAGGCGCCAGCCCGGAGGTGCAGGCCGGGGCGCGCGCGGCGCTGTTCGACGGGCTGCTGAGCACGCCGCTGGATGCGGAGCGCTTCGCGGAGCAGATTCGCCGCCTGCTGGCCGGGGAAGCGGTGTGGGAGTAGCGGCGAAGGAGCCTCGCCTTTGTGGCGGCTCTGCTGCGCCCTGGTTGACCTCACCCCCGCCCGGCGTTGGCGCACCTCGCCGCCCCTTCTCTGCGACGGAGGGTCGGACAAATTAGAGACCATTTGGGAAGTTATCTCCCCCCACCCCAAACCCCTCCCCCTCAAGGAGGGAGGGGCTTAACGGGAGCGCTCCTATCCCTTCCCCCTGCGTGGGGGGGGGGAGGGCCGGGGATGGGGGGGCAAAGGCAGGCGCACGGCTTTTCAAACGGTCTGTTGGTCAGTGTTGATTCAGTGCAACGACGGCTAATCACAATCAACGGGAGAAACGGGCAGCTTGAAGGAGAAGTTCGGATGCGGCCTGTAGGGGCGGGTTTGCAAACCCGCCCCTACAACCGGTTCCCTGAAGCCGCGTTATTCGGGAGAGGCTGTGCGCTCGCGCCTGGGCAGATCGCCCGTTATGGCGTACAATGGCCGCTTGGTAGCGCGAGTCCGCTCGCGCTGTGACCGGCAACCGCTGTGAAGCCAGCCATCCTATGACCCCTGAACTGCCATTCGCCCTCACCCTGGGGGCGATCACCTTCCTGCTCACGGCCATCTGGGGCGATCCCTTCGTCGAGGTGCTGCGCCGGCTGCGCGTCGGCAAGCAGATTCGCGAGTCCGGGCCGCGCTCGCACCTGGCCAAGATGGGCACGCCGACGATGGGCGGCATCCTGATTCTGGTGCCGGTTGTGTTGATCACCCTGGGGCTGAACCTGGCCCGCCTGGTGCGCGAGACGCTGACCGGCTCCAGCATCCTGCTGCCGCTGTTCGTGCTGCTGGCCTACGGCCTGCTGGGGGCGGTGGACGATCTGGAGGGGATTCGCGGGCTGCGCGAGCGCGGCGAAGGCATGCGCGCCCGCGCCAAGTTCGCCGTGCAGGTGCTGCTGGCTGTGTTTGCGGCGGCAGTGATGGCTTTTGTGGGCGGGGGCTTTCAAAACGCGAACGGCGTGTACATCCCCCTCTATCCCGACTTCGTGGAGCTTCCCCCGCTGCTGTGGATACCGATCGCGGTGTTCTTCATCGTAGGCATGAGCAACGCGGTCAATATCGTGGACGGGCTGGACGGGCTGGCCGGGCTGATCGCGGCCAGCGCCTTCGCCGCTTACGGGGCCATCGCCCACCTACAGGGGCAGACCTTCCTGGTGCAGTTCTCCTTCATCATCGTCGGGGCGTGCTTTGGCTTTCTGTGGTACAACGCGCTGCCGGCGCAGATGTTCATGGGCGATGTGGGGGCGCTGGCGCTGGGCGCGGCGCTGGGCACGGTGGCGCTGATGACCGGCCAGTGGCTGCTGCTGCCGATCATCGCCATCATCCCCGTCGCCGCCACGCTCAGCGTCATGCTGCAAGTGGCCTACTTCCGGCTGACGCACGGGCAGCATCTCTTCCGCATGGCGCCCCTTCACCACCATTTCGAGCTAGGCGGCTGGAGCGAGACGCAGGTCGTGCAGCGTTTCTGGCTGGTGAGCATTCTGGCGGCGATGCTGGGCGTGGCGCTGGCGCTGCTGCGTTAAGGGCGGCGGGCGCGTCGCCCGGACGACTTGCCTTTCACGCCTGGAACTATTCCCCCGCGCCAAACGTCTGTGATCGCAGATGCGCTGCCGCCCGGCTGCGCTATACTGGAGACGTGCGGAGACAGAGCCAGGGGGTGATCGGCGTGGATCGCACCTTGATCGGGCAGGACGTCAATGGCTATGTGCTCGTGCGCCCGATCGGGACGGGGGGCATGGGGCGCGTCTACACAGCGTACCATGCCCAGTCACGCCGCCCGGTCGCCCTGAAAATCATGCTGCCGGAGTTCGCCGAAGAAGAGAGCTTCCGCACGCGCTTCTGGCGCGAGGCCGAGCTGATGATCACGCTGCGCCACCCGCACATCGTGCCGGTGATCACCTACGGGGAGTGGCACGGCTATCTATACATCGTCATGCAGCTCATCAAAGGCCCGACGCTGGAGAGCATCCTGCGCCACCACCGCTTTTCGCCGCTCACGGCCTGGCAGATCGTGCGCCCGATCGCCGATGCGCTGGAATACGGGCACGCGCACCACGTGCTGCACCGCGACCTGAAGACCGGCAACATCCTCATCGAGCGGCAGGGCGACGGCAACCATGTCTACCTGACCGACTTCGGCCTGGGCAAGCGCCCCCACCTCGACACCCGCCTGACCGCCTTTGGCGTGTCGGTGGGCACGCCCGAATACATGGCTCCGGAGGTGGCGCTGGGGCTGCCCGCCGATCACCGCGCCGACCTGTATTCGCTCGGCGTGATCCTCTACGAACTGCTGCTCGGCGTTCTGCCCTTCCAGGGCACGAACGCGCAGATGACCGCGCTGGCCCATGTGGACGAGCCGGTGCCGCTGCCGCGCCAGCATCATCCCCGGTTCCCGGAGCGCTTGCAGGCGCTGCTGCTGTACGCGCTGGCCAAAGACCCGGAGGCGCGCTTCCAGTCCGCGTGGGACTTTCAGCGCGCTTACTACGCGGTGGTGCAGGCGCTGGGTCCCGACGTGCGCCGCGCGTGCTATTGGGTGGTGTGAGCGGCGCGTCAGCCCTCGCGCCAGGCGATCTGGCGCCCATCGCGCCACCAGATCGCCACTTCGCCGCATGTCACCGGCTGGAAGCCTAGCTGATCGGCCAGGCGGCGCGCCGGGTTGCGCGTGGTCACGGCGACCACTACTGCGGCCAGGCTCGCCGCGCGGCAGGCGGCCATGCTGCGCGCCAGCAGCAGCCGGCCCAGACCGCGCCGCCGGTGCTGGGGGTGAACAGCCAGATCGAGCACGGTGGCCTCTTCGCGCGTGGCCGTCACCGCCACGTAGCCCGCCACCCGGTTTCCTCGATCGCGCGCGACCAGGCTGGCTTCCGCTTGCCAATGCCTGTTGGCGTCGCCAGCGCGCGCTTTGTGCAGCCGCTCGGCTGCGGCTGTTCCGGCTGATTCTGGCACTGCAACCCCTTCGATCCCTTCCTGGTGGGCGATCAGCGCCAATGTGTCAACTTGCGGCAGCAGGGCATCGTCCCAGCGCTCCAGCCGGTAGCCGGACGTGATAGGCAGAATCGGCACCGGCACGCGACCCAGCGGGCGAATCAGGCGGCAACGCTCGAAGAACGCCGCTTCGTGGCGCACCCAGGCCGCGCGCACCCCCGGTGATCCGTCGCGCATTCGTGCCTCAATCACCCGGACATCGTGCGTCCGCATCAGCTCGGAAAAGACGTAATCCACCAGCGTCTCGCCCAACACTGGCGGGACGATAGACAGCACGTACTGCACGATGACCTGGGCATGATCGTCACCGTGCCAGCGCCAGGCCGCGAAACCGCGCGGCTTCTCGGCATCGTCGTAAAGGCACACGGCCTGCAAGCGCCCGCGCTCCAGCGCCCGCTGAATCTGGGTCAGGCTTTCTTCGGGATCGCGGGCGTGTTCGGCGGCCCGCATCCGCAGCAGGGACTCGGCGTCTGCGTTGAGCAAGCGCAACGGGTGAAGGCGTACCACCGCTCCGTCCTTTCTGGCAGCGCCGGGCGGTCGGGTTATTGGTTACTGGTTATTGGTTATTGGTTGTTGGTACAGGGTGCGCTTGCGGCGAGGCCGCCCTCACCAACAACCGAAAGCCGATGTATAGATCACGCCGCCCTGTTGGGCTTCTCCATTAGTATACGGCATTGCCGGTTCTGGCGGCATGGCCCAATGGTCAGAGGGGAGGAGGGCTGTCAGGAATCGCCGAGGCGGATGTTCTGCAGCACGCCGAGCACGTGCAGGAAGGTATCGAGCTGCTCAGGCGTCACCAAGTCTTTGAACAGGTGATCGATCCGCGCTGCTGCCCGCTCAACCTGAGGGCGCTGGGCGCGACTCTGCGCGGTGAGGAAAATGCGCACGCTGCGCCGGTCAGCCGGGTCTACTTCGCGGCGCAGCAGGCCGCGCTGCTCCATGCGGTCGAGCAGGGCGGTCATCGAGGACGGGTGGCGGCACACCAGGGCGGCCAGGCGCGAGGCGCTGAGGCCATCTTCTTCGTAGAGCGCGCGCAGAGCGTACCACTCCAGCACATTGAGGCCGGTCGGCGCGATCAGCCGCTCGTAGACCTGTTCAAGGTGGCGGTAGGTCTGTTCGATGTTGGTGGCGATGCAGCCGCCGAAGCGCAGGGAGCGTGTCGTCTCGTCCATAGCGGCGGATTGTACAGCAGGAGACGCCTGGGCGGCAAACCGGTTTGGTGGAAGGGGTGCGTGCAAAAGTTGACATGGACCTCACCCCCAGCCTCGCTGCGCTCGGCTTGCCCCCTCTCCGTTGACGGAGAGGGGGCGGCGAGGCGCGTCAGCGCCGAGCGGGGGTGAGGTCAACCAGGACGCAGCAGAGCAACGCCCCTACCTGACACGTTTTGCACGCACCCATCTGGCAAGCGGTCTTCCCCTTTCCCTGGCTTTGGCCGGGGGAAGGGGCCAGGGGATGAGGGCGTTCTGGCGAATGCCCAACATCGTGTTCGTGGACTTGGTGGGAGCCGCGATGCGCAGACAAGCGTAGGGGAGGGTTTCTAAACCCTCCCCTACGAGTCGCGCGGGAGCTGCGTCAGTTGTCGCGGTAATCGTCGCGCGCGCCCATGATATACTGCACGATCTCCTCGTGACTGGTCTCGGCCACGCGCTTGTCGGCCACTTTGCGCCCGCGATGCAGCACCACGATGCGGTCGCTGACGGCGAAGATGTCGCGGATGGTGTGGCTGATGACAATGACCGGCACGCCCTGGTCGCGCAGGCGGCGGATGAGGGCGAGCACTTCGCCCTGCTGGGCCACGCCGAGGTTGTTGGTTGGCTCGTCCATGATCATCAGCCGCGCGTTCCAGTAGACGGCGCGGGCGATGGCGACCGCCTGGCGCTGCCCGCCCGACAGCTTGTCAATCTTCTGCTTGAGTGAGGGAATGTGCACGTCCAGGCCTACCAGCAGCTTAGCGGACTCGCCCTGCATGAACTTATCATCGAGCACGCGCACCAGGCCGCCCAGGTATTCGCGCTTGTGCTCGCGCCCCAGGAAGATGTTGGCTCCCACGTCCAGGTTGCCGGCCAGGGCCAGGTCCTGGTAGATGGTCTCAATGCCCAGCTCGCGCGCCTCGGAGGGCTTGGAGATATGCACGTGCCGGCCCTCGAAGAAAAGCTCGCCGTCGTTGGGCTGGTACACGCCGGACACCATCTTGATCAGGGTAGACTTGCCGGCGCCGTTGTCGCCCACCAGGCCGACCACTTCGCCGGGATGCACGTCCATGCTGACCTGGTTCACTGCCGTCAGGCCGCCGAAGCGCTTGGTCAGGTTCTTGACGCTCAACATGGGTTCCATGACGCGCTACTCCGTTTCGGCTCGACCGATGATCAGGTCGCGGGCCTGGTCCATCAACACGGCCAGAATGATGATGATGCCGACGATGACGTACTGCCAGAACGGCTCAACAGCCATCATGATCAGCCCCGTTTGCAGCACGGCGATGACCAGCGCGCCGAGCACCGTCCCGCTGACCCGGCCCTCGCCGCCGAACATGCTGACGCCGCCGATGATCACCGCCGCGATGGAGGACATCATCAGCGCGTCGCCGGCGATGGACGACCCGCCGGAGAAGCGCGCCGTGTACAGCACGCCGGCAAACCCGGCGGTGACTGCCGACATGATATACAGCAGGATCGTCAGACGATCCACTGGCACGCCCGCGCGCTTGGTCGCTTCTTTGTTGCCGCCAATGGCGTAGGTGTGCCGCCCGAACTGGGTGCGATGCAGGATGAACATGGCGATGAGCACCAAGACCAGGGCAATGACGACCGGCCAGGGGAGGATGCGATCCAACATGCGCAGTTGCGCGCCGGTTACGTCGGGCTTGCGCATGAAATAGAGCTTCGTCTCGTCGCCCCGCTGCAAGTAGAACAGCGCCTCGTTGCCCAGGTCGCGCAATGCCTGGGGCTGCCCGCCCACCACATTGCCGCCAGAGAACAGGTAGGCGGCGCCGCGCGCGATGAACGACACGCCCAGGGTGACGATGAACGGTGGAACTCTCAGCTTGGCGATGATGACTCCGTTGAGCAGACCGGCCAGAGCAGCCGACCCCACGCCGGCCACAAAGCCGATGAGGATAGCCAGGCCCACGGCCATGCCCCCGTCGGCCAGGTCGCGGATCACCAGGGCGGACATCACCGAGGACAGCCCCATGACCCAGCCCACCGAGAGGTCAATGCCTGCGGCGATGATGACGAACGTCTGGCCCAGGCCCATCAGCAGGACAGGGACGATGGCCACCAGGATATTCTGCGAATTGCGAATGGTAAAGAAACCCGTGCCCTCTATCGAAAAGAAGACCACCATTATGGCCAAGAAGATCCAGGACCAGACCTTGCTGACAAGGAGGATGGCCTGTTTCTGTCTGGTTGCCCGTCTGGAAACGGTTTTGAGAGGCAATGCCTCCGCTTGACTGTCCACCGTCATCTAATTGTCTCCTCGGCACACATATTGAAGAGATGGGGACATCCCCAGCGGGACGTCCCCATCAGTGTCGGTGCTCAGAACAGGCTTACGGCACCTGGTAGATGAAGCGGGCGACCTCTGGATCGTCCACATTCTCCGCCGTGATCACCGCGTAGCCGGTGGTGACACGATGCGGCAGGCTGGTCACGCCGCGCCAGTCGGCGAAGGCGAACTCAACCGCCAGGTAGCCCATGTCGTAGGGCTTCTGAGCGATGACCATGCTCACCACGCCCAGGTTCAGGTTCTCGATGGCTTCTTTGGTGGCGTCGAAGGCGATGACTTCAATCGCCCCGCCCAACCCGGCGTTCTTGACCGCATTACCAGCGCCGAGCGCGCTGAAGACGTTCACGCCGAAGATGCCGGCCAGCTCAGGCTCGCGCTGGATGACGGCAGAGGTCTGGGCCGCCGAGGTGCTGGCGTCGTCCAGGTTGTAATCCATGCCGATCAGTTCCATGCCGGGGAATTCCGAGATGGCCTCGATGAAGCCCTGGCCGCGCTGTTCGGTCGTGCTCACGCCGACGTTGGTGTTCTGGACGTAGACCTTGCCTTCGCCGCCCAGTGTCTCGGCCAGCGCGTAGCCCGCGATGCGGCCACCCTCAACATTGTCGGAGCCGATGTAGGACAGGGGGAAGGTCACCGGGCCGTTGACGTAGTCGCCATCGCCCAGGAAGGTGTCCACCGTGATGATCGTGATGCCGGCATCAACCGCGGCCTGCAGAGGGGCGATCATCTGCTCTTTGTCAACGGGGGCGAGGATGATGTAATCCAGGTCGCCGCGCGCCACCATCGCCTCAAGGATGGGGGTCTGAGCCGAAGGGCCCCAGGTGGAGGGATACTGCGGCAGGAACACTTCCACGCCGAAGTCTGCGGCTGCCGCGTTGACGCCGATTTCCATCACCTGATAGAACGGATCGAGCACGCCCGGCAGGAAGCCGATCATCGGCTTGTCGTCCTGGGCGGTCGCTGGAACAGCCAGCGGGATCGCCAGCGCCAGCACGACAACTACCAGCAACAGTTTCTTGTACATTGTCTAGCTCCTTATCAGGTGCTCAGGTGCTGCAAAAGCGAAGCAATGCATGGAAGGTAGTACGAGTCCTGCTGTTACCAGGTCTACGGTTGGCGAACTCCTTTCCCTGGGCCAGGTGCCCGACAGCCCTACGAACGGATCAGTCATTCCCGAAGCGATACCTGGAAAGAAGTGAGTGGCAGGAGGAAACGGCAAGCAGGGCAGAGTCATTCAGCCGCCCGCGGCGACCTGCTCGCCCCATACAGTCCTGGCAGGACACCAGGAGAAAGCATCCGTTGTCACTTGTTGCTTTAATCATCTGGTGAATTTGATCAACGCAGACGGCTAACATTCTCTAGGCAAAGCATACGCAAGCTTAATGGCGGTGTCAAGCACCATAGTCACCTTTTGCTGCCTGACAAACTATACCCCGTCGGGCGCGGCGCTGCCATGAGGCGCTCATCACGCCCGGCCCAGCGCGGCGGCCCGGTGAGCCAGGCGCGTCGGCTCCGGCAGGCGGTAGCGCGTGGTGCAGGCCAGGACGAGCGCCCGCGCGTCGTCCAGCGCCGCCCGGTGCCCCACCGACACGTACACCGGCTTGACGTTGGCGCGCGTGCGCAGCGCCGCGCCGATGACCTCGCCGTGATCCAGCAGGGGCACCCAGGCCCCTTTCTCGGCGGGCAGGTCCGCGTGATGGCCCAGCAGCAGGCTCTTGGCGCAGCCGACGGCCGGCGCGTTGAGGAACAGCCCCATGTGGCAGGCGATCCCGACGCGGCGCGGGTGGATGGTGCCCTGCCCGTCGAACAGGAAGGCGTCCGGCGTGGCGGCCAGCTTGCCCAGCGCGTCGAGAATGACCGCGCCCTCGCGGAAGGAGAGCAGCCCTGGCACGTAGGGGAAGGTCGTCGGGCGGTCGGCGGTCACCGTCTCGACCACGTCCAGCGCCGGGAAGCGCAGCACGACGACCGCCGCCCGGCTGAGCTTGTCCTTCACGCTGACATCCACCCCCGCCACCAGCCGGATCGACTCCAGGGGGAGCGGCTGGTCGGCGATCACCTGGGGGGCCAGGGCGCGTTGCAGGCGGATCGCTTCGCTCGGCGCAAGGTCCCAGTCGTGCAGGGCGTGAATGGTGACGGGCATGGGGAGAATCCTTCCATAATAGCGGTCTGGAACTCAACTATACGGCTGCGCTGCGCTCCACACAACCGGCGCGCGGGTGCTGTCAAGGAGGGGCGCTGCTCTGCTGCGCCCTGGTTTACCTCACCCCCGCTCGGCGCTAACGCGCCTCGCCTCCCCCTCTCCGTTAACGGAGAGGGGGAAGAGCCGAGCGTAGTGAGGCCGGGGGTGAGGTCAATACGCCCGCCGCCCCTCTCGCCCGCCCAACCGTTCGATGTTATGATCGGGGCGTCTGGCGAAAGCAAGAGGACGATGCGCTTATCTCGGAGCAATCTCAAGCGCCGCAGGCGATCATATGGCGCGCGCAGGGCGGGCGGCGCCAACTGGTTTGTGCGGTTCGTGGCGCTGGCCGCGCTCATCCTGGTCTGCTTCCTGCTCTACGCGCTTCTCAAGCCAGTGCTGTTCGGCGAAGAGCGCGAGACGCAGATCATGCCTCACGGCTGGACCGACGCCACCGAGACGCCGGGAGTCTCCGCGCCGGTCACGCCGGTCACCCCGCCGCCGCTGCCCACGTCGTGGCCCACCGTGACGCCGACCGTCGCACCTACGTTCGCCCTGCCGGGCGCGCCGGGCGATGGGCAGGGCGGCGCGCAAGTCTGCGCGCTGACCGTGCGCTTGGCCGGGGCGCAGGTGCGGGGCGGGCCGGGCGAGGATTACCCGGTGCTGGGGGCGCTGACGCTCGGCCAGGCGGCGAGCGCTGACGGCTGGGCGACCGGGGCCGATGGCTACACCTGGTGGCGGCTGGGCGCGAGCGGCTGGGCGCGCGGCGATGTCTTCCTTGACGCACTCAATCCATCGGTGCCCGAAAACTGCCTGACGCTGCCTCCGGTGGGCGCGCTGCCGCCCACGCCCGGCCCGGCGGGGAGCGCCTTCACGGCCACGCCCCCGCTGAGCATTGGCGGCGCAACCTGCGCGCTGACCGTGCGCTGGAGCGAGGCCAATGTCCGCGCGGGGCCGGGCACATCCTTTGCCATCACTGGCACGCTGACGATGGGCCAGACGGTCAGCGCCGACGGCTGGGCGACCGGCGAGGAAGGCTTCACCTGGTGGCGCTTGGTGGGCGGGGGCTGGGCACGCGGCGACGTCTTCCTGGACCCGGCCAATCCCCAGGTCCCGGCAGAGTGTTTGGCGCTGCCGCTCGCGGGGTAGTAAAGAGATTTCGAAATTCGAAATTCGAAATTCGAATTGGAAAGTGCCTCTTCGCACGCGGCGAGAGACCGGGGGGTGAGGTAAGGGAGTGCACACAAGGAGCGAGAACCGATGGCGGAGTTTGTGCGCTGGGGAGTCTTGAGCACGTCGGGCCATGCGGCCAATACGGTGATTCCTGCCATGAAAGCTGCGCCCAGCGGGCGGGTGATGGCCGTTGCCAGCCGCGACGCCGAGCGAGCGCGCGCCTATGCCGCCGCGCAGGGCATCCCGCGCAGCTTTGGCAGCTACGAGGCGCTGCTGGATGACCCGGACATTGACGCGGTGTACATCCCCCTGCCCAACAGCCTGCACCGCGAGTGGACGATCCGTGCGGCGGAAGCGGGCAAGCACGTGCTCTGCGAGAAGCCGCTGGCTCTCAACGCGGCGCAGGCGGCGGAGATGGTCGCGGCCTGTCGCCAGGCCGGGGTGAAGCTGGCCGAGGCGTTTCAGTGGCGGCACCACCCGCAGGCCCAGCGCGCGCGGGCGCTGCTGCGCGACGGCGCCATCGGCCCGCTGCGCCTGATCGAGGCCGGCTTCACCTTCCCCCTGGCGCGTTCCACAGACGTCCGCCTGCAGCCAGAACTGGGCGGTGGCGCGCTCTATGACGTGGGCTGCTACCCGATCGCCCTGGCCCGCTATATGACCGGCGCCGAGCCGCTGGCGGTCACCGCGCAGGCGACCTGGACGGAATCCGGCGTGGACGACCTGTTGGTGGGCACGCTGGCTTTTCCCGGCGGTGTGCTGGCCCATTTCAATTGCTCGTTGCGGCTGCCGCTGCGCCGCTATTACGAGCTGGTCGGGGCAGAAGGGTCGCTGCTGATCAACCTGGCCTACAACCCCAAGGAGAATCTGCCGGGCGAGATCATCCGGCGCGGCGACGACCGTCGCCCGTTCGAAACCTACACGACTGAGCGCCTCAATTCGTACACGCTGATGGCCGAGGACTTCAACCGCGCCGTGCTGGACGGGACCGAGGTGCCCTTCCCGGCGGAGGACGCGGTGCTCACCATGCGCGTCATTGACGCGCTGTACGAGGCGGCGCGCAGCGGGGGGACGGTCGCGCTGTGATCGGTGGGGGGCGTCCCGACTGTGGCTGAGCATTCCTGGCCATCGCCCGATCCGCTGGCTGGCAGGCACGTCGTTGTGCTGGGCATCGCCCGTCAGGGGCGCGCGCTGGGTCGCTGGCTGCCGACCATCGGCGCGCGCGTCACGCTGTCCGACAGCCGCCCCGCCGAGATGCTGGGCAGCGCGCTGGCCGGGCTGGATATGGAGCGCGTCTCTCTGGCGCTGGGCGGGCACCCGCTGGCTCTGCTCGACGACTGCGACGTGCTGTGCGTCAGCGGGGGCGTGCCGCCCACCCTGCCCATCGTGCAGGAGGCGCTGCGGCGCGGGGTGCGCGTGACCAACGACGCGCAGCTTTTCCTGGAGCGCTGCCCGGCCCCTGTGATCGGCATCACCGGCAGCGCGGGCAAGACGACGACCACCGCCCTGACTGGCGAGATGGGCCGCTGCGCCGGGCGGCGGACGTTCGTCGGCGGCAACATCGGCGATGTGCTGCTCGACGATCTGCCGGCGATGCGCCCCGATGACCTGGTGGTGATGGAGCTGAGCAGCTTCCAGCTTGAGCTGATGACGATCAGCCCGCCGGTGGCCGGCGTGCTCAACGTGACGCCAAATCATCTCGACCGTCACGGGCGCATGGATGCTTACATCGCCGCCAAGTCGCACATCTACGCCCACCAGGACTCGCATGACATTGCCATCTTTGGCCGCGACGATCCCTGCGCGCGGGCCATGAGCAGGGATGCGCCGGGGCGCGTGGCCGAGTTCTCGCTGCGCGAGCGCGTGCTCAGCGGCGCGTACCTGCGCGGCGACGAGCTGCTGATCACGGTCGGCGACAGTGCGCCCGGCACGGCCTACGAAGTGGTGTGCGCGCGCGCGGCGATCCGGCTGCGCGGCGATCACAACGTGCTCAACACGCTGGCGGCCTGCGCGCTGGCGGGCGCGGCGCGGCTGCCGGTGGGGGCGATGCGCGCCGCCATCGAGACGTTCAGCGGCGTCGAGCACCGCCTGGAGACGGTCGCCGTGATTGACGGCGTGACCTGGGTCAACGACAGCATTGCCACCGCGCCGGAGCGCGTGATCGCCGCGCTGCACAGCTACACGGAGCCGGTCGTGCTGCTGGCCGGGGGTCGCGACAAGAATCTGCCCTGGGCGGAGATGGCGGCGCTGGCCGCGACGCGCTGCCCGGTGGTGATCTGCTTCGGCGAGTACGGGCCGCGCGTGGCCGAGCACATGGAGCAGGCGCGCCTGGCGCGCCCGGGGGCGCTGCTGGAGCGCGTCGAAGTCGTCGGCGATCTGGAGGGGGCGGTGGCCCGCGCGCGAGCGCTGGCTCGCCCCGGCGACGTGGTGCTGCTCAGCCCCGGCGGCGCGTCCTACGACGCTTACACAGATTTCGCCGAGCGCGGGCAGCATTTCCGCGCGCTGGTGCGCGCCCTGGGCGTGTGATGTGAAGGAGAGTGAGGCATGGCAGGTTTAGTCTGTCCGCGCGGGCCTCACCCCCTAAATCCCCCTCTCCAGCCGAGCTAGAGAGGGGGACTTGACCACTCGACGCAGCATTTCCCCATCCCTGGCTCTGTGTATAGACCGGAGAGGAGGCCAGGGGGAGGGGCGGTCATAGCTTGTTGCGCATGGGCGTGGCAGCACCGCGCCCCCACCGCACAGGAGATCGTGATCTCATGCAATGGTACAACGAGCCGCCCGCATGGTCGGCGCAGGGAAACGCCATCACCATTCACGCCGCTCCTCAGACGGATTTCTGGCGCAAGACGCACGACGGCGGCATCCGCGATAACGGCCACTTCTACTACCGCCCCGTGAGGGGAGATTTCGTGGCCCAGGTCAGGTTCAGCGGCGACTACTCTGCCCTCTACGACCAGGCCGGCTTGATGATCCGCGTGGACGCGGCGACGTGGCTGAAGGGCGGCGTTGAGTTCGTGGGCGACGTGTACCATGCCAGCGTCGTCGTCACCCGCGACTATTCTGACTGGTCGGTAGTGGCTCTGGAGCAGGCTCCGCCCGCGCTGTGGCTGCGCGTCGTCCGGGAGGGACACACCTTCGCGGTGACCTATTCGCTGGACGGGGTGGCCTATACCATGCTGCGCCAGGCGTACCTGACGGACGCGGCGCAGGTGGGGGTGGGGCTGATGGCCTGCGCGCCGACCGGCCAGGGCTTCGCGGCGACGTTTGAGGGCTTCGAGGTGCGCGGCGCGGAGTGAGCGATCATAGCGCCAGGTCGCGCCATACGGTAAGGTAGACGCACGTTCTGCGCTGCCCATGTTGGGCTTGCTGCTGAGCGCTGAAAGCTGATCGCTGAGAGCTTGAGTGCCAATCATGACCAACGTCCCGCAATACATTGACGACGACGCCGAATTCAACTACGCCGATGCGCTGGTGCGCCCGCAGCGCCCGCAGGCTCCGCCCCCGGTGGATCGCCAGGAGGTAGCCGGACGCCGCCGCGCCTATGCTGCCGGGTTCGACCTCTACCTGGGTCTGGTGGTGGCCGGGCTGTGCGCGGTCGGCCTGATGATGGTCTACAGCGCCTCAATTGATGTCAGCTATCAGGTGACAGGCAACGCCAGCAGCACGACCTACTTCTTCGTGCGCCAACTGCGCTCGATGGTGCTGGGCGTGGCCGTGCTGCTGTTGTTTTCGCGCGTGGACTATCACATCTGGCGGCGGCTGGCCGTGCCGATGATTGCCGTGGTGATCCTGCTGCTGATGCTGGTGCTGCGCTTTGGCGACACGCGCTTTCAGGCGCAGCGCTCGCTGATCGAAGGGTCAGTGCAGCCGGGCGAGCTAGCCAAGTTCACGGTGGTGCTCTACATGGCGGCGTGGCTGGCCGCCAAGCGCACTCGCATCCGCCGCATCACCTACGGCATCATCCCCTTCAGCTTTCTGGTGGGCGCGATTGCCTTTCTGATCGTGCTGCAACCCGACCTGAGCACGGCGGCCAGCATCCTGGCGACGGCGCTGAGCATGTTCTTCATCGCCGGGGCAGACCTGTTCCAGATGGTCGCCATCGGCGGGGTAATGGGCGTGGCCGGGTGGCAGTTGATCAGTCATCTGGACTACGCGCAGCAGCGCCTCACCGCGCACTGGGCCGCCGTCGAAGACCTGCGCCAGGCCAGCGATCACGTGCAGCAGGCGGTGACGGCCTTCATCAACGGCGGGCTGACCGGGGTGGGCCTGGGCGAGAGCCGGCAGAAGTTCGCCAACACGCTGCCCTTCCCGCACACGGACAGTATCTTCGCCGTGATCGGCGAGGAGCTGGGGCTGCTGGGCACCTTCCTGGTGATCGCGCTGTTCGTCGCGCTGATCTACCGGGGCTTCACCATCGCCCGCTACGCGCCGGATGCGTTCGGAGGCTTGCTGGCGGCAGGGGTCACCTGCTGGATCGCCTACGACGCGCTGCTCAACATCGCGGTGATGACGGCCATGATCCCCCCGACGGGAGTACCGCTGCCATTCATCAGTTATGGCGGGTCGAGCCTGGTGGCGGCGCTGGCGGGCGTGGGCGTGATGCTCAACGTCTCGCGGGCGGTCAGCCGCAGCGCGATTCCCAAGCGGCGGCAGGAGTGAGGCAGTCTGTTCGGTATCTTGCACAGAATGGCTTTCTCACCGCTGGGAGTGAGTATGTACTTGATGTATGTAGACGAGAGCGGAGATGTTGGTTTGGTGAACTCTCCGTCCAGGTATTACGTTCTGACCGGGCTCGTTATCCACGAGTTGCGCTGGCACGACATCCTTGACCGACTGATTATTTTCCGGCGCCTAATGCGCGATAAGTACCGGTTCTATCTTCGAGACGAGATCCATGCAGCAGCGATGATCACCCGTCCTGGAGAATTGAGTCGAATCAAGCGCTATGATCGGCTGGCGATACTTCGTGAATACGCTGATGAGTTAGCAGGAATTGCGGACATCAACGTGATCAACATCGTGGTTGACAAGGAGGACAAAGGCGCGGGCTTTGATGTATTCGAAAGAGCGTGGACGGCCCTAATCCAGCGATTCGAGAACACGATATTGCGCCGGAATTTTCGCGGGCCACAGAATTCGGACGAGCGTGGCATCGTCATGACAGATAACACAGATGGGCAGAAGCTTCAGCGATTGCTGCGCAAGATGCGCCATTACAATCCGGTTCCAAACCAGACCCGGTTTGGTTCTGGCTACCGCAATCTCCGTCTCCAGGCCATTATTGAAGACCCCTGGCTGAAGGACTCTTCACACTCCTATTTCATTCAATCAGTGGACCTATGCGCTTACTTGCTTCATCAGCACCTCAAACCTAATGCCTATATGAAGAGCAAAGCTGGTCACAATTATTTTCTGAGGCTCGAACCGATTTTGTGTAAGGTGGCTTCAAGCGACGATCCAATGGGCGTTGTACGTCTGTAAAAAGGAAGAGGGCGCATTAGCGCCCCCGGAGGGATCCTACTTGCTCAGATATGCTGAGTTTCAGATCCCACATACATCATATCACAATTCTTAACAGAAGTAAACTCGACGAGAGTCGAATCCAGGGAGAGATACGCCCTTGCGCATCATGATTTCTGCCGGGGGAACCGGCGGCGGCGTCTACCCTGCCCTGGCGGTGGCCGGGGCGCTGCGCCGCCTGTACAGCGACCTGACGCTGACCTTCGTCGGCGCGCGCGGCGACATGGCCCGCGACCTCGTGCGGCGCGCCGACGTGACCTTCGACGGCTATCACGAGGTGCTGGCCGGGCCGCTGCACGGCATCCCGCGCCGGGGGCAGATCGTCAGCGCGGTCAAGATCGCGCTGGGCATCGTCCAATCGCTGTTCCTGGTGCTCCGGCTGCGCCCCCAGGCGCTCTTCCTGACGGGCGGGTGGGTTGGCTTCCCGATGGCGGCGGCATGCTGGCTGCTGCGCCGCCCAATCGTCATCTACGTGCCGGACATCGAGCCGGGCCTGACGCTCAAGCTGCTGGGGCGCTATTTCGCTCACACCATCGCCGCGACCGTGCCGGAGACCGCCGCCTTCTTCCCCGGCAAGCGCGTGGTGACGACCGGCTACCCGCTGCGCCCGGAGATTCTCAGCGCCAGCCGCGAAGCGGGCATCCGCGCCCTGGGGCTGGACCCGGCGCGCAAGACGCTGCTGGTCTTCGGCGGCAGCCGGGGATCGCGCAGCATCAACACGGCGATGGCCGAGGTTGCGCCGGCGCTGCTGGCGGACGGCGCGCAAATCGTGCACATCTCCGGGCAGCTTGACTGGGAGACGGTTCAGGCGCAGCACGCCGCGCTGAGCGAGGCGCAGCGGGCGCATTACCAGATTCATGCCTTTCTGCCGGACATCGGGGGGGCGTTCGCCGCCGCCGATCTGGTGGTCAGCCGGGCGGGGGCGGCGACGCTGGCCGAGTACCCGGAATTGGCGCTGCCCGCGATTCTCGTGCCGTATCCCTGGGCGTGGCGCTACCAGAAGGTCAACGCCGACTGGCTGGTTGAGCGCGGGGCGGCGCTGCGGTTGGACGACGAGCGGCTGGGCGAGGAGCTGCTGCCCACCGTGCGCGCCCTGTTCTATGATGAAGAGCGCCTGGCGGCGATGCGCGCGGCGATGGCGGCGCTCAAGCGCTCGGACGGCGCGGAGAATATCGCCCGGCTGCTGGCCGAGCGGGCGGGGGGATGAGGCGCGCGGCGCTGTCATTTTGCCGCTGCGATCAGTTCGCTTACAATAGGGGGCGGGGCCACGCTGCGCTGCGCACGGCGCGTGCCGTAGAGGGTCTGTCGGCGGGGGGCGATGCGCCATGATACAACTGTCGAGCTTCATGATCCTGATGATTGGGATGTTCGCCCTGATCGGCTTCATGCGCGGCTGGACGAAGGAGTTGATCGCCACGGCGGGCATCGTGCTGGCTCTGTTCACACTCAAGCAATTCGAGACGATCCTCATTGACCCGCTGACCAGGGGCGAGCAAGGCTCGAAGTTCTGGCTGCAGGCAACCATTCTGCTGGGCATCGCTTTCTTCGCCTACCAGACGCCGCCGGAGATGCTGTCGCGCAGCGGGCGCGGGCGCTCCAACCGCGAGGGCTTGCAGGACGGCATCCTGGGGGCGCTTGTCGGCGGGTGGAACGCCTACCTGCTGATCGGCTCGCTGTGGTGGTACATGGACAACCTCGAGTATCCCCTCAGCCCGCACATCATCCCCGTCGCTCCTGGCTCGGCCAGCGCCGACATGGTCAACATCCTGCCGCTAAGCTGGATGTTGGGCGGCGATGGGGGTGTCCTCTCGGTCATGATGATCGCGCTGTTCGTCTTCGTCATCGTCGTGGTGGTCTGACGCGCTTCACGGTCGTCTCAGTGGCCTGAGGGACAGGAGCCTGGCGACGATGCGCTTTTCCCAAGTCATCCTCGAAAACTGGCGTAATTTCGACCGGGTGGATGTGCGCCTGCAAGATCGCGCCTTCCTGGTCGGGCCAAATGCTTCCGGCAAGTCGAACTTCCTGGACGTGTTTCGCTTCCTGCGCGACCTGGTGGTGCCCGGCGGCGGTTTTGAGCAGGCGGTGACCAGTCGCGGAGGCGTCTCCAGCATCAGGAATCTCGCGGCACGCCGCTATCCAGATATCGCCGTAGAAGTGTGTTTGCAGGCCGAGGGCGCGGAGTGCGACTGGCGCTACCGGATTGCCTTTGCCCAGGACAAACAGCGCCGGCCTGTGCTCAAAGAAGAGCGCGCCTGGCAGGGGGAAGCCCTCATCCTCAGCCGCCCGGATAGCGCTGACGAGGATGACCCGGAGCGCCTGCGCCAGACGCACCTGGAGCAGACCTTTGCCAACCGCGACTTCCGGCCCATCGCCGATTTTTTCGAGAAGGTCAGCTACTTTCACCTGGTGCCTCAATTGGTGCGCTCTCCCGACCGCTGGCAAGGGGACGTTATTGATCCTTACGGGGGAGATCTCCTGGAACGGATAGCCCGCACCAATGCCAGGACGCGCGACGCGCGCTTGGGCAGAATCACGGCGGCCTTGCAGGTGGCGGTCCCCCAGCTTCGAGGGCTTCGTCTGGAAAGGGACGGGCGGGGCGTGCCGCACCTGTCCGGCAACTACGAGCACTGGCGTCCGCATGGCGCGTGGCAAACTGAAGCTGATTTCTCCGACGGCACGCTGCGCCTGCTGGGGCTGCTCTGGTCGTTGCTGGAAGGCGGTGGCCCCCTCTTGCTGGAAGAGCCAGAGTTGTCTTTGCATCCGGCGGTTGTGCGCCATATACCGCAGATGATGTGGCGGGTATCGCGGGATCGCAAGGACGCACGCCAGGTGATAGTGAGCACCCACAGCGCCGAATTGCTTTCGGAAGGCATCGCGGCAGACGAGATATTGCTTTTCGTCCCTGAGCAGGAGGGAAGTCAGGTCAGAGTAGGGGCCGAGATCGCCGAGATCAAGACCCTGCTGGAAGCGGGGGTGTCGCCGGGCGATGTAGCCATCTCCTACACCCAACCGGAGAAGGCCACTCAGTTGGCGCTGTGGTGAGGGCTTGACATGTCCGACGGCGCGCCCGCTATTAGCCTGCTGGTGGAGGGCCTCACCGACAGGGTTGTCGTCCAACGCATCCTCGAACTGGTGGGACTTCCCTGTGGCAGAACCTTTGGAGAGAAAGGGAAAGACTACCTCCTGCGCGTGCTGCCAGACTACAACCAGGCTGCCAGATTCTCGCCCTGGGTAGCAGTAGTTGACCTTGATAAAGCGCCGGAGTGTGCCCCTTTGCTGATCCGGCAACATCTGCCACATCCAGGCGCTGGCATGAAGTTCCGCGTGGCGGTGCGCGCTGTTGAAGCCTGGCTTCTAGCAGACAGGGATACGCTGGCAGAGTTTCTAGCTGTTCCCCAGAACAGACTTCCCTTTCAGCCAGAAGCTGAGCCTGATCCTAAAGCCGCATTGGTTAGCCTGGCGCGCCAGAGCAAACGCCGAGATGTTCGGGACGACATGGTGCCGCGCCCTGGCAGCGGGGCGAAGGTCGGGCCAGCTTATACAGCCCGCCTCATTGAATATGTGACGGTAGCGAGTCCCGCGCAATGGCGTCCTGAGGAAGCCGCCCAACGCTCGGACAGCCTGCGTCGCTGTATCGCAGCTCTGCACACGCTCAAACACTGGACTCCTGCTCCATGACTCTTTCCCCCGGCCAACACATTCATATCATCGGCATCGGCGGCTTCGGCATGTCGGCTATTGCCCGCATTTTGTTGGGGCGCGGCTACTCGATCAGCGGCTCCGACCTGGGCGTCAACGACCTGACGCGCGCCCTGGCCGCCGCCGGCGCGACGATCTACGAGGGGCACGCGGCGGCCCACATCGCCGGAGCCGATCCTGGTGGCGGTCACGTCGGCGGCAGGGGAGGACAACCCGGAGGTCGCGGCGGCGCGCGCGGCGGGCATCCCTGTGCTGCGCCGGCGCGAGCTGCTCGGCGCACTGATGGCCGGGCAGGTGGGCATCGCCGTCGCCGGGACGCACGGCAAGACGACGACCACCGCTCTGCTGGTTCATGCGCTGTGCGAGGCCGGGCTGGACCCGACCTACATCATTGGCGGCGTGCTGCGCAACACCGGCAGCAATGCCGGAGTCGGGCGCGGGCCGCATTTCGTCATCGAGGCGGACGAGTACGACCGCATGTTCCTCGGCCTGCGCCCGCAGATGGCGATCATCACCAACATCGAGCACGACCACCCAGACTGCTACCCAACATTGGACGACGTGCGCGCCGCCTTCGCCGAATTCGCCGCGCTGCTGCCGGACGATGGGCTGCTGGTCGTCTGCGCCGAGGACGCAGAGGCGCGCGCCCTGGGCGAAGCGCGCCGCGCTGCCGGACATCCCGTCGCTTTCTACGGGTTCGCTGGCGCTGTTGGCGAGACATTCTGGCGGGCCAGCGACCTCGCCCCCGATTCTGCTGGCGGCACCCTCTTCACCGTCTGGCGCGGGGCGCAGAACCTGGGGCGTGTCCGGCTGGCGCTGGCCGGGCGGCACAACGTCCTCAACGCCCTGGCGGTGATGGCCGCTGCTGAGCAGGCGGGCGTGCCCTTCACAGTCGCGACGGGGGCGCTGGGCAGCTTCCTGGGCACGGGCCGCCGCGCCGAGGTGCTGGGCGTCGCTGGCGGCGTGACCGTGATCAGCGACTACGCTCACCACCCGACCGCCGTGCGCGTCACGCTGGAGGCGCTGCGCGCCCGCCCTGGGCTGCGCGATCTGTGGGCGGTCTGGCAGCCGCACACCTACGGGCGGATGCGCGCCCTGGCCGGCGAGTTCGCTGCTGCCTTCGTCGCCGCCGATCACGTGCTGGTCACGGACGTGTATTCAGTGCGCGAGGCAGCTTCGCCGGGCCTGGACGCGGCGGGCATGGCCGGACAGATTGCCGCTGACGGGCACCCCGATGTGCGCTATACTGGCTCGCTGGAGGCGACAGCGCAGGCGTTGATCGCTTGCGTTCAGCCCGGCGACGCGATCGTGCTGCTCTCGGCGGGCGACGCGCCGCAGATTGGCCGCCAGGTGCTCGACGCGCTGAGTTCCGGGGAGGGGCAACCATGAGCGATCGCTATCAGCCGCTGGCCGAGCAATTCGGGGCGGTGATGAAGCGTGACGAGCCGTTGGCCCGCTACACGGTCGCGCGGTTGGGCGGCCCGGCGGACGCGCTGGTGGTCGCCAACAGCACGACCGACCTGGCCGACGCGGTGACATTGGCCGCGCGCCACGATATTCCCTGGATTGTGCTGGGCAGCGGCGCGAATGTGCTGGTGGCCGACGCCGGCTATCGCGGCCTGGTGATCATCAACCACGCCAAGGCCTTTCGTTTCGAGGAGAACGGGCGGGTCGTGGCCGAGAGTGGCGCGAATCTCTCGACGTTGGCCCGGCGCTGCATGAACCAGGGCCTGGCCGGGCTGGAGTGGGCGGTCAACGTGCCGGGCACGGTCGGCGGGGCGGTCATCAACAACGCCGGCGCGCACGGCGGCGACATGGCCGGCGCGGTGCGCTGGGTGGAGACCCTCAGCCTGGAGGATCGCCCGCATGTCGAGCTATGGGGTGCCGGCCAGATGCGTTATGGGTACCGCTCCTCGGCGCTCAAGGGCGAGCGGGGGCGTTACGTCGTCCTGGCCGCCACGCTGATCCTGGAGCCGGGTCACGATCCCGGCGCGCTCAACGCGCGGGCCGATAGCTTCGTCGCGCACCGCAAGCGCACGCAGCCGCCGGGCGCGTCGCTGGGCAGTATCTTCAAGAATCCGCCGGGCGACTACGCGGGCCGCCTGATCGAAGCGGCGGGCCTGAAGGGGACGACCATCGGCGGGGTGCAAATCTCGCCGGTGCACGCCAATTTCATCGTCAACACAGGCGAAGGCACCGCCGCTGACTACCGCGCGCTGATCGCGCTGGCGCAGCGCACCGTACAGGACAAGCTGGGCGTCGCGCTGCAACTGGAGATCGAGCTGATCGGGGAGTGGGGGGATGGATGAGCAGTGATCAGTTGTCAGTTGTCAGTGGGCGGCAGGTCTATTGGCGCGTGACCGTCGCCTGTCCGGGCCTGGGTGCTGATTGCAGGGTGCAAATCCAGAGGCAGCAGAGCAGCGTCCCTGCGGATGCAGCGAAGCGCCCTGGCTGACCACTGATCACTGATCGCCGATAACCAACAACCAATCACCAACCACCAATCACCAACCACCTTTTATGGAGCAACGCCGCATGACACACGAGGCACGATTACTGGGCCGGGGCCGCATCACCGACCTGGCATGGACACCGGACGGGCGCGCGCTCGGCGTGGCGGGGTCGCTGGGCATCTGGCTGTACGACGCGGCGAACCTGGACGCGCCGCCGCGCCTGGCGGTGCCTCATGAGGACCCCCTGCTCAACCTGGCGTTCAGCCCGGACGGGAGCTTGATCGCCGCCGGGACGGAGAGCGGGACGGTGCGCGTGTGGGCGCTGGCGGAGGGTCAGCCGCCGGCGCTGCGCCACGTCTTCGCGGGATTCTATGGGCAGGTGGACGCGGTCGCTTTCAGCCCAGACGGGGCACTGCTGGCCGCCAGCGGACAGGACGGTGTGGTGCGCGTGTGGGAGCTTGAGCGCGGGCGGCAGCGCTTCACGATCAATCCGCAGCGCCACGATCCTGACGGCGAGGACGGCCCGCCGCCAGTCTACGGCCTGTCGTGGATGCCGGACGGCAAGCTGCTGGCAACCGGCAGCTTCGATGGCTTTGTCCGGCTGTGGGATGCGGCGACGGGGGCCTTTGAGCGCGAGATGCACGGCGCGGGCGCGTGGATCGCCCATATCGCGTGCAGTCCCAACGGGGCGACGCTGGCCGCCGCGCGCGTGGATGGCACGGCCTGGGTGTGGGATGCACGGACGGGCGAAGACCTGTTCATCATGGAAGCGCACGCCGGCGTGACGGAGCGCGTCGTCTACAGCACGCAGTGGGGCACCGCCGGGCCGACGCTGGCTTCGTGTGGCAGCGACGGCGAGGTTGTGCTGTGGTCTGCGGCGACGGGCGACTACCTGGGCAGCCTGGGCGGTCATGCGGGCGGCGTCATCGCGGCGTCGTTCAGCCCGGATGGGGGGCGCATCGCCGTCGCCAGTTGGGATCACGCCATCCGCGTCTGGCAGGTGGACGCGATGACCGGCACGGCGCAGCTTGTCCACACGGTGCAGGGGCACATGGACAGCGTGCACACGCTGGCCTGGCACCCGGCGGAGCCGCTGCTGGTGACGGCCAGCGACGAGGATGTGCTGCGCATCTGGGACGTGGACGCCGGGACGCTGCGCGCGACGCGGCTCGGCGAGCCGCTGGCGCTGCGCTGCGTGGCCTACAGCCCGGATGGGGCGATGCTGGCGGTGGGCGGGCAGGACGGATCGCTGCGCGTTGAAGACGCTGCTTCGGGGGTGACCCTGGTGACGTTCGACGGGCACACCGAGCCGCTGCTCGATCTGGCTTTCAGCGGCGATGGCGCGTGGCTGGCTTCGGCGGGGGCCGACAACATCGCCCGCGTGTGGGACGTGGCGACGGGCGAGCAGGTGCGCGCGCTGACGGAATTCGCCGGGCGCGTCACCGGCGTGGCCTTCAGCCCGGACGGTTCGCTGCTGGCCGCCGCCGCCGAAGACGGCGTGGTGCGCGTCTACGACGCCTTTCGCTGGGAGCGCATCCATCGCTTTCCTGCCGACGCGGGCGTGGTGCACGCGGTCGCCTTCAGCCCGGACGGCTCGGTGCTGGCGGCGGCCTGCCACAACCGCACGGTGCGCCTGTGGGGCATGGAAGAGGGCGCGCCGCTTGGCACGCTGCGCGGGCACCGCGCGCCGGCGCTGGACGTGGCCTTTCGCGCGGACGGGCGCACGGTGGCTTCGGCGAGCGCGGATGGCGATGTGCGCCTGTGGGACGCGCTGACCGACCGCGAGCTGGCCGTGCTGGAAGGCGGCGGGACGGCAGCAACGACGGTGGGCTTCAGCGCTGACGGTCGCCAGGTGGCGGCGGGCGGGGCCGATGGCGTCGTGCGGGTGTGGGATGTGCCGGAGGTCAGCGCCTCATCCTGAAAGACCATTTGCGAAGCTGCTTTCCCCCCACCCACAAGAAGGGAAGGGCTTAGCGCCTGCGGTCTTTTCCTTTCCCCCTCATGATGCTGGCGAAATGCCCGTGCGCCCATTTATGAAATTTGCATGAATTTCCTATCATGAGGCTGTGACTCGCCCTCAGCAGCGTGAGCGTCGCCGTCCAGGGCGCAGAACCGGACTTCCGGAGTTTGGGGACTTCCGCAGCCCGGTCTGGAATGTATGCGATGCGCCCCTACGCTGCCTCTCCCCTAAATCCCCCTCTCCAGCCGAGCTAGAGAGGGGGACTTTGATCGCCAGACGCGGCACTTTTTCCCTCCCTGGCTTTGCGGAGAGGAGGTCAGAGGGAGAGGTGCTGCGCCGATAGACTTCCGAAGTTTCCGAAACTTCGGAAGTCTGGTTGTGGGCCGGGCGCAGCAGAGCAGCGTCCCTGCGGGTGGGCCTGTGCGCTGACCGGGGGTGGGGTCAGCCGGCTGATGTGCGGCGGATTTTGATGCGATTGCCCTGCCTTTCCCGTCTTTGGTTAATTGGACTTTTGAGCCATGTTGGAATATAGTGGGATTGTCTGTGGGAAAGTCCGACGACCGGGGTGGGTGAGAGGTCAATCAGGGGAGCAACCGGACTTCTTCACCGCAGTGCGACAGCCAGGGGCCTGATAGACTTCAATGCGTTTTCCAGTCCACACCCGACCGAGACGTGCGCGGCGTCGTGAAACTGCCGACCGGGGTCACGTGCGCCCGGTGGGTGCGGCGACGGTGAGCGGGCCTCCGGCGCGCGGCTTGCAGCGGATGCAGCCGCGCTCGCAGGCGCTGCCGGCGGGCAGCGCCCCGACAAGCCTGCGTCAGCGCCGCTCCGAGCGGCGAGCGCGCCGCGAGCGCGTGACTGAGCGTCATCTGGGGGAAGGGACGGCTCGTCGCCGCCGCCGGGTGAGCATCTGGCAGGTGCTCAACTGGCGGGTCGTCTCGGCGCTGCTGGTCATCGGCTTCGGGTTCGTGCTCTATCTGTTTCTGAGCATGGAAGCGTTCTACGTCAGCTCAGTGGCTATCGGCGGGGAGAAATACGTCGCGCGCGAGGAGATTTTTCGCTACAGCGATGTCGCCCGGCAGCACGTCTTCTGGATTGATCCGGCGGACGTGGCCGAGCGGCTGGAAGAGGTGCCCAACATCGCCGATGCGACCGTCCTGGTCGGCTGGCCGCCCAACGCGGTGCAGATCATCGTCGTGGAGCGCGAGCCGGCGCTGATCTGGGAGCAGCAGATTCGCGTGTGGGTGGACGTGAACGGGATCGTGATGATGCAGCGCGAGGATATCGAGGGATTGCTGCGCGTTGTGGTGCCGAACGCGACGGAGCCGATCAGCGTGGGCCAGCAAATTCCCAAGACGGTGGTCGAGGGAGCGCTGGCGCTGCGCTACCGCTACCCGAACATTGACGTGCTGCTCTATGACTCGCTGAAGGGCCTGGGGTATCACGACGGGCGCGGCTGGACGGTGTGGTTTGGCACGGGTGAGGATATGGATGCCAAGCTGCGCGTCTATAACGCGCTGGTCGCCGAGATCGTCAGCCAGGTGCAGCCGGGCGAGATCGTCATGTCGGACCCGGACCGGCCCTATTACACGGTGTTGTGGCACAACAGTTGAGCAGGTGCGTCAGGTGGGCGGCCCCTGCGCGCGGGCAGTCAGCCCTGGGCGGCGCGCGGGATATTACACAAGAAATCATCAGTCATCATGGGCGAACTGGTTGTAGGGGTTGATGTTGGCACGACGAAGGTTTGCACCATCGTCGGCGAAGTGCGCGACAGCGACGTGTACGTGCTGGGCCTGGGCATCGAGCCGTCGCAGGGGATGCGCAAGGGCATGGTCACCGACCTGAACGCCCTCAGCGCTTCCATTCAGGCTTCGGTGCACAAGGCGGAGAAGACGAGCGGCTACGAGATTGGCCGCGCGTTTGTCTCGCTGGCCGGCGGGCACATCGAGTCGATCAACAGCCGGGGGGCGGTCGGCATTCCCAACCAGCGCGGCGTGCAGCTTGACGATCTGGAGCGGGCGATGGACTCGGCGCGGGCCGTGACCCTGCCGCATGGTCGCGAGGTGCTGCACGTCATCCCGCGCAATTACAGCCTCGACGGGCAAACGGGGCTGCGCAGCCCGTTGGGGATGCTCGGCTTCCGCCTGGAAGTGGAGGCGCACATCATCACCGCCTCGACGCAGGGCGTCAAGAATCTGGAGAAGTGCGTCGAGGATGCGGGCGTGCTGGTGGATCGCTTCATCCTCAACCCGCTGGCCGCCGGCGACACTGTGCTGACGCCGGAAGAGCGCGAGGCGGGCGTGATGATCGTGGACATCGGCGGCGGCACGACCGACCTGGCTATCTTCGTGGACGGCAGTGTGTGGCACACTGCTGTGCTCGGTGTGGGTGGGCAGCACATCACCAACGACATCGCCTATGGGCTGCACCTGCCGACCGAGCTGGCGGAGTCGGTCAAGCTGACGCACGGTCACGCCGACCCGAAAGCTGTCAGCTCGCTGGAGGCGTTCCCCATCCAGCCGTTCGGCGAAGAGCTGCCCAGCAAAGTCCAGCGCACCGATCTGGCGCACATCGTGCACATGCGCGTGGCCGAGGTATTCGAGATGATCCTGAAAGAGGCTAAGCGCAGCGGGTACGACGGGCTGCTGAAGGCGGGCATTGTCCTCACCGGCGGCAGCAGCCTGCTGCCGGGCATCAAGGTGGTGGCTGCCGATGTGCTGCGGATACCGGTGCGCCTGGGCCAGCCAGAGCGCGTCACGGGCATGTCCGAGGCGCTCAAAAGCCCGGCCTACAGCACCAGCGTGGGCCTGCTCAAGCTGGGGCTGATCATGGACATTGAGGACGACCGGCGCGAAGCGCTGCGCAGGCACTCGAACTCGCACGGGTCTGGCCGGGTGCGCGGGTTCTTCCGGGGTGTGGTCGAGCGCCTGCTGCCGAGCGAGGAAACCGGCGAGTAGCGGGCAGAGCAGGAGATCGGCGCGCTCTGCAACATTGCAGCATTTACAATTTTCGCGAAAACAAAAATGCCTTACAATACAACATAATCCGTGTTCGATGTGGGTGGGACCGAGCTGGCCGGCAGGGGGCACCGGGCGCGTGCAACAGGGCCGGACGGTCAAGAAACATCGCAGGCATGACTGTCCAGGAGGGTATTGGTATGGTGGACTTGCTAGGAATGGACGCGATGGGGCTGGTGGATAATTTCGCCAGCATCAAAGTGGTCGGCATCGGCGGCGGCGGGGGCAACGCTGTCAACCGCATGATCGAAGAAGGGCTGGGCGGCGTCGAGTTCATTACCATCAACACCGACGCGCAGTCCCTCATACTCAGCAAAGCCAAGACGCGCGTGCGCATTGGCGACAAGCTGACGCGCGGCCTGGGCTGCGGCGGCAATCCGGACGTTGGGCGCAAGGCCGCCGAAGAGAGCGCCGACGAGCTTTATGAAGTGATGCGCGGCGCGGATATGGTCTTCATCACCTGCGGGATGGGTGGCGGGACAGGCACCGGCGGCGCGCCGATCATCGCCCAGGTCGCCAAGGAGCTTGGCGCGCTGACCATCGGTGTGGTGACGCGCCCCTTCACCTTCGAAGGCGCTCGCCGCATTCAGACCGCCGAAGCGGGCATTGAAGCGTTGAAAGGCCAGGTGGATACGCTGATCGTCATCCCCAACGACCGCCTGCTGCAGATCGTGGACAAGAAGGCGACGTTGCAGGACGCCTTTGGCATGGCCGACGATGTGCTGCGCCAGGGTATTCAGGGCATCTCCGAGCTGATCACCGTGCCCGGCCTGATCAACCTGGACTTCGCCGACGTGCGCACGATTATGTCGGAAGGCGGCGCGGCGCTGATGGCCGTTGGGCGCGCCAACGGCGACGACCGGGCGCGCAAGGCGGCAGAAGAGGCGATCAGCAGCAAACTGCTCGACGTGACCATTGACGGCGCGCGCGGCATCCTGTTCAACGTCACCGGCGGCCCAGCGATGAGCCTGTTCGATGTCAATGAGGCGGCGGCGATCATCAAGGAGACGGCGCACCCGGATGTCAACCTGATCTTCGGCGCGGTCATTGACGAAAACATGGGCGACGAGATTCGTATCACGGTGATCGCCACCGGCTTCGAGCAGACGCGCGTCGCGGCCCGCCGCCCGGTGCAGCAGCCGCAGCGCATTCCGCGGCCCGAGCCGGCGCCGCGCGCCGTGCAGCGCCCGCCTGTGCCAGAGATGCCCGTCGAGGAAGAGGAAGCCGACATCGAGCCAGAGCCGCCGGCAGCGCGCCCCGTGGCCGACGACTTCAAGCGTAAGGTGTACGATACGGACGATCTCGACATCCCGGCCTTCCTGCGCCGCCGCTCCTAGGCGCGCCGGCCATCCTGCGCTGGCCCCGCGCGCCGGCATTGACCAGGCGCGGTGGGGCCGCGTGCGTGGCGCGCCAGCGTCGGTTTTGCTCTGCCTGCTGACCCTCGTGGATCGGTCGCCTTCCGTCAGGGATGCCTGTCACCCGGCGGAAGGCGTCTTTTTTTGGACGCTTGCCCGCCGATGGAGAAAGGATTGAAGTTTCTTAATGAAAGGGCCGATTAGTACTCTGGTACTATAGGCGCAGTCCCCCGGTTCGTGTTACAGTGAAAGCCCATCAACGGCCATATACAGGGGTGTTATCCCACAAGAACCCCTATATATGGCGGTTTATCCCACAACTGCTGTGGGATAACAGGGGCGGGCAGACACATACGCGCACTTAAGAGAATCTTGATAATGAGCTGCTGTGGGCGGCTGTCTCTGGCGCAGAGGACCCTGCTGGCGCGCAGAGGCCAGGCGGCCCGCGCGCTTTTGGATGAGCCTGCGCAGGCTGCCTGGCCACAAGCGAGTGGGAGAGAAGCGGGCGCGTCTGGCGCAGAAAGGGCCGGGTATGAAGTGCCCATATTGCGAGGCGGATAACAAGTCGCGCGTCATAGATACCACCCGCGACACGCAGGGGGGCATCCGCCGCCGCCGCGAGTGTAAGAAATGCGGGCGGCGCTTCAGCACCTACGAGCGGGTGCTGCGCTCGACTCCCCTGCTGATTAAGAGCAGCGGGGATCGCGAGGCGTTCGACCGCGAGAAGCTGATTCGCGGCATCCAGATTTCGTGCGCCAAGCGGCCCATCCAGGCCGCCGAGATCAAGGCGCTGGTGGATCGCATCGAAACGCATTTGCAGCAATTGGGGCGGGACGAAGTCTCCAGCCGGGTGGTGGGCGATATGGTGATCGAGGGTCTCAAGACACTCGATCCCATCGCCTACATCCGTTACGCGATTGTTTATCTGGGACTGGACAGCCTGACCAGCGTGCGCGACATCATTGACGGGCTGCTGGGCGAACAGGGCAATACAGGGGCGGGCAAGGGGGCAACTGCTCCGGCAGGCGGCTCGCAGTCACCAGGTAACGCGGCGGAAGGCGCTGGCGCGCCCCCATAACCGGCGGCGTCCTGAAAGCAGGAAGTATCAGAGAACTCGATAGCCTGGGGCCGGCCTTGCTGCACAGCAAGGCTGCAGATATCGCTTTGTCTTTGGTCAGAGAACAGAGGGGTGCTGCGGCACCCGCTATAGCTGGGCAAGGAGTGACAGATGGTGGGCCGAGCCGATCAGAAGAAGGCGGTTGATACGCGCTCGAACGGGTTCCAGAAAACTCCGCTGCCGCCAGACCTGGCGCGCCCGATCGCGCTGGCCGATAACGCGCGCACGGTGCTGCGCAAGCGTTATCTGCGCCGGGGCGACGATGGGCAGCCCGTTGAGACTGAGCAAGAGATGTTCTGGCGCGTGGCGTACAACATCGCCAAGGCCGAAGAAGAACACGGTGGGGACGTAGAGGGCACGGCCCGCCACTTCTACGACCTGCTGACCACGCTGCGCTTTTTCCCCAACAGCCCCACGTTCACCGGCGCGGGGACGCCGCTGGGCCAGCTTGCGGCCTGCTTTGTGCTGCCCATTGACGATGACATGGGGCGCACCGGGTCGGGCATCTTCGAGACGCTGCGCCACGCCGCGCTGATCCAGCAGACGGGCGGGGGCAACGGCTTCTCGTTCAGCCGGCTGCGACCCAAAGGGGCGCTGGTGCGCTCCTCAAGCGGCGAGGCGACCGGGCCGGTCGGCTTCCTGCGCGTCTACGATCAGGCGTTTGGGGAGATCGCCCAGGGCGGGTGCCTGGTGCCGGACACGTTGGTTTTCACGGCTGAGGGGGCGCTCTATCTGGGTGAGATCGTCACGCACGGCGAGCCGGGCTGGCGCCCGCACCGCCTGACCGTGGCGAGCGATGAGGGTCAGCGCGAGTCGCGGCAGGTGTACAACAACGGCGTAGCGCGGGTGCTGCGAGTTCGTACCGAAGAGGGACTGGAGCTGGCGGGCACGCCCGATCACAAGATCAAGGTGATGACGGTGGAAGGCCCGGCCTGGCGACGCCTCGATGAGCTTCAGCCGGGCGATGCGGCGCTGGTCAAGCTGGGCCAGCACCAGGGTCAGCGCCAGGCGCTGAGCCATCCTGTGCGGCGGCGCGGTAACCAGGTGATGCCCAACCTACCCGCTGTTCTGAATGAGGAATTCGCCTTCTTCCTCGGTTATCTGGCCGGCGATGGGTTTGTCGCCAGCGGCGAGCAGGATCACCGCGTGGGCGTGACGGTCGCCCACAGCAGCTACCTTCTAAGTGAGGTGCCGGCCCTCTTCAAACGGCTGTTTGGCGAGCAAACGCATGTTCACCGCCAACAGAAAGCGCATGACGCCTCAGCGACTTTCTGGGTGGACAACCGGGCTGTTAAGGACTTCCTGATCCTCAATGGACTGCACAAGCTGTCGAGCACGCAGGTGCGGGTGCCGCGTCTGATCCGACAGAGTCCGCCTGATGTTGTCGGCGCATACCTGCGCGGCCTGTTCGAGGCGGATGGCTCGCTTTCTCATGGCTATCCACAACTGCTGAGCAGCTCAGAGGCGCTGATCCGCGAAGTGGCGGTGCTCTTGATCGGGTTGGGCTGCCCTGTGCGGCTAGCGCGCCACCCGCAGTCCACCGACCGCTACGGCAGCGCGCCCATGTGGTTGCTGCGTGTACATTCGTTTGCCGGGTTGCAGGCGTGGTGTGAGCGCATCGGCTGTGATGCTGGCTCTCGCTTCGCGGCCTGTTTGGACTATGAGCCAGACCTCTCGCGGGAGGTGACGTATCCCCTGCCTCATGCAGCCTACTGGGTCGAGCCGGTGCTGGAGGCCATCAGCCTGCCGCAGATTGATGCGCACGGGCGGGGTACGGGAAAGAAGTTTCGCGCCACCGATCCCCGGCTGCGCAAGCAATTGCTGCGCTATACGCGCGGTGATCGCCAGTTGACGCTCTCCGGTTACGAGTTGCTCAGCAGCCAGCACGAGGACTTCGCCGCGCACGCCCGTCCGGTGGACAACCTGTGGTTTGTGTCGGTGCTGGCGGTTGAGGAGGCGGGCGAATCGCTGACGCTCGATCTCGAAGTGGACGACAACCACACCTATCTGGCTGGCGGCTGGGTGACTCACAACTCGCGCAGAGGGGCCAACATGGCCGTCCTGCGCGTGGATCACCCCGACATCCGCGAGTTCATCACCTGCAAGACCGACGAGAACGCCATCACCAACTTCAACATCTCGGTCGGTATCACCGACGCTTTCATGCGCGCGGTGGAAGCAGACGGCGACTTCGACCTGGTGAACCCGCACGATGGCACAGTCTGGCATACGGTGCGCGCCCGCGACCTGTTCGGCCAGGTCGTGCGCCAGGCGCACCATAACGGCGAGCCGGGCGTGCTCTTCCTGGACACGGCCAACCGTGAGAATCCCGTCCCGCACCTGTATGAGCTGGAGTCAACCAACCCCTGCGGCGAGCAGTATTTGGGTCCTTTTGAGAACTGCTGCCTGGGCAGCATCAACCTGGCCCAGCACCTCACCGCAGACCGGCGCATGGATTGGGACAGGCTGGCTGAGACGGTGGCGCTGTCTACGCGCTTCCTGGACGATGTGGTCAGCGTCAACGCCTATGTGCCCGCCGTGCCCCAACTGAAAGAGGCGGCGCACCGCGTCCGGCGTATCGGGCTGGGCATTATGGGCCTGGCCGACCTGATGTACGCGCTCGGCGTGCGCTACGGGGCGGAGGAGGGCCAGGAGTTCGCCAGCCAGGTGATAGAGTTCGTGCGCTATCACGCGATGCGCACCAGCATCGCCCTGGCCGAGGAGCGCGGGCCATTCCCGGCCATTCACGGCAGCCTGTACGATCCCGCTCACCTGCACTGGCAGCCGCCGCAGCCGCTCGTCCCCTACGCGCGCGACTGGGGCCGCCCGCCGCTCGACTGGCCGCAGATCGCGGAGGGGATCAAGCGGCATGGCATTCGCAACGGCGCGCAGCTCACCGTCGCGCCGACCGGCACGATCTCGACGGTGGCCGGCATCGAGGGCTACGGCTGCGAGCCGGTCTTCGCCCTGGCCTACACGCGCTACGTCAACGACAACGGCAGGCAGCTCACCCTGCAATACACCAGCCCGCAGTTCGAGCGGGCGCTGCGCGAGGCCGGGCTGGACGAGGCGCAGATCGCTGCCATTGTCGAGCAGGTCAACCTGAGCGGGACGTGCCAGGACGTGCCCGGCGTGCCGGAGGAAGTGCGGCGCGTGTTCGTCGTCAGCAGCGACGTGACCGCCGAGGAGCACGTGCGGATGCAGGCGGCGCTGCAAGCCTTCACCGACAGTGCCATCTCGAAAACAGTCAACTTCCCCACCGGCGCGACCGAAGACGACGTGCGCACCGCCTACCTGCTCGGCTGGGAGCTTGGCTGCAAGGGCATGACCGTCTACGTGACCGGCAGCCGCGAAAAGGTGGTGCTGGAGACCGCCGAGACGCGCCAGAAAAAGGAAGGCGGCGACCAGCCGGTTGTGCAGCCGCTCCTGTTCAACGAGGATAAGAAGCCGCGCCCGCGCCATCTGGAGGGCAAGACCTACCGGGTGGAGACTCCGCTCGGCACGACTTACGTCACCGTCAACGAGAACGGCGAGGGCAGGGGCGAGCCTTTCGAGATCTTCCTGCACACGGCCAAAGCCGGGTCAGATACGGCGGCGGTCGCCGAAGCGCTGGGCCGCCTGATCTCCTACATTCTGCGCCTGGCCTCGCCGGTGACGCAGCGCAACCGTCTGCGCGAAATCGTGCGCCAGATGAGCGGCATCGGCGGCGTGCGCTCCATCGGCTTTGGCCCGCACCGCGTCAGCAGCCTGCCCGACGGCATCGCCCAGGTGTTGCAGGAATATCTTGACGAGAGCGAGGAGGCGGCGCGCCTGGCAGGTGATAGCGCAGCGCCTGCCCCACCGCCGGGCCAGCTTGCGCTGCAACTGCGCACGCACCCGCTGGGCGACCTATGCCCGGAGTGCGGGGCGGCCACGCTGGTCAACGAAGAGGGCTGTCGCAAGTGCTATTCGTGCGGCTTCAGCGAGTGCTGATCGCTGAAGCCCCGTCTATCGTGTTCAGAAGCCGGCCCCGCGCCGGCTTCTTGCTGGCATTGGCTGAGCTGTCGGGGCGCAAAGAGAAGAGAAGTCGAGGGGGGTTCTCTATCTGCTGACCGCTGACTGGCTGATCGCTGACTTGACATTTCGGCGGCGCGGACTATACCTGTGACTCAGGGCATGATAGCCTGAGGGAATAGCGCCTTGATCACTCCGGCAAGCGTGGCGGGCACCGTTGCGGTGCTGCTGACGGTGATCACCTTCATCTGGCGGCTGCGCCGCGAGCGCCGCGAAGTGATCAATCGCGGCGTGAACCAGCCGCCCGCCCTGACGTGGGTGCGGCCAACGGTCTATACGCTCTACCGCGCAGTCATCTACACGACCCTGGCCTACCTGCTGGTCAGCGGCTACTACCTGATCAAGTTCCGTCATCGCTGCCAGGCCACGCCAGAGGGTCGCGCAGCGTATGAGGCGGACAATGTGCGCGATCATCTGTTTGAGGCGCTGGCCTGGCCGGTGACGTACCAGGACGGGCCGGAGTGCCTGGCAGAAGAGTAGGGCATTCGCGCAGGAGGCACGCAGCAGAAGGGGGCGTAGGGGCGTATTGCAATACGCCCCTACGCATTCAGAGAGCGGGGGCTGCTTTCTACGGGCAGCGCCCCGTCAGCTACCCCCTCTTACGAGTCCCCGCCGGCCTCCTCAGCCGGCTGCATGGCGTCGGACTCCGTCCCGCCGGTGATGGTGAACAGCGATCCGGCGCCGCGCCCATAGACCTCCGGGAAGTAGAACTCGTAGCCCGTCGGCGGGATGACGTTGTATTCGCCCGCCAGACTGGGGTAGATCACGTAGTTGAACTGGTAGGTGCCGCGCGGCAGGTAGGTGGCGTAGAGCACCACCTTCTCGTCGCGCATCTCGATGTTGGAGAACCACCACCAGCCCCAGCCCTCGCTGAGCGGGCGCTCGCGGCTCAGGCCCGGCTGCGTGCCGACGATGCTGCTCGTCTCCAGGTTCGGGTTGACGGCATCGCTGCCCGCCGGGATGGGGTCTTCCACCACGACGTAGTGCAGGGTGTTGGGGGCGATGATGGTCAGGGTGACCTGCACCGGCTGCCCGACTTCCGCCGAGGTGATCGGCGCGGCGTCGGGGTCAGCGAGCAGGCTGTACTTGCGGCTGACGATCAGCCCCCGGTTGAGCGGCTCGATCTCCGGCACGGGCAGCCAGGCGGTGAGGTGGGCCGTGTAGTACAGATTGCCCTCGCCCTCGCTGCGGCTGATGGTCAGGCGGTTGGCCTCCTCAGCCAGCAGATCGGCGACATCCACGATCAGCGTCTCCGTCTCGCGCACATTCTCCGGCGTAGCCGTGTTGTTCTCTAGCGCCAGGCGCTCGCTGTTGAGCGTCACCCCGAAGGTGTAGTCCGGGTACAGCTCGCCGGTGAGGGTCATCCACTCGGTGAGGGCCATGACCGCCCAGGCCGTCTCCTGCGTCGTCTCCCAGGCGTCGGCGTTGCGGGCGACCATCAGCCAGCGCACGACGTTGGGCAGCAGGTCGTTCTGCGGGTCAATCTGGGCGACGGCCATCAGGCCGAGCGCGGTGGTGCGCGTGTCGGTGTTCCAGTTCCACCAGTCCTGGTAGCTCTCCTCCCAGTGCGCGCCCGTCGCGCTAACGACCAGGGCGGAGTTCAGGTCGTTGACCAGCTCCATCGCCCGCGCGTCGTCGGGGGCCAGCAGGTGGAAGGTGAGGGCCAGGTACGCCTTGGCGTAGAGGCTCATCGTCTCGCGCTCGTCGTAGAGGCGCACGACGCGCTGGAAGTCGCCCTGACCGGTGCGGGCCAGCGCGTAGAGCAGGAACGCCTGGCGGTTGACCACCCAGGGCTGATCCTGCTCCTGGATGGTGCGCAGCGAGCCGGTGACGAACGTCGCCGCGCGGTCAATGACGCTCTGCTCGATGGCGAAGCCGGAGCGCTGCGCCTCGACCAGCCCGATCAGCGCGTAGGCGGTGACCAGCGGGTTGGAGTCGTCCTGGACGAACCAGCCCCAGCCGCCGTCGGTGTGCTGCTGGGCGTAGAGCCGCTGCAGCGCGTAGTTGACCTCCGTCTCCAGGTGCCCGGCCAGCTCCGGGTCGTCCAGACCCAGGTCTTGCAGGGCGCGCAGGGTGACGGCGTTGGGCAGGAAGCGGCTGATGATCTGCTCGATGCAGTAGTGCGGGAAGTTGCGCAGCCAGGTCAGCCCATCGGTGGTGGCGGCGGCCAGCGAGCGCTCCAGGCGCACGGTGAGCTGGCCCTGCGTCACGTCATAGCGGCGCGGCAGCACGACCGCCTCAGTCCGGCTGCCCGCCTCCGGGCCGCGCAGCACGCCGCCCGTGCCGACCGTCTCCGGCGCTTCGTACTTGTAGACGGGCAGCGGATCGCCGCCCAGGATGGTCGGCTTGCTGGCGTCGGTGTACTGGCCGTCGCCGGCGTTGGCGTAGAAGGTCAGGTCCACCTGGGACACGTCCAGAATCTCGACCTGCCAGTTGATGCGGGCGCGACCCTGGGCCGGGATGTTGGCCTGCTGGATGGGCTGCACGCCCTCGGCGAAGCGGAAGCCGCTGCCTTCCAAAGCGATCTCGGTCAGCAGGGCCTCGTCCGTGTTGTTGTTGACGATGGCGCTCAGCGTGGCCTTGTCGCCGGCGATGAAGAAGCGCGGCGTGCCGGGCCGGACGAGCACCGGCTTGGTGCTGAGCAGGTCGAAGGTCGTCTCGCCGACGAGCATCGGCCCGTCCGCGCCGGTGGTGACGGCGCGGGCGTCCAGCCGCCAGGTCGTCAGGTTGTCGGGCAGGGTGACGGAGACGGTCGCCTGGCCGTTCTCGTCGGTGAGGGCGAACGGCTCCCACAGCGGCGTGTCCACGAACTCCTGGCGCACCTCGAAGAGGCCACCTTCGCCGTAGCCGCCGCCGCCACCCTTGATCGTGTCAATGATCACCTGGGTGGCCTGATCCACGCTGATCGTCAGCGGGCTGGCCGTGCGCACGCTGATGCCGCGCTGCGAGTAGAAGAAGGGCAGCAGCGGCTCGCTGTTGGCCGGGGCGATGGTCAGCACGGCCAGGTCGGTCAGGCTGACGCCGATCTCCGCGCCGGGGACGGGCGTGCCTTCCCAGTCGGTGGCGGTGATCGTGTACTCCACGGTGTCGCCCGGCCCGGCGAACTCGCCCGCCGCCACGTCCACGCTGGACTCAACGGCCAGGTCCAGCACCAGGCGGCTGGTATCTACGGGCAGATTGACCAGGCCCATGCGGAAGGCCGCCGTCGGGTTGTTCTCGTCCACGCCCTTGACCAGCACGACGCTGACGAAGACGTTGGGCGCGAAGTCCTCGCTGATCGGCAGGCGATAGACGGTGCTGTTCGTCTCCAGCCTGAGAACTTCGTGCGTCAGGATGTCGCCGCGCTCGACGGTGATCAGCGCCCAGGCCGTCCCCTGCCAGGGGCTGGGGATGAGGATCTCGGCGGTGTCGCCGACCGCGTACTCGTCGGCGTCGGTGATCAGTTGGATGCGGTTGGAGTTCTCCTGCCGCCAGTTGACGAATTCCTGGCCGCTGACCCACAGGAAGGCGCTGGCGCGCACCTGGTTGCCCGCTGCGTCGGTCGTGGTGGCGTAGACCTTGTAGACGCCGCCAGCGGGCGGCACGAAGCTGATCTGGGCCAGGCCGTCGGCGTTCGTGCTGACGGTGCCACTCGCGCCCTCGACCGGCTGCTCCTCGACTTCCCACGTCCAGACGGTGCGGCCAACTTCGTCCTCTTCCTGCACGCTGAACCAGCGCCGCTCGACGACCTCGTAGGCGACTTCCTGCCCGGCGACGGGCGCGCTGTCCCAGTCCGTCGTCAGGAGATTGACGGCGGTATCCTGCCCGGCGAAGCCGACGTATTCTTCCGGCTGCACGCCGACATAGACCAGGCCCTGGTGCACGATCACCTGGGCGCGACCGGCCACAAGCTGGTCGCTCTCATCGGTGACGCGCGCCTCGATGGTGAAGGTCTGGCTGCGGGCGCGCTCGCCCAGGTCGGCGGGCAGCGTGATCAGGTAGCGGCCCAGGGCATCGGTCTGGCCCTCGCCCTCGACGATCACCTCTCCATAGGGGCCGTAGTATTCCGGCGCGTAGAAGTCGTAGTTCTCGTCGGTGAACGACCACCAGCCCGGCGCGTCGCCCGTGTAGCTGAAGAAGTAGTCCTGGGCGAGCACGCTGTAGCCGACGGCGGCGTTGGACACCGCGCCGCCGAAGAAGTAGCGCGCCTCGACCAGCACTTCGATGGTGTCGCCCTGGGCGACCTGATCCTGGGCTGGGGTGACGTCTACCTGAAACTCCGGCGCGCGGTATTCGGCCACGCTGAAGCCCACGCTGAAGGACTCGCGGGCGTTGCTGGAGACTTCGGCGACGATGCGGTAGTAGCCGAGCGGCGCTTCGGGGCCGAGCAGCAATTCGCCGCTGAACGACCCTTGCGCTGTGACGGGCAAGACCTGGTCGTAGATGACCTCGCCCCGGTCGTCATAAATCTTGACCGGCACCTCCTGCAAGGCTGGCAGCGTGTAGGTCACGTCGTCGCGGCTGCGCAGGATGCCCTTGAAGTACACGGGCTGGTTGGGCCGGTAGATGGGGCGGTCGGTGTAGAGATAGACGCTGAAGTCTTCCGGCTGGTAATCGGCCCATGTGTCGAACTGCCAGGGGTCCATGCCGTCGGAAAAGGCGCTGGCGGCGAAGCCGAACCAGTCGCCTTCGTCTACGCTGGCGTAAACGGTCGTGTACAGGTCGCTCAGGTGGGGGATGGTCGCCGTGGCCAGCCCGTTCTCGTCGCTGACGACGCGGGCGACCGGATTGAACTCCTGGTTGTAGAAGATGACCGGCGCGCCAGCGATCGGGTCGCCGCTCGCCAGATCGGTCACCCAGGCCAGGGCCGTGTCCTGGCTGAACTTGAGGGTGATGTTGACCGACTGCACCAGCATCACGTGGCGGCGCGAGTCGCCATCCCACTGATCTGTCTCCGGTGAGCCGGCTTCCAGGAAGTAAGCGCCAGGGGCCAGCGCCGGGGGCTTCTGCGACTCGACGGGCGGCTGCGCGCCGGGCTGATTCGGATCGGTCTGGCGCGCGCCCAGCGGCTCGTAGTAGTAAACGCTCTGGTCGCCCTCGGCAGCCCAGCCGGTGATGCCGTTGTTCAGGCGCACGTTCCACCACAGGTAGCCGCCCTCGCAGTACGGCCCGCCGACGACCTGCATCGTCTCGCCAACGGCGGCCTGGGTGACGGTTTGCGCGCCCAGGTTCGGCGCGGCGCGGACGTTGAGCGGGCGCTGGTCTTTGTCGGTGACGATGACCACGTCGCCGATGCTCACCTGCGGCGCGGGCGCGCCCAGGCATTCGATGTTCTCCAGGCCGCTGGGGCCGCTGGTGGCGATGTAGAGCAGCTCATAGCGGAGCGCGTTCTGCTGGCTGGAGACATCAATCGTCCAGCGGCGCAGCAGATCGGCGGGCGCGGGCGTGAACGAGTCCCACACTTCCCACTGGTTCGGGCCGGTTAGCTCGGCCAGGGCGGGCAGCCCCAGGCGGTAGAGGCTCAGGTCCAGCCGGGTGACGTTGCGGTGGGTGACGAAGACGCGCGTGGAGGGATTGTGGCTGCTGTACATGCCCACCCAGCCCGGTGCCTGGATGGATAGCTCCGGCGGGTAGGGGGCCGTGGTGTAGGTGACGGTCAGCCCCTCGCTGATGGTGTTGCCGTATTTGTCCTGCATACCGGGCAGGATGGTGATCGTGTATTCGGTGCTCGGCTCGGTGTCGAAGGCCAGGGTGTAGCTGCGCTCCCAGTCGTAGTAGTACGAGTCGAACTCGCGCCAGGGTTCCGGCCTGATGATCACCTTGTCTTCCAGCGACTTGAGGTCCATCAGCGTGTTGAAGTAGAGGGTGAAGCCGCCGTAGGGTGAAGCCTCCTGCTCGCCGTCAAAGGGCGAGGTGCGCACGATCTGCGGGAAGGGCACGGTGGAGAAGAGGCTTACCGCGTCTGCGCGCAGGGGCGCGCCGGTTGCGCTGAGCGCCCTGGCAGCGGTCAGGGTCACCCGGTAAGTGGAGCCAAGCGCCAACTGTTCGTCGGGCGTGAAGGTCAGCGTGCGCCCGTCGGCGCTCCAGGCGAAGGCGCCTTCCACCGCCTCCGGCACGGGCCGCTCAGCCTCTTCCGGCAGCGGGGATGGGCCGAGGTATTCCAGGGCGAAGCCGCCCGCCTCCAGCGACGCGGCGTCCATCGCCTGGCTGAAGCGCACCGTCACCGGCGAGTCCAGCGGGATGGTTGCCGCGCTGTCGCGCGGCGAGATCTCCAGCACATCCGGGGGCATGGTGGTGAACTGCCAGGTGAAGTCTCCGGCCAGCACGCCGCCGGTCACATCGGTCAGGCCGGCGGCGATGGTCGCCGTGTAGGTGGTGCCGCCGCTCAGTTCCGTCTCCGGTGTGAAGAGGTAGATGGACGTGTTGAGCCATTCACCCTTGCCCTGGACGGGCGGATCGAGGGCCAGCGGACTCGGCAGCGACGCCATCTGCTCGACGGTCAACAGGGGCACGACCGGGCGGTTGAAGATGACGGTGATCACGCTGTCGGTGTCCACCGCCTCCGATCCGTCGGCGGGCAGCACTTCGGCCACTTCCAGATAGCCGATGGTGCGCAGCGCCAGGACGAACGGCTCTTCCAGGGCGACGCCTGTCGCCGAGGTGGTGCCCGTGCCCAGGGTGAAAGTGTATTCAGTGGCGCGGGCGAGCGGCGCGGCGGGCGTGAAGGTGAGCGCGCTGGAGTCCGCCGACCAGGTCAGCGCGCCCTCGACCGCCGGCTCGACGCTGAGCGCAGCGGGGAACGCCGATTCGTCCATCGGCTGGTCGAAATAGAAGACGACCGGCCCTTCCAGCGGCAGCTCCTCGCCGGGCAGCGGCATACTATCCACGACCTGGGGCGGCAGCGCGTCGCCCTGCGCGCCGGACGCTGCGGGGAGCCGGTTCCCGACTCCGCCCAACGTCAGCGCGAGCAGCAGCAGCGCGCCCAGGCCACCCAATAACCACACTCTTTGCGCACGCATAGACTTTTCTCCCCACTGCAATTTGGCTGCCATCATGCTCAGTATAGTTGTTCAGCTTGGTAACAGACTGCCGGCTGCCTGACCGCGCTCACTGAGACAGGGCGCAGCACATCCCGGCGACTCTTATTATAGGACATTCGGGGATGCCGAGGAACACGTCTGGGTGACGGCTGGCCTACGGCAGGGGGGCGGCCATCAGCCGCGCAGCACGTCGGCGACCTGGGCGGTGAGCTGGGCCATGGTGACCGGCTTGACCAGGAAGGCGCGGACGCCCAGCGCGGTGACGGCGGCGCGCCAGCGTTCATTGGCAGAGACGACGACGATCGGCACGTGGCGCAGGCGCACGTCTTCGTGAGCGAATTCGATGAGGCGCTGGCCGGGCATGTCGGGCATCTGCAGGTCGAGGATGATCACGTCGAAGTCGCCGTTGGTCAGGTGCAGCATGGCCTCGACGGTATTGGGGACGGCGACGACCTGGTGCCCGATGCGGGTGAATGTCGTCTCGTAGAGGAAACGCAGGTCATCGTCATCTTCAGCGATCAGGAGTCTCGACATCGCGGCTCTGTCTCCTGTTCCGGCCCCGCTAACGCAGGGCCTGGGTCACTCAACCGCCGAGCTGAGCGCGCACTTCGCCCCAGCCCCAGGCTGCGATCTCGCGCAGCACGCCGTAGACCTGCTCGGACGGGGCGAGCGGCCCGCTGGTGCCCTGGGCCGGGCTGGGATACACGCGCACACCCTGCCGCTCGAAGAGCCAGCGCGCTCGCCACAGGTGAAAGTCGTCGCTGACCAGCACGGCGTCGCGCCAGCCCTGCGCGTCCATAATCGCCGCCGTCGCGCGGGCGTTCTCGGCGGTGCTGTGGCTGCCCCGCTCCAGGGTGACGGCCTCCGCCGGGACGCGCGCGGCGCGCATCACCTGGGCGCAGCGCTCCGCTTCGATCTGCGCGCCGCCCGCGCTGACGCCGCCGGTGCACAGCACGTGCGCCGCATATCCGGCGTGGTAGAGCGCCGCCCCGTGCCCGGCCCGGCGCGCTGTGCCCTCGTCCCCGCCGCCGAGCACGATGATCACATCGGCGGGGCGGGCGCGATCGGTCGCTCCATAGCGGACGATGGTGATGGCCAGCGCCCCCAGAACAATGACCAGGGCGGCCACGCCAAGCGCAATGCCGCGCACCGCCCACCGCCGCAGCCAGCGCCGGGCGCGCGGCGGTCTGTTGCTCTGAGGTCGGTCCCCCATGACTCGCTCCTGGCCGTTCATTATAACGGCAGCAGGGGCGATCTCGAAAGCGGCGCGTGGAGAGTCTGGTCTACCTCACCCCCGCTCGGCGCTGACGCGCCTCGCCTCCCCCTCTCCGCCGGCGGAGAGGGGGGCGAGCCGAGCGAAGCGAGGCCAGGGGGTGAGGTCAACCAGAGCGCAGCAGAGCGGCGCCTCTACGAAACCGGCGCGCCGGGGCGCGCTGTGCGGCGATGCCAGATCGAGTACAATGAGGGCAGGTTCACGGCAGCGCACGGCGCGGAGAGGAGCGGAAGACATGGACCTGCTGGAACACGCTTCACCACAGGCACGACTCTATGTCACGGTGCTGCTGCGCGGGTTCCAGGCGCGCGGCCAGTTGGCGATTCTTGGGATGTTGCAGACCTTTCTCAACGACGAGCAGAAGGACGCTTTTTCGCTGCATGGCGTCACGCTCTACGGCCTGGAGCCGGGCAACCCGGCGCGCAGTATGCAGCTCGACGGCCTGTTCGTCCGCAAGACCGCCTGCCAGGTGATCGCCTTCGACACGATGCTCCCGCACGAGCAGACGGGCCTGCTGCCGCGCACCGAGCGGCTGGCCGTCTACACGTCGCACTACTGCATCCAGGGCGACTTTCACATGGGGTCGGACGCGCTGCTGGCCGAGTTCATCGCCGGGGCGCGGGCACAGTTCGTGGGGGCCAGCAACGTGCAGGTCTTCCCGCTGTTTCACCCGCAGGCGGAGATGATCCAGGCCGCGCCGCTGGCCTTCCTGCACCGCGACGCCGTGCTCATGCACCATCTGGTCTGAGGCGAGCGCTCAGCGGGAAGCCGCAACGCGGCGCAACGCGGCGGGGTGGTTCTGGTGGTGACGGTGCTGACCATCGCCGGGTGGGTGCCGGGGGTGATCGCCGCGCTGCTGGTCAACGTGCTGGCGGAGGGGGTAGAGAGATTGCGTACAATGACCCGTGCCAAGACACGTTGAGCTTTCGCACGGGCATTCTGGTAGTGTGAGAGGCATGGAGGCATGGTTCAGATACTCTTCCACAAAGTTGACTATCCGCTCAGTAAACTCATAGCTGACATCGATCTAGGAGAGATAGGACTCCCAGATATCCAGCGTCCGTTTGTCTGGCCACATGCCAAAGTGCGCGATCTCTTCGACTCCATGTATCGCGGCTACCCGATTGGCTACCTCTTGTTTTGGGAGAACGGGCTACCGGGACAACACCGGGTCATTGGTACCGATCGCAAACAGAAAGCTGCTCATCTGCTAATTGTAGATGGTCAACAGAGATTGACCTCTCTCTATTCAGTCCTGAAAGGCAAACCCATAGTTGACAAGGACTACAGGCAAGCCCATGTTCGGATAGCCTTTCAGCCTAAAGAACGGAAATTCGAAGTCGCCAACTCTGCCATCGACAGGAATCCCGAATGGATATCGGACATCAGCAATTTGTGGAGCACAAGCTCAACACGCGCTAAGTATGTCAAGTCATTCATTGAGCGTCTGCGTCACAGCCGTACTCTCTCTGATGATGAAGAGGATGAGATCACAGAATCCATTGATCGGCTCTATGATCTGCACAATTACCCGCTCACAGTCCTTGAGATCTCCTCTAGCGCGCTGGAATCAGAGGTGGCAGATATCTTCGTACGAATCAACAGTCGAGGTACGTCTCTGAATCAAGCAGACTTCATCCTAACGCTCATGTCGGTCTTCTGGGATGCTGGACGTGCTGATCTCGAGAGATTCTCCCGTGCAGCCAAGCAACCGCCTGTAGATCACCAGCCCTCACCATACAACCACTTCATACAACCTGACCCGGCACAACTCTTGCGCGTTTGCGTGGCTCTAGGTTTTCGTCGCGCTCGACTCGAGCATGTAGTATATTCCCTCCCCCGTGGTAAAGATACATCCCTGGGAAGTTCTCTGAGAAACAACGTGATCGCCAATTCTCCGTCCTAGGTGAGGCACAAGCTTATGCTCTTGATCTGCAGAACTGGCATGAGTCTTTCAAAGTTTTGATGAAGGCAGGATACCGTAGCAGCGAACTGATTTCGTCTGAAAACGCCATTCTGTATTCTTATGCAATGTACCTGATTGGGATAGACAAGTCAACTGGAGCAGACCGGTTCTAGGCCTGTCATTCGTGGTTATGATGAACCGGATACGAACTTACATTATGAAGCTCAACGGCGGATGTATCGGGCAATTTCGGATATCGCGAATCATGAAGGCTCACAGACTCAAGTCATTATATGCACCCATTCGCTTACCATGATTGATCGCGCTCCGGCAAAAGCGATAGGCCTTCTGAAACGCAAGAATGGGGCAACCCAGGTGGAGTTCCTTAAGACCGATGAAGAAGGCGAATTCGAGGAATTTCTCAATCTGCTCGCTGGTCAGCTTGGTATTACGAATACCATGCTCTTTTACGAGCGATGTTACATCATAGTCGAGGGAGAAACGCGAAGAGCTTGCTGTCCCACTGCTCTATCGGCGGCTTTACAGTCTTAGTATGCTTGATGATCGGCATCCGGGTTCGCAAATCAACGTTGGGGGCATGGAGCTGTGGCGACCCAATTCTTGAGACTGCTTGAGCAAGAACCATCGCCAAGAGATCACCTTGTCGTCTGTTGGATACAGATGCGAAAAAGAGAGAGACTCGGTTAAGCTCAATTATTCATTGATTGTAAAGCATACGTTGATAAGCCAGAGTTACTGGACCTCCTTCACCATATGCCCAGGAATTCGAGGATGCTTTCAGGATGAATGGTGTCTATGTCTAAACACGGTTTATCCTCGTCGTGATGGATTCGAGTGGACAGGAAGGGATTTGCAGCCTTTAAGGCAACAGGCAGCCAATCGCCACCGCGCATGCGACAAGTTCTCTGAGCAACTGGTAAGTCTAGTGAAGAACGATGCTGCATCTGGTACGTCCTGCACTAAACCTGATTTGGGTCGTGAACTCGGCAAGCTTTGCCCTCCAGATCAGATTCCGGAGGGTTCCATCACTGGTCTGTTTGAACACGCTCCGCAAGATATCAGGGGCGCTTTGAGTTGCCTCCCCCGCCTCATCACCCCCAGCACGCGCGGCATGACGCGCTCGTACAGCGCGTACAGCGCGCGCGAGGGCGCGTAGTCCCACGCGCCGATGTGCCGCACCACCGTCCCGCCGAAGCCGTCCTTGAAGCGGTAGACGCCCCACAGCGGCGCGTCCTCGCGGAACTCGTCCGGCGCGCCCCAGAAGTCATACGTCGCGTAGCCGCGCGCCCGCGCCCAGCGGATCGCCTCCCATTGCAGCAGGTAGGTGGGCATCCGCTCGCGCCCCTCGTTGCTGCTCATGCCGTAGAAGTACCACGCCTTGGGGCCGAAGTGGAACAGCACCAGCCCGGCCAGGGCGCGCCCTTCGTGCTCGGCCAGCAGCGCCACCGCCAGCCCCGCCGCGATGAAGCGCGACCAGGCCGCGCGGTAGTAGTCCGGCGGGCGGATGAGGAAGCCCTGCCGCTCCCCGGTGACGCGGTAGAGCGCGTAGAGCGTCTCGAAGTCGCCGGGCGACTCGGCAGGGCGCACGCGGACGCCCCCCTTGCTGGCCTGGCGGATTTTGCGGCGCGTGCCCTGGCTCATGCCGGCCAGCAGGGCGTCTTCGCTCTGCGCCAGGTCGAGCGTCAGCGTGTTGCGGAACTGCACCTGCGACGCGCTGAAGCGCCAGCCGCGCGCCCGCAATAATTCGCGCGCCCGCTGGCCCGCCGGGTCGTCGTGGGGGGGCGGTCGGGATCGGCCCCGCCGGGGATGCCCGTCCCGGAGATGATGTCCGGGTCGATCTTCAGCCAGACGGCGCGGCGTCGGCGGGCGAGCGCCTCCAGGTGGGCGAGCACGGCTCCCAGCAGGGCCGGATCGCTCCCGTCCAGGGCCGGGCCTTTGGGGACGTACATCACGCGCAGCGGCCCGATTCTCCGCGCCAGCACGGACGCGGCAGCCACCGTCGCGCCGGAGTCGTCGCGGAAGGCCAGGCGCTCCGGCGTCCAGCCGGTCTCGCCGCGCTTGAACTCGCCCCAGTCCCACGTCTGCAGGACGTGCGCGGCGGGCAGAGGGCGCAGCAGGGCGTGCCAGGTATCGCGGTCGGTGATGGGGGTGACGGTCAGCATGGGGATGCTCACTCCGCGCGGCGCAGCAGGCGCACGGCCAGCCGGTAGAGCGCGTACAGCGGCGGGCTGTAGACGCGATCCCAGGCTCCCGCGCCGCGCAGCACGTCCCCGCCCCAGCCGCGCTTGAAGCGGTAGACGCCCCACAGCCCGTCGGAGCGCGCCTCGAACTGCGCTTCCAGGTCGTCTGGCCCGGCGTCGGGCACGCCGTAGAGGTCGTAGCAGCGCGCGCCCCCCGCCTTCGCCCACTGGATGCCCGCCCACTGCACGCCGTAGGAGGCCATGCGCTGCCGCTCGCGGTCGGACGACGCGCCGTAGAAATACCAGGCCCAGTCGCCCAGCCGGAAGACCATGACGCCGGCCAGGTCTTGCCCGCCGTAGCTGCCCAGGATCAGCGCGGCGTGGCCCGCCGGGGCGAAGAGGTCATAGGCGCGCTGGTAGTATTCGGGGGCGTGCACGCCGAACGCATCGCGCGCGCCCGTCTCGGCCAGCAGCGCGTTGAAGCTGTCTACGTCCGCGCGCGTCCCCTGGCGGATGGCGACCTCGAAGCGGGCGCTCTTGCGGATGTTGCGGCGCGTGCCCTGGTTCATGCGGGCCAGGATCGCCTCCTCGTCGCCGCGCAGGTCGAGCACGATGGTGCGCGGCGGCTGGATCGTCTGCGGACTGCGGCGGAATCCGAAACGGGCGAAGTCTACGCCGTCCAGGCCCAGCCCCGGCTCGATCTTGAGCAGGGCGGCCCCGCGCTGCCGCGCCGCCGCGTCGAGCGCCGCCAGCAGGGCGCGCACCTGGGCCGCGTCCGCCCAGTCTACCAGCGGGCCGCAGGGGACGTAGGCGAGCGTCCCCAGGCGCAGCGGCAGCGGGCGCAGCAACATCTGCGCGCCAGCGACGAGCGTCCCCTCGTCGTCGGCCAGGGCGACGCGGGCGGGCGTCCAGCCGAAGGCGGCTTTCAGCGCGCCCCAATCGCTCAGTTGCAGCAGGTGGGCGCGCGGGTGCGCCGCGACGAAGGCGTCCCAGGCGTCAGGGGCGGGGGTGAGCGGGTGCAGAGTCATCGGTCTCCGGTCGGGTGTGCGTTCGGCGTCAGGGTGATTATACCGCGCGGCTCGCCACGCGCGGTCTGACCCCGATGCAAATCGTCGTCGCCGTCATGCGCAAGCTCTTGCATCTCGCCTATGGGGTCCTCAAATCAGGACAACCCTATTCCCCCTCTTTTGTCCCTCCAGGAGCTGCCTATGCTTGACTTTCAAGACGGTATCTACAACCGGTTCCCCGAAGCCGCCTTCTTCGACAGGTTTTGTGTTCGCCGGGCCGTGTGCTAGAATGGTGCGCGACGCGCCTGAAAATTGCCCATCTCCTGTGCGATTGCTATACTAACGGGCTGTTGCTCACGGCGTGCGCGCGCGTGCGGTGCATCCAGACCAACCTGGAGGGCGAGCCTGCGATGAATTTGAACGAATGGATATTTATCGGCCTCTTTTTTGCGCTGGGCTGGGCGCTCCCGGCAACCCCCATTGTGTTGGGCAAGATTCTCGCCCCCAAGCGTCCAAACCGGGTCAAGCAGCAAACCTACGAGTGCGGCGTCGAGATGGTCGGCTCGCCCTGGACGCAATTTCGGGCGCAGTACTACATCTTCGCCCTGGTGTTCGTGGTCTTCGATGTCGAGCTGGTCTTTCTGTTCCCCTGGGCGCTGGCCTATAACCAGTTGGGGCTGTTCGCCCTGTTCGAGATGACCGTCTTCATCTTCTTGCTGGTTGTCGCGCTCGTGTATACCTGGCGCAAAGATGCGCTGCGCTGGTCATAACCGGAGAGTCGGTACGCGAAAACAGGCGTACCGGCTTTTTGCTGCGCCAACGGGCTGCGGCGTTGGCTGAATCATGAATGACGTTCGCCGGAGACTGCGACCATGACAGGTCTGTTACAAGATATTGGGTTCTCGCGCGATCTGGCAGTGCTCATCGCCAAAGCGGTCGGCGTGATCGTGGTCGCCGTCTTTGGCCTGCTGTGGACGCTGCTGGGCATCTGGCTGGAGCGCAAGTGGGCCGCGCGCTTCCAGGACCGCGTCGGGCCGAACCGGGTAGGCCCCTTCGGGATGATCCAGACGGTGGCCGACACCGTCAAAATCCTGCTCAAAGAAGACATCATGAACAAGGGCGTGGATCGCTGGGTCTTCAACCTGGCCCCCATCCTGTCGGTGCTGTCCGTGACCCTGATCTGGGCGGTGGTGCCCTTCAGCGCGGCGTGGATCGGCACCGACCTGAACATCGGCGTGCTCTACCTGCTGGCGGTGGGGGCGCTGGGCACGGTGGCGGTGATCATGGCTGGCTGGAGCAGCAACAACAAGTACGCGCTGCTGTCGGCCTTCCGCGCGGTGGCCCAACTGGTCAGCTACGAGGTGCCGATGGTGCTGGCGCTGCTGGTGCCGGTGCTGCTTTCCGGCTCGATGAGCACGCAGGAGATCGTCCGCCAGCAGCATATCTGGTACGTGTTCGCCGTGCCGCTGACGGTGCTGATCTTCCTGATCTCCAGCCAGGCCGAGATCGGGCGCGGCCCGTTCGACCTGCTGGAGGCCGAGTCCGAGCTGGTGTCCGGCTTTCACATCGAGTATTCGGGCATGAAGTTCGGCATGTTCTATGTGGCTGAGTTCCTGCACGCCTTCACGGTGGGCGTGCTGACGGCGATCCTGTTCCTGGGCGGCTGGCGCGGCCCGTTCGCCGAGGATGTGGCCATCCTGGGCTTCTTCTACCTGCTGATCAAGAGCCTGTTCGCCTATTGGGTATTGGTCTGGGTGCGCATGACGCTGCCGCGCCTGCGCATTGACCACCTGCTCGATTTCAACTGGAAGTTCCTGGTGCCGGTCGGGCTGGCGAACCTGCTCGTCGTCGCCTTTGTATGGAAGATAGTCCCCGACACTGACCGGATCAACAGCTTCGGCGACGCGGTGGTACCTACGCTGGCCCTGCTGTTGGCGAACGTGGCCATGTTCCTGGTCATTGGGGCGCTGCTGGCCGACCGGGGACGCCGCGAGCGCGCGCGGATCGAGGCGCGCGTGGCCGGGACCGATCTGCCGGTTGAGACGGTGGCCGGTGCAGGCGACTAGGAGGGGTGTGTGGAGCTGACAGCGGAGTCCATTGTATTCCTGATGGTGAGCGCGATCACGCTGGGCGGCGGCTTGCTGGTCGTCTCGGCGCGCAACCTTTTTCACGCCGGTCTGTACCTGATGGTGGCGTTGCTGGGCGTGGCCGGGCTGTTCGTGCTGCTGACCGCGCCGTTCCTGGCCGGCGTGCAGGTGGTGGTCTACGTCGGGGCCATCGCCATCCTGATCATCCTGGCGATCATGCTCACGCCGAGCGTCACCCAGATGCCGGCCATCTTCAACCGGCAGTGGGCCTTCAACCTGGCCCTCGCCGTCTTTTTCTTCGTGCTGCTGGTGTCGGTCGTCTCGCCGATTATGGACGACCTGGGCGTGGACGACTGGGGCGCTGACTTCACGGAGAAGAACCCGGCGGGCGTGCCAGCGGACAGCGTTGTGAATCTGGGCAAAGACCTGGTGGACCCGGACAAATACATGCTGCCCTTTGAGGTGGCGTCGGTGCTGCTGATGGCGGCGCTGATCGGGGCGGTGCTGCTGGTCAGCCCCGGCAAGACGCAGGCGGACGGGGGCGGCGAGGACTAGCCGGTCGCGCGGTACGACCGGGGCGAGGGACGAGTATGGTGCCATTGTGGATGTACCTGGTGGTGGCGGCGGCGCTGTTCAGCACGGGGCTGTTCGGGGTGCTCTCGCGGCGCAACGCCATCGCCATCTTGATGAGCATTGAGCTGATGCTGAACGCGGTCAACATCAACCTGGTCGCTTTCTGGCGCTACAAGGCGCCAGCAGACCTCAGCGGGCAGGCGTTTGCCGCGTTTGTGTTCGTGGTGGCGGCGGCGGAAGTGGCCGTCGGCCTGGCGCTGATCATCAGCATCTATCGCAAGCGCCAGTCGGTCATTGCCGAAGACGTGAATATGCTCAAGTGGTGATCAGCCATCAGCTTTCAGCAGTCAGCGGTCAGGTCATGAATGGCCCCGCCCACGCGGACGCTGACCGATCACTGAGAACTGATCACTGAGAACTGATCACTGACCACTGACAACCAACAGGCAGGAATGGCTTATGGATGTGAACTGGTTTAGCGCCGATTATCTTCCCTGGCTGATCATGCTCTTCCCGCTGATCAGCTTCCTGGTGATCGTGCTGGGCACCAGTCGCAGCGTGATCGTCAGCCAGGTGGTGGCCCTGGCCGGCATCGGCATCGCCTGGCTGCTGAGTATGCTCCTCTTCGTCAAGACGGTGTGGGCAACCGACAAGGCGCTGGGGCAAGAGGTCTTCGGCAGCCAGCTTGACTGGCTGAAGCTAGGCCCGCAGACGTTCCGCGTGGGCGTGCTGGTGGACCCGCTGACGGCCTACATGCTGCTGATGGTGCCGCTGGTCTGCCTGCTGATCTTCGTCTATTCGCTGGGCTACATGCGCGGCGACCGCTACAACGCGCGCTTCTTCGCCTACCTGTCGCTGTTCTCCGGGGCGATGCTCACTCTGGTGGTGGCCGATAACCTGCTGCTGCTGTTCATCGGCTGGGAGGTGATGGGCTTCTGCTCGTATTCGCTGATCGGCTTCTGGTTCCACAAGAAGTCGGCGATGGAGGCGGGCGTCAAGGCGTTTATGACCACGCGCGTGGCCGACGTGCTGATGCTGGTCGGCGTCGGCTACCTGTTCGTGGAGGCGCGCACGCTCAACTTCCGCGACATCCTCTACAACGAGGACATGCTGAAGATGCTCGCCGAGAAGGACGCGGTCATCTTCGGCGGCAGCGTGGCGGCGCTGGTCAGCATCCTGCTGATCATTGGCACCATCGGCAAGAGCGCGCAGTTTCCGCTGCACACCTGGCTGCCCGACGCGATGGAAGGCCCCACGCCGGTCAGCGCCATGATCCACGCGGCGGCGATGGTCTCGGCGGGCGTGTACATGGTCGTGCGCATGTTCCCGCTGCTGAGCGCGGGCGCGGACTTCCACCACTTCGATTACAACACGCCCATGCTGCTGATGGGCATCATCGGCAGCGTGACGGCGCTGGGCGCGGCGGTGCTGGCCCTGGGGCAGAGCGACATCAAGCGCATCCTGGCCTACTCGACGATCAGCCAGCTTGGCTACATGGTGGCCGCGCTGGGCATCGGCGCGTGGGTGGCGGCGGCCTTCCACCTGATCAACCACGCCTTCTTCAAGGCGCTGCTGTTCATGGCCTCCGGCTCGGTCATTCACGCCATGGAACATGGCGAGCACAACGCGCACGAGCGCGGGCACGGCCACGAGCATCACGAGGAGCCGGACGGCCTGGTCATGGATTACTGCGCGCCGCCCAACGACGTGCAGCGCATGGGCGGGCTGATCCACCGCATCCCGGTCACGGCGATCACGATGGCCATTGGCGGGCTGTCGCTGGCTGGCTTCCCGCTGATCACGGCGGGCTTCTGGTCGAAGGACGAGATCATCGCCGAGGCGTGGCACGGCATGAGCGAGCACCCCTTCCCGCTGTTTGTGCTGCTGCTGCTGCTCGTGACGGCGGCGCTGACCGCGTTCTACACGGGGCGCATGTGGTTGCTCACCTTCTGGGGCAAGCCGCGCACGCCCGCCGCGCAGTACGCCGGGCTTGGCTCGCTGCGCAAGGGCTGGGTCGTGTGGTGGAACAAACGCCGCTGGAGCGCGGACTATAAGCTGATGCAAGAGCCGATCACCCGGCGCGACAAGCTCTCGGCCAACCAGATGGAGCTGCCGCTGGTGGTGCTGGCCTTCTTCGCCATCGCCGCCGGCTTCATCGGCATTCACGCCGACCTGGTGGGCAAGAACCCGCTGCACGACTTCCTGGCGGGGACGTTGCTGGAGCACCCGGTCGCCATCTCGTTCAACTTCGCGCCGATGCTGGTCAGCATGATCCTGGCCGTCGGCGGGCTGGCGCTCGGCTGGTGGGTGTACGGGCGGCGTCCGCTGGCGGCGGGCCAGACCGACCCGACCGAGGCGGCGCTCGGCCCCGGCATCTGGGCCATGCTGCAAAACCGCTTCTACATTGACCTCCTCTACCGGCGCTACCTGCTACGTCCGGCGGAGTGGTTCGCGGAGAACATCGTCATCCAGGCGATTGACAAAGAGACGATTGACGGCGTGCTGGAGACTATCGCCGAGACGTTCACATGGCTGGGCGAAGCGTTCAAGCGCTTCAACACGGTGGTCATTGACGGGACGATTGACGGGCTGAGCGCGTCGCTCTACCGCTTCGCTGGCTGGTTCCGCCAGACGCAGACCGGGCGCGTGCAGCAGTATTTGCTGCTGGCAACGCTGGGCCTGTTGGTGATTGGCACGTTGTTCCTGATCCAGGTGAGATAACGCGGCGTCCTGCCCTGCCGCCCCGCGTCCGGCTGAACGACCGGCACGGCGGGGCGCGGGGCCTGCGCGCGGCGCCGGTGATACTCCGGTGAGAAGGAGAAACACACGCAGATGAATGATGTTCTGCCCCTCGACTTTCTGACCACGATGACCCTGCTGCCGGTCATCGGCGCGGCGGTGGTCTTCATCATCCCACGCGGGCGCGAGCGCCTGGCGCGCTGGATGGCGCTGATCATCAGCCTGGTGGTGATGGTCATGGCCATCGGCGTCTTCTACAGCGTCCACGCGGACCCGCCCGGCGCTGGCCAGTGGTCCTTTGAAGCGCAGGCGCAGTGGTTCCCGCAGATCAATGCCTCGTGGCACGTGGGCGTGGACGGGCTGAGCGCGACCATGGTCCTGCTGACTGGGCTGCTCGTCCCGCTGGCCATCCTGATCTCGTTCGAGGTTAAAGACCGCGTGCAGGCGCACATGGCCCTCTTCCTCTTCCTGGAGACGGGGCTGCTCGGCGTCTTTGTGGCGCTGGACATGATGATCTTCTTCGTCTTCTGGGAGATCGGGCTGGTGCCGATGTACTTCCTGATCTACCTGTGGGGTGGCGAGAACCGGCGCTACGCGGCCAACAAGTTCTTCCTGTACACGATGGCCGGGTCGCTGGGGCTGCTGCTGGCGACGCAGCTTGTCGGCCTGACGGTCGAGAGCTTCGACATCCCCACCATGCTGGAGATGTGGCCGCGCTACCTGATGCGCGGGGGTGACATTCTGGGCGTGGACGTGAGCATCGTCAAGTACTACGCCCTGCTCGGCTTCACCATCGCTTTCCTGATCAAGATTCCGGCCTGGCCGTTCCACACCTGGCTGCCCGACGCGCACACCGAAGCGCCAACCGCTGGCTCGATGCTGCTGGCGGGCGTGCTGCTCAAGCTGGGCGCGTATGGGTTCCTGCGGCTGGCCATCCCGCTCTTCCCCAAAGAGTGGATCATCGAGCGGCAGTTGTTCAGCCTGAGCTACAACCTGGTGGACATCCTCGGCTTCCTGGCAATGGCGGGCATCGTGCTGGGCGCGCTTGGCGCGTGGGGGCAGAACGACTTCAAGCGGCTGGTGGCTTACTCGTCCGTGAATCACATGGGCTTCGTGGTGCTGGGCCTGGCCGTGGCCGCGCTGATGTATGGCACGGTGTGGGCCGAAGCCAATAACCAGTACGGGCTGCTGGCGGGTGTGGCCGGGGTGGATGGCTACGCGGAGATGACTTCCACCCAGCTTACCGACGCGGTGGAGTTGGTCTATCCGGCGGAGCTGCGCGCGTCCGACCGGCAGGATGCGCGGGTGGCGCTGAATGGCGCGGTGTTGCAGATGTTCAATCACGGGCTGAGCAGCGCCGGCATGTTCTTGCTGGCCGGGGCGATCTATCACAAGGCGCACACGCGCGATTTGCGGCGCTTCGGGGGGCTGTGGCCGCTGGTGCCGGTGTACGGGGCGGCGCTCATCTTCGTGAGCATGGCCTCGCTGGGCCTGCCGGGGCTGAACGGCTTTGTGGGCGAGTTCCTGGTCGTGTCCGGGTCGTTCAAGGCGTACCCGGTGTATGTGTTGCTGAGCATGGCCGGCCTGCTGGTGACGGGCATCTACGTCCTCAAGTGGATTCAGAAGCTGCTGCACGGCCCGCTGAACGAGGAATGGGCCGAGTACCATCGCACGCGGCACTCGCTGGAGATCGAGCGGCGCGAGCTGATCGCGCTGGCGCCGCTGATGGCGCTGATGCTGATCACCGGGCTGTATCCGAACTGGGTCTTGCAGGTGATCAACGACGGCGTGATCCGCTTCCTGGGCGGGTAAGGAATGGCGATGACTGGGGACGAAGTGCGTATCGCCCTGCCAATGGAGATGCTGGAGCGTTTCTGCCGCCGCTGGCAGATTGACGAGTTGGCTCTGTTTGGCTCGGCGCTGCGCGCTGACTTCGGCGCGGACAGCGACATTGATGTGCTGGTGACGTTCGCGCCGGGGAGTGAGCGGTCACTGGACGATCTGATCGCCATGCAAGAGGAAATCGAGGCGCTTTTCGGACGCCGGGTTGATCTGGTCAACCGACGCGCGGTTGAAGAAAGCCGGAATTATCTTCGTCGCCGGGCGATCCTGCGCTCGGCTAAGACGATCTATGTCGCGCGATCTGGCGTATCTGCTTGATAGCATGACGACGTGGGGCGTATGGCCATACGCCCCTGCGAGGGCGCAGCAGAGCAGCGCCCCTACGAAGCCAGCGTCGTGGCGATTCGCCACCTGACGTGGACGCGGACACCTAGACTCTCCTGCACGCATAGGAGGCTTATGCATGGTCATTACGTTTAGCGGTGTGTTGACGGGCATCCTCCTGACGCCGGTGATCGGCGCGCTGGTCATCCTGCTGCTCAAGAAGGAAGCCAAAGAGCAGATGCGGATCATCGCCGCCATGTCCACCGGCATTGCCCTGCTGCTGGCGCTCTTTGTCTTCTTCGGCTACAGCGTGGACGACGCCAACGCGGTCAACGGCGACGGCGGGACGTACTTCGCCTTCGAGGATCACGTCAAGTGGGTCGAGTCGGTGGGCATCTCCTGGCACCTGGGCGTGGACGGGATCAGCGCGCCGATGGTGCTGCTGACGGCGCTGGCTGGCTTCACCGGCGTGCTCATCTCGTGGGGTATCGAAGACCGCACGCGCGAATTCATGGCCTTCTTCCTGCTGCTGGTGGCCGGCGTCTTCGGCGTGTTCATGGCCGTTGACCTGTTCGTGCTGTTCTTCTTCTACGAGCTGGCCATCTTCCCCATGTACTTCCTGATCGTCATCTGGGGGTGGGTGCAGACGCGCCAGTACGCGGCCATGAAGCTGACGCTCTACATCCTCATCGGGTCGGTGGTGGCGCTGATCGGCATCCTGGCCCTGTACTTCAAGGCGGGCGACGCCACGGGCGTCTACAGCTTCGACTTCGTGGACTTGCACGCGGCGATGAAGGCGGGCGTCTTCGATACGCCGTTCTCGCCGGCGTGGTCGGCGGTGACGACGGCCAAGCTGTGGTTCCCGCTGGTCTTCCTGGGCTTCGGCGTGCTGGCGGGCGTGTGGCCGTTCCACAACTGGTCGCCGGACGGCCACGTGGCCGCCCCGACTGCCGTCTCGATGATCCACGCGGGCGTGCTGATGAAGCTGGGCGCGTTCGCGGCGCTGCGCGTCGGTGTGCAGTTGATGCCCGAAGGCGCGCGCGTGCACCTGCCCTGGATCATCTTTCTGACGCTGATCAACATCGTCTATGGCGCGCTGATCGCCATGCGCCAGCGCGATTTCAAGTATGTCATCGGCTTCTCGTCGGTCAGCCACATGGGCCTGGTGAGCATGGGGTTTGCCACCATGAACGTCACGGGCATGACCGGCGCGGGCCTGCAAATGTTCTCGCACGGCATCATGACGGCCCTCTTCTTCGCTTGCGTGGGCATGGTCTACGACCGCGCCCATACCCGCGACATCCCCAGCCTGGGCGGTTTTGTGCAGAAGCTGCCCTGGGTGGCCGTGGCCTTCATCATCGGCGGCTTCGTCAGCATGGGGATGCCCGGCCTGAGCGGGTTCGTGGCCGAGTTCCCGATCTTCATCGGGCTGTGGGATGGCCCGGCTTCCGCCCCGGATGCGAACTGGCTGACGGGGTCGTTCAACTACTACGGGCTGATCGCGGTGATCGCGGCGCTGGGCATCATCGTCACGGCGGCCTACGTGCTGCGCGTCGTCGGGCAGGTCTTCTTCGGCGAGTTCAATGCCGAGCGCTTCCCGCACATCTCGGCGATCACCGTCTACGACAAGATCGCGCTGATCATCCTCGTCTTCTGGCTGGTCTTGCTCGGCGTCTATCCCCGGCTGATGGCGCCGATGATCGAGTCCGGCGTCAGGCCGATTGTTTCAATGCTGGGAGGCTGACTTGGACTTCTCGACGGACGCCCAGGCGAGCGTAATCGCTATTCTGCCCGAAATCTTGATGGTGGCGCTGGCCGTGGTGGTGCTGGCCCTCGACCTGGTCTGGCGGCGGGCGCAGCGCCATGATATCGGTTATGTGGCCGGCTTCGGCCTGCTGGGGATTGCGGCGATTGTCTTCCTGGTGGGCATCCCTCCGCAAAGCGGGGAACTGGGCGACCAGCTCCTGCTCGGCGGGATGGTGCGCCACGACGACATGGCCCAGATTTTCCGGGTGATGGTGCTGCTGGCGGGCGGCATCGGCGCGCTGATCACGATGGGCATCCCCAGGCTGCGCGCGCGCGGCGACTTCTACGCCATCCTGATCGTCTCGCTCATCGGGGCCAGCCTGGCCAGCGCCGCCGCCGACCTGATCATGGTCTTTCTGGCGCTGGAGACGCTCTCGATCACGCTGTACGTGCTGGCCGGCTACCTGCGCGACGATGATGCCAGCACGGAGGCGGGCCTCAAGTACTTCCTGTTCGGCGCGTTTGCCTCGGCGATGACGCTCTACGGCCTGTCGCTGGTCTATGGGCTGACCGGCAAGACGAACATCTACGAGCTGGGCCGCCTGGTCGCCACCAACGGCCTGAATGAGCCGCCGGTGATTGTGGCCCTGGGGCTGGTCATGGTCGGCTTCGCCTTCAAGATCAGCGCGGTGCCGTTTCACTTCTGGACGCCGGATGTCTATGAGGGCGCGCCCACGTCCATCACCGCCGTGCTGAGCACGGCCAGCAAAGCGGCTGGCATTGGGCTGCTGCTGCGCTTCCTGCTGGCGGTCTTCCCCCCCGCCGAGCTTCTCGGCGCCGCCGAGTCGGTGGTGGATTACAGCGGCCTGTGGGTGCAGCTTGCCGTCGTGCTGTCGGTTGTCTCGATGACCCTGGGCAATCTGCTGGCCCTGGTGCAGGGCAACATCAAGCGCCTGCTGGCCTATTCGACCATCGCCCATGCCGGGTATGTGCTGATGGGCGTGGCGGCCATTTCCACCGACAAGAGCGGCGACGGCGCGGCAGCGGTGGCCTTCTACATGTTCATGTACGTGCTGTCGAACATGCTGGCCTTTGCGGTGGTCATCCTCTTCACGCGGGCGACCGGCAGCGAGCAGATCCGCGACCTGGCCGGCTTCAGCCGGCGCAGCCCCTGGCTGGGGCTGGCCATGACGCTGGCCCTGCTCAGCCTGGCGGGCATTCCTCCGGCGGCGGGCTTCATCGGCAAGTTCCTGCTCTTCCGCGCGGCGGTGGACGCCGGGCTGGTCTGGCTGGCGCTGGTTGCGGTGGCCAACGTGATCGTCGGCCTGTACTACTACCTGATTATCGTCAAGGTCATGTACATGGAAGACAGCCCGTCTGAAGAGCCGGTGCCGGTGGAGCTGCCCTTCAAGTGGGCGCTGGCAATTTCGGCAGCGGGCGTGCTGCTCTTCGGCACGATTCTGGTCACGCCGCTGCTCAACTGGGCGACCGACGCGGCGCACGCGCTGTATGTGCTGCTGTAGCGCGGCCTTTTCGCCGGTGCAGCTTCGTGTTACGACGACGGGGTAGGTGTAGGGGCGGGTTTCGAAACCCGCCCCTACCTATTCGCTCCCGCTCGGCGAGGCAGGGGGGTAAGATCAATGTCCTCGTGTGAGGACCTTTGGGTTGAAATGGCGTGGGGACTGGCTGCTGCTGTGTGCCCCCATCCCCAGCCCCTTCCCCAACGCTGCGCGGAGGGAAGGGGAGCAAGCCTGCTGCTTTTCTCCCTTCCCCCTCGTGGGGGAAGGGCCGGGGATGGGGGCCATTCCTGTGTGATGAGTTTCAGCCGACAAGGATACACTGTCCCTTTGCACGCACCCATCGCCCTTTTCGTTGGGCGTGCGGTAGAATGGGTCAGAAGGATCGGAAAGGATGGAGAGAAAGGATCGAGGGCGACCAGCAAGGGAGGCAAGATCGGGTGAGCGGCATTATCCTGGTCACCGGAGCTTCGCGGCGCGTGGGCGGCGAGGTCGTGCGGCGGCTGGCTGCGCGTGGGGCGCGCGTCCGGGCGGCGGTGGAGGGCGTGGACACGGCGCGCGACCAGGACTGGGCGGGGGTGGAGGTTGCCGCCTTCGACTATGGCGATCCGGCGACGTACCCGGCGGTCTTCGCCGGGGCGGACCGGCTGCTGCTGGTCATGCCGCCCGGCGACTTCGAGTCGCAGGAGGGGCAGATTGCCCGCCTGATCGCCTACGCGCGCCAGGCCGGGGTGGAGCACATCGTCTTCATCTCGGCGATGGGCACGGATAAGATTTACCTCTCGTCGCAGTGGGTGGTCGAGCAGTATCTCATGCAGTCTGGCGTGGACTGCACCGTCCTGCGCTCCGGCTGGTTTTTCCAGAACTTTGTCACCGATGATGCGCTGCGCGAGGGCATCCGCCGGGGCGTGCTGCGCCTGCCGCTCGGCGAGGCGAAGGTCAGCGGCGTGGACTTGCGCGACGTGGCCGAGGTCGCCGTCGTCGCGCTGACCGAAGACGGGCACCGCAACCGGGTTTATGCGCTGGGCGAGCATCTGCTCAGCGCGCGCGAGCAGGCGGCGCTGCTGAGCAAAGTGCTGGGCCGCCCGATTGTCTACGAGCCGATCAGCGAGCATGAAGCGGCACAGGCGTGGCGCGCTGCCGGCGTGGATCGCCAGGTGGCCAAGTGGTGGCGCATCGTCTACCAGCTCATGCGCCAGGGGGCGTATTCCTCGACCACCCCCGATGTGTCGCGCGTGCTGGGTCGCCCCTCGATCCCCTTCAAGCAGTTCGCCCAGGATTACGCGCACGTCTGGCAGCCGGGCGCGTAGTGCCGCTCAGCGCGGCGAGCGGTGATGATCGCCACGCGACTCACCCGCTAATCGGGAGTAGGCTGTTGGGTAGTGGTGCTAGAGAGAGGATATTCCCCCATGGCCGAGCCAAAGAAGTTCCCCTGCGAGACATGCGGACTGCGCCGCCGCGCCGAAACAAGCCCGAACAAATGGTGGGCGCGCCTGTGGCGCTGGCACACCGGCTGGTGCCCTGGCTGGAAGGCGTACCAGCGCCATCTGGCCGAGACCAGGTAGGGACGCGAAGAAGTGAAAGACCTCGGACGGCTGGTTGCTGCGGGATCCATCACCCGCGCAGCGCAGCATCCACTTTGCCGCGCAGCAGCGGTTCCGGCGCGGCGCCCACTATGCGATCCGCGACGCGCCCGCTCTTGAAGAGCAGCAGAGTGGGGATGCTCTGCACCTGGTAGCGCATCGCCGTCTGCGGGTTCTCGTCCACATTCAGCTTGGCGACCTTCAGGCGACCCTCATAGTCGCGGGCGAGCTTCTCGACGATGGGCGCGATCATGTGGCACGGCCCGCACCAGGGTGCCCACAGGTCTACCAGCACCGGCAGGCTGCTCTCCAGCACTTCGCGCTGGAAGGTGGCGTCGCTGACGGTGACTGGCGCGCCGGCGCGCGCCGAAGATGAGAGAGGTGCGCGGTCGGCGGGGCGCGGCCCGCGCCCCAACAGGTGGGCGACGTGCGCGCGGAATGTGGCGGCGGTCAGGCCCTGCGCCCGCCCGACTTCAGCGCCATCGCGAAACAGGAGAAGCGCGGGCAGCGGGCCGCTGGCGCGGGCGGCGATCTGCGGGTTCTCGCTGGCGTCCATCTTGGTGATGAGCAGCCGCCCGGCATCAGCGCGGGCGACTTCGCGCAGGGCCGCGCTCAGCGACTCGTCGAGCATGTCGCGCCAGATGACAAGCGCGACCGGGAACCCGGCGTTGAGCACGCGCTCGAGGGCCTGGTCGCTGGCAGTGATTGGTGTGTCGAAGCGTGGCATAGTCTCGTTTCCCTGGGGGTCGGTGGTCGGTCGTCAGTCATCGGTGATCAGGCGCGAGTCAGGAGGCGGAAGCTGTGAGCAGTGAGATCAGCCCACGCTCCAGACTCAGGACTCGCACCCCGTGTCATACGGACCTCACGGCGCAAGGTGTCTTCATGCCGTTAGATGCGCGCGGGCCGTTGCGGGTTACTCCGGACGTCGCGGCGACATCATTGACTGATGAAGAGTCTTTCTGTAAGCTCTTCCTGTAGAACGTGTGTGACATTTTCGCTGGTGAGCGTGAGAAGGATTCTCCAATGGGACCGTCGGCAGAACAGCGCGAAGCACTGCTCAGCGTATTGAGAGCGCGTTTTGAGAAGAACATGAACCGCCACGAAGGTCTTGCCTGGGCGGAAGTCCAGGCGAGGCTGGAAGCTCAGCCTGAAAAACTGTGGTCGCTGAGCGAAATGGAAAGAACCGGCGGAGAGCCGGATGTCGTTGGTCATGATAGAGAGACGGGCGAGTACATCTTCTATGATTGTTCGGCGGAAAGTCCGAAAGGCCGCAGAAGTGTCTGTTATGACCGTGAAGGGCAGGAGGCAAGGAAAGAGCACAAGCCCGAAAACAACGCGATTGATCTGGCAGCCGCTATGGGCATTGAATTGTTGACGGAAGAGCAGTATCGAGGATTGCAGCAACTTGGAGACTTCGATACGAAGACGTCGAGCTGGGTGAAAACACCTTCTGAGATTAGAAAGCTCGGCGGTGCCCTCTTTGCTGATCGCCGCTATGGTCGTGTCTTCGTATACCACAACGGCGCACCCTCTTACTATAGCGCCAGAGGGTTCCGTGGCTCGCTAAGGGTCTGAGTCTCGCACAGACGGCTGATTTGAGAACGGATCACCTTAAGAAAGAAATCGATCTGCGCCGATTCAGGCTCGAACCTCAGTCATAAGAACAGGCCACCATGAGATCATGAGAACGCCATGACTGCCCCTGAGGACGAACGCGAGACTGATGTATTGATTGACACGTTCTGTGCCAGAGGGGATCCGATACTCCCAGTGAGTGATCCCGACCTGTGTGACGAGTGTTCTGTCGAGGGCTTGACTGCTGCTTCCGGTGAAAAGTAGCTGACCCGGCGATCCAACGATACACTGAGTCTGTCAGGTCATGTCTCGGATACGGGTAATCTCATGAGCAACGAAAACCGCTATCTCGCCCACAACGATATCCTCCCACCACCCGCGATCCTGCAATAAGGGCAGGATCAGCCTGGTAACCTCCTTTTCAGGCGCTGTCTCCTACAGTGGCCTTGATAGCTGCGTCTGTATCCTGACCCTTCGCGATCACTGACTCGATTCCTCCGACGACGAGACAAGGGAAAGGATACCCCCCATGAAAACAAGCGAATCACGTGCTGGCCAGGGCGGCATACTACTCGTGATGACGGGCAGCACCCTCTGGGGAACCTCAGGCGTCGCCTCACAACTCCTGGCAAATCTTGCGCACACAACCCCATTGTCAATCGGCTGCTGGCGACTGCTGGTCGCGTCGCCCATTCTGCTGGCGGCGGGCTGGGCGTTGTTAGGGCCAAAGATGTGGCCGGCGTCGCGCCGAGATTTCGGATCTATAGCGCTGGTTGGCGTATGCCTTGCCGTCGATCAGGCGCTTTACTTCATGGCTATCAAATATATCGGGATCACCATTGCCACGCTGGTCGTCATTTGCTGCGCGCCGCTGCTCGTTACCCTGTTCACTTCCTTGAGAGAGCGCCAGGCACCGACGCGGTTTATGGTCAGCATCATCGTCGTGGCCCTGGCCGGTACCGCGCTGCTTGTTACCGGTAGCTCCCACGCAGGAGACGCCTCGTCTCCCCTGCTTGGCCTATTCTGCGCTGTCGGCTCCGGCTTTGGCTATGCAGGTGTGCTTCTGCTCAGTCGTTTCCTGTCGGCCAGGTACCATACACTGCAAATCACCGCGCTCGGATTCACCACCGGGGCTATCTGTCTGCTGGTCGTCTCTCAGATCATCGGCTTTGTCGCAACATATCCTGCAGCAGGATGGCTGGTCATTCTCTACCTGGGAGCAGTCCCTACTGCCCTGGCCTATGGCTTGTTTGTGTTCGGAATGCGAACCACCCCGGCTCCGCTCGCCAGTATCCTGGTCCTTTTGGAACCACTTACCGCAGCGGTGTTATCGTGGTGGGTGTTCGGTGAGCGATTATCGCCTGCGGGAATCCTCGGCGCGATACTCGTAGTGGGCGCCATTTACGCCCTGTCCACTGCGTCACGCTGAAGAGCAACTCCCGTGCGGGAGAGGTGGTCTCACATCCCTGCTTCTGTAGAGGAGTGGAGTATCTGCGGGCTTCTGTGATCCGGGCCGTTTCTCCCCAAACCCTGGCTTCCACGCCCTGAGCATACATAGGCTACAGTCGTCTGTCTCAGAGGGTGCAAGGTAAGCTCCCCCTCGTCTCCCGACCCCCTCTCCCTCCAGGGGGAGAAGGGGAACAAAGCGCGAGATTTCCCCTCGCTCCGGTGAGGGGGAGAGGTGCAGAGGTGAGGGGTTTCCGTACACGCTCTCATGAGAAAGCACTCGGATGGCGTTAGTTGCTTGCCCAAGAGTGCCTTCTCGTGTCTCATCAGTCAATTCTTCGCCACTACCAGTCTGTGCGCGTCGAATCCGCGTTCGAATTGAGGGGAGTCATATAGTGAGAAATAGAGCATTTTTGAATAGTGTTTTTTGACAATTTGGGGCGATTTTGCTAGGCTTGTGCCGGAGGGCACATGCTGCCACAATAGCGATTTGGGCGCGGGGGGCAAGCGCAGCAGGCAGCCCTCGCCCCCCGTAGACGCGCAGCAGGAAATCATCCACCATGTCGTTTCAGCGCGCGCCCCGCCTGGCTGGCCCATCAGCGTTCGCGGCAGTAGTCGGGGAGCCGGGCGTGTCGGCGCTGGTGCTGGTCCTGCTGGCAACCGGGGCAGGTCTGCTGCTCGATTTTCTGGTGACGGGTCTGCACCCGGTTTTCAGCGCCGGGCTGCTGTTGGCGAGCATACCAGTGGCTCACGCCTGGGCGTTACGCAGGACGCTGCGCATGAATCCGAAGCTGACCCCCGAGTACGCGCGTAACATGGCGCTGGCCAGCGTCGCCGGGCAGGCGGGCTGCCTGACGGTGATGCTTATTTTCATGGCGCTTTTCGCAGGGATGTTCCTGGATTCCAGGCTGGACACACACCCTGTCTTCACGATTGGTCTCGTATTGCTCAGTGTTCCGGTGAGTCTGTTCGCGATGATCCGGCTGATGCTCTCGTCGGTGGCGGCGATCAAGACGGCGACGCCTGCGGCGACGACAGCGCCCGGTGCGGCAGACCATGCCATGACGAAGGAGAATGGCTCTTGAAAGGAGTTCTGATACTTTTAGGCATCATTGCCGTCAGCGTCGTCTTCTGCGGCGTCATCCCCTTTATGGTGATGCCAGGGGCTGGCGTGGCGGTGGCGCTGCCCGTCATCATGGTTCCCGGCGAAGTCGTGTGGGAGGACTTCCTGGGCATCAGCGGCCTGACGATCACCAACACCATCATCGGCACGCTGGTCGCGGACGTGCTCGTGCTGTGGTTCGCGCTGGCGGCCACGCGCCACATGAAGCTGGTGCCAGGTCGCCTGCAAGGACTGTTTGAGGTGGTGACGGACGGGCTGTGGAGCCTGGCCAAGTCCACTGCCGGCAGGAACGCGCGCCCCATCTTCCCGCTGATGGCCACCATCTTCATCTTCCTGCTGATCGCCAACTGGGTCAAGCTGGTGCCCGGCGCAGAGAGCATCGGCCTGATGCACTGCGCGGCAGAGGGGGTCAATGGCTACGACAAGAACGGTATCCTGCTCAAGGTGGACAAGGCGATGGATACCGGCATTCGCGCCACGCAGGAGAATTACGACGCCTGCCATCACAAAGGCGAGCACACCGATCCGGCGCACGACGCCGCCCAGAGCGCGGTGCTGGCTGCGGCAGCGAGCGAACTGGGCGTCGAGTCGATCTCGCTGCACGATGATGTCGGCAATACCCACAGCGTGGCCGAGTACGTGATAGAGCAGGGCGGCGATGTGGAGACCGTCATCGCGGCAGCGACGCAGGCCCTTGAAGCAGCGCTTCCTGCCGAGGCCGAGGCGGCTGAAGGCGAGACCGCCGAGGCCAGGACTCCCGCCGAGCTGGTGGCGGAGGTCGCGCACGAGCCGTATTACCGCGACGATCTGTACGCGGTCACGCCGTTTGTGCGCGGCGCGGCTACCGATCTCAACCTGACGCTGGGGCTGGGGCTGCTGGCTTTCGTGGCCATCCAGTACTTCGGCGTGCGGGCGCAGGGACCGCGCTATTTCACCAAGTTCTTCAACACGCCGGCCCTGGAGAACGTGGCCAAGCGCCCGATGGGTGCTATGGACTTCGTGGTGGGGCTGCTGGAAATCATCTCGGAGCTGGCGAAAGTGCTCTCGTTCGGCTTTCGTCTCTTTGGCAACCTGTTCGCGGGCGGCGTCCTGCTCTTCGTGATGTCATTCCTGCTGGCCATGCTTGTGCCGGCAGCCGTATATGGGTTGGAGCTTTTCGTCGGGCTGATCCAGGCGTTTGTCTTCGCCATGCTGCTGCTGGTCTTCAGCGCGATGGCCATGCAGGGGCACGATCACGGCGGTGAGCATCACTAACAACCAGGAGTAACTGGTTCCTGGTAATGGGTTCTTGGTGATTGGGGAAGCGGCAAGGTCGCGGGTGCGTTCTACCAGCAACCAACAACCAACAACCAACAACCCTATCTAAGCGTGAGTGATAGCGCAATCTTGTGCTGGGCTAACCTGTCAACACTGACTACCATCAGGAGGAATTCATGGAAGTAGATGCTGCAAAGGCCATTGGCGCCGGTCTGGCGATGATTGGCGTGATCGGTCCGGGCATTGGTATCGGGGTGCTCGTGCAGGGCGCTCTGAACGCGATCGGGCGCAACCCGGATGCCTCCGGGCAGATCACCACGAACATGATCCTGGGTATCGCGTTTGCCGAAGCTGTCGCGATCTATGCACTGGTCGTGTCCCTGATCATCCTGTTCGTGCTGTAGTCGCGGTCCAGGAGGAGTTCGGTGGACGCATTAGGCATTAATCTAGGATTCTTCATTGCGCAGCTCGTCAACTTCGGGCTGATCTTCCTGCTGCTGGCGAAGTTCGCCTGGCCGCGCGTGCTGAAGATGCTTGACGAGCGTTCCGAGCGCATCGCCAAAGGGCTGGAAGACGCCCGCGCCGCCGAAGAGGCGCGCGAGAACGCCGAGCGCGAGCGCGACAAGCTGCTGACCCAGGCCCGCGCCGAAGGACAGAAGGGAATTGACGAGGCCCGACAGCGCGGCGAAGAGCAGCTCAAGCAGATTCTGCGCGAGGCGCAGGGCGACGCCGACGCCATCCGCAACCAGGCGCGCCTCCAGGCTGAGGAGGAGCGCAACCGCATTCTGGCCGAGACGCGCGGCGAGATCGTCACCCTGGCGATGGCCGCCGCCGAGCGGCTGATCGGCGATTCGCTGGACGAGAAGCGCCAGAAGGCGATCATCAGGCAGTTCTTCGCCGGCGTCCCCGCCGAGGCCAAGGGGCTGGGCAGCGATGTGGTGGTGGTGAGCGCAGTGCCGCTCGCCGACGACGAGAAGGCCGAGATCGTCAAGATCACCGGGGCGAAGAAAGTGGACTACCGCGTGGATCCCGGCATCCTGGGCGGCCTGATCCTGCGCGCTGGCGACAAGGTGGTGGACGGCAGCGTGCGCGGCGACCTCAGCGCGCTGGCGATGCAGATGCGCTGAGCGCGTCAACCTCGCAGGTTCCAAGCGCCAGGCGAGCGTCATAGCCTGGCGCTTTGCGTTGGGAGTGACCGCGCGTGCGTTGCTTCCACGCCGATCTACCTCCGCCAGCGGATTCGGGAGTATTAGTAGTAGTTTGCCAATGGTGTTTCGACGGATCGTGTGTTTACCCCACCCCAAACCCCTCCCCGCCAGCGGAGAGGGGCTTAACCGCACGCTTCCCTCCCCTTTCCCTGCTGGCGGGGAAAGGGGCCGGGGGATAGGGGTTGAAAAGTGCATAACACGCTCTAGAATAGGGTGTACGTTGGACTGGCTGCCACGAGCACACGACGGAGCGCCCTCATGTTGTTCAGCGAGCTGCTGGCCGCGTGGCCGGAGGTGATCGCCCGCCCTGAGCACGACGCACAGATCGCCGCGCCGATCACTGAGAGCGCCGCGCACGTCCAGCCGGGCGGGGTCTTCCTGGCGCGGCGCGGGGCATCGGTGGATGGGCACGACCTGATCGCCGAGGCAGTGGCGCGCGGCGCGGCGGCGGTGGTCGGCGAGCGCCCGCCGGACGCGGTGACATGCTCCGTGCCCTACGCCCAGGTTGCGGACGGGCGGGCCGCGCTCGGCCCGCTGGCCTCGGCCTACTACGGCCATCCGTCGCACAGGCTGGCCGTGATCGGCGTCACCGGCACGGACGGCAAGACGACGACGGCCACGCTCATTCACAGCATCCTGACGGCGGCGGGAGTCCGCGCCGGGCTGATCTCGACGGTGAGCGCGCTGATCGGCGACGAGGCGCTCGACACCGGGCTGCACGTCACCACGCCGGGCGCGGACGAGGTGCACAGGTACCTGGCGCGCATGGTTGCCGCTGGCCTGACGCACGCCGTGCTGGAAGCGACCTCACACGGGCTGGCTCAGGGGCGCGTGGGCGGGGTGGCCTTCGACGCCGCCGTGCTGACCAACGTCACCCACGAACACCTGGACTTTCACGGCACGTGGGAGCAGTACCGCGATGCCAAGGCGAGCCTCTTCCAGATGGCGGCGGCCTCGCCGCGCAAGCCGGGCGTTCCCAAGATCGCCGTGATCAACGCCGATGATCCCAGCGCGGACGTGTTCCGCCAGCGGGCGCAGGGCGTGGATCGCGCGCTGACCTACGCCCTCGACGCCCCGGCAGATTTTCACGCCGAGGACGTGGTCTTCGCCCCGGACGCTACGCACCTGACCGCCGTCGGGCCGGACGGCTTGCGCGCCCCGGTCGAGTCGGCGCTGGTCGGGCCGTTCAACGTGGCCAATGTGCTCGCCGCTGCCGCTGCTGCCTTTGCCGTCCTGCCGGACGCGACGATCTGGCGCGCGGCGCTGGCCGCGGGGGTGCGGGCCATGCCCCCGATTCCGGGGCGGATGGAACGCATTGACGCGGGGCAGGACTTCCTGGCGATTGTGGATTTCGCTCACACGCCCAACGCCCTGCAACGGGCGCTGGAAGCCGCGCGGACGATGATCGCGCCGGATCGCCGGGTGATCGCCGTCTTCGGCAGCGCCGGGCTGCGCGACCGCGCCAAGCGGCGCATGATGGCCGAGATCGGGGCGCGGCTGGCCGACCGGGTGGTGCTCACCGCCGAAGACCCGCGCACCGAGTCGCTGGAGGCGATTCTGGCGGAGATGGCAGAGGGCTGCCGGAGCCAGGGCGGGCGCGAGGGCGAGACCTTCTGGCGCGTGCCCGACCGGGGGCGGGCGATTACCTTTGGCTGCGAACTGGCGCGGCCCGGCGATCTGGTGATCGCCTGCGGCAAGGGGCACGAGCAGAGCATGTGCTTCGGGACGGTGGAGCATCCCTGGGACGACCGGGCGGCCATGCGCGCGGCGCTGCGCGGATCGCCGCTGCTCACCCTGCCGACGGCGGGCACCTGATCGCTCGCATTGAGATCATATTTCGAAATGCGAATTGCGAATTGCGAATTGCGAAATCCGGCGCGCCCGCGAGGGCTAGGAGTTGTCTGGAGGCTCGCATGGACTGGGCACCTTACCGACGGCTGGCGGCGCGGCTGGACGCGCTGCCCAACGGCTTCCCCCCAACGGAGGAAGGGATCGAGCTGCGCCTGCTGGCCAAGCTGTACACGCCGGAGCAGGCGGCGCTGGCCGCCGAGCTGCGCCTGACCAGGGGAGACGCCCGCCCAGGTCGCGGCGCGCATTGGCGGCGATGCGGAGACGATTGCGGCGCGGCTGGCGGAGCTAGCCAGCGAGCAGTTGATCGCCAGGGAGCGTGAGGGCGACGAGACGGTTTACGGGCTGCTGCCGTTCGTCGTGGGCGTCTACGAGAATCAGGTGTCCTCCATGGACGCGGAAACAGCGCGCCTCTTCGACGAGTATTACCGCGCGGGGTTTGCGCGGATGATCGCCGTCGAGCCACAAATACACCGCGTGATTCCAGTGCACGAGAGCGTCCCCTTTCACGTGGAGGTTCATCCCTACGAGAGCGTGGCTGGCATTGTTGACTCCGCCCAGGCGTGGGGCGTGGTGCCGTGCGTCTGCCGCCAGCAAAAGGCGCTGGCTGGCGAGCCGTGCGAGCATCCGCTGGAGGTCTGTATGCCGATCAGCCAGAGACCAGGCGCGTTCGACGGCAGCGCGCGCATCCGCGCGCTGACCCGCGACGAGGCGCTCGCCCTGCTGCGCCAGGCGGCTGATGCCGGACTGGTGCATACGGTGGGCAACTACCGCGCCGGGCTGTGGTACATCTGCAACTGCTGCACGTGCGCCTGCGGGATTCTGCGGGCGGTGCGCGAGGCCGCTCTGCCGGCGGCTGCAGCGCGCTCGCCCTTCGCCAGCCAGGTGGATGCGGCGCGCTGCACGGGCTGCGAAACGTGCCTGTCGTACTGCCAGTTCGGGGCATTGGCGCTCGACGACGGGGGAACCGCGCGGGTGGATGAGATGCGCTGCGTGGGCTGTGGGCTGTGCGTGGTACACTGCCCGGAAGAGGCGCTGAGCATGGCCCGCCGCCCAGCGGAGGCCATCCGCCCGGTGCCGGTCACCGAGCACGACTGGCGCGTCGAGCGCGCGGCAACGCGCGGCCTGAAGCTGGAGGACGTGCTGTAGTGTGAGGAGAGGGAATGCCCGACAATCGCTCGCTGACCGTGCAGCGCTTCTGCGCCGAGCAGGGCGCGGACTGCGTGTACCTCCTGACGGCCATCCAGCCGTTCACCGTCAGCCAGAACCGTTGCATGGTGGTAGTGGCGGGGCGCAGCGCCCGGTTGCTGTGCTGCCATAGCTGCACGCCGCGCACCTCGCTGGCCCAGGGCAGTATGCGCGACGTGGAGCCGGAGACGCTCAATCGCTTTCTGCGCGATCTCGAGGGCGCAGCGCTGGCCTGGGAAGCGGACGCCGTCCCGCCCAACATCCACGATGGGCTGACGATCACCGTTGAGCGGGCCACTGCGGGGGGCTACGAGCGCGTGCGCATGGTGGAGCCACCGTCCGGCGGGCCGCACGCGCGCCTGCTGGCTGCCTGGGTCAATGCTTTCCCGGAGGTACGGCGCGCCATCGGTTAGCGCCCGCTGAGCGTCAGTGGAGCGTGGGGCGCGCACACAGTGGCCTGGCTGTGGCGGTGATATGCTAGAGCATGTTATGAACTCTGTGCGCTCGACGCGGCGGGCCACTCACGATGCCCGGTGATCACCTGAACCCCACCCTGTAGTCCCTCCCCGCCAGCAGGGAGGGACGATTTCCTTTCCCTGCTGGCGGGGAAAGGGGCCGGGGGAAGGGGTCTGATTCCATAACACGCTCTAGAATTGCCTGCGATGGGGGTAGGAGACGCGGGGGTGGACCTGGGGATCGTCGTCGTCAACTGGAACACGCGCGACCTGCTGCGCGACTGCCTGCGCTCGGTGGGGGCGTCGCAGGGCGATTTCACCTGGCGCGTGGTCGTGGTGGACAACGCCTCCTCCGACGGCAGCGCGGACATGGTGCGCGCCGAGTTCCCGGACGTGACGCTGATCGCCAGCGCCGAGAACGAAGGCTATCCCCGCGCCAACAATCGCGGGCTGCGCGCGCTGGGGTTCGCGCCGGGCTGCGCCGACGAGGACGCGCCGCGCTACGCCCTGGCGCTCAACCCGGACACGGTGCTGCCGCCGGGGGCGCTGGGCGACATGCTCGCCTACATGGACGCCGACGCGACCATCGGCGTCGCCGGGCCGAAGCTGGTGCTGCCCGATGGCTCGCTCGACCTGGCCTGCCGGCGCAGCTTCCCGACGCCGCAGATCAGCTTCTACCGCATGGTGGGATTGTCGAAGCTGTTCCCGCGCAGCCGTCGCTTCGGGCGCTACAACCTGACATATCTCGACCCGGATGTCGAGACTGAGGTAGACTCAGTGGTGGGGGCGTTCATGCTGGTGCGCCGGGCGGCGATCCAGCAGGTGGGGCTGTTCGACGAAACGTTCTTTATGTATGGAGAAGACCTGGATTGGGCGTTCCGAATCAAACAAGCCGGCTGGAAGGTGATGTACAACCCGCGCGTGACGGTGACCCACGTCAAGCGGGCGGCGAGCCGCCAGTCGCGCCGGGCGCAGCGGGAGTTCTACCGGGCGATGCTGCTGTTCTACCGCAAGCATTACCGGCAGACGACCCCCTGGTGGCTGCACAGCCTGATTCTGCTGGGGCTGGCGCTGAAAGGCGGTCGCTCGTTGTGGCGCGAGCTGTGGCACCCCAGCGCTTTCGCGTGAGCCAGGCGGTAGACCGCCGCGTGCGCGGGCTGCTGCGCACGCTTCTGGTCGTCAGCGATCTGATCATGCTGGTGCTGGCTTTTGCGCTCGGCTATCTGCTGCGCGCCCGGCTGCCGCTGCCTGCTGTGCCGGTCAACCCCCCGCCGTTCAGCAACTATGTGCCGATGCTCGTCGTCCACGTGGCGATGACGATGATCGTCTTCTACTTCGCGCGCATGTACCATCAGCGCCGCGCCGCCAGCCGCTTCGACGAGGCTTATGCCATCGCCCAGAACGTCTCGATTGGCACGCTGCTGGCCGTGGCCTTCGAGTCGCTGGCCTTCAAGAACAGCGCGCTGGAGCTGGACTACCCGCGCGGGGTAGTCGTCTACGCCTGGCTGCTGGGCATTGTGCTGGTTGTGGTGGGGCGTATGCTCTATCGCTACCTGACCGTGCGCCTGCGCGACTTCGGCATTGGCCGCGACAACGTGCTGCTCGTCGGCTCCGGCGAAGTGGCGCGCACCATCGCCGAGAAGATTCGCTGGTCGCCCACGCTGGGGCTGAACATCGTCGGCGCGGTCAACGGTGAGGACGTGGGCGCGGTGGGCGAGGTGCCGATCATCGGCACGACGGCGGAGCTGCCGGAGATCATTGACCAGTACGAAGTGGACGAAGTGATTATCGCCCTGCCCGAAGCGTCGCGGCACGAGCTGGTGCAGTTGGTCAGCAAGTGCCAGCGCGGCAAGGTGGACATCAAGGTATACCCGGACATCTTCGCTTACATGGCCGGCGGGCTGACGGTGGATGACCTGAACGGGATGCCGCTGCTCTCGGTGCGCGATGTGGCTCTGCGCGGCTGGAAGCTGAGCCTGAAGCGGGCGATGGACACGGTGGGGGCGTTCGCCGGGCTGGTGGCGCTCAGCCCGTTCATGACGCTGACGGCCATCCTGATCAAGCTGGAGTCGCCGGGGCCGGTGTTCTTCTGCCAGGAGCGCATGGGGCTGGATGGGCATCCCTTCCCGATGATCAAGTTCCGCTCGATGCGCGCCGACGCCGAGAAGCACGGGCCGGGCTGGACGACGGAGGACGACCCGCGCGTGACGCGCATGGGGCGCTTCATGCGCCGCACCAACTGGGACGAGATTACGCAGTTGATCAACGTGTTCTGGGGGCACATGAGCCTGGTGGGGCCGCGCCCGGAGCAGCCGTACTACGTGCAGAAATTCCGCGAATACATCCCGCGCTACATGGAGCGTCACCGCGAGAAGGCGGGCATGACCGGCTGGGCGCAGGTCAACGGGCTGCGCGGCGACACGTCCATCCTGGAGCGCACCAAGTACGACCTGTGGTACGTCGAAAACTGGTCGCTGTGGCTGGATATCAAGATCGTGCTGCGCACCATGATCCAGATGTTCTTCGGGCGCAACCGCAATGCGTACTGAGCCAGTCTTAAAATTGCTGCATTCAGGACCAAAGCCCAGCTTGCACAAGAAGCCATATCGCCCGGCCTGGGCAGTGCGTTACGCCTATGCCAGCGTCCCTTTGCCATAATCGAATGAGACGATGCGGTCGGGACGAACCCGGATGATGACTAGTTGCCATTTGCTGGCCAGGCCCTGAGCCAGGTTGGCGGCATCTTCGGGGGGCATGTATTTGCTGATGAGCGCCGTCCGCTTGGCCAGGACGTTATTGTAGTCCAGGCGCGCCTGGCCGTAGATGAGCACACCCTTGAAAGGCGGGGTGGGGTCGTCGATCAGAATGCTCACCTGCGGGTTGTGCTTGATGTTCTGCACTTTACGTGAGACTTCCTGCGTGCCGAGCAGAATCTCGCCATCCACATAGTCGAACCAGATAGGAATGGTCTGGATCGAGCCGTCTTCGTTGTGCGTGCTAAGCCTGGCTATGTGCGGCTGGCTGAGAAACTCTTCCACTTCAGCCTGGACGAGCGGCGGCATCTGCGGGTAGTTGGACATAGCGTTCCTCCTCAAGTGAGTGTTTCGGTAGACTGCTGTTTGCATCCAGAAGACGGTTCCGATGTCTGGTCAGATCGTATCGCGAGGGTGCGAGCAAAGGTTGACAGCGACTCGCTGGATGCAGGGACACTGACCTCACCCCCAGCCTCGCTACGCTCGGCTTGCCCCCTCTCCACGTTGGAGAGGGGGCGGCGAGGCGCGTCAGCGCCAAGCGGGGGTGAGGTGAATCAGGGCGCAGCAGAGCAGCGCTCCTACCTGACAAGTTTTGCTCACATCCTATCGCGACAACTGACGGAAATATGTCTATTGTACTAATACTTAGCTTCTAACGGAATTGAGAAACACTTGAAGAAATCTCTCACATGAGCGTTTACAGCCGGTGCCGGGATAGTGCGCTGTCGCCGCCCGTGCTATGATTCCAGACGGACTGGGGGCGCAGCCAGACATATTAGGGGCGGATTGTGATGGACATCGCCGAGCTAACCCGGCTCATGCACGAATTCGTGCGCGCCAAGGGGTGGTACGACCCCGCCACGCCGCGCCCGCAGACTCCGCGCAACCTGGCCATCTCGCTGAGCATCGAGGCGGCGGAGATTCTAGAGCACTTCCAGTGGAACGGCGACCTGGCCGATGCCGAGTCTCTGGCCGGAGAACTGGCGGACGTGCTGCTCTACCTGCTGCAACTGGCCAGCGTGACCGGCATTGACCTGGAGCAGGCCGTGCTGGACAAGCTGCGCGTGAACTACGGGCGGACGTGGAGGGAGGGGTGATTAGTTATTGGTTGTTGGTTATTGGTGGCGGGAGGTGAAGCATACGAATAGACTTGGGAGGGTGCGGCCTGGCCGAAAACTGGCCGCCCAAGATGGATACTTTCCCAGATCGGGTGCGTGCAAAACCTGTCAGGTAGGGGCGCTGCTCTGCTGCGCCCTGGTTGACCTCACCCCCGCTCGGCGCTGACGCGCCTCGCCGCCCCCTCTCCGTTGACGGAGAGGGGGCAAGCCGAGCGCAGCGAGGCTGGGGGTGAGGTCAATACCCCCACGTCAAACAAGTCGCTGACAACCTTTGCATGCACCCCCCAATCGAGACCGTTGGCGAAATGGCGTGAGGGTTATGGCAGGTGCGTCCTGCGACGATTGTATTTGCCCCCAACCAGGAACGAGTTTGCCCCTGGATCGGTCATTGACCAACAACCAGAAACCAATCACCAACAACCAATAACAGCTCTTCTTCACGCTGAAAGGACACGCGGAAATGCTTGACAATACCTGGCTCCAGCGCGCGCAGATCGAGCAGCACAGCCTCGACATGCGCCAGTTCGTGGACTTCCGGCAGAGCGCGCTGACCAACGGCCTGCGCCTGGTCGAGGCGACCAACGCCAGCGGCCTGTCGTACACCGTCCTGCCCGACCGGGGGCTGGACATCTGGACGGCGCACTATCGCGGCGTGCCGCTGACCTGGATCAGCCAGGGGTCGCCGCACGCGCCAGAGCTGGGCGGCTCGTGGCTGCGCCTGTTCAACGGCGGGCTGCTGACGACCTGCGGCCTGACGCAGGCTGGCCCGCCGCAGGCAGAGCCGATCACCGAAGGCGGGCGCGACATTCACGGGCTGTACACGCGCCTGCGCGCGGGCGACGTGGCTGTGAGCGGCGGCTGGGATGGCGAGCAGTACGCCCTGACGCTGCGCGGCGCGGTCAGCGAGAACAGTCTATTCGGCGAGCAGCTTCGCCTGGAGCGGACGTATCGCCTGACGCTGGACGAGCCGGTCATCGCCTGGTCGGATCGCGTGGCCAACCTGGGCGACGCGCCCGCGCCGCTGATGGTGCTCTACCACATCAACCCCGGCTATCCGCTGGTTCGCGCCGGGACGACGCTGCACACGCCGGATCACGCCGTCTACCCACGCGACGCCGAGGCGCGCAAGGGCGTGGCAACCTGGGCGCAGTACGACGCGGCGCAGCCCGGCTACGCCGAGCAGGTCTTCTGGCATCATGTGAAGGCGGATGCCCGGGGGAAGACGGCGGTAGCTTTGCTGCAGGAATCTTTTGGGCTGCTGTTCGAGTGGGATACGCGCGAATTGCCCTACCTGACGCAGTGGAAGAACACGCGCCAGGGCATTTACGTCTGCGGGATCGAGCCGGGCAACTGCCTGCCGGAGGGTCAGGTTGTCTCCCGCGACAAGGGGCGGCTGGTCTGGCTGGAGCCAGGCGAAACGCAGACCTTCGGCTGCGCGCTGACTGTGCTCGATGGGGCGGAAGCGGTGGTTGGGACGCGCGAGCGCATCGCGGCGCTGGGCAGGGACGGGGTGCCGGTGACCGGGTGCAACCTGGCCGACTTCGCGGGGTAAAGGCGCCGGCGCGATTCGCTTCAGGTCGAGATGGACGCGACGAAGAAGATATTCATGTGCAGCGTGCCGAGGATCAGGTGATCGCCGTCGGCGAGCATGGTGTCGCGGTGTGAAGGGAGCAGGCGTCCGTTGAGGTAGGTGCCGTTGGTGCTCCCCAGGTCGGTCAGCACCAGGCGGTTGTGAGTGCGCATCAGGCGGCAGTGCAGCCGTGAGACGCCGTGCCGGTGCGCGTTGAAGTCGGTGAGGTCGAGCAGGTTATCCGCCGCAGAGCCAGCAGCGCGGCCCAGCGTCAGCGGCGTGTCCATTGCGAACCAGCCGCACGTGCCAGAGGGGAGGAACTGCAGGAGGACCACCATCTTTTCGCTGAAGGACTGGTTACCACGCTGTCCGTTGGGGGGGTGAACCGGCTGGTGGTTGAGCAGGCCGGTGCCGATGGGCTTGGTGGTTTGCGACCGCCCGCAGTGCGGGCAGTGCTCGCCGTCCGCCAGGTAGTGATTGTACGCGCAGTACCAGCATCCTGTCGGCTGCGTGCCCGTCAAGGGCGTGATGTCCATGATGCCTACCATGTCAGACCCCCGTCCAGCGATCCCCACTCACCCGAAGTTCACGATGTACCAAGCGTATGCAGTCTCGTGCAACGGTCCGCTTACAGTCTTGCTCACGATCAGGCTGCGGTTTCCTGTGCCTGGCGCTGGCTGGATGGTAAGCGCGCTGTTGAGCACCTTGAGCGCCGCGCGAGTCTCACTGCCGCAAACCACACGAACCTAGCTTAACCTTATCCGCTTACGGGCAACGGCTCGCTTACGGGGTTTGGGGACGATCCGGGCGTTGGCGGAGCGGGACATGCGGTGAATGTGGTAAGCGCTGTGTTGATAGAGCGGGGAAGCGGCGGGCGCGGTAGAGACTTCCGGGGTCCGGTCGCTGGCTCCCACCGTGATTTTGCTGCGTTGGCCCATCAGGCGGATGCGGGGGGGTCCGGCGAGACATCCTGAACGGTTCTGGGCGTTGTTCTGCGTTCCACCCACGCCACAAAGTCAGCAAAAGGGGTCTCGCCTGTTGCCAGGCTGAGGGCCATGCTGATTACCTCGTGATCAATGCGCATGTCGAATCCATTGAGGTCAAGAAAGAGGCGGCAGGCTTCCATGCCGGTGCGCTTGTTGCCGTCGTGGAATACATGCCCCACAATGATGCGCCAGCCGATGGCGGCGGCCTTTTCGATGAGAGTTGGGTAGAGTTCCCTTCCAAAGAGCGAACCCTGGATCGCTGCGAGCACATGCTCGAGTGAGCCAGGGTTCGCCAGATTGTCCTTGCCTGCGAAGAAACCGCCGAATTCCTGGATGACTCGGCGGTTGATCTCGACCACAGCATTTACCGTCAGAGTTTGGCTAGTTCGGCCCATATCTCGCGGTTTTCTTCAATGCTGCGTTCCAGACTTGCGATAACCGCCGGGTCTATCTGTTCTCTCTCCACCATGTTTGTCTCTTCAGGAGAGCCGCACAGTGTGAATTTCCCAACCATCGTGACCGAGTCAATAGCAATCAGCATGTCGCCTGTTCCAAGATGCGGCTCTGATACGGCAACTGTGCCGTTAGTGGGCCCGATCGAATAGGCATTTCTGAGATCGAACTTGGGTTGCGTCATGGCGGCCTCCGGAACACCTACACCTACATTGGAGCAAGATTCTTGACGTGCCAGGATTTCCGTTGAATCCACGTGAAAGAATTGGGCGTAATTACAGCGACATCAATCGCCCCTCCACACAGAGGGGCCCCGACCACGAACCGGAATCTTCCTATAGCCACATTTACGAGGTATACCGCATAATCAATCGCATCCTGTAAGGGCATTCCCTCAAATGGAACTATGTACTGTAATCTGCTAAGCAACTGATGAACCTTGTCTGGAGGAACCTTGAAGTGGTCAGCTAGAATAGCAATGGCCTCATCGTCGCGTCCCCAATGGAGTCTTGTAATTGCATCATACAAGCCGTACCAATTAGCGCCAAAACTCGGTTTGCCGTTCACATCAGGACGAACCTGGGTTACTTCTAGCGACTCCGGAAGATTAATCAGCCATTGCTCAGGAAAGAACTCTCCCGATGAGTAGCCACTAACCAGAATTGCCAATGGTATCTGCTCTTCCTTAGGTTTCTCGCCAAATTGACTAAAATAAAAACCCTTGACGTGCTCCAGTAGTCCCTCCGCGATTGTGTGTACGCGGTATTCGTATGTGGTATTCTGTCTGACTTCGCCACTTGGTAAGTCTCTCCGAGTTTTCTCTTGCTCTTGCTCAAGAGATGGAAGGGAATGCTCAAATTCCTTGATCAAGCTCTCAACACTGCGTGAGCCGACCAGATACGTTCCCCAGGTGAGAGTACCAATAGGATAGTCCTTGATATGGGACAGTTTCCGCGCGTGATCGTATGTCTTGAGTATCCCGAAAGTTGTTTGACCACTTGGATGCTGCAAAGTACCTTGTATTGCTGCTGTGCTATCGGCAGCCAGTACTAGACCCTCACTCACTTTGACAGCTACACAAATTGTCATGTGACAGACCCTTAACCCTTTCTCGTGCTGATTGTAGCACATAATTCATAGAGGCGTTGCCTTGTTCTGGGCCATATAGCGCCAATCTTGTCGTCAGAATGAACCCGGTGGTGTTTATCTCAAATGCGGTACAATCAGCGGGCCGCCGGCCAAGCGCTGGCGCACACCAACAACCCCAACCCCTACTGACGAAGGAGCAAGTGACCGTGGCACAGCAGGGCGTCACGCCGCAATCCGAAGATTTCTCTCGGTGGTACACCGATGTCGTCCAGAAGGCCGACCTGGCGGATTACTCGCCCGTGCGCGGCTGCATGATCATCAAGCCGTATGGGTACGAGCTGTGGGAAGGCGTCAAGGGCGGGCTGGATCGCCGCTTCAAGGCGACCGGCCACCAGAACGCTTACTTCCCGCTGTTCATCCCGGAGAGCTTCCTCAAGAAGGAGGCGGAGCACGTCGAGGGGTTCTCACCGGAGCTGGCCGTGGTGACCATCGGCGGCGGCAAGGTGCTGGAAGAGCCGCTCGTCGTGCGCCCCACCTCCGAGACGATCATCGGCTGGGCGTTCCAGAAGTGGGTTCAGTCCTACCGCGACCTGCCCCTGCTGATCAACCAGTGGGCCAACGTCGTGCGCTGGGAGCTGCGCACGCGCCTCTTCCTGCGCACGATGGAGTTTCTGTGGCAGGAGGGGCACACCGCGCACGCCACGCACGAAGACGCGCTGGAAGAGACGATGCGCATGTTGGGCGTCTATGCCGACTTCGCCATCGAAGATGCGGCGATTCCGGTCATCCAGGGGCGCAAGAGCGCCCAGGAGCGTTTCGCCGGCGCGCTGTCCAGTTTCAGCATCGAGGCGATGATGCGCGACGGCAAGGCGCTGCAGGCGGGCACCAGCCACGACCTGGGCCAGAACTTTGCCAGGGCGTTCGAGATTCAGTTCACCGACGAGAGCAACGAGCTACAGCACTGCTGGACGACCTCATGGGGTCTCAGCACGCGCATGGTTGGGGCCGTTGTCATGACGCACGGCGACGACCAGGGCCTGCGCCTGCCGCCCAGGCTGGCCCCCTTCCAGGTGGTGATCGTGCCCATCTTCCGCGACGAAGCCACGCGCGCCGCTGTGATGGCGGCTGTGGCGCGCATTGCCGCCGAACTCACCGACGCTGGCATCCGCGTCAAGGTGGATGACCGCGACACCCTCTCGCCCGGCTACAAGTTCAACGACTGGGAGATGCGCGGCGTCCCGCTGCGCATGGAGATCGGCCCGAAGGACGTGGCCAACCACAGCGTGGCTCTGGCCCGCCGCGACATCCCCGGCAAAGAGGGCAAACGCTTCGTCGGCCAGGACGGGCTGGTGCACACGGTGCGCGAGATGCTCGACGCCATTCAAGGGAATCTGCTGGCCCAGGCCACTGAGTTCCGCGACAGCCACCTCTGCGAAATCACCAGCGGTTACGCCGACTTCGTGGACGTGATCCAGCGCGGCGAGTGGGCGCTGTCCTGGTTCTGTGGGGGCGGGACGTGCGAAGAGCGCGTCAAAGAGGATGCGCAGGCCGTCAGCCGCAACTTCCCGCTGGATCAGCCGCACCCCGGCGAGCATGGCCCGTGCATCATCTGTGGCGCTCAGGCGCAGGAGATGGCCTACTTCGCCAAAGCGTACTGATGCCTTGCCTGCCAATTCTCTACCTCACCCCTGGCCTCGCTTCGCCTGGCGCACCTCCCCTCCTCATTGGAGAGCAAGCCGTGAAACGCGCCAGCGCCGAACGAGGGTGAGGTCAATCGTTTGAAGCGATCTCCCCGAAGATCACCGTGAGGGAGCATCTGTGCCTGGCTCATCACTCCCGCTGACCGCCGCGCTGATCGCGGTCTATGGCGGGATCATCGCCTGGATGGTTGTCCTGCGCCGCCGGCCCCGCCGTATAGCCCGGCGGCGCTGGCTGGTGCTGGCGCTGATCGCGGCGTGGGCCGCGCACTGGGTGGCGCTGCTGCCCCGTGATGCGCACGCGCGCGCGCCCTACGACGCTCTGCTGCCGGGCGCGCTGACCGCGCCTGCCCTGGCGATCCTGGCGGCCAACGCCGCGCTTGTCTTCTTCGGCGCGCTGCTGCTCAGCTACCTGCGCTCGCGGGCGGTCGGGATGTGGCTGGTGATCGGCGGCGCGTGGTGGCTGGCACAGGCGGCGGCGTGTCTTTCGTCGTCCGGGACGATACTTGGGCAGGCGGGCTGGTACGGCAACCTGGCTTCCGCCAATGACTGGGCAGCCTGGCTGGTCGTCGGCGGATGGCTGACGGGCGGCGTCGTGCTCATGCTGACCGCGCTGACCGCGTTCTATCGCGCGGCGCTGCCGGAGCTGGCGAACCAGGCATTGTTCGGCGCGGTGAACGTGCCGCCGGTCGTGGTCGGCGCGGCGCTGGCGGCCAGCGGCGAGCGCGTCGTCACCGAGATCGGGCTGCTGCTGCAATTGGCCGGGTTCGCGGGCGCGGCGTACAGCGCGACCGCTTACCGCGTCTTCGACATTCGCCGCATCGTGCGCCTGACCACCGCCGCCGGCCTGCTGACGCTGGTGACTGCGCTGGCGGCATTTGGCGTGGCGCTGCTCGCCACTGGCATTGACACCACGACGCCGGGCCAGTTGGCTCTGCTGGCGGCGCTGGCTCTGGCTGCCGCCGCCATCGCCACCCCCGTCCACGCCCTGATCCAGCGCGTGCTGGCCGGGCTGCTGGGCGAGCCGCGCATGGTCGCGTCGCGCCAACTGCGTCAGTTCTCCGCCGATATGGGCCGCGCCGTCGAGCTGGACGAGCTGGTAGATGTCACGCTGCGCACCCTGCGCGATCTGCTGCGCGCCCGGCGCGGCGGGTTCCTGCTGGTGACCCATCACGGCGGGAACGATCTGGAGATCGAGGCGGTGCCGCGCCTGGACGAAATCCCGGAGATACGGGGCTGGATCGCGGCGGGCGGCCCCATTGGCGAGCGATTCCTGCGCGCTCGCGCGCCTCTGCTGCAATACGATCTGGACTTCAGCCCGGATTTTTCCGCCGTGCCCCTGGCCGAGCGCCAGCTTTTCGCCCAGACGCACATGAGCGTCTACGCGCCGGTGATCGTGCGCGACCGGCTGATTGGCATCGTCTGCTGCGGCCCTAAAGTGAGCGACGATCCGTTCAACGCCCACGATCTCGAGCTGCTGATGACCATTGCCAACCAGACCGGCGCGGCCCTGCGCAGCGCCCGCCTGATCGCCGACCTGCGCCGCCGCGAAGCCGAGCAAATGGCCCTCAACCGCGCTCTGGCGGCCACCACGCAGCAGATCGAGAAGCTGAATAGCGTCAAGACGGACTTCATCACCATCGCCAGCCACGAACTGCGCACGCCGCTCGCCCAGATTCGCGGCTATGCGGAGATCATGGAGTCCATGAACGACGAAGGGCTGCTCGATCAGGATCAGATCGCGGGCATGACGGCCAGCATCCGCCACGCTTCCGACCGCCTGGAGGAACTGATTGCGGCCATGCTCGATGTCAGCGAGCTTGATGTGGACGCGCTGAGCCTGCACTTCGCCCCGCTGCGCCTGGAGGCGGTGGTGCGCAGCGCGCTGGAGCCGCTGACCGACGCGGTGCGCCAGCGCCGGTTGATGGTCGCGGCGCGCGGCCTGCGCGACCTGCCCGCCATCTCTGGCGACGAGCCGCGCCTGGCCCAGGCGTTCCGCAACGTGATCCTCAACGCGATCAAGTACACGCCGGACGGCGGGCGTATTGACATCACGGGGCGCATTGACGGCGACGAGGCTCTCGTCGCCATCCGCGACAGCGGCATCGGCATTGATCCGGCGCTGCTCGTCCTCATCTTTGAGAAGTTTTTCCGCGCCCAGAACCCCAATTACCACTCATCGGGCACGACCAAGTTCATGGGCGGGGGGCCGGGCCTGGGCCTGACCATCGCGCGCGGCGTCGTGCAGGCGCACGGCGGGCGCATCTGGGCGGAGAGCGCGGGCTACGACCCGGAACGCTGTCCCGGCAGCACCTTCACCATCGCCCTGCCGCTCACCCCGCCAGACCTGGCGCAACGCCTGGACGAGCTAGAGCGGACCGTTCGCCTGGGCGGGCAGGGGGATCGCAGCGCCGCCGGCCCTCAACCGTAGCGTTCCCGTCTAGAGCATGTTGTGCCCTTTTAACCCCGATTCTTCGGCTCCTTTCCTCGCCAACTGGGGTGGCTCTTGGTTTTACCTCACCCCCGTCTCGGCGCTGACGCGCCTCGACTCCCCCTCTCCATGCATGGAGAGGGGGAAAGGCCGAGCGCAGCGAGGCCAGGGGGTGAGGTCAACCACCGGATTACAAAAAACCTTCCTGAGCTTACTGAGACACAGAGGGCGCGGAGAAGAACTAACACCATCTTTTCTCTGCGCTCTCTGCGTCTCAGCGGTGACCTTTTGCCTCAGAGATGGATACCGTTGGCGAAATGCCTGCGCATGGAGCGGATTGCAGTACACCCCTACGGACCCCGCGCCGATTAAGGTGTTCCCGTAGAGGCGGGTTTGCAAACCCGCCCCTACAGCGGGTGACACAGAGCAGCGCCCCTACGAAACCGGCGCGTGCGTGGTTCGCCAACAGTATCGAAATGAGATGCACCCCAGTGCATAACACGCTCTAGGCGTCTGGCGGCTCGACTGCGCGCCAGTACAGCCCGCCGCCCCCCTCGCGCGCCAGCAGCCTGAAGTCCACCAGCTCGCGGCGCAGCCGCGCGTAGTCGGGGTGCACCGTCTTGAGGATGGCATTCACCTCCTGCTCGGTGTACCGCACGCCTGGCGCGAATTTCTCGGCCAGCCAGCGCAGAATGACCAGCAGCTTGCCTTGCTTGGTAGGAATCTGCTTGAGCTGCCGCCCACTGAAGTAGTCGCGGAACACCTTGCGGTCGGCTTCGCTCAGGGCCAGGTCGTCCACCCAGGCCATATCCGGCTTGGGGGTGGGGGTCAGGCGGGCCAGCTCCTCGAAGTCGAGCGCGTGGCGCAGCATGGTCTCCAGCATGTCGGCGCGCAGGCTGTAGATGCGCGTGGTGCCCTCGGCGCGCAGGTTGACCAGCCACGCTCCGCGCAGCCGTGCCAGATGATGCGAGACGGTCGGCTCGGTGAGGCCGAGCGCCTGGGCCAGCTCGCCGACATTGTGCGGGCGCTTCCCCAATAGCCCGATGATGCGCAGGCGGCTGCTGTCGGCGAGCGCCTTGAAGAACCCTTCGAGCACGTCCGGCATGGTCGAGCCGGGTGGGGTGATCTCGCTCATGGTGCTGCTCTCCTGGGTGGTAATTAGACAATCATCAAATTAGAAGTATATCGAAGTACTGTATCCTGTCAAGAGGGAAATTTTCGGCCCCTTCCCCCAGCCAGGCTAGGGGAAGGGGAGAGTATCACGCCAACCGGCTAGCTCGGCTGGAGAGGGGGATTGAGGGGGAGAGGCGGCACAGCGCATCAGGGCAGCGCGCGCAGGCGATCCCCGTCCCAGGCGGCGGGGCGCACGCCCGCCAGCGCTGCGAACTCCGCGCCGAGCAGCGCCCCCAGCACGGCGCGAAAAGCGCCCGGCTCGCCGGTCGTGTAGCAGGTCACGGAGCCGGGCGCGGCTGCCGGGTTGAGCGCGTCATGTTCGCGCAGCACGCGCCCGGTCTGCCGGGCGACCGCCGGGCTGGGGTCAACGACGGTCACGCCCGGCCCGGCTTCGGCCTGGATCGCCTCACGGAGGAAGGGGAAGTGCGTGCAGCCGAGCACAAGCTGGTCAATACCCGCTTCCAGCAGCGGGGCCAGGCAACGGCGCGCCGCCTCACGCGCGCGCGCCGACGCCGTCTCGCCCGCTTCGGCCAGCCGCACGAACTCCGGGCAGGCGCGCGTCTCGACGCGCACGCCCTGGGCGAAGCGCCCGACGACGCTGGCGAACAACTCGCCCTGGAAGGTCGCTTCGGTGGCAATGACGCCGATCACGCCGCTGCGCGTGGCGAGACGCGGCGGGCTTGACCGCTGGCTCCATGCCGACAAAGGGCATATCGGGGAACTGCGCGCGCAGGGGGTGCAGCGCGGCGGCGCTGGCCGTGTTGCAGGCGACGACGATCAGCTTGACGCCCTGAGCGATGAGGAAGCGGGCGATGCCCTCGGTGAAGGCGCGCACCTGCTCGATGCTGCGCGGGCCGTAGGGCACGTGCGCCTGGTCGGCCAGGTAGAGGAGATGCTCGGCGGGCAGTTGGGCGCGCACTTCGCGCAGGATGGACAGCCCGCCCACCCCCGAATCGAGCAGCCCGATGGGCCGCCCGCTGAGCGCCGGATCGGTCATCTACATCCCTCGCCACCCCGCCCGCTAGAGGTTGCGCACTTCGAAGCCGCGCGCCGCGATCAGGCCCGCGACGGGACTGCCGGGCAGCCAGCTCGCCTGGTCGCCCAGGCCGCCCGCGCCTGTCGCCACCAGCAGCGCCGCCACGCTGAGCGTCTCGCCGTCGTCGAGCAGCACGTCGAGCAAGACGTAGCGGTCAGTCAGGCGCAGCCGCTCAACACCGTTCCAGGGCACGACGGCAGCTTCGTCATAGAGCGGGTTGGCATCGGCGTCGCGCGGCAGCACGGCGAGGCGCGTCTCGCCGACGCCCAGGTAGTATTGCCCGATCTCGCCGCGCCAGGTGCGGAATAGCTGCACGGCCAGGAAGATCCAGGCCAGCCAGCCGAGCACGCTGAGCAGCCCGGCGTTGAGCACCCCGCCCACGATATTCAGCGCCAGCCCGCCGACGGCGAGCTGCTTCCACATGCGCCAGCGCGTGGTGCCGCGCACATCAATCACCCCGACCAGCGACTCGCCGGCGGGCAACACCCGCTGCACCGCACGCAGGGCGGGCGCGTCCGCTGTAACGCTGCTGCTGGCTGAGGCACCGGCCTCACCGGGGAGCGGGGGCGCGGCTTCCGCCGCCTTCTCGACGACTTTCTCCAGCGACTGGTCTACCGCTTCCATCGCCTGGCGCAGCGCGCCCGAAGCCCCACGCCGTTCTGCCAGACTGCGTTTGCGCGCCGCTCTCGGCGAGGCGTTTGCTGCGTCGAATGGCTCGCCGTAGGGGCTGCGCTTGGCTTTGGCTCTGCGCACCCCCGCGCCTGGCGGTAGCGGCAACGGGGGCGGCGGCGGCACGATCTGCGCGGGGAGGGGCACGATTTCGTCCGGCGCAACGGGCAGAGGCGGCTCCACTTCTGCCACAGAACCCCCGACTACGGGATGTACCTCTAGCCCGGCCTCTAGCCCGGCCTCTAGCCCGGCCTCTGGCTCAGCCTCTGGGTCGGCTTCTGGCTGGGTCGCCAGGAGCGGCGTCTGTGGCCCGGCGACCGCTGCTTCCGCCTCCGCTGAAGCGGGCTGCTCTTCCGGCTTGCGGACGCGCTGGGGCAGTGTGCTGGCCACGCGCACCACCTCGTTGAACGCGCGGGCCATCTCGCCCGCCGACTGGTAGCGATCGTCGGCGTTCTTGGCCAGCGCTTTGAGGATGACCGCCTCCACTTCAACGGGCAGGTCGGGCAGCGTCTCGCGCAGGGGGGGCGGCGCGTCGTTGATGTGCTTGTACATCAGGGTGAAGGGCGTGTCGGACTCGAACGGCGCGCGCCCCGCCACCATCTCGTAGAGGATGATGCCCAGCGCGTAGACATCGGTGCGGGCGTCCACCGGCTCGCCGCGCCACTGCTCCGGGGCCATGTAGGCCGGCGTGCCGAGCACCGTCCCGGACTGGGTGAGGCTTTGGGCGGAGGCCATCATCTTGGCCAGTCCAAAGTCCATCAGGTAGAGATTGTCCCACTGGTCAATAAGGATATTGTTCGGCTTCAGGTCGCGGTGAATCACGCCCTCGGCGTGCGCGTAGTCGAGCGCCTCGCCGATCTGCCCGACAAAGCGCGCCGCCGTTTTGAGCGGCAGCGGCCCGCGCTTCAGCCGGTAATAGAGCGACTCGCCCTCGATCAGGCGCATCACCAGGTAGAACAACTCGCCTTCGTGCCCGAAATCGTGCACGGGCAGGATGCGCGGGTGCTCCAGCCGGGCGATGACGTGCGCCTCGCGCTCGAAGCGGGCCACGAACTCCGGGTCGGCGGCCAGGTCAGCGCTCATCACCTTGACCGCCACGTCGCGCTGCATGGTCACCTGGCGCGCGCGGTAAACGGTGGCCATGCCGCCCTTGCCGAGCTTGCTGACGATCTCGTATGGGCCGAGGGTCTGCGAGATCAACGGATCGCTCATCAAGAAGTTCCTTTGCCGGGCGCTTGGGCTGCTGTGGCCCGGTGCTCTATAAGCGGTGCGCGGCCATGTGGGCGGGTTGGCAGGGAGCCGGCGAGACGTGGGGCGCGCTTCCCCTGTTATATCATACGCATAACAGTGCCGCCCGTCGCAAGTCTCGAAGACTTCGGAAGTCTGGTGTCTGGGCGCGTCAGCGCCGAGCGGGGGTGAGGTCAGCCAGGGCGCAGCAGAGCAGCGCCCCAGCGGGAAGCGGTCTATTCCTGCGGCTCGGCAGAAATGAGTGCGCGGTCTGGCCTGGTTTACCCCTATCCCCCGGCCCCCTTTCCCCGTAAACGGAGCAAGGGGGAGCAGACTCAAGTCCCTCTCTGCTGGCGGGGAGGGATTTAGGGTGGGGTAAACCAGCGAACAACCGATGATGGACTTCCGCCAACGCGCACTAGTCCTGCGGCTCGGCGGGCGGATCGCCCGCCACCATGCACACGGTGTGGTGTGTGCGGAACAGGCTGTACAGATCGGCCTGGCCCGGCACTGCCTTGAGCACGTTCTCCGACTGCATGATCGAGAGCCAAAGCTCCAGGTCGTCGTCGCTCAGGTCGGTGTAGTCGCGGATCGTGTCGCGGCTGAGGGGCAGGCGTCGCTCGTAGAGGTCGAGCAGGGCGCGCACGAAGGCGTTGCGCTCTTCTATCACGCGCTGCACGAGGGGCGATTGCTCAACCAGCGAAATGCCCTTCGTGGTGAACTCGCTTTGCGGGTTCTCGTACTCGTTGATCTCCACCGCCCCGCGCTCCAGTAGCTCCTCGACCGACTGCTGGAAGGTCGTGCTGGGGTCGAAGGGGCGCAGCCGGCGGTGCAGGCTGCCCAGCGGGCACCAGGCGAAGCCGCGGAACGACGTGAACTGCTCCACGCTGGCGATGATGCGCCGGATCATCTGCTCGACATCATCGCGCGTGACGCCCGGCAACTGCGGCGCGCTGGAGGGCTTTTCGGTGTCAATCAGCTTGATCACCGGCACCAGGTCTTCGGGATTGTGGCGATGCGGCACCAGCTCGCGGCTGAGGATGCCTTCGCGCACCAGCGTGTCCACCCATTCCGAGCGCCAGGCGTCGGTCGTGTTCAGGCCCGGCCCGACCAACCCGTGATCCATGCCGATGCCCTTGAGCAGGAAACCGTAATTGACGTACTCCCAACCGCGCACGTGCAGCGTGTTGGCGACGCGGTGCACGATGCGGTCGCGGATCAGGCGCGTCGTCTCGACGATGGCGTTCGACACATTGGGCATGACCGTGCCCTGCTCGGCATCCACCACCAGGATGCCCTGGTTGGCCGCCTGGAAGATCAGGTCCTGGGCGCGGTCTTCGTTGGGCACGGCGCGCTCGTCCACCAGGCGCTTGATCAGCGTGCTGACGCTCACCCGGTCGGCGCTGCGCTCGCCCAACAGCAGGTCAAGCTGCAGGACGACGCTCGACCACTGCGACGGGCGGAACTCCACCACCGGGGCGCTCGGCTCGGACGGCTCGACATGGGCGGCCATCGCGTCGGCCACGCGGCGCAGCCTGCAGAAGTCCTCGACATACTCGACGCTGAGCGCGGGGTTGGATTCGAGCAGGCGGCTGGTGCTGCCGCGCACGCCCCAGACGACAACCTGCTTGTTGCGCGTGCGCACGGCGCTGAAGACTTCGGCGAAATCGCGGTCGCCGCTGGCGATGATGAACACATCCGCGCTGTTGGGCCGGGCGCTGTCGTCCAGCACTTCCTTGGCGATGCGCATGTCGGCGCTGTTCTTGCCCGGCAAGCTGAAGACGGGGTCAATGTTGGCGCGGGCCAGGCGGCTGGGCACTTCGTCGGACACTTCGCGGCCCGTGCGATCAATCATGGGGGCCAGGCTGCCGCGCTGTCCCCAGGGCGCGTAGGCCGCCATATGCACTGCCTGGCCGTGCGTCTGCGCCTGGCGGATCATGCCTTCCAGCAGGTCGTCAATGTTGATGATGTAGCCCTGCTCGCTCAGGCTGATCGAGATATTCTCGAAATCAATGTACAGCGCCACCGTCTTGCTGGGGATGCCCAGGATCGCTTCAAGCGGCTGGAAGATCACCCCGCTCAGGCCGGGTGGCGGCTCGTCGCCCCAGATGCGTATGCGCGCCCGCCCCGTTGCCGGGACGCGCTGCGCCAGGCCGGCGATGTCCATGCGCGTCGAGGCGATGATCAGCTCGTCAATGACCTGCTCCTCGAAGGAGAAGTAATGCGTCAGCAGGGCGTCGGTCACCACGTGCCGGTCGGGGACGTTGAACAGGTCGTAGCCTTCGTTGGCGAAGACTTGCTGCACGCTGACGCCGGCGCTGGCGCTGGGGCGACGGTAGCGGTTCCAATCGGCGACGGCGATGGCCATCAGGTCTTCGGGGCTGCCCAGGCCAGCGGCCAGCGACGCTGCGTTGAGCAGCGCCGTGGCGACGGTCTGGATGTCCATGACCACACCGCGCGACTCCAGGCGCTGCAAAAGATCGTCAACGTCCACTATCAGGTACGCTGTCATGAGTTGCTCTCTACGACCGAGAACTCCCTGGCACGGTGAAACAGCCGGCACGGGGGCACGCTGAGCAGAATAGCGGGATGGCTGCGGAGCTTAGGCGAGGCGCGAACAAACAGACTTGTCTAACCGTAAAGTCGGGCGGCTGGCGGTTGCTACACGGCAAATAAACCTATTGCGAGGGGTGCTGATTCTTGCATAAGTCTTTAGCCATGTGCCCAAAAACCAGACTGCCGCAGCCCTCTCCATCTATCTCTGCTATTGTCCCCTTCCATTGTAGCAGGGCGGCGGCGGATAGCCAATAGGCATTCAGGGGTTTTTCACGGCCTGAGGGGGTCGTTGGGCGTTTCTGCACAAATCACTCGCCCAGATGCGGCTCAGACGCCGAACACATTGCGCGCGCCGAGCAGCCCCAGCAACAGGTAGAGGGCCGCGACGAGCGCGCGCACCCTGGTCTCGCCCAGCATGTTGATCAGCGTCTCCATACGCTGCGCGTCCATGAAGAAGCGCCAGCGGAGCAGCGTCCCCACAAAGCCCAACAACCCCCCTACAAACAGCGCCCAGTCCATCAGCGTGATCAGGTCCATTGTGCGCTCCTGGTGAGAAGTGACAGAAGTGATCGGTCTTCAGTTGGCAGTCTTCGGTGGGTGTGTGCAAAATCGCAGCTTATCCCAGCGTCTCTCAGCTGAGCATTCGTCAAAAAGTCGCTGACAATTCTGCACGCACCCTATCCGGCAGTCAGTGTCGGTTGTCAGAGGGCGGCGCGCAGATCAGGGCGCTATGCCGCCCGGCCACCTGGGTCAGCACGACGACGGCCTCCTCGCCGCCGCCGTCGAGCTTCAGCAGGCGAATCGCTTCTTCCGGCGACAGCGGGCTGCCGCGCTTCTTGACGGTGACGCGGCCAATGCCCCGCTCGCGCAGCGCGGCGCGCACCCGCTTGAGCTGGAACGGCATCCAGGCCAGCACCCGCCACGTTCGCGCCCAGCCGGCAGGCGGCGGATCGTCGCCGGTGAGGTAGGCGATGGACTCGTCCAGGCGATACAGGGCGAGGCCCAGGTGCGCGGCCAGCTCGCCGAGCAGCCCGGCGCGGATGACCGCCGGGTCTGGCTCGACCAGGTAGGCGCGCGGGGCCGACAGCGGCGGCGGCGGCGCGCCGACCGGCCAGAGCGTCTCCCCGGCGTCGGCGCGCGAGGCGCAGCGCCCGGCGAAGCCCAGCTCGCCGCCCCACAGCACGGCCTCTTTCAGCTCGCCGCCCGCGCTGACGAACTCCACGCCCGCCCTGGCGCGCGTGTAAGGCGCCAGCTCGTCCAGGGCCACGCCTGGGGCCAGCTTGACCGCCAGCGCGTCGAAGCGCCAGCCGGCGATCACCTCGAGCGGCGGCGCGTAGTCGCGCACTGAAAACAACCGCCGCCCATCGGCCCGCCGCGCCGGGTCGAAGAAGGCCGCGCGCACCCCGCTCAGCGGCAGCGCATCGGTCAGGTCGGCGCGCACCCAGTCTGCCGCGCGCCCGTAGGCGGCGAGGTTGGCGCGGGCCAGGGCCAGGCGCAGCGGGTCGCGGTCCAGCCCGGTGATGCGCGCGCCCGGCAGCGCGGCCAGGGCCAGCGCGTCCCCGCCGATGCCACAGCCCAGGTCGGCGATTTGCGCGTAGCCGCCCAGGGCGAAACGGCGCGCCCGCCACGCGCTGACGGTCTCGCTGCTGGCCTGTTCGAGCGCGTCGGGCGTGAAGAACATGGCCTCCGCCCGGCTGAACCTGGCGGCGGCGCGCACGCGCAGCCGGGCCAGCGTCAGAGCGGCGGCGGCCAGGTCGGGGGGCAGGGTGCGGCGCAGGGCGTCCAGCAAGGGCAGCGTGCGCGCGTCGCTCAGGTCGCACGTCGCCAGCCAATCCAGGGTCGCGCGGCCCTGCGGCCCGGCCAGAGAACGGAAGGTCTGCGCGGTGAGCATGGGATGAGCAGGGGCGGATGCAGCCGTTCAGCTTCCCCAACAAAAAGGGCGGGCCTCGGTGTGCCCGCCCTTGCTTGTGCTACGCCTGGAGCGACCCGATGAGCTGGGCGAACTCGTTCCACTCATCGCGCGCGAAGTAGAGCGTGCCCCAGTCCATCTCGATTTCCACATCGTCCTTGCTGTCTGTTTCTTCGTCCTCAATGGCCTCGCGGATCATTTCGAGGAATTCGCCCCATTCTTCGGTGAAGAAGTGGGCGGTCACCGGGCCTAGCTCGATGTGGAAGGTTGTCTCGCCATCCGGCTCCACTGCGCTCCAGACGGTGTAGTTCTCGGTTTCGGCCAGCGTGTCAATCGGGATTTCGGTCATATCGCCGTTGTTCGCCATAGTTTGAGAGATGCTCCTTTTCTGTGGTCAAAGTGCCCCCCATTGTCGCCGCAGCGCCGCGAATTGTCCAGGGCGGGCTTGCGGCAAGTGCGCTGAGCGGGGGGATAGGAAAGCCTATCCGCAGCCATCAGCCACGCCGCCGCGACTCCCCGCGCAGCAGCCAGATGATCCGGTCGTAGGACAGGGCGTAGTGCACGACGACCGCAATGCCCAGCACCGTCCCGGCATCTGTATACCCGGCGGAGACGAGCGCCAGCACGCCCAGCGCGAACAGCGCCAGCTCCAGCAGCAGGCGAACAATCCCCGGCACGGGCACCGGCGCGCGCCCGGACGCGCTGCTATCGCCCGGCACGCGGAAGGTGGCCCATAGCGTTGCGGCAATGACGGGGAGGAGGACGGCCAGGGCGATGCTCAGCACGCCGTCAAAGCGGGCCAGCGCCCAGGCGCTGAGAGCGGCCAGCGCGGCCAGCTCCAACGCGAAACGCAGGGCCAGATTAGCCGGGTTCTGGCTCATCGCGCGCTCCCGTGTGCGGCAGGGGGCGACTCGTCGAAAGGCTCGGCGGGCAGGATGGGATAGCGCCGGCTGATGAAGTGGTGCATCAGGCGATAGACCAGGCTGTGCTGCCCGGCGGCTGCGGGGTGCGCCCCTGGCATGTATTCCTCATCCAGCAGCTTGACGCGCAGGTAGCGCACGAACAGGCGGATCGTCGCCACCGTTGGCGCGGCCAGCACCACGCCCAGCACCCCGGCCACGCTCGCGCCAACGAGGATGGCGACCAGCACGACGAAGGGGTGCAGATCGAGACTGCTGCCCAACACGCGCGGCACGAGAAACACTGCTTCAAGATTCTGCACCAGGATGTAAGCGCCAGAGACAATGACTGCGTACACGATGCCCGCGTCCAGGCCAGGGATCGTCGCGCTGTCGGTGGTCAGCGCGAAGAGCAGCGCCGGGATCTGGGCCAGCGCCGGCCCCAGGTTGGGGATGAACTCCAGGAAGCCGGCGACCAGCCCCAGCAACAGCGGTTGGGGCAGGCCCAGCGTCAACGACACCAGGTAAACGACCACGGTCATGATCAGGCTGAGCACGACCTGCCCGCGCAGGTAGGCGCTCCAGACCAGCCCCAGCTCGTGCAGCAGCCGCCGCGCGTCGCCCTGGTAGCTCTCCGGCACGGCTCCGATCAGCCCGGCCACGAACATCGGCCCGTCGCGCATCAGGTAGAAGAGCATGATCAGCACGAATACTGTGGTCACCAGGAAGGAGACGGCGCTGCCCACCACGCCCAACGCCGGGTCGGCCAGCGACAGCACGGCGTTCTGGAAGGCGCTGCTGGCATCCCCTTCCTGCGCATCTTCCTCGCGGGCGAAGAGGCTCTCTAGCTCGTCCCAGGGCACGAGCGTGAAATTGCCGATGGTGATCGGCTTGCCCAGCACGGACTTGAGGTCGTTCTGCGTGTCTTCGAGCAGGCCCGGCAAGTCGTCCGCGAACTCGCGCCCTTGCTTGACCGTCGCCGGGACGACGAGCCAGATCATCAGCCCGAACAGGCTGAGCACCATCAGCCAGGTGAGCAGCACGCTCAGCGAGCGCCGCGTCTCGCGGTTGGGGATCAGCCGGAGCCGGCGCTCGAAGAAGGTGACGACCGGCGACAGCAGGTAGGCAAGAACCACCGAAATGATAATTGCGTGCCAGGCGGCGGCGTCAACCTGGCGGGTGAACAGGAAGATCAGAGTCAGCACGGTCAGCGCGATCAGGCGCTTGGCGGTGTCGCTCCAGGGAGGACTCGTGACAGGTGGCAGATTGACAGACACGGGCAACGCTCCCCACTTGCGGCACACGGGCGCGCGCAGCGCCCCGGATGAACAAGATCAGTACGGCAGGTCTTCGGGCGGCTCGTTGCGCCGCTCGCGGCTGCGACGGATGATGTCGTCAATGCGCGCCTGCAAGTCGGAGGGCGCTTCGGCGGGGCGCGGCTGGCTGACGGGCTGGCGCGCAGCGCGGCGGCGATCGTCCGGTCGCCGGGGCGCGCGCGGAGCGTAACCGCCCGGCGGGGCGCTCGCGTAGTCTGGCGCAGGTGTGTAGGGAGCCTGCCCGCCTGCCACGTACCCCGCATCCGGCGCGTAGGGAGCCTGCTCGTCAGCCACGTACCCCGCGTCCGGCGCGTAGGGGGCTGGCTCGCTGTAGCGCGCTTCGTCGGCGGGCGTGTAGGGCGGCTCGGCTTCGCCGTAGCGGTAATCGGCGCGCTGCTCGTATGGCTCCTGATAGAGGCCCTGGTCGGGAGCGGCGGGCCGGCGCTCGTGGCCGGGCGGCCTGAAGTGGTGCTCGCGGCGGGGGCGGGGCGCTGGCTGGCTGTCGCCGTAGGCGTACTCGTCGGCCCCGGCATAGCCGCCCGGACGTTCCTCGTACAGAGGCTCCTCGCGGCGGGCGCGCCCGTAACCGCGCTCGGCGCGCTCCTGCGGTGTGGGCAGGTACGCGGCGCTGGACTCTTCGACCACGTGGCGGGGCACGTAGGGACGAGGATCGCCCTCATAGCGCCGCCCGCGCCGTCCGACGGCCCCGGCCTCGCCCATCAGCGCGTTCGGGTTGATCATGCGGAAGATGACGGCCAGGCCCATCGAAACCAGGGCCACGCCCAGGTAGACCCACAGATCAATGTTGAGGCCCTCGCCGTCGCCCGCCGCCCCGATCAGCATACTCACGATCTCCAACATGCTGAACACGGCCATCCACACGCCAAAGACCCAGATGGACAGCGAGGTGTGCCAGCCGTGCGCGCGCTGGTAGATGGCGGAGCTGAGCAGGATGATGCTGAGCACCAGCACCACCAGCCAGACATAGCCCAGGAGGTGCGCGACCAGGGCGAAGCCCAGCCAGATGACGACGGCTGCCCAGGTGAGTGCTTCGACGGTTCGCTCGGCTGCTGATTTCACGCTTGCGCTCCTTGCTCCGGGTGGCTCGGCGACGGGGCGACTTTGTACACGGCTCACTAGTATTATCCGTCGGTTCATAAGCAGGTGCAAGAGCCGGGGTGGTGTACCCGGACGATTGCATCAAACGAGAGCGTTGTTCCACCTCACCCCCAGCCTCGCTACGCTCGGCTTGGCCCCCTCTCCGCTGACGGAGAGGGGGCGGCGAGGCGCGTCAGCGCCGGGGGGGGACGGGGAGCAGAGCAGCGCCCCTACGTGCGGGCTTTACACGCACCCCCTGCGACAGGCGCGGGGGTTGGGGTCCTCCGGAGTCTGGCGTTATGAGCACCCCTCACTTTACCTCACCCCCAGCCTCGCTACGCTCGGCTTGGCCCCCTCTCCGCTGCGGAGAGGGGGCGGCGAGGCGCGTCAGCGCCGAGCGGGGGTGAGGTCAATCAGGGCGCAGCAGAGCAGCGCCCCTACCTGACAGGCTTTGCACGCATTTCAGCGCTCCTGCGCTCATTCTCTTTTCTGCGCGCTGTGCGATCCTGTACAATGGAGGTGACGCAGGGGGAGGTAGCGCGGTTATCCACAGCCTGTTGATAAGCTGTCAATAAGTGGGAGGGAGCACACTATGAGCGCCCTGGGACAGAAATTGCGGGCGGCGATCTCCGGCACGGCGCACGGCCAGAAACCCCCGCCAGGACCGCAGCGCAAGGTTGCGGTGCGAGAGACGCGGGCTGGCTACATCACAGCGCACGACACAGCGCTCGCGGCGCAGGCCGTCCGGTCGTGGCTGGCTGAGCTGGCCATGCCCGGCGTGCAGAAAATGCGCGGCGGCGGGGGCGGCGCGCTGATCACCACCGGGCGGCTGGTTATAGATAGCAGCGGCTACGGCGGCGGAGGTGGGCATCTGACGCCGGCGGGTGAGATGTCCTATGGCGTGGGGCAGGGCGCGCTCGACCTGGGAACGATCCTCTTCGAGAACCGCTTCCTGCGCATCTACCCGCTGCTCGGTGTGGGCGGCATGGGCGGCGGCGCAACCTGCGCGACGGAGGCCGGAGCGAACGAGCGCTGCGGGACCCAATGGGTCGCGCTGCTGCTGCGCGGCGGAGTCGGCATAGACCTGATCCTGCGTGTGTGGCGCGTCGGCGTGCTGATCGGTTTTCGCTTCGGCTACCAGTCGGCCTCGTGCCACCTGCAATACGGCGACGGGCCGGAGATCGGCGCGCCAGAAGGGCCGTTCTTCCGCGTGGTGGGCGGGCCGTTCTTCGCCCGTTGAGTGGCGCGTCAGGGATGCGGCGGGGCGCAGCAGAGCGGCGCTACCGGGAGGGGAACACGTTTGGCAGCACGCAGAGAAATCCGCTTCGGGATCATCGGCCTGGGCATGATGGGGCGCGAGTTCGCCAGCGCCGTCGCCCGCTGGTGCCACCTGCTCGACCTCGATTTCGCCCCGCGCGTCACGGCGATTTGCAGCCGCTCGGCGAGCAAGTTCGACTGGTTCACCGCCAACTTCGACACAATCCGCGTCGCGGCGACCGATTACCGCGCTCTGCTCAACTCCGGCGCGGTGGACGCCATCTACTGCGCCGTGCCGCACGACCAGCACGCCGACCTCTACACGGACATCATCGCGGCGGGCATTCCCTTGCTGGGCGAAAAGCCGTTCGGCATGGACGCGGCGGCGAACGCGCGCATCCTGGCCGCGCTGGGCCAGCGCCCGGAGGTCTTCGCCGCCTGCGTGTCGCAGTTCACCTTCTACCCCGGCGCGCAGCGCGTACTGCAGGCCATCCAGCAGGGGGCGCTCGGCAGGATCATCGAGGTCGAAGCGGGGTTTCTGCACAGCAGCGACCTCGACCCGCGCAAGCCGATCAACTGGAAGCGCATCGTCGCCAGCAACGGCGAGTACGGCTGCATGGGCGACCTGGGCATGCACGTCCTGCACATCCCTCTGCGGGTGGGCTGGGCGCCGCGCACCGTGCACGCCCGGCTGAGCAACATCATGACCGAGCGCCCGGACGGCGCGGGGCGCATGGTGCCCTGCGAGACGTGGGACAACGCCATCCTTGACTGCACGGTCGAGGCAGGGGAGGACGCTTTCCCCATGACGCTCAGGCTGTACCGCATCGCGCCCGGCGAGATGAACACCTGGTATATCCGCGTCCTGGGCAGCGGGGGCGGGATCGCCTTCTCGACCAAGACGCCGCGCACGCTGGGGCGCATGGTCTACACGCGCGGCGAGGAACAGGTCTGGGGGCAGATTGACCTGGGCTACCGCTCCGCGTACCCGGCCATCACCGGGCCGATCTTCGAGTTCGGGATGCCGGACGCGCTGCTGCAGATGGTCGCCGCGTTCGGCGACGAGCTGGTGCATGGGCGGGCGGGGATGGCGCAGCCCTTCCACTGCGCCACGCCAGAGGAGACGCGCCAGCAGCACCTCCTGCTGAGCGGGGCGCTGCGCTCGCAGCAGGAGCGGAGCGTCGTCGCGCTGGACTATGGGGACTAGAGCGTGTTATGAACTTGGTACTCTCGACAAGGGGGAGGGGCGCTCTGTTGACCTACCCTGGCCTCGCTGCGCTCGGCCTTTCCCTCTCCATACATGGAGAGGGGGGTCGAGGTGCGCCAGCGCCGAGACGGGGGTGAGGTAAAACCAAGAGATGCCCCAAACCGCTGGGGGAGAAAGAGACCAGAGAATCGGGATTGAAAGTTCATAACACGCTCTAGGCACGCCCTGGCTCAGCCAGGCAGCGCCGCCTGGCGAAACGCGAACGTGCCAAACATGGTGGCGAAGCTGCGCTCGATCACCTCTGCCGCCAGCTCAGGCAGATCAGCCGGACGCGAAGCGATCAGCACGTAGATCAGATCGTCCGTCACGGCCACGATCTGCTGCTGGCGCAAAAGTGCGCTGCCCTCCGCGCTGCTGATCAGGCTGGTGGTCGCGTAGCCCTCGATCTCCCCCAACCTCGCTGCTTCGCCGCTGAGCACCTCATAGGACACGTCCAGTTGGTCATACGACTGCCCGATGGCTTCGGCGAACTGCCGGGCCGTGACCTGTTCCAGTAGCGGCCTGATGGCGATGGTGAAGCTGGCGCGCTGGCCGCGCGCATCGGGCGGGGACAGGAAGGCCGTCTGGTATTCAGGTGCGGAGACCGCGAACCAGTCGGTGGGCACGTCCAGGGCGAAGGTGGGGCCGTCGAACTGCATGGTAGCCATGAAAGAAACCTTTCCTGAGGGTGGTGCGTCAGTTAAAGAGGCCGGATCAGTTCGGCGATCTGCGCCGCCTGAGCGAACCAGCCCAGCGGCGCGGGAGCGGCGTCAGCCCCGCTCTCCAACCGGCGGAACTTGTCTATATTCCTGGTATACGAGTCCAGGTCGTGGTCAACGAGCGCGCCCAGGTCGCCGGACGCGAACGGGTTCGGCCCGTCGTGCGGGAGCACCGTCACGTTAGCGTAGAAGCGCATCATGTCGCCGGGCGAGCCGGCGGGCATGACGAGCTGGGTGACGAGCGGCACCGGGTCCATGCCGTGAATGTAGTGGTGGTAAGTGGGACCGGGCGGGAAGTGAGTCCCGAATGTGCCGAAGGTCGTCACTTTGACGAAGCTGACCAGGCCGGGGTCTTCGCGGTAAAGGTCGTTGAGCGCCGCCGAGACAATGGCCCCGCCCTGGCTGTGCGCCACAAGCTCCAGCGTGCGGTCGCCGGCGGCGTTCTGGCGGATGAGCGTCTTGAGCGACTCGGCGGCGGGATTCTTACCGAAAATCCGCGGGAGGCCGAGCGCCTGCAACTTGTCCCCTATGGCTTGCCGGGTGTCAGCGCCAGCGTTTTGGCTCGCGTTGTACAGGCCGACCACGCTCGCGCCACCCCAGGCAGCGTGCACCTGGCCGAGGCTGCCCTTGAAGCCCTCTGGTGAAGTCAGGATGCCGTTGACGAAGACGGTGTTGACGCTGCTGCCGCTGCCCGCATAGGGCGTGCCGTCGCTGTGATACAGCCGGCCATCTTCGGGCGTCGCTGAGGTGGCGCGCCCCGCGAAGGCGGCTCCCGCCGCCGGTCGCGGCCCCGCGCCGCCAGTGAAACGCTGCGAGCCGGAGTAATCGCCGTCGCGCAGGCTGATGATAGCTCCCAGCAAATCACTGTGCAGCTCGTCGCAGGTGGCGGCCAGCCGCTCGACGTGAGGGCGGATGTTGTCCAGGTACGCGGCCAGCCCCAGGTTGCCGACCAGGCCGACGAAGGCCGAGGTCTTGAGCAGGGCGGCGGCGACCTCCAATGCCTGGCCCACCGCGCGCAGCGCGCCGGCGGAGGCGCGGAAATCGTCGGCAAGGCGCTGTACCGCCTCATAATCCATGCTGACATCAGCAGCCATCAGTTTCCTCCCCTGCCGCTGTGACTGGCATTGCCCGCGTTTTTTTTTTTTTTTTTTTTTTTTTTTTTTTTTTTTTTTTTTTTTTTTTTTTTTTTTTTTTTTTTTTTTTTTTTTTTTTTTTTTTTTTTTTTTTTTTTTTTTTTTTTTTTTTTTTTTTTTTTTTTTTTTTTTTTTTTTTTTTTTTTTTTTTTTTTTTTTTTTTTTTTTTTTTTTTTTTTTTTTTTTTTTTTTTTTTTTTTTTTTTTTTTTTTTTTTTTTTTTTTTTTTTTTTTTTTTTTTTTTTTTTTTTTTTTTTTTTTTTTTTTTTTTTTTTTTTTTTTTTTTTTTTTTTTTTTTTTTTTTTTTTTTTTTTTTTTTTTTTTTTTTTTTTTTTTTTTTTTTTTTTTTTTTTTTTTTTTTTTTTTTTTTTTTTTTTTTTTTTTTTTTTTTTTTTTTTTTTTTTTTTTTTTTTTTTTTTTTTTTTTTTTTTTTTTTTTTTTTTTTTTTTTTTTTTTTTTTTTTTTTTTTTTTTTTTTTTTTTTTTTTTTTTTTTTTTTTTTTTTTTTTTTTTTTTTTTTTTTTTTTTTTTTTTTTTTTTTTTTTTTTTTTTTTTTTTTTTTTTTTTTTTTTTTTTTTTTTTTTTTTTTTTTTTTTTTTTTTTTTTTTTTTTTTTTTTTTTTTTTTTTTTTTTTTTTTTTTTTTTTTTTTTTTTTTTTTTTTCGTTCTGGTGAATGGCCCGCTCGACCTCATCCAGCCGCGACAGGATGCGATCCAGCCGCTCGGCAACGACATCCGGCAGCACGTCATGACGCAGGTCGGGGTGATGTGTGTCTGGCTGCGGCCCTTCGCGCTTGACCGGCTTGCCGGGGATGCCCACGACGACCATGCCCGGCTCGACATCCTGGACGACGACGGCGTTCGCGCCGATGCGTGAATTCTTGCCCACAGTGATCGCTCCCAGCACTTTTGCTCCGGCGCCGACCACGACGCCGTCTTCGAGGGTAGGGTGGCGCTTGCCCGGCAGCAGGCTCACGCCGCCGAGCGTCACGCCGTGATAGAGGGTCACGTCGGCGCCGATCTCGGCGGTCTCGCCGATGACGGCACCCATGCCATGGTCAATGAAGAAGCGCGGGCCGATGCGCGCGGCGGGGTGAATCTCGATCCCCGTCAGAAAGCGCGCCAGGTGCGACAGCCAGCGCGCCAGCAGCCGCAGCCGCGCCCGCCACAGCCGGTGCGCGACGCGGTACATCCAGATGGCGTGCAGCCCCGGATAGGACGTGAGCACCTCGAACCAGTGGCGGGCGGCGGGATCGCGCTCCAGAGTGCACAGGATGTCCTGGCGGATAGTCTTCAGCATGGTTCATGCTCCTGACGGCGCGGGCCTGTGCCGCGCTCGTCGCCTCAGTCGCCCAGGTCGTCGAACAGCGCCGTAGACAGATAGCGCTCGCCCCACGAGGGGATGATGACCACGATCAGCTTGCCGGCGCTCTCCGGGCGGTGTGCAACTTGCAGCGCCGCCCAAGTCGCCGCACCGGACGAGATGCCGACGAGCAGCCCTTCCTCGGTGGCCATGCGCCGCGCGGTGGTGAAGGAGTCTGGCCCGCTGACGGTGATGATCTCGTCGTAAATCTGCGTGTTGAGCACCTGTGGCACGAAGCCCGCGCCGATGCCCTGGATGGGATGCGGCCCCTTTGCGCCGCCGGAGAGCACCGGCGAGTCGGCCGGCTCGACAGCCACCACGCGCACGCCCGGCTTGCGCGCCTTGAGCACTTCGCCCACGCCGGTGATCGTGCCGCCTGTGCCCACGCCCGCCACGAAGATGTCCACCTGGCCCGCCGTGTCGCGCCAGATTTCTTCGGCGGTCGTGCGGCGGTGCACTTCGGGGTTGGCGACGTTGGCGAACTGCTGCGGGATGAAGGCGTCGCCATGCTCGGCGGCGATGCGGTTGGCCGCCTCGATGGCCCCGACCATGCCCCTGTCGCCCGGCGTGAGGACAAGCTCCGCGCCGAACGCGCGCAAGACCTTGCGCCGCTCCTTGCTCACCGTCTCCGGCATGGTGACGATCAGGCGGTAGCCGCGCTGGGCGCAGACCATCGCCAGAGCGATGCCGGTGTTGCCGCTGGTCGGCTCGACGATGAGCGTGTCCGGGCCGATGCGCCCGTCGCGCTCGGCGGCCTGGATCATGGACAGGCCAATGCGGTCTTTGACGCTCTTGGCGGGGTTGTAGTATTCGAGCTTGGCCAGGACGGTGGCCGGAGCGCCTTCGGTGATGCGGTTGAGGCGCACCAGCGGCGTGTTGCCGACAAGCTCGGTGACGTTGGCGGCGATGTGCATTTCCTGCGAGCTAGACATAGGTGGGTGCGGCTCCTTTGCGCGCTGTTGCGAAAACAAAAACCGGCCACGCTTGCTGCGTGACCGGTACGGGTCGTCTGTGTGCCAGGGCCAGAGTCAGGCCAGGGCGTCACGCCACAAGCGCTGCTTGCGTTCCTCCAGACAGATACAAGCGCAAACCGGGGCGTGAGGGGTCATGGTTGGCGGGAGTTCCTTAGCTGTGCCCTGGACGCGGATCGAATAACCGCGAGCACTTTCGTCATTATTATAAGGGACAGGCGCGCATTTGCCAATAACCACTTTCAGAGGGTGCGCGCACAACCTGTCAGGTAGGGGTGCAGCTCTGCTGCGCCCTGAGTGGACCTCAGATCCCCCCCTACAAAACCAGTGGCGAACTTCTGCCAACGTGTACTAGCAGGGTTCGCAATCCGTGTGGCGGAGAACACGCAAAGCCGAGGATACGGCTTCGCGCAGAGCAGAAACCCCGTCCAGGGAACGGGACACCAGGCTGTTGCCCATTGACGGGATTCGGCTGAAGACGCGCAGCCTGTCTCGCGACTCCCCTGCAGTGGCCTGCCTGACCAAGCGATGATTGGCTGCTGCACGCATTTTCTCCTGTCGCTGTACTTTGTCGTTGAGCAGGAGCCGGTTCACGGGCGGTTGGAAGTCCATGGTCCACCTCAGAATAACTGGGGGTGTATTGATGAAATCAGCATACGCGATTTTTATTAATATGTCAAACGCTTTTCTTCTTTATTACTTCGACGATGCAGTCCTCCGGGCGGATGCGGTTTCTCGACCCCTTAGGGCCGGGTGGCATGTCCGCGAGAAGTACGGGCTTGGTCCAGGACGACGGGGGTGAGGTCAACAGAGCGCCCCTCTCTCTTGTCGAGGGTACCAAGCTCATAACACGCTCTGGGTCGCTGCGGCGATCACTCGCCCTGCCGACGCACCTAGAACAGGGCCGTTGTTCGGAGTCAGTCACTCCATTCCCAATAATGGCGCAATACGTGTGTTTAACCTGCGTGGCTGCGGCAACAACCCGCCACAGCGCGGCGCATCGCGCCAAAACTGCCCGGCACGCCCCGGCCTCTTCTTGACGGTGCTCCAAACCGTGCAATTAGCCGCTTGTTCAGCAGCCGCTGTCACTGTATACTAGTAATGGCGCACGCAGTGGGACACCGCGCTGGTGGCCCCTCTGCTTCTCATCCGTGACCGTTTTCATGTAGAGTGGCGGACTGCTCACCCGCTGGCTTGCCCGCTAGCACACCGCCCGGCTGCCGGCGCGGGCACCCGCTCATCGCACCAACTCCCAATATAAGGTGGTGGCACAGTATGGACTTCGAGGAAAAAAAGCAGCCAACTCCCCCCGATCACGAACCGGCTCACTCTGACGCTGAAGACGCTGAAGGAGGCACAGGCGAGAGCTTCCTGGAAATGCTGGAAGCCTCGTTCGACTACGAGCCGCCGCACCGGGGCGAAATCCGCGATGCGATCATCCTGCAGATCGAGCCGAACGAGATCATCGTGGACATGGGGGCTAAGCAGGATGGCATCGTCACCGCCCAGGACCTGGAGCGGCTCGGCGATACCTACCGCAAATCGCTGAAAGTCGGCCAGACGGTGCCGGTCTACGTGCTGAACCCACGCGACCTGGACGGCAACCTGATCGTTTCGATCAACATGGGCTTGCAGCAGTACGACTGGGACGAAGCCCGCGCATTGATGGACAAGGACGAGGTCGTGGAAGTCACCGTCACCGGCCACAATCGCGGTGGCGTGCTTGTCCGCTGGAAGTCGCTGGAAGGCTTCATCCCGTCGTCGCACATGGTCACGGTCAGCGCTGGCCTGCAGGGCAACGAGCGCCGCGAAGCCCTGAACAGGCTGGTTAACGACGCCGTGGGTGTGAAGGTGATTGAGGTAGACCAGGATCGCCGGCGCCTGATCTTCTCCGAGCGCGAGGCTCAGCGCGAATGGCGCGCGCAGCAGAAAGCGCGGCTATTGGCGACGCTCAGCGAAGGCGATGTCGTGCACGGCACCGTCACCGGGCTGCGCGACTTCGGCGCTTTCGTCAACCTGGGCGGCGCCGACGGCCTGATTCACGTCAGCGAGCTGGCCTGGCACCGCGTGGACCACCCGCGCGATGTGCTGAAGATCGGCGACGAGATCGAGGTGTATGTCCTGAGCCTGGATCGCAATACCAACCGCATCGCGCTCAGCCGCAAACGCCTGCTGCCCGATCCCTGGGACGACGCCCTGGAACGCTACCATGAGGGCATGTTCGTCGAAGGCTCGGTGACCAACGTCGTGGACTTCGGCGCGTTCATCGCCCTCGACGACGGGCTGGAGGGCCTGCTGCACCTCAGCGAAATGGGCGACGGCTCGCTCAAGGAGCCGCACAGCTACGTCAAGAAGGGCGACCGCCTGCAACTGCGCATCAGCCGCCTGGAGCCGGATCAGCGCCGGGTAGGGTTCACGCAGCGTTGGGGCATTGAGCAAGAAGAACCGCTGGAAGCGCCCGCGCCGCCGGAAGATGTGCCCGCTGACGTGGCTGAGGCGACTCCTCCCGATGAAGCGCCGCAAGACGCCTTGGCCGACGAGACCGGTTGATACGCCGCCAGAGACAGCGGAAGACACACCCGCAGAAGCCCCTGGCGAAATGTTGCAGGACGCATTGGCCGACGAACCGGTTGACACGCCGCCAGACGAAGCGGAAAACGCGCCCGCAGACCTGGTGGAAGACCACGCCAACAACGAGGACTGAACGACACGCCCACTGGCGTGCGCCCCATGCTCCATACGCCTTCTGCCAACCGCTGCGGTTGGGGAGGGGGGAGTGTGTGCCACGCCCGGCCCGCGTCGTGTGAATAAATGATCAACCAGGTTTGACAAACCTCACTGCCGCCGCTATAATGCTCCCGACTATGGAAAGGGGGGCGCGCTGCGCTGGGAAGTCGCTTGGCTGCTGGACCATGTGGTATCTCGTTCGCCATCTCCGCGGTCCTTGAACGACTGAGCCAGACCAGCGTCCCCCTACCAGGCTGCTGAGGCCGGAGCGACCGGAGCGGTACGTTCGCGCCGGTCTTTTGCTGCCCGTTCCCTAGTCAAAAAAATACGACCCCTGGGGGCTATCTAGCAGGAATCATGATCACAACAGACACTCACTCGAACGTGGCAGAATCGGATATGGATTTCTTGACGCTGCTCGAGGAATCCCTCGTCAATCAGCCCATGCGTGGCGACATTGTGGTGGGCGTCATCCAGTCTATTGACAGCATGGGAATGCTCGTTGACCTGGGCATGAAGCGAGACGGCGTGGTGTCGCGCAGCGACCTGGAGCGTCTTGGCGAAGAGGCCAACTTCTCCGTCGGCGACGAAGTTCCCGTCCTGATCGTGCGCCCCGAAGACGAAGACGGCAATATGATCGTCTCGGTGGCTCAGGCCAAGCAGAACGAGGATTGGCTGCGCGCTGAAGAGCTGATGAACAGCGAAGAGGTTTGGGATGGCGAAGTGGCCGATGCCAACCGAGGCGGCCTGATCGTCCCCTTCGGCAACCTGCGCGGTTTCGTGCCTGCCAGCCATGTCACCAACCTCCCGCGCGGACTGAACGAAGAGGAGCGCACGGAGTTCCTGACGGCCATGATCGGCCAGCCGATCAGCGTCAAGGTGATCGAGGTCAATCGCCGCCGCCGCCGCCTGGTGCTCAGCCAGCGCGAGGCTCAGCGCGAGCTGCGCGACGCCAACAAGGACGAGCTGCTCTCCGCGCTGGCCGAGGGGGAAACCCGCACGGGTATCGTCAGCGGCCTGCGCGACTTCGGCGCGTTCGTGGACCTGGGCGGAGCCGACGGTCTGATTCACATCAGCGAGCTGGCCTGGCATCGCGTCAAGCACCCGCGCGAAGTCCTGCGCGTCGGCCAGGAGGTCGAGGTTTACGTGCTGCGCCTGGACCAGGAAGGCCGCCGCATTGGGCTGTCGCTCAAGCGTCTGCAGCCGAATCCCTGGTCGCAGGTGGACGAGATGTACCATGTCGGCCAGGTGGTCGAGGGCGTCATCAGCCGCGTGACTCAGTTTGGCGCGTTTGTCAGCATGGAGCCGGGCATCGAAGCCCTGCTGCACGCCAGCCAGATCGCCGACCCCGCGCCGGAGAACCCCGCCGACCTGCTGCACGATGGCCAGACCATTCAGGCGCGCATCATCAGCATCGAGCCGCACCGCCAGCGCCTGGGCCTGAGCATCCGCGACATTGACAACGGCCTGACCCTGCCGGCGGACGAGGTGGAGATCGCCGAGGACGCAGAAATTGAGGCTGGTCAAACTGCGCTGGACACGGTAGAATCCTTTGCTGAGGAACCGGTGGCCGAGGAAGAATCGAACGCGGATTAGCAATCAGCCCTCGCAGGACATTCACAAGGCAGGTTCTCACGACCTGCCTTTCTTGTTGTCGGGCCGGTTTCGCACAACTCTGACGCAAGAGGGGAGGTGAACTAGGTGGCTCATGTGGACCTACAGCCTGGCGAATCGCAGGATCAGCTTCTGAAGCGCTTCCGCAAGAGCGTGGCCAAGAGCGGCATCCTGAGCACGGTGCGCCGCAAGCGCTGGCACGTCTCAAAGAGCGAATTGCGCCGCATCCAGAAGAAGAAGGCGATCCGCCGCGCGCGCCGCAAGCAGCGCAAGCAGAGCCGGTTCTAAGGACTGGCTCCCAGCACCAACAGACACTGCCGATGCGCCAGGGGTGGTGCGTGCAAAGGTTGACAGCGACTTGCTTGACGTGGAGGTATTGACCTCACCCCTTGTCTTCGCTACGCTCGGCCTTTCCCCCTCTCCGTTGACGGAGAGGGGGAGGTGAGGCGCGTCAGCGCCGAGCGGGGGTGAGGTAAAGGGGGGCGCAGCAGAGCAGCGCCCCTACCTGACAGGTTTTGCACGCACCCGCCAGGGGTGGTTGTCAATCCGCCCCTTGCGAGTTATCTTCATTAAGCGCATTTGCGGCGGGCCAGAGAAGAGATAACCACACCCTATGGTCAAACGTTCTGACGATAAACTTGAGATGGAAGGCACGGTGGTTGAAGCCCTGCCGAACACTCAATTCACGGTCGAGCTGGAGAACGGGCACCGCGTGTTGGCGTACCTCTCCGGCAAGATGCGGCGCTACTACATCCGCATCCTGCTCGGCGACCGCGTGCGCGTCGAGCTGACCCCCTATGACCTGACGCGCGGTCGCATCACCTATCGCTACCGCCGGCGCGGCGGCCCGTCCGACGAAGCCGAGGAAGGCTAGACCCCCCGTCGTCCGATTTGCTGCGAGTCGGGAGTCTTGAGTCATGAGTCTGAAGTCCCTGCGCCCTCAGCGCGGGCGGGACAGACTCCCGACTCAAGACTCCCGACTCATGACTCGCGCCCTGCGCGTCAGTTGGAGTCCGGGGGGAGCAGGCCGGGGATGTCGCTGGTGATGCCCTTCAGTCCCCGGTTAATCTCCCAGGGATAGACAATATAGGCATCGGTGACGGCGGCGTAGAAGTCCGGCTCGGCGCGGCTGAACAGCGAGCGGTAGGGGTTGAAGTGGAACACGCAGGTGAAGCCGGTCGCGCCCGCCGCCTGCACGCGACTCTTGACGGCGGTGCTCGTCCGCCCGCTGCCCCACACATCATCCACAATGAGCATACGCTTGCCGGCCAGCAGTGAGTCTTCGGGGAACTGCAGGAATTTGGGCCAGACAAGCAGGCGCGTCTTGTCGTCCAGGTTGTGCTCGGCGGGGAAGTCCACCGCGGCATTGAGCACATCGGTGATGTCCAGCGCCTCAGCCAGCAGACCGCCCGGCACAATCCCCCCGCGTGTGATGGTGATCATCGCGTCGAAGTGCCCCGCCGCGCGCAACTGGGGCAGCAGCACGTCCACCAGCTTATCCACATCCGACCATGTCAACCATTCCTGGCGCAGCGGGCGGCGCGATGGTTCCATGTGGCGCGTCCTTTACCGGGATTTCCCCAGGATTGTAGGCGGAGAGCTACCGCGTCATTATGACCGCAGACGGGCGCAAAGTCAAAGCGTTTGTGGGCGGGGAAATGCAAGAGCCTCACCCCCCAGCCTCGCTGCGCTCGGTCCCAGAATAGACTTCCGAAGTCTGGTGTCTGAGCGCCTCAGCGCCAAGCGGGGGTGAGGTCAACCAGGGCGCAGCAGGCCCCTTCCCCAACATTGACACGATTCCTGCGCTTTGTTAATGGAAATCTATCACACATCGGCTACACTACAGGCGCTGTGAGTGTACAGGCACGTCTAGTGCCATTGCCAGAGGAGAGGCGCGTGACCCCTAAGAGAACACACCCTGAAGGCGAGACGCTCCGTCAGGAGGAGATCGGCGCGGAAGATGAAACGCCCCGCCAGAATCAGGAAGCTGTTGCGGGCCAGGCCTTCTCAGCCGGGCGCGAACGATGCCAGCCGGGCGGCAGTGGTGGATGCGCGGGAGGATGCGGCCCTGACCGCCCTGCTCGAAGAAGCGCAGAGCCGCGCCGGCGAGTACCTGGACAGCCTGCAACGCGAGCGCGCCGCCTTCCTGAACTATAAAAGGCGCATCGAGCGCGAGCGCGCCGAGCAATCGCAGAGCGTCGCCGCAGACCTGCTGCTGCGATTGCTGCCCACGCTCGATGACTTCTACCGGGCGATGAACGCCGTGCCGCAAGGGGGGCGCGACGAGTGGCTCGAGGGCGTGGCGCTCATCCTGCGCAAGCTGGAACGCTTCCTGGCGGACGAGGGCGTTGTCGAGATCGAGGCGCTCGGCCAGCCGTTCGACCCCGCTTTCCACGAGGCTATCGGCGTGGATGCCGACGCCGACGCTGAGAGCGGAACGATCACGCAGGTGATGCGACGCGGCTACCGGCTCGGCGACCGCGTGCTGCGCACGGCGCTGGTGCGCGTGGCGTCATAACACAAGATAACCCTGCCGGACTAGGGCAGGCAACAGCACTTATCTGCAATCATCCATAGTCTGAGACATCTGACACGAGGTGAGCACATGGGTAAGATCATAGGAATTGACCTGGGGACAACGAACTCCGCCATGGCCGTGATGGAAGGCGGCGAGCCGACCGTCATCCCGTCGGCAGAAGGCGGGCGTCTGGTCCCCTCGGTGGTAGCCGTCAACAAGCAGGGCGAGCGCCTGGTCGGGCAGCTTGCCCACCGCCAGGCGGTGATGAACCCGGAGAACACCATCTTCTCCGTCAAGCGTTTCATGGGCCGCAAGTTCGACGACCCGGAAGTGCAGCGCGCCCTGGGCAGCGTGCCCTACAAGGTCAGCGCTGCGACCAACGGCGACGTGCGCGTGCACATGGGCGGCAAAGCCTACAGCCCGCCGGAGATCTCGGCCATGATCCTGCAGAAGATCAAGCAGGATGCCGAGGCGTACCTGGGCGAGGAGATCACGCAGGCGGTGATCACCGTCCCGGCGTACTTCAACGACAGCCAGCGCCAGGCGACCAAAGACGCCGGGCGTATCGCCGGGCTGGAAGTGATGCGCATCATCAACGAGCCAACCGCTTCCTCGCTGGCCTATGGCATGGACAAGAAGGGCGACGAGACCCTGGCCGTCTATGACCTGGGCGGCGGCACCTTTGACATCTCGATCCTCGACGTGAGCGAGGGCCTGATCGAAGTGCGCTCCACCAACGGCGACACCTTCCTGGGCGGCGACGATTTCGACGAGCGCATCATCGAGTGGCTGGCCAGCGAGTTCAAGAAGGAGCAGGGCATTGACCTGCGCCAGGATCGCCAGGCGTTGCAACGCCTGAAGGAAGCCGCCGAGAACGCCAAGAAGGAACTCTCGACGACGATGCAGGCCGAGATCAACCTGCCCTTCATCACGGCGGACGCCAGCGGTCCCAAGCACCTGAACATGACCCTGTCGCGCGCCAAGCTGGAAAGCCTGGTGGCCGACCTGATCGAGCGCAGCATCGAGCCGTGCAAGCGCGCCCTGTCCGACGCCAGCCTGAAGCCGGGCGACATCCACGAAGTGCTGCTCGTCGGCGGCATGACCCGTATGCCGTCCGTCCAGGAAGCGGTGCGCAAGCTCTTCGGCAAAGAGCCGAACAAGAGCGTCAACCCGGATGAGGTCGTGGCCGTTGGCGCGGCCATTCAGGCGGGCGTGCTCGGCGGCGAAGTCAAGGAAGTGCTGCTGCTCGACGTGACCCCGCTCACGCTGTCCATCGAGACGCTTGGCGGGGTTGCCACGCCGCTCATCGAGCGCAACACGACCATCCCCACCCAGAAGAGCCAGGTTTTCAGCACGGCCTCCGACGGGCAGACACAGGTCGAGATTCACGTGGTGCAGGGCGAGCGCCCGATGGCTGCCGACAACAAGACGCTGGGCAAGTTCATCCTGGATGGCATCCCGCCCGCGCCGCGCGGCATCCCGCAGATCGAGGTGACGTTCGACATTGACGCGAATGGCATCCTCAACGTCACGGCGCTGGACAAGGCGACGGGCCGCCAGCAGAAGATCACCATCACCGCCAGCAGCGGCCTGAGCGAGACTGAGATCGAGCGCATGGTCAAGGAGGCGGAAAAACACTCCGCCGAAGACGCCCAGCGCCGCGAGCAGGTCGAAGTGCGCAACAGCGCCGACGCCATGATCTTCAACGCGGAGAAGGCGCTGCGCGAGTACGGCGACAAGATTCCTGAAGCGACCAAGAGCGAGGTCGAGAAGAAGATCGAGGCCGCGCGCAAGGCGCTCGAAGGGAACGACACCAACACCATCAAGCGCACCGCCGAGGAGCTGGGCCTGGCTTTCCAGCAGATCGGGGCCAGCATGTATGGCCAGCAGACCGGCGGCCCTGGCGACATGCCCGGCGGCGACGGCTATGGCGAGCCGACCGACGAGGATGTGATCGAAGGCGACTTCACCGAGCACTAACCGACCCCCCGCTCACCTGCAGCGTACAGGCCCCGCCGGGCTTGTGCGCTGTTTTTGTGGGCGGCTGGCGGTGTTCTTGTAGGGGAGGGTTTCAAAACCCTCCCCTACAAGGGCGCTGCTCTGCTGCGCCCTGGGTTTACCTCACCCCGCTCGGCGCTGGCGCGCCTCGCCGCCCCCTCTCCGTCAACGGAGAGGGGGCAAGCCGAGCGCAGCGAGGCTGGGAGTGAGGTAGAACAACACGCGCGTTTGAAGCCATTGCCCGGCAACTCAGCCTTTTAACTCGTGCCCCACTAAGATAGAATCTCTAGCGTCGAGGATCATCCGAAATGGAACGCACGATGCCACGAGATTACTACGAAACCCTGGGCGTCCCGCGCAACGCGTCGAAAGACGACCTCAAGCGCGCGTTTCGCCAGCTCGCCCGCCAATACCACCCCGACGTGAATTCATCGCCGGACGCTGAGGAGCGCTTCAAGGAGATCAACGAAGCGTACCAGGTGCTCTCCGACGACCAGAAGCGGGCCGCCTACGACCGCTTCGGGCACGCCGGCCTTAACGGGATGCCGGGCGGCGGGTTCAGCGGCGGCATCCCCAGCATGGAGGAGATTCTCGAGGAGTTCTTCGGCGGCCTGGGCGGGTTCGGCTTTGGCGGGTTTGGGGGCGGACGCCGCCGGCGCGGGCCGGTGCAGGGGCGCGATCTGCACCAGGAGCTGCACTTGAGCTTTGAACAGGCCATCTTCGGCGCGGAGATTGATCTCGATGTGACGCGGCGCGAAACGTGCGGCGTGTGTAAAGGCAGCGGGGCGGAGCCGGGCACCCAGCCGCGCGCCTGCCCCGAATGTAACGGCACCGGCCAGGTGCGCCGGGTGCAGCAGGCGTTTGGCTTCAACATGGTCAACGTGGCTGACTGCCCGCGCTGCAAGGGGCGCGGCCAGGTGGTGGATACGCCCTGCCATGAGTGCCGCGGCCAGGGGATCGTCACCCGCTCGCGCACGCTGACCGTCAAGGTGCCGCCCGGCGTAGACGGCGGGATGCAGATTCGGCTGGCCAGTGAAGGCGAGCCAAGCCCCAATGGAGGGCCGCCCGGCGACCTGTTCGTGGTGCTGGATGTGGCCCGCCACGAGTTCTTCGAGCGGCGCAACAACGACATCATCCTGGAAATGTCCATCAACGTCGCGCAGGCGGCGCTCGGCGACATCATCCAGGTGCCCACCGTCGAGGGCGAGACTGAGCTAACCGTCCCGGCGGGCACCCAGGCCGGGGACGTGATCCGCATGCGCGGCCTGGGCATTCCCAAGCTGCGCCGCGACGGTACGACGTCCGGGCGGGGCGATCAGCTCGTGTGTGGTCAATGTGGAGGTTCCGTCGCGGCTGAGCAAAGAGCAGCGCCGCCTGTTTGAGGAGCTTGGCCGCTCGCTGGGCCACGAAGTGACGCCGCAGAAGGCGCGCGGGCTGCGCGATCGGCTGGCCGATTTCCTGGCGGGAAGCTGAGGAGACGACGGTTCAGCGGCGCAGAGTAAGGGTACAGGTCGTGAGTTGTGGGAGGGGCGAGGTATGCTCCAAGGCTCCACACTCCCGACTCATTCCAGGCGGCACACAGAGAAACGGGCACTCGCTAGGAGCGCCCGTTTCCCTTGCGCGTATCACTTTGAGGAGGAGGACGGGGCCTGGTTGGTCACGATGGGGCTACGATACTGGTTCAGCACGCGTCAGTGAGACCCCGTCAACCATACTATAGCACACTTTCCGTTACGGCGCACATTACAATCATAAAAATAGAGAAAATTATACAATATTTTACAATTCGCCTGTGCCGGGGCGCACAAGCCGCCCCCGACCCTGGTCGCTGCATTGAGGTGCCCTCATGGACTGGATCGAAGTTTCACTCGAAGTGGACGGGGAAGCCGCCGAAGCCGTCGCCGACCTGCTCGCGCGCTACGGGCATCAGGGCGTGGCTATTGAGCAGGCCGGCTTTCCCGCTGAAGTGTGGCCGGACGAAATTCCGCCCGCCGCCCGCCTGATCGTCCGCGCGTACTTCCCCGCCGATGCCCGCGCCGCCGCTGCCCGGCAGCAGCTACGCGAGGCGCTGTGGTATCTGGGCCGGCTCTACCCCATGCCGGAGCCAACCTTCACCGTGGTCAAAGAGGAGGACTGGGCCGAAGCCTGGAAGCAGCATTACCATCCGCTGCGCCTGGGCCAGCGGCTTTATATCCGCCCGCAGTGGACGACCATCCCCGACCCGCGCCCTGATGACATCGTGCTGGTGATGGACCCAGGCATGGCCTTCGGCACCGGCACCCACCCGACCACGCAGCTTTGCCTGATCGCCCTTGAGGAGCACCTGGGCGCACGGCCCGCCCTGGACGTGCTCGACCTGGGCTGCGGGTCGGGCATTCTGGGCATCGCCGCGCTGAAGCTGGGGGCGGCGCGCGTCCTGGCGCTGGACACCGACGAGCTGGCCGTCCAGGCCACCGCGCAGAACGCCGCCTGTAACGAGGTGAGCGACCGCCTGACCGTCCAGCAGGGCAGCCTGGAGGTGCTGCGCCACTCCGCGCGGCACTTCGACCTGCTGCTGGTCAACATCCTGGCCAAAGTGATCATCGCTCTGTGCGAGGAAGGGCTGGGCGAGGTGGTCCGCGCGGGCGGCACGGCCATCTTCAGCGGGATCATCCAGGACCAGGCGAACGAGGTGGAAGCTGCCCTGCGCCGGGCGGGGTTGGAGCCGTATCGTCGCCGCACCCAGGGCGATTGGGTGGCTATCGAGGCGCGCAGGCCGCTGCTGTAGGGTGTCCTCTCATTCGGCGCGCTCTTTGCCGTGCATGTCGTCGAGCATCCCGGACATCAGCCCGGCCACGTAGCGCACGGCGCTGACCGCGCGCCCGTAGCGCATCCGCGTGGGGCCGAGCAGGCCCAGCGCCCCGCGCGCCTGGGGCGTCCCATAGCGACCGAGCACCATGCTCAGGTGGCTGAGGCTCTCCCAGCGCCCTTCGCCCGCCACGACGATGCGCAGGTCGGGCTGGTCGGGGGAGAGCGCTTCGCGCAGGATTGTCTCCAGCACGCCATCCTCTTCGAGCACGCGCAGCGCCTGCTGCGCCTCGTCATCGGTGAACGAGCCGAGACTTTCGCTCAGCCCATAGCGGACGACATCGCGCGCTGACTGCTGGGCGGTCTGGCGCATGGCGTCGGCGACCAGCTCGGCGATCTCGCGCGTCAGCGCGTCCGGCTGCTGGGAGGCTTTCGCCTGTATCTGGGCGGCGGCCAGCCCGGCGCAGTTCAGGGTGATGATGTGTGCTGTCTGCGAGAGCACGGTCTGCGGGACCGGCTCGGCCAGGGTGAGCACCTGCTGCTGAACGGCCCCGCCTTGCAGCACCAGCACCATGAGCACCAGCCGGCCCTGGGTGCTGATCAATTCCAGGTGCTTGAAGTGGTTCTCGACGGCGCGCGGCGGCGTGACCAGGGCCGCGGTGCGCGCCGTGCGCGAGAGCACCATCGCGGCGATGCGCGGCCATTCGTCGGGGTTGGTCGCGGCGCGGGCGAACTCGTGGGCGATGCGTTGGCGTTCCCCTGCGGGCAGGTTGGCCGCCGTCAGCAGGCGGTGGACGAAATAGCGGAAGCCCTGCTTGGTCGGCACGCGGCCCGCTGATGTGTGCGGCGCGAAGACCAGGCCATGCTCTTCGAGCGCGCCCATCTCGTTGCGCACGGTGGCGCTGCTGATGCCCAGGTCGAAGTGCTCGACGAGCGCCTTGGAGCCGACAGGCTGGCCGGTGCGGATGTACTCGCGCACGATCAGCGAGAGGACAAGCTCCTGGCGCTCGGTCAGGGCGGGCAGGGCGTCCTGAGGGATGGGGTCAATGGCCGGGCTGCGCGGCGGGGTGGCGGACATGGTTGTCGGGACTGTTCTTGCTCACTGTGCGTTTGCTGCGTCAGAGCATAGCATGGCGGGGGGGGAGGCGTCAATGGATTGCAGGATTAGCACGTATGTTTTATACTGCTGCTATGGAATAGTCTGCTTTCTCGCACCTGCCCGGCGGTACTGGGAAGGACACGACTCTTGACCGGTTACAGGCAACTCTCCCTTCCCTTTGGCTCAGGCTCACAGAGCACGCAGGCTGAGACACCCTACTCAGGTCGTGAGCTTGGGACCTTCAAGGACAGCCTCAGAGCGCCTATTCATCGTTGGTTTCGCTATCCGGCAGGGTATTCCTTCAGATTCGTTGACGAGAGTCTCGACTTGTTTGGTATCACGCCTGGGGAATGGGTCTACGATCCATTCTCTGGGACAGGTACTACCCTGATATGCGCTAAGCAAAAAGGAATCAACAGCTACGGGGTGGAAGCCCATTCATTTGTGCACTGGGTCGCCGAGGTCAAGCTCTATTGGGATTACGACTACCGCCACTTAGGGAGAGCGATTGATGCTTTTCTTAAGGCGGCCCGAAAAGCTGTTGCCAGCGCTGCGAGCAGGCCGATCATCGAAGGAGTCTTCCCTGAGCTAGTCTACAAGTGCTATCACCCCTCTGACCTTGAGACGCTCTACACATTACGTGAGTTGGTGACGAATGAGATCGAGGATGCCCGTTTCCGAGATTTCCTCAAGCTGGCTCTGACAGACACGCTGCGCGGTGCGGCGGCGGCTGGGACAGGCTGGCCCTATATTTCACCACGAAAGAATACCGGCAACCAACCCCCCAAGGACGCTTTTACCGTATTCGAGAAGACAGCCTGGCAAATGTATCAAGACCTCAGAGTGGTGTCTGGCAGCCTTTCTCCTTGTGAGACACGGAACGTTCTGGGCGATTCTCGACGCGAGCAGGAACTTGGCGACGGACAGGTGTCGTTGGCGCTGACTTCCCCCCCGTATCTCAACAATTATGACTATGCGGATCGGACCAGGCTGGAACTATACTTCTGGGGTATCGCCAGCAGTTGGGGCGAGATCACCGAGAAATTCCGCGATCGTTTGATGGTTGCTGCCACGACGCAGGTCGTTAGAAACCACCATACACCGGAGACTGCGCTAAGCCGAGAGATTCTGGAGGCCGCACCGGAAGTATACCGGACAGTACAGAAAGCCGTGAACAGACTTGCGGAACTGCGACTCACTAAGGGGGGGAAGAAGGATTACGACCTGATGGTTGCCCTTTATTTCAGCCATATCTTTGCGGTGCTGAGGGAGACCCATCGTGTTTTGAAGCCGGGCGGCCATTTCTGCCTGGTTCTGGGAGACTCTGCGCCCTACGGCGTGCATATTGAGACCGACAACCTGATCGGCCAGCTTGGTCTAGGTCTTGGCTTCGGCCAATACAGTTACTACCCGTTGCGGACACGGGGGGAAAAGTGGAAAGAGAACCCGCAGCGACATTCCATCCCCCTGCGTGAGGGGATTGTGATCCTTAAGAAATGATGGGTTGAGCGTATATGGGGGCTAGACCCCTTCGCCTTTAGCCGAAACATGAGTGCTAACTCAGTTGCAGGTGGATAGCGTTTGAGTATATAATGTCTGTAACAGCACGCTTATAGAGGTTACTAGGAAGGTCTAAAATGTCATTCGTTCGCATTTGGCGATCTGGTGGATGCTTTACACGTGGCTGCATGATCGTTGCTTTCATGGGGGCATCGCTGATTGTCTGTAGCGTGGTTGTTGTTTTCGGACAACTTATCGGGCTTGTCCCAGACTATTCTGCTACGCAGACTGCCGAAGCAAGACAGACTGCTGCTATCCTTGCTCTGACGCCATCGGCCACACCACAACCAACGGCTACGCAGACAACGACACCGACACCTACGAATACGCATACGCCTAGCCCTACCATGACGCCGACACATACTTTGACCCCATCCGCGACGTTCACGCCGTCCAACACGCCTACTATCACGCCTACCTTCACGGCCAGTCGCACGCCCACGAGTACATACACGCCTAGCCTTACTATGACGCCGACTGATACCTTGACCCCATCCGCGACGTTCACGCCGTCCAATACACCCACTATCACCCCCACCTTTACGGCCAGTCGTACACCTACCAGCACATTGACGCGAACGATGACAGCAACGCCTCCGGCTGTTACACCGATGTCGCGCACTACTTTCTACGCGATTGGTGCCGCCAATCTGCGCTCTTGTCCACGAACAACCACCGCATGTGCGCCTGTGGATCGCCTATCCGTTGGAGATACCATCACTGTATCTGGTTCCATTCAAGGCGAAACCGTCGGGGGGAGCTTTGTCTGGTATGTGACCGAACGGGCCGGTCGCACACTCTACATTCACAGTTCGGTCGTCTCCAAGACCCGACCAGCTTCGGGTGGGACCTCCCCCTCAACAGGCAGCGGTGGACAGCCTTCCGGCCCCGTAGTCGGCCCAACGCAATTTACGTGCCCGCGAAATTGCACCGAAGCTGTCAACATGGGCCTGACCGCTCAACAAGCCGCCGCCTGTGGTCTGGATCGGGATGGTGATGGTGTTGCCTGTTACGGGGACTAAGAGGCTCACAGAGCGGATACGCTGAATGCCATCCCTCAATCCTGCCATTGAAAAACCCCCGCGCCTATGCTACAATGCTCCCCGCCTCGGCGGCCCGCACCACCCAAGGGGCCGCCTTCTGTTGCACAAAGCGGGCGGCGCTCGGCGAGGCCGTCTCGATCTTGCGAACGTAGAAGGATGGCATCAGATGACGGACTTGATCAAAGCGTTGGAACCGGCCCAGACTCAGCACCCGCGCGTCCAGCCGGGCGACTCGGTGCGTGTGCACCTGCGCATCGTCGAGGGCAACCGCGAGCGTATCCAGGTGTTTCACGGCACGGTGATCCGCATTGGCGGCGGTGGTGTCAACACGGCGTTCACCGTGCGCCGCATCGCCAGTCATGGCATTGGTGTGGAGCGCACGTTCCTGCTGCACAGCCCGCGCATCGAGAAGATCGAAGTCGTGCGCAACGCCAAAGTGCGCCGCGCCAAGCTGTATTACCTGCGCGCCCTCACCGGCAAGGCGACTCGCCTGAAGGAGCGCCGCTTCTGATCGCGCCTCACGCTCGCTGCAGAATCGCTCAGCCTGGCGCTGCATCTCCTGTTCACGGAGTGCGCGCATAGGCTTTTTCTGTTGGTCCGCGCTGCCTGCCATCCCTTGTTCTGACCCCGCGCGCCGATCACCCCTATGGTGACCGGCGCTTTTTGCTGCCTCTGCTCACCTGCTCACTCGTCCTCGCCCAGCCCGACATCCCCGGCCAGCACCTGCCGCACATCGCCGGAGTCCAGCCGGACGAGCAGCGCGCCCATCTCGTCCACATCCTCGGCGACGCCGCTGTAGGACGGGCCGGGGAGCTGCCCCGGCGCGGTATAGACGGTCACGCGCTTGCCGAGCGTGCCCAGGCGCGCCCGCCAGGTGGCGACGATGCCTGGGTCGGCGGCGCGAGCGACCCACTGATCGAGGCGCGGCAGCAGCGCCGCCAGCAGCGCGATCCGGATCACCGGGCGGCCCAGCGCCGTCTCCAGGCTGGTGGCGACGGCGGCCAGGTCGCCCCCGCTGAAATCCGCGCGCACGTTCAGCCCGATCCCCACCACGACCGCCGCCAGCCGGTCGCCGAGCCACGTCGCTTCGCAGAGAATGCCGCACAGCTTCTTGCCGCGCACCAGCCCGTCGTTGGGCCATTTGAGGGCGAAGGCGTCGCCCAGCAGGGGACTCAGCACATCGGCGAGGGCCAGGCCGGCGGCCATCGTCACGCGCTGCAGGTGTTCGGGGGCGATGGTGGGGCGGTAGATGGCGCTGACCAGCAGCGCGCCCCCCGCCGGGGAGCGCCAGCGGCGGCCCTGGCGTCCGCGCCCGGCGGTCTGCGACTCGGCGATGACGATGGCTCCGTCGGGGGCGGGCGGATCGGCCAGCGCCCAGTCGCGGGCAATGTCCTGCGTGCTGCTCACTTCGTCGAAGCAGCGGAAGGGGCGCTGGCCCAGGGCCGCGCGCAGGGTGTCGGGAGTCAGGCAGTCGGGCAACACGGTTTGCTCGCACCCTCCTCAGGTAGTAGCGATCAGCACAAACACAGCCTGTTGTTCTCACTGAAGACTGAGGACTGACAACTGACGGCCTTTCCTCAGTATACCCACAAAAACGCCCGTCTCCCTGTAACCTGCGCGTAACTTGGGCGGGGTATGGTGGGGCTGGCTGGGGCGTCCTGGTTGTGCGGGCGGCGTCCGCGCCGTACAATGCGGTCAACGATGTGAGGCAACCTGGCCCGGCTGTGGAGATGACCGCCGATGATTGACCCGTTTCTGTGGACGCCCTGGCGAATGCCCTACCTGCGCGGCGAAGATCGCGCGCAGTACGACGGCTGCGTGTTTTGCATCAAGGGGGCGGGGGGCCAGGCAGAGGCCGAAGCCGACGCCCGCGAGTACGTGGTGGCGCGCTCGGCGCACGTGTACGCGGCGCTGAACATGTACCCGTATAACAACGGGCACCTGCTGATCGTCCCCTACGCGCACGTGCCGTCGCTGGAGAACCTGCCAGCGGAGGTGCTGACTGACCTGATGCTGACGATTAACAAGGCGCTGGCTGCGCTGCGCGCCGTCTACAGCCCGCACGCCTTCAACATCGGGGCCAACATCGGGGCGAGCGCCGGAGCCGGCCTCCCCGACCATTTCCATGTGCATATCGTGCCGCGCTGGGAGGCGGACACGAACTACCTGACCGTCATCAGCGGGACGCGCGTCATCCCGGAGATGCTCAGCGATACTTATGCCAGGCTGCGCGCGGCCTGGCCACGAGACTGAGCGGGCGGCCACTAACACCCGCTGTGCCCTGCCGGATCAACGCTCAATACTTGATGATAGCCTGATGATGAAAGGATAGGATTTCATGCCAGCGAACGACAAATCCCCCCGCGATGCCGTCATCCTCAGCGGGGCACGCCTGCCCCAGGGCAAGCTGCTGGGCGCGCTGACGCCCTTCACCGCCGTGCAGCTTGGCCAGATGGCCGCGCGCGCAGCCCTGCAGCGCAGCGGCGCAGACCCGGCGGCCATTGACGAGGTGATCCTCGGCCAGGTCGTCCCGGCGGGATCGGGACAGGCCGTCCCGCGCCAGGTGTCCATTGGCGTGGGCATTCCTCCGCACGTCGGCGGCCTGCTGATTAACAAGATTTGTGGCAGCAGCCTCAAAGCGACCATGCTGGCGGCGGCGCTGATCCGCGCGGGCGATGGCGACCTCTACCTGGCCGGCGGCATCGAGAGCATGACCAACGCGCCGTTCATGGACCTCAAGGGGCGCGTCGGGCACAAGTACGGCCATTTCGAGATGGTGGACGCCATCATGTGGGACGGGCTGTGGGATCACATTGCCGGCTGGATCATGGGCGAGGCGGCGGAGTTCATCGCCCAGGAATTCGAGATCACCCGCCAGGAGATGGACGAGTTCGCCGTGCGCAGCCACCAACTGGCCCACGAGGCGACCGAAGCCGGGCGCTTCGCCGAGGAGATCGTGCCGGTCGAGCTGCCGGGGCGCAAGGGCCAGGTGACGATCTTCGACCGCGACGAGTCGATCCGCCCGGACACGACGCTCGACACGCTGGCCAGGCTGCGCCCGGCCTTCCGCGACGATGGGATCGTCACGGCAGGCAACTCCCCCGGCCTCAACGACGGGGCGGCGGCGCTGGTCGTCGCCAGTCGCGAGTACGCCGAAGCGCACGGGCACCAGCCGCTGGCGCGCATCGCCGGCTATGGGCAGGCCGCGCTGGAACCCAAGTGGCTGTTCGCCGCGCCGATCAAGGCCATGCCACGCGCGCTGGCGCGGGCGGGCTGGACGATGGCCGATGTGGATCTGGTGGAGCTTAATGAGGCGTTCGCGGCGCAGGTGCTGGCCGACCTCAAGGGGCTGGCGCGCGACGGGCACCCGGTGCCGCTGGAGAAGCTGAACGTCAACGGCGGGGCGATTGCGCTCGGCCACCCGATTGGGGCGTCGGGGGCGCGCGTGCTGGTCACGCTGCTGTATGCGTTGAAGCAGCGCGGGCTGAAGCGCGGGCTGGCTGGGCTGTGCCTGGGCGGCGGCGAAGCGGTGGCCCTGGCGGTGGAGCTGGAGTAGAGATCGCCAGTCTGTCTTTATGTGCTTGCCGCCGTAGGTTGGCTGCGCCCTGGGTGTAGGGGAGGGTTTAGAAACCCTCCCCTACAGGCCTCACCTCCTCAATCCCCCTCTCCAGCCGAGCTAGCTGAGGGGGACTTGGCTCGCCGGACGGGACGTTTTCCCTCTGGCTCTGCCGGGGATGGGGCCAGGGGGATGGGGCGTGCGACGCAAGAAGACTTCCGAAGTCTCCACAGACTTCGGAAGTCTGCTCTTGAGCGGGTGACACAGAGCAGCGCCCCCACCTGACAGGGTTCGCCCACCCTGCAGGGCAAACGCATCAAACGTGCGCGTTGTTCTACCTCACCCCCAGCCTCGCGGCGCTCGGCTTGCCCCCTCTCCGTTGACGGAGAGGGGGCGGCGAGGCGCGCCAGCGCCGAGCGGGGGTGAGGTAAACCCAGGGCGCAGCAGAGTGTCGCCCGCTGTAGGGTTATGCTACGGAATCCGGCCATAGGGTTTTACACCTGTCGGGACGACACGGAACTGCCCTCAACCCCGTCTCGGAGCGTGACCCTGCGGGACTCATGCTCGCGTCAGACTCAGTAGGCAGCGCCACAGACGACTGACGCTGGCTTGTGAGGCACCCGCTGACGGTTCCTGTCCCGTGTTGGGTTGGTATAACCCTGCGGCGTCTCTTGGTGGTGTAACCCTACAGCGGGTAACACAGAGCAGCGCCCCTACGAGTAGGCTGGCGCGCGGCGGACTTTGATGCGTTTGCCCTGGCCCACCCTGCCCGCCGCTTGTGCGCTGTGCGCGCTGATGGTAAACTGCGGACACGTTAACGCTGTGGGATCAGGTCCAGGGAGGGATGGCGTATGCCGATCAAAAGCCGTCGCGCGGGGTGGGTGGCGCTGGCGCTGCTGCTGTCGCTGGCCCTGACGGGCTGCTACCAGTCATTGGGCGGCAGCCTGGAGCCGACGCAGGTGGGCGGGACGGGCATCGAGCAGCAGACGGACAGCACGCCGCTGCCTCAACCGACCTTCACCCCCCTGGAAGGCGTTCCCACTGAGGAGCAGCTTGTTGCTCCGCTGGGTCCACCGACGCTCACTCCGTTCCCCACGCTTGGCCTGCCCACCAATATGCCCGCGCCGACTGATACGGTCATCGTCCAGCCGACGGATGTCTTCGGGAACCCGCCGGATGGACAGGGCGGGGCGGTCGTCCCTTCGGAGACGGCGGTGATGGCGGTGGCGGTGATCATCACGGCGACGCCGCTCCCTCCGTCCGCGACGCCCAGCCCGACCCGCACCGACACGCCGCTGCCTACCGCGACGCGCGTGCCGCCCACGAACACGGCTGTGCCGGCGCTGCCGCCGACGCAACCCCCAACACAACCGCCGACACAGCTACCGGTGTCTGGGCCGACTCTGACGTTCACGCCGGTGCCGTTCATGCCGTTCGCGGCCACGGCGACGTATACGCCTTACTTCGTATCGTTCAGGCCGGTTGAGGCAGTGCCGCTGGCCGAGTCTGCGGCTGCCGCGCCGGTCGCCTTGCCCACACAGGCACCAGCAGCAGCCCCCCTGCCGACGCAGCCGGTCGCTGTGGCGCAGGTGCCCACCGCGACGCTTGCTGAGGCTCAACCGCTGGGTGAGGTCGCTCTCCAGGCGACGCTGACCGGCGGACAGATGACCGCGACGCAGATGGTCTACGAGGCGACGGCAACTGCTGCCGCGACGTTGGGCGTCGCGCCGCCAGAACCTTTGCCGGGCGTGACCGGGCCGGGCGTGATCTATGTGACGGCGACGCCGCCCGTCGCAGGCCAGCAGGTGATCTATGTGACGGCGACGCCGGCGCTGGCGGGCGGAATCTGCGGCGAGCACTTCGTCTTGCCGGGCGAGACGCTCTCGCGGCTGGCGTTGCAGTACGGCGTGACCGTCAACCAGTTCGCCCAGGCCAACAACATCGTCAACCCCGATCTGATCCGGGCGGGCGACACGCTGCTCGTGCCGTGCGTGGTGCCAGCCACGGCCACTCCTGCCACCACGCCCTTCGTCCCGGACGGGCAGGGCGGTCGCCAGGGTGTTTACATCGTCCAGCCGGGCGACAACATCTATCGCATTTCGCTCCAGTTCGGCGTGACGATGGCCGAGTTGATGGCCGTCAATGGCATCTCGCCAGCGCAGATGAACTTCCTGGCGGTGGGGCGCGAGCTGGTCATCCCCGCCTCCGCCGCGCTGCCCGCGCCGACAGCAGTCCCAGGGACAGGTGGCGCGCCGGTCTATATCGTTATCACGGCGACGCCCACGCCGCTTGGCTTCGCGGGCTAGTGGCGCGCGCTTTGTCGGAAGGGGGAGCGACTCGCTGTGCCGGGCCGCTCCCCTTTTGCGCGCAGGGGATAAGGTGAGCATGGGCGATTTGCGTGAGACCACGGTGACATCGGAACCGGCATACCTGGGCCGCCTGGTCAAAGTCTATGTCGAGACGGTGCAACTGCCAGACGGCACGCAGGCGGTGCGCGAGATCGTGCGCCATCCTGGGGCGGTGGCGATGGTCCCGCTGCTGCCGGGCGGCGATGTCCTGCTTGTGCGCCAGTACCGTCACGCGGCGGGCGATCTGCTGCTGGAGATTCCAGCGGGGACATTGGAGCCGGGCGAAGCGCCGGAGCGGGCCGCTGCGCGCGAATTGCAGGAGGAGATCGGGTATTCGCCGGGCAAGCTGGAGCGGCTGACCGGTGAATACACCGCACCCGGCTACACGACCGAGCTAATCCACATTTATCTGGCAACCGAGCTGGTCGAATCGCGGCTGGCCGGAGATGCGGACGAGTTCCTGGAAGTGGTGCGGCTGCCGCTGGCTGAGGCGCTGCGCCGGGTCGAGCGCGGCGAGCTGCCCGACGGCAAAACGATGATCGGGCTGCTGCTGGCGGCGCGCCGGTTGGGGCTGATGAGATTTGACATTCAAGACGGGTAATACGCGCAAATGTTATGTAGGGGCGGGTTTGCAAACCCGCCCCTACAAGCGGCTACCGATCATGATCGTCAAAGCGCACCAGGCGGGTTACCGATCATGATCGTCAAATCTCATCAGAGGCGTATGACCATACGCCTCTACGAAGGCATCTTGCCAGCAGTATCCTATCCTGGGGCAAAGGATCAGCGCGGGGACGCAGAGGGCGCGGACGGAGCCAGACTTCCGAAGTTTTCGAAAACTTCGGAAGTCTCTTTCTCCGCGCCTCGGTGGTTCAAGCATCCTACCCCAACACCAACCGCCCTTGCGCGCATTGAGGCTTCCCAAGCCCCTGCCCGGATGGTATAATGGGCCGCGTTGCCAGCCCGTATCGTTTCTGACCGGCGGGCCAACGTCCGGTTCGCCCGGTGACAGCACTCCACGAGGACGCCAGTCATGTCAATCACCAAGCAAGCCAAAGAAGAACTCATCCAGAGCTATGGCCGGCACGAGACCGACACCGGCTCGCCCGAAGTGCAGATCGCCATTCTGACGACGCGCATCGGGCAGCTCACCGAGCACCTGAAGGTACACAAGCACGACGAGCACAGCCGCCGGGGATTGCTCAAGCTGGTCGGTCTGCGTCGCCGCCACTTGAAGTACCTCAGCCGCAAGAACCCCGAATCCTACCGCGAGCTTATCCAGCGGTTGGGTCTGCGCCGCTAGGCGGCGGAGGGTATGCGGAGCGCGGGTCGGGCGATCCGCGCTTTGACTGCACAGAAAAGCATGAAGAGCATCAGTGTCCCGCCGGCCATAGGCTCTGCGCAAGCAGGGCCGATCCTGGCCGTGAGCCGACAACCTATCTGATCGTGAAGCCGGCCCGGAGCGGCAGGAATTGGAACATGCGGTCAAGCCAGCGCCTTTGCTGGGTGTGGCGCGCTTGACACCAGGTTCCAGTCCCTGACCTCCGGGCGCATTAGTTTCGGAGGATTTCCCCCATGTCTGACTCAACTGGAATGCCGGCCAACCACCGTTTTGTGGCGATGGTTGGCGACAAAGAAATCGTCCTGGAGACGGGCAAGCTGGCCGAGCAGGCCGGCGGCGCAGTCACCGTCCGCCTGGGCGACACCGTCGTCTTCGCCACAGCGACCATGAGCGCCGCTGCCCGCGAAGGCATTGACTTCTTCCCGCTCAGCGTAGACTACGAAGAGAAGCTCTACGCGGCGGGCCGCATCCCCGGCAGCTTCATGCGCCGCGAAGGGCGTCCGTCGGAGGCGAGCATCCTCATCGCCCGCGTCACCGACCGCCCGCTGCGCCCGCTCTTCCCCAATGACCTGCGCAACGAGGTGCAGGTCATCGTCACGCCGCTGAGCCACGACCAGGAAAACCACGCGGACATGCTCTCGATCATCGCTGCCAGCGCCGCGCTGCACATCTCCGATGTGCCCTGGGGCGGGCCGATTGGCGCGGTGCGCGTGGGCCTGATTGACGGCGAGTTCGTGCTCAACCCGACCATCCCGGAGATGGAGAACAGCCAGCTTGACCTGCGCATGGCCGGCACCAGCGAAGCGATCATCATGGTCGAGGCCGGGGCCGACGAGGTGGACGAAGAGACGATGATCCGCGCGCTGAGCTTCGGGCACGAAGCCATGCAAAGCCTGATCGCGGCGCAGAACCAGATGCACGAGGAAGTGGGCAAGCCCAAGCGCACGTACACCCCGGCAGTGGTGGACGAGGCGCTGGCCGCCGAGGTCGAGGGCAAGATCGCCGCCGACATCGCTCGCATCCTGGCGGACACGACGGACCGCCCGGAGCGCAACGCGGCCATTGACGAGCTGCGCGAGCGCCTGCTGGCCGAGTATGAGTCCAGCGGCCCCGGCAGCGACGAAGAGCCGATCCCGGCGAAGGGCGTCAGCGAGGCGCTCGACGCCACGCTGAAGAAGGAAGTGCGCCGGCGCATCCTCGAAGAGGGCGTGCGCCCTGATGGGCGCGACTACACGACGATCCGCCCGCTGGCCGCCGAAGTGGATCTGGTCCCGCGCGTGCACGGCTCCGGCCTGTTCAAGCGCGGCCAGACGCAGGTGCTGAGCATCTGCACGCTGGGCACCCCGCGCGACAGCCAGCCGCTCGACGGGCTGTACCCGGAAGACACCAAGCGCTACATGCACCACTACAACTTCCCGCCCTACAGCACCGGCGAGACGTGGTTCCTGCGCGGCCCCAAGCGCCGCGAGATCGGGCACGGCGCGCTGGCGGAAACGGCGCTGCGGACGATGATCCCGCCGGAAGACCAGTTCCCCTACACGATCCGCGTGGTCAGCGAAGTGATGTCGTCCAACGGCAGCACGAGCATGGCCAGCGTGTGCGGCAGCACCCTGGCGCTGATGGCGGCGGGCGTCCCGCTGATCCGCCCTGTGGCGGGCATCGCCATGGGCCTGATCAAAGAGGGCGAGCGCTACGCCGTGCTGACTGACATCCAGGGCATGGAAGACCACCTGGGCGATATGGACTTCAAGGTGGCCGGGACGGAGAAGGGCGTCACCGCCCTGCAGATGGATATCAAGATCACGGGCATCAGCGAAGCCATCCTGCGCCAGGCGCTGGCCCAGGCCCGCGAAGCCCGCATGCAGATTCTCGGCGTGATGCTGGCTGTCATTCCCGCGCCGCGCACGGAGCTGAGCGCCTACGCGCCGCGCATCCTGACGGTCAAGGTCAATGTCGAGAAGATCGGCATGATCATCGGCCCAGGTGGGAAAACCGTGCGCGCCATCCAGGAAAAGACCGATGCCAAGATTGACATCGCCGAGGACGGCACCGTCTTCATCGCCAGCCCGGACGGTCCGAGCGCCGAGCGCGCCCGCGACATGATCCTGGCCCTGGTGGAGGAGCCGGAGCTTGGCCGCATCTACACCGGGCGCGTGACGCGCGTCGAAGCCTACGGCGCGTTCGTCGAGGTGCTGCCCGGCCAGGATGGCCTGGTGCCGGTCAGCCAGATCGCCGATCACTTCGTGCAGCGCATCGAAGACGAGGTGGCGGTGGGCGACGAGATCATGGTCATGATCACCGACGTGGACAGTGACGGCAAGATTCGCCTCAGCCGCCAGGCCGTGCTCGAAGGCTGGACGCTGGAAGAAGCGCGCGCGGCGGATGTCAAGATCAGCGGCGGCGGGCGCAGCGGTGGGCGCGGCGGTGATCGTGGTGGACGTGGTGGCGGGCGCGGCGGGTTTGGCGGCGACCGCGACCGGCGCGGCGGCGGGGATCGTGACCGGCGCGGCGGCCCCGACCGGGGCGGTCATCGCGGCGGGCACGGCGGGGGTCACGGCGGTCACGGTGGTGGCGACCGGGGCGGGCGCGACTGAGCGCCGTCCGGTCTTGGCTGGCACAAACAGCGGGGCGTGCGCTGAGCACGCCCTGTTCTTTTTCTGTGCGGGTTCTGTGCGGGAGCCGACTCCGGCGCTAAGGTCGCCGGTCGAGGCTCAGGCCGTTATGTGTTCCGTCTTGCGCGGCGGGTGTGAGGGAATGCCCATCATCATGCCTTGGATATCCAGCCCTTCGTCCAGGTCCGGCCAACAGACGCTGAAGGCGTTGAGTTCGACATGTGCCTGCTGCTCTGGAGATGCCCCTGCCAGCCAGGGATGCCAGTCGAGCGGGTTGGCGATCACACGTCCGTCGGCCAGGGTGACCCACACTTTGCCTTCATGGATGGCCACGTGCACGGGATGATCCGACTCGGCGCTGAACTTGAACCTATCCGACATGGCGCTAAGGTCGCCGGTCGAGGCTCAGGCGGCTGATGAAGTCGTTGATCGAGATGGTGGGCAGGCTGAGCGGCTTGAGGTGCCCGCGCGCGACCAGCTCCATGCTGACGCGGGCAATCGTCTCGTTATCCGGCGCTTCGATGACATGCACGAAGTCGAACTGGCCGAGCGTCGCGTACTGGTCGAGCACCTTGACGCCGAGCTTCTCGATGTCCATGCCGATGCGGTGCAGGCACGAAGGGTCCTCGACGACGCACGTCACGCCTTGCTCGGTGAAGGTGCTGAGCAGAATGTAAACAGGCATAGGATTCAGGCTCCTGGGGTGGTCAGGGGTTCGCGCAGCACATGGCGCTGCCAGGGCAAAGTGTACCGCACTTCGCCCGCGCTGGTTAGCAGGTGCGCACAAGAGCCGCCGGTAGGGGCGTAGGGCTATTCCTGCGGGGGCGCTGCTCTGCGACACCAGGCCCCGAAACAGACTTCCGAAGTTTCCGAAAACTTCGGAAGTCTGGCGTCTGCTGCGCACCTGCCGCCGCTGTAAGGGCCGGTTTGCAAACCGGCCCCTACATGCCCCACTCCCTCGGAGTTCCCTCCTCCAACCGAGTGTACAGGCCGGCAGCAGAGCAGCACCCCTACGGTTCGGCTCGCTGTGCCCTGTCTCTGCGCGATCATTTGCCGCTGCGTGGCACGCGCAGTACACTTCGCGGCGCGATCGGCCCCGTTTGCTTCAGCGGAGACAACGCCCATGCGCCCTGTGCTCTACGCCACCACCAACCCCGGCAAGATCATGGAAGTCCGACACCTGCTGGCGGCGGCGGGGCTGCCCGTCGTCGCGCCGGATGAGATTGGACTGGCTCTCGACGTGCCGGAGCCGGGGGCGACCCTGGAAGAGAACGCGACGCTCAAAGCGCGCGCCTACCTGGAACGGCTGCCGCCTGGCGAGTTCGTGGTCGTGGCCGACGACACCGGCGTGGAGATTGACGCGCTGGGCGGCGAGCCGGGCATTCACGTGCGGCGCTGGACGGGCGAGGCGCGCCTGAGCGACGAGGCAATCATCGCCCACTGCCTGGAGCGGCTGCGTGGTGTGCCTCCCGCGCGGCGTGGCGCGCAGTTCCGCACGGCGCTGGCCGTTGGAACGGAGCCGGAGGCCATCGCCCTGTTTCAGGGGACGATGCGCGGCACCATTTTGGAACAGCCGGACGCGCTGCGCATTGAGGGCTTCCCCTTCGAGTCGCTCTTCTATGTGGCGGAGTGGGGGATGCTGCTCGGCACGATGCACCTGCTGCCGGCAGAGCGGAAAGCGGGGTTTGTCACGCACCGCGAGCGGGCGCTGCGCCATGCTCTGCCGCACATCCGCGCCCTGTGCGACGGCGGGTAGGCGTCAGGGCAACAGGTAGTACGCCCCCGTGCGCCCGCCGACGCGCCGCAGATAGCCGCCCTGCACCAGCGCGGACAGGTCGCGCTGCAGCAAGTCCGGGCGCAGGGCGGGGTGCAGCGCGCGCAATTCGTGGAAGGTGATGCTGCCGTGCGCGCGGACGTGGGCCAGCGCCGCCCGCTGCCGCACGTTGAGCGCGTCTTCGGGCGGCGGCGCGGACGCTCCCGCTCCTGGCGTGCACTCGTTGTACAGGCGCACGGTGACGCTGTACGGCCCCGTCTCAATCAGCGGCGGGCGCGCGCCCCGGCGATCCATCGCGTGCAGGATGCGCAGCACGCCGCCGCCTCTCCCGTCCGCATAACCCCACTGGGCCAGCGCGCCCGCCAGGCGTGGGTTGCGGCTGTAGCGTCCTCCCACCAGGTGGGCCGTCGCCAGGAAGGCGGGCAGCCCGCCGGGGCTGGCCACTTCCAGGCAGTCGGCGTAGATGCGCACGGTGAGGCGCTCGCGCAGCCGGTAATCGCGGTGGCAGAGGGCGTTGGCCAGCACCTCGCGCACGGCGGCGGTGGGGTATTCCGGCGCGTCCGGCTCGCCGGCGGGTGCGCGCGTCTGCTCGCGGATCGCTTCCCCCAGTTGGTCGAACAAGGAAACCAGCGGCCCGGCGAAGGATCGCTCGAAGGCGAGGTGCGCGTCACCGGCGGGGCCGAGGTAGCGGAGGAGCTGCGCCCCGGCCTGGAGCAGCCAGCGCGCCGGATCGCGCCCGAAGAGCAGCAGCCCGGCGACGGTGACGCCGTGATCGGGCGTGATCGCGCCCAGCGCGTCGAGCGGCACGTCCTCGACGGGCCGCCCCAGGCGGCGGGCGCGCGCGACCATGAAGGCGGCCAGCAGCGCCGGGTCGAGGTCGGCGATGCGCGCGCCGGGCACGGCCTCTGCCTCGAAGTCGCCGTTGGCGCGGGCGCTGAGCAGCCCGCGAATCTCGTCGCCGCTGAGGGCACGGTTGCCGAAGTCGCTACGGGCCAGCACGCTGCCATCGCTGAGGGCGTGCACGCGCCGCCCGCGCGGGACGCGCACCGCCAGCGCCGGGCCGCCCGGCGTGCTGATAATCTCCGGCGTGCCCAGCGGGATGGGCGGCGTGCAGCAGTCGGCTGCCGCGCGCAGGGCGCGGGCGACCGCCACCCCGTCCAGCGGGCCGCGATAGACCCCACCCCCGTCCAGGCCGATCACGATGGCGCCGCCGTCGGTGTTGGCCAGGGCGACGGCAGCGGCGGCGATGGCGTTCGGATCGGGCTGGGGGAGGAAGGCCAACAGCGCCCCCTGGCCCCCTTCGAGCGAGATGGGATCGGTGAGCATGGCCCAAGTGTACGGCACTGCCGGGCCTTTTGCCAGGGGGATTGTGGTGGGCAGGGTGTGTAGGGGCGGGTTTCGAAACCCGCCCCTACAGGAACGCTTTGACCGGCGACGGGTCTGTAGGGGCGTATGGCCATACGCCCCTGCGGGAAAGCACTCCAGCCGTCCGCGCAATCGAACAGCGCCCCGCCTACGCCTCGTCGAAGTCTTCGCCGCTGTCTTCGTCGTACCCGTCGTACCCGTCGTACTCGTCTGGCTCGTCGCCCAATTCGTCTTCGGGCGCGTCCTCGTATTCCTCGAACGGCTCATCGTCTTCGTAGCCGTCCTCATCATCGAGCAGCATGTACTCGTCGCCGGCGAGCGCTGCGTCATGCGCGGCGGAGCCATCGCCAAATGACTCTTCCCCACTGACCAGGGCCATGCCCACCAGCACGTCGTTGTGGGGCAGGTGGATCAGCTTGACGCCGCTTGTCAACCGCCCGTAGAGGTTGATCGAGTTGACCTCGGTGCGCAGGGCGACGCCGCCGGCGGTGATCAGCGTCAGGCTGTCGTCGGGCGTGACAACGCGCGCGCCGATGATCCGCCCGGTCTTGGGCAGGTTGCGCAGCGTGCGGACGCCGAAGCCGTAGCGCCGCTGCTGGCTGTACTCATGCAGGGGCGTGCGTTTCCCATAGCCGTACTCGGTGACGACCAGCAGCGCCTTGCCCCCGTCGTCAATGACATCCACGCTGGCCACTTCGTCGCCGCCGCGCAGGCGGATGGCGCTCACGCCAGCGGCGGGGCGGCCCATCACGCGCACGTCCTGCTCGTAGAAGCGGATGCTCATGCCGTTGCGCGTGACCAGGATCACATCCTGGGTGCCGGAGGAGGGGCGCACCCAGCCGAGGTAGTCGTCCTCGTCCAGGCCCATGGCGATCAGGCCGTTGCTGCGCACGGCGGCGAAGGCGCTGACGGGCACGCGCTTGATGCGGCCCCGCCGCGTGCACAGCACAAAATAGCCCGCTGTTTCCTCGAAGGAGGGCACGGAGGCGATGGCCGTGACGTATTCTTCCGGCTGGAGGGCCAGGAAGGCGTTGATCAGCGTGCCTTTCGCGCCGCGCCCGGCTTCGGAGATCATGTAGGCGCGCTGCGAGTAGACCTTGCCCTGGTCGGTGAAGAACAGCACGTGATCGAGCGACCCGGCGGCGTAGAGGTGCTCGACCGAGTCCTCTTCGCGCGTCGCCATGCCGGTGACGCCCTTGCCGCCGCGCCGCTGCGAGCGGTAGGCGACGACCGGCACGCGCTTGATGTAGCCGCGCTCGGTCAGGCTGATCAGCACTTCTTCATCGCGGATCAGGTCGCTATCCACGAAATCCGTCATCACGTCGAGCGCCAGCTCGGTGCGGCGGTCGTCGCCGTACTTTTCGGCGAGCGCGTTCACGTCGTCGCGGACGAGGGCCAGAATCTTGCGCGGCGAGCGCAACAGGTCTTCCAGGTAGGCGATGTAATCGCGAATCTGGCGGTACTCGTCCTCGATCTTCTGCCGTTCGAGCGCGGCCAGGCGGCGCAACTGCATGTCGAGGATGGCGTTGGCCTGGGCCTCGCTGAGGGCGAAACGCTCCATCAACTGGGCGCGGGCGATGTCGGTGTCGTCGGCGCGGCGGATGGTGCGGATGATGTCGTCAATGTGGGCCAGCGCCTGCAGCAGCCCTTCGAGGATGTGAGCGCGGGCGCGGGCTTTGGCCAATTCATATTCACTGCGGCGGCGGATGACCGTGCGGCGATGCTCGATGTAGATTTGCAGGGCGCGGCGCAGGCTGAGCAGGCGCGGCTCGCCATCTACCAGGGCCAGCATCTGCACGCCGAAGGTGCTCTGGAGCTGCGTGTACTTGAACAGCCGGTTGAGCACGGTGCGCGGCTGGGCGTTCTTTTTCAGCTCGATGACGATGGCCAGGCCGCGCCGGTCGGATTCGTCGCGCAGGTCGCTGATCATCTCCAGCCGCCCGTCGCGCACCAGGGCGGCGATGCGCTCCAGGATGGACGACTTGTTGACCTGGTAGGGAATCTCGGTGACGACGATGCGATAGCGCTCCCCGCCGTGCATCTCCTGAATCTCGGCGCGGGCGCGCATGACGATACGCCCCTTGCCGGTGGCGTAGGCTTCTTTGAGTTCCGCCCCGCCGACGATCAGCGCGCCGGTGGGGAAATCCGGCCCCTGGACGTACTCCATCAGCTCGTCAATGGTGATGTCGGGGATGGCGTCGTCCGGCTCGCCGGGGCAGGCGATCATGCGGTCAATCATGAAGGTGATGGCGGCGGCGATCTCGCGCAGGTTGTGCGGCGGGATGTTGGTCGCCATGCCGACGGCGATGCCGCTCGTGCCGTTGATCAGCAGGTTGGGCAGCCTGGCGGGGAGCACCTGCGGCTCGTTGAGCGAGGCGTCGAAGTTGGGCATGAAGTCCACCGTGTTCATGCCGATGTCTTCGATCAGCTCTTCGGCGATGGGGGCCAGCCGCGCCTCGGTGTAACGCATGGCGGCGGGGCTGTCGCCGTCAATGCTGCCGAAGTTGCCCTGCCCGTCCACGAGCATGTAGCGCATGGAGAAGTTCTGGGCCATGCGCGCCATCGCATCGTAGACCGCCGTGTCGCCGTGCGGGTGGTATTTGCCGAGCACCTCGCCGACGATGCGGGCGGACTTCTTGTACGACGAATTGGCGCGGATGCCCATGTCGTACATGGCGTAGAGGATGCGGCGATGCACGGGCTTGAGGCCGTCGCGGGCGTCGGGCAGGGCGCGGGCCACGATCACGCTCATGGCGTAGTCGAGATACGACTCGCGCATTTCCTGGTCAATCTTGACCTGTCTGACCGTCCCGAATTCTGTTGAGTCCATGGGGGTTGTCCTGACTGGCGCAAGGGCGCACGGGAGGCGCGCTGCGCGTGCGAATCATCCGGGCGACCAGATGGCGCGGGTCGCCCGGAGGGTATCGTCTGTCCGCGTCTGGGCTGCTGGCAGCCCGATCGAGCTAGCGCGGGGCAGGCGTCTCGCCCCGCGATTATGTTAAGGAGATTATAGCGCACGAGGGGAATTCGGGCGAATTTCGACGGGTGCGGACGCTGAATGATGCCCCCGGTCCGGCTCACCTGTTAATATAATTGGCAATCTATGAATAAACTATGTTCGGTACGAATTTCGAAACTCTTGGCACATCAACGTTCATTGATGTAGAATCTCGTTAGCCGGTGATTTTCAGAGAAAAGGGGGTCAGAAATGAGCACGCCAAGACTCACCGCAGCCCTTCTCATCACCTTGCTCGTCCTGGGCCTGAGCGGTAGCGCGGCAGCACAGACGCCACCGGAGACCTCTCAGGCCACCAGTATCGCTTCTGGCGACGCGAACCCTGTGAGAGAAGTGCTCGCGCCGCGCAATGTAGAGCCTGTTCCAAAGGCCTCTACGCAGAACACTGAAACTCCTCTCGTTCCCTCCGACACACAATCCAAACTGACTGTACCATCCTCCATTGCCATCACGGGCGCGAATGCGCTCCGTGACGCGCTGGTGCCCCTCATCATCCTGGGAGCGCTGGTCGCGGTGCTGGGTGTGGACATAAAGCCGGCGCGCTTCCCCGCCTATTCGCAGACGACGCCGCCGCTGGAACAGGTGCCCCTGCCGGAGGGTCTGCCGGAGCCGGTGATCCGCTTCTACCAGGCCATCAGCGGCGACACCGTGCCGGTCATCCGCTCGGCAGTGATTGACGGCACCGCGCCGACGCGCCTGAATGGGTTCACGCTCCACTCCCGTTTCCGCTTCACACACCAGGCTGGGCGGGGCTACCACCACTACATCGAGTCAACGGCCTTCAGGCGGACCGTGTTACGAGTCAACGAGTGGTATCTCAACGGCAGGGTGCGGCTGGAATCGTCAAGAGCGTCAAGGGACACCTCGCTCAATGAGGCAACGGCTGACCGGGCGGCCAACCTGGGCATGTGGGGCGAATCGCTGTGGCTGGCGCCGGTGTACGTGACCGATCCGCGCGTCCGCTGGCAGGCTATTGACGCGCACAGCGCCCGGCTGATCGTGCCCTTCGGCAGGGCTAAGGACTCCTTCACCGTCCACTTCGATCCGCGCACCGGCCTGATTGAGCGGATGGAGGCGCTGCGCAGCAAGAGCATCAGCCCCGACAAGATGGTGCGCTGGATTCTCATTCCGGGGAAATGGCAGCGGTTCCACGGCCTGCTGATCCCGACATCCATCGCGGTCATGTGGGAGGACGAAGGGACGCCCTGGGCGATCTTCAGAATCAACGACGTGACCTACAATGCGGACGTGACGGAATACGTCCACGCGGGCGGGCTGTAGCACACGGCCCAAGCCACGCGAATGCGCTGAGCGCTAATGCCCGGCGCCTCCTCTGACCGACTACCGCCTGGGGCAGGTGACTCCGCCGCCTGCCCCACAGGCCGCGCATGATCCCCTTGGGACCAACCCATTTCTATAGGGAATGCCCCTGTCCGATCGGGATTGTCGGATTGCATGGGGGCGAGCAAAACCTGTCAGGTAGAGGCGCAGCTCTGTGTTACCCGCTGTAGGGTTACACCAACAAGATACGCCGTAGGGTTATACCAACCCAACACGGGACAGGAACCGTCCAGCGGGTGCCTCACAAGCCAGCGTCAGTCGTCTGCGGCGCTGCCTACTGAGTCTGACGCGAGCATGAGCGCCCGCAGGGTCACGCTCCGAGACGAGGTTGATGGGCAGTTGCGGCTGTCGTTGCCGGCAGGTGGTAAAACCCTATGACCGGATTCCGTAGCATAACCCTACGTCGCGTGACACTCTGCTGCGCCCCCGTAGGGGCGTATTGCAATACGCCCCTACGAACCTCACCTCATCCCGTGTCAAACGAGTCGCTGACAACTTTTGCACGCACCCCGTAGACCAGACTTCCGAAGTCTTCAGACTTCGGAAGTCTATTCTGGAACCGAGCGCAGCGAGGCTGGGGGTGAGGTCAGTGTCCCCGCGTGTCAAACAAGTCGCTGACAACTTTTGCTCGCACCCCGGATTGGATTTGGCAGATTGGCACAGATGATGTAAATTCAAATATTAGTGTAATTGGTATCAAGAAAAGGATCAAAGGATGAGAACACTGAAGCTCGTCGTAGCCTTTCTCATTGTCTTGAGCGTGAGCGGCCTCGCCGCCGCTCAGCCGCCGCTGCCAGAGATTCCGGGAGCAACTCTCGTCGCTTCCGGGTTCAACGGCCCGCAAGGAGTCCTGGTGGACCCGGAGGGTAACGTCTGGGTCATTGACAGCGGAGTGGGCGGTGAGCAGGTGGTGCAAGTCCAGGGTGAGGACGGTGAAATGGCAGATGCTTCCTTGGGGATGTCCGCCCGCATCGCCATGATCGCGCCGGATGGCACGCAGACCGACGTGGTCATGCTGCCGTCAATCGTCCTGCCTATTGGCGAGACCGCTGGCGGCGCGCGGCTGGTGCTGCTGAACGGGACGCTCTACGCGACCAGCGGCTGGTGGGGCAGCGATGGCACGTATGACCCGCCCGATGGACTCTTCGCAGGCGTCGTCCGCGTGGACGGCAGTGAGGTCGCGCCCGTGATGGATTCGTGGGCCTTCGAAAAGGCCAACAACCCGGACGGCACGATTCTTGACAACCATCCCTATGGCCTGGCCGCCGGGCCTGACGGCTGGCTGTGGGTCGCCGATGCCGGGGGCAATGATCTGTATCGCGTCAACCCTGACACAGGCGAGATGGTGCTCGTGGCGGTATTCGACGCGCTGCCGGGCGTGTTCCCGAATCCCGCGCGCGAGGGTGCCATGGAAGCCGACCCGGTGCCAACCGGCGTGGCCTTTGACGCTGACGGCAATGCCTATGTTTCGCTGCTGAGCGGCGCGCCGTTTGTCCCCGGCAGCGCCAAAGTGCTGCGCATCAGCGCGGACGGCGCGGTGAGCGACTACGCCGTTGGTCTGACGACCCTGACCGATCTCACGCGCGGGCCGGATGGTGAGCTGTACGCGGTACAATTCGGCTTGTTCTCTGAGCAAGGCCCGACTCCTAATTCCGGCGCGTTGCTGCGCATCCATGAAGGCAGCGCGTCTGAGGTGGTGGTGAGCGGGCTGCCGTTCCCGACGGCGATTTCCTTCGACGGGGACGGGAATGCCTACGTCACAGTTAACGGCGTGGGCGCGCCGGGGTCGGGCGCGGTGGTGCGCTTCGACGTGCTGACCGAAATCGCGGGCGAACCGCTGCCGCCACCGCAGTAACCGCGCAGAGAATCCTCTGCGCGCGCGATGTATCTCTGGGACGCCAGGAAATCGCCCCAGGGCGCTTGGACAACCCGGCAGGGACGAGCAGCTACGCTCGTCCCTGCTTTTTGTGCGATCATCAGGCTTCAGCCGGTGGTTGGCCCGCGATGGGCGGCGGAGAGGGATCGTCCCCAAGCGCCAGCGCATGGCCATAAATTGCTGCGCCTAAAATTCTCATGAATTCCACGCACAATGGCATTAGGAGCCACTCTATCCCCGTAAAGAAGTGCTATACTGGCCTCATCTGCCGCTGACGAACTGCGTTCGCTCTTCAAAAGGAGTGCAAAGATGAGAAAAGCCTTCTTCCTGCTTATGATCATGCTTGTCGTAGCAGGCGGTGCGTTGGTGCACCTGCCGGCTGTCGCGCGCGCCAATAACGTGACCGAATACGATGCCTGCCCTGTAGTAAATGGTGCTAATGGGACGTACTCGAAAGTCACGTTTGACCCAATCGCTGTGTTCTATGCCGGGGATACGCTTGATATCTCGGCTGAGATGCCTCCACTCGGCGCCCCATTGCTGGGCTTGGTCCAAACACCCTTCACGCCTACGATCTACTTGAACATCGGAGGCATTCAGGTGGACACGGCGTCAGTACCTGGCACGCTGACCTACACGTTCACCCAGGACACGAAGCTGGCGGGCTACCCGGCGCTAGAATGGGGTCTGGAGCTTCCGCTGACGGATGCTCAGTTGATCCCGCTCAACATGAAATGGACCGCCTCGTGCTCAAACGTGCCGCTGGCGGGCTGCGACGCGCTGATGAACATCCCTCGCACGGCGGTGGTGGGGGCGTTCGTAGCCGGCGCGCCGCTGTATTGGGAGCCAGGGCAGTTGGTCCAGCCGTACACGGAAATTGCGGCGGGCAGCACGGCCTGGGTGCTGGGCGTGGACGAGAGCGGAGAATATTACAAGATCATCTGGGGGTGCGACCTGGTCTGGGTGCCGGCGGGCACGATGGGTCCGAACTACGACGCGGTGTGGAATGGCAGGCCGCTGCCGACAGGGGTGGTGAACTAGCCGCTGAGGCTGACATCACACGCGCCCCGAAAAGCATTCGGGGCGTTTGTTTTTGGGAGGCGGCGCACTCTTTATGAATCTTTCATATTCTTCCGGGTTCCCGCCCGTTGGTCTGTGCTATACTGGATTGTAGTGATTCTGCATTAGCGATGGAGGTAAAACCCAATGTCTAAAGGCTTGCGATTGATCGTAGGGATCAGCGTGCTGCTGGTGGCGCTGGTGCTGGCCGCCCCGGCATCGGCGCAGGAGCCGCCATATGACATCGCCGAACCCTACTGCGTGGGGCCAGACCTGTATATTGAGGTCACGTTGCTGCCTGGCACACCCAACGACTACCGCGTGAACGGCACTGGCCCCAACCTGCCCTCGGGAAGCTATCGCGCCCCCGGCACATACCTCTACGTTATTGAGGGGCCCGGCACGTGGAGCGGCCTGATCTTCGAGTGGGAGATTTCTTCTAGCTGGTTCCCTTCGACATTCTACTTGATCAGCCCGGATAGCATCACCTGCGAGGAAGCAGAACCGGGACCGGAGCCCGTGCCTGGCTGTGACGTGCTGCTACCCATCCCGGCGACGGCGGTCGGCGGCACTTTCATGGCGGACGCGCCCGTCTACTGGGAGCCAGGCGAGCTGACCAGCCCACTGGTCACGATCTCAGCGGGCAACTCGGCGCGGGTGCTGGGCGTGGACGAGAGCGGAGAATATTACAAGATCATCTGGGGGTGCGACCTGGTCTGGGTGCCGGCGGGCACGATGGGTCCGAACTACGACGCGGTGTGGAATGGCAGGCCGCTGCCGACAGGGGTGGTGAACTAGCCGCTGAGGCTGACATCACACGCGCCCCGAAAAGCATTCGGGGCGTTTGTTTTTGGAAGGCGGCGCACTCTTCATGAATCTTTCATATTCTTCCGGGTTCCCGCCCGTTGGTCTGTGCTATACTGGATTGTAGTGATTCTGCATTAGCGATGGAGGTAAAACCCAATGTCTAAAGGCTTGCGATTGATCGTAGGGATCAGCGTGCTGCTGGTGGCGCTGGTGCTGGTCGTCCCGGCATCGGCGAAACCAACGCGGATCACCGTCTTTGGGTCGTGCGAAGGCGCTCAGGTGACGGTCACCTATGAAGGCGCAGACGGGGCCTACCAGGACTCGATCATCTGGGCCGTACTGGAGGATGGCACCTGGCTCGACGGTACGGGCATTATTCCCTTTGGGCGCGAGGATACGCTGACGGTCACGCTGAGCTGGAACAAGTTGCCAGAGGGCACGGTGGTGAGCATCTGGGCCGATCACTTTATTGCCACCGGCCCGAACAGCGGCCTGACCCAAGACTTGGTTAGCTACGTCTGTAGTGAACCCATCATCATGCCGGAGACAGGCAAGATCGCGCAGATCACCGCGGACATGGCGGTTTACTCGCAACCCGATCTGAACTTCCCCATCGCAGGGACGCAGGTCAAGGCCGGGCAGGAATTTCCGCTGCTGGACACCCAAGAGGTCGGCGATATGACCTGGTACCAGATTTGGGTGGGCGGCAGAGACTATCCCTGGGTGCCCGCGGTGGGCGCAGTGGCCGCGTCGAAGTAGTTCATCGTCTCCTTTGCCAGTTCCACGCCCCGGTAGTCCGCCGGGGCGTTTTTGTGCGCGGGCGTGGGCGGCGGGTATGCTCGTGCCATGCGCACAGGACAGGACGAGAACGAAGTGCCCCGCTGGCTGTGGCGGGCGGTGCTGGGCGGCGCCGGAGCGGTGATCGCCGTCACACTGGCGGCGGCGCTGCTGATCGCCGGCGGGGCGACGGATCCGCCGCTGGCCGGGCCGGTCACTTGGGTGGATGAGCTGCTCGATTGGGCGATGGGGACGCTTGAGCCTGGGCGCGATGCCTGGATGACCGCGCCCGTGCTGCTGCCCGCATCGCAGCAGGCTTTCACGCTGACGGTGCGCGCCCGCCTGCCCGCTGCTGCCGATCCGCTGGCTGCGTGGGGGGTGTGGCTGGAGAGGGGGGACGGGTCGCGCACCGTCTACGCGATCAACGCGGCGGGCTACCTCACCACGCGCCGCTGCCCGGCGGGGCAGCCAACCCCGGATGCGCTCGAAGACTGCCCCGCGCCCCGCCCGGAGTGGGAGTGGAGCGCCTACCCGCGCATCCGTCCGCCGGGCCAGGCGAACACCATTACGCTGCACCGCGAGCCGGACGGGGCGATCCGGCTGCGCGTCAACGGGGAGCGGTTGGGCGCGGCGCCGCTGGACGTGGGCGGGACGTGGGGCGTCTGGGCGCGAGCCGGGGGCTGGCGAATCGCCGCGCGTGGCCTGGGAGCGGGCTGAGGTGCGCGCCGCCGGTTGACGCCTGCCGCGCACGCTGCTAGAGTCCGGCTATGCGCCGATCCCTGCACCGTCTCACGCTTGCGCTGCTGTTGGTCTGCTGGCTGCTGGTGGCGGGCTTGCCCTGGTCGCCGGTTGCGCGGGGTGATGAGTCGCCCGACGCGACGCGCCGCCGCATCCGTGTGCCGGTGCTGATGTACCACTACATCAGCGCGCCGCCGCCGGGCGCTGATAAGTACCGGCTCGACCTGTCGGTGACGCCGGCCCAGTTCGCCGCGCAGTTGGCCTGGCTGCGGGCCAGCGGCTACACGACGGTGACGCTCGGCGATCTCACCGACGCGCTGACGGGCGGCGCGCCTCTGCCCGCGCGCCCGGTGATTCTCACCTTTGACGACGGCTACGCCGATGCTTATACCCACGCCTTTCCGCTGCTGCGCGAGGCGGGGATGGTGGGCACGTTCTTCGTGATCACGGAGTGGCTGGACAACGGGCAGGCGGGCTACTTGACGTGGGATCAGGTGCGCGAGATGGCGGCGGCGGATATGGCTATTGAGAGCCACAGCCGCTCGCACCGCGACCTGACCGCTGGCTGCGACTACGACTGCCGTGTCTACCAGGTGTTGGGCAGCGTGGAGACCATCGCGGCGGAGATCGGCGTCCGCCCGCGCTTCTTCTGCTATCCCGGCGGGCGCTACGACGCAGCCATGTTCGCGGTGCTGCGTGCGGCGGGCATCGAGGCGGCGGTCACCACGCGCGGCGGGACGCTGCACGTCAGCGAGCGCCTGCTGGAGCTGCCGCGCGCCCGTGTGCGCGGCACGACGACGCTGCGCGAGTTTGGCTGGATGGTCGGCGAGTGGCGATAGAAGGTTATTGGTTTTTGGTGATTGGTTCTTGGTAAAAACGCTCGCGGATGCGCCCCCCCCCTCCGCCTGCCACCAATAACCAATAACCAACAACCAATAACCAACCACCAACTACCCAAAACGGGGCGGATGCCCGGTAGGGTAGGAGCATCCGCCCACAGGTAGGGGGGTGGAAGCGCGACGTCAGCGCCGTTGGCGGCTGGCGCGCTCGATGAACAGGCCCACGCCGACCAGAATGAGCAGCAGCGGGCCTGCGCTTCCCAGCTTGAAGAAACTCAGCAGGCCGATCCCGCCCACAACCAGGGCGAGGAAGGCCCGGCGGCGCAGCCCGGCGGTCCAGATGCGCCCGCCGGACGCATAACGCCGCCACGTGTCGTGGCCGAGCTTGCCGCCGAAGGCGATCAGCAGCAGACCCCACCAGTTGAGATCGAGCAGGCCGATGAAGCCGACCAGCGCCATCACCGCGCCGAAGAGGGCGCGGCTGCGCGCCGTGTCGTCCCAGGCGTTGCCGGCGCGCTCGTAGCGGCCCCAGCCGTCGGCGGCCAGCCAGCCACCCACGCCGAGCAGCAGCAGCGCCCACAGGCGCAGGTGCAGGTGGAATACGTCCTGCACGAAGATCAACAGGCCCACGCCGATCAGACCCAGCCCGACCAGCGCCGTCCAGTTGCGCTCCTCGGCCAGAGCGCGCAGGCTCAGCGGCGGCACCGGGCGCGAGCCGTTGCTGGGGCCGCGTCGCCGGACTTCGGACGGGACCGGCTCGGCTTCGCCGGAGACGATACGGGAGTCTGGGGGCTGCTGGTTCATAGAGACGCTTTTCCTGCTGGGCTGCTCGCGCCGGTATGCTTCATGGATCAATACGCGCAGGGCCGGGCGCGGGTTGCGCGGGCGAATTGATGTGATTCTAACGCGAGTCGCTTTGCTTTCGCTGCTGTAATTCCTTACAATTTAACTATCGGTGACCGCTCTGGCGCGGCTCGCCGAAGCGCGAGGGCCTGTCTGTGCCACAATGCCCGCTCCGCCCCCACACGCGGCCTGGCCCCATTACGATGTGAGCCACTATGGAGGTGAATGCTCATGGATAAACAAGCGTTGATCAAGGCATTGAATGAAGACCTGGCTGGCGAACTGCAGGCAATCATCCAATACCTGACCTACTCAGCCCGTGTCACTGGCCCCTGGCGACCCCAACTGGTGCAGTTCATGCAGACTGAGATCGCTGACGAGCTGCTGCACGCCCAGTTCCTGGCCGACAAGATCGTGGCCCTGGGTGGCGAGCCGATCACCACGCCGCGCCCCGTCCCGCCGGCGGCGACCGCGCGCGAGATGCTCGAAGCCATTTTCAAGGCCGAGCAGCAGGCGGGCCGCGACTACACCGAGCGGGCCAGGCAGGCCGACGAGTTCGGCGACAAGGGGCTGACTGTCCAGCTTGAGGATATGGTGCGCGACGAGACCGGCCATGCCGAAGAGACGGCCAAGCTGCTGAAGAACTGGGAATAGGGCTTCATCTGCGCTGGAGGCTGATCTCCGGCGCAAACGCTTTACACTGCGAGCATTTGCAGGGAGGTGTGCCATGCTGAGCGAGAAAATGCAAGCTGCCATGAACAAGCAGATCAATGCCGAGCTGCACTCCGCCTACATCTATCTGGCGATGGCGGCGTACTTCGAGCACGAGAACCTGCCGGGCTTCGCCCACTGGATGCGCCTGCAGGCCAATGAAGAACTGGGCCACGCCCTGAAGTTCTTCGACTTCATCGTGGAGCGGCGCGGGCGGGTGGTGCTGGAACCGGTTGGCGCGGTGCCCTCTGAGTGGGCGTCGCCGCTGTCCGTCTTCGAGAATGCGCTGGCCCACGAGCAGAAGGTCACCGGCCTGATTCACGGGCTGGTCAACCTGGCCGTTGAGGAGCGCGATCACGCCAGCGACAGCTTCCTGCAGTGGTTCGTGGATGAGCAGGTCGAGGAAGAGGCGTCTGCCGATGCGGTCGTGCAGCAGCTTAAGCTGGCCGGCGATTCCGGCGTGGCGCTGCTCATCCTCGACCGCGAGCTAGGCGCGCGCCAGGCCGGATAACACGCGCCGCGCCGCCTATCACGACGAACAAGGACGCTTCGACAGGGGCGTCCTTTGTTATGTTATAGGAACATCCTCACGGCTCTTCCCGGTACCCTGCCGGGCGGATGTAGCGCACGCGCAGATGATCGGCCAGCGCCTCTTTGAGCGCGTCCTTCATGATGTTGCCCGACACATGCAGCAGCGTGTCGCCATACTGCGGGTCAATGCCCATCGTCGCCTGGCAGGGGTAGTGGTGGTGGTGCAGCCCGCCCGCCTCGACCGCATCGTCAACGGATGTCCCTGCGAGCCGCTCGGCGACATAGAGCGCGCAGCCGCAGCAGGCGTCGCGCGTCACTTCCAGGGCGATGATCTGGCGCGTCTGCGGGTCTACCTCGGCGCGGAAAGCGGGCGCGCCAAAGTGCCGGGCGAAGGCGCGGATGAGCGGGTCGTCGTAGGGCCGCCTGAGGCGCAGGGCGTTGCTGTGCGTCTCGGTCAGCGAGCAGAAGGGCATCGGCGTGACACAGGCGACGCCCATCCGCGCCAGCCAGCCCTCTAACTGGCGGGCCAGGCCCACCGGCAGCCAGGCGACGTTATCTATGGGGGCGATCACGGCGCGCGCGCCGGTCATGCGGGCGATGTCGGGGATCAGCTCGGCCACGCCCTTGACTTCGGCCAGGGAGAGGATCAGGTCGCAGGGCGGCAGCGCGTCGGGCAGGTAGTCTTCGGGGTAGTCCACTACCGGCGGCAGGGCTTTGGGCGTCTCCCAGGTGAGGATCGTCCAGTCCGGCGGGGCGTGCTGGCGCAGGTTGGCAACGTGTCGCCAGCCGTAGTCGCCGGTGACGAGGATGAGCAGGCGCATGGTTAGCGAACGGTTGACCCCCTGGGGCGCGATCAGAAAAGCGAAGTGAGGGCGTGCGATGCGGGCACAGGCTACAGTTCGAGACATGTGATCGAAAGTTAACGCAGTATTCTTGTAATCAACCAGAGCCAAATGAGTGGTATGGGGAGAACGAATGAAGCCTACAACACCTACCCGAATATCCCATGTTGGCCAGTCGGGAGATAACCCTTCGTGTAAATTTCTGTCCGCGATGAAGCGAGATAGGTACTTCGAAGAGGAGTCATAAGTTTCGATTTGGGCGTTCTTGAAGCGGTCGCTCAGAAAACGATACAACCAGTGTGCTACTGACCTATTCATTCAGATCTCTCTTGGCGCCGCTTTTTTCATGATTGAGCGAAAGGGAAACTCACCCGTCCGAACCAATGCAGCTTTCTACATGTCGGATTCGGCTGCTTGCCTGAGGGCTAAGAAAGCCTCTTTCAAGACTTGACTTACTGCGCTATCGGGCTCGTTCAGGACCAGCTCTTGATATGCGTCTAGAAAATTAAGCCTGGAGCGATAAAAAAGATGCAGGAAATGCCGTAAGAATCCTACACAATCCAAAACCACGATCTCAGCTCCGCCTGTCCGCTCATAGACTTCCGCTGCATAGCCTTTAACACTCTCATCTATTATATCTGTGGTTATGAAAACATAATTATGTATCCCTTGCTGTGACGAAGAGATTTTATCTACAGCGCGATCAATGTCATTGGTCGTTACTCGCTTCATTTTCATTTCATAAACCGTGACTACAAGATCGTCATTTTCGAGGCAGACCTCAATATCACCCAAAGCACCAGTCTGTTCGTCGGCAGCAGTATGACTCCGCAAGGGCAACGCTCGCTCTCCCAACTTTGCGCTCACGGAGTTGTAAACTGCCGCTATCACTAACACGGGCAGCCTGCTGGAATTCCTGCACTTGAGATGTTGTTCAATGAGGGTAACAATCTCTTCGGCAGCTAACGGAGTGGCGTCATCTGGATGACGAAGGTCGGCAAGCATGGTCTCTATCCTAACCTTCTTTTCTTCACGCATCACCAGCAATATGCGCACAATCTCAGACAACGCTTTCTCGGCATTCACCCGCCCTTCATAGACATCATCGAGCAATTGTAGGGTATTTCTGTAAAGCTGGCGCGGCCTACCTATCAACTCCAAACCTGTTGTCAGGGGCCTATCCAGGTTACGAAAAGCTGGTGTTAGAAAGGCCGTAGTGGAGTTGAGCGGCAGGCGGTTGGTGTAAATGAAGGGAGTGACGTGCTTCTCATCATAGGTTCGCCCGGAGAAACTGTCCGCGTCGCCGATTTCTGTATAAGGTTTGCGTGGATCGATATCTGGACGATCTAGTTTAGCAAGCAGGCAGGCCATAAGAAAACGGGCACAGGCTCTGTTATGAGGATTCCTACATACATGCTCGATGCGCTCGCGGATGTCCTTATCCTCAATCAGAGATTTCTTCAAATCAACGGGCACTTGTTTAAGGATTTGTTCGAGAATGTCAGCGGGGTTGTTCATCTGTTCTCTCAGCGCCATAATTTGAGTTGCGAAGCTTGTAGGTCGTAGTTTGCCCACAGCACTTCAGTTCTTTTATCTTTTGTCGAGTGAATCGTTCTTGATGGGCCGACAATCTTGAACCACCTGGATTCTGGATAAAGGCTATTCATCAGATCGCAATCATAACCTGAGATAGCAACCATTCCTACAATCGAATTAAGAAGCTCTGCTAGCTGGAGATGCTCCTGGTCAGTCATTTCGTAAGCATAGGCATTATTGTCTTGGCGGCTCTCGTGAATATACGGGGGATCGCAATAAAAAAGTGTGGTTGGAGAATCGTAAAGCCGGATAACCTCACTGGCTGGTCTGTTTTCAATTTGCACACGCAATAACCGCAATGCGATTTCTGGCAAGTCTTCGACTGCACCAAGCCAACGAGAAACAGCGCCTGCCATTCCAGCCCGACTTGTGTTCTTACAGTTTGCCCAACGCCCCAAAGATGCTGATTGAGCCAGACCTGTGCGCACTTGGCGAGCACGCACGTAGAATCTCCTGGCGCGCTCAAGGTCACCTAGAGTGGGATCGATCACGCAGGCCAGGGCAAACTCTTCTCGGGAAAAGGGGGTCAGCGCGATCGCCTTTATGAGCCGATCAGTCCCATTTCGTAGGACACGGAAGAAGTTGGTTACCTCGCCGTCAATGTCGTTATACGTCTCTACCGCTGAAGGTTCGCGATTCAGCAAAACAGCAGCAGATCCCCCAAACGGCTCACAGTAATGATGGCAAGAAGGCAGCAGAGGTAACAACCAATCGAGATGAGAGTATTTCCCTCCATACCAACCAAAGGCTATAAGACGCCGCGCTTTACGGCTCAGGATTGGCGAAGGTGCACTGTTTCTTTTCACAATATCCACCCTGTTGAAGCGTGTAACTGCTATTATACCTGATATGAAATGCTGAACCCAACGGCCAAGACGAAAAAAAAAAACAAGGGGGGGCCCCCCCCCCCCCGGAGGGGGGGCGGCCCCCCCTCCCCCCCCCCCCCCCCCCCCCAGCGCGGGTCGAGCAGCACGATCAGCCCCAGCGCGCCCACGTTGGCGAAAAGCAGCGGGGCCAGGAACGGCGCGCCCCGGATGAAGCGCTCCGCCACGAACGCGCCGGACGCGGTGAGGTTGTCGTTGATATGCAGCCAGGCCCCGATCAGGCCGGTGACGATCAGCAGCAGCATGGCGACGGCATAGGTGGTCAGGTCGGCGCGGGTGGGGCGCTCGATGAAGCCGAGTGTCACCCCGACGACGGTGCCGAAGACGCCGATGACCGTCGGAATCCACAGCCAGTCGTTCTCGAAGCCGGTGCGGGCGTGATCGAGCACGGCGCTGATGGTGGTGACCATGATGCCCAGGCCCATCATCAGGAAGTAGGCGCGCGTCTTGCTCAGCGGCAGCGGCAGGTGCCAGCCGCCCGGCATCCGCAGCCGCCCGCTGTCGGGCGGGTCTTCGACCCAGGCCGCGCTGATGCCCCACAGACCGACCAGCGAGAACATCAGCGGCCCCAGAAAGGGCGGCCCCCACACCAGCAGCCGGACGGTGATCTGCTCGCCGGATGGGCCTTCGGGCAGGGCGGTGCGCAGGGTGTGGAAGTACGCCCCCAGCAGGCCCACCGCGATGCTGACCAGCAGCACCGTCGTGGCGATCAGCGTCGCCAGCGGGCGCTGCTTGAGGGCGATCAGGCCGGCGACGAGCAGAATGGCGCCCGCAACCGGCCCGAAGATGATCGGAATCCACTCATACAGCACGATGGTGCCGCTGATGCTGTGCGCCAGATAGATGTCCAGGCCGAGGAAGCCCAGATTGACCGCGGCCATCAGCAGCATGACCTGATCGCGCGAGAGCGGGATGCGCACGCGCCGAATCGGCGGGAAGACGGTTGCCAGATGGTACATGGCTAGCTACCTGTGTCCGCAGTCTCATCGCTTTCTTCCGCCGCGAGGCTGGCCTCTTCCAGCTTGTCGGCGACCATCTCGCGCAGCTCGGCCAGATCGGACAGCACCTCATACGCGCCGTGCCACTGCGTGTAGTCCGGCCCCTGCATCCACGCGCCGAACTTGACCGTGCGGCCCCAGTGGTGCCACAACTCGTAGTAGGTGAAGTCAATCGGCTCGTCGAAGGGAGCGTCGGTCAGCAGGCCGGCGTCCTTAAGCGGCTGGACGATCTCGTTGCTCTCGCGCACCCACTCGTTGGTCGCTTCGGTCGCCAGATCAGCAGCCGCGTAGAACTCGGTGATGAAGTTGTCGTTGTGGCACTCCAGGCAGACGCCCTGCATGCGCACCATGTTGCTTTCCCAGGCTGGCCGGCGCTCGCTGATGGGGGCGAACAGGTACCAGGTGAGGCGCTCGCCCACGTCGTGCGAGGTGCCGGTCGTGCCGAAGCCGCTCATGTGGCAGATGGCGCAGGTGGCCGCCGGGAAGTCTTCCACCGTCAGCGTGCCTGGCTCGGCTTCCCAGTTCCAGTTGTGGCCCAGCGTCGTGTAGGCGATGCCGTGCGGCGACTGGTGATAGATCTCCCACTGTGGGTGATCCGGGCCGATGTGACAGGCGTTGCAGGTCTGGGGCTTGCGCGCCTGCTCCAGGCTGAACTCGTGGCGCAGGTGGCACTTCTGGCACTGGCCGACCGATCCATCGAGGGCCGGCTGGCCGATGTTGTGGCAGGTCTCGCAGGCGAAGCGGGTGATGGCTTCGCCTTCCAGCTCGTGCAACTGGTTGCGGCTCTTGTCGGGGGCGAAGCTGCCTTCGGGGATGGCCTGGTATTGGGCGAGCAGCGCTTCGCTGAGACCATCCGTGCCCCAGTAGGCGACGTAGGCGGGCAGGGCGTGACGGCTGGCGTAGAACTCCTTCACTTCCTGCTTGTGGCAGCGCTCGCACATGGCCGTGGTGGGCGAAGCCAGGACATAGGTGTTCTCGTGCTCCACCGCGCCTGGATAGTCGGACTTCACTTCGTGGCAGTCTTCGCACTTGACGTTGGCGGCGGCCATCGTGCTATGGCCATATTGCTGGACAATGCCTGGTGTGGAGCGTTCGTGGCACTTGACACACTCGTTGCTGCTGTTGGCGAGGGCGTTGACGCGCTTAGGCCCCTCCGCAGTTTCTTCGGCTCCCTGAACGGCCATGATAATCAGCACCAGGCCGAGGACGAGAATCACCCCGACCAGGCCCAGTACCAGGACGCGGCCCACCGTCAGGACGGATGTTCTCTTGCTTGGTTGTTCGGCCACCAAGAACCCCCTTCGTTTTTGAACAGGCCGGGACAGGATAAAGCTACATCTCACTGCACTTGTCTTGCCGGGCTGGTTGGTAGCGGCTCTCACTGCTAAAGCCTTGACTTCGCCTCCTTTGCTGCGGCCTCCATGTTCTCAAACAGGCGGTGCGCTTCATCAGGACTCAGTTGCGCGTCCAGCAGCGGCAGGTAGACCTCTTCTTCTTTGGCGAAGTGAACTTTCACCAGGGCGTACAGCCCGTAAAGGACGCGCCGCAGCCCTTTGGCCAGGGGAACCGGCAGCGCCCCTTCCCCGATCTGCGCGCGCAGCCCGGCCAGCTCGCCGATGAGGTGCCCGATCTCAACGTGATCGCGGCGCATGGTTGCGGTCGCTTCGGGCGCGCCGAGCACCCCGGCAACAACCGGGTAGAGGGCGCGCTCTTCGGCTTCGGCGTGCACCATCAGGTGGTGGGCAAGGAAATTGTAGACCTCATCAACGTCGCGCCGCAGCGACGCGGAAGGGATGTCGCCGACGCGGTCGGCCACTGTGCGGATAAGCTCGATGTGTGGCAGCAACTCCTGGTGCTCGTCGCGCAGGGGTTGGGTGACAATGGACACGGCACACCTCTTCTCCACTATGACTCTTCACGATACGGACGTTTCGACTTGCCCTTTCACTTCTCGCCGGCTCCCCGGTAGAGCAGCAGCAACATGATCAAGGGCGTGTGGGCCACCACAGTGTGCGGCAGATGAGGCGGCATATGCACCCAGGTGCCGGGGCGCGCCTGACGTCGCTCGCCGCCCAGGGTCAGCTCAGCCTCGCCGCGCAGCACGAAGATCGAGGCCGGCAGCGCGGCGGTGTGCTCGGATAGCTCCTGCCCGGCGTCGAAGCCGAACAGCACAGCCTTCACGTCGTCGTCGCCGTGCAGCGTCCGGCTGATGATGCTGTCCGGCTGAATTTCTGCCAGGAGGGCCGTCAAATCTTCGAAATACACAAACTCGCTCATGGTTCGTCCTCTCTGTGTGGATTCAGCATGTTGGTCTGCCTGTTGGTCTGCGACCCCCTTAAGGCGTCCTCCAGCTAAGGCGCGCCGGGCAGCGGGCCTCGGCCAATCGCTGGGTGGACGCGCAAGCTCAGGGCAGCCAGCCGGGCGGTGCTGCTGGCAGTGCCCTCGCTTTGGGAGGGCAGTGCGCGGCGCACTCGCCGCCGGCCCAGGCCCGGCTTGTCGGCGCCAGCCAGCGATTCCGGCAGGGGCTGCCCGGCGTCTTGCTCCCTTTATGCCACATTTCTGAGGAAAATGCGACCTGTTCGCACGGTCGGCAGTGTATCCTTATCGGTTGAAACTCGTCACACAGGAATGCCCCCATCCCCGGCCCTTCCCCCCAGGGGGAAGGGAGAGAAGCGGTGGGCCGGCCCCCGGCAGCGTGGGGAAGGGGCTGGGGATGGGGGCACACGGCAGCCAGTACCCCGCCATTTCAGCCGAGTTCGATACACCCTGTGCGGTCAGTGAGTTTGCCGGAACCGTAGAGAGAGGGACGGACAAATTAGACAGCATTAACGGTTAATGGCGAGCAGCGCAAGCTCGATTCAAGGAAAGAAACGAACGAAGAAGGCGGCTTCAGGGAACCGGCTGTAGGGGCGGGTTTGCAAATCCGCCCCTACAAACCCTACCGGGCATCCGCGCTTCTCCTTCAAGCTGCCCGTATCTTCCGTGCGCTCCCTGCACCCCGGAGATAGGAACATTTGTCGGACGGGCGGGCTGCTGAGACAATAGGGGAAGCGGGCGCAGATTGCAGGATCGCCGCCCAGAGAAAGATAACGAATACTACGCAGGAGGGGATGCCTCATGGCAAAGATCGCGCTCGGCGTGGCCGCCTTCATCGTGGCGGCGCACGGGCTGATTCACCTGATGGGCCTGGTGGCCTACTGGCCGCTGGCCGAGATGAAAGAGCTGCCGTACAAGACGGCGCTGTTCGGCGACCGCTGGGCGGTGGGCCGGGCGGGGATGCGCCTGTTCAGCGTGTTGTGGCTGCTGGCGGCGATTGGCTTCGCGGTGGCGGTGGGCGGCTGGCTCACCGGCCAGTCCTGGGCGGCAGGGCTGATGGCCGGCGCGGCTGTGCTCTCGCTGATCATCTGCCTGGCCGACTGGTCGGCAGCCTGGCGCGGCGCGCTGATCTCCCTGGTAATTCTGGTCGCCTCGGTGCTGGCGCTGGGCTTGCAGATGAAGCCGGCCCGCTTCCCCGCCTACGCCGGGCAGACGCCGCCGCTGGAGCAGGTGCCCGTGCCGGAGGGCCTGCCGGAGCCGGTCGCGCGCTTCTACCGGGCCATCAGCGGCGACACGGTGCCGGTCATCCGCTCGGCGGTGCTCACCGGCACCGCGCCGCTGCGCATCAACGGGATCACGCTCAACTCGCGCTTTCGCTTCACGCACGACGCCGGACAGGGCTACCGCCACTACATCGAGTCCACCCTCTTCGGCCAGCCGGTGCTCAAGGTCAACGAGTGGTATCTGGACGGCCAGGGACGGATGGAGCTGCCTTTCGGCACCACTGAGAACGAGCCAGCCGTTGACCGCGCGGCCAACCTGGGGCTGTGGGGCGAGTCGATCTGGCTGCCCTCCATCTGGCTGACCGATGCGCGCGCCCGCTGGGAAGCGCTGGACGCGCAGACCGCCCGGCTGGTGATCCCCTTCGGCGCGGAGGAAGACTCCTTCACCGTGACCTTCGACCCGCAGACGGGGCTGATCGCGCGGATGGAGGCCCTGCGTCCCAAAGGCACCGACCCGGACAAGCTGACGCGCTGGATTCTCAAGATAGAAGGCTGGCAGCAGTTCAACGGGCTGCTGACCCCCTCATCCGCCTCGGTGACGTGGGAGGACGAGGGCACGCCCTGGGCGGTGTTCACTGTTGACGACGTGCGCTACAACGTGGACGTGACGGAATACGTCCGAGGGCGGGGGTTGTAGCGCGCGCGGGGGCGCGCCGTGGCAGGTTTTCCCCAAGCAGGGGCGTATGGCACCCAGCACGGGACAGGAACCGTCCAGCGGGTGCCTCAATCCCCCGCCGGTCTCGCGACGCGCGAGCATGGGGCGCTGCTCGGGCGCGGCGAGGCTCTGCTGCGCCCGGCCCGAATAGACTTCCGAAGTCTCCAAGACTTCGGAAGTCTGGCGGTGTGCTGAGGGAGAAAAGACTGTCAAAAGCTCTCAGAAAGGCCATCTGGTAGCTTTTGAGAGACGACCGCGTGTATACCTATCAACAGCAGCGCACCGCGTGAAAAGCGGCACGAACGCCCTGGCGGTGGGCTGAGGCTTACTGTGACGCACACCCCTAATGAGGTATCCGTAATGGACATCACTCGCAATTGGCGACTCAAGACCAGCCGCAGCCAGCTTCTCGCCACCCGCTGCCCGCAGACCGGCACGGTGATGCTCCCGCAGCAGACTGCCCCGACGGCGCAGCAGGCGCTTGTCCCCTACACCTTCGCTCTTGACGACGCCCAGGTTGTTCTGGCGGAAGATACGCTTGAATTCGCGCGGGCGGCGCGATGATCCCCATGAACGAAGACTACGCCAGCGCGACCCAGGCGCGGATGGCGCACCAGGCCGCGTACTGGGATCATCTGCGCCGCGCCCAGCCGTTGGAGGGCGAGGGCGTTGAGTTGTTCGCGCTGTCCGGCAAGGGGACGGTGTACAGCTTCACGACGGTGACCGCGCCCGCCGAGCCGTATGAGGCGTATGCGCCGTATGTGCTGGCGCTGGTGCAGCTTGACGAAGGGCCGCTGGTCACCGCGCAGCTCACCGATCTGGACGGCGAGCCGGCCATCGGGCTGCGCGTCGAGATGGTCATCCGCAAGCTGCGCACCGATGGCGAGCGCGGCATCATCATCTACGGGCCGAAGTTCCGGCCTCTGCTGCGCCCGCAGGCTTAGCCAGCCGTCCGGCACACGGGATCAGAAGGAAATCAGCGCGCTCCGCACAGGGGCGCGTTTGTTGTTGGCAGCATGGTGAAGATACGCGAAATCAGCGGGTGGGGCAGCCCGGCCCGGCGACCAGCCGCGCCAGGTCGGCGCTGGGGGGGACGCGCACCCACCCCGCGCCCGCGCCCAGCGCGACGCGCAGCCACAGCGCTTGCCCCCCATCCTCACCGCTCAGCATGACCTGCCCGACTACACGAGTCAGGCGCGGGGCCTGCGCCGCAATCTGCTCAGCGCCCTGGAACGGTCTGCTGAGGACGGGCAGGGGCAGGTCGTCCAGGTTGACCAGCAGGCACGCCTCCGCGTCCAGTGCGGTGACGAGCAGGGCTGCTGCGGTTGCGGCGGAGTCGGGCGTGGCCGAAGGGACGGGCGTCCGCGTCGGTGACGCTGTGAGCGTGGGCGAAGGCGTGGCGGTGAAGGCGGCGGCGGTCGCCGTGAGGTCGGCGGCGAAGGCGGCGCGCACGGCTTCGTGCGTGGCGGCAGAGTCGGGCGTGGCCGAGGGGATGGGCGTCCGCGTCGGTGACGCTGTGAGCGTGGGCGAGGGCGTGGCGGTGAAGGCGGCGGCGGTCGCCGTGAGGTCGGCGGCGAAGGCGGCGCGCACCGCTTCGCGCGTGGCGGCGGAGTCGGGCGTGGCCGAGGGGACGGGCGTCCGCGTCGGTGACGCTGTGAGCGTGGGCGAAGGCGTGGCGGTGAAGGCGTCGGCGGTCGCCGTGAGGTCGGCGGCGAAGGCGGCGCGCACGGCTTCGTGCGTGGCGGCGGAGTCGGGCGTGGCCGAGGGGACGGGCGTCCGCGTTGGTGACGCTGTGAGCGTGGGCGAGGGCGTGGCGGTGAAGGCGTCGGCGGTCGCCGTGAGGTCGGCGGCGAAGGCGGCGCGCGCGGCCTCGCGGGTGGCGGCGGAATCCGGCGTGGCCGAGGGGATGGGCGTCCGCGTTGGTGACGCTGTGAGCGTGGGCGAGGGCGTGGCGGTGAAGGCGTCGGCGGTCGCCGTGAGGTCGGCGGCGAAAGCGGCGCGCACGGCCTCACGGGTGGCGGTCACGTTGGGTGTAGCAGTGGCGTTGGCGTCCTGGTAGGCGCGCAGCCCACCCAGCCCCAGTGCCGCACCAACGAACAGCGCGACCAGCGCCACCCCGACGATCAACGGCCCGACCGGGCGGGAGTTGGACGGCGAGCTTCCCGCTGCGCCAGGAGGCGCGACCGTCGCCGGGGCGCTCCATTCGCTGGCGGAGCGCGTGTCGCCCGGCCCGCGCAGCGCGCGCGCGCGGTAAGTGGCGTGGACGTGGGCGACGGCGCTGGATGGCTCGGTGATGGTGATGTCTTCGCCCTGGCCTTCGTCCTGACCCTGCGGCGTGATGTGCAGGACGTAGGCGCGCGCGCCGGGGACGGGCGTCCAGGCCAGGCGCTCGCTGGTCACGCGGGTGAAGATCGGCGTATCCAGATGGGTGGGGGCCTGAGCCGGCGCGCTCCAGGGTGAGGGCGTCTCCGGCGCGTAGAGCGTGTTCAGCGCGCGGGCGCGGTAGAAGCGACCGGCTGGCGTCTCCGGCGGCAATTCGCAGTCGGGGTGCTCGCCGCGATAGACGATGGTCGTCTCGCCGCTCTCAAAGTGCTCGCCGATCGACTCCTGGACTTCGTAGCCGGTCGCCTGGGGGAGGGGCGTCCAGCGCAGGGCGGGGCCGCCCTCCGCCGACCAACCGGGAGGCAGCAGCACAGGCGCGGTCATGGCGGGGGGCAGCGGGCAGACGACTTCGCTGGGCGGCCCGGCGACCCCCTGGTTGAGCGGCACGACGCGATAGTAGGTGATGCGCCCCGGCGGCGGCGAGAAGCGGTAGACGATCTGCCGCCCGTCGGTTAGCTCGGCCAGCAGGGTGGGGCTGGCGAAATCGGGCGCGGCGGACGCTTCGAGCCGATAGGCGGTGGCGCTGGGCGACGGGTTCCAGCGCAATTCGCACAGCTCCGGCGCGACCCAGCGATAGGTGAGCGCCACAGCGGACGGCTGGGAGACGACCGGAGCCAGGTGCAGGTCAAGCAGCGCCAGGTCGCGCGTGGCTTCGGCGCTCCAGTCGAGGAGCGCCTGGCGCACGTCGGCGGTGGCCATGTCCGGCAAGTCGGCGGCGAGCGGTGCCGCGCCATTCGAGACGACCACCAGGCGATCCAGCCCGAACAGACTGCCGCGCTGCCAGCCGAGCGCCGCGGGGTCTGGGGGGATGTCACCCTCCGGCGACCACGCCCCGCCTGCCGCAGGAGGGTGTTCGGCCTCCACCTGCAGCAGGGCGCGGTCGAGCAGGCGAACTCCTGCGCAGCCCAGCCAGGCCAGGGCGATGGCGCCAACTGGCTGCTGGCGATCCAGGCGGCCAACGGCAAGACAAGCCGGGCCAGCGGGCGCGTCGGGCCACAGCGCAGCGTCTCCCAGCCAGGCAACGAGCGGGGCGGGCCAGTCATCGCCGATTTTTTCCAGCGTCCACAGGCGGTCAGCGAGCTTCTCGACAAGCAAGGCGGCGGCGGGGCCTTCCGCCAGGACGAAAACCAGCCGCGCGGCATCCTGAGCGATGGCCAGGGCTGCCGGCGTGCGCTCCTCGTCCGGCGCAGCGGCCCGCTGGTAGGCCACCCGCCAGCGCCCGTGCAGGCTATGCCCCTGCTCGAAGGCGCTGGCCTCGCGGCCCAGGAATAGGCGCTGGATGGTGGTCATGCCCGATGTCCCGTCAATGCGGCGCGGAATCTTCGCTAGTGTAATGCCGGGTGGCGGAATCGGGCAAATGATGGGGGCGTGCGCCGCAAGAAGACTTCCGAAGTTCGCCAAACTTCGGAAGTCTGCTCTGACCTCACCCCCGCTCGGCGCTGGCGCGCCTCGCCTCCCCCTCTCCGTCAACGGAGAGGGGGAAGAGCCGAGCGCAGCGAGGCCAGGGGGTGAGGTTGATGACCTGGCGTCAGGTGCTCCAGTCATCATCCTCATCATAGGGCGCGTCGGGGGGCAGGCCACGCTTGCGCTTGGGCTTGTCGAAGACGGGCGGGCGCACCAGCGCCCCCACCAGCGTGCTGACTCCGATCAGGATCAGGATGCCTGGCCAGAGTTTGCCGGTGGCGAAGAGCACGGCCAGCCCGGCCAGCCAGACCACCCCCTGCATTCCCGCCCACAGGCCCTTCTGGGCGATGCTTTCGGGCAGGCTGGCCAGCCCGATCACCACCAGAATCCAGGGCCAGAAGGAGATGCCATCCACCAGGAAGAGCACGCCCAGGCCGATGAGCAGGATTGCCCCGGAGAAGCCTCTGGACACACCGGAATCGCGTTCCATTGCAAGCCCCTTTCACTGCGTTGTCCTACGATACTATTGTACGCGCAACAGGGGCGGATGTTGCGCTGCAACGCCGGGCGGGATGCGTGCAAAACCTATCAGGTAGGGGCGCTCTGTGTAGGGGCGCTGTGGTGAAAGAAGGGGAAAGGAGAGAGGGGGAGGGAAACTCTGCTGCGCTCTGGCTGACCTCACCCCCGCTCGGCGCTGGCGCGCCTCGCCGCCCCCTCTCCGTTGACGGAGAGGGGGCAAGCCGAGCGCAGCGAGGCTGGGGGTGAGGTCAGTGCCCCCGCCAGACTTCCGAAGTTTTCGGAAACTTCGGAAGTCCTCTTGTCTCGCGCATTCGCACGACGGGTGCGTGCAAAACCTATCAGGTAGGGGCGCTGCTCTGCTGCGCCCTGGTTGACCTCACCCCCGCTCGGCGCTGGCGCGCCTCGCCGCCCCCTCTCCGTTGACGGAGAGGGGGAAGAGCCGAGCGCAGCGAGGCTGGGGGTGAGGTCAATACCCCCACGTCAAACAAGTCGCTGACAACCTTTGCACGCACCCGTCGGGCGTTTTCTGTTTTCCGAACCCTGCCGTATAATCAGCCCCAGACACCCGTCCGCGTAGGAGTTGCGTATGGCTGAGTCGCCGCGTGCGGGCCTGCCCCGCCGACCGCCCGATCTCGACGAGATGCCGGTTGAGGAGCTGATCCGGCTGAGTCGCGCCCTCACCCGGCGCATCACCGACCAGGATCGCCAGCGGCTGACCCTGGCCCTGCGCGAGTCCGGCGATGCCCGGCGGCTGTGGATCAGCGCCCCGGCCATGTTGCAGCAGTTCTTCGCGGGCGAGATTGACCTCGACGACGACCTCGCCCAGCGTTTCGCCAACGCCCCGCTGCTCGCGCACCTGCGACTTGTGCCACAGGCGGGCGAGCCATTGCGCCGCCGGGCGACGGCGATCTTTGGCAGCAATGACGACGCGGCGACGCTGACCGTTGACGCCGCGCTCGACGAGACGGCGGCGCTCACCTTCACCTTCACCTCTGTTTGGGGCGCTGGCGCTGCGCTTCCACCTCTCGCCGCTGGTGGAATCCGATCGTCAGCGGTGGGTGGAACTGCTGCGGCGCGACAACGGCATCACCGTGCTCTGGACGCGCGAACGCTGGGAACAGCCGCACCTGATCCTGGTGACGCGCGAGGGTTTCGGGCGGCTGTATGCGTTCTCGCCGCAGGGGATTGAGGCCGCTGCCCGCCTGACGCCCAACATGGTCGTGGGGCTGGTGGACTGGCTGGAGGCGCTGTGGTTCGCGGAGTGGCCTCTGCCCGACCCGCAGCCCGCGCCCGACGAGCAGCGCGCGGGCCGACGCGCGACGCCTGCATCGCCGGCCCAGCGGCGCTCGCTGCGGCACACGGCCATTCCCGACGCGCCGGAAGAGCAGTGGGCGCCGGATAGCGGCGAGCAGGACATGTCCCCTGACACGCTGGAGTGGTGAGAGCGCCCGGCGATCTGTGCGAAAGTCCCATAGTGCCAGAGCGGTTGTTTGTCGCCAAGATGGAGCCTGTCGGCTACAATGAGAGCACACGTGGGCGATGGCCGCGCGTGCCGGCGCCCATTCAATTTCACCCCGTTCCATGAGATGAGTCAGCGAGGGTTTGCGCGCGGGCGCTGCTGCTGAGCAGGGCTTCCCGTGACCGCAGGCTAGGAGAAAAGGGATCGCATTATCATGAGAGACATTTTCGACAAGACGCGCACGTTCACCCGCGCCCGCGAGGCGATGGAGATGGGGTTGTACCCCTTCTTCCAGCCGCTCCAGGACTCGGACGCCACCACGGCCACCTTCAAGGGCAAGGAAGTGGTGATGATCGGGTCGAACAACTACCTGGGCCTGACGACGCACCCTAAAGTCAAGCAGGCAGCGATAGAGGCCCTCGAACGCTTCGGGACAAGCTGCACCGGCAGCCGCTTCCTCAACGGCACCCTGGCCTTTCATTTGGAGCTGGACAACCGGCTGGCCAGGTTCGTGGGCAAAGAAGCGGCGATTGTCTTCTCCACCGGCTACCAGACCAATCTGGGCACGATCTCGGCCCTCGTGGGTCGCGGCGATTTCGCCATCCTGGACAAGGACGATCACGCCAGCATTGTGGACGGCTGCTTCATGGCGCGCGGCATGAACCAGGCCGAGATGCGCCGCTTTTCGCACAACGACCCCGACAGCCTGGAATACGCCCTGGCCAAGCTGCCGGAGGACGCGGGCAAGCTGGTGATCGTGGACGGCGTGTACAGCATGGGCGGCGACATCGCCCCGCTGCCGACGCTGATCGAAATCTGCAAGCGGCATGGCGCGCGGATCATGGTGGACGACGCGCACAGCATCGGCGTGCTCGGTGAGGGGCATGGCACGGCCTGGCAGTTCGGGCTGACCGACGAAGTGGACCTGATCATGGGCACGTTCAGCAAGTCGCTGGCGTCCATTGGCGGCTTCATCGCCGGCGACGAGCAGACGATCCACTACATCCAGCACTTCGCGCGGCCCTTCGCTTTCAGCGCCAGCCTGCCCGCTTCCAACGCGGCGGCGGTGCTGGCGGCGCTGGACATCATCGAGAACGAGCCAGAGCACGTGCACCGCTTGTGGGAGAACGCCGAGTACATGCGCGCCGGGCTGAAGCGATTGGGCTTCGACATCGGCACGAGCAACACCCCGGTCATCCCGATCTACATCCGCGATGACTACCGCACGGTGCTGGCCTGGCACGCGCTGATCGAGGAGGGTGTCTACACCAACCCGGTGGTGTCGCCCGGCGTGCCGCCCAACAGCGCCCTGCTGCGCACCAGTTACATGGCCACGCACCGCAAAGAGCACCTCGACCGCGCCCTGAAGGGACTGGCGACGGTGGGCCGCAACCTCGATCTGATCGCGGAGGACGCTTCGCTGGAGCCGCAGGTGAGCGGCTAGCGAGGGACGCTGCGCTGCTGCGGGGCGTAGGGCGATACGCCCCGTGCGCGTCAAGTAAAGGCTTTCGGGTGCGTGGTATGGGCAGAATACCCCTCCCCCTGGCCCCCTCCCCGGCCAAGCCAGAGGAGGGGAGAGGCGTGCGTAGGGGAGGGTTTAGAAACCCTCCCCCACACCCAGGGCGCAGCCAACCTACGGCGGCAAGCACATAAAGACAGACTTCCGAAGTTTGCGCAGACTTCGGAAGTCTTCTGGCGCGGAGCCGCCTGACCTCTCCCTGACCACCGACTACTGATCACCGATCACTGACTACTGATCACCTCTCCCCCTCACGGCTGCGGGGCGCTGACCGTCATCTCGTAGTCCATATCCCAGTAGGCGTATACGACGAACAGGTGCAGGCCACTCTTCTCGGCGGTGAAGGTCACCGTCTGCTCGTAGTAGGTGTCGAACTCGGTCACCAGGAAGCCGTCTGGCCCGTACACGCTCAGGTAGGGGTAGGCTTCCGAGACGAGCGCGATCTCCACCGAGTCGCCGGCGTTGAGGCTCAGGCTGTAGATGTGCCCCCCCGAAGTGGCGATGTTCCCGCCGCCGCTGGAACTGGAAAGGGTGCCGCTGACCATCTGGCCCAGCACGATCTGGCTCTTGATCATGCCGGGGGTGCCGATCAGGAAGTCCTCCGTGTCGTCGAGCGGGTAGTAGACGGTGGGCACGGTGATGCCGTCCAGCGTGGCGGTGTTGATGTCGTCCAGCATCAGGTAGACCGAGCCGTCAATGGAGGCGCTCTGTGCGGGTGCTTCCTCGCCCAGAAGCTCCAGGTTGAGGTCGAGAGCGATGTCCATGCCGAAGCGGTGCACATAGCCATCGTCGGCGCCGATCCACTGCTCCATCGTGATAGACGAGTCGGCAAGGAGCAGCCCCGCCGTCATCAGCACGAACTGAATCTGGGTCTCGTTGAGCGTCTCCAACTCTTCCATCTCAAGCTCAAGCGCGGCCAGGGCTGGATTCTTGAGCAGGCTGAGCAGGGTCGGGGGCAGCTCTGGGGCGGCCAGAAAACCCTTCAGGTCGAAGGAGGTGGTGAAGGTGTGCATGGTCTGGCCGTTGAAGACGGCATCGGGGCCACGGGTCGAGCCAATATGTGCGCTCAGCAGCGTGTAAAGGCGCTGCGCCGGCCCGGCAAGCTCGGAGAGCTGGGCGAGCATCTGGGCGGTTTCCTCGCTCTGAAGCTGGGTCAGCACCTCGGCCAGCTCGTTTTCCAGGTTGCTGAGGTCTTCCGGGGTCAGAACCAGCCTGTCGCCGAACCAGGTTTCGCTGCCGGTGGGTGTGGGCGCGTGCAGGTAGAGGCCCATGTCTTTGAAGATAATCTCGACGGGGCCGCTGAACGACTGTGCCATGTCCGGCAGCACCATCTCGTCGAGGACGAGATAGAGGCCCGCCTCCTCAAGCATGGTGATGAGGGCGGCGGCGTCAAGCTGCTCGTAGAAGGCGATGATGGGGGCCAGATCGGTCAGGCCGGCCGTCGGCGGCAGGTCGCTGGCCAGCGCCATGAGCGACTGGGGCATCACCAGCGCGCCGGAACCGGCCAGACGAACCTGGATGGTCTCCTGGCCGTCGTCCACCGCCAGGCTCATGCCCCATTCGGGGATGCTGAAGGCGTGCAGGCCCCGCATGGCCGCGGTCGCGTCCGCGATGATCTGGCAGTCGGCGTCGCTCAGTCCGTTGCAGTTGACGGTCTGCTCGCCGCCCTGAGCCAGCGCGGTCATGGCCGGGCTGGCGAGCAGCAGCGCGATCAGCGCCATGCACGATACGAAGTGGAGTAGACGTTGCATGTTCAAATTCCCTCCTGCGGGGTGGTCTTGCCCAGGCGAACGAGGCGGGCAATGCTCACTAACCCTATACGCGAACGGACGGCAGACGTCGCGCCAGAAGAAGGAAAGGCGCGGCAGCGGGGGTATCTGTCGCAGGAGGCTGGCTCGGTGGCCCTTGGGGTTTTGCGCGCGATGCACAGGGGCCGCTTTCAAAACCAACCCCTGGCCTGGGCCGGCTCCCGCCCCTAACTCAAGCTGCGCCCAAAGATGACCGGCCCCTTGCGCGCCAGCAGGGGGCCGGTATGTGCCATGTTGCCAGAACTACAGTCCGAGCGCATCGAGCTGCTCTTCCAGCTCTTCGATCGGGCGGTAGCTCTGCGGGAAGGTGACGGAGAGCGGCTGGTTGAAGGCGCCGATCTCCGACATGAACGAGATATTGCCCGTGATGGCGCCGATCTCCGGGTCGAGCATGGACAGGTCAAGGTTGAGCACGATGTTCAGCGCGATCTTGTGGAGCATCTGGTCGCTCGTGCCGACCCACTGACCGATTGACAGTGTTGTGCTGCTGAGCAGCGGCGTGAAGAACATGCCCATCATCTGAATGTCTTCAGGGGTCATTTCGCCCAGGCCCAGCTCATCACCGCCCATGCCCAGCGCCTCGCCCAACATGGGCGAAGAGAGCAGGGCCATGACAAGCTGTGCGATGTTGATGTCGGTGGTGAAGACGGCTGTGGGCTGCCCGCCCACCTGCTCGTCAGCGCCGCGCGTGGTGGTGACGACGCCGGTCAGGTCAATGCCGGCCAGCCCGGCCACATCGTTGAGGCCGGTCGTGTCGCCGCCCAATATGCTGCTCAGGCTGCTCAGGTCGCCCAGGCCCATCTCGGCGAGGTCTTCCTCGGTGATCTCTGAGCCGTACCATTCACCGTTGTAGTTGACATAGCCCATGTTCTGGGTGAGGATGATCTCCGCCGCGAGCGATTGTGTCAGGTCGGGAGAGACGATGGACGCCTGCTCGATGATCAGGTGGACGAGAAACTCCGAGGCATCCGGCGTGAACTGCAAGCCAGCGCTGCCATTGGCGTTGAGCACGTATTCCTCGGTGCTGTCGCTGAGGTTCAGATCGAGCGCCCAGGCAGGAATGGTGAACGAGGTGAGGCCGGCCATCGCCGTAGTAGTGCCAAGCAGAAGCTGGCAATCGGCATCGCTGAGGCCGCCGCACAACGGGTCGTCGCCCTGGGCAAAAACGGGCGCAGCCAGTGTGAGGGCCAGCAGGGCAACCAGTACAATGGACAGTTTTCGCGCAAGGTGCTTCATAGCAGATACTCCTTGGTGATCCATCATAGCTTTCAGGCAAAGCTAAGCAAAGCTAGTATGGCATGGACTCCGCAATGGAGCAATGCCGAAGTGTAAAAAAGAACGAAAATCCCCGTAAACAGGGGCAGGCAAACACGGGGCCGCTTGCGCAAGCGGCCCCGTGCTTGTGGCGCGAAGAGCGCGGTGACTACTGGCCGCCAAGCAGCCCGCTGCCCAGCCCGCCGCCGAGCAGCCCGCCCTCTTCACCGAGCAGACCCTGGCCTTCGGTGGCGCCTTCGGGCGCGGCAATCGTCACGGGCTGGTTGTGGCGAACAAGGTTGCCGGACAGCTCGTAACGCATGGTCATCTTCTGCGGCTCGCCTTCAGACAGCGCGCCCAACGCGGCAGTGTCCATCGCGAACACATAGCTGTCCTCGATGCGGTGGATGTAGCCGTCCTCCGCGCCAATGTAGACGGTGGTGGTGAAGGAGGAGCCTTCGAACATCGGCAGGAACAGCATGGACATCATCGCCAACTGGCTCGCGTCCACGCCGAGGTCTTCCTGAGTCATGCCCAGCGTCTCACCGCCGGCGCTGAAGCCCTGGGTCATCACACTGTCCAGCACTTCGGCGTTGGAGAGCAGCGCCCCCAGGTTGAGCGTCAATGTCTGGGCTTTCGTCGCCTGGCCATCCACTGTCGGGCCGTCCGCAATGCTGACCGAGAAGATGGTCGGGTCGCTGAACAGGTCCAGCCCGGCCCCCGTGGGGCCGCCCAGGCCGAGGATCATGCCCAGGCCCAGCAGAGCGTTCTCGTCCAGCGCTTCATAAACCCACTCCTCGCCGGGCTTCCTGGTGTACGCCTTGTCGCCGAAGACGATGAACTCGGCCCCGTCAAGCGATTCAGTGCTGCTGGCATCGCTCATCTCGGCGTCGGTCAGCACGGCGTGAATGTTGGCCCCCAGGCCCACTTCGTCGCCCGTGACCACGTACTCGTAGGCCCCGGTGAGGGTCATTGCGGTGACGCTCTCTCCGTCGTCAATGTGCAGGGTCATGCTCAGGTTTTCGATGGCGACTGATTGCAGCTTGTTCATCAACTGGTACGCATCCTGGCGCACCTGGCAGGAGTCTGCTGCCTCACCCGCAGCGCAGACCGCCTTGCTGACGGCCAGCGTAGCTGTCCCGGCGGGCAGGGGGAATCCACAAGCCAGCATGGGGGCAGCCAGCATAGCCAAGACCATTATTCCCAACATCCAACGGCGCTTCATGTGCTTTTCCTTTGCTCAAAGGGACTCTGCTGCGCATGAAAAAAGGGCGGCGCATCTCCAGCCGCCAGGCGCGCCTGAGGCCAGCGCCTGCCCAGATTATAGTCCTTTCGTCGCTGGCAACAACAGGCGGGCGCGTGCACAGGCTGACGGCGACTCGCTGGACGCAGGGCATTTGACCTCACCCCCTGGCCTCGCTGCGCTCGGCCTTTCCCCCTCTCCGTCAACGGAGAGGGGGCGGCGAGGCGCGCCAGCGCCGAGCGGGGGTGAGGTCAACCAGGGCGCAGCCAGGGCAGCGCCCCTACCTGACAGGTTTTGCGCGCACCCGTCACGCGACTCCGCTCACCGTTCCTGGCCGAGCGCCATGAACGGCCAATCGCCGGACTCGCCGCGCCGGTACTGCTCGACGGCTGCACGCGCCCCCGGCGTATCCAGACGCGCCAGCGCCTCCAGCGCCGCCTCGCGCACGGTTGGCTGCTCGTCGTAGAGCGCCTCTTCCAGCCCGGCGACCGCCGCCGCGTCGCCGATCTGCCCCAGGGCGCGCGCCGCCGCTTCGCGCAACACCAGATACTCATTGTGCAGCAGCGCCAGCAGGCCCGGCACAGCCGCCGCGTCGCCCAGGCTGGCCAGCGCCCCGACGACCGTCAGCCGCGTGCCCATGTCCTCGTGCGGCGCGCGCAGAGCTTCCAGCAACGCGGGCACCGCCGCCGCGTCGCCGCTGCGCCCCAGGGCTTCCGCCGCCCACCAGCGTACCACGCCGTCGCGGTCGCCCAGCGCGCGGATCAGGCCGGGCAGCGCGCTCGCGTCGCCGATCTGGCCGAGGGCGCTCGCCGCCCGCGCGCGCAGGTCGTTGTCCTCGTTGGACAGCATACCCACCAGCGCCGGGACCGCCGCCGCATCGCTCAGCCGCGCCAGCGCGTCCACAGCCAGCGCACGCTGCTCCCAGTCGCCACTGTCCAGGGCGCGCACCAGGGCGGGCACCGCCGCCCCGCCAATGCGCACCAGCGCCGCGACCGCCACTTCGCGCTGCGCCCCTACGTCGCGGCGCAGCACGCCGATCAGCGCCGGGATCGCCGCCTCGCCCGCCCCGGCCAATGCTTCAGGGGCGCTGCGAGTCAGGGCCATGGCCGCGCCTTCGCGCAGGCGCGCGTCCTCTTCGCCGAGCGCGTGTTGCAGCACAGGCAGGGCATCCTTGCCCAGCGCCTTCAGCGCATCGGCGGCGGCATAGCGCACGTCAGCGCGCTCGTCCGGCAGGGCGCGCAGCAGCGCGTGCACCGCCGCCGTGCCGCCCAGCCGCCCCAGCACAGCCAGCAAGCGGCTGCTCAGGCCGGTATCGGCGTCTTCCTGGGCCAGCAGAAACTCGCTAATCTCGGCCAGCTCGCCCGTGATCAGAGCGTGATCTTCAGCGTCCAGCGCGGGGGGCGCGCCGGGGGCGGCGAAGTAGGCGCGCGTCGCCTGGCCGATGCGCAGCCGTCCGATTAGCTCGTCCCAGGGCGCGCGGCCCGCGTCGGTGAAATCGAGCACGCCCAGCGCGCGCAGGCGCGGGTGCAGCATGGCCGGCTCGATGACTACCGGGATCACGTCCGCGCCCAGGCCCAGCCCGCACGCCCATTCGTAGGCGACGAACGGCGAAGTGCTGGCCGCGCGCGACATGACCACGACGACGGCGAACGCCTCGCGCAGGGCGAGGTCTACCGTCTCGCGCCACTCATCGCCGGCACGCAGATCGTCGCCTTCCCACACCGCAAAACCGGACTCGGTCAGCCTGCCCCGCAGGCGGTCCACGAACGAGTTGTTATCATGGATGGAGGAGATGAATACATGTGCCATCGGCAGGCCGTCCTTGTCATTCGCCCGGCAGCGATCTCTGCGACGATCTCTCTGCTGCGCTGATCATAGCCCAACTCCGCGCCAACGGGCGAGTGCCGCCCGCGCGCTGGAGATATCGAGGCGACGCAGGGCTGCCTCCGCCGCCCAGCGCACCGGACGGATCGGCGTCCTCCAGGCCGCGCGCCAGGCCCGGCACCACCTGGGCAGCAGCGCGCGCTTTCGGCTCGGTGCCGATGCGCAGCAGCGCCCCAATGACGCGGCGGCGCACATCGGGCCGCGCGTCGTCGAGCGTGTCTGTCAGCCGGGCGATGGCGACCGGGTTGCCGATCTTGCCCAGGGCTTCGGCGGCGGTGATGCGCACGTAGACATCGGCGCTGTCCAGCGCGCGCAGCAGGCCCGGCACGGCGTTGGGGTCGAGGGGCATGGGTGCTCCTGGGGAAAACCGGCTCAGAGCAATGCCATGAATTCGTCCACAGTCAGCCCGGCCTGGCGGATGATGCTGCGCACAGTGCTCTTCTTGAGCGTCTTATGGTGGGGGATCGTCACGCGCGCCGGTGGGTCATCGCGGCGCATTGTGATGTGCTTGCCGCGCCGCACGACATAGAAACCGGCCTTTTCCAGCGCCGCCACACATCGCTGGCCCGACAGATCGGGCAGCCTGCTCATGCCGCGACCGCGACCGTGGTGATGGTCATCGGCGCGAAATCGTCGGGGATTTCCTCGCCGTTGGCGACCATGTCGGCGATATACTCGGCGATGGCATCACGGATATTTTCCAGAGCTTCGTCGAGCGTGTCGCCCTCAGAGATGCATCCTGGCAGGCTGGGCACCTCGACGGTGTAACCGACGCCGTCTTCATCGGGAATGAGAATAACCTGGCGAACAATGGTCATCATACCCTCCTTCTCCTGCCTTCTATTATACCTGCCCGTGCGACGCGCAGCAGGCCCGGCACGGCGTTGGGGTCGAGGGGCATACTCACAACTCCGGGTTGAGCACGAAGTAGATGGTGAACAGCACGATAGACACCACCGTGTACAGCGTCAGCACATTGTTGACATAGCGCCGCTCGTCGGGCAGGCCGGCCTTCATGTAGAGCGGGATGATGAACGGCGGCGGCAGCGCCAGCAGCGTGAACAGCCCCGCCTCGAACGGCGCTTCCAGGCTCAGCAGGCCGCGCAGCACCAGCCGGTTGAGCAGCAGCGCCAGCGGCACAAGGATCGCCAGCCGGATGCCGATCACCGGCGCGGCCTCGCGGATTCCGGCGCGATCCAGCTTAATCCCATAGCCGACGATGATCAGGATCAGCGGGATGGTCAGGCCGCCCAGGAACTGCACCATAGCCATGAACGCCCCGGTCACCGGGCGCTCGTAGAGGTCTTCGCGCAGGCCGAGCACGTTGCAGGCGATGCCGGCCAGGATGCCGATGATCACCGGCGAAGTGAGGAACGCCCGCAGCAATTGGCGCGGGTCCTGGTGTCCGTCACGGAGCATGAGCAGAAAGGCCAGGAACACGAACCAGATGAACAGCTCGTGCCCCAGGTCAATGACGGCGATGTAGCCGATCTTGTCCAGCCCGTAGGCGCTGCCGAACAGGCTGACGCCCAGCATCCCGTACTCGAAGCCGGTCATCAGGAAGGGGAAGTACAGGTATTCGACGCCCAGCCGCGTCTTGAGCGACCGTCCCAGCGCGAACAGCGCCACGTTGAGGGCGAACACTAGGACGAAGATGACCAGATACTTCGTCTGGAGCTTCATTTCCAGGAAGGAGGTGAACAGCACCGAGGGCAGCGCCAGGGTGACGACCAGCTTGCGCAGATCGTCCACCGTGCTCTCGGCGACGAAGCGGCTGCGGCGAATCCAGTGGCCGAGGCCGATCAGGAACAGGATGGGCAGCACGCGGTTGAGGATCAGCGTGGTGTCGTCCATGCGGGCAAGTCCCCTCTTCGGATGAGCAGCGTTCGCACGGCCCTATTGTACCCGAAGTCGCGCGGCGGGGCGGGGGCGGTTCGATGGGTCATGGTACAATGGTCGCAGCAGATGAGAAAGGACTGGTAGAGTGAGAATTCCACCCGACGCCCTCATCGCTGCCGACAAGCTGACCCGGTATTTATTGCTGTTGCGGCCTAAGAATGACAAGTCTCGCTACCTGGCCCAGGCCGGGTTCACACTGCGCAATCCTCAGGATTTGGAGGCTGCCATACGCCAGCTTACGCAAATACATGAAGCTGTCAGAGACAGCAGTAGCGAGTATGGTGATTTTTACCGGGTCGAAGGTGATCTTGTCGGCGTTAACGGTGTTACACTCTATGTAGTCACGATCTGGATTGTCCAGCCCGGCCCAGGGCAGCAGTTCCGCTTCGTGACCTTGAAACCGGGAAAGAGAGCCGACAATGAAACCTGACCTCTACACCGAAGTCACTCTGACCTGTGATGTCCCCGCCCACAACTTGCAGCGGGGCGACATCGCCACTGTGGTGGACTACGTGCCCCACCCTGAAGGTGGCGAGGAAGGCTGCATCCTTGAGGTCTTTAACGTGCTAGGTGACTCAATTGGGGTCGTAGCGGTGCCGCTTTCGGCCATCGCGTCGCTGCGCGCCGACCTGGTTCCTTCCGCGCGCCTACTGGGCAAGTCTGTTTGAGCAAGACTCAAGCTGAGCAGCTACTGGAATAGAAGATGGTCTAGCCAGTTCGCTTCACCAGACATGCTCAGCAGAAGTTCAAAGACCTGGCCCGTCTGGGATTCATCATCACACCGGAGCAAGTGCTTGAGGCGCTGCGCAACCCAGAGCGCGTGGACATCGCTCTCGACCCGCCTGTTGCTCAGAAGGCGATCAGCGACCGTCATTTGATCCGAGTGGTCTTCGTTGAAGATGAGGATGAGGTACGTATCGTCACGTTCTACCCGGCGAGGAGGGCGCGCTATGAGCCTTAAGATGCGCTACGATCGCGAAGACGACGTGCTGATGATCTGGTTTGCGCCGGAGAAGCAAGTTGATCATGCTGAGCAGTCTGGCCAGAGCATCCTGCACCTGACCGCGCAGGGTGAGCCGGTGTTGTTGGAAATCCTCAAAGCGCACGATTTTGTCCCGGAACTGGTGCGCACCGTGATGACCGCCGAGTCAGTGACTGCGGCTGGTGACTGAGCGACTTCCTCGCCCCCCGCAACGCGCTTGAGTACGCCAGCAAACGGGGTGGGGGCGTATGCGAACGCCCCCACTAGACACGGCAAAGCAGCGCCTCTACCCCAAGATGGCCGGAGAGCCGGACTATTCCCCCGGTTCCGGCGCTGGCGCCTCCTCACCCCCCTCGTCTTCTTCCCCGGCGGGCGCGGGCAGCGGCCCCAGCCCGAAATACCGCGCGCGCAGCTCGTCCACGGTCAGCACGCCGCGCGCCAGGCGTAGCTCGGCGAGCTGCTGGGCGCGATCCTGCGGGCGAATGTCCTCGAAGCGCCCGACCAGCCCTGCCCCGTAGAACGGCAGCAGATCGGTGGTGATCTTCTCGGCGATGCGCACCAGCTTGGGCCACAGCGTGCGCTCGACGAAGACGCGCTCGCCGACCAGGGCGTTGGCCTCAGTGGCGTTCTCGCTGAGAAGCCCCACTGGCAGACCGAAAATCTGGAAGACCTCCTCGCGGTTGAAGCGGCGCGCGTTGAGAAAGTCCATGTCGTGCTGGCTCAGCCCGACGTTGTGCCACTCGACCGCCGCCCCGCGCAGGAACGCCGTCTTGCGCTCGCGCCCGCCGTAAGCCGTCCGCCATTCGCGCTTGATGCGCTCGAAGTCGGCGTCGCTCACCCGCTCGTGGATGGCGACGATGCCCGCCGGAACGGCCATCCCCTCGTCGAAATAGTGCCGGTTCCAGCCGGCCATAGCCCGGTCGGTCTCGACGGCCAGCCGCGCCGCTTCGAGCGCGCTGAGGCCGTAGTAGTCGTTGGCGGGATGCCAGCGGCGGAAGTGCACCACCTCTGCCGCGTCGAGCGGCAGGTGCCGCCCGTCCACCTCGTAGATGTAGCCACGCACGCCGCGCGCCGCGTCCGGCACGATCTGCACGCGGTCGGGGCGCAGCGGCCAGATTTCCAGGGGCACGCCGCCGGGCTGTCCGGCCAGGAACCAGTAGGCGTTGCCGTGAATCTCCAGGCTGCCGACGGTGTGCTCGATCAGCTCGAAGCGGCTGAGCAGCGGGTTGGGCCGCTGGAGCAGGCGGGTGAAGGGGTGATGCGGCAGCGCGACCTCGCCCGCCCCTGCCGGGGCGACCTCGCCCGCGCTGCCCGCGCCCGCCGCCTGGTACACGCAAAATGGCACCAGCGCCGCCGCCTCGGCGATGCGGTTGACGGCCACATAGACCCAGGGGCTGCCCATGTAGACGCCCGCGTAGCGCGCCGCCCCCGCGATTTCCGGGGCGATGGCCGGCAGCGGATCGCCGGAAACGCCCGCCTCCACGCGGTGAATGACGCTCGCCGGACGCCACTTGATGTACCCGGCCCGGCGCAGCGTCCGCTCGACGAAGGATGGCCGGTTGGCAGTTGGGGGCATATCGCGCTCCTTGTGAGTCGTTGGTTGTTGGTTGTTGGTGATTGGTTGTTGGTTGTCAGTGATCAGTTGTCGGAGATGCGGATCGGGATCGCGCCCCGCTCGGACTACCGGCGACTGAAAACTGAAAACTGACAACCGAAAACTGATCACGTGATCACTACACAAAACTGACGCCCGGCCCGCCGTGCAGCGCGCCGTGCCAGGCCAGGGCCAGGGCGATCACCGTGTCGTCGTGCAGGCCCGGCGGCGCGCCGTAGCGGTAGCGACCGCTGGGCAGCCGCTCCAACGTGTACGCGGCCAGCTCATCGAGCAGAATCCGATCGCGCAGAACAGCCAGCTCGCCGCGCTCCAGCGCCAGCGCCAGGGCGTCAATCAGCGGGCCTTTGCTGGCAGCAGTCGTCACGAAGGGCAGCACCGGCAGCCCCTCCGCCTGCAGCGCCTCGATGTTTGGCCCGCCCATGCTGTTGGCCTCGGCCCAGATCGCCGTTGGTTGCCAGACTTCGGCCAGCGCCGCCAGCCGTCCGCGCTGCGCCGCCCAGCCGAGGGCGTTGAAGCGCTCCAGCGCCACCAGCCGCCGCGCTTCCGCCGCCAGCACCGCGATGCAGGTGAAATCGGCGTCGCGGCCCCAGTCCACGCCGAAGATGTAGCGCGCGCCCGGCTGCGGCGCGCCGCCCGGCTCGACCGTCGCCGCCTCGTCCACGCGGCGGAAGACGCGCCCGCCGTCGTCGAGGAACTCGGCCAGGTACTCCTCGCGGAAGATCCGTTCCGGCAGCAGCGCCCGCGCGTCCTCGATCTCCGCCGGGTCGATCAGCGGGTTGGCGGCGGTCGGGAAGCGCCAGCTTTTCCAGTGCGGATGATCGGCCTGCTGCCCGACCATCCACAGCCCCCAGAACCAGTTGCGCCCGCGCGGGGTGCTGAGCAAGAGCGCCTCGCCGCGCCGGTCGGCCAGGGCGGGGCGGATCGCCGCCGACCACACCGCCGGATGCAGATACGCCGCCTCGTCGAGCACGGCCAGGTCGAGGCCCGCCCCGCGCAGCCCGTCGGGATCGTGCCCGCTGCGCACGGCGATTGCGCCGCCGCCGGGCAGGTCAATGCGGCGCATATCCTCGCGCTTGTCCCGCCATACCCCGGACAGCTCCGCCTTAAAACAGCGCCACACGTCATCGGCCATGCGGTAGGTCGGCGCGATCCACCAGCAGATTCGCCCCTCCAGCGCCCGCTCAACCATCAGAATCCGCCCCGTCTCCGTCTTGCCGAAGCGCCTCCCGCAGGCCACCACCTTGAAGCGGGCCGGATGGCGCAGGATTTCGCGCTGCCCAGGGTGCGGCTGACACAGGGTGACCGTCACGGCTGCCATACTCCACACGAATCGTCTGCACGGTCGGAACGCTCGGCCAGCGGCCCGACGCGCTCCAACACTTCGCGGGCGGCGCGCAGGGCCAGGGTGTCGTCGTCGCCGTCCAGGGCGCGGCGCAGCGCGGCAATGGCCACCGGCGTCAGGTCGTCCAGCGCGGCCAGGGCGTCGCGCGCCCGCCCATGCTCGCGCAGGCAGGCCAGCAGCGCCCGAAACTCGTCGTCACGCTCCCACGCAGCCAGCGTGCGCGGCAGCGCCCCCACCGCCCGCGCCACTTCCTCCCGATCGCGCCCTTCGGCCAGCAGCCGGATCGCCCGGCAGACGCGCAGCTCACGCACGGACTCGCCGCCCTCCCCTCTCGCTCGCATCTCACCCCGGCGCGACGGGCGGGACTCGCCTGCGCGGCTGTCGCTGACGGCACCCATGCGGGTCTCTCCAGCTTTATTTGTGGGTCCGTGCCCGCCCGTCGCGCCGGGATCATAAGTTCATTTTAGCACGTATGTTCTATTTGTCTTCGCCGCAAGCGGCTCAACTGTAGGGGTCAGCGCTAACGACGAGGCGCTCGCAGACGGGCGGGACTCGCCTGCGCGGCTCCTGCTGACGGCACCCATGCAGGTCTCTCCAGCTTTGTTTGTGGGTCCGTGCCCGCCCGTCACACCGGGATCATAAATTCATTTTAGCACGTATGTTCTGTTTGTCTTCGCCGCAAGCGGCTCAACTGTAGGGGTCAGCGCTAACGACGAGGCGCTCAAACCCGCCCCTACGAACCTTCCGAAGTCTCGCCAAGACTATCCAACGTGGAGAGGGGGCAAGCTGAGCGCAGCGAGGCTGGGGGTGAGGTCAATGTCTCCGCGTCAGGCAAGCCGCTGACAACCTTTGCGCGATCCCACTGCGCAGAATTGAGACTGCTCCGGTTGCGCACGGTATAATGGCCCGCGATCCGCGTCTGCCGCCAACGAAAGCCGAGCCAATCTCCTTGTCCGCGTTGATCACTGCCTTCCACCAGCGCCGCGCCGACACGCTGATGTCGGGCATGGTGCTCATTTGGGGCTTTCATTACATCGTCGCCAAAGACGCGCTGGCCCACGTCAGCCCGCAGATGTTCAACGCGCTGCGCTTCGTCGTCGGTCTGCCGATCATCCTGCCGCTGGCCTGGCGCGGACGGCGCGCGCTGCGGCTCTCCCGGCGCGATTTTGCCCTGATCGCCCTGCTGACGCTGGCCGGCCCGGTGACCTATCAGATTGGGTTCGCGGAGGGCATCAAGCGCACGACCTCCACCAACGCCGCGCTCATCGTCTCCACCATACCCGCCTGGACAGCCCTGTTCAGCATGATCGTCGGCATGGTCGAGGTGCGCCGACCATTGCTGGCCGGCGTCGGGTTGACGCTGATCGGAGCGGTGTTGGTCGTGCTCAGCCAATCGCAGTCGGGGCTGGCGCTCTCGCACGATGACCTGCTCGGCAGCGTATTGGTGCTCTGCGCGGCCATCAGCGGCGGTGTGGCGGATGTGCTCGCCAAGCCGGTGATTGACCGCCTGGGAGCCATGCCGCTGGCCATCTGGCGGTTTTGCCTGACCGCCGCCGCCATGATCGCGCTGGCCGCGCCGGAGCTAAGCGCGCTCTCCAGCGAGAGCGTGCCGCTGGTGAGCGTGCCCAACATCCTCTACAGCGGCCTGCTGTCCAACGCAGCCGGCTTCCTGATCATTCACTTCGCCATCCACGAGCTTGGCCCCACCCACATGTCGAGTTACTTCAATTTCAGCCCCATCATCGCCGCCTTCGCCGGGGTGCTCGTCCTGCGCGAGCCGTTCTCGCTCTGGCTGCTGTTCGGGGCCGCGCTGACCCTCTTCGGCGTGATGGTCGTGCGCCGCAACGTCTTCCTGCGCCGCCCGCCACCTTCGCCCGATGCGGCGCTGGTTGCCAGGGCCGCCGGTCGTTGAGCAGGGTGCTGTGGGCCGCTCATCGGCTGGATTACAGTGTGTAAAGGGTTAGAGAATCGTTCATAACGCTGCTGTGCGCCGTTCCCCCGTTGACAGCCAGAGGCGCTCTCCGCTATACTGACAATCAAACGAACAAATGTTCTACTCTGTGACAGGAGAGACAGGGCGAACTATGCAGACACCAGCAGGAGCAGCGCCTGGCGGAGCCGGGCCGACACAAGGCCTGGCCCCGCCGCCCGGCGCGACGGAGGGGCAGCAGTGAGCGAGGAGTATCCACCCACACGCGAGCGGGTGTTCCGCTTCATCGTCGAGTACAAGCGCCAGCACGACGGCCTTTCGCCCGCCATCAAGGAGATCAGCCGCGCGTGCGTGCTGCACACCTCCACTGTGAAGTATCACCTGCTCAAGCTGGAAAACCAGGGGCGCATTCGCATCAATGGCAGGCGGGCCATCGAGGTCATCGGCGGCGTGTGGAACCTGCCCGGCGAGACGGAAGCTCCTGCGCCGTGAAGAGCAGCCATCAGCTATCGGCTCTCAGCCGCTACAGCAAAGATAAGAGAGCACCGCCCTTGCTGAAAGCTGATAGCTGACTGCTGTCTGCCGACCGCTCATTGCCCGCGCGTCGCTTTTGTGCTTAGATTGGCCCAGAGCAGCCCACCAGCAGAAAGCGACCGGCCATGACTCACCAGACCAGCACGCTCCCTCGTCGCAAGCGCATCGCCCTCATCGCCCACGACGACCGCAAGCAGGACTTGCTCGAATGGGCGCGCTTCAACATCGGGCGGCTCAGCCGCCATGAAATCCTGGCCACCGGCACAACCGGCACCCTGCTCAAGCAGGAATTGGGGCTGCCCGTGCAGACATTCCTGAGCGGGCCGCTGGGCGGCGACCAGCAGATCGGCGCCAAGATCGCCCAGAGCGAGGTGGATGTGCTCATTTTCTTCTGGGATCCGCTCGAATCGCACCCCCACGACCCGGACGTGCGCGCCCTGCTGCGGCTGGCCGTGCTGCAGAACATCCCGGTGGCCATGAACCGCTCCTCGGCGGATTTCCTCTTCTCTTCGCCGCTGATAGAAGACACTTACGAGCGCCAGCTCTACGACTTTGCCGGGCGGCTGGAGCGCCGCCGCGCGGTGGACGCCCTGCGCGCGGCAGGGGAGAAATAGGCGCACGGGCAGACAAAAAACGCCCGGCGTATAATAAGCGCAGACACCCTTCACCCAGGAGACCCGCCATGCGCAACTGGCTGCCGCTGCTGCTGATTCTGGCTCTGACGCTCGCCGCGTGCGGCGACGACTCCACCCCATCCCTCGCCCCAACCGGCACCCCAGCCGGCCTGGAGGCCACCGCCGAGCCGCAAAGCGCGTTCGAGCTGGAGCCGCTTGTGCCCGGCCTGCGCGTGCGCAACGGGCTGACTGTGCTCGCGCACAGCGAGGGCGTTCGAGAGGGCATGGGCTACTTTTTTCGCCGAGGTGCGCAACGACAGCGACCAGTGGCTCGGCCAGGTTGATGCGGTGATCTACGCGCTCGACCAGGATGGGCTGAAGCTGGACGAGATCTCCGCGAACCCGCTGATCACCGACATCCCCCCCGGACAGGTCTTCTACGCCGGGCAGTCCTTCCCTCTGCCCGACGGTTACGCCGATACGCAGCGCTGGCTGTGGTACACCCCTGCCGACGAGCCGAGTCTGCAAGGAGTCTTCAACCTGCCCGCCAGCGTGATCAGTCAGAGCATGGGCGAAAACGGACTCTACACCGTCAGCGGCACCGCGCAGAACACCGCCGACGCCGATCTCTACTTTCCCGTGATTGACGTGGTGTTGATCGGCCCGGACGATGACCTGGTGGGGCTGGCCCACGCCGCGCTCCTCACCGGGCGCGACGATGGCATGTGGCCCGCCGGCGCTGAAGCGCCCTTCGAGGCGCAGTTTCCATTCATCAGCGTGGGGCCGGAGTTGGTCAGCGAGGTGCGCATCTCGGCAGTGGGCTACCTCGCCCCATAGCGCGCAACAAAAACGCCGCCAGAAGGCGGCGTCCACATCTAACATCTGTGCGAGCGAGACCGGGGGTCAGAGCAAGTCGGGCTGTGCGCCGGCGTTGTCCTGCGCCGGGTCAATGATCGCTTCGTGGGGCACATGGTTGCTGCTGCCGTCCAGCCGCGCTTCCGGTTGGTTGGGTTCTGCGCAGGCGGTGAAGATCGCCTGGCGATCCGTTCCGGCGCGATGCTGCGCCACCAGCGAATCGCCCTCAGGCAGGTCAGCGGCATCCTCTGGCTCGAGCGTCAGCCCCAGGTGACTGGGCGTTGTTCCGTTCAGGCCAGGCATCTCACCATCTGGAATCGGGCCGCCGGTCGCCTCCGCCTGAGGATAATCGGGGTCGCTCTGCTCGCCCGGGCCCGGCACATTGGGGAGCCGCGTCATGGTTCCCCCCTCCTTACGTCGTTCCCACCACCTGCGCTGACCCCATTGTGACCTGTTTGGCGGCTTGCCGCAATACGTTTGGCCCGGTTTTTAGGAATTTTTTATTTATCGCCCGTCGCGCCGCGCACCAGCACCGGCACGCTGGCGCGCGCCTCCAAAACGCCCGCCCAATCCCCCGCATTGCGCACCACGAATCCGGCAGTGTGGCGCGCGCCGCTCGCGTCCTCATACTCCACGCGCAGTAGGTTATCGTCGAAGGGATTCTCGTCCGGCCTGACTCCGCGCTCGGTGACCACCACGCGGCGGATGCGGGCCAGCGGGATGGCGTGCGCCCGATCGAACAGCAGCCGGTCGGGGGCCAGGTACAGCCAGCGCGCCGTCTCCATCCAGGCGGGCGGCAGCGCGCGCGGATCGGGCTGGCCCGCCACCCCAGAACGCCAACCCTTCTCGCCCTCTGGCACCATATACACAGCGGGCGCGGGGCCGAAGTCTTCATAAGCCTCGCCCACCGCCAGCACGGGCAGCCCCGTCAGCGCGCCAAGCTGCGCCGCGAAAACCTCCACCGGCCCTTCGATGAAGGCGCTGACACGCCAGCCGCCCGCTTCCGCGCTGTGGATGACCAGTTCTGGCGTCTCGATGCGCCGGTTCCAGGCCGTCTTGACGCGCGTGCGCAGCCCGATCCAGCGCACCGCCTCCAGCGGCGTGGCGTGATCCAGCGCGTGCGAGCGATGCCCGCTGAAGACCAGCCGCCCGTCAAGGACGGCCAGCGCGCCGAAGGCGCGATACCCCGGCTGACGCGCCAGCAGGTCGCCCCGGCTGATCGTGCCCAGCGGCCCGCCCTGCACCGTCTGCCCGGCGTCCGTCCACGCGGCGGCAGTGCGCGCCACATACCGGCGCTGGGCCAGTGAATCCCAGGCCAGCGCCGCGCCGATGATCACCAGCAAGAGCACCAGCAGCGCGATCTCCATGTGACCTGTCACCTGTCTTTCTTGCGGGGGCTACGATGGGGACGCCGCGAGCGATCTGCCAGGCCCGCCTCTCCCTCCTCGCGATAACGCTTCAGCCACTTGTAGCCTGTCTTGCGGCTGATATTGTAGTACCGGCACAAGGCACTGATATTCGCCCCTTCTACCAGCGCTCGCGTCACAAACTCCTTGCGCAGAGACTTGGTTGTGCTCACCTCCCAGGGCATCTTCGACCTCCTTCTGCTTAAGCCCATAAGGACCTTAAACGGTAATCTATGTCTCCGAATGAGTGTTACCTGTCTGCCTGGGCTACACAAGGGGGAAGAGACCGTCAGGCGACCAAGCCCCGTCTCTAGAGCGTGTTATGCACTTCTTCCGGGTATACGCCCCCCATCCCCCAATCTCTCAGGGGTAGGTTTCCCCCAGCGAGGCGCATTTGGTTCCCCCCCCCCCCCCCCCCCCCCCCCCCCCCCAGGAGGAGGAGCGCGGCTTAGCGGCACGCGCCTCCCCCCCCCCAAGGGCGGGGAATGGGGGCAACGAGGACTGAACCCCACCTGTCAAAGTTCATAACAGCCTCTAGCCCGGCTACAGGGAGTGGTGTGTGCAGGCCTCACGCTCCTTTCTGCTTGCGCCCCTCGTGCACAGCCAGCGGCAGATCGGCCCGGCGCACGATAGCCTCTGCCCAGCGCCCGGCGTGTTCCACCAGGAAGCCGGCGGCCTGGAGCGCGCCGTCCGGCGCGGCGTATTCCACGCGCAGCAGCGTGCCCGCGCGCCGCCCTTCGCCCCCGTGATACACGTCCAGGCGGGCCATCGTCGCCAGCGGAATGGCCTCACGCCACTCAAAGAGCAGCCGGTCAGGGGCCAGGTAGAGCGCCCCTTCGCGTTCGGGCGTCCATTCGCCGTAGATGTCCTGGATCATGCGCGTGGCGCGCGCCGGGCCGAAGTCATCGCGCCCTTCGCCCGCATCGTGCAGGGGGAGAGCGCCGGCGTCGCTTAGCGCCCCGGCGAGTTCCGGGACGCCCCCTCCGGAGAACACTCCGACGCGCCACCCGTCCGGGCTGCCGTAGTGCACGGCCAGCGCCCGCGCCCGCCGACTCGCTGGCAGTGCAATGGTGACCAGGCTGAGGCGCTGCACCTGCTCCAGCGCGACCTGCCCATCGCAGGCGCTGCTGCCCTGTCCCTGAAAAGCCAGCGCACCCCCGGCAAGGCCCGCCGCGCCGAATACGCCGCGCCCGTAGGTGATGCGCGGGCGAAGCCCATGACACACCACCCCGACCGGGCCATAGCGCACGACCAGCCCGGCGCGCACCCAGGCCGTGCGCACGCGAATCACATGCGCGCGCCGTCTGCGCCGCTGCCACCACCAGCCGCCCCCGCTCACGTCCAGCGCCTCCATCGCCCGCGCCTGGCGGGTCACCGTGCTCCGATCTTACCCGCTTCTGCCGCGCGTGCCATGCGCCGGGGGTGGGCAAAGGTTGGCAGGATATTGACCTCACCCCCAGCCTCGCCCCGCTCGGCTTGCCCCCTCTCCGTTGACGGAGAGGGGGCGGCGAGGCGCGTGAGCGCCGAGCGGGGGTGAGGTCAAGAGGGCGCAGCAGAGTGTCACCCGCTGTAGGGTTACACCACCAAGACACGCCGCAGGGTTATACCAACCCAACACGGGACAGGAACCGTCCAGCGGGTGCCTCACAAGCCAGCGTCAGCCGTCTGCGGCGCTGCCTACTGAGTCTGACGCGAGCATGAGCGCCCGCAGGGTCACGCTCCGAGACGGGGTTGATGGGCAGTTCCGGCTGCCGTTGCCGACAAGTGGTAAAACCCTATGACCGGATTCCGTAGCATAACCCTACGTCGCGTGACACAGAGCAGCGCCCCTACCTGACAGGTTTTGCACGCACCCGTGTGGGCAAAGGTTGACAGCGACTCGCTGAAGGCAGGGCATTGACCTCACCCCCAGCCTCGCCCCGCTCGGCTTGCCCCCTCTCCGTTGACGGAGAGGGGGCGGCGAGGCGCGTGAGCGCCGAGCGGGGGTGAGGTCAAGGGGGGCGCAGCAGAGCAGCGCTTCTACGCAAGCTGCCCGTATCCTCCCTATCCCCCTTAAAGTTGAACCCTTAGCGCCGAAGACATGGCTAGAACATTCGTGCTAAACTGCTAGCATGTGACGTTGGGCAGGCATTCCTGGTATGGGCGGGAGGGCCGATGGCACAGCAGACTCGGACGGCGCCGGTCAGCACGGCGGTCAAGATGTTGGGCGATGGCGGGCGCGTCGGCGGCTACCTGGTCGTGTGGGGTGACGACGCGCGCCGCGACCTGCAGGGCGAGTATTTCTCGCCGGAGACAGACCTGGGGCTGGACTGGTACCCGCGCCGCCCCGTCCTCTACCAGCACGGGCTGGATGGCGCGCTCGGCCCGGCGCTGATCGGGCAGATCGAGGCCATGCAGCCGGACTCGGTCGGGCTGTGGGTGGAGGCGCAGTTGGACCTGCGCCGCCGCTGGGCGCGGGCGGTGCTCGATCTTGTGCGGCAGGGCGTGCTCGGCTGGAGCAGCGGCAGCCTGCCGCATCTGGTTGAGGTCGAGGCGGACGGGCACATCCGGCGCTGGCCCATCGTCGAGGGCAGCCTGACGCCGACGCCCGCCGAGCCGCGCTACACCGATGCGGTGGCGGTCAAGGCGGCGTACCAGGCGCTGGGGCTGCCGGTGGGACGGCTGTCCTTGGACGAGCCGCCGAGCAGGGAACGGGCGAAGGATGATCAAGGAGGGAGCATGACGATTCACGAGCACGACGGGGGCGCCAACGGCGGCGCGATCAAGCGGCTGCCAACGGCACAGAGCGCGAGCACGCCGAGCGTCGAAGTGCGCAGCAAGTACGCCGCCCTCGACGCGGTGGACATGGCCTTCATGCACACCTGGCTCAGCCGTAGCGGGCAGTGGGCGCCCTCGACGGCGTTCATGCGCGAGCTGGCCAGCAAGACCTACCGCGCCGTCGAGCGCGGCGAGCTGGACGCCGGGGCCGTGCGCGATCTGCCACTCAAGGCCGACGAGCTGATGCACAGCGGCCTGAGCGGGTACGGGGCGGAGTGGGTGCCGGATGTCTGGTCGAGCGAGCTGTGGCGCAAAGCGCGCGCCGAGAACGTGATCCTGCCGCTCTTCCGCACCTTCGAGATGCCCGCCAACCCCTACGAGCTGCCCATCTCCGGCACTGACCCGACGGTCTACTACGTGCCGGAGACGCAGGACGAGGACGACCTGACGCTGGGGGCGGGCAATCCCATCCCGGACAGCCAGATTGGCAGCGGCAAGGTGACGCTGAGCGCCAGGAAGCTGGCCCTGCGCGTGGGCTTCTCGGCGGAGCTGGTGGAGGACGCGGCGCTGCCGCTGATCCCGCTCTACCGCGAGCAGGCGCTGCGCGTGATGGCCGACGCCATTGACCACGTGCTGCTCAATGGCGACACGGAGACCGGCGCGACGGGCAACGTCAACAGCGACAACGCCGCGCCAGAGGCCACGGCCAAGTACCTGATCTTCGACGGGCTGCGTAAGCTGCCGCTGGTCACCACGGCGGCCCAGGCCCAGGACGCCAACGGTGCGCCGACGGTGGCCCTGCTGCGCGCGGCGCGCTTCCTCATGCCGTCGCGCTACGCCCTGCGCCCCAAGGACTGCGCCTGGATCGTGGACGGCAGCACCTACGCCAAGCTGCTCAGCGATGCTAACCTGGCGACCGTGGACAAGTTCGGCCCGCACGCCACCGTGCTCACCGGCGAGATCGCCAAAGTGGACGGCGTGCCGGTGCTGGTCAGCGCAGAGATGCCGCTGACGCAGGCCGACGGCAAGGCCAACACCACCGGCAACACGAAGGGCCAGGCGGTGTGCGTCTACCGGCCCGGCTGGGTGGTCGGCTACCGGCGGCGCGTGGCGGCAACGATGGACTACCTGCCGTACTACGACGCCTACCAGATGGTGGCGACGGTGCGCCTGGCCTTCGCGCCGTTCGACAGCTACGTCGCCAGCCTGCTCTACAACATCACCGTCTAGGCGTGGCGCTTCACTTGACCTCACCCCCGCTCGGCGCTGGCGCGCCTCGCCTCCCCCTCTCCGTTGACGGAGAGGGGGAAAGGCCGAGCGCAGCGAGGCCAGGGGGTGAGGTAAACCGGGCGGCATCTTCCTGCCCCTGCTCACCCCGCTCAAGCGCTGGCGCGCCTCGCCTCCCCCCGTCCTCCCTCTCCGTTGACGGAGAGGGGAAAGGCCAGCGCAGCGAGGCCAGGGGGTGAGGTAAACCGGGCGGCCATCTTCCTCTCGGCTCGGAAAGGAGGGGGACACTCACCCCTCGCGCTGCGCGCTCGCCTCCCCTCTCCGTTGACGGAGAGGGGAAAAGGCCGAGCGCAGCGAGGCCAGGGGGTGAGGTAAACCGGGCGGCGAAAAAGGTCATTCAGTATGAAAAATCTGTGAAATAACGCGCCGGCGATTCGCCTATGGTGACGATGAATCCGCAGCGCCGAAGAACACCGCCAGGTGTAGCGTTCCGAGGATGAGACGGTCGCCGTGCATCAGCTCGTAGGACTGGTGTGGTTTGAGCCGGTGCTCGTTGATGAAGGTGCCGTTGGTGCTGCCCAGATCGCTGACGGTCAGGCCGCTGACACGGCGCTCGATCAGGCAGTGTTGCCGCGAGACTCCATGCCGCTGGGCACCCAGGCTGTTCAGGGCGACCAGGGAATAGTCCTGCGGCGCTTCGTCACCCATCTCGCGACCCAGAATCACCGCGGTGTCGGGGGGCAGGGTGATGCATATGCCCGATGGCAGGGCTTGCAGCAGCACGACGTGGTGTGAGGCCAGTTCTTCACCGGCTGAGCCTGGCTGAGACGGCAGGGTGGGCGGGCGCTTGAGGGGCCGGGTGCGGCTTCCATCCTCGGGGGGAAGCGCTAATGTGCAGTTGGGGCAGGACTCTCTCCCCGCGCTATAGCGCGTCCCACAGCGCGGGCAGGTCACCATTGCAGGGTCGGATGCCATGCTTGCTCCGGATCGGTTGCGCAGGATATGCAGTGTCCATTGTAGTCAGGGTCACAACTTAAGCAACCGGGGGCGCATCGCCCGGCTGCAGTCTGCAGACGAGTGCGCCGGAAGTTCTATGGCCAGACCACAGCCAGCAGCATGCTATGCACCCCGACCGGGCGCAACAAGGGCTACACACGCACATCGGGAGGCACACATGAGCAACATCTACGCCACACTCGACGGGGCGCGGCGCTACCTGGGGCTGGCCGCCGACCAGACCGGCGACGATGACCTGCTGCTGATGCTGCTGGGGGCAGCGTCGCGGCTGATCGAGGGCTACGCCGGGCGGCGTTTCTACCCGCTGCGGGCGACGCGCCGCTACACGGCGAGCGATCCGTTTCGCCTGCTGCTCGGCGCTGACCTGCTGGCGCTGCACAGCCTGACCAACGGCGACGGGCGGGCTATCCCGCTGGACGCGGTTCACCGGGAGCCAGCCAACGAAGCCGTGAGCGCCTGCCTGCTGCTCGACCGGACGCGCGCCGCGTTCGTTCATGGCGGTGATCCGCTGGAAGCCATTGCCGTCGAAGGGACGTGGGGCTATCACCCCGTCTGGGCGGACGCCTGGCAGGACTCCGGCGACAGCGTGGGGGACGATCCGCTGGCTGCCGATGCCATGACGCTGACGGTGAGCGACGCAGCCGGGGCGGGCTTCGCCGCCGGGCAGCTACTGCGCATCGGCGAGGAGTACCTGCACGCCCTGGCCGTGGACGCGCTGACCGATACGCTCACCGTCGCGCGCGGGGCCAACGGCACGGCGGCGGCCAGTCACAGCCAGGGCGCGGCCATTGCCATTTACGCCCCGCCGGAAGACGTGCGCCAGGCGTGCCTGCGCGTGACGCACTGGCTCTACAAGCAGCCGGACGCGGGCTTCGTCCAGCGGACCGGCGGGCTGCGCGGCGAGGTGATCGTCCCGCCGGCGCTGCCCGACGACGTGCGCCAGATTCTGGAGCCGCTCGTCCGCGTGCGCGTGGCGTGAAGGGGAGGAGGGACTCATGGGCGTATTGGGCACGGCGCTGGCCAACCTGGCCGCGCTGGCGGTGAGCGGGGTGACCTCCTTCGCGCTGGACGAGACGCCCGGCGCGCTGACGCGGGTGCAGCTTCCCGCGCTGATCGTCGTGCCGGAGCTGGGCGGCGAGTCGGCGGGGCTGGAGCCGAGCGGGTTCAGTGCGGGCGACGGGCGGCTGGTTGTGACGGTGGCCCATGTGCTGCTGCTGACTCCGCTGCCAGGCGGGGCGGGGCCGCGCGGGGCGCTGCCGGCCCTGGCGGCGGCGATTGACGCTTATGTCGAGGCGCTGGCCGCCGATCCCACGCTAGGCGGGGCGCTGGCTGTCCCGCTGCGCTGCGCGCTGCGGGCGGGCGTGGTGCCCTTCGGCGGGGCGGACTATCACGGCGCGGTCTTCACGCACACGTGGACGTTGCATGTGGGGTGATGGGTGGTTGGTGGTTGGTTTTTGGTTCCTGGTAGGTGGCTATCAGCAGAGACCTGTGTCGCCAGGAACCGGATACCAACAACCAATCACCAACAACCAATCACCGTCCGCTCAAAGGAGGGCGCATGGCTGTCACCTTCACTGTCGAAATGGACTGGTCTGCGGACGGCACGTGGACTGACGAGACGGCGCGCGTCCGGCGGGTGCGCGCGCGGGCTGGATTCGCGCGGGCGCGGGAGCCGGTCGCCGCGCCGGGGGTCTGCGAGCTGGTGCTCGATAACCACGACCGCCGCTTCTCGCCGGGCAACGCCGCGTCGCCACTGGCTGGGAAATTGCTGCCGGGGCGGGCCGCGCGACTCTGCGCCAGCGAGGGCGGCGACACCTGGACGCTCTTTTGCGGGACAATCGCGCGCATCGCGCCGGAGGCGGGGGCATGGCCCGGCGCGGTGACGATCACCTGCACCGACGGCATCGCTCGCCTGGCGCGCGCCCGCGTCAGCGTGCCGCACACCGACGCGGTGCCCGCCGCTGAGGCGGTGAGCGACCTGGTGAGCGCCGTCTACACGCCGCCCGCGCTGAGCATCGCCGACAATGGCGACTCCCTGGCTCACTATGGGCGCTCGTGGGAGCCGGAGCGGGTCACTGCCCTCGACGCGCTGGAAGACATCTGCCGGGCGGTGTACGGGCGTTTCTGGGTGGCGCGCGACGGGACGGTCACCTTCTGGTCGCGCTGCCAGCAGCAGGACCCGTCGGTGAGCGCGGCGCTGGTCAGCGGGACGGGAGCGAGCGCGGCCCCGCTCGACGCGCTGGACGTGACCCTCGACGCCGAGAGCGTGATCAACCACGCCCAGGTGACCGTCTATCCGGTGGAGACGGTGGGCAGCCTGCAAGTGTTGTGGACGGCGCGCACCGTGCTGCGTGTCGCGCCGGGGCAGACGCGCACCCTCTACGCGCCATTCCACGATGAGAACGGGGCGCGCGTGGGCGCGCTGGACGTGCTCGCGCCCGTTGCGACGACCGATTACGCGGTCAACGACCGGGCCGACGGCTCCGGCTACGACTACACGGGCAGCCCGCACTTCGCGCTGAGCGCCGCGATTGAGGCGACGCGCGTGGCGATCACGCTGACCAACACGGCCATCGGCCCGCTCTACGTCACGCGCCTGCAGGTGCGTGGCAAGCCGATCCGCGTCTACGACCCGATCACCCTGGACGCGGGCGATGCCAGCAGCCAGGCGAGCTTCGAAGAGCGGTCGCTGGCTCTCGACCTGCCCATGCAGCCCGACCCGGTCTTCGGGCAGGCGTATGCCGAATACCTGGTCGGGCGCTTCAAGACGCCCGCGCTGGCCGCGACGCGGCTGCGCGTCCGCGACCGGGCGCGCCTCGGCGGGGCGAGCGTCTTCGGCGTGGGGCTGATGGACAAGGTGGTCGTCTCCGACGCCGCGTCGGGGCTGAGCGCGGCGGCGCACTGGGTCTGTGCCGCCGAGTACGAGCTGGCGACGGGCGGCTTCACGGTGACGCTGCACCTGGAGCGCGCCGACGAGCGCCGCTACGCCCTGCTGGATCGCGCCGGATATGCCGAACTGGGGAGCACAACGAGGCTGGGGCTATGAGCTGGACGACACCCAAAACCTGGCAAGTGGACGAGCTGCTGACGGCAGCGAACCTCAACACGCACCTGCGCGATAACCTGAACGCGCTCAAGGCCCCGCCGTCGCGGGCCATCACCCGCGACAACGGGGCCGCCTACAGCACCACCTCGACCGACTTCGTGGCGGTGGACAGCGCAAACCTCAAGGCGACGCTGACCACCAACGGCGGCGATGTGCTGGTCTGGTTCTGGGGCGTCTTTCACGCCGACCAGGTCGGGCGGCGCGTGGGGCTGGACGTTCGCGTAGATGGGTCGGGGCGCGTGGGGGCGGACTACGCCGGCGGGCTGCTGAATCACCGCCTGAGCACGACCATCGGCGAGGCCGTCAACCTGGGGCCGCTGCTCATCGCCGGGCTGAACGCAGGCGAGCATACGTTCGAGCTGCTGTGGAAAACCAGCGCCGGCACGGTCACGCTGCACGCCGATTCGAGCGACGTGGACGATGCCAACGAGGTGCCGGCGGTGTTGGTGGCGCGGGAGATAAGCTGAGGTGAATTGCGGATTGCGGATTGCGAATTGCGAATTGAAGGGCAGGCGATCCGCGATTCGAAATCCCATGAGCGGGAAGTGGGGTGAATTGCGGATTGCGGATTGCGAATTGAAGAGCAGGCGATCCGCGATTCGGAATTCCATGAGCGGGAAGTGGGGTGAATTGCGGATTGCGGATTGCGAATTGCGAATTGAAGAGCAGGCGATCCTCCGTTCGGAATTCCATGAGCGGGAAGTGGGGTGAATTGCGGATTGCGGATTGCGGATTGCGAATTGAAGAGCAGGCGATCCGCGATTCGAAATCCCATGAGTGTGATTGCGAATTGCGAATTGGCAAATCCGCAATCCATCTCGTCCCTCGCTCCTGGGATTGCAGATCGTAGGCTCTTCAATTCGCAATCCGCAATCCGCAATTCGAAATCTCTATCGAAGGAGGTGGACTGATGGCGGGCATGATCGATCTGGCGTTCGAGCGGGAGACGGCGAACCTGGCCCTGCTGCATCAGGAACTGGCGGCGGCGCTCGGCGCGAAGCTGGTCGGGCTGAGCGGGGACGGGCGCGGCGTGCGCGTGCACCTGCTGGACTCAACGACGCCCGACGAGCGCAAGCTGGTGGGGCAGATCGTCGCCGGGCACGACGCGGGCAAGCTGACCGCTGATCAGCAGGCTGAGCGCGAGCGGGGGGCGGCGCTCGACGCGCTGCGCAAGCCCTGGGCGCAGTGGTCTTCCGCCGACAAGGACGCGCTGCTGCGCCTGCTGGCGGGCGAGCTGGGGCTGGCGGCGCTGTAAATTGCGAATTTCGGATTGCGGAATTCGAATTTCGAAATCCGAAATCATCCAGGGCATACCGCCTAGAAGGGAGAGATGTATGGACACCTGGATTGCAGGGGAAATGCTCGACGTGTGGCGGCTGCTGGGCGCGCTGCTCGGCACGCTGGCCCTGATCGCGGCGTCGTTGTGGGTCGGGGCACGAGTCACGGAGCAGGCGCGGGCGTTGTGGCGGGCGCTGCGCGGGCATCGCGCCGAAGTGATCGCCGCCCTGGATGAGCCGGCGGACCCGCTGATCGTCCAGCTTGCCCGGCTGACGGCGGTGCCGCCGGGGGTGTGGGCGGCGTTCCTGCCCGCGTTTCTGGCGGCGCTGGCGGCGGGGCTGGATCGCGCGCTGGGGGAAAACGGCGAGACGGCGCGCTGAGGCGATAGGGCGGCCCTGCCGGTTTCGCGTAGAGGCGCAGCAGCGCTGCGCCCTGGGGATAAGACCAGACTTCCGAAGTTTCGAAAACTTCGGAAGTCTCTTTCTCGCGCCCTTACTGCTGCTCCAGGCCGCTCATCGCGCGGCCAGCGGCCAGCAGCGCCCGCACCATCTCCGCGTCGTGTGCCTCGGCGTAAACGCGCAGCACCGGCTCGGTGCCGCTGGGCCGGATCAACAGCCAGCTATCGTCGGCCAGCACGAACTTGATCCCGTCGAAGGTCAGCACCTCGCGCACCGTCTCCCCGGCCATGCTGGTGGGTGCGGCGGCTTGCAGCCGCGCGACCATCTCGCGCTTGGGCACGGGCTTCTTCAGGGCGAAGTCGGTGCGCTCGTAGCAGGTCGGGCCGAACTCGCGCTGCAAGCCCGCCACAACCTCTTTGAGCGGCGCTTTGGCGTCGGCCATGATCTCCAGCAGCAGCAGCCCCATCAGAATCCCGTCGCCTTCGGGGATGTGTCCCTTGATGCTGATCCCGCCGGACTCCTCGCCGCCGATCAGCACGTCGCCGTTGAGCATATAGTCGGCGATGTGGTTGAAGCCGACCGGCGTCTCGTGCACGGTCAGGCCGTGATGGGCGGCGATGCGGTTAATCATCATCGTCGTGCTCACCGTCTTGACCACGTCGCCCGTCCAGCCGCGCTTGCCGGCCAGGTAGTGCAGGGCCAGCGACATGATCGTGTGCGGGTCTACGAAGGTGCCGTCGCCGTCCATCGCCCCCACGCGGTCGGCGTCGCCGTCGGTGGCGATGCCCACGTCGGCGTGCAGGTTGTTGATCGTCGCGGCCATCATGTCCAGGTACTTGCGGATCGGCTCCGGGTGGATGCCGCCGAAGCCGGGGTTCATCTCGCCGCGAATCTCATGCACTTTGCAGCGCGTGCGCGACAGAATCGAGCGAATTGCCGTGCGCCCGGAGCCGTACATCGGGTCGGCGACGATGGACAGCTCGCCCTGCGAAATCTTGTCAACGTCCACCAGCGTTTCCAGGTGCTCGTAGTAGGTGTTGGTGGGGTTGAAGCGGCGGATCAGCCCTTCGTCAACGGCGCGCTCGTAGTCCATCAGGTTGGGACCGCGCCCTTCGCGCTCGGCCAGCACCAGGAAGCGCTCGACCTCGGCGCACTGTTCCGGCAGGGCCGAGCCGCCATAGGCCGCCTTGAGCTTGAAGCCGCTGTAGCGCGGCGGGTTGTGCGAGGCGGTGATGACCACCCCGGCGGTCGCCTTCTTGTACAGGATGTTGTAGCTGATGGCCGGGGTGGGGGCGTCGGTGCGCGCCAGCCAGGTGATGATGCCGTTGGCCGCCAGCACGCGCGCCGTCTCGACGGCGAAACGGTCGGACAGGAAGCGCGTGTCGAAGCCGACCACGACTTCCGGCGTCACCCCGTCGCCGTTGGCGGCTATCTCCTGGCGCACGTAGTCGGCGACGGCCTGGGCCACGCGGCGCAGATTGCCGAAGGTGAAGGTATCAGCGATGACGGCGCGCCAGCCGTCAGTGCCAAAAGCGATGCTCATGGGCGTGTTCCTCGTGTTCTCGTTGGGTGAAGTTGTGCGCGTCCATGGGGATTGAATCCGCTGCGGACTGTAGCGCAGGGTTGCTGCTGGCGCAACTTCTGCGGGCGCGGGAGATAACGAGACTTCCGAAGTTTTCGGAAACTTCGGAAGTCTGGCTGGGGCATTCACCTCACCCCCAGCCTCACTGCGCTCGGCTTGCCCCCTCTCCGTTGACGGAGAGGGGGCGGCGAGGCCCGCGCCAGTGGGCCGAGCGGGGGTGAGGTAAAGCAGGGCGCAACAGAGCAGCGCCCCTACCTGACAGGTTTTGCGCGCACCCGCCCTTCGTTCTGCACCGGGTGCGCGCAAAAGTTGACAGCGACTTGCTGGACGCGGGGATATTCACCTCACCCCCAGCCTCGCTGCGCTCGGCTTGCCCCCTCTCCGTTGACGGAGAGGGGGCGGCGAGGCCCGCGCCAGTGGGCCGAGCGGGGGTGAGGTAAACCAGGCGCAGCAGAGCAGCGCCCCTACCTGACAGGTTTTGCGCGCACCCGCCCTTCGTTCTGCACCGGGGTGCGTGCAAAGGTTGTCAGCGACTTGTTTGACGTGGGGTATTGACCTCACCCCCAGCCTCGCTGCGCTCGGCTTGCCCCCTCTCCGTCAACGGAGAGGGGGCAGCGAGGCGCGCCAGCGCCGAGCGGGGGTGAGGTAAACCCAGGGCGCAGCAGAGCAGCACCCCCACCGCTGCCCCACCACCGACCACCAACCACCGACCACCAACCATATGCGCCGCAACCCATTATGGGCTAAGATTCCACTAGCGTATCCTCCGCGCGCGGCGTCGTTCCGGCAGAGAAGAAGGGAGCAGAGAAGGCCTCGCGGCCTGACCAGCATGACCAGGCGCATTCTCATTGTCGAAGACAACCAGGACAGCCGCATCCTGCTCACCGATCTGCTGCAGTCGCTGGCCTACAGTGTGCTCGTCGCCGAGGACGGCGTTGAGGGCTTGGCGCTGGCCCAGGCCGAAAAGCCCGATCTGATTCTGATGGACCTGTCGCTGCCCAAGATGGACGGCTGGACGCTGACGCGCCAGCTTAAGCAGGACGCGGCCCTGGCGCATATTCCCATCATCGCCCTGACGGCCCACGCAATGGTTGGCGACCGCGAAGAGGCGCTGCGGGCGGGCTGCAATGACTACGTGTCCAAGCCGGTTGACATGCGCGAGCTAACCAGCAAGCTCAAGCACTATCTGCGCTGACGCCCTGGCCCGGCAGGGGCGTCTGGCAGGCGAAGGTGGCGCCAGCCATGAAGATCCTGGTGGCCGAAGACGACCGCGACAGCCGCGATCTGGTCCACGATATTGTGCGCAACCTGGGCCACCAGGCCATCCCTGTTGCTGATGGCCGCGCCGCCCTGGAGCGCGCCCGGCAAGACCTACCCGACCTGGTGATCCTCGACATCAACATGCCGCTGCTGGACGGCTTTGAGGTCTGCGCGGCGCTGCGCAGCGATCCGCGCACGGCTTCTATTCCGGTGATCATGCTCACGGCGGAGGTAGACATTGAGTCGCGGGTGCGCGGGCTGGGCGTGGGAGCCGACGATTACCTGGGCAAGCCCTTCCACCCCCGCGAGTTGATCGCGCGCATCGCCGCCCGGCTGCGCGCCAAAGAAGAGGCCGACGCGCTGCGCGCCCAGCGCGAGCAGATTCGCCAGACCTTTGAGCGTTTCGTCGCCCACGAGATCGTCGAGCAGCTTCTCGAAGATCCGTCGCGCGTGCAGCTTGGCGGGGCAGAGGCCATCGTCACCGTCCTTTTCGCCGATCTCGAGGGCTTCACCCGCCTGGCCGAGCTGGCCGCGCCGCCGCGCCTGATCGAAGTGCTCAACGCCTATCACGCGCTGATGGTGCGCCAGATCAAGGCGCACGGCGGCACGCTCAACAAGTTCCTCGGCGACGGGGTGATGGCCCTCTACAACACCCCGCTGCCTCAGCCCGATCACGCCCTGCGCGCCGTGCGCACCGCCCTGGCCATCCGCGATGCGCTGCCCCGCTTCTACGAGACGCTGGAGCCGGACTTCCGCCTGGCGGTGAACGTGGGCATCAACACCGGCCCCGCCATCGTCGGCATCATCGGCACGCCGGAGCTGATGGACTTCACGGCTATCGGCGACACGGTGAACCTGGCCAGCCGCCTGCAACGCCTGAGCGACCACAGTGAGATCACGGTCAGCGCGGCGACGTATGATCTGGTGGCGGATCAGGTCATCGCCACGCGCACTGGGCCGCATGTGGTGCGTGGGCGCGAGGAGGCGGTGCTCACCTACCTCATCGAGAGATTGCGCTGAGGGAAGGGCCGGATGGAGACTTCCGAAGTCTCCCAAGACTTCGGAAGTCTGATTATTGGGCGAGCGATGAGGTTCGCCGCCGCCGCGCAGACATGGTAAGGTCGTTGCAGACAGGGCGCGCGGGTCTATCCTGCCGCGCGTGCGAAGGAGAGTGCCATGCTGGCCGATGCCATCAAGGACAATCTGGGCGAAGATGCGGCGAACCTGATCACCCGGCTGGCCCTGGTGATCGCGCTCCTGCTGCTGACCTGGCTTCTCCGCCAGTTCATCACCGCCGTCATCCCGCGCGTGGTACGCCGCCTGCTGCGCCGCACGCCGATCACCTGGGACCGACCGCTGATCGAGGCGCTGCAACCGCCGGCGCGCTTCCTGGTCACCGTGATCGGCCTGTGGAGCGCCGTGCTCGCCCTGGAGCCGTCGCGGACCGTCCGCGACGCGCTGAGTCCGCTGGTCAACTCGCTGATCGCCATCGGCCTCTTCTGGGGAATGTACCGTCTGGTGGGGCCGGCGGTGGACATGCTCCTGGCGCTCAGTCGGCGCACCGTGCGTCCCGCAGTGGCCCCCAGCCTGCTCGACGCGCGCCTGACCCCGGTCATCAAGCAGATCGGCGGGGCGCTGATCGCCGTGCTCGGCGCGGCGGCGGTCATCGGCTCCTGGGGCTACGACGTGGCCGGGCTGGTCGCCGGGCTGGGCATCGGCGGCCTGGCCGTCGCGCTGGCTGCGCAGGACACGCTGGCCAATCTCTTCGGCTATTTCGTCATCCTGGCCGACGAGCCGTTCCAGATCGGCGACTACGTCATCTTCGATGGGGTCAAGGGATCAGTCGAGTCGCTCGGCTTTCGCAGCACGCGCATCCGCGCACCTGACCAGTCGCTGATCACGGTGCCCAACAGCACGGTGATGAAAGCCAACATCACCAACTGGTCGCGCCTGAGCAAGCGCCGCCTGGATATGACGCTTGGCATCACCTACGATAGCTCGCCGCAGCAGGTGCTCTCGGTGGTGCAGGCCGTCCGCGAGATGCTGCGCGCTCACGAGCTGATCGAGCAGGACTCGGTGGTGGTGCAGTTCGTGGCCTTCAGCGACAGCGCGCTGGACATCATGATCATCTGCTTCATCAACACCCCCGCCTGGGCGGACTTCCAGGCGGCCAGGCAGGACATCAACCTGAAAATCATGGACCTGCTGGCCGAGCGCGGCGTATCGGTCGCTTTCCCGTCGCGCACAGTGCTCGTGCAGCCGGCCAGCGCGCCCGATTCGGCAGCCCTGGCCGCTGCGCTCCCTGCGCCGGAGCCGGAGCCGCCGACCAGCACGGTCAAGGACTCGCCGGTGCCCGACGACGCGGCGAACTGACGTGGCGAGCTGACACGGCGCAAAAAGGCTTCCGAAGTCCCTAATGGGATTTGGCGATCATGATCGGCAACCTACCGGTAGGGGAGGGTTTGCAAACCCTCCCCTACAAGACGCCCAGTGTGCGTTGCCCGTGTTGAATGTCAAATCCCCTCAGACCCCGCAGGCCCGGCTACCTCCGGGAACGGAGCGCGCCGTCAGCCGAAAAGTCCCCGCCTGAACGCCTGCCCCCCGTCTCTGCTTGCCTGGCGCATCTCGCCCGGCGTCGCTTCGCGCCAGCTTGCCGGGCCGGTCGGCTGGTCATCACCGCGCCGCAGCAGGCTGCTGAGCAGGCCGCGCTTCTCCTCGCGGGGCGGCGGGGCGAAAATCATGCCCGCTTCCTCTTTGATCTGCTGGCGCTTGCCCGTTTCCGGATCGCGCAGCGCGATCTCGTCAACCCGCTCGAAGTAGGTGCGGTCGGCGTTGGCGCGGACTTTGCGGCGGTCGCGGCCCCCGTCGGCGTACTGGCGCTCGTAGCGCCAGCGCCACGATCCGTCGCTGAAACGCTCTTCCTCGCTGCGCACGGCGCGCACCAACTGCCCGTCCAGCCCTGGATAGTCCGGCTTGAAGTAGTCCCAGGTCTCGACGACGCGCTGCCCTCCCTCGTTCTTGAGCGGCTCCTCCAGGCGCGTATGGCGCACCTTGCCAATCAACATCACGTCCGGCGCGGGCGCGGCCTGCTCCCCGACTGTGAGGGGCAGCGCCCGCGCCTGCGTTTCCTCTGTCAGACGGATCGGCCCGGCAACCTGCGCGGCGCGCGGTCTGGCGGCGGGCGGGGCGGCCTCGACGACGGCCCCGGCGGACTGTCCGGCGGCGGGGGCGGCTTCCGGCGCAGCTTCGGCGGGCGGCCTGCGCGGAGAGCCGAACAACACGGCAGCCAGCGCGGGCGAGAGGTCTTCGTCCCACTCCTGCGCAGAATCCAGGCTCTCCGCCGCCTCTTCCGCAGCGGCAGGGGCAACGGCGGGTTCTGGCTCGGCGGGCGCGTCTTCGGCGGCAGAGCTGACCGCGCGCACGACCGACGCGGGCGCTTTCAGGTCGGGCACCTCTGCGGCAGCCGCGTCAGCGATCTCGGCGATGGTTTCAGTGGCCGTCTCCTCAGCGGTTTCAGCCAGCGCCTCGGCGCGGCGCGGCTCTGGCGCGGCGACCGGCTCAGCTTCCGGCTCCGGCTCCGCCGCAAGGATCGCGTCGTCGTCTGGCTCGCTTTCCGCCGGCGGCCCTGCCTCTGCGCTGGCGACCGGAGTCTCGCTGACCACCTCTGCCGCCTCGGCCACTGCGCCCTCGTCCGTCTCTACAAGCGCTGGCACGTCCTCAGCGGCGAACGACGCCTCTTCCTCGACGGGCAGCGGCGGCTCTTCTGTGTCGTCGGGGGCGCGGTACGCGGGGCGCAGGCCGCCGACCGGCGTCTCGGCGACCACGCGCGGCGGCCCGCCCGACGGGGGCAGGATCAGCGTGTCGGTAGGCGAAGTGGGCACGTCGGGGGGTGCGGCGGCATCGCTCGCGGCTTCGTCGAGCGGAGACTCATCGTTTTCGTAAGGCGTCCTGGGTTCTTCCGGGATCATCGCTGGCCGTCCTTGTGGATATGCTGTGCCTGTATTCTCATTATACTGAACTGCACCGCGCTTGGGGAATGAAGCGCGAGCGCAACCGGTCATTCAGCGCCGCGCGTGGAGCGGAATCAAAAGGGGGCGCAGACGATCATGCGCCCCCCAGTCTTCACGGATCGCTAGTGGACGGGGCAGTTGGGCAGCGGGGTGCCGTGCCACACTGCATCGGCGGTCGGAGCCATCGTATCGGCCCGAACCCAGAACAACTGCGCGTCCAGCAGCACCTGGTAGAAACGCTGCGTCTCGTCCATGCCGAAGACCCACAGCGTCTTGCCCGCTGGCATCACGAAGTCCGGCTGGATCGGCTTGGACAGGTCTGGCCCCCAGTAGCCGACGGCATCCTTGACGAACGTGCCGACCGCCCGGTCGCAGATCAGCTTGCCCGCTGGCAGGGCGGGGGCGGCGGGCTGCGCTGCGCTGGCGGGCGCAACCTCCGTGACGGCGGCGGGGTCACCCGTGACGATGATGATGTTGGTGGTGTCGTTGACCGCGCCCACCGGGAACGGCGTGGCGACAATGCCATCCGACACCGGCGCGTCCAGGGTGATGACCGTCTGAATCGTGTGCGTCCCGGCGGGCAGCGCCGAGAGCGGGATGCTCCAGTAGGCGCGCGCGATGGTCCCGCCGGCGAGAACTTCGACAGCCTGCCAGCCGGAGTCCACACCGGCGCTGGGGCTGAAGACGGTCTCGCCATTCAGCAGCACGGTGATGTCCGCGTGAGCTTTGAACTCCTCGACCTGCTGCGCGGTCCGTGCAACCCAACTGTAGATCAGGGTGACCGGTGTGCCTGGGGCGATGGTATAGCGCCCGGCTGAGGTTTCGATTCCGCGCCAGGTGAGGATCTTCAGGGCAGCACCCTGCGCGCCCGAGATCCCCTGCGGGATCAGCATCAGCGCCAGAATGACTATGATCAATACGACGGATAACTTGCGAGACATCCTCTCTGCTCCTCCACTCTTCCCCAAAACCAGGTGCGGGGTACGCTGAATTATACCGCTCCCCAGGGGAGCGTCAACGGCGGTAAGGCGAGCGTAGGGCAGCCGTGTCAGAAACAGGGGCTAGTGCAGCGCGGCGGAAATAAACGCATGGTTCTTTCGTAGGGGCGCTGCTCTGCTGCGCCCTGGTTGACCTCACCCCCGCTCGGCGCTCACGCGCCTCACCGCCCCCTCTCCGTCAACGGAGAGGGGGCAAGCCGAGCGCAGCGAGGCTGGGGGTGAGGTAGAACAACGCCCACGTTTGATACGATTGCTCTGCCCCGCGCCGAAATCCAGGGTGCGTGCAAAACCTGTCAGGTAGGGGCGCCGCTCTGCTGTGCCCTGGTTGACCTCACCCCCGCTCGGCGCTCACGCGCCTCACCGCCCCCTCTCCGTCAACGGAGAGGGGGCAAGCCGAGCGCAGCGAGGCTGGGGGTGAGGTAGAACAACGCCCACGTTTGATACGATTGCTCTGGGGGGAAGGGGGGGGCCCACGTTTGATACGATTGCTCTGCCCCGCGCCGAAATCCAGGGTGTGTGCAAAACCTGTCAGGTAGGGGCGCTGCTCTGCTGTGCCCTGGTTGACCTCACCCCCGCTCGGCGCTCACGCGCCTCACCGCCCCCTCTCCGTCGACGGAGAGGGGGCAAGCCGAGCGCAGCGAGGCTGGGGGTGAGGCAGAACAACGCCCACGTTTGATACGATTGCTCTGCCCCGCGCCGAAATCCAGGGTGCGTGCAAAACCTGTCAGGTAGGGGCCCTGCTCTGCTGTGCCCTGGTTGACCTCACCCCCGCTTCGCCGGCCTGCGCCTGCGCGAGCCGGTCAGTTCGCCTTGTCCAGGCGCAGCGTCACGGTTCCCTCGCCGCGATACTGGATGATCTCAATGGTGTACTGGCCGGACGCGGGCAAGGCAACGTTCGTCAGTAGGGGATTCAGGCCGGGGCCGCTGTCGTCATCTTCGGCGATGACGGTGCCGTCCGGCCCCAGCAGGCGCAGCGCCGTGTCCAGCGCCGCGTTCGCGCCCGCGTCGGCGGCCACCGTCACCTGATCGCCAGCGTTCCCCGCGAAGGTCACGGTGATGGTCTGCCCGGCGGCAATCGCCACATCTGCCATTTGCCCGTAGGCGATGGTGCCCGGCGCGGGTTCAGCTGGTGTGGGTGTGCTCGTCGCGGCGGCAGTGGGCGGCGGGGGGTGGGCGTGAGCGATGGGGCGGGCGTGGGCGTTTCCTGGCCGGGCCAGGTCACCGGCCAGGGCAGGTCCTCCCTGCCTTCGGTCGTTGCTTCGAGCACGGGCAGCGCCGTGATCAGGGCGGGCGCGCCCGCGCGCGTCAGCGCCAGCGCGGAGGCGGGCACCCAGCCGGTGGCGCCGCGCGCATAGCCGAAGACGTACTGGTTGTCGGCGCTGCGGGCCAGCGCCGCGAACGGCTGCCCGCCGATGAGCGCCGCCAGGGCGCGCGCGCCGCTGCTCCCGGTCAGCAGGATATTAGTCAGGTCGGGCTGCACCGTGCCGATGATGGTGCTGGCCCGCTCGGTCAGTAGCGGGTTGCCGGCGATGGTCAGCGGCACGTAGGCGAAGTTGTCGAACGCGGCAGTCACGGGCGTGTTCGAGTCCACATAGGTGTACGAGATGGCGCGCGCGCCGCCGCGCGTGTGCGTGCTGTCAACGACTGCGCCCTTAAGCTGCCCGTTCAGATAGACCTCGATGTAGTCGCCGATCACCAGCACGCCGAACGTATGCGGTTGGCTCGGCCCCACGCGCACCGCGCTGTCAACCGCCGCCGGAAGCAGCTCCTCTACCTCGGAGTCAGTCACTTTGAACAGCACGACCTGCCGGCGGTGATCCACCACGAAGTAGTAGAAATTCGCGTCGTCTACCACGCGGAAGGCCAACCCATACTCATAGTAATTCGTGTCGCTGACCATCTCGGCGGTCACCTCAGCGTAAAAGGCCGCGTCACCTTGCAGCAGCGGGTCGGGGAAGGCCCAGCGCATGAAGTCCAGCTCCGGCGCTTCCATGATCAACCGCCCGTCAATGATGTTGGCGAAGCGCCAGTCGTTGCGGTTGTTGTCGAAGGTGTCGAGCACGGCCTCGCCTGGCTGAAGCGGTGCCTGGCCGAGCACGAGCGCGTTCTCTGACGGGGGCGTCGGCGCGGCGGGCGTGTCAGTTGGCGCGGGCGTTGGCGTGGGCGGGCTGACCAGCGGACGGCCATCCACCTGGATCGAGCGGATCATCGGCAGCAGGACGTTCTCGCCAAACGGCAGATCGAACTCGCCGATCGGCGCCAGCACGACGATGTGCAGCCAGTCGTCCGCCGCGATCTCGATCAGCCACGTCCACAGGTGCATTCCGCCTTCGCGGATGTCCATCAGCCGCGCCGGGACGGAGAACTCCTCGGCAGGGACGCTCATCCCGCTGAAGTCCGAGCCGAAGGGGTGCTCGACGGCGCTGACCAGGCTGCTGATGTCGCTCGTCGTCCCTGCGCCGAAGACCTGCCCCGGCGTGCCGCGCACCAGCGTGATCGTCGGATAGGAATTGCTCAACGGATTGCTCGAATCCACCGGGGCCAGGAAGTACGTCAGGCCGAAGAACCAGGGATCGGGCCACGTCACCGGATAGTCAAGCGCGACCCCCAGCGTGTCCAGGCTGCGGGGCTGCAGCGTCTCCGGGACGAAGAGGGTCGGGTCTACCGCGCTGGGGGTGGGCGTGAGCGTCTCGGTTGGCGCGGGTGTGTGTGTGACCGTCGGCGTAGCGGTCGGCGTGCCGGTGAGCGTTGGGGTGTCGGTTGGCGCAGGCGTGTCCGTCGGTGTCGGGGTCAGCGACGGCGTGAAGGTGGCCGTGGGCAGGGCGACGACCGGGATGTTCGGGTTGCCGGAGATGCGCACCACCTCCGCCGAGACCCAGCCCGTGCCGGGGATGCCGCCGCCGACCACCTGGTACCAGCCGCCATCTTCGCTCACGCCGACGACGATGACTTCTGCCTCGCGAGTCAGCGTGGCGATCACCTCATACTCAAAGCCAGGCCCGCGCCGCACGTTGCCCCGTTCCGACAGGATGGTGGCGAACGTGGTGCGCGCCGTAGCCGTCGGCGCGGGCGTGTCAGTGGGCGCGGGGGTGTCGGTTGGCGCGGGCGTCTCCGTTAACGTGGCGGTGGGCGTCGCCGTGGGGGCGAGCGTCTCAGTCGGCGTGACTGTCTCGGTCGGCGTGGGCAGAACGGCTACCTTCCCCTTCTCGTCGTCACCGCCGAGCGCCAGCAGCGCGATCACCACGACGACGGCGATCACGCCCAGCGCCGCCACGCCGATGACCAGCGGGTTGAGTCCGCCGCGCCCCGCCGGAGATACCGGCGCGCGCGGAGGGGCCGCCTGGGTGGGCGGCGCGGGCGGAGTCGCGCGCTCTGGCGGTGAGGGCGCGCGGGTAGGCGCGGCCTCCTCGCCGATCACCGTCCGCTCCATGTCTGGCGCGGGCGCCGACCGGGGGCGGGTTGGCCCGGCGCGCAGCGCCGTGACGAAGTCCTCGGCCAGCTCCTCGGCGGACTGGTAGCGGTCGTCGGGGTTCTTGGCCAGCGCGCGCAGAATGACCGCCTCCACGCCGGGGTCGAGGTCGGGATTGGCCAGGTGCGGGGGCGGCGGCGCGTCGTTGAAGTGTTTGTACATCAGGGTGTAGGGCGTGTCGCCGGAGAAGGGAAGCTGGCCGAGCACCATCTCGTAGAGCATGATCCCCAGCGCGTAGATGTCGGTGCGCGCGTCCACCAGCTCGCCGCGCCACTGCTCTGGGGCCATGTAGGCTGGAGTGCCCAGGATGTTGCCTGTCGCGGTGAGCTTGGTCGTCCCGGCGAGCATCTTGGCGATGCCGAAGTCGGTCAGGTAGGCGTTGTCGCGCTCGTCGAGCAGCACGTTATTGGGCTTGAGATCGCGGTGGACGATGCCCTGCTCGTGGGCGAAAGTCAGGGCGCTGGAGATCTGACCGAGCATCCGCGCCGCCAGCGGCAGCGGCAGCGCCCCGCGCGACAGGCGGTCGTCCAGGCTGCCGCCGCGTATGGACTGCATGACGATGTAGATGAACTTGTCTTCGCGCCCGAAGTCAATGACCGGCAGGATGTGCGGGTGCTGGAGCCGGGCGATGAGCTGTGCTTCGTGCTCGAAGCGCGCCACGAACTGCTCATCGTCGGCCAGCTCCGCCGCCATCACCTTGACGGCTACATCGCGGTCCATCGAAGCCTGGCGGGCCAGGTAGACGGTGGCCATCCCTCCCCGGCCCAGCACAGACCGAATCGCATACTGGCCCCGCCCTAACACCTGGTTGATGAGGTCGTCGCTCGCCATGATGTCACGCTCGCCGGATGAGAAATGGACGCACTCATGAAGGTACAAAGAATCGCGGCAATAAGCAAGTAGCAGATGTGAGGAGATGGGGGGCGGAGACTCAGACTTCCGAAGTCTCCACAGACTTCGGAAGTCTGGTCCTGCCCCGCGCGCCGAGAACAGGCAGCTTTGCCCCAAACAGGGTATCATCCTCGCGTCTTTTATCTCATGCCTCGCTTCAGCCCCCCATTGACTGTGGTTAGCGTGGCTATCACCCGAGGAGATTGCTATGACAGAAGGCTCACCGGCGGGCAGCCGCCCGCCGATCATCGTCACTGATTCCACCTGCGACCTGCCGGCGGATGCCTGGCAGCATTACAACATCCAGCGCGCGCCGCTCAAGGTTCTGTTCGGCGAAGAGTCCTATCGCAGCGACCTGGACATGAACCTCACCCAGTTTGCCGAGCGGGCGGCGCGCGGTGACGTGCACCCGACCTCGTCGCAGCCCACCGTGCCCGACTTCAAGGCGCTGTACGAATCGCTGGCGGGCGCGCCCATCCTGTCCATCCATCTCAGCGCCGGGCTGAGCGGCACGGTCAACGCGGCGCGCCAGGCGGCCCAGGCCCTGCCCGGCCAGGACATCACCGTGCACGACAGCGGCACCATCTCCGCCGCGCTGGGCCTGCAGGTGCTCGCCGCCGCTCGCGCTGCCGCCGCCGGGTATACGGCTGCGCAGATCGTCCCGCTGCTGGAGCAGACGCACGCCGCCGGGGGACTGCTCTTCATCCTCGATGACCTGACGCCGCTGGTGCGCGGCGGGCGCATCGGCACGGTGCAATACCACGTGGCCCAGGCGCTGCACATCAAGCCGCTGATCACCGTCAGCAAGAGCGGCGAGTCGGCGGGCACTTACGTCCCGGCGGGGCGCGTCCGCCGCCTGGAAAAAGCGGTGGATGCGTTCGTGGAGCAGATTGTCAGGGAAGTGGGCGAAGGGCAGAAGCTGCGCGCGCACATCGTCTACGGCACCGATCCCACGCCGACGCTGGCCGACCGGCTGAGCGAGAAGCTGCGCCAGCGCTTCGACTGCGTGCACCTGGAACGGTCACTGGCCGGGCCGATCCTGGCCGTGCACACGGGGACGGTGGCCTTCGACATCGGCTACGCGGCGGGCGACTGGGCGGTGTGAGGCCCTCGCGCGGGGCGTATCGGGGACGGGATTGCTGAACCGCAGAGGGCGCACAGGGCGCGCGCTGGTTTACCTCACCCCCAGCCTCGCCCCGCTCGGCTTGCCCCCTCTCCATGCTGGAGAGGAGGCGGCGAGGCCCGTGTCAGTGGGCCGAGCGGGGGTGAGGCCGACACAACGAGGTGGCGCCCCGTCACACCGACAGGGCGATCAACCACTGCGCGGCGAAGTACGTGCTCAGCACCCAGAACGGCGCACTGCGCCACGCGCCCCGGAACCGCTCCACCGCCAGCGCCGAGTCCGACGTGACGAACAGGTACGCGCCAGCCAGGGCCAGCAGCGTTCCGTCCTGGCGCGTTTCGAGCCAGCGGTTGGCCGCCTGCCAGGCCATCAACAGGATCACCGCCATGTAGACGATCACCGGGCCGCGCAGCGACCCCAGGTGCGGCCACAGCCAGCGCAGCATCAGCACGCCATAGAGCGCAAAGGGGGCCAGGTACCACAGCGGGGCGATGCCGCGCCCTTCCAGCGTGAAGGCGGCAAAGTAGAAGAGATGGGCCACCAGAAAGCTGACCAGGCCAGGCAGAAAGCGATCCGGCAGCATCAGGAAGACGTCCCCGGCCAGCGACGCGGCCAGCCCCAGGACGATCAGCGCCTGGTAGCGCGCCGTGAGCGGGTCTTCCGCCAGCAGCGCGATCAACAGGATGCTCAGCGTCGCCAGCGGCTTGCAGACGTATTCCAGCCGCTTCGACTGGCGATACTTGGCGACGATGGTCAGCGCGGCGCACAGGGCGGCGGCGGCGCTGAGCAGGGCGATGGGCAGGGTCATCCAGCGTTTGCCTTTGAGGAGACGCGGCTCATTCGGGCCAGCCGCCGCTGGCCATCTTCCACGCCTTGAACCAGGCCCAGGTGCGGGCCAGCCCTTCGTGCACCGGCGTGGACGGGGCGAAGCCGAGCAGGCGGCGCGCCTTGCTGTTGTCGCAGAAGGTGATCGGCGGGTCGCTGGGTGGCGTGGGCACGCTGCGCGTGTGGAGCGTCCGCCCCGATAGCTCCTCGATCACGTCAATGAACTCCTTCAGCGAGATCGGCGCACCGACGCCCAGGTTGATCACTTCGTAGCCGAGCGGTCGGTCGAGCGCGGCGATCACGCCGGTCACCGTGTCGTCAATGTACGTCCAGTCGCGGTGAATGTCGCCGTTGTTGAAGATGGGCACGACGCTGCCATCGAGCACGGCCTCCATCACGCGCATGGGCATCATGTCCGGGCGGCCCGCCGGCCCATAGACGTTGAAGAAGCGCAGCGCGGTGATGTTCTGGCCGTGCAGGTGGTGGTAGGTGTGGGCCAGCAGCTCGGCGGCGCGCTTGCTGGCCGGATAAGCAGCCAGCGGACGGTCGGCGGCGTCCTCTTCGCTGAAGGGCAGGCGCTGCGTTTCGCCGTAGACCGACGAAGTGGAGGCCAGCACGAAGTTGTCGCAGCCGTGCCGCTGCGCTGCCTCAAGCAGGGTGAGCGTGCCGTCCAGGTTGACCGCGTAATACAGGCGCGGCTGCTTCATGCTCTCGCGCACGCCAGCCATCGCTGCCAGGTGCGCCACGCGGCGGATGTCGTGCGCGGCGAAGAGCGCCTCGACCGTCTCCGCGTCGCGGATGTCGCCCTCGACCATCGTGAAGGCCGGGTGCTGGGCCAGCTCGGCGGCGTTGGCCCGCTTGATGGCCGGGTCGTAGTAGTCGTTGAAGTTGTCCAGGGCAATCACCGTCTCGCCGCGCGCCAGCAGCGCCCGCGCCAGGTGGCTGCCGATGAAGCCCGCCCCGCCCGTCACCAGGATGCTCACATGCCCGTCCTTTCGCCGGCTCGCCGCCGCTCAGGGCCGTTTGAAGACCTCACCCCCGGCCCCCTCTCCGTTTACGGAGAGGGGGAGTCGTTTTGCGGTTAAGTCCCCTCTCCGCGTGTGGAGAGGGGATTTAGGGGTGAGGTAAATCCGCACAGCAGGACTCGTCAAATGACCGCTCAGGGCTGGATAAAGCCCTGCACCTCAAACGCGCCGTTGTCCACAACCAGACTCTGCTCGTACAGAAAGTAGCTGCCCGGCAGGTCATCAAAGGGCCGGATCAGCACGTCTTCAAACTGCGCCTTGACCGTCTGCACCACGAAATCCGGCACGCCGATGCCCGCCACGTCCACTTTGGTGATGTCGAGCGTGATCTGCCCGGCGTGGTCCACCCCAGGCTTGATGAAGACCTTGAGCGGCACCTTCAGGAAGCGCACTTCTACGTCGGCGTAGAAGCGCATCTCGCCATCGTCCAGCCCCACCTGCACGTTCGTGAAGGGATAGACGTGGCCATGCTCTTCAGCGAACGCCTTGCCTTCGAGAGCCATCCACGACGACAGCTCGCGCTCGGTGAACTTGAGCGCCCACCAGCCCTGGCTGCGCGCCTGGGCAATGGCATCGCTGATGGCCCGGTCGAAGGCGAGGGCCTCGGTGAGATTGGGCTGGAAGGCTTTAGACACAGGCGCGTCGCTGTCGCTGGTCGCGGCGTAGATCACCACGCAGGCGGCCAGCCCCAGGCAGAGTAGTGGGATGAGGATGATGGACAGGCAGCAGCCACTACAGCCCTCGAACATGGGTCGGCCCTCCTCGCCGGGCGGTCGGCTGGGCAACGGTCTGTATTGTACCACGTGTTGGCAGCGTGCGGCGGGCCAGCGGAGTATAATGTCTCGCGTCTGCCGGATTCGCCTGGGGAGAGAACCATGCCGGTCATTGTGTCGCCGGACGAAGCCAGCGCGCTCAACGCCCGCTTTGAAGACGCCGATCCTGCCGTCGTGCTCGCCTGGGCAGCGGAGCGTTTCATGCCGCGCCTGGCCGTCACGTCTTCCTTCCAGACGCAGAGCGTGTCCCTGTTGCACCTGATCAGCCAGGTCTGCCCGCAGGTGCCGGTGCTTTTCCTGGACACCGGCTACCACTTCCCGGAGACGCTGGCTTTCCGCGATGAGCTGATCGCGCGCTTCAGGCTGACCGTGCAGGTCGTGCGCCCGGACCCAGAGCAGGCGGCAGCGCGGACCGAGTCGCTCTATCGCCGCGACCCGGACCTGTGCTGCTATGTGCACAAGGTGGTGCCCATGCAGCGCGCCCTGCGCCATCTCGACGCCTGGATCAGCGGCATCCGGCGCGACCAGACCCCCCAACGCGCGGGAACCCAGGTGGTGGAGCCGCTGCCGCAGGGAGGGGTGAAGATCAACCCGCTGGCCGCGTGGACGCGCGAGGAGGTCTGGCACTACATCCATCGCCACGATCTGCCCGCGCACCCGCTGCTGGCGCAGGGCTATCTGAGCGTGGGCTGCGCGCCGTGCACCGTCCCAGCCTTCGGCAGCGACGAACGGGCCGGGCGCTGGGCGGGCACCGGCAAAACCGAATGCGGCCTGCACACGGACGCCTTGCACCAGCCGCCCGCCTCCGACCAGGAGCGCGGGGCATGACGCGCACGATCCTGGTCACCGGCGGCGCGGGCTACATTGGCTCGCGCCTGATCCGCGACCTGGCCGAAGACCCTGCCCTCAACGACTGCCTCATCCGCATCTACGACAACCTGCAGCGCGAGGCGTATCACTCCCTGCTCGATCTACCTGCGCGGGGGCGCTACCAGTTTGTGGAAGGCGATATTCTGGACGGCGCGGGCCTGGGCCTGGCCATGCGCGACGTGTGGGCGGTGGTGCACATGGCTGCCATCGTGCGCACGCCGCTCGCCTTTGGGCCGCCCGGCTGGATCGAGCAGGTCAATCACTGGGGATCGGCGACCGTCGGGCGGGCGGCGGCTGAAGCGGGCGTCGCCCACCTGATCTACACCAGCAGCGCCGCCGTCTACGGCCCGGTGGACGCGCTGGCGGGATCGCCCACCTCTGCCCTGCACCCCTTCGACGAAGGCGCGATCTGTCGCCCGCTGGGGCCGTATGCCGAGAGCAAGCTGCGCGGCGAGCGCGAGCTACAGGCCCTGCAGGCGGCGGGCAGGCTGCGCGTGACCGTCCTGCGCCTGGGATCGGCGTTCGGCTGGGCACCCGCTGTGCGCTTCGACGCGGTGGCCAATCGCCTGGCTTATCTGGCGGGGGTGGGCCGCCCCCTGACCGTGTACGGCACGGGCGAGCAGCGCCGCCCGCTGCTGCACGTCGCCGATGCCAGCCATGCCATTCGCTTCGCGCTGGCCCACGCGGAGCAGGTGGTGGGGGAAACGTACAACGTCGTTGGCGAAAACGCGCGGGTGCTGGACATGGTCGCCGCCCTGCGCGCGCTGCGCCCGTCCACGCAGGTGCGCTTCACCGAGCAGGATGTGCTCACCCACCTGTCGCTGGCCGTCAGTGGGAGCCGTCTGAGCGGGCTGGGCTGGTACCCTCAGGTGGGCCTGGAAGCGGGGCTGGCTGAGCTGCTCGATCATCTGCGGGGATTCGTGCCCTTCGGCACGGAGTCCTGGCAGGAGGAAGGCGCGTAGGTGCAGCGAAAGATCGCGCCACAGAGCGCAGCGAGGCTGGTGGGGGATAGAGACATGCGACGCAAGAAGACTTCCGAAGTCTGCGCAGACTTCGGAAGTCTGGTTTTGAGCAGGGCGCAGCGAGCCGCGCCCCTACACGAGACCGGCATGGGTAATTTCGCCCCCTGCCTGACTGAACCTTGTACGCGGACTCCGCCCGGACGCATTGACGACGGGGCGAAATCGCACTAGCATTGCCTACGCAGCAGGGCCATCCGAGCCATACCTCCGAGACAATGACTGAGCACTCAGGCCGCTTCCTTTCCGCCAGCACTCCTTACCGCGCTCTGGCCGCCCGCGCGCTGGCGCTGCTCGCCGCCGCGTGCATGGTCGCCAGCGCCTACGGTTTCCGCCCGCAGCTTGAAAGCCTGGTGCACTACCGCCCCACGCCCGGCCCCAAAGACTACTACGCCGCCTATGCGCCCTGGGCCTTCGCGGTGGGGGCGCTGCTGCTGATCGCGGCGCTGGCGCTGGGCCGCGCGCCGGGAGACTCGCCAGGCCGGGATGCGCCCCGCCTGGCCGCGCTGCGTCCGCGCTGGGCCTGGGCGCTGACCGCGCCAGGACTGCTGGCCCTGGCCATCGTCACCGAGGCCAACGCGGCGCTGAGCGACGTCGGGGGGCAGCGCGCCCTGTCGCATCACGCGCAGGCCGCGCTGCTGGCGGGGGGAATCCTGCTCGTGGCGTTGGGTCTGGGCGGGGTGGGGCGGCCCGCTCTGCGCAGGCACAGCGCGCGCGAAGCCGTCCTGCTCCTGGCGCTGACCGCGGCGTCGCTCGGCCTGCGGGCTGTGCACCTCGGCGATGCGGTGCGCGTGATGGTGGACGAAAGCCACTTCGCGCTCGGCGCGACGTACTTCCGCGACTTCCCCGACGTCAAGCTGCTGACGCCGATGCCCACTTCCGCCTCATTTCCGTTCGTCTTCTCCTACGGACAGGCGGAGTTGGTCGCGCTGATCGGGCGGAACCTGGCCGGGCTGCGCGCCCTCAGCGCCATCCTGGGCGCGCTGACCGTGCCCGCGCTGTATCTGCTGGGTCGCGCGCTGTACGGGCGGCGCACGGCGCTGATCGCGGCGCTGCTGCTGCTGACCTTCCCGCCGCACCTGCACTACAGCCGCCTGGCGCTCAATAACATCGCCGACCCGCTCTTTGGCACGCTGGCCCTGGGGCTGCTGGCCTGGGGCTGGCGGACGGGCCGGCGGATGGGCTACGCGCTGAGCGGCGTGGCTCTCGGCCTGACGCAGTATTTTTACGAGGGTGGGCGCATCCTCTACCCGCTGCTGGCGGCAAGCTGGCTGGCCGCCGGGTTCGCCTGCTGGCGACCGCGACCGTCGGCGCGTGGCGTCCTGCTGGCGCTGGTGGCGTTTGTGATCATCGCCGCGCCGGTGTACATAACACTCGCTACGGGCGATCATCCGCTGCTCGACCGGCTGGACAAGGCCGAGCTGGACGACTTGTATTGGGACAGCGGGCGCGAGCCAGACACACCCGGCGCGCGCCTGGCGCGCTTCCGGCATTCATTACTGCACTACGTCAATTCGCCGGAGAACACGCTCTACCACTACTACCTGTACTATGGGGGCGAGCACGCCCTCGTGTTGTCCTACGCCGTGCCCGCCCTGCTGCTCGGCGGAGTTTTCGCTGCCTGGCGCTGGCGGACGCCGGGCGTCCTGCCGCTGGTCTGGCTGCTGGGCACGTCGGCGGGCAACGCGCTGCTGGTTGAGAGCGCCGTCACCGCGCGCTACGTGGTCGTCTTCCCGGCGCTGGCGCTGCTGATCGCGTTGGGCGTCAGCGACCTGCTTGCCCTGCTGTGGCCGCGCCGCTGGCCGCGCGCCGTGCAGACTGCGCTGGCGCTGATCCTGGCCCTGGCGCTGGCCGTGCCCGGCGCGACGTACTACTTTGGCCCGTTCCTGGAGACGTTCAACGTCGAGGTGCGTCAGCACGTGGCCTACGACGTGGAGGACGCTCTGCTGCGCGCCGCGGACTCCCCGCCCGGAACGCACGTCTACCTGCTGGTGGACGGCCCGGCGCTGCCGCAGAGCGACGCCCAACGCCTGCTCAACTTCCTGGCCGATGACTTGCAGGCGACTGTCTCCACGCCGGACGAGTTCACGGCCATGCTGGACGCGCTGCCGCGCGACGCGGACCTGGCGATCTTCTTCCCGCCCGGCGACAACACGACGTTGGCCCGCCTGACCGAGGCGTTCGGCCCGCGCCCGGTGACAGGCAGCCCGCACGACGTTGTGCCCGCTGGCAAGGCGCTGTGGCTGTTCTACGTCCCGGCGGCGGAATAGCGGGCGCGCGAAATCTTTAAGGTCAAGGCAACCGCATCAAACGTGTGTGTTGTTCTACCTCACCCCCGCTCGGCGCTGAGACGCTCAGGCACCAGACTTCCGGGGCCGAGCACGCTCTGGCTCCCCCTGACTCAGCCTTGCAGACCCGGAGAAGTCAGCCTTGCTGAAGGGATACCCGTCCTGCTACAATAACTATGAATAACAAGATAGAAATCTGTTAAAAGGAACGCGCCCGGTAGGCACTGCCAGCACCGCCTCCGCCGGGCCTGCCATCATCCTCGCGGCGCATCCGGTCGCCGCGACGCGGGAGGGATCATGACAACGGCTGCGCGCCCGAACGCTGAGTCTGCCATCGCTCACACGCGCGAGGAAGCGCCCAGCGGCCTGCTGGAAACGCTCGCCGTCCTGTTCAAGCTGCGGATAGTCGTGCTGCTGCTCTTCGCCGCGCTGGGTGGCGCGCTGATCGGCAGCGCCGGCACCCCGTCGGGCGGCGACCTGGCCCTGCTGTTGGTCACGGGAACGCTCTCGGCTGCGGGCGCGTCGGCGCTCAACCAGTACTTCGAGCGTCATAAGGACGTGCTGATGAAGCGCACGCGCCGCCGCCCGCTGGTGACCGGGCGCGTGCGCGCGCGGCCCGTGCTGCTGGTTGCGCTGGGCATGGTGATCGGAGCCAGCGCGCTGGCCTGGGCGGTGGGCAACCTCTCGCTGGCGCTGTGGCTGGCCGTGGGCGCGTTCATCTACGTGGGTGTGTACACGATCTGGCTCAAGCCGCGCAGCGCCCTCAATGTGGTCATCGGCGGGGCGGCGGGCAGCGCAGCCGTGATCAGCGGCGGGGCAGCGGTCGGCGCGTGGCGCGACCCCGGCGTGTGGGGACTGGCGGCGCTGTTGTTCACCTGGTCGCCGCTGCACTTCTGGAGCCTGGCGCTGGCCTATCGTCCGGACTATGCGCGGGCCGGCGTGCCCATGCTGCCGGTTGTCGCCGAGAGAGAGCGCGCCGTCTTCTGGATGCTGGCGCACGCCTTCGCAACGGGCGTCTTCGGGCTGGCCCTGGCCGCGCACGGGGCGCTGAGCTGGCTCTACCTGCTAGCGGCCCTGCCGGTGACGCTGTGGCTGTGGCGCGCGTCCTGGGCGCTGCGCAGCGAATACAGCGGCCCGCGCGCGCTGAGCGTCTTCAAAGTCTCCAATATCTACCTGAGCCTGGTTCTGCTGGCGGTGGTTATCGCCAGCCTGCTGTGACGGGGACGGAGCCAGGGAAGCGGGATGGACGGGCGGCTGGGGAGCCGCCCGTCGCTTTTTGCATTTCCCGCTCGTCTAACGCCCGACCTTGCCGGGCAGCCAGCGCAGCAGCACGAACCAGCCGTAGCTGAGCAGCCCCACGACGACCCCGCAGACGAGCACTTCGAGCAGGTTCAGATTGTCCGCCGGGTTGTAGCTGAACATCCCCTCACCACGCTCGCCAATGATCTTGGTGATGATCCACCAGGCCAGTAGGGCCGCGAAGCCGGTGACCGCGCTCATCACCGTCGCAGCGATGCTCTCCTTGCCCTTGGCGAAGAGGTAGGTCGGGCCGTTGAGGGCGGAGATGAGGCCCGCGCCGAACGCGAACCACAGCGTCTCGGTCGGCAACTCAATGACGGCGTCAATAAGTGCCGCGATGACGCCCGACACGAGGGCGATGATCAACACTCTGAGACCCAGCCCCCGCTCGATGCCAGCCTGATCGAGCGCGCGCAGCGCCCGGTTTCCGACATCACTGGCCTGGAACTGCGGCTTGCGCGGTGATTGCGGTTGATTCTGTCCCATCGTCATGCCTCCTGGTAGGCTAAATGGTGCGCGTGCGCGCTGAGCACGAGGTGGTTTCCCGATGCCAGAGGGAAGTTCCCTCACCCATTATTGGCACTATAGCACCATGTCATGGCGCGCACAAGAGGGGAAAACGGGAGAGGTGGCGTCACAGCGCCAGATCGTCGCGCGGGCAAATGCCCGCCACCTCGCCGAACCCGGCGGCAATGGCGGCCAACGCCTGCCCGGTGAGCGGGTGCGGCCAGTCCGGGGCGATCTCGGCCAGCGGCAGGGCGATGTGGGCGCGCGTCAGGATGTCGGGGTCGGGCAGGGTGAGGTGCGGGCTGTTGAGCACGCAGTCGCCGAACAGGACGAGATCGAGGTCCATGGGGCGCGGGGCGAACTTGTCGGCGGAGCGCCGGCGGCCCAGCAGCAGCTCGATGAAGCGCAGCACGTGGAATTTCAGCGCCAGCGGCCCGTAATACCCGTCGGTCGCGACCAGCAGCGCCGCGTTGAGGAACGGCGGCTGATCTTCGGCCACTCCGCCGCCGGCATTGACTGGCAGGCTCTCGTAGACGCGCGAGACAGCGCGCACCGTCAGGTGGTAGTTCTGGCGCAGCAGGGCGACCGCGCGGGGCAGATTGCGCTCCGGCGCGATATTCGAGCCGAGCGCGATCAGGGCCGGAGTTGCCGGGCGGGGATCAGTCAAAGTCGGCGCGCTCCCGCTCGATCTCCACGCCTACCGAGCGGGCGAAGCGCAGCGCGCCCGGCTTTTCCACGCGCACGATGACCCGATCCGCCCCGTGGTCCAACACGCAGAGGCGGGCAATGGCCGCCGCCAGCGCTTCGACCGTGTAGTAGGCCGAGTCCTCGACGTGGGCAATGATGGCTTTGGTGATCGTGCGGTAGTTGAGGATGTCGCCCGCCTGGTCGGTCATGCCGCCGCGCCGCGTGTCGGTGAAGAGGGTCAGGTTGATCAGGATGTCCTGCTTCTTCTCGCGCTCCCAGTCGTTCAGGCCAATGATGCCGCGCAGCAGCAGGTCGCGCACGATGATCTTGTCCAGGGCCATGAGTTCCTCACCCGTTCCAGATGGCGGTTCAGTCTACCGGCGATCATACTCTGTGGGCCGGGCGCGCGCCAGCGTGCGCGCCGCTCGGGTGCGTGCAAAAGTTGACAGCGACTCGCTGGACGCGGGGATATTGACCTCACCCCCTGGCCTCGCTACGCTCGGCCTTTCCCCCGTTGACGGAGAGGGGGCGGCGAGCGCGTCAGTGCCGAGCGGGGGTGAGGTAAAGCAGGGCGCGCGCCAGCGTGCGCGCCGCTCGGGTGCGTGCAAAAGTTGACAGCGACTCGCTGGACGCGGGGATATTGACCTCACCCCCTGGCCTCGCTACGCTCGGCCTTTCCCCCTCTCCGTTGACGGAGAGGGGGCGGCGAGGCGCGTCAGTGCCGAGCGGGGGTGAGGTAAAGCAGGGCGCGGCAGAGCAGCGCCCCCACCTGACAGGTTTTGCGCGCACCCCGCCGCTCACTTCAACGTGCCCACGAGGTGCTCGCCGCCGTCTACCGGGATCAGCGCCCCGGTGATGTAGTCGTTGCGCGCCAGGAAAACGACCGTCTGCCCCACATAGTCGGGATGCCCGGTGCGGCGCAATGGCACGCGCGCGCCGAGCGATTGCCACGTCTCGCCGCGCGGATCCATGCCCGGCGGCGGCAGCACAGCCCCCGGCGCGATGGCATTGACGCGAATCTCTGGGGCCAACTCGTAGGCGGAGACTTTGGTCAGGTGGATCAGCCCGGCTTTGCTGACGCCGTGCTGAGCGTAGCCGCGCCAGGGATACAGACCGCTGAGATCGGCGATGTTGACAATGAGGGCCGGCTCATCAGCCGGGCGCTCGGCGCGGCGCATCAGGCGCGCGGCGCGTTGCGTGCACAGGAACGGCGCGCGCAGGTTGACCTGCAGCACGTCCTTCCAGTCGTCCAGCCCGATCTTGTCGAACGGCTGCTTGACGAAGCTCGCCGCGCTGTTGACCAGCATATCCAGCCGCCCGAACTCCTCGTCAACGGCCCGGAAGAGCGCGTCAATCTGCGCCGGATCGTGCAGGTCGGCCTGGACGGGCAAGGCCCGCACGCCCAGCGACTTGATCTCGGCGACGGTGCTGCGCGCTGCCGCCTCGGAGCGACCATAGTGCACGACGATATGCGCCCCTTCGCGGGCCAGGGCCAGGGCAATCGCCTTGCCGACGCGGTGCGCGCCGCCGGTCACGATGGCGACTTTGTCTTGCAGGTCCATCGGGTGCCCCCTCGCGGGTGAGTGGTGGTTGGTTATTGGTTATTGGTGGTTAGTTATTGGTTTTCGGTGATCGGTTGTCAGTGATCAGAAAGCCAACGCGGTCAAAGTCAGGAGACGTGTGCCTGAAGTCAGGAGGCCAGAAAATGGCCTCTCGACTTCATGACTCAGGACTCCGAGTCACTGACTGCTGACAACTGATTACTGACCACTCTAAAGCCCCGCCAGCCGGTAGAATTCCTGGACGAGGGCCGGATTGGTGCGGAACTCGCCGCGCCTGGCGGTGGTGACCATGCTCACGCCGTGCTTCTTGACGCCGCGCAGGGCCGCGCAACTATGCTGCCCCTCGATGACGACGATTACGCCGAGCGGATCGAGGTGCTCCTGCAGGGCGTCGGCGACCTCGTTGGTCAGGCGCTCCTGCATCTGCAGGCGGCGGGCGAACATGTCCACGATGCGCGGAATCTTGCTGAGGCCGACGACCTTATCACGCGGGATGTAAGCGACATGCGCCTTGCCCGTGAAGGGCAGCATGTGGTGCTCGCACAGCGAGGTGTAGTCAATGTTGGCCACGACGACCATCTCGCCCTTGCCGTATTCGACCTCGAACATGGCGTTGTTGATGATGGTCGCCACGTCCTGGCGGTACCCTTCCAGCAGCTCGTCGTACATCTTGGCGACGCGGTGCGGGGTGCGCAGCAGGCCTTCGCGCTCCGGGTCTTCGCCCACGTTGAGCAGGATGAGCCGCACAGCGTCCTCGATCTCCGTCTTAGGGGTGAACGTCTCGAACTCGGCGGTGGCGATGCGCTCGGCGATCTCGTGGATGTGGCCGTGCCCGTTTCCATTGTCGTTGGCGTGCTGCTTGCCATTGCTGCTCATCGTACACCGTCCTTTTCTGGCGAGATAACTGTGCCTGCCCATTCCATATCTTTAGATGCGACAACAGTCCCCGAAGTGTCAGGCATTCATGGGCGGACTGCTAATGTTTCCTCAGATTCGCGTTGTATTTCTCCAATGATTATCTCAAAAATTGTTCCATGTGGCGAAAAACGGGACGCCACAGCCTGCCGACTCTGAAATGCACCCCAGGGCAATCGCTTCAAACGTGCGTGTTGTTCTACCTCACCCCCAGCCTCGCTGCGCTCGGCTTGCCCCCTCTCCGTTGACGGAGAGGGGGCGAGGCGCGCCAGCGCCGAGCGGGGGTGAGGTCAACCAGGGCGCAGCAGAGCAGCGCCCCTACCTGACAGGTTTTGCACGCGCCCGTGTGGGCAAAGGTTGGCAGGGCATTGACCTCACCCCCAGCCTCGCTGCGCTCGGCTTGCCCCCTCTCCGCTGGCGGAGAGGGGGCGGCGAGGCGCGCCAGCGCCGAGCGGGGGTGAGGTCCGTAGGGGCGTATTGCAATACGCCCCTACGGGCGCGCGGCGGACTTTGATGCGATTGCCCTGAAATGCACCCCAGTTTGGGCGCGGTAGGGCGCTGTGCTACACTACGAGTCAGGGGGCGCAAGGCGCGCCGCCCGCTCACAAGGATCGCGGCTATGAGAGAGAGACTATCCACTCTGGGGTTTCGCCTACGGCTGGGGCTGAGTCTTCTGGCGCTGGCCCTGTTCGTCGTCTTTCTGCTGCAGAACACCGACGCCATGCGCGTGCGCTTCCTCTTCCTAGAGGCGGACATCGCCGGCGCCATCGTCATCATCGTCACGTCGCTGCTGGGGTTCATCGGCGGCATTCTGCTGACGCTCAACTGGCAGCGCCAGCGCCACAAGGAGCAGGCGTCGAAAGAGACAGGCGAGGGGGGCTGAGCAACAAAAACGCCCCTGGGGTGCCAGGGGCGCGATTGCCAGGAACAGGGGGCACTTTACGGCGCGATCTGCGTGCCGAGCACCCGCAGGAACGCCGCCAGCCACTTGGGGTGCGCGGGCCAGGCCGGCGCGGTGACCAGGTTGCCGTCCACCACCGCATCGCTGACCGGCACGGCCTGGTACGTCCCCCCGGCCAGCGCGACATCCGGCCCCACTGCCGGGTACGCGGTCGCCACCTTGCCCTTCAGCGCGCCAGCGGCGGCGAGCACCTGCGGGCCGTGGCAGATGGCCGCGATGGGCTTGCCCGCTTCGGCGAAGTGGCGCGTGATGGCGAGCACCTTCTCGTTCAGGCGGATGTACTCCGGCGCGCGCCCGCCGGGGATGACCAGCGCGTCGTATTCTTCCGGCCTCACGTCGGCAAAGGTGGCGTTCAGCCCGAAGTTGTGGCCGCGCTTCTCGCTGTAGGTCTGGTCGCCCTCGAAGTCGTGAATGGACGTGCGGACGGAGTCGCCCGCCTTCTTGTCCGGGCAGACGGCGTGCACCGTATGCCCAACCATCAGCAGCGCCTGGAACGGCACCATCACCTCGTAGTCCTCAACGTAGTCCCCAACGAGCATCAGGATTCTCTTGGCAGCCATCGTCTTCAACTCCTCTCTCAAAGGATACCCCTTGCGGGAAAATCTCCCTGACTCCATTATAGCGGATCGTTGCCAGGCACAGGAACCAGCAGGTGCGAGCAAAGATTGCCGGCGACTTGCTCGACGCGGGGGTCTTGACCTCACCCCCGCTCGGCCCGAAACCAGACTTCCGAAGTCTCCAAGACTTCGGAAGTCTGCTTCTGGGCGCTGCTCTGCTGCGCCCCTACCTGGTTGGTGATCGGTGGTCAGTCCTCAGTCGTCGGCTGGGCGCAGACAACACCGCCCCACTCTGACCAACCACCAACAACCAACCACCAACCACCTCTCTACCCCTCAACAGCGCTCAGCCAGCCAGCAGCGCCTCGATCTCGGCGACCTGGCGCTCGCTGAGCGGGCCGTAGTCGAGCGCGCCAACGTTGTCTTCGACCTGCGCGACCGTCTTGAAGCCGGGGATGGGGAGGGTGAAGGCGGAGATGGCCCACAGCCAGCCAAGCGCCGCCTGCGCCAGCGAGCGCCCGTCGCGCGTCAGGATGGCGCGCAGGTGTTCCAGGCGAGCGATCTGCGCGGCCTGCTCGCCGGAGGCAAAATCCCAGTCGTGGCGCACGTCGTCGGCGGGCAGCCGCGAATCCGCCGTGAACTTGCCGGTGAGCAGCCCGCGCCCCAGCGGCCCGCGAATGATCGCCGCCAGATTGTGCTCGGTGCACAGGGCCAGCATGGCGTCATTGCGCTCGAACAGGTTCAGGCGGAACTGCATGGCGGTGCAATGCTCGCCCTCGGCGAAGACGCGCGCCCGCTGCGGGTCGTCGGTGCTCCAGCCGTAGTAGCGTATCTTGCCGGCGCAGACCAGGTCTTCGAGCGTCTCGCGCACCTCGAGCGCCTGCTGCGGGTCGTAGTCGCCCAGGTGAAGCTGGTAGAGGTCAATCACGTCGGCGTTGAGGCGGCGTAGCGATGCTTCGCAGGCGCGGACGATGGCCAGCGGTGAGGCGTCGAAGCCGGTGAACTGGCGCGCTCCTTCCTCGAAGGTGCGCCCGAACTTGGTGGCGATCACCAGATGCCTGCGTCGCCCGCCCAGCGCCAGGCCGAGCAGCTTCTCGCTGTGACCGGTGCCGTAGACATCTGCCGTGTCCCAGAAGGTGACGCCCATATCCAGCGCGCGGTGAATGGCGCGCACGGACTCCGCGTCATCCACCTGTCCCCAGCCTCTCGGCTGGCCTTGCGGATCGGTGAAGGGGCCGCCGATGGCCCAGGTGCCCAGGCCCAGGGCGCTCACTTCGAGGCCGCTGCGCCCCAGGGTGCGCGTGAACACAACCGGCTCCTCAGGATGCTCGTCGCCCGACTCGGACAGCACACAGAGCTTGCAGCGCGGACGATGGTACTCGCCGACGTGCCCGGTGATCATGGCTCCTCCACGCGCGCTGTGGGGCAGAAGGTCTGCTCCAGGCCACCCGCAGAGGTTATAACGTCATTCAACCAGGGCGGACAATGTGCATTTCGTCACAAGTATTGCGGTAGAGGTCATGTTTCTGGCTCGTCCAGGGAGAGGTCAAACGAGGCGCGCACCGGCGCGCGGGCCAGGCTCAGCGCGGCCCCGGCGTGACGCAGGAAGTCCAGGCCGCTCACCTCGATCTCCACCGTCCAATCGCCCGGCTCCAGGGCGACGTTGGCCCCGTAGTGGAAGCCGTATTGCGGCGAGATAACCGGCGGGAAGGGCACGACCAGCGCCACTCCATAGCGGCGAAAGGTGACGGTCACCGTCGCGCCGGGCAGCTTGGCCTCGTAGTTGACGGCATGATCGGTGACATCCACCACGTAATAGCGGCTGAGCGGTTCGAGCGGCTCCGGCACGGTCGTGCCGTCCTCCAGCGCGTAGAGCGGGCGGGCGTCCTGCTGGCTGAGCATGATGTGCAGGCCGTCCTGGGTTAGCTCGCCGATCATCATCGGCGAGCTGGTTTGGCCGCTGGCTTGACCGTCCGCGTCGAGCGTGAAGCCGCCCGTCCACACGACCGGCTCCAGCCACAGGTCTTGGGCGCCCTCCTGGCGCAGGGCCAGCACCGGGCTGATCGTCACCGTCCAGTCGTAGGCGGCGCCTGCCGGCACCAGGTAGTTGTCGCCGAAGTGGTAGCCGTGCCCTGGCGCAACCATGGCCGGGGCGCTGGCCTGCACGACGATCTCGCCCGTATCCCGACGGCGCACCTCCAGCGCAACTTCCACCGGCAGCCGCTCGCCCAGGGCCAGCGTCGCGTCGTTGACATCCACCGCAATGTGCCTGAGATTGACGTCGGCCAGGTCGCCGTCACGCTGTTCCAACGCGCCGTCCACAAGCTGGTAAAGCTGCGCTGCCGGACTGACGTTGAAGACAAGCTGCATCCCGCCCTTGATCTCGACGGCCAGGCCGGTCGCGTGCGTGTGCGCCGCATAGGTTGTCGGGGCAGCGGGGCCGCACCCCTCATCGTCGCCGGACCGGTAACTGAGCAGCGCGATCACCAGGATGGGCACCAGTGCCACGATGAATACGAGCAGGACGATCAGCGTTTTGAGCGTGAAGGTCGCCCGAAGCGACCGTCGTCGCCCAGCGCCTGAGGCGGATGCGCCATCGGCCGACCCCGATCTCCTTGGGCGAGTATACCTTGAGTCGCGCGGGGGCATGGGGGTTCCTTCCTCCCGCGCGGCTGCGCCATTGTACCGGCATTCACCAGATTGTAGCCCCAGCACGGGGAGCGGATGGCTGATCTGTTTAATTTCGAAATTCGAAATTCGAGGAATTCTCTTTTCTGGTGCCCGCGCGTTGCCCGCTGAATGGCAGCCTCGTAGGAGCGAACTCCCTTGACCGGGGGGCGCCGATGTTAGGCTGATCTCAGCTTGCGCGATGGCCAATGTATGCTAAAATTCAATCATTCAAAATATTTCCTTCGGCTACCCTAAATATTGAAGAATGTGCTACGCTCTCGGATCTCCGCTTGCCCGCATAGGGCGCGCGCCGGGGGCCGTCGCGAAGGGAGATCATCATGACGCAGGAGCAGGGCGTCGTCATCCAGACGCACAGCCTGACTCACCGCTACGGCAAGCTGACCGCCATCCAGGACGTGAATCTCAGCGTCTTTGAGGGCGAGATTTTCGGCTTTCTGGGGCCGAACGGCGCCGGCAAGACAACCACCATCCGCACGCTGCTCGACTTCATCCGCCCCAGTGAAGGGTCAGCGTCCATCTTCGGGCTGGACAGCGTGCGCGACAGCGTGGCCATCCGCGCGCGCATCGGCTACCTGCCCTCAGAGCTGGCCCTGCTGGACAACTGGACGGGCATGCAGTACATCCGCTGGCTGGAGGATGTGCGCGGGGCGACCAACGGTTACGTTGCTGAGGCGGAGCGGCTGGCCGGACTGCTCGACCACGACCTGGGGCGCGCGCTCAAGGGGCTGTCTACGGGCATGAAGCGCAAGATGGGGCTGATCGTGGCCCTGGCCCACAAGCCGGAGCTGCTCATCCTCGACGAGCCGTCAACGGGCCTCGACCCGCTGATGCAGCAGGTGCTGCACGAGGTGATGCGCGAGACGCGCGCCGAGGGGCGCACCATCTTCCTCTCGTCGCACAACCTGCCCGAAGTCGAGGCGATCTGCGACCGGGTGGGCATCATCCGCGAGGGGCGACTGGAAGCAGTAGAGTCGGTCGCCGACCTGACGCGCGTCTCCTTCCGCTGGCTGACCCTGGTCTTCGACGGGGCAGCGCCCGCCGAGCGCTTCCGCGCGCTGCCCGGCGTGGCTGAGATCGAGTCCGACGGGGCGCGGCTGCGCATGCGCGTGGGCGGCGAAGCCAGTATGGACGCCGTGATCAAGCTGGCCGCGCAGCACACCGTCACCGATGTGGGGGTGGAGCACCCCTCGCTGGAAGAGATCTTCCTGGCCTACTACGGCAAGAAGGAGGCGTGAGCGATGACGGCCATCTTTCGCAAGGCATTCCGTGACTCGCGGCGGTCAGCATTCTGGCTCTCGCTCGGCTTCGGGCTGTATGTGATGTTGCTGATGGCCATGTACCCGGCTGTCAAGAATCAGGCTGATGAGTGGAAGGAACTGATCGACTCTTATCCCGAGGGCGTTCTGGCCATGTTCTACGGCGGAGACATGGCGGATTTCGACATGACCGAGCCGGGCACATGGGTGCAGACGGAGTTCGCCAGCTACAGCGTGCTCATCCTCGGCGCGATTGTCATCGCCCAGGCGTTCAACGCCTTCACCAACGCCGAGCGCGACCACACGATGGACATGCTGCTCAGCCTGCCGGTCTCGCGCCGCCATTACCTGCTGGGGCGCGCGCTCAACACAGCGGCGGTCATGGCCCTGGTGCTGGGGGCGTGTCTGGCCGGCTTCCTGCTGTCCATGCTCCTCTGGCCGGAGTTTGATCCGCCAGTCGCCAACCTGGCGCTGAGCATGATTGGGGCGCTCCTATACCTGATGGTCGTGGCGGGCTACAGCTACCTGCTG